>CBDBQH010000003.1:690000-2100580 GCA_965208975.1 Candidatus Poriferihabitaceae bacterium | reverse complement strand
CTTCGCGGGAATGACGGGGTAGAGACGGGGATGACGGTTGCGAGTCATGATGCGTAGAGCCTGCCCCCGGCTTGATCGGGGAGGGCGACCCTCTGTGGTCGCCCGTTTCATTTTCGTATGCGGATGTCGGCTGTGGGTTCCCGGCTCACATCGAATTCCAGTTGGTCGTTTTTGCAGGTGACGATTACCTGCCCGCCTTTCTTTAATTTCCCGAACAGTAATTCTTCTGCCAGCGGTTGTTTGATTTGCTGTTGAATGACCCGGGCCATGGGTCTGGCGCCCATGTTGGTGTCATAGCCTTTTTTGGCAAGCCATTTTATGGCGGATTGCCGAACTTCCAGACTGACCTGCTTTTCCGCCAGCTGCTGCTCCAGTTCCATGATGAATTTCTTGACAACATGGATAATCGTCTTGCCATCCAGTCCATCGAACCGAATGATATTGTCCAGCCGGTTGCGGAACTCCGGGGTGAAAATTTTCTTGATGGCGGCCATATCGTCCGTGCTGTTGTCCTGTTGCACAAAACCCATGGATTCCCGCAGGGATTGTTCCGACCCGGCATTGGTAGTCATGACGATGATCACATTCCTGAAATCGGATTTCCGGCCATTGTTGTCGGTCAGGCTGCCGTAGTCCATTACCTGTAGCAGAATATTGAAAATATCCGGGTGGGCCTTTTCAATTTCATCAAATAACAAAACCGAATGCGGGTGCTTGTTAATCGCATCAGTCAGCAATCCACCCTGATCGAATCCGACATAACCCGGCGGCGCGCCGATCAGCCGCGATACGGTATGCCGCTCCATATATTCGGACATGTCGAAGCGGATCAATTCGATACCCAGTGTACTGGCCAGCTGTTTGGTGACTTCGGTCTTGCCGACGCCGGTCGGGCCAGAGAACAGGAAGGATGCAATCGGTTTTTCGGTATTGCCCATTCCGGCTCGCGCCATCTTGACTGATGAGGCCAGCGCGGTAATCGCGGCATCCTGCCCGAAAACCATCATTTTCAAATCACGCTCAAGAGTCTTTAGCGATTTCAGGTCCGAAGTCGATACGTGTTTCGGGGGGATGCGGGCAATGTCGGAAATCATGTTCTCAATTTCCTTGACCCCGATGGTTCTCCTGCGCGTCTTGCCCTCAGCCAGGCGAGTTTTGGCGCCGGCTTCATCGATCACGTCAATCGCGGTATCCGGGAGTTTACGGTCAGACAAATATCTGGCTGAAAGCTCTACCGCAGACCGTAGCGCTGGCTGGGTATACTTGACATCGTGGTGCTTTTCAAAACGGGTTTTCAATCCCCGCAGTATATCCACCGCCTCATCCACACCCGGCTCGACGATGTCGATTTTCTGGAATCTTCTGGACAATGCCCGGTCTTTTTCAAAAACCCCCCGGTACTCCCTGTAGGTCGTCGAACCAATACATTTCAGTTCTCCTGAAGACAGCACAGGCTTGAGCAGGTTGGATGCGTCCATGACTCCACCGGAAACAGCGCCGGCGCCGATTATGGTATGAATCTCATCAATAAACAGGATCGCTCCCGGCTCATTGTCCAATGCTTTCAAGACGGCCTTCAATCTCTGTTCAAAATCTCCCCGATACTTCGCGCCAGCCAGCAAGGCGCCCATGTCGAGACTGTATATTGTACTTTCGCCGAGTACCGAAGGGGCTTCATTCAATACTATTTTCCTGGCCAGCCCTTCCGCAATGGCGGTCTTGCCGACACCAGCTTCACCGACGAACAAGGGGTTGTTTTTCCGGCGCCGGCAAAGAATCTGAACCGTGCGTTCGAGTTCTTTTTGCCGACCGATCAACGGATCAATTTTCCCATCCATGGCCAATTTGTTGAAATTCACTGTATAGGCGTCCAACGGACCTTCCGGTTCGCCTTCCGGTTCTTCAACGCGGTACTCGTCTCCTTGTTCAGGCGAAGGGAGGCGACCCGGCTCAGAAATTTTTGTGACTCCGTGGGATATAAAATTGACCACATCGTAGCGGGTGATTTCCTGCTGACCCAGAAAGTAGACCGCGAAAGACTCCTTCTCACCGAACACGGCAACCAGGACGTTATTCCCTTTGACTTCCTTGTTTCCCGAGCTCTGCACATGCATGATGGCCCGTTGCAGCACTCGTTGGAATCCCATACCCGGCTGAGGTTCAGAATCTCCGGAAACAACGGAAATCTCGGTTTTCAGATATTCCGACAGGGATTTTCGGAGCTTCTCGATATTGCCTCCGCAAGAGACCAGAGTATGTCTGGTTTCGTGGTCATCAAGCAGGGAAAGCAGAAGATGCTCGACCGTGATTATTTCATGACGCTCTTTGCGGGCCAGGGATATCGCGTGACCCAATGCGATTTCAAGTTGTTCTGAAAGCATCGTATATCCTCATTCCCGCCTGTTCACACCCGTTCACGCCCGCTCGAGGGTACACTGCAACGGGTGCTGGTTCTCGGTAGCGAAATTCATGACCAGACGCACCTTGGTTTCAGCGATCTCCCGTGGAAAAACCCCGCAGACTCCGACCCCTTTTGTATGCACCTGCAACATGACCCGTTCCGCCTGCTCCTGATTCATCGAAAAATAACGCATCAGCAAGTAGATCACAAACTCCATCGGAGTGTAATCATCATTGAGCAGCAAGACCTTGTATAGCGGAGGCTTTTTGGGCTTGACTGCGGATTTTTCTACAACCAGCCCGGCGCCGGAAGACGGGGACTGATTAGAAAGCTCCGCCACCACATCCTCCGCAGGCGCCGCTGCCGCCAACGGCTTGAAAGACGTTGTTGAAAACAAATGTCGCGTTGACCCCATCATCCACATAATCCACTTCGGCGCCCTCAAGAAAGCTCAGCGCGAAAGGGTCCACTACCAGCTGGAAGCCATTGTCATCGTTCATCGCGCGGTCCATGGCTTCCACTTTTTCCGTGAAGGTCATGCCATAGTTCATGCCGGAACAACCGCCTCCGGACACATAGATCCTGACCGCGGAGGCATCCCCGTTGGTATCGTGGATCAACCTGGAGATTTTGTCTCTTGCCGCCTCCGTAACCACCAGATCTGACTTCGTTAGAATCTGACTATATTCACTCATGTTAAAATCCTCTTGAAAATCCTCTACTGAATCAGACAGTACTACTTATATAGTGATATTGTATACAATATCAAGCAATCAACAACCCTGAAATCCGCCACCGAACCACTCAATGCACACTCAAGGCACAATCCAGACACAGCCATCACGACATTTTGCAGACTTTATCCTTATCCATACCGAATCCAACCATGACACATACTGTTCACTGCGTATTCTTCAATAAACAAGCTGAAGGTCTCGACAAACCACCCTATCCGGGGGAGCTTGGCCAGCGAATCTATCACAATATATCCCGCGACGCCTGGCGGCAATGGCTGGAAAGATCGGTCATGATCATCAATGAATATCAACTGAATTCCGCAGACCCTTCCAATCAGAACCTGATCGAAAAACATCTGGTCGGATTTCTGTTTAATGAAGGCGAATACGGACGATCAGCGCCGGCAGGCTTCAACCCGACCTGATTCCAGCGAGATGATCAGCGACTGGCGTCAGAGAAAAGCCTGAAGAAATTGTCCGTGGTCGACTCGGCCAGCGCCGCAAGCGGTACGGACAAAAAATCGGACAGAAACTCTGCCGTGTGACGCGCGAAGCCCGGCTCATTGACCTTTCCGCGATGGGGCACGGGCGCAAGATACGGGCTGTCGGTTTCAATCAACATTCGATCCAGCGGTGTTTTCCTGGCAACATCCCGCAGTGATTGTGCATTTTTGAATGTCACGATACCGGAGAATGAAATATAAAAGCCGATATCCAGCGCTCTCCTGGCTGTCGCCCAGTCTTCAGCGAAACAATGCATCACACCGCCGCAGTCCGCGGCTCTCAGTCCCTCCAGCATATCCATGGTATCGTTGGCGGCTGCACGGGTATGAATGATCAACGGCTTGCCGACTTCCCGGCCAGCATGGATATGATTTTCAAACCGCTTTTTTTGCCAGGGCGCGTCTCCCTGGTTCCTGAAATAATCCAGGCCGGTCTCTCCAATCGCAATCACATCAGGATTCCGCGCCAGCTCAACCAGCTCGGCACACTCCGGTTCACGACAATCCGTATAGTTGGGATGTACCCCCACCGATGAAAACACATTCTCGTATTGTGCAGCCAGCTTCTCGATTTGCGGGTAATCTTCCAGATTGACCGCTACGCACAGCATATAATCGACCTGATTCTGCTTCGCCCGGCACATCAGTCCCTCAATATCCTGGCACAGGGGATCAAAGTTGATGTGGCAGTGGGAGTCTACGAGTTGCATGAAAATCAAGTATTCGGCGCTGTTTTTCGCAAGGTCAGCAACAAATCCTCGATCGCAAGTTGCTGGTTCAACGGGTCGCGGGAAATGCGACGGTAATGACTGATTTTATCATAAAGCCGGTATAGTCTCTCGGTGGAGACGTTCACAAGGCGCTCCTCGAATCCATGCACCCAGTCCGGCTTCGATTCAGCCTGCCGCCATTTCACCAGGTCAATGACGGACTGCTGTAACCAGACCAGTATCCGGCCAAAATCCATTTTTGATAATTGACTCGCCAGCTCCAGGGCAGAAATGCGCCCTGACAACAGGCCGGTCAATCCTTCCAGATAATTCCTGTAGTTCTCAAGCAACCCCTCATCCGCCAGGGTTTTGGCGTCCAGCGGGCCGCCAGACGCCAGTTTCAGGGCAATCAGGCCCGACTCCCCGACCAGTTCCCGGGGCAGCCAGTCCAGCGCTGTTTGCGGGTCGGGCATCGCCATGACATGACTCAGGCAACGACTGCGTATGGTTGCAGGCAACCGTTCAGGCTCGGCAGTGACCAGGACAAACAGAACCCCGGAGGGCGGTTCTTCGAGCAGTTTCAACAGCGCGTTGGCCGCATTCATATTCATCGCGTCCGCCGGCAGAATCAACACCACCCGATTCGCGGAAATATGCGAATGGGTGACCATTCGATCAATCAGGAGACGGATCTGATCGATCGAGATAATTTGTCCGGGTTTTGCCTTGCGCTCCCTGCTGTCGTGATAGCGGTCGCTGTATCGGGAAATCAGCGTGGAGCGGCCATTTACGGCTTCGGCCTGGGTCGTCAGAACATGAAAATCAGGATGCGTCCCGGCGGCAAAAAGGCGGCAATTCCGGCAGGCGCCACACGGCTCGTCCTGGGGCGGAGAAGTCTGGTCACAGATCAGATACTGGCAGTATTGTAATGCGAACTCGCGTTTGCCGATGCCGGAGCGCCCGACTAACAGCATACCATGATGGGATTGTCCGGGGGCTCGGGTTATCAGACTCCAGTCTGTTGCCTGCCACGAGTAAATCATGCTCAGGTTCCGGCTGTTGGCCCGGGGGAGCGGGATTCGAGGATTGACTCGATATGCCCGCTCAGGATTCTCCGCGTTTCTTCGATACTGTCACTGGAATCCACACGTTTGATACGCTCAGGGTAGCGGAGCGCGCGGTCGTGATAAGCTCGGCGAACCAACTCCTTGAATGCGGGTTTCTCCTGTTCAAACCGATCCGGTTGCTCTTCCCGGCTCCGGGTCCTGCTCAAACCCACTTCCACCGGCACGTCAAAAACCAGCGTCAGATCCGGTTGGTAGTCGTTTTGCACCCACTCTTCAAGCATCGCTATGCGGCTCTCATCCACTCCCCGGCCACCGCCCTGGTAGGCATAAGTGGCATCGGTGAAGCGATCACATAAAACGCATTTCCCGGCTCGTACCGCCGGAAGAATAACCTGTTCGAGATGCTCGAGCCTGGCGGCGAACATCAGCAGCAGTTCGGTATTACCACAAATCGGACTGTCCGTCTGATGCAGCAGAATCTCTCTCAACGCTTCCCCCAGTCGAGTTCCACCGGGTTCCCGCGTGACGATCACTTCCAGGCCCGCCTCGCTCAGAAGCTGTTTGAGGAAAGGAATATGGGTGGTCTTGCCGGCGCCGTCCGACCCTTCCACTGTGATAAACAACCCTTTATACATATCCGCCTGTCTTATTTTCTGAGAATGTACTTTCTCACTGCCGCATTGTGCTCTTCCAGAGTATCCGAGAAGTGATGCCGGCCCTCGCCAGAAGCCACGAAGTAGAGTGATTTTGACTTTGCGGGATGGACCGCGGCCATCAGAGCGCCCTGCCCGGGCAGACTGATCGGAGTCGGCGTCAGCCCGAATCGGGTATAGGTATTGTACGGCGTATCGGTCTTTAAATGTTTTCTCCTGATGCGCCCCTTGTACTCATCTCCCATTCCGTAAATGACCGTGGGGTCTGCCTGAAGGCGCATTCGCAAGCGCAATCGGTTATTGAACACGGCAGAAATCAGCGGTTGCTCCTCCGGCGCCTGGCTTTCCTTTTCAATAATCGAAGCCAGAATCAGCGCCTCGTAAGGATTTTTGATCTGAATATCATCATCACGCTGTCGCCAGGCCTGTTCCAGTTTGGAGCGCATCAGCATGAAAGACTTTCTGTATATCGACAGATCAGCGTCACCATGCCGATATTCATAGGTATCCGGATAAAACTGCCCCTCGGGATGCAGCCCGGAATGACCCAGCTCTTCCATGATTTGATCGTCGCTCCAGTCGGCGGTTATTTTTTGCAGCTTGGGCGCCTCGTTGATCGCCTCGCGCATCTGCCTGAATGTCCATCCTTCTATCAGGGTGACCCGGACCGCGACCTGGTCCTCGCCCGTAACCAGCCTGTCGACAAATTCAAAAAGCCGGATACCATCCGGAAATTTGTATTCCCCGGCCTGAATCAGGTGTCCGACCCGGTTAAACCGGACATACAGCTTCAATGACCAGGGTTCATGGAGAATATCTTTATCGACCAGATCCCGGGCGATCTGCGATACTGATTTCCCTCGTTCAATCAGGTACGCCTCGTCGCCGAAATAAAGCGGCTTCGAGATGGAATAATAATAAAGCCAGACCGCCGTCAGCCCGGCCACCAGAATTGAACCCGGAACTACCCACCATAACTTCCTTGCCCCGTGCCTCATCATGGCCCTGATTCTCTCGCCAACCGGGTGAATCGCGTTTTTATCGCTGTCGGAAATATCAGACCCTGCTAAAGACCAGGGTTCCGTTGGTTCCACCAAACCCGAAAGAATTACTCAAAGCCACTTCCACGCCTTCCTGTCTGGCTTCATTCGGCACATAATCAAGATCGCACTGCGGGTCCTGGTCGTGCAGGTTAATGGTGGGTGGAATGGCTCCTTCGTAAATCGACAGGACCGTCATTGCGGCCTCCACTCCGCCAGCCGCGCCGAGCAAATGGCCGATCATTGACTTGTTGGAGCTAATCATCAAATTTTCGGCATGCTCGCCGAAAACCGACTTGACAGCCAGGGTCTCCGCAATATCGCCCTGGGGAGTGGATGTCCCATGAGCGTTCAGATACTGCACCTGGTCAGGCGCCCTGCCGGAATTTTTCAGCGCGTTCACCATACAGCGCGCCGCGCCTTCTCCGCCGGGAGACGGGCTGGTAATATGCCAGGCGTCTCCACTCATCCCGAATCCGGACAACTCCGCATAAATCCGCGCGTTCCTTTGCCTTGCATGGTGATATTCTTCCAGCACAAGCGCTCCGGCCCCTTCACCCATTACAAATCCGTCACGGCCAGTATCCCAGGGACGGCTTGCGGTAGCGGGGTCATCATTTCTGCGGCTCAAAGCCCTGGCCGAACAGAAACCGGCGAGGGAAGTCGGAGAAAGAGGGGCCTCGGCGCCGCCAGCCACCATGACATCCGCATCACCATATTCAATCAGACGGCCCGCCTCACCAATCGCATGGGTTCCGGTACTGCACGCTGTAACCATGGACAGATTGGGGCCTTTCAGGCCCAGCCTGATCGACAGGTTCCCGGAAATCATGTTGGTAATGGTCATCGGGATATAAAAAGGCGAAACCCGACGAACACCGCGAGCCTGATAAAGATCAGTCGTCGCTTCAATCGTATTGATCCCGCCGATGCCTGAACCGATATAAACCCCGATACGGTCGGCATTGGCCTCACAGACCTCAATACCGGAATCAGCAAATGCCTCCAGGCCGCAGGCCATACCCAGCAGCATGAACCGATCCATCTTTCTGACATCCTTTCCCGGAACCTGCTCGGCAGGATCAAACCCCTTGACCTCGCCGGCAAAACTGCATGGCCAGGATGAAGCGTCAAAATGCGTAATCGGCGAAATCCCGTTTTCGCCATTCAGCATAGCCTGCCAGGAAGATCTCAGCCCCGTTCCAACGGGGGTGATTGCCCCCATCCCGGTAACGACAACACGTCTATTGTTCATTCATCCTTGAAATCAGGTCTCGGCAGTAGTGGCTTCGATATAATCCACGGCGTCTTTAACCCGGACAATACTTTCCGCCTTGTCATCCGGAATTTCCGCGTCAAATTCCTCTTCCAGCGCCATAACGAGCTCAACGGTATCCAGTGAATCGGCACCGAGATCATCGACAAATGACGCCTCCATAGTGACCTGATCTTCACTGACGCCCAGCTGGTCAACGACAACTTTCTTTACACGTTCTTCAATTGTGCTCATTCGAGTTTCAGCCTCCAAATAAATGAGTAATGGTTATAACCTGATAACCTGACACCACAGACATACCCGACCATCGAATCATCAAAGTCCGATGTGTGAAAGAATCAGGAGTTTGATCTTTTGGACAGGTGGGATAGTAAACAATCGCCCGAAACAAGTCCAACAATTATTGATGGTTCAATCCATATACATGCCACCGTTCACATGCAGGGTCTCTCCAGTGATATACCCCCCCATGTCCGAGGCCAGAAAAACAGCGGCAGAAGCAATATCCTCAGGAGCTCCCAGCCTCGCTAACGGTATATTCCGGGTAATCGAACCACGTTGTTCATCGGTCAATGCTTCCGTCATATCGGTTTCGATGAATCCGGGCGCAATACAATTCACCGTGATATTGCGGGCAGCGACCTCCCGGGCCAGGGATTTTGAGAAGCCGATCAGCCCGGCCTTGGCCGCCGTATAATTCGACTGCCCGGCGTTGCCGGTCAATCCGACTACAGAGGCCATATTGATGATCCTGCCATGGCGCGCCTTGACCATGCCGCGCGCACAGGCTTTGCACAGGGTGTAAACCGATTTCAGATTGACCGCCATGATGTCATCCCACTCCACTTCCTTCATCCTCAACAACAGGTTATCGCGAGTAATGCCGGCATTGTTGACCAGTATATCCGGGCTGCCGGATCTCTGTGTAATCATGGCCACCAATTCCCGCACCTGGCTGTCATTCCTGACATCGAGTTTGCAACCCTGTCCGTCCTTCGCTCCTCGCTGGTCGAGATATTCACGAATTGATTCCGCGCCCTGTTCTGTGGTCGCAGTCCCGTAAACAACAGCGCCCCGCTCGCTAAACGCACCGGCGATCGCCCGGCCAATTCCGCGGGTCGCGCCGGTCACCAGGCAAACCCTACCCTTTAACAGATTTTCCACTGCACTCACCTGCTTTCATATCACCTGCTGCTTTCACAATATCATTACTCACTTGTAATTCATCTGTCGCGACCGGCGCCTACATTTTAATCAGGGCCGAGCCCCAGGTAAATCCTCCGCCAAATCCCTCAATCAAAACATGATGTCCTGACCGGATCCTCCCATCCCGTACCGCCTCATCCAGCGCCAGGGGAATGGAGGCGGCAGAAGTATTGCCATGTCGATCAACCGTCACCACCACCTTTTCGGACGGAATCCGGGCACGCTTGCCAACGGCGTTGATGATCCGGATATTCGCCTGGTGGGGAACCAGCCAATCCAGCTGTTCGATCGCCATATTATTGGCCGTCAGTGTTTCCCCGACAATATCACTCATCGCCTTCACCGCCCAACGAAACACCTCGCCCCCCTCCATGGTCGTGAACGCGTTGCCGGAACGGACCGCCTGATAATTTCTGGACACACCCACCGGAACACACAGCAAATCCTTGTACTTGCCGTCACTGTGCAGATGGGTGGACAAAATCCCGGGCTGATTATCCCCGCGCAATACTACAGCCCCCGCCCCGTCCCCAAACAACACACAGGTTCTGCGGTCGCTCCAGTCGATAATCCGGGAGAAAGTCTCAGCCCCGACCACCAATGCGGTTTTGGCGCTGCCGGTGCGAATAAACTTGTCTGCAATATCGACCGCAAACATGAATCCGGCGCAGACTGCCTGCACATCAAACGCAGGCGGACCTTCAATTTTGAGCCGATGCTGTAACAGGCAGGCCGTGCTCGGGAAGATCTGATCGGCGGTAGTCGTAGCGACCACAATCAGATCGATCTCCTGGCTGGATATGCCAGCGGATTCAATCGCCGCCAACGCCGCCCGCTCAGCCAGGTCACAGGTGAACTCATCTTCCGCCGCAATCCTGCGCTCCCGGATGCCGGTCCTCGATTGAATCCAGGTATCATTGGTTTCAACCATTTTCTCAAGCCCGGAATTGGTCAACACCTTTTCCGGCAGATAACTGCCCGTACCGATGATTCGAGAATAATTCATCTGTCCGCAAGTGTGATCGCTAGTAGCCGGCAAACTGCATCAATGCAGGGTTTCCGACAACGCAAACTGAATTTGTTCCACCAGATTATTCTCGACCTCTTCAATCGCGACCTCGACCGCATGACGAAAGCCGACCCGGTCAGTTCCACCGTGGGATTTAACCACTGTGCCCCGTAACCCCAGAAAACTGGCGCCGTTGAACCGGCGATGATCCAGACGTGTCTTGACCGCTTTCAATCCGGGGGTGGCTAGCAATCCCGCCCCCCGGGTTACGATATTACGGGTAAACTCCTCCCTGATCACACTCATGATCATTTGTGCAACCCCTTCGGAAGCCTTCAACGCAACATTTCCGAGAATACCATCGCACACGATCAGGTCGGTTTTTCCCAGATAAATCTCATCCGCCTCGACAAATCCCGAATAATTCAGTTGGCTTTTTTTGAACAGTTCCGCAGTGGATTTAATCATGTCGGAACCTTTTATTTCCTCCACCCCGATATTCAGCAGCCCCACACTCGGATTCGCGTTTCCATTCAGACAACGCACCAGCTGCGCCCCCATAATGCCGAACTGCAACAGGATTTCCGGAGGGGTATCCACATTCGCTCCCAAATCAAGCATCCAGGTTTGACCGTCACGACGCGGCAGTGGCGCACAGATTGCAGGACGATTGATCCCCGGAATGGTCCTCAATACAAACCGGGCGACAGCCAGCAACGCGCCGGTATTGCCAGAACTTACGCAGCCATCCGATATGCCCTCCTTGACCAGATTGATGGCCACCCGCATCGAAGAGTCCTTTTTCCTGCGCACGGCAGAAGTCGGGGGTTCATCCATAGTCACCACTTCTGTAGCATGCTGAATCGTAATCCGGTCGTCCATGCAATTACGACGGTCCCGATGATTGTTTATCTCCGCAACAATCTGCTTCCGATTGCCGACCAGAATCAGCTCAACATCCTGATGCGCCTTCAGAATATCGAACGCCGCGGGGACTGTAACAGCCAGACCATTATCGCCTCCCATGGCATCAATGGAGAGAGTGGTCATCTACGAGAAGCTGCAAACATCGCAACTACAATACAAACCACCCTTGAAAAAGGCGCCGCATACAAAATGGAATGTCAATTGCCCGCTCTGATTTCGACCACTTTCTTCCCGCGATAATATCCGTCAGCAGTAATATGGTGACGCCTGTGCTCCTCCCCGCTAACCGGGTCAATCGACACGGTCGGTTTTTTAAGACCATCATGCGAGCGGTGCATACCACGTTTCGATGGTGTTTTACGATTTTTTTGTACAGCCATAATGTCCCCGTCACTGAGAATATAAAATTATCTGAAAATCAGGCATGCGCGCGTCATCAAGGCCGCCACATGATGGAAAGTCATCAAATTATAGTCTTTTCCGGGGTTCCCGTCAAAACGCTGACTCCAACCCGATTGAGTGGGTTGGAAACTCTTACGACAGGTCTGTCTGATCAATTGGATAAAATCAGTTCGCCATATTGATTATACCGTGGTCGTTGCCGGGGGACAGCGTGAAACTGATGTTTCTGAACCCGGACATCACAGAAAGATGCTATCGCGATTTTCCTTCATGCGGCGCCTACAATCGTCAACCGTTACAGATCAGGGTGGAGCCTTGTAATTCGGTGAGCGTGTAGGGTCGGCCTTCGTCTTCTTTCCAATTCCTGAAAAAGGCAACCCATAGTCCTCGGTGGCCGGGTACTTGATTAAATCGTTCTCCACGGGTAGGAGAGGGCAATGGGGGTACAGGGTCCAGCACAACGGCGGGCGTTCCAATCCTTATACCCAATCGCAGGGCCGCCTTGCGGTTATTGGGTATTTCTGTGATGGGTTCGGATATACCGGTTATTTTGATATAGTAATTCCTGTCGAACTGCTCTGATTCCGGTATCGGTCTGTCGTCTTTGTCGTGTGTTGCGATAAACCGGTCACTGAATCCGTAGCTTACTATCTCAAATGTATCTCTTCCACAATCATCGCTGTTTTTTTCTATGCCAATCGGGTTGTTCTCTAATGGCAATAGCGCATCATCCGGCCGGTGTCCGGGTTGTGTGGTTTCTGAACTTTGCGTTGTAGTTCCGGTATTGGTTGTAGTTCCTTCGGTCGTTGTTTGTCCCTGTTCTGTCTGTCCGGCCTGTCCGGCTTCTCCAGCTTGACCGGATGGGTCTGCTGTCGGGGTTGCGCCTGCTCCTGATGGCTGTGCATGAGCCGGCAGTATGACGCTGTTTACAATGGGTTGATGCCAAACCGTAACAGCCAAGCCGCCAACGGCCAGACTTTGGATGATTTGTTTTCGTTTCTGTAAATCAGTTTTATTTCTGCCCTTTATATCGGGGGGGGGGGGGGGGGGGGGGTACAGATTTCATTGTATGTTCTCCGGTTATTGGAAATTACCCCGTATATACCATATTTTGTCGCTGTCACGCAAATCAGCAAACACATTACCAAACACATACGCCGTCAGGTCTGGCACTTCGGGCAGTAGAATGTGGACCTTTGGGCAATTACCCGCCGTTTGATTGCGGTTGAACATGTCAGGCATTTTTCACCCTCCCGCCCATAGACGGACAAGGATTGTGCGAAGTATCCCGCCGCCCCGTCCGCTCCGACAAAATCCTGCAATGTCGTTCCTCCCTGCCTGATCGCCTTCGTCAGAATGATCCGGACAGACTCCGCCAGCGCCCGGTAACGGCTCAGGGATATTTTCCCGCATTGTCGAAGCGGACTGATTCCAGCCAGGAACAACGCCTCACTGGCGTAGATATTGCCCACTCCAACGACGATCCGGCCGTCCATCAGGAATGCCTTGATCGGGGTAGTCCGTTTGCTGGATAACCGATACAAGCCATGTCCGGTAAAATCGTTACTGAGCGGCTCGACACCCAGATGGATCAATCCCGGATGTCGCAGCGGGTCGTCTGGCGTGTAGAGCAGACAACCGAATCTCCTGGGGTCGCGGTATCGAATGATCTGTCCCTGCCGGTTAATAATATCGAAATGGTCATGCCGCCCCGGTGACTCGTCATTCAGTAATACCCGCATGGAGCCCGACATACCAAGGTGAATAATCAGTCCGCCCCGCTCCAGGTAGATCAGAATGTATTTCCCCCTTCGTTGCAATCCAGAGACCCTGGAATCACTCACCTCGCTTTCCAGATTTTCGGCAATCGGATACCTCAGGTTTCGTTGCCGAACGCGCAGCCGGGCAATCTTCTGCCCCTGCAAGAAGGGGCGAATCCCGTTCAGGGTTGTTTCTACCTCAGGAAGCTCTGGCATCTTATTGACAACCTGTTGTTTACTCTATATATAAGGCTACCGTTATTTTCAGGCTATCTTCATCATGCCCTTTTCTGTTACCAACGAACGGAATCATACAACTTTCGCTGTCGATGACAATGAAACAATTCTGGATGCGGCGCTCAGGGATAACCGCATCTACCCTTACGGATGCCGTAACGGTGTCTGTGGCGCCTGCAAATGCACCCTGGTCAGTGGCCGGGTGGATTATGGCGACTATGAGGATTTTGCGCTGCCAGATGAGGAAAGGGAACAGGGAAAAGTCCTGATCTGCCAGGCGAAACCATTGGAGGACGTGGTCCTTGATGTAGAGGAGATCATGACCGGCGCCAGCGTTCAGATCAAGGTATTGCCCTGTCGGGTTCGCGTAATCGACAGACTGGCGGAGGATGTAATCCGGCTTTTCCTCGCTCTCCCCAAGACCCAGGAATTCAATTTCCTGCCGGGACAATATATCGACATCCTGTTGAAGGATGGTCAAAGACGAAGTTTCTCCCTGGCCAATCTGCCGCAGCATGCACTGGAGCATGGCCTGGAACTGCATATCCGCAATGTGCCGGATGGACATTTTACGCCCCGCGTATTCGATTCGATGAGAGAACGCGACCTGCTGCGGTTTGAAGGGCCATTCGGTACTTATATTCTCCAATCCGAAGCGGATACACCGATCATCATGATTGCGGGAGGCACCGGATTTTCACCCGTCAAGGGGTTGATTGAACATGCGATGGAACGCGACCCCAACCAGAGTATCCACCTGTTCTGGGGCGCCCGCGATGAACGGGATCTCTACCTTGATGATCTTGTGCGACAGTGGCTCGATTCGTACCCGAACCTGAAATACACCCCGGTATTATCCGAGAGCACGTCTGAATCATGGCGCGGCGAAACCGGCTTTGTTCATGACGCGGTCTTGCGAACATACAACCGATTCGAACCATTTGATGTCTACGCCAGCGGCCCGCCCATCATGATTGATTGCGTACGCAGCGCCCTGCTGGAAAAAGGCATGACCCCGGACCGATTTCATTTTGATTCCTTCGAGTTTGCCAATCAGCCTTGAACGATACTCTGGTCGGGCCACTCCGACCCGCTCCGGCCACCGACTCAATCAGCGCACAACCGGCATTACACCGATTTTTGACTCATGGCTGACCCCCTCATCAGATATACTGGAATGATCATCGACCAGCACAATTTCATTCCTTGCCGTCTGCCCGGCCCGCTGATCAGCATCGGCTAACTGAGCGCCAGCCCCTTTCTTGAAAAAGAATAACGCCGCATCAATCTCCCCCATTTGTTCCAGCAGCGATGCCAGATCAAGGCAGGCTTCCTCTCGCCCTCCGGCCTTGATTGATTTTTCATACAAATCCTTCGCTTTTCGATAGTTCTTCTCATGGCGATACAGTCGAGCCAGAGCCAGCAACAAATCCGGGTCGTCACCGTGCCGCTTCATGAGCGATTCGACCAGTTCGATCTGATATTGGAGATATGGACTCTTCACCTTGCCATACAGATGAATCAGCTTTTTGTCCAACCCCCGGTTGAGCGCGGTTCGAAGCTCCTTTTCCGCCTCTTTCAATTGGTCAGCCTTGATCAACTGATTGACATAACTCGCGACCAGTTCCGGGTCTTTTCTCTTTTTCGCGGGTAACGATTTCCAGGTTTTGGCCGACCGCTCCGATTCCCCCTGCAGCAGCGCCGGGGATGAAATTAATTGCTCGAAAGCATACTGTTCCCAGGCTTTCATCTCCTTTTCGGGAAACGCTTCGAGTTTCCTCAACGAGGCAATCAACCTGGTTAATGAATCCCAATCCTCCAATTCCCTGTAAACATCCGCCAGCAGCCTGGCCACAGCCGCATTGCGGGAAGACGTGGCCCGCAATTTCTCCAGACAATCTCTGGATTCAGCGAACGACCCGGCCTGAACCAGCAATCTGGCGCGAGTGAGATGGATCGCCTGCTCATTGGCGGGATGTCTGGCCAGCGCTTCATCCAGATAGCGGTCTCGGCGATCCATCAAGCCTTGTTGCTGCGCCGAGTATGCCGCGCCAAGATAGTTCATCAATGATGTTTTATTGAATTCGAGTTTGTTCAGCAACGCCGATTCAGCCTTTGACCAGTTTCCTTCTATCAGGTACGCATAGCCCTGCATGGTGTGCTGCTGAGCGCTGTTTTCCTGGTTCCGGACTCTCCATTTGCGGTATTTTTCCGGAGCCTGGAACAGGCCGACGATCAAGTTGAGCAACAGATACAACAATACGAAGGCCAGGAAAAGGATGCCGATAAACAACAACAGGGGCAACCGCACCTTGTAAGTGTCCCAGGCCAGGATCACAACCCCCGGATCGTCGGTGGCCAGCGCTCCCAGGCCGACCGACAGAATCAATGCGATAATGATGGTAATGAACAATTTCATAATCGCAGTTTCATGACAAAACGTCCGTTATCCTTAGTCTAAAGGGCGGAGTCAAAGGGCGGACTCGCTGCCGCCAAGCGCCCGAATAGCGGATAACGTCGCTGAAATATCGGGAATATCGGCAGCCCGAACTGATTCTCCAACCCGGCCCAGCCTCTCGAGCCAGCCCCGCGTCGCGGCAGCGTCATGATTAAAATTCTGCAAGACCCACTCACTGGCGGCATGGATTCTATGGCGGTACAACCCGGGGTTTTCCCGAACCAGTGCGATCTGGGCTGATTCCAGAATCAATCGGATTCTTGTGTAGGTCATTTCGCGTATTTGCGCCGAAATCACCGGCTTGATCGGGTTGTCGTTTTTCTCTATCTGAACAAGGTCTCCCAGACTCGCCAACAGCGCGGCGCCCGCGTCCATCACCGGCTTTAAGTAACGGTCAAGAGTCGCGGTTTCGCCGGTTTCTCCCGGCTCAGTCCCATCAGTCCCGATTCCCTGTGTTTCGCCCTCCTGCATCTCATCCTCCTTTTCCCGCCCCGCCTCTGAATCAATATCCGCGTCCATTACAATGTCGCCTGCAAGCGGTAGCGTATTGACCTGTGCCGACAGCGCCGATAATTCGTTCAACAGGTCCGGCACGTCCATCGCCGGTACACTGTCGAGCGCGGCAATATCTGAAGACAACAGTCGGCGAACCTCATTCACGCCGGAGCCGGAAAGCCGTTTCAGGCGTTGCTCGGCAAGCTGCAAAGCCTGTTTTGCCAGCTCGGTCTCCCCGGTGAATTGCAGACGTTGCCAGGCAATGAGGACGAGTTGTTCGATCTCTTCCACAACCCATCCATCGAGATTACTGTCGAGTTGCGAACGCAGCGCCGCTATCTGCTCCGACAGCGCACCCACTTCCCGTTCAATCCGCTGCCTGAGCGAACCATCCTGATTCTCCATTTCGTTGCGCATGCCCTGTATCTGTTCACGGGTATCCGCATCGGATTGGGACAATGAATCTTCCAGTTCACGAACCCCGCTACGGATACCGGTTTTCAGGTCGGTTTGCGCTTGCAAGGCTCCGTCAATACGCCGCTCAATCAGATTCAATCGGGTTTCCTGTTGCCCGGCATTCAGCTTCGAGTCTACCGCTCCCTGATACCAGGCATACCCTCCCACACCCATCGCGACCACGCCGAGGACCAATGCAAGCCATGGGACCACAGCCTGGCCGCCCGAACCGGCAGGGCGAGTGACGGGAGTTGCCGAACCGGATTTGTTTCCGGTTTCGTGGTCAACCGATGCCGGGTCCGGGTTATTCCCGGTGTCCTGTTCAACCGCTGCCGGAGCGGGGCTGAGCGGGCTTTTTTTTGCCCTTGTGGTTTTCTTCTTCGCCGGTCTCCGCGACCCTGAAGGTTTATTCGCTTCGTCTTCTGCCATTTTCTTAAGTTTACCTGCTCAATCGGTTCATCAATCCTACCGCAACCCGCCGCGCTTGTCATTTTGTGTCCGCAACATTTGTGTCCGCAACATCCCGCGCCACCTCTGACAGGGTATCCAGCAGACAATCACTCGAAACTCCTCCTGCAACCCGGACACGGGAAATGCCCTGCCGGATGCACTGCTCCCGGATACGCTCACTGATCGTGACCACGGATGACTCACGCAATAATGCCATATTGTGCGGCCCCAGCAATTCGATCAACCCGTCCAGTATCGAACCACTGGTAATCAATACCGCGTCAATTTCCCCGACAGACCAGATATCGACAATCGGTTGTATCGGCCGAGTCGTGACCCTCCTCGTATAACAGGGAACGAAAGTGACGCCGGCGCCGCGCTTTTCCAGTTCAGCTTTCAGCAGATCCCGACCGGACTGCCCTCTTAATATGGCAATCCGGGTATTCTCCAGTTCCATGCCCCTCTCCCTGTCCAGTAGTGAAGCCAGCAGCCCCTCACTGCCCGCACCCGCACCCGATTCAGGAACGAAATCAATATTCAGCCCCTTGTCCCGACCCAGTCTGGCGGTTTTCGCTCCCATTACGGCGATTTTCAGGGATTCGGGCAGCCGAATATCCTGCTGTTCCAGTCTGGCCGTGAATCCCTCTATCGCGGCGGCGCTGACAAAAACCAGCAAGTCGAAATCCGTAATATCACACAACAGGGTGTCCAGCGCCACAAAGCGCTCCGGCGCTGAAATTTCGATGACCGGGAACTGTACCGCTATCCCGCCGTGTTCCTCAATAACCCTGGCTATATCATCACCCAGAGGATCGGGCCGGGTAATCAAAACCCGGAGTCCGTTCAGGGATTTCGACCGCACCGTCATGCGTCATCCCTCATCATTCGTATAAACGCGGTCTAGAATGTCCTTCGCCCCCTGCTCAATCAGCTCCTCCGCCACCGCAATACCCAGCTGCACAGGATCTGAAACGGAACCCCGCTTTTCAGACCGCAATACTCTGGAACCGTCCGTCTCCCCGACCAGTCCGCGCAGAGTCAGTCGCTGCCCCGATTGCTCGCAATGAAAAGCGACGGGCACATGACAGCCGCCGCCAATCCGCTCATTCGCGGCGCGCTCCGCCCGTGTTTCGGTTGCTGATTGTGGATCATTCAACGGCAGAATCAATGGCTGAATACCCACATCATCCACCCGGCATTCAATCCCGACCACGCCCTGCCCGACCGCCGGGAGGCAGATTGACGCTGGAATGACCTCGGCTATCCGCTCTTCCATCCCCAGCCGCTTCAAACCCGCTACAGCCAGCACAATAGCATCGTACAGGCCGGCATCGAGTTTCTGCAATCGGGTATTGACGTTTCCTCTCAGATTTTTCAATTGCAAATGAGGATAGCTCGCCTTGATCTGGCATTGTCTCCTCAAACTACAGGTTCCGACCACCGCGCCTTCCGGCAATTCATCCAGACAACTGAATCGGTTCGAGACCAGGGCATCCCCGGAATCCTCTCTGGAACAATAAACCGGGATGTGCAATCCTTCGGGAAGTTCGACTGTGACATCCTTCATTGAGTGAACGGCGAGGTCAATCTCCTGAGCCAGCAAAGCGCTTTCCAGCTCCTTCAGAAACAAACCCTTGCCGCCCACCCGGGATAATGGAACATCCAGGGTTTTGTCACCCGCGGAAATGATTTCAACCAATTCAACCCGCAGCCGCGGACAACCAGACAGCAGCGCCTCGCGGACATAATTAGCCTGCCAGAGCGCCAGCGGACTGGTACGTGTGCCGATGCGAACAACCATCATGGCATCCCCGGCGTCACCCTCATCCGCCGCCGGATATCCTGAGTCTCAAGGCTTTAATACCGAAAGAAGCCAGACTCTTGTCCACGCCCACCATTTCATCATAATCAGACCAGGGACCAAGCCGCACACGATAAAAATCACCCCGGCCCTGGATGGTGACTTTTTGTATCTGCGACGCGTGCCCCCAAAGCGCTAATTTGGCTTTCAATTGGTCGGCGTCGTTTTTTTTCCGGTAAGAGCCGGCCTGCAACATGTATACGCTTTTCTTCGATACCGCCTGAATGGCTGCTGGAGGATCGGGTTTTTCAGCCGTGGTCTCAGGCGATGGAGGTGGAGAGGGTGACGGCAAAGGGGCTGGCGGCGGCTGATCCGGCACCACCATCTCAATCTCGGGCAATACCGTAAAAAAATCGAAACGGGTCGGTTGCTCGACCGGCCGGTCTGTCTGGTCAATCTTCAGACCAGCAGCCTGTTGATCCTCCTCCTTGGACTGCTGCAAGGATTGTTCGACCACTGTGCGGATACCGCTCCCGGTTCCACCATCGCCAATTCGCGTCCCCTGCCAGAGAATGGTAGCCAGCGCTCCGGTGATCATGCCGACAGCCAGCATCCCGAAACCATGAGATAATCCACGCCTGGGGCGCGCTGAGCGCTTGCGGGTTGTTCGTTTTGCCTGGGGCATGATCTTGTATTCCGATGAGCGTCAGCTACATCCGGCGCGGCGCGGTTACACCCAGCATGGCCAGGCCATTCGCAAGTACGATCCGCGTCGCGTCAATCAATCCCAGACGCGCCTGCCTGAGTCCCTCCTCATCGATCAGAAACGGATGGGCGTTGTAATAGCTATGGAACGCATGGGCGAGGTCACGCAAATAATATGCCAGCTGATGAGGCTCATAGCCGCTCGCCGCAAGCTCAACCACCTCCGGAAACCGCGACACAGCAACCAGAAGCTCCATTTCCAGTGACTCGGTCAACAGGCTATAGTCCGCGGAGCCATCACCGGAGACCGACAGGGCTTTTTCATCGAGTTGCCGGAATACGCTGCAAATTCTCGCATGCGCGTACTGAATGTAATAAACCGGATTGTCCGATGAGCGGGATTTGGCAAGCTCAAGATCAAACTCCATGTGCTGGTCGGGCTTTCGCAACACATAAAAAAACCGGGCCGCATCATTTCCGACTTCCTCCCTCAATTCCCGCAGCGTGACAAACTGGCCGTCACGAGTAGACATGGAAACTTTCTGGTTGCCGCGATACAGCGCCGCAAACTGCACCAATAAAAATTGCAGGCGTTCAGGGTCATTACCCAGCGCTTCAAAAGAAGCCTCGATCCTCTTTATGTAACCATGGTGGTCCGAGCCAAAGATATTGATCACGCGGTCAAAACCACGTTCCGCCTTGTTGTAATGATAGGCAATGTCAGAAGCGAAATAGGTATGAGCGCCGTTGGCCCTGACCACGACGCGATCCTTTTCGTCGCCGAAATCGGTTGCCCTGAACCATAAGGCGCCTTCTTTCTCAAAGATATGGCCGTTTTCCCGAAGTGTCGCAATAGTCTGGCGGATGTCCCCCCGCTCCAGCAGACTTCGTTCCGAAAACCACTCCTGGAATACCACGCCAAACTCTTCCAGATCCTGGCGGATGTCCTCCACCATGGCGTCACAGGCCAGCTCAAACACCGTTTCGTATTCTGTGGACCCCAGCGCCTGCCGGCAACGCTTGATCAACAGATCAATGGACTGCTCAACATCTTCCGGCAGATCGCGAAAAAGCTCCCCGCTGTCCGCGCAACAGGCGTCGCCTTTCAGTTGCCTGAATCTCCCGGCAATATCCTTTACATATTCGCCCTGATAAGCATTGGCCGGAAAAATGATCGCGCAGTCACACAATTCAAGATAGCGCAGCCACACACTCACTGCCAGAATGTCCATCTGCCGGCCGGCGTCATTGATATAGTATTCGCTATGCGTATCATAGCCCGCCGCCCTTAAAACACGAACCAGCGCATCGCCAAAGGCGGCGCCGCGGCCATGACCGACATGTAACGGGCCGGTAGGGTTGGTGGAAACGAACTCCACCATGATACGCTGACCACGACCTGAATCACTCCGGCCATAGTCATTGGCGTGAGCCTGTATGTGGCGGATCCGATCATAATAAGCCTCCGGCCTGAAATAAAAATTGATAAAACCCGGCCCGGCAATTTCGACCTTCCGGACCCGCTCCGAATCCAGTTGTGAGGCCGATAGAGCCGCAACAATTTCTTCTGCCAGAACACGGGGATTCTGTTTCAGCGGTTTGGCGAGTTTCAATGCAAGGTTGCAGGCAAAGTCGCCATGACTGGAATCCCGGCTGCGTTCGACATGGATCCAATCAAGGACTGATTCGCCAGCGACTGACTCACCCGTCATAGCCGGGATTGTTGATGCGCTGACCGCCTGACGGAGAAGCCGTATGACCGTGTTTTTCATATTGCGGGAGACTCAGGTGAAACTTTGGGATGAGGTGCGATTGTACCTTTTGACCAGGGCGCAAGGAAGTAAAAGCTGGAATGTAAAAATAAATGCGAATGATGTTGATAATTATTTGCATTCAGAATATCATTCGCATCCCCTTATAAACCATTTGCCTTACAACCGCCATGAAATCAAAATATCTTGTCATCGCATCCGCGCTCTTTATCGGGCTTGTGGAAGCTGTTTACGCCGCGGAAGAGGTCAATGTATACTCCTACCGGAACCCGGAACTGATTCAACCCATGTTTGATCGGTTTACCGGGGATACCGGAATCGCGGTCAATGTGGTTTTCGCCAAAAAGGGGATGCTGGAAAAGCTGAAAAGCGAAGGGGAAAACAGCCCGGCCGATCTGGTATTCACGGTAGACATCGGCCGCCTGTCTGACCTCAAGAACGCGGGGCTGACCCAGGCCGTGACGGATCAAACCCTGTTGGACAATATCCCGGAAAACCTGAGAGACACCGATAATCACTGGTACGGCCTTACCGCCAGAGCCAGAATGATCGTCACCTCCAGGGAGCGGGTCGCCGCTGGCGCTGTCTCGACTTATGAAGACCTCGCCAGGCCCGAATTCAAGGGCCTGATCTGCACCCGCTCCGGGAAACACTCCTATATGGTGGCATTGACCGCTTCGATGATTGTGCGCCATGGAGTGGAAGGCGCACAGGAATGGCTGCAAAATGTAAAATCCAACCTGGCGCGCAAACCGGAAGGCAATGATCGGGCACAGGTCAAGGCGATCAAGGAAGGCGTATGCGATATTGCCGTAATCAACCATTATTACATGTACAAAATGATCACGAATCCGGATCAAAAAGCGTGGGCAGACTCGGTCCATGTCGTGTTCCCAAATCAGGACGGTCGCGGTACGCATATCAATGTAAGCGGAATGGCGATGACCAGACATGCGCCGAACCGGGACAACGCGCTGCAGCTGATGAAATTTCTGGCAAGCGGCACAGCGCAGGAGATGTACGCGCAACTCAATGGAGAATATGCTGTGAAGCCCGGTATCGAGTTGGCGGATGCAGTCAGGGCATGGGGCGCGTTCAAACAGGACAGCGTAAGCCTGACGGCGGTGGCGGCCAATCGCGCCGAAGCCTCGAAAATCGCGGACCGTGTCGGCTACGACCACTAAGCGTTCTGCCGGCCTCCCAACCGCCGCAACTCCCGGCCATCCCGGCCATCCAGTGTCCGGCCCCGGGGCCGGCTTCTGGGGGACAGGCGCCATTTGCGTGGCGCTTGTTGCCCTGTTGCCGCTCATAGCCATCATCTGGGTGGCGTTTTCACCAACAGAAAATATATGGCCTCATCTGATCAGTACATCCCTGCCGCATTATCTGTTGAATACCATTGTATTGATGGCGGGTGTCGGGGTATCGGTTTTTCTGACGGGGGTCACCACCGCCTGGCTGATCAGTACTTATTCATTTCCCGGTGACCGGATTTTCGAATGGATGTTGTTGCTGCCATTGGCCGTGCCTGCATACATACTCGCCTATCTTTATACTGACCTGCTCGAATTCGCCGGGCCGGTTCAAGGCTTCCTGAGAGAAATTTTCGGCTGGCAACTCGCCAGGGATTACTGGTTCCCGAACGTGCGCAGCATGGGCGGCGCCATCATGCTGATGGGTCTGGCGCTGTACCCTTACGTTTATCTGATGGCGCGTTCTTCATTCCTCGAACAATCTCCTCATTTACTCGACGCATGCCGCCTGATGGGACGCTCCCGCTTCAATACGTTTCTGTTTGTTTCCCTGCCCATCGCCCGCCCGGGTATCGCCATCGGCGTCGCCCTGGCGCTGATGGAAACACTCAACGACTTCGGCACGGTGGATTATTTCGCCGTACATGCCCTGACCGCGGGCTTGTTCGATGTCTGGTTGAACATGAATAATCTGGGCGGGGCGGCCCAGATAGCGCTGGTCATGCTGACTTTCGCGCTCATCCTGCTGGCTCTCGAACAGGCCGGACGAAGCAAAATCCGTTTTTATCAGAGCGCCGGCAGATTCTCCCACCGGGAGAATCTGCCGTTACACGGTATCTCCAAATGGATTGCCTTTACCCTCTGCTTTTTGCCGGTACTGGCCGGATTCCTGATCCCCTTCGCCATGCTGGTCGGTTACGGGGTACGGTATTTCGATCAATCCTGGACTGTGGAGTTTCGTGAATACGCATTCAACAGCCTGACCGTTTCGGGCATCGCCGCACTCAGCTGCGCCGCCATTTCGCTCCTGGTTGTCTATTCACGAAGAATGATCACCCCGTCCTGGTTCATTTCCCTGTCGAAAGTCTCATCCCTCGGATACGCGGTTCCCGGCTCGGTTCTGGCAGTAGGAATCGTCATTTCCCTGACCACGATTGAGAACTGGCTGGACGGCTTTTCCAGACTGCATTTCGGCTTCTCGACCGGACTGATACTGACCGGCGCCATCTTCGCGTTAATCCTCGCCTACATTATTCGTTTCCTCGCGATTTCCACGGGCAGCATCGAATCCAGCTTCTCCAAGGTTCCGGGGTCTATCGACATGGCTGCCCGTACCCTGGGCCACCCCCCATTGCGAACCCTTCGCCTGTTCCATATTCCGTTGATCAAAAGCGGTATTTTCACTGCCCTGCTAATCGTATTCGTCGATTGCATGAAGGAACTGCCAGCCACCCTGCTGCTGCGGCCCTTTAATTTTGAAACGCTGGCCACCCATGTGTACCTGTTCGCTTCGGACGAAATGATAGAATACAGCGCTCTGTCCGCGCTGATGATCGTCCTGACCGGACTGATTCCGGTTATTGTCCTGAGCAAAACAATTTCAGTTTCCCAGTCGCTGAAACAAAAAACCGGCTGATCACGAATCAACAAAAGCATAACCGCAGTCATACAATTTGACACAAACGACATAAAACCCTGATAATACGCACAATCACTCCCCCTCCCCGATCAGGTCGAGGACAGGCTTTGAGGGGGAGTCAAATCCGCAAGCGGATTTGGTCGGGGCAATCATTCCCCCCTTGAGGGGGAATCACATTCCGCGCAAGCGGATGTGATGGGGGGTATTCCCGCAAAGCGGGAATCCAGGCAAGAATCCAACTGCAACAACGAGCACAATCAGGAACCAGACATGATCGAAAGTATTCAAGCTATGCCCACCCCGATTCGTAGAGCCTGCCCCCGGCTTGATCGGGGGGGCGGGTCCCCGTGCCCGCCCGCCCATAAGCCGGATCACGCACAATCCCCACATTCCCCCTTGACAACCGGCCTCAAAGATGCTGTTACAATAAAGCAAGCAAGCAAGCAAGCAAGCAAGCAAGCAAGCAAGCAAGCAAGCAAGCAAGCAAGCCCGGGCTTGGGCTTCGGGCATGATGGCTTCTGTATTGCGGGATTTTTCCCACCCGCTCACTCCTTGTCCGCCTGATTCCCCATCCGTCATTCCCGCGAAGGCGGGAATCCACAACCGGCGCTATCCTTTCCGACACTTCCTCTCCATCTTTCTCCTGCTGCCACTCCTCACCGGCTTCACCGCCAAAGCCATCGCCCAATCCCTCCCCGTTATCAGCATTGCGAACGCACCGGGTCAGTTTCTTCTCGTAGAAGGCGCTACTGCGTCCTTCACAATAAGCGCGGATGCGAACGTGAGCGCGGATCTGGTAGTAAATCTGAGTGTGTCAGAACAACCCGGGTCTGATTACGTCGCGCCGGGAGACAAAGGAGCCGACACCGTCACTATTTTGATGGGGACCTCTTCGATCACCTACATGGTCCCCACAGTGGACGACATGATCGTCGAGGAGAATGGCTTATTTCGGGTAACGGTAGGCTCCAGTACCGCTGACCCGGCGACCTATGCAGTAGCGGCAGGAAGCAGCGGTTACGCCGATATAATCATGAGCGACAATGACTTTCCTGTCATCTCCGTCAATTTTCCGCTTGTAGACGGACTCCCGATCCGCCAAATCGGCGGCAATTCCCACGCGGAACATAAAGAAGCGACCGAAGAGGTGACTTTCGAGGTGATCTCCACTCCGGCGCCGTCATCGACCTTGACCGTCTGCCTGAATGTGGCGGAGAGCGGCGGCAGCCGCTTAAGCTCCACATCGAAAGGCGCGAAGACCGTGACGATTCCAGCCAACGCCACGAGTGTGGACTACGATGTTACCTGGAGCGACGACACCGATGATGAAGTCTACAGCCTGATCAAAGTCACCGGAGTGGACCCTGCCGACGCTTCCTGCTCCCAGACCGGCTACGAATTACCTTTAAGCGGCACTTCCGACCAGGCGCTGGTGGAAGACAACGACCCCACCGTCGTCTCCCTCGCCCGTATAGGCACAGGCGCCGTCACCGAAGGCACAGCGATCGAGTTCACAGTCACGTTAGGCCGCGCCCTGGTAGCCGGAGAACGCATTGAAGTCCCGTATACCGTGAGTGGCACGAACGTGGTTGCAGCCGACTGGAGTGTCGCCCTGAAACCCGGCAATGGCATAAACACCGGCGTCACCGATACGAACAGTGGAAACACTCAACTGCTGCACTTCAATGCCGGAGCGCAGGTAGCCACCGTCCTGTTGACCCCGACAGTGGATGACACCACCGAAAGCACTGGTTCTGAAACCTATACCATCGCCCTGGGCAACAACGCCGCGTTTGACGCCAGAACCCTGACCAACGTCGGCGGCGGCGCCGACCCGAGTTCTACCGCCAACACCTTCAATGTCGTCGTCAACGACAACGCCATTCCGGTCATTTCCATCCGCCACACGAATTACAGTTCGCTTACCCTGAATAATCCGCCACAAACAGAAGGCGCCACGGGCTCTTTCACCCTCACCGCAACGCCGGCCTTTGCCGGTGCCCGGCGGGTCAACATCATGGTCACAGACGCCCCGAACGCGGACTATGTGCCGACTGGCAATCAGGGCGCCCGAACGGTGCAATTCCAGTCATCCGGCAATGGCGCAGAGACACAGACCTACAGTTTCGGGATACCGACCGATAACATAGACGAACCCAACGGGCGGGTCACCGCCACGCTGGTAGCCGGAACCGGCTATACCATAGATGCTGACGAGTCTTCCCATTTTTTTGACGCGCGCGATAACGACCCGACCACCGTCACCCTGGAAGTGACGGACGCTCTGGCGGAGGAAGGCAGCGCCACTGCCGCCGCCGAAATCACCCTGACCCTGGGACGCGCCTTGCGCGCCGGAGAATCTCTGGCGATTCCGTTACAGTTCAGTGGGGGCGCATTGAACACCGATTTCATCCTGAGTAGTTCGACTTCGAACACCATATCCTTGGACCTGACGAACGGAGTGGTGGCCTTCACCGGCGCCGCCACCGGTTCCGCGACGGTCGCCACGATCAGTCTGATAGCAGCACAAGACGACGCCGATACCGACGATGAGACCGTCATTGTCTCGATACCCGCCGCATCCACCGGCAACGCTCCGATACTGACCGCCACCGGATTAGGCGGCGGCGCCACCGGCTCACGCACCGGCAACGGCGAGATTACTCTGGATGATAATGATATACCAACGGCGGCGCCGGTGATGACCATTGCCCCGACCACCGCCAACACCCCGGTCACTGAAGGCACAGCCGCCAGCTTTACCATTACCGCCACCACTCCCTCCGGAACCACAGTGCCCGCCCGCACCGTCAACCTCACCGTAGCGGACGCCCCGAACGCCGACTTCGTCTCTTCCACCAATCAGGGAAGCGGCAAGACCGTCTCCATCCCGAGTTCCAGTACCAATACCAGTACCGCGACCTACACGGTTGCGACCGATAACGGCAACACCGATACAGATGAACCAAGTGGCCCGGTCACCGTAACGATTGCCACAGGCACAGGCTATACCGGCACAGGTTCTGCCAGTATCACCGTCAATGACAATGATGCTACTACGGTGACCCTGGCGCGTAGTGGTGGAACCAGCGCCATTGGCGAGGACGGCGGCACGGCCACCCTGACCGTGACCCTGGGACGGAGATTGAGAGCCACAGAGACTGTGACGGCGCCATTGACCGTAACCGGAAGCGGCATAGTGGCGGGGGACTACACGCTGGCGTTAGCATCTGGATCAAGCCTCAACTCCGGGGTGACCCTGAATACCGCAAGTCCGCACAGCGCGGCGACTCCGGCGGTGGTATTCAGCGGACACGATACCAATACGGTACAGACCGCGACACTGACCTTAACGGCGGTAGAAGATACCACCGATGAAGGCGCCTCAGAGACCCTGACAGTCGGCTTTGGCTCCTCTAGCCGGGCGGTCATGAGCAATCTGGATCGAACTTCGGGCACGGGCGCCGGTGGCACCACGCCGACCGGTACGGTGGCGGTTGTGATTACCGATAATGATACACGGGGACTGACCTTCTCCCCCGCCTCCCCGCCCCTCATGGAAGGCGGCAGTAATACGTATACTGTAAAACTCAATACCCAACCAAGCGAAGCGGTGACGGTGACCATTAGCGGTCACGCCAGTACCGACCTGACCCTCGATACCGATTCCGGTACGAATGGCAATCAGAATACCTTAACCTTCAACCCGACCGGAGCCAAACTGTGGAGTACGGCGCAGCCCGTCACTGTGACAGCGGCCGAAGATGACGACACCACGGATGACACCGTTATCCTGACGCATCGCGCTTCTGGCGGCGATTATGGTTCGGTCAGTCAAAACCTGAATGTCACCCTGACCGATAATGAACCGGAACCGAACGTATTCTGGGCCGACAGCCGCACCACAGGAACTGTAGACGAATCCGCCGGCACGATTACCGCAAACCGACTGGAAGTGACCCGCGAACTGGAAGAGGCTTTGGTGATTTCCTATACTTTAAGTGGCAGCGCCATGGCCGGAACCGACTACACCATACCCGGAGCGACCTATAATCCGGATGGAAGCGGCAGTGGAACCTTCACCATCCCGGCGGGCAGAGCGTTTGATTTGGGAGATCAGGTAGACTTTCCGATTACCCTCACCCCGGACAATACCGCAGACAACGGCGAAACAATTACAGTGACCCTGACAGACGGCAATGGTTACGGCTTGGGAACCGGCGTCTCATTCACCCGAACGATCATCGAGAACACCGGCGTCGCGACGTTCTCCATCACCGGCAATGCCCGGGTCGGTCAAACCCTGACCGTCACCCGCACCGCCAACGACCCCGACGGCAATGGAGCGGGGGCGCTGACTTACGGGTGGGGCTGGAGAGAATCCGCGCAAGACAACACCATCACCCAGATTGTCCACAATGCGGCCTCCTACACCATTCCAGCAGAACACCTCGGTCGCCTCATCACGTGTACTATCAACTATACCGACGGCAATGGCTTTGCCCACAGTGTATCAGCAGGCCATGTCGGCCCCATCCTGGCCGTGCAACCCGATCCGGTCGATCCACCGCCCTCCACCCAACCGGGGACTACTCCGGACCCTTCCCCGACGACACCGGGAGAAACCCCCACAGAGCCGCAACCACCGCAGGAACCACAAGAACCTGAGCCCGTGATTCCAGTCCTTTCCATCCAGGCGCAATCCGACACCCTCACCGAAGGCGCGGTAGCGACTTTCACGATAACCGCCGAACCGGCGCCGGTTGAACCCATCTCCGTATCCCTCACCATTGCCGGGCAAGGCGACTTCACCGCTTCTGAATCCACCGGAGTCAAAACCCGCGTCATTGACCGCGCTACCACTTCCCTGATGATTCCAACCATCCAGGACTTCATCGACGAAGAAGATGGCTCGGTCACCGTCACCCTGCAACCGGCGGATGGCTATACCCTCGCCACCGATTCCGCCACCATTACCATTCACGACGACGATACCGCCGGATTCCAACCGTCTGCACAGGGACTGCGGATTCCCGAGATTGGACAAAGCTCGCAATATACAATGCAACTGATCAGTCAACCGACTGCCCCGGTCACCATCACCCTCAGCGCGCAACCCGGCGCCGCAACCGTCACCCCATCCCTGACCTCAGCCTCCGCAAGCCCCCACAATGCCTTCACACCGCCCGATATCGCCATCATCACCTTCTCCCCGTCCAGCCTGACCTTCACGAAAGACAACTGGAACACGCCACAGACCTTCACCCTGACCGCACAGCAAGAAGGCGCCGTTACCCTGACTCATGTCATCACCTCACAAGACCCGAACTATGCGGCCATGCAGTCCCGGCAGGCGCCGTTGCGGGTTGTGGTCGGCGAAGACCTGACCACTGTCGCCATCCCCTGGCAAACCCGCTTTGCCCGAACACAAGCCGGACACGTATTAGACAGCATCTCCGATCGCATTCAATCCACTCCCACCCCCGGACTTTCCGCTCGACTGGCTGGTTATCGCATGGATACAAGAACCCCGCAAGAAATACAATCCTGGACACAGCCCCCCAACTCCATCGCCAGACCGCACAGCCGCGCCATCACCATGTCTGAACTACTGTCTGATTCGTCGATGTCGTGGAGCGCAACCACAACCGATGGTTCCATCGCTTCCCTGTGGGCACAGGGCGCCTTCTCCGAGTTTGACGGCCAGAGTGGAGAAACCACCCTCAATGGAGAAGTCCTCACCACCCTGCTCGGAGTCGATCAAACCCATACCCACGGACAACGCGGACTGGTTCTGTCGTATAGTCAGGCAGAAGGACAATACCAGACGAAAAACAAAGGAGAGATTGAATCAGAACAGACCCTGTTGACTCCGTGGATGTCCCGGCAAGTGAATGACCGCATGACGCTGTGGGGCGCGTTGGGTTATGGTACGGGAGACCTCACCCTCATCAGAAGCGAAAGGCAAGACCTCACTACGGATACCCATACCGCCTTTGTGGCCCTGGGCAGTGACGCCATCCTCCGGGAAGAAACCCATCGTACCTTATCGATCGTCACCGATGCGCTGTGGTTGAGAACCCGTACCGAGGCGGTCACAGACGGACTGGAACTGAACCATGCCACGGCGCATGCTTCAAGGATGCGGGTGGGAATCAAAGGCAGTGGGCGTATCCCCGCAATCCCCGGAATCCCCCGATTCACTGCGGTACAGGCGCTGAAGATGAATTGGGAATCCGCATTGCGTCATGATGGCGGAGACGCTGAAAGTGGATTCGGTGTGGAAGTCGGGGGCGGAGTCCAATGGACCGATTCCCGGCGCGGACTGAACCTTCAAATCAATGGCCGAAGTCTGATTACCCATCATGATTCAGATATTAAAGATCGGGGTCTCTCCCTGTCCATGGGATTTAATCCGTCTCCGGCTGAGCAAGGATTTACCTTCACCCTGAAACAGGATTGGGGTACGGTGTCTTCGGGCCGGGAGCGATTACTGAGCGCGGAATCTCTGGAACCGGCGCAATCCGCTACAGGGCAACGATTCAAAGCGCAGGCGGGATATGGTTTTACCATTGGTGATGGACGCTATATCGCCCGTCCACATCTGGGGGTGGGTCTGTACGCCAAAGAGCGAGAAACCACACTCGGCTGGCGGCTGCAATCCACTATCGGCAGAAGTGAGCGGACATTGGGGTTGAAACTCACCCGTCATGACAATGACAACCAATCCGAACATCGCATGAAAGTGGAAGCAGGCATGAAGTGGTGACAGGATTCCCGCGAAGCGGGAATACCCCCCATCACATCCGCTTGCGCGGAATGTGATTCCCCCTCAAGGGGGGAATGATTCCCGACCGTCATCGTAGGGGAGGGTCTTGTACCCTCCCGCAACCGTCATCGACCGTATACGGAAATAATGCGGGCACCCACAAGGGGCGCCCCCCCGATCAAGCCGGGGGCAGGCTCTACGCATCGGTAATACAGATTCCATGAGGTCGTGGATTCCCGTTTTCACGGGAATGACGGAAGGGGCGGTGGTGACAGGAGTTCCGACCGTCATCGTAGGGGAGGGTCTTGTACCCTCCCGCAACCGCCGGAACAGGGTTCAACGATAGCGGACAGGCACAAGACCTGTCCCTACGATGGCGGGTGGGGCGTTTGATTACGGTTGCCCCCCACCGAATCCGTGAAATACCCCCCATCACATCCGCTTGCGCGGAATGTGATTCCCCGGTCTGCGGGGGAATGATTCAACAGTTCCTATCACTCCCCGTGTTATCATCAACATAAATGATCTGGATGAGACCAGGGTTGGCGTCGAACCAATTGACCTGATTCTATTGTCCAGCGAACTACTATTGGCATTGCCGGATTTGTATGCGCGTGACAGAATATAATCCATGTCCTTCGCGATTGACAGTGGACAACATCAGTTGCCGATACGCAAGTGAGAGCGCCGTCGATCAGACTTCCTTTGATCTGGAAGAAGGGACGCTGGCCTGCCTTCTCGGCCCAAGCGGTTGCGGAAAAACCACCGTTTTGCGGGCGATTTCAGGCTTTCAGAAACTGACTGGCGGCTCCATCACACTCAACGGAACCTGTATTTCCAGCGCCGGCGTCAATACCCCCCCTGAAAAAAGAAATATCAGCATGGTGTTCCAGGACTACGCCCTCTTTCCCCATCTCACCGTACAAAAGAATGTCGAGGCGGGGCTGTACGGGAAAGAACCGTCATCGAAGAAAGCGGCCGTTGAAGAAATACTGGAATATGTCCGCCTTTCCGACTACGGCAAGCGTTATCCACATGAGCTGTCAGGAGGACAACAACAGCGGGTAGCGCTGGCGCGGGCGCTGGCGCCAAAACCGGGACTGTTGCTGATGGATGAACCCTTTTCCAATCTGGATTTTGAACTGCGCGAAAAACTGGGACAGGAAGTGCGGGACTTGCTGAAGGAAATCGGTACAACCTGTATTCTGGTTACCCATGACCAACAGGACGCATTCACTTTTGGCGACATGGTCGGAGTCATGAACCAGGGACGAATAGAACAATGGGGAACTCCCTACAACATCTACCATCAGCCTGAAACCCGGTTTGTCGCGAACTTCGTCGGTGACGGCGTATTTCTGAATGGCGCCCTGACAGCCGATGGCAAAATCCAATGCGAACTGTCACAGTACGGTGAACAGGACCTGACCGGCGACCTGTCCGATGACCGGATTCAACAGGACCTGCAACAAATCAAACCTGGCTCCGGGAAGAAGGTTCAGGTATTGATCCGGCCTGACGACATCATTCACGACGATGACAGCCCGACGACAGCCCGAATCATAAAGAAAGCGTTCCGGGGAGAAAGTTATCTGTACACACTGGCATTACCGAGTGGCACCCGGGTACTCACCCTCGTTCCATCCCACCATGACCACGGTGTCGGAGAAAGCTTAGGGATCAAGCTCGACATTGACCACCTGATTTATTTTGATCGGTAGGCCGCGTCCTTTATAATGATCACTACTTCTGATCAAGGATTAATCATGAGCGCATCAAACAGGTGGAGCCGTTGGTTGGCGTTCCCTGATCCAGGAAAAGGCGAGTATCTATCCGCCCCATTCGGTACGGGCGTGTATGAGTTACGCAATCGTCAGACAGGAGAGTTGGCGCTGTTCGGTAGCGGAAAGAATCTGGCTTACAGGATGTCTTCTCTCCTGCCGGCTCCCTTTGGAGCAGGAACCAGGAACAACACGGACAAGAGGGAATATGTCCGTACCCATCTTGCAAACATCGAATATCGCACCAAAGCGTGCTTGTCTAACGAAGAGGCAAAGGACGAGGAACGTGACTTGCGCTACGAAAACAACTATATTTTCCAAACTTAAGGTGAGGGAAGCATCAGTGACTGATAATCAGGGCCAGATAAAGACAAGCACGTAATGGCAGTTAACAGGGACAAGCCGGACCGGTGGAAACAGGACATTGCACAGTCAGTGGACATGTACAATGACTGGTTCATGCGCTTTGCGCCGGAGGCTTACCGAACGACGCGGATTCAGACCACAAAGGATGTCGAGGCGACGCTGAAAGCGACGAAGAACCTGACGAATGTGGGCATGGAACTGCTGAAGGCGAAGCCCTCGGTGTTGCCGTCACTGCGAATGTCCACTTGTCCACCATTGGCCATGGACCGACTGATCGGCCTTGCTGGCGTTTCCAGCAACCTGATCAAGACAATGGAGAAAAACAACAGAGTCCCGCCGCGAATGCCGCTTCGGGAGTTGGACAAGGATCTTAAGAAGGTCGGGGAGATTATTGAGAAAATGGCGGATCCGGATGTCTTTGTCTGGTTGGGGCGCGAAGATAATCCGCCCAAACAGGATCTGTATCGAGCCGCGACAATCGTGGCTGATCGTCTATGCGGAGCTGTTGCCAATCCAATCATCCGCAATGCACAGGAAAAACGTCAACTCGCGGCGATCAGCGAATGGTTGACGGCCTTGGGGTACAAGAGCCTGACGACAGACGGGGGAACGAAGTATCACGAGATGCAGCCGGGGACATATTCATTTAGGCTTAACGTACCCGTTGCTCAGGAAAGTACTGCCAAGCCGGTTAATATCTCTGTGGATGTCGTAGTTATGCCGAAGGATACGAAGGCAGAAGAACTACCGTTGCTGATCGAAGCGAAATCAGCAGGAGATTTCGCGAACGTCAACAAACGACGCAAGGAGGAAGCCACTAAAATGAGTCAGCTGCGCCGAACTTACGGTCACAATGTTCGCTATATTCTGTTCTTGTGCGGATATTTCGACAGTGGCTATCTCGGTTATGAGGCGGCAGAAGGCATTGACTGGGTCTGGGAGCACCGTATCAACGATCTCGGGAAATTCGGGTTATAGATGATGAAAAAAGCCTTTGCAAAACTAGAGGCGCGGCGGTTGGCCCTGCAGGAAGAACTGGACGCGGGAAGGGACACTGCTTTGCGGAACCGGATGGGTCAGTTTGCGACACCGCCTGGCCTGGCTTTAGACATTCAGCGCTATGCGAATGCACATCTCGATAAAAACGAAAAAGTACGGTTCATTGATCCGGCGGTCGGTACAGGATCTTTTTATTCGGCGTTGCTGAACGTGTTCCCGCAAACCCGTATCCAAGCAGCAGTGGGGTATGAAATTGACCCTCATTACGGTAGACCGGCATCGAAACTATGGGGTGAAACGGGGTTGGATATCCGCTTGAAGGATTTCACCCACGCCCAAGCGCCGGAGGCTACCGAAAAGTTTAACCTGCTGATCAGTAATCCGCCTTATGTACGGCATCACCATATCATCAACGGCGAGAAACAGCAGTTGAAGGTGCGTGCGCAGGATGCCTGCGGCGTGAAGATCAACGGACTGGCCGGACTCTATTGCTATTTCCTGGGACTGAGTCACGCGTGGATGACCGATGGCGGCCTGGCGGGGTGGTTGATTCCGAGCGAGTTCATGGATGTGAATTATGGTGTCTCGATAAAACAATACTTACTCAGCAAGGTGACGCTTCTACATATTCATCGCTTCGACCCGACCGATGTACAGTTCGGCGACGCGCTTGTGTCATCGGCCGTTGTGTGGTTCCGTAACACTCCCCCTCGAACAGGATATGAAGTGCGCTTCACCTATGGCGGAACATTGGAACACCCAAAACTGGAACGACTGGTGCCGGTCCAGACGTTGCGCCGTGACCCAAAGTGGACACGCTATCCAATAAAGGAAAGTCATGAAGCGACCGAAGGGCCGGTGCTGGGTGATTTTTTCAAAATCAAACGGGGTCTGGCGACGGGCAACAATAACTATTTCATCCTGTCGGCGCAAGAGATTGAGCGACGCGGGCTGCCGATGGGAGCATTCAAGCCGATTCTGCCGAGTCCGCGCTATGTGCCGGACAACGAGATTAAGGGTGATCGAAAAGGTAACCCCATGCTGGAGCAACGTTTGTTTCTACTTGACCCTCCGTGGACGGAAAACGAGATCAGGGAGCGCTATCCAAAGCTGTGGACCTATCTTGAAGAGGGCAAGGCGGAAGGCATTGCTGATCGCTATCTCTGCCGGCACCGGAAGCTGTGGTACACGCAGGAATGCCGGCCACCGGCGCCGTTCGTCTGCACCTATCTCGGACGAAGCGACAAAAAGAACGGCAGGCCGTTTCGCTTCTTGCTGAATAATTCGAAAGCGACGGCCGCGAATGTATACTTGATGTTGTATCCGAAAGAGCCTGTCAAACGCATCTTGCAGGACAAACCGGAACTAAAACGGCAGATCTGGGAATTTCTGAACGAGATTTGCCCGAAGACAATGCTTGGGGAAGGTCGCGTCTACGGTGGCGGGTTGCACAAGCTGGAACCGAAAGAACTGGGGAATGTCCCGGCAAAGGCAATCGACGGGTTGTTACCCGAATCGGTGAGACCACGGCGAGAAAAGCAGATCGAATTGGTTGAGGGGTCAATCACGTCGGCATGAACAGGCAACGGAAACAGACGATAGGTGTTGTATGAGGCTGACACAATCGCTGCCTAAATTGGGTTCCCGGACAAAGGGAAGCCATGACCATGGCAGCATCACGATCCACAACCGCGACAACGATATGTTGTGATCAATGCAAGATATCAAGGGCTACGACCGCTCAATTCAAGAACTACTCTCCGGAGGGAGCTATGGCATTGATTACTACCAGCGGGAATATAAATGGGGTCGGAAACAACTTCAGGAACTTGTTGACGATCTGACAGGCCGCTTCCTCAACAGCTACCAACCGGGGGATGCCCCGCCGAAGGTCGCCAGCTATGGCCACTACTTCCTCGGCTCCATCGTGGTCAGCCAGAATGGTGACATCATACACAACGACAGCCCCACCGTGGCCAAGATCATCAAGAAAGCGTTTCGGGGGGAAGCTATCTTTAATACGCTGGCATTACCGAGCGGCACCCGGGTGCTCACTCTCGTTCCATCCCACCACGACCACGATGTCGGAGAAAGCCTGGGAATCAGGCTCGACATCAACCACCTGATTTATTTTGATCGTTAGGCGGTGTCCCGAAAAACCTCGACGACCGTAACGCAGTATCAGCCGTAACGCCTCGTTGCCCTTTCAAAATGGTAGTAACCCGATTGGTCGGCACCGCCATGGCCTTGGCCATCAAATTGGCATTCAACCCGAGACCTTCAAGCTCCTCGCGCAAAATTTCACCTGGATGCACTGGCCGCAGCCCGTTTTTTACACGCATAATTTTCTCCCCTCAATCAATGATAGTCAACGATCTCCACATCAACAACTTTCGAGCTAAGACCTGCTCTGGGTCGAAACCCTGTTTATACTTTATTAAAAAAGCCGTTTGACAGAGTCACGGTCGAGTTATGTATACTGGTCAGTTCGTATCTCGCCTCGCGATCCAGTGGGTATGCTCACGTGAAAACGCCAACTCTGCCTCGTTCACAAAATCCGATAAAGACTCTTCCGTTTCGACAGAGTCTGAATGAATTTTGATTATTCCAATCTCATGTGCTGTAAGATTATAACTGGCTATCAATTCTCCGTGGCGTTTCATTTGGAGCCAACCAATAGCTGACGTCGCTAAAACAATAAAGGGATCAAACAAGAAATTTGCCCAAGGCATCCCAAGCTGGTGCGCATTAAGGCTTATCAGTCCACCAATATATATCAAAATAATCAAACAAAACCAAACCTGAAAGGCACGCTTGTTATTTGCTGACTTTTTCTTATACCAATTCTGCTGATCATCAATTCGATTGTTTACATAATATGAAAGACGCTCTGAAATAGATAATTTGCGTACCTTGACCATTGACTCGGTCACCTGATAAGTGTCGTCAGCAGTTAAATTTTGTGCGATATGTCTATTCGCTCTCAGAATATCGGTCAGCAAATTACTAAAATTTTCCTTGGGGATAGAAACTGTTTTTGTATCTTGAAAAGGGTGAGCGCGCATGGAAAACCGCCACGTTGATGTTTTCACAGACTCTGCCAGCGCTCGACACAGATACCAGTCCTGATCAAGCTTTTTTAACACCTTGAACAGAAAAAGCCCTGCAAGAAAAAATAGAAGTAACGAAATGAATAATGGATTGAGTTCATATGCTTTATGGATAACGCTTGCCACACTGACGCAAAAGAGCAAAATATATTCCCCCCGAATAGTCCACAAAAATTTCCGTTGAGCAGCATTCGACCCACTGTTCGCGCTGTCATACAACGCAGGATACTTTAATTTCGGAGCGGTCATGATATTGCGCGAATGCCAGCAACTATTGAATCAGAATTCCAATTCACTACTTTATCAGATGCGGTGCTCACAGCACTTGGCAGAACCCGTGCGCCACGTGGTCGAACACCAAGAACTGGCTTCCCGATTCCCTTGGCGAAATCCATTTCAAATTGAATCCAGTCACTGTAATTAGCCCACATTCCACCGATAATAATCACACAGTGAACAGGGCGTATTTGTTGGCGAAGTTCTTCTTTCATCTTCGTCATAGCCATAACCCCGAATGCTTTGTTCTCCGGCACCGAGTAATTCATCCAATTGAAATACGGTCGACTATCCAGCAAATTCACCATTGAATTGTAACGCTCGCTGTAAGTCCAGGAGTGACTGATAAAAAGACGTTTTTTCACAAGTATTGGACTCCGAATTTCCTAATCCGATTAGTGGAGTCCCTATAATATACGAACTGTGATCAGAATTGGTGTTCAGCCGCCACTGTTCAGCCGCCACTTGACTTACTTTTTTGAGACCTGTCCTATGTGGTATTATAATATCACTGCCTGCTGAAATCAGATGAAACTAACGTATAAAACAAAGGTCGGGAAAATATACTGTAGCGATTCGCTGAAAATATTAAGAACATTGCGGAAGGAGTCGGTAGATCTGGTGATGACTTCACCGCCGTTCGGACTGGTTAGAAAAAAAGATTATGGCAACGCTGACGCTGATGATTATCTGGAATGGATCAAACCGTTCGCTGAACAATTTTCCCGGATTATAAAAGAAACAGGATCACTGGTTATCGACATAGGAGGAGCGTGGATGCCGGGCCAGCCAACCCGGTCACTTTATCACTATGAGCTATTGATCATGCTGTGCCGAAAGTATGGATTTCATCTGGCTCAGGAGTTTTACTGGTGGAATCCTTCAAAGCTGCCGACACCCGCCGAATGGGTAAACATACGTCGCATCCGGGTCAAGGATGCAGTGAATTGTGTTTGGTGGTTATCCAAAACGCCATGGCCCAAAGCCAGCAACAAGCGGGTTTTGGCTCCGTACAGCGATTCGATGAAGTCACTTTTGAAAAATGGCTACAAAGCGAAGTTGCGCCCAAGCGGCCATGATATCAGCGAAAAATTCTCTATAGACAATGGCGCGGCCATCCCTCCTAATCTGATCGCCATAGCAAATACCGAGAGCAATTCTTCGTACTTGCGATTATGCAAGGAGAGAAGCATAAAACCGCATCCAGCAAGGTTTCCGGCCTCACTGCCGGAATATTTCATACGTATGTTGACGGATAGAGAAGACTTGGTTGTTGACCCGTTCGCAGGTTCCTGTGTCACGGGGGAGGTATGTGAGCGGTTGGGTAGAAAATGGATTTGTGTGGATGAAGTAAAAGAATATATTGATGGAGGTCTGTTGAGATTTGAAACCGAATCCAGAGGAAGTTGTAATGGGCAGAACAAAAATATCAAAATGTCTTATAAAATATCATCACCCGGCGCATTTTGGTCAAACAGTCCTGAAAGGATAGACAAATTACATGAAGATGGCGGAAAAGTAAGGCGATCAGGAAAATAGATATATGATCGCCATGTCATCCGAAAACCTGGTTGGCGCATTACTTGACGCAGTCGGGATGTCAGGTGGTTCCGGCGTGTATCTGTCACCCAATCTACAGCATCATCCAGGAAAGTTTGCCATAGAATGGCTCGACAAAAGAATTTCAATCTGGATATACATCTGGACAATCACTCATGGTGGACGCAAGACGTTACCCAACGAATACCGCATCCAGATGACATCTGTCGGCTCTCCGTTAGAGATGAATCCAAATGGTTATACGACACTAATGGGCTATTACCCCGATCTGGAGGTGTTTGGCGGATTTGATTTACAACGACACCAAACCTTCACAGCCGGTTCGCCATCCGTGCAGATCAACATATCAGCCTTGCGGGGTTGCTTGAATAGCGGTATGGATTTTTCAACGAAGGACAATCAGGAAATTGCCATAGGGATTCGACCAGACCAGTTTTTAAACTATGTGGTTAACGCGAACCAATTACATGTACATGGAGCGGGCATATTAGGTTTATTGGGAAGGGCAACAAACCTGGAAGTGATCGAAGAACGGGAAGTGGAGCAGCTCCCGTCAGAAAGGCAACGGCTGGTTTCCGAGGTGCGACATTTAAGTCGCGATGCCAACTTTCGCAAGAAGGTTTTAGACGCATACACAAATCGGTGTGCTGTCACCGGAATGCAACTACGGCTTGTAGAGGCCGCGCATATACTTCCAGTCGCCGTAGAAGGGTCTTCGGATGAAACAAGCAACGGAATATCTCTGTCCCCCACGTTTCATCGGGCGTATGATAAAGCTTTAATCTATCTTGACGAGGGTTTGCACGTAAGGCTTAATGATGAGCAAGCCGGGAAATTAAGAGAAGATGGTCTGGCAAATGGCTTGTCCGAGCTTGAAAAACCACTTAACAGGCAAATAATTTTACCTGCCGACAAAAACCAATGGCCTGGTCAGGAATATATTGCCAGGGCAAATCAGGTAAGAAGGATTCCAGGGTATTGATCAATGAAAAATATCAATGGCTACCTTCTGGCTAACATAGATAACCAAACCATCGAAAAGTATCGCTTGCCGTTCCGGGACCATGAACAATTCGTCAAGGCCGATCTGGAAGAGCGTTCCATACTCTACTGCCAACTGGCAGCCCTGATCTGGTCACCGGATCAGCTACTGTGTGAGGAAGCGGAGTGATGCCGGCAACGACCAAACCGCCCCCCCCCTCAATAAACCGGGTCGTACATGAGCGCCTGAATGTATTCGGTCAGGTTTTCCGGGGGCGCTTCGCACGTAATGCCGTGTTGCCAGGCATAGTCGGCAATGGCGCTGGCAATCGTGAGGGAAACCTTGCGGATTTGATTGATCTTGGGATAAATCGAGCCAGCCTCGAGATCTTCGTCCGTCACGGCGCCCGCCAGGGCTTTGGCGGATTCCAGGAAGATTGAATCCGGTATCGTCCTGGCCCCACAGGCAATCATTCCCAACCCGACACCCGGAAAGATATACGAATTGTTGCCCTGTCCGGGGCGATATGTTCTGCCATTACAGATAACCTCGCCAAATGGACTGCCACTTGCGAACACGCCCCGCCCCTCCGTCCACTGGTAAGCCTGTTCGGCGGTGCATTCCGAGCGGCTGGTCGGATTGGATAACGCGAATAGGCCGGGGCGGGATTTGATGCTGGCCAGCTTGCGGATGATTGGCTCCGAAAACATACCGGGCCGTCCGGTTGCGCCGATCAGTATGTCGGGACGATGAACATCCAGTGCTTCGATAAATGGATAATCGGGCAGGTCATGAGCAAAGCATCGGATGTGATTCGCCAGATTTTCTCTGGAGCGGGTAACCAGTCCCTTGCTGTTGAAATACCACAGACGCCGATGAGCCTCATCATGCCCAAGACCTTCCGCCATGAGAGCCTTCGCAATCATCGAACCTATTCCGGATGCCGCCGAACCGGCGCCCAGAAAGGTGAACTTCAAATCCCGAAACGGCACACCTGAAATCCGGGTGGAAGCGTAGACCCCGGCCAGAACAACTGCCGCCGTGCCCTGTATATCATCATTGAAACACAGTGTATCGTCACGGTATCTGTCCAGCAATGCAAACGCGTTGTGCGCGGCAAAGTCCTCGAACTGAATCAACGCGCCGGGCCAGGCGTCCCTGGCGGCGGCAATAAACTCATCCATCAAACGGTAATAGTCATCGCCACGACATCTTTTCTGCCTCATGCCCAGATAAACGGGGTCATTGAGCAACTCCTCGTTATTGGTGCCGACATCAAACATGATCGGCAGTGTCTGTTCGGGCTGAATCCCGGCACAGGCGCAATACAGGCTCAGTTTCCCGATCGGGATACCCATACCGTTGGCTCCCAGGTCCCCCAGACCGAGGATTCTTTCTCCGTCCGTGATCACAATAATCCGTATATCCCGGTGCGGCCAGTTATCCAGGATTTCACGGATTCTCCCGCGATCTCTGGCGGTAATATAAAAACCCTTTTCCCTTCTGAAAATATTCGCGAACTCCTTGCAGGCCTGACCCACCGTCGGGGTATAGATCAGTGGCAGAATCTCCTCGATATTCTCGACAATCACCCGGTAAAACAACCGTTCGTTGCGGTCCTGCAGGGCCGACAGAAAAATATATTTCTCCAGGTCGCTGTCCTTGCGGCGCAAATTCGCCAATACCCGATCAACCTGGGTTTTCATCGAACCAATCGCGGCCGGCAGCAAGCCCCGTAATTTCAGACGGTCCCGTTCCTCTTCAGTAAATGCCGTCGATTTGTTGTGAGCGGGACTCAGCAGCAAGTCCACGCCAGTCAAACCAGGCTCGGGGTTCATTACCATACCGTATCTTGGGAATGTATTGGATGACCCGTCATTATATACTTGAGATTGACCGCCCGCATTTACTTCGGCCAATATAATCATACAATACACTTTGCTCCCGATATACCGGATTCAAATGAGAACTCGCCACTCACCTGCCATGACTGCCGCATCAAACCCACCACTGGTAGACCGGATCGACCAGTGTCTGCCGCAAACACAATGCACATTGTGCAGCTATCCCCGTTGCCGGGAGTACGCCGGGGCTATAGCGCGCGGCGAAGCGCCAATCAACCAATGCCCACCGGGAGGGGAAATCACGATCGCGGCTCTGGCCGAACTGCTCGACAAACCGATTGTCGTACTGAATCCCGACCACGGGGAACACGAGCCGAAGAGGATTGCATGGATCCGGGAAGATGAATGTATCGGCTGCAAGTTATGTATCAAGGCCTGTCCGGTGGATTGTATTATCGGGGCGGGCAAACGCATGCATACCGTGATTGCCGATGAATGCACGGGTTGTAAACTGTGTGTCCCGGTCTGCCCGACCGACTGTATTGACCTGGTTCAACCCGAAGTTACAGGAAACGACCGGGCAGGTGATACACCCAGCCCCTGGCCCGGATTTTCTGTCCGGCAGGTTGCCGAAGCCAGATTCCAGACCGATCAGAAACTGGCCAGAACTGAAAAATTCGATAACGCCCGCAAGCATCAAAAACAGGTTCTGGATCGCGAGCAAATGCAGCGGGAAATCCTGGCCGCCGTAAAAAGAAAATCCATGCAACGCCGGCCATCCTCCACCCCGCCCTGTACTTCACCGTGAACCCGCAGCAAATAACCACTGCCTTCACCCGGCTGAGAAACTCCAACCCGGCGCCGACCACGGAATTGAACTGGCGGAGCGAGTTTGAGTTACTGATCTCGGTCATACTGTCCGCCCAGGCTACCGATGTATCCGTCAATCTGGCAACCAACAAACTCTACAAGGCAGCCAACACCCCCGCCGCCATTCAGGCGCTCGGCGTAACCGGATTGAAGGAATATATCCGAACAATCGGCCTGTTTAATACCAAGGCAGAAAATATCATCAAGACCTGCAAGCAACTGATCGACCGGCATGGCGGCCAGGTGCCCCGCACCCGGGAAGAACTCGAAGCGCTGCCGGGGGTGGGCCGGAAAACCGCCAACGTGATACTGAATACGGCTTTCGGACAGCCCACCATTGCCGTGGATACCCACATATTCAGGGTATCCAACCGCACCGGCATCGCCCTGGGCAAGAATACGATGGCTGTGGAAAAAGCATTGCTGGAAAGAGTGCCCGAACCATTCATTCGGAACGCTCATCACTGGTTGATTCTGCATGGACGCTATACCTGCATTGCGAGAAAGCCGAAATGCGGCGAGTGTCTGATTCATGATCTGTGTGATTCCGCTTTTGAATTCAAGGGAACTTAAAGGCGACACAACCACCTAATATCGGGTAAACTGCCAGTGTTTCTTAAATTCGCGTCCGGCGGCATTCCCGACAACAACACCCGACCTTAAGATCATACCCATGGATATGGCAGTACAGCATAACTTTAATGACGCCCTGAAAGCCAATGGCTGCTTTCCCCTGAGGCGTGCAGCGGCGCTGTCCGAATTACAACTGAATATCGGTTACCTGTGTAATCAGGCGTGCGAACATTGCCATGTCCAGGCGGGGCCGAAACGTACCGAAATGATGACCCGGGCAACCATGGCAAAAGTGCTGGACTGGGTAAAACGCAATCCCGTTCGTTCTGCCGACATTACCGGCGGGGCGCCGGAAATGATCCCTGGCTTCAGGGACCTGTGTGATGGATTGATCGAAAACGGTGTCCAGATCACGTCGAGATGCAATATCACTGTACAGTTTGAAGCCGGTCAGGAAGATCTGGCGGCCTGGTACGCTGAACGTAAAATCCGCCTGGTCTGCTCCCTGCCCTGCTACACCCCGGGAAATGTCGATCAACAAAGAGGCAAGGGAGTTTTCGGCAAAAGCATTGCCGGCTTGCAGGTTTTTAACCAACTCGGTTATGGCCGGGAGCAGGACCTTGTAATTGATCTGGTTTACAACCCGGTTGGACCGCAGCTGCCTCCGCGACAGGCCGGCTTGCAAGCGGATTATAAAGATCGCCTGAAACAGGACTTCGACATTGATTTCAATAATCTGCTGACGATTACCAACCTGCCAATCAACCGATTCAGGCGCTTTCTGGAGAGAACCGGGCAACTCGAAAGCTACGAGCAACTGCTGGCAGACAATTTCAACCCTGATACGGTATCATCGCTGATGTGCCGCAATCTGATCAGTGTGGACTGGCAGGGCTATGTTTATGATTGCGATTTCAACCAGATGTTGGACCTGCCGCTGTTGGCGACAGGCAGGAAGTTTTTGTGGGATGTCGATATGCGTCACTTGAGCAATCAATTGATTACCGTTGGCAGCCATTGTTATGGTTGTACCGCCGGGGCCGGAAGCAGCTGCGGCGGGGCGCTCACCTGAACCACCCTGGATACAAAATCCATCCCGGCGCCAAAGGCAGTGGGCGATACAGCGGGAGCTTGTTGACACGAAGCGTAAAATCCATATAAATACACAGAGTAAATACACAGACTGAAAAATCATGAATAAAAGAGCATTCACCCCATCCACCCCAAATCACAGGGGCGGGTCACTGTGCCCGCCCGCTCAGATACCGGATAGCGAACAAAAAGCGCATTCTCCCTTGACAAACAGCTTCAAAGATGCTGTTACAATGATTGCCAGCCAGCCAGCCAGCCAGCCAGCCAGCCAGCCAGCCAGCCAGCCAGCCAGCCAGCCAGGGTCTCTTTCGTCCATTAACTTCCCGACTATCTGATTCTTCCCCTGCGGGACGGCACGGAGGCCGTCCCCTACGATCAAGCCCGCTCCGCCACCACAATATCACTCCCCTCCCCGATCAAGCCGGAGACAGGCTCTGGAGGGGGAGTCCAATCCGCAAAGCGGATTGGGTGGGGGGCATTCCCGCGAATGCGGGAATCCACAACCGTCAGACTCGCGTCACCCGATGGATTCCCGCTTTTGCGGGAATGACGAGGTTTTGGGGCCGTTTCGCGGGCATCCGTTTCTCCTTCCGCCACCTTCTCTCCATCCTGTTCTTCCTGCCGCTACTGGCCGGGTTCGTCACCGAAGCGGAGGCCGAACCGAACGTAATCTGGTCATTTTCTTCTGCCAATGTGATCGAGAGCGACGGCAGTGGTGATTCGCTGGATATCCAGGTCACCGAGGCGCTGACGGCAGACCTGGTTATTTCCTATACCCTGAGCGGCACTGCAACGCCCGGAACCGACTACACCATTGCCGGCGCCGACCACACGGCCCGAACCGGAACCTTCACCATTCCGTCGGCAACCGCGCGGTTTACCGATGTTCCCTTTCCGGTCACGATCATCAACGACAATATCGCGGACAGTGGCGAGACCATCATCATTACCATAACGGACGGCGCCGGCTACGGATTGGTCACCCCGTCCACTTCCACAGCCACCATGAGCATCTTTGAAGACACTGGAGACGCCGCTTTCTCGCTCACCGGCAATCACTGGGTCGGTGAGACCCTGACCGTAACCCGTACCCAATCCGACCCCGACGGAGACGGCTCCCTGACTTGCGTCTGGAATTGGTCAGACCAACCCGGATTTGCGGGGACGGTCATTTCCGGCGAGACGGCATTGACCTACACGATTCACGAAGACCACGTCGGCGAATATATCCGCTGCACCGTGTGGTACACCGACGGCAGTGGCATCCGGGAACGAATCAACCTGCCCTGGGTTGGCCCCATTCTGGCTGAAGCGCCTCCGCCACCTCCGCCACCGCGGCGAACGCCACCCCCACCCCCGGAGCCGGAGCCGGAACCTGAACCCGCCCCCGAACCGACCCCTGTCACCCTGTCGGTAGAAGCGGGGCAGGTCAATGAAGGACAGCCGGTGAGGGCTACAGCCACTTTGGGACAGGCATTGGACGAAGAGGTACGCATCCCCCTGACCCTGATGGCGATCACCGCCGAAGCGCAAGACTTCGGAGCGCTGACCGAAATCGTGATACCGGCTCATCAAACAATGGGCATGGCACAACTGCCGACCTTTGCCGACAGCGACCCGGATGACGAGACCTTGTCGATCATGCTGGACGAATCGAAGTTGCCATCCTCGGTTCGCCCTGGTCAACCCTCACAGGTAGAAGTGACGATACGGGATGTCGAACCCTTGCAGAGTGTAGCCGGAGCCTGGCAATCGCGCTTTGCCCGCACCGCAGCCGGACATGTACTGGATGGTATCGCTGGTCGCATCTCGGCCACCCCGACCTCCGGCGTTCAAGGACAACTGGCCGGATACTCCATACACACCGGCCGACCCGACACGGCCACCGGAATCCTGAAACCGGATGCCCGCTCCCTAACCATGCGAGAGTTCCTGTCCGCTTCGTCGATGTCATGGAGCGGAGAATCCACCCACGGAGCGGTTGGTTCGGTCTGGGCGCAAGGCGCCTGGTCGGGTTTTGACGGCAAGAGTGGAACGACCACCCTGGATGGAGAAGTCCTGACCGCCCTGCTCGGACTGGATCAAACCCATACTACCGGAAGACGCGGACTGGTCTTGTCACACAGTCAAGGAGAAGGGAATTATCAGTCCCGTAGCCAGGGACAGATTGAATCCACCCAGACCCTGCTGACCCCGTGGCTGTCCAGGGAAATGAATGATCGTCTGACCATTTGGGGCGCGTTGGGCTATGGAACCGGAGAGCTCACGATCCAGCGAAACGGACGCGAAGACCTGACCACCGACACCCGCGCGGGACTGATTGCATTCGGCAGTCGTGGTGTCCTGAGCCAGGAGCCAACCGATGGATACAGTCTGTCGTTAATCAGTGATGTCCTGTGGTTCAGAACCCGCGCCGATGCGGTTGCAGACGGGACGGAACTTGATGCTACTTCGGCGCATGATTCGAGAATGCGATTGGGCATAGAAGGTCACTGGAGCCAGATCCGCAAGAGTGGCAGGATACAGACCCGTCTGGAGAGCGCCTTGCGTCATGACGGCGGAGACGTCGAGAGAGGCCTTGGAATCGAAGTAGGGGGAGGGGTTCACTGGCAAGATCCACAACGCGGACTGGATATAGAAATCCGTGGACGTACCTTGCTCGTTCATCATGATGAGGAGATCAAGGAACAGGGGGTGTCGGTCTCGATGGGTTATGATCCGTCGCCGATTCATCAGGGATTCGCGTTCACTATAAAACAGGACTGGGGAGTGGTGTCTTCGGGTATAGAGGGATTGTTCCAGGCCGATGCGATGGGTCGGACCGATTCCGCCGCTTCGCAACGCTTCACTACGCAAGCGGGGTATCGGTTCAAGGTGCGGGACGGACGGTATACGGCGTATCCCTATCTGGGGCACAGTCTGGACACCGAAGAGCGGGAGACTTCTCTTGGCTGGCGGTTATCATCCGTCATCGGGAAAAGCCAACGGACGCTGGATGTAAAAGCCATTCGACAGGAGCATGACCATCAGTCAACCGACCATCGCCTCAAAGTGGAAGCGGCCTTGCGGTGGTGACAGCGGGCGGGCACAAGACCCGCCCCCCCGATCAAGCCGGGGGCAGGCTCTACGCATCGGTAATTACAGATTCCATATCATCGTGGATTCCCGTGGATTCCCGCTAATTCCCGTGGATTCCCGCCTGTGGCGGGAATGCCCCCCACCGAATCAGCCGGCGCTTGCGCGCGGCTTCTTCGACTCCCCCTCAAGGGGGGAGTGATTGGTTCTGTTGAGCGGGCGGGCGCGCAATGGCGGGGGGAGATGCGACCCATGAGGGAGTGATTGGAGAAACAGCATGTTATGATGCGGGCAGGCACGACAGGATCAGGTTCTCCGGCCTGATGAAGCGAAAAACCAAATATCCCGACAGGAGTGACTGAAGATGAGTGGACAACCCCTGGATCATAAATCTCCAAATCCCGATCATGTCCTTCGAAGCTCACTGGAGCTTCCTTGTGGCGCGATCCTGAAAAATCGACTGGCAAAGTCGGCCATGTCGGATTCGCTCGGAAACGGTGAGGGAGATTCCACCGATGCACAAGCCCGGCTTTATGAAAGATGGGCAAAAGGTGGAGCGGCCATGTCGATCATCGGTGAGGTTCAGGTAGACCCGCGCTATCCGGAGAAACCCGGCAATCTGGCGCTCGGAGCGCATAGCGATCAGCAGGCGCTCCAGTCACTGGTCCGCCGGGCTGTGATTGAGGGCGCTCATCTATGGCCGCAGCTCGGTCATGCCGGCGCTCTGTCGCATTTGCCGATCAGCCAGCCGAAGGGGCCATCTGAATTGCACCTCGAGGGTCTTCAATGTGCGGGTATGTCCGTTGAAGACATTCAGGAATTACCGGGTATGTATGCAAGAACTGCAGCTTATGCAAGGAATGCAGGGTTTAACGGCGTTCATATTCACGCCGGGCACGGGTTCTTGCTCAGCCAGTTCCTGTCTCCATTGTTCAACCGCCGGGACGATGGCTACGGCGGTTCAGTCGAAGCGCGATGCCGTATAGTTCTTGAGGTGATAGATGAAGTGCGGGGCGCCGTTGGTCCATTGTTTCCTATCGGCGTCAAGATCAACTCGACGGATAAACTGGAAGGCGGATTGACAGAGGTTGATGCTTTGGAGGTGGTGCGCCTGCTCGATCAAACCTCAGTGGACCTGATTGACATTAGCGGCGGCACCTATTTCCCTGGAGCGAAGGCAAGCTCCGAGGGGGTGTCGGATGGCGCACCATATTTTCTTGAGTTTGCGCGCCGCGCAAAAGGGGTAACCGATATACCGCTCATGTTGACAGGGGGGTTCACAAAGCGTGAGCAGGCAGTGGACGCAGTGGCTGGCGGCGCCGCCGACATGGTGAGTCTGGCGCGCGCCATGGTTCTGAATCCACGGCTCGCGGAAGCCTGGTTGTGTGAGGCCGGCGGCGACCCTGAGTTTCCTGTATTTGATTCCCCGCCGCGGGGTGGGGTGACGGCCTGGTACACCATGCGCCTGACCGCATTGGGAGAGGATAAAGAGAGCGCTTTCACGCTGGACCCGCAGTCCGCCATACGCATTTATGAAGACCGGGATGCGCAACGTTGCATCAAATGGAAAGAAAAGTTTCCTGCCATACCAGCCGCACACTCTTCATGAACAGGAAAATGCGGGAACTTGATACCTCAGGCTTGTGAAAATATCCCAAGCAACGCCGCATAGCGAGCCAGTTTACCCAGAAGAATCATGATGGCACAGGGCCAGAAAGGAAGCCGCAAATAACCCGCCGCCAGACACAGTGGATCTCCGACAACCGGCATCCAGCTAAAAAATAAAACCGGAACTCCCCACTTCCTGACCCGGTTCAGGGATTCATCTTTCAACCTGAAAACCGACCCGACCCTTTCATGCCATCGGGTGCGCGATAATCCACGATGCAGAAGCGCCCCGACCCACCAGGTGATGACGCCGCCGAGGGTATTGCCGACAGTCGCGACCAGCAACAGGGAAAGCACATCGTGTTGCCCCGACTGATACAGGGAATAAAGCAGTACCTCTACGCCTCCCGGCACAAGAGTAGAGGCCAGCAGCGAACCGATGAATAACCAGACCAAACCGGAAAACATCAGGCCGCGGTTTTGGCAGCGCTCATCAAGCGATCAATAATTTTCAGGGTTCTGGACAAGGCGCCCCTGTTTTCATCGACAAACTCCTTGCCGCGAGAACCATATTGCTCCCTCAACACAGGATCATTCACAAACCGGACAATCACTTCGGTCAGTTCCTGCGTATTCATAACCTGAACTCCCGCTCCGGTCGATAGCGCCCGGTCAGAGATTTCCTGGAAATTGAACATGTGAGGACCAAAGATCACCGCCACACCCGCCGCACAGGCTTCCAGCAGGTTATGGCCTCCGGCGGGAACCAGGCTACCACCGATGTAGGCGATGTCACCCGCCGCGATCAGCGCGGGAAGTTCTCCCATGGTATCTCCGATATAAATATCGACATCCCTGTCAATCACCCCGCTTGATTGAGTCCTCAACACGGTTTTACCGTTCGCTCGGGAACAGAGTCTGTATACCTCGCGGAAACGTTCCGGGTGTCTTGGCGCCAATACCAGCAGCAAATCAGGGATCGCGCGTTTGGCCTCGAAAAAAGCCTGGAGAACCAGCGCTTCCTCTCCCTCACGGGTACTCCCGGCGACCAGTACCGGACGGTCGGCCCCCAAGTCCCGGCGTACCGATTGAGCGGCTTCCAGGAGGCTGTCCGGGACATCCAGCTCAAACTTCAGGCTCCCGGTCACCTCGACACAATCCGGGTTGGCGCCGAGATGGATCAGTCTTTCTGAATCAGCGCGAGTCTGAACCGCGAAATGACCCACCTTCCCCAGTATCGGGGAAATCAGCTTTTTGAATCTCACATAGCCCTCGCAGGATTTCTTCGAGAGCCTTGCGTTGGCATAAATCACCGGGATATTCCTGCATCGACACTCGACGATATAATTCGGCCAGATTTCCGTCTCCATGATGATCGCCAGACATGGATTCAGTTGATTCAGAAATCGTTTTACCGCGCCCGGATAATCATAAGGAAGGTAGCAATGGTCCACGCTATGATTGAAATTCTGAACCACCCGGTCAGACCCGGTTGGCGTCATGGTCGTGATGATAACCCGCCGATCCGGGTAGTTCGATTGTAATGCGCGGACCAACGGCGCCGCCGCGTTGACCTCGCCTACAGAAACCGCGTGAATCCATATCCGGTTGCCGTCACCGGATGAATCACCAGCGCGCAATCCGAACCCGAACCGCTGCGGCAGACGATTGACATACCGGCGACTCCTGGAAATCCGCAGGAGCAAACGGAGCAATACCACAGGAAACGTGATGTACAGGATAATCCGGTAAAGTGTCAGCACTGGACTCTTATGGATGGCTCCAGTCTCTGGGGATCAGGAAATAATCGGTCAGCCTCGCTTCTTCACTACCCGGCTCGGGCCTGAAGTCATATCGAAACTCCACCTTCGGCGGCAAGGACATCAGGATCGATTCTGTGCGACCACCGGACTGTAAACCGAATAATGTGCCACGGTCATAGACCAGATTGAACTCAACGTAACGACCTCTTCGATATTTCTGGAACTCCCGTTGTTTGCAGGTGAAGGGGCAGTCCTTGCGCTTCCTTACAATCGGCAGGTAGGCCTCCGCGAAACTGTTGCCAATGCTTTGCATGAAATCAAAAGATTTCTCAAAGCCGAGCTCATTGAAATCATCAAAAAACAACCCGCCGATGCCTCTTGGCTCATTACGGTGCCTGATTACAAAATACTCATCGCAACGCTGCTTGAAGGACGGGTAGAAATGATCGCCGAACCTCTGGCAGGCATTGCGGGCTGTCTTGTGCCAGTGCACACAATCCTCTGTAAAACCGTAACAGGGCGTCAAATCGTAGCCTCCGCCAAACCACCAGATCGGCGAGTCCGATTCCGGGTCCGCGATAAAAAACCGCACATTCATGTGTCCCGCAGGGACATACGGGTTTGCCGGGTGCATGACGACCGATACGCCGGCTGCCTCAAACGGCTGGTCGGCAATCCCTTTTCTTGACAAGGTTGACGCCGCGGGAAGGCGCGAGCCGGACACATGAGAAAAATTAACCCCGCCTTTTTCAAACACCTCCCCCTCTTCAATGATTCGGGTAATACCACCTCCACCGCCTTCATGTCGCCACTTGTCTTCGCGAAATGGATGATCCGGTTCCAGTCCTCCGATTGCGGAACAAAGATTGTTTTGCAGGTTCCGAAGATACACCGCAACGTCGCCCATATCCGGGAATCCGGCGCCCCGATTGACAAGACTATTGTTCACCAGTCGACGCCGCTATACCCGGATTACGACACCGCTGACTGCGTCGCGGATAACAGATGGCCGGGTATCCGTACCGACCAACCCTTCCATGATGCAATCCACTTCACCGCCGAACTCCTGGGCAACCCACTCGGCAGTTCTCAGGGCTTTGCGACGAGCGCGGTTCGCGCTGGTGGAAACAATCGCCATCCCTGCATTCCGGCAGAGTGCGCGAACCGCGTGATGCCGGGAGACTCTGACGGCGATGGACGCATGATTTCCCGTGACCCATCCTGAAACGCTTTTCCTTGCCGGCAATAACCAGGTGCAGGCGCCGGGCCAACTGGCCAGAACTTCCCCCCGGGTCGCAACCGGGAAGAATCTGACATATCTCATGATTCTGGAAATATGGTCTGAAACCAGTATGACCCCCTGCTCTTTTCTCCTGCGCTTGATATGGAGAATGCGGCGAACTGCCCGGGAATTGTCCGGGTCGCAGCCGAGACCATAACAGGATTCTGTTGGATAGGCGATAACGCCTCCCTGCCTGATTACGGATGCCGCATCGTGTATTGATACCAGATTCAATTTATTTCCGGCGCTCTGGAAAATCCACCGCTATTTACCCAATGATTCCTGAAGATTCCGGTTTTTCTCCATGATACCCTGTGCATTTTTCTCTCGCTCATGCCGTACCCTGGTTCCGACATCAGGGTCTGAAACCCCCAGGATCTGGGCGGCGAGATAGCCCGCGTTTTTTGCTCCCGCCTTGCCGATCGCGACACTGGCGACCGGAATGCCGCCCGGCATCTGTACGGTGGAAAGCAGTGCATCCTGGCCATTCAGCGGCCCCCCGTCCATTGGCACTCCGATCACGGGTTTGACAGTCAGGCTCGCGACCACGCCAGCAAGGTGCGCGGCGAGGCCGGCTGCCGCAATAAACACCGCGCAGCCACGCGACTCGGCTTCTTTTACATACGTGTGGGTAGCGGCGGGAGTGCGGTGCGCTGAAGTAATCCTGACCTCCCAGGACACTCCCAGATTATCCAGCACGTCAAGAGTGGCGCGCATCACCGGCAGATCTGAATCCGACCCCATTAAAACTGCAACAAACGGCTTATTCATCTGTATTGTGGAAATTGAGTGTAAATATCGTTCGCTGATCCGAACCGGATATCAGCCCCTGTAGCCGGGTATTTTAACGGTTGTCGGGCGCCGAATCTATCGCGCGGTGACCGATGTCGCTACGAAACCAGCCACCCGACCAATGAATCCTGTCTGTTGCCTGATAAACCCGCCTCCGACATTCTTTCAGGGTCTCACCCAGCGCCGTTACACAGAAGACCCGCCCGCCATGAGTCACCACCCGCTCCCTCTCCAATCGGGTTCCCGCATGAAAAACCTTGAGATCGTCGGAATCCAGACCGTCCAGTCCTTCGACCCTCTCGCCCTTTTGATATTCTCCGGGATACCCCCTGGCCGCCATCACCACTCCCAATGCCGGTCGATGATCCCATACCGCCACTTCCCGGTCCAGTTTCCGAGCCAGCGCCGCCAGACAGTGCGCCACGATATCGGACTGCATCCGCATCAGCACGGGTTGGGTTTCAGGGTCTCCAAACCGGCAATTAAACTCCAGCACCCGGGGAATGGAATCATCCCCGATCATCAGGCCGGCATATAAAAACCCGGTATAGGGCATACCTTCCGCTCTCAGGCCATCAATAGTGGGCTGGATAATACGCTCCATCACACGAGTATGGATTTCGTCTGTCAATCCGGGAGCGGGGGAACAGGCTCCCATTCCTCCGGTATTCGGTCCCGTATCACCCTCACCGGCTTTTTTGTAGTCCTGGCTTGAAGCCATCGGCAGGATATTTTTCCCGTCCGCCATACAAATGAAACTGGCTTCCTCGCCATGCAGGAATTGTTCGATCACAACCCGCTGTCCGGCCTCGCCAAACTGATTTCCGATCATCATGTCCTGAACCGCCTGTTCGGCCTGTTTGCGGGTTTCGGCAATCACCACTCCCTTGCCTGCGGCCAGGCCATCCGCCTTGATTACCAGTGGACAGCGAGCGGTTCGCAGATAGTCCAGCGCTGGCTTCACCTCGACAAAACTCTCGAAATCCGCAGTGGCAATCGAATGGCGGGCAAGAAACCGCTTGGCAAAGGTTTTCGACCCCTCCAGTCGGGACGCTGACTCACCGGGACCGAAACATTCAAGTCCAGCCTTCCTGAACGCATCGGCAATACCCAGTACCAGCGGAGCCTCCGGCCCGATGATCGTCAACCCGATTTCATGGCCTCTGGCAAACCGAATCAAGCCGTCAATATCGGTAGCCGCCAGATCGACATTGTGGATGCGGCGCTCCATGGCCGTCCCGGCGTTACCGGGCGCCACGTATACTTCGGTCACCAAAGGCGATCGCGCCGCTTTCCATGCCAGCGCATGCTCTCTTCCCCCTCCACCGGCTATCAGTACTTTCATTTTCTGTTTTATTACCTGAGCTCCACTGCCTGAAGAATGTCGTCACCGGTGCCATAAGTCTGATCAGGCCCCGCCGAAAACAAAACGTAGCGATCCACTTCCTGCGTCACCAGAATCTCATTTCCCCAACCATCCGTGTATTCCCCCTGATTCATTTTTTCGATAAATCCAGTCACCGCCGCGTGATTGTCTACATTCCCTTTGACGACAGTCAACAGTTTCAAGGTAGCTGCCAGATAGCTCAATGTCAATGAGGATTCGACCAGCCCGGAGCCGCTCTGCGCGGTCACATTCACAACGGCGCCGTCCCGGGTGACCTGTGTGCCGGAACCAGGCAATACTTCGGCTATTTCCTCTCCGTATTCTTCCACAAACTGACGAGCCAGATGGTTCCCCATCCACAGCGACAAGATGAGCATAATGACCACACCGACCCAGACCATACCCTTGCTGACCCCTCCCGCGGACAGGTAATCGTGTTTCATTTCAGGGTGTTCCGCTACCCGATGGACTCCGGAAACCGCTTTCCTGTAGTACAGCCAGTTTGCCACGCAAGGCCAGAAAAACAGCCAGAGAAGAGAAAAGATCGGACTCGAACCGATCGGCGCTATGAGCGTCAGGCCCGTTCCGACAACCAGGTAAAATGTGGCCACCCCCCACATTTTCCGGTACAGCGCCCAAAAGAAAAAGAAGAAAAAAGCCGGCCAATGCCAGGACAGTCTGAATGATGATCGTTCAGGATTGCCGAAGCGAGAGAACTGGCGCCGGTAATAATCCGTATTGACACAGACGAACCCCATCAACAGACCCTGCACTTTCTCAGACTCCCCGCTGTTGGGGGAATCTTTGTCAACTACTTCGTCAACTACTTCTTCGGTTACTTCTTCGACTATTTCCTCAACGGTTCTCTCAGTCCTGATTTCCCTGATTTCGCATTGCACCCCAAGCCGTTCAATTTTTCTACACAGTTCGATCGCCTGGCTTTCGCTATACTCTTTCCTGAGTGGTGTCGGATGTCCCTGCAAGACCTGTTCCATCGCTGTCGTGGTCGACTTGAACAGACCGGCCAACCCTTCCAGCGCTTCGGCGCGGCTTCTCTTCGGAAGCGTCTGCCCGCTTAAAATAACCTTGTATCTACGCTCTTCCATTTTATCAGATGGGAAAAATCCGGGTTCAGTGCCTGAAATGGCGCATCCCGGTAAATATCATAACCATACCCTGTTCATCCGCCGCCGCAATCACCTCGGCGTCACGCCTGGAACCACCCGGCTGAATCACGGCCCGGATACCGGCGCCAGCCGCATTGTCCAGGCCATCGCGAAACGGGAAAAACGCATCCGAAGCCATCACGGCTCCCGCCACCGGCAATCTCGCATGTTGCGCTTTTATGGCTGCGATCCTGGCTGAATTGACCCGACTCATCTGCCCCGCCCCAATGCCGATGGTCGCATGGTCCGAAGCATAGACAATGGCGTTTGACTTGACGTACTTCGCCACCTTCCAGGAAAACAGCAAATCCCGCATTTCATCTTCGTCCGGCTGGCGTTTCGTCACCACCGCCAGGCTTTCATAAAGAGCGGTGTCCATCTGCTGTACCAGCAACCCGCCGTTGACTTTCCTGTAATCCAGGACTTCCCCAACGGGCGCAGCCCCCCCCCCGCTCCCGCTTGCACACTCCAGTATTCGGACATCCCGCTTGTCCCTGAGCGTCTGTCTGGCTCCATCCGTTATTTGTGGAGCAATGACGACCTCCACAAACTGTTGCTCAACAATGGCCCTGGCGGTTTCAGCCTCCAGTTCCGTATTAAAGGCTATTATACCGCCAAACGCGGATTCAGGATCGGTGCGCCAGGCGCACCGATAAGCCGCCTCCTGCGAATCCCGGACCGCAACCCCGCACGGATTGGCGTGTTTCACAATGGTACAGGCGTAACCATCCCCCGATGAAAACTGCTTGACGCACTCGAACGCGGCATCGGTATCCGCAACATTGTTGTAGGACAGCTCCTTACCCTGAATTTGCACAGCAGCCGAAACGCTTGTCCGGCGCTGATTGCGACCGATATAAAAGGCGCCAGCCTGATGAGGGTTTTCGCCGTAACGCATTTCCTGTTTCTTGATATATTGAAGATTCAATGTCCGCGGAAACCGGCCACTGCCCCGCTTCGACAATGCTCCCAGATAGTTGGCGACGGCGCCGTCGTAATCAGCGGTATGTTCAAATGCCTTCACGGCCAAATCAAACCGTAACTCATCGGAAACAGCGCCGCCATTGTCGTCCAGTTCCCGCATCACCCGGCTGTAATCATCGACATCCACAACCACGGTCACATCCGCATGATTTTTAGCCGCGGCGCGCAACAGCGCAGGGCCGCCAATATCAATATTTTCAATCGCCCGCTCCAAAGTACAATCGGGTTTGGAAACGGTTTCACGGAATGGGTACAGATTGACCACCACCAGGTCAATCGGCTGGATATGATTCGACGCCATGACCTCATCATCCATCCCGCGCCGACTCAGGATTCCCCCATGGATAGCCGGATGCAGAGTCTTTACCCTGCCATCCATCATTTCCGGGAATCCGGTATATTCACTCACCTCGACAACACGGACGCCTGCTTTGACAAGCAATCCCGCAGTTCCGCCGGTCGATAATATCTCAATGTCATGTGCGGACAGGGCCTTGCCCAGTTCAACAAGATTCTGTTTATCAGAAACACTGAGCAGCGCTCTACGGATGATTTTAGTCATCATTCGATTACCATTTCATCTGTTTCCCCGCATTGCACACACCCTGAACATCATCAATATCATCAATATCATCAATATCATCAACATCCGCAGGGGCGGGTCTTACGTGCCTGCCCTTCAATCCGTAACAATATTAACGGCAAACCCGACCGCTTTTTCGTGGGGTCTGGCAAGATCAAATAACAAGGATACCCGCTCACCATCACCCACCATGTTTTCACTGCCCGCCACCAACCAGGATTGCGGAGAGAAAGACCGGCGTCCGACTACCCGCCCGTCCCGGTCTGTCAACGTAATTCGCAAATCAGGATAAGGCTGGGAATATCCGGCCCGGTTGAGCAGTTGCACGGTAACACGAAGCGCATCCGGTTGATTGGGGTGCAGATCAATTTTCGTATCGGCCAGAGCAAACAAGTCCGGGGATTTGAGCGGCGGCAACTCACAGCCTGCGATCTTGCAAAACCCAATCAGATAGCTACGAAAAGACTGATCCTGAGCGAACTTTTCCACATAAAAATACTTTATCTGTAACGACAACAATATAAAAAGGGCCACAACAGCCACACACCATGCCAGTGTAATCAAGGGCTCACGCCGGTCCTTGATATATTCATACGCCGTGTTTTCTCTCCTCCAGGCCGACGGCGCATCTTCCGACACGGGCGGTTTTGATCGGTCGGCTCCATCTCGCCCACCCGCGGCTGGCTTCCCGAAATCTTCAACCTCAATGCTGGTTGAATCACCGGGCATGGATGTCCCCGTCACGCCGGCGCTGCTCGGGGCGGCTCCCTCAAAAACAAATCCCGCATCCACCCTTGAGACCGCATTGATACGTGAATCAAACACTTCACGGCACGAATAACAACGGAAAAGAGTGGATCGGCGATTCAGATTCTCCCCGGACAAACGGAAAATGGTCTGGCAATGCGGACAACAGCAAAAATGCTTTTCACTCATATCACTGTACAAGCTCTAAAGATACCTGATTTCTGTCTGACGCCGGGTTGCACTGCACTTACATCTACCAATCGCTGAATAACGCTCAAGTAATGGAAAATTTCTTCTCCAGATAATGAATATCACACCCTCCCTTGATAAACCCCGGATCCTGAACCAGCTGCCGATGCAACGGGATATTGGTCTTGATCCCTTCAACCACCATTTCCTGCAATGCGCCGCTCATTCTTGACAACGCCTCGGTGCGATGCATGCCATGGGTAATCACCTTTCCGATCATGGAGTCATAATAAGGGGGAACCACATAATAACTGTAAACATGGGAATCCACCCGAACGCCCGGCCCTCCCGCCATGTGATACTGCGTAATCTGTCCCGGAGAGGGCATGAAGGTTTTTGGGTCTTCCGCATTGATGCGACATTCGAACGCATGGCCGTTCATCTGAATCTGGTCCTGGGTAAACCTCAGCTCCTGCCCATCCGCAACACGAATCTGCTCCTGCAGCAAGTCGATCCCGGTAATCATTTCCGTTACCGGATGCTCAACCTGAATCCGTGTATTCATCTCGATAAAGTAAAACTCCCCCTCCTGATAAAGAAACTCGAAGGTGCCGACCCCCCGATATCCAATCTGTCTACAGGCCTCTACACAGATTCTGCCGATTTCGAATCTTTTTTCCTCACAGATGCCGGGAGCGGGCGCCTCCTCAATCACCTTTTGATGTTTTCTCTGCATGGAACAATCGCGGTCACCCAGATGGACCACGTTGCCATAAGTATCCGCCAGCACCTGGATCTCGATATGCCTCGGCGCCTCAAGAAACCGCTCCATATACAAGACATCATTGCCAAATGCCGCAGACGCTTCCTGTCGGGTGGTATGGATCGAATCGGACAGTCCTGACTCATCCCTCACGACCCGCATTCCCCGGCCACCACCACCACCGGACGCCTTCAGCATCAGTGGATATCCGATTCGCTCTGCCAGCGCTGTCACTTCACCCAGGCTATCCGGCAAGGGACCGTCCGACCCCGGAATACAAGGCACATTGGCCGAGCGCATCGCGGCAATGGCAGAAATCTTGTCTCCCATTGTCCGAATGGTATCAGCCGTCGGCCCGACAAATACAAATCCGCTGCGTTCAACCTGTTCCGCGAAATTCGGATTTTCGGAGAGGAAACCATAGCCGGGGTGTATCGCATTCGCCTCGGTCACTTCCGCCGCCGCAATGACCGAAGCGATATTGAGGTAGCTGTCAGTGGGAGAGGACGGCCCGATACATACAGACTCATCCGCCAGACGTACATACTTGGCATCCTTGTCGGCCTCGGAATGCAGAGCCACCGTCAATATATCCAGTTGGCGACAAGCGCGGAGGATTCGCAGCGCGATCTCGCCACGATTGGCAATAACCAGTTTCCTGATCTGGTTCATCATGTCAATAAAAAGATCAGGCAATCAGAAACAAGGGTTCCCCGAACTCAACCGGAGCGCCATTCTTCTTGTAAATCTCTTTCACCGTCCCGGCTACCTCCGCCTCCAGCTGGTTATACGTTTTCATCGCCTCGATAATGCACAGGACATCTCCCGGTTTGACTACCGTTCCGACAGAAACGTATGGACTGGAATCCGGCGATGACGCATCATAAAATGTTCCGACCATCGGTGAATTGACCACAATCCCGGCTGCTTCGCTGGTATTCGTCGATTCAGTACGGACGGCAGGCGGCGCCTCCGGAATCATCCCGCAATCAACAAGGGGCGCCGGAGCATCCTGCCGGGGCGCTGCCGCAACACCACCTACTCCGGCGCGACTCAATCTGATTGTACTGTCACCTTCAGTGATTTCCATTTCAAGCAAGGCGGAGTCTTCCAGTAATTCAATCAGTTTTTTTATCTTTCTCAAATCCATCAGTATCTCCCCGGAAACGACGCGGCAAAATGATAGGCTGATTCGTAACCCGCTGCCCCAAGACCAGCGATCACCCCCTCTGCAATATCAGAAAAATACGAGATTTTGCGAAAAGGTTCTCTGGCATGCACATTGGACAGATGCACCTCCAGAAAGGGGATCCTGACCGCGCTGAAGGCATCCCGCATCGCAATACTGGTATGGGTGAACGCGGCGGGATTGATGATGATAAAATCCACACTTTCATCAGGCGCCTGCTGAATCCAGTTGACGAGTTCACTTTCAGCGTTACTCTGCCGACACTCGATCTTCACACCATCGGTGTTGGCCATCTGCATCAGCCGGTTATTGATCTCAGCCAGACTGACCGACCCGTAATGCTCAGGCTCTCTGAGTCCAAGCAAATTGAGATTAGGACCATGCAGTACAAGAATTTTAGCCATGACAAAGCGGCGATTAACAACAAGTCCCGATTATCGCAAAAATCTATTTTATAGTCCAGTTCGGCGAGATTTACCGGATTTTATTGACAATTAACGAAAATTCATGAGCCAGCACCCTGATTGGTGGGACCCCTGGTCCTGCCAGCCTTATATCATTCCGCAAGCGGATAAAGCCAGGGTTTCCGTGGCCAATCTTGGAGAATACGCCAGGATTCTTTTCACCGCAATCGGATTGGCGGGAGGTGTGGCCTGGCAATACAGCCGCTTGAGGAAGAACCAGAACAAGACGATGGTTGATTTCGCCGGACTCGGCATCCATTCAGAACCACAATGGCAAAATGCACATATTGAAATGATCGAAGAGTTGGGGGTCAGACATCTGTTGTTACGAATCCCGGTATGGCAACCCGACCGCTTCGATCACGATCTCAAATTTCTGGAAAGATTTGAAGCCAACCGCTTCGTGATCAATATCCTGCAGGACCGGGAGAGTGTGCTGGACACCGATTTATGGCAAAACCGGCTGCATGAAATTTTTGGCGCCTTTTCCGGGCGCTGCGGTATATTCCAGATTGGCAATGCCGTGAATCGGTCCAAATGGGGGTGCCGCAATACCCGTGACGCGCTTCGACTGTTCAGGATTGCGGATGAGGTTCGCGCCGACTATCCACATATCCGGCTACTCGGCTCATCCATCATTGATTTTGAACCCCTGCCGATGCAACGAACCCTGTTCAATTTCTGGCGGTACAACATGGACGGTTGCGCCGCCCTGCTTTACGTCAATCGCCGCGGAGCGGCGACTGGCAAACAATACCACTATTTCGACCTGGAACGCAAAATCCGGCTCACCAAGGCCATGCTCCAACTGTCCAACAATACCCGCGATAATTTATGGATTACGGAAACAAACTGGCCGCTACTCGATACCCAGCCCTGGACGCCCAATTCCGGGCGCCCGCAAACAACAGTGGACGAGGATACCCAGGCTGACTACCTGAAGCAGTACTTCAGGATTTCACTGGATACAGGCTGGGTGGAACGGGTCTACTGGTGGCAACTCATCAATCCCGGCTACGGACTGGTGGATCACCGCTCGGGCAGCTTGCGTAAAATGCCTTCCTACCATGCGTTCAAATCCCTGCTGGCAAACGCTCCCCATAAAACACATTCCTCTTGAAGATGCCGGATTCAACTAACATTGCCGAAAACCTGCAAGTGGAGCCGGATTGTCTGGCGGACAGGAATGTCATCGTGACCGGCGCGGCTTCACAAATTGGCGGCGCGGTCAGTCTGGCCGCGGCGCAGGCCGGCGCGACCGTCATGCTACTCGACCGCAAATCAAGGGAATTGATTCCGGTTTACGACCAGATCGGTAAATCGGGATATCCGGAACCGATGATGGTTGAGTTCGATATTCTCCGGATGCACCCTGAAGGATTCATGGAACTGGCCGACTCCTTAAGCCGGGACTGTGCCGAAATCCATGGTCTCGTACATTGCGCGATGTGGGGTTCACCGCTGACCCCGGTAGCGCACGGTGACATGACTGTCTGGCGACAAGTTCTCGATCAACAGTTGATACGCCCGATGTATCTGACCCGCTCCCTGTATCCACTATTGAAACATGATAACCCGGCTTCGGTCATATTTTCCGTTCTGACCTGCGGGCGCAACGGTTCAGCCTACTGGGGAGCGACTGGCGCCGCCTTCGCCGGCATTGAGAACCTGTCCCAAACCCTGTCGCGCGAATGGGAAAACCGGAATATCCGCGTCAACACGCTGGATTGTGGAAAAGTAAAAACCGCCCTGAGAAAGCAGTTCTACCCCGGCGAGGACATCAGTCAGTTACGCGACGCCAATGACCCCGAAATCATCCGCCATTACCTGTACCTGCTGTCCGACTGCTCCGGGCACATCACTAGAAGGCAATTTTCTGTGCCAGCGCTGGGTAGGCAAGCAGAGTTCTGACCCTTGACAGGTACACTTATAAAAAATGCTCACCGGCATGATCAATGAATGAATCGGCATCGCGAATATATTGCATGACTGTGCCCGGATTGGTGTGGCGGGTAACGGCCATGATTTTATCCAGTCGGGCATGATGCACCGCGGCGCTAGTGACAAAACCCGCCCGCAAGGAATGTCCCGCCACCTCTTTCGGATCCAACCCGATTCGCGTGGCGTACCGATAGTCGTATCAGCACATTGGGAAAGCATAGCCTGGATATGGTATTCCCTCAGTGCTTTTACTCGGCGACACGACGTTCCTTTGAGTCTGGCTAATCCTTTGAGTGTGTCTCGAACCACAGGATGATTCGTTGGGGAAGATTTCCCTGCATCGGTATACTTCTTGTTGATTGCACTCTTGTAAAGCGTCACTGTACCCATAGACAGTACGCTGCCGCTCTGCTGATTCGGCTTTGTCGCTAGTTGAACAAGGAAATGCGCCACCATGTCCGGCGGGGCGGATAACGGATCAGCGATATGTTCTTCTGTACAGTAGTCAATGAATCTGGACCATCCCTTCTCATAGGCAATGCGAGTGTTGGTCGCTAACGATTCGGTCAGAACAGTGGTATGGAAATCTTGTTCAATCATGTCTGGGTCTCAATGAATAATCGAACAGCGTAATATAGCCATATAATACGGATAAATCGGACTGGCCTTTTTTTCTCTGCTGTCAGCGCCAGCGTTACGCTGACGCAGAAAAAATATTACGCCCGGTCGTACCGTGCCGCCTTTTTCATCATCAATTAAAGCATAAGCTCCAGATGGCGCTGCCTCCAATTCCTCTTTATTTTTCTCCAGATACCGTAATAATTGGGAGAAAAAGTAATCAAGCGTGAAGTCGCTCATGACAACCCCATCGGATAACTCGTCTAAATCTGGCACCTTTTCGCGCATTTCCTTGAGCTGTTCGTCGCGAAAGTTCAATCCCATCTGGACCTGCTCAGACGAATCATCGTTCAACGGGTCATCGTCACCACTAGCCGTGGCATCCGCCAGGGCCATGCGCGCTTGTACACGGCTTTGTAGACGCAGATAGACATCCATGTCCCTGGTGGGCCAGTAATTGATCATTCGCACTGACTGGTTGCGACTACCGATGCGGTCAATACGCCCGAAACGCTGGATGATACGCACCGGATTCCAGTGGATGTCGTAGTTGAGTACGGTATCGCAATCTTGAAGGTTCTGCCCCTCCGAAATGCAATCGGTTGCAATCAGCAAGTCAACTTCGCCGGCGCTACCGGTTCGCCCACGTGCACACGGCGCAAAGTTGGTCAGAATATCGTTAAACTTGTTAGCGCCGGACATTGTGCGCGTTACATCTCCAGAGACCATTGCCATATTCATTTCCAGTTCTCTAGCCCAGTTCTCCAGATTCTCGTACAGGTATCCCGCTGTATCCTTGAAGGTGGTAAACACCAGTATCTTGCGATTGGCTCGGCCGTCCTTGTCGGTCGTCGGATGTTGTACCTTGTCTCGAATGTGCGCCTTGATCTCTTGCAGCTTGCCGTCCCGCTCCGGTGCGATGATGCTAACCCGTTTGTAGGCCACCTCCAGGACATTCTCGTCCTCTTGCAAATCCTTCTTCCATCGAGGTAAGTCCAACTCACTCAGATGATAGGGGGTACGCGCCCGATTGATCAGAAATTCCTCATCTTCCTCATCATTGTTCGGGAGAGCATCGGCTTGTACATCCAACAGTTGATTTTGTTCATAGCGATCTATCTTTTCCAGAAGATATTTGATTTTGTCTATAGTGCGCTCAAGCGTTTTCGTCAGGGAATGGGCAGAACTCTCCAAACGTTTCAGAAAATTGACCCGTATCATGCCGATAAGGAAACGCTCGCGGTCTGCCTGGTTAAACCGCCGTTCCTTCTTTTCGTCCGCCAACCGCTTCTCGGCCTCTGCGCTGATAACGTAGCTTGACGGCCGATAGATGGACAGAGCGAACTCCTCAATTTGTTCGGACAGCTCTTTGTATGAAAGCGCTCCCTTTAAATCCGTCATCGGATAGCAATTTTTTGGCGGTTCCCGCACGGGAAATTGACCAATTCTATCCATTTCTTCGGCATAGAACCGCTCAATCTGCTGCCGCGAGCGGGCAATGGAAACCCCGCCCAGCAACTTGAAAAAATCAGCGCCCAATGTTTCCAACAGTCTGGTTTTGTCTTTTTTACCGTCCTTGTCTGCTTTATTCTCCCACGCCTTGAATGCCCTTTGCGCTTGCCCTAACAAAGTGCCGATATGGCCGACACCCAGGCTTTTCTGGAATACATCCTCGCGCTTTTCGGTCATCAGGTAAATCTGATTTCGCAAGTCAATAAGTGAGGTATTGACCGGCGTAGCCGAAAGCATCAAAACCTTGGTTTTGGTCCCGGCTTTGATGACTTCTTCCAGCAACCGGGAGTAGCGGCTGTGACGAATCCTGTCACCTTCGTCGAATCGTGGTTTCGAGTCATTGCGGAAATTGTGCGATTCATCAATGACTACCAAGCTAAAATTGCTCCACGTGAAGCCCGCCAGATCAATATCACCGACCTTTCCCGCATCTCGGGACAAGTCAGTGTGAGACAGCAAAGTGTAGCCAAAGCGATCCTTGAGGAAAGGGTTGCTGGATTGAGCAGTATAAGCGGGATACAGCGCCCAGTTTTCACGCAGCTTTTTCGGGCATAACACCAGCACACGCTCGTTTATCAGTTCAAAGTACTTGATAACCGCCAGTGCGGTGTAAGTCTTCCCCAAGCCGACGCTGTCGGCCAGGATACAGCCGTTGCGCTGTTTCAGGCGGGAGATCACACTTTGAGCGCCGTCTTTCTGAAAGCCGTACAACGCCTTCCAGATTTCAGTGTCGTACAGGCGCATATCTTCCAGTTGGCTTTCGCCGATTTTTCTCGCCTCAATATCTGCCCGAAACAACTCATAGAGAGTTTTATAATAGATAAACTCCGGCGTATGATCTTTACCTATCCGTGCCAACGCATCCAGCACCTCCTTTTTGACATCCTTTGTCAGTGTTTCTTGTGCCCACAGGTCATCAAACCATTGTTGTAGTTCAGCGCAGACCGATGCATCCTGGGTTGCCAGGTTGATTTCCACATTGGCGCTCACTCCGCTACCCAACCCACTTCGGGTGAAGTTGGAACTACCAACCACAGATGCACCAGCATCGGCTGCTTCGGTAAGATACATCTTGCCGTGCAGAAAATTGGATTGACCAATGGAGCGGATTTTTACTCCTCTGCCACGCACCCATTCAGCGCATCGCCGGGCAAGGTATTTCTGTCGCAAGGTATACTGGGGCGCCAGCCCGTCTTCGGTCAGATCGAAGGCTTTTTGCACTTTCGCGCCAGGGTCTACATCGCTGACCGAGTCCGGGTCACCAAAGAGAAACCGTATATCTTTCACCCCGCATAATTCGTTTTGCAGGGCTTCGTAGCCATAAATGGTGAAATAAGCCGATACCAGCCGGAATACGTCCGCAGTAGACAACCGTTCGCGCAAATAATCGGCGACCGTACTGCATCGGTTATCCAGAATGTGCCGGTGTTTTCGCAATCGTGAACTCCTTATTTTCAGTTGGATGGAGCGATATTTTCTATCATACAGGATAACAACAGAAAGTTTGTTTGTTAGCTCACACAAAACTTCCTCAATCACTTAAGCAACTGCTGCTTGAGCAAACCACCACTTGACCTCACGAGTAAATAACGCCAGAATGTTATAACAATATTATTACTACCCGAAAGGATGATCATTATACAAGCGAAACTGCGCCCAGTCGGCAATAGTGTCGGACTCACCATACCCGCCAGCGAATTGAATACCATCAGCGCCAAACCTGGTGATGTTATTGAACTGGAAATCAAACGCGTTGTGCGTCATGTTCGCGCAGATTGGAACAACGTCGCTTTATGGCAAGGGGCCGATGAAGAACCTATGTTACTGAAAGATGTGCCAGAACCCCCTGTTGACGGACATGAGTGTTTTCACCGTCCCCTGAACCCCCGCTTCCCTGTAACCTTCGGCGTGAATATCCTGCCTTTCTCCTGATTGGCGGAAACCAGGGCGATGACCTCCGGTGGCAGCTTGAGGAAGGAGCCTGGCTTGAGTCCGCGTGGCAATGCGATAGCGCCATACCGCACCCGGTTCAATCGGTTCACCCGGCAACCAATGGCTTCCCACATCCTGCGCACGGCGCGATACTTGCCGGACGTGATCGTTACCGAATACCAGCTGTTGGACGGTTCTCCCGCCTGCCTGTTCAGCGCGTGAACCCGGTCGAAGCGAGTCAGGATACCGTCAATTTTTATTCCTGATTTCAGTTTTTCGATGCCGCTTTGGTTCACTTCACCAAATATGCGGCACAGATATTCGCGCTCAAGCCCAAGACTGGGGTGCATCAGATGATTGGCAAGTTCACCATCATTGGTGAACAACAAGATACCGCGGGTGTTGATGTCCAGCCGCCCTACCGCCACCCATCTCTGCCCTTTTATCGCTGGCAGGTTCCTGAACACAGTCGGTCTGTTGTCAGGGTCGGAGCGTGTGCAGATTTCGCCTTCAGGCTTGTTGTAGAGAAGCAATTGCTGTGAGGTTCGCCGATTCCGGTCATGGCGCCCCCGCAACGGCTTGCCGTCAATACTGATCCGGCAACCCGACACCACCCGGTCGCCCGGTCGGGCGATTTTTCCATCCACTGATATTTTCCCCTGAACCATCCATTGTTCGATTTTTCTTCTGGAGCCGACCCCGAGCGCGGCAAGATATTTCTGCAGTCGCTGTTGTCCGACCGGCTCAGGCATCACTGGCCTGCGTATCCGGCGGCTCTTCTACAGGCGGCGAAAATCCGGAGTCCCTTGCCAGCTCCTGCGCGACTTCGGCAAATTCACGCTGCTCCATCAAGGGCGGCAGATCGCCCAGCGATTCCAGATTGAAGTAGGCCAGAAACTGCGGCGTTGTTACGAAAAGTTCCGGGCGGCCCGGAACATCCCGCACCCCGGCCTGCCGTACCCATTCCCTTTCCAGTAATCGCTGCATGATCTCCGGACTCACCGCCACCCCTCGAACCTCTTCGATATCGCCTCGTGTCACCGGTTGACGGTAGGCGATAATCGCCAGCGTCTCCAGCTGCGCTCTGGACAATTTCGGCGGACGCCCGGCCAGCAGTTTCCGGATCCATTGGGCGTATCTGAGCCGGGTTTGAAGCCGATACCCGTTCCCTGTTTTTTTTATTTCAACACTGCGGGATTCATAATCGCGCTGCAATTCCCGGACTGCTGATTCCACCTCAGCCGTCCCCGGCGCGGCATCCTTGTCAAAAACAGATTGAATCGCCGACAGGCTTAACGGGGTCTCGGCTACAAAAAGCAGGGATTCGATTATATTTTTCAACTCGGACCTGTCGGCCCCGATCGCTTCACTGTTCATTTCTTTTTACATGAATGGAACCAAACGGTTCGTTCTGCATGACCACCACCATATCATCGCGCACCAGTTCCAGTATCGCCATGAAGCTGACGACCAATCCGATTCTCCCCTGTCCGCGATCGAAAAACTCCTCGAATCGCATAAAACGTGAAGTATTCTGGATTTTTCGCAGAATGAATGCCATTTTCTCCCGCATCGTCAGACCTTCCCGGTCAATTGAGAAGTTCCGGTTCAACCGGGAACGCTCCATCACATTCCTGAATGCGACCACCAGGTCATTGAGCGATGCCCTGGATTCAATCCGGATCGGTTCCGGGTCCTGGAAACCGACACCCGCCAGATAAAGCTCCCTTTCCAGGCGAGGTTGACTGTCGATATCCTGCGCCGCCTGTCGAAATCTCTCATATTCCTGCAACCGGCGAACCAATGCGGCTCCGGGGTCGTCTTCTTCCTCTTCTTCCGGCTCCAACTGAGGCAACAACATACGGGACTTGATTTCAGCCAGCATGGCCGCCATCACCAGATATTCAGCCGCCAGATCGAGACGGAATTTCCTCATCAATTCGACATATTCCATATACTGCCTGATGATCAGCGCAACCGGAATGTCCAGTATATCGAAGTTCTGTTTACGAATCAGATAGAGCAACAAATCCAGGGGGCCCTGAAAGGTTTCCAGGAATATCTCCAGTGCGTCCGGGGGGATGAACAGATCCTGGGGCCAGGTTTCCAGCGCTTCGCCATGGATCAATACGGACGCCGGCAGCCTGGCGGAAGCGGAATCGAGATCAGGCATCAACTGTTCTGGTATCGGGTTCCGACTGCGTCCCTGACAAGCTGCATGGTTTCAAGGGCGGTCTCGCGAGCCTTGCGGTTGCCTTCGTGAATGATCTCATTCACCTGCTCCGGATTTGATTCGTAAGGTCGGGCGCGCTGTTGAATTTCCTCCTGTTCTTCGAGGATTTTCCGGATCAACGGTTGCTTGCATGCAAGACAGCCGAAGGAGGCCGCGCGACAGCCGGAATGAACCCACTCGCGGACTTCCGGTTCACTGTATACCCGATGCAATTGCCATACCGGGCACTTTTCCGGGTCACCGGGGTCGGTCAATCGAACCCTGGCCGGGTCTGTCGGCATCACCTGGATGGACTGTCCGACTCGCTTCGGATCATCTCTCAGGGCAATGATATTATCGTAGGACTTTGACATTTTCTGTCCGTCAAGTCCGGGCATTCTGGCCGCCTTCGTCAGTAGCGCTTCGGGCTCCGGCAAAATAGTCCTGCCCTTGCCCTCGAAAAATCCCGCCAGACGATCTTTCTGATCCTGGCTGATATTGGCCTGCCCGCGAATCAGGCTCTGTCCTTGCCGATGGGCCTGTCTGTCGCCCTGCTCCAACCAGCCCCGCTGCAACCGAAAAAAGGCTTTCGCCGATTTTTTGCCCATTTGCCGGAGCGCCTGATCGACACGATCCATGAACTCAGGACCACGCCCGAAAAAGTAATTGAATCGCCGGGCCACTTCCCGAGTCAGTTCAACATGGGGAACCTGATCTTCTCCCACCGGGACAAAGGCCGCGCGATACATCAGAATATCTGCGGACTGCAACAACGGATAACCCAGAAAGCCATAAGTGGCCAGGTCCCGACTTTTCAGTTTCTGCTGCTGCTCCTTGAAGCTCGGCACCCGTTCCAGCCAGCCGAGCGGCGTGACCATGGACAACATCAAGTGCAGTTCCGCGTGTTCGGGCACTTCGCTTTGAATGAACAAGGTGGCCCGCTCAGGGTCCACTCCCGCCGCCAGCCAGTCGATCACCATATCGCGGACATGTTCATTCATGCTCTGCGGGGTCTCATAATGCGTGGTCAGGGCATGCCAGTTTGCAACGAAGTAGTAGCATTCATAGTCGCGCTGCATCTTCACCCAGTTTTTCAGAACGCCGTGAAGATGCCCCAGATGCAGTCGTCCGGTCGGACGCATACCGGACAGCACCCGATTATTTTCACCATTCGGGCTCACATCCGGTGATTCGTCTGCGGTCATTTTCTGTGTCGAAGCCTGTTCACTGGATAAAGAAGTCAATTTCACCTTTGCCTGCCCTCAGAACCTCAGGGATGCCACTGACCAGATTGATGACGGATGTGGGTTCGTTGTCGCAAGGCCCGCCATCAATTACCAGATCAATTTCGCTCTCCAGAATATCGCGAATAACTGCAGCGTCATTGCGCGGCAACTCTTCTCCCGGCAATATCAATGTTGAACTCATAATCGGTTCCTGTAACATATCCAGCAACATTTTCACAATCGGGAAATCAGGCACTCGCAAACCGATTGATCGCCGTTTCGGGTTTTGCAGACGCCTTGGCACTTCACGGGTGGCTGCGAGAATAAATGTATAAGGTCCCGGAGTAAAGCGTTTTAACAGCCGATACATGTCATTGTCCACCGTGGCATACAGACTCAATTCAGACAAGTCCTGGCAGACCAGTGAAAAGTTGTGGTCGCTGCTGATCTTTCTGATCCTGGCAATCCGCTCCATCGCTTTCTTGCTGCCCATGGCGCACCCCAGAGCGTAGCTCGAATCTGTAGGATAAGCGATCACGCCGCCCTGTTTGATGATTTCCACGGCCTGGCGAATCAACCTGGCCTGAGGATTCATCGGATGAATCGAGAAATACTGTGCCATGCTTTTACCGAATCACTCGATTTGACTCATTGTGTTGCAGGCGATTACCGCTTCTTCTGCGCCTTCGGGAGCGGGTTTTGTTGTCTGCTCCCGGCTGCTGACCGCCGCCGGCCCGGTTCAGCGGACGCCGCCGCTCGCAGGAAGCGTCGGCCCGCACACGGGAATGCGGGCGCCGGGACGGCTCAACCGATCGGGCAAGCCCGTTGTCTTCCTGCCTGCGGGTCCACCAGTCGGCGATTTCGGGGTTGATCTCGCCGACCTGACTGCGTAGCAACAGGAAATCATAAGCTGCCCGAAACCACCGTCGTTGCAGTATGCGGTTAGCCGCCTTCGGAGTTTTCAATTCAAGCGCCGCCTGCAATTCCCAGATGCCAATGGCCGGGCTTCTGGCTCTCCAGGGCACTGCAACCGTTCTGTCCTGAACCCTGAAAACCTCTTCGCTTGCAGACAGGCATGCCTGGTCACGGCTCAATCCCGAGCGGTGTCGCTTTTCCAACTCTTGCCGGAACGGCCCCCACAACAAAACGGCAAAAATAAACCCGGCAATCACCGGTTGACCGCTGGCAACGCGGGCATCGGTATTTTTTAACGCCGCGACAATCAAGGCCTCCAGCCGTTGTCCTTCCTTCTCACCGATCGTGTGAAAGGTCTGCGGGAAAAGCGCCGCGGCGAGTGGTGTCTGACGAAAAACCCGCCAGGTGTCCGAACCACTCTGGTAATGAAACAACTTCAGTACCTCTTCAAACAATCGGGCAGCCGGCACATCCGCGATAAGAGATGCGTGTTTGCGGATCGCTGTTGTGATCTCCGGCCTCACGTTCAGTTCCAGTTTTGCCTGAAATCTGACGACTCTGAGCATACGCACCGGATCTTCAGCAAACCGGGTTCGGATATCACCGATTACATTCAGTGTGCGTGTCCGGATATCCTGCATTCCGCGGACAAAATCCAGTACGACTTCCTCACCCGGATCATAATAAAGCGCGTTGATCGTGAAATCCCGGCGAACGGCATCCGCATCGATCGAGCCATAAACATTGTCGTCGAGAATCCGGCCGGTACGGATGGGCCGGTGTCGAGACCCCGCCGTTATCGAACCGCTTTGGGGCGCGGCCCGGTAAGTCGCCACCTCGATCACTTCCCGCTGCCAGCCGCGGCCGAAGGAAACATGAACCAGCCTGAATCGCCGACCGATGATTCGGGCGCGGTCGAACAGTTTTCTGACTTGTTCCGGGCTGGCGTTGGTGGTGACATCAAAATCCTTGGGGCAGCGATTCAGCAGTAAATCCCGCACACAACCGCCCACCAGATAGCCGTCAAATCCGGCGCTCGCCAGCCGCTCAATAACCGCCAGCGCATTGGCGCTGACACTGGATCGATCAAACCCCAGGTGCGGGGCGGCGTATTCAACCGGCTTCAAAAGAAATCATGGCGAACCAACCCGCAGGACGGCGATGGATTCTTATTGATTGGTCGTATCTGCGGTCAATCGTTTCCATGCCATCGGCAAAATGATCATGGCCAGTACGATTTTCGCCAAATCACCCAACAGGAACGGCGTCATTCCCCACGCCAGAATCGGTTTGTCCCAACCGAAAACCTGCCCCAGCCAGATCAGCCCGGGGATATAGATCAGGATATTGCCGACCAGCATGGCCAGGAATGTGCTAATCATTTTGCGGTCCCAGCCCTTTTCGGCGAGATAGCCAGTAGTGGCGGCAGCCAGCACAAAACCGAGCAGATAGCCCCCTGTCGGCCCAACCATATAAGCAAATCCCAGACCCTTTTCCGGAGTACCGGCAAACACCGGCAACCCGAACGCACCCAACGCCATATACGCGATGACGGTAAAAGCCCCGAGTTTCCATCCATAGATCATACCCAGCCCCAGCACGACAAAAGTCTGCATGGTCATCGGCACCGGATAAAACGGGATTTGCAATTTGGCTGACAATGTCAGTAAACCGGCGCCGGCAAGAGCCAGGATCAACGGGCGCATCCAGCCCGGCTTTTCCCATAATACGTCCGCCAGAACAGGAAATTGAATGGATTGCGTTGTCATGTCTTCACCTCGTAACAAAATGAACGGAAATTCACCGGGCGGTATTGTACCACTTCTGCGCCCGTAACAGGGTCATAAAATCAGCTAACGCTTTTTGGCAATGATTCTGGTAATGAAAGCGCTGAGCAACAGCAGAACCATCAGGACCAGCGCCGGTTTGTCTCCGAATACGGTATAGGGAGTCACGCCGGTTCGCGGATGAATGGAACCCTTGAGAACCTGTTGGACAAACTGCGGCGCGTAATCCTCGACCCCCCCCTTCCAGTTGATCAACGCTGACAACCCGTTATTGGAGGAACGAAGCATTGGCCGCTCACTTTCACGAGCGCGGAAACGGGCCATCTGAAATCTCTGATGCGGAGCCAGTGAATCGCCAAACCAGATATCCTCACTGATGTTGACCAGCGCTCCGGCGTTAGCGACCTGATCTTTCGACTCATCGGGGAATATATCCTCGAAACAAATGGTAACCGCAAATTTGTTTCCGGCGGCAACCAGCGGTGATTGCGGTTGCTTCCAGGCGCTGAAGTCAGACATCGGGATGCTCACCATTTCCACTAACCCGCCGAGCGCGCCGCGCCAGGGCATATACTCGCCGAACGGCACCAGGTGTCGCTTCCTGTAGATCATGACCTGATCATCCGTAACCGCAACGGCGCTGTTATAATCGCGCTTCTGCCCATCCGTTTCATCCCGATACAGGGCGCCGAAAATGAAATCCGCCGGATGCGCCCGAATCTCCGACCAGAACCCGTCTGAAAGCCGACTGGTATATTCCGGCGCTGCGGCCTCGGGCCAGATAATCAGGTCCACGTCCTGATGCTGCCGACTCTTTGACAGGTAATCTGAAATAATACGGCTGGTCTGGGCGCTATCCCATTTTTGTACAATCGACACATTGTTCTGGATAATCGCCACTGAAACCGGCCCCCCCCCGGTCCGCGTCCACGCGGTTTGATTGAGGAGAGCGCCGCCTCCCCAGACTGCGATCAATAGCAGTCCGATCAGACCATTGGCTACCGACAAGCGCCTCACCACCGAAGCGACCAGCCCGGCGCTCAACAGCACGATCAACCCGATCAGGTAGACTCCCCCGATCGGGGCATAATTTGACAACGGAGTATCGAGCCAGGCGTAACCGGTGGACAGCCACGGAAATCCGGTAAACATCCAGCCCCTGAGCCATTCGAACAAAATCCAGGATACCGGCATGATGACCACCAACCGGAGTACCGCCCCCCATTTCGAGAACAGCGATTGCAGCCAACCGCAAAGCATCGGGAAAATGGAAAGGAAACAGATACCCGCGAACACAAAAAGACCGGCGGCAACGGCATGCATCTCGCCGTAGGTATGAATGCTGACATACACCCACGAAGTCCCGACTCCGAACATGGCGACGCCAAAGGCGAAACCGCACCATATCGCGGCCCGCCGGGTACTGCATACCAGCCAGACACCGAACAGGATGGAAAAACTGATCAGACTCAGGAGCCACCAGTTAAATGGCGCAAAAGACAAGGTATTCAGGATACCCGCAAACGCGGCCAGCAGAACTTTAATCAGATTCCGGTATGGCATGCCGGTTTTCACCAAATCCGGCGATAGCCGGGTACGCCGGGTTCAGGTCAACCCGAATTCTGCAAGCACCTGTTGCTCCCGGATTTCCATGTCGACGGCCTCTCCCTGATCTTGATGGTCGAATCCGCACAGGTGTAGCGTACCATGAACCACCATGTGGGCAAAATGATTTTGAACAGGTTTATCCAGTTGATTCGATTCAATTTTCACAACATCCAGACAGATGACGATGTCACCGAGACAGGAATACTCGACTTCAGCCACATTTTCAAACGGAAATGCCAGTACGTTGGTGGGGCGGTTGCTGCCACGATATTGATGGTTGAGCCGGGTCATTTCCTGCGCCTCGACGAGGCGAATCGTCAAGTCCGGCGCATCCGACCGGCCTGCCGCCGCGAAAGTTGCGGACACCCAGGACTCCACACATGTCTCTAACGGGTGCAGTGATGACAGGGACGATAAATCGTCAATGCCCAGTTGTAACTCTACCGCCATGCCGCTTACGTCCGGTTACCATTGTCTTCGTAGGCTTCGACGATTCGCTGCACCAATGGATGACGAACGACATCCTGCGGTCTGAAATGAGTGAAACTGATTCCCTGGATGCCAGCCAGCACATTCTGCGAGTGTTTCAGCCCGGAAAGCTGGCCCCTGGGCAGATCAACCTGGGTGATGTCGCCGGTGATGATGGCCTTGGAACCGAACCCGATTCGGGTCAGAAACATCTTCATTTGTTCCACAGTCGAGTTCTGCGCCTCATCCAGAATGACGAACGAATCATTCAGTGTTCTGCCACGCATAAAAGCGAGAGGAGCCAGCTCAATGGTGCCTCGGGCAATCAGTTTTCCGACCCGGTCAAAACCCAGCATCTCGTAGAGCGCGTCGAACAGCGGGCGCAGATAGGGGTCAATCTTCTGTCCGATGTCTCCGGGAAGAAAACCGAGTTTCTCGCCCGCCTCGACGGCCGGCCGCACCAGCAGGATTCTTTCAATCTCGTTTTGTGCCAGCGCATACACGGCACAGGCCACCGCCAGATAGGTTTTGCCGGTGCCGGCCGGGCCGATACCAAAACTGATGTCGTTATCGCGAATACTGCACAGATAGGCTTTTTGCCTCGGATTATGTCCTCTGATCAGATTCTTTCTTAATCGAATGATCACTTCATCCACGTCATCCACGTCATCATCGGGCGCGGCTTCATTGTGGGCGCTCTGTCTCTTCGGCGTCACGGGCAAATTGGAATGAGTCGTATTGGTTTCAGAGTTATTGGTGTCGACCAGCGCCAGATGCACGTCAATAGCTGAAATAGATTCGCCGGCGCACTCAGTCATGGCGAACAACTTCCTGACCACGGACACGGCCCGACGGGAATCAGAGCATACCCCTTCGACACTGAAGTGGTTGCTGCGATTGATGATCCTGACACCGAGATGGCTTTCGATCTGCTTCAGGTGACAGTTGAGTTGACCACAAACCGCCGACAAGCGATCATTTTCCGCCGGCAGAAGCTGGAAATGAATGGATTCAGTTGTCAAATCGGTTCACAATCGCAGGGGCAGGTCACTGTGCCTGCCCGAAGACGACAAGACCCCGCGGAGCGAATTGGGTAAGGCTTCGGTGATCTTTACCCGGACAAAGCTGCCGGATAATGACCGATCGCCGGAGAAATTAACTACCCGGTTGTTTTCGGTGCGCCCGGACAATTTTTCCGCATCTTTCTTCGACCGGCCTTCGACCAGAATGACCTGCTCGCTGCCGACCATCGCCTGACTGTAACCGGCGGCATAGTCATGGATTCTTTCCTGCAGAGCGGCGAGCCTGGCTTTTTTGGTCTGAATGCTCAAGTCATCGGCCAGTTGGGCGGCCGGAGTGCCAGGCCGCGGGCTGTAGATAAAGCTGAAACTGTGGTCGAATCGTACCTGTTCAATCAGCTCCATCGTATCCTTGAAATCCTGCTCCGATTCACCCGGAAAGCCGACAATGAAATCAGACGAAAGTAATATTCCCGGACAGGCGGACTTCAGCTTTTCGATCCATGCAAGGTACTGCCGCGCGGTATAGCCTCGTTTCATCCGCTTCAAAATCCGGTCTGACCCGCTTTGTACCGGCAAATGAAGATGGTTGACCAGCTCCGGGATGCGGCGATGGGCTTCGACCAGTTCATCAGTAAACTCGATTGGATGGGAAGTGGTATAACGAAGCCGCTCAATCCCTTCCACCGCCGCGACATAATGCAGTAATTGCGCGAACCCCATTGTTTTGCCATCGTGTGCAAGGCCACGGTATCCATTGACATTCTGACCGAGCAGGCAAATCTCGCGCACACCTTGCGAAGCCAGCCCAACCACCTCGGTAATGACATCATCAAAAGGTCGGCTGAACTCGACGCCACGGGTATAAGGCACGACACAAAACGAACAATACTTGCTGCATCCCTCCATAATGGACACATACGCCTTGACCCCTTCGACCTTCGGTGGTGGCAGGCAATCGAACTTTTCTATCTCCGGGAAGGAAATATCGACATCACGCTGACGCTCATTGATCACCCGATTCAGCATTGAAGGCAGCCGGTGCAGGGTTTGCGGACCGAATACCATATCCACATAAGGCGCCCTGTGCAGGATCATCTCCCCTTCCTGGCTGGCGACACAGCCACCCACCCCGATCACCACATCCTGACCCGCCTCCTTGATCTGTTTCCACCGGCCCAGCAATGAAAACACCTTCTCCTGCGCCTTCTCGCGCACCGAACAGGTATTCAACAACAGCATATTGGCCTGTGCAGGATCATCCACCCGCTCATAATCATGGCTGGAGGCAAGCAGGTCTGCCATACGCGATGAATCATACTCATTCATCTGACAGCCAAAAGTCTGTATGAAGAGTTTCTTGCCCAAGTTTCTAAAAGAATGCAGTTGGTTAGCGGGAATGGTCTATCAGCCCCAGGGAGCGGCTATCAGCCCTTCAAGGGGCGGACATCATTTCCATCTTTTCAATGATCACGGGCTCCAAAGGAACATCACTGTGCCCCTTGATATTGCCTGTGGACACTTTAGCCATTTCCTGCACCACATCCATACCGCTCGTCACTTTGGCGAAAACAGCATAACCCCACCCTTGTCGGGTTTTGGCGGTGAAATCCAGAAAAGAATTGTCCACCAGATTGATGAAAAACTGGGAGGTGGCGGAATCGGGGGCGGACGTTCTGGCCATGGACAGGGCGCCCACAGTGTTTTTCAAGCCATTGTCCGCTTCGTTGACAATCGGCGCGCGGGTCTTTTTCTGGCTCATATCCGGCGTAAATCCGCCGCCCTGCAAAACAAATCCAGGGATGATCCGATGAAATATCGTGCCATCAAAAAAACCGCTTTGTACATATTCAATGAAATTCCTGACCGTGACCGGCGCCTCATCCGGATAAAGTTCAAGTTCAATTTCTCCCATACTTGTCGTCATTTTTACCATGGTTTTGTGGTCCGTATCAGATGAATAAGATGGCGGGGGGGTGAAGCCTGCCATGAATGTCAGCGCCATCAGGCACATTGCCGCATAGCAGACGGCTTTCCTGAAATGCGGCGGTGTGAAGCGGGGGGTTCGGTAACTGATCAACATAATCTTTTAGCTCCCAATCAGTTGATGAATAAAGTCCCAGCGCTTTTTATCCAGCGGCGTAATGGACAGCCGGTTGCCCTTTTGCAAAATCCGCATGTCGGACAATTCCGCATACTGCCGGAGTTGCCGCAATGTGATCTGTTTTTTCAGTCTGGATACAAATTTTACGTCAACCATCAGCCAGGTCGGATTTTCCGGATCACTTTTCGGGTCATAATAATGTTCTTGCGGGTCGAAGGCAGTGTGGTCAGGATAAGCCTCACTCACAATTTCCATGACGCCGACAATACCCGGAACCTTGCAGCTCGAATGGTAGAAAAACGCCTGATCGCCGACCGCCATTTGATCCCGCATAAAATTCCGCGCCTGATAGTTTCTGATTCCATCCCACGGCTCGACATCCACCCGCTCCAGGTCGTCAATCGAGAACGCCTCAGGTTCATTTTTCATCAGCCAGTATTTCATGTCGCATCGCTTGTCGGAAGTCCCAACCAGGCCAGAGGCAATTCATTGAACTTGTAATGGCAGTTTACGCTATGGATGTAATCCAACACATCCTTATATTTCGGATCTCTGAACCAATCATTCAACACATAGACGTACTCAACCTTCAGGTTCAATGGGGATACCAGTTTCGTGTACTGTTTCCGCTTGAAGTCGCAAGTCTGTAATTTCTCATCAACAGAACCGGCAACTTGTTGATACTTCACCTCGACAATGAATAGGGTCTCCCTGAGAATTACTAATATAGCATCATCCGGCAACAGCTTTTTGGATAGTAGGCTTTCCCATTCTATTCCTCTATGTTCCAGGAATTTATAAAACTCGTGTTTCCTGAAACAAGTGGCGCGGACACTTCCTTCAAACAGTATATCTGTTCCTGCCTTAGGAGAAGAATCGACAGTATAACCAGGAATTTGTTGAATCAAGGTGAGAAAGTCAACTTTATTTTCAAAGCGCAAACCAGTAGTGGTTTTATATCCACCTTTTCCTTTCTTGATCATCAGGCCATGTTCTCCATCAGCAGGGGCTGTAATGATTCAATTTCCAGAGAAAGCCGGTTTGTGGACAATTCAATGTATTCTTTCTCCTTTTCACATCCTGTAAATTTTCGTCCGTGTCTTACTGCCGAAATGCCGGTCGTACTGCTTCCCGCGAACGGGTCAAACACCGTATCCCCCTCGTTAGTGGATGCCAGAATGATTCGGTCGAGAAGCTCTACCGGCTTCTGGGTGGGGTGCTTGCCGCAATTTTTCTCCGCTTTACCCGGAGCCCCTATCTTCCAGACTGTTTTCATCTGTTTGCCGCCGTTGTGTTCACGCATCAACTGGTAATTGAAGCAATGCTTCGATTTTTCTGATTTCGCCGCCCACAGGATGGTTTCCGTGGAGTGGGTAAAGTAGCGGCAGGACAGATTGGGTGGCGGGTTCGGTTTCTCCCAGGTAATGCCGTTGAGTATCTTCATGCCAAGATACTGCATGGCGTAACCCACGGAATGAATGACATGATGAGTGCCTGAAACCCATATCGCGCCGTTCGGCTTGAGCAGGCTTTGACACAGGCGCAACCATTCCAGATTAAAGGCATGGTTCGCTTCGGCCCCCATTGATTGGTCCCAGCCGCCCTTGTTGACGCTGACCATCTTTCCGGCGTGACACGAAATGCCGTTATTCGACAGAAAATAAGGCGGGTCGGCAAAAATCATGTCAAACCGGCCGTCTGGATGATTTTCAGACAATTCTCCCATGAAGACCAAACTGTCCGCATGGAACAAGGCAACATTCTCCGTCTCAACTATCGGCTTCAATTTCACGCCACTCGCTCATAAGAATAGACCTGTTGATCCGTAACCACAGTGGTCAACGGAATATCCCAGGGTTCGACATTGATTTGTTTCACTTTTTGAATTTCGTGGGCAATTCCGATCAATTCAGGCCGGATTACATCGGTATTCGCGAGAAACTCGAAAGTCCGGTCATAAAACCCCCCTCCCATACCCAGACGATTGCCGGACTGGTCAAAAGCGACCAGCGGCAACAGTACCACATCCAGCTGGCGCCCCGTAACAATCCGGGGTTGGGTCACCACCGGCTCCCGGATGCCGAACCGGTTTTCCCGAAACCGGGTTTGCCGGGTCACTTCCGCGAAAACCAGTACATCGCCGTCTCCCTGCACAACCGGCACAGTGGGTATTTTCTCATTTTCCCAGCACCATTGCATCACCCGGACCGGATCAATCTCGCCGTCATTCACCAGATACATCGCAACAATTCGGGCACACTGGAATGAACGCACCGACCGCAATTGATCCAGCAATCCCACAGAGGCGGCATCCTGTCGGGCCGGGCCCAAGGCATTGCGCCTGGCTCGCATTTCACGCCTCAGGAACGATTTTATCTGCAAATCAGCATTACCCACGTGTGCCGTTGTTCACTTTACCTTGAACCGGGAGGTTCAAGTGGGCACGCAGAACAACTTCGGGAATCGCGCCAGCTCATGCTGTGGTCATACTCGCCCATCGTTCATATCTGCACCCGGGGTGTACTGTTAGGTTCTAAGGGATTCGGAGAACTTGTCGAACACCGCAGGTAACGCCAGCACAGTGTAACAGAGAATCCGGAAAAACACAGCCACAGTGAGAGTCAATTACCGATCAATACGATCATTATGATCCGGCCTGATGATCCGGCCTGACCATCAACGGGCTGGCTTCCTCGAATTTGCCGACCATCTTGTCAATCCGCTCGCGCAGGGAATCAATACGCGCATTATCCGTATATCGGGCATCAACGGATTTTTGCAGTTGCAAAAAATCATAGCTGATATTCAACCCCGCCATCACCGCGCAACGGTCCTGGCCCATAATCCGGCCTTTCGCGGCAATCAACCGAATCTGCTTATCCAGATAGGCGGCAGCCTCAATCAGTCCTTCCACCTCAGCCTCGTCCGTGCACACAATCGTGAACTCACGTTGCATGACGCTGACCTTGATGCTCAGGTTTTTCTGGTCGGGCAAGGATTTCACCGCTTTTCAGGCCACCAACGGGAGCGAGACAGAGTCATGGCTGGATGGATTTCAGACGGGCGATAATGTGTTCCATCCGATCGCGCGCTATCTTGTTTTTTTCCTGCAACGCGGCAAATTCATTACGCATCATTTTCTGGTCCATTCTCAACATCTCATTTTCACGGCTCATATTCTCGCATAGTTCAAGCACATCCGAGATGCGCCGCTCCAGTTTCGCAATGGAATCTTCCACTTGGCAGGTTTCCTGAAATTTTTATTGTATATTCTGGTTTGATCACTGATGGGTATTATCTAATGACTGTCATGGCATTTCAACAGCAAATCTATCCGGAACTGGAGCGGAAACTGAAATCGACCTCCTTCAACGGCGGCGCCGCGGAGGCGCATGGGCTGTTGTCCGGTCTGGCGTGCCGGGGAATTACTGTACAGGAACTTCAAAACAAACTCTATTTGTTTCAGATCGACAGGAATCAGGATTCAATCCTGCTACAGGGATTGTTCGAGCTGATACTCAGGGATTTACAATCATCCACCCTGACATACCATATTTTACTGCCGGATGATGACACAAGTCCGATAATCAGAACAGATGAAATTGCCAACTGGTGCGGAGGCTACATGCAGGGGTTTCTCCACGATGGGGAGTCCGCATTTTCTGACAGCAATGAGACGGTACGCGAAATACTCAGGGACATCATGAATATGGGTGGATTGTATCTGGAAGAAGCAAGCCGGGAAGAAGCCGAAAAATCCATTGCAGAAATCGAAGAATATCTACGCGTTGGCGTACAATTGATATATGATGAAGTCGCAGACCGCGTTGAACCGAACCAATCTTGAGCCCCCGGACAGCGCCAGGAACCATTGATACAATTCCGGCAATATGCCGGCGATACAGATGAACCGCACAAACACGACATGAACCCGAGAATATTCGCTGACCGACGAGCCGACCTGATCGAAATGATCGGAGACGGCATTGCCATACTGTCCACGGCGCACCATCAATCCCGCAATGGCGATGTACTGTTCTCGTTCAGACCAGACAGTGATTTTTATTATCTTACCCATTTCCCCGAACCGCAAGCCATTGCCGTATTCGCGCCCGGACGGAGTGATGGCGAGTTTCTGCTTTTTTGCCGGCAACGGGATGCCGACAAGGAGCAATGGGACGGGTTGCGGGCCGGATTGCGTGGAGCCATTGAGCATTATGGCGCCGACCAGGCTTTCCCGATTGAACGGTTCAGTGATCATCTTCCCGCATTGCTGGACGGCCGGGAAAAGATCTATGGCATGATCGGCCGCTATCCCGACCTGGATCATAAACTGTTGGCCGCGACCCATGCCGTCAGGGGGCAACGCCGCTCCGGGGTCCATCCGCCCGACGGATACATTGATTTGCGTAGTATGCTGCATGAGATGCGGTTGATCAAAAGCCGGGAAGAGATTAAACAGATGAGCGCCGCAGCGAAACTCGCGGCGGCGGGGCATACTCGCGCGATGAGATACACCGCTCCGGGCAAGAAGGAGTTTCAGGTACAGGCCGAACTGGAATGTCAATTCCGGCTTGGCGGCAGCGAATATCCAGCCTATCCTTCCATCGTTGCAGGAGGGAAAAACGCCTGTATCCTCCACTACATCGACAATAATTGTGAACTGCGTGACGGCGACCTGCTCCTGATTGACGCCGGCGCCGAGCTGGATTGCTACGCCTCGGATATTACCCGGACGTTCCCGGTCAACGGCAAATTCTCCAGCGAACAGAAGATATTGTACGAAATCGTACTCGCTTCCCAAAAAGCGGCCCTGGAACAGGTGCGGTCGGGGCGCAGTGTGAATGAACACCACCAGGCCGCGATCCGGGTATTGACCGAAGGCATGGTGGATATTGGATTGCTGAAAGGCGAGGTCAATGAACTGATTGAGACCAGAGCCTACCACAGATTTTACATGCACCGCACCGGGCACTGGCTGGGGATGGATGTGCATGATGTCGGTGACTACAAGATTGACGGTCAATGGCGGCTACTGGAGCCTGGCATGGTATTGACGGTTGAACCCGGCATCTACATTGACTCCGGCGAGGATATTGATCCGGGGTGGCGCAATATCGGCATCCGGATTGAAGATGATGTTCATGTAACCAATCAGGAATGTGAAATTCTGACTCGTGACGTGCCCACCGAGCCCGATGAGATCGAGGCGCTGATGGCAGGGTAATGACGGCGGCGGACACAACGCAGCGGTTCGATGTCATGATCATCGGCGGCGGACTGGTCGGGGCCAGTCTGGCCACAGCCCTGAAATCCTCCGGCAAAAGGATGTTGCTGGTTGAACCTGCCCCTCCCGATTGTCATGACCAACCTGATTTCGACCGGCGCGCCATTGCCCTGACCTGGAGTTCGAAACTCGTTTTTGACGCAATCGGCGTATGGCGGGATATTGCGTCCCGCAAGGCCGAACCCATCAAGGATATTCACGTCTCCGACCGCGGCCATCCGGGACAAACCCGGCTTTCCCATCGCCACGCCGGGACAGAGGCGCTGGGCTATGTCGTACCGGCCGGCGTACTCGGCCAGGCGTTGTGGCGGCAGCTGCGTTCCATACCCGGGCTGACGCTATGTTGTCCGGGCAGTGTGTCTGCAATCAATCCAGGGCCAGACTGGTGCACGGTCACCCTGGCCCTGCCTGAAACCACCCGACAAGTCGCGGCAAGACTGGTGGTGCTTGCCGATGGCGGCCAGTCTGGAATTGCGAATCAACTGAACTGCAAACCGCGAATACGGGAATACCCCCAATCTGCGATTCTCAGCATTGTCAATACAGACCGTCCTCATCACGGACGCGCCTACGAGCGTTTTACCAATGAAGGCCCTCTTGCGCTGCTACCCCACTCCACTCTGGGAGTCCACGGCAGCGACCAACACAGATACGCGGTAGTATGGACTACCCGAAAAGAAAATGTATCCGACAGATTGGGCTTAGGCGATGCCGGTTTTACCGATCAGCTGCAAAAAACATTCGGTGACCGCGCTGGCCGCTTCAGCAGCCCCTGTCAACGCAACGTCTATCCGCTGAAGCGCTTGCGCCTGCGCCAACCGTCCGGGCGGCGCAGCGTGATCATCGGCAATGCGGCGCATACCGTTCATCCCGTCGCCGGACAAGGATTCAATCTGGGATTGCGGGATGCGGCTATTCTGGCGGAAGCCATCCATTCGTGCCCGCTGGATGAGCTGGGCAGTCCAGGCATGCTGCAGGAATACGTCACCTCAAGAACCCGTGATACACGAATGGTTGACTGTTTCACCCATGGCCTGATTACCTTGTTCACCCACCGTTCCACCGCCGCCTGTCTGGCCCGGAATCTGGGACTTGCCGTGATCGGAAACCTGCCCCCGGCCAAACGATTTCTACTGAAAAGAAGTATGGGCATGGCGGGAAAACAGAACAGACTCACACTCGGACTGCCTTTCGACGACCCGGCCCCCGGCGCGGCGCCATGACCCGGCCCGGCCCGCTCCACGACGTCGTGATTTCAGGCGCCGGCATGGTCGGCGCTACCGCCGCCTGTCTGTTCGCCCGCTCGGGATTGAAGGTCGCCCTGCTGGATGACCAGGCAATCAGCCCGGCGAGACCCTCCCCGAACCCGGCTTTGTATGGCAGAGTCAGCGCCATCAATATCGCCTCCAGCAATCTGTTCGCAGCCCTCGGTGTCTGGGACAGTATTACCGGCAAACGGGTCAGTCCCTACCGTTGCATGCGGGTATGGGAGAATAACAGTGACGTTGAACTATCCTTCAATGCACTGGCAATGAGACAACGGCAACTGGGGTTCATCGTTGAAAACAGCGCCATCCTCTCGTCTCTGATCGAAAAATTGAGACAGAATTACAACGTCAGGCTGTTCGAAAATACCCGACTTCGAGAGCGTCAGGTTGAAGCGGACAAATTAACGTTGTTCACCGATACCAACCAGACCCTGCAATGCAAATTATTGCTGGGCGCCGATGGCGCCCAATCCAGGGTCCGGGAAATCAGCGGAATCGACTCACAGGTTTTCGACTACCAGCAAAGCGCCATCGTCACCCGGGTGACGACCGAACAACCCCATCAGGCCACCGCATGGCAAGCCTTTCTGCCCACCGGACCGGTTGCGTTACTGCCTTTGCGCGATGGCGCCAGCTCTGTTGTCTGGTCTTGCGACAACCCATTCGCAAACCACGTAATGGCGATGAGTGACGCGCAATTCTGCGATACCCTGGGTTCCTGTTTCGCCCGCCATGTCGGCGCGGTGACCAGCTGTGAAAAGCGCTCGAAGTTTCCGCTTGTACAACAACATGCCAGCGCCTATATCGCAAAACGCACGGCATTATGCGGAGATGCCGCGCATACCACCCATCCGCTGGCCGGGCTGGGCGCAAACCTCGGCTTTATGGATGCCGCCGCTATCGCCGAAGTAACAGAAGCCGCCAGGGATCGCAATATCGACATCGGCAACCATTCTGTCCTGCGCCGCTACGAGCGCTGGAGAAAAGGAGAAAACACGCTGGTACTTGAAACCATGAAAGGTCTCAAAACCCTGTTCGGACAGGAACAAAAGGTTTTCAGAGTGGCGCGTCAGACCGGACTGGGGCTGGTTGATAGAGCCACTCCACTTAAAAACCGGATGGCCGGATTTGCCATGGGGCTGTCCGGAGACCTCCCCGAAATCTGCCGATCCGCCAATCACTCCCCCCATGGGTCGCATCACTCCCCCCTGGAGGGGGAGTCGAAGAAGCCAAGCGCAAGCGCCGGCTGATTCGGTGGGGGGCATTCCCGCCACAGGCGGGAATCCACGATGTCGGCTGGTGCAGATACCCCCCACCACATCCGCTTACGCGGAGTGACTCCCCCTGCCATTGCGTAGAGCCTGCCCCCGGCTTGATCGGGGGGGCGGGTCTCGTGCCCGCCCGCTATCGTTGATGCCCGTTCCAGCGGTTGCGGGAGGGTACAAGAACCTCCCCTACGATAACGGTCGGGAATCCACGGGAATCCTGTCACCACCGCAAACCCGCATATACCGAAACGGGACGGTACAAGACCCTCCCCTACGATAACGGTGGGGGGCATCCCCGCGGGAATAGGAATCCACAGATAATCACTCCCCCCTTGAGGGGGAGTCGAAGAAGCCAAGCGCAAGCACCGGCTGATTCGGTGGGGGGCATTCCCGCCTGTGGCGGGAATTAGCGGGAATCCACGGGAATCCTGTCACCACTTCATGCCGGCTTCCACCTGGATACGATGGTCGGACGCTTGCCCGGTATGCTCCTGTCGAATGGCTTTTACATCCAGCGTCCGTTGACTCTTCCCGATGACGGATGATAACCGCCAGCCAAGAGAAGTCTCCCGCTCTTCGGTGTCCAGACTGTGCCCCAGATATGGATACGCCGTATACCGTCCATCGCGCATCTTGAACCGATACCCCGCTTGCGTAGTGAAGCGTTGCGAAGCGGCGGAATCGGTCATATCCATCGCATCGGCCTGGAACAATCGCTCTATACCCGAAGACACCACTCCCCAGTCCTGTTTTATAGTGAACGCGAATCCCTGATGAATCGGCGACGGATCATAACCCATCGAGACCGATACGCCCCTTTCTTTTATCTCCTCATCATGATGAACGAGCAAGGTACGTCCACGGATTTCTATATCCAGTCCACGTTGTGGATCTTGCCAGTGAACCCCTCCCCCTACTTCGACTCCAAGGCCTCTCTCGGCGTCTCCGCCATCATGACGCAATGCGCTCTCCAGACGGGTCTGTATCCTGCCACTCTTGCGGGTCTGGCTCCAGTGACCTTCCACACCCAATCGCATTCTGGAACCATGCGCCGAAGTGGCATCGAGTTCCGTCCCGTCTGCCACCGCATCGGCGCGGGTTCTGAACCACAGGACATCACTGATCAGGGACAGGCGGACTCCGTCTGTGTCTTCTTGCGGGGTCAATGCGCCACGACTGCCGAACGCAATCAGTCCCGCGCGGGTGTCGGTCGTCAGGTCTTCGCGTCCGTTTCGCTGGATCGTGAGCTCTCCGGTTCCATAACCCAAGGCTCCCCATATCGTGATTCGATCGTTGACTTCCTTCGACAGCCACGGGGTCAGCAGGGTCTGGGTGGATTCGATCTGTCCCTGGCTACGGGACTGATAATTCCCTTCTCCTTGACTGTGTGACAAGACCAGTCCGCGTCTTCCGGTAGTATGGGTTTGATCCAGTCCGAGCAGGGCGGTCAGGACTTCTCCATCCAGGGTGGTTTCTCCACTCTTGCCGTCAAACTGAGACCAGGCGCCTTGCGCCCAGACCGAACCAACCGCTCCGTTGGTGGATTCTCCGCTCCATGACATCGACGAAGCGGACAGGAACTCTCGCATGGTTAGGGAGCGGGCATCCGACAGGGTTGCGGGGAACGGGTTGTGGGTCGCATGCGGATACAACAATGGGTTTTCTTCTGTGTGGCCGGTGTGTATGGAGTATCCGGCCAGTTGTCCTTGAACGCCGGAGGTCGGTGTGGCCGAGATGCGAGCGGCGATACCATCGAGTACGTGTCCGGTCGCAGCGCGGGCAAAGCGCGTCTGCCAGGCGGTCACCGTGTCCTGCAAGGGTTCGACATCCCGTATCGTCACTTCTACCCGCGAGGGTTGACCGGGACGGAGCGAGGATGGCAACTTCGATTCATCCAGCAGAATTGACAAGATCTCGTCATCCGGGTCCGTATCGGCAAAGGTCTCCATCTGTCCTGTACCCATCGTCTGATTCGCCGGTATCACGATTTCGGTCAGCGCTCCGAAGTCTTGCGCTTCGGCGGTGATCGCCATCAGGGTCAGGGGGATGCGTACTTCTTCGTCCAATGCCTGCTCCAACGTGGCTGTGACCATTACCGGCTGTCCTTCATTGACCTGCCCCGCTTCTACCGACAGGGTGACAGGGGTCGGTTCGGGTTCGGGTTCAGGTTCGGGTTCAGGTTCCGGCTCCGGGGGTGGGGGTGGCGTTCGCCGCGGTGGCGGAGGTGGCGGAGGCGCTTCAGCCAGAATGGGGCCAACCCAGGGCAGGTTGATTCGTTCCCGGATGCCACTGCCGTCGGTGTACCACACGGTGCAGCGGATATATTCGCCGACGTGGTCTTCGTGAATCGTGTAGGTCAATGCCGTCTCGCCGGAAATGACCGTCCCCGCAAATCCGGGTTGGTCTGACCAATTCCAGACGCAAGTCAGGGAGCCATCGCCGTCTCCGTCGGGGTCGGATTGGGTACGGGTTACGGTCAGGGTTTCACCGACCCAGTGATTGCCGGTCTGTGAGAAAGTGGCGTCTCCAGTGTCTTCAAAGATGCTCATGGTGGCTGTGGAAGTGGACGGGGTGACCAATCCGTAGCCGGCGCCGTCCGTTATGGTAATGATGATGGTCTCGCCACTGTCCGCGATATTGTCGTTGATGATCGTGACCGGAAAGGGAACATCGGTAAACCGCGCGGTTGCCGACGGAATGGTGAAGGTTCCGGTTCGGGCCGTGTAGTCGGCGCCGGCAATGGTGTAGTCGGTTCCGGGCGTTGCCGTGCCGCTCAGGGTATAGGAAATAACCAGGTCTGCCGTCAGCGCCTCGGTGACCTGGATATTCAGCGAATCACCACTGCCGTCGCTCTCGATCACATTGGCAGAAGAAAATGACCAGATTACGTTCGGTTCGGCCTCCGCTTCGGTGACGAACCCGGCCAGTAGCGGCAGGAAGAACAGGATGGAGAGAAGGGGTCGGAAAGGATAGCGACAGGTATTGACTGTGGCGGGCAACCACAAGGGATTGCCCCTACGATGACGGATGGAGACGCGAGTCGTCTGACGGTTGTGGATTCCCGCCTTCGCGGGAATGACGGATGGAGAATCAGTTAATGGACGAAAGAGACCCTGGCTGGCTGGCTGGCTGGCTGGCTGGCTGGCTGGCTGGCTGGCTGGCTGGCTGGCTGGCTGGCTGGCTGGCTGGCTGGCAATCTATTGTAGCAGCATCTTGCCATTCAGCTGTCAAGCGGAAATTTGGCTTTTGTGCAGGATTTGGCATCCAAGCGGGCGGGTATGGGGGTTGTGCATGATCCGGTATTTGAGCGGGCGGGCACGGTGACCCGCCCCCCCGATCAAGCCGGGGGCAGGCTCTACGATGGGGGGTGGGCGTGACTTGTCTGTTTTCAATCATGTCTGGTTCCTGCTGTTTCGTGACTCGTTGCTTCTGTTGGATCCCGCTTATCAAGGGAATACCCCCCACCAAATCCGCTACACGGATTTGACTCCCCCTCCAGGGGGGAGTGATACTTGTGTGGATTATGGAGAATTTACCCCGCTTTTGTCAATTTTATTTTTGAGCTTGATGGTATAATTGTGGGGTGGACAGTTCCGACTTAAAACAGGCAGGCCTTAAAACCACGCTGCCCCGGCTGCGGGTGCTTTCCATTCTTGAGAGTAGTGAAGTGCGCCACCTTTCTGCAGACGAGATCTACAAAAACCTGTCGGAAGAGGATGGAACCATTGGTCTGGCTACGGTATATCGGGTATTGACCCAGTTCGAGGACGCTGGCCTGGTGATACGCCACAATTTTGAAGGCGGCCGCTCGGTGTTCGAGTTGAATGACGCCGATCATCATGATCACATGGTATGTGTCAAGTGCGGCAGCGTGACTGAATTTTTCGACAGAAGAATAGAAGAACAACAGGAAAAGGTGGCGTCCGACCATGGATTCACCATTGCGGATCATTCGCTTACGCTTTTTGGCGCCTGTAAACGCTGTACCGACCATCGTAAGGAACCCGTATCATGAGAACACTGGTTACCGGCTCATTTGCCTACGACACCATCATGGTTTTTGAGGATCGCTTCAAAAACCATATCCTGCCTGAACAGGTACATATTCTGAATGTCTGTTTTTTCGTCCCCGAAATGCGCCGGGAGTTTGGCGGCTGTGCCGGCAACATATCCTGGAACCTGCATTTACTGGGAGGGGACGCAGTACCCATGGGCGCCGTCGGAGAGGATTTTGCCCCCTATCGCAAGCGTCTGATCGAAACCGGCCTGAATGACGAGTTTGTGACCGAGGTCGCGGATACCTACACCGCGCAAGCCTTCCTGACCACAGACATTGACAATAATCAAATTATCGCGTTTCATCCAGGCGCAATGAACCATGCCCACCAAAACCGGGTTTCGGACGCTGGCGAGATCGATCTTGGCATTGTTTCTCCGGATGGAAGGGAGGCAATGATCGAACACTCCGCGCAATTTGCCGAAGCCGGTATTCCTTTCTTCTTTGATCCCGGACAGGGCCTGCCGATGTTCAACGGTGAAGAGCTCGACACATTCATGGATCAGGCGACCTGGGTGTGTGTGAACGATTATGAGTCTGAAATGCTGATGGAGAAAACGGGCAAATCCCTGCAACAGGTAGCGCACAGGGTCAAGGCGCTGATTGTCACACGGGGCGATAAAGGCTCCGATATTTACACGGATAACCGACAGTTTCACATTGACCCGATCGCGGTCTCACAAATCAGGGACCCAACCGGCTGCGGTGACGCATTCCGCTCAGGATTGCTGTTTGGCGTCGCCAACCAATGGGATTGGTTATCAACCGGACAGCTGGCGTCCTTGATGGGAGGAGTCAAGATTGAACAACCCGGCACCCAGAATCATGCACCGACAAAGAGTGACCTGGAAGCGCGCTACAAGGAAAACTTCGGCGATGAAATAACGCTTGGCTGAGACCAGGAGCAGACCAACCACGACCCCACGACCCGGCGAGCGAACCTGCGCAACCGCAACCCGGACTTCAACCGCCCTCTGCGTGAATGTCCATGACATCCGATAGGTCCAGTTCGTTTTTACTGTTTGAGCGGGCGCCGTCGCTACGCATCTGGTCCACATACTCAAGGTATTGAGCCGAAACATCGCCAGTCACATAGCGGCCGTCAAAACAGGAGGTGTCAAATTCCCGGATTGCCGGATTGCACTGTCGCACTGCCTCAATCAGATCGCCGAGGTCCTGATAAATCAGATTGTCTGCGCCAATCTCATCACACACCTGGGCACAGGTTCGATTGCTCGCCACCAGTTCTGAGCGGGAAGGCATGTCAATCCCATAGACATTGGCATAGCGTACCGGAGGAGCCGCCGATGCGAAATAGACTTTCTTCGCGCCGGCTTCTCGCGCCAGTTCAATGATCTGTCGGGAAGTAGTCCCCCGAACAATCGAATCATCGACCAGCAGGACATTCTTGCCGTCAAATTCGGAGGCGATGGCGTTGAGTTTCTGTCTTACGGATTTTCGGCGCTGAGTCTGGCCTGACATGATAAAGGTACGTCCGATGTACCGATTCTTGATGAATCCTTCACGGTACGGCAGTTGCAGCGCCTTCGCCATCTCCAGCGCCGCGGTGCGGCTGGTATCGGGAACCGGAATAATTACGTCAATATCATGTTGCGGCCAGTCCCGTTTCAGCTTCTGGCCGAGACGCTGTCCCATATTGATTCTTGATCGGTAGACCGAAACCCCATCCAGAATCGAGTCGGGTCTTGACAGATACACATATTCGAAAATACAGGGCGTATGTCTTGGATGATCCACACAGACGGAAGAATGAACCTGTCCCTGCAAATCAACCAGCACGACCTCGCCGGGAGCAATATCCCTGACCAGACTGTAACCCAGCACATCCATGGCCACGCTCTCTGAGGCGAATATGTGAGAAGTTTCACCTTCACTCTTACGAATCCCATAAGCCAGGGGGCGGATTCCACAGGGGTCGCGGAATGCGACAATACCGACCCCGACGATCATTGCAGTAACCGCATAAGCTCCCCGGCAACGGCGAAACACGCCGCTGATCGCATGAAACACGTCTTTGGGGGCGGCGCGCAAGCTGGATTCCCCGATGGCTCCTTTCAGTTCGTGGGCCAGGATATTCAGCAGCACCTCGGAGTCAGAAGAGGTATTGAGTTGACGCAAATCCTGTTCGAACAATTCATCCCGAAGGGCCTCGGCATTGGTCAGATTGCCATTGTGAGCCAGTGCGATGCCGAACGGCGAGTTGACATAGAAAGGTTGCGATTCAGCCCGCGAGTCATTCCCCGCGGTCGGATAACGCACATGACCAATACCCATGTCACCGTGCAGCTGGGCCATGTGACGGGTACGAAAAACATCCCGCACCAGTCCGTTATCCTTACGCAGATAAACCCGGTTGCCGTCACTGGTGATAATGCCCGCCGAGTCCTGGCCGCGATGCTGCACGACAGTCAAGCCTTCGTATATCGCCTGATTGGCCAGTGTGTTGCCCTGTATGCCAATGAGTCCACACATAATCGTCATTCAGTTTGTAATGGTGACTACGTATTCAGAGAGATCAGCCGGCAACAGAACACGCAACAGCTCAATCACCGCATCAAAATGATCCACCAGCAGTGATTCCTGCCACCAGGGTTTGGAATTGAAATCCATGAAGGCAGCCACCACAATCAACAGGGCCACGATCACCACCCCCCGGAGCAAACCGAACAACAACCCCAGGGAGCGATCCAGTCCGGAAATTCCCGCTACCGCCAGCAAACGATATAACAAGTGACTGACAATGGAAAACAAAATCAGGGAAACCAGAAAAATACCGGCAAAGGCGATGACCACGCGAAACGGCTGTTGGGTGATGTGGTTTTCCAGATAACCCGCTCCGATGAGGGCGCCGCTCCAGGCAATCCATAATGCGGCCAACCATGAAAACAACGACAGAACCTCGCGGATGAACCCCCGCGCCAGACCGATTGACAATGAAACAAGAACGATGGCGAGAATAGCGATGTCAATGTAAGGCATCATGTGATCCGGCCGGATTGATCAAGGCGCCTGGTCGGTGACATACACTTTCTCATGAGTCAACGCTCTTGCCTGAAGCCTGGCCTGCTCGGCTTTTGCCAGGTCATGGTAAGGACCGAGCCATACGCGAACCGCCTGGGTGTTGTTTGTCGGCACTTCAGTATAACGCGCTTCGAAGCCATGATCCTCAAGCAGTTTTGATATTGCACGGACATTCTCTTTATTGGCATAGGTGCCCACTCGCACAAACCAGGCCGGCCCGGTTGGCAGAACGGGGACGGCAGTAGCCAACTCTTCTGACAGCGGCTGCGCCTCGTCCAGCGAAGTGGTCACCGGTTCGCCAGAGACGAGCGCTTCACTGGCTGTCATGTCGTCCGCTTCGGTTTCCGCATCCAGGTTATCACCGATCGGCTCATCACCCTTTTCAGGCGCGGGCGAATGCAACAAAAACGGAATGGTAACGACTGCAACTGTAACGATAATGACTGCGCCTGCAAGCCGGTGCCTGAACTGATATCCAGATTGCGGTTTTGGTTGCTTTATCGCCATTGATCGCCTTTCAGACACTTGAGTATATCACCGACCATATAAAATGAACCAAATATTACCACCCGGTCTTTTGCTTGTGCCCGACACATTGCAGCGCGCCAGGCATTCTCGGGACAATCATGACACGTCAAAACAACATCCCCCAGGGTTGAGGTTAATTTCGTGGCGAGAGAAAGCGAGGATTGCCCCCGCTCTCCGCTCAGGGTAGCCAGAAGCCATTGATCGACCACGGCGGCCATTGCGGCGATGATTTTATCCGCCGCCTTGTCTTTTAGCATACCGAGCACAGCAATCGTCTGCCCCGCACAGGGTTGTTGTTTCAGATAACCGGCTAATTGCCGGGCCGAGTCTTCATTGTGCGCGACGTCGACAATCACATCAGGGGAGCGCTGGATAACCTGACAGCGCGCCGCCAGACGGCACCGGGCGAGTCCTGGCCCAAGGCTCGAAATCCCAAGATCAGTATGTGCGCTGCTGATAGCCAGTACGGCCACCACGCCACCGAGATTGACTTTTTGATGCTCGCCCGGCAAGGGAGTGGATAACTGTTCGAGCCGCCGCCAGGGAAGCGGAACGGCGGCATGGTCACTACTCCAGTTGATGGCCTCCTGTTGCCCCTCGACGAAATAATCCCTTTGCGCCGCGACCAGGCTGGCCTGCTTGCGGTCGGCTATTTCAATCAGACTGGCTGGCCGGTCACTCTCAGCACAGACAACCATCCCGTTTTGCTTGATGACCCCCGCTTTCTCCGCCGCGATAGCCGAACGGTCCGAACCCAGCCAGTACTGGTGATCCAGCCCGATCGAGGTGATCAGAACCAGGTCATTATCCACCATATTGACCGCATCCAGCCGTCCCCCCATACCCACCTCAAGCAACGCGATGTCAACCTGGCGCCTCTGGAAAATGACCAGCGCGCATAATGTACTGTATTCGAACCAGGTCAATGGAATGTCGTTGCGAAATGATTCAATGTGACAAAATGCGTTACAGATTTCATGGTCGGAAACAGTCTGTCCGCAAATTCTGATGCGCTCGTTATAGCGGACAAGGTGCGGGGAAGTATAGGCGCCGGTGCGCTTGCCACCTTGTCGAAAAACCGCGTCCAGCATACTGATTGAGGAGCCCTTGCCATTGGTGCCAGCCACTGTAATCGTGTATCCGGGACATTCGCCGCCAAGCTCCGTCCACACCCGGGTAATACGATCCAGCGAGAGATCAATAGTCCTGAAATGCTGTCTCTGGATGTGTACCAGCCAGTCTTTCAGGGTATATGACTCAAAATCCACCTCACTCAACCTGCTAGCGGATTGCTGCCAGCGCCGTCATGATCAGGAACCGGTCACGTCATCCGGGAGCGTTCGGTTGCTCACTCCACCGAATCCCAGCTTGTCGAGCAGGGACGTGATCTGGCCGCTCAGATCGCGGCGATCCACGATCATGTCAATGGCGCCATGCTCAAGCAGAAACTCCGACCGTTGGAAACCGTCGGGCAGGGTTTCACGGACTGTTTGCTCAATGACCCGCGGGCCGGCAAATCCGATCAGCGCATTGGGCTCGGCAATGATTATGTCGCCCAGCATCGCCAGACTGGCAGAGACCCCGCCCATGGTCGGATCGGTCAATACCGACAAATAAGGGATACCCTGATCTTTCAGTTTCGCAATGGCCGCCGTGGTTTTCGCCATCTGCATTAACGAAAACAGAGCCTCCTGCATCCTGGCGCCTCCGGAAGCGGAGAAACAAACCAGCGGCTGATGCTGTTCTATGCTGGCATGGACGGCCTGGACAAAGCGCTCACCGACCACTGAACCCATCGACCCGCCCATGAACCGGAACTCAAAAGCCACGGCAGTGATGGGGCGAAGATTGAGTTGACCAGTGGCGCAGACCAGGGCTTCGGACGCTTGACTGGTTTTTCCTGAATCGGCCAGACGGTCCTTGTATCTTTTGCTGTCCCTGAACTTCAGGGCGTCAACCGGACGCACCTCCTCACCGAGCCACCGGATCGAACCTTGATCGAGAAAGGACTCGAGCCGGGTTCTGGCATCAATACGCATGTGGTAATTGCATTTCGGGCAAACCTGCAAACCCAGCTGCAATTCCATCCCGTAGAGCACCGCCTGACAGCCGGTACATTTGTTCCATAACCCTTCAGGGACTCCCTTCTTGCGAATCCTGCCAACCGTTTTGATTTTCGGCGGGAGTATTTTGTCGAACCAGTTCATCGGACGGTTCCGGCTTCAGGTGACTGGCGCGGGCGCTGGCAACCGTTCAGGACATTCGCGCAAAACCGTGTAATCTTTTGCAAGTCCTTGCGGCCATCGGTTTCCACCCCGCTGCTGACATCCACAGCATAGGGACGAACCAGCGAAATCGCCTGCTCGACATTCCCCGGAGTCAAGCCTCCCGCCAGCACAACCGGCTTACGGCCCTGACAGGGTACGCTCCTCCAGTCGAACGATTGTCCACTGCCACCATACACGCCATCCGCCTGACTATCCAGCAAAATGGCCCGGGCATCGGGGTACTGTTCCTCGATCAAGGGTAAATCCAGAGTACGACCAACCCGCGCGGCCTTGATATAGGGCAGGCCGAAACTGCGGCAAAATTCTGCCGGTTCATCACCGTGAAACTGGATGTAATCCAGCTCAACCGAATCCAGTATCGTGGTGAGCGACTCTCTTTGTGGGTTGACCACAACGCCTACCCGGGATACAAACGGTTTGATTACCCGATTGATGGCAACGGCCTGTTCAATCATCAGATTTCTCTTGCTGGGCGGGTAGAACATCAGGCCGATGGCAGTGGCGCCGGCGTTCATGGCATGCACCGCTGTTTCGGGTGAGGTCACACCGCAAATTTTTATTTTTACCGGCAAGGGCCAATCGTTGGTCGGAATCATGTCGTATTCTACCAAAACCGGCAGGCTTGTGGCGGAGCGGGTAAATTGTATTTTTTATCGTATTGCGCTGAAACGAAGTACAATCCGTCCGCCGGCGCCGTGACCCCCGCGGCCTTGCGGTCGCGGCTGGCCAGCACCTCCCCGGCCCACCGAACCGGCTCGACTCCTTCCCCGATTCGGGTCAACACCCCCATGATATTGCGAATCATGTGATGCAAAAAGCCATCTGCGGTAATATCCAGCCATATCCAGAAACCGCACTGATTGAGCGAAATCAGGCTGACCCGCTTGACCGGATTGCGGTTCTGACACCCCGCCGCCCGAAAAGCGCTGAAATCATGCTGGCCAACCAGCTGCCGCGCCGCTTCGCGCATGGGCGCAAGATTCAGCGGCGCCCGATGCCAGGTCACCCGGCCGTGCAGGTAGCCGGGACGGACAGGCCGGTTCAACAGAATATATCGGTATGAACGCTGACGGGCACTGAATCGGGCATGAAAATCCGGACTGACCGGACGCGCCCAGATCATGGATATATCGTCCGGCAATCCGCTATTCACCCCCCTCACCCATTGCTCTTCGAGCCGCTGGCTCGACGTGTTAAAGTGAACAATCTGGCCAATGGCGTGAACTCCGCTATCGGTTCGACCCGAAACCACCACGTCAACGCTGTGATTGGCGACCCTGGCGATCGCTGATTCGACTGCCTGCTGCACCGACGGCGCATGACTCTGCCGTTGCCAGCCACGGTAAGCGGAGCCACAATACTCCAGGCAGGCGGCCACTCGTATCATCGGGCTCGTGGCGACAATTGCCTAAAACGGACACCGATCTGAAAACGCCTGACCCAGCGTACCCGGGTCCATGTATTCGAGCTCGCCCCCGATCGGTATTCCGCGCGCAAGCCGCGTCACCCTGAGGCCTCGTGGCTGCAACAAATCCAGTAAAAATCCGGCGGTGGCCTGACCTTCCAGAGTCAGGTTGGTAGCCAGAATCACCTCGTCAACCGCCTCCCGATCAAGCAACGTGAAAAGCCGGTCAATACCTAGTTGCTGCGGGCCGACATCATCGAGTGGCGACAGATGGCCCATCAGGACGAAGTACATACCCTGGTAAACCCCGGCCTGCTCGATGGCATCAAGATCAGCCGGGGTTTCGACCACACAGATTATCCTGGAGTTTCGTTTACCCGACGTGCAGATCGGGCAAATATCCGACTCACTGAAATTGTTGCATCGCTTGCAGTGGTTGACCTTCGACAAGGCCTGGCGAATCGCCTCGCTGATCTGCAAGGCTCCCTCCCGGTCTCTTTCCAGAAGGTGAAACGCGATTCTCTGGGCTGATTTGGGGCCGACGCCCGGCAAGCGTTGCAGGGCCTGTTTCAACCCTCCGACTGAGCGCGGGTCCGTCATCAGAACGGCAGTTTCAATCCGGGGATATTCAGCCCTGGCGCGAGACCCGCCATTTTATCTTCGGTAGCTTTTTCAACCTTGCGAACCGCATCGTTGAAGCCGGCGGCAAGCAGGTCTTCCAGTACTTCCTTGTCATCATTCATCAACTCAGAATCAATGATGATTCTTTTGACATCATACCGGCAGCTCATGACGACCTCCACCAGACCGGCGCCGGATTGACCTTTCACCTCGATGCCAGCCAGTTCCTGCTGGGCTTTGTGCATTTTTTCCTGCATGGCCTGCGCTTGTTTCATAATGTCGCCGATCCTGTCTTTCATGTTTTCACCTGTATTCTTATGTACTAATGTTATCGGTTGCCAACGGGATTATACTGTAGAACCAGCCCGGCTTCAGGTGCGGGTGCGCCATGACTGGGTTTTTTTCAGCACGCCTCTCGACAACAGGCTGTGCAGCAGCTTGACCGCGACATTGGTATAAAAAATCATCATCCCCATCGCCGCGGCGGGAGCTATATCTCCGGCGTCATCCATATTCAGTACCGCTACCGAGGCCAGCCCGGTGTGCGGCCCATACAAAAACACGACTGCGGAAACCGTCGTCATCGCGTTCACAAAAAGATAAATACTGATATCCAGTATGGCTGGCAGACACACCGGCACAGTAACCTTTGCCAGTGTTTTATAAAAAGGAGCTTTCAACGATGCCGCGACCGACTCGAACTCGCGGTCCATTTGCTTGAGAGCCGTGACTGCTGTCAGATGGGATACTGTATAAAAATGGGTGATCGTGCTGATCACCAGAATCGCCATGGTGTGATACAGAAAATTGAACGGGTTGTCAGGCGCATTGAAAAAGAAAATATAGGCAAGCCCCAGCGCCAGTCCCGGCACAGCCATCGGCAGCATGGCAAGAAATTGAAACAGGTTTCTTACTATTATGAACTTCCTCCCCTTTTCTACCATGAAGGCGCCGAGGAAGACCACAATCGTGCCGACAATCGCAGTCCATGTCGCCATTTGAAGAGAGTTGTACCAGGAATTCCAGCCACCTCCATCCATCAAATCAAACTGATAATTGCTCAGTCCCATGGTCAGGTTGTAGGGGTAGAACTGGATCAGGGCAGCGTATTGACAAGTCCCCAGTATGCCGAGGATAAAGATACTGACGAGCACGGCATAGCACAGCATGACCCGGTCAAACACCTTGTCCGGTCTGGGTTCAAGAGCGACTGCCCGAGACGAAAGCAACGCCACCTGTTTCCTCTGGACAATCCGGTCCACACCAAAAGCCAGGGCCGCCGGCAAAAGAAGTACCAGACTCACCACGGCGCCCATTTCAAAATTCTGTTGCCCGATGACCTGCTTGTAAATATCGGTTGCCAACACGTTAAAGTCACCGCCGATCACCTTGGGAGCGCCGAAATCGGTGATCGTCAGTGTGAATACCACAAACGCCGCGCTGATCAATCCGTAGCGCACTCCCGGCAAGGTCACGGTAAAGAAGATCCGCGGCTTGCTGGCTTGCAGGGAGTCCGCCGCCTCATAGAGTCTGGCGTCCGCAATCGACAATGCCGTTGTAATGATAATGAGCGCATGAGGCAAGGTGAAAAACACCTCGGCTATAACGATGCCGATCGGCCCGTAAATATCATGACCGAACAAAAGCCAGCGAATCATCCCCTGTTTGCCGAACAGGTAAATCAGTGCAATACCCGGCAACAACGACGGCACCAGTATCGGCGCCATGGAGATCATCTTGAACAGCCCCTTGAATGGCATACAACTCCTGTTCAGGCCGTAAGCAAGCAAAAAGGCAATCGTGACCGAGATCAATGTTGTGATCATCGAAACAGTCAGACTGTTCTGTATGGACCAGGTCAGCGCCGGCGTATTGAAATACTCAATATAGTTATCCAGTCCGACAAAATTGCCGTCATGGTTTTTGAAACTCCTGGAAAGAATCGTGTAAAGCGGCAGCGCCAGCGCCAGTATCAGGTAGCACGCGATGACCGCCATGAACAACAGCATTTGCCGGTCATCACGACTCGACTTCGCCTTGACCTCCTGTTTGCCTGCGCTCACAACTTCAAGACCTGTCAGGAAGAGTAGATGCGTATACTGTCAAAAGGAAGCACAATCGGGATCACCATGCCTTTGGCAATCTGCTCGCGACGAACCAGATTGGCGGAGAAATCGGCGAACAGCCGACTGGAGCCGAATCCATCGATCGACAACTCCGCCCGCACAAACGCCCCCAGGAACTCAATCTCCTCGATTTTGGCGTCCATCCCGTTTTGCTCTTGTCGGCCAACCGCAATGTCTTCAGGACGAATGGACGCAGTCACCGCAGCGCCCACCCGGTTGTCATCGGCAGCGCAATTCAAGGATACCTGCCCCGCGCTGATCCGGTTTTCACCGCTCACACAAGCCGGGAAAAAATTCATCATGCCAATGAAGTTTGCCACGAATCGGGTCCGCGGCCAGTTGTAAATCTCCTGAGGAGCGCCGACCTGCTCGATCCTGCCGTCCTTCATCACAATGATGCGATCAGCCATGGTCAGCGCCTCCTCCTGATCATGCGTCACCATGATCGTTGTGACTCCCAATCTGGCCTGTAACTCCTTGATCTCGTGGCGTAACTTCACCCGGACTTTTGCGTCCAGCGCAGAAAGCGGCTCATCCAGCAGCAACAGTCCCGGCGATATTGCCAAGGCCCTGGCCAGAGCCACACGCTGTTGCTGGCCGCCGGAAAGCTGTGCCGGATACTTGCCACCCTGATCGGACATACCGACCAATTCCAGGAGGGCGCCGACGCGGCTGCTTACCTCTCTTGCCGGGAGTTTCTGGTTCTCCAGGCCATAGCCGATATTTTTCTCGATGGTCAGGTTCGGAAACAGCGCATAAGATTGAAACACAATGCCGAAATCCCGCATCGACGGAGGCAGCGATGATATATCCCTGCCGGCCTGCTCCACCTGCCCCCAGGTCTGGATATCAAGCCCGGCAATGGCGCGCAGCAATGTGGTCTTGCCACATCCCGACGGGCCCAGAAAACAAACGAATTCCCCCTCATAAACCACCAGGGAAATTTCCGCAAGCGCGGTAAAATCATTGAATTTCTTGGTTAACCCGGAAATTCTCAAATAAGGTTCGCGCTGAGCGCTTTCGGGCATGGCGGAAATTCTGTAAAAAACGCCGCCCGAATCCGGAGCGCCGGAAGTCAGGCAGGGTCACGCTAAATGATGAAAGTCGTCATTTCAGCTTTTGGGTTCTGATTTGGAGTCGTAACGAGATTGCCACTTGGCCAGGATACGCTTGCGATTGCTTGCGGCCCACTCGAAATCATTATCGATCATGGCTTGCGGGATATTATCCGGAAAATGTTCAACCGGTTTCGCCAGCGCCTGTTTGCCAATAACCGCATAACCTTCATTGTACATCATATTCGCCTGATCCGTAATGGACCAGTCAACCAGGGTTCTGGCCGCCTCCGGGTTATCCGTACCCCTGACAATGGCAGTCGCCTCCATATCCCAGCCGATACCTTCTGACGGAATAATGATTTCCAGCGGCGCGCCCCTGGCCTTTGACTTGGCGCCGCGGAAGGCGAAGGAAACGCCGATGGCCACCTCACCCGATGCGGCCTGTTTGCAGGGTTTGGAGCCGGAATGCGTATAATGGGCGATATTCCCGTGCAATGCGTCCATGTAGGCCCAGCCCCCCTCCTCACCGAAAATCTGCAACCAGCTGGAGACATCCAGGAATCCGGTGCCGGAAGAATTGGGGTTCGGCATCGCGATATGACCCTTGTACACCGGGTCGGTCAGGTCCTGCCATGAAGAAGGCATCGGCAAGCCATTGGCTTCAGATTCCACGGTATTGACGCAGATTGCGGCAACCCAGGCATCCATCCCTACCCATGAAGGCGGGGATGCCTTGTCAGAAAACTTGTCATCCAGTCCTTCCAGTCCTGCCGGCGCATAAGCTTCGAGCATACCTTCCCCTTTCATCAGCAGCAAACTGGTCGCGGCCAGTCCCCAGATTACATCGGCTTGCGGGTTTTCCTTCTCCGCCAGCAATTTCGCGGTCACAATCCCGGTCGAATCCCGCACCCAGTTGATCTTGATATCCGGATGATCCTGATTGAAGCGTTCAGCGTACTTCTTCAGGTCCTCCGCCTCAACCGCGGTATATACGGTTAATTCAGTGGCCGCAATCGCATGGGCCGAGACCAGTAGCGCCGCCGCCATGCCAGTAATCACATTGATTTTGTTTCTTTTCATTTTATCCTCCTGCATCGGGTTTTCAATTTGTCCGGGATAACCGCGCTATTAAACCGGGATTCCTTCCGATTGCTCTGGCGCTATTGGACGGCCTCGCAAGCCTTCCAGTAAACCGGACAAGTGCCCCACCTGGTGAGCAACCTGGTTGATCTGTTGTCCTTGCTGGTTCATTTCTTGCCGCAACCCGGCAATGTCCTGGTTGATCTGTTGCCCTTGCTGGTTCATTTCCTGCCGCAACCCGGCAATGTCCTGGTTGATCTGTTGTCGTAGTCCGGCAATATCCCGGCTCTGGCGATTGCTGGCCGGGACAAGTACCCCGGCCAATGCCAAGCCTACCCCGATAATCGCGTATATCTCTGGTGTCATGGTTCGTTGCCTGTCTGTTCTTTTCTGGTGTTCCTATTCTGGCCGGGTTGCGCCATCAGGTCAACCCGGATTCCCGGTAATTTTCCATATCCAGGATTATAGGCGTCGGCCGCGGACGACCATCCGCGCCCAAAGTTCGCTGCTTCTCGTCATGCGCTCCGGGTATTCGCTTTTGTGCTTTCAAAGTCAATCCAAGCTGTTCCAGTAGCTTCACCTCCCGGCCCGTACACGCCGCCATCAACTTTGCTAACGGATGCGGTTCAGACTTCCCGGACTTCTCGCCAAGCGGTCCCCCCTCGTGCTCAATGATTGCCTTGGCCCGATCATGCCCTGCCCGATTTTCTGCGTATATTTTCAGCAATGGGACATCCCTCGCTCGGACGATCAGCCCCTGGGCTTCCAGTGTACGGACGACCTCGCTCCAAATCTCTTGTATTTCAGGATTTAATTCCCTCGGAATCCGCACGGATGCAACCATATTGTTACCTGCCATCTTTTACGCCCTCGATATTCATAAAATCACACTCTCACACCTGAAAAAATTTGACCACTAGCGAACCAGCGCAATCGAACAACCCGTATAAAACCATTACCGACCCAGTACCTTTTGAAAATTCCAGCACATTCACGCGACACTGGCCGGGAACACACAAGCCCGGCCAGAAATTCAAATATGAGCGAATCAGGAAACGGAATTATCACGGAGGATGCGCTACACACGGAGGATGCGCTGCTGAGGATGCGCTGCTGCAGCTTGCAATAAAAGTGCCCCTTACGTACACTTATCGCACGAAATCAACTTGTATTGACTATGTGCATTGCTCCGCAGACCGGCCCGGCCTGATAACACAAAATCGAAAGCGTGATGTCAGTTGTAAACAAGATGACCCGATCATAACTGACGATAACCACCTCCCGATCTGGAATAATGCAACTATCATCAACCGCACAAATCCTGAGAACTGAAGTCGTTGACGCGCTTCTGATGCAGGGCTACACGATTGCGGACAATACTTTTTACCTGGAGACCTCCGACAAAACAGAAATAAGGAACCTGCACTCAAGAGCCAGGGCAGAAAGGATAAACAGGTGCATCCGCTTCATGGAATCTTTCGCTCCCAAGGCCAAATCATTCATGCGTGACACCAGTGAAGTGCAAATTGACAAGATCATGCCGAGATTGATTGAGATTCGGGCCAACTCAATCCATGAAAACTTGTTTCGCTGGTGGAATCTGGCTTGGTGGAGTCTACCGTATGAAAAAGCTTACGGGCGACAGATGCGTTTTATCGTTTGGGATGATTACCATGACGCGCCAATCGGCCTGATTGGATTACAAAGCCCTATTTTGTGCTGGAATGTGCGAGATAAACATCTTGGCATCACTCGGGACGAGAGAGATTACTGGGTAAACCAGTCCATGAGCGCCCAGCGACTCGGAGCGTTGCCCCCATACAACAAATTTTTGGGAGGAAAGCTCATCGCTTTACTGCTGACATCCAACGACATCCGGGTACGCTTTCAGAAGAAGTATGAAGGGTATGAAACATTGCTGATGCAAAGGAATATCCCGGCAAATCTGCTTTTCATTACAACGACAGGCGCTTATGGGAAAAGCAGTGTCTACAATCGACTGAGATTCAACGGCAGCAGGGTCTGCGATTTTATTGGTTACAGCCAGGGCAGTGGTTCTTTCCACATTCCCGATACGCTTTATGAAGACTTGGTACGCTATCTTGAACAAAGCGGTATGAAGGCAGGCAGAGCGTTTGGTAGCGGTCCTTCGGCAAAGATCAAAAACATTGATCAGGCAATGCGGCAGTTGGGATTCAAAAAAGGCAATAGCCACGGTGTCAAGAGAGCCGTTTATCTGTTCCCCTGTGCAAAAAACATATCCGCAGTTATTCAACGCGATGAAACTCCCGTCTGGGAAAACCGGAATATCGAAGAGTTAACCCGATACTGGAAAACGAGGTGGGCAATAAAAAGAAGCCATGACTATCCACAAGACAAGCTCAAATTCACAAAAGAAGAATTCCTGTGCACGATGAAGCAGGACCTGGAGACTTGCAGAGAACTGTTCAACGGCAGTTTGTTATGACCTCGGAGCATAAAGGCTATGCTTATCTGCCCGAAGATCTTCTGGTACAGATACTTGAAAAAATACCCGAAACGGCCAGCCAACTGGCACAAACGATTGCATTAAACGACGAGCAGACAGATAGCGCCAGAAAAATTCTTGAACAGCAGAATCGTATAGTCCTCTGCCCTGACGGCGCACATACACAGTCTATCATGGCAGCAGATGGCGCCAACATCATTGAGCGCAAAACCAGCGCTGATATTCTGCTGGCAATTGCGGTGGGGGTTGATGGTCTTTCAGATAACGACTCCACGACATGGCCAACTGGAGCAAGACAGTATCAACAATGGCAGACAGTTTTACCTCACCACGAAGCCAATACCAGATTGTCCCAGGGAATCATGTTTCTGATGGAACTCAGCATACTTGCAGAAGCTGACCGGGAAGTCAGAATCATGGACGGGTCTCATTTGACGACTATACTAAAACTCAACAGCCTTTTGAGCGCTAATGATCAGGATGCCGCTGACCAGCCGTATGTAAACGCGCTTTCCGGATTTTTACGCGATAACTATAACAAGGTCATTCCGGATATCCCCGATATAATTGCCGCCGCTTTTTCTGATACCGCAGTGATAGGGCTGACCAAATACTCTTCATCCCGAGAGATTATTGATACTGTTTTGCAGAACCTGGAAATCAAGGCCGATGACAAAGTGTTTATGTCCATCGTCCTGCACGAAAACGAATACACAAAGCCTCTGCCGGTAGGACAGAGTAAAAAAGATAGAGATATGTGGAAGAAAATACACATGGCATGCAATCTCGAAATAGACGAGATAGATAACAATACAGAACTCAATCTCCTTCTTAAAGAAGCGATTTTGCCGTTCAAGATTACAGAAAATCACGATTCAGATCTGTATTTTTGCTACTACAAGCCAAACTCGTATTCTTCAGCTTTTAGAATTGAACTCAAGAAAGAACTCGCACTGGATACGCACAGACTGGAAGAAATGCTTCGCAGTATCAAATGCCAGATTATCTCACCCGAAATCAGAGAGCCTTACCCGCAATATCTGGCAGATGTCATCGCCAAAAATATTTCTTTTGGAATGGAGGCGGTGAATCAGGCGATCAGCCACAATCCCGATCTCAACCGCCAGAAGAACTTTGACCTGATCTTCCCCTATCGCACCAACTAACAACTGAAACAATCATGACAACAACAAAAATCATTACCCTCCTTGAAAACGATAGCCAGCCGCTGGGAGTGGTCGGGTCTCCGAGCAGTTCCTTTGAAGTAATCGTTGACATAAAAGAGGTCAGCGAAAATAGCAAATTGCTTGGTGAACTGGTGTGCTTTCATGTGACGGAGGGAGACAATGAGGTTGTTGTTATGGGTCAGATTACTGAAATCGAGACAAAAAACAGATGGCACGAGGAGCCATCATTCAAGGGAATCATAAAAAGACATGGGAGGCTGCCGAACCTCAGCGGCGTTGCCGACAATCGGGTCGCCAGGATCAATGTTCAATCCAGCTTTATACTGGACACCGGCAAATCACAAGCGCACAAACTGGCGAACTCCCCCTCAACCGGGCTACCAGTCAGGAAAGTCAGCAACGATATCATGGAGGAGCTTATGCAGGAATACGCCGGACAGCTTGTCTGCCTCGGTCAAGCCTACGATACAGATGTCGATGTACCGTTCTGGTTGAAGCATTTCGGCAGACCGGATCGGGGCGGCGGCGGTGATGCTTATCATATTGGTGTATTTGGACGAACCGGATCCGGGAAAACAACGACGGCTGCCAACATGATCCTCGGATACGCCCGCAATAATCAGCACATGAGTATTCTGATACTGGACCCTCAAGAACAATTTTATGAGGACAATAATGTTTTGCCGGGAAACAGATTTGAGGAACAAATAGAAAGAAGGGGGATGAAATACAAAAAACTCAAGGTTCCCGAAGAAGTTGCCCTGCCAGATAATGCAAAACTTTTCAGTGAACTTCTCTTGAATTATGGCTTTATCAAAAGTGCTTTTGATATTCTGACTGAGCAAAAACTGGAGGAAATGAGAGAGGCAATAGAAAGATATGTTGATACTCGTATTGACCGTAGTCATTTAAAAATAGCCAAAGATCCTGAAAAGCTATTCAGAGACCTGCTCACTTATTTTCTCAATGACGATGACAAAAACCCAAGAGAACCATTGAAGCAAGTGTATACCCAAAAAAACAAAATAGATGAAATCAAAGAAAATATCAGGGATACGATGAGCTCTGGACATCGTGCGAAAGACATTTGGAATAAAGTATCCGGCCTCTTTTCAGAACACGGGAAAGCTCCTCTCAAAACAATAGTCAGCAAAGTTGTGGAGGAAAAGGGTAAAGCAATTGTTTTAAACATCTCTGGAAGGGGAGCCCAACAAGGAATGGACGATTTACAGACGTTGTATGTCAAAATCATTGAGGATGCCATCAAGGAAAAAGGCGCCGAGCTATATGCCAACGGCCAGCAGTCAAACTGTCTGGTTGTCCTGGACGAGGCGCATCGCTTTATCAGTACGTACAATTACGATCAGGAAATCAAGGCGCTGACAACCAGTATTATTGATGCTGTTCGAACCACGCGCAAATATGGCATTGGCTATATGTTCATCACTCAAACGATTGACTCCCTGCACGAGGAAATCCGGAGACAAATCCGAATCTTTGCTTTTGGATATGGTCTGACCAGCGGTTCCGAATTCAGTAAAATCAAGGATATTATCAATGATGATACGGGCGCGAAGTTTTATCGCTCATTCATTGACCCATCCAGCAACAACAAGTTTCCCTTCATGTTCTATGGCCCGATTTCTCCGCTTTCCTTCACGGGCGCCCCACTATTTCTGGAAATGAGTGGATTGATTTCTGATTTCCCAACCGGGCAATGAGCATTCTGCTCCGGGAAAATGGCAATACAACCGGAAACGCACCAATCTTTAACAGCAGTTCAAAACGATATATCCCACACGGTCTACCCCGCAGTCTCCTTATAACGCCCAACAGTATAAGCCAGTAGCGCCAGCCGGGTATCGGGGGTGGTCCTGTCGGCGGGGATTTTCAGCGCCTCGCCGAGCGTCATGAAGCAGACCTGAGCCACTTCTTCGGGCTGCAACACAAACGGGCCTTCGGACACACAGGAATAGACCGAACCCCAGATCCTTGCCGATGGACTGGAATGATTATCCTCGAAATAGATCTTGAATTCATAATCAAGGGCTGACCGGATACCGAGTTCCTCCTGCAATTCCCGACTGGCCGATTCGTCATAGCTTTCCCCCGCAGTCATTACGCCGCCAGCGGCGAGGTCAATGCGCCCCGGATACCAGTCCTTGAACATGGTTCGTGTCTGTACCAGAATTTCACCGCGCGCGTTGAATACCAGCACAAAAGTAACCCTGTGGAGCAGTCCATCCTTTCGCATTTCATCCCGTCCCGCTGTTCTTACCATCCGATCCCGCCCATCGACGATACAAACCGACTCGGCGGCAGGATTCCATTTCCGGGCAGTCATGATCAGGATTCCTCTATGACAGGTTATTCGACATGAATCAATGTGTAATCATTTCTCCTGATCAGTATACTACGAATGCGCGTCCCCTGAACGGTTGGGATACCAGCCCCATGACTGCTATACTTGCGCGTTCGCCACTCCAATATAAACTGTGCGGATTGAACCAGCCGCCACCAATCCTTATGAGGTGATCTTGTGATTACAGGTGTTCCCAGGGAAATCAAAAATCATGAATACCGTGTCGGCCTGACACCAACCAGCGTCCGGGAAATGACCCGAAACGAACATCCGGTCATAGTGGAAACCGGCGCCGGCGCCGGCATCGGCGCATCGGATCAGGAATACCGGAACGCGGGGGCCACTATTGTGGACAGCGCCGAAGAGGTTTACTCCAGCGCCGAAATGATCATCAAGGTCAAGGAACCCCAGGCGGTGGAACGCAGTATGCTTCGGCAAGGGCAGATTCTTTATACCTACCTGCATCTCGCTCCTGACCCGCAGCAGACTCAGGACCTGGTAGACAGCGGAGCGACTTGCATTGCCTACGAAACCGTGACCTCTCCGGTCGGTGGACTGCCCCTGCTGGCGCCGATGTCAAAAGTGGCCGGACGCATGGCTATCCAGGCCGGCGCCTACTGCCTGGAGCAACCCCATGGCGGGCTGGGTATGCTGCTCGGAGGCGTTCCCGGAGTGGAGCCGTGCAAGGTAGTCATTCTCGGCGCCGGTGTCGTCGGTACTCATGCCTGCCATATCGCAGTCGGCATGGGCGCTGATGTCTGGGTAGTGGACAACAATCCGATTTCTATAGAAAGACACTGGCAACACTTTGGCCGTTCAACCAATTCTGTTTTCTCCACTTCCGATGCCCTGGAGAAACACGTGACGGAAGCGGATCTCGTGATCGGCGGCGTATTGATACCCGGCGCCGAAGCGCCGAAACTGGTCACAAGGGAAATGGTTAAAAACATGAAACCGGGGTCAGTCATCGTGGATGTCGCCATTGACCAGGGCGGCTGTTGTGAAACATCGAAAGCGACCACCCATGCAGAACCTACCTTCTGTGTCGATGATGTAGTACATTACTGCGTTGCCAATATGCCGGGAGGGGTGCCGCGCACTTCGACCTACGCACTGAACAATGTCACTCTGCCATTCGCCGTCAACCTGGCGAACAAGGGGGCGAAACAGGCATTGCTGGATGATCCGCACCTGCGTAATGGCCTGAATGTACACGCCGGCAAAATCACCTGTCGTGAAGTGGCTGAGGATCTGGGGTATGAATATGTCGATCCGGTCCACGCGCTCGGCGGTTGAGTTGCCGCTTGATTTTCCAGCCTGAACTTTTGATCATATTTCAACAAGAGGAATCACTTAAAATGACAAAAATGACAACATCGGAAGCCTTTGTAGAAACCATGGCGGCCAATGGAGTAACCGACATCTTCGGCATCATGGGCTCGGCCTTCATGGATGCGATGGATATTTTCGCGCCCGCCGGCATCCGCCTGATTCCGGTCGTCCATGAACAGGGAGCGGGACACATGGCCGATGGCTACGCCCGCGTAAGTGGTCGACACGGGGTCGTCATCGGGCAAAATGGACCTGGCATCAGCAACTGTGTCACAGCGATTGCCGCCGCTTACTGGGCACATTCTCCGGTTGTCATGATCACCCCGGAAACCGGCACCATGGGACAGGGACTGGGCGGATTCCAGGAAGCCAATCAATTGCCGATGTTTCAGGAGTTCGTGAAATACCAGGGTCATGTGAACAATCCGGCACGTATGGCCGAATATACGGCGCGCTGTTTTGACCGCGCCATGTCGGAAATCGGCCCCACCCAGCTGAATATTCCACGGGATTATTTCTACGGCGAGGTCGATATCGATATACCCGCGCCAATGAGACTGGATCGTGGGCCGGGAGGAGAAAAAACCCTGAACGAAGCGACTGAAATGCTGAAAAACGCCAGATTCCCGGTCATTGTTTCAGGCGGCGGCGTAGTCATGGCCGACGCAGTGGATGAATGCAGGGTACTGGCGGAACGGCTGGGAGCGGCTGTTGTCAACAGTTATCTGCACAATGATTCATTCCCGGCCAGCCACCCGTTGTGGTGCGGCCCGCTGGGCTATCATGGTTCAAAAGCCGCGATGTCACTGATCAGCAAGGCCGATGTGGTGATTGCACTGGGAACCCGGCTGGGGCCTTTCGGTACGTTACCGCAATATGGCATTGATTATTGGCCGAAGGATGCAAAGATCATCCAGATAGACGCGGATCATAAAATGCTGGGACTGGTCAAGAAGATTTCCGTCGGCATCTGTGGAGACGCCGCGGCCTCGGCAAAGGCATTGTCAGCGCGCCTCGAAAATCTCTCCCTGGCCTGCGACGCGACCCGCCAGGAACGCGCCGGCACGATTGCCGCCGAAAAAGCGGCGTGGGAAGCGGAGCTGGATGAGTGGATTCATGAAAAAGATGATTACAGTCTGGACATGATCCAGGAACAGAACGAGGAAGCGGGCAACTGGCTGCATCCCAGACAGGTTCTGCGTGAACTCGAGCGGGCTATGCCACAAGACGCGATGGTATCGACCGACATCGGCAATATCAATGCCATCGCCAACAGCTATCTGCGTTTTGAACGTCCGCGCAGCTTTTTCGCGCCAATGAGCTGGGGCAACTGCGGCTATGCGCTGCCGACCATGATCGGCGCCAAGTGCGCGGCACAGGAACGGCCAGCTATTGCTTACTCAGGGGATGGAGCCTGGGCGATGAGCATGTCGGAAATCATGACATCCGTTCGTCACAACATTCCGGTTACCGGCGTCGTATTCCATAATCGACAATGGGGCGCCGAGAAGAAAAACCAGGTCGATTTCTACAACCGCCGGTTTGTCGCCGGGGAACTGGACAACGAAAGTTTTGCCGGCATAGGCAAAGCCATGGGAACTGAAGGGATCGTCGTAGACCAGCTCGAAGACGTAGGTCCGGCCCTGACCCGGGCCGTGGACATGCAAATGAATGACGGCAAATCCACGGTCATTGAAATCATGTGTACCCGCGAGCTCGGCGACCCGTTTCGCCGGGACGCGCTATCCAGGCCGGTTCGGCATCTGGCCAAATACAGGGATTTTGTGTAGCTACGGGGACAACCTGACAACATCGCCAGATTGCGCGAGCGCCATGCCGGATTTCACTGGCAGGGCCAGGGAGCGTCCACAGCGCATCGTCTTGCCTGAATCGGATGACCCCAGAGTGGTGGAAGCGGCCATGGAAATTTCCCGTCAGCGGCTTGCCGAAGTCATCCTGCTCACAAATCACAAACCGCTCCCGAACAGTGACCACAGCGAGCGCCTCGAAGTCATTGACCCGGAAACTTCGGCGCGCCGGAATGACTATGTAGAGAAGCTGCTGGAACGGGGGCGCCACCGTGGAATGCTCCGCACAGAAGCCGAAGCCCGAATCCGGGAGCCACTGGCGTTCGCTATGGCGATGGTCGCCTCCGGTGACGCCGATGGATGTGTGGCAGGCGCCGCCAACCGTACCTCGGATGTCGTTCGTAACGCATTGCAGATCATCGGCGCCCGTCCGGGGGCCGGCCTGGTTTCCAGTTTTTTCATCATGCAGCACGACCTGCCCCATCAGGCTGTCCAGGGCGCCGCCCTGTATGCGGATTGCGCCCTGGTCATTGACCCTGACTCGTCTCAACTTGCCGAGATCGCGATCGCCTCAGCGGACAACGCGGTTTCCCTGGCTGGACTGGAACCGAAAGTCTGCCTGCTCTCATTCTCGACTGCCGGCAGCGCCAGCCACCCGCATGTGGACAAGGTCATCCGGGCCGGCCAGATCATTCAGGAAAAAAGACCGGATATCGCATTGATGAGTGAAGTGCAATTTGACGCCGCGGTAATACCTGAAATCCTCCAGCGAAAAGCGCCCGGCATAAAGGTACAGGCGCCAGCCAATGTCTTTATTTTCCCTGATTTGCAATCAGCCAATATCGGCTACAAGATCGCGCAGCGAATCGGCGGGGTACAAGCGATTGGCCCGATCCTGCAAGGTCTCGCCCGTCCGGTCAATGATTTATCGAGAGGGTGCAGCGTGGATGACATCGTACAACTGGTCTGTGTAACTTCCGTGCAGGCTGGCGCCGAATGAATCCTGCAATCAGTCCCCAACGAGCGCCATGAAATTCGGCTTTCAGACCATTCATCTTGAAAAACGCTTCCCGTTGGCGATCAGCCGCGGCATTCACACCGGATCGGACAATCTCTTTGTTTCAGTGACCTGTCAGGATATTACCGGCTGGGGCGAGGTTTGTCCGGGGGAAAGCGAAGGAGCGGACAGCGTCGAGTCGGCCCGCGCCAGGCTGGAAAATTTCCTGGCGAATGACCTGGAATCCTGCGACCTGCAACCGCCGTCTGTTCATCAGATCTATGACCGGGGTATCCAGCAGGAGCTGCCCCTTTGCGTATTGGCGGGGCTTGATATCGCTCTGTGGGACTGGCTGGGGAAAAAGGCCGGACTTCCCCTTTATCAATTATTGGGTCTGGGCAGGCCGACAGCGCCCACTTCAGTGACCATCGGCATCAATCCCCCGGAGGTGGTCAGGGAGCGAGTTTCATTGCTTCTCGAAGACCCCACGATCCGGTTTTTGAAGATCAAACTGGGCTCGCCCGAGGGTATCGAAGCAGATCAGGCGATGTTTACCCAGGTTCTCGACAGTATTGATCCGGCTCGAATCGGTCTGCGGGTAGATGCCAATGGAGGATGGAACGTGGATGATGCCCTGTTCATGATGAAATGGCTGGCGCAACGCAACACCGATTATATTGAACAACCATTACCGGAAGGACAGGAGGAAGATCTGCCGAGGATTTTCAGGAACCGCCCCCTGCCGGTTTATCTGGATGAGTCCTGCCGGATTTCCAGCGATATAAAATCGTGGTGGCAACACGTTGACGGGATAAACCTGAAACTGATGAAGTGCGGCGGCGTCACCGAAGCGCTTCGAATGATTGCGGTAGCCAGATCATACAGCCTGAAAACCATGATCGGGTGCATGAGTGAATCATCCATGTCGATTTCAGCCGGCGCCGCCATCTCCGGGCTGCTGGATCATATCGACCTCGATTCACATTTGAACCTCGCGCCGGACCCCTGCACCGGAGTCACCTGGACAGACGGCGTAGTCATGCCGAACGACCGCCCCGGTCATGGCGCCACGATCAATCCACAACACCATGCTTGAGAAAAACCATAAACTGGCAATCTACATGGAGGGGAATCTGGATACAGATCACGGGAAAATGGGATTTGGCGTTATGCGGTACAGTCCGAATCCGGTCGCCTGTGTAATTGACTCGACACACAAGGGCAAAAAGGTCAGTGATGTTTGTGCAATGCCTTTTGACTATCCGGTAACCGATTCGATTGATGAGGCGGTGCGGATGGGCGCCGAGGTTCTGGTTCTGGGCACGGCTCCTTCAGGCGGACGAGTCCCCCGGCAATGGGACGGCGCCATTTCTGAATCCATCGAACGGGGCCTCTGCATTATCAATGGACTGCATGACAGCCTGAATGATCGCTATGGTCACCGTCTCTTGCCGGGGCAATGGCTCTGGGATGTCAGGCAGCCTGCGACCATCCCGGATATTGCCAGTGGTCGCTGCGCGTCACTCGACAACAAGCGGGTATTGCTGATCGGTACAGACATGGCCGTTGGCAAAATGACTGCCGGACTGGAAATCCACAAATGGCTCCGCAGCCATCACCCTGAACTGAAAACCGAATTCCTCGCCACCGGACAGACCGGGATTACCATTACCGGCCAGGGCATCCCGCTGGATGCCTGCAAGGTCGATCACGCCTGCGGAGCGGTTGAAGCCATGACGCTGGAAGCGCAAGACGCAGACCTCATCCTGATCGAAGGCCAGGGTTCGATTCTCCATCCCGGCAGCGCCGCGACCTTGCCGTTGATGAGGGGCAGTTGCGCCACTCATCTGATCTTGTGCCACCGTTCGGGCATGACCCGACTGCGCTCCCCCGAATCAGTCAAAATACCGCCACTGAAAGAATTTATCCGTCTGAATGAAGAATTGACTTCAGTTTGCGGCTCCCTGACCCGGGCCACAACCATCGGCGTAGCGCTCAATACCTCAATGGTCAGTGAGCGCGAGGCATTATCAGAAATAGCCAGATTGGAGGACGAAACCGGCCTGCCGGTCACCGATGTTGTTCGTTTCGGGCCAGAAAAGCTTGGTTGCCGATTGATTTGACTGGATGAGCCGGGATAATTGAGCAATGAAAAAACACTATCGCGGATTACCTTCAGGAAAAGAGACCCTCTCCGCTTTCAGATGACCGCGATTATCCAACCCGGATTTCTTCCGGTTGCTCTGTCGCTATGGGTCGGCCTCTCAAGCCTTCCAGTAACCCGGACAAGTGCCCCACCTGGTGGGCAATCTGGGTAATCTGTTGCGCCTGCTGGTTGATCTCTTGCCGCAACCCAGTAATGTCCTGGTTGATTTGTTGCCCCTGCTGATTCATCTCTTGCCGTAGTCCGGTAATCTCCTGGTTGATCTCTTGCCGCAACCCGGCAATGTCCCGGCCATGGCGATTGTTGGCCGGGATGATCACTCCGGCCAATGCTACCCCTACGCCGACAATGGTAACAATCAGCAAGATTAAAGCGGTTGTAATGGTCATGTGTCTCTTTTCTGGTGTTGATTTCTGTCTGTCCAGTCTGCCCGGTTTGCTTCACCAGGTCAACCCGCATTCCCGGTCCCCGCATTCCCGGTCACCGTGATGTCAACCCTTGCCGTTGGTATTACCCGGATTGCAGGGTTTCAGCCTGTGCCGCGCTGGGAAACCCGTTATCAATTCCTGTCCGTACCCGGCAATCTTTCCACCACGCCGGACAAGTGCGCCACCTGTTGCGTTAGCTGATTCACCTGTTGGTTGCTCTGATACACAAATCCCAATATGACCAGCGTAAAAGCAAAATGCAATCCGATCATCCAGCGCAACCCGGCAATGTCGGACTTTGTCGCCAACTGTTCCCCCTGGTGTGCTACGCTACTACCTCGGCTACTACCTCGGGCTACCGCTTCGGCTTGTTCGGTGTCCATCCTGGCGCCTTTCAGTTTCCACGCCGCTTCCAGTGTGTTGATGGTGTACACGCTGTCATGATTAATTCTCCAGTTTGGTTCAATGTTCGGGACTATACCACCATGTCAGGCAAAACAACATCCGGCTTTGTGACACGCTCCGTATTCAGTCGCATGTCAGAGCATTGTTGAAAATAATGACGAAACCATGCATAGTGCTTGGGAACTCCTGAATAAAATCGATCTCGACAAACTGGAAGCGGATAGAGACCCGGCCTGACCAATATTCAAATGTGCGAAGAAAAATCTAAGGATGGTCTGATCAATAGAACATTTGGGCGACAGTTGTTGGAAATTCGGGATTTCAGGGAGTCTAAAGGGTAAATTCACCCGGTTTCGGCAACCAGGTTGGAGAAGAAAGCGCGTTTCATCGCGTTTTCCCCGATTTCAGGCGTACGTCTCCTGTGGTATTCGCCTTCGTTTGAGCAGCGTCTTCTTGACCATCACCAGATTGCTCAACGCACAGGCCACCACCAGTCGATGCGTGTTCTTCGCCAATCCACGATCACGCACTTTCGTAAACCCGAACTGCCGCTTGATAATCCCGAATGGGTGTTCCACCTTCGACCGAACCCGGGATTTGGTTCGATTCCGGGTGCGCTCCGTCTGTGTCAATTTCCGATACCGCGAACCCTTCGCCTGTGTGAAGTCCTTCGCATTCGGCGCCACCGCTCTGATCTTCGCCTTCTGACCCGTATAAGCCGAATCCCCCCAGACCCGCGTCTCACCACCATGCAGAAGCTCACACAGAACCTGCGAATCATGCACATTCGCCGGCGTAGCCACTACCGAGTGAATCAGCTTGCTGCGACTGTCTACCCCAATATGCGCCTTCATGCCAAAGTACCACTGATTCCCCTTGCGGGTCTTCTTGCCGTATTTGTCAAAACTCAGATCAGAAAACGTACGCTGGCGCATCGGAATATCCATCGTCAAAACAAGATATTCCATTATACTTCAGGTTCTCAATTAATCAGAGTTTCCCTAAGAGTCATGATCCTGTTCTACAAATATACGACACCCTGCAAGCGTAAAAAACGACACAAACAATGCCTTTCAATACATAAATATCTGTGTTTCCACGAATTATATCATTAAAAACAGGTTTTTAAGCAGTTTATCCTGATGAGTTTATCCTGATGAGTCCTGTCCCTCGTCTTTCCCTTGATAAGCGGGAATCCACGAATAACAGGGCGTATCACCTGATGATTGATATTTTGGTGCGGCGATTGAATGTTGCGTAGGGGCGGGTCTCGTGCCCGCCCGCAACCGTCATCGACCGTATACGAAAATAACACGGGCACCCACAAGAGGCGCCCCTACGATATATGGAATCTGCAATTCACGACATCCATAGCCCAAAACATCATTCCCGTGCCACCCATCATCGTAGGGGCGGGTCTTCGTGCCCGCCCGCCAGACGCGGGAGAGGGTGGCAGATGGCGGTCACCCGCCTGGCGCGATAAATGCTATCGCGGTTTTCATGCGATGATTCCGCAATGAAGCGCACTGCCGTTTAATTCTTCTTGTGTAATCGGTCTGTTAGTCGTGGGGTTCCAATTACGAAAATACGCCGTGAATATTCCCGTACCTCTCGCAGGTTGCGCGTTTGCGTCTGATAATCCCTTGCTGATTAGTATGTCTCTTCCGTTTATGCTTACTGTTACTGCTCTTTGATCTAATGAAATATTGCCGTGCCCATTAGGAAGAGATAGCCTCAGGGGAAGTTGTCCCACTCTTGCCCCTTCCCCTCGGGTATTTGGAAAGCCTGTTTTCGGCGTTCGTATCCCTGATACTTTGACCCAGTAGTCTTTATCAATCAGTCCCGGCGCGTGATACCGATCAGCAAATTCATATCTTGTTATCTCAATAGTCCCGCAAGCCGCCAGCGATGCGTCTGTATTTATGACTTCGTATGGAAGCGTATCGCTGTCTGGCAACGGCTCCAATCGGTCATGATTGGGTGTGCCCGGGTTTGGTTGTTGCTGCTGGTTCTGTTGCGGTACGGCGGTTTGCTGTTGATTGGTCTGCCCCTGCTCGGTCTGTCCTGTCTGCCCGGATTGTCCGGCTTGCCCGGACGGGTTTGCCGGGTCTGCTGTTGTGTTTCCTGATGGCTGTGCATGAGCCGGCAACAGCACGCTGTTTACAATCGGTTTATTCCAAACGGTAACGGCCAGTCCGCCAACGGCCAGACTTTGGATGATTTGTTTTCGTTTCTGTAAGTCGGTTTTATTTCTGCCCTTTATATCGGGGGGGGGGGGGGGGTACAGATTTCATTTCATATTCTCCAGTTTAACTTATTCGCTATATACCAGATTTTTGGTTGTGTGTCACTATGCGTTGCAATTCATGTCAACGCAATTCACTGTCAAACTTGGGGAGAAAACTGGAAGTATAAGGTTTGATGATGGGTGGAGCGGAAATCCACGGTAGCGCGGATAAGGGCAGGAACCGGCATGGATGTCGGCGACCGGGGCACGGGAGCAGCTGACGGTTTCCCGGCAGGTGTAATTCGCTCTATTGACTCAGGGATTTCAACGCCTCCACAAATGTGTCGTTTTCCTCCCGGTCGCCGACGGTTACACGCAGACAATTTTCAAGCAGAGTGCCCTTTGCATGCAGATTCTTGACCAGTACGCCCTGGTTCATCAAGTCCCTGAACACCTGATCGCCATCCGCTGGAACCCGGCATAAAAGGAAATTGGTCTCGCTGGGGAAAACTTCCATACCGGGGATTTGCGTTAATTGCTCAAACAGTCTGGCGCGGTTTTGCAGGATTTGCGCCGATTGCCGCTCAAACACTGGATAGCGCCGCAGGAAACAATGAGCGCTGGCCTGGGTCAGCGCATTGATATTATAGGGTAACCTCAACTTCTCCATTTCACTCAGCCATTCGGGATGACCTGCGACCAGCCCCAGCCTCAACCCGGCGAATCCGCTCTTGGACAAGGTACGCAGTACCAGCAGATTCGGGCGCCTGGCAATCGAGTCCAGCCAGGTTTTCCCGCAAAACGCGAAATACGCCTCATCCAGAACCACCAGTCCGGGAGCCTGGTCCAGCACCCGTTCAACAGACACCGAATCAAAGCAGTTTCCGGTCGGATTGTTCGGGTAGGACAGGAAAATACAGGCTGGCTGATACCGCTCTATCGCATCCAGCAATTTGTCGGCGTCCAGTGAAAAATCATCCTTCAACGGCGCTCCGACAAACTGCGTTCCGGTCATCGCGCAGATCTGTCGATACATTGAAAAAGAAGGCTCAGGGGAGATGAATACCCGACCCGGACCACCGACCAGCAGCGCAATCAACTGAATCAGTTCATCCGAACCATTACCCAGAATGAGCCCGCACTGAGCCGGAATCCGAAGACACTGGCGCAGCATGGATTTCAATGCCGCGCTGTCGGGGTCCGGATAACGATTGACCGCAACATCGGCGAGAACCGATAACCACTCCTTGCGGATGGATTCCGGCGCCGGCCAGGGGCTTTCCATCGCGTCCAGTTTGACCCGTCCATCGGCATGCACAACCGAATAGGCCCGCAACCCCAGAATCTCCGGTTTTACCCAACGCTGTATCAGCCGCTCAATCATTACACTGCATCACTCCCCCTGGAGGGGGAGTCACTGACCCGCCCCTACGGTTCCGATCCGGTATCTGGCGGATTGCTCGTGAGCCGTCAGACCTTCGCTGTGCGCCAGCGCCGCGGCGGTGGCCGCCATTTCACTGACCCCCTGCCCGGATACCTGGATCAGGCTGCTGCGCTTTTGGAAGTCGTAAACACCCAGAGGAGAACTGAATCTCGCCGTGCCCGAAGTCGGCAGGACATGATTGGGCCCGGCGCAATAATCGCCAAGTACTTCGGCGCTGTATTTGCCGACAAAAATGGCGCCGGCGTGTTTGATCTCACCAACCAGCTCAGCCGCATTCTCCACCATCAACTCAAGATGCTCCGGTGCGATGTGGTTGGCGACATCCACCGCCTGCGCCAGGTCTTCCACCAGCACAAGGCCGCCATGGGTCGCCAGGGAGCTCCTGATAATCTCTTTGCGTTGCAATGGCTCAAGCAGCTGGTCAATGGATTGTGTGATACGGTCGGCCATGGATTTTGACGGGGTAATCGCAATCGCCTGAGCCTGCTCATCATGTTCCGCCTGGGCAAACAGATCCATGGCGACCCAATCCGGATTGGCGGAGTCATCACAAATCACAACAACTTCAGAAGGCCCTGCGATCATGTCGATTCCGACATCACCGAAGACCATCTTCTTCGCAGTGACCACCCAGGTGTTTCCCGGCCCCACGATTTTATCGACACGGGGGATGGTTTCCGTACCATACGCCATGGCCGCTACCGCCTGGGCGCCGCCGATGGTATAAATCCGGTCCACTCCCGCAATATACGCGGCGGCTATCACCGCGTCATTGATTTCTCCGCCGGCAGCGGGTGCCGTCATGATGATCTCATTCACCCCGGCCACTTTGGCGGGAATGACTGTCATCAGGACCGATGATGGATACGCGGCCTTGCCGCCCGGCACATATACCCCTACCCGCTCCATGGCGCTGACAATCTGACCGAGTTTTGTGCCATCCGGTTCGGTATAGCTCCATGAATGCAGCGTTTCCCGTTGATGGAAAGCCCGAATGCGCTTAGCGGCCACTTCAAGACAGTCCCTCAATCCGTCATCCAGCCGCTCATGGCGGTCGGCCATAGTTTGCGCGTCCAGATGAAGAGCCTGGATGCCAGAGACCGGATATTGATCGAACTGTCGGGTATATTCAATCAATGCCTGGTCGCCGCGTCTTCTGACTCCGGCGATGATGGATGCGACCGCTTGCTCAACAGTCTCACTGTGTCCGCTTTCGCGGTGCAACAGTTTATCCAGAGCAGCGTAAAAACCGGAATCAGAACAATCGAGTCGTTGTAACATGACAATAAACCGGCAAGTCAGGTTGCCGACATGAGCGGATAATGTCCGGGCACCCTGCGAATATTAGCGCCCAGCAGGGTGAGTTTCTCCTCAATAAAATGATACCCCCGGTCAATGTGATAGATGCGATCAATAACCGTATCCCCGCGAGCGATCAAACCCGCCAGAATCAGGCAGGCCGAGGCGCGCAGGTCGGTCGCCATCACCGGAGCGGCACGGAGCCGTTCCACTCCCTGTATGACCGCAACGTTGCCATCAAGGTCAATGTTGGCTCCCATTCGCCGGAGTTCATGGACGTGCATGAAGCGGTTTTCAAACACCGTTTCGACGACGGTCGCTGTACCCTCCGCAATCGTGTTGAGCAATACGAATTGGGCCTGCATGTCGGTTGGAAAGGCGGGATAAGGCGCAGTACGGATATTGACCGACTGGAGCCGGCCCTTTGGCGCTTTCAAATGAATCCAGCTATCTCCCGTTTCAATTTCGGCGCCCGCTTCACGCAATTTTTCCAGTATCGCGTCCAGCTGCTTCGGTATCACGTCGGTGACCGTGATCTCTCCGCCTGAAACCGTGGCGGCAACCAGAAATGTCCCCGCCTCGATTCGATCCGGTATCGCCCGATGATGGGCAGACCCCAGTTTTTGCACTCCTTCAATAATGATTTCATCCGTGCCGGCGCCCTCAATCCTTGCGCCCATCGCATTCAGACAATCTGCCAGATCCACTACTTCCGGTTCTTTTGCAGCATTCTCTATGGTGGTTACACCCTCGGCCAGGGTGGCCGCCATCATCAGATTTTCAGTGCCGGTCACGGAGATCATGTCCATGAATATCCTGGCTCCCTTCAAGCGGGACGCGATAGCCTTGATATATCCGCCATCGACTGTGATTTCGGCGCCCAGCGCTTCGAGTCCGCGGATGTGCATATTGACTGGCCTGGAACCGATCAGACAGCCACCGGGCAATGACACTTCGGCCCTGCCGAACCTTGCAATCAGTGGCCCGAGCGCCAGAATGGATGCGCGCATGGTGCGAACCAGTTCATAAGGAGCAACCACACTACTGACCCTGGACGCATCGGCTTCGATCGACATCTTTTCGTTGACCCGGAGTTTCACTCCCAACTGACCCAGCAGTTCCATGGTCGTGGTAATATCCTGCAGATGAGGGATATTGCTGATGCTGAGCGACTCTTCGGTCAACAGTGACGAAATCATCAACGGCAGCGCCGCATTTTTAGCGCCAGAAATCCGCACCTCCCCTTTCAGGGGGGCGCCGCCGGTTGCAATCAATTTGTCCACATTAATCCCAGCGATTGTCCTGGACATACACGATCCGGTCCTGAACCATTACCGGAAACGTGTCAATCGGCTCGTAAGCGGGCGGCGCTGTAACGGCGCCGGTTTTGATACAAAACCGGGCGCCATGACGAGGACATTCAATGTCATCACCGATAACACAACCATCCGCAATCTCGCTGCCATCGTGGGTACAGACATCCTCTATCGCGTAAAATTCTCCATCCAGATTGAATACCGCAACCAGGGCGCCTTCAACATCCACTACCTTGTGCTGGCCGGGGCTGATCTCACCCTGTGCACATACCTCAACCCAGTCACCCATTCGTCACTCGCGCACTTTATTTGTTGCGGTTAAATCAGGCCCAGCTCAAGCCGGGCGGCTTCACTGATCAGGTCGGGGGTCCAGGGCGGCTCCCAGACCAGTTCGACAACGGCGCCACTGACGCCTGGAACCAGTTCGACAGACCGCTCCACCATCCCCGGGAACGTGTGCGCTACTGGACAACCCGGCGCGGTCAGGGTCATATCGACATGGACAAAGGCGCCATGGAAAGACACACTGTATATCAAGCCAAGATCGTAGATGTTGACCGGAATTTCAGGATCATAAACAGTCTTCAATGCTTCAATCACCCGGGCGCGTAATTCGTCTTCGGACACATCTTCCGACTCCCCCTCAAAGCCCGTCCTCGACCTGATCGGGGAGGGGGAGTGATTGCCGGACTGCGGACCATTATTCTGATCGAACTCCTCCATGATGCTGGCAGACTGACGCTCGGCTCCGGGATCAAATTTTACTCGTTTCATCATATTGTCTCAGGTTCTTCCACCGGCTTTTCGATCTGCGGACAGGCACAGTGACCTGTCCCTACACCATCCTCGCCATTTTATCTTCATCCATCAAACGTCGGCATTGACCAGTTGCCGCCGCAAAATCAATTCGAGATAGTGGCGAAGCGGCTCGCTCTTCACTTCACTCAATACGTCATTGACAAAGGCATAAGTGAGCAAGGCTCGCGCTTCCTGTTCGCCTATTCCCCGGCTACGCAAATAGAAAAGGGATTTTTCATCAATCTGGCCGACCGTCACTCCATGTGAACACTTCACATCGTCCGCGTAAATCTCAAGCTGCGGTTTGGTATCAATTTCCGCGTTTCGGGATAGCAGGAGAGTATTGTTCGACTGCGCCGCATCGGTTTTTTGGGCGCCTTCATCCACCCGCACACGACCATGAAACACCGCGCGGGCGCGCTGGTCAAGAACTCCCTTGTAAATCTCCCGACTGCTGCAATTTTCGGCGGCATGCGTCACGGTGGTATGGTTATCCACATGTTGCCGCCCGCACAGACTGTAGACACCGAACATGTCGCAGTGGGCTTGCGGCCCATCCAGATTGATTTGCAGATCATTACGCACCAGCGCGCCTCCGAGCGTAATCGTATGACAACTGAATTGACTGCGGGGAGACTGTTTCACCCAGACTCCGCAAACCTGATACGCTGCGCCAGACTGATTCTGGACAAGATAATAGTCAAGCGAAGCCCCGTCTTCAAGCAATATCTCTGTCACACTGTTGGACAAGGTATTATGAGTATTGCCGGACACATAGCGTTCGATAATCTGTCCCTGGCTTTGCGCCGCGCAAACAATCAGATTCCTGGGCTGGGAAATAGATAGCTGCGCCCGACCATAATGAATGATCTCAATCGGGCGGGAAGCCTGCGCGTTGGCGGCGAAAGTAATGATCACGCCATCCCGGTACATGGCGTTGTTCAAGGCGGTAAATCCATGGCCGTTGTCCTGTATCACGCTGCCGAGCAGGGATTCGACCGTTTCGGGAGTCCTCTTCAAGACGGAGGCAAACGATTCCACACGAAATGCGCCATCCACCGGCCCGGATTCAGCGGATTCATCGTTACCGATAGCGGATAACTGCGGAGCGAACACCCCGTCCACAAACACCAGTCTGTGACTTTCCAGCCCCTCGATTGCAAACGATGACAAATCAACCGCTTGCTCCGAATGGTCCGGCTCAATCTCCACCTCGAAGCGTTTGCCGGTAATCTCCCGCACCGATGTGTATTTCCAGTCCTCATCCCTTGATGTGGGAAATCCGGTGCGGCCAAACCGCGCCAGGCTTTTTGTCCTCTGTTGGTTTATCCAGTCGATATGGTGTCCGGGCAGCCGCTCACGCAACCGCTCAAACTGATCAATATAACTCCCGGCGCCGGGAGCAATCAGGGTATCAAGCTGCGACGGCATGTTCTTCAATCCATCCATAACCTTTTTCATCGAGTTCAAGAGCCAGATTTTTATCGCCGGAACGAATAATTCTTCCACCCGCAAGAACATGGACAAAGTCCGGAACAATATAATCAAGCAACCGCTGATAATGCGTGACGACAATCATTGACCGCTCGCCGCTACGCAATGCGTTGACACCGGAGGCGACAATTTTCAGCGCATCAATATCAAGACCCGAATCCGTTTCATCAAGAATACACAGACGCGGCTCCAGCAACGCCATTTGCAGCACTTCATTACGTTTCTTTTCTCCGCCGGAAAACCCCTCATTGACCGATCGGTATAAAAACTCCTGTTTCATTTCCACCATCGCCGCCTTTTCCTTGATCAGCTTCAGAAAAGCCACCGCGTCCATTTCTTCCTCCCCACGATGCTTTCTAATCGCATTGATCGCAGTCTTCATCAGGTACAGGTTGGACACTCCGGGAATTTCCACAGGATACTGAAACGCCAGAAACAAGCCCTCCCGGGCGCGGATTTCCGGCTCCATCTCCAGCAGGTCCTGATTCCGGTACAAAACCTCACCGGAAGTCACCTCATAATTGTCGCGGCCAGCCAACACGTTGGCCAGCGTACTTTTCCCGGAACCATTCGGCCCCATAATCACATGCACCTCTCCAGCGCCCACCCGCAGGTTGACTCCTCTGAGAATCGGCTTGTCGCCCACGGCGGCGGCATTCAGATCTTTAATTTCCAGCATTGTTCGTTTTTCCGATATACTTGACCATACAACCATTCAACCGTTAGCCAACGGCTCCTTCCAGACTGATTCCCAGCAATTTCTGCGCTTCTACCGCAAACTCCATCGGCAATTCCTTGAATACTTCCTTGCAAAACCCGTTGACGATCATCGAGACCGCGTCTTCTTCCGACACGCCTCGCTGGCGACAATAAAACAACTGGTCTTCTCCGATTCGGGAAGTCGTCGCTTCATGCTCGACCACAGCAGTAGGGTTCTTGACTTCGATATAGGGGAAGGTATGAGCGCCACATTGATCTCCCATTAAAAGGGAATCACACTGCGAGTAATTGCGGGCATTCCCGGATGTTTTCAAAACCTTCACCAGCCCCCGATACGAATTCTGGCCGTGACCGGCTGAAATCCCCTTGGAGACAATGGTACTGCTGGAGTTTTTCCCGATGTGAACCATTTTTGTACCCGTATCCGCTTGCTGGTAATTATTGGTCAGGGCGACCGAATAGAACTCCCCGATGGAATGGTCTCCTTCCAGCACTACACTTGGATACTTCCAGGTAATGGCCGAGCCGGTCTCGACCTGGGTCCAGGATATTTTTGACTTCTCTCCCCGACAAACCCCGCGCTTGGTCACGAAGTTATAAATCCCGCCCTTGCCTTCCTCATCTCCGGGATACCAGTTCTGTACCGTGGAATACTTGATTTCCGCCCCCTTCATCGCAACCAGCTCAACCACAGCGGCGTGCAGCTGATTCTCGTCCCGTTGCGGCGCCGTGCATCCCTCGAGATAACTGACATAACTGTCTTCATCCGCAATAATCAGGGTTCTTTCAAATTGGCCGGTATTCATCGCGTTAATACGGAAATAGGTGGACAACTCCATCGGGCAACGAACCCCTTTTGGAACATAGACAAATGAGCCTTCACTGAATACAGCGGAGTTCAACGCCGCGTAAAAATTGTCACCGGACGGCACCACAGAACCGAGATAGCGCCGGACCAGATCGGGATGTTCCTGGAGCGCTTCGGACAACGGGCAAAAAATGACGCCCGCTTCAGACAGGGTTTTCTTGAAGGTGGTGGCCACAGAAACACTGTCGAAAACCGCGTCAACCGCAACCTTGACTCCGGCCAGCGCTTTTTGCTCGTCTATCGGTATTCCGAGTTTCTGGTATGTCTCCAACAGCTTCGGGTCCACCTCATCCAGGCTATCCAGCAATTCCTTTTGTTTCGGCGCGGAAAAATAGCTGATCTGCTGAAAGTCAATCGGCGGATAATGCACATGGGGCCACTTGGGCTCCTCCATTTCCAGCCACCGGCTCCAGGCTTGCAGTCTCCAATCCAGCAAGAAACCGGGTTCCCCTTTTTTTGCGGAGATAATTCGAATGACCTCTTCGTCCAAACCGGGGGGTAGCGTGTCGGCTTCAATTTCTGTAACAAAACCTTCCACATATTCCCGTTGAACCAGGGTCGCCAGGTCTTTTTCCATTCTCGACATAATCAGTTTACCTTGTTATCCGGTTTCGCCCGGTCAATGGTGAATCAACCAATTGCTGATTACCCAAGCCACCGGGGTTATTGATTCCACTCTGGCGCATCAGCTGCCCCAGCTTGATATTGGACAAAAATCCAACCAGCTGAATACTCAATTCATCCCACAAGCCATGGGTCAGACATCGTTGACCGTCCTTGCAGTCCTGCTTGCCCTCACATTCCGTAACGTCCAGAGTCTCATCGACAGAGAGCACAATTTCGGCAATATTGATTTCATCCACATTCTTCGCCAGCATATATCCCCCGCCGGGACCGCGGCACCCGGTCACCAGTGAAGATTTCCGCAGTTTGGAAAACAACTGCTCCAGATAGGGCAGGGAGATGCCCTGATTATCTGATATACTTTTCAGAGTGACAGGCCCCCTGACCTGATTGACCGAAAGGTCAACCATGGCGGTAACCGCGTATCTTCCTTTTGTAGTCAGTCGCATCTTGGCGGATGTCGTCATATCAGTCAAGACAAACAGGCGCCATGAGGTCACGCCGGTTGTTCTTGAGCTATGGGTAATAACCAAGTATTTTACTAGGTTATTATCCGAAATACAATTATCCCTGAGGTAATATCCAGATCATTTCCCGCGCCTTGACTCTCTCTCCGGCAACATGGTTTGCGGCATTGTTCATCTGCGTAATCAATGGCCTTGTTTTTGGACCCGGCTGGAATCTGGCCGCATCCCTGGTCTTCAGTTATGCCCTGATAGCCTTGAGCCTGATTGACCTGGAGCAGCGGATTTTGCCCGACCGCATTGTCTTTCCCCTGCTCTGGGGCGGATTGCTGATCAACTGCGCGACCCTGTTTACCGACCTGCAATCCGCCGTACTGGGCGCTGCCGCCGGTTATCTGGTTTTATGGTCGATTGATCAAGTCCACCACTACCTGACCGGCAAACGGGGCATGGGCCATGGCGATTTCAAACTGCTCGCCGCCATCGGCGCCTGGCTGGGTTGGCAAATGTTGCCCGTAGTGATCTTCATCGCCTCCATTGGCGGGCTGCTGACTGCCGGGAGTTCAATGATCATTCACAAACACAGCGCAGACAGACCGATTTCGTTCGGCCCCTGGCTGGCCCTGGGCGCATGGATCATGATGGTCCGCGGCGATTCTATTCTCAAAATCATCTATGAGTTATAAATCCATGAAAACCGCCAGAGTCGGGTTGACCGGGGGGCTGGGCAGTGGCAAATCAACAGTCGCCGGAATATTCAGGAAACTCGGTATCCGGATTATTGACGCCGACCAGGTCGTCCGCGAGCTGACGCGCCCCGATTGTCGGGAATTTGACCGCATTGTCGACTACTTCGGGGACGGGGTGGTTGGCTCGGATGGCAGCCTGGACCGCGCCCGCCTCGGCCGTATCGTGTTTTCTGATCCACAAAAACGCGAGATTCTCGAATCCATTCTGCACCCGCCGGTCAGGGAGAGAATGCACCGGCAAATCAAGCCATCTGTATATGGCTACTGTATCCTCGAAGTCCCGTTACTCATTGAGACCGGCCAGCATCAGGATATGCACCGGGTCATCGTAGTCACCTGCGAACGCGACACAAAAACGAAACGCCTGATCAACGACAGGGGGATGAGTAGCGCGGCGATTGACCGGATACTGGCAACCCAGACCGATGAACAGACCCGGATTCAGTATGCGAACGATCTCATCAATAATGACGGCACACTGGCCGAACTGGAAAATCAGGCGCTCCGCCTGCACGAAAAATATCTTGCCCTGTACGGAGATCAACTCCGGGATTGACCATCCAGCGCCGACAGGATCGGATATACCGCCGCCAACACATCCATTCGCCGGATTTGAGCGGGGGTTTTCCACTCGATATTCTGCCCTTCCCGTCCCTCCACCCGGCCCGCAAAGTCCCGCACCCGAAAGACATGAAGCAAGACGCTGGCGTGTTGATAATCCTGACAGTGACGCAGCAAAGGGGAAAGAGTGGACACGGCAATACCGAGTTCTTCGCCAAGCTCACGAATCAGCGCGTCTGCCGCCGATTCGCCGAATTCTATTTTTCCGCCAGGAAATTCCCACTGTCCAGCACAGGGGCGGTCAGGCAAACGCTGCTGAATCAGGAATTCACCAGCGGCATTTCGTATAACGCCAACAGCGACCGGCATTCGCTCAGGAACGGTAGTCGGCATTAATCGTAATATAGCCGTGGGTCAAATCGCAGGTCCAGACCACAAACTCACCTTCTCCGACACCCACATCTACATCAATGCGGACAGACCGGCTTTTCAGATGCCCGGTGACCGGCTCTTCGTCATAACCCTCAACCACCTCGCCATTGCGGGCAATGGCAATACCTCCGATACCGATACTGAGCCGGTTCCGATTCACGTCCATCCCCGATTTCCCTGCGGCCATCACAATTCTTCCCCAGTTCGCGTCTTCACCGGCAATCGCTGTTTTGACCAGCGGCGAGTTGGCGATCGATTTGCCGATTACTCTGGCGGCTCGCTCATTCGCCGCCCCCGTTACCCGCACCTCGATCAGTTTGGTAGCGCCTTCCCCATCTCGCACAACCTGCCGCGCCAGATCCTGCATCAATGACCGCAAATCCCTCCTGAAATTCTCCAGCGAAGGTTCTGCAATTCCCACCGGCGGAGTATTCCCCGCTTTCCCGGTTGCGAACAACAGGCAAGTATCGCTGGTCGAAGTATCACTGTCCACGGTAATCGCGTTAAAGGAGTATTCATTCGCCTCTTCCAGCAATGCCTGCAAAAGACGGGGCGGAATCCGTGCATCGGTAAAAACAAAAGCCAGCATGGTCGCCATATCCGGCTCAATCATACCGGAGCCTTTGGCAATTCCGTTGATTCGTACCGGAGCGCCTCCTATATCGCTTGTGATACCCGCCCCTTTCGCAAACGTGTCGGTCGTCATGATCGCGCATGCCGCATCCTCGAAACAGGCAGACGGGCCACGGCACAGTGCGGGCAGCGCGTTCCCAATCCGCTCCATCGGCAATAATTCTCCAATCACGCCGGTAGAGGCGATAAAAACCTCCCTGACCGGGCGCCCCAATAAACCCGCCACCTCCTCACAAATCATCCGGCAATGACGGTCTCCCAATCGCCCGGTAAATGCGTTGGAATTACCCGAATTCACGATCAGGGCGCTGGCCCGTTCCCCTTTCAGATGATCACGGCATACCCATACCGGTGCGCTGGCGGTCCCCGACCGGGTCAGGACCCCGGCCACGGTCGTAGCGGCGGCAAACCGCGCCAGCATGAGATCATTCCGCCCCGGATACCTGATGCCAGCCGCCGCGACTGAAAACCGGACTCCGGGCAGCTCTTCCAGCTCAGGAAAACAGGGCGGCGCCAGAGGAGATACTGTCATCAGTCAACCTTCAAATCCGGCCATGACATTGCTTGTACTTTTTCCCTGAACCACAGGGACAAGGCTCGTTTCTCCCGACCTTCCTGCCGGCCCGAACATAAGGTCGATCGAAGCGGGAATCCCGGGAGCGGCTCTGTGCCTGCGAGGGTTGGGCGCTACCCTGGGTAGGCGGGCTGGCATCTGCCTGCTCGTGAACATAGCGCACCGACTGTTCCTGTTTCTGTTGCTGGCGAAGCCGGTTTTCCATCGCTATCATTTCCTCCTCTGATGGAACCTGGACTTTTGCCAGGATACAAATTACGTCATATTTGATCGACTCCAGCAACGAGTTGAACATCTCAAACGCTTCACGCTTGTATTCCTGTTTGGGATTTTTCTGCGCGTAGCCACGAAGCCCGATACCCTGTCTGAGATAATCCATATTCGCCAGATGCTCTTTCCATTTTTCATCCAGCGTTTTCAGCATGACCTGTTTCTCGAAAAGCCGCATATTTTCACTGCCGACCCGGCTTTCCTTGTCTCGGGCCACATCCACAATGAACTGAAGAATTTTCGCGCGTAGTGATTCTTCGTGCAGGCTGTCGTCCTCATCCAGCCATTTTCGAGCCTCGATCTCCAATCCGAATTCCGACAGAATATCCCTTTCCAGAGACTCGACATCCCACTGCTCCTCCAGGGTTTGCGGCGAAATACTGCGGCTGATCACCCCATTGACCACTTCCTCACGGGAATAATTGACGTAATCTGAAATGTCCTCCGTTTCCATCAGGTCATTTCGTTGTTCGTAGATTATTTTACGCTGTTCATTGGCGACATCATCATACTCCAGCAATTGCTTACGCATGTCGAAGTTGTGGCCTTCTACCTTTTTCTGGGCATTTTCGATGGCGCGATTCACCCACGGATGCTCGATCGCCTCGCCCTCCTCCATCCCCAGCTTCTCCATCAGTCCAGCGATCTTCGCGGAACCGAAAATTCTCATCAGATTGTCTTCCAGAGACAGAAAGAACCGGCTTGTACCCGGATCACCCTGACGTCCGCATCGCCCGCGCAGCTGGTTATCCACTCGCCGGGACTCGTTCCGTTCAGTCCCCAACACATGCAGCCCGCCCGCTGCAATCACCTGATTGTGACGTTCCCGCCACTGTACGCTGGCCGCTTCTTTTTCAGAATCGGTCGCAAGCCTGTCCAGCTCCATCTCCAGATTGCCTCCCAGCACAATATCCGTACCACGTCCCGCCATGTTGGTGGCGATAGTGATGGTGCCCGGATGTCCCGCCTGGGCAATAATTTCCGCTTCCTTGCCATGATGCTTGGCATTCAGAACCCGGTGCTCTATTTTCTTGCCAGTGAGGATTCCCCCCAGGCGTTCAGAGGACTCAATGGATGCCGTTCCAACCAGGACGGGCTGGTTTTTGGCGCGGCATTGATCAATCTCCCGACAAATTGCGGCATATTTATCTTCTGTAGTCCGATAAACCAGATCCGGAAAATCCTCCCGGCTCATCTTCTCGTTGGTCGGAATGATTACGACCTCCAGACCATATATCTGAAGAAACTCTGGCGCCTCGGTGTCCGCGGTTCCAGTCATTCCGGATAACTTGTCGTACAGCCGAAAGTAATTCTGGAAAGTGATCGAAGCCAGGGTCTGATTTTCCTGCTGGACAGACACGCCCTCTTTGGCTTCCACAGCCTGATGCAAGCCCTCGGACCAGCGCCGGCCCGGCATCATCCGGCCGGTAAACTCATCAATAATCACAATCGCATCGTCACGAACAATGTAATCCACATCCCGGACAAACAGATGATGCGCCCGCAGCGCCGCGTGAAGATGATGCAGCAAGCCGATATTGGCTGATTCATACAGACTGCTGCCGGCCTCGAGCTGCCCCGCTTCAATCAACAGGGATTCAGACCGCTCATGTCCCGCTTCAGTCAATGTAATTTGCCTGGATTTTTCATCGACACTGAAATCTCCGGGACCTTCCGGCTCCTGTTGACGAGTCAGGACGGGGATAATCGTGTTTATTTTCGCATACAGGTCGGTACTCTCTTCCGCCGGCCCGGAAATAATCAGGGGAGTTCTCGCCTCATCAATCAGAATCGAATCCACCTCATCCACAATCGCGAAGCCCAATCCTTTCTGGAAACGGTCTTCGCCGGAGAACGCCATGTTGTCGCGCAGATAGTCAAACCCGAATTCGTTGTTGGTGCCGTATACAATATCGCACTGATAGGCCTGCTTCTTCTCCTCCCGGCTCTGGCCGGGGTAGATTACGCCAACATTCAGTCCCAGAAAAGAATAGATCTTTCCCATCCATTGGGCATCGCGTTGCGCCAGATAGCTGTTTACCGTAACCACATGCACCGGCGAACCACAAACCGCGTTCAGGTAAGCCGGAAGCGTGGCCACCAGAGTTTTCCCTTCGCCGGTTTTCATTTCCGCGATCTTGCCTTCGTTCAGAACCATGCCGCCCACCAGTTGCACATCAAAATGGCGCAGTCCGGTGGTGCGAACCGAAGCCTCGCGAACCACGGCAAAAGCCTCTGCCAGCAAATCATCGACGCCAGCGCCCTCAGCCGAACGCTGGCGGAGCGCCTCAGTCCTGCCGGCCAGATCATGATCACTCAATCGCCTGAACGTGTCTTCCATGGCATTGATCTTCACGACCGTTTTCCCCAGGCTTTTAAGCAAACGCTGGTTACGGTCTCCAAAAACTTTTTTCAATACACTTTGCAGCATATAAATATAGTATTATTATTCGGTTTGATTGCGGCTTTGAATTATGCCAGATATATCCCCGACAAGACCATTTCAAAATCAATGCAGAAATTCAGGCGAATTTCGCAAATAATACGGCATGTCCTGCCAAAAGGCGTGGATTCACCGGCAGATGAGACCGCTCAACAATCCCTGCATGAGTTCTGGCGGGAATATGCGGGCATCGTGTCTCCCCATACCAGACTCCTGTGGTATCGCTCCGGTCGTCTGGTGGTTTTTTGTGACAGCCCGGTCTGGATCACACAAATCAGGCACCAGACCCCTTCCCTGATTCGACAATTGAATGAATCGGGTTTTCGAATCACAAGCCTGGAAACCAGAATAAAACCCGCAGGTCACATTTGTGGCCAGGATCCGGGCTCACAACGGTCCGCAAACCGGATGTCTGCACAAAACGCCAAAGCGATGACAGGCCTCTCCAGAAAACTGACACACAAGGGATTGGGAGACGCAATCTGCCGGCTGGCCAGCAATTCAATCAAGTGATGAAGCGAACCCTGGCAGGTTTTATGGTCAATCAAACAGCGACGGCGGGTTGGGCGGCAAAAGGAGCCGGACTATCCGTCTCCTCTTCAAAGGTGACGATCTCCCATGCGAACCGGGTTGCCATGAGCTTTCGCAACAATTTGTTGTTCAGGCTGTGTCCGGATTTGTAGGCGCTGAACGCGCCGATTAACGGCGCTCCCAGAAGATACAAGTCACCGATGCCATCCAGAATCTTGTGCTTGACGAACTCGTCTTCGTAACGCAATCCATCATCATTGAGGATGTGGAATCCGTCCATTACAATGGCGTTGTCATAACTTCCGCCCTGTACCAGCCCTGACGCTCTCAACGACTCCAGCTCATCAATGAACCCGAAAGTCCTGGCTCGGCTGACCTCCTTTACAAATGATGTCGTCGACAAATCGACGGTTGCCATTTGAACCGAGTTCTGCAATATCGGATGGCTGAAATCAATCGCGAATGAAACCTTGAAGCCATTGAATGGTTCCAGCCGCGCCCACTTGTCACCTTCATTGACCTGCACCGGGCTCTTGATTCGAATAAACTTCTTCGGCTTGTTCTGTTCCAGGACCCCGGCAGACTGCAACAGGAAAACAAAAGGACCGGCGCTACCGTCCATGATCGGCACTTCAGGGGCACTCAGCTCTACATAAGCGTTGTCAATTCCCAATCCCGAAAATGCGGACATCAAATGTTCCACAGTGGAGATCTTGACCCCCTGTTTCTCCAGAGACGTGGACAAACGGGTATCACTGACATTCTCCGGACAGGCCACGATACTGACAACAGGATCCAGGTCCACCCTCCGAAACACGATCCCCGTGTCGACCGGAGCAGGCTCAAGGGTAAGGTAGACTTTCTCGCCGGTATGCAGACCTATGCCAGTGGCATGGATCATGTTTTTCAGGGTGCGTTGTTTGATCATCAGGCTATACAGTTCCAGTCAATGCATGTCATCGGAACACTAAAGGTGAATGCTACATTAAAACCTCTTCAAATTGAACCGCTTTCCTTACAATATCCTGCAATGTAATTAATTTACCCGATTTATTTCGTAATACACATTAAATATCGGAGAGGTTTGGTTAATCCGCCTGTTTTCGCAGGAACGGGGGAATATCGTAATCATCAATATCCACCTGCGCTTCCACTGCCGTTCTGGAGCGCCCGAACCTTTTCACCAGCATATCACGGGGCTTTGCGTAGCTGGAGGCTTTAGGTAACGAGACCGGCGGCGCCGCCTGAACCGGACTCGCGTCCCCTTTAGGGAGGCTCTTGCCGCGACCGCCGACAAGCCCGGTCGCCACCATGGTGACTCTCAGATGGCCCTGCATATTATCATCGAACGCCGTACCAATCACCACATTCGCATCCAGCGCCGCATACTCGTGAATGACGTTGCCCACCTTCTCATATTCACCAATCGTCATGTCCGGTTCGGCTGTAATATTCACCAGCAGGCCTTTTGCGCCTTTCAGATCGACATCCTCAAGCAATGGACTCGAAATGGCTTTTCTGGCCGCTTCCTCCGCCCGGTTTTCTCCGGACATCGTCGATGAACCCATCATCGCCATACCCATTTCTGACATGACGGTCCGCACATCCGCAAAATCAACATTAATCATTCCGGGACGGGTAATCAGCTCGGATATTCCCTGGACTGCATTGAACAGGACTTCATTGGCGCTCCTGAAGGCGTCAACCAGCCTGACATCCTGCCCCATTACCGACAGGACTTTCTCATTGGGAACAATAATCAGCGAATCCACAAAGTCCTGGAGCTCATCAATCCCCCGGTCCGCAATGACTTTCCGCTTGTGTCCTTCAAAGGGGAAGGGACGTGTCACTACAGCCACAGTCAACGCTTGTTTCTCGCGGGCGATTTCCGCAATGACGGGAGCGGCGCCGGTTCCCGTTCCTCCGCCCATGCCGGCAGTAATGAAAATCATGTCGGCCCCATCAATCACCTCGCCGATACGCTCCCGATCCTCCATCGCCGCCTGTCGCCCCACTTCCGGGTTGGCGCCGGCGCCAAGCCCTTTGGTCAGGTTTTCCCCGAGCCGAAGCACCGTGTTGGCCTTGGACATTGCCAACACCTGCTCATCTGTATTGGCGCTGATGAACTCGACTTCTTCAAGCCTGGACTCGATCATGTGCTCGACCGCATTCCCCCCCCCGCCGCCAACCCCGACGACCTTGATCGTCGCCTGTCGATTCAATGTGTCTACCAGTTCAAACATTTGTCTGTCTCCTCTCGTATAAAAGAATTAAAGAGTTGCGCCGTTGTCCGCCCAACTCCGGAAATTATCGTCTGTATACCGCATTACCCTTGTGTTTATCGTTAAAAACTCTCTTTTGCCCATCTCTTTACCCTTTCGACCACGGAGGTAACGGCGCTGGTTTGCGGAACTTCCGGCCCGCCCCCGGACTTGTTCAGACAACCAAATTGAACCAGCCCCATTGCTGTGGAATAAATCGGGTTTCGAATCATTTCGTGATGCTTGCCTTCATATCCTGACAGTCCCTGACGAACCGGCAGATGAAAGATTTCCTCGGCCAGCTCAACCATGCCTTCCAGCCTCGAAGTCCCCCCGGTGATTACGATTCCCGAACCGATCACGCTTTCGTAGCCGCTTTTACGAATTTCCGCCTGAATCAGTAGCAGGAGTTCCTCAATTCGTGGTTCAATCACGTCGGCCAGGCTTCTTCTTGACAGAGCTCTCGACGGCCGCCCGCCCATCCCTGGAATTTCGATGGTTTGATCATCCTCCACCAGTTGCGCGAGGGAACAACCATATTCCATCTTGATTTCATCGGCAGCCTGGGTCGAGGTGTGGAACGCGATCGCAATGTCGTTGGTCACCTGATTGCCAGCGATTGGAATGACCACCGTGTGGCTGATCGCGCCTTCGTGAAAAATCGCGATATCCGTTGTTCCGCCGCCGATATCGACCATGCAAACCCCTAACTCCTTCTCATCCTGGGTCAGCACCGCTTCACCGGACGCAACCGGCTCAAGAATAATGTCATCCACCTCCAGTCCGCATCTGCGGACACACTTCATGATATTCTGCACGGCGCTGGTTGCCCCGGTAATAATGTGTACCCTGACTTCCATCCGCACTCCACACATTCCGATTGGCTTGCGAATACCATCTTGTCCATCAATCACAAATTCCCGCGGCAAAACATGAAGAATCTGTTGTCCGTTGGGAATAGCCATCGCCTTGGCGGCGTCTATCACCCGCTCCACGTCTCCTTCTGTCACTTCGTTGTCCTGGATGGCCACTACGCCATGGGAATCAATGCTGCCGATATGGGCGCCCGCAATCCCGACATAGACGGAACCGATCTGACAGTCCGACATGACCGCCGCGTCCTCAACCGCTCCCTTGATTGAATGGACGGTGGATTCAATATCAGCGACAACCCCTTTACGCAATCCGGACGCGGGCTGATGACCGATACCGATCACCTCCACCGCTCCTTCCCTGTTCATCCCGGCCACGATCATCAGGACTTTTGAAGTTCCGATGTCGAGCCCAACCACGAGACTGTTTGTTTTTTTCGTCATGACTCTGTGCTTCCCGCCGCAGGAGCGGACGCCGTCGCAGTCCCGCGGTCGCGCCAGCCAATCGCAAAGCCATTCGGATATCGCAAATCAACGGATTCCATTTCCGCAAGCCGGGCCAGCAATCGCGTCTCCAGTATCTCCAGAAATTTCTGCACCCTCTCCCTGGAATTTTGCGCCTCGACAATCAAGCTCACACCGGCATCCAGGCTCACACCGGCATCGGTGTCGGTCACCCGGCCATTCGGGTTGCCGGACTCCCCCGGTAACTTCTCAACAGCGGGACCAAGCCTGAACTCAAACAAGCCAGTCGAACTCAGGCTCAGCGCATCAAGTGACAGTCCGAGCGCGGCAAACTTTCCCGACCATTGCTGGAACGCATCCCAGACGAATTCAACCTGATCCTCGGGACCATTCAATTGCGCCAAGACGCTGTGATCCCATTTTTCATTGACTGGCCGAACGATCAGGTCACCTGCCAGGCTCACCCATCTGTCTGTCCCCCACCGAGCGGCCAGCTCGGCTTCGGTCACATTGATTACAATGGTTGACGGCCACTGACGACGAAGAGACGCGGAAAACACCCAGGGCAGCTGCTCAACCTCATGTTCGAGACGTTCAAGATCGAGTGAGAAGAAATTCCCGTCCAGAGCATTTCGCGCTACTTTCCTCACCTGCTCACTACCCGCGCCTCCAGACTCATCATGCACCAGAATTTCCCTGATTTGAAATTTGTCGGGCTGAAGCAGCCAGTCTGCCACAAACAGAATCACCAACAGGGTCAGCAACAGGCGACCAATTACCACTTCCCATCCTGAAGTGTTTGATGGCTCCCGATTCCGGCGCTCAGTCATTGCTCCATCTGAAACCGCATGGTCTTCAATAGTGCGGGCGAATATCATTTTTCCCGGCCCATGATGTGTACCTCAAGTTGCAAATCAACCCCGCTGTTTTTCTTTACCCGAGCGCGCGCATGGCCGATCAGGCGCTCTATGTCCGCAGAGCTCGCGCTACCGTCATTAATGATAAAGTTCGCGTGGAGTTCAGAAATACAGGCCCCACCAATCGCATGACCTTTCAATCCTGCCCGCTCAATCAGTCTTGCCGCGAAATCTCCCTCCGGATTCCTGAAAACCGAGCCGGCATTGGCGCTTTGAACCGGCTGCGACCGGGCTCGAATTTGCAGCAGGTCGCGCATCGCTTTCTTGCTGTCGAATCCGTCTTCCGCCTGTCTCAGATGCAGTATGGCGCCGAGCAGTCCGCGATGATCCGGAAGCTCGACATGACGATACCCATAGCAAACCCTGGAGCGCTCCAGGAGCGCCACGTTACCGCACCGATCCACACATTCGACCCGCTCAACCCACTCCCAGGTTTCGCCACCGAAAGCGCCCGCGTTCATGCTCAGGGCGCCGCCAAAGGAGCCCGGTACTCCGGCCAGAAATTCAACACCGTTCAACCGGTTTTGCGTCGTCATTCTCGCTACCTTGGAACAGGACACGCCGGACTCAACATAAACCCGGCCCGCCGACCTCATGCTGATCCCGTTCAACCCTTTTGCCGTGCAGATCACGACTCCTTCAACTCCTCCATCGCGAATCAACAGGTTACTGCCAAGCCCGACCCAGTGCAGCGGCATATCCTGTGGCAACCGCTTGAGCAGACTGACCAGATCCTGCCTGTCGGACGGGTAATAGAAATAATCGGCGATCCCTCCGGTTCTCCAGCTGGTGTGTTTTGACATGGGTTCATTGACCCGTAATTGCCCCCGCGCATCCCGAAAACAATCGGGTATCCGTTTCAATTTCTCAGCCGTCATTAGCGACCTCCCGGCTATCCGATTGCTGTTTTAACGCCAGATTATGGGAGAACCGGCCAATATCTCCGGCTCCCAATGTCAGTAGAATGTCACGGGTTTGTACCAGGCCGGGCAAAATATCGTTCAGGGTTACGAGCGATTCAGCGAAAACCGGCTCGCCTCCCAGCTGCCGGATAGCGCGACACAGGGAGCGGCCATCCCCACCGGCAATCGGTTGCTCACCCGCGGGATAGACTTCTGTGACGACCAGATTTTCCACTTTCGCCAGCAGGCACACAAAATCATCGAACAAATCCAGGGTGCGGGTAAATCGGTGCGGCTGGAATACGACCAGGATTTTTCTTCCGGGATAACAGTCCTGACATGCTTTCAGGGTCGCCGCTATTTCCGTCGGGTGATGGGCATAATCATCCACTATCTCGATAAAACGCGAGCCGAACCTGACCGTGCCCAACTGCTGAAACCGGCGCCCGATTCCCTCAAACCCGGACAACGCTTCCCGAATGGATTCTGTTTCCAGCCCCAGCCTGTATGCAATCGCAATCGCGGCCAGCGCGTTTTGAACATTGTGGACCCCCGGCATCGCCACCACAAATTCTCCGATCGACTTGCCGTAACGCAGCACACTGAACGAACTGTGGCGGCCTTGCTGGGAAATCCGGACGGCCTGATAATCCACGTCATCCGTCAACCCGTAACTCTCAAAAGGCTTCCTCAATCGCTCCGCGATTTCGCGGACGGCCGGATCGTCAAAGCACAGGATCGCCAGGCCGCAGAATGGCAGATTGTGGAGAAAATCCAGACAAGCCTGCTTCAGCTGGTTGAAATCTCCTTTATAAGTTTCCATGTGATCCTGGTCGATATTGGTCATGACCGCCATCTGCGGCTGCAAATGTAAAAATGAAGCGTCACTCTCATCCGCTTCAGCGACCATGTACTCTCCCCTGCCCAGTCTGGCATTACTGTGCATACTGTTGACCACGCCGCCGACAATCAGGGTCGGATCAATCCCGGCTCCCGCCAGAACAGCCCCGATCAGGCTGGTTGTGGTGGTCTTGCCATGGGTGCCGGCAACCGCAATTCCCTTCCTGAACCGCATCAGCTCCCCCAGCATTTCAGCGCGCGGCACAAGCGGCACGGATTGACGCAGCGCCGCCTGCATCTCACTGTTCGTTTCCTCCAGGGCGCTTGAATACACCACCGTGTCGGCATCCTTCATATTGGACTCATCATGGCCGATGAATATGGTTGCGCCGGCCTTCTCAAGCCGGTCAATAATCTTCGTTCTGGCAATATCCGATCCTGAAATCCGGAATCCCAGATTGAGCAGGACTTCGGCAATCCCGCTCATACCAATGCCGCCAATGCCGACAAAATGAATGTGCCTTACGTGTTCACGCATGCAGCGCCTCCAGGCAGCGGGCGACCACATCCTGTGTCGCTGCGGGTTTTGCCAATCCCCTCGCGGCGTTTGCCATGGCCACCAGCCGGCTCCGGTCACGCGAAAGGTCAGACAGGATTTGCAGCCACTCGCCGCTGGCGAACCCCTCTTCGCGCACCATGAACGCGGCCTGATTCTGCACCAGATAATCAGCGTTGGCCGCCTGATGATCACTCACCGCATGGGGATAAGGCACAAAAATCGCCGCCACGCCAGCGCAACAGATCTCCGAGACCGTCATCGCTCCCGACCGGCAGATGATCAGGTCGCACCATTCGTAAGCCTGGGCCATATCCTCGATAAACGGCTCAACCCGGCAACGGATTCCCGCCTGCCGCCAGGCTTTGCCGGACTCATCCACCGCCCTCTGCCCGCATTGATGCCAGATATCGAGTTCGGGCACGTCGGCGGATTTCAGCAATCCCGGCAATTCCCGATTGAAGACAGAGGCCCCCTGACTACCGCCGGTCACCAGTATTCTCAAGGCTCCGGTTCTATTGCCCAGCCTGCGGGATGGCGCCGGAATTTCAGTAATATCCGATCTCACCGGATTGCCGACCCAGGTGAAATTCCGGATACCCTGCGCCTGCGGAAAACCGCTCAGGACATCCCTGCAAAAACGCGCCAGCCAGCGATTGGTCAAGCCGGCCACCATGTTCTGCTCGTGAAGAAGCACCGGCAACCGCAATGCAGCGGCCACAAGCCCGCCCGGCGCCGACACAAATCCACCCATACCCAGTACAGCCTCGGGCCGGTATTTGCGGATGAACCGGAATGTCTGCGCCATGGCCCGGACCAACAGCAACAACGCCCCTGTTTTTCGCAATAATCCTCCGTTTCTGAGTCCTTTGATATCAATCGGCTCAAACGCGATACCGGATTCGGTAACCACTCGCGCCTCCATGCCGCCGGAGGCGCCGATCCAGTGGACATCAACGCCTTTGTCGAGCAACGCCTTTGCCACCGCCAGCGCCGGCATGACGTGCCCGCCCGTGCCTCCCGCCATAATCATCATCCGCGGCATCGCGCCCCCCTGGATTGAAGACGGGTGTGCCGACTGATGGCAAACAACAGACCGACCGCCGCCATACTGCTCAACATGCTGCTGCCGCCATAGCTCATCAGTGGCAAGGTCAGACCCTTGGTAGGCAACAATCCGGTATTCACGCCCGTGTGCACCGCCGCCTGCAATACAAGAATGACCCCGGTTCCCTGAGCCAGAAGCCCGGCAAACCGATGCCCCTGCGCCAATGCCTGTTGTCCGATTACAAGGGCCAGAAACAAGAGCGTCGCAAACAACGACAATACGCAGAATATACCGATTGCTCCGAGTTCCTCGCCGATGATGGCGATCAGGAAATCATTGCCGGCATGCGGCAGATAGGATAACTTTTGTATACTGCTGCCCAAACCGATGCCGAACCACTCCCCGCGACCGATCGCGATCAATGACTGCACCAGTTGGAAGCCCGAGCCAAACGGATCTGCCCAGGGATCTCTGTAGCTGAGCAGGCGAACCACCCGATAGGGCTCCATCCACAGGATCAACGTCATCAGCCCCGTGACGACCAGGATACTGACTGCAAGGTGCGAAATCCGCACCCCCCCCAGCAGCATCATGACAGCAACTGTAGCCAGGATCACAACCGTAGCGCCAAAATCAGGCTGGAGCAGCAGCAGTAATCCGAGGGCGCCCGCCGCCCATCCCGGATTGAGGATCCCGACCTGGAACAAATGCAGGCTGTCTTTTTTCGTGGCCAGATAGTCAGCGAAATAAATGACTGCCGCAATTTTTGCAAACTCCGAAGGCTGCAAGCGTATTTCGCCCAATCCGAGCCAGCGGGAACTGCCATTCACCTTCACGCCCAGACCCGTGAATACCAATGCCAGCAACAGAAACATTGCGAGCAGCAGGTATACCTTGTTCACTCTCTCCAGCCAGTCGATTCGAATGGATGCCCCGAGCCACAAGACAATCGCCCCCGCTCCGACGTGCATCAAATGTCGGGTTAAATGGGAAAAGTTGACATCCTGCGCCTGTCCTGTCCTGGCAATGGTGGCTGAAAACACCATGACCGTACCGATTGACAGCAGAGCGATCACAACCAGAGCCAGCCAGTGATCCGGGTTCGCCGGCAGGAATGTTTTCCTCATCAAGGCCGGTCTGATCTGCCGATTCATCACTGCCCCCCTCCCTCTGTCAATCGCCAGACCTGTTGTTTGAATCGGTTGCCCCGATGCTCGTAGCTGTCGAACATATCGTAGCTCGCACAGGCCGGGGAAAACAGAACGATGTCTTTGGGCCGGGCCCGCTTGAACGAGCATTCTACGGCCTCGTCCAGAGTCCCCACACGGGTCACGCTGGACGCGCTTCGGAAACTGGCCAGAATCCGTTCAGCGTCCTCACCGTAAACGTAAGAATGAGTCACCTTGTCATGGATCGCATCGCCAAGAGCTGAAAAGTCAGCGCCCTTGCCCTGGCCGCCGAGAATCAGGATGATGGGTGGGCGCAGCCCCCGCAGCGCCGCGATCGTGGCCCCCGGGTTGGTGCCTTTGGAATCATTGATCCACTTGACCTGATGGAGCTCCCTGACCAGCTCGCAGCGATGAGGCAGGCCCGGAAAGTCAAGCGCCGCCTGAACCACACCCGGAGTCAACCGCACCCCCGCCGATTCCACCAGAGCAAATGCCGCCAGCGCATTAGCGACATTCTGCTCGCCCGGCAACGTCATTTGCCCGACCCGCGCAAGCGCTTTCCTCCCACGCGCCATCAGACGCTCCCCACCACAGACGACAACCCCGAAATCCCTATCCCCATCCGGCGCATTCAGCCCAAAGCCAAAGAGCGGCAAACCGTCTGTTATCCGGCGCCTGGTTGTGCGGTCATCGCGGTTGACAATACAATGCCGGGCGTGTCGGAAAATCCGGAATTTGGCGTCCGCGTAATCAGGCAAACCCGAATACCGATCCATGTGATCCGCGCTGATATTGAGAACCGTCGCGGCGATCGGTTTGAGAGTACGGGTATTTTCCAGCTGAAAGCTGGACAGCTCGAGCACATAAAAGTCAGGACGCTCACCCTCCAGCAGGTCCAGCGCCGGAGTGCCGATATTACCCCCGGTTTTGACGGCGTGAGCTGCCGCCATCAGCATCCTGGTGACCAGCATGGTCACTGTCGACTTGCCATTCGACCCGGTAATCGCGATCACGGGCGCATCCGCGCTACGCGCAAAAAGTTCGATGTCACTGAGCAACGGACTTCCGTCGCCACGCTCGATGCGCGGGAGCTTGATGCCCGGACTGGTGATGATCTGGTCAAACTCGGCGAAACGTTCACAGGGAATGCCTCCCATCACCAATTCCACATCGGGGAATCGCCGTTTTACCTGATTGAGATAAGGCGGAATATCGCGTGAATCGGCTACCGTAATCCGGCAATCGGTTTGCTCGAGATGCCGGATGACCGAAAAACCGGTCATGCCGAGGCCGATCACCAAAGCGGATTCGCGAACAGGCTGTATGAATTCAGTCACAATCAATGCCCGTGTCCTCAGCGAACCTTCAACGTCGCCAGCCCGATCAATACCAGAATCAGGCTGATTATCCAGAACCGGACGATCACCCTGGGCTCCGGCCAGCCCTTCAATTCAAAATGGTGATGCAACGGCGCCATCCTGAAAATCCTCCTGCCAATCAGTTTGTAAGAAGCGACTTGCAGGATAACCGAAACCGTTTCCACGACAAAAATCCCGCCCATGATGACCAACACGATTTCCTGGCGGACGATAACCGCGACAATTCCAACGGCGGCGCCCAGGGAAAGAGCGCCAATATCCCCCATGAAAACCTGGGCCGGATAGGTATTGAACCAGAGAAATCCCAAGCCGCCGCCCACCAGCGCCGAGCAGAAAACCAGCACTTCCCCCGCCCCCGGAATATAGGGAATACCCAGGTAGGAAGAGAAGTTCAGGTTGCCGGCCGCGTAAGCAAAGATACCCAGCGCTCCCGCCACCATGACGGTCGGCATGATCGCCAGTCCGTCAAGACCATCGGTCAGATTAACGGCATTGCTGGTGCCAACCACCACCAGCCAGGTCAGCCCGATGAACCCCCAGCCCAACGGGATGGCAATATCCTTGAACAAGGGCACCAGCAGTTCGGTTTCCGCCGGCAGGTTGGCGGTTTGAAACAGAAAAATCGCCACCGCCAACGCCGCAGCGCTTTGACAAAGAAACTTGTTTCTGGCGCCCATTCCTCTAGGGTTCCGATCGACCAGCTTGCGATAATCATCGACCCAGCCGATTACCCCGAACGCAATTGTTGTAAGCAGGATCGCCCAGATATAACGATTGAACAAATCTCCCCAAAGTAGTGTCGCAACAACCACAGCGAACAGGATCAGCGCCCCGCCCATGGTCGGCGTCCCGACTTTGCTGAAATGTGTGGGCGGCCCTTCTGCCCGCACAGTCTGCCCGATCTGATACTCGCTGAGCTTGCGGATCATGGCCGGACCGAAAACAAAAAATATGCCGAGCGCGGTCAGTACCCCGCAGATTCCGCGGAAAGTCAGATACCGGAATACATTGAAAAAACTGTAATCCCGCGCCAGGTTTTCAAACAGCCATGTCAACATGAGCGCCCACCCTCTCCCGACCGGGAATCCGGCCTCGCCTCAACCACCTGATGCACCAGATTCTCCATGCGCGAAGACCGCGAGCCCTTGATCAGCATCACCACATCCGGCGCCAGTGTCCGCTTCGCCACTTGTTGCAGTTCTTCCATACTGTCGAAGAGCCTGGCTCCACCCTCGAAACGTCCGGCATAAAAACGGGCATGGTCGTCGGCATTTGGCGAATAGCAATACAGGTAATCTATGCCCTGGCTTTTCGCGTACTCCCCCACTTCCTCATGCAACTGCACACTGGTTTCCCCTAATTCCGCCATGGCCCCGAGCGCCAGGACCTTCTTCCCCGCGCACTGCCGCAAAACATGAATGGCCGCCTTCATGGACGCTGGATTGGCGTTATAGCTATCGTCAATAACGGTGGAACCGTTCAATCCCGGCCTGACATCCAGACGGCCGCTCACTCCACACACGCTTTCCAATCCATTCTTTATCATGTCCAGGCTGATGCCCGCAGCGAAACAGACTGCACAGGCCGCCAGCGCATTCATGATATTGTGATGACCCGGTAGCGGCAGATTGACCGCAATATCCTGACCCGCCAGCCGCAGGTCGAAGCGGCTTGCGCGAACGCCCGAATCCACATTGCCGGCGCTCACATCCGCCTGGGCATCCATCGCAAAACGGATGATCGTGACATCGGGACGGGAGAGCCGGAGTCCGGCGACCCATTCAGCGTGAAACTCATCGTCGGCATTGACAACCGCGATGCCCGAATCCGTCAATCCCTGAAAGATACCAGACTTTTCCGCGGCGATCTGCCGGGTGCTTCCAAGTCCCTCCAGATGGGCGGCGGCCACGTTGTTGATCAGCGCAATGGTCGGTCTGGTCAGCCGGGCGAGATACTCAATCTCTCCCGGATGATTGGTACCCATTTCAATGACCGCGAAGCGATGACAGTCGGTCAGCCTCAACAAGGTAAGCGGCACCCCCCACTCGTTGTTGAAACTCCCCGAAGGAGCCAGGCGCCGGCCGCGCTGTGCAAATATCGAAGCGATCATTGCAGTCACGGTAGTTTTTCCGTTACTTCCGGTAACCGCGGCTACCGGAATATCGAATCGTGATCGCCAGTCCTGGCCCAGCCGACCCAACGCAGCCGTAGTATCCGGCGCCTCAATCCGCGGCAACTGCGAGCCAGCCTGATGGGCCATGACAGATGCCCTGTCGGACACCATCGCGCCGACCGCGCCCATCGTCCTGGCCTGGGATAAAAAGGCGTGACCGTCAAACCTTTCTCCGCGGATTGCCACGAACAGCCCACCCGCCCTGATTGTCCTCGAATCCGTACTCACCGAAGTGAATTCGGTATCGTTTCCCGACATCGTTCCGCGAACAATGCGAGCCGCCTCGGACAACGCCATCATGACGGCCGCTCCAGCAATTCCCGAACCAGTTCACGGTCGCTCAACCATCTGGCTTCATCACCTGTAATCTGTCGTGTTTCATGCCCCCTGCCGGCCAACAGAATCAGATCTTTGGCAGTGGCGGACTGAATCGCCTCCCGCACAGCCATTTTCCGGTCATGGATGACCGTCGGCCGGCTTTTCATTCCTTGCAGAATCTGCTCGACAATCCCTTCCGGTGATTCGAAACGGGGATTGTCATTGGTGATAATGACACGGTCGGCCAGACGTTCGGCAATCGCCCCCATACGCGGTCGTTTTTCCCGGTCCCGATCACCGCCACAACCAAACACCACAACCAGTTCACCGTGGCACATTGATTTCAGGGAATGCAATGCCTGTTCCAGCGCATCCGGAGTATGGGCATAATCCACTACCACTCCCGGCTGCCGGGGCTCATGGGTAAACCATTCCATTCGCCCCGGCGGCGCCGATAATTCAGGCATGACCTGTGCAATATCGAAAACCCGATAACCCAGTCCGACCAACGCTCCGGCCATCGCCAGGATATTCAACACATTGACCGCTCCGGTCAGGGCTACCCGGAGCCGTCCCGAATCTCCCTGATAATCCAAATCGAACTGAATTTCGCGGTCACTGATCTCAAGATTACGGGGCGCCAGATCGGCATTGTCCAAGCCGTAAGTCAGGCAGCGCAGTTCTCTTCTGTGTCTTTTCAGATAACGAATCAGCTTTTTCCCGAAGGCGTCATCGCTATTGACAACCGCGGTCCTTATGGATGGAAAGTCGAACAACTTCCGCTTTGCCCGACCGTATTCGTCCATGGAATGGTGATAATCCAGATGCTCCTGAGACAGATTGGTGAGGACGGCGATATCAAACTCAACGCCATTGACACGGCCCTGGGACAGAGCATGGGAGGAAACCTCGAGACTCACCGCAGCCATTTGCATGGAGCGAAAATACGCCAGCTGTCGATGCATCGAAATGACATCGGGAGTGGTCAAATCAGACATCCGCAAACTTCCGATCTTTCCGGCTCCGAGCGTACCCGAATAACCACAGGAAAGACCCAACCGTTCCAGAGCCTGACCAATCAGGTAAGTGACCGTGGTTTTTCCGTTAGTGCCGGTTACCCCGATCACCTTCAACGCCGAAGACGGATTGCGAAAACAGACAGACGCGATGTCGCCCAGTTTATATTGAAGGCCGTCAATGCCGATCAACGCCGGGGAGTCCCTGACCTCTTGCCCGGATTCCTTGCCGAACCCGCATTCATCCGCATCATAGTCCTGACTCTCGTAAAGAACAGCGGCGGCCTGATGATGGATGGCCTCGGGAATATAATCCCGCCCATCGGCCCGCATTCCGGGCAGGGCGACAAACACATCGCCGCACTCAACCTGCCTGCTATCAAGCCGTAACCGACCGACCCGCCGGTCAGCGGTCGGCTCCAGCGCAACCACCCCGGACAGCATCTCACTCAACAAGACATGGTCGCGGATATTGTCGCTTGCGCTGTGCTGGCCGATTGTCTGATGTTCGATCACGGATTCAGGCTCATTGTCGGCGCTCATACCCGATTCCCATCGGCTCCGCGCAAAACGATTCGGGACGGGGCGACATCATCGGGCCTTACGTTGTACAGACGCATCATGTCGGCCATCAGCTTTGAGAAAATCGGCGCCGCAACATCGCCGCCATAGTGGAATCCGCCTTTCGGATCATCCACCGCAACAACCGTTACAAACCTCGGCTCAGAGATCGGCCCCAATCCGGCGAACAAGGACACATACCGATTGTTATTGTAGTTACCATCAATCAGCTTGTGAGTGGTTCCGGTTTTCCCGCCCATTCGATAGCGGGCAACCCGGGCCTTGCGGGCCGTGCCCCTTGCGGTAGCGACCTGTTCCAGCATTTGCCGCACCTTGAATGCGGTATCCGGTTGAAACACTCTTTCCCCTCTGGCGCGAAAGCCGGGCTCCTTGCGTTCCAGGGTAACCGGCAGCAATTCCCCGTCCGTCGCAAAAACCGTGTAGGCTCTCGCCAGTTGTAACAGAGTCGCCGAGAAGCCATAACCATAGGCCATGGTCGCGTGTTCTATTTGCCGGGGACGATGTCTGAGAACACCCGGAGTCTCATTCGGCAAAAATCCGGCTATTGACCCGAATCCGACCCCCTGCAACGTGTCGAAAAGATCGTCAAACGGCAGGCCAAGCGCAATTTTCGCCGAACCGATATTGCTTGACTTCACGAGCACATCAAAAACTGACAGCTCCCCATAGTCATGAACATCGCTGATGGCGCTGCCCCCGACCCGCCAGACACCCGGCGATGTATTGACCACGGTATCCACCCCGACCATTTTGCTTTCCAGCGCCATCGCAATCGTGAATGGTTTTGCCGTGGAGCCCGGCTCCAGAACATCCGTCACGGCACGATTCCTGAATACTCCGTCTTTCAGGGAGCCCCGGTTATTGGGGTTAAACTGGGGGGCAGTCACCATGGCCAGAATCTCGCCACCGGGCACCGACAAAACCACTACACTGCCGCCTGCGGCGTCATGTTCGATCAATGCGGATTCCAGATACTTGCTGGCCAGCGATTGCAGTCTCTGGTCAATACTGATCACAATGTCCCGGCCATGCCTGACCTGCTGGACACTTTCCACTCTTTCGACATAACGCCCACCCAGGTTTTTGAGCGCCAGCATCCGCCCGCTACTCCCTTTCAATTCTTCATTGAACGCAAGTTCCAGACCTTCCTGGCCATTACCGTCAATATCGGTAAATCCGATCAGATGGGCGCTGACCGGACCGCTCGGAAAATATCGTCTGTATTCCCTTTGCGCATCCAGTCCGGGAATCGGAGTCTGCATCACCCGCTCAACCACAGCCGGCGGCAGTTGTCTCTTGACATACATGAAATCGGCAGTGGCAAATTTTCTGCATTTGTCCTTCAGGCGCTCTCTTGATATGTCTGCGGCTTTCAGGACCTTGTCCCAGGATGATTCCGAGCTGCAGAACAATCCGGGTTCCGAGACCAGGGAATACACCGGAGTACTGACCGATAACGGCTGACCGTTACGGTCGAGAATGCGCCCCCGCTCCGGGAAAACAGATACTTCCCGCAAATAACGCAGTTCTCCCTGAGCCTGGAGTTTTTCCCGCTCAAAGGTTTGCAGATAAACAACACGAAGCGCCAGCGCGACAAACACCGCGATCATCCCCGCCAGCGCCAGATGCTGACGCCAGATCAGTGAATCCGCAGGTGGCCGCTTCGTACTATCTGTCGGTGCCCGACTGTGTTTGAAGTCCTCAATCATGCGCCGCTCGCCTGTTATCCGCCTGTCACTGACCCGGCGCTGCCGAATGCACAATCACAATTTTTCCGGGGGGAGGCGGGTACATCCCCAATCGCCGGCTTACACTGTCCGCAATGTTGTGTCGGGTGTTCCAGGTCGTTTTCTCGATCAAGAGTCTGCTCCACCTTGTCCTGAGTTGACCGAGACGATTGTCAAGATCATGCAAATGAGCGAATACCAGCCGATTCTCGTGGCGAACCGTGACTACGGCCAAAGCGCTGAAGATCACCACAACCAGTAAAATAATCGAAAGTCTGTTGATTGATTGAAATGGTCCCATGATGGATACCCCGTCTCATCCGCGCGCGTGTATGGAGGCGGTTTTTTGAGCGACCCGCATCACCGCGCTTCTCGCTCTCGGGTTTCTGTCGAGCTCGGCGGGTGTTGCCCGCACCGGCTTGCCGACCAGACTCAACCGCGGCTTGATCATGTCGCCGGTAACCGGAAGATCGACCGGCCAGGGGTCCCCCTTCGACTGCTCGCGCAGAAACCGTTTCACCATCCGGTCTTCCAGAGAATGGAAACTGATGACAACCAGCCGACCACCAGCCGCCAATGCGTCAAGAGCCTGTGGCAGGACGATTTCGAGTTCCTGCAACTCCTGATTGACCGCGATCCGGATGGCCTGAAATGTCCGCGTAGCCGGATGTTTGTGTTTCTCTTTGACCGGCACGGCATCCGCTACCAGTCTGCCCAGTTCAGCCGTAGTGCCGATATTCCCGCGCGACAGCGCCTGCTTGATACTCCGCGCTATTCTGCGGGCGAATTTTTCTTCCCCGAAACGTTGCAGGACCTGAATCAGTTCGTCTTCCTTCACCTGTTTCATCCAGTCAACGGCCGCGACTCCCGCGGACTGATCCATCCTCATATCCAATGGCCCGTCATGGCTGAATCCAAACCCCCTTGCCGGTTGATCGAGCTGGGGAGACGATACCCCCAGATCAAACAATATAGCGTCTACCTCTCCAAACAGGTTTTTGTCCCGCAGAATGTTCTTCAATCCTGAGAAAGGACTGTGAACCACCTCGACTCTCGGCTCATCCCGCGAAAACTTGCGGGCGTGGGTGATCGCGTCCGCGTCCCGATCAATCACAATCAGCCGGGCGGACGCCGGCAAAACCTTCAACATTTCCCTGGCATGCCCGCCTCGCCCCCAGGTCGCGTCAACCACCACCCCCCGCTCAGCCAGGTCAAGCATCTGCACAACCTCCCTGACCAAAACGGGAACATGGGTTGACAGCGGCGCGCGCTTCACAGCGAAAGCCGCTCCATCTCGACAGAAACGCCGCCTGCCTCCGGTTCTTCATCGAGCCACTCACTCTGGCGCGCATGCCACAGGCTTTCGCTCCAGATTTCAAATTTATTGCCCTGCCCCACCAGATAAATCTCCTTCGTCGTCATCATCGCGAATTTCCGCAGCGGGGAAGACAACAGAATTCGACCATTGCCATCCATCTCGACATCAGCGGCATAGCCAAGTAAAAATCGTTTCAGTTTCTGGTGGCTCGGCTCAAAGCTGGGCAGCGCCACCAGTTTTTCCTCAACCTTCTCCCACTCATCCATCGGGTATAGCCAAAGGCAGCGTTCCCGTGTATTGTTCACGGTCACGACCATCTTTCCGTCACAACGTGTGATCAGATTGTCCCGATACCGACTGGGAATAGCGAATCGTCCCTTGCTGTCCAGGTTAATCGAATTTGCGCCACGAAGCATGATTTTCGCCCAGAGGTTACCCACAAAACTCCACTTACTCCCACTATATAAGGGACAACCTCTGGATGTCAAGAAAAAATGACGGTTTCCAGGCATCAAAACGAGCAACCCGGCCCTTGGCTCCGACACACAAAATTCGCGAAACAACCAGGGATTTGTGGTTTAATCGGATTTGTCAAACCCACCATAGAAAACCGGCAAGAGAAATCTGCAAAATGAGCGTGAAAGAAATCATCAGTACCGAGCGGGCGCCCGCCGCCATAGGCGCCTATTCGCAGGCGGTAAAAACAGGCCAGACTGTCTATATTTCAGGTCAGATTCCCCTGCATCCCGAGACCATGGCCGTGGTGAACACTTCTTTTGAGGCGGCGGCCCATCAGGTTTTTGAGAATCTGGCGGCGGTGGCCGATGCCGCCGGAGGCAGTCTGGCCAACGCGGTAAAGCTCAACATCTCGATGACGAATCTGGAAAATTTCGCCGCGGTCAATGAAATCATGGCGCAATACATCGACCCGCCCTGGCCAGCGCGGGCAGCGGTAGGAGTCGCTTCCCTGCCCAAAGGCGTCCCGATTGAAATTGAGGCCATTCTGGTACTGCCGTAACGGTACAAATCATTCCCTCACTACAGAATCGGTTTGAATTCATCCAGCGCCGCGTCCCATCCTCTTCGCTCACTTGCCGGAGTCGGTCCGCGAATCATCGGCAAACTGGAGAAAATGGGTATTTTCAGACCCGTCGACCTGTTCTTCCATTTGCCGCTCCGCTATCAGGACAAAACACGAGTTACCCGAATCGCCCGTCTTCAGAATGGCCATGAAGCGGTCATATTCGGGCAGATTGACTCAGTGGATGTCCGGCTCACCGGGCGAAGAAGTCTGTTGGTACGGGTGACCGACTCCTCCGCCTCAGTTTCTCTTCGTTTTTTCCACTTCAGTCACAGGCAACAAAAGGGTTTTCACAAAAACGCCTGGATTCAATGCTACGGGGAAGCGCGCCGGGGTTTTCAGGACATGGAAATGGTCCACCCGGAATATAAAATCTTCAACCAGCCCGGACAACCGGCGCTGGAAGAGACATTAACACCCGTTTATCCCGCCACCGAAGGACTGGGGCAGAAAACAATCCGCAAACTGGTGTCCTCAAGTCTTGTAAATTACCAACAGCAACTGTCCGATATGATTCCGCCGGAGCTTCAAATCGAGTTCAGACTGATGTCATTGACGAAGGCTCTGCAAACCGTCCACAACCCGCCGGCGGATTGTGACGCACAAGCGCTGAAAACGGGCATTCATCCGGCCTGTCAACGTCTGGCCCTGGAAGAACTGCTGGCTCACCAGCTCGCATTTCACCAGCTTCGCCAGAAACGGCAACAGGAAAACGGGCCGCTGATTACCGACACAGACAAATCCTGGAAATCGCTTAAGAAGCGGCTTGATTTTGAATTGACCGGAGCCCAGCTTCGGGTGATTGAAGAGATTCGGCATGATCTGCCCAGGAAATATCCGGTCATGCGTCTGGTGCAGGGGGATGTGGGGTCAGGGAAAACCATCGTCTGTGCCGCCGCCGCTCTGCAAACCATTGACAGTGGTTATCAGGTAGCGCTGATGGCGCCCACCGAACTGCTCGCGGAACAGCATCGCAAAACATTTCAACAGTGGTTTGAACCGCTGAATATCGACATGGAGTGGTTAACCGGGAAACTGACCGCGGCGAAGCGCAGGGAAGCGCTGTCACGGATTGCCAACGGGCAAGCGAAAATGATGATTGGCACCCATGCGCTATTTCAGGAATCCGTCGAATTCAACCAGCTCGGCCTGATCATTGTCGATGAACAACACCGCTTCGGAGTGGATCAGAGACTGGCGCTGCGCGACAAGGGCGCTCACCGCAATACCGTACCCCACCAGATTGTGATGAGCGCAACCCCGATACCCCGCTCACTGGCCATGATCCTGTATGCCGACCTGGATATATCGAGCATTGATGAGTTGCCTCCTGGCAGAAAACCTGTGACCACAGTGGCGTTACCGGACACCCGGCGGCGGCAAGTCGCAGACCGGATTCGGTCGAACTGCCAGAACGGGCTACAGGCGTACTGGGTCTGCCCGTTGATCGAAGAATCCGATAAACTGCAGATCCAGACAGCTACAGAAACCTGTGCGACCTTGCAGGACCTGCTGCCCGAACTCAGTATCGAGCTGATCCACGGACGATTGAAGTCCAAAGAGAAAGAATCCATCATGCGCCGATTCAACCAGGGACTGATTGACCTGCTGGTGGCAACCACAGTCATCGAAGTGGGCGTGGATGTCCCCAACGCCAATCTGATGATTATTGAAAACGCGGAAAGACTGGGGCTGGCGCAGCTTCATCAGCTACGCGGACGAGTGGGGCGAGGCGCCGCTCAGGCCTCCTGTGTGTTGCTGTACCAGGCTCCACTCGGCGCCATCGCCAAAGAACGCCTGGGTATCTTGCGTAGTACCAATGACGGATTTGAAATCGCCCGCAAGGACCTGGAACAAAGAGGCCCTGGAGAGTTGCTCGGCACCCGGCAGACCGGGATTCAACAAATGCGGATTGCGAACATTGTCCGGGACCGGGCGATACTTCCCCGGGTCGAACAGATTTCCCGAAAATTGCGTGAGCAATATCCGCACCGGATTCCCGCCCTGATATCGCGGTGGATTCACAACAGTGAACAATATGGCGGCGTATAATCTGAAATGACATCGGGAGTTTTTTCAGCCTGTATCCAGGTAACGCGCCTTGATCGGCCGATTGGCGCGTTTTTACTACTCTGGCCGACACTATGGGCGCTATGGCTTGCCGGAAAAGGCTCCCCTGATCCGGATATCGTCCTGATCTTTATCCTCGGCACGGTGGTCATGCGGGCGGCGGGCTGCGTCATCAATGATTACGCAGACCGTAATCTGGATGCCCATGTCGAAAGAACCAGGCATCGCCCTCTCGCCAGCGGCGCCCTGAGTGTCCGCGCAGCTCTCGGTTTATTCGCGGTTCTGCTCCTGATCGCTTTCGCCCTGGTCTGGTTGCTCAACCCGCTGACCCGTTATCTGTCCATGCTCGCGGTGACTCTTGCTATACTGTACCCCTTTGCCAAGCGGTTCACTCATTTCCCGCAATGCGTACTCGGACTGGCGTTCTCTATGGGCATCCCGATGGCGTATGCCGCATTGACCGGGGTTCTTCCCCTGCTGGCCTGGGCCCTGTTTGCCGCCAATTTTCTGTGGATCGTCGCTTATGATACCCAGTATGCAATGGCAGACCGGGACGAAGATCGGGTGATCGGCATCAAATCAACCGCCATTGCTTTCGGTAATTATGATAATCTGGCGGTCGGCATACTGCATATTGCGGCGCTGACCATTATTGGCCTGATCGGGTGGCAAAGTCACCTGTCCTGGCATTTCTATCTGTTCCTGGGAATTGCGGCCGGACTTGCCGTTTACCAGCAATATTTATGCAAGGATCGGGATTCGCAGAAATCCCTGTCCGCGTTTTTAAATAACAACTGGATAGGAGCGTCCATCTGGTGCGGTTTGGTTCTGGGCCTGATGAAACCCGTTTAACCCAAAGTTTCCGACAGTCTGACTCATGAGAGAAATCCGCCCGATCAATTACTGCACTTTCTGTGGCAGCAAGGTAACCCTGGAAATTCCCGAAGGGGATAACCGCCGCCGGCATGTGTGCCGGCATTGCGACCACATCCAGTACCAGAACCCGAGAATCGTGACCGGCTGCATCCCGGTCTGGGAAGAGCGGATTTTATTGTGCAAAAGAGCGATAGAGCCGCGCCTGGGATACTGGACCATTCCGGCCGGGTTTATGGAGAACGGGGAAACGGTTGAACAAGGCGCCATGCGGGAAACCTGGGAGGAAGCTTGCGCGAAAGTCGTCCATCCGTCTCTTTACCAGATTTACAATGTGACTTCAGTGAATCAGATCTATATGCTGTTTCGGGCACAACTGGGCGGACCGGACCAATTCGGTATCGGCCAGGAAAGTCTGGCAGTGGAGCTGGTGGAAGAGTCCCGGATTCCGTGGAACGAGATCGCGTTCAAGGTGGTCCACAACACATTGGAACGGTTTTTGCAGGAACGCAGACGAGGTCGGTTTGAATTCCGCATCGACACCATTTAGTCAATATCCCACTACATTCACAATCTATTCCGTGTTCTAACAAAAACAATATAAGTGATTGATTACAGAAACATTACACGATATTTTCAAAATATCAGCGAAGTTATACACAATACCGACCTTCATTTCCAAATACCTTGTTTAGACCCACAATCTCCAATGAATTTCAACATTGCATCTATAACTTATTGTTTTTACTGATGTACTCTGAAAATCCCAAATACCGGGCGATTCTCGTCCACGAATCATGACTCCTTCGCTGAATCTGGCTTCGGGCATATTATCCACAAAGTTATCCACAGATTTTGTGAACAACCTGACCACCTATCTCCCCGCCTGAAAGATTCACGGGCAGGCATGACATTGACTTCACCTGAGCGTTTCAGAGCCGACGAACAAACCCACCGGATTCAAATTGCTGTCCCGGTACCGTTAAGACAGGCGTTTGACTATCTGAGTCCCACTCTGGTTGCTGCGGGCAGCCGTGTTCTGGTTCCTTTTGGCATAAAGTCCAGTCGCTCCGTGGTCGGAGTGGTCCTGTCATCCCGCTCCGGCGCGGACCAGAACATCCGGCTCAAGACGATTGAGCGCATACTGGATGATGTCCCTGTTTTCACGGACCGCATGACCGAATTACTGCTGTGGGCCGCGAATTATTACCATCACCCGGTGGGTGAGGTATTCCAGACCGCGATTCCGGCCAGATTGCGGACGGCTGTCGGCATTGAAAACCCGCTGCGGGAAATCTGCTACCACCGGACCGCCCACCTGAACAGATCCGGGATCGACAAATTGCTGGCGAGAGCGCCCAAACAACAGCAGTTGTTCGGGCTGTTCAGTGATTCATCCGAATACTCCCTGGCGCAGTTGACAAGCGCCATGACACAGGAGACATCCGCCGGCATTCATCGCACCCTGAAGGCCATGCTCAAAAAGGGAATTATTCAAAGACGTGAAAGGCGCGCCCTGCCCGAGGAATATCCAGTCACCGGGTTTCAGGACAGATTGACAGATGAACAGCAGGGAGCAGTGGCTGCAGTGGTCGAGTCATTCGGCCAATACCAATCATTCGTCCTGCATGGCATCACCGGTTCCGGCAAAACCGAAGTGTACCTGCAAATCGCACAACAATGTCTGATACGCGGCAATCAGGTCATGGTACTGATTCCGGAAATTGCCCTGACTCCCCAGTTACTGGAAAGATTCAGAACCAGACTTGGAGGGGGGGTCACCGTAATCCACTCAGGTCTGGGTGTACAGCAGCGATATACCAGCTGGTGGCGCGCGCGCGAAGGCACGGCCACTGTGATCATCGGCACCCGCTCTGCCGTCTTCACGCCAATGAAACGACCCGGATTGATCATCATTGACGAAGAACATGACCACTCCTATAAACAACAGGACGGCTTCCGCTATCATGCCCGTGACCTGGCGATCAAACGCGCCAGTATGGAAAACATACCGATCCTGCTGGGTTCCGCCACCCCCTCAATGGAGTCGATCCACAATGTGAAAACCGGCAAACATCGTCTGCTCAAACTGAGTCGCAGGGCCAGCGGCGCCAGGTTGCCTGAAATCGAGTGGGTTGATCTGCAAAAACACCGGCAAAACGACGGCCTGACCCCGCAGCTGCTGGAAGCGGTACGGACGGAGATTCACAACGGCTTCCAGGTCATCCTGTATATCAACCGGCGCGGGTTTGCGGCGGTTGCCGGATGCACTCGTTGCGAGTGGAAGGCGGGATGTGACCGCTGCGATGCCTGGCTGACATTCCACCAGACAACCAATACACTGCGCTGCCATCATTGTGGCCGGATTGCCCGCCCACAATCCCGCTGCCCGGAGTGTAGCCACGCGCTGTTCTACCACGGCGCCGGCACCCAGAGACTTGAGGAAGTTCTCAGGCGGCAATTACCCGATACCCGCATCACGCGATTCGACAGTGATGAAATTACTACCCGTTCCAGTCTGGAGAAAATCCTGTCGGCAATCAGACAGGGAGACATGGATATTATTGTCGGCACTCAATTGATTTCCAAAGGACATGATTTTCCGCGAGTCACCCTGGTCGGCATTGTGAATCCGGACCAGGGGCTGTACAGCACGGATTTTCGGGCGCCTGAATATCTGTTCCAGCAGCTGGTTCAGGTCGCCGGACGCGCCGGGCGCGACCAGCTTCCCGGCAAGGTGATCATTCAGACCGCCCATCCGCAGAATCCTTACCTGAAACTGGCGCTGGGACATGATTATTCCGGTTTTCACCATCTCTGCCTGCAACAAAGGGAAGCGGCCGGACTCCCGCCTTACGGATTTATCGCGCTGTGGCGAGCCGAATCCGCCCGCCCCGGTGGCGCCATTGGGTTCCTGCAACACACACGTCAAATCGGCCGAAATATCCAGCAGAGCCACGATGACCGGGAAGTGGAAATCATGGACCCGATCAGTTCACCGATGGAAAAGCTCGCGGGACGATACCGGGCGCAATTGCTGGTAAGGAGCGATCGTCGAAAACCACTGCATGATCTACTCTCACTATGGCTCAGTGAAATGGATGTATCGGCGCAAGCCCGCAAGATCAGATGGTCTCTGGATATAGACCCCACTGAAATGCGTTAATAGAAATGGGTTAAAATCACTTGAATATCCGCTTCACCATCACTTGAAATCCATCATGCAACTTCGTATTACCCGCCCGGATGACTGGCATGTTCACCTGCGCGATGGGGACATGCTGAAAAGAGTGGCCCCCTACACCGCTTCGCAATTCAAGCGGGCCCTGGTCATGCCCAATCTGACGCCGCCGGTCACAACGGTAGAACAGGCCATGGGTTACCGCAAAAGAATTCTGGAATCATTACCACAAAACAGCGGATTCGACCCCAGGATGAGTCTCTATCTGACAGACCATACGCCAGCGCAAGAGGTACTCAAGGCCGCCCGAAACCCGTACATTGACGGATTCAAGCTGTATCCCGCCGGAGCGACCACCCATTCCGATTCCGGAGTCACTAAAATCAACCGCGTCATGAGTGTTCTCGAGATGATGGCGCAGAACGGGGTCATTCTCCAGGTTCATGGCGAAGTAACCGACCGTCATATTGACGTTTATGATCGGGAGTCTGAGTTTATTGAGCAGATACTGGCCCCGCTGCATCACGAGCTACCCGACCTCAAACTCATACTGGAACATATCACGACCATCGAGGGCGTCGAATTCGTCAGGGACAGCAGTCCCCGTATCGCCGGCACCATCACGCCGCATCATCTGATGTTCAACCGGAACGGGATGTTTGAAGGCGGAATCCGTCCCCACCTGTATTGCCTGCCGATATTGAAGCGGGAACCCCATCGACTGGCGCTGCTCAACGCCGCGACCAGTGGCAACCCGTCGTTCTTTCTGGGTACGGACAGCGCTCCGCATCATCGCGGCTCAAAGCAGAGCGACTGTGGCTGCGCCGGAATATTTTCGGCCAACGCAGCCATTGAACTGTACGCGGAGATTTTTGATCAGGCGGGTCGCATCGACAGGCTGGAGGGATTTTCCAGCCATTTCGGCGCTGATTTTTATAACCTGCCCAGAAATTCCGGTACAATCACCCTGACCCGGCAAGAGCGCCCAATCCCGCAAAGAATCCCTGCCGGTAATCAGGAAGAATCGGATGATCTGATACCGTTGCTCGGCGGCTCAGTCATTCACTGGAAACTGACAGAAACCACCGCAAGCTGAGCAGTGACTGCATGAGAAATTGCGCCCGGCCTGTCTGGCCGGGGAGATTAAAGCCGATCTTCAAAAATTTCTATGTCGGCGCCATCACGCAACGACTGCTGGAAAACACTGAAAACTCCCGCCCCGTCGCGAACCCGCAAACGTTGGCGCAACACGTCCTTTTCCTCCTCATCCACATCTTCCGGGTTGCCTGGTCGTATCTCTTCAAGGACATACAGGGCATAATCGCCATTGTCGAGCGCTACGCCGCCAAAATCAACGCCGTCGCCAGCTGACCTGGAATGAGAGAATACCGCATCACCCAGCAACCATAATTCATCCGCAATGTCTGACCTCTGTTCTGCCAGTTGATGGCTTTCAAGGCTACGGGCCGCCATTGTCCGCTCCCATGTTGCCAGACTCCGGTCTCCCGATTCGAGTTCGGACAATAAAGCCAGACCGAGTTCCACCACTGCATCCCGGGATTCCTCGAACCGAATCGCGTCAATCACTTCCTGCCTGACCATTTCCAGAGGCCGCAGGCGCTCTGGCCTGTAATCGGTTTTATACACGGCGACCAGTTTGTCAAAACCGATTTCGATGGCGGCGCTGAGCAGCCCCTCATTCAACACATCCTCGGAGAACGCGGCCTGGCGCACCGCAGCGTGTGAAGCGATACCTGCGCCATCATCAGCGCCAAACCAGTCACTCGACTGTATCTCAAGGTCCATGTCCTGTGCTACAACCTCAATATCATCCGGGTTTTCGAACACCAGGTTCTTGAATGATTCAGCGAGTTCGTCGAACAATTCCTCCGCCTGATTTTTCCTGACCTCGGCTTCCACTTCTTCACGAACCTCGGCCAGCGGTTTCTGTGCGCTTTGCCGTAATTGGTCCAGTTTGATGATATGGTATCCAAATCGGGTTTCAACCGGGCCGGCAATCTCGCCCTCTACCATCCCGTAGACGGCGTCTTCAAACGGCTTGACCATCTGCCCCCGCGCAATGGTACCCAGCTCCCCTCCGCTTTGCGCGGACCCGGCGTCATCGGAATATTCCGCCGCCAGAGTGGGGAAATCAGCCCCTCCCCTGAGCCGCTCCAGCAATTCGTTGGCCTTGCTGAGTTTGTTCTGTCTTTCCTCCTTCGTTTCTGACTCCTCCACACCGATCAGGATATGGCTGGCCTGCCGGCTTTCCGGAGTAATATACCGGCCTTCATTTTCTGCGTACAAGGCCGCGATATCCTCCGCGGATGGTTGCACTGAAGCAGCCAGCGACTCCATACCCAGCTCGATGAAATCAACCTTGATTTCAGCTTTTGAACGGAACCTCCCAGTGTTCCGGTCATAGTAATCCTGAATGGATGTGTCACTCACACTGACCGCTTCACGAGACGGTTCATCCTCAATCTCGATCATTGCGTATCGGGCGCTGCGTGTCTGCCCCTGTAGTTGCAATATCCTGTCCAGTTCCGGCTTGATATGGAACGAGGACCGACTGATGCCCTCTATCAGTTGGCTGATGCTGCTGTTGGTGCGCTGGTATTCCTCAAACTGCCGGGGAGTATAACGATTGGCGCTGAGTATCCGCTGGTAGAGTTCCGTATCAAACCGCCCTTCCGTCTGGAACGAAGGATGGTTGCGGATGATCTCTTCCAGAAGACTGTCGTCAAACTGGAAATTGTTTGCCGAGGTGTATTCGAGCAACAATCGGTTATCAATCAAATGGTCAATGACCTGTTGCTTGATACCGAGGTCTTCGAGCAATTCCGGGGTAATACTGCGGTCGAACTGCCGGGCTAACTGCTGACGCCGCTGGCTCAGATCCTCCTGATATTCGTACACTGAAATTTCAGCCCCATTGACCCTGGCCGCCGGAATTTCACTGCCTCCTTCAAAATAGGAATTGATCCCCCATAGCGCGAAAGGAATGGCAATCAGGCCAACGATTACCCATGCCAACCAACCGGTCGCGCGTTCACGAATCGCTACCAGCATCGCAAAACCACCCCTTTCTCTGTCTTCAAGATTGCCCCCGATTCCAGCGCCGGGAAAACACGGGAATCAGCAACCCGTGTTTTCCACAATGAATGGCGGAGCGGACGGGACTCGAACCCGCGACCCCCGGCGTGACAGGCCGGTATTCTAACCAAACTGAACTACCGCTCCTGGAAACGTGGTGGGCGCTGCAGGGATCGAACCTGCGACCCTCGCCTTGTAAGGGCGATGCTCTCCCGGCTGAGCTAAGCGCCCGGAAAAGATGCGCTAGTCTACGGCATCCCTGAGTCCTTTACCAGCCTTGAACTTGACTACTTTCGCGGCAGCTATCTGTATGGTTTCACCAGTCCGCGGGTTGCGGCCTGAGCGAGCGGCCCGGTCAGAAACAGAAAAAGCCCCGAAACCAATTAACGATACAGACTCGCCATCCGCCAATGCAGATTCCATTGCCTGGAAAACAGCGTCCACCGCGTTTCCCGCATCTGATTTCGACAAATTCGCGCGCGCTGCCACCGCATCTGTTAATTCAGTTTTATTCATGTCACCAGTTTCCTCTCTTGTTAAAAGTTCAAAATTATCGGGTTCGCAACGGAATTGGATGTTCCGAAGAAACCCGGTAGATTATCATTGCTTCTGATTATCACTGCCCCAACCACTCCGGCAACGTAAAAATAAACAGTGAGCGGCTTCTCTGAACTGCCCAGTCATAATTTAATCACAAATAAACTCTTCTTAAAAGTCATTAAACCAAAATTTCCATTCAATCCGTGAAAAATCAGTGTTCCCGAACAGAGAATCTCCCAGACCCCAAGAACCTGTCAATGGGCCGTAACGCCGGTTCGGGTTTCCCCTGATTTCAACCGTTTCTCCTTCGCGGGTTTCGGCTGGCCCCTGATTTCATCATCGGCAAGCGCTTTCGGGGCATACTCCAGCGCAAGCCCAATCACTTCATCAATCCAGTTAACCGGTTTTATATCAAGACCCTGCCTGACTTTTACCGGAATCTCCTGCAAATCCCGAATATTCTCATGCGGAATAATCGCTGTCCGAACGCCGGCGCGATGAGCGGCCAGCAGTTTTTCCTTCAACCCGCCAATCGGCAACACCTCCCCACGCAAGGTAATCTCCCCGGTCATGGCCACCGTAGACAACGCCGGAATGCCGGTCAGCGCGGATACAATAGAAGTACACATACCCACTCCGGCGCTCGGACCATCCTTCGGTGTGGCGCCCTCAGGGACATGTACATGAATATCCTTTTTTTCATAAAACGAGGAATCAACACCCCACTGCCGGGAGCGGCTGCGCACGACACTGATTGCCGCCTTGATGGATTCCTGCATGACATCGCCGAGTTTTCCGGTATACAAATGCTTGCCCTTGCCCGGCATGACGACCGCTTCGATCGTCAGCAGTTCGCCTCCCACCTCGGTCCAGGCCAGTCCGGTGACCTGACCGACCTTGTTGTGTTTTTCGATTGCATTCCGCCGGAATCGCTTCACGCCCAGATACTTTTCAAGGCTGCCGGGAGCGATATGCACCTTCCTTGTGGATTTCTTCAGTAAAAGTTCTTTCACCACCTTGCGATAGATTTTGGCTATCTCACGCTCCAGGCTTCGCACCCCCGCCTCACGAGTGTACGACTGGATGATCTCTTTTACCGAATTGGCTGAAATCAGTACTTCACTTTCCTTCAGCCCATGGTTCTCTCGCTGTTTCGGCAGCAGATAGAGATTGGCGATTTCGAGTTTCTCCTCATCCGTGTAGCCCGAGATACGGATGACTTCCATCCGGTCCAGCAGCGGGCCGGGAATATTCAGCGTATTGGCGGTCGCGATGAACATGACGTTGGACAGGTCATAATCCACCTCGAGATAATGATCCCCGAACTTGTGGTTTTGTTCAGGGTCCAGCGCTTCCAGCAGCGCCGAAGACGGATCCCCCCTGAAGTCCATTGACATCTTATCCACCTCATCCAGCATGAATAATGGATTTCTGGTTTTCACTTTGGCCAGATTCTGGATGATCTTGCCCGGCATGGAGCCGATATAGGTTCTCCGGTGGCCACGAATTTCCGCCTCATCACGCACTCCGCCAAGAGACATGCGGATGAATTTCCGGTTGGTCGCCCTGGCGATCGACTCACCCAGAGAAGTTTTCCCGACACCGGGCGGACCGACCAGACAGAGGATCGCGGATCTGGATTTCTTCACCCGTTTTTGCACTGCCAGATACTCAAGGATACGCTCCTTCACCTTTTCCAGGCCATAATGATCATGGTCCAGCGTCTTCTGCGATTTCATCAGATCTCTGGAGATCCTGGAGCTCGCCTGCCAGGGAACAGCCAGCAGCCAGTCTATATAATTGCGGACTACGGTCGCTTCAGCCGACATCGGAGGCATCATTTTCAGTTTTTTCAACTCGCCCTCGGCTTTCTCCATCGCCTCCTGAGACATGCCCGACTGCTTGATTTTCTTCGCCAGTTCATCGCCGTCTCCGGCGCCTCCATTCTCATCGGTCTCACCGAGTTCCCTCTGAATCGCCTTGATCTGTTCGTTCAGATAATATTCGCGCTGGCTTTTTTCCATCTGCTTCTTGACGCGAGTCCGCAGCCGTTTCTCGATTTGCAGCAAATCAATCTCGGAATCCATCACGCCGAAGATATGTTCCAGCCGCTGCCGGGAATCGAACATCTCGAGAATTTCCTGTTTCTCCCCGTTTTTCAGACTCAGGTGCGCGGCAATGGTATCCGCGACCCGACCCAGATCATCCGTGCCACCCAGCGAAGTCAGGATCTCAGGAGGAATCCTGGAATTCAGCTTGACGTACTTCTCGAATTCAGCCGTCACTGTCCGCAGCAACACATCCGATTCACGGCTGGCGCTCAGCCGGTCATCAATCAGACCGGCTTCAGCCATCAGGCAATCATCTTCAAGGGCGCCACTGACATATCGAACAACCCGGGCGCGCCGCTCACCTTCCACCAGCACCTTGACCGCCCCGTCCGGCATTTTCAGCATCTGCAATATCGAAGCCACCGTGCCGGTGTCATAAATATCCTCAATCCCCGGATGATCCTGCTCCGCAGATTTTTGCGTGACCAGCAGAATATTCTTGCCACTCTGCATGGCGCTTTCCAGAGCATTTATGGATTTCACCCGACCCACGAACAACGGTATCACCATGTAGGGGAAAACAACCACATCCCTCAGCGGCAATACAGGGAGTTCAAGTTTGTCTGTGAAAGTCGGATCAGTCATTTTCAGTTTGGCCATTTCCTTACAATCGTTATTCAAAAAAACCAGCGGATTGCCGCTGGTCTCGTCCAGCCAGTTGGACAAAAACACCACGGCGCCCGCAGGCTCGTACCTGGAAGTCTGTGCGAGAATAACATATTATCATCCGCGATGACTGCCTGAAACTTCTCAGCCTGAAACTTCTCACCTCATCGCACCTCTGCGCCAAACTGTTCGGCGACCTCGACCAATCCCTGCCACAGGAATAACGCGAACCCCCGTGGAACAAATATCTCATAGCCCGCCGCCGACCGCCACAGGGTCACCCCCACGTGATGTATGACCGAAGAGGCTACCGAACCAACCGGAAACACCGGCTCGCGCAGATCAATCGGCAGAAACCGATTGAGAAACTCTGCCGCGTCCACCCCGCTAATCCGCAGCCGGCTCCTGGAGTGTGAAATATCGAGAGTGGTTCCCTGCCCGGCATCCAGTTCCGGCGCCTGAACACCGCACAACCACCATTTCAAGGGTTCAACACGCAACGCGGCGCCGGTAGCGGACGATACGCACTGACGCGGCGCTGGCGCCTGATCAACCCCGACCACGTCCGCGACCCGTTTCCCAACTGGCTCCACCGTATCCGGCCACGCCGCGACCTGATGCAATACCAGATCGGTCACTTCCTCCAGAACAACCCCCGGCTCACCGTCAGCGCACGCAGCGCCGAATTTGCCGACCTGGTAATGCCCGGCCAGCGCCGACACCCGCGGCGGGGCAGCCTGGCCCACCCGCTCAACCATACATTCTCCCCCCGTCCGGGTCATAAATATGCGGCGAAATGATTTCCACCTCGACATTTCCTTTGCGTAGCGGGTCGGCGGCAATCACCGTTTTGCCCTGCCAAGCCACCACCCCCCCTGAAATGAAACCCAGCCCGATCCAGTGTCCCATTGATGGCGAATGGGTGACGGCGGTAATCCAGCCTTCCCCCATTCCTGAAACCTTGTCCGGCGCACACAGTATGGCGCCCGCATGGAAGGTCTGACTCGTGTCCCGCGGCTGGATACCGACCAGTTGCGGGCGGTCTTCGCGCCTCAGTTCCGGTCGGCTTCGCAGAGCGCTGCCGATAAATGACTTGTTCGGCGACGCCATTTTAGCCAGGCCGGCATCGTCTATGGTGACTCGCCCATCCAGCTCGACGCCGGTGACATGACCTTTTTCGATGCGCATCGCGCCCAGCGCCTCGGTGCCGTACAGACAACCGCCGAGCGGCTCGGCAGCGCCCCACAGCAAGTCCATCGCCGCCAGCGCATAGTCCGCCGGCACATAGACCTCAAACGCCATCTCACCGGAGAAACTGATGCGGGCAATCCGACAGGGAATCCCCCCCGTCAAAGTCGTCTCGATCACTCCCATAAACCCCAGGCGCTCATTCGATACGGTTTCAGCCTGTACAACACAGCTTTCCAGAACATCACGCGAACGCGGACCAGCCACCGCGCAACCCGCCCATTGCTCGGAAACAGAAGTCACATGCACCCGCAAATCCTGCCAGCGGGTTTGCAGCAACTCCTCCAGAAACACCATCACCTTGGCCGCATGCGCGGTCGTCGTGGTCATGAAATACTCTGTTTCACCAAGACGCCAGGTCGTTCCATCATCCATGACCAGCCCGTCATCCCTTAGCATGACGCCGTATCTCGCCTTGCCGACCGGCAGTTTGGCAAACGGATTGGTATAGATACGATTGAGAAATTCGGTCGCATCCGGCCCCTGCACGGCAATCTTGCCCAAAGAGGTCACATCGCACAGACCAACACAGTTGCGAGTGGTTTCGGTCTCCCGGATATAAGATTCGCTGATGCCTTCCCCGTCCCGCGCAAAATACCAGGGGCGATGCCACAACCCCGCCATCGTCATCGTGGCGCCATGCGCAAGGTTCCAGTTATGCAGCGGGGTGCGCCGCAGCGCCCGGAAGTGTTTCCCCACATTCCGCCCGGACAGGGCGCCGATCGGAACCGGGGTATAAGGCGGTCTGAAAGTGGTCGTGCCCACCTCAGGAATATCCTTGCCCAAAGCCTCCGCCATCAGCGCCAGGCCGATGATATTGCCAACCTTGCCACCATCGGTCGCCATCCCCAGCGTGGTATATCGCTTCAGGTGCTCAACCGAGACAAAACCCTCTCTGTGCGCAAGCCGCACGTCATCGGCAGTCACGTCATGCTGCGGGTCCACCAGGCTTTTTTGCTGGTCTCCCGGCATCCTGACCTCATACAGCGGCTGAATCGGATTGAGCCAGCCGCCGGCGGGTGGCGGCGTTTTGCGCCGTGTCGAACAACCGAGTCGCCGGGCTGCCCTGGCGCCTGCCGAGTGACCGGAAACCAGGCATGCGTCCGTGTTCCATACCGCCGCCGCAGCCCCCGCCATATCGATCGGTTCACTACATTCGGGCGCAATAAAACAAGCCTGCTCGCGGTTCCATACCGGCCTCACACCGCGATGCGACATCAGATTGATCACCGGCGACCAGCCGCCGGACACCAGCGCCAGATCACAGGGTTCAGAGCTCTTCATGGCCCAGCCGGATTCAGTCACCGCCGCAATATCCAGCGACCGGATACCGTTGAAGCCATGCGCCTTCCCCGCAGCGCAGCGCGTATCCAATCCGACCCCGCTGTCACCCAGCATCTCCATCATGGACTCAGGGACCACCGTCCGCGCGTCATGCAGTGTCACGTTCGCGCCGGCCCTGGATAACGCCGCCGCGGATGGATAAGCCGAATCATTGTTGGTCGCAATCACGATTCTCTGCCCCGGCAAAATGCCGTACCGATTCAGGTAAGCAACGCCTGCGCTGACCGTCATCACGCCGGGCAGATCATTGTTGCCAAACGCAACCTGTCGCTCAATGGCGCCGGTCGCCAGAATGGTCTGGCGGGCGCGGATCGTCCACAATCGCTGGCGCGGACTGTACGGCTCCGGCTTCGCAATATGATCGGTCACCCTTTCCAGCAGTCCCGCCACGCCACAGTCATACAGGCCGAAAACAGTCGTCCGCGTCATCACCCGGGCGCCGGCCTTCTCCAGTTTGGCGAGCAATCCGACCCGCTTCTTTTCGGATTCCTTATCGGCCCGGTTCAGAAAATCCCCGCCCGGCTCGCAGTCCTGCTCGACCAGCAGGACATCCAGCCCGGCTTTGGCGCAAACCAGCGCGGCGGACATGCCGGCCGGCCCGGCCCCCACCACCAGAACATCACAAAAACCGTGCGCATGATCATAACGGTCCGGGTCGGGCAATCGCGACGCCGTACCCATACCGGCCGCCCTGCGGATCAGTTTCTCGCACAGCATCCAGAAACCGGCGCCGTCGCCCCAGCCTTTCGGCAAGCCTCTGATTCGCGGCCCCATGAATGTCTTGTAGTAGAATCCGGCGGATAAAAACCGGCTGAACAGGTTGTTTACCGAGCCGACATCGTAGCGCACATTCGGCCACGCATTCTGTCCGCTCGCCACCAGCCCCGCATACAACTCCTGCATGGTCGCCTTCACATTCGGCTCCTGCCGGGCGCCCTCGCCGATGGTCACGATGGCGCCGGATTCCTCGACACCGGCAGACATGACCCCGCGGGGACGATGATACTTGAAGCTCCGCCCCAATACCTGCTGGTTATTGGCCAGCAAAGCGGAAGCCAGGGTATCGCCGTCAAAGCCGGTCATACGGTTGCCGTCCCAGGAAAAGTGAATGACTTTCCCGCGATTGATTCGCCCTCCCTCAGACAGCCTGATAGCCGTCATGACTCCGCCTCCCCGGACTCCCCGGACTCAGCGGCCCGTTCCGCCAGTACCCGGGCCAAGCCGTCATGGGCCGGACGCACAGACTGGATGCGGTGCGTCAGGGTATCGCGCTCAACGATCAGCCACATACGGCAACCATTGACATGGTGCCAGGTTTCAGACTGCATCCCGCGAATATTGTCGCGCAGAAAGACCGCCTCATGCCACTCGTCCGCGCCGGCCTCAAGTTCCGGCCAGATTACGGAAGCGTCGCCGCCATAACCGAACTCCGAGTGGTCGCGCTCTCCACAAAACGGGCAATGGATTCGGATCATGATCGCAATCTCAACCGTGGAGTTTCGGGTCTGGACCGGCGCCGCGTTCGTCAATCACAATGCCGCGCCGGAAGCGGTCAAGAGCAAAATGCTCAATCACCGGGGCCGGTCGGTCGTTGGCGATCAGGTCGGCAAAATACCAGCCGGAAGCGGGACTGGCCTTGAATCCGCCATAGTTCCAGCCAGCATTGAGATAGAGATTACTGAGCGGGGTTTTGCAGATAAAAGGCGAACCATCCATCGACATGTCCATCACCCCCGCCCAGTGTCGGAGCAGACGAACCCGTCCCAGGCATGGCAGAATCGAAGTGGCGCACTCCGCCACATCCTGAACAATCGGCAGATTGCCGCGCTGGGAGTATGATTTGTACCAGTCCAGGTCGCCGCCGAATACCATACCGCCCTTATCCGATTGCGATATGTAAAAATGCGCTCCGCCCACTCCGAACACCACCACATGGTCAAGCAGGGGCTTGATCGGTTCGGATACGAAGGCTTGCAGCAAGTGGGTTTCGACCGGCAGTTTGCCAAGCCCGGCCATCTGCCAGAGCCGCGAGGTATTGCCGGCTACCGCAAACCCTACCCTTGTCGCCGCAATAACGCCTCTGGATGTTTCCAGCGCGGTGACCTTGCCATCCTCCCGCGTCACTCCGGTAACTTCACAGTTCTGGATAATATCCACTCCCTGCATATCCGCCGCGCGGGCATAACCCCAGGCCACCGCGTCATGTCGGGCGTTACCGGCGCGCTTTTGCACCGCGGCGCCAATGATCGGGAAACGGGCATTCTCATAATTCAGGTGGGGTATTTCTGAGCGCAGGGTTGCAAGGTCCCAAAGCTCGCCATCCGAGCCGGTCAATCGCATCGTATTGTATCGTCTCGCGGCGCCGTCGCGGGCGGCGGGAGTATGCAGCAGGGCAACATGATGTCTCTGCGAGAACATCACGTTGTAATTCAGTTCATGGCTCAGATTCTCCCATAATTCGAGTGAATGCTCATAAAACGCCCGGTTGCCCGGCATCATGTAATTGGAGCGGACAATCGTCGTGTTCCGCCCCGCGTTGCCGCCGCCGAGCCAGCCCTTGTCCAGCACCGCGACATTGCGGACGCCATGATTCCGGGCCAGATAGCAGGCCGTCGCCAGACCATGCAGCCCGGCGCCGACGATCACCACGTCATAAGCCTTTTTTGGCTCCGGGTCACGCCATTGACGGCTCCATCCCTTTTGGCCATTCAAGCCATTCTTGAACACCGCCCACGCGGAATAACGGGTCATGCTCCGCCTCCCGTGGCGCTCCACTGCACGCGCCGGACGCGCCCGCGCACAGCCGGGCAACCGCATGCCCGGTCAAGCAGACTTGAAAATATCTCCAGGATCATCAATCCAGTGTTGTCTATAGGAATCCAGAGGGTTGGCTTGCGGATTATACAGAAACAGGTCTACCGAAACATCATATTTCCCGTGTTTGAAAGTATGCGCAGTCTGACTCCCGTCTTTATAGAAAAGCCTGCGGTAACCGTCGATTTTGGAATAGGAAGAAGTATGCGCCCCGCCTTTCGGGTCAACAAACACAATGCGATAGCGGCTCCCCCTACTCATCCAGAAAATGAAATCCGGCAGAAAACGCCGATATTCATTCCGGTCGCTGTCGTACCAGGGAATGTGAATTTTATCCAGAGACTCATCAATCCTGCTGAACATCCATGCCTCCCATGGTATCCGGTTATTGCCTGTCCATTCCTCCAGATGATTGAGAAATTCAATCTCACTCGGAACCTTGATGATGTGCCGGATGTAATCCGCCGTCTCCTCACCCAGTATAACCGGCAGATAGTAATGCCCGGCCAGTTTCCTGATGGTCAGGTCGCGGAAAGTCTCCTCGTCCTTGCCGGAAGAGCGTTTGTTAAATTCGTCCAAATCAATCTCCCGGTTCGCGAGTTGCCGCGCCCAATGGATGATCCGGTCTGGTGAAGACGGCCCGCCCTGCCTGACCTGATTGATTTTCTCCTGAAGTTCACGGACATATTCCGATTGCGCGCAAATCTCACGGAAATGAACAATATCTTCGCTGGCCAGGGGACGGACACCATCCAGCGCCTGTACAGTCCCGCGACAGTGCAACAGGAGTCGCTGCTGCAAAAAGTCAAGCCGCGCATAATTCTTGTCCGCCTTGTGTTTGATCGCGCCAGCCGGGGCGCCCATACCTCTCAATCCGGCAATTTCTGACATCGCGAGCCCATCCCGAACCGCAAAAACCGAATCGGATGTTTGCTCCAGCCACCCCCGAAATCGTTGCAGGGTCCGCTCACTCATTGAAAACGGAGATTTCGCCAAGCCCCCTTTACCTTCCCGGTACTCCGGTATGAATAAAGGCATTTCCTGCTCCCCGATTATGGGTATTGGCGCTTTTTCAAATCCTTCCAGCTTCTCAAAACTGGCGTTCTTTTGCGTTTCCAGCCCTTCCAGCACCGCCTTGACCGCATTGCGATTGGTTGCAAAGAGAAACAACGTTTCCGGCGGCTGCACCCGGTCATGATGCGCTTCCAGGCGATGTCTCGTCTCCTCCCGCAAAGCCGGCAACAACGCCCCCAGACGTTTACGCATCGCGGGCAATGTTTCAATACGTACCCCGCGACCCACCGATTGCACCACGAACTTTTGCGCGTCCTTGCCACCGATGTTGATGAAATTGATGACATTGGGACGGTTGGAGTCCCAGCTTTCAAAAAACGACCGGGAACCCATCAGGATCGTGATCGGACTGGATTCCAGTTCATCAAAAAATGATTTTTCCTGCAATGCGGTGGTTTCTTCATAGCCGGACAGAAAACTCTTGCGCCATTTTGAAGTGTCTCCGATACGGATCAGCGCAAACGGCGCATCGGCGTTTTTCATCTGAAACGCCAGTTCCCTGTGGTCACTGCTGCGGATAAACTGCAAGCCCCCCGGTCGGCGGCTGCGAAACACCGCTTCGCGTAAATCAGCTATGGTCATGTCTGCGATACGGGAGCCATCCGTACCGATAATGCCGTCGCCATCCTCCCCAAAAAGGAGTCGCGCATGGCTCCAGTCATTGCTCAGTTCGTCTTTTGAGTCCCTGAACAGCGCCTCATCCAGTTCCCCCGTAGCCATTTCACGCAAGGTCTGGAAGAACGCCCACAAATCATTTTGTTCGTTTTCAACATCCGTATTGACCGAGTTCACCAGCGTCAGCATCAGTGGCAGGTGATACAGATTCTCCACCCCCGTATCCGCCCGCAGTTGAGTAACCCGCAAAGACACAAAGCCAAGCGTAATCAGTGATTTCAGTACAATCTTCTGTCTTTCCCTGTGGTTGATTTCCCGCCTCCGGTATCTGAACGCATGGTATTCCTGTTGATTCAGATAGATGTTTTTGCCGTGGCCTTTCTTGACAAACTCCTCCAGATTGTATTTCTTGACAGTCGTGACAATATCCTCGTCATCGGTGAATGTCGCAGAAAAATTGAACAGGAATCCCTCACGCGCCATCACCTTGTAATACGCCTGTCGCTTGGAGTCCACCGACCCGCCCTTGTGCGCCTCATCCAGCAGGATATACCACTGCCCCCCGTTCTCGTAAGTGCGGTAATCGGTCAGCGCCTCCTTTTGCACATCGGCAATGTTATCGCTACGATGGTAGTAAACCGTGACCACATCGCCCAGCCGCCGCTGGGAAACGCGCTGTACCGCGCGCAGGGGAATCAGGTCAATAGACAGTCCGCTGGCGTTGAACTCAGCCACCGTTTTGCGGATCTGCCGGATCAGATGTTCGCTCGGCGCCAGAACCAGGATGTTATGAGCCGGGATCTCCCCGTGTTTTTGCAGACTATGCAGATACTCGATCAGCTTGACCATGACCAGGGTTTTGCCGCTTCCCGTAGCCATCCAGAAACACATACGGTTGATAAACTCGTGATACCGGATCCAGTCACCCCCGGATTGAACATAATCCGACAGGATTTTGAAAACGGGATTCTGGTTCCGGTTTCTCCTGTCAATCGGTTTCTCGTACTGCTCCAGATCGGCGGGCAGCCTGGCGTAGAGTGACGCGAAATACTCTTTCCGCCTTTTATTTGCCGCCTGTGGCTCATTGGCAGTCCAGTCCTGTTCTTTCCCGTAATAAAGGAACAGCGCGCGAGCCGCATTTTTCAAGGCATCGGTCTGATAGTCGTACAGTGTCTTGGCGACCGAAAAACGCTCCACTTCGGGAACCCGCCAGGTTTCAGGAAGGTCGGCGTAGTGGAGAGCTTCGGCTATTCGCTCAAGCGCGGGAATCACCAGAACCCCCACCGTTCCGCAGGAACAGAGACTCCCCGGCAATCACTCCCCCTCGAGAGGAAGTCAAACCCTCATCAGGAGCATCACTCCCCCCTTGAGGGGGAGTCAAATCCGCAAAGCGGATTTGGTGGGGGGAGTCTGATCGTAGAGCCTGCCCGCCCGGTTCAAGAATGAAACCCACTAATCCCCCCACCACAGACAGGGTCTGAGCAAGGCGACAAAAGACGCAAGTTCCGCCGCCGTCATCGTGGCCGGATTTATTTTTTGCGTGCTACCGTCCGCAAAAGTCACGCTATCGGCAGTGCGCTTGCGAATCTCCTGGCCGAGGAGATTGGACAGGGTTTCGGCGATGTCCATATCCGGGTAAAGCTGGCGCAGATTGATTTTCAGCTTGCCGTTCTTCAACGCCTGGACGATGTACGCCAGCTTGTCATCGCCGAAGAAAACATATTGCTCGAACGGTGATTTGGCGCTGTCTATCTCCAGTTGCTCACTGTCCCGGAAGCGGCAATTTTTCAGGGTTTCCTCGTATTGTTCCAGCGTATAGTATTTCAGAAAGTGACTGCTGCCCTCGCGGGAAACCGGCTGCCCCCCTTTCCAGTCTTTGGAATAAATCACCTTCTTGATACGCGGCAGCAAAACGGTATGAAAATACTCGCCCATTTCCATCAGCAGATACTTCCGATTGCCACCATCTTCCCGATTCAGATTGATCACGGCATGAGCGGTGGTGCCGGAACCGGCGAAGTAGTCGAGAACCACATCATCGGCAGAAGTACTTCCAGCGGCCCACACACATTCCATTACGGTATGAATTGATTTTGGGAAATCAAATATCTGCTCGCCAAGAATATTATTCAGTAATTTTGATCCGTAACTATTGGCAGAGTACTTTTTATCTTTCCAGACTGTCTTGTAATTGAATTCAGATTTTGTTCGTATAATATCCCATATTCCACGACTTTTATTGTATTGAACTTTCAACTGATCCAATATCTTCTCAACTGAATTACGCGCAAAAACCCACTTTCTTTCAATCCCTGAAGCATCAATTGGATAGACTTCAACTGAACCGTCATCGCATTTTATGTTGGCGGACCCAGGATGAAACGAATCTGGACAAATTTCTCCAATCCCTGTAATTTCATTGTCTTTTATGTATATCGGATAAAAACAATTGACAGCATTTTCTCTTAAATGATCTCCTTTGGACACATCTCGTAACGGTCTTACATCTGGATTACCATTCCGGTTTTCAAACCTGATTGCCCTTTTTGTGCCTGGATAAACAAAATAAGCGAACTCATGGCAATACGAAAAATTATCTCCTTGTTGGCCAGAAGGGTTATGGATAATGGTTATTGCCGTTTTTCTCCTTTCGGGAAAAATTTTCGATAATAAAAGACCCAATCTTTCCTGCTCATTCTCGTCTATAGCAGTGACGAGAATCCCTTTTTCTGATTGATAGGCACGTGATATTTCAAGTCGGTTTTCCATTAACGTCATCCAGGAAGCATGTTTGTAAGTATTCTGATACAGAATCTCACTGGATTTGGCGTTATACGGCGGATCAATATAAATGCACTTCACCTTCCCCTGATAGCGCTTTTGCAGGGTATTCAACGCCTGCCAGTTCTCGCTGTGCACCAGTTCACCGTCCAGCGCCTCATCCAGATTGCCCAGACATCCCAGAATCTCCGGCTCCAGGTCCTTGAAATATCTTGTATCCAGCGGCAGAAATTGACAATTCTCGCTTGGCTGTCCGTTCATGCCATCCATACCTCCTTGCCCGTTGACTATATTTTCCATTGAGAACGAATCATCCACCATACCCAGCTGCCGCCACTCCTGTACCTGCGCTTTGGCGCCCTTGTGCCGGCTAATCTTATCGAGAACTCCTCTATCCAGTTTATCCAGGGTGACCACATAGTTCAGCTTGCGTACAAACTTCGGCTTCTCCCACACACGGCGAAGCTCATCCTCGAACTGGGCGATAAAATCAATAATGTTGTATGCGGTCTCCTGAATCGCCTGAATCTGCCGGATTCTTTCCTCCTCAAAAACAGTTTCTTCCTGAAAGATGTATTGATAAACCCACAGATTAAACTGCTCACGCAGAAACCCCCTGGCGTCCTTGTTGATGAAAAAGTCCGCTTCGGTCTGGCGGCAAAACACACGAATGGCCTTGTCGAGTTGTTCGTCAGCCAGCAACACTCCGGCTTTGCGGGATTCCTTCACTATCGCGTCTACCTGAGTTTTACTGCCTCGTTGGGACAGGGAGACCTTGAGATGGATGACACTTGCGATACCTTCCCGACGCACTCCGGCAAAGGTAAAAACAAACTCGCGTCGCTCATTGTTTTTCTTGTGCTCAAATTCCGATGCGTCAAAGTAAAAACGCCGGGTTTCGTAAGGTCTGCCTTCCTCATTCAATTCAACCGGCATGGAACGCACCAGCACATCGGACTTGACATAGTAGAGCATCCGCGTTTTCCACGACAGCGCGACATCCTGCCCGTCTTCATAGACGCGCTCCCAGGTTTTGGAAAAAGCCGGAAGGTGACGGAAGTAAATGGACCCGCTTTCGCAGAAATAGCGATGAAAGAAGGTATAGAGCTTGTCAAACAATTCTTCGCGAAAAGCCGTATCGACCGGCGCTCGTTGATCAACCCCCGCCATCAGCGCCGGACGGATGGATTGAAACCAGACGCGCTTCATCCGCATCAGGTTCACAAACCCGGAGTCCCCGTCCACCTCAGCCCCGGTAAACATGGATTCCAGCGCGTCCAGGAAGCGTTTTTCCTTACTGTTGGCGTTCAAGTTCCGCCCGAACCCTTAACCGTTCTGAGTGGCACAACATTATCCTGTCCATGTTGTTCATTCATTAGACCAGACATCCATTTGTTGCCACAGAGCGCCCGTATCATATCCAGAGTAATCATGGATCTGGACAACAACACCGAGATTAGCGGCTTCGCCATCCTCGCCCGCCATATTCAGCATTTCGGCAATACCAGCGGGGGTTTTGTCAATCGTAGCGGCAACAATCCACAGCGGCGACCCCCTGTTACCCAATGCAATATGACGATTGCCGAAATGCTCATCAAGCAACCCCTTCACCCGCTCTCCATACTCATCCTGTGGAGACACCAGAAACAGTTTCATCTAATAAACCCGAAAAATATTTGGGACATGAATGGATAATCCTTGAATCCCCACCCGCTCATCCAATCATACAAACCAACCGGAACAAAAGCAATGACAGTGTGAGGTGACAGTGTGAGGTGACACATTCCTGTATCTCTATCGCGGGATTTGGGGGGTGTAGCAGCAGCGAGCGAGCGTAGCGTTTGACGCTATACACTCACGTCTGATACCATCTGGCATGAAGATCAGGAATGTGATTCACAAGGGGTTGCGTCGACTTATTCTGGATGACGACATCAGCGGTGTACAGCCTGCCGTCGCTCAGAAACTCCGGCGCATTATCTCCTTCCTTCAGGACATGGAGCGGGAGGAAGAATTACGAATGGCTCCGGGTTGGAAGGCGCATCGGCTGACCGGTGACCGCAAGGGCGCCTGGAGTCTGTCAGTCACCGGGAACTGGCGGCTCACGTTCCGGGTCGACCGGGAAGAGATTGAAATTGTTGATCTCGATTATGAAGATTATCATTGAGATGTAAATATGAATGCGATGCAGGGCATCCGGATGAAGAATCCCGCCCATCCCGGCGGGTTCGTGAAAAGTGAAATCATTGAAGCTCTGGAACTTCCTGTAACAGGAGCGGCCAGGGCGCTTGGTGTGACGCGGGCTGCGCTGTCGGCCGTATTGAACGAGCGTGCACGCCTTTCGCCTGAAATGGCGCTGCGGATCGAAAAGGCGTTCGGTGTTTCTATGGACACCCTCATGCGGATGCAGAACAGCTATGACATTGCCCAGACCCGCACGCGGGCTGGAGAGATCAAGGTTGCCCTATTCGAACGAGAGATTCGCTCCCGGTAAACCCGCTATCGGTTTTCAGTGTCTAGATATTGGACTGACTCCTGCATCGAAGTTCTGAAGCTTCTAATTCAGCTTGTGCAAAAGGTCTTCCCTCGTCTTTGAACCAGTTAGGAAAAGTGACAACGAACTGATACGCAACTTAAAAAGTGAGTGACACACGGCCAAAAATCTGGTATATAGCGAATAAGCTGAATCGGAGAATATGAAATGAAATCTGTACCCCCCCCCCCCCCCCCCCCGATATAAAGGGCAGAAATAAAACCGACTTACAGAAACGAAAACAAATCATCCAAAGTCTGGCCGTTGGCGGCTTGGCCGTTACGGTTTGGCAGAAGCCGATCATTAACAGCGTGCTGTTGCCGGCTCATGCACAGCCATCAGGAAACACAACAGCAGACCCGGCAAACCCGTCCGGGCAAGCTGGAGAGTCTGGACAGGTGGGACAGACAGAACAGGGGCAAACAGAGCAGGGGCAGACCAATCAGGAGCAAACCACCATACCGCAACAGAACGAACAGGAACAGCAACAAAACCCGGGCGAACCCAATCATAACCGATTGGACGAATTGCCAGCATTAGGAAGAAGTAACACAGGCTTGGGAGGCCCCGTCCACTCCCGCGTTGCAATCGGCGATCCCGGGGAATGCGGGACAATTCAGATAGTAAGCTACGGATTCAGTGATCGGTTTATCGCAACACACGACCACGACGACAGACCCCTACCGAAATCGAAACAGTTTGAAAAAAACGCCTATATCAAAATAACAGGGATAAGCGGACCAATACGAGACGATGGAGAGACCCGAAGGGGTTCGCTTCCCCTGGTTCTGCTTGCTAATGTATTTAGTTTTGGCGACAGGGTTCAATTAGCCGCAAGAATACCCGGAAACGCGCAACCTGCCAGATTGTCGGGAGCGTTCACCGCCTTTTTTGATAATTGGAATCCCCGCACTAACGCCCCTCTTTCACAATCGGAGTTAGATAATAGCGTTCTGCGTTGCGGATAATGAAAAGCGCGATAGCATTTATCGCGCCAAGCGGTGCCAAGACCGGTTGAAACAGTAGCAAAAGGAAAGGCCGGGCAAGCCCGGCCAGGTCCCCCGCGCTTGTGAGAATCAAGCATCAAGCGCGTATCGGCATTATAGCCAATTCAATCAAAACATCAACTTTTGTATGGCTTCTTTTCGTTAGCAAATTATTGTCCCGGGTCATATACAGGGAGGGTTCTGACTTAAAATGTCTGTCTGTGGTAGCATCGCTTTGATCAGATTACCCTGCGCAATCGGAATAATTGACGTGCCTTCCTTACACAAATATATAGATACCCTGATTCGTCCCATACTTTCAAGGGATACTTGGAAGACGCTGGCGGATTATACCGGGCTGGGCGGAGGCCGCAGCGCCCAACCGATCACAAACCCTGAAGCGCTGGCGGCGTTTCTCAAATCCAGGGCCAGTCACGTAGCGCAGACTTCATTGTACGGCTATCTCAAGACCCGGGCCGGAACCCGGTTCCCGGAAATGTTCGAAAACCCGAACCTGCTGCTCTCGATGAACCGGGCCAAATGGCAGATCTGGCTGGCCTGTTTATCCGACCTGACCATCTATATCGGCGGCCTGATTCAGCAAAGGACAGGACTTGAAAATGAACCAATCAGCCGGCTGCTCGGTATCGCGGTACATTCGGTGCTGGACGAAACCGGACGGCCCGAAGACGCGCCGGAAGAATTTCCGGATACGGTCGAGAGATTAAAAACAAGAGTGGCCAATACCGACTATTCCTCTGTATCCGATGATGAGTTCGCATTTTCACAAAGCCCGGAGGCGCTGTTCAACTGGGCGCCGATCGCCGATGAACTGAAAAAACGGGATCGGGTGATCGTCAAAAACTCCGTTCGTTTTCGCTGGCAGGAGATTCGCAGGAGCGCCCGCAAACTGCTCGAGGCTGACAGACTGGCGGCTTACGCCAACCCTCGCAATGTTTAATCGCCCCTGTCAACCCCCTGTTGAGCCTGTTGCATGGAATCACGGATTGATTTGAATTCAGACAGCCAGCTCCCCGGATTACCGGCTATGACCGCTATCCGGGTAGTGGAGTTATTGAAAGCCGGCGAAGTCTCCGCGCTGGAACTGCTGGACGCGCTTGAATCCAGGATTCAGGCCGTCAATCCGGTCATCAACGCCTTGCCGACCCTGTGTTTCGACCGCGCCCGCGACCAGGCCCGGCAACTGCGAAAAAGCGGACGGTCAAACAGCCTCCTGGCCGGATTGCCGGTGGCGATCAAGGATCTGAACGAAGTCAGCGGAGTCACAACCACATTCGGCTCACTGGTCTATAAAGAACATATCCCGACCGGCTCCGACCTGCTGGTTGAGCATATCGAGAAGGCGGGCGGACTGGTTTACGCCAAATCCAACACGCCGGAATTTGGCGCTGGCGGCAATACCTTCAACCGGGTATTCGGCGCTACCCGCAATCCCTGGAATACCGGAATGAGTGTGGCCGGTTCTTCCGGCGGGGCGGCTGCGGCTCTCGCTACCGGCATGGCCTGGCTGGCCCAGGGCTCGGATATGGGCGGATCATTACGCAATCCGGCCAGTTTTTGCGGGGTGGTCGGGCTGCGCCCCAGCATCGGCAGGGTCGCGTCCACGCCTTCCGGCGGTATTATCGACACGCTCTCCACCAATGGACCGATGGCCCGCAATGTGCCAGACCTGGCCCTGATGCTGGACGCGATGTGTGGCCATGAAGACCGCGACCCGCTTTCCCTGCCGGCCCCCGTTACCCCTTTTATACAAGCGGCCCGTGCCCCCCGCCTGCCGCCAACCATCGCCTGGTCGGTTGACCTCGGCGTCACACCCGTTGACGCCGAGGTCAGACGGATTTTCGAGAATGCGATCCGGCAGATTGAGGACAGTGGAATACGCGCGGTTCCGGCGGCGCCGGATTTCACGGGGCTGAATGAAATTTTTGATGTTTTGAGAGCGCACAACTACGCCACTGGCTTGGGGCGCCTCCTCAAAACGCATGGCGGCGACCTGAATCCGAACGTCGCCTGGAATATCGAGCGGGGTTTGCGGCTTTCGATCACGGATATCAACCGGGCACAACAGGACCGGCTGGCGCTGGTTAACCGGGTGCAACGGTTTTTCGCGCAATATCCTCTCCTGTTGACACCGGCTACCATCGTTCCTCCGTATCCGGTTGCTATGGACCATGTAGCGGAATGTGACGGTCAGCGGTTTGACAATTACTATCAATGGCTGTCGATCGCCTACGCCTTCACGACGGCGCTTTGCCCGGCCCTGTCCATGCCGTGCGGAATGACCCGGCAAGGGCTGCCGGTTGGTCTTCAGATTGCGGCGAAATGCCAGGCCGAAGCGCTGCTCCTGTCCGCCGCGGCACAAATCGAACAGATTCTGGACTATAATGGCGCCACCCCGATCAATCCGAATATCACACACAGCCAGCCCGACCAGAGAACAACTAATGACTGATCACACGATTACGACTGAAACAGATGACAACATCGGCATCATCACCTTGAACCGGCCAGAAGCCCTCAACGCCCTTTCGGCCCTGGTACGCGATGAGTTAGCCCGGGCTTTTACGGAAATGTCTCTGGATGATCAGGTTGGAGTCATCATTCTGACCGGCAACGAAAAGGCGTTTGCAGCCGGGGCGGATATCAAGGAAATGCAGGACAGGACCTACATGGATATGTATCTGCATGACAACGCGGCGCGGCTACAAAATATCATCCATCAGTGTCAAAAGCCGATTATCGCCGCGGTCAGCGGCTACGCCCTGGGCGGTGGTTGCGAGCTGGCGATGATGTGTGACTTCATCCTCGCTTCTGAATCGGCGAGATTCGGGCAGCCGGAGATCATGATCGGCGCCGTGCCGGGATGGGGAGGGAGCCAGCGGCTGACCCGTCTGGTCGGCAAATCAAAGGCCATGGATTTATGCCTGAGCGGCCGGATGATGGATGCGGATGAAGCCGAACGCGCAGGTCTGGTTGCGCGTGTATTCCCCGCGGACCGTTTCATGCAGGAAGTTCGGGAAGTCGCCAGACAGATTGCCTCCTTTTCCCGCCCCATGACGATGATGGTCAAGGAGTGCGTCAACCAGGCGCTTGAAACCCATCTGCAGGCGGGACTGCAATTCGAGCGCCGGCAATTCCAGGCCGTGTTCGCGACCGCCGACCAGAAAGAGGGCATGGCCGCATTTGTAGAAAAACGTCCGGCCAGCTGGAAGCACCGATAACCATCCAGCTTCCGCCCCAATCAAGAAACCCGACATGAAAACCTGGCGCACTCCCCTGGTTGTGCTGGTTGCCGGATGCCTGATTTCGATGACCGGATTCGGCATCCGCTCCGGCTTTGGTTTATTCCTCGAACCCATGACCAACGCCAACGGCTGGTCGCGGGAGACTTTTGGCCTGGCCATGGCGTTACAGAACCTGCTATGGGGAGTCGGCTTGCCTTTCGCCGGAGCGCTGGTCGATAAAAACGGCGCAATCCGGGTGATCATCTTCGGCGCGCTCCTGTACTGCGCCGGTATACTGGGGATGGCTCATTCACAATCCGGATTCGCCCTTCAACTGACTGGCGGCATACTGACCGGACTGGGCATCGCATTTACCGCGTTCACCCTGGCCCTGGCCGCCATGGTGCGGGTGGTAGGCCCGGCCAGGCGCTCTTTCGTCCTCGGCATCGGCACAGCCGCGGGGTCTTTCGGTATGGTCATTTTCTCCCCGCTCAGCCAGGGTTTCATATCCGCTTACGGCTGGCACACGGCGTTGCTGTTGCTGGCCTGTATCGCGTTGATATTGATTCCAATGGCGCTGTGTCTGCCGGCTTCCGCCGACGGCGCAAGCGGTGATGAACCGTCCATGGATATGAACCAGACCCTGAAAGGCGCAGTGGTCGAAGCCTTGCAGCATCGCGGCTACCTGCTCCTGACCACCGGATTCTTCGTCTGCGGGTTCCATGTCGCCTTCATTACCGTACATTTCCCCGCATACATAAGAGACCTCGGCCTGAACCCCGCGATTGGCGCTTACTCGATTGCCCTGATCGGATTGATGAATATTCTCGGCTCGTTCTCCGCCGGGCTGGCCGGCCAGCGATGGAGCAAGAAGATCGGATTGAGCTCCATTTACTTTTCACGCGCTGTGGTTATCGTGATTCTGCTGCTACTGCCGAAAACGCCGTTTGTGATACTGGCCTTCGCCGCGGCGATGGGCATACTCTGGTTGTCCACCGTCCCCCTGACCACCGGTATCGTCGCCCAGGTTTTCGGGGTCAGATATATGGGGACACTGTTCGGCATCGTATTTTTAAGCCACCAGCTTGGCAGTTTCACGGGGGTATGGCTGGGAGGACTGATTTACGATCAGACCGGCTCGTACAACGCCATGTGGTGGGCGGGAGCGGCCCTCGGCATACTGGCCGCGCTGATTCATCTGCCCATCAACGAGCGGCCCATCGCCCGGCTGAAGCGGGCCTCAGACCCACCCCCTGCGCCCCAACCCTCGTGATTGCGTAGGGGCGACCCACTGTGGTCGCCCGTGTTTATTCTACAGACCCCCTACGCCCCGGCATTTGCGGCGGCGGCTTTGGCTGAGCGCAACGAGTCGGGGAGAGTAAAGCGCACACTCTCTTCAATGCCGTCCATCGTCGAGATTTCCAGTTCAGCGTACTCCCGCAATTTGCCAATCAGGTCCTGCACCAATTCCTCCGGGGTCGAAGCGCCGGCGGTGATACCAATGGTGTCACATCCATGCAGCCACTTCGGATCAATTTTCGACGGCTCTTCAACCAGATAGCTCGGTACGCCACTGTTGTTGCCCACCTCGCACAAGCGATTGGAATTGGAACTGTTCTGGGCTCCCACTACCAGTATCAGCTCCACCTGGGCAGCCAACGCGCGGACAGCGGCCTGACGATTCTGGGTCGCATAGCAGATGTCCCGGGTGTCCGGCCCGGCAATTTTGGGGAAACGACGGCGTAATTCATCGATCACTTCCCGCGTATCGTCCACGGATAGTGTGGTCTGGGTAATGTAGGCGACTTTTTCAGGATCGCGTATCTCCAGCGCTGCCACATCCTCAACCTCACTGACCAGAAATACCGGCCCGTCAATCTGCCCCAGTGTACCTTCGACTTCGGGATGGTTCTCATGACCAATGAGGACGATTTCATACCCTTTGGCGGCATACCGTTGGCCTTCCCGATGTACTTTGGAGACCAGTGGACAAGTGGCGTCTATCGGTTGCAGGTCCCGTGTCGCCGCCGCCGTCTCAACCTGCTTCGAGACACCGTGAGCGCTGAAAACGGCAATCGCTCCATCTGGAATCTGTTCGACCTGCTCTACAAAATGTACGCCTTTCGCCTCGAGATTTTCAACCACTCTCCGGTTATGCACGATTTCGTGTCGCACATAGACCGGCGGATTGTAAAAAGTCAGCGCTTCCTCAACGATTTTAATGGCTCGGTCCACTCCAGCGCAAAATCCGCGGGGTTTGGCTAAAATGACTCGCATGGTTCTTTTCTTCATCGAATGATCGCCCCGGTTTTGTTCATACCGGCTGATACTAACATATTTTCTCGTCATGAGGGGTCGGATCCAGGGTCGGGAAGGCGGCGAGTCAGCGCCTTGAAGAGCAGTTCCAACGCCAGATTCGAACGCGCCAGAGCATGAGTAACCGTGCCCACGGCCCACACACTGCGCCGCGATATCTTCACCTCCTGACCACTCCTGAACAGCGGGTTCTCATGAATGCGGCGCAAGGTCAATACAGCCATCCCCAATGCCCACAGACAGTGCAGACGGATGCCGGTTTCACTCGGCGGAATGATCAGTATGTAACGCAACGCATTGCCCAGGTGGTGGCGGGCAATGGCGACCAGCCGGAACAACCCCCGGGCAAAGCCGGGGCTATCCTGTCCGGACGGCAGAGCGCTTATATGGATACCCGCCTCAAGAAAAATATCCTGAGGCAACCAGCATGCGCCACGCCGCCTGTCATCCCACATATCCTTGAGGATATTGGTCATCTGTAATCCCTGGGCAAAGGAGACCGACAAGGCCAGCAAGTCCTCGCGCCGCTCACCGATTTTATCGGAGTAGTCACAGAACAGTTCGGTCAGCATCTCACCGACCACGCCCGCGACATAGTAGCAATAACGATCCATGTGAGCCAGATCGCTCAAACCGTCAAGCGTTGCGCTTTGCTGAAACTCCGTCATGCCGCGCGACATGACCGTCACACAACGTTCCAGGGCGCCGCGCTGGACCGCGTTGAATGTTCGGGTAATACGGATGACCCGCTCCGTATTGGCAATCAGGTCATGCTCGCTCGCGGTCGTTGAGGATGACAACAAGGCGCCGAGTTCGCCGGCAAACGGCCCGGCTTCGCCACGCCCGGCGACAATTTCAACAAAGCGTTCGCAAAACTCCTGTTTCTGCTCCACGGACAGAGCCGGTTCATCTTCGATGGTGTCGGTAATTCGGCACAGCAGATAGGCATTACCCACCACATCACACAACCCCCCTGGAAGACGTGGGATGGTGAGCGCAAAAGTGCGGGAAACTCCTTGCAGGATTTCGCTCTGGTAGTCCAGGTCACTGTCTGGCGGACGGTTCATAAAGCAATTATAGTGTTTGACTTGAAAATTTGGGGTCGAAAATAATGTTGGCTTAGCGGATGGATTATTGATTCAATTCCATTGTAGAATTATGGCATAGAAACACAGGACAAAACCATGAACCATACCCGTATCCACCACCGGACAGCAGTCCGGTTTCTCACGGCTTGCCTGTCTGCCCTGGCCGTTATGGGAACACCGCTCACATCCTGGTCAGCCACCCCGGAGGAAATCGGTCTTGAAATCGCGCGCAAAGCCCGCGCAACGGAAAAGGGCTTTGGCAACTTCAAGGCTCTCCAGACCCTGGTACTTCGCAACAAGCAAGGCCAGGAGAGCCAGCGGAAACTGCGGTTCAGGGCGATCGAGATCGAAGGAGACGGTGACCGCAGTATGTTTGTGTTTGATGAGCCGCGTGACGTAAAGGGGACCGCGCTGCTGGTTCACGTCCATACAGATAAAAACGACGACCAATGGCTGTATCTGCCAGCGCTGAAACGGGTCAAACGCATCAGTTCGTCAAACCAGTCCGGTTCATTCATGGGCAGCGAATTCGCTTATGAGGACATGGGCAACCAGGAAGTGGGGAAATACACCTGGAAATACCTGCGTGACGAGTCTTGCGGAGAATGGACCTGTACCGTCTCCGAGCGTATTCCGATAGACAAAAAGTCAGGTTACAGCCGTCAACTGGTCTGGCGTGACAAAGAGCATCTTCGCATCCACAAAGTCGAATATTACGACCGCAAGAACGAACGCCTCAAGACCCTGACCATAGCAGACTACCAGAAATTTCTGGATCGTTACTGGTACTCCGCAAAAATGACGATGGTCAATCATCAGACTGGCAAAAGCAGTGTTTTGGCATGGTCCGACCATGAGTTCAGAACCGACCTTGAACCCCGCGATTTCCTGAAAACCGGACTGAAACGGATCCGTTAATGCCGCGCCGCGCCGCCCTGCACGGCATTCTTTTCTCCACCTGGATTCTGGCTGCGACCTGCGCTGTCGAGGCAAGCGCTGTTGAGCTTGATCTCTCCGGGCGCCTCAATCTTGAGGGGCGATGGTATCCCGAAAGCGCCGCTTATGCAGGACAATCCGGCCATGCTGGCGGAATTGTGCTGGAACCCGAACTGTATTTTCAAAGCGACACCGGCTGGGCCTTCAATCTGAAGCCTTTCCTGCGCTATGACGCCGCCGACTCCAGCCGCAGCCACACCGACCTCCGTGAAGCGTATTTCCTGATGTACGGCAATGCCGGTGAGGGGGAATGGGAGCTCCGCCTCGGCGTTGACCGGGTATTCTGGGGGGTCACCGAATCCAATCACCTGGTTGACATCATCAATCAGACCGACCTGGTTGACCACCCGAACGAAGAGGTTAAACTGGGCCAACTGATGGCTCATGCCACCTGGTCAGGGGAATGGGGGGCTGCGGAACTTTTTGTTCTGCCCCATCATCGGCGGCGCACCTTTCCGGGACACGGAGGGCGTCTGCGCTCATCCGCTATCGTTGAACAGGATCATCCCTCTTACGAAAGCCCGGCAAAGGAGTGGCATACGGATCTAGCCACCCGCTACAGCCATAGTTTCGGCATCTTCGACGTTGGCGTGAGCCTGTTCGACGGCGCCAGCAGGGAGCCTGTATATCAACCGAACCTGAACCCGCGGGACGGCAGCCTGTCCCTGACTCCTCACTACGGGCAAATCCGCCAGCTGGGGGTGGATGCACAAGCGACTCACGAAGCCTGGTTATGGAAACTGGAAGCGATTCACCGCACTGGCGCCCGCAATCTTCTCTATCAGAAAGAAGACTATGCCGGTTTCGTCATTGGCGCCGAGTATACATTTTATTCCATTCTTGACTCGAATCTCGATCTCGGACTGCTGGGCGAATGGAATTATGATCAACGGGGTGAGCGGGCGACCAATGTTTTCCAGGATGACTGGTTTGTCGGGACACACCTCGCGTTCAATGATGTTCAGGATACCACGGTGACCGCCGGTATCCTGCGAGACATGAACTATTCCACGGGTTCCCTGGTGGTTGAATTCAGCCGGCGAATATCCGACCAGTGGTCTTCCAGCGCCGAGATATTTGCCCTGTTTGATGTGGATGAACGGGACATCCAGTTCTATCCGACCCGCCGCGACAGCTTCATTGAGTGGATCCTGACCTACAATTTTTAAGGCCCGTAACCACCCGGACAATGGCAACCCGTCCAAAGCCTGTTTCAGGTTGATGATCAGGTCATCGGCCGATTCTGGATGCTATGAACTCGATATTGTCGCCGCCAACGCCATACGCGCTTGCCAGTTCACGCCAGCGTCCGATTGCTGATTTTGTTTGTTCAATGGCCTGATCAATGATTTTGCGGGGCAATTTGGCTTCCAGTCCCAGCCTGATGAGATCCGTTTTGCCTGGATTTTTTCCTGCGCCCATGACCATGGAGCTTTGCTCACCGCGAGGCCCCTGGGAAAAAGTCAGGTCATAAGCTGGAGAGAGTTTCCAGTCACCATTGCGGTCCATCAGGAAACTGAAGTTTTTGGCATGGTCATCGCGGTTATGCGCCAATACGTTGAACACGGCCAGACGATACATCTTTTCCGCTTGACGTATATCCCGGGTCAGGACCATGGTCAATGCGATCAGGTCTTCATAATCAAGCGACGGCGTTCTGAAGTCGGAATGGAGCAGCCCACACGCAGTGTGACTGTGCAACCGTTTGCCGTCACGCCTGTCGAATCTTCTCGCCGCAAAATAGCCTGGTCCTTGAGCGGATGGAAACAGATGGGTAGCCTCCATCTGCAAACCGGCGTCTTTCGCCATTAACGCATAGACGTACTCAATAGCGCCGGCATCCAGGCCATCGTTCATATTCGAGAATTTGACCAGCCATGGCTCATATCCATCTTTTAGCCCGTGGATGCCATCAACGATCCGTTGACGGTCAGAACTGACGCCAATCATAGCCTTGGGACGCGCTCCGGCAGATGAACCGTTGAGCGACAAAAGCTCCTTCAACATATCGGTTGCTTCGCCTTCAAGCACCTGTCCGGCATGGCCGCCCAGCGTATCGAGATGAATGTGTCCGCGGGATGCGCTCCCGGCATGACAAGGTTCATAGGACAACGCCCCCATGCCCGTGTCTCCGACATGAGCCAGACGGTCCAGCGGCGAGAGTTGATTGGGCAGTATGCCTTCCAGACGCATACTGCGGTCCAGCAACAGGCGCCCCCAGCCATCCGGCAGGCTATCGTTGAATACACCCGCAAGACCCTCAAACAAATAAGGATCAAATGTCTGTACGCCGGACTTCAATGGGCATCTGAGCGGTGAAATTTCGATTCCTCGAGCAATGAATGAGGCATCGTATTCAAAATAGATCCGGTGTTCCCGATACGCCAGTTTCCCGACCGCAATGATCGTGTCATCAAACGCAAGACTGGCTTTGACCAGATTGACGGGCTCGAAACTCATGTGCGCCACCCCCTTTTACGTCCTTTTCCCGGCCCGGTCTCCAACACCTCCTCAATGGATTGGAAATTCCCATCGCCCGGTTTGAGCGCGGATACGAGTTTCCCAAGCCCGTCCAGCGCCATCAGGAGCTTGAGAAAGGACTCCAGGGAAATCAGGCCTTTCTGCTCGAATTTGCGTAATGTCGGCAGGCTGACTCCGGCTCTTTTAGCCAGACCTTCCTGCGTCAAACCCTGCTGCAAACGCCTGGTTTTCAGGTGACTTCTGAGTTGGCGCTGCGCCCTGGATATGGTTAAAAGTGATCTCACTGTATTCGTATCATGCAATATACTGTTAGTAGTGATATTATAGTATTAGTATTTGACAGGATCAAGATAACAGGATCGCCATCCCGGATTCCGACAGCCCGGTTCAATCCAGCGCCAAAGGGGGTGGACCAATACAACCCCTATACACAAACACCAAAAACCCTATATAATCCGCACCAGTCAATCACTCCCCCACAAACCGGATGCAGTAGAATATCACTCCCCCTCCCCGATCAGGTCGAGGACAGGCTTTGAGGGGGAGTCACATTCCGCAGAAACAACACAGCAACGAGTCACAAAACACCAGGAACAAAAAACATGATCGAAAGAGAATCAGCCATGCCCACTCCACATTCCCCCTTGACAACCGGCCTCAAAGATGCTGTTACAATAAAGCAAGCAAGCAAGCAAGCAAGCAAGCAAGCAAGCAAGCAAGCAAGCAAGCAAGGGGTTCTTTCGTTCATTAACTGATTCTTCTTCCGTCATTCCCGCGAAGGCGGGAATCCACAACCGCGCGGGGCGGCACGGAGACCGTCCCCTACGATCAAGCCACCAAAATATCACTCCCCCCTGGAGGGGGAGTCCAATCCGTCTCACGGATTGGGTGGGGGGCATTCCCGCAAAGCGGGAATCCACAACCTGCGTTTCCACCCGTCATCGTAGGGGCAATCCCTGGTGGTTGCCCGCCACAGTCAATATCTGCCGCTATCGTATTTGTCACTTCCTCTCCATCCTGCTCCTGCTACCCCTCCTCACCGGCTTCACCGCCGAAGCCATCGCACAGCTGACCCTGTCGATCTCGGCGCCCAGCCCCGCGAGCGCGAACGAGGGCAATTCCAGCGCTACAGACTATACCTTCCCGATCGCATTATCCAGCACCCGGTCAAGCGCGGTCTTTTATAAAGTCTGCTTTACCGGATCGGCGACCTTTGAGATTACTGGAGGCGCTTCTGGCGCCGACTATGACATTCTGCAGGATGGGAATATATGGTTGGCTGCAGACGGCTGCACCACCAACCTGGGTATTACAATGGGAAATACTATGGGCTCGGTCATCGGCATTCGGGTCAGGGGTGACACCGCAGTGGAACCCGATGAAACGGTGACTGCCACATTATCTTTTATCGGAACCGCGCCAACGGATGTCACTCTCGGCTCACCCGTCACGTTCACCATCCAGAACGATGATACCGCGCCGGTGGACGTTCCTTCTGTCTCCATTACCCGTGCACAGAGTGGTAGTCTCATTGCCGGTCAGACTCATGTACTGGGAGAAGGCGACGACGCCTCTGCCAAATTCACGGTCACCGCGAGCAAGACCTTTGCCGCAGCGACGACCGTCCAGGTTCGCATTGGCGGAGACCCGTACACCCCGACCGAACATGCCACCGTCCGCAACGTCGAGTTTGATACCACAGAGACATCCAGGACCATCTCCACCACCGTCCGCAGCGACATCATTGACCGCATAGACGGAGAGATTACCGCAACGGTGATGGCCGGCAGTGGCTACACCCTCGGCAGTCCTTCTACCATCTCCTATACAATCGTCGACAACGACCCCACGATGGTCACCCTGTCTGTGACAGACACCACCGCCGATGAAGACGACTCCACCGATACCGCAAAGATCAACCTGTCCCTGAGCCGTGGACTGGTTTCAGGGGAAAGATTAGACATTCCGTTACAATTCAGTGGTGGCGCCTTAGGCGATGATTTCACCCTGGCGAAGATGGAGGGTACTCCAGCCGACATTTCCTTGTCCGGCAGTACCGTCACCTTTACCGGCCCCTCTACCGGCGCCACCGCAATGTCAGCCACCCTGATTGTCACCGCCGCCCAGGATACGGATACCGAAGATGAAACCATCACCGTCTCGATTCCCGCACAGGCCGGCACAAGCCCCAACGACATACGCCTGCGCACCACCGGCTTTCGCTGTCGCACCACCAACTGTAAAGCCACCGGCACAGGCAGTGGTACGTTCACCCTGTCTGATGCCGGTTCACGGGTTCCGGTCCTTCGTATCACTCCCGGATCGGCGATCACCGAAGGCGCCAACGCCACCTTTACCCTGACCGCCGACCCGGCGCCGGCTGGCAACCTGACCGTCTATCTGGATGTAGAGAGCCTGGGAGGAAACCAGGTAGCCAGTAGCCGTCTGGGAGAGAAGACCGTCATCATTCCGAGCAGTGGAACCCTCACCTATACGATCCCGACCCTCGCCGATTCTACCGATGAACCGGACAGCGACCTCTTCGTAGAGATTCTGGCAGAAGACACGGACGGGGAGGATCCCGGTTATACCCTACACGCAGAGGATTACGAGGCCGAGTTGCATATACAGGACGATGACGCCACGACCGTGGTATTAACCACCCCGGACGCCTCCGCGACCAAAGGCAGCAGTACCGACACCGCCCGCATCGTATTGACCCTGAACCGTTCAGTAGACCGTATCGAACAACTGGATGTGCCGTTGGTGTTCACTGGCGGCTCTTTGGTCAGTGGCAACCCCCCGACCGGCGACTTCACGCTGGCGCTGACGCCACCGCCCGGCAATCTGGCGTCTACCCAGTCATTCAGCGCCAGTACAGTGACCTTTACCCCCTTGTCGCCGAATACCGCAACCATTTTATTGACTGCTGTAGCGGACAGTGATACCACCGACAAGACCGTGACGGTATCGCTCGGCGCTTTGAATATCGTCCGCGGCTTCGCCGGTGGCGTCACCGGCTCTCGCAGCGGCGACGGACAGATTACCCTGGTGGATGCGTCCACTACCCAGACTCCGGTGACTCCAGAGATCACCATCACGCCCGGAACTTCTCCGGTAACGGAAGGCACAGCAGCCACCTTTACCGTCACAGCCACACCCCCTCCACAATCCGCCCTGACCGTCAATCTCACCATAACCGACGCTCCGAACTCGGACTTTGTCTCTGCATCCAACCAGCAGGGCACAAAAACCGTTACCATCCAGCCAGCCAGTACGACTTCCAGTTCTGCAATCTATTCGGTGCCGACCGAAACGGACACCACCGATGAACCCAATGGCCCGGTCATGGTGGAGATTGCCAGTGGTTCCGGCTATATCATCGGCAATCCCGGTGGTTCCGCTTCCGTCACTGTCAATGATGATGATGCAACGCCACAGACCGATCCGGATCCGGTCGAACCACCACAACAGCCGATACAACAACCGGACCCCACGCCCACACCACCAGATACCAATCCGGGACAACCCACAGAACCGCAACAACCGCAGGAACCGCAACAACCGGAACCACAACCCGAACCCGAACCCGTGATTCCAGTCCTTTCCATTCAGGCGCAAGCCGATTCAGTCACCGAAGGCGCGACCGCTTCTTTTACCGTCACCGCCGAACCGGCGCCGGTTGAACCAATCTCCGTATCCCTCACCATTGCCGGACAAGGCGACTTCACAACCGCCGAATCCACCGGAGCGAAGACCCTGACCATTGACCGGGAAACCACTTCCCTGATGATTCCAACCATCCAGGACTTCATTGACGAAGCAGATGGCTCAATCACCGTCACCCTGCAACCGGCGGACGGCTATAGCCGGTCCCCGAACCCTGCGGCCACAGTGACCATTCACGATGATGATACCGCCGGATTCCAACTCTCTGCACCGGGAATCCGCATTGCCGAGATTGGACAAAGCACGCAATATACCATTCAACTGACCAGTCAACCGGCGGCCGCGGTCACCATCACCCCCATCACCCGGCCCGACACCGGGACGGTCACGCCATCCCCCACCCGTGTGACCTTTACAAGGGATAACTGGAATCTTGCGCAAACCTTCACCCTGACCGCACAGCAAGAAGGCGCCGTTACCCTGGTTCATGTCATTACCTCACAAGACCCGAACTATGCAACCCTCCCCTCCCGGCAGGCGCCGTTGCGGGTTGTCGTCGGTGAAGACCTGACCGCCATCACCGCCTCCTGGCAGTCTCGCTTTATGCGTACCTCAGCCGGACACGTTGTTGAGAGTATCACACAACGTATGCAAGCCACGCCTGCGACCGGCTTGCAGGGTCAACTGGCCGGCTACCGCATGGATACCACCCCGAAAGAAATGCAATCCCGCTGGATGCAGAACCCCCACTCCGTCGCCAAAGCGAGCCGCGCCGTCACCCTGTCTGAACTGCTGTCTGATTCGTCGATGTCGTGGACTACCGCAACCGATGGTTCCATCGCTTCCCTTTGGGCACAGGGCGCCTTGTCGGAGTTTGACGCAAAGAGTGGAGAAACCACCCTCAATGGAGAAGTCCTCACCACCTTGATTGGAATGGATCAAACCCACACTCACGGACAACGCGGTCTGGTTCTGTCGTATAGTCAGGCAGAAGGACAATATCAATCCCGGGATAACGGACGAATTGAATCCGAACAGACCCTGTTGACGCCGTGGATGTCCCGGCAAGTGAATGACCGCATGACGCTGTGGGGCGCGTTGGGTTATGGTACGGGAGACCTCACCCTCCAAAGAAGCGAAAGGGAAGACCTCACTACGGATACCCATACGGCGTTCGTAGCCATCGGCAGTGACTCGGTACTCAAGGAAGAAACGGATCGTACCTTATCGATCGTTACCGATGCCCTGTGGTTGAGAACCCGTTCGGATGAAGTCGCACAAGGCATGGACCTCGGAGTCACTTCGGCGCATGTGTCGACGATGCGCGCTGGCATGGAAGGACGGTGGCGCCCGACCCTGGCGCGCTTTGCCCGTTTCAGGGGACACCACCTGGAGTTGCAGGCACAGAGCGCCTTGCGTCATGATGGCGGAGACGCGGAAAGTGGATTCGGTGTGGAAGTCGGGGGCGGTATCCAATGGAGCCATCCGCGACAGGGATTGAACCTTCAAATCCACGGCCGGACGCTGATCACGCATCATGATTCGGATATTAAAGATCGGGGTCTCTCCGTGTCCATGGGATTTAATCCGTCTCCGGCTGAGCAAGGATTTACCTTTACGCTGAAACAGGATTGGGGTACGGTGTCTTCGGCCAAAGAGCGATTATTGACCGCGGAATCCCTGGAACCGGCGCAATCCGCTACAGGGCAACGATTCAAAGCGCAGGCGGGGTATGGTTTTACCATCGGCGATGGTCGCTATATCGCCCATCCACATCTGGGGGTGGGTCTGTACGCCAAAGAGCGTGAAACCACACTCGGCTGGCGGCTGCAATCCGTCATCGGCAGAAGTGAGCGGACATTGGGGTTGAAACTGACCCGGCATGAGAATGACGGCCAATCCGAACATCGCATGAAGGTGGAAGCGGGGGTTCGGTGGTAAGGGGGTGACAGGATTCCCGCGAAGCGGGAATACCCCACCGAATCCGTAAAATACCCCCCACCACATCCGCTTTGCGGATTGGACTCCCCCTCAAAGCCTGTCCTCGACCTGATCGGGGAGGGGGAGTGATTGCGCCTGCCGTTATCGTAGGGGAGGGTCTTGTACCCTCCCGCAACCGTCATCGACCGTATACGGAAATAATGCGGGCACCCACAAGGGGCGCCCCCCCGATCAAGCCGGGGGCAGGCTCTACGCATCGGTAATACAGATTCCATGAGGTCGTGGATTCCCGTTCCCCGTTCGGAGCCGGGGACAAGCTTCACGGGAATGACGGCTGGATGGCGCGTTGAGCGGAGAAATGCGGTATCATCACGTTTCCTCAACCGAAGGTTCGACCGAATGAAACCGCCGCCCCTGTCTGTGGCGCCTCGACGAAAAACTTATGACGTGGTAATCACAGGAGGCGCCGTGATTGGTTCGTCCACAGCCTGGTTTCTGTCGGCAAACCGGGATTTCAACGGCAGGGTTCTGGTTGTGGAAAAGGACCCGACCTACCAGTGGTGCTCGACTTCACACACCAACAGCTGCATCCGCCAGCAATTCTCGAACGAAATCAACATCCGGATTGCACAGTTCGGAGTCCGGTTCCTGAAGTCTTTCCGGGAAAATCTGGGCGGTGACCCTGAAATTCCGAAAATCAGATTACAGAGTTTCGGTTATCTGTTGCTGGCTGACAATGAGAAAACAGCACAAATTCTATGCCAGAACCAGGCATTACAGGCCTCCTGTGGAGTCGGAACCAAAATCATGTCCCGCGAGCAGATCGCACAAGCATACCCGTTCTACAATCTGGATGACATTATTCTCGGCAGCCATAACCGGCGGGACGAAGGCTATTTCGACGGCAGCGCCATGTTTGACTGGTGGCGTCGCAAAGCGCGTGAGAACGGAGTCGAATATATTACCAACGAGGTAGTCGGCATGACCCGCAATGGCAGCCGGATTGACAGCGTCACCCTGAAATCAGGTGAAGTAATCAGCGCCGGTATCACCGTAAACGCCTCCGGGCCACGCGCTGCGGTCACCGCGAAAATGGCGGGGTTCGATTTGCCGGTCGAAGCCAGACGCCGATATACCTTTATCTTCGATGCACAAACCCCTTTGCCCTGCGACCTGCCACTGACCGTGGACCCGTCCGGAGTACATGTCCGCACAGACGGACGCTATTACATGTGTGGCTGCCCCCCGGACGAAGACCGGGCAGTCGCGTTCGATGATTTTGAAATGGATCATTCAATATGGGAAGAAAAACTCTGGCCTGCCCTTGCCACCCGTATTCCGGCGTTTGAATCCATCAAGGCGCTCCATTCATGGGTCGGGCACTATGCCTTCAATACACTGGACCAAAACGCCATCATCGGGCCGCATCCGGAAGTGGATAATTTCATATTTGTGAATGGTTTTTCCGGACATGGCCTCCAGCAGTCCCCGGCGATGGGGCGGGGCGCGTCTGAAATAATTACATATCGCGAATATCGGGAGCTTGACCTGTCTGCCTTAGGCTATCAGCGAGTACTGGACAATCAGCCATTCCCTGAAAAAGCGGTAATCTGAATGCGGGCATCCTGTCTACAGCGCGTCTCCATTCAGTTCTCCGGTACGAATCCGCACCGCCTTATCCAGATCATAGACAAAAATCTTGCCGTCTCCGAGCTTGCCGGTTTGCGCGGCCCCGACAATGGCCTCAACCACCGTGTCCTCTATCGAGTCGTCTACCGCCACTTCCAGTTTTACTTTCGGCACAAAATCCACGATGTATTCGGCTCCCCGGTATAATTCGGTATGCCCTTTCTGTCTTCCGAACCCCTTGAGTTCGGTCACAGTCATGCCTTGTACACCGACTTCCGACAGGGCGTCCCTGACTTCATCCAGCTTGAATGGCTTGATAATCGCGGTGATCAGTTTCATTGTTCTGCCCTTGTGATGATCCGGTTGGTTATCCGCTAATATCATACCGTATCATGCTGGGTATGAATTTGATTTTGCACATAAGCGCAATTATAGTATACTGGATAACCGGGTAACTTGGACAGCTATCGGAGTGGGTAGCTATCGGAGTTTATGAAATTACACTTGCTAAAATCAGAGGGTATCAACCATGGTCACATCCGCACAAGACATGCAATCGCAGTTAATCGCAAAATCAGCGCAAGACGCCGAATTTCGCCGACAATTGCTTGCAGACCCGAAAGGGGTCATCAGCAATGAGTTCGGTATCGAGATTCCTGACAATCTCAACATACAGGTACATGATAGCGATCTGCAGAATTTACACCTTGCGTTGCCGCCCCTCAACGAATTGAGTGAGGAGCAACTCGAAGCGGTCTCCGCCGGACTCTGCTGCTGCGGATTCTGAGGAGTCAGACAACCCCCCGCGCGCCAGTCAGTCCTCCGCGCGGGGCGCACAGGTTATGCAGTACTTTTGAGTACCGATTCGCGCAGTGGATCATTACGAACCGCTGGCTGGTCATTGCTGTAACCCTGATTGTGGTCGGGGCGGTGGCTTTTGGCGCCCGCTCCCTCACACTCTCCACGAATTATCGTATTTTCTTCGACCCCGGCAACCCCCAACTGCTGGCGCTTGAATCTCTCGAGAGTACCTACGGCAAGAGTGATCATGTACTTTTTGTGATCGCTCCGGAAAATGGTGACGCCCTGTCCGAACAAGCCCTGACAGCCGCGACATGGCTCACTGGCCAGGCATGGCAAACACCGTACTCGACGCGGGTTGACTCCATCACGAATTTCCAGCATACGACTGCGAGTGGAGATGAACTATCCGTCCGTAATCTGGTCGATCCGGCGACGCTGGACAATGGACAGGAGCGGTTACGAATACGCGCAACCGCCCTGGCGGACCCCAGACTTTCCGGCAGACTGTTATCGGCAGACGGCGCTGTCAGCGTTGTCTTCGTTACCATATCATTGCCGGAGGAAAACGAGGCCGCCGCAATCCCCGGCATCGCGCAGTTTGCGCACAATCTCGCCAGCGAAGCGGAAAACAGGTTTCCGGGTATTGATCTTCGTGTGGTCGGGAGCGTGATGATCCATCACGTTTTTGCACAAGCGGCGCTCACCAGCCAGAAGATATTCCTGCCGGCCAGTCTGGCCATCATGATACTGGCGCTCGCGGTTTTGACGCGCAGGTGGGCGGGTGTGCTGGCCACCGGACTCGTCATGGTTTTGTCTGTCGTCGTTTCGCTGGGACTCGGTGGCTGGGTCGGGTTACCGTTTTCTCCACCTGTAGCGCCAGCGCCCACCATCGTGCTGATGATCGTCGTCGCCAATAGCGTACATCTGCTGGTTACCCTGCAACAACGTCTACAGGCCGGAGACTCGAAACACGACGCAATCAGGGAGTCCGTCCGCGCCAATCTGTTTCCGGTCTTTCTCGCCAGCCTGACCACAACACTGGGTTTCCTTGCGATGAATTTCGCGGAGGCGCCTCCACACCGCCATCTCGGCTCCTTCGTTGCATTTGGCATCGTGGCTTCTTTCATCCTTTCCGTCACATTTCTGCCGGCGCTGCTTTCGCTATTGCCGATGCGAGCGCCGGCATCGGCGGCGTATGCAACAACGCCGGGGCATGATCCGGTGATGAACCGGGTCGCGCAGTTCGTCATACAGTATCAAAAAACCCTGCTGTTCGGCTCGATAGCCGTCGTATTCGCGTTCGCGGCAATCATCCCGCGTAATGAACTGAACGATGTGCTGGTACACTTTTTTGATGAAAGTACCGGGTTTCGACAGGATATGGATTTCCTCGACAAGCATCTGGGTGGAAATACCGTGATTGAGTATTCCCTCGTTTCACCCAATGGCATAGCGGAGCCGGAGTTTCTGCAAGATGTGTCCGATTTTGCCAGGTGGTATCAGACACAACCTGAGGTGCGGCATGTCTCGGTCATTACCGACACATTCCACAAGATCAACCAGAGTATGCACGGAGATGACCCAAACGCTTATCGACTCCCCGCAAGCCAGAATCTGGCAGCGCAATACCTGTTGCTCTATGAGCTCTCACTGCCCTTTGGTCTTGACCTGAACAACCAGATCAGCGCCGACAAATTGTCTACACGCATGACCGTAACCGCCAGCGCCCTCTCTTCAAGGGAACTGCTGGCGCTGAACCATCGAGCGCAGCAATGGCTCGACAACAACCCCACACAGATCGTCCGCGCCGACGGCTCAGGAGCCGCGCTGCTGTTCGCGCATATCGGCCAACGCAGCATAGAATCCATGTTGCTCGGCAGCGTGATTATACTGTTCGGCATTTCCGTTATTCTTGTGGCAGCCTTTCGCTCGATTCGCCTGGGACTTGTGAGCCTCGTGCCCAATTTTGTCCCGGCTGTGGTCGGATTCGGCATGTGGGGATTGATATCAGGAGAAATTGGCGCTTCGTTGTCCGTCGTAGTCGCCATGACGCTCGGCATAGTAGTAGACGACACGGTGCATTTTCTCAGTAAATACCAGCGCGCGCGGCGTGAATTCGGCTACACTCCCGAGCAAGCCGTGTTCTTCGCTTTTCAGACCATCGGTCGAGCGGTCTTTACGACTACCATCGTACTGGTAGCGGGCTTTTTGATCCTGTTGCTGTCTCCGTTTATCCCCACCGCCCAGGTCGGCCTGCTCACCGCGTTGATCATCGGGCTTGCGCTGGTCTTTGATTTCCTGCTCCTGCCCCCCCTGCTGATCGCCATCGAACGCCGCGAACGCCCGGCGCCACCTTCGCGACCGGCAACTTTGACGCAACCGGCCACCCCCTCCAACTCTGGCAAGTAATGATGACCACAACAGCAACTATTTCATCGCACCGAACGATTTCACTGTGCTGGAGGAACGCGCTCCCGCATTTTTTACCGATTGCGGTCTTCCCCCTGATTTTCGCTGCCGCGATAGAAGGTGGCTGGTGGCTGGTGACTCCGTTTCTCTTTTTCTGGAGCGTCGGGCCGCTGGACCTGGCATTGGGCGCCGACGGGCGCAATGCGGAACCGAAGACAACACCCGAACACCGCCTGCTCTGGTACAATCTGCCGGTCTGGTTATGGGCGTTGCTCTGGCCCGTCACATTCGTGTTCACACTCTGGCAAATCTTCATTGTTGGACATCTGGCCGCCTGGGAAGGCGCTCTGCTGGCGCTGGCGCTGGCAATAGAAGGCCAGGGAGTATTTATTGTCGGACACGAACTGATCCACAGACGCTCGCCATGGGAACGCCAGATGGGTGTTTTCCTGCTCTCTTCTGTTTCATATCCGCACTATGCCACCGAGCATTTCCATATTCACCATATCTGGGTCGGCACTCCCAAAGACGCGGGTTCAGCGCCCCGGGGACAGAGTTTCTGGCAGTATTTCCCGCGTGAACTGGTCAGTAATCTGGTCGGCGCCTGGGAGGTATCGCGCAAACGCCTGGCGAGCCGCCAACTGCCCGTGCGGAGCTTTCGCAATCCCTTCTGGCTGTATGGCGTTGAAACAGCGTTCTGGTACACTTTCGTCTGCTGGACAGGCGGCTGGTGGGCCGTCCTGATTTTCATGATTCTGTGCTTCAGCATCGTCTTCTCGATGAAGATCAGCAACTACATCCAGCATTATGGCCTGCGCCGGATACGCCTGCCCAATGGCCGCTTTGAAAGGACCCGACTGCGGCATTCATGGGGCGCCGATTACAAGTTCAGCAACTGGATGTTTTTCAATATGCAGCGTCATCCCGACCACCATGTATCGGCCGGCCGGCGTTATCCATTGCTGCAACATCATGGAGCGGATGAATCCCCTCAACTACCGGGAAGCTACGGTTCCATGTTCAGCCTGGCCCTGCGCCCCAGACGCTGGTTTGAGACAATGGACCCGCTGGTTGATCAATGGCGCGCGCATTTTTACCCGCAAATCGAGAACTGGGATGCTTACGACAGTCCGGTTGCGGCGGCGCGCCCGGAGGCATTTGACACAATCGTCGAAATCTACCATGATGCGCCTCATCTCGTCAGCGCCATCGAACGAAACCCGGAACTACTGGACCATCTGCATGATCCGGAATTTACCAATCTCCTGATTCCGGCAGGGAGCGGAGAGCCAGAGTTTGAAGTACTGGCCAGACGCGGTCTGGCGCGTGTCTACTGGACACATGAATTCGGTTTGCAGGAAATGAAAGAGCAGATCGGGGAAATTCCGGTACAGGACGCGATGGATGCCGCCGGGCTCGTATGCAACTGGTCAAACGGCAAGGTGTTCCAGCTCGGTATGCACCTGGTGCGCGGCAGCCTGTCGCCGGCTGAAGCCGGAATTGCGCTGGCTCGTGTCGCTGAGGCCTCCGTTGCCGCGGTTCTCCAGGCTGTCGTTGAAGACGCCGCGGACCGCCATTGGCCGTCAGACCATTGGCAGTCAGACGCGCATCCATCCGCGCAAAGCGGTGAGGTCGCCGCACTCACTCTCAACGACCGCGACCGCGACCGGCGGGAAATCGCGCTTGGCAAATTGACAGACTCCAATCTACTGTTCGACCCGCTGGACACCAGCCCGCAAGACCATGTCGTGTATGCGCTCGCCAATCTGCCGCAATGCCCGTCTGCCGCTGGCCGGGCGGCGGCGTGGCGCATTTTCACCAGCGCTCCGCCCGGACTCAGTCACCGCTTTGACCCGATATGGCGTGATATTCAGGCAGATGGATGAGCGCGGTCTTTTGAAGAACACCGACAGCGGCCACAGTCAGCCGGAACGCCCGATTCTGGCGCCGCATCTTGAATTCCGGCTGATTGGCGACGGCCAGACGCTGCTGGTTTCCGAAACATTCAACACCCTGCTCCACGGACAGCTGTACAGTGACATGCTGCCACTGCTTGATGGCTGTCGCACACAAGACAGTATCGTCGCCGCTCTCGATGGAGTACACCCGCCCGCCGATATACGGAGCGCTCTGGCCTCCATGTACGACAGGGGCTACCTCGTTTGCGGTGATTATGAGATGGAATCGGGTCAAGCGGCATTCTGGTCCTCATTAGGCTCTCCCCCCTCTCTGGTTGAGAAACGGCTGCAAACCGTGAAGGTGGCGCTCCACGGCGACGATGGCCACCTCGCCCGCTGGCTTTCAAGTCTGGGCATTGCCGTCGGCGCCGGGCAACCGACCCTGTCCGTCTTCGTCTGCGCCGACTATCTGGACGAAAAATATGATACCGTCAATCGCCGCCACCTTGACTCCGGGCAACCCTGGATTCTGCTTCGGCCCAAAGGCATACAGCCTCTTTTCGGCCCGGTCTTCCGACCGGCCCAGAAGAGCCCGTGCCGGGCCTGTCTCTGCCACCGCCTGGCGAACCATCAGGAAGTTCATTCCTTCGTAAGAAACCATTGTGGTCAAGCGGCGGCCTTTCACCCCAACGTAGCAGAACCCGCGATTCTGGATATCGTCTACGGAATCATGGCTACTGAAATCACCAAGTGGCTGGTCCTTGGACCAGCGGCTCCGCTCCATGAACAGGCGATTTCACTGGATGTCGTGAGGATGAAAAGCGAATATCATCCAGTCACGCGGCGACCACAGTGCCCAGCCTGCGGAGACGCGACGCTCCACAGACCGGAGCGACCGGCATCGCCGATAAAATTGCAGCCGAGTCCGAAAAAGTCGAGTAATAGCGGTGGCGCCCGAACGTTGTCACCCGCGCAGACTCTTGCCCGCTATCAACATCTGGTCAGCCCGGTGAGTGGCATCGTCACATGGGTTGCCAGAACCACTGCCGAGACCGACCCCTGGCTGCATGTTCACTGGGCTGGAAGCAATCTCGCATTGAGAATCAGGAATCTGGGCTCGTTGCGGCGCAGCTTGCGAAGTAAAAGCGCTGGCAAGGGGAGCACGGCGGAACAGTCCAGGGTGAGCGCTCTGTGCGAAGCGGTTGAACGTTATTGTGGCGCCTTTCATGGAGATGAAATTCGCCGCCGGGGGCGTTTGACAGATTTCCCGGTGAACGCAAACGAAGCGGCTATCCACCCCAACGATGTCCAGCTGTTCAGCGATTGGCAACTGCGCCATGCACGGCAAATCAACGCCCGCGGCCACCCGTACAATATCATCCCGCCCCGATTCGACCCCGCAAGAGAAATGGACTGGTCTCCGGTATGGTCGCTCACCAGGGAACAGCATTACTGGCTACCGACATTCATGCTCTATAGCGCCACCCCGCAACAACGCGGGAGTTCAGGGCTGTGGGCAGATTCCAATGGTTGCGCCGCCGGCAACACCCTGGAAGAAGCTGTTTTGCAGGGTTTTTTTGAATTGGTCGAGCGCGATGCCTTTGCCATCTGGTGGTATAATCAGCTGCGGCGGCCGGCTGTGGAGCTGGCGAGTTTTGACGACGATTATCTGGCGTCCGCTGCTGGCTATTACAACAACCATCGTCGGGACATGTGGGTACTGGATGTGACCTCGGATCTCGGCATTCCGGCCTTTGTCGCACTGTCACGCCGGACTGACCAGAAAGCGGAAGACATCATCTATGGAGCGGGGGCGCACATTGATCCACATATTGCAGTCTTGCGCGCGGTATGCGAAATGAACCAGTGCCTGACCTGGGTTCCCGCTCCTGACAAAAACCCTCCCCGTTACGTGGTTGATGACCCGATGTGCCTGCGCTGGTGGAAAAACGGGAAACTGGCAGACCACCCCCATCTGGCGCCAGCGCCGGATATCCGGCTACGCGACAAGGCGGATTACACCGTTTTGAACCACGAGGACCTGAAAGAGGATGTTCAATACTGCCGCGCGCTGATTGAAGCCAGGGGCATGGAGTTACTGGTACTCGATCAGTCCCGGCCCGATATTGGCATGCCGGTGGCGCGCGTGATCGTACCCGGCCTGCGTCACTTCTGGGAGCGTTTCGCGCCGGGGCGTCTGTTTGATGTACCCGTGGAAATGGGCTGGAAGAAATGTGCCACAAAAGAGAAAAACCTGAACCCGGAACCTGTCATTGCCTGAAAATCAGCCAGATATTGAAGAAAAACTTGCCGCCGCCGAGGCCCTGCTGAGCCAGCAAGCGGACTCTTTTTCAGAGGCGCTCAGGCAACTCGGCAAGCGCATTTCTCCTGCCCTGATTGACGGACAGGGATGGACGCGACTGCTTGAACGCGCCCGGCAAATTCCTGCGACGGTGGCCGCCTTCCCGTTCGGGTTCGAGCTGCCGCTGAGTGAGCGCGAGCCGAAAGCGGATTTTGGTATCTCGGTAATCGGCGGCACCCGCTCCGCCGCGTTCTTCAAGCGACAGGGATGCTCCAGGGGGGCGACCGCCGCTGCGGCGGGACTCACCGGATTGCTGGACGAGATCCAATCCACCGACTCTGCCGTTCGCCGCATCATTGGTCACAAAATGATGCTGGAATACGATGTCGCATCGGCGCCGGACGATAAAAATCCGGCTCCCGGAATTTTCCTGCGACCCGCCGAACAACCGCTCACCGGCAACAGCCAACAGGCCGATGCCGCCGCCATTGTACTTGATGCGACCGTTGCCGCCGCCGGCTGGAACCCGGAGCGTGAAGAACATCGGCATGTCATGCGCGTATATCAGGCTCTGGAAAACGGAACACGGATTGACTCCTTTGGCGCCTTTCCGTCACGCCGGAGAATGATCCGGCTCGCCATAACGGGCTTTCAGACTGCCGGCGATATCCTGGCGTTTCTGCAACGCGCTGGTTGGTCCGGGCAACCGGAGACGATGATTTCTCCAGCCGTGACGCGCTTTTGCGAGTGTGACGCTGTGGTCGATCGGGCCGTCCATATTGATATAAACTCTGACGGTCCGGGGGCAACGCTCGGATTGAGTTTCATGACCAAAAAAAGAAGGGCAAACGATCCACGCTACTGGATAGACAATCCGCGCCAGTGGGCCACATTCATGGACGTTCTGCGTGAATCCGGTCGGGTTGTTCCAGAGAAACTGGACGCGCTGGCTGATTGGCCGTCGCTGCCGGAACCACTGATCTGTCAGTCCGGCATGCTGCTCCTCATGCGTGGAATTCATCACATCAAGATCACGTTGCGCAAGAATCGGGCGGATGCGGTCAAGGCCTATATCTATTGCCTGCTATGCCCCTGGCCAAATGAATACAAAACCATGCAACCATAAAACCCGTGTTTAACAGTCCATATCGTGAGGAAGCCGCCGCCAGCCGCAACAAGCGGCAGCAATTGGACCATTTATTATGGGTCACCGCTCCACATGAACGCATCCTTCTCGCTGGCGCCGGTATCGTTCTGGCAGCATTCATTTTATGGCTATTCTTCGGTAATATCACTCGTAGCGTGACTGCGGACGGAATCCTGATCCAACCGGGACCCCGACACGAAGTAACGGCGCTGGAGCCCGGCCACCTCATGGAATTCCAGGTCGCTGTCGGAGATCACATTACATCCGGTGAGCCGATCATCCGTCAAACCGTTCCGGAGATGGAACGCCAGCTCTCCCGATTGCAAGACCGCATAGATCAGTTGACAACCGAGGTCCGGCAGGCTGCACAACCAGACGATGCAGTCCGCTCACTGCTGAATGCGGCCCGGGTTGCGTTACTTACACTGGAGGCCAGCCGCGATACGCGGTCTGTGATCGTCAGCCACAACGATGGGGAAGTCATGATCCTGTACGCCAACCCCGGCGACTATGTCTCAGCGGGTACTGTGATTGCACAGATCCGCAGCGGGGAAACCCGCTCACCGCGGGCCGTGCTGCACGTCACTGCCGACCTCGCGCAATCTGTAAAACCCGGCATGCCGGCAACTGTCGGGATTGCCATGCCGGACGGCACGATATCCCGTGTACCGGGTGAGGTCGTTTCCCGCACCGCCGCACCGTACCCGCAGTGGCTTGCTGCATTGCTGCATGTGCCAGCCGGGCACGGACATCGCGTAGAGATAGAGTTGGACCAGCCCCCCGGCGCCTTCGCAGCGGATGGCATGCCCTGTCGTATCCACATTGACCTCGGCGCCAGCGCCCCGCTCGAGATTCTGACCGCCGGACGTATGTGAATGTTTCAAAGTCGCAGGACGAAAGCCACAGAGTCTTCGCAACAGTCCACGAAAAAACACGTGAATCAGCGCGTGACCACGCCATTGCTGCTGCAAATGCATGTGACCGAGTGCGGCGCCGCATGTCTTGGCAGCGTACTCGCCTGGTTTGGTCTGTGGATACCACTCACTGAGTTACGCGAACGATGCGAAGTCAGCCGGGACGGCTCCAGCGCCGCCGGCATCTTGCGGGCAGCCCGGCATTACGGCCTGGAATGTGTTGGCCGCAGCGTGCCGATAGACGATCTCAAAAAAATGTCGTTGCCGCTCATTTTGTTCTGGGAATTCAATCATTTTCTGATTCTGGAGGGCTTTTCCCACGACCGTTTTTTTCTGAATGATCCCTCATCCGGTCGGCGGACGCTTTCTGATGAAGAGTTCAGCAAGGGTTTTACCGGCGTGGCGCTGGAATTTCGCCGCGGCCCGGAATTTCAGCGCGGCGGCGCTCGCCCCAACATCTTAAAGCAGATTCCGCTCTGGCTGGGTGGCACAACGGGAGCGCTGGTCTGTACCGTATTATGCGGTGTGATGCTGGCCGCTCTGGCGCTGGTAACGCCGGCGCTACTGTCTGTTTTCGTGGACCGGGTATTGGCCGGCAACGAGCCCTGGGGAGGATTGATAGCCAGTACCATGGTGGTAACCGCCGTACTGTGCTACGGACTGACCCGGCTCAGGCGAAGATGGCTGGAGCGGCTGGCGGTGCGGGTATCCGTGATCGCCGGAAACCGCTGTGTCTCACAAATGCTGCGTCTGCCGGTGGAGTTCTTCAATCACCGCTTCGTCGGTGATTTGACCGCCCGTATCCTGTCTGTTGACCGGCTTGCCAAAGGAATTTCAGAACATTTTTTCGGCCTGCTGATCGAGTTCGTAATGATCGCTGTTTTTCTCATTGTCCTGTTTCTCTACACACCGGCGCTGGCGCTTGTAGTACTCGGTATTGCGGTGATCAATGCGGCGCTGGCGCACTGGATCATACGCATCCGGCTGGAAAAAAGCCTGACATTGAGACGGGAGCAGGGGCTTCTGGTCGGCATCGGCGCCTTGATGCTGAATCAAACCGGGACATTGCGGATGACCGCATCGGACGACCGCTTTTTCTCCCGCTGGAGTGGTCATCAGGCGCGCGTACTGAGTGTGCGCCAGGGTTTCGCGGAACCTGGATACATCAACGCCTCCCTGCCTGGACTTTTTGCGATTCTGGGTAACGCGGCGACACTGGCTTTTGGAGCGACTCAGGTAATAAACGGAGAATTAACATTAGGTACACTGGTCGGAATATATATCATCGCCAACATGTTCCTGTCTCCGGTCGGGCGCTTCGTTGAGTTCATCAGTGACCGCCAGGCCATGGAAGCCGATATACAGCGCCTGGAAGATATTACCGGGGTTCCCGCCTCTTTGGAAACGGAAAACCCGCCAGCCCCACCCCAGGCCGTCTCCTCACTGGATGATCGTCTGAAACTGACTGGTCATGTCGAATTGCGTAACTTGAGCTTCGGCTACAACCGTTCCCGGGCACCTCTGATCAAGGACTTCAATCTGAAGATTGAACCAGGACAAAGGGTAGCCGTAGTCGGCTCAAGCGGCTCCGGAAAATCGACTCTGACTCGCCTTTTGTCCGGCCTCTATTCGCCCTGGTCTGGAGAAATCCTGTTTGATGGTCACCCGCGCCACGAGATTCCTCATCAGATACTGTCACGTTCGCTTGCGGTGGTGAATCAACAGGTCCACCTCTTCTCGACGAGTATACGCAACAACATCACCTTGTGGAATCACTCGGTTCCGGACGAAACCGTGGTTGAAGCAGCGCGGGACGCCTGTATCCACGACAATATCCTTTGTCGACCACTGGGCTACGAAACCCGGGTCAACGAGGATGGCAGTAATTTCAGCGGTGGGCAGAAACAACGGTTGGAAATCGCGCGCGCTCTGGCCGGCAATCCGGTATTTCTGATTCTGGATGAAGCGACCAGCTCTTTGGACGCCGCCACCGAGGAATTGATTGACGGGGCGCTGCGCCGCCGCGGAATCAGCTGCCTGATCATCGCGCACAGGCTGAGTACGATTCGGGACTGTAATCAGATCATTGTGCTCGACAAGGGTACGGAAGTGCAGCGAGGCGCTCACGATGAATTGATGAAAGATAAAAATGGATTATATCGTCAGCTGATTCAGGCTGGTTAGCGTATGACGATTTCAGAACCTGTTTCACTTGCCGAAATAGCCGCCGGGTCTGGCGCTCCGGCGCCGTGTACCGGCAACCTGCCACTGGACATGAGTGACTCCCGCTCCGTCTGGTTTGTCGCAAAAGGCACGGTGGACCTGTTCATCGTCGAACGCAAGGATGGGATTGAGCAGGCGGCGCCACAACATTTGTTGCGCGCTGGAGCCGGTCGCCTCCTGCCCGGCGTAGCGCCGAACACGGGAGCCACGACACTTGGCCTGATTGCGAAAGGCCTGCCGGGGACGATGCTGCACCGTATCCCGGTTGAGAATCTGCGCGCGACAAGCAATACGGAACTGGCAAAGCAACTCGACTCCTGGATCACAGACATTTCCACCATGCTGGCGCGCTATGACACGGAATCGACAAGGGCGGACATGCTGGTTGAAGCCGGACAAAAACCAATGGCAGGAGCTGGCGTGGTCTCGGCTCAACATGGGGTGGTATGGATATCCGGCCTGTCTCCTCGCTCGGGATTATTCCTCGGCCTGCTGCACCCGGCCAAGGGCAGCATGCCACTCATACGTAAAACCTGGATCAACCTGATGGAGCCGCGACAATTGTCCGCCCATTCTTCCGCAACCCTCGCCGCAAAAGATCTTCTGATACCGGCGCTGGCGCACTTCCATGATCTGGCGCTCTCTGTGGAGCGGCTCAATCGGGGACTCGCCGTGGTGGATCAGGTCAATCTGGAGAGGGAACGGGTGATCAATCGACAGTCCGATGAAAGTAACGCTCGACATCGACTGTTCAATCTATACGACCGGGTTGAGGAGACCGGCGCTCGCTCCAAAGGCGCCGCGTTGCGAGACACACTGGCAATCATCGGACGGCATGAAGGCATCCACTTCACATTTTCGAAGCAAACGGATACTACCGATTTCTCCGGGAGCCTTGCTCATATTCTGGATGTGTCCGCAGTACGCGCCCGCCGGGTGCGACTGGATCAGGAGAAAAAGTGGTGGCTGGGTTGTAGCGGCTCCATGCTGGCATTCCGCAAAGAAGATGGACAACCCGTAGCTCTGTTACCGGCAGAGGGGAGAGGCTACCGGCAAGCGACTGCCACCGGACATCACACAACCCGGGTGACCGGGAAGCGCGCCGAATCACTCCATACCGAGGCCTGGTTATTCTACCCGCCACTCAGCCGGAATCCGGCAAAGTTGCGCGAGCTGTTTCAGCTGGCCTTCAGAGGGAGCGCTGTGGACTTCCTGTGGTTTTTTGTGACGGCGCTGCTGTGGGGGCTGGGCATGGCGCTGCCCGCCGTAATACTGGGCTTTGTCGCGGATGACGTGATTCCGGCTGGCGAGGTTCACCTGCTTTACGTGGCTTGTATGGCTCTGGCGGTGATTGCCCTGGTCGTGGCTTCCCTGCATGTGCTTTCGGGCATGGCGTTAATGCGTCTTGAAGGACGCGCCGCAGCGCGGGCAGAATCCGCGTTCCAGGACCGCCTCCTCCGCTTGCCGCCGCGTTTTTCCCATCGTTACCCGGCCGGTGACCTGACCATGCGCGGCCTGACTTTCCAGACTCTGCGTGACACCCTGCAGGATATGGTTGCCAACGGAACGCTGTCTGTCATCTTCGCGTTTCCCACACTCCTTCTCTCCTTCATCTACAGCCCGCTGCTCGGTAGCGTCATGGCGGTGTCCGGCTTCATCTCCCTGAGCCTGACAGTGGCCCTGGGTCTGCGGCAGATGGCCCCTCACAGCCGGGTGGTACAGGCCACACAGGAGTTGGCGGGGCGGCTGTTCCAGATCATTAACGGAATTTCTGTACTGCGTGTTGAAGGCGCCGAAGGCTCAGCATTCGCAGTATGGGCGCGCGGCTACCGCAAACAGAAAAGAGCCGAGCTGGAGCGTAACGCTGTTGAAGGACATCTACAGGCATTGAGCGCCGCGATACCATTGGTTGCGGGCGCCGTCCTGTTGCTTGCCGCGACACTACCGCACCATGAAACGCTCCGGATTGGAGATTTTCTCGTCGTCTATACCCTGTTCATGATATTTCAGGGAGCGGTGGCTCGCCTGGGCGCGTCTTTTGGCGCTATCGCGGCAATCATGCCGGCAATGGACCAGATTCAACCTTTTCTCGCTGAACCTCCGGAGACAGGCGCCGCGGGAGAAGCGGTCGATACCCTGACTGGAGACATCCGCTTTGATCATGTCCATTTCCGTTACGATGCGGATGGCCCACTCATTCTCGACGATATATCCATTCACATACACCCCGGCGAGTTTGTCGCAATCACCGGAGAATCAGGAGCGGGCAAGAGCACTCTCTTCTCATTGATACTGGGCCTGGACGAACCAACGAGCGGCGCCGTGTACCATGATGGGCGCAATCTCAGACATCTCAATATCAAACAAGTGCGCCGAAGAATCGGCGTCATCCCGCAGAATGTGCAGCTCCACCCCGAAGACGTATGGGATAACATTGTCGGTGGTCACGAAAACGCGACAGCCACGGAGGCGTGGCGGGCGGCCCGGCTGGCTAACATAGATCGGGAGATTGCCGCAATGCCGATGAAAATGTTGACCTGCCTGGGCGCCGGGGGCGATGTCACATCGGGTGGCGAAAGCCAGCGCATCCTGATCGCCCGGGCGCTCATCCATAACCCGCGGCTCCTGCTACTCGACGAGGCGACAAACTGGCTCGATAATGAGAGTCAGGGACAAGTCATGGAGAATCTTGCCAATATAGACGCAACCCGGGTAGTCATTGCCCATCGTCTTTCCACACTGCGTCAGGCAGACCGGATTTACGTGATGCAGGCGGGGCGTGTGGTCGAGGAAGGAAACTTTACAGAATTAATGGAGGCCGGAGGAGTCTTTGAAAATCTGGCGCGGCGTCAACTGGCATAGAAACTGAACAGGCACAACCACCCCACTTCTTCTATCCATTGAAAATCCTCGACTCATGGTATAATTTGACGGGTATGGAGCCAGTGGCGCGCCCGGAGAGATTCGAACTCCCGACCGCCTGGTTCGTAGCCAGGTACTCTATCCAACTGAGCTACGGGCGCGACTGAAACTGAAATATCAGCGCTGCACCCTAATAAATTTACGAATCAAATTCAATAGATATTCAGTAATTTCTTCATTACGCCAATAAATAAATACGGGAATCGACATGCCCTCACTTCTGCCTGACCTTGATCCGGATGGATTACTTGAATATTCCGTAGTATTTACGGATCGTTCGTTGAACCACATGTCAAGCCGCTTTCAGGGAGCGATGAATGACATATCGAACACATTGAAAGAGGTCTACCAGGCCGATACCGCCATAATCATTCCGGGCGGAGGCAGTTACGGCATGGAGGCTGTCGCCCGACAATTCGCCCATGACCAGCGCTGTCTGGTCATCCGTAACGGACTCTTCAGTTACCGCTGGAGCCAGATTCTTGAAATGGGAAACATTCCGTCAGGGCATACCGTGTTGCCGGCCACCATGCTCGGCAACGCTCCCCAGTCTCCATTCGTGCCCGCTTCGGTGGATACAGTCATAAAGACCATACTGGATGAAAAGCCGGCTCTGGTATTCGCTCCTCATGTGGAAACATCAGCCGGCATGATCCTGCCGGATGATTACCTGACAAGGGTTGCCAACGCGGTTCACCAGGTCGGCGGATTGTTCGTGCTTGATTGCATCGCCTCAGGGGCAATGTGGGTGAACATGAAAACCGCCGGTGTCGATATCCTGCTCAGCGCCCCGCAAAAGGGATGGAGCGCCTCGCCCTGCGCCGGTCTGGTCCTGCTGAACGATCACGCGCTGGCGAAACTCGACCAGACAACCAGCAGCAGCTTTTCATGCGATCTGAAAAAATGGCGTCAAATCATGCAGGCTTATGTCAACGGTGGCCATGCCTATCATGCCACCCTGCCGACCGATGCGCTGGTTGGTCTGCGCGATGCCATGAATGAAATGCGCGAGTTCGGATTTGACAATGGCCGCAATGCCCAGCTCGAGCTGGGCCGACAAGTGCGTCAACTGTTGCATGACAAAGGCATCCGGAGCGTAGCGGGGCAAGGTTTTGAGGCTCCGGGTGTGGTGGTCAGCTATACCGATGACGCCGACCTGCAAAATGGCGGCAAGTTTGCCGCCAACGGCATACAAATCGCGGCGGGCGTACCGTTAATGTGTGGCGAACCCGATGATTTCAGGACCTTCCGACTGGGGCTGTTCGGGCTCGACAAGCTCGGCAACATTGAGCGAACCGTCGACAATCTGGCGCTGGCGCTCAATAACATCGTCTGACCGAAACGCCATCGGAGCAGTCTGGCGGCTGTTCTTCACTGAATGGTTTGCTCAATTCTCCGCAAACGGGTCTGGGCGGAAATCGCGACATGATGCTCCGGAAACCGCGCCAGAACATCCCGGAATATTTCCGCCGCCTCGTCGTATGCACCGATGTCATACTGGATATATCCCGTTTTCAATAGCGCTTCAGGTACTCGTTCACTACCCGGATAACGAATCACTACGGCTCGAAAACCGCTCAGGGCGCTCTCGAATTCACGATTGACATAGTGGGCTTCACTCATCCAGTACCAGATATCATCAACCAGTTGACTGTTCGGCCAGTCAGTCACAAATTGTTCAGCCGCAAGAATGAAATCCTGGTATCGGCTTTGTCTCAACAATCCAAACGCCTCATCATACGCATTTTGTTCATCCAGAGAAACCGTTACCGCATCGTCAGGCGCCGGAGAATCATCCACATTCGGGAGCGATGGTTCTGTCAGCCCTGCCGGACGGTCATCCGGCTCCTGCAGGCCGCCTTCAACCGGCTGGACACCGAGCAAGCTCTCGTCCTCTTCACCCGTTCCGTCAGCCGCGGCAGCCGCAACCCTTTCTGCAATCATGGCCCTCTCGAGTTCAAGCAGTCTCCGGTCAACATCCTGATATAAATCCCGCCGCCGCCGTTGGTCGCGGTCAGACTGAAACTGAAGTTCTTCTACTGAATTCCTGAGCTGTTTCAGTTCGTCCCGAATATCCGCCAGTTGAGACAGGGCTCTTAAAATCTCCGGATTGGGTGGCGGCGGCTCAACCTCTTGTGGTGTATTGACCGGCGCCACAGTGACGGGAGGAGCGGCAACCGGAGTGGCAGGGGGCGCCAGAACGCAACCGGCCAGCATCAATACAACGACAGCGCATACCGACAGAGAACTTCCGGGCAGTCTCATTTCAGGTTTCGACTTGCTCATTGACCACACCTTACTGATAGAGAATCTCAACACGGCGATTCAGGCTCCAGGAGCTTTCATCACTGCCCAGGGACACCGGTCTTTCCTCACCATAGGAGATGGTCTGGATATGATCCCCGTTTACCCCGGCCCCCCCCATTATCCGGGCTACGGATTGGGCGCGGTCTTCCCCCAACGACAGGTTATACTCGCGAGTGCCCCGCTCATCCGCATGGCCTTCCAGAACAACCTGTGTACCGGGAGCAGAGGCAAGATACCCGGCATGCGCCTCAATGATGGCTCTGGATTCCTCACTCAGACTACTGCTATCGTATTCAAAGTAAATGACTCTCTGATTCAACAGATCAAAGTCTGCACTCTCCCCAGCCCCGTCATCGAGTCCCGAACTGACCAGCGAATCATCACTCTCGAGGCCGGCCGAGTCGACGACTTCAACCGCCACTATCTCCTCTGCATTTACGTCATCCTCCACAGAAGAAGCCTGACGTCCACCACACGCCGACACAACGGCGGTCATCACAAAAACGGTTATAACAGCTAACAGATTACGCATAATTAACTTCCTCTACAGTTTGCGGGTGAACGGAGACCAGGCTGGTTCCTGTACCGCCAAACCATCCTGATGCTTCAGAATTCGTTGTACCTGACTATTGGCGTCCACAGAAACCGTAGCCAGAACGCTTTTACCATTTTTTTGCCTGGTCGCATATATTATCATGTCTCCGTTGGGCGCGAATGACGGAGATTCATCAGCGCTGGAATCCGTCAACTCCCGTACCGTCCGGGTTTGGGCAGAGTATATCCCGACTCTGTAGCCATTGCCCTGATTGGTAATCATAACAATGGATTTGCCATCCGGCGACCAGGACGCATTGGCATTATAGTGGCCGTCGAAAGTCAATCTGGTGGCCTCGCCCCCGGTTACCGGCGCCTGATAGATCTGTGCTCCACCGGAGCGCCCGGAGGTGAAAATGATCGACTTCCCGTCCGGCGACCAGGCTGGCTCGGTATCAATGGCGAGATTGCGTGTCAATCTACGCAGATTTTCGCTGTCCACATCATAAATATAGATCTCTGAATCGCCGTCTTTGGAGAGCGTCAAGGCCAGCATGCCACCATCCGGCGACCACGCCGGAGCGCTGTTCAACCCTTTGAATGTCTTCAAAGGGGCGCGTTTCCCGCGAGAGTCAAGGTCCTGTACGAAAATTACGGAGCGTCCGCCCTCGAATGACACATAAGCGAGACGGCCGCCATCGGGCGACCAGGACGGGGATAAAACAGGATGTTTCGATTCAAGGATTGTCTTCGCGTTCCATCCATCGGAATCAGCCACCTGGAGATAATACCGTCGATCATCGCCCGCTCCCTGTACAGCGACAAATGCGATCCGGGTATCGAAAGCTCCCGCCTTGCCGGTCAGTTCTTCATAGATCATATCGCTGATCTGATGACTGAGCCGGCGAATCTGGCTGGCTTTGACAAGAAATTTGTGTCCCACCAGCTGGGCCTCCCGAAACACGTCAACCAGGCGAAAGCGGACTTCATACTGGTCACCTGCAAGATGGATCACCTGGCCGACCACGACCGCTTCGGATTTAATCAGGCGCCAGTCCTTGAAGCGGATTGAGTCATAATCATCGGGCATACTTAAAAAACCGGCGCGCGGTATCAGTTCAAATCGCCCGCTGGAGCCGAGGTCGGATTCGATAATATCCGCCGGCTGCTGTTTGCCGGGGAGCTCGCCCACCACTGAAAAAGGCACAATGGCAATCGGGATGCTGGCCGTAGTGCCGGAAGTGATCTCAATCGTGAACACCGCTGCCGCCGGCGTCGAAAAACCGATCATCATCCATGCGAAACACGCGATCACTGATTTCTTCAGGAATTTCATGAAACGGTCATCCGCCCGGGTTGAATAAAAAGTTAAATGTGCGAATATATTCATAATACCTTGGATCTTGCGGGAACGGTAAGGGCGACGCCCCTTTGATGGCCCGTTCCGCAGACTCGTCAAAAGAACGGTCGCCACTGCTTTTTATCACATCTGCCGATTGAACTTCACCCTTTCTGCCTACCCTTACCTGAATCAACGCTTTTAATCCGCGCTCCCCGGTTACCCGCCATTTATCGGTTACCCGCCATTTATCTTCCACCGCAGACGCAATTTCGTCAAACAGGGCTTGCAATGCGGTTCCTGCCTCCTTCTCGATACTCTCGCGCCGCAGCCTGTCTTTTAATTCCTGTTCCCTGAGTCTCTGTTCTTCTTCCAACCGCTTGCGCTCTTCCCGCTCGCGCTTCTCTGCTTCCAGTCGCTTCTGCTCCTCCTCCCGTTTCCGCTTCTCCTCCGCCAACCGCTCCTGTTCTGCCTGCCGCCTTTTCTCCTCCTCTAACCGTTTCTGCTCATCCTGTTGCTTCCGCTCCTGTTCCGCCTGCCGCCGCTTCTTTTCTTCCTCTAACCGCTTCTTCTCTTCCCGTTGCCGCTTCTCTTCCTCCAATCTCTCTTTCTCCTGCCGTTGCCTCTGCTCCCGCTCCGCCTGCTTTCGCTTCTCCTCCTCTAACCGCTGCTGTTCCGCCTGCCTTTTCTCCTCCTCTAACCGTTTCTGCTCCTCCCGTTGCTTCCGCTCTTCCTCCAGCCGTTCTTTCTCCGCCAACCGATGATGTTCCTCCTCCAGCCGCTTGCGCTCTTCCAGCTGTTTCTGTTCCGCCTGCTTCTTCTTTTCTTCTTCTCTCCTTTTCTGTTGCGCCTCTTCCTTGACACGCTCAGCCTCCAATGCTTCCAGTATCTTTTTTTCCTCCTCCTGTTGTTTCACCAGCTTCTCCAGTTCATCAGCCAGCCTGGCCTTCTCAGACACCCTTTCTTCCTGAACCTTCACCTGTTCGTTTATTTCCTCGATTGAAACAGCTTTCGCCTGAATGGGTTCCACGACCCCACGCTCCAGTTCAGTATCTGATACTGGCCAAATGAACCCGGCGACCAGGGCGGCAGCCAGAACGCCGTGTATCGTAATGGAAAACAGCGCCGCTCGCGCAGTGTAACCAATTCGCCAAAACTCCTGTTTCATGCCGTTGTCTGGCAACCGTAAATCTTAGCTCCGCTCAGGACTCAGGCGGAGCGGTAACCAGGCCCACAGACTCGACCCCCGCTTTTTGCAACAGCGTCATGGCCTGCACTACGAAGGTATACTCCGCCGCGCCATCTCCCCGAATCACGAAAGGCAGTTGCGGGGCTCGAGCCAGCGCCGCTCTGGCTTTCAGTTCAATTTCACGTTCCGATGCGATTTTCTGTTCATCATCATTGAGATAGTAATTGCCATCGGCATCCACTGTTACGACAAAGGGCTCTTCATTGTCATTCTCCATGGGTCTGGCTGCGGCTTTGGGTAAATCAACACTGACTCCGGTACTCAACAGCGGCGCAGTCACCATGAAAATGATCAGCAGCACCAGCATCACATCAATATAAGGGACTACATTAATTTCCGCGATCATGCGGTTTTTGCGGCGCTGACTCCGCTCACTCATCCCGCTCTCCCTCCTATATCCTGACGGCTGACAATACTCAGAAATTCCTCAATGAACACCTCATACCGACTGCTGAGTCTCTCAGCGGTATTGGCGAACTTGTTATAGGCAATCACCGCTGGAATCGCCGCAAACAATCCCATAGCCGTGGCGATCAGCGCTTCGGCTATGCCCGGCGCCACCGTAGCAATGGTGACCTGCTGCATTCCACTTAAAGACTGAAATGAGTGCATGATCCCCCACACTGTACCGAACAACCCCACATAAGGGCTGATGGACCCCACTGTCGCCAAAAACGGCAAATGCTGCTCAACACTATCCATTTCCCGGCTGAGCGCCACCCGCATCGAGCGGTGCACCCCCTCCACCATATCGGACCGATCAACATTCTGTTTTTTGGCCAGTCTGTTGAATTCACGGAACCCGGCCAGAAAAATATTGGCGATTCCCTCCGGTTGCCGTTGCCCGTTCCAGTGCTGGTAGATGACCTTCATCTCCCCCCACGACCAGAACTGCTCTTCGAACTCATCCGCAACATGGTTCCAGCGTTTGAAGGAAATCCTCTTGCGCTCAATCATGTACCATGAAACCACGGAAGCGACAAGCAGTAACAGCATCACGGCCTGTACCGGCCAACTGGCATTCAGAACCAGGAACAAAATGGAGGTTTCGGCTGCCACAGCGCTTTCTATTGTCATATCGAACGAGTCAGAAAAGGTTATCGTATATTTTCACTGATGAACCGGGTCTGAACAGCCTGTATCCGGGAATAGCTCCTGTTGACCAACGGTTGCATCTTTCGGCATTTTCAAGCCCAGATGACGCCAGGCGTTTCTGGTCGCCACACGCCCACGCGGGGTTCGCATCAAATATCCCTGCTGAATCAGGTAAGGTTCCACCACATCTTCGATGGTGCCGCGCTCCTCCCCGACCGCCGCGGAAATACTGTCTATGCCCACGGGGCCGCCGTCAAATTTCTGTATGATCGCCAGCAACAGATTCCGGTCCAGCAAATCCAGCCCCGAGCGGTCCACCTCTAGCATATCCAGCGCGGCATTGGCGATATCCCCGGTCAGATTACCGTCCCCCCGAACCTGGGCATAATCGCGAACCCGCCGCAATAGCCGGTTCGCGATTCGCGGGGTGCCACGAGAACGCGTCGCAATCGCGCGGATACCATCCGGCTCATACTCCACCGCAAGAAGTCCGGCGGAGCGTTCAACAATACGCGACAATTCTTCCGTGGTATAAAAATGCAAGCGCTGGACGATACCGAACCGATCGCGCAATGGCGAGGTCAGCAATCCCGCCCGGGTGGTTGCGCCGACCAGGGTAAAGGGCGGCAGATTCAATTTGATTGACCGCGCCGCGGGACCTTCTCCAATCATGATATCGAGATGATAATCTTCCAGCGCCGGATACAATATCTCTTCAATCGCCGGATTCAAGCGATGAATCTCATCAATGAACAGCACATCCCCGGCCTGAAGATTGGTCAGTATCGCCGCCAGGTCGCCGGCCTTTTCCAGCACCGGCCCGGATGTCTGGCGCAAGTCAGCGCCCATCTCCCGGGCCACGATATGCGCCAGAGTGGTCTTGCCCAAGCCGGGCGGACCAAATACCAGCACATGATCCAGGACTTCGTCGCGGTACTGCGCCGCCTGAATAAATATCTCCAGCTGCGCTTTGGCGCTGGTCTGCCCGACAAACTCTGCCAGGGCGGATGGGCGCAGGCTGCGTTCCAGTATTCGCTCGCGGTCGGAATCAGGATGTGCGCTCCGTGATAACGCGGGATTGTTCTGGACAGTCATCTCTTGGTCAAACGCTGTAGCGCGTTGCGAATCAGGTCATCCCGTTTTTCCCCTGCCGAACGCACCGACTGAACCGCGCGACTGGCCTCGGCGGGTTTGTAACCCAGCGCCAGCAACGCGCCGATTGCATCGCGCACCGGATGCTCCGGATCGTCAGGTTTGCTGGAGGAAGCGGCAGACAAACCCGCATCCCCCATCGCGTCAATACGGTCCCGCATGTCGATGATCATTCTCTGTGCGGTCTTCTTGCCGATCCCCGGCACCTGAATCAGGCTGAGCGCGTCTTCGCGCCGAATGCAGGCAATGAACTCGTCTGTCGTCAACGTGGACAGAATCGCCAGCGCCACCCGCGGCCCCACTCCACTGATTTTCAGCAGGCTGCGAAATAACTGCCGCTGTTCCCGGTCCGAAAAACCATACAGAAGCTGTGCGTCTTCACGCACCAGCAGATGGATATACAACGCCACCTCAACGGCTTCCGTCTCATTGGGCAATTCATAAATTGTCGACATCGGCGCCTCGATCTCATAGCCGACACCGTTGACATCCAGCAACAGGAACGGGGGTTGTCTCTGTAACAACCGGCCTTTCAGGTATCCAATCACAGGGCCGCCGGTATGGCTCCCAGGCCGTTCATAACACCGTACATAGTCTGTCCTGTATGCGGGCAGTATGGACATGGCAGATCGCGCAAGCCAGGGCATCCGCCTCATCGGCGCCAGGCGTTCGCGAAAGCCCCAGCAATATCCGCACCATATACTGCACCTGTTCTTTCTTCGCGTTGCCGGAACCGATCAAAGCGCGTTTGATCTGCAACGCGCTGTATTCGAACACTTCCCGCCCCGCATTCACCGCCGAACAGACCGCGCTGCCCCTGGCCTGCCCCAGAATCAGGGCGGATTTGGCGTTATTGGCGACAAACACCTGTTCTACCGCAACCAGATTGGGCTCATACTGCGTAATCATATCCTGCACCCCCAGATAAATCCGCCCCAATCGACCGGGAAGCGGCTCGTTACCCATGCGAATACATTGATAGGCAACCGGGCGAAGCTCATCATGGACCGCCTCAACGACGCCAAGTCCTGTATTTCGGGAGCCCGGGTCAATTCCCAATACCCGCATCATTCCACCTCCTGGTCGTCGAAACTGGCGTTGGTAAAAACAGCCTGAACATCGTCCAGCTCTTCCAGGGCATGGACAAGATTCATCACCTTCTCGATATCCTCCTTCTGTACCGGGATTTCCACGCAGGGTCGCTGGATCAATTCAGCCATTTCCGCCCGTAGTCCCGCCGCTTCCATCGCCTGCCGGACTTCGTGGAAATTCTCCGGCGGTGTCACCACCTCAATGATTCCGTCTTCACTCTCGACATCTTCCGCTCCCGCTTCCACAGCGGCCAGCATGACCTCTTCTTCATCCTCCCCGCTTGAGAAAACGATGGAGCCGATCTTGTTGAAAAGCCAGGCTACCGACCCGTCCGTCCCCAGATTGCCGCCATGTTTGGCAAAGGCGTGACGCACTTCACTGACTGTGCGGTTTTTATTGTCCGTAGCGCACTCCACCAGAACCGCCACCCCTCCCGCGCCATAACCCTCATAACGAATCTCGACAATATCATCACCGGCCAGAGCGCCGCAACCGCGTTTTACCGCGCGGCTGATCGTATCCCGGGTCATGTTGCCAGCCAATGCCTTGTCAATAGCCGACCGCAATCTCGGATTGGAGTCCGGGTCGTCTCCACCCAGCCGCGCCGAAACCGTAATCTCCTTGATCAGTTTCGTGAATATCCTGCCGCGTCTGGCATCCTGAGCCGCTTTGCGGAACTTGATATTCGCCCACTTGCTATGCCCCGCCATGACTGCCCCTCCCCGATGTCAAACTGCGCTGCCCGACAAGGCAAAACCCGAACCTGTAACCAGCTTCAAACATGGAGTTGATAGTAACATAAACAGCGGGATTTTATGCTCTGTATGCAACCCGGTACGGAGGCGATCTTGCCGATGGGATGCAGGGGCAGGCTACTGTGCCTGTGCGCGATTCAACGGGCGCCCGGTTCGGGGGTTCTTGTCTTCAGACCGAGTTCTTCAAGCTGACTGGTGTCCACCTGATTGGGGGCTTCCGTCAACAGACAGGACGCTCTCTGGGTTTTCGGGAAGGCGATCACCTCGCGGATTGATTCAGCTCCGGTCATCATCGCCGCCAGGCGGTCAATGCCGAAGGCAATGCCGCCATGCGGCGGCGCCCCGTATTTGAGCGCATTCAGCAGGAAACCGAATTTTTCCCCGGCTTCCTGGTTATCAATGCCCAGCAGATTCAGAACTTCCCCTTGCAGGTCAGAGCGATGGATACGAATCGAACCGCCGCCGATTTCGACGCCATTCAACACCATATCATAAGCGCGGGACAACAACTGGCCGGGTTCCCGGCCAGACAGCCCGGACTCTTTTGGCGCGGTGAACGGATGGTGCAACGCCTGCCACCGTTTCTCATCCTGATTCCATTCCACCAGCGGGAAATCAACGATCCAGACCGGCTTCCAGCCAGCCTCTACCCGCTCCAGATCATGCCCCAGCCGAACCCGAAGTGAACCGAGTGCGGCATGGACGATGGCCGCCTTGTCGGCCCCGAAAAAAATCAGGTCGCCGGTTCCAGCGCCGCTACGGTGGATGATCTCACCCACCACTTCGTCGGGAAGAAATTTCAGGATCGGCGATTGCAGCCCATCACGGCCACCCGCGACATCGTTGACCTTGACCCAGGCCAGCCCTCTGGCGCCATATTGCCCGACAAAATCAGTATACTGGTCAATCTGCGCCCGCGACAGACTGCTTCCGCCCGGCACACGCAACGCCGCAACACGACCTTCGGGGTCATTGGCCGGGCCGGAAAACACCTTGAATTCAACCGCCTTCATTAAATCGGTCAGCTCCGTCAGTTCCAGGTCGATGCGCAAATCCGGCCGATCCGTTCCATACCGCGACATCGCTTCCTGATAACCCAGCCGGGGCAGGGGGTCCGGCAATTCAACATCCAGCACAACCTGGAAGCAATGCCGGATCAGCCGCTCCATCAGCTGCATGATGCCGTCCTCATCCATGAACGAAACCTCGATATCCAGCTGGGTAAATTCAGGCTGTCGATCCGCCCGCAGATCTTCATCCCGAAAGCAACGGGCAATCTGGAAATAACGTTCGAACCCACCGACCATCAGCAGCTGCTTGAAAAGCTGCGGCGACTGCGGCAGGGAGAAGAATTCTCCCGGGTGGGTCCGGCTCGGCACCAGATAATCCCGGGCTCCTTCGGGAGTAGGCCGGGTCAGGATCGGAGTCTCGATTTCTACAAACTCATGCCGCTCCAGAAATTGCCGCAGGGTGGATATGATCCGGTGACGCTCACGCAGGGCATGCTGCATGGGCGGACGCCGCAGGTCGACAAATCGGTACTTCAACCGGGTCGCTTCACCAATATCTTCTTCATCAAGCTGGAATGGCAGGGGCTCGCAACGATTGAGCAAGTCAATCCGGTCAGCCACTATTTCAATCTCCCCGCTAGCCAGGGTCGGATTCGCTGTGCCCGCGGGGCGGACGCGAACCTGGCCAGTAACCGACAATACAAATTCGTTGCGGCACTTGTCCGCAATCTCAAAAGGCGCCGGATGATCCGGGTCCACCACAACCTGGACATGGCCGGAGCGGTCCCTCACATCAATAAAAATAACCCCGCCATGGTCGCGCCGATTCAACACCCAGCCAGCGACCGAAACCGTCTCGTCAATAGCCGACCGATTCAGTTGTCCACACAGGCGGGTTCGCATGTCACAAGCCGGTTGATAACGTACAGGAGATTTTCGGGACGGCGAAAATCAGGCGGTAGCGCCAGCGCCGGAACTCTTTGCTCCGGCGGCATCCGCGCCGCCGGATTTTTTGCCGGCGGCCTTGTCCGGGAGAACGTCTCCCTTTTCACCGGCTTTATCCGCGGGCGTATCCTTGCCTGAATCCGCTGATTTACCATCACCATCAGCCGATTTTTCTTGTCCTTTACCGTTACCCTTGAAATCCGTCTCGTACCAGCCCGTACCCTTCAATCGAAATGCCGCAGCGGAAACCAGCTTCCTGAGCGTGGCTTCATTGCACTGCGGGCAATACACCAGAGGATCGTCCGATATTTTCTGTAACACTTCGAGTCGGTGGTCGCAATGACGGCATTGGTATTCGTAGAATGGCATGGGCTCAGGTAATTTAATGTATGGAGCAAATTTTCAAGAGCCGCGATTGTATAGCAAATCGAATTCCATTTCACAGCCTGATCTGTCAGAAGAAGTCCAGTAGAAGTCCAGTCCTGTTAAGAAGTCCAGTCCTGTTAAGAAGTCCAGTCCTTGACACTGCCGCCCGTTTGGGTAAACTGTGGCTCAATCCAAGGAGACACAAATGCCCCGGAAAGTCGTTCCGCAAAGATCTGTCACTTTTCAAGTCAATCAGGATGTTCCCGGTCGACGCATCTGTCGAAATGTGGTTTATTGAAAGCTGTTTGATGGCGTAGAGTAAGGAATATGACCAAAGAGCTTGATGACAGAAACCTGGTGGCGGACAGTGCGGCATCCGAGGCTGGACCGTGAAGCCCAAAGCCATATCCCTGTTTTCTGGCGCGGGAGGCATGGACATCGGTGTCGGCAAAGCTGGATTCGACAATGTTTGTTCAATAGAGATGGATCCGCATTGTGCATCCACGTTGCGTCGAAATTCCGCGCGGACGGCGGTGTGGCAAGTGGATGTGCGAGCGCTGGACCCGAAACGAATGGCAGACGCTCTTGGTCTGACAACTGGTGATATAACGTTGTTACATGGAGGGCCGCCTTGCCAGTCATTCAGCCAAATAGGGCACAAACGTGGGCTTCTTGACCCCAGAGGCCGACTCGTATTTGAAATGGTGCGCTTTGCGGAAGCGCTGCGACCTGCCGCCATCATGCTTGAACAGGTGCCGACCTTTCTTGATACGCAGGCGGCAGACGGCGTGACTGTTCTTGACGTGATGGAAGATGCGTTTTGGTCCATTGGCTATGAAACTCACGCAAGCGTTCTGAACGCGCTGGACTTTGACGTGCCTCAACGCCGGAAACGTGCAGTAATCATCGCTGTGCCTGTCGGGCAATCCTTCACCTTCCCTGAACCGAAAAGAACCATTGTTGCGTTGACGGCAGGGGATGCGCTGGCGGGGTTGCCGAAGGCCGTGCCGCCGGATTGCAAGCCGCTGGCGCCCAATCATATTGACATCACGCCAGATCGGGATAGATACAGAATCTCATTCGTGCCGGAAGGACTCTGGCTATCCAAGGCCAAGGATGCGCCATCGGACGTGGTGAAGCGTTTGACACCGAAGGACTCCACGAAATTTCGGCGACTGGACAGAAACAAGCCGTCTCTGACGCTTCGGTGCGGCGAGGCATTGTATCACCCAACGGAAAACCGCTACATCACGCCCAGAGAAGCTGCGCGGATTCAGGGATTCCCGGATGACCACGTTCTTGAAGGTCCGATCCGCAGGCGAACTGGTGTGGTCAAGGATCTCGATCAGCACAGACAGGTTGCCAATGCCATTCCTCCGCCCTTGTCCAAAGCCGTTGCGGCAAGCATAAGGGCCAATTTGTGTCTGTAGTCTACGAACTGTTTGGCGAAGCGCTCACAGAAAGCGGTGAACAGAAAGGCCGATTCAGATTCGCGCAATGTCCGCACATGGCCGGAAAGCAATGCGACGGCGGAGGCAACCGGGACATGGCGAGATGGCCCGCATCCGACCAGCCCCTGGCTCCATTCTTCGATAGATCGGTAGGGCAGCAAGACGGCCACATTCCATGTGGCGTGTGTTCTGTTATCAGTGGTCGAAGCTGGGCCATCTGCCCACGTCGTTTGCTGACGTTTGACGCTGCGGAACCGTCGCCCGAACAACGTCACCTGTTGGGCTGCGTCCTGCGCTTGGCTGGTTTTCAGACCGGAGAGGTCAATGTCGTTTCTGCAAGCATAGACGATCCCGATAGCGTTCATTTGTATTCAGGACCGATCACATCCCGGCAAGGCGAAGCGTGTTGGGCCGAACTTCTGAATACTCCGATCATGCCAACGGCGGACGTTCTCAATGACAAACTGCTTGAAGAAAATGCCATCGCAGAAATACACGTATCATAATGTTCCCCCAATCTATCTGTTCTTGTCCCGCGCGTCTCCTACCCGCTCCGTATCCTCGTTGTTGCCACTGACCGGCTGTCCTTCCTTGTCCACGCAGTACCGCCCGAACACTACGGCCTCATGAACTACGCAGCGGCTGCGTATCAGCGTATGCTGAAACAACATACTCCTGTGGATTTTAGCTCCGCCTTGCAGATAACAGCCGTGAGATATCCAGGTCGGCCCCTGAATTTCGCAACCAGCCTCGATTCTGGAGTTCGAGCCGATAAAAACCGGCCCCTCGATAAAAACATCATCCCAGTCAACATTCACATTTAACCCGATCCAGACTTGCGGCGTCACCTCCGTCCCCGGCATATCAATGCCGCGCACCGAACCACGCATCATCTGTTGGTTCACCCGCCAATAATCACTCAATCGCCCGATGTCCAGCCAGCGAAACGGCAGTTCAATGGCGCCGAACGGCACTCCCTGTAAAACCAGCTCCGGCAACAGGTCCTTGCCAATATCATAAAATGTGTCAGCCGGAATCCGGTCAATAATCTCCGGCTCAAAAATATAAATTCCGGTATTGACCAGAGTGGATCTGGCCTCTTCGATCACAGGTTTTTCCTGGAAAGAAGTCACCCGTCCCCGCTCATCGGCAACGACAACGCCGTAATTCGATAGCCTCTCTCTTTCTACCGGCTTGACCAGGATGCTGGCTTTGGCCCCGGATTGCCAGTGTTTGCGAACAGCTTCGGTCAGGTCCAGATCGATAATCAGATCTCCGCAGATCACGACAAAGGTATCATCGAAATATCCACCAAAATCCTGTATTCGCCGCATCCCTCCCGCCGAACCCAGCGGCTCTCGCGCCAGTTCACCTCCTGCCATATATCCTTCAAACGAATATCCGATATTCACTCCCCAGCGCCGTCCATCCGTAAAATAGGTTTCAATCACTTCCGACTGATGGCTTACGTTGATCATCACATCATGGAATCTATGGCTCGCAAGCCACTCGACCAGGTACTCCATGACGGGCTTCCCCAGTACCGGAATCATCGGTTTGGGCATTTCGTAAGTGAGTGGCCGCAATCGGGTTCCTTCCCCTGCCGCCAGAATCATGGCCTTCATGCCGATGCTCCCGAGACCGGATGGAATGCCCGGCAAACCCGGCGCTGTCTCATGTCCGGCATGTCTCCCTGGCTCTTTGCAAATCCTGTTCGGTGTCAATTCCCGGGCCGGGAATCTGCAACGCCTCAACGCAACGGATTTTCTCCCCATGCCAGAGTGTGCGCAACTGCTCCAGCTTTTCCAGCTTCTCCAGCTGGCAATGTCCTCTGGCCGCGAACTCCTGAATGTATGCCGTCGAATACGCATAAATCCCGAGATGGCGCCGGATATGTTTCTGCGCGTGTCCGGCCAGCCCGGAAGTCGATTCGTCACGCACCCAGGGAATGGTCGCCCGGCTGAAGTAGATTGCGTATCCTGATTGATCGCTGACCACCTTGACTACGGCAGGGTCGAACACTTCCGCGGCATCAGTCAGGGGGGCGCTGGCCGTGACCATGACCGCATCACTCCTCTCATCCAGAGCGCTGGCGACCTGATTGATCAGGGCCGCCGGCATGTCGAGCTCGTCGCCCTGAACATTGACAATTACGTCGTCCGCGGCCAGATCGAGCTTTTGCGAAGCCTCCGCAATGCGGTCGCTACCGGATGGATGATCACGGGAAGTCAGCGCCGATTGACCACCGAAACCCTCAACCACGTCCACGATACGCGGATCATCCGTCGCCACGACGATACGGCTGGCCGCGCTTTCCCGACATCTCTCGACAACGTGCTGAATCATGGGTTTGCCGGCAATTTCAAGCAACGGCTTTCCCGGCAGGCGACTGGACTGGAAGCGCGCGGGAATAATGATGTGAAAAGGAACAGACAATGGCTCACCCCGAAAGATCTATCGCCCCGATACCCGTTCATCAATCCGGTCGAATACACGCGGATCGATTTCAGTGACCGCGGGAATTGCCCAGAGTTTATTCCTGATCGTCATATTCCGGCATTTTACCGCATCTTTCGCGGTCATGAGTATCCATCCGTCATCGCCGAAATCCAGGTCCGATTCCTCAAATGGATGATGGTCCGGGAAAGGATGACGAATCACCTCCAGCCCGAGCGCCTCCAGCTGCCGGAAAAACCGGGTCGGATTGCCCACCCCCGCGACCCCGTGCACAGCCCCGTCCGTGAAGTCTGACAATGGCTTCCTCGTACCGTCCGACAGATTATACGCTTCGGACAGGGTCATTGACATCCGGTAAGCGCCCGCCTCCGCAACCCGGCTCTCTTCGTCGGCGCCATTCACCAGCACGATGTCGGCGCGCTTGATCTGGCCGCGAAACTCCCGTAACGGACCGGCTGGCAGACACCAGCCATTGCCATACCCGACCTGCCCGTCCAGTACCAGAATATCCAGATCACGTCCCAGGGCGTGATGCTGGAATCCGTCATCACTGAGCAGGATATTGCAACCGAATTTATCGATCAGGCAAACCCCGTTTCTGACTCGCTCCGGCCCCGCCACCACCGGAGCCCCGGTCAACTCGTAAATCAATTGGGCCTCATCACCGACCAACGCTGCAGTCGTTGAGTCATTCACTTCTCTGGGCCAGAACGGAGAATGACCCTTGTAACCCTTGCAGATCACCCCCGGACGGAAACCCCGGTCCTGAAAATGCCGCACCAGAGACAGCGCCACCGGTGTCTTCCCACTGCCGCCCACCGTCACCCCGCCGACCACGATGACCGGGACGGCCAGGGAAATCCTCCTGAAAATGCCGAGACGGTAACAATACCTCCTGACCAGCATCAACAATCCGTAGACCACAGACAGTGGCCACAGCAGGCGATTCAGCCAACCGGCCTGCCGCCATCCCTGTTGCAGTTTATCCAGCATGGATTCCCGCATTGATAACCCCACCCGTCTTTCCCTTGATAAGCGGGAGTCCAGAGCCACCCTGTTGCAGTTTATCCAGCATTTTCGGTATCGTGACGATACTGGGTATTGTACAAATGGTAGTAATGCCCCTTTTCCGACAGCAGCGCCTGATGACTTCCGCGTTCCAGGATGCGGCCCTTGCCCAGCACCAGAATCAGGTCCGCATTTTCGATAGTGCTCAGTCGATGGGCAATAACCAGAGTCGTTCGATTGCGGATCAATCGGCTGAGCGCATCCTGGATATGTTTCTCCGAGCGGGAATCCAGGGAGGAAGTGGCTTCGTCCAGAATCAGGATCGGCGCGTCCTTGTAGATGGCGCGCGCGATGGCGACACGCTGCCTCTGCCCACCGGACAAACGGGAGCCTTCCTCGCCGACAAACGTGTCGAGACCATCCGGGAAGTCATCGGCAAATTCCCGGATATGGGCGGTCTCGACAGCCGTCATCAACCTGTTTTCGTCGACATCACCGACCCCGCCATACACAATGTTGTTTCTGATTGTATCCGCAACCAGTATCACCTCCTGGCTGACCATGGCCATATTTTCCCGCAGCGATTGCAGACGAATGTCCTGCAACAGATGACCGTCAATGCGTATACTGCCGGCGGTCGGACTGTAAAATCTCATCAACATCGAGGTAATGGTTGATTTCCCGCTACCGGATGGCCCCACTAATGCCACCGTTGATCCCGCTTTTATCTCAAAGTCGATATTCTCAAGAACCCGCGCCGGATCTCCCGGATAATGGAACGAAACATCCGAAAACGACACGTTGCCATCCGTATCGCCAAGAGACATCCGACCCTCATCCTGTTCCCGGTGCAGGTCAATGGTCTGGAAAACCGATTGTATGCCGGCCAGGCCGGTTTGTATCACCTCGTTGATCCTGGACAGATTCCTGACCGGACGCACGACCATGGTAACCGCCACCAGGTAAGAGGTGAATACTCCCGGAGTGATTTCCAGAATCAAGGCCAGCCAGATCATCAGGGCCACCCCCATGCCCATCAGGAAAACCACAATCGGAACCGTGGCCGCCAGAATCCCCGCCTTCTTCATGGACTGCTGGCGATGGCGATTGTTGGCCGCGGAAAATGTCTGCTTTTCGTAATCCTGGGAATTGAAAATCTTGACCAGTTTGTGACCCCGGAACGCCTGTTTGGCAATATCGGTAATATCCCCGACACTCTCCTGAATGACGAAACTGATGGTCCGGAATCTCCCGCTGGTGACCTTGAATATCAGGAAGGTAACCGGAAAGATGGCAAGAAATATCAACGACAGCTTCCAGCTCAGCCAGAACAGCAGGGACAACAGGAATCCCGCCTTCAGAATATCCCGGAACAGGACGCGCAAGGCATCCGTGCTGGCCCGCGCGACCTGTTCCACATCGTAGGTCAACCGCGATACCAGGGCGCCGCTCGAATGGTTATCGAAGTATTCTGTGGGAGCATGGATCAGCTGAGCGAACATCTTCTGCCGCAAATCCTGAATGACCTTCCTCGATACCCAGTTGGAACAGTAAACATCAATAAAATCCCCGATCGCCCGGGCACAGGCGACCGCCACCAGCAGCAGTGGAATAATCTGGATGAAATCGGCGTCGCGCCCGACAAAACCCTGATCCATCAACGGTTGCAGAACCCAGGCAAATCCGGTATCCCCCGCCGCCACCAGAAGCATGCCGAACAGCGCCATGCCAAACACTCCTTTATAAGGCGTCACATAGGAAAACAGACGGCGATACAGCGTGGCGCTGGCCACATTTTTGTAAGGGTCGATCACGAAAGAGTCAGATCCGGCGAATTTCAGTTGGTATGCTAAAGTATGTGGAGTTCTTGTCAGACATTCACGGATTCACCCGGCATGGCGTATCTTTGTGATACCGCAATGATATATTATGTACCCATTCAAGCGCATGGCGCAATCAGTTAATGGCCGTCCGTTAATTCCCGGCCCAACCAACCAACCAACCACAACGAATATGCCCAGAACATCCAGAAAACGCGGCGGTCGACACGCCAGACAGGAACGCGAACAGGCAACCGCTCCCGCAGTCACTCCCTTCATTACCCGCAAAATACCGGAGTATGTACTGCTGGACGAAGAAGGTCTGGCGCGGATCGAAGACAACGCCGATACCATCTTGCAGGAAATCGGCATCGACTATCACTATCCGCCCGCATTAAGACTGTTCCAACAGGCCGGTGCGGATGTCAAGGGAGAGCGGGTGCGTTTCCCCAAAGGCCTGTGCCGCAAGATCATCCAGGACTCGGCGCCGCGGACTTTTGAACAAAAAGCCAGAAACCCTGCAAGGAACGTCATGATCGGGGGCAAATCCACTGTATTCGCCCCGGTTTACGGTCCCCCCTTCGTCCGCGACCTTGACAAGGGACGGCGCTACGCGATGATTGAGGATTTCCGCAATCTGGTCAAGCTGACCTGGATGTTGCCGGCGCTGCACCATTCCGGCGGCACCGTATGCGAACCGACCGATTTGCCGGTCAACAAGCGGCACCTCGACATGGTCTACAGTCACATCAAGTATTCCGACAAACCGTTCATGGGGTCGGTGACCCACCCGCAAAGAGCGCGCGATACGGTGGACATGTGCAAGATTCTGTTTGGTGAAGAATTTGTCGATCAAAATACCGTGGTCATCAACCTGATCAACGCCAACTCACCCATGACTTTCGATGAAACCATGCTGGGCGCCGCGGAAGTATATGCCAGAAACAATCAGGCCAGTATCATCTCCCCGTTCATTCTTTCCGGCGCCATGTCTCCGGTCACCGCCGCTGGCACCATGGCGCAAATCCTGGCCGAGGCCCTGACCGGAATGGCGTTCACCCAGCTGGTGCGCCCTGGCTGTCCGGTCATCTTCGGCACCTTCGCAAGCTCAATGTCGATGCAATCCGGGGCGCCCACGTTCGGCACCCCGGAACCGGCCCTGGTCATCAATGGCTGCGCCGCCCTGGCGCGGCGGCTGGGCGTACCGTTCCGAAGCGGCGGCTCGCTGTGCGGCTCCAAGGTCACCGATGCCCAGGCCGCTTATGAAAGCGCCAACACCCTGCTGCCCACGATCATGGCCGGAGTGAACTTCGTTCTGCATGCGGCTGGCTGGCTGGAAGGCGGATTGTCGTCATCCTATGAAAAGCTGATCATGGATGCCGACCAGCTCGGCATGATGCAGGTATTCGCCGCCGGTACGGATCTGTCAGAAAACGGGCAGGCGTTGAGCGCCATCCGGGAAGTCGGGCCGGGCCAGCATTTTCTCGGCTGCAACCACACCCAGGAGAATTTCAAAACCGCCTTTTACCGTTCCAGCGTCGCCGACAACAACAGCTTTGAACAATGGCAAATGGAAGGTTCGCGCGATGCCACGGTACGCGCCAATAAAATCTGGAAACAGATGCTGAACGACTATCAGCCGCCGGAACTTGACCCGGCTATTGATGAAGCGCTGCTGGAATTCATGGCAAAGCGCAAGGCCTCTTTCGCAGACTCCAACATATAGACGTAATCGGCTATAAAATAATAAGACACTGCAAAATAATTAAGATACTGCGGGTATCTTTGAAGAGTAACTGGAAACCAAAAACTGGACATGAAACGTTTGCGACCAGCGGTAATAAAGGCAAAAGGAGTTACACCCTCTGAACGCTATCTTGCCAAACTTGCTGATAAATCGTTTTTAGACCTCTGGTCATATCCAAGTCCATATCGAGATCAAAAACAAGGCAACCACGGGGACGGAAAGGAGATATGCGATCTTTTAGTGACCTGCGGCTCTTACATTATAATTTTCAGTGAGAAAACCGTTGCTTGGCCAGGAGGCGACCTTGTTGTCGCTTGGAGCAGATGGGCGAAACGAGCAATCCGGGATGCCACAAAGCAGGTACGTGGGGCAAAACGGTGGATCACGAAATATCCTGATCGTATTTTTCTCGACCGAGATTGTAAAAAACGTTTCCCAGTCAATTTTCCGTCAGCAAGTAAACGAATTATTCATAAAGTAGTAGTTGCTAATGGCGCCTCGGAATCATGTAAAAAAACCATACCCAATAGCTCTGGCAGTCTGATTATCCGCCCCGATATCAAGGGCGATAAACACTGGTCTGGCAATCTTGGGCAAGTCAGTCCGTTTTACATAGGTGATGTTGATCCTGATGGCTCATTTATCCACATCTTCAACGAGCACTCTCTTGACATAGTAATGAATGAATTGGATACCGTTAGGGATTTCGTTGACTATCTGGACAAAAAGACACAACTCGTTCGATCAGGCCGTCTTATTCAGGCGGATGGTGAAGAAAATCTGCTGGCATATTATGCCATCAGGATAAACGAGAATGGAGAACATGACTTTACTCCCAAAGACTGCCCACTCAAAATTGATAACTCTCACTATGATTACTTCATCAATGATCCCCAATACCTCGCAAGAACAGATGCCGATCAAATATCCTATCTTTGGGATGAATTGATCAAAACCTTTACTAATCATATGCTTAGCGGCACATCAGTTACACTGGGGGAATACAAATTCCAACTAAATAAAAATGAACTTGGAGTCCGGTACATGGCACTTGAGCGTCGTTTTTCTCGCCGTGGTCATGGAGAGGCAATAAGAGGAGCCCTAGAGGTCGGGGTCACCAAGAATATGTTCTTCCGAATGATGATTCAGGGAGAAGGTGCCCGAAATAACGAAACCGCATTTTTTATATTTACCGTCCGATACCAAGGAACATCTATCGAAGCGCCAGAATACGAACAATATCGGACCAAAAGGACAGAAATCGCACAAATTTATGCTAAAGGTATTCTGGAACGATACTCCTATTTAAAACGAGTTGTTGGAATTGCTTGCGAACCTCTCGGCCAATCACACGGCACATCAGAGGATATGGTCTATGCCGAACAAGTGGCATGGACCGAAGACGAGCGAAGTGAAATCAGGGAACATTGCAACCAGCATGGAATTTTACAACCGAGGATGAAAGCCCAGCGATGGGCTGGTCAAGAATTCCCCAATGTATAAGCATTCAGCGTCTTCAAGTCAGTCACCGGATGGAGGCTATCTTTCAACCCACACCGTATCTTATTTAAGACATCATGACCAATAGCTGGCAAGATTACTTTCTCCCATACCCCATTTTCAGATATTGACATTGGTTCTATTTAACTGTTGAATACTATGAGTAACACTACGGAATCGTAAAATGAAAGCAATTGACTTGTTTTGTGGGTGTGGCGGTATATCAGCAGGGCTTCGAATGCTGAAATTTGAAATACTTGCAGGAATTGACATTGAAAAGAAATATATCTCAACATTCGTCCAAAATTTTGGTGAGGATAAAGCCTTCAATATCGATATTACCTCTATTACTCCGAACGAGGTTATGGATAGTGTTCAGATTGATAAGAGGGAACTTGATTTGCTTGCAGGTGGGCCGCCTTGCCAAGGATTTTCAAAATGTGTGCCTAGAAAATACCGGTATTCAGGTGACCCGAATAACTTGTTAATTCAAAAGTTTGTTCAATATTGTCTGACCATAAAACCTCGTATGATTCTTATGGAGAATGTTGCGGAAATGAAAAATGGCTTCGGGCAATCTTACACGGATGAAATTATCATACGCCTGACTGAAGGCGGATACACAGTTAGCTCAATTGTATTAAATGCGGCTGATTATGGAATCCCGCAACGGCGTCGCCGTGCATTCTTTTTAGCAAATCGTGAAGGCATCAAGTTCCATGCTCCAGTGGCAACAAATGTTGCTAAAAATAAAAATGGAAATCCACAGTTCAGCTTTCTTTCATCGCTGCACCATGTCAATGTATGGGATGCAATTGGAGACTTGCCTGGTTTGAAGCACGGGGAGGGGTATGAAGAATCCGACTATGCTTGTGAACCGTTCTCGGATTATCAAGCACTCATGAGAAATGGACAGATTAAAGTAAAGAATCATGTTTCGCGCTTCCTACAGCCTAAACAGCTCGAAAGACTGTCCTCTATTCAACCTGGTCAAGGGCTAAAAGACTTGCCTGACAGACTAAAAGTGAAGGGTGGGTATAGTGGCGTGTATGGAAGATTGACGAAAGACATGGTTGCTCCAACAATTACAAGGTGGGTATTCCATCCAGGCTCTGGACGGTGGGGCCATCCAGTTGATATACGTATTTTAAGTATTCGTGAAGTAGCCAGAATTCAAGGCTTCCCTGATAGCTTCGAATTCACAGGCACATATACTGACCAAGCAGGTCAGCTTGGAAATGCTGTACCACCGCTATTAGTTAAAAAAATTGTTTCAAGTATGGTTGATCAGCTTGATGCATCTAATTCCGATAGTAAATCAACAAAGACTCCAAAAGATATTTTGTCCCCTACAGAGGGTAATTCAAAAGAAACCATGTGTGTTTCTTGATCTTTTGTAGAACCGTTCGGCCACCACTCACGCTCCCCATTGAAGTGTAATTGGTTTTCACCGAGACCATGCCATGCCCACCACTTTTTATTAGTTTGGCGATTAGTGCCATGGAAAGCAGGAAGCTGCTCTTTTTTAACTGCCCTTTTTGGTTTCGACCATTGCCAACTAAAGCTGGCAGGATCAAAAATTATCGGGTTTTCATGTGAACATAGTTCACGTTCAAAGTACGTAACTTTACCGCCATTGTGTACAACTAATCGCGCATATCCAATTTTTTCTAAATTGTATTGCTTTAGACTTTCTTTCGCATGCTGATTACAGAATTCTATTATTGCGTTACCTAATTGCTGGAGGCCTTTTTCGTTGCGTTTAGATTCTTCAATGAGCCCTGTCGCATTCGGGATTTTAGCCCGTTTCCAAGTTACCGGTGTATTTTCTTTTGTTGACTTCACTTGCCAGCCACATTTTGTTGCTTGGGAGACTACGTCAACAAAATCATATGTCTTTAGTACTGTCGCTGAACGGACATTTGCTAAAACTGTTTCCATAATCGCACCCGGAATAGTATCCCCAGAAAACGGGAGCCGGATATATTTAGAAAGAATATTTTGTATTAAAATTAGTTCTTCTGATGTGGAATAAATACTCACTTACTGGTCACTCATCTAACAAATCAGAAGCGTTGACTTCTAAGGTGTTTGCAATTATCTGCACAATACCAATTGTTGGGTTTCTCACACCTCGTTCAATACCGCTTATATACGTACGATGGAGATTAGAATGATCAGCAAGTCTCTCTTGAGACCATCCCTTCTCTTCTCTGAGCTTTTTTACGCTTCTGCCAAATCTTTTCTTGATATCCATAAGTACGTATAAAATGCTTAATGTATACAATGGGTCAACAGACAATGAGTCACAATTTGAAGGGTTGAGGGACTATCACTATCCGCCAGCGTTGAAACGGTTCAAACAGTCCGGAGCGGATGTCCAGGGCCAACGGGTGCGTTTCCCGAAAGGCCTGTGCTGCAAGATCATTCAGGACTCCGCGCCGCGGACTTTCATGCTGGGCGCCGCGGAAGTGTATGCCAGAGACAATCAGGCCAGTATCATCTCCCCGTTCATTCTTTCCGGCGCCATGTCGCCGGTCATCAGCCGCCGGAACTTGACCCGGCTATTGATGAAGCGCTGCTGGAATTCATCGCCCAGCGCAAGGCCTCTTTCGCGGACTCCAACATATAGGGCAACCGTCATCGTAGGGGACGGTCTTAAGCGCCGTCCCGCCACCACCGACTGGCATGTCACCGCTCTGCACGAGTGAGTGACCCTGCCTTATTTGCCCCTGCCTTATTTTTGACAAGTTCCCTGAATTAAGGCAAGATGGCGCAACCGTCATCGTAGGGGACGGTCTTGTGCCGTCCCGCTACTAATGGAAGAGAGGATAATGATCAATACAGATTTGAAATACCTGTTCACACCCGGAACTGGAGGGGTGCCCCCTTACCTGGCTGGTCGCAAGCCGGAGCAGGAATATTTCCGGGATTGTGTTGAACTCCTGCTGGGCCGTCGCGCCCCCGCTCGGGATCTGATCGTCTACGGCCCGCGCGGCAACGGCAAGACCGCCCTGCTCGGTTACTTGCAGAAAGAGACCCTCCGGGAGGAAAAATCGAAGCTGGATATTCTGTGGGAAACCCCGGATGAAATGGGAACCCTGGCCGAGTTGCTTGACCGCCTGACGGAGGATAATCCGAAATTACGGGTCAAGTCTGGCGGGGTCTCCGGTGGTCTCGGGTTTGCCCAGGCTAATTTGGAAATAGATTTATCCCGACCGTCGGCGACCATCCGCAAGCTGTTGCAGGAAAGAAGCCGGGGCAAACCCTTGATCCTGATCATTGATGAAGCGCATACACTGAAACCCGAGATTGGGAAAATCCTGCTGAACGCCAGCCAGACAGTACGCAGGGAAGGCTACCCGTTCCTGCTGGTACTGGCCGGCACACCGAATCTGAAGTCAGCATTGGGCAAGACCAGCGCTTCTTTCTGGGGGCGTAACAAGATACTCCCACTGGGTCGCCTGCCACCCGAAGAAGCCGGGCAAGCGGTTACCGTGCCATTGGAACAAGCCGGTATATCCTTTGCCCCCGGAGTGGTTGAGAATATCGTCGAGCATACCCATTGTTACCCCTTCTTCCTGCAAATCTGGGGAGACTGTCTGGCCCGCAGGCTGGTGCAGACCGAACAGACCGGGGTCACCCTGGAGACGCTCCGGGAAGTAGAGGCAGAAGCGCATAGAGATCGTGACACCATGTATCAGACCCGCTTTGATGAGATCAGAAGAATGAGATTGTTGCCGATAGCGGAAAGTGTAGCCGATGTTTTCATACAGAGCGGGCAACCGACTCTGCATAAACGCACACTGGAAGAAGCGGTCGCCAAAGGAATGGCGGGTGATGATGAAGCGGTCACAGATGAGCGTATTCTGGAGAACCTGGATCAGCTGTATCAACTGGGTTATGTCTGGCGGGCCGGGGGCTATGCTTACGAAGCCGGTATCCCCAGCCTGATGTCCTACATACAGGGATATTCGCAACCCCGGGAGCAACGACCACCCGCCCCGATTGCGCTTGAACCATTGTCAACCGGATAAGTGAGCCTGGTCATTGTGGGAAGATCGCGAACACCCCGAATCGCGGCGTCGGGATGTGAACGAGGCAACAATTAAGGTGGGGGGTGAGTGTGGGTGTTGACATCAACAACAACAACCTGTTACCTTTCCCGCATAGTGGTGTTCAATGAGGGTCAGAATCATGAAATCAAGTAAAAATATCAGTCAACAGTTCCTGTTTTTAGTGATGCCATTATTTCTGGCAGCCTGCGGGGGGGGGGGGCTAGCGATTAACGCCGCGCCATCCACCAGCGACCCTGCCACAAACATCCTCAAGAAGACCTCCTCCGGCAAGACTTCCGCAGACAGCCCCGCAGCCCCGGCCGGCTCAACCGACAGCGAATCCAGCGCCCCGGCGGGCGCCCCTTCAAGCCAGACACAAACGATCACAAACGACAACTCGGGCATCCAGGTAGTCCCGCTATTGAGTTCGATTGAACCATCGACAGACCCGCAAACAGAACAGACGCAAGACCCGCCGCAAACAGACCAACAACCGGCAGACCCGCAAACAGATCAACCGACCGAACCGCAAACAGATCAGTCACCAACAGAGCAAACACAAACCCCGGTGCAGACCGGGCAGTTGTCGAATGGTAACATTCCGTTGCAATCTTTTATGAATAGTAGCGGCAATGATGTGCAGCTGACTGTCTCTAACAATGGCCAGGCAGTGACTTTTAACGCAGACGGCACATTCTCCCGCACACTCTGCGTATCCGGTTGCCCGACTTCAGGTCCTCAGGGTACACCCAGAGTGAGGTACGAGGGAGGTCACTACAATGGCTTTTACAATGAAGGTGCAGGATGGTTCGCCAATGGGCCCGGTCGTCGCACGGAAAATATCATCGCGGTTGAAGGACGACCGGACGATGGACCTGGACCGCTTGATGATTGGTCCCTGTCACGGTTCGGCGCAGACAGCTACTACTACTCATTGCCGACGACCGTCGGCGATGGGCATCTTCTTCGCGGGGCGTCGCACTGGCACAATACGGAGGTGGTAACGTCGTATAGCAGGGTTCCGGACCCGGAAGGGACAGCGGATTGTCTTGCGAATCCGCCCTGTGGCCCCGGTGATTACCGGCGCACGAAGCAAGTCCAGAATCCCTATGTCTACACGAACTCCTACAAGTCAGGCGTCAACCGCTGGTTCGTTGCCGCGAAGAGGGACAGCGGCGACAACAACTACCGTTCCTTTGGCTACTGGCTGGAATACGACATGGTGGCGGACAGCGCCGCCGCCCGAGCCGCATTCTGGTTCGCCAAACCGACCAACATTGAGTACCGGGTTTTCGCCGCCGGCTCCGACTCGGCGCCTGTATCCGGCTTACAAGGCACAGCGACTTATCAGGGTGTGAGCGCCGGTATCATACAGTGGAATGAGAGCGGCGCCGGTCGTGTCAACACCTTCGAGAATGCCACGACAACTTTCACGGCGAATTTCAATACCATGAGGCTCAACGGCGAGGTAGTTTTGGACCCTACTCCCAGCGACCCCGGCATAGCAGCCTGGCAATGGCCTGACGGATCCACCGTCAATGGCCGGGATCATTTGTTGAAGATCGCGCCGGCGAAGGTTGAGTTTTATAACGCGCTGATCAATGCCAACGGCTCCTTCACGTCCGAGTGGAAACCCACCGAGAGATACACGGACGGAAGGTGGGTAGGGCATCTGAAAGAAGCCCACCCGGGAGTCTTCTCCCGATTCAACCCGGGCCGCACCAGCACTGGCGGCGGGCGAGCAACCGGAAATTGCCAGAATCGTAACGCTAATCCACCCTGTAATAATCCGTGGACTGAGGCGGGTTACAACCCCGGCGCAGCCGCAGACCAGGACCTCTCGTCATTGCATGGCCAGTTTTACCAGCCGGACGGCAACAATGCGCCGGGCAGCGCGTTGGGAACTTTCCGCATATCCTCGGGAGCGGGAGGTTACGATGTGCGGGGCGCGTTCGGAACGCAGAAGAAATAGCGCCTGACGGCGGGGACATCCATCACTCCCCCGGCGGGGATAAATCACTCCCCCCGCAGACCGGGGAGTCCAATCCGCAAAGCGGATTGGGTGGGGGGGTACTCCCGCCACAGGCGGGAATCCATATCGACACCCGCGCCGCTCACCGCTGTGCACGAGTGAGTAACCCTGCCTTTTTGACAAGTTCCCCGAATTAAGGCAAGATGGCGCAACCGTCATCGTAGGGGACGGTCTTGTGCCGTCCCGCTACTAATGGAAGAGAGGATAATGATCAATATAGACCTGAAGCATCTGTTCACACCCGGAACTGGAGGGGTGCCCCCTTACCTGGCCGGTCGCAAACGCGAACAGGAATATTTCCAGGATTGTGTAGAAACCCTGAAAAACAGGAGACCAATCAGTCAGAACCTGGATCAGCTGTATCAACTCGGTTATGTCTGGCGGGTGGACAGGCTGGATTACGAAGCCGGCATCCCCAGCCTGATGTCCTACATACAGGGATATTCGCAACCCCGGGAGCAACAACCAGCCGCCCCGATTGCGCTTGAACCATTGTCAACCGGATAAGTGAGCCTGGTCATTGTGGGAAGATCGCGAACACCCCGAATCGCGGCGTCGGGATGTAAAAAAGACAACAATATGAAATGTGCGATCCTGGCCTGGGCGCTCGTCGCGCTCTGCTCTTTCCCGGCGCTCGCGCAGTTGGAGTCGGTTCCGGACTACCCCCCGGCGACTGAGCTGGAATCCGGATTGGCGTCAGACGACCCGAACTTCCTGTTCTGGCTCGGCTCTGAGGCGATCAGAGCCGCCAGCCAGGTGAAGACTCCAGACACAAAAAAGAAATATCTCACCATCGCCACGAAAGCGTTTCAGCGCATCCTGGTCATTGACCCTGCCGCGCTCCGCCCCCGGCTGGAACTGGCCCGCGCCTTCTTCCTGCTGGAGGAAGATTCACTGGCGCGGGAACATTTCGAGAAGGCGCTGGCCGCGACCACCCTGCCACCGGCGGTCAAACGCAATATCCAGTATCATCTGGACATCATGCAACGGCGCAAGCGCTGGTTTTTCTCCATCGGCGCGGCGCTCGCGCCCGACACCAATATCAATACAGCCAGCGAAGAGGATACCCTGTTTATCGGAGGGATTCCATTCCGGCTCGACCAACCCGCTAAACGGGAGTCGGGAACCGGCCTGCAAGTCTGGGGCGACTGGCAGTATTTCCACCCGCTGCGCCCGAACATCAACTGGCGCAGCGGCATTGACTGGTCAGTCAGCGACTATCCGCAAAAGCACTTCGACCAGAAGTCTGTTGCCGCGCGCACCGGGCCGCAGTTCCTTACACGGGCACGGAACATCAGCGTTCTGGCTGAAGCCCGTCACAACCAGCAGGCCAGCCAACCGCAATCGGACGACCGCGGCTTGCGCGTGGAAGTCTGGCAACGTCTCACTCCTCGCCTGTCGCTGCATCTTCATGCCCACCGCGGGCGACGGACTTATCGGCAAAGCGACGAGCAGGACGGCCCGCGCTGGAACGCGGGAGCGCGGGCGGATGTCCGCGTTACGCCGCAACTGACCGTTCATGGCGGCTTGCGCTACGACCGCGAACGACCGGCGCGCATGGATTATCGCAATGCCCGGCGTAGCGTGAATCTCGGCGGCAGCTACGATCTGCCCGGAGGAGTCACGGTCGGCCTCAACGCACAACTCGCGCGCACCGTGTTCGAACCGCATTGGGGCTTCCTGACCCAAGGCGAACCGGAACGCAAGGATCGCCAGAAATCGTATCGACTGTCATTGCATCACCGCGGCTGGACCCTGCGCGGCTTCGCGCCGAGCATTTCCGTCATCCGGGACACGCTGGAATCCAACGCCCAGCTCCAATCCTACCGGCGCTGGCACGGCGAAATCGCCCTGATCAGACAGTTCTGATTTTGTCCCGGTTCAGGAACAAGTGAGAAATTTATCTTTACATGACAACGGACACCGCAAAGATGTTACTATTCAATTTACCTTACACTTGAATTGAAAGAGGCATTACCATGAGAAACATGATTCTATCTTCGGTCGTTGCCGCGGGAATGGCTGTGACCGGCATGAGCGCAATGACCGCCCATGCCCAGCAACAGTTTATCTCCATCGGCACAGGTGGCGTAACCGGCGTTTACTACCCAACCGGCGGCGCCATTTGCAGACTGGTAAACAAGAACCGCAAGGAGCATGGCATTCGTTGCTCGGCGGAGTCCACCGGCGGCTCGATTTACAATATCAATACCATCCGCGCCGGTGAACTGGAGTTTGGCGTAGCGCAATCCGACTGGCAGTATCATGCCTTCCACGGCACTTCAAAATTCGAGGATCAGGGCGCATTCGAGAAGCTGCGCGCTGTCTTCTCGGTCCATCCTGAGCCAGTCACCGTCATCGCCAGCGACGACTCCGGGATCAATACCCTGACCGACGCCAAAGGCAAGCGCCTGAACATCGGCAACCCCGGTTCAGGCACTCGCGGCACCTGGGAAGTAATTGAAGAAGCGCTCGGCTGGCAACGTAGCGACCTCAGACTTGCAGCAGAAATGAAATCGGCGGAAACCGGACAGGCTGTATGCGATGGCAAGATTGACGCCTATTTCTGGCTGGTCGGCCACCCGTCCGCCCTGACCCAGGAATCTTTAGCGACCTGCGATGCCCACCTGGTCACCGTTGAAGGAGCGGCCATTGACAAACTGGTTGCCGACAACCCGTACTATCGAACCGCTTCCATCCCGGCAGGTATGTACAATAATGAGAATGACATTGCCACTTTCGGCGTTGGCGCCACCTTCGTTTCCAGCGCCGATGTCCCCGACGAGGTCGTCTATGTCGTGGTCAAGGCCGTATTTGAAAACTTTGATGACTTCAGGAAACTGCATCCGGCGTTTGCCAATCTGAACGAGAAGGAAATGATTTCCGACTCTCTTTCAGCCCCGCTGCATCCGGGCGCAGAAAAGTATTACAAGGAACGCGGCTGGATGTAATCTTACCGTTACCGGCTGTAACCAGAAAAACCCTCCCGCCAAAAATTTCGGGAGGGTTTTTTTTTGATAACGGATCAATGAACATAACCTTCCAGACCCGCGCGAGGTAAAGATGGCGCCAAACAATCAACTCCAGGGCAACCTGGAGGATTTTTCGTCTATTGATACGGGAGGGCGCAATCCGACCGGCTGGGAAGGCAAACTAATCGCCACGGTCGCGTTTGTCTGGGCCCTGTTTCAACTTTATATTGCCTCCAACCTCCCGTTCTGGCTGACCGATGTGACCGGAATCAGTGTCATCGTCACCAACTCGAACGCCCGCTTGATCCACCTCGCGTTCGGCTTTTTCCTGGCCACCCTTGCTTTCCCTCTGTTCAAGTCCAGCCCGTCGAGCCGAATCCCCTGGTATGACTGGGTTCTGGCTGTTGCCGGCGTGGTCTGCTGTCTGTATATCGTGGTTCTTCGCAACGAAATTGCGGTGCGCGCCGGATTGCCGACAACCAGCGACCTGGTCGCATCCACCATCGGCATGCTGATTCTTGGAATCACGGTTTATCGATCTCTCGGACTTCCGTTATTGATCGTTGCCAGTGTGTTTGTCGCTTATGTTTTCTTCGGCAACGCCCACTGGTTACCCGAAACGATTCAGTGGAAGGGAGCGTCCTACGGCAAGGCGATGTGGCACTTCTGGATGCAGAATGAAGGGGTATTTGGTGTCGCGCTCGGTGTCTCGGCCAGCCTGATCTTCCTGTTTGTGCTGTTCGGCTCCATTCTGGAAAAAGCCGGCGCGGGGAATTTCTTCATCAAGATCGCCTTTTCCCTGCTCGGACATTTGCGCGGCGGACCGGCCAAGGCGGCCGTGGTGGCTTCCGCGCTGAGCGGTATGTATTCCGGATCATCCATCGCCAATACCGTCACCACCGGGACGTTTACCATTCCACTGATGAAACGCACCGGATTTTCTGCCGAAAAGGCGGGAGCGGTCGAGGTGGCTTCCTCAACCAATGGCCAGTTGACACCCCCGGTTATGGGAGCCGCCGCATTCCTGATCGCCGAATTTACCGGCATCAGCTATCAGGAGATACTGAAACATGCCCTGGTTCCGGCGCTGGTATCCTATATCGCGCTCTTTTACATCGTTCATCTCGAGGCCATGAAGTTGAACCTGCAAGGACTGCCCAAACCACCCTCCTCCCTTACTTTTGTCCGCAAGATGATGGGGTTTCTGGGCGGATTCATCGGCATCGGACTGCTTGGCCTTGTGGTTTATTACGGCCTCGGCTGGATCAAGGTCGTGGCTCCGGCTTCGGCCTTTTATATTGTCGCGGCGGGTTGCACGGGAGTCTACCTGTATCTCCTGAAACTGGCATCCACAATACCTGACCTGGTTGTCGACGCCCCGGACGCGCCGATCACCGAACTGCCCAAAGCGGGAGAAACCGCGCTCACCGGCCTGTATTTCATCCTGCCCATCGTGATTCTGATCTGGAGCATCGTAATTGAGCGGCTGTCACCGGGATTATCGGCATTCTGGGCAGCCATCGCAATGATCATCGTGACCCTGACCCAGCATCCGATCAAGGCGTTTTTCCGCGGCTCCGGAAACTATCGGGCAGCCTTTCGAACGGGCAAGGATGACTGGATCTCCGGCATGATCGCAGGGTCACGCAACATGATCAGTATTTCGGTTGCGACCGGCGCCGCCGGGATTATAGTCGGCACCATATCATTGACCGGCGCCCACCAGGTGGTCGGCGAGTTTGTAGAGTTCCTGTCCGGCGGATATCTGATCATCATGTTGTTACTGGTCGCTGTGATGAGCCTGATTCTCGGCATGGGGCTGCCCACAACAGCCAACTATATCGTCGTTTCCTCGTTGATGGCCCCGGTGATCATTACCCTGGGGGCGGCCAACGGCCTGCTGGTTCCGTTAATCGCCGTGCACCTGTTCGTATTTTATTTCGGCATTCTGGCGGACGACACGCCCCCGGTCGGGCTGGCGGCTTTCGCGGCGGCGGCCATCTCGAAGGGAGACCCGATCAAAACCGGGATTCAGGGGTTCGCTTATGATATTCGCACCGCCCTGCTGCCGTTTCTGTTTATTTTCAATACCGAACTGCTGCTCATCAATGTATCGCCGCTAAAGGCCGTATTCGTATTCATTGTCGCCGTCATCGCCATGATGCTGTTCGCCTCGGCCACCCAGGGCTGGCTGTTGACCCGCAACAGGATTTGGGAATCGGTGGTGCTGCTGCTGGTCGCCTTCACCCTGTTTCGCCCCGGTTTCTGGCTGGACAGGGTAGACCCGCCATTCGATGACATTCACCCTGCCAAGGTTTATGAGGTGGTTGATAACGCGACTCCCGACGGGACACTGACCATGGTGGTAACCGGCCCTGATTTTGATACCGGCGAGATCACCAGCACAACCATTCTGGTGCCGATGGGTGACCAGACACAAGCGATCGAGAGACTGGAAAAGGCCGGACTCACAGTCATTGTAGAAGATGGCCGCGCCATTATTGAGGAACCCTTCCCCGGCTCGCCCTTCTTTGAAACCATCGGCAAGACCTTCGACTACTATACCGATGATCCGGTGGAATTAAGTACAATCAAAACCCGAAAAGACCGTGTACCCAAAGAGATGTTTTATCTGCCCGCGTTTTTGTTGCTGGGACTGGTCTGGTGGTCACAGCGCAGAAGAGCGCCGAAACAAAGCGCTCACTGATATGATTGAAATTCCCCTGCCGGATTATGGGAATCAGGGCATCACTGGTTATCGGTATTTCGGGTTGAACGGAGCGGGTCGCGGCAATCGGGAGGCGCTGTCCAGGCGGGTCAGGTCATGATGGCTTCGGGTGTATTCTTCGGCGGCATTGCGCTGTGGGCTGTAATCCCAGCTGTGGAGCTTGCTGACGGTGAGAGCGCTGTGAACCCTTCTTCTCCGCTCCTGGTCGGCAATCACGGTTTGCCGCAGTGGTTCGGCATCCCAATGTTCTTCGGCCTGCTGTCGCAAGTCTCTGAGCAACGCATCAAAGGCCGGATCGCCAGCCAGGTTGATGGTTTCGTCCGGGTCATTTTCCAGATCAAAAAGCTGCTCCGGGTCGGTTGGGCAGGTAATGTACTTGTAGCGGGAAAAGCGGATCATCAGCATCGGAGCTGAGGTCCCTTCAGCCAGATATTCACTGACCGTTCTGTTCGGGTCGCCAGATTCGTCACCTTGACACAACGGATACAGGCTGCGCCCGTCCAGCGGGTCAATGGCTTGCGGTTTGTCGGCATCGACACCAGCTGATGCAATATCCAGCAAGGTCGGCAGCACATCCACCAGGGAAACCGGCTGGCTGACTTTCCGCGGCGCCCATCCGGTCGGCTGGCTCATGATCATCGGAATCCGGCAGGACCACTCCCGGAATGACATTTTATACCATAATCCATATTCACCGAGCATATCGCCGTGGTCCGCAGTCACAATGATCACGGTATTCTCACTCAGCCCGCATTCATCAAGCGTGTCCCGCAATCGTCCCAGCCACTCATCCACGTAGGAGACATTCGCGTAATAGGCGCGCCGGGCATTAACAATCTGCTGATCGTCGAGATCAACCGCATCAATCGCAATCACATTTTCCAGGCGTTGATTATGGGGGTCAGGCTGAACAGCCGGCCGGGCAACCGATGGCAGAGAAATATCCACATTGTCGTACAGGTCCCAGTATTTTTGCCGGGCTGCATACGGGTCGTGCGGGTGGATGAAGCTGGCTACCAGACACAATGGCCGGGAGTCTTCGGAGCGGGCGTGGTCATAGATCACACGCATAGCCTGGGCGCCCACCTCGTCATCATAAGCCAGCTGATTGGTGATCGCTGCCACCCCGGCCTGGGTTACGCTGGACATGTTGTGATACCACAGGTCAATCCGCTGCCGCGGGTTCGTCCAGTCCGGTACCCAGCCGAAATCGGCGGGATAGATGTCGGTTGTGACCCGTTCCTCAAATCCATGCAGCTGGTCGGCGCCGACAAAGTGCATCTTCCCCGACAGACAGGTGCGATACCCCATCAATCGCAGATAATGAGCGAAAGTCGGCATCGTTGACGGCAGATAGGCGGCGTTGTCATATCCTCCGCAACGCGAGACATTCTGCCCGGTCATGAAGGCATATCGCGCCGGTGTACACAACGGGCTGCTGGAATAGGCGTTCTGAAACAACACTCCCTGGCTTGCCAGAGTGTCAATGTTGGGACTGTAGACCTCGTCGTTTCCATAACACCCCAACGCCCGGGCGCTTAACTGGTCCGCCATGACGATCAGGATATTTGGCTGATTCCGGTATGATTTCATGATTGGTTCCGATTAGAAGATGCGGTCACTTTTCGGCGACGGCCGCCCACATTGCCGCGAATACGATGCTGATAAAAGTGCCGATACAAACGGTTAATCCAATCGCTTCGAGCGGCGGCGTCCAGGAAAAGGAGAGGACACCGAATACCAGCATGGTGGTGATTCCGCATACCCAGAGGGACTTGAAAGTCGTATCCCATTCATCGTCATTCTCCGGCAGTCGGTTGAAAAACAAGGCATAATCCAAGCCCAGACCGACCACAAGCAATAACGAGATCAGGTGGAAAATGCTGAGCGAATGGCCGCTGAAAACCAGAACGGCGGCTACGGTCACTGCCGCCGAGAAAGTCGGCACCATGATTTTCAATGGCCGCGTCAGGCTTTTGAATCCGAGGGCCAGGGTGATATAGATAATGGTGATACAGGCAATCATGGATAAAGCCACCCGCTTTATACTCCTGGCAACCAGAGCCGTGGACGCAGTCCTCAGATTCATATAATGAACTTCCGCGTGGTCGTTGGCGAAACTTTTTATTGCCGCCTCATCGCGGATACCGTGCAGGAGAATGACCCCCGCCGCTCCGCCTTCAAAATCAAATACGAACGGCTCCAGTTTTTTGCCGATGGGAGTGCCTTTCAGGCTGGCTATATCCAGGGTTTCGAGTTTATCCAGCGCCCGAATATCCTTGATTGCGGGGTCAAACACATCAGCCTGGAAAGGGAAGTCCGCGAGCGCCGCGCTCAGATTTGCAATGATTGAGTCCACTTCTTTCAGCTGGGTCTTGCGTAATGATTGCTGTTGTCGGCTCGGCAGAAAGTGCGAAGCCATGTCAAAGCCTTCGAGAATGTCGGCCTCTATCAGGTCATCCAGACCGGCTTCCAGACGTTCGCTTAGCCGCAGCACACCCTCCTTGTCCATGGCGGTCATCATCAACATGCTGCCGCCGTACCAGAATCCAATGTCTTCACGCAACATTCTTCCTTCTGCCCGGCGTTGATCCTTGATCGGACTGAGTGAATCCACATTCAGGTGCAACACCGGATTCTCATGAAACAACAATACCGACGCGGAAACTACCAGCATGGCTACCACCACCATGCGGAATCGGGTAGCCGACCGACCCAGCGATTTCAATCGGCCATGGACTCCGGCTAATCCCGAGGGTGGCCCGCGGTGGTTGGCAATGAGTGGCAGCGCCCACCGCGAAAACAGCGCCGCAGTCACCAGTCCGACAATGGTGAAAGCCCCCAACTGCTGTAATCCGCCAAAACCGGACAACAAAAACGCGGCATAAGCGATGACGGTGGAAAAAACGCCCAATCGCAAGGTCCGCCATACTTTTTGTAATTTGTTACTCTCGTCTTTCAGGTTCTGGCTCAGGCCGCAGGTCAGCAGATGAATCGGATAGTCCACGGCGACCCCTGCCAGGGTGATTCCGAATACCAGCGTAACATCGTGAATCTGCCCGTAAAACAGCAAGATAAACGCAGTCGCTACGGTCATGCCGGCTACTAATGGTAGTATGGTTAGCACAACTATACGACCGGATCGATACGCCGCCCAGATAAACACCACCACCAGCAGTATCGCCATCGTCGACAGGTTTTTTATATCTCCCCGTATATTCTTTGCAGACTCGACGGCGAACACCGCCGGGCCGACCATGATCACATTCAATCCGGGCGGTTTCATGGCATTCAGAGTAGTCCGGATTTCCTCTACCACCGTCTCCTGATTCTCCATCCGGGTAATGTCAGTCCCGACTTCGATCAGCGCCAGCGAACGCTGATGATTTTCAGAAAACCAGACTCCATGCAACTCCTCCGGTTTTTTATGACGGCTCACCCGGCCTTGCCAGTTCTCCAGTAAATCGAGAATTTCGCCTGTCGGGTCCTTGCGAAGGAAACGTTTTTCATAAGAGGCGGCAGAGGAATACAGACCTTCCAATCTGGCATTGAGCGCTGATTTCAACCCGGATATCGAAAACTGTTCTGTCAGGTTATTGTGAGTCAGCAAATAACGGTGCTTTTCCAGAAAGGAAAGAATTTCATCGCTTGATTCCGAGGCCCCGTTGATGACTTGATCAAATGTTCCGGAAGTCCTCAGTTTCTCAACAACATGATGATTGAATTCGGCGAGCTTTGTTGAAGGCAGCCCTTCAAACGCCAACAGAATAATGCTGGATGATACCCCGTTATCCAGTTGATGGCGCAATAGTTTCTCGAACCGGGTTTCAGGCTTCGGGAGAAATATCCCAATATCAGTCGATACGTTGAATCGAGTGAAGACTGTGACCAGCGCAATGGCAAAAATACACAGAATAACGCTCGCTTTGGTACGTGCAACATCCACAGCCGTTTACGGGTTGGCTGGTTGCAGAAACCGATAGGTCAGATCAAGCATGGACTGGTCTCCATCGCTCAGAATCGACACCACTTTTTGTATCCGGGCATCGCGGCCATGAAGTATTATCCGGTCGAAATATTGCAGGATTTCCGGGTTGGTCGGGGTGAGCTTGAGCTGCCAGTCAGCACGACTGCCGTCCAGTTTGATTTCAAAGTCCTTCCTGATTCGGGACGTGTCTCCGCCAAGCATGGCCCGGAGATTGGTCACCGCGGTTGCTAAAACCGGATGGGATTGTATCGGGTATTTCTGGACTTGTACCACATCCTCGCCTTTCCTTTGGTGAACGACTTTTTCTATCGACACGTAATTCCCGTTGACGACGATTTTCTCAGCAATCGGAGATACGGTGTTCTTCTCGATATAGTCCGGTTGACGATACTCGATACTCCCTGTGGTAACCAGATCAGTCACCAGAAAAGCCGAGCTTCTGGTTTCCCTGAAAACCAGTTTTGCATGAACGGTTTTGGGAAACTGATGCATCAGCCGGGATATGTCCCATACATCCTCGTCTGCGAAAGCAACAGGCGGGAAGGCCAAAAATAAAAACAGCAATAAATTACGGACAAACAAGTACGGAGCGCCTCTTGGCTTCACTGGCAAGACGTAAAGATAACACAGTCAGGCTGCGTTTTTGCTGGATCAAGCCAGCAGTTGTTGCAGAATTTCGTCGATAAATGGATAGCCTTTCTCCGTGCATTGAATCCGGTTGCCGGATATTTGCAACAGACCCTGTGCAATCGGGTCGTCCAACGGCTCCGTGACCGCATCCAGGCGCAACCCGGTCCGGCGCTCAAACATATTCACATCAATCCCCTTTTTGATTCTCAGCGCATTTAACAGACATTCAAACAGAATGTCGTCCCGCTCCACTCTGGCCGGATAACAATAGGGTTTCCCGGCGTGGACGGAGGACATCCAGGTCTCCGGTCTTTTCTGTTTCCATGACCGGGTGACGCCATCGCTATCCGTCACCTTGGAGTGGGCGCCGGCGCCGATTCCCAGGTAATCGCCAAATTGCCAGTAATTCAGGTTATGGACACATTGCCGGCCCGGCCTGGCGTAGGCGGATACCTCATAGCGCGTATAACCGTTTTCATCCAGCTGATTGGCGATTGCGTCCTGCATGTTCGCGCACAGATCTTCGTCCGGCAGGACGGGCGGATGTCGATGGAACCAGGTATTCGGCTCCAGGGTCAGTTGGTAGAATGACAAATGTTCCGGCGAGTGGGCAATGGCCCGGACGCAATCGTCCAGCGCCATGGCCAGTGTTTGTGCGGGCAGACCGAACATGATGTCGAGGTTGAGGTTATTGAAGCCGGCCCGCCGGGCCTGGGTGACTGTGCGCTCAGCCTCATCAGAGTGATGAATCCGGCCCAGGGCCGCCAGATGGCGGTTGTTAAAACTCTGTACACCAATAGACAGACGATTCACCCCGGCTTCGAGCCAGGTCTCCAATCGGTCGTATTCCAGCGCTCCCGGATTCGCTTCCAGGGTTATTTCCATATCCGGCTCGAACTCGATTCGCTGCCCGATGAATTCAAGCAGGGCCGCGATTGACTCCCCCCGGAACAAACTGGGGGTGCCGCCTCCGAGAAAGATCGAGTGGAGTCTGCGACCTGGATTCAACTGGCGAACGTCGGTATCGAAATCTGTTTTCAGGCTGTCTATGTAGCGTTGCTCCGGGAGCTCCCCTGCGAACGTATGCGAGTTGAAGTCGCAATAGGGGCACTTTTTGACACACCAGGGGAAATGAATGTAAAGGGAGAGTGGAATCGTGTCTCCATCGGTATCTACGGTATCTACAGTCGGTTCCATCCTGTTTGTCTGTCCGACCGAGCTAACCCTGATTGACCACATTGACCGGACGGCCGTTCAGCCACCCGGCCAGGTTTTCCGACAAGGCGTTCACCAGCCGTTGCCTGGTTTCCCTTGACCCCCAGGCATTGTGGGGAGTGATCAACAGATTCGGACATCGGATTTGCAACAGTGGATGAGCGGGCGGCGGTGGCTCAAGGTCAAGCACGTCGACGCCGGCGCCGGCGATTTCACCATCTTTAAGAGCCTTGATCAGGGACGCAGAATCTATGATGGCGCCGCGCGCGGTATTCACCAGGATGGCGGATTTCTTCATTTTCCTGAACGCCTGATCGTCAAACAAGTGGTGCGTGTCGCCGTTCAGCGGGCAGTGAAGCGATATGACATCCGAGCGTTCCAGCAATTCATCGAAGCGGACACGGCCCGCTTCAGGGGCGCCTTTTGATCCGGGTCTGTGGCACAGCAAAACCTGCATATCCATCGCTTCGGCGATGGCCGCCACCTTCCTGCCCAGCGTACCGTACCCGATGATACCCAGTATTTTGTCGCTGGTTTCGATAATCGGATGATCCAGCAGGCAGAACACCTCGCTGTGACTCCAGTTTCCCTGTTGTACATCCTGGAGATAGCGGGTCTGGCTGGTCAGCAGGTTCAGGATCAACGCGATGGTATGTTGTGCGACGGCCGGGGTTGCGTAGTGACGGACGTTGCAGACCACGATACCCTGCTCGCGACAGGCGTCCAGCGCCACATTGTCGGTGCCGGTTGCCGCGATCAGGATCAATTTCAGATTCGGGCAGTGGCGGATCAGTTCACGGTCCAGCACAACCTTATTGGTAATCACGATTTGATGAGGACTTACCCGTTCCAGGGTTTGCCCGGCGCGGGTGGCCGGATAGCTGGTCCAGTCAATCCCCGGCATTGCAAGCCCGGTCAAAGCAATATCGTTTTTGTCGAATGAGTTTTTGTCGAGAATTACGCCTTTCATGGTTCCAATCGGTTCCTGGAGGGGGGGGGGGGGGTTAATCCAGATTACGCAAGGCAAAGGCAGGCTCGCTCCACCACACCATGCGGCCGGCTATCTTGCGCAACGCAACGTTATCGACCGATTTCATTCTGTTTATCCCGCTGCGCTGTTTTTGTGCTACCGCGATTTTCATTCCAGCCAAATCTGCAAGCGAGGCCATCTGCAAATTATACTAAAATACGCTCCCGAATGCCTCCTGATATTCAATCACGCATCCACGGAAACCGAAGAGGAAGTGGGGATTGAATTGTCGCCCCGGAACCTGTTGGGCAGGCTCAATGATCAGCAGGGCAGAAATAAAAATCAGAAATTGCCATTGGTGATCAGTTGCTTTGTGTTCAATATGGAGAGTGAACAGCAGACAATCAACAATAGCGAAGTGGAGGATAGTTTCTGGGCGCCGGTCTCACATTTGTTGAATGATCATAACCGGATCGACTTTTCACCGCCGGAATATTCAGGTGAGACCTGGCCGGCTATACGTCTCGACGGGCAACGGGTGTTGTGGGGGCTGACCTGCCCTCGAAACGCATGATCACCATGCTTATTCAATGTACTTTCCATTTGTACAGCATATTTCGATATAAATCGAAACGAAACTGATTGCAAAATATTGTCCTGTGCCTTACTTTCGCTGAAAACCGCTTTTAGACATCCTGTAACTGTATACCCGTTGCAGGTTCTCAATGTGTAAACGGGAGGTGGGATGGGTCTGGCAGACTTCGGGCGAGTGATCGGTCATAAAAGCCGAGTGGCAATTCTTGAGGCGCTTATGGGAGGAAAGGTCCTGTCTGCAACCGAATTGGCCTATCGCGCTGGCATAACCAACCAGACTACAAGTAGCCACCTCAATCAGTTGATGAAGGCCAACTTGCTACACAGGCAGAAATGCGGGCGCTTTCATTACTATCAAATAACCAACGAAACGGTTGCATCTTTCATTGAACAGATCGTATGCGGTTCGCCAGTAAAAGATGGTTGCTGTGATCGGCGCGCTGTAAAAACCGAGTTAAAAAAAGCCCGGTTTTGTTATGACCATCTGGCGGGTGAACTTGGGGTGGGAATCTCACACAGCCTGGTTACAATGGGTGCATTGATCCTGGATCAGGCCAGCTTCCATCTTCCAGAGAGGGGACACCAGATCTATCAACAGATCGGTATCAATCTGAACTCAATCCAGACAAAAAAGCGTCCGCTTTGTCTATGTTGTACTGATTGGACCGAGAGTTTCCCACATATTGCAGGCGCACTTGGCGCCGCGATTGCTGGAAAGCTGGTTGATCAGAAATTCATTATCCGATCCCGGAATGACCGTTCAGTTGCCATAACCCGGTCAGGAAGATCGTTCTTTGTTGATACGTTAAAGCTTAGTCCATCACTTTTCCATGGTGCTGCTGATGCCAGAAAATTTGAATATCGTGGCTGTGCGGATACCTCGTATACAAAGACTGGTGTCCAAATTCACAAAGCGAGCGCCAAGAGAATCATAAAACCATGAAAGTCTCTCCGAATTTATTAATAGCGGGGTTCTACAAATGTGGGACGACATCATTATCCAAATATTTGTCCGAACACCATGATATATGCGTACCATTTGCCAAAGAGCTTTATCATTATATTGATCGTGGTTCCCCTTTTTCTTCGATGAATGGAGTTGTCCAATCAAAAAAAGAGTGGTCGCAGGGAGATATTTCCGAACAGTATGCCCATAATCGTGGGGAAAAATATTATCTTGATGCAACCCCTTGTTATTACTCCCAAAACAGAGCAATAGAATACGCAAAGGAAAGTGGGGCGAAAGTGATTTTTATTATTAGAAACCCTGCGGATAGATTGTTATCAAGTTTTCGATTTTTTAAAAATGTATACCAAGAGTACCCTGAGTCATCATATGAAGATTTTATATCTTCTTTATTTGATAACGGCAATAAAAAACGCAGATATCTGGACAAGATTAAGAAAGACTTCTTCAAGGAAATCTTTAATTTAGAATTAGAGACGGGGTGTTATGAAAGCCACATAACGCGGTGGATAAATGTGGTAGGGAAGGAAAATGTCTACATTGAAACATTGGAACAGATGTCAGCTGACCCGCTTGATGTGATGAATAAGATATGCAAATTTTTAGATATCAGTCCAGAAGTCTATGCAAACTATGCCTTTCAAGCGTATATGTGTTCATACGAGGTACGATTACCCTTCATTCAGAGACTCGGGCGAGAAATATTTAAGGAGGACCCGGACCGATACGCTCAATTGAGTAAGTACCATAGCAATTTTCACGCTATCAAAAATAATACATTAAAAAAATCAATTGACAGTATTTATAACCATTTATTGGTTAAGCAGGAGAAAGATAAATACAAGTTACCTGTATCACTTACTGAGAGAGTGAGGGAATTTTACTCAGATACTAATAGACGATTGCTTGAAAAATACCAGATTGACTATTCATAATTGATTTGATTTTTAATATTTATTGGGATTGAAGGAATGTTTACAAAATGAACTTGGCGCTGACACCCATTCTATTGATTGTAGTGGTCGCCGTTTGCCGGGGCGCCTCCTTTTTGTTTATCAAATTTGGTGTGGAATCAATCCCTGTTTTCACCCTGGTCTTCTTAAGGGTTGGTATTGCCGCGCTGGTCCTGATTGCATACCTGTTCATTCGCCGGATCAAACCAGGCGGAGATTTTAAATCCTGGTGCATTATTGCAGCGATGGGATTCGTTGGAAATGTAATCCCGTTTTCCCTTGTATCGTATGCGGAAAAATCAATTGATAGTGGTCTTGCGGGACTGTTGATCGGAATGGTGCCGATGTTTGTCTTCATATTGGCCTTCTTTTTGGCAAAGGATGAGGTCATTGATAAAGCTAAAATACTGGGTGTTGTCTCCGGTTTAATTGGACTGGCGTTTATTTACTACCCGGAAATATCGGTACAAAATATAGACAATATTACGGCTGTTTTTGCGGTGTTGCTTGCCGCGGTATCTTACGCGGCCTCTACGATTCTTGCGAAAAAGGTAAAAGATATAGAGCCGGAAGTGGTTGCGGCTGCAGTAACCGCAGTGGCTGCCATCGTCCTGATACCTGCTGTTATTTTTGAAAACCCGGATTATTCCGGGTTTAGCCCTCAATCCTGGTATGCAACGATTGCACTCGGGATTGTCAGTACAGCGATTCCGTTTGTAATCATGTACGGTTTAATCGCCACAAAAGGAGCCACCTACTTCACGATGAACAATTACCTGATTCCTTTGGTCGCTTTGATATTCGGCGCTGTTTTTGCCAACGAGGTTTTGTCGGCTGAGGTAGTGGTCGCATCGATATTCATCTTTGCGGGAATATATCTTTGCGTATCCAGACGATTCCGATCATAGTTCGTTACCGGGCTGCGTATTATATATTGATTTCCATAGACATGCCCAGGAAGTTTGAAATGCAGCCGACTATCTCCAGCGAATTAATAGGGCTTCGCCCATTGGCAAAAGGGGATTTTGACCAACTCTTCGCCGTTGCATCAGATCCAAAGATATGGCGGCAACACCCAATAAAAAACCGCTTTGAAAGGGCGAAATTTGAGAAGTTCTTCGATGAGTCGCTTGAATCCGGCGGGGCGTTATTAGTCGTCGACAAACGGAAAGGAAAGGTGATAGGAAGTTCAAGATTCCACAATTTCTACCATCAAAAATCTGAAGTCGAGATAGGCTGGACGTTTTTAGCATGCGAGTATTGGGGTGGCTTGTGGAACCAACGAGTCAAAGAGCTCATGCTCTCACACGCCTTCAGATTTGTGGGCCAGGTGATTTTCCTGGTTGACTTTGACAATCTCCGATCACAGTACGCGTTGGAAAAAATCGGAGCGCGCCTTTCAAATGATCGCTACAATGACTGTGGAGTTCTGCATCGCTGCTACTCTATTTCTAAAGTCGACTATTCTCTTTTGGGTCGACCAGACAAGGCAATAACATGAAATTGTCGAAATTGCGCGAGAGATGTTACATCCTTGTCAGATGAGGCAGTGTAACTGCCAAGAGGACAATGGAAAAAACGACGTTGATCAACTTTTCAAAACGTTTGTTGCTTAGTACACCGGATAGTTTTTGACCAAAAAATGCCCATACGACACCGTTGATTAATCCTAGTGCCAGAAAAATCAAAAATACAAGCGCCGCTTTTGTATACGGATTCTCACCTGTCAGATAAATTCCCACAACCAGCGCATATTGTGTCCAAATTTTCGGATTTATAAACTGGAAGAAGAATCCTGCCCAAAATCCGATTGTCTTGTGTTGAATATTGCGTATTGCAGTTGTCGAAGCAATTACGTAAGCCAAGTACAACAGCCTGGGCGTGAAAAATGTCGCCGGGGCAAGGGCGGCACAAGCGATCGATTAAGACGCGCGTGCCAGAAATGCCAGCTTTCTTCGGAAAATACCCCGCTGGGCGGGTCATCCAATACCTCTCCAAAATCAGCATTGCTGAAATATCGGGTTACAACCTGTAAATCGGACAAAGCGCCATACTGCATTACGTGTGCCAGAAATAACCGGGGATTACGCAAGGCAAAGGCAGGTTCGCTTGACCACACCATGCGGCCGGCTATCTTGCGCAACGCAACATTATCGACCGATTTCATTCTGTTTATCCCGCTGATGCCGAAAACCGGTTTTTCCGACAACCTTCGGTAAATTGTTAATATCAAGTCCTGCTATACCACGGTTGATTCGTCTGATTGATGTGTTCAGCTGATCAACATCTCCAGGCGAAGCGTCCGATAAATCAATGTCGCTATGGTAAGACAGAGCCTTGAGTGCGATCATGGAATTGAACTGCCTGCCGTAAATGGCTTGTGCCGCCGCGACCATACAACCAAGGGATAGCCCGCTTTCCAAAATTGCTCCCACGTCAACGAAATCTTTCCATTGCGCTCGTTTTTGTACTACCGCGATTTTCATTCCAGCCAAGTCTGCGAGCGAGGCAATCTGCAAATTATTATCTTTGGCGCGTAACGGGTCACAGACACGGTTCAAATCCAGTCCGCCAAACAGTTGTATTTGCACTGGCCTGCCGCCACCCCGATCAACCAGACAAGTCAGATTATTGGATTTACTCTCCAGTACCTCCGCGTTATCCAGACAGGGTAGGTCAGCAATCAATTGATCAGGGTCGAAAGGCTCATTACTGAAAAAATCAAAATCCACAGATATTCGATGCCCGAGGTGCAGAGAGATCGCCGTCCCACCATACAAAACGAAATTGTCAGGCATGTCCTTGAGTTCAGCCCATAATCGTACTTGCGCCGCCGGCAATTTGGAAAGATCGGGGGAAAATATTTGATTCATCTCAGTCCGTCATCACCGATGTTTGTATCGCAAATTATACTAAAATACGATCCCGAATGCCTCCTGATATTCAACTGCGCATCCGATGGTATAGGGGACCTGTCCTTTTTGTTTATCAAATTTGCGGGAATATATCTTTGCGTATCCAGACGATTCCGATCATAGTTCGTTACCGGGCTGCGTATTATCCACAGCAGGATTCAGCCCAAATTCAGGGCCGCGAGCGGGGTTCTTAATGCTTGCAGGGTCTGGCCGTTGTCGGCGTCAATGACGAACACGGCGAGGCCGAGATTGTCCGTGTTCCATGTTTCATCAATATCCAGAGATACCGCGTGGACGCTGTCACCGTGTGCAACGGGCGTTGGTTCACTGAGGTGACGGACTACAAAGTTGTGGGTGAGTGTCCGGCCCTTGTTCTCTCCACCCTTTATTTGCCGGACGATATTGTTTTCATACACGGCGACAAACATTTCCGGCAGCCTGGTGTCGGTTTCATTGCGTATGGCCAGATCAGCAACGACTTCCCCCTTCTTCGGAACGGATACATCCATGGTTATGCGGACATCCGCCGGAATCCGGTTGTGTATGTTGATCTGGTCGAAAATCATGCCGCCGCCCCGCGCTTCTTTCCCTGAGACCACAATCTCGGGGGTGTAAATGGATCTTTGTTGATTCAGTTGTGCGATCCAGCGCTGGCGATCTGTAAATTTTGCCTGGGAATAAGGGTCCTCCCAGCCCAGCCGGTTCCAGTAATCGACATGAAAGGCGAGCGGCGCCGCATGAAAATCCTGATTGATATTCTCTCCCAGAAGGGTGAGGAAATTATCCGCTCTGGGGCAGCTGCTGCACCCTTCGGAGGTATATAACTCGACTACAGGGGTGATAGTTTCCGCGCTGGAAACATGGATACGCGAGGCATCCGTGTACGCCGCAACCGTGGCAGGGACAATCGCGATTAAAAGTGACAGCCCGATGGCTTTCAGATCATTCATTTTAAATTCCTCATGACGCAAACAATGAAAGATATTGCCCATAGTTTTCGGCTTCCATGGACTCTTTCGGGATAAATCTCAACGCCGATGAATTCATGCAATAGCGCAATCCGGTCGGCGCCGGTCCGTCCGGGAACACATGGCCTAAATGGGAGTCGGCATGGCGGCTTCTGACTTCGGTTCTTCGCATGAACAGCTGGTAGTCGGTCTTTTCAACCACGCAATCCGGCTCAATCGGCCGGGTAAAACTTGGCCAGCCGGTTCCGGAATCAAATTTGTCGATAGACGAAAAAAGCGGTTCGCCACTGACAATATCGACATAGATGCCTTCGCGTTTTTCGTCATTGTATTCGTTGTCGAACGGCCTCTCGGTTGCGTCCTTCTGGGTTACCCGGTACTGAATATCGCTCAAGCGCTGACGCAGGGTTTCCCGCTCCGGTTTACGCCAGAGTCGGGGCTCAGTGGATAAATTCGAGTCAGTCATCGTGTCCGTATAATTCACGAGTGTTCAGTAATTAAAGACCGGGCATGATGTGGATAGTTCAATACCTGAACCGTTCAATCCAGCAAATCTTCCAGTTCCGCGATATTCTCCAGCGCCGTGTCGGTATGTTTGCCAAGCTCGCGGCGATTGTGCGAGCCGGTCAATACTCCGACAGAAAGCGCCACCCCGGCATTGATGCCCATGTGGATGTCTTTCGGACTGTCGCCGACCATGATCACCTGGTCGGGGCTCAGATCGCAGTGATGGCAGAATGCCTCAACCATGCCGGGATCAGGCTTTGTGCCATAGCCACTGTCGGCGCCGCAAACGAAATCAAAACAGTTCTCCAGATTGAGCTTTTCGATCATGGAGACCGCATTGTCTTCATCGTCCATGGTCGCCAGGCCGGTTTTCAGGCCACGTTCTTTCAATCCCAGCAGAAATCCGCGCAGATTCTTGATCGCCGGCGCCGGATGGCTGGCGGCATGCGAGAATATGTCCCGGATGGCGGATAATTGAGGGCCGTTCAGGGGTTGCCCGAGTTGCCCTGACCAGAGATCCAGGATCTGCCGGTTGCTGCCGGAAGCCAGTAACGAATCGGCGCCCCACTGGCCGGTCGCCTGATCGTAGCCGCCGCTTCGCAACAGCGAGTCAGCGAGTTCCGGTTGCCCGACCGATTCGGCGATATGATTGGCCGCCTGAATATAAGCGGACCGCCAGGTGGCGTTGAAATCCAGCAGGGTGCCGTCCTTGTCGAACAGGATGCCTTTAATCAACGGACCGCTCCTGATTTGATTTTCTGATCGAGGGCACCCAGCAATAACCGTCCGGGTCGAGTAAAAAGCATTCACGCAGACCATGGGGTTTATCCGCCGTCTCCATCAACACGGTGTAGTTGTTCTCACGGGCCCGGTCTTGCGCCTGATCGGGGTCAATCTCGTACAGTCTCAATTCCAGCCCGCCGCCGCGGGCGCCGGATTCAGGAAGCAGCGAGGGTAACGGGTTGTTCCAGTAGGTATGATCGCCGTGCAACATGAACCACTGGCCGTTGACGCTGAGCAGCGCATAATCCCGCGATGAAGTGGCCACGGCAAAGCCCAGAACGGTGGTCAGAAACAAAACCGTGTTTTCAACATCGGACACCAGTAAATTCACGCCAAAGCCTTCCAGCGCCTGCCCGGTTTGTTCAGCATCGGTCGGGTCGAACTTTTTCATGGATACGGCAAAGGTCGTTTACGGTCATTCAAGGGAGTATCAACACGGAATATAACCCCAAATCGATCTATGCAGATGATTTTTTGTCCGCTATCGACCTTGCGCTGTCGCCGGAGATGGATTCCCTGATTGCGTTGATGGCGGCAATACGCTGATCCCGGATCGCTTTTTTGATACGCAAGCCTGCCCGGCGCCCCTCGCCGGATTCTTCCACGATCTGTTCCGCAATCCGCTTTTGTTCAACCTGGAGCGCCGCGTCGTGCATTTTCAGCAACAAGGCGGTTTCCTCGCGCCCGTCATTTTCATGCCCGGTACGCCCCCGGCGGTCTGCATCACAGCATAGCGCGAACTTCTCAACCCGTTCCGGTTTGCGGAAGCCATCAAAGGCTTCCAGTACCCGCAAAACCGTGTCCGCTCTTAATTGCCGGATGCGGTGGCAGTGCAGATGATATTCGCATACTTTCAGGGCAAATTCACGAAAACGGGTTGGGACGCCGAGGCGGGAGCACAACGACTCAATCGGTTTCAGACCGCGTTTTTCATGGCCTCTGTGCCGGGGTAGTTCGGCGCGGGGCGTGAGCGCTTTACCCAGGTCGTGCACCATGACCGCAAAAATCACCAGCGGCTCCCGGGTCATTGCGCTGGCCGCGTCGACCGACATCAGGATATGGATTCCGGTGTCAATTTCGGGGTGGTATTTTGCAACCTGGGGAACCCCGAACAGGGCATCTACTTCGGGCAGAAGCCGTTGCAGTGCGCCGCATTCCCGCAGCTCTGTCAAAAACCGGGAAAACCTTTCCTCCCGCATGGCTTGATACATTTCCTGCCAGATCCGTTCCGCCACCAGCGTATCCACCTCTCCGTTATCGACCATTTCGGTCATTAATCCGCGCGTATCCGGGCAGACGCTGAAATCCGTGAAACGGGCGGCAAATCGCGCGACCCTCAACACTCTGACGGGGTCCTCACTGAACGCCCCCGAGACATGGCGGATGAGCCGGCGCTTTACGTCCCGCTTGCCGTTATAAGGGTCAATCAGATTACCCTTGTCATCCATGGCCATCGCATTGATGGTCAGGTCGCGTCTGCCTAAATCCTGCTCCAGGGTAATACCCGGGTCGCTGGAGAATTCAAAGCCATGATAGCCCTGCGTCGTTTTCCTTTCTGTACGCGCCAGGGCATATTCTTCGTGGGTATCGGGGTGCAGGAATACCGGGAAATCCCGTCCCACCGGCCGGAACCCAAGCCCCGTCATCTGATCCGGAGTCGAGCCCACTACCACCCAATCACGGTCTGTGACTGGCCGGCCCATGATCCGGTCTCTGACCGCGCCGCCAACCAGATACCTTTCGAGCGAGTCTTCCGGGGGATGTTTGTCGGCTGTCATTGCCAGCTTTGGAGAATCATGTCTGCACACTTTTCGCCGATCATGATGCAGGGCGCGTTGGTGTTGCCGGAGGTGATATCCGGCATGATCGAAGCATCCGCAATCCTCAATCCATCCAGGCCATGCACTTTCAGCTGGTGGTCAACAACCGCCATCGGGTCATTGGCAGGCCCCATTTTGCAGGTACAGGCGGGATGGTAAATGGTGGTCGCACAATTTCTGGCATGTTCGAGTAGTTGCTCATCGGTGCGGATATTTTCTCCGGGGTCATATTCGGCAAGAATGTGGGGTTTCAGCGCTGGCATGGAAGCGATTTTTCGGGAAACCTTCATGGCTTCTACCGCGATTCGGCAATCTTCTTCGACAGACAGATAATTGGGTTGTATGTCGGGGTGGCGATCCGCGTCCGGGGTGCGGATTTTGACGAATCCTGCGCTCTTCGGGCGCAACTGGCAGACAGAAGAAGTGAAGGCTGAAAAAGGATGGGTTCCTTCGCCCGGATTATCTGAGCTGAGCGGCTGAAAATGGAATTGGATATCGGGTCTTGAAACCTGGTCGGAGGTGCGTGTGAAGATGACTACCTGACTGGCCGCCAGCGTCAACGGCCCGGTCCGGAAAAACAGGTACTGAAGTCCGATGAGCAGCTTCCGCAAGGGGTTGTTGATCTCGTCATTCAGTGTCGGTTGGGTAGTTTTGTAAACAGCGCGTATCTGTAGATGGTCCTGCAGGTTTTGCCCCACCCCCGCAAGGTGCAGCGTCGCCGGAATACCCAGCTCCTGCGACAAGGCGCCGGAGCCAATCCCGGAAAGTTGCAGAATCTGCGGCGAGCCAATGGCGCCAGCGCTCAATATCGTTTCCTTTTCGCTGTAAATCCGTTGAATCTGATTGTCCTTGCGAAATTCCACGCCGACGATTTTGCGGTCATCGGCCAGTAACCGGGTCACATGGGCGCGGGTCATGACGGTCAGGTTACTTCTTGACATGACCGGTTTCAAATAGCCTTTGGCCGTACTCCACCGCCGGCCCTTGTGGGTCGTCAACTGAAAATAGCCGACCCCTTCCTGGGACCTGCCATTTATATCGTCATTCGCCGGGATACCGGACTGAATGGCCGCCTCGATAAAAGCGTCCGTGACCGGCCTGCGGAACCGGATGTCCGAAACTTTCTGCGGGCCGCCGATGCCATGGTAGGGAATCTCGCCGCGCTCCTGGTCTTCCGACCGGATAAAGTACGGCAATACCTCATTGTATGACCAGCCCGGATTGCCCTGCCTGGCCCATCCGTCAAAATCTTCCGGCTGTCCGCGAACATATAATAAACCGTTGAGTGAACTCGAACCGCCCAGTACCTTCCCTCGCGGCCATTTTAACTGTCTCCCGTTTAGACCCGGGTCCGGGTTCGTGACATAGCGCCAGTCCATCCGCGGGTTGTGCATCGTCTTGAAATAGCCGACCGGTATATGAATCCAGGGGCTGCGGTCCCGCCCCCCCGCTTCCAACAGCAAAACACGGTGATTGGGGTTGGCGCTCAGGCGATTGGCCAGCGCGCAGCCAGCCGACCCCGCGCCAATAACGACAAAATCATACTTGTGCTCGCCTGTCATTCGAGGTCATTCCAGAACAACCAGCAGGTCACCCGATTCGACCCGGGAGCCAGCGCTGACCAGCACATCTGAAATCTTGCCGGAGCGCTCGAAAGTCAAATGGGTTTCCATCTTCATCGCTTCCAGAGTGACCACCGACTGGCCTTTTTCCACCATGTCGTTGACCGACACGGCAACGCTGACCACCATCCCCGGCATCGGGGCCGCGACCTGTTTGTCATCACCCGGATCTGCCTTGCGGTGGGAAATGACGCTGGATACCAGGCTGTGGTCATTCACCACAACCTCCCTGGGTTGGCCGTTTACCTCAAAAAAGGCGGTTCGTGTGCCATCCTGATGAGGGTCGCCGACCGTCTGATATTTGATGATCAGCGCCTTGCCGAACTCGTCGTCAATGACAATTTCTTCCCTCGGCCTGAGTCCGTAGAAATAAACCGGCGTGGGCAGGTGGCTGGTATCGTCATAATTGCGGCGATGCTCGAGTAGCTGCTCGAATACGCCGGAATAAAGTGTCCAGGACAGTATATCCTTCATGGTCGGCTGATCCAGTCCTTTGGTTTTTAACAGGGTTCGGGTTTTTTCGAAATCCGCCGCCGGCAGGCTGCGCCCCGGTCGGCCGCTCATTGGCTTCTCACCTTTCAATATCCGCTTCCTGGTCTTTTTCGGGAAGCCCTTGTACGGTTTGCCCATACGCCCGCTCATCAGGTCGATAACGGATTGAGGGTAAGCGAGTTCCCGCTCTCCATTTTCGATATCCGCGCAGGTCAGATCATTGGAAACCATGAACAAGGCCATATCGCCGACCACCTTTGAGGTGGGGGTCACCTTGATGATGTCACCGAACATCTGGTTGACCGCGGCGTAGGTTTCGCATATTTCCACCCAGCGGTCCGACAGACCCAGCGAACGCGCCTGTTCATACAGGTTGGTATATTGACCGCCCGGCATTTCGTGTTTGTACAGGTCCGCCGAGGCCGGCAGTGTCTCACATTCGAAAGGCTTGTAAAATTCCCGGGTCGAACGCCAGTAATCGGCAAGCAGGTCAAGGTGGTCCGTGTTCAGCAGGGTCGCGCGCCGATTGTGTTGAAGCGCTGAGACGAGGGTATTCAGATTGGGCTGGGAAGTGCCTCCTGACATCGGCGCAAACGCCGCATCGGCGATATCCAGTCCCACTGCCGCGCCATTCAATATGGAGGCGGCCTGAATCCCGGATGTATCGTGGGTATGAAAATGAATCGGGATATCGACCTCCTGTTTCAGTGACCGGATCAAAAGCGTGGCCGCGTCCGGTTTCAGCAGTCCCGCCATATCCTTGACGCACAGGATATGAGCGCCCATGCCTTCCAGTTTCCGCGCCATCTCAAGATAGTAGTCGAGGGTGTACTTTGTCCTGGCCGGATCGAGAATATCGCCGCTGTAACAAATCGTCGCCTCGCAGACGCCACCGTACTTTTGTACGCTGTCCATGGCGACCTCCATATTCGGGAGCCAGTTGAGCGCATCGAAAACCCGGAAAATATCCATTCCCGCAGCCACTGATTGGCGGACGAATTCGCGCACCACATTATCCGGATAATTGATATAGCCGACCACGCTGGAAGAACGCAACAGCATTTGAAACAGGATGTTCGGGATTTTTTCCCGCATTTCAACCAGGCGTTGCCACGGGTCCTCCCTGAGAAAGCGCATGGACGTATCGAAGGTGGCGCCGCCCCACATTTCCAGGGAGAACAATCCGGGAGCGAGAGTCCCGTAATGTTGCGCGATGTTCAGCATGTCCACGGTACGCATGCGAGTGGCAAACAGGGACTGGTGGGCATCCCGGAATGTGGTGTCCGTCAATAACAGTTTCTCCTGTCCCTTTATCCAGTCCTGCAGTCCTTCAATGCCTTCCTGCAACCAGATTTCACGACTCCCCCTGCAGGGCGCCGTGTCAGGCAAATCGGGAAGCGGAACCGGGTCGCGCCGTTCAGCGACCGGTCGCCCCTTGACCTCATCGTTGCCATTGACGATTGTGTCAGAAATGTAAGAAAGGATTTTGGAGGTGCGGCTGGGGTAGATCTTGAAATCCGTAAGCTGCGGGGTTTCGTCAATGAACCGGGTGGTACACTGTCCCTGTTCGAACGTCGGGTGGTCCAGCAGGCGCAACAGGAATGGAATATTGGTTTTTACCCCTCTGACGCGAAACTCATTCAGGGCTCTTTTCATACGGCCAATGGCGCCATCGAACATTCTCGCCCGGGCGCTCACCTTGACCAGCATCGAATCAAAATACGGGATTACTATGGCGCCGGAAAACGCGCTTCCGGCATCCAGGCGAATGCCGATGCCACTGGAAGACCGATATTCCGTCAACCGGCCGTAGTCCGGCATGAACTGGTGGGTCGGGTCTTCGGTCGTGACCCTGCACTGCACCGCAAAACCATGGGTCTTGATCGCCTCCTGGGATGGCAGGTCTACCTCCCGGCTATCCAGCGCATAACCCTGGGCAACCAGTATCTGCGCGCGCACAATATCAATGCCGGTGACTTCCTCGGTGACCGTGTGTTCGACCTGGATTCTGGGATTGACTTCTATGAAATAGAAGTCGCCGGTCTGGTCATCAACCAGAAATTCCACGGTGCCGGCATTCTGGTACGCAACAGCCTCTGCGATCGTACAGGCGGCATTGCAGATTTCTTCCCTGAGACCGGCATCCAGGTTCGGGGCGGGAGCGATTTCCACCACTTTCTGGTAGCGGCGCTGAATGGAGCAGTCGCGTTCAAATAAATGTACCCGGTTGCCATGCTCATCACCGAGAATCTGGACTTCGATATGGCGCGCCCGGGAAATCAGTTTTTCCATGAAAATATCCCGGCTGCCAAAAGCGCTATGGGACTCCCGCTGCGCCGCTTCGAACGCCGGCCTGAACTCCGTCTCACTGTGAACCACGCGCATGCCACGGCCGCCGCCGCCATGCGCGGCCTTGAGCATAACCGGATAACCTGTCCGGGCTGCGGTCGCAAGGCCGTCAGCCACATCGGTTATCGCCCGGTTGACTCCTCCGAGTATGGCCACCCCGGCGGATTGGGCGATCAATCTTGCCGAAGTCTTGTTGCCCAGAGAGGTCAGGGTTTCGATGGAGGGGCCGACAAAGATGATCCCTTCCTCCCGGCAACGTCTGGCGAACTCGGGGTTTTCGGAAAGGAAACCATAGCCCGGATGAATGGCGTCAATGTTCTGCGCCTTGGCCAGGGCGACAATTTCCTCAATGTTCAGATAATTTCTGATCGGCTCACCGACGCCGCCCACCTGATAAGCCTCGTCGGCCTGGAATCGGTGCAGAGAATATCGGTCTTCATAACTGTAAATCGCAACCGGCGTGACGCCCAGCTCGCGGGCGCTGCGAAACACACGGATCGCAATCTCGCTACGGTTGGCCACCAGCAGTCTTTTGATCGATTTTATTTGTCGGGGCGCTGTCATCTCGAATATAATTATAACTTGGTGTTTCTGATCTGCGAGTCTATCACTTTATGGATACCCCATGGAGAGTATTCAAATGCGGTCACAAAAGATCGACAATAGCCGGTCGCAAGCAACCTTGAAATTACGCAGGAAATGTACTACGAAACCATACAGAAACTCGAAAAGGCTGGCGCCCATCCTGAGTACGTGCAAGGTTGGGCAAGCGGTTTTCTGGGCAATCCCGGACGTGAAGAACAAAGGACGAATGACGCATACGAAGCGGGATATGAAGATGGTTCGGGGCGCGTCACGGCTCAGGCGGAGAAGTTCACAATCTCAACATGATCTGAACGGGGATCCTGGTTCCAGGTCGCCGGCGCCGGAATTTGCCTTGATGAAAAATAGCCGTGTCCTGCCGTACCTGCTGATTTTCGTCGCAGGCGTTTTGTGGGGCGGCACTTTTTCACTGGCGTTAATTGCGACCTCCGACGGGTCTCATCCACTGGTTCTGGCCGCCTGGCAGGCGCTGGTGAGTTCGGTCATCTTCATTGTCGTGTGCCGGGCGCTTAAAGTTCCTGTGTTCCGGCTTGCGAATCTTGGCAAGTATTTGTTTATCGGGATAGTGGGTCATATCGCCCCCAATATACTTTATTACACCGCGGCGCCGTATTTATCTGCCGGAATCCTGTCGATTACGGTGTCTACCGTGCCGCTGTTCACTTATGTCATTATGTGGGCGATGAGATTTGAACGGATTGTGATCAAACGCGCCGTGGGGTTGTTGTGCGGGATGCTGGCCATCCTGTTGCTGGTGATACCGGACCAGGGATTGAGCAGTGATGACGTGAATTTCTGGATCTTGCTGGTGGTCTTGTGCGCACTGCTTTACGCCGCTGAAAATGTTTATATTGCTGAAGGGGTCAGTTACGAAACCAGTATTTTTGAACTGCTGTGCGGGGCGACTGTCGTGTCGCTGGTTTTTCTGGTCCCGGCCACCTTCTCACTCGGAACAGGGAATCTGCTCCCCTGGATTCTGACCCGCTCGGGCTGGGCGATCACCGGCATAGCGGTGGTCAATGTAGCCGCCTATTCGATGTTCTTTTACACCATCAAGACAGCGGGGCCGGTATTCGCGAGCCAGTGTGGCTATATTGTGACCGTGGCGGGAGTGCTATGGGGGATCGCCATCTTCTCCGAGAAGCACACCGTCTGGGTCTGGATGTCGGTCCTGATCATTATGGCTGGAGTGGCCCTTGTTTCTCCGTCCCGGAGAGTCGCGAACTGAATCCCGCGGATGTTTCCCGTGTTATGATGTTCGGGTGATGATTGAGAATCAGGACATGCCCCGCCGCCAGCTTCCGATCGGATACCAGACTTTCCGGCGTCTTCGGGAACGCAACTGTTACTATGTCGACAAGACCTCTCATGTCCGGCAGATGATTGATCAGGGAGATTACTACTTCCTGTCGCGCCCCCGGCGCTTCGGCAAGAGTCTGTTACTCGATACCTTGCGTGAATTGTTTGAAGGCAACGAAGAACTGTTCCGGGGGCTGGATATTCATGATTACTGGGACTGGAATCCAGAGAAAAAACATCCGGTAGTGCGGGTAAGTTTTGATGGTAAGCACACAGAACCGGGCGATCTGGAGAGCAGTATCCTCAATCAGTTGCACATCATAGAACGCAATGCTGGCTTGACATCATCCCGGGAGCTTGCGGATGGCCCGGAACGCCTGCGGTTACTTCTGCATAACCTGCATCATGCCACCGGCCAACAGGTGGTAGTACTGGTTGATGAATATGACAAACCCATCCTGGATGTACTGGAAGACTCAGGAATGGCCAGAGCTAACCGGGATTATTTGAGAGGCTTCTACGGCATTATCAAGGGTAGCGCTGAACATATCCGGTTCGTCTTTATTACCGGCATCAGCATGTTCTCGAATGTCAACCTGTTTTCGGGTCTCAACAACCTGAAGAACATCAGTCTGGATTCGAGATACTCTACGATTTGCGGGTATACGGACAACGATCTCGACACCGTGTTCGCCCCGGAATTACCCGGTCTTGACCGCGATGAGATCAAACGCTGGTACAACGGCTACAGTTGGCTGGGGGAAGAGAAAGTCTATAACCCGTTCGATGTCTTGTTGCTGTTTGATGGTCGGGAATTTGAGCCGTACTGGTTTCGCACCGGCACTCCGACCTTTTTGTACAAGGAACTGGTCAGGAATAAAATCAGCCCGATAGAATTAGAGAACCGCACAACAGATCGGGAACTGGTCTCTACCTTTGATATAGAGAGTTACCATATAGATGCCCTGCTGTTTCAGACGGGTTATCTGACCATTACCGGGAAAGAGCAATCGGAATATCTGACCGAATACCGACTGGACTATCCGAACCATGAAGTCAAGTTAAGCCTGAACCAGGGACTGTTACGGTATATGACCGGTATCGACCGCATCACGAAGCAGGGAGAACAACTGGTTCAGTTCCTGGCGGCTCAGGATTTTGATGGATTTGCCAAGACATTCCAGGCCTATCTTGCAGGGATACCGCATCCGTGGCATGACCATGCCGGTTTGAGTCATTATGAGTCGTGGTATGCGAGTCTGCTGTACATGAATTTCCGGTCGATCGGGGTAGACTTGCGAGTAGAAGAAGCGACCAGCCGGGGTCGTTCAGACCTGGTACTGATTCATGCAGGGCAAGTATTTGTCATGGAGTTCAAGATGGTGGAAGACGAATCCGGTAAAGAAGCCGCGCTGGAGCGGGCAATGGTACAGATACAAGAGAAGGGCTATAGTGAGAAGTACCGTAATCAGGGTCAACCGATTCACCATATCGCGCTTGTCTTCGGTCGGGAAAAACGCAACCTGCTGGGGATTCGAGTATCGTGATTACCGATGTTTCGCGGGCGGGCCAGCCCCCCCCCCCCCCCGATCAGGCCGGGGGCAAGGCTCTACGATGACGGGTTGGACGTGGAATTTCTTATTTTCTCGACCAGCGCGGTGGTTGAAACCGGGCGCTCAAACCGGATCGAATGAACCGACCCGCCCCGCTCCCGTACTTGCCGGCCGCCCACGATGTCTTCGATCTTCCAGTCGCCGCCCTTTACCAGCGCCTCCGGTTTGATCTTCAGGATCAATTCCAGCGGGGTATCCTGAGCAAACGATACGACTCCGTCCACGCATTCAAGGGCAGCCAGCACAACGGCCCGATCGGCCAGGGTATTGAAGGGGCGGTCCGTGCCCTTGCCGAGCCGTTTTACCGAGGCGTCCGAATTGATGCCCACCACCAGCGAGGCTCCCAGAGCGGCTGCGCTTTGCAAACAGGAGACATGTCCACGATGAAGAATGTCGAATACGCCATTGGTGAAAACCAGCGGGCGGTCAAATCCACAGAGCCATTCGTCGAAACCGGGCGGTCGGTCGGGAAAATATATCTTTTGTCGCACAGTCGGTTATTCGGTTTTGATGTACTCGAAAACCTTGACGATATGGGTTACGCCGACGACACCTTGCACGGACTCGACTGCGGCCTGGGCTTCAGCCTGTGTGACCAGCCCCATCAGATAGACCTTGCCGCGTTCCGTGACCACCTTGATGCTGGATGATGGCACATCGTCCGCTTTCAGCAAGTTGGATTTCACCTTACTGGTGATCCAGGTATCGTTTGCGCGGCTGTTGAGATTGCTTCGTCCGGCCAGCTCCAGTTCATTGGCCACATCCCGGGTGCGTTTGTATTCCCTGGCCAGAGACTCCGCATACTGGCGTTGTTCATCAGTGTGGACTTCTCCAGTAAGCAGTACGATTCCATTGATCGCCGTCACACTGATATTGACCGGCGAGCCAAGTTTCTCGTCATCCCGGTAAATGCCTCTTAATTCCAGTTCCAGCAGGTTGTCATCAATATTACGTCCCAGGGTTCGTCTTTCAGCGCCTAAGTCAATAGATGTGACAATCACTGCGCCAATCAAAAGAGGAGCGCAGGCGGTAATGGATTGCACGGCCACAAGAACAAGCAGGCCGCAAAAAAGGTTTCTCCATGTTTTCAGGAAGAAACCCGGATGGTTGTTTGTCGGAGTCATATTGGTTTTCTTGAACAGAGGTTAAGTGGGTTACGGGACAGGCAGGCTTCGCCCTGAATGGCGCTGTCGATATGATTCTCTTTCTTTAATCTCATTCAATTCGTGAGAATATCCATACCAGTTACGTTTTAATTATGTCAAAAACAAACCATCCTGCTATAAACAAGAATATGCAGGCGATAAAAAGGTTTTGCCATTTCGCAAAGCTGGTTGCTGACAGCAACCAATTACGGACAGTTCCGGCAGTGATGCCGATCAAGCCATTTACAACCAGACCATTAGTTTTCATTAGAAATATCAGAACAAGAATTTGGAGCGCAACCACGCCTTTATCCGGGGAGGCGAACTGCGGAACGAAGGCCAGCATGAACAGGAGGACTTTCGGGTTTGTAAGATTCGTAACGAGGCCATCTTTTATTGAAGTTTCACTTGATAAGTTGTCTGCGTTAATTTCTTTTCCTTTCACGGTCTTGAAAAATGACCTGATATTATTGATCGCGAGGTATACCAGGTATGCGGCGCCTATACCTCTTAACAAGGAATAGGCTATTTCAGATTGACTGACTAAGGTCGCTGCTCCGAACGCCACCAAAGGAGCTTGAATAAAAACAGCCAGAAATATCCCAAAAACGCTAAGCAGAGCTTCTTTTCGACCAAAAGCGACTCCTTTACCAACAACCAGAACCATATCCGGCCCAGGACTCGTTTGTAATAACCAACAAGCGCCTAAAAAGGGGATTAAAACAGAAAGCTCAGGGAAGTAATTCATCTCACTTTCGTTATTTTGGAGTTGGTCACTTGGTATGAATCCTTTGGGGCATAGTTTTTATCCTGAGTCTACATTTTGGAAGCCTAGCATATCTTTAACCCAATCAGTCAAATTTTCGGGTTGCCGTCATTCAAACGCATGTTTGATCCAGTCAATAACAACCGGTTCTTTCGTTCCGGTGATTGCGATGACATCGAACCGGCACTGATTGTACGGGCCGCCGGGGTACTGTTGCAGAAAGGATTCAGCGGTTTTGCGGATTTTATTCTGCTTTTTTCGGGTGATGCTTTCTCCCGCTCCACCAAAGGCCCGATTTTTCCTGTAGCGCACCTCGACAAATACCAGATCATGCCCGTGGCGCATGATCAAGTCAATTTCTCCGCATTTCCTGGAATAGTTACGCGCAACCAGCGCAAGCCCCTGTGTTTTCAGCCAGGATAATGCTTTTGATTCCGCGTCTTCACCGCTTTGCAAATGCGAAGCTTTCAAGGTCGTTTTTCCGGGTTCGGGAAATCAGGGAAATCAGGAAAATCCCTGCTCTGGCTCGCTGCCGGCAAGGGTTCCGCCAGACCGGATTCGAATCTTGCCCAGACCGGAAGGTGAACGGCATTGCCGTTCGGGTCGACGCGAATCGTCATTGCCCTGCCGGAGAGCTTCATCCATGAGTTTTGCCTTAACACCTGTAATCGGGGAATGATCTGATAACTCTGTACCCCGAGAGCATACAACCGATCCAGGGCAGTCCGGGCGTAAGGGTATTTCAGTCCGGCATCTGTAGTCCTGTCTGCGGATGTACCCCCCATCCAATCCGCTTGCGGATTGGATTCCCCCTCAAGGGGGGAATGATGTTGTTCGTTATCCTCTGCCGACAGATCAGGTGGTGGCGGAGCTTCTTCATGGCCGTCCAGGATTTCATTGTCATCCAGAGCGCTATCCGCCTTTGTTACTATTTCCACTTCTGTTATCGTTTCTGCTTCTGCCTTTGCTTTTTCTTCTGCCGCTTTCCGGGCTTTCTCCTCCGCCTTTTGCTGTTTGTACAACGCGACACCGTCCAGTATCCACCGCATTTCTCCGAAAACCAGCCCATCCAGATCTGCGTCCATCGCCGGCTCCGGTTTGCCCGTGTAAATGTATGAAGTCGCATAGAGCGGGACTCCATGAGCCTGGAAAAACCGGAGCTGGGGTACAATCAGTCTGGCCTGGGTTGTGGTAGCCGCCAGAAAAATGAAATCCATGTCTTCATTGCGCCTCGGCGAAAATTTCAGGTTCAATCCGGTTTGCGCTTCGATCAGGCGGTGGCGGAGAATACTCCTGTCTATTCCCAGAAATTTCCGCACCACTCTGGCGTGATTTGAGACATCTTTCGGGAATGAACTGTTTTTCAGGACTTGACCGCCCAGGGTTTCCCAGTGGGCGGCGAACGCATTGGCGACCCGCTCGCCCCACTCTCCCTCGCTTCGCAGCACGGTGGCATTCCTGTGACCGCTGGCGTAAGCCTTGTCCGCCACCTGACGCGCTTCATTTTCTGGAGACAGGCTGAGGCCATACAGATTGTCCGCTGTCTTTGCGGGTGGAATATCCGCAAGCAGCAGGGTATCGGTTGCGGGATTCCGGCTGGCGAGCAGGCTTGCGACTGTTTTTCGCCCCAGCGGGCCAACAATGAAATCAGCGCCGTCCGCTTCGGCGCCCTGATAGTAAAAAGAAGCCAGCGAGGAATCAGCGCCGATATCATAGAGCGCCAACTCCGGCTTCGGGTAGGAGCCATCCCGGTTATGCGCTTCGGTGAAGCCGTCATAAAAAGCCTGGGCGGCGCGGCCGTCAGGCGAGGCAAGAGGCAAAAGCAATGCGATTTTCCGCCGGGTCTGCGGGCGGTTCACAGTATATGAATCAATGAGCGTGGCGCTCGCAGGGTGGTTCGGCCAGGCCAGCCGCCAATTCTGCAATTCAACTTCAAATTGCTCGGCGGCCAGCGCCTCAAGCAAGGCCAGCCAGCCAACCAGATCAGGGTCGGAGATGTCTTCCAGCAGCAGTGAACGATGCAGCGAGTCGAGTGATTCCAGTATTTGCAGCAGGGTTTTCCGGGTTTCCAGCCGGGCCTTCCCGGTGACCGCGGAATCCAGTTTCAGAAGCGTCTCTACCGCCGCCACCGGGTCACCCAGCCCCAGTTGCGTTTTTGCCAGAAGAATCTGCCGTCCGGATTTTTCCCGCATCCCCGGCAGACCTGTCTCCCACTCTCCTCCGGTGTCGTCATCGTCAACAACGATAATCGTCTCTTCCTCTTCAAGACCATGACTGATCACAGTCGGCTCCGCCTTCGCTATGGTTTCATCTTCCTCCGTTATGTCAGCTTCTTCTATACCTGTTTCTTCTTCAGTATCCGTCTGTTGCGTAATCTCCGGGGGGGTTGTCAATGTCTGCGGCAATGTCTGCGGTAATGGTGTACAGTTGGCGAGGAGCACACAGACCAGGCCGAGTGCCAGGTTTGGGGCTGACCGTCTCGATTTCCCAGGCGCCAAACTGAATTTCGGGAACCATTTCGGCAGGTTTTGGTAAAGCGGGATCATGGAAGTCTTGAATTGCAGTAAGTTTCTTGAATTGCAGTAGCGGATGAATACACCCACAGTATAAGAGATTCGGTGATGAACGGCAAAACAGGAGCGCTGTATATTGTGGCCACTCCAATCGGCAACCTGGGGGACATCGGGGAACGCGCGAAAGCGGTATTGGCACAGGTCGAACTGATCCTGGTGGAAGATACCCGACGGGCGGCCAAGCTGCTCAATCACTGCCAGATCAAAACCAGAACCCGTTCGTTTCACGAGCATAACGAAAATGAACAGACTGCCGGAATCATCCGGTTGTTGCGGCAGGGGTCGGATATTGCGTTGATCAGTGATGCCGGCACGCCGTTGATCAGTGACCCGGGCTATCAGCTGGTTCAGGCGGCGCGAAACCATCAATTGCCGGTCGTTCCGATTCCCGGACCGAGCGCCGTGGTCGCCGCGCTCTCGGCTTCCGGATTGCCGGCTGAGCGATTCTGCTTCGAGGGGTTTCTACCGGCCAGACGAGGGCAGCGGCTGGAAAAACTCAAGGAATTATCGACCGGAACCCGGACGCTGGTACTGTTTGAGTCGAGTCACCGCATTGTCGCGGCGCTTGAAGATATCCAGTCCTGTTTCCCTGCGGGCGCACAAATCACCGTGGCCCGGGAGATGACCAAGAAATTCGAATCATTCTATCATGGAGACATCGAAACCGTCCGCCGCCAGATCGAACAGGGCGACCCGCATCAAAAGGGAGAATTCGTCATCGTATTGTCCTGGCAGGCGCCGGACGACCCCGACTGGCAAAAGGCCTCGACACTGGCATCGGTGATGGTCGAGTACATGCCGGCAAAGACGGTGGCGAAAATAGTCAGCGACACGTTCGGAGTGAGCAAAAACCGGCTGTACCGGCTTGCCCTGGATCTGAAGAAGCCGGGGCGAACGACATGAATCGAAAAAGGATAGGATTTGATATTTGGGGTGTGTTTGTTTTATAGTTAGAACTTATAACAAGTAAGTATAAGTAACTATCATGAATACTACAAAATATCAACCTCTGGAAAACCATCTGAAAACCCGTGGTTTGAGGGAAATCCAGATGGCCTTTGAGGAAATCGAAGCGGTCATTAAGGATAGCCTTCCCCCTTCGGCCCGGAAGCACCGGCCCTGGTGGAGCAATAATCCTTCAAACAGTGTCATAACCCGTTCCTGGCTCGCTGCGGGATACAAGACAGCGCGGGTGGATATGGTGAGCGAGCGTCTGGTTTTCGTTCGGGATGACACACCGGACTCCCGTCAAATATCGCCCCCGGTCGCCGCGAATGGTTCGGGTGGACATCCGCTGCTGGGCTGCATGAAAGGTACGGTAACGGTAACTATTGATCTGGATCTGACGGCTCCGGCCATGCCGGAGTGGGCGGACATGATTCAGGATAAGCAGTACAGACATGAATGATCTGCTGCTGGATACCTGCGCGGTTATCTGGACAGGAAACGGTGACCCGATTGATGAGAATGCCATGGCCCAACTGGACGCAAGCCACCATGAAGGTCGCCGAGTCTGGGTCTCGCCGTTCTCGGCCTGGGAACTGGGTTTGCTGGTCTCCCGCGCGCGGCTGAGACTGGAGTGCCCGGTAGCAACCTGGTTTGAGGATTATGTCACCAGGGGCCGGATTACGCTTGCCGGAATTACTCCACGCATTCTTGTGGACTCATCATTTCTGCCGGGCACATCGCCGGCCGACCCGGCGGACCGGATCATTATTGCCACCGCCCGCGCAATGACCCTGACCATTGTCACCCGTGACCATCGCATCCTGGCCTACGCCTCCGAAGGCCATGTCCGGGCGCTACGCTGTTAATCGGAGGAGTGTCCAATGGAAGATGAGCCTGAAGGTTACGGTGTAGGTTAAGGTGTATTTTTTTATGTATTTTTTTATGTTATTTTTTTTATTGTTTTTTATCCGGGAATCCAGTAGGATATGGGGTGGGAGTTGGCCAGACAGTTGCGGTATCGAATGATATCGAGGAAAGTCCGGGCTCCAACGGGTAGAGTGCCAGCTAACGGCTGGGCAGCGTGAGTTGACGGCCAGTGCCACAGAAAATATACCGCCTTGTATTTTATGTATGGGGTAAGGGTGAAATGGTGCGGCAAGAGCGCACCGCGCTATTGGTAACAGTAGTGGCAGGGTAAACCCCACTCGGAGCAAGACCAAATAGGGATCCATCGGTGTGACCCGCGCCGGATCCGGGTAGGTTGCTTGAGGCGTTTGGCGACAAACGTTCCAGATGAATAACTGTTCAAGACAGAACCCGGCTTATCGGCCAACTCCCTCCCCGTCCAGGGCCCTGCCCTTGACTCTCGATCAGGTCGAGGGCAGGGCCCTGGACGGGGCAGGCTTTCAAGGAGCAACCATTGGCAACAGATCACACGGTCTCGTTAAGAGACCCCGACAAGGTCATGCGCCTGGACCGCATGGGCTGTTTTCACCAGACCCGGTTGAGTTTCATGCGCGCCCTGCTTCGTTCCATCGGCAACCAGCGCTGGCGTTTCTGGCGAACCTGTTGGGACATCAACAATAAGGGAATCGGGGTCGCGGTCTATCAGATCGAAGGGCCGGAGTGCATCTATTCGCTGATCTGTTATGCAAACGATCTCCCCCCGGAAATGCGGTCGGACCGGGTGATCGCCACCGCATGGGACGCTACTTTCACACTGTTCGACGGGGCGCCGGGTGCAGCCGATATTGACAGACTGAAAGCCGCTGTCCCGAAGCAGGAAGCGGGGCATTGTTCACAAACCGAGCTGGTTCTGGCCCGCGCCAATCGCAGCGTGCGATTGTTCGAGCATGTCGTCGATTCGCTTTCGCGGGGCCGCCAGCCCGACCGGAAAATGATCGACAACGTCGGTTATCTGATGCGAACCACCGCAGTGTATGGCAACGGCAAGTTCGGAATCAGTGACCGTGAGCGGATATCTGACCGCCCGGAATTTTCCTCCGCCTTTCATACTGAGCTGCTCGCGGTCTGGCTGATTCGCGGATTTACCGTGGATATTGCGGAACACCTTGCCCATGTCAGGGGGGGGGAAGATGCCGTGACGATGCACCCGGATTTGCGGCGCAGGCTGGGCGTTGGCAACTCAACCGGACTCGGAATGGCCCCGTTTCTGGTTCTTCATCCGGCGCTGATCCATAGCTGGATGCTGGCCCGGGAATCCGCTCTGGCCAGAGTCAGAAGCCTGCCGCACAGCACATCTCAGACGCGCAAGGAGTTCGGTCAACTCATCATGCGAATGAAGTACGGACTAAAAGACTGGGTTACCGGGGATTTGCGACAGCACAAGCGGATTCAGGCGCTTGCGGAAGATCTGGTGAAATTGACGCGGTATGCAGAATCTCCGCGGCTGTCCATGTCATATCCCTGGGATGCTCTGGTGACGTGGTCGGAGCAGGCCTTGTCTGTGGAGGGACAGGAACTCATCGTCACTCTGGTGATTGAACCCCATGGTGAACAGGTAGATGATCTTGGCTCTGACATGGCCGTTGACGAGGCACGGTATTTCCCGATTGACGGTAGCCAGACCGTTGCCGAAGCCATTGACGTGATTGAGCAGAAATACGCCTGGGCGCTGCCGGTTGATTATTCGGAGCCGGAACAGTCCGCCCGGTTCTGGTATTACTCGCAAGAGAAACTCGAACCCAGACTCGGACAACGCCACACAGAGCCGGGAGCCGGGAAGGAGCACCCGCTTGCTTATGGACGGGACGTTCGGGGCTTGTATGAAGATCTGAAAAAAATCTCCGCACAGAATCAGGGCAAGGAAAAACTGGCCGGATTCCTGCTCAACCATCCGCATCATCGGCACAGTGTACGCAGAATCCAGATAGCGGATCGGCTGGACTATGCCGAGATACGGGATAATCTGATCTCCGATGAACTGATGCCGATAGACCTGCTCCGCTGCAAACTTTCGTTCTTCGGGGCCAACAAATTCGACCCGAAATCCGATCGCTGGATACGAATCAATATGTATCAACACGCCCCGTTCCCGGACGAGATTGGAGAATACGGAGGGGATGACTGGATCTATCCGCCGCTGCCTGATTGATGAAACGTTCGTTGAATGAAATCGAGCAGACTTGCCGAAAAGCGGCCAGAGGGAGCGGGTTACCCTGGGGGGTTGCCGATGATACAGGCCGCGCTATCCGCTGGCTGCATGCGTTTCAGTTCGATGGCGTTTCGAGTCTGATTGCGCTGCTGGAAAGGTTCGACCATCAGCGCCCTGGTGACTATGCGCCACGGTCGCTGGCAGGGGTCTGGCGGGGACCGCACAATGTGTTGAGCCCGATCATGACCGGACTGGCCTTGAGTGATTGCATGGGGATGTTGCCGGAGTGCGGTGTCAAGACCTGCGAAATCGCCTGCCCGATACTGGTTGCAGGGTATGTCGGCCAAACCCTACTGAACCCGGAGCAATCGGTAATCCTGGGCTGGTCTTCAATCAGCTTGTCGATTTGCCATGACCGCCTCACCATCATCGGTGACGAAGGCGCCCTGTACACGAACCAGACAGATCGATTGACCTGTGGAAAAACCCGGTTTGACCCTGAACACGGGAGTGCCCGCTATCCGCAAGTCGGTGATACACGGGTAAATGCCGGGGCTTGGGAAAAACTCGAGAACCGGGCCTGGCTGACCTATGTCGAATCCACTGAAAGCTCCCGATTATCCGGGGCGGGAGCCGGACTGAATGACAATGACTGACTTCAGGTGCATATACAGAAACGGGACGGCACGGAGACCCTCCCCTACGACGACGGGGGCAATCATTCCCCCCGCAGACCGGGGAATCACATTCCGCGCAAGCGGATGTGATGGGGGGTATTTTACGGATTCGGTGGGGCGCAACCGCAATCAAACGCCCCACCCGTCATTCCCGTGAAAGCGGGAATCCACGACTATACGGAATCTGTAATTACCGATGCGTAGGGACAGGTCTTGTGCCTGTCCGCTATCGTTGACACGAGGCAACAATTAAGGTGGGGGGTGTTGACATCAACAACAACAACCTGTTACCTTTCCCGCATAGTGGTGTTCAATGAGGGTCAGAATCATGAAATTAAGTAAAAATATCAGTCAACAGTTCCTGTTTTTAGTGATGCCATTATTTCTGGCAGCCTGCGGGGGGGGGGGCTAGCGATTAACGCCGCGCCATCCACCAGCGACCCTGCCACAAACATCCTCAAGAAGACCTCCTCCGGCAAGACTTCCGCAGACAGCCCCGCAGCCCCGGCCAGCTCAACCGACAGCGAATCCGGCGCACCGGCGGGCGCCCCTTCAACCCGGACACAAACGATCACAAACGACAACTCGGGCATCCAGGTAGTCCCGCTATTGAGTTCGATTGAACCATCGACAGAGCCGCAAACAGAACAGACGCAAGACCCGCCGCAAACAGACCAACAACCGGCAGACCCGCAAACAGATCAACCGACCGAACCGCAAACAGATCAGTCACCAACAGAGCAAACACAAACCCCGGTGCAGACCGGGCAGTTGTTTGCTGGTAACATCATTCCGTTGCAATCTTTTATGCAGGAGTCGCCTACGGCTACTGGGGTGTCGCTGCGTGTCTCTAACAATGGCCAGGCAGTGACTTTTAACGCAGACGGCACATTCTCCCGGGGACTCTGCGTATCCGGGGGTTGCTCGGGTACACCCAGAGAAGCTCTCACTCATAGTATGACCTATGAAGTACCAGTACGGTGTACCGCGCCCGGGCGATGCCACGTCGTCATCAAGGGTATTGAAGTACCATTACAAGTATCGTGTGAGACGAATCAGGGTAGTAACAACTGTAGACCTAGTCGTGGTGTCCTGCTCGTCGGTCGCGACGAACAGATCATTGTTCGTGGCGGGACGTTCAATGACTGGAGCATCTCGCGCTTCGGAAAAGATAGCTACAACCCTGTGCCGACTGGCGAGTCTCTGCTTCGACCGATATCGCACTGGTACGATGTTGATGTTACTACAACGTATAGTGTGGTTCCGGATCCGGTGGGGACAGCGGCGTGTATAGCGAGTCCGCCCTGTGAACCCAATGATCCCCGGCGCACGAAGCGAGTCCAGAACCATACCTACACGAACTCCTACAAGTCAGGCATCAACCGCTGGTTCGTTGCCGCGAAGAAGGACAGCGGCGACAACAACTACCGCTCCTTCGGCTACTGGCTGGAATACGACATGGTGGCGGATAGCGCCGCCAACTGGTTAGCCAAACCGACCAACATCAAGTACCGGATTTTCGCCGCTGGCTCCGACCCGGCGCCTGTATCCGGCTTACAAGGCACAGCGACTTATAACGGGTTAGCCGTCGGTATCATGAAGTGGAATGAAGACGGCTCCCAGCGTGTCAGCACCTTCGAAGGCGCCCCGACAACCTTGACGGCGAACTTTAATACGATGAGGCTCAACGGCCGGGTGGATATTGACTCTAGCGCCGGTCACAGCACGAACTACTATCAACGTCCCGACGGAGGAAATGGCCTTCTTAAAAAGTGGCTGAAAACCGGGCCGGGTAGTATTGAGTTTTATAACGCGCTGATCAATGCCAACGGCTCCTTCACGTCCGAGTGGAAACCCACCGAGAGATACACGGTCGCCGAAGCGGAGGCAGCGGGAGATGTAAGGTTTGCAGGGCATCTGAAAGAAGCCCACCCGGGAGTTTTCTCCCGATTCAACCCGAGCCGTACCAGAACTGGTGGCGGGCGAGCAACCGGAAATTGCCAGAATCGTAACGCTAATCCACCCTGTAATAATCCGTGGACTGAGGCGGGTTACAACCCCGGCAACGCCGCAGACCAGTCGCAGTCGGCGTTACAAGGCCAGTTCTACCAGCCCGATGGCGGCAATGCGCCGGGCAGTGCGTTGGGGACATTCCGCGTAGTCTCTGATCAGGGAGAGGGTGATTACGATGTGCAGGGCTCGTTCGGAACGCAGAAGCAATAGCGCCTGACGGTGACCGGGGCCTTCTCTCATTCCCCCCTTGAGGGGGAATCACATTCCGCGCAAGCGGATGTGATGGGGGGTATTTTACGGATTCGGTGGCGGGCACAACCGTAATCAAACGCCCCCGCCGTCATTCCCGCCCCACCCGTCATTCCCGTGAAAACGGGAATCCACGACCTCATGGAATCTGTATTACCGATGCGTAGGGACAGGTCTTGTGCCTGTCCGCTATCGTTGAACCCTGTTCTGGCGGTTGCGGGAGGGCACAAGACCCTCCCCTACGATAACGGTCGGGAATCCTGTCACCACCGCCCACCCGTCATTCCCGTGCAGACGGGAATCCACGACTAGATGGAATCTGTAATTACCGATGCGTAGAGCCTGCCCCCGGCTTGATCGGGGGGGCGCCCCTTGTGGGTGCCCGCTATCGTTTGAACCCTGTTCCGGCGGTTGCGGGAGGGTACAAGACCCTCCCCTACGATAACGGCAGGCGCAATCACTCCCCCCGCAGACCGGGGAGTCCAATCCGCAAAGCGGATTGGGTGGGGGGTATTTTACGGATTCGGTGGGGTATTCCCGCTTCGCGGGAATCCTGTCACCACCGAACCCCCGCTTCCACTTTCATGCGATGTTCGGATTGGTTGTCATTCTCATGCCGGGTGAGTTTCAACCCCAATGTCCGCTCACTTCTGCCGATAGTGGATTGCAGTCGCCAGCCGAGTGTGGTTTCTCGCTCTTTGGCGTACAGACCCACCCCCAGATGTGGACGGGCGATATAGCGTCCATCGCCGATGGTAAAGCCAACCCCCGCTTGCGCTTTGAATCGTTGCTCCGTAGCGGATTGCGCCGGTTCCAGGGATTCCGCGGTCAATAATCGCTCCCGGCCCGAAGACACCGTACCCCAATCCTGTTTCAGGGTGAAGGTAAATCCTTGCTCAGCCGGAGACGGATTAAATCCCATGGACAGGGAGAGACCCCGATCCTTTATATCTGAATCATGATGGGTAATCAGACTTCGGCCATTGATTTGAAGGTTTAGTCCGCGCCGGGAATCGGTCCATTGGACTCCGCCCCCGACTTCCACACCGAATCCACTTTCAGCGTCTCCACCGTCATGACGCAATGCGGATTCCCAATTCATCTTCAGCGCCTGTACCGCAGTGAATCGGGGGATTCCGGGGATTGCGGGGATACGCCCACTGCCTTTGATTCCCACCCGCATCCTTGAAGCATGCGCCGTGGCATGGTTCAGTTCCAGTCCGTCTGTGACCGCCTCGGTACGGGTTCTCAACCACAGCGCATCGGTGACGATCGATAAGGTACGATGGGTTTCTTCCCGGAGGATGGCGTCACTGCCCAGGGCCACAAAGGCGGTATGGGTATCCGTAGTGAGGTCTTCCCTTTCGCTTCTTTGGAGGGTGAGGTCTCCCGTACCATAACCCAACGCGCCCCACAGCGTCATGCGGTCATTCACTTGCCGGGACATCCACGGAGTCAACAGGGTCTGTTCTGATTCAATCTCTCCTTTGTTTTTCGTCTGGTATTGTCCTTCTGCCTGACTATACGACAGAACCAGTCCGCGTTGTCCGTGGGTATGGGTTTGATCGACTCCGAGCAGGGTGGTGAGGACTTCTCCATTGAGGGTGGTTTCTCCACTCTGGCCGTCAAACTCGGAGAAGGCGCCCTGTGCCCACAGGGAAGCGATGGAACCATCGGTTTGCGCGGCGCTCCACGACATCGACGAATCAGACAGCAGTTCAGACAGGGTGACGGCGCGGCTGTGCGGTCTGGCGATGGAGTTGGGGGGCTGTGTCCAGGATTGTATTTCTTGCGGGGTGGTATCCATGCGATAGCCAGCCAGTCGGGCGGACAGTCCGGGGGTGGGAGTGGATTGAATGCGTTGGGAGATGCTGTCTAATACGTGTCCGGCTGAAGTGCGAGCGAATCGTGTCTGCCAGGGCAAGGCTACGGCGGTCAGGTCTTCGCCGACGAGAACCGCCAGTGGTCCGGCGGTGGCTTCCATGGCCGGGAGCGTATGATAGTTCGGGTCTTGTGATGTGACGCGGTGCCTCAGGCTCATGCGGCCTTCCCGCTGCGCGGTCAGGGTGACGGTTTGCGGGATATTCCAGTGGTCCGGCACAAAGGTCAGCGTAGAGGGCGTGGCGCTCACCACGTCCATCGTGGCGGCCTGCGCGACAGAAGCGCTGGAGACAGAGGCGCTGGCGAGAGTCGGGGAAGCGCCAGGCGTTGAGGAAGAGCCATTAGTGGAGGGGAGAACCGTCACCTGCACCGGAGCCTGCGGCTCGCTGGTCAGTTGCACGGTATATTGTCCGGTTTCTCCGATCTGGTCAATGCGTAGTCCCTGGGTGGACAATGCAATGCCGGCGGTATCATCGTCGTGAATCTCTATCGTCGCCAAAGGGTTCGGGGACAGGCTATAGCCGTCCGCCGCTTGCAGGGTGATGGTGACCGAGCCATCTGCTTCGTCGATGAAGTCCTGGAGGGTGGGAATCATCAGGGAAGTGATGGCGCGGTCAATGATGCGGGGCTTCGCTCCGATGGACTCCGGGGTGGTGAAGTCGCCCTGTGCGGCAATGGTGAGTGGAACGGTAATCGGTTCAACCGGCGCCGGTTCGGCGGTGATCGTGAAAGTCGCTACGGAGCCTTCGGTCAGGGCGCCGGATTGCGCCTGAATGGAAAGAAGCGGAATCACGGGTTGCGGTTCGGGTGGTTGCGGCTCTGTGGGGGTTTCTCCCGGTGTAGTCGGGGTAGGTTCCGGCAAAGTCCCCGGTTCGGTGGAGGGCGGAGGCGGAGGGGGAGGCGGAGCCGGGGTGGTGTCGGTGATGGTGACCGCGACATTGCCGGTGATATTGTATCCTCCGCCGATGGCGGTATGCGTCAGCGTCACGGCGTCATTGGCGCGGTCGCCATCGGAGGCCGCGGTGACGGTGACGATCTGTTCGGTACTCCACAGATTCGCTCCGGTCGGGCGGAAGGTCAGGGTATCCTGATTCCCGTTCGTACCGGAATCGGTGTCAATGGTCAGGTCGGTATTGGCGTGACCGCCAATGGTCACGGTCACGGCGCCACCGGGTTGGGTGGACAGGCGAACGGTGTAGTTGCCGGTGGCGCCTTCATTCACGCTCAGCGTCGTCGGCAGGACCAGTCCCGGACTGTCGTTGTCGGTAATGATGATTTCCAGGTCTTCATCTTGTGTTGCCGTGTATCCTCCACCGGATACAGCATGATTCAGGGTGACGGTGTCAGGGGTGGTATCGTCATCTTCGGCCGCCCGGATGGTGACGGTTTGTGGCTGATTCCAGTTGGAAGTCGTGAAGGTCAGGTCTTCGCTATTGGTAAAGGTCGTATCGGCGTCGCTTCCGTCGATGGTGACTTCGGTACTGTTGGCGGTAATGGTGACGGTGACCGCTGCGCTGGGTTGGGTATCCAGGACGACGGTATACGTACCACTGCCGCCTTCGGTGACGGCCGGGGAGGTGAGGATCAGTCCGCGGGTATCATTGTCGGTGACGGTAATTGTGCCGTGGTTGGCGGTGACCGAGCCGGTGGCGGCGGGAGCGGTGTTGGTATTGACGCCCATTCCGGTGGCGGTCAGTATTGGAGCGTTGCCGGTCGATGTGGCGGGGATCGAGACGGTGATGGAATCAGGGTCTGCGTCCGCGTCTTCTGTGGCAAGTACAGAGAGAGTGGCTACGGTCGCTGAACCGCCGGCGCTGCCGGTGAAGGTGACGGTATGGCCGGTCAGGGAGATGGCGTTTGAAGTCGGAAGATACAGACCGAAATCGGTGTTCAATACGCCGCCACTGAACTGTAACGGAATCGCCAGAATCTCTCCGGCGCGCAAGGCGCGTCCCAGGGTCAGTCGAATCTGCGCCGTGGCGGTACTGCTGCCTTCGGTGGCGCTGGTATCCGGCGTGGTCAGGGTCACCGTAGTGGCATCGTTGTCATTGACAGTGACTTGTGCGAAAGGAGCGGGGTCACTGATGGTGTATCTGGCCGGATTGGCGGTGTCCTCGGCAATCGTGATCGTGACCGGGCCACCGGGTTCATCAATGGTGTCAGCCACAGTCGAGAGTGGATAAGGAGTGGAACCGGAAGTCGGAATGGATACGGTGCGGGCGCCCTGAACCGTTGAAGCCAGAAAGTCGGCGTTGCCGGCGTCCGTAATGTTCAGCTGGACGGTCAGGGAGGAAGCCGGGGGCGGGTCGGCGCTGAGCGTGAAGCTGGCCTGGTTGCCCTCGGTCAGCGAGGCGGCGGAAGCGCGGGCAATGGTAATCACCGATGCCTGGTCATTATCAGCAATATCTACCTCAAAGTGATGGGTGAGTGTGCGGTCGCTTCGCGCCGCGCCGCCGCGCACTGTGGTTCCCCGGCTCGAATGACCGAAGCCATTGGCGCCCGTACCGTCCGGTCCCAGTTCCACGCGCAGGGTTTCGGTACTTTCGATGTCTGTATCATCGGTTGGCGTCAGTTCCAGCGTGGCTATCCGGGCGCCAGCGCCTTGTAATATCACGACCGGGGTCAGGGTATTGGCGCCGGTGATCGATACGCCGGTATTCAGATCGGTGCCGCTCTTTTCCGTTAAGGTGTAGTCGCCGGCGGTAATATCCGTACCGGAGATGACCAGCGGCACATCGACCCGTTCACCGGCCACCAGCGCCCGGTGGTCAAGCCGGTTGTCCAGGGTCAGCCTGAACTCGGCTTTGGCGGAACCGCCTTCGGTCAGATTGCCGGAACCCTGGCGGTCGAGTCTTACCCGGGTCGGATCATCGTCCTGACTGACCCACAGGTAGGGATTGCCGGTACTGGACAGGGATACATCGGAAGGCAGCGGATTGTCGGGGTCTGGTGACAGGGTGATGGTAATGGTCTCATCGGGATTGTCGGCATTGAAAATTGAACTGTCTCGGCCTGATACCTTGTTGTTGGTGCGAACGTAATTATTGCCCGTTGCGTGGGAGGTCTGCTCGCTGGCGATGACGCCGTCGTGACAGCGGGTGGCGTCCAGAACATTATTGCCCAGTTGGGTCCAGTCATAGCTCGGCACCGAAGCTGTTGGCGCCAGGGAGGAGACAAAGCAGATGCGGTAGTGGGTAGCGCTGGTTCGCGCCGAACCCAGACTGACCCGGACGGAGCTTGCCAGGTTTCCCGCTCCTTCTGTAAAGGGGTTCGCTCCCACTGTGGTCAAGCTAAGCGGGACGGTGTCATTGGTCAGGATGGTGAAGGTGTGGGCGGGTCCAAAGGACACGTCTCCCGGGGTGACGCCGGACTGGGCGGAGGCCTGAAAGGTGATGGTCTCGTTCGGTTCAATGGTCACATCGCCCTGGACGCGCAGCGTGTACTCGGCGAGGGCGCTGTTCATCGTGAGCTGAGCGGGTGAAACCAGGCAGTTCTGGGCGTCGAAGCCATGGATGATGGCCGTCCCGGACGGGGTCAACAAGTCATAATCGGTGGCGCGGACGGCCGTACCCCCCAGACAGAATTTAACCTGTATGGATTGGGAAGTGTATACGGGATCTATGCGCAGGTTGACGGTATAGTCATTATGACCGCTGTCCCCTTCGGTTGCGCCCGAAATCTTGTTGTTTGAACTGTTGGTGACATCTACCGTGACATGGTGGGTGTCATCGGTTTCGATGGTGTGGGTGGCGGTGGCTGTGCCGAGGACCACACTCGTCGGGCTGCCGACCAGACTCACGGTGGCGGTGACGGTTTCATCGGTTTCGATGACGGTGTCGCCATATACGCGGACTCCGATTGCATCGAGTTGGGTCGTGTTGGCGGGGACCGTAGTATTGATGCACGTTCCAGCCGCCACGATATTGGTATTCAAGGCTCCATAGTCATGCGTTGTATCCCGTGCGCCGCTGAGGAATCGGGTTGCGTCGCCAGAGAAACAGACGGAAATGAGAATGTTGCTGCTGCGGGTTTCGGACAGCGAAATCCGGAAGTATCGGTCGGTACTCGAACTGTTGCCCTCAACGGCGTCGGCGGGGGCGGAGATGGACAGGGTGGCGGGGTCGTTGTCCTGGACGATGATGTCATCAGAGGCGCTACCGGACGGGGTATAGCCCGAACCGTTCACTACTTGAAGCCGGATGTTGCTGGGACTCTCATCGATCTCGTCGTTCACTGTGGGGACGGTGTAGATGGCGCTCCTTTCACCTTCCGGGATGGTGATACTCTGGCTTCCTTCCTCTGTCGACGCGACGTGATCAGCCAGTAATTCAGTCACAGTCAGGTTGACTACCAGCCCCTCGGTCGGAGCCGGATCGGAGATATGTATTGTAAACTGTGCATCCTCGCCTTCGGTCACGGTAGCGGTGACCTTTAGAATATCAGCAACTATCTGGGCAGAGGCTTCGGCGGTGAAGCCGGCCAGTAGTGGCAGCAGGAGCAGGGTGGAGAGGAAGTGGGGAAGAAGAAACCGGGTGCCCGCGAAACGGCCCCAAAACCTCGTCATTCCCGCGAAAGCGGGAATCCATCTGATGACGCCGGTTGACGGCGGCAGGCCGGGAGAATCAGTCGGTCGCCGGTTGTGGATTCCCGCCTTTGGCGGGAATGTCCCCCCATCACACCCGCTTCGCGCGATGTGATTCCCCCTCAAGGGGGGAATGATATGGCTGGATCGTAGGGGACGGTCTCCGTGCCGTCCCGCAGGGTTGTGGATTCCCGCCTTCGCGGGAATGACGGATGGGGAATCAGGCGGACCAGAAGTTGCCGGGCGGGAGGAATCAGATAGTCGGGGATTTGCCGGGCGGGAACGGAGCCGCCATGCGGAAGCCATCATGCCCGAAGCCCGGACCGGGCTGGCTGGCTGGCTGGCTGGCTGGCTGGCTGGCTGGCTGGCTGGCTGGCTGGCTGGCTGGCTGGCTGGCAATCATTGTAACAGCATCTTTCAGCTTACTTGTCAAGTGGAAATTTAGTTTTTGTTCGCGATTCGACATTAGAGCGGGCGGGCACGGAGGCCCGCCCCTACGATCAAGCCGGGGGCAGGCTCTACGAATCGGGGTGGGCGTGGCGGATTCTCTTTCGGTCATGTTCATGTTCCGGGTCTTGATCTTAATGTTCTTTCGGTTGGAGGGCGGGGATTATAGCGGAAAATGGAGTTGCGGTCAGGTGTTTGACAGGGAGATGAATTGTTCAATGCTGAGTTTCTCGGCTCTCAGCGAGGAATCAATCCCCGCATTTGCAAACCGGGATTCCGAAACCAGGTTTTTCAATGAATTTCTCAGGGTTTTGCGGCGTTGGGAAAATGCCTGTCTGACAATGTGGTTCAACCTGCGGTGATCGTGGATGTCCTTGCGTATTGGCTTCGGATAAAGCCTCGCAACCGTTGAGTGGACCTGGGGGGGAGGAGCAAAGGACTCGGGGCCGACATCAAACAGGCATTCGCATTGCAGCGCCAGACCGGCCATGACCGACAGGCGACCATAGCGCTTGCTATCCGGACCGGCGGATAATCTCGAGGCCACTTCCTTTTGCAGCATCAACATCATGTCCTGGATGAATCCGGCGTTATCAATCAGGTGGAATAACAGAGGGGTCGATATGTTATAGGGGAGATTGCCAATCACCCGGATTTTCCTGATTGGTCGGGCAGCCGCATGGTCGGCACACAGCGCTCCGATGTCCAGCGTCAGTACGTCCTGCTGGATTACGGTCAATTTCCGGGAGTCAAATTTCCGGTTGAGTAACGCCACCAGGTCGCGGTCCAGCTCAACTGCCACCAGATGATCGACATGCTCCAGCAGCTTTTCGGTCAACACGCCAGCGCCGGGACCGATCTCCAGAATCACCTGATCGCTTTGTGGCGAAAACGCCCGGATCATTCTGTCCAGAACCTGTGAATCGGTCAGAAAATGCTGTCCGAATCGTTTTCGTGGGGCCGGTTTGTTCAAATCGTCCCCCGCTCTCTCGCCTGTGCCTGTCCGGCAAATTTCAGCGCAAGGTTGATCGCCGACAGCAAACTGGTTTCACTGGCCGCACCGCTCCCTGCCAGGTCAAGGGCGGCGCCATGGTCTACCGAGGTACGGATAATCGGCAGACCCAGCGTCACGTTGACCACTGTGCCGAATCCGCTGTGTTTGATCACCGGCAGCCCCTGGTCATGATACATCGCCAGCACTCCATCAATGGCGCTTAAAACATTTTGGGTGAAAGCCGTATCTGCGGGCAAGGGGCCAACCAGGTTCAGCCCTTTTTTCCGCAAATGATTCAGGGCCGGTTCGATGATGGTGATTTCCTCTGTGCCCAGATGACCACCCTCACCGGCATGGGGATTGAGTCCGCACACGCCAATCACCGGGTCGGGAATGCCATACAGCGTTGAAATACCGGAGTGCATGACTTCAATAACCGCTTCGAGGCCGTGCCGGGTGATGTTCCGCGGGACTTCGCTCAGTGGCAGATGCGTCGTAGCCAGACAGACCCGCAGCGAGTCGCTGGCCAGCATCATGACCGGCTGAGGGCGCCGGGTTCGTTGTGCAATCCATTCCGTATGCCCGGAGAAGCGGATGCCACTGTCATTGATCACGCCTTTATGCGCCGGGGCAGTCACCATCCCCTGGAAACAACCATTCTGACACAGGTCTGTCGCCCGGTTGATGCAATCAATCACATACTGGCTGTTATCCGGGTTCAGTTGTCCGGCGGTTGCCGGCGCCGATAATGCAATCGGTATCACCTGGATATGGCCGGGTTCATGGGGGATGATGGATGATGGGTCATCAACCAGGGATATTTCTGTATCAATGCCCAGCTGCGCCGACCGCTGCCGCATCAGGCGCCGGTCGCCAGTGACGGCCAGGCGACCGGATATCGGGTGTTGCAGCGCCTGGATGACGATATCCGGGCCGATACCCGCCGGTTCACCGCTACTGATTATAATTTGTGGCTCAGACATGGTAGTCAAGGAGGTCATGGAAACTCCGCTTCAATCCAGCCGAACCGCTCGAAATCAATTCGATCATTTTTGTCGAATCCAATTCCTTCATCCATCAGCAGGGTTCTTTGATAACAGGCGCCGTCTCCTTCCCTGCGCTCGCTGATTTCTCCCTTGCTGTTGATGACCCGGTGCCAGGGGATGTCGTCGTCTGCCGGGGTGGCCGCCATGGCATAACCAACCTGACGGGCGGAACATCCCACCATCCGCGCGATTTTCCCATAGCTGGTTACATTGCCCGCCGGGATTCTTTTCACTACGTCATATATTTTATTGTACAGGGTCATCGGAATGGTCTTGTTCCGAAATGGTTCAACCGGCCGTCCGGGCGCGAGAGCGGATTCATAGGTATGTCTCGCCTTTATCAGACAACCTTGCGAATAGCATCGTGGACGCCAAGTATTGATACGCATGCACTTGCAACCTCTTGGCCCTTAACCTGAAAATGGCCGAGAAAGAAATGGTTATGTTCATCCGTGTCTTGATAGTTATGCGGGGTCAACACGGCTGACAGGATGGGTATATTTGTTTCCAACTGAACCTGCATAATACCCATCAAGACGGAGTTTGCCACGTATTCATGCCGATAAATACCTCCATCCACGATGAATGCTGAGCCGACGATGGCGGAGTATCCGGCGCTTGCAGCAAGGCTTTTGGCAAGTAGTGGGATTTCCAGTGCGCCTGGTACTTCGAACAGTTCGATCGTGGCCTTTCCCTGAGTCAATTCCCTGACTCGTTCGACAAATGACTGAAAACCAACTTCCAGGATGTCAGCGTGCCATTGGGCCTTAATGTAGGCGATCCTGATAGGGGGAGTAGTTTTCGAGACCTGATTCATAGCAATTATCCACAAAAAATAGAGACAGGAATCAGGGCGCGCGAAATGACATACGCCAGCGTACCCCAGCGTATCACACCAATGTGGCGCAACATGTCACTTCATTCTCTTCCATCCAGACTCTAACCGTCGGCTTCGGAATCTCACCGAATCTGCTGACCCTCTCACAAGATGATGATGAAGGACGCTCGCGGGCTCAGGTGGAGTCACCATCACCGCCGGTGGGGAATTTCACCCCGCCCCGAGAATTTTTTACGTCCAATGACGCGATTCAATTATAGAAAACGACAGGCGCTAATGTCCAGCATTATAGTTATTTGTGTCAGGAACAGGGCGAAAAATCAACTAATCCCTCGCCCCTGGGAATGTCCTTGTGAGTGTCCTTGTGGGTTACGTAAACCATAAAAATATGCTAATATTTTAATCCATGATCCGAAGCTTCAAAGACCGTAAAACTGAACGATTTTTCTCTGGTGTGCGGATTCGGAGCTTCCAGAGGTTTTCCGACTAGGCGATACGGCGGTTGACGTTTCTGGATTCCGCCGAGGCGATTCAGGATTTGGCGGGTTTGCCGAGTAATTGACTGGAGCGATTATCCGGCAGCCGGGCAGGGCAATATAGTATTCGGATCAATCAGCAATGGCGAATTTGTTTTTTCTGGAAAGACGATGGGCCACACGATGTGGAGATCGTTGACTATCATTGATTGAGGTCAGGGTTTATGAGTATAAAAAATGGGTTGCGACCAGTGCATCCGGGCGAAATTTTGCGAGATGAACTTGAAGAACTCGGGTTGTCGGCCAGCGCACTGTCGAGGGCGTTGGGTGTGCCGGTGAACCGGGTGACGATGATTCTGAATGGTCAGCGGGGAGTGAGCGCGGACACAGCATTGCGGTTGGCTCGGTATTTCAGAACGACGCCACAACTCTGGCTGAACTTGCAGAAGACCTGGGAGTTACGTCAGGCGGAGATTGAGGCAGGGCCGGAGGTCGCGAAGTACGTGACACCCCGTCAGTCGGTGACACAAGGTGCAGTAACTGATGTCCGATCCTGATTAGATGAAGATGATTCCCGGGGTAATAGAAGTTCCTGACCGGGTTGCTTCAGCGCCTCCCGCAAGTAGGGTTCATGCAGCGGATTTTATCAAACTCATACTGCTTCGCCTGAGCTTCACTACTCAACTTGAACCGAAAAGGGATTCAGAAATTGCCGCCTCCATAACAGCCTCCTGTCTACTTCGCTTAACTCCGCCTCGTCACAAACCGTATCCCATTGTTGCATAATCGTTCCTGTAAGATTGTCGAAGGTCGCGCGAGCATCATTTTCAGATAACAGGAAATTGTGAGCGGCTTCCAGACAGATTTCAAGCTGACTGAGATTATTGTTTCCGCAAATCAGCATGGCTTGCGAAGCCTCGTTACCAGTGCGTCCCTGCGGACAAATATCATAGGCTGGAGTCAAGTCCAGTGTACGGCCATTCCAGAATGCGGCATGGTTTCGCGCATGGTCGTCGGTATTGCCACACAGAATGTTGAAGACGAGCCGCGCGAATAGCTCCTTCAGCGTATCCCTTGGGTTTGTAAAACGTTGACGAATAATTTCAGCAAGCGTTTCATAGCTGGCATATCGAGCCATCATGTCATCCAGTCCGAATAGCGTAAGCGCGGAGACTACAGATTTGCGTGACCAGTCGTTTTCTTGCCAAACCCGGTCAAATCGCTCAATCAGGAGCACATCTTTATTGGCTGCCCTGGTAAGCTTTACGGGAGCGACATCCAGTCCAGCCAAAAGCGCCAGCCTCATAGCGATGAACTCAGTCTTGACCACATTGTAAAGGTCAGCGCCAGATGAGAACTTTGCGACATATTTTTTACCATGATCCTGAACCAGGGCTTTGGAGCGAGCGCCACCGACAGAACTGCCATGCAATAATGCTTGATCCAGTTCTGGCGTGAGGGGGATACCTCTTTCGACCCGTCCGGCGGATTCGATCAGCTCTTCCATACTGACGTTGTTCACGACACGCGGAATATATTCGGTTGGTGAACGCTGAAAATCAAGCGCGCCGATACGGTCAGATCCAGATTCCAGGAGATAGGTCAGTTCATTCAGTCCGACTGTATCCGTGCCTGTGCCTTTAAGCCCAAGCTTTTTGTTGATAATCACACGTCGCCCCCATGCATCGGGCGCGGCATCCCGAATGCAGCCAGGCATGGTCAGACCTTCGAGCAGAGGCAATGCTCCCGCCTGCAACGGCAATTCCGGCTCATAGATCGGTATGACAGGTTTGTTGTCCTGGACTCGCTCAAGGTAGCTTTTACCATAGTTGAACAGAATACTGCCGTTATAGTCTGCCAATCGTCCGGCGACTACTGGTTCGGTTTCGTCTGGTAGCCAGATCCAGACAAAGGCTTGTTGATCACGGTCAGAAATCATCGTAAACCATCTTTGCCCTGGCTCTTATACGTTGAGGCAACAGCGCGATTTTGTCCCGAGTATGTTCGATATGGTTTGATAGTGGTATATTGCCCGGTTCAAACAATTTCACGCCAACGAGTGTCGCGACCTCAAAAATCAAGCCAACAGCGCAGCCCATTTCACCCTGTTCGATTTTTTGCAAGGTAGCTCTGGAAATGCCTGCCCGGTCCGCGAGATTCTGCTCGGTCCACTGCCGCTGCTTGCGCCCCAGCTTGATCTGTTCTCCCAACAGCACAGCGGCTTCCTGGGCGTATCGGGAGTAGGCTCGTTTCTTCGCCATCATTCATATCTGAAAGAAAAAGACTTAAAAAGTAGTCATTAAAATATCTAATGACTGGAATTATAGTTATTTGTATCAGGAACAGGGCGAAAAATCAACTATCCCTCAATCCACCATCCCTCAATCCGTCCCTCAATCCGTCTCCCCATTTTTTATTTGAGGCTTATATAAGCGGTTGAATGATTGCTGTATATTCCCGGCGATTGCCGTTAGAATGCGCGCGTGGATGATTACCTGAAAGACCCGGCCCGAATCGAGGCTCAATCCTTCGCCATGATTCGCGAAGCAACCGACCTGCGCGGATTTTCCGGGCAGCAACGCCAGGTGGTGATGCGGCTGGTGCATACCTGTAGCTATCCGGAGATCGCGCGGCAGGTTCGATTCAGCCGCAACGCGGTGGCGGCGGGGATGGCCGCGCTGGATGCCGGCTGTGACATCCTGTGCGACACGGAAATGGTGCGGTACGGCTTGAGTAAACGGTTCCTGGACAAGCCGCCGCGCTGTTTCCTGAATGACCCGGCGGTGGCTGATGTGGCCCGGCAAAACAACCAATCGCGGTCAATGACCGCGGTGCAGTCCTGGTTGCCGTATCTCGCGGGCAGTATTGCGATTGTCGGCAACGCCCCGACCGCGCTGTTCCGGCTGATGGAATTGCTGGAAGAAGGCGCGGCAAAACCGGCGCTGGTGATTGGCATTCCGGTGGGTTTTGTCGGCGCTGCTGAATCCAAGCAATATCTGGTCGATCATCAAGCCGGGCTGGGCATTGAATACATCACGATTCTGGGGCGAAGCGGCGGTAGCCCTCTGGCGGCGGCGGCATTCAACACGCTGGCGCGGCTGGGCAGGGGCATCCGATGTTAGCGTCATCCATCGCGCCGGGGGACGCTTTGCCGATACCGCCGGCGCCGCTTGAGTGGCGCGGGCCGCCGCTCAGCGTAGTCAGTCTGGGCTGCGCCGACAAGGCCCTGCTGTCAAAAGACGCGGTCGCGGACCTGGCCCAAGCGCAACTGATCTATGGCTCGGAACGTCATTTTCATCAGATTGCGGAGCTCCAAAGCGATGCCCGCAAGGTAGTCTTCCCTTCTCCGCTTTGCGGGTTGCGCGAAATGCTCATTGCCAACCAGTCTTGCCGAATCGTGACGCTGGCTTCTGGAGACGCGCTGTTTTACGGCATCGGCGAATGGCTGGGGCGATGGATCGCAAGGGACAAACTGCGGTTTCATCCGAACATTTCAAGCGTTCAATCCTGTTTTCACGCGCTCGGCCTGTCATGGCGGCAGACGGAAGTCGTCAGCCTGCATGGACGACCTCTGCATACCCTGCGCCGACATCTCAGACAACATCAACGGCTCGCGGTTTTCACCGACCGCGACAGCGCTCCGGCGGCCATTGCCGGGGAACTGGCGAGACAGGGTTATGGTTCATCCGTCATCCGGGTATGCGAGGCCATGGGCAGCGCCGAACAGCGAATCCGGCAGTTTTCGGCGAGCGCTCTTTCCTCTCTGTCCGTAGAGGAAAAGCCTGCCGCCGCTCCCCGCTCCGATCAAGGGTCGGCTCTGAGCGGGGAGCGCCGGGGCGCTTCGGGGCGCCCCTGCTGCGGGCAGCCGGAGTTTCATGCGCTGAATGTCTGTATCATTGATCTGCGGCGCGAGCCGGGGCTGGCGACATGGACCTTGCCCGCTTTTCCCGGTATTGCCGATCACCTTTTCTCGACTGGCGCAAAACCCGGCTACGGCATGATCAGCAAACGCGAAACCCGCCTGACGATCCTGTCCCTGATGTCTCCGGAAAATGGCGAAATCGCCTGGGATGTCGGCGCCGGCTGTGGCAGTGTCAGTGTCGAGTGGGCCAGATGGAACCATGGTGGCCGGATTTACGCGATCGAGCAATCTGCAGCCCGTATCGGGCATCTCATCACCAACAGCGAACGCTTCGGCGCCAGCCTGAACCTGACCCCGATCCACGGTCTGGCGCCGGCAAGCTGTGCGGCCCTGCCGGCTCCGGACTGCGTCTTTATCGGCGGCAGCGGCGGCCCTGGCAAGCTGCCCGAATTGCTTGACTACGCCTGGGGGCGGTTGAAGCCGGCCGGCAAGCTGGTCGCCAGCGCCGTGACCGAATCAGGCGTGGCGGCGCTGACTTCGTTTTTCGACGGCAAACCGGAGCGCGAACAGATTACCTTGCAGGTCGGGAAAATCCTGCCCACAAGCGCAACCCCGAGAACATTGAAGCCGGTCACCGTGGCGAAATGCGTCAAACCCGGAACGCTCCGGGAAACGGCTGACGGCCGGCGCTCAGAAACATGATGGCGACCACATCCGCGCCGGATTTATATGGACGATTCTATGGTATCGGGGTCGGGCCGGGCGACCCGGAACTATTGACCCTGAAGGCCTGGCGCCTGATCCGGCAATGCGATGTGATCACCTGGCTGTCCAGCGACCGCGGCTATTCGATGGCGCGGGAGATTGCGGCCAACGCGCTCAACCATCCGACCCGTCACCAGCAACGGCAACAGGCTTTCGTGATGCCGATGAGTGAAAACCGGGAGGCCGCCAACCGGGTTTATGACGAGGCCGCGCACAGCATCGCGCGTCATCTGGATGAAGGCCGGGATGTCGGCTTCCTGTGCCAGGGAGACCCGCTGCTGTTCGGTTCATTTTCCTGTCTGCATGATCGCCTGAACAGGCAGTACCCGACCTTCGTAGTGCCGGGCATCCACTCGATCAACGCCTGTGCCGCCCTGACCGGAATACCGATGACGCGGCTGGCCGAAAACCTGGCTGTGATATCCGGGCGCAGGGAAGATGATGACATCCTCGACACGCTCATCCGGTTCGACAATGTCGCGATCATGAAGCCCGGCCGCCGCCGCGCCAGAATTCTCGAGCTGATTGAACGGTCGAAGCGCTCGAAGGATGCCTGTTATGTGGAATACGCCGGACACTCCAGACAGAAAATCGTGCGCGACGTGACCACACTGGATGACGGCGCGGGGCCGTATTTTTCACTGTTTCTGATTCATTGTTCGAGAAATCTGAGCGAATGACCGGCCAGCGCCCCGCCACCATATACAGCCTGACCGAACCGGGTCGGGCGCTTGGGCTCAGGCTGCTGGACGTGGTCCCCGCCAGCATTCACAAACATCGGGCCAATCCGTTCATCGAAACCGTGCAGAACGACTTCACACAAGGCCATGATGGTATTTTCATCTGCGCCACCGGGATCGTGATTCGCGCCCTGGCGCCCGTACTGCGGGACAAATACCGGGACCCTGCGGTGGTGGCGCTGGATGAATCCGGCGATCATGTGATCCCTCTTTTATCCGGGCATCAGGGCGGGGCGGAGGCGCTGGCCCGGCGCATCGCGAAGCGCATTGGCGCCCGTTGCGTGACCACCTCCGCCGGTGACTACGGACAGCCGGTTTATACGCTCGGCATCGGTTGCGACCGCAACTGCCCGCTGGAGATGATTGATGAGCTGCTGGACAAGGCCGCCGCCGTCCTCAATATCGGCGAATCGTTCATGGCGCTGGCCAGCATTGACCGCAAAGCCGATGAACCCTGTCTTCTCGCCACTGCCGCAGACCTTGCGCTGCCCTTGCAAACCTGGCCGGCCCGGCATTTACGGAGTGTCGAGGATCAATTGACTGAAAAATCGGAGACGGTTTTCCGCGAGGTGGGATGTTATGGCGTGGCGGAGGCGGCGGCCCTGATTGCGGCGACGCAGATTACCGGCAATCGGGCTGAACTGGTCTTGCCCAAGCAAAAAAACGCGAGAGCTACCATTGCGGTGGCTCGCAGCTATTCGTAAGCGCGGGCTAAGGTTTGATGAATCGTCTGTATCTGGTCAGTACCGGCCCCGGTGATCAGGCATGGCTCACTGAGCGGGCGCTGGGCGCAATGCGGGCGGCTACCGATATTGTCTCGTACCACCTGTATATCGACTTGCTGGGGCAACAGGTTGATGGATTGTGGGACGGGAAACGGTGTCATCCCTATCCACTGGGGGCGGAAGCCGAACGCGCCGCTGCGGCGCTCGATCTGGCGGCGGACGGCAGGACCACCGCCCTGCTGTCCAGCGGCGACATCGGCATCTACGCCATGGCGGCGCTGGTTCTGGAGTTGATTGACAATCAGGTGAACGGGGCGCCGGATCATCCCGAATGGCTGCGGGTAGAAATTGAAATCATCCCTGGAATCAGCGCCATGCAGGCCAATTCGAGTTGCGCCGGCGCGTTGCTCGGACATGATTTTTGCAGTATTTCGCTGTCTGATCTGCTCACTCCCTGGCCGATTATTGAAAAGCGGATTCATGCAGCCGGAGCCGGTGATTTCGTGGTTTCCTTTTATAATCCGGTATCGGCGCGCCGGGACTGGCAGCTGAACCGGGCGCGGGACATATTACTGGAATACCGGGCGGCGGTAACGCCGGTGGTTGCGGGCCGTAACCTGACACGGGCAAACCATCGAACCGACATCACCACCCTGGGCGCTCTGGACGCCGGCAACATCGACATGTTCACCTGCGTATCTGTCGGCAACAGCGAATCCCGACACATCATCAACCCCCTTTTGAACCGCGAATGGGTCTACACCCCGCGCGGCTATTCAAAAAAGCCCGGAAAGCCCGAATGACTGTGTATTTCATTGGCGCCGGACCGGGCGACCCGGAACTGATCACCGTGAAGGGATTGAAGCGGATCCGGCGTTGTCCGGTGATTCTTTACGCCGGCTCACTGGTTCCCGAAGAAGTCCTTGCGGATGCGGGGACGGATGCCGGCTTTGATGTCGAAGTGACGATTGAGGATACAGCGCCTTTGAATCTTGATGAAATCATTGACCGTATCCGGGACGCTCATGCCGGCGGCCGCGATGTCGCCCGGGTGCATTCGGGCGACCCGTCGATTTACGGGGCCATCGGTGAACAGATGCGGCGGCTGGAGCGATTCGACATTCCGTTCGAGGTGATTCCGGGAGTGACCGCGACCAGCGCCTCGGCGGCCTGGCTGAAAAAGGAACTGACCCTGTCCGGGGTTACACAGACGGTGATTTATACCCGTTACGGCGCAAAAACCCCGATGCCGGAAAACGAAAACCTGGACAGTCTGGCCCGGCATGGCGCCACCCTGGCGATTCATCTGGGCATCAGTCATATCCATAAAATCGTCCGCCAACTGATCCCGCATTATGGCGAATCCTGCCCGGTCGCGGTATGCTATCGCACCGGCTGGCCGGAACAGGATTTTGTCTGCGGCGCCCTGAGCGACATTGTCACCAAAGTCCGACAGCGGAAATTTACCCGCACCAGCCTGATTCTGGTGGGGCCTGCGTTGAACCCGGAGCGGTTCAACGATTCATTCCTGTATGATCGCAATCAGGCCCATATCTATCGACCGAAAAGAAAACCCGACCAGGCGCGAAAGGTGAAAAGAACATGAAACTCGATAAAATTCCAGCCACTGTCGTCACCGGCTTCCTCGGCAGTGGCAAAACCACGCTGCTGTCGAATGTAATCAGACAGGCGAACGGCAAACGCATTGCCGTCATTGTCAATGAATTCGGTGAACTGGACATTGATGCGGAGCTGTTGAGAAACTGCGCCCTGGGCTGCGACGAGGCGGACAGCGGGCGCGGCGGCGGGGCGGAAACCCGACCCCATGCCGCGGACGCCGATACAGACGGAATCTATGAGCTGGCGAATGGCTGTATCTGCTGCACCGTGGAGGAGGAATTCCTGCCCGTCATGAAGCGCCTGGTTCAACGCCGTGAAGACATTGACCATATCCTGATCGAAACCTCCGGGCTGGCATTGCCGAAGCCATTGGTACAGGCTTTCAACTGGCCGGAGATCAGACAGTTCTTCACCGTGGATTGCGTCATTACCGTCGCCGATGGCGCGGCCATCACGGATGGCAGACTGGCCGATGACCCGGAGCGGGTGCGGTTACAGAGGGAGCGGGACCCTGGTCTCGAGCATGATCCTTCCCTGCGTGAACTGCTGGAAGATCAGCTGGCGTCCGCGGACCTGGTCATCGTCAGCAAGGCGGATCAGGTGTCTGCTTCAGAGCTCCGCCAGGTTCACGACAGACTGGAGCCATACCTGCGCCGCGGAGTGCGGATCGTCGAAGCGGCAAACGGAGAAATTGACGGGAAACTGATGATGGGGCTTCAGTTCGCGGCGGAAGAAAACATTGACAGCGTCCATACCCATCACGATCACCAGCACGAACAGGGTCACGAGCATGACCACGCCCATGAACATTTTGACTCGGTATGCGTCGAATTGGGGGAGGTGGATAGCGAATTCATCACCCGCGCCGTGCGGCAGTTGATAGAGGAAAACACGATCTATCGGGTCAAGGGGTTTCTGTCCCTGCCGGACAAGGCCATGCGCCAGGTATTGCAGGGGGTTGGCGACCGCATCAACCGCTATTTCGACCGGCCCTGGCGGCCAGGCGAAAAACGAGGCAGCCAGCTGGTATTCATCGGCAAGGGACTCCAGGTAAAAGAGATTGAAGCGGCGCTGCAAAACCATTCCGGCGGCTGACGAATCGTAAAGCATGCATCTACTGGCAGCCAGACCCGGCGGTTTCAGCGATGAAGAAGGCATCATTGACCTGCAACAAGGTCCGGCTGAGATCGTCATCCTGTCCTCCCAGGATACCTCGCTCGGCCTGTTGGCTGAAGGCGCGGAGGCGCTGGGCGTTGAGACGCCGGATGGAGCTGTTCCGACCGTGCGGCTGGCGAATCTGGTCCATCTGTCAAAACCGGCAGCCTACGACCTGTACGAACATTCCGTCCTGCGACATGCCAGACTGATTCTGGTCTCTGTGCTCGGCGGCAGCGCTTACTGGCAGTACGGTATGGAACGGCTGGCCGCACTCTCGGCGCAACACGGCATCCACCTGATCGTGGCGCCCGGCGATGACCAGCCCGACCCGCAACTGGTTCACATATCCAGTTGCCATCCCGAACAGCAGAATACGATCTGGCGTTATCTGCGCGAAGGAGGCAAACACAACACATCCAGCCTGTTCGCGTTTCTGGTCGAACAGTTTCTCGTTCCAATAGGTCAGGGCGCCGCGCAACCGCTGCGGTCAGCTGTGCCACCGCCTGTGAGATTGCCTTTTTCCCTGATTTATGACCCGTCACGACAGTCGATCTCACTGGCCCAGTGGCTGCAATCAAGAGACGAGTCCAAACCCAACGCGCTGTTATTGTTCTACCGCAGTCATGTCCAGTCAGGCAATACTGAGGTTTTCGATCGCTTCATCGAAATCCTCGAGACGCAATTCAACACGCTCGCAGTAGCCGTCCTTTCCCTGAAAAATCCGGATTGCATGAGGATGATTGACCATCTGATCGAACAGTCCGGCTGCCATGTCGTCATCAATACGACCAGTTTTTCCCAGCATGTTGAGGGCAATGCGTCCCGCTCCGGTGAGCCGCAGGCTCCAACCCGTCTTTTCGGCAGCGATATTCCGGTCATTCAGGCCATCCTGGCCGCCAACAGCGAACAGGACTGGGCACAGTCGGCCCAGGGGTTGCGTAGTCGGGATATCGCGATGAATGTGGCGCTGCCGGAGTACGATGGCCGGATGATCGGGCCCGCGGTCAGCTTCAAGACTCTGTTCCGGCACAGCGAGCTCACCCAGATGGATGTCATTCGTTACCGGCTCCACCCGCAGCGGGCACGGTTCGTCACTACGCTGGCCGCGAAGTGGGCGGCCCTGTCCACCCGCCCGAACAAGGACAAGCGCGTTGCCCTGATACTGGCGAATTACCCCACCCGCAACGGCCGGCTCGGCAATGGTGTCGGCCTCGACACTCCGGCGTCGGTCATCAATATCCTGTGCGCGTTACGGCAGGCCGGCTTCCCGGTCAACGACATTCCTGAAAACGGAGAGGCGCTGATGTCGCTGTTGCAGGCGACAGTCACCAACGACACCGACACCAATCCGATCAAAGCCTGCAACCAGAGCCTGGCGCTGGATGATTACCTGGAATGGTTCGGGCAACTGCCGCCGGACAGCCGCAATCAGGTCACGCGACGCTGGGGACCTCCGCAAAATGACCCGATGTTCAGAAACGGGCGAATCATGGTATCCGGTTTGCGGTTCAGTGATACCTTTGTCGGCATACAACCGGCCCGTGGATACCATCTCGATGTGGCGGCCTGCTATCATGACCCGGACCTGATACCGCCGCATGGCTATATCGCCTTTTACTTCTGGCTGCGGCATGTCTGGCGGATGGACGCGGTGATTCATGTCGGCAAGCATGGCAATCTCGAATGGCTGCCGGGCAAGAGTGTCGCGCTTTGTGAGCGGTGCTGGCCGGATATTGTGCTGGGGCCGATGCCGCACCTGTATCCCTTTATCGTCAACGACCCCGGCGAAGGGGCACAGGCGAAACGCCGCAACGCGGCCGTTGTTATCGACCACCTGACACCGCCGATGGCGCGGGCGGAGATCTATGGCGAACTGCTCGAACTGGAAAACCGGATGGACGAATACTATCAGGCCGCTGGTCTCGACAGCCGCCGGGAAGCCTGGCTGAAAAAGAAAATTTTACAGAAGCTGGAAGAGTCCAATCTGCACCAGGAGATCGGCGCCGATGTTGAAGGGGACGAGGAGCTGCTGCTTGGCCGACTGGATGCCTGGCTGTGTGAACTGAAGGAATCCTCGATTCGCCATGGCCTGCATCGTTTCGGGGAGCTTCCCGAAGCGCATAAACTGGCTGAAACGCTGGTGGCGTTGACCCGCCTTCCCCGTGGAGAACGGCAGGAAGACAGCGGATTACTCTATTGCCTGAGTGATGATCTGGGCCTGGTCAACAACGAGCAACCATTCGACCCCCTGAGATTCGACCCGGCGACTGCGTGGCATGGAACGCGACCGCCCATCCTGGAGACGCTGTGCGCTTCGAGCTGGCGCACCGAGGCGGATACCCGGGAGCGGTTGGAACAACTCGCCGAACAATGCGTATGCGAAGCGCTGGAGGGGCGACCGATTGACCCGGCATTGACGACGACAAAACCGTTGCTGCGATATATCGTCGAGGTGGTGGCGGGCGCGGTGCGGGACTCGGCAAGAGATGAAATCGCCAATCTGGTGGGGGCGCTGGAGGGGCGGTTCGTACCCGCCGGGCCGAGTGGAGCGCCCACCCGCGGACGGCTGGATGTATTGCCGACCGGGCGCAACTTCTACTCGCTGGACTCGCGTTCGATCCCGACCCGGAGCGCCTGGGAACTGGGGCAGCGCTCCGCCGATGAACTGCTCGCCAGACACTTGCAGGAACAGGGCGAATATCCCCGCCAACTGGGATTATCGGTATGGGGCACCGCGACCATGCGTACCGGGGGCGATGACATTGCCCAGGCTTTCGCGCTGCTCGGGGTGCGTCCGGTGTGGGCGGAAGGCTGCGGTCGGGTAGTGGATATCGAGATCATTCCCGGCTTTCAGCTGGGTCGTCCACGGGTCGATGTGACACTGCGGATTTCAGGGTTTTTCCGGGATGCCTTCCCCAATGTCGCCCGGCTGTTCGATACCGCGGTACAGACGCTGGCGGAATATGAGGAGCCTGGCGACAGCAATGTGATCCGGGAGAATATGGAACTGGACCGGAAACGCCTGATCGCCGGCGGCATGGATGGCGGCCAGGCCGGGGTCCACGCGCGGTTCCGGGTTTTCGGCTCAAAACCCGGCGGTTATGGCGCCGGCTTGCAGGGGCTGATTGATCAGGGAGCCTGGAAGGATGGCCGCGACCTGGCCCGGGCTTATGTCAACTGGGGAGGTTACAGTTACAGTCAGGCGCATTTCGGCGAGGCGGCCTTCGTTTCATTCGAGTCGCGCTTGGGCCAGCTGGAGGCGGTGGTGCAAAATCAGGACAACCGCGAACATGACTTGCTGGATTCCGATGATTATTACCAGTTCCAGGGCGGTATGAGTAACGCGGTGGAAGTCCTGCGCGGACAGCAGCCAGTGATCTGGCACGGCGATCACTCAAATCCAGCCAATCCCCGGATCAGGACGCTGAAAGAAGAGATCAACCGGGTCGTTCGCAGCCGGGTCATCAATCCCAAGTGGATCGCCGCCATGCGTGAACATGGCTACAAGGGCGCGTTTGAAATGGCGGCATCGGTCGATTATCTGTTCGCCTACGACGCCACCACCGGCCTGATCGATGATTACCAATATGAAGCGGTCACCGATGCGCTGGTGGTTGACCCCGAAAATCGGGCTTTCATGGAACAGTCGAACCCGCAGGCCCTGAAGGAAATGGCCGAACGGTTACTGGAAGCGCAGCAAAGAGGGCTGTGGCAGGCTCCCGGAGACTATCACCAACTGCTGGCCGGGATGATCCTGCAACTCGACCATACGCTGGAAGTGTCGCCGAACGGTGGCGCCGGCGCTCAGGGCGCCCACAGTACGACCAGGAGCGAAGGGATCATCAATACACAGACGTAGACAGCCAGCCACAGCGCGATACTTCTTTCAATCAAGCGGATTGCGCGGACAATGTCCGCAGGGGTAGCGGCTTCGCCGACGCCGAGTACGGGCTTGTCTTCCCGCAAGCCGTGATAGACTGCCGCACCGCCGACGGTGATATGGAGCGCCCCGGCGCCGGCAGCCATCACCAGGCCGCCATTCGGACTTTTGTGCTTGCCCGCCTGGCTGCGGGCGGCCCGCATGGCGTGGCGAAATGATCCCGACGAGGCGTAGCAGAGCGCGGTGAGCCGGGCCGGAATCCAGCCGAGCAGATCATCCAGCCGCGCCGCGGCCCAGCCGAAGTCGGCAAACCGCTCTGTTTTATAGCCCCACATCGCGTCCAGCGTATTCGACAGGCGGTGCGCCAGCGCGCCGGCCGGACCCAATACGGCATACCAGAACAACGAGGCGAACAGACAATCATTGCCATTTTCCAGCACCGATTCGATGATCGGGCCGGGGATTTCATCCGCCTTCATGCCGCCGGTTTCGCGGCTGACGATGAGCGACAGTTTTTGCCGCGCCTGCACAAGATCCCCGCAATCCAGGGCGCCGGCAACATCACCGGCATGTTCCTTCATACTGCGCCAGCCAATCACGACAGTGAGGACCAGGATGTCGAACAACACGCCTGCAACCGACCCGGAAATACGGCTTTGCGCCCAATACACACACAGCCCCGGCAGCGCCACCAGCAGAGCCACTGCGAATCCGCCAAACCACTTTTTGCGGGATTTTCGCGAACCCTGATTGAGTTTGCGTTCGAGCCGGTCGGCGAGTTGGCCGAAAGTCGCCAGCGGGTGATGACGGGGTTCACCGAACGCGCGGTCACACAGCAGAGCCACCATACAAACAATGACCGGAGTCAATACGGCCAATACGCCCGGCAGGGTCAGCACGGGAGTCGCAATCCGATGATGTCGGCGAGGCTTGGCAAGTCAAGTTGCTGTTCCAGCATTTCAGCCACCCGGTCCATCTGTTGCAACCGGAATTGCCGGTAGTCAAATGGATGGTCGTGTCCGGCCTGGAGTCCGGCCCATTTCAGCAGGGCCTGCCGGGCGCTGTCCTGATCGAAAATCCCGTGCAGATAGGTGCACAGAATCTGGTTGTCCACCGAAATCACCCCCTCTTTCTCACCATCAAGGTCTATGGCCGGGAGTGCCGTAGCCGGGCGCGAAGTGCGGCCCGTATGGATTTCGTAGCCGGTCACTTCCGCATGACTGCCAATCAGCGTCCCGCTCACCGTTTTCAGTTTTTTGACCGGTTGCAAGGTGGTCTCGAAATCCATCAGGCCAAGACCATTCATTGAGCCGGGGGCGCCTTCGATGCCGTGCGGATCATGAATTCTGGAACCGATCATCTGATAGCCCCCGCAGATACCGATCAGTTTACCGCCGTATCGAAGATGTTTTTTGATCCAGTCTGGCCAGTCATTCGCGATCAGCCACTTCAGGTCATTCATCGTGTTTTTACTGCCCGGCAGGATCACCAGATCACAGGCGCTCTTGCGGTCGCCCTGCCCGACAAATTCAAGTTCAACCGCCGGGTGAAGCCGGAGCGCGTCAAAATCCGTGTGATTGCTGATGCGGGGAATCCTGGGCACAACCACCTTCAATTTTTGTGATGACTGCCCGGCTGTATCCGTGAAATCCCGCTGATCAACCGCGTCCTCCGCCTCAATGTGCAATCCCGGCAGGAACGGCAACACACCGAGAGTCGATATCGAGGTTTTGCGAGTCAACCAGTCAATGCCTGAATCCAGCAGGGAGCGGTCGCCGCGGAAACGATTGATCAGGAACCCCTTGACCAAAGCCTGTTCCTGTCGTTCCAGGCAATCGATCGTGCCGGTCAAATGCGCGAACACGCCGCCGCGGTCTATATCCGCCACCAGCGCCACCGGACAATCAACCGCCGTAGCGAAGCCCATGTTGGCAATGTCATTTTGTCGCAGGTTGATCTCCGCCGGACTGCCCGCCCCCTCAACGACCACCACGTCGTATTGTGCGCCCAGACGATGCCAGGCCGCCAGAGCGTAATCCATCGCGGTCTTTTTGAAGGCATGATATTCGACTGCGCCCATATTGCCGATTGACTGCCCGTTGATGATAACCTGCGCCCCCTTGTCACTGTTCGGTTTCAGTAAAATCGGGTTCATGTCGGTATGTGGCGGGATACCACAGGCCATCGCCTGCACCGCCTGGGAACGCCCCACCTCGCCGCCGTCCACCGTGACCGCGCTGTTCAGCGCCATATTCTGCGGCTTGAATGGCGCGACACGAAATCCCTTTCTCGCAAGTAGCCGACACAACCCGGCGGCAATGACACTCTTGCCCGCGTTCGAGGTAGCGCCCTGAATCATGATTGCCCTTGCCATTGATTTTCCTGTGGAGTCTTCAAGAGAAGCGCTATGAGATTACGGTATATTGTTGACCAGGACAAGGAAATTATCTGGTGTCCGGGCGCCGGAAGAAGTATCATCGTAGCGTAAGCCCATGGATAACAGCGCACAGAATATTCTTCGACAGGTCTTCGGCTACGACCATTTCCGCGACCGGCAAGAGGTGATCATCCATGCCGCGATTGCCGGACAGGATTCGCTGGTTTTAATGCCCACTGGCGGTGGAAAATCGCTGTGTTACCAGATCCCCGCTCTGGTTCGTCCGGGCATCGGACTGGTGGTATCGCCGCTGATCGCACTGATGCAGGACCAGGTCAATACATTGAAGCAGCTGGGGGTTCGGGCCCAATTCCTGAACTCGACGCTGACCTGGCAACAGAAACAGGATGTCGCCGAGCGCATGGACAGCGGTGAAACAGACCTGATTTATATCGCGCCGGAAAGACTCTCGCAAGCGGGCGCGCTGGAATGGTTGGGCCGATACAGGATTTCCCTGATTGCGATTGATGAAGCCCATTGTGTTTCCCAGTGGGGGCACGATTTTCGTCCTGATTATTTGTCTCTGGGGCAGCTGGGAGACTGCTTCCCGGATGTACCGCGCATGGCGCTGACGGCCACCGCCACCCCCCGAACCCGCCAGGAAATCCTGCACAATCTGCGACTGCATGAACCCGTGGTTTATGTCAGCAGTTTTGACCGGCCGAATATTCGCTACAGCGTCGCGCCCAGGCTGAACGCGAAAACCCAACTGCTCGGTTTTCTGGAAAATCACCGGACAGATTGCGGCATCGTCTATTGTCTTTCGAGAAAGAAGGTAGAGTCCACAGCGCTCTGGCTGAACCAGTGTGGTTTTAACGCCCTGCCCTATCATGCCGGGTTGCCAAATTCCGAACGCGCCGAAAACCAGTCCCGGTTTCTGTTCGAGGACGACCTCATCATGGTCGCCACAATCGCGTTCGGCATGGGTATCGACAAACCGGATGTCCGGTTCGTTGTCCATCTGGATTTACCGGGCAGTATCGAATCGTATTATCAGGAAACCGGACGGGCCGGCCGCGATGGTCAACCTTCAGACGCCTGGATGGTGTATGGGTTAAACGATGTGGTGCAACGCAGACAGATGCTGGAACGCTCAGATGCAGACGAAATCCACAAACGCAATGAACGCGGCAAGCTGGATTCGTTGCTGGGCTGGTGCGAGGTGACGCAATGTCGCCGAAATTCCCTGCTGGAATACTTCGGGGAAAAGCCGCAAGCTCCCTGTGGCAACTGTGATACCTGCCTCAGCCCGCCGAAGACACGGCATAGCGCTGAAATCGCGCAAAAGCTGCTTTCCTGTATCTATCGTACCGGACAGCGTTTCGGGGCGCTGCATATCATTGATGTTTTGCTGGGCAAGGATACGGAAAAAATCAGGCAGCGCGACCATCAGCGCCTGAGTACTTTCGGAATCGGTGCCGACCTGTCACAAAACCAGTGGCGCGCGGTCATCCGGCAGTTGATTGTACGCGGGTTTCTGGTATCCGACGCCGAACGATTCGGGGCTTTGCGCTTCACCGACACCACCCGTTCATTACTCAGGGGCGAGGTTGATTTGATGCTACGGGAAGATGCAGGCAAGCAGTCCGTCGCCAGAAAAGCAAGAGTCAAAATGGAGGTTGGAGAGGACGATCAGGAGTTGTGGGAAGCGTTGCGGGCTTGCCGGAAGCGGCTGGCGGAGCAATACGGCATCCCTCCCTATATGGTTTTCCATGACAGTACCCTGAAAGAAATCACACAACGGAAACCGGGGCGGCGCGAAGATCTGTTAAATATCAGCGGAGTCGGGCACGCCAAGCTGGAAAAGTTCGGCGACGAATTTCTGGAAGTGGTGCGGGGTTGCCAGGAGAAACCGTAGCGTTTGTATAAGCAGAAATACTTACCAAACCAACAAATAACCCACCCGCCTTGAGAGACGTTTTACCGAGGTACATACTCTCTCCCATACGTTCCTCGAGCCATCTCTTTCCTGATACTTTGTACAGCCGAGAGGGTGCCGAGTCCTGTGGTCGCCCGTTTTGTTTTGGGAAGAATTCAGGAAGTACATCTGATAAAAAGTGATACTATCGAGCCTCATGAACACCCGGACAATGACAAGCAGTGGCATTCGGTCGTTGAATTGTAGAAAATCAAACTATTATTGACTGGATATGGTAAAGGACACACAACCTCTGGCTGAAGTATTCGGATATTCGCCTGGAGACTTTAGCGCTCAGGCGAAAAGATACAGGGAACGGCGGCTTTGCCCTTTTAACAATATAATCCCGAACTGTACCAAAGATAAAGCGAAGAACCCCTTGGGAGTTTGCAGTATCAATTACGGCGGTACGCCCGTTATAACATGTCCGATCCGATTTAGAGAAAATTGGTTGATTACGGATGATGCCGCAGATTTTTTCTTTCCTGCGGGAGCAACCTGGACTTCCTTGACGGAAGTTCGGCTGCATGACTATTACGGGAAATCGGCTGGCAATATCGATGTCGTGATGGTCGCCTATGATGAAAAGTAGATGAAAAACTCGAATCGGCGCCTGTAAATAAAATGATCGAGTGGTCACCCGGGAAATGAATCCTGTACAGCAAAGTATTTTCCCGACAGCGGCTACCGAACCTGACTTCAGGGTTGTTAATGTTGCTTCCGTACCGCAAAGAAGTCCGTTTCGATACCCAGGCGGTAAAACCTGGTTTGTGCCGCGACTCAGAGAATGGCTTGGCAGTCTGGATGCAACGCCAGAGGTTTTGATAGAGCCATTTGCCGGAGGTGGGATCGTATCTTTGACGGCGGTTGCGGAATCTCTGGCGGAATCGGCATTGATGCTCGAACTGGACGAGGATGTAGCTGCGGTCTGGGAACTGGTGACCCGTGGAGACTCAGAATGGCTGGCGCAAAAAATCGTATCGTTTGAGATGAGTCAGGAGAATGTCCTGATTGAGCTTGGCAGGGACACCAGAACACTGAGACAAAGAGCTTTCAAAACCATTCTGAAAAACAGGTGTTCCCATGGCGGTATCATGGCGAACGGCTCCGGGTTAATCAAGACAGGTGAGTGTGGGAAAGGGATTTTGTCGCGATGGTATCCGACTACATTGGCCCGGCGCTTCAGGGAAATACACCTGCTGCATACCCGACTCGCTTTCAGACAGGAGGATGCCTTTAGCGCCCTGGAAGAATACCGGGATGCTAAAAATGCCGTGTTTTTTATAGACCCTCCGTATACGGCGGGCGGTAAAAAGGCAGGGAAACGGTTGTATATCCATTACGATGTAGACCACGACCGTTTATTCAGGGCCTGTGTCAACCTGTCAGGCGATTTTGTCATGACTTATGACAATGCCCCCGAAGCGCTGGAGTTGGCTTACCAATACGGATTGGAAGTCAAACCCGTATCCATGAAAAATACGCATCACGCACAGATGACCGAATTGGTGATCGGGCGGAATCTCGATTGGATGGGGAAATGCTCGACAACCAGCAGGTCGGGAGCGCCGATCAATAACCGCTTGCGTCAGTGAACATAAAAAATGCCCTGTAGCCGGGGCATTGGATTCCCGCTTTCGCGGGAATGACGGGGGTTTGGTTCGGGTATCGGCGGTTGCGGGACGGCACAGAGACCTGCCCCTACGATGTCGGGAGATGCGGGAACGACCCATTCCGCCATTTCCGCAGATTCATGAAGCGTAGGGGCGACCCTCCGTGGTCGCCCGCGTTGATGGTTTACGCGCAGGTTACACGCTGTAATACATGTCGAATTCGGCGGGATGGGCCGCTAGTCTCATGCGGTTGACTTCTTCCATTTTCAGTCCGATGTAAGCGTCAATGGCGTCATTGCTGAATACGCCACCGGCAAGCAGGAACTCGCGGTCATTGTCCAACGCTTCAAGAGCAATATCCAGACCGTGGGCAACGGTTGGAATATCGGTTTCCTCTTCCGGCGGCAGGTCATACAGGTCCTTGTCTGCCGGCCCGCCGGGATGAATCTTGTTTTGAATACCATCCAGCCCGGCCATCAGCATGGCTGCGAACGCCAGGTAGGGGTTGGCTGTCGAATCGGGGAAACGGATTTCTATTCTGCGGCCCTTGGGATTTGCGACATAAGGAATACGGCAGGACGCGGAACGGTTTTTCGCGGAGTAGGCGAGCAGGACCGGGGCTTCAAATCCCGGAACCAGTCTTTTGTAGCTGTTGGTACTGGCATTTGCGAAGGCGTTGATGGCTTTCGCGTGCTTGAAGATACCGCCAATATAATACAGCGCCTCATCGCTTAATCCGGCATACTGATCTCCGGCAAATACATTCTCCCCGTCCTTGAAAATGGATTGGTGCACATGCATACCGGTGCCATTGTCCCCGACCAGGGGTTTGGGCATGAAGGTAGCGGTCAGACCGTGATTGTGGGCGACATTGTGCACGACATATTTGTAGATCTGCACTTCATCCGCTTTTAGAACCATGGTATTGAAGCGGGTGCCGATTTCACCCTGCCCGCCAGTACCCACTTCATGGTGATGAACTTCAACCGGAACCCCCATCTGCTCCAGAACAAGACACATCGTACTGCGAACATCGGACTGGCTATCGATCGGAGGCACCGGGAAATATCCGCCTTTTATACCGGGGCGATGGCCGGTGTTGCCATCTTCATACTCCCGGCCACTGTTCCAGGCGCCTTCCATGGAATCCACTTTGTAGAAGCAATGCTCCATGTCGTTGCCCCACTGTACCGAATCAAACAGGAAAAACTCGTTCTCCGGACCGAAATAGGCGGTATCACCAATGCCGGTTGACGCCAGATAGGCTTCCGCGCGTTTCGCGATTGAGCGCGGGTCCAGCTCATAACCCTGCATGTCGGAAGGTTCGATCACATCACAGCGGATATTGACTGTCGCCTCCTGGCTGAACGGGTCCATGACAGCGCTGTCGGGGTCCGGCATCAGGATCATGTCCGACTCGTTAATCCCTTTCCAGCCGGCTATGGATGAACCATCGAACATTTTACCTTCTTCAAAAAGGTCTTCGTCCACTACCCTTACCGGAAGCGTCACATGCTGCTCCTTCCCTTTCGTGTCGGTAAATCGAAGATCGACGAATTTCGCGCCACTTTCGTTCAGCATGTTCAATGTATCTGCCACAGACATAATAACCCCCCGGTATAGAGATCGTGTAACCCGATCGTTGTTCAATATGTCCGGGTATTATATATCGAAATAAAACTTTTTCGCATTAGCTTTTACATTTGCTTTTACATTTTTATCACCGGGATGACTCATTACCTGTTTCATCCTCCCATCACCTGTTCATCCTCCCATCGCTGTGGCGCAAACATCGGAATTGGCCTCGATCAGGTCAAACAGCCCCCTGGCGAGCAAACTCAATCCGCCGGTCAGATAACCCACCCCCAGCGAGACTCCGCTCTCCAGCAGCCCGCCGGGACGGATTTCGGGATTGTCGATCTTGCCCTTGACCAGCAACAGTCTGGCAAAACTGCCGGCGTTGACCCCCAGCCCTTTGCGGGCCTTGGTCGAAACCTCCAGATCCAGGTTTTCCCCGGAAAAATCCACTTCTCCACCGCCGAGTAAAGTGAAGTCTGTTGTTTTCAGGGCAATGCCCCGATCATTCGAGGCCACACCGTTTTCCAGGTCAAAATTGATCACGCCACAATCCATATAAATGATCTCATCCCGGGACTTGAACGGATTGAGTGTGTCCAGCAACCCCAGAAACAGATCCCCACCCAATAACCGGAGACTCTGGTTTTTCAATGTCGCAGATTGTAGCCCGATCCGTATCTGACCATTGGCGCCGCCCATTATTTCGGCAATGGAGCGCCCGCTCCCATCAATCACTGCCTGAATTGAAAAAACGCCTCTTTGCTCATGATCCAGCTGTTCCGTCCCGGCCAGCGCCGATAGCTCAATGTCATTGCCAGTGAGCGCGACCCGGGATTGCAATTTCCCCTGTGGCTGTCTGGACAGTGACAACCTGATGTCCATCAAACCGTCCACTCCACTTTTGCCGGTTATACTGGAAGACAATCGGCCAGCGCTCGCCCTGGCATCCACAACCACATGATCAAGCATCAGGGTTCTGCTCTGTAATCGCCCGAAGTCCGCTTTTATTGCCATATTGGCATCATCCAGCCAGGGTAACCGGATGTGGTTTCTGGATAAGAATCCGGGAGAGTCTCGCGGGGCAGACAGTAACCGGATCAAGTTCATGTTCTGTGAGGTGAATCTGCCGGAGATGGCGGTTCCGGCGTTTTCCGCTTCTGATTTTCCGTCCTGTACCGGAGATAAATAAATATGGCCGGTCAAATCACTGTCGGCCATCTTCAGGTCAAGCGATACCTGACCGGGTTGATCGACATTTTTGAAGACCAGTTTGCCATGCACCGGCAGCTCCCTTGACAGGGCGGGCCAGGCTCCTTCCGCCAGCAGATCGCCCAGGTGCGGTCGTTCGATCATCAGTTCCAGACCGGTCGTTTGAAACGGAGACCAGCTTTCAATTTTCCCGGAAAGCCGGGTTTCACTGTAACCGGATATGAGCCGCGCATTGATCCGGTCAACCGCAATCCCCTGCCCTGAAACCGATACTTCGGCGACCCCGTCCAGATAACCCTGCAAACCGGCCAGGTTCTCATGAACGGGGGGTAATACCCCTTCTCCCAGTTCTCCGTAAACCCGGAGAGAGGCGGAACCATTCCAGTGGCGGGTAAACAGATGATCCATACTGCCGGTGGCCCTGCCTTTCAAGCCGGAGCCGAAAAGGATTTCAAGGTCCTCCATGCGGTGAACAACCTCACCATCCTGTGTTTTCGCGGTACGCAGCTTACCCAGGTTCCTGGCTGGCAGCAGCTCGGTCACAAGGGGGCCGAACTGAGCCATTGGCAGGTCTGGCCAGTGTGCAAAAAACGGCTCCGCGTCCCGCACTTCGACGCCAAAATTCAGAATCAGTTTCGGTAATTTTCCCAGGTTGCGTATTTCACCGGACAGGGTAGCGCCGATAGCGGGGGACTCCAGGTTCGCCTGGATATTGCCCAGATTCAATTTCTGCCGCTCATCACCGCGCAGTTGCGCGCTGACAGTGATCATATCCGTCGGCGGCAATGATTGACCGGCCCAGTCACTCAGTTTGTCCAATCCCTGTACGCTTCCCTGCAAAGCGACTCGCAGGGTTTCGGCGTTGCCGACAGAACCGAACTCACCGTCGCCGTCAATCTGTATACCCGACCCCTTCGCATCAACCCGCAGATCCGGAATCGAAATTTCATCCGCATCCAGCCGAACGGTTCCGGCCACGGTCAGGTTGTGCGCCAGGCTGGTCATGGCGGAACCTGCCAATCGCTCGATAAAATCCGTCCCGGCCCGCACCGAGAAGTCAATCACTCCCCGTTGTCGGGCGCCCGGATTCTCGAGACTGCCGGCAGCCAGTACCTTGACCTCAGGGGAATCATTTTCAAGCAGGATGTCGAATATCCTGATCTCATCGTTCAGGCGATAGATGTTGCCGGATGCCCGGATATGCGGGACGCTGGGCAGCTCGCGGTTGATCAAACTACCGAGGGCGGTCAAATCATCCATCTCCAGGCTGACTTGCAATGGGCTGGCCCAGTCACCAACCAGATTCTCCACCGTGCCGGTTAAATCCAGTTTTATGCCAGCCGAGCGGATGGAGCCGCGATTCAGGGTCAGGCGCAAATCTCCGTTGTCGCGGACAAGCGCTCCGTCTATATCGGTCTCAAGCGCCATGTCCTGATTGATCCTATCCGCAAGCTCCCGATGATCCAGGTTACCCTTGGCAGAAAAAACCAGCTCCATTTGCCTGAACCGGGGCAGGTAGCCGATTTTTCCCTTGAGGCTTGATTCCAGCCCATAATCCGGGGAAGACATCTCGATAGAGTCCATACGCAACGTCCCGACCCCGCCGGGTTGAACCAGAACCCAGGAGGCGCTGATGTCGCGCCAGGGATACAATGGAGCGCCGCTCAGAGCGGACAGCTCCGACAGCTCGGTGATCAGAGTCTCAAACCGCAGATTCAGGCCCTTCCATCGCCGCAGTTTGTCGATGGCGCCGGAAATGAACAGGGTGTTTTCCGGCTTGACGATGTGGCCTTGCAGACTGACTCCGGTCTGAACGCCCTCAATAACCGATTGAAGACTGCCTGTTTGCCCGGATAGCGCGACCGGAATTTTTTCCACTGCGCCGGACAGTCTGAGCGCCATTGGCTGAGCCGGCGCCGGTGAGCGAACAACGGCATCCGTGATATCGAACTCCCACCTGCGTCGGGGATGATAGTAGATCACCTGCCCACCACGGATGGACACTTGTCTGAGGCCCTGTAATTGACTGGCTATGAGACCCGCGCCGGAAACGCTGCCTGAACGGGCGCTTTTCCGCAAATCCACGTTGAATTTCCCGGTTTCAGGGTGACGCTCAATCCTGAGTATCGGGTTGCGGGCATGAATTTCCCGAATCAATCCCTCGCCTTTGAATAATCCGGCGACAGAAAGGGTGATCGACAATCTGCCGATCGAGAGCGCATCATCAACCAGCCCCCAATCGCTATTGGATAATCGCACGTCGTGGGCAACGATGGTTGTGGACAAACCCATGGCCATACCCAGTCTGCCATCAATTGAAAACTCCCTGCCGCTCCGGCTTTCGAGCCATGAGGTGATGATCGACTTCGCTTGCGTGGAATTCAGGGACAGCGCAGCGATCAGCGGCAGCAACGCGGCCAGTCCGATCAATACGGCAATAATCCAGATGGCTTTTCGTTTTCGGGTCATCAGCCTGTAACTTTGTCGCGGATATAGGTTGCTTCCAGCCAGCGGGGGTCGACTGCCCCTTCGAGCCCGATTTCCTGTGCTATTCTGAGTCCTTGCTCCGCTTCGGGAAAGAGTACATTCCTGACCCGAAGCGGGCGGATTCCCGACTGACCCGCAAGAATATCCGCATAAACATCCCACCCGTTCCCGACCCCGTATTGCGCTTGGCCGAGCCCTGCGGCAAACTGTCCGGGGGAACAGACACAGGGAGCCATCAGCGGCGCGGGACGGCCGCTTGCCCGAACCTCGTAGAGCGCGCAATAAACCTGTTTCATCCGTGCATCAATAGCCGCTGCGACGATACCGCTATCCATCGAGATGGCCATAACTTCCAGCGAACAAACCCCGATTACCGGCAAATCCGCGCCGTAAGCCAACCCTTGCGCCACACCCAAACCGATGCGCGCGCCGGTAAACGAGCCCGGCCCGGTATCCACCACAATCGCGTCCAGCTGAGCGAGGCACAGCCCGCTGTCGACCAGCGTCCGGTCCACCATATCCAGTACCAACCGGGAGTGGCCGCCCGGCTGTACCTCCTTGCGCCCGATAGTCTGCGAGCCATCGAATAATGCGACCGAACACGATGCGGTGACCGTATCAATCGAAAGACACTTCATGACCCTGTACTCGATCTGAAAAACCGATAGATCTCGTCAATATCCCGGGTGACCGGCATCGGCGGCAGGCTGTCCAGAAACAGCTGGCCATAAGATTTGGTTGAAATCCTGGAATCACAGATGACCAGAACCCCCCTGTCCTTTTCGGAGCGAATCAGACGGCCGGCCCCCTGTTTCAGGGAAATCACCGCATTCGGCACCTGAATGTCCATAAAAGGGACTCCATTGTTGTCTTCGCAAGCCTGCAATCTGCTTTTCAATAGCGGATTGGACGGTGGTTCAAACGGCAGTTTGTCTATGATCACACAACTCAACGCCCGTCCCTTGACATCCACACCTTCCCAGAAACCCGCAGTACCCAGCAGGACCGAATGGTCGGTATCCAGAAACTGTTTCAGCAAATGCTGTTTGGATGCCTGTCCCTGTAAAAACAATGGCCACCGGCATTTTTCTGACAGCTCCCGATAAACCCGCTGCATCATTGCATGACTGGTAAAAAGGCAGAAAGCGCGTCCGCGACTTGCGTTGGTTACATCCATGATAATATCAACGAGCGCATGGCAAAAGTCGGTATCGCGAGGATCGGGCAGGTTCTTCGGCAGGTACAGCAAGGAATTGGCCCGAAAGTCATAGGGGCTTTCCCAGCAACGGGTCTCGGCGCCGTGAAGTCCGAGCCGTCCGCAAAATGAAGCAAAATCGTCACCGGCGTTGAGCGTGGCCGAGGTAAATATCCAGGAGACCTCGGGATTCGATAAAAACGGATCAAAACGCCTGCCGATATTCAGCGGAGACAGATTGAACCGGAAAAAGCCCTTGCCGGTTTCCAGCCAGCACACACTGTCTTTTTCCCGCCCCTCCCGCCAGACTTCCAGTTGGCCGATCATCCGCACTGCCCGGCTGTAACATTTACTCAGGATTTCTCCGGCGGGCGCCGCCACCTCCAGCGCGTCAACAAGATCTGACAGCCGCTCATACAATGGCTCCCAGGCCTCATCGAACCGCTTGCTGATCAGGTCTGTAAGGTTTTTGGAGTCAATTTCGAGTGTTTCACAGTATCCCTGGAATTGTTTTACACGGCGGAGGAGCAGACTGGTGAAATCCTTGAGATTGACTGCGCTTTTCTCGTTCTGTTCTGCCGCCAGTATGTCGGCGATCAAATCCCTGAGCTGAAAACTGGAAACGGAGTGTCCAAAAAACCGGGTGGCCGTATCGGCTACCGTATGCGCCTCATCCAGTATGACCGCCTCATGGTCGGGCAACAGTTCGCCAAACCCCTCGGTCCTCAATGTGATGTCCGAGAAAAACAGGTGATGATTGACCACCACGATACGCGCCTTGAGCGCCTGTTGTCTGGCCTGATTGACAAAACAGCGGCTGAAATCCGGGCACTTGCCACCCAGACAGTTTTCAGTGGTTGAGGTCACCTCTGGCCAGACACGGGAACTCTCGCTAATCCCGGTCACCTCGGCGATATCCCCGGTCACGGTTCTGTTCGACCAGTCATCCAGGACATTATAAGCCTGTTGCCCGGCTCGCCCAATCAGGTCACTTTGCCGGCTGTTCAGTTTCAGCCGATACCGGCACAGGTAATTCGAACGTCCCTTGAGGAGAACGGCGTTGACCTGCGTGTCCAGCAACCTGAGCACAGCCGGAAGATCCCGAAAGAAAATCTGTTCCTGCAGGTGTTTTGTCCCGGTCGAGATAATCGTTCGCTTCCCGCTCTCAATCACCGGAATCAGGTAGGCAAAAGTCTTGCCGGTGCCAGTGCCCGATTCGACAACCAGATTGCCGCCGTGCCGTAACGCGGATTCCACCTCGGAGGCCATTTCCTGTTGAGCGCATCGAGGCGTAAATCCCGGAAAATTGCGGTGGAATACCCCGTCCTTACCCAGTGTCCTGTGCGCCCCTGCCATCAATCGAACCGGAACGCTGATTGATTCAAGCGGATCATCCGGGCGCTGTCAGGATATTGTCAGGGAACCAGTTCATCAAAGAACGATTTGATCTTGTCCGCCCACGATTCGATGCGCGGAGAATGCCGGTTGCCGCCTTCCACCAGACTATCCCCGAAATCCTGCAACAACGCTTTTTGTTTTCTGGTCAGTTTAACCGGGGTTTCAACAACGACCCGGCAATACAGGTCCCCCTGATTACCCGTGCGAACATTGCGTACTCCCTTGCTTTTTAACCGGAACACTTTGCCGGACTGGCTTTCCGGCGGGATTCTCAAATTGCCCCTGCCGGACAAAGTGGGAATCTCCAGTTCTCCGCCCAGCGCCATCACCAGAAAGCTGGCGGGCACCTCACAATACAGGTCATCCTCACGCCGCTCGAATATCTCGTGTTTCTTCAGCCGAACCTGGACATACAGGTCCCCCGGAGAAGAGCCGCGGCCAGCGCTTTCCCCTTCCCCCGACAATCGCACCTGATCATCATTATCCACCCCGGCCGGAATCTTCACGGAAAGTGTCTTTTCCTCCCTGACCATACCCTGGCCGTGGCAGGATGAACAAGGATCCGTGATCACCTGACCCTGTCCCTTGCAGGTCGAACAGGTTTGCTGAACGGAGAAAAAACCCTGTTGCATCCTGACTTGACCCTGGCCATTACAGGTCTGACAGGACTTCGCCGCCGAGCCCGGACGTGAACCCGAACCCTTGCAGGTCGCGCAATCCGACATTCCGGGAACGCGGATCTGTTTTTCGACCCCGTTTACCGCCTCTTCCAGCGTCAGGCTGACGCGAATTCGTAAATCCGAACCGCGGCTGTGCCGCCGGCCGCCGCCCGTGCCAAAAATATCACCGAAAATATCACCGAAAATATCACCAACCCCGCCAGCGCCCGCGGCTCCCGCGCCACTCGAAGGATCCACGCCCGCATGTCCGAACTGGTCATAAGCAGCCCGTTTTCGGGAGTCGGAAAGCACACTCCAGGCCTCCTGCACCTCCTTGAATCTGGCTTCCGACTGCTCATTGTTCTGGTTGCGGTCCGGATGATACTTCATCGCCAGCTTGCGATAAGCCTTTTTCATATCCGGCTCACTGGCCGTCCGCTCGACACCCAGAATCTCGTAATAATCTCTTTTCGACATCGTTTATTCCATGCCTGATCGACATGCAAAAGCCAGGACTACAGCCCTGGCTTTGATCGCATTGCAGTGGATATTGACTCCGGCGGATTCTGTTACTTCCGCAAATCGGTCAGGGTTTCTTTTTGTCGTCATCAATTTCTTCAAATTCGGCGTCAACGACATCATCTCCCGCATCACGCTGGCCCGAATCACCCGCCGCATCGCCGCCGCTATCACTGCCGCTGCCGCTATCGGCCTGGGCATACATTTGCTCTGCGAGCTTGTAACTGACCTGGGACAGGGCTTCAGACCGGGATTTGATTTCATCAAGATCATCTCCCTTCAAGGCTTCCTCAAGATCGCCAATGGCCGATTCAATGCCCTGTTTTTCACTCTCATCCACCTTGTCGCCCAGCTCTTCCAGCGATTTCCTCACTCCGTGAACCAGCGCTTCGCCCTGATTCCGGGCATCCACCAGCTCCCGCGCCTTGCGGTCTTCTTCGGCATGGTCTTCGGCATCGCGAACCATGTTCTCTATCTCGTCATCAGACAGGCCGGAGCTGGATTTGATCACGATCTTGTTCTCCTTACCCGTAGCCTTGTCCTTGGCGGAAACATGCAGTATCCCGTTAGAGTCGATATCGAACGAAACCTCGATCTGGGGCGTTCCGCGCCGCGCCGGGGGTATTTCGGTCAAATCAAAGCGACCCAGGGATTTGTTGCCACTGGCAATCTCCCGCTCACCTTGCAGCACATGTACTGTAACCGCGTTCTGATTGTCTTCTGCGGTAGAGAATACCTGACTGGCGTTGGTCGGGATGGTGGTGTTCTTCTCCACCAGCTTCGTCATCACTCCACCCAGGGTTTCAATACCCAACGAAAGCGGCGTCACATCGAGCAGCAACACATCCTTGACATCTCCGCCGAGAACTCCGCCCTGGATGGCAGCGCCCATGGCGACCGCTTCGTCCGGGTTGACATCCCGCCGAGCTTCCTTACCGAAAAAGTTTTCCACGACCTCATGCACCTTCGGCATTCTGGTCTGACCGCCCACCAGGATCACGTCATTGATCTCGGAGATTTTGATACCGGCATCCTTGAGCGCGGTGCGGCAAGGCCCCAGTGTCCGTTTCAGCAGTTCATCAATCAGCGCCTCGAGTTTAGCCCTGGACAACTTCATATTCAGGTGCTTGGGACCACTTGCGTCCGCTGTAATGTAAGGCAGATTGACCTCGGTCTGGGAGCTTGAGGACAACTCGATTTTCGCTTTTTCGGCGCCCTCCTTGAGACGCTGCATCGCCAGCGGGTCACCGCGCAGGTTCATACCCTGATCCTTCTGGAATTCATCCGCCAGATAATCAATCAACCGACGGTCGAAATCCTCGCCGCCGAGGAAGGTATCACCATTGGTTGAAAGCACCTCAAATTGATACTCCCCGTCCACTTCCGCGATTTCAATGACCGAAACATCAAAAGTGCCGCCGCCAAGATCATAGACCACAATCTTGTGGTCGCCCCGGGCCTTGTCCATACCATAAGCCAGCGCCGCCGCGGTCGGCTCATTGATGATTCTTTTCACCTCCAGTCCCGCTATCCTGCCGGCATCCTTGGTCGCCTGCCTCTGGGAGTCATTGAAGTAGGCGGGCACCGTAATGACTGCCTCGGTCACTTTCTCACCCAGGTAATCTTCCGCGGTCTGTTTCATTTTCTGTAAAATGCGGGCGGATATTTCCGGCGCCGCCATTTGCTTGCCGCCCGCTTCAACCCAGGCATCTCCGTTTTTTGCCTTGACAATCTTGTAAGGCATCAGATCGAGATCACGCTGCACCACGTCTTCGCTGAACTGACGCCCGATCAGGCGCTTTACCGCGAAAATGGTATTTTCCGGATTGGTGACCGACTGCCGTTTGGCCGATTGACCGACCAGCGCTTCATCGTCTTTGGTGAAAGCGATAATGGAGGGCGTGGTGCGATCACCTTCGCTGTTTTCAATGACCTTCGGGGTACTGCCTTCCATCACTGCTACGCAGGAGTTGGTAGTGCCCAGATCGATACCGATAATTTTTGACATTTCTGCTTCCTCAATAAATCTGTAACTTAAAGAACTGGCTTTAGATATAGGGGTTGATTGTTCAATAACAAGTATTTGCCGGTTATTTCCCGTTACTTTGCGCTATCACCACCATGGCCGGCCGCAAAAGACGGTCCTTCAACAGAAATCCTTTCTGCATCACACTCAAAATATGATCCGCTTCGACTTCGTCAGTCGGAGCCATGCTGATTGCCTGATGCAGGTCGGGATTGAATTTCGTGCCGGGCGAGGCCTCAACCGCGGTGATTCCAAATTTCTCCATCGCCGTGGCAAACTGTTTCAGGGTCAGTTCCAGCCCCTCCTTCATTTTCGATACCGACTCACTGCTGGTTTCATCCATTTCCACCTTGCTGGCCTGATCCAGGCTGTCGAGCACACCCAGCAGTTCCTGCGCGAACTTCTCAAGCGCATATTTCCTGGCTGCAACCACTTCATTGCGGCTACGGCGCCGAATGTTCTCAACCTCCGCTTTGGCCCGAACATAGCCATCCTTCATCTTCGTAATCTGATTATTGGCAAAAACCAGCTTTTCGATCAATTCCTCCCTGGAAGACTCTTCAAATTCCCCGGCTTCACCTGCCGACGGGGATGAATCCGATTGTTCGGTGTCTATGGCTTCTGATTCCGGTTCCATAGTTTCCGCCTGATCACTGGAAGCGGCGCCGGCGTCATCTTGCGGTTCTGAATCTTTTTCGTAATCTTGACTCATCATTCAATACATAAATTAAGGGTTGGCTCGTAAGTATGTCGCAATATGGGGACTGTCGGCAAAAGCACAAGGGCTGAGGCGCAAGAAAACATCAGGCTTTCAGTAAAAACCTTCAAGGAGCCCGGGGGGAAACCGGAAGGCCGGAAACCGGAAACTCCGGAAGCCGAAAGCTCCAGTAGCCGGAAACTGCGGATTCAAATGGAAAAAGACGACCCGCAGCCGCAAGTGGTCGAGGCGTTGGGGTTGTTGACCAGGAACCGACTCCCCATCAGATCGTCCTTATAATCAATTTCCGCCCCATCCAGATATTGCAGGCTGAGCATATCGACCAATACCCGGATTCCTCCGCGTTCAATGGATATATCGTCTTCCTGCCGGGCGTCATCGAACTGGAAACCATACTGGAAGCCGGAACAGCCGCCACCCTGAATATAAACCCGGAGCATTAACTCAGGGTTGCCCCTGGTTTCCAGAAGCTGATTAATCCGCGTCACCGCGTCACCGGTGATTTTAAGATCTGATTCCATACGTTTTGTGCCAGTTACGAATATACGTTACCTCATGATTTTAAGGATTATAATATGGTTCCTGTTGCAAAATATACCAAAGAGCCCCTTTATTATGAAACTTGATGTCGAATTTGTCCGTAAACAATTCAGTCAACTGTCCGATGACCCGGACTTTGTGTTTTGTGCCAATGCGGGGGGCAGTTATGTGGCCACTCAGGTCAACCGGATACTGAACCGGTATAACGCCCATACCCGGGTTCAGCCTTATGAGCGGTACGCCACATCAACTGCCGCCGGAGAAGCGATGGATCGAGCCATTCTCGGCTGGGCGGCGGCGCTCAACATTTCCGCGGACGAACTGACCATCGGCCCATCCACCTCAATCAACACTTATGTGATGGCCCAGGCAATCGGCGCACAGTTGAATGAAGGCGATGAAATCATTGTGACCAATCAGGACCATGAAGCGAACAACGGGGTATGGAGAAGAATGGCGCAACACAAAAACGTCACCCTGCGGGAGTGGCGAATGGACCGGCAGGATGGATTATTGAATCCTGAAACCCTGGCCTCCCTGCTGAATGACAGAACGAGATGGGTGTTTTTCACGCACTGCTCCAACATTACCGGCGCCAGTAATCCGGTGCAAGCCATCACCCGTCAGATCAAGGCGTACAATCCCGCGATCCGGGTGTTTATTGACGCAGTGGGCCACGCCCCTCACCAGATTTGCGACTTGAAAGCGCTGGGTGTGGACGGCTATGTTTTCAGCCTGTACAAGGTATTCGGCCCGCACCAGAGCCTGATGTATATTGCCCAAAATGCAATGGATAGTCTGGCTCCGCAGTGCCACTTTTTCAATACCGGGTCGCCGGGCAAGTGGTTCAATCCGAGCGGACCACAACACGCCCAGGTCGCAGGTTGCGCCGGAGTGCTGGATTATTTCGACGCGCTGTATCGTCACCACTACGGGACATCGTGTGAAGCGCAGAGCGCTCCCCCGGCAATCACCCGGAAACTGGAACAGGTCGGGGTTTTGATTGACGATCATGAAAATCAACTGGCCGGCCCCATCCTGGATTACCTGCATCATAACCGGAATGTCCGGCTGATCGGCAAGCCCCATACCCGGGATGGCGACCGTGCGCCCACCATCGCATTCAGTCCTCTGCGCGCATCGGCGCAGTCGGTATCGTCACAAATACAGGACCAGGGGATCGGTTGTGAAAGCGGTCATTTCTATGCCTGGCGTCTGATTTCTGACCTCGGCATTGACCCGGATGACGGTGTTGTCCGCATTTCTCTGGTTCATTACTCGAATCAGGAAGAAGTACAAAAAGTTCTGACCGCCCTTGACAACGTATTGGGCTGACCGGGTGGGCGCTCTTTTTGCGGATCATCACGGCTCGGCGCTGCCATGCTTTGGCAGAGATTAAAAACCATATCCAGAATTGAATTCGAATCGCGGTCATGCCATGGCGAACATCCCTGGCGTGTATCCGGCAGCGGCCAGGTCATCGTCGAATGCCCACACGACAACCGTATTACATTCAGAGAAACCGGATCGTGGAGCGATGATTCGGGACTTGGCCTGAATTTCTCAAATCATTACAGATGGCGCCGAACTTCATCGGGCCATATCATCCGGCTACAGCATCTTCGCCGGGGTGAAACGCGCCCAGTGGAACTGGTCGAATTCATGCTGCAACCCGATTTATCCTGGGAAAGCCGCTCGCCTCACATTTGCAACGACGACACGTACCGCGCCGCAATCACCCTGAACGAGAGCGGCCTGTCGCTGAAATGGATCATCTCGGGACCGGCAAAATCGGAATGGTTGCGTTGTGTTTATTCCTAGTTCAGCCGCTGTACAACCCGGATGGACACAACCCCCGGATGGATATTTGACATCCACCAGAAAAAACCTTATAAACCCGCTCCGACAAGAACACAAAGTACAAAGCCAATGAACAGGATCGAAAGCATTCAAGCCACCCCCACCTCAATTCGTAGAGCCTGCCCCCGGCTTGATCGGGGGGGCGGGTCCCTGTGCCCGCCCGCTCTAATGCCGGATCATGCGCAAAACACAAATTCCTGCTTGACAAGTAACCGGAAAGATGCTGTTACAATAAAGCAAGCAAGCAAGCAAGCAAGCAAGCAAGCAAGCAAGCAAGCAAGCAAGCAAGGGGTTCTTTCGTTCATTAACTGATTCTTCCCACACGGGACGGCACGGAGACCGTCCCCTACGATCAAGCCACCAAAATATCACTCCCCCCTTGGAGGGGGAGTCCAATCCGTCTCACGGATTGGGTGGGGGGCATTCCCGCAAAGCGGGAATCCACAACCGTCAGACTTGCGTCCCCACCCGTCATCGTAGGGGCAATCCCTTGTGGTTGCCCGCCACAGTCAATACCTGCCGCTATCCTTTCCGCCACTTCCTTTCCATCCTGATCCTGCTGCCACTCCTCACCGGCTTCACCGCCGAAGCCATCGCGCAGACACTACCAACAGTAACGATCACTGAACATATCGGATCAGAAGCCTCTCCAGAAAGTAACGATGACAGAATCTTTACTGTTACCGCTGATTCTGCTGTAACTGCAGACCTCGTAATCAGCTACACGGTTGCAGGAACAGCTACTGTTAATTCAGGCGTATTTGGTAACTTAAGTGACCACACTTTGCAGGCATCAGAAACCATCACAATTGTTAATGGCAGATCAAGTGAATCCCAACTGTTTGATGTTCACGAAGATGATATCGACGAACCCGATGAGACCATAATTATCACCTTGACCGGTGGCACAGGGTATAACGTGGGCAGTCCATCATCAGTAACTATAAACATTGAAGACAACGACCCCACCGTTGTCGCCCTCACCCGTACCGGCGGTTCTGGCGCTGTCACCGAAGGCACAGCGATTGAGTTCACGGTCGCTTTGGGTCGCGCCCTGGTCGCCGGAGAAATCATTGACGTGCCGTTATCCATCGGCGGCACAGGCGTCACCACCGCCGACTGGAGTCTGGCACCGAAGGCCGGTGCGAATCTCAACACCGGCGTCACCCTGAGCGGGCAGACCACCGCCACCCCGCAGGTGAGCTTTGCCGGCGTCGGAGCGCAGGTCGCCACCCTGCAACTGACCCCGACCGCAGATAGCGTAACCGAGGCCAGTGGAGAAACCTTCACCATCGCATTGGGGGCGGACGGCTCAGGAACCAACGGTTTCGACCGCGCAAGCCTCGCCACCAATGTCGGCGGCGGCGCCAACCCGCATGCGTCTGCCGCTTCCAACACATTCAACGTAATGGTCAATGACCCCGTCGTGGGCGTTCCCTCTGTCACCATCGCCCGCGCACAGACGGGTAGTCTCATTACCAATCAGTTTCATGTACTAGGAGAAGGCGACGACGCCTCTGCCGAATTCAGGGTCACTGCGAGCAAGGCCTTTACCGCAGCGACGACTGTCCAGGTCCGCATTGGCGGAGACCCGTACACCCCGACCGAACATGCCACCGTCCGCAATGTCCCGTTTGCCATCGGAGAGACCATCAGGACCGTCTCCACCACCGTCAATAACGACAGCATTGATCGCATAGACGGAGAGATTACCGCAACGGTGGTGGCCGGCAGTGGCTACACCCTCGGCAGTTCTTCTACCACCTCCTATACCATCGTCGACAACGACCCTACGGTCGTCACCCTGTCCGTGACAGACTCCATGGCCGATGAAGACGACGCCACCGATACGGCGAAGATCCAACTGTCGCTCAATCGTGGACTGGTTTCAGGGGAATCCTTAGGCATTCCGTTGACGTTCGGTGGTGGCGCCTTAAGCGATGATTTCACGCTGGCGCGGATGGGCAATCCAGCCGGAGTTTCTTTGAGTGGTTCCACCGTCACCTTCACCGGCCCCTCTACCGGCACCACCGCGACTTCCACTACCCTGATCGTCACCGCCGCCCAGGATACTGATACCGAAGATGAGACCGTCACCGTCTCGATTCCCGCAAAGGCTGCCTACGACCCCAAGAACCCGTACCTGATCGCAACCGGCTTTCACTGTCGCACTACCGACTGCCAGGCCACCGGCACAGGCAGTGGCACGATTACCCTGGACGATAATGATGTAGCGGTATCACCGACCGCCACCTTCCATATCGCTTCACAAATCTATACCGAGAAAGGCGGTACAGCCAGCGCCCGCACCCACAACGCGCGCGTTAATTTCAGCCCGGCTCTGCCCGCGAACATTACCCTGAACTACGCCGTAGACGGCAACGCCACTTCCGGTACAGACTATACCGCCCTGTCCGGCACAATCCTCGTCTCTGCCGGCGCCAACCAGGTCAATATCCCGATCATCGTCACCGATGATAGTGCCGATGAATTTATCGAGACTGTCACCCTGACCCTGAATAATGGTTCCGGCTATACCGTTGGTTCTACCCGTACCTATAGACTGACCCTGATCGACAATGATCCCACTTCCGTGACCCTGTCGACGCCGGATGCCACCGCGACCGAAGGCAACGCTACGGAAACGGCCGAAATCACCCTGACGCTGGGACGCGCCCTGAGCGTGGACCTGGTGTCTGAAAGTCTGGCGATTCCACTGACATTCACTGGTGGAACCCTCAATACGGACTTCTCTCTGGCGTTGTCGGGCACGCCGACTGGCGTTTCCCTGTCCGGTAGTACCGTCACCTTCGCCCACGGCAATACTGATTCAGCAACCTCCGCCACCCTGATTCTAACCGCCCTGGCCGATGCCAACACAAACCATGAGACGGTGACCGTGAATCTCGGTACACTGACTCCCACCGCATTGAATGGCGGAGCCTCCGGCTCTCGCTCCGGCAACGGACAGATCACCCTGACCGATACGGGAACCCAGACTTTGCCGGTTATTACCATTGCCCGCGGAACTTCTCCGGTCACCGAAGGGACAGCGGCGACCTTTACCGTCACCGCGACACCGCCTCCGGCGGCCGCCCTGAGCGTCAATCTCACGGTCACGGACGCTCCGAACGCTGATTTCGTCTCTGCATCCAACCAGCAGGGCACAAAAACGGTCACCATCCCGACCGGCGGTTCCGCAACCTATTCCGTGCCGACCATAGCGGATACTACCGATGAACCCAATGGCCCGGTCACCGTGACGATTGCCGCAGATACAAACAATCCGGCACAGTACGCCATCGGCAATGCCTCTTCTGCACAAGTCACGGTCAACGATGATGATGCGCCACAGAATCCGGGCACAGTCAATCCACCACCGACCAATCCGACCCCCACACAGCCGGTCGATCCACCCCCCACCAATCCGGTGACTCCGACTACTCCGGGACAACCCACAGACCCGCAACAGCCGCAGGAACCTGAACCCGAACCCGTGATTCCGCTCCTGTCCATTCAGGCGTCCTCCGATGCAGTGACCGAAGGCGCGGTCGCGACCTTTACCGTCACCGCAGAACCGGCGCCAGCCCAACCAATGACCGTACCCCTCATCATTGCCGCATCCGGCGACTTCACTGCCCCGCAATCCATCGGAGCGATGACCCTGACCATCGACCGGGAAACCACTGCCCTGATGATTCCAACGCTCCAGGACTTCATCGACGAAGCAGACGGCCGTCTCACCGTCACCCTGCAAGCGGCCAACGGCTATCGCCTTGTCTCCCATCCTTCGGCCACAGTGGCGATTCATGATGACGATACCGCCGGTATCCAACTCTCCACACAGGGACTGCGGATACCAGAGATTGGACAACACGCTCAATATACCATTCAACTGACCAGTCAGCCGGCGGCCCCGGTCACCGTCACCCTCATACCCCCTGAATCCGCAAGGGTGACCGTCTCGCCCTCTAGCGTAACCTTTACCCCGGACCACTGGAATATCCCGCAAACCTTCACCCTGACCGCCCATACAGAAGGTTCGGTCACCCTGGTTCATGCCATCACCTCTACCGACCCGAACTATTCGGCTCTGACCCCGGCGCGCGGACGCTTGGCGGTTCGGGTCGGTGAAGACTGGAGCGCAGTCGCCGCCTCCTGGCAGTCCCGCTTTATGCGTACTTCGACCGGACACCTGCTTGATGGCATTGCAGCGCGCATCCAGGCTACGCCCACAACCGGCCTACAGGGGCAACTGGCCGGCTACCGCATGGACGCCACCCCGAAAGACCTGCAATCCCGGTGGATACAGACGCCCCGCTCCGAACCGCGCAGCCGCGCCGTGACCCGGTCTGAACTGCTGTCCGCTTCGTCCCTGTCGTGGAGCGCAACCGCGCCCCACGGCGCCATCGCTTCCTTGTGGGCACAGGGCGCCTGGTCGGAGTTTGATGGCCAGAGTGGAGAAACCACGCTCGATGGGGAAGTCCTCACGACCCTGATCGGAGTGGACCAGACCCAGTCCACCGGACAACGCGGTCTGGTTCTGTCGCACAGTCAGGGCGAAGGGAACTATCAGTCCCGTGACTCGGGAGCGATCGAATCCGAACAGACGCTGTTGGCGCCGTGGTGGTCACAAGACCTCAATGACCGCATGACGCTCTGGGGGGCCTTGGGCTATGGCTCCGGAGACCTCACCCTCATCAGAAGTGGACGACCAGACCTGACCACCGATACCGATACGGCGTTCGTTGCTCTGGGCAGTGACTCGGTACTCCAGGAAGAAGCCCACCGCTCCCTGTCGGTCGTCTCCGATGCCCTGTGGTTGAGAACCCGCGCGGATGAAGCCGGTGAGGGCATGGACCTCGGCGCCGCTTCGGCGCATCTGTCGCGCATGCGGTTGGGTATTAAAGGCCACGGGCGCCTCACCGCAATCCCGGGCTTGCCCCGCTTCGCTCCGGGACAGGCGCTTACCATGAAGCTGGAGTCTGCCTTGCGCCATGACGGCGGAGACGCCGAAAGTGGCTTTGGAATTGAAGTCGGTGGCGGTGTCCAATGGATAGACTCCAAACGCGGTCTGAATCTTCAAATCCAGGGCCGAAGTCTCATCACTCATCATGATTCGGATATCAAAGACCGGGGGCTGTCCGTCTCCATGGGTTTTGAGCCATCACCCATCCATCGGGGATTGGAACTCACCCTGAAACAGGATTGGGGAACCGTGGCTTCGGGGATGGAGCGATTGCTGGACGCGGATACCATTGTGGAGAATGCGTCCAGCGCTTCGCAACGATTGTCCGCAGAAGCGGGGTATCGGTTCACCATCGGCGACGGTCGCTATACCGCCCGTCCCTGGCTGGGGGTTGGCCTGCACTCCGAAGACCGCGAAACCCGGCTCGGCTGGCGGCTGCAATCCACCATCGGCAGAAGTGAGCGGACGCTGGGCTTGAAACTCACCCGGCAAGAAACCACCGGACAACCTTCCGAACATCATATCCAGGTGGAAGCGGGCATGCGGTGGTGAGGGGGTGACAGGATTCCCGTCCGTCATCGTAGGGGAGGGTCTTGTACCCTCCCGCAACCGCCGGAACAAGTATCAACGATAGCGGACAGGCACAAGACCTGTCCCTACGCATCGGTAATTGCAGATTCCATATCATCGTGTGATCCCCGTTTTCACGGGAATGACGGATGGGTGGGGCGTTTGCTGACGGTTGTGCCCCCCCATTACATCCGCTTGCGCGGAATGTGATTCCCCCTCAAAGCCTGTCCTCGACCTGATCGGGGAGGGGGAATGATTGGGTCTGTTTTCAGGAAAAGACCTGCGGCTTGAAATCTTTCCGATTGATGATGCTGGCGCTGCTACCCGTCGCCCGTATCACAAATAATCCCCGTTTCGCCGCATAAACTTCCGCTTCCTCGTCCGCTCTTAACCACGCCACCGCTCCATAAATCCTCTTGTCTTTATGATAGGGCATACGAACCGTAAGCTTCCCTAAACTCTCCAGAAAATCCTTGACATCCGATACTTTCAACGTGGTCTTCACTTCTACTACTACCACTTCCCGTCCGTTTACCGCAATAATGTCATATTCATAATCATCACCTCGACCCCTTTGTTTAACACGGGTACTGGTATGGGCAATCGCTATGCCCCATTGATTCAGAATCTCTATCAAATCCCCCTCTACCAGACTTTCCATCAATTGGCCCCATTGGGTGGTAAACAAGGCTTTGGCTTCTTTCAGTTGCTTGCCGGTCTCTCGCTGGCTGGCGCGAAATTCTTCCATTTCCCGGTTCGCCTTCCGGCTGGTTTTATCCAGAGTGGCGTTGGTTCTGTCCAGGCTGGCATTTGTTTCTCTCAGGATTTCCCAGATTTCGTCCGGGGTGGGTACGGCGCTGGTTGGCATGATCAAGAATACTCCTTATATGTCGGGTTGGTGATTATAGCGGAATTTGGTCACCAGTTTTCATTGGATGGATATTTATGGATGGATATTTACTGACAATTTTGCTGACAATATAGTATAGTTTCAACCCACACGCATCACCATCCGAACACACCATCCGAACCCTCACAAACCATGACCTATCGGCACATCAGATTTCCTGGAAACGGAACAAAAATCACAATAGCGGACGGCAAACCGATTGTGCCGGATCACCCGATTCTCGGATATGTCGAAGGCGATGGTATCGGACCGGATATTACCTCCGCCTCATTAAGAGTCTGGGACGCCGCTGTTGACAAGGCTTATTCCGGTAAAAGAAAAGTACACTGGTGCGAACTATACATGGGAGAAAAGGCGGCCGGGATTTATGAAGGAGACTATTTCCCCGCAGAAACGCTGGCTGCCATGAAAGAACTGGTCGTGTCCATAAAGGGGCCGTTGACCACGCCAATCGGGGGCGGATTTCGTTCATTGAACGTATCATTAAGACAGCAAATGGACCTTTACGCCTGCGTCCGGCCAGTGCGTTACTATCGCGGGGTGCCTTCTCCGCTCAAGTCTCCCGAGGAGGTCGATGTCGTCATCTTCCGGGAAAACACGGAAGACGTGTACGCCGGCATCGAGTACGAAAGCGGCGCCGAAGCGAACAAAAAGCTGGCCCGGTTCCTGAGAGAGGAAATGGGGGCTGAATTTTTTGAGGACGCGGGGCTGGGAGTCAAGCCAATCAGCGCATTTGGCAGTAAACGCCTGGTCAGAAAAGCCATCCAATTCGCCATTGACCATAACCGGCCAAGCGTCACTCTGGTACACAAGGGCAACATCATGAAGTTCACGGAAGGCGCTTTTCGTAACTGGGGGTACGAAGTTGCCCAACAGGAGTTCCGGGATCAGATCGTGACCGAAGAGGAATTGTGGGACGATTACAATGGGGAAATGCCCGAAGGCAGGGTCCTGATCAAGGACCGGATCGCCGACATCATGTTCCAGTTGTTACTGTTGCGTCCAGCCGAGTTTGATGTCATTGCGACGATGAATCTGAACGGGGACTATCTTTCTGACGCGCTGGCCGCCGAAGTCGGTGGTATCGGCATTGCCCCCGGCGCCAACATGTCGGATCGGGTCGCGGTTTTCGAGGCCACTCACGGCACCGCGCCCAAATACGCCAATCAAAACAAGGTCAACCCGTCATCATTGATGTTTTCAGGCGTGATGATGTTTGAGTACCTGGGATGGAATGAAGCGGCTGAACTGATCAACGAAGCTTTCCCCGCCGTGATGGATGATGGCGCCGTCACCTATGATTTCGCCCGGCTGATGGATCACGCGACCACACTTTCCACCAGCGCGTTCGCGGATGCGCTGGTCGCCAAAATACAGGCTTCCTGACCGCACCCGATCACATCACAATGAGCCAGGGCTCAAACTGAACATGTCAAAAAGCAAAATAATTCTTGTCGCCCTGATTCTGGTCGTGGCTGGCGGTATTGTCTGGCTGGGGCCAGAAAAGTATCTCAACCTGGAGTTCATCAAATCGAAACTCGATCAACTGGTGGCCTACCGGGAAGCCAACCCTGGCTCCACTGCACTGATGTTTTCGGCGATATACATTGCGGCGACCGCGGCGTCCATTCCGGGGGCGCTGGTATTGACCTTGCTGGGAGGCGCCATTTTCGGGTTTGTCGCCGGCACAGCCATCGTGCTGGTTTCGGCCACGATCGGCGCCACTCTCGCTTTTCTGGTCGCCCGCTATCTGTTTGACGACCTGGTTCAGAACAAAATGGGGGAACGGGTCGGGAAAATCCGGGAAAGCTTCCGTAAGGAAGGGGCGCTTTACCTGTTTTCGATGCGGCTGGTTCCGGTCATCCCATTCTTCGCCATCAATCTCCTGATGGGGCTGACTTCGATCCGGGCTGCCACTTTCTTCCTCGCGTCATTGATCGGAATGGCGCCGGGTACGATGGTTTTCATCAATGCCGGCACACAGCTGGCCCGGCTGGATTCACTCAAAGGGCTGTTATCCCCCGCCCTGATTGCGTCATTCGTATTACTCGCGGTTTTCCCGTATATCGCCAAATATCTGCTGAAAATCATCAAAAGCAGGATCCAGTCCAATGGCTAGGAAATACGATGCCAACCTGATCGTGATCGGCGCCGGCAGCGGCGGACTGGTAACCGCCTATATCGCCGCCGCCATAAAAGCCAAAGTAATTCTGATTGAGCGGGGAGATATGGGAGGAGACTGCCTGAACACCGGCTGTGTGCCCTCAAAATCGCTCATCGCCTCCGCCAAACTGCTCCATGACATCCGGCATTCACAAAACCTGGGAATCCGGGAAGCCTCGGCGTCATTCGATTTTGCCGACATCATGCAGCGCGTTCACGACGTCATTGCCTCCATTGCCCCGCATGATTCAGTGGAAAGGTATACGTCTCTTGGAGTGGATGTCATCAAGGGACAAGCAGAAATCCTGTCCAGAAATTCGGTTCGGGTGAACGGCAAAACCTGGACAGCCAAATCCATCGTCTTGGCCACCGGGGCGGAACCCTTTGTCCCGCCTGTACCGGGGCTGGATCAGATTGACTACTATACATCCGACACAATATGGAATATCCGCGAACTGCCGAAAAAACTGGTTGTTCTGGGCGGCGGCCCGATCGGCTGTGAACTGGCGCAGTGCTTCGCCCGGTTCGGCAGCGAAGTCAGTCTGATAGAAGGACAGGAGCAGATTCTGATGCGGGAAGATGAAGAATTTTCCAGGCGGATCGCCGAGACCTTTCGCGAAGAAGGCATCCATGTGCGGACCGGACACTTCGCAACCCGGGTCATCGTTGATGGAAACTCGAAAAAACTGGTCTGCAAAACCGGCGGCGGGGAAGTCGAAATTGAATTCGACCAGATGCTGATGGCGCTGGGACGGGCGGCCAGACTGGATGGATATGGACTGGAAAATATCAAGGTCCCGATCAGTCCCCGCCGTACCATAGAAACGAATCCATATTTACAGGCCGGATACCCCGACATTTACGCGGTCGGAGATGTAACAGGCCCTTACCAGTTCACCCATGCCGCCGCCCATCAGGCGTGGTATGCCTGCGTGAATGCGCTGTTCCGCCCGTTCAAGAAGTTCCAGGCGGACTACAGCGTATTACCCTGGGCAACCTACACCGACCCGGAAGTGGCTCGTGTCGGACTCAATGAACTGGATGCCAGAGAACGCAATGTGCCGTATGAAGTGACCGAATACGACATCGGACAGCTGGACCGGGCGAAAACGGACGGGCATGCGACCGGCTCCATCAAGGTATTAACGGTTCCGGGAAAGGACAAAATCCTCGGCGTTACCATCGTCGGCCGACACGCCGGAGATCTGATCGCCGAGTTCGTGCTGGCGATGCGGCATGGACTGGGAATGAATAAAATTCTGGGAACAATCCATGCCTACCCGACCTGGATGGAAGCCAACAAATACGCGGCGGGAAACTGGAAAAAAGCCCATGCTCCAGCCTGGGCGTTGAACCTGCTGGAGAAATTCCATCGCTGGAGAAGATAACCGGACCACAACGGGCTGATGCCGAAAATCCTGATTGTCGCGAACTGCCCCTCCGAAAACACCCTGAAACTGCAAACGGCAGTCGCGCGCGGATGCCGCAGCGAAAAAGAGATTCCGGTCGATTTAAGGGTTCGCATCCCCTGGGACTGCGATTCCGGCGATGTGGTCTGGAGTGATGGCGTGATCATCGGCACGACCGAGAATTTCGGCTATATGAGCGGCGCCATCAAGGATTTCCTTGAACGGATCTATTATCCCTGTCTGGAAATCACCGAAGGCAAAGCAGTCGCCCTGTATATCAAGGCTGGACTGGACGGGCAGGGAGCCAAAACCAGCGTGGAAAAAATCCTGACGGGCTTGAAGTGGAAGCTGATTCAACCTCCGGTGGTCCTGAAAGGGAAATACCGGGATGATTTTGTCGATCAGTGTGAAGCCCTGGGTATGACCATGGCCGCCGGGCTGGATGCGGGCATTTACTAGACCGTTGGTGTCAAGAGCAATTAATAGATTGCTTTTCCGGAGAAAAGAAACTAATATATTTCTTTCTATCGAAAAAGCAATCTATATGTATACAATGACAGGCGCTTTACTCCAGCAACTGAAAAAAAGACGATTGGCGCTGGGGCTTAAGCAAAACGCTATGATGTTGCGCGCCGGCATATCCCGTCAGCAATACCAGCGTCTGGAATCCAAAGGAAATCCCCGACTGGACACTCTTGACCTGATTGCCAGAGGCCTTGACAGTGAACTGATACTTGTTCCAAAAGAAAAGTTGAGCGCTGTACGGGCTGTGCTTGCAGAGGCTGGGCCACGGCCAAAGTCATCAGAACAGGCAGGGGGAAATCAAAAAAAAAGCCTGATTGACGATCCATGGCAAGGACTGCTGGAAGATGATGAATGAGTAATGGCGGCATGGATGAACTCAATGTGCTGAGGTTGACTTTGCACGGAAGGCTGGTTGGTCAATATTCTCCTCGCCAATGGTGATGCGCATCTGAAGAACTGGATCCTGCTCTATGCAGATCAAATTACGCCACAACTTTCCCCTGCTTATGACATCGTCACTACCAGTGTTTATATTGATGGTGAAAAGCGCTATGCGCTGAACCTGGGAAGGACAAAAAACTGGTATGAGGTGACTTTTGCAAACTTTGAGGCTTGGGCCAAACGGGCCGGTGTACCGTGGCGCGCCGTAAAACCGCACCTTGATGACACCATGGAAAAAGCCCGAAGTTTGTGGCCCAAAAAAATAATTGAATTGCCCATGAATGACAGACACAAGAATAGACTCAGGGCTCACTGGGCCAATCTGCAAAAAGATTTTCAGATATGAACCTTAATGCAGTGCGCTCACGACCTCATCGCCTCCTATCCAGGCACCGCATCTTGACCGCGGTCAGCAGATGAGGGGTGGCGATCGCTTCCATCCGTTTCATATCGGCGACCGTGCGAGCCAGTTTGAGGATTCGGTGATAACTGCGGGCGGACATGTTGAACCGGGTCAGAACCCGTTCAAGCAGGGCATATCCTTCCTCATCCAGCACACAGAATCGATCAATCTCGGCGGCGGATAACCGGCTGTTCAGCTTGCCTTGCCGGCGGTGTTGTATGGCGCGGGTTTCGATCACTCTTTCACGTATCCTTGCGCTGTCTTCCTCCGGCTCGCGTTTGGCGCGTAACTGGTTATACGGCACCTTGGCTACGTTGATCTGCATGTCGATTCGATCCAGCAACGGCCCGGAAAGCTTGCCCAGATAACGGCTGACCTGCTCCGGAGTGCATCTGCAATCTCCATCCGGGTCCCCCAGATAGCCGCACTTGCATGGATTCGCGGCGCCGACAAAAATAAATCGGGACTGGAATCTGAGCTGCAACGCGGCCCGCGATATATTCACGTAACCCGCTTCCAAAGGTTCTCTCAACAGGTCCAGGGATTGCTGGCCAAATTCGGTTAATTCATCAAGGAACAAAACCCCGTTATGAGCGCGGGATATTTCTCCCGGCTTCGGAATGGAACCGCCCCCGATCAGGGCCGCTCCCGAGGCGCTGTGATGCGGCGCCCGAAACGGCCGGGTCAACCAATCGCCGGAGTCCCAGTCCTTTTCCATCAGCGAGGTGATTGCCGCCGTTTCCAGACCTTCATCTTCCGTCATGTCGGGCAATATCCCCGGCAAGCGCAGGGCCAGCATGGTTTTACCCGTTCCGGGAGACCCCATCATGAGGATACTGTGCGCCCCTGAAGCAGCGACTTCCAACCCGTATTTGGAAAAGGCCTGTCCGACCACTTCACTCATATCCGGATAGGCTGTATCCCTCCGCTTCTTCACCGCTGGCAGCGTCCGAAATTCACCGGAACCATCCAGAATATGGGTCAATTCCCGCAAGGTTTCCACTCCACAGACCCGGACTCCGGTCACCAGACCTGCCTGGCTCGCGCTTGTCCGGGGTAATATCAGGCTCTGCCCGGTGTCCCGCAGCGAAAGGGCCGCGATCAAACCGCCCTTGATGTCCCGCAATCCACCACTCAGCGCCAACTCACCCAGAAACACTTTGTTTGCAAGCGCTCCGGCATCCAACTGGCCGGAGGCGGCGAGCACTCCCAACGCAATCGGCAAATCAAATCGCCCCCCTTCCTTGGGCAGGTCCGCGGGCGCCAGATTGACGGATATGCGTTTGCTGGGAAAATCAAAATCCGAATTCAGGATGGCGCAACGCACCCGGTCCCGGCTCTCCTTGACTGCGGTTTCCGGCAACCCGACGATGGAAAACGACGGCAGCCCGCTGGACAAATGAACTTCGACCGTGACCTCAGGAGCCTGGGTTCCGACCTGGGCGCGGCTACTGACGACGGCGAGTGACATTCCTTTTCTCCATATTTTTCTATCCCGACAAATACGCTTCAACCCGCGGCTGCGGGATATTCGCGCACTACATTTTTTCTTCCAGCTCTTTCACCCGCTTTTCCAGTTCCGACAATCTCTCCCGGGTTCTTTTCAAAATCTTTTGCTGAATTTCGAATTGCTCACGGGTGACCAGATTCATTTTCTCGAAATTGCTTTTGATGACCGCGTCTATATTGTTCCTCACATCCTCCTTGAGTTCAGGGGGCAAAATGGACTGGATCGCTGTCCTGAATTTATCTTTCATATCGACTTACCCCGTAACCGGATCGTCTGCAACATACTCAATATGTGCGCTATCGCGTAGTTGATTAAACCAGATTTGATAAAGTTCGGCGGCCTTGCGTTTGAAGACCTCCGCTTCCGCGTCTTTCCTGATCAGATCATGCGTGATGTCTTTCTCCCTTCTGTCCAGTACTTCGATCAGATGATAGCCGTAAGAAGACCTGAGCGGCTCACTCACCTGATTCAACTCCAGAGCCAGAGAAAGCTGTTCCAGCCGGGGAGCCATTTCTCCCGGATTGACCCAGCCCAGCATACCACCCTGTAGAGCGCTTGAGGGATCATCGGAATTCAATCGGGCCAGCCGGGAAAAGTCCGCTCCCTGTAAAAGCTCCCGCCGGATATTGTTCAGCCGCTCAATGGCTTCTTCATCGGTCAGGTTTCTGCGTAAGGGCTGGATCAGGATATGGCGAAGTAATTGCTGGGTGACAATTTCCAGGTCACCATCCCGGGCATGGAGGTTCAGAATGTGAAAGCCGTTGGAGCTTTCCAAAATATCCGAATACTCCCCTGTGCCCAGGTCGCGCAGCGCGTCCACAAAGAGTTCGGGCAGCTGATCTTCCCTGAACCACCCCAGATACCCCCCTTCTTCCCTGTTTTCACCATCGGAATGGTTCTTGACCGCTTCAGCGAAGGACTGGCCATTGATCAGGGATTGCCGGATTTCATGGACAGCGGCTCGCGTCTCTTCAATTTCAGTTTCCGATTTCCCGGAAACAGACACCAGCAAATGGGATATTTCATAAGACTCGTTGCGTGTATACAACTCCTTGTGGGCCTGCAAATGATAGTCAATCTCCTGATCAGACACGGTTACCCGTGAATTGACCGAAAAATCGACCAGTTTGCGGACCAACTGCTGTTCGGCCAGACTCCGCCGGAAATCGGCCGGGGATATGCCCAGATCATTGAGTTCCCGCAACAGATGTTCCAACGGCATTTGATTGCGTTGCGCCAGGGCGTCAAGAATCTGATCGACTTCCTGGTCACTGACCGCAAGCCCGCGGGCAACGGCAATCTGAACTTGCAGGCGCTCGTCTATCAGGGCTTCAAGAATACCCGGATTGATTCCGGAAGCGTCCGACTGTTCATCTTGCGGGAGCCGCAGCATTTCTCGTTGATGGCGAATCCGGTATTCGGAAAGCATGACCGGCTCATCGTTAATAATGGCAATCACCTTGTCCAGGCCGGTTGTCGCTGCATGCACGGTCAAAATCGAGCAGATTGCAGCGACAGATATAAAAATCCTGATTATGTTTGTTAATTTCATCCGTTACCACTCTGAAGTTGATATTCTACCCAGATCGTCCAGCTCAAAAATGAACATGAAACGATTTTCCTGATTGCCGCGTCCATCAGGATATCGCTGAACTTCCACCCGGGTCGCCCAGCAACAGCCATCATAAGAAACACCCACAGTAGCCGACCTCAATTCATTCTGCAGCAACGTGTATTGCACACCCGAATCAAGTTGCCATCGCCCGCTCACTGGCAGATCGAAACCCAGGCTCAGGTCCTCCCGAACATCCTTTGTCTGGCTGTAACCGAATGACGCGTTTCGTCTCCGGCTGTGGTAATAATCCGCAGAAACAGAAAGATATTCCAGTTCATATTGATCGGCGCTCCACCGTGTAAACCCCCGAACACTCCAGTCCTCATTCAGATTAGCGGTAGATTCAGCCAGAAAATCGGAACGACTCGCAGTTTGAGCGGCGCTATCCGGGGACAGCCCCACCTCCCGATCATCCAGGTAATATACCTGGCCGAGGCGGAGTCTGAATCGCTCCTTGCCGGTATCATCCTCCACAATCCGGCTGGTCAAATCCAGTGAAACCTGATGAGCGTCCCCCACACGGTCCCCACCGAAGAAGCGATTCTCCCGAAAAAAGTGAGAAAAACTGCTCGCGGATCCGGCGCCGGTATCGAAATCCGGGAAATACTCCTGTTCAAGCTTCACAGGGATGTTGACGTAGAACAATCTCGGCTCCAGGGTCTGCATATAGACCGTATCTCTCCAGTCTCTAAAACGCTCGAAAATCAAGCCGCTGTCCATACTGAAAACCGGGACAACCACCGCCGGGGAATCATCCCCGGTCGGATTGTTTGCCAGATTATAACGGATTGAATGAAGCGAAATCTCAGGCGTTAAATGACCATAAATCCGCTTCATCGGAAGACTCAGACGCGGTTCGATTCTCAGCCGGGAACCATCCACCCGGCTGGAGTCGTCATGGACGTAATTTGTGTACTGCGATTCAACCTCAAACCGGAATGGCCCCAGATCTCTTTCCTTCAGGTCCAAGCGGGCTTTCGGTAGCCTTTCATACGGCTGGCCGCGGACACTGACATTGTCATTGACTCGCTTGTAGGCGGAAGTTTCCATTGTAAATCTTATGGTGTCTCCAGAGTACCTTAAATCCGCTTTTTGCAGAATCCACGTTGTGCCGGTCACGTCCACATCGCTTGAAAAATCATACAGATACCGATTATCGGAAACATCCTGAAAATCAAGACCCAGGTCCCAGTTTTCTCCAAGCCAGCCTTCATGGTTAATACTGGCCGCATAACGCTCCTGATCGTCGAAAACATCATCAGAAGGCAAAAATTCAGCGCGGATATTGCCCCTGAAATTCTCACTCAGATAGCGGTATTCACCATATAGCTGAATGCCTCTGTTCTTGTAGATACGCGGTGTGACCGTGGCGTCGAATTGGGGGGCGATATTGATGTAGTACGGAAGTTCCAGAGAGAGTCCTGATTTTTCATCATAACCGAAGCCGGGAAACAGGAACCCGGTTTTGCGCCGGTCATCAATCGGGAATGACATGATCGGTAAATAGAAGATCGGGACTTTCTTGAATTTGACGGTCATTGACCTCCCTTTGCCGGTTCCTTTGGCATGGTCCAGCTCAATTCGTCTGGCCGACAGTTCCACACTGCGGTCGCCTTCCTCACAATTCGTCAGGATGACATCATGCATCAACTGGTAATCCTCGCCCTGGAACTCAATACTGGACGCTTCTGCCCGGGCGCTGACATGAGAAGCCGCGCCCTGTTCAGGGGCGCTGTCGTCTACCTCCTGTACGGCCTCAATCCGGTTCGTAAACGGCGCCAACAATGAATAATCTTCCTCGAAACGGGTATGCTGACGACTGATGAGCGCCGGCTGGAAGTCAACAAACCGGATGTACGCATCGCGCATGAACCCGGAAAAAGCGGTCACATCCAGTTCAACGATTTCCGCTTCCAGCTCATCCCCATTGGGGGTATACAACTTTACATTTCCCTCCGCTTCCAGCAAATCAGTCTCTTCGCTGTAGACAGCCCGGTCCGCAAATACACCCTGTCGCCCCCGGACAATCCGCACATCTCCATCCAGCTGGATTCTGCCATCGCCCAGTGTATGCATGACCTCCGCTTCAGCATTCATCTGACCATCCTTCGCGAAGCGGGGTTCTCTCAGCGCGGACGGAATCTCTATGGTGTCCGTCCGGCAACTACTGTGGTCTGCAAACCCCAACCCCTGCTGGCTGCTGAATTGCGCCATAGCCGGTGACACGGACGCACAAGCGGCGACAACCGCGACAGCGAACACTCCGATTTTGACTGGATAATTGATTATGGGACGCATTATTGGATCATGAGACGAAGATCAGCGAATTGCTGGCAATTATAAAGTTTCAAGCGTTTATAATCCAACGGCAAATGCCCCCCCAAATCCCGCGAACCCGTCATGACCCCATATCCTGTATCCCGGACATCGCCGCATCGAAGCGCCTGTCTGTGTGTACCGGCGTGATTACCGGCAAGAACATGATGGATGTAATGATTCTGGCCGCGGGCCGCGGGAAACGGATGCGTCCCCTGACAGATACCCTTCCCAAGCCGCTCCTGCCGGTCGGTGACTGCACTTTGATCGAACATCATATCCGGAAACTGGCAAAGGCGGGTTTCGCGCGATGTATGATCAATGTTTCCTGGCTGCCGGAGCTCATCCTGGACTATCTGGGGGACGGCAGCCGGTTCGGCATGGATATACGTTATTCCATTGAGGCCGGTGGCGCGTTGGGAACGGCCGGAGGCATCATACACGCTCTGGGGAGCATGGAGGAACACGAATTGCTGGTGATCAACGGGGACATCTTCACCGACATGGATTTCACCAAACTGTCCCTGCCGCAGGATTCAGCCGCGCATCTGGTACTGGTGGATAATCCAGCCCATAATCCGCAGGGTGATTTCTGCCTGGAAGGCGGCCACATTAAAGAAACCAGCAAAAACCCCGGCCCGACCTGCACATTTTCTGGAGTGGGGATGTATCGCAGAGAGATTTTCGATGCCTTGCCGGCGGGGGAAAAAATCGAACTCAAAGCCATTTTTGACAGACTGATTAGCCAGGACGCGATGACCGGAGAACATACCCGATCAATATGGATAGATGTCGGTGACCCGCAGCGGCTCCGGCAGGCGAGGGAGGTGGCGGGGCATTAGCCGATGCACCGGATACCCGTTCAGAACATTCGTATCAAGCGCAATCACCCTGCATATCACCCTGCATAGTGACACACAGCCAAAAATCTGGTATATGTCGGGTAATTTGAATCGGAGAATATGAAATGAAATCTGTACCCCCCCCCCCCCCCCCCGATATAAAGGGCAGAAATAAAACAGACTTACAGAAAAGAAAGCAAATCATCCAAAGTCTGGCCGTTGGTGGCTTGGCCGTTACGGTTTGGCAGAAACCGATTGTAAACAGCGTGCTGTTGCCGGCTCATGCACAGCCATCAGGAAACACAACAGCAGACCCGGCAAACCCGTCCGGGCAAGCCGGAGAAGCCGGACAGGTGGGACAGACAGAACAGGGACAGACCAATCAAGAGCAAACGGCCGTACCGCAACAGAACCAACAGCAACAGCAAGAAATACGGGGCGACCCCGATCATAACCGATTGGAACCATTGCCAAGACGACCAGGCGCCAGCGTGTCTATAATCCAAATAAGAAACGCCGGTCAGTGCAGAACGATCCAAATAACAAGAGTTGAATCAGCTAACCGGTATCACGGTCCGGGACAGGTTGAAAAAGACTACTGGATCAAAGTAACAGGGACACAAACGCCGACATCAGGTGACCGGCACGACCCAAGCAGACGGGCGCCGTTGAATTTAGTGTTGCTAATTGCTGCTCCTTTTACAACCATCCCGTTAGATTTAAGCATAGAGACCGCCACGGGCGTTAAAAACGCGCACCCTGCCAGACATTCGGGACAATTTACGGCTTATTTTCGTAACTTGAACTCCAGAAACCAACCTTTAACACAAGCCGACATAAACTTGGCCTGGTATCAGGATCGACTTATCCTGAGATGTCTCGGAACGCGATGATAGCGGGTTTTCAACCAGGCGAATCAGACCGGGAACATCGAGCGAAAAGCGCGATAGCATTTATCGCGCCAGGCGTGGCCGCAGGGTGATGGAGCCAGCCAGACACAAGCATTAAGAAGCGCACATTTATTTCACAGATCGTTGAACATCCTGTTGCGCGTCTATATATGCCCGGGCCTCCTTGTGCAAGGCCACTTCTGCAAACTCATTCATACTTTTTGCATGAGTCAACTCAGTCGCTAACGCGACCTCTGCATGTACCTCTGGATCAATACGCAACATCAACTTCCCTGAAAACGCTTTTTGCGCCCGTTTCCCGATACGCCTGCAATGCACCAGATAATCATCAACCGATTCAATAAACGCTGTTTTAAGTCCCTCAACCGTATCCGATTCAAACACAACAATATCGGTAATGCCTGCCAAACGACCCACAAAAACATCACTGTCCGCTTCAAATTGGATATTTGCGTAATAGCCTTTGTACGTTAAATTATTCATGGTTTGATACCTGTCAGTTCCAAATATTCGCGCACCAAACGGACGATATATGGTTTGGTTTCTTTTTGCGGGTGCGGTCGATGAAAAACTGCCGTGTGTCCATTAAAATCAAACTTCACCCTTGAACCGCTACCATCCGTAACCACGCAACCTGCAGCAATCAATAATGCTTCTATTTTTGACCACTTAATACTCTTTGGCGCAGGCGTTGAAAAAATAGCAGCGAGTGTTTTCCGATGCTTGCTGTTCATTTCTTGACAATATCACGAATCGCTATCATTAGATAGCAGAAACAGCAATCAATGAAGGATGCACAGTTGGAGGATTGACGGGGATAGTGTCGGTTCTGATCTCCTTGCTGGTTATGTGGATTTACGCCGATTCTAAAAAAGTGACACACAGCCAAAAATCTGGTATATAACGAATCAGTTGAATCGGAGAACATACAATGAAATCTGTGTACCCCCCCCCCCCCCCCGATATAAAGGGCAGAAATAAAACAGGCTTACAGAAACGACAACGAATCATCCAAAGTCTGGCCGTTGGCGGATTGGCGGTTACGGCATGGCAGAAACCGATTATAAACAGCGTACTGTTGCCAGCCCATGCACAGACAACCGGAACAACCGGGCAGGCCGGACAATCCGGACAGGTGGGACAGACCGAGCAGGGACAAGCCAACCAAGAACAAACCGCCGTACCACAACAGAACCAACAGGAACAGCAACAAAGCCCGGGCATACCCAATCATAGCCGGTTGGAAGAATTACCAGCAGGCGATAGGATTCTAGTCATAATCCGAAACGCCGATCAATGCAAAACGATCCAGATCGTTTCATACGAACTCGTGGACAGGTGGAACGGTCCGGGACAGGTTGATAAAGACTACTGGATCAAAATAACGGGGATACAAACGCCGATATCAGGTGACCGGCAAGAACCAAACAGAGAGGGATCCGTTGAATTTAGAATTGTCAAACCGTGTTTCAGGGGACATATACCCGTTAGATACATCCATAGAGACCGCAACGGGCACTAAAAACGCGCACCCTGCCAGACATTCGGGATATTTTGCGGCTTTTTTTCGTAATGCTCCGACCAACGAAGTAACTTTACGTCGGAACCCAAACGCTACGTTCGAACCTTTGAATAAAAGCAACGTGGAAAAATCCCGCACGCTCCTACTCTTGGTATGTGAAGGAACACGCTGAACGATAGCGGGTTGACCTGATAGCGGAGAGGGTCGGGAAAAGCGCGATAGCAATTATCGCGCCAGGCGTGGCCGCAGGGTGATGGAGTCAGCCAGGCACAAGCATTAAGAAGCACACATTTATTTTACAGATCGTTGAACATCCCATAGGAACATCACTGTCCGCTTCAAATTGAATATTTGCGTAATAGCCTTTGTACGTTAAATTATTCATGGTTTGATACCTGATTGATCGACGAACACGTCCTCAAATACGCCGGATTTCCTCTTTCGAGACACGGGTTCATCGGGAAGAGGTTCAATCGGCTCTGTTCCATCGGCGCCGGGATGCATGACTATAGGTTGAAACTCACCAGTCCAGAACCTCGAATCTGATACCGCTTGCCACTTGTCAGGTCGTGATTGAAAAAACCATACTCGATACCACAGATGAAGACTGGGAATCCCTGATGGGCATCAACGCAAAGGGTACGTTTTTAACCTGCCGGGAAATGATACCGGACATGACGGCGGGCGGCTCGATTATCAATATCGGCTCCATCTCCGCAAACCTGGCCGACCCCGGCCTGGCCCTCTACAATGCGTCGAAAGGCTTTGTTCACAGTCTGACCCGCTCCATCGCCGTGGATCATGGACCCGCCATCCGCTGCAATGCGATCTCCCCCGGCTGGATTCTGACTGAAATGGCGGATGCCGCATTCGACGTTGCCGACAACCCCTCCAATGCCAGAAAAGATGCCTTGCAGCGTCATCCAGCCGGACGAATGGGCCAGCCAGCCGATGTCGCCAATCTGGCCGTATGGCTGGCTTGTGACGAGTCCCGATTCGTCACCGGACAATGCTATGTGGTGGACGGAGGATTGACCGCCGCTTCTCCATTGAATCCTGCGTTGTTTTGACAGCCTGGCGCCCGACATACATCGCAGGGCACACAAGCCACATCAAAATACCGAATGCAGGAACAGGCCACTGTGCCTGTCCGCCGAAAAGCTGGTTGCCGATCACTCCGCGTTTCATTCCCGCGCACTCCCTTCGTCATTCCCGCGAAAGCGGGAATCCACATTCACATCCCAAACAACCCGTCTGACGGTTCCTCCCGTAACGAACATATATTCCCGTCCGGGTCCATGAAATCACCCACTGTCCCCCATATCTCCCGCCTGATTTTCACCTCCACGCCTTTTTCAAGAAGTTCCTGTGCCGAATCATTGACGCTTTTTACATTGAATCTCAACCATACCGGATTTTGTGTCGCATTTTTACCAGATGGAATCGCCTGGCCGCCGGTTTCGATCATGAGATAAGTATTCACACCCAGACTTAACACCGTCAATTTCGAATGTTCATCGTCCAGAGAACCGGATATCGGAAGGTTCAACACATCCGAATAAAATGCCACACATTCATCATACTTCTCTGTACAGAGTATCAAGCCCGTTCTTTCATACTTCATGATCTCCCCTCTCAAGTATCTGGTTTTCTGGCTGTCGCCGTCCAGCATCGGTGAGGTATCCTGAGCGGGTCATCAGGGAATTTCCGGGCCAGGATACTCCTCAATTCCTTGTCAAAATTTGCGGCCTCTTCCGGGCCAAGACTGGCCTGAACCCCGGCGCTCGCCTGAATCCTCCCACGCCATCCTTCGTGAGAATAAGCCACTTCCGAATCAAAAGAAAAGGTCTCCAGTTCAACAAAGTCAGTGGACATCAAATCCTGCAACCACTGCGGATACAGACCCGTTCCTCCTCCCATGGTCCAGGCAGGATTAAATTTCAGGATTAATTTCTCGGTATGCTCCACCACATTTCCCGGGCCGGGAATCCAGTCAAAATGCGAAACAATGATACGGCCGCCGGGTCTCAAGACCCTGAAAACCTCCCTCGCCGCCCTTGTACGATCAAACCAGTGCCAGCATTGCCCCGCTGTCACCACATCGAACGACGAAGAGTCGAACGCCAACTCTTCGGCTTTCCCGACAGAAAAATGGATCGTCACCCCAGCCTGACCGGCCAGTATTCCGGCTTGCGCCAGCAGCTCCATAGCCGGGTCTATCGCATCCACTGCCGCGCCAAGTACCGCCAGACCTCTCGCGACCGTCCCCGTACCCGTCCCAATATCCAAAACCCTCTGACCTTCCCTGCACAATCCTTTTTCTGACAACAGCGCGAAGTACCTGTCAGGAAACCCCTGCCGATGCTTGCCATAATTTTCCGCGCTCCTGCCAAAATCCACGCACTTGCCAAATTCATGCGTTTTCTTGTTCATTTCAATGTCATTTCAATATACAAATCATGTAATACTAGCCAAATTGTCGCGATTATATGATGCAAAAAGCAACTTAATGTGAATTTGAATCCACATATCTGTGCAACCAGCGCCGACTACATCAGCATGCAACGGCTGTTGGAAAGGGCGGAATTGCTCTATGAGAGGCACAATGCCGGCAACCGCGAATCGTTCAATATCTTTTCTGTGTTGCGCTCTGCAAGCGACGAGGTGAATCTTCATTCGCGTTTTCTGGTTGCGTTACTGGCGCATCGAGAGTCGGAGAGGGCAGCAAACCTCGAAGATTTTATTCGATCTTTCGTCCCGAAGATTGCTCTTGACTTTAAATCCCCCCTGTACCAAAGAAGTCAGAATCTTCGGTCCAAATAGGGCAATCCAATGCCAAGGCAGTCGCCACAATCGGCCAGTCATCAGGGTCGCGTATTGCAATCCGATGAATAGCCTCCTCCCGGTGTTCTCCATAGACATCAATTTCGACTGCTTGAACCAGTTTGGCAATGTTGGCCAATACCTCCCGAGCGGGTTCTATGGGTAGCTTGCGCTTCTCAAATAAAATAGGCAGAAATTTTTCTGCATCGTTAAAACAAACATCGGGGGTAAAAAAACAGGTATTGGGAGAAGCTTGTTCGAGTAGTGTACGCACTTTATTACCAAGTACCGCACGAATTAAAATGTTCGCATCCAACACCAATTTTTTGTCAGACGCCATTAGTTCTGGTTGCTTCGTAATTTGCGGAACTCGTCTAGCATCTCATCTTCACTCACACCGGCTTGGGCCAGTAGGGAATCGAGACGCGAGGCCGCCTCCTTCAGTGCATCAATTTCTGCTTTGTCAGGATGGGAGCGCGCCGGAATATAATAACCAATTGTCTCACCGTGGCGAGTAACTGCGATGGGTGAATGTGCGCTTGCATAGTGCGCAAGATGAGCGCGAAATTCGCGGATGCTGACTCTAGTATGTGTAGTATTCATAGTAGGGCTCATTTATTTGTGTACTTTTGTGTACATAATAACAAAACTCAGCAAAAATGCAAAGCGGAAACAAACGACTGGTTTTCTGTCAGCGTCACCGAAAAAGTGACACACGGCCAAAAATCTGGTATATAGCGAATAAGTTGAATCGGAGAATATAAAATGAAATCTGTACCCCCCCCCCCCGATATAAAGGGTAAAAATAAAACAGACTTACAGAAAAGAAAGCAAATCATCCGAAGTCTGGCCGTTGGCGGCTTGGCCGTTACGGTTTTGGCAGAAACCGATTGTAAACAGCGTGCTGTTGCCGGCTCATGCACAGATAAGCGGAAATACATCCGGGCAAGCCGGAGAAGCCGGGCAGGTGGGACAGACAGAACAGGGGCAGACCAATCAAGAGCAAACCGCCGTACCGCAACAACAGAACCAACAGCAACAACAACGAAACCCGGGCGAACCCTATCACGACCGATTGGAACCATTGCCAGCGGGTACGGTGGGCCTCGATGCACCGGATTGCGGAACGATCCAGATCGTTTCACTCGAATTAGCTGATCGGTATCACGGTCCGGGAATACCGAATGATAAAGACTACTGGATCAAAGTAACAGGGATACAAACGCCGGTAGTAACAGGCACCAGAAACCCACGAAGGGCGCCGTTGAATTTAAGGTTGCTAGTCGGTACTAGTCATATAATCCCGTTAGACACATCCATAAACACGGCATCAGGCAATAGCAACGCGCAGCCTGCCAGAAATTCGGGAGCGTTTGCGGCTTTTTTTCGTAGTAACAACCCGCACAACAACAATAAACCTTATACACAAGCCGAGATAAACTGGTTTTTGTCTGCAACCCCCACTCGTATACGCCTGATATGTCGTCCGTAGCTAGTGAAGGCGGAGAGGACCGAGTAAAAACCGCGATAGCAATTATCGCGCCAGGCGTGGCCGCAGGGTGATGGAACCAGCCAGACACAAGCATCAAGAAGCACACATTTATTTTACAGATCGTTGAACATCCCATAGGAACATCACTGTCCGCTTCAAATTGAATATTTGCGTAATAGCCTTTGTACGTTAAATTATTCATGGTTTGATACCTGTCAGTTCCAAATATTCGCGCACCAAACGGACGATATATGGTTTGGTTTCTTTTTGCGGGTGCGGTCGATGAAAAACTGCCGTGTGTCCATTAAAATCAAACTTTATTAAAATACAGGGTATATCCGAACCAGTAAGAGTCATGCCCGCTGCACACCGGGCGTCCCTGCGATTGGGTATCCGGATAGGAACCCCCGCCGTTGTGCTGGACCCTGTACCCCCATTACCCTAACACACATTCTTCGGTTCAAAATCAACGCCGTTAAGATCATTTTCAATTATACAACTCTGGGGAGGGCTGTTATAAGATTTTCTAATGAGTTATCATGTGGCTACTGATTTTGGCAGACATGCTCTGGGACTTGAAAAAATGGAAGCTCGTATAACTCGGCTTGACGCATATTACGAAGTGGTTTTTTCTCGTCCGGCTTTCAGTCGTATAGGAACGTTTCCGCAAATCATAGAACCCATCTATGATGCTTTTAGCCCGGAAATACAAATTCCACCAGATGCGATGAAACTGGAAAATGGGGACACTATCGCTACTGCTGGTGTCACCCTTACTTTGTTTTCCGGGTTAAGCGCCTTCGAGGCGAAATTGGATGGGTACAAGGCTCGTTTTCTTGACCTTAGGTCACCGGAGGCGATCAGTCAAGCCAAATGTCACGCAAAGTACTTTGAAACTGCCGTATGCGGATTCCTGAACGATGGTACTCCAGAAAATCGAAGGCTGGCTACTTCATACTGGCTAGCAGTCAAGGGCGGTATGGAAGCCGCCGAAGACCTTATCCGTAACCTTACCTGTCTTTCAGAAGCCCCCGACCCATTTGGAATTGGCGCGGGTAATGTGTATCCACAAATTAAATTCGATTGTTTAAATCGAGACGATTTATGGAACGTCAGTATCACCATGGATAGGTCAGCTCTAGCAGGTGCACATCTGTTTCTTGAAATTTCAGCGAAGTACAGGTTGGGCACTCATTATGATACCCTTGATAAGATGGATGAGCATTTATACAGTGTTTTCAAATCGGTCATCGACAAACTGGATTTGGTGGTGGAGTAACATTTCGATGCTTAATGCTTCCCCAACCTTCCTGTCACGTGCGACTCCACAAGTGACCGATGGCTACCGACAATTATCGATCAACCCGCAATACGATCCCTTTGAGAGCGCTAACAAGAAAGAGTTTTCTGGAAACACTCGGCCAATTGCTGTGCCACAGATGACAGAAGATAGACAAGACAAAATTGATTATGTTAAGTCCAGGGAACGTTTTGTTTGCCAATCGTCTGAGAACCAGGTTCTACCCCGCGCCCTGCATGGTCTGAACTGGACTGAGTGTTCTACTGAAACAACCATACCTCTTGCCGATCTTGATTCACTCATTTCCGGGATGACCAATACAGCTTGGCTGGAAGACTCCTTAAATGAGTTGGCGGCGTGTCCTGCCGAGGCAATTGATGAGGGACTGGAAGAGCCTTCGGAGTCTGGATTGGCGAAAGCAAAACGGTTGTTACAGGAAGTCTCCAATCACGTTACTGGGCGACCAGATATCTACCCGATAGATGAGGGAGCTATCGCGATTGACTTTCGAAGTGATGAGACTGGCGCCGGCGTATTGTTCTTGATTGAGCATGATGGTTCCGGAGCGCTTTTTCACCGGACCAGAAACTCGAAAGGAAGATTGCGGGTTGATGATGCGGCGGACTTGCTCCGGGAAGGCGGTCTTCGAGAACTCGATAGGGTTGGTATCAGGTAGTGAACCAACGGTCGGAAAAGAAAGTGCCGGACAACATAGGCAAAACGGACAAACTTGGGAGAGAGGAGCGGTCTCAAAGCAGCGCCAAACGTGCTTTTCGTCAACGGCGAGCTCCGGTCACTAGATTCAAGCCGCCGAGAGACAGCAATGAAATCTCGGTTAATCGCATGGATTTGGCGCTGGCAACCACAATGGCGGAACTCGGGAGGAAAAATGCGCTCCTTTCCGGGAAATCTTTTTGGGGTTGGTATACTCTGACCGCTGGCGACATAGAGGCGGTCGGTTGTAGTGTCAAACCGTCACCTTCAGACGATAATCCTTACCATGCGGATATTCTGATTCCAGTGCCGTTTGACGCCGAAGAGCGGCGAGACGCTGTGATGGAGTATGCGATAGGCTTGGCGTATCACGCCACATTTATTCCCTGGGGCGAGTGGAGCAGCGAGTTAACCTGAAACGCCCATAGCTTTGGGACGCGCTGATAGCGGGTTGGTACAGGAATCAGCGTTCAGTATACAGGCATCACGGTTGCCTGACATCGTAGGGGCGACCCACTGTGGTCGCCCGCGTTGATTTTCGTATACGGTCAATGACGGTTGCGGGCGGGCACAAGACCCGCCCCTACGATGATGGGTGGCGCGGGAATGACGGGAAAGGGAAGCTGTATTCTGACACGCGCAACTTAAAAAGTGACACACAGCCAAAAATCTGGTATATAACGAATCAGTTGAATCGGAGAACATACAATGAAATCTGTGTACCCCCCCCCCCCCCGATATAAAGGGCAGAAATAAAACAGACTTACAGAAACGCAAGCAAATCATCCGAAGTCTGGCCGTTGGCGGACTAGCGGTTACGGCATGGCAGAAGCCGATTATAAACAGCGTACTGTTGCCAGCCCATGCACAGACAACCGGAACAACCGGGCAGGCCGGAGAAGCCGGACAGGCGGGGCAGACAGAACAGGGACAGACCAATCAAGAGCAAACCGCCGTACCGCAACAGAACCAACAGCAACGGCAAGAAAAACGGGGCGACCCCTATCATGACCGATTGGAACCATTGCCAAATCGACCAGGCGACGTGCCTATAGTCCAAACAAGAAGCGCAGATTGCAGAACGATCCAGATAGCAAGAATTGAATTAGCTGATCGGTATCACGGTCCGGGACAGATTGAAGAAGACTACTGGATCAAAGTAACAGGGATACAAACGCCAACAGCGGGTAACCCTCTATTCAGCAGTAGTAATGAAGTCCGCCGGGCGCCGTTGGATTTAGTTTTGCTAATTGCTAGCCCTTTTACACTCATTCCGTTAGATTCAAGCATAGACGCGCTACCTACCAGAAATTCGGGAATGTTCACGGCTTTTTTTCGTAACCGGGTCAACGGTACTGGTTTGACACAAGCCGACATAAACTTGAGAACGGAGACGAATACTATTGTCCTAAGATGTCTCGGGACGCGATGATAGCGAGTTGACCTGATAGCGGAGAGGACCAGGAAAATCGAGTAAAAAGCGCGATAGCAATTATCGCGCCAGGCGTGGCCGCAGGGTGATAGAGTCAGCCAGACACAAGCATTAAGAAGCACACATTTATTTTACAGATCGTTGAACATCCCATAGGAACATCACTGTCTGCTTCAAATTGAATATTTGCGTAATAGCCTTTGTACGTTAAATTATTCATGGTTTGATACCTGTCAGCTCCAAATATTCGCGCACCAAACGGACGATATATGGTTATATACCTATAACGAATGGGGTGAAGCACAAGCCGACCAATATCTCGATGATCTTGAAAGCGCGATGGCCCTGGTGGCCCCTGGAGGGAGGCATTACCATTATCAGGGTCTTGCATAAAAATATGGATGTGGGTGCACAGTTAGAGGATTGATGGGGATTCGCTCCTTCATGTCCGGCTATCCTACCTTCCCCCTAATCCACCCCATCAATGAATGTCTCAACAAATAATTTGATCTTCCCGATAATGCGTTCAGTCATGGTGCGGCGGCTTTTGAGTTTCGGGGGTGTGCGCATGATGGCGATGATATCATCGCGCAACGGCGTTTTCCCGGTAAACAGGTAATCGCCGATCACTTTTTGCAGATCGCCCATATCCAGTCCTTCCGCTTCGCTCAAAACCTGGATAGCCTTGCGCTTTTCTTCCGTCCAGTACTGCTCAAACGCGGCTCCGACATCGCCCCCTCCCGGTATCTCCGGGAAGTGCTCGGCAATAAACCGTTCGATCAGTTCCTTCTTGCTACGCAACTGCGTTTCCGTATCCAGAATACCGGAGATGACCTGACGCTGCTTTTCCTGTTCGGCCGGTTTGGCGGACTGCATGTTTCGCAACAGGGCGATGATATAACTGACATTGATCTCGTCGCGATGAATCAGTTCCAGTTCAAAGTCAATGTCATCCAGGATCGAGACCTTTTCCTTGCGCTGGCTGGTTTTCACCTTGTCATACAGGTCGAGGTATTTGCTCTTGTAGTCCTCAAACTGCCGCTCACCCATAGCCAGATCGTCAAAACGGAATTCGGTGAAACAACCGAGCGCATTTTTGATCCGCATCAGATCACGAAACGCCTGAATGAACCGGACTTCGGCACCCTCGTCCGGCAATTCATTGACGCTGTCCACAGTCGGGGCAATCTGGTGTAATGCGGCGACCGCGGCGGCAAACCATTCGACATATTGCTGATAGGGTTGCAGGATAATCTCCTCCATCGCGTTTTTATTGGCGAACAGTTCAATGGCCTGATCTGTGGCAGGCTTGAGATTGCGGAAACACACCACATTACCCTGTGATTTCTTCTGCCCCAGGATGCGGTTGGTTCTGGAGTAAGACTGGATCAGCCCGTGGTATCTGAGGTTTTTGTCGATATAGATGGTATTCAGGGATGGACTGTCAAAGCCCGTCAGAAACATGTTGACCACCAGCAGGATGTCTATATCCCGTTGTTTGACCCGTTTGCCGATGTCCTTGTAGTACCCGTAAAAATTGTCGGTGGAAAAACTGGCTCCGAACATCCGGTTATAATCATCCATACAACGTTCCAGTTTTTCGCGGGTATGGGTGTGGGTGTTCCGGGTGGTGTAAAAGGCCCGGCCATCGCTGATTTCTCCGGTCGGCAGTTCGTCCTGAATAAAACCATCCGCATCGCTGTCTTCCTCATTCGCCTGCCAGGAGAAGATGGCGCTGATTTTGAGACTATGTTCCCCGGCTTCCTTCTTGCGCCGGAACAGATCGTAGTACCGGATCAGGGTCTTGATGCTGCTCACACAAAACAGGGCATTGAATTTACGCGCATGGGTTTTACGATGATGGTTCGCGATGATGTAGTCGGTAATCGCTTCCAGCCGCTCATTAGCCTCCATCACTTCGGCGGTATCAATCGCCTCTACCTCAATATCCCGGACCTCGTCTTTCTGTCGGACCGTGCGGATATATTCCACCGCGAACCGGAGCACATTCTCATCGCGGATCGCATCCGTGATGACGTATTTGTGCAGGCATTCATGGAACAGGTCTTTGGTAGTGCGTTTGCCGTGTACATTGGCGGCGGCGTTCTCGGCAAAAATCGGGGTGCCGGTAAAGCCGAACATCTGCACTTCGGGGAAGTATTGCCGGATGCGCTTGTGCGTGTCCCCGAATTGACTGCGGTGGCATTCGTCAAAAATGAAGACCATACGCCGGTTCTGAAGTCCCGACATCTGATGGTTGTATCGGTTCTTGCTGATCGCGGTATTCAGTTTTTGCAGGGTGGTGACGATCAGACGAGTATCATCACTGAACTGCTGTACCAGTTTGTTGGTGTTATGGGTGGCGTCGACACTGCCTTCGCTGAAGCTGTTGAATTCGCGAATGGTCTGGTAATCCAGGTCCTTGCGGTCCACTACAAACACCACCTTATGAATATGCGGGGATTGGGTGAGTATCTGCGCCGTCTTGAACGAGGTCAGGGTCTTGCCAGAGCCGGTCGTGTGCCAGATATAGCCGAACTTCGTGGAGTTCCGGACCCGTTCGACAATCGCTTCCACAGCGTAATACTGATAAGGACGCAACGCCATCAGCATCTGGTGGCTTTCATTCAATACGACGTATTGGGTGATCAGTTTGGAAAGCTGGCATTTCTCCAGGAACGCATCGGCAAAGTCACTGAGTTGCGTAATCTTCCGGTTGTCCGCACCGGCCCAGAAAAAGGTTTGTTTGAAATCGCGCTTGGATACAGGATTGTTGGCGTAGTATTTGGTATTGACCCCGTTGCTGATCACGAATAACTGGATATAGTTGAACAGGCCATAGCCGGCCGCGAATGAATGGCGATGGTAACGGTTGGTCTGGTTGAAAGCCTCTTTTAATTCCAGTCCGCGCCGTTTCAGTTCGATCTGCACCAGAGGCAGGCCGTTGACCAGCAAGGTCACGTCATAGCGATTGGTATAAGCGCCGGTCATGGTGACCTGATGCGTCACCTGATACTCATTCTTGCACCACTGGATGGAATCAATCAGCTCGAGATAACCGATATGGCCGTCGTCCCGCGTATAATCTACCTTGTCGCGCAGTATTCGCGCTTTCCCGAAGATATTGCCACGGGCGAGTTTGTTCAATACCTGCCGGAATTCGCCATCGGACAATTCAGTCTGGTTATGTTTTTCAAGCTGCCTTTTCAGGTTGGCGATCAGGGCATCCTCATCACCGATTGATACCTTCTCAAAACCCAGCGTCTCCAGCTGGGCAATCAGATTGTTTTCGAGGGCTTGTTCCGATTCGGTGGTCATGCCGTCTGGTGATCAAAGGGTTAAATGAACATCTGTTGGAGCAGACCTTTCTTGAAGGTTTGGGCTTGTTTGATCTGTTCCGCGACCCGCTCGATTTTCTGGTCAATGGCGGAGAGGAAACTGGCAATTTTTTGTTGTTCTTTTTGGGATGCAGGAATAGAAAAATCAATATGCTGAATGTCTTTTGCATAAATATGCTTTACTGTCGTTCCTGTCACTAACCTAATAAATTCTTTTTTGCAAAAATTTATTAGGTAGCTCATGAAAATCGGGTTAATCCCCTTGTTCAATCGGACTATGTTTATATCTCCCCCAATTTGGACATCTTCAACTAACAGTGTACTTGCTGTAGCAAGCCCACTTGGTGTCACATCGGATGTCGGCATCAAAATATCACCATATTGGCTTGTAACTGATGTTTTGTCATTAGTAAAACTAAGAACAGTTTTTATCGTTTCAGCATATTTTGTGAATAGCTCCCCATATAAAATACATGGAAATTCCCCTCCCGTTTGGAGTACTGCTTTTGATAACCCCATGCCCCGATAAATGCTGGCAACTTGTTCCAATTTCTTGCTTTCTGAATTGTACTGAGAAAGGTGGACACTTTAGAATGGGGATAAGATCCTCAGGAGTGTCCAATGAAGAAAAGAAATATTTATAGTAAGGAGTTCAAATTAGAAGTACTCCGTCAATGGAAGCAAGAAGGCCAGTCTGCTACGGTTTTGGCGAGGAATTTGGGTTTGAGGCCGAACATGCTATACAAGTGGAAAGAGCAGTTCAGTCGTCATGGTGAGCAGGCGTTTCAGGGTTCGGGCCACCGGTCGGTGGTTCAGGTGGATGAATGGTCCCGACTCAAGAAGGAGTTGTCGGATGTCAAGATGGAGCGGGACATTCTAAAAAAGGCGGCGGCGTACTTTGCTCGAGAGTTGAAGTGAAGTACGCTTTTATCGAACGGTATCGTCGGTACTTTCCGGTGGTTCGCATGTGTCGTGTGATTCGAGTGAGTCGGTCGGGTTATTATGCTTGGCGGAGCCGGGGTCCGAGCGCGGGCAGTGTATTGCGGCGCAATCTTTTACGCGAGATTCGGCGGGTACACCAGCAGTTTCAAGGTCGTTATGGTGCGCTCAAGTGCTGGCGTCATTTGCGTCGGGAAGGGATTGCTTGTGGTCGGGATCAGGTCGTCAAGTTACGGCGTCTGCACGGGATATTCAGTCAGCGCCGTCATCGTTTTGTGGTCACTACCCGCTCCAGGCCGGGTGATCGGGCGGCTGCGAATCAACTCAATCGGGTATTTTGTGCGAGCGCTCCGAATCAGGTCTGGGTAGGGGATGTGACGTTTGTTGCGACTCGCCAGGGTTGGTTATATCTGGCTGTATTACTGGATCTCTATTCCCGAAAGGTCGTAGGTTGGTCCATGGCCAACCGCAATGATACGTCTCTGGTCAAAGCCTGCCTGGACATGGCGGTTTCCCATCGCCAGCCTGCGCCTGGACTCATTCATCATACAGATCGCGGAGCGACCTACACTTCTCAATCGTATCGTCATGCGCTGAACCGTAAGGGAATCATCGCATCCATGAGCCGAAAGGGAGATTGTTGGGATAATGCAGTCGCGGAAAGCTTTTTTGGTCAACTGAAAAACGAATGGGCCTGGCAACAGGGTTGCCCGAATCGAGAACAGGCCAGAGCGGGTCTGTTTGAATATATCGAATTGTTTTACAATCGACAAAGACTCCACCAGACTTTAGACTATGTCTCACCCGTGGAGTATGAGAGTAATCAATCCCACCCCGGATAATCCTCCCCCTGCTCATCCTTGAACCGGATTTGCTGGCTGAACAGCTTCTGCATCATGCCTTTCTTGTATTGTTCCCATAAGGCTTTTTGCTGGTTTAATTGCTCGATTTTAGTATCGACGGATGAAAGGAAATCCGCGATCTCTGCCTGCTCTTTCTCTACGGGAGGAATAAAAAACTCAAATTTGACAAAGTCTTTCTGATATAGATGCGATATGGTCGATCCTGTGTGAAGTTTGTTGAGAAACCTCTTGAATACTTGTGACACTAATATGTAATAAAGAAACTTTCGATTGTATGAATTGTCCAATGGGCGAATTACAAATACCCCGCTATTTAGGGTTGCAGGGAACGGGATTTTGTCTACATATGCAACCTTACCAATAGTTCCGTCCTTTGTTAAAAGCACATCTCCTATTCTAATCTGGATGTATTTATCCTGCTCATATCGTTCTTTTGCAACGAAATGACAAGTATCCCAAGAAACTGACTCATCCAAAAAGTCTGTTCCAGTTACCAATCCGTATTCCCCTTCGGTTAAATATTCTGCAGTTGTCAATCCTTGCCATCCGATTCTGGCTTTAAGTTGAGAATTTTTCCCAAAATTGAGTACTCTCCACTTACCTTCAAATCCCTTAAATCTCAGGACCGGCATATTTTGTTGTATTGTTTCAATCAAAACGGACTCAAATCCCCCTCTACCCTTATCAGGGGATTGGGGACATTACAGAATTGCGCTGACAGGACAACTTCTGACAACTTCTGATAATGACAACTTCTGATAATTGACACTTATTGGAGCCTGCTGGTATATTCTCCCCGTAGTGTGAGATGTAAGGCGAACAAGAACAACATCTTGCGGAATATCAACGAATAAATCAGGACCCGATAATGAAATATTCGATAGCAAAGTATGCGGTTAGCGCACTGGTGGCAGGTATCGTACTTGGGGGAGGGGTGGCATACGCTGATAACATCGCCAGAGCCACCGAGGGCGAGCAGATGGTTTTCAAGGTGACCCTCCCCGACCGCACCCACTGGTCGGTACGCTACCGATACAGCACCAGCGACGGTTGGGCCGTCAAGGGAACGGATTACCAGGCTACCACCGGCACCGTGACCTTCCCTGTGGGAGTCAAGACGCAGAAGATCATCGTCAACACGCTGGACGACTCCGTTTCTGAAAGTCTGGAAGACTTCCAGCTCAAGCTCTACGATCAGGAAGTCAACGGACTCTACCGGGATGTCACGGGGTGGGTTCCGACTGATCCATCATTAATGGCCCAGGGGGTGCCGCTGACAATGACACTCACAGGCTATATCCGGGATAATGATTCGCGACCCAAGAACTGTTCATATTCCTGGGGATGTCAGGCGCAATGACACGCACAGGCTATTACTGTCCTGTTATTGTGGAGTGGGGACAGGCAGGCACATGCCGCCAGCCAGCGTTTCCCGAACGGCCCGGATGACCGGCTCCGTATCCGGGGACTTGCGATGCCATACAAAAAATGATCCGGCAGCCTGTTCGACCAGCATCCCCAGGCCGTCATGGGCTTGGGCGGCGCCCCTGAACAACGCCCATTTCATGAAAACTGTCGGCTCCGGGGAATACACCATATCGTAAACGATCGTACCCGCATCAATGCAGGATTCGCTGATTCCCGGCAACTCCCCGCAGAGACTGGCTGCGGTGCCGTTGATAATCAGGTCATAGCGCGGCCTGTCACAATCCTCAAGGCGGCGACTCTCAAGCGCCGTGTCGCCGCCATCCACAGTCCCTGAGAATACTCCCACCAGGTCACCGGCTTTGGCAAAGGTACGATTGACCACCGTGATTGAAGCGGGGTGGCATTCAAGCAGGGAGCCGAGAACGCCGCGCACAGCCCCGCCCGCGCCAATCACCAGCAGATTTTTATTGTCCAGGGGAATGCCGAGATTATTCCGGATATCCGCCACCAATCCAGCGCCGTCGGTATTGTCGCCATGGATTCCCCCCGATTTTTTCATGACCAGGGTATTCACGGCGCCGGCCAGATCCGCTCTTGGCGTCAGGCTGTGCCGGCCCTGGCCGCATAATTTCCAGGCTTCCACCTTGTAAGGAACGGTAATGTTGAGACCGGCGCCGCCGTGGGCGCAGAAATGGCTCACCGCCTGCTCAAAACCACCGACATCCACCTGGATCCGGTCATAGCTTAAGGATATGCCGAATTGTCGGGCGAACAGACTGTGTATCAACGGTGACTGGCTGTGCGCGACCGGATTTCCCATCACCGCAAAAGCGGCTGGTTTCGGTTGAAAATCAAACAGGTCGGTCATAACAATAATCTGTAGCGGAGAAACCCGAACAGCGTGTCGGCTAATCCAGCTCCTCAAAAAAGACAAAAACCGGACGGGAACACTCCAATCGTATTGTACCCCTGCCGATATTGCTCAACCCCAGCGAAGTCAACGGCTTGAACAGGGTGGGTTCGGGACATGGATACAAACAATCGCCCTCCATCCTGACCCGGCTTTCCTCTAATACACCGAGACTGAATCCACCATGACGGCAAAAGCTCCAGCATCCGGCGGACCAGGCTACCACCTTGTCATCAAACCATGCCTGTACCGGCGCGGCGGTCGTCAGAAACTGATGCACTTCGCCAAAATTGAACATTTCATGATCGCGCCTACCGCCCAGAAACCCGAGCAGATCAATCCGTGAAAACCCTTGCGGGATTGCGCCCAGAACAAAAGCCAGGTCCGACAAATCCTTGTCCCGATTCAACAATACATCCAGTTCACCATCAAAAGAATCCCCGTCACCGACCGCGATACCCTGGCCGGGTTTGCGGCAACGGGCGCCGCCATCGACGAATAGGACCGGCTCCCGGCCAGCCAACGCTGGCTCACAAAACGGCCCGACCAGAGTCAGGGTCTTGTGCCCCGGAAACTGATCCAGATAGCGCTTGATCAACCCGCAAGACCGCGCGATTGCGCTCAACCCAACCCCTCTTCCACCGCAATTACGGCGGCCTCCACCCGGGAATGGACATTGAGTTTTCTGAGAATGGATTTGACGTGCAACTTGACCGTACCATCGGTAATGCCGAGGTCTCTGGCAATGATTTTGTTACTCCAGCCTTTGGTTATATCCCGCAGCACATCCAGCTCTCTGGCAGTCAATACATCGCGCACCGACCGCGCGGAAGGATGAGGGCCGGTGGTCGCCCTGTTCTGGACAGCGCTGGCCAGTACCCCGGTCAGCTCAGGAGCGACAACGGTTTCACCAGCCAGTACATTTTTTAATGATTTGACCAGATCATCCGGATCCATGTCCTTCAACAGATAACCCTGGGCGCCCAACTGCAGGGATTCAACCAGGTCTTTTTCCTCGCTGGAGGTCGATAACATGACGACCGGAGTCTGAATGCGGGAGCGCCGCAGCCACTGCAATACTTCAAGCCCGCTCATATCCGGCATTCTCAGGTCCAGCAGAATGATTTCAAACTCTTCAACGGCCAGCAGTTTCATTCCTGTCTCACCATCCCCGGCCTCAACCACATCAATTCTTCTTCTTTCCAGCAGACTTTTCAGTCCGGCCCGGAACAATGTATGATCATCAATTACAAGTAGCTTCATCCGGTTTGCTCCTGTTTCGGGAAGGTGAGACGAATGCGGGCGCCTTCACCGGGAGCGCTGTCGATATCGAGTTCACCCCCCATTCGCTCAGCCCGCTCCCGCATGACCTTCAAGCCAAAATGCTCCGCCCTGCCGTCTGGCGGCAACGCCGGGTCAAAACCGCGTCCATTATCTTCGACCAGAAGGTGGCAATGTTCCGACTCGAGATACAGCAACACGCGAATCAGGTCAGCCCCGGCATGTTTACGGATATTCGCCACCGCTTCCTGGACAATCCGGATCACCTGGAACACCACGGCAGGCGGAAATTCAATATCTCCCGCTAACCGATTCTGGAAAACTGCGTTCAAGCCGGTTTCATCGCGGAACTTGCGGATGATGTTTTCGAGCGCCGGAATCAGATTGTCTTCTTCCAGTGGCGCCCGAAACCGGCTGATCAGGGCGCGTAACTCGGTATTCGCAACCTCTACGTTATCTTCCACTATTTCCAGTAGCTCGTAAATTTCACACTCATCGCCGCCCTGTATGGCATGGTCGAGATTACGGATATAGTAGCGGACGCTGGCCAGTGTCTGCGCCAGGGAGTCATGCAGTTCATGAGCCAGCCAGGTTCTTTCCAGGATACGGGACTGCTGAATGGTTTTCTCCTGATCAAAAAGCATGGTTACCAATGAGTCTTGTCTCCGTGTTCAGCCAGATTATACTTTGATTTGATGGCGAATAACGCTCTTTCGTCCGGTTTTGCATTGTCTTGTGAAATCAACAAACCTAGATACCCAGTCCACCGCCCCCACCGAACGTAAATGGGAATAACTGGCCAGCACATTTTTATAGACCATCCCGTCATGTTTTCCATCGAGGCCCCATCCGCGTTTGACCTCAAAGGCAAAACGATTCACTTCCTCGGTAAATTCAACCCGGGAATAGTGAAACTCATGGGCCGCGATGATCCCGTCCGCCACCGCCAGACCACCCCAGATCGAATCGCCGGTTTCCTGCAATTCCACATAGCCGCGGCCCACGGGCCTATCCTCCATCACCACATTGACAGGCAGGGCGCCAACCATTGCCGCTTGCCGGCCATGCCACCGGATCGAGTTTCCCAGATACATCAACCCGCCACATTCCGCATAGACCGGGCCGCCAGCGTTGATAAAGTCGAGGATGGATCGTCGCATGGCAACATTGCCACCGAGCGCATCCAGATAAACTTCCGGGAATCCCCCGCCAATAAACAATCCATCCACCTCTTCCGGGATACCGTCATCCCCGATTGCGCTGAAACGGATAATCCGTGCGCCCTGGTCTGAAAATGCCTGGAGATCATCCGCGTAATAAAAGCCGAACGCGGCATCCTGCGGTACGCCGATACGCACATCCGCAGTCCGGGTCCGGTGACCTGGCGCCGCGTCCCTCCCGACCGCCGCTCTTTCGGCAACCTTGCCGCACCGGCTCTGTCGGGACACCGGCGAATCCACAGGCAGAGAGTTCATATCCACACCGGCTTCAATGACCTCCCGAATCCCCTCAATCCGGGCTTCTACCCGCTCCACCTCATTACCCGGCACAAGCCCGAGATGCCTTTCCCGAATCCGCAGACGGTCATCGTCTGCAACCACTCCGATTACGGTAAAATCGGTATACGCCTCAATGCTTGACCTCAATTTGTGTTCGTGCCGGGAACCAGCCACCCGATTCAGGATAACACCGCAAAAGTCGATATCCGCATCAAACTGCTGGTATCCGAGCAGCAATGGCGCAATCCCGCGGGTGACTCCCCGGCTATCCAGCGCCAGTATTACCGGCAACCCCAGCAATTTCGCCAGCGCGGCGTTACTGTCACGCCCGTCCACCGAAACGCCATCATACAGACCCTTGTTGCCTTCAACAAAAACCCCGTCCGCGCCACGGCATTGCCGCGTAAAAAACCGGACGATCTCCTCAGGACTCTGCGTATTGAAATCCAGGTTGTAGCAGGGTTTCCCGGCGGCATGACCCAGCCATATCGGATCAATGTAGTCCGGCCCCTTCTTGAATGGCTGGATTCTCCGGTTATTCCTGGCTAACGCGGCGCACAAGCCGATTGACAAAACCGTTTTGCCGGAAGACTTGCTAGCGGCGGAAAGGTAAAAGCCAGGCAGGCGATGATCTGGCATGGCCATCAGGCGCTAATCGGAAGGCGCCCTGTTTCCAGGCAGGTTTTCAGGCAGGTTTTCAGGCAAAAATGGCAAAACCCGAATCACCAGCAAACTTGCGGCAATGGCCAGCGACAGGCCGCCGAGGCCGAGCGACCATTCCGCAAAAGTCGGAGAATAACCAGCGATCACGCCATCATGAAAACTGCTTGAAACCTCCTTGTTCGGGAAAAGAACCGAAGGATACGCCTGTCCACCAATAATGATCACATAAAGATGGGCCAGGCCGCCGATAATATGCAGAGCGCTGGCCAGCAGAATCCGGTGTAAAGAAGCGCCACCCGTCCCCGACAGCAGCACAAGCGGCGCCAGCACACCGAGCGTGATGAAGCCGCCCCACAGCAGTACAGACAACAGGCCACCATCCAGCAAAATGAATCGTTCGTAATCGCGAGTTGCCACGTCCCAGGCTTTCGTAATGTGGAAAATCAGTGTAATCAGCAAAACCGCACAGATAAAACTGACCAGCAGGTTGCGGAATTTGCCGAGTAATTGTGTATCGGCGGTAAAGGCCGATTGCCTCAACGCGAACAGGTACACCACAAAGAACGCGGCGCCGAAACTCAATGACATGGCAATGAACAGGGGCGCCAGAATGACGGTATCATAAGCCTGGCGCGCGATAATCACCCCGAAGATCGAGCCGGTTCCGGTAGTCAGGACGATTCGCCAGACAAAAGCGACCCGCCCCAGCGGAGTTACTTTCCGCGCCATTGCGGGCTCAAACATCATCCACAGGTAGACCATGACAATCAGGACAAACCCGGTGTAAAGAAAAATGTTCCAGGCAAAAATCGACTTGAAATTATAATGGGTCATGGCAATGATCAGGCGGTCCGGCCGGCCGAGGTCCAGTACCAGCGCCATCAGGCCTCCGGCCAGCAGGGTAATCGCCAGCAATGCCGATAATCTTGCCCATGCCTTGTATGCGGGTTTCCCGAACACGGATGAGAGCGAAGCGACGTTCAGAATCCCCGATGCGGTAACGATCAGGAAGATCGCGAACACATGAGGCAAGCCCCAGACAATCTGATTGTTCATGCCGGTCACCCAATGACCATGATGCTCCATGAACCAGGCAAAATACAGCCCGTTCACAATCAGGGCCGAAAAACCGGCCATCCACAGCCAGTACAACCGGCAGTTACAGGCCAAAGTGATATAAGTGATCCGCTTCATCCTCACCACATCTCAAATGCCATGATAACGCACCCCGGTATTGAGATTAAGGTCTTCCCGTATCTGCACAGAGGGCTTTTCCCGGAGTTGCCGGTACAACTCGCTTTCGGGATCATTCAGGTCACCGAACACCAGCGCCTTGTGACCCTTGTCGGTACAGGCTTCAACACAGGCCGGGGCGCCGCCGCGGTCCACCCGATGAGTGCAGAAATTGCAGGACTCGACCGTGCCCTTGCCACGAGGGGTGGTCGGCGTCTGGTCGGTCAGATTTTCATGAATGAACGAACGCGCCTTGTAGGGACAGGCCAGCATGCAATAACGACAGCCAATGCAAGTGTGTTTATCCACCAGTACAACCCCGTCCTCTCTGCGAAAAGAGGCCCCGGTCGGACAGACATCAACACACGGCGCCGTTTCGCAATGCTGGCACATCAGCGGCAACGAAGAGGTATGCCCGGTGGATTTATCCTTCAGCTTGACCACGCGAATATACTGTGCATCGGTTAGTGGTCGGCCTTTTCCGTTCAGTCCGTGTTCCGTATTGCAGGCATCAACACAGTCAGTGCAACCATCCGCGCACCGGGTTGTATCAACCAGCATCCCCCAGCGTACCAGATGGTCGGCTGCTTCGAGTTTCGTGGTCGCCATCGCCAGATCAACCAGTTTGACTCCTGGCGCCAGACCAGCAAGCAGGACAACGGACTTTTTCAGGACGCTCCGGCGCGAGTGGGTGGGTGTATCCGCAGCCGTCATTTGATCCGGCCACAGAGACAGGCCACTGTGCCTGTCCGGTTGATTCGGGATCGGGTCAGGAGCGTCATTGCCCGCTCACCCCTTGCGCCGGAGTCGCGGCATGACATTGAAAGCAGTCCATCTTCACCGCAGTAAAGGCATGACATTCCTGGCAAAACTGGCCCGGCGCATTGATGGGAATAAACTGCCCCGCGGCATCCTTTTGGGTATGACAGGAGATACATCCGATCAGGCTGTGTTTGGCGTCACGCACACCAAAATACATGGTTTCATCACGCTGATGGAAAAGCATATCGGCATGGTTGCGCCGCATCTGGTCAACCGGCGCGACACAGCTGTCACCCCGCACCGCCTTCGGCAGGGTCAGAACCGACTGTAGCGGCTGATCATCATGAAACCGGGAGGAGTGAGACAGGCTGATCATGCCAAATACCAGTACCAGACCCGCCATTCGAAAAATCAATATCATGACCAGTCCACCGCCGAATATCTTATTTTCCGAGACCCATGTCGATATAGCCGGTTGGACAGACATCCGCGCAGATATGACAGCCAATACATTTATTGTAATCGGTATCGACATAACGCCCGAGCGTGGCCTGGTCTTTTTTGACCCGGAACACGGCGATCTGCGGACAGTAAATCACACAGTTGTCGCACTCGAAACACATGCCGCAACTCATGCACCGACTCGACTCCGCCACCGCCTGCTCTTCACTCAGAATGATATGGCGTTCCTCGAAGTGCCCCAGAACCTGAGCCGCATCGGGCACTACGGATGTTCGCTTGTTACGATCTTCCGGATCGAAATGGGCAAGGAACAGTTCGTCTGCCGGGATGATCTCGTTGGCGGAACGGTCCTCGTAGTTGTGTACCGCAAATCCGGCGCTGTCCGTGCCGTGTATCTGGCTTTTGTCGTATTCGCTAACCGGAAGGCCCTGCTCGTTCAGTTTATTCAGCAAATTGAAGTGATGCACGTCCACTCTGGGGCGCTTTGAGGGGTCGTCACCCGTCATAAAACTGATTGCACTGGCCACGGCGACCGCGGCTTGCCCGATCGCGGTGGTCAACAAATGGGGGCGGACAATATCCCCCGCGACAAAATGCCCCGGCCGGCCCGGCACCCGGAAGCCCGGGTCGGCGCTGATCAGATTGCGCTCATTGGCCATATCCTCTATGCCCGCAAGGTCACCGCCCTGTCCGATCGCAGAAACGATCAAATCCGCTTCCAGCTCAAATTCCGTGCCTTCGATAGCGACTGGAGCGCCCTGGTTATCCATTTCGCACTGCATCATTACCAGGCCAACCGCCCGTCCTGTGTCGCCAATCAGCAATTCAACCGGCATAACGCCGTCTATAATGTTGACTCCTTCTGTGGTTGCGTCCTCGACCTCAATTTCCGACGCCGTCATATTCTGGCGTTTGAACAATGCGGTCAGGGTCACATCGCAACCCTGCCTGAGCGCGACCATCGCCGAATCATGAGCCGCATAGCCACCAATGACCTCTTCCGGGCGGTCCTTCTGGTTGATATTCACGATCTTGCCCAGTCGTCTCGCCACCGACACTACGTCAATCGAGGTATCGCCACCGCCGATACAAAGCACCTTGTCCGCCGTGACTTTCAGATTGCCCTTGTTGAAAGCCTCCAGGAAGGCGACGCCACTGACACAGTTCGGCGCCTCATTCCAGCCATCCAGCGGCAGGGCGTTGCCGCTCTGGCATCCAATCGCCCAGATAATCGCGTCATAATCATTTTCCAGCTGCTGCATCGGCAAGTCAGTACCCACCCGCGTATTCAATCGCACCTCAATGCCATCCAGATCCAGTATCCGCTGGATCTCGTGATCCAGTACGTTCCGTGGCGTTCGATACCCCGGAATCCCGTAGCGGAACATACCGCCAGGCTCCGCCTGCTTTTCAAAAATAACGGAGCCATAACCTTTTCGCCTCAGCTGATAAGCCGCCGCCAGACCCGCCGGGCCACCGCCGATAACGGCAACCCGCTGCTGTTTGAGAGGCGGCGCAGTCTCAAACCGGAAGTTTTCATTGACAGCGGTATCCCCAATGTATTGTTCGACGGCATTGATGCCGACAAAATCGTCCACATTGTTGCGGTTACAACCCGCCTCACAGGGCGCCGGGCAAACCCGCCCCATCATCGAAGGAAACGGGTTGGCGTCCGTCGAGCGCCGGAACGCATATTCCTGCCAGCTCATATCCGCCGGCGGTTTTTCGATACCACGGATAATCTGCAACCACCCCCGAATATCCTCTCCGGAAGGGCAACTGCCCTGGCACGGCGGTGTGCGATGAACATAAGTGGGGCATTTATGGGAAGTGTCTTCATTAAAGATATCCTCCTGCCAGTTTGCCCACTTGAACGCTCCCTCCCGGAATTTCCTGAAGGTTTGCCTGTTTTGTCCGGTTGGTTTTGACATTTCAGCTTCCTGACTGGTAGAAAATCATGATCTCTAGCGATCGGTCTGCATGATCAGGGCATCACCAACCAGCTGATGCACACTGACCACCATATCCATGCCCATGCCGTACATCGGCAGGACCTTTGTGAACTGGCTTTTACAGATAGCGCAAATTGCGGCCATGTGGGTGACGCCGTGATCTTCAATCACCCGTTGCAGGGCCTGTGCCCGCGGCATGGCGCCCTTGACCCGCAGTTCCAGCAGATCATCGGTCAGCAGTCCGCCACCGCCGCCGCAACAAAAAGTGTTCTCACGGATTGTATCCGCCGCCATTTCCACAAAATGGCGGCTGCATGACGCGATGATCCGCCGCGGGATAACGAACTGCCCCCCCGGCATGTCCCCCATGCGCGACCCGCGCGACACATTACAGGAATCATGAAAGGTGATCACCTTGTCATCATGTACGTCCGGATCAAACCTCAAAGCTCCCTGTCCAATGAGATCGTGGGTCAGCTCACAGATATGCTGCGGTACGGGATAGTTCTGGTCGAGAAAATCAAAAGGTCCGATCAGGCTGTTCCAGAAACTGTAAGCCACACGCCAGGCATGACCGCATTCACCGATGACTATGCGCTTTACGCCCAGATCCAGGGCGGCGGTGCGAACCCGCTCCGCCACTTTTTGCATGTGCTCCCAGGAGCCGGTAAAGACCCCGAAGTTAGCCGCCTCGGATGCGTAGGAACTGACCGTCCAGCTGATTCCGGCCTGGTGAAAAACCTTGGCGTAGCCGATCAGTCCGTCGATATGCGGTTCGGCGAAAAAATCAGCGCTCGGTGTCACCAGAAGTACTTCCGCGCCGGTCTGATCCACCGGCAATCTGACCGCGATCCCGGTTTCCTCCTCAATATCTTCCTCCAGTCCTTCCAGCGTATCCACCAACGCCGGTTCGGGCAATCCCAGATTGTTGCCGATCCTGTGCACCTTGGCGATGATTTCATTGCTGTATTTCTGTCCGATGCCGATATGATCGAGAATTTCCCTGGCCGCCATGGTCACCTCGGCGGTATCAATGCCAATCGGGCAGAATCCGGAGCAACGCCGACATTCCGAGCACTGATAGAAGTAACGATACCAGTCCCGGATGACCTCCTCGGTCAAATCCACCGCCCCTACCAGCCAGGGAAAATACTTACCGGCAAAGGTAAAGTAACGCCGGTACACGGCCCGCATCAGATCCTGACGAGCCACCGGCATATTTTTCGGGTCTGCCGTGCCGAGGTAGTAATGGCATTTATCGGTGCAGGCTCCACACTTGACACAGGTATCCATGAATACCCGTAAGGAACGGAATTTACCGAGCAACTCCCCCATTTTTTCGATCGCCTGATCGTGCCAGTCGGGAATCAGTTCACCCGGATAGCCCAGCGGCTCCTGATGTTCCGGCTTGGCCACAAAAGGCTGGCTGTGTTCCATGGCGCCATTGACCAGCACCGGAATCTGCGGATATTCTTTCAGTTCAGGAATCTGGAAATCTGTTTTCATGCCCGGATTCTCATATCATAACCATCTGGCTGCCGACCCGGGGCTCACCTTTCACTGGCCGGTTTCACTGGCCGGGCAGAGAATCGGCCGACACCGCTTCCATGGCGCCGCTCTCTGGGATTATCGACCTGGTTACGGGTCGGGCTGAAAAGCAGGCCCGGCGCATGTAACAATTTGCTGATCGGGAAAATCAGCATCAGGATAATGACCAGCGCCAGATGAATCAACAGACCGGGGTCCGCCGGCAATGGCTGCCAGTCGAATGTCATCAAGCCAAAAACAAAGGCTTTCAACTGAACGATGTCACTGTGAAAAACATACTTCACCAGCAGGCCACTGACTCCGATGGCAATAATCAGCAACAGCATCAGGTAATCGGACGGAGCCGAAATATAGCGGATACGGTCCACCCCGAGCCGGCGAACCAGCAATCCCAGCAACCCGAAAATCATCACCCAGCCCATGATCACTCCGATGTCCGCGGTCAGCACAGCCACCCCCCAGACCGGTTCGGTGAAATAACGCAGATGGCGGATCAGTACGACCAGCAGACCAAAATGAAACAGCCAGCCGAACAACCAGCTCCACTTGCTGCCCTTGAACAGGCTCTCGAAGAACACGATTTCACGAATCAGACGGGCAACCACGCCTGTGCGGGTGACCGGCGCCGGAGTGGTCGGGATTTTAAGCGGCGCCGGAGTACGTGAATACTGGATGATCTTGCGACCGATGCCGATCACCAGCGCCGCGGTGGCAATGTAGAACATCACCGCATAGATGATCGTGATTGCCGACATTCAATCGGCTAGACGCACCCTGTCGGCTTTGGCAGTCCGGCGTATTTGCAAGCCTGCTTGGCCGGACCATAAGGGAACAGCTGATAAAGATATTTGCTGTTGCCCTTGTCTTTTCCCAGCTTTTTGCCGATTGATTTGGTTAACACCCGCACCGCCGGCGCGATTTGATACTCTTCATAATAATCACGCAGGAAATTGATCACCTCCCAGTGATGTTCACCCAGGTCGCAATCATCCAGCCTGGCCATCTGATCCGCTATCTCAGGACTCCAGTCAGACAGATTGGCGAGGTAGCCCTCTTCATCGGTATCGTAACTGCGCCCGTCAAGTTCTATACCCATTTTCTTAATCTCCAGTCAAATAAATGAATTAAATATTAAAATTGAATCCTCATATTTTATAGCCGAATATATGTGGATGAATTCAGACTCTTGCGCGACCCGCGCCAGTGATCAATGTGATATTTGGTGAACGGCAGGCCGGTACGCTCGAAAAAGCGCGGCCAGCCGATTCGATCAATCCAGTCATTCATCCGCTCCCAGTCCTTCGCGTCTTCCTTGTAAGTCCGCAAAATCTGTTTGACGATGGCTGTCGCTTCCGGCCAGCGCGGCGGGTTATTCGGAATACCGGCGGCAACCAGCTTCTGGAAACTCGGTTTAGAGCGGGCATTCGAATGGTTGCCACCGACCCAGACCGCGAGCTTGGTATGTTCCGGGTCATTGATCTGCATCGGCGGACACGGCGGATAACAGGCGCCGCAACAGATACATTTCTTCTCATCGACTTCAAGCGTCGGTTTGCCGTTGACCACCGCCGGACGGATCGCCGCCACCGGACAGCGGGCCACAACCGAAGGACGCTCGCAGACATTGGACACCAGATCGTGATTGATTCGCGGCGGCTTGGTATGCTGGATATTGATTGCGATGTCACCCTGACCGCCACAGTTCACCTGGCAACATGAAGTGGTCATGTGTACCCGGTTCGGCATTTCACAATTCCTGAACTCATCAATCAATTCATCCATCATCGCCTTCACCACACCCGAGGCGTCGGTGCCCGGAATATCGCAATGCAGCCATCCCTGGGTATGCGAGATCATGGCCAGGGAGTTCGCCGTTCCGCCAACCACAAAGCCGGCGCTTTCCAACGCCTTGATCAGTGGCGCCACCTTCTTTTCGTCATCAACGAAATACTCGATGTTGGAGCGGATGGTGAACCGCACATGTCCATCGGCATACTGGTCGCCGATATCGCACAGCTTACGCAGGGTATAGACATCCAGTATCCGCTGGGTGCCGGCCTTGACGGTCCATATCTGCTCGCCACTCTTCGCCGCATGCCGGAGTACGCCGGGCTGCGGATGGTCATGCCATTGCCATTGTCCGTAGTTGCGGACCATTACAGGGTGCATATACTGGAACCCGTCGGGACAACCCGATTCGATCGGCATTCTCATTTGTCTAGCCATTATTCGCCCCCTGTGCCTGTTCGGCCTGGGCAGTGGCGCGGCTGGAAGCGCGCTTGCGGAACCACTCTCTCGCCTCATCATCCCAGCCATCGGTTCGGACATAAGAGCTTTCCCGTGGATGGGAAATCATGTTCGGGTCAACATCCACCCCGATACCCTCCAGGAAATTGACCAGCCCGATGCGCTCAATCATTTCACCGCAACGCTCATGCTCCAGGCCATTCTCCGCCCAGAATTCGATGGTCTCTTCCGCCAGTTCGACAATCCGCTCATAATCCTCCTCATTTTCCATTTTCATGAACGGAACGATCACAGTTCCCATCAGATCGCCGATTTTCAGCGTCCGCTTGCCGCCGATCAGGACCGTAACCCCTTTTTCTTTACCCGGACTGAGCGCTTTCGGTACTACATTCAGGCAGTGCATACACTTGACACAGTCCGCGTTTTCAATTTCCAGTGTGTCATCATCCTGCAAAGACAGACAGGAAGTCGGGCAGCGGGTGATAATGTTGTCGATCACATGCTTGCGCCCCTTCTCCGCGATATATTTCTTCCATTCTGGCATATCGACCCGGATGTCGTCTTTCCATGTGCCAATCACCGCAAAATCAGCGCGTTCAATCGCATTGGTGCAATCATTCGGACAGCCGGAAATCTTGAATTTGAATTTATACGGCAGCGATGGCCGGTGCACGTCATCGGTGAAGTTGTTGACCAGAGTCCTGTGCAGCTTCTGTTCATTGGCGCACGACTGTTCGCACCGCGCCGCGCCGACACAGGACATTGCGGTTCGAACGCAAGGCCCGGCGCCGCCGAGATCAAATCCGTATTCGTTGATTTCATCAAAGAAATGTTGTGTATTCTCCGTCGAGGCGCCGATGAACATGATGTTTCCGGTCTGACCATGAAAAGTCACCAGCCCGGAACCCCACTTTTCCCAGCTGTCAGCCAGCTCGCGCAGAATATCGGTAGAATAATGGTTGCCGGCCGGCGGCTGCACCCGAAGCGTGTGGAACTCCCTGGACTTCGGGAACTGATCGCCGACCTCGGAGAATCTCGGAATAATTCCACTGCCGTAACCGTAGACACTGACGGTGCCGCCTTTCCAGTAACCCTTGCGGGTCTCGTAGGAATGTTCGAGTTGCCCCAGCAGGTCATTGGCTACGCCGTTGACGCGCCCATCCTCGTGATCGTTGCGAAGTTTCTTGATGCCGGATACAAAACTCGGCCAAGGGCCATTCTCCAGTTCATCCAGCATGGGGGTATCATGGATGGAGACATCCACGGATTCAGCGGGCGCTGATGGATCGATTTCGTCAGTCATGTTCACTCCTCCTCTCAACAGTTCAGTTGCAATGCTTACGACTTGCAGCATCCACATCAACACAAAGTCTATTCTATGACGGTATCAAAATATAAAACACTGCCCGATGGTTCTAATTCATGTATCCCTTCCGGGATATGCGATACCGGCTCAACCCCTCGTCATTCCTGTATGTGTTCAGTCATTCCCCGCAATGTAATGTACATTCGGCGCGGAATAGTCGACAATCAGGGAAATCCGAAACCAGAGAAGGCAACCATGTTTGCCGAACACGAAGAAAACACCAGAGTAAAGAACCATGACCACCATAGCGATTGATACCCTGGCAACCATGCGCAAGCTGGAAAAGGCCGGATTCGAGACCAGGTAAGCCGAGGCGGTGGCCGAGACAGTGGCCGAAGTGATAGCACACCAGGGCGAGGAACTGGCGACAAAGGCAGATCTGCAAGCAGTGGAAAAATCACTCATGCAGGAAATGGCCGGGTTGCGCTGGATGTTCGGATTGCACTTTGCCCTGACGCTGGCTGTGTTAGGGGTTGTGGCTGCCCTGACCTGGCAGGTGTTCACTATCGGGCGGGATGTAGCCAGTCTGGTGGCCCTAGGGTCTCCCCATTTTTTCATGAGGGGATGGACGCAAGCCGCCCGTTATTGATGAACAGGTCAGCCTGTCTGGGTGGGGGGCGTTTGGGTTTTCTCCACCAGTCATAGAAAAGGGTTTTGGCATCCGCAAATAACGCCTGCCAGCCCGATAACAGCGTGTAGAACGGGAAAACCAGGGGTTTGTGACTCTTTTGCCGTTTCGCCTTGTAGATGAGTTTCTGCCCCTGATTCTGGTGACAGGCCAGCAATCCCCAGGCTAACGTCGCCAGCGCAACCAGATTCTGCAAGGTCGCCAGTTTCCGGGCTTGAACCTTCTCCAATCCAAACCCCTGCTTGCTGAACCGATACCCTTCCTCACAGGCCCAACGACCCATATACGATTGAATCAATCGCTCCCCTTGCAACCGACCCCGTATCCGCTCGGTACTGACCAGTACCATCGGTTGTTGTTTGCCATGACGCACCACAACCATCGACAACGGCGTATCCGGATGATCTTTCAAAAATACCGTGGTCATGCCAAAACGTACCGATTCCTTACGCTCCTTCTTCAACGAACCCCGATGCTTCAACGGCAACTGACACGCAATCTGTTGCGCCGTTCTCTTTGACCCTCTCCATAACCAGTGACGAAGATTGGCCGCCCGTACCAAAATCCTCCAATCCCCCTGAATCCAGAAATCCCATAACACCCCCCGGTCTCCGCCCCGGTCTATCACCCATAAAGGACGACTCTCCAAACTCCCCTGTACCCGCTCCATGACATTCACAATATCCCGATTCTCGCTCTTGTAAGAACCTCGAACACTCGACAACAATCGAGTCAGCAACGGCAATGTCTGGCCACTATCCAAACAGCGAGCCACCACACTCAATAACGGATAACCATTCACAATATCTCCTCGGTCTCCATCCCGTACCCGGCATAACCCTTCACTGGCGCGACTGCCTTCCCGGTTCAAATCTCCCGGGTCTATCGCGACCACCATCTCGTCCGTCACCCGACCCGACACCTGCTCCAGTAAACGATCTTCCGCTTCCCATGCAATCTCGCCATGTTTCCCCAACATCCGGGATAATCCCTTGACCGTATGATGCAGACGGGTCGGTTCCTTCAAACTTCGGCCAATCCTCGATAACTGCAAGCTCCCACTGCCTAATATACCCGTCACAACCTCCGCCATCAGCTTGGCTACCGGCTGACTGATCACTTCACTCGATTGATTCACACAATCCACAATTCGCACTTTCCATTTGTTGCGTTCCCGGCTATCATCAGTCATCAGAGTTCTCTTTTGGTATCAGTAGTTTACGACAAAACCATTGTACCAGAAGCAGAACTCTGATTCCATCCAATATTTCCCTTTTCTACAACCTTTTCAAACGCTTATATAACACTCAAATAAAAAATGGGGAGACTTTAGTGGTGGCCACCTTGACGGCGGGCTGATCAAGCCCCATCTGCTCACGGCACTGGCGCAGTATATCGGTATTTATATTTTCAACTCGTCCAGTCATCTTGTGCACCCCCATAACTCTTAAGCTCCTGGTTCTTCCATGCAATACCTGACATGGTTTTCAAAGCAACTGTTAATCGCGTGGCGAAACATTGTAGTCAGGTTTTAAGCCAGGGGAATAGAGGCAGTGTAGCACGTTAATCTGCAATTCACCGTATTGACGGAGTCACAATTAGCGCATAATTGTATATAATCCGCACTTTCTATATAATCCGCACCAATCAAATCATTCCCCCCTTGAGGGGGAAGTCGAATCCGTTTGCGGATTCGGTGGGGGGGTATTCCCGCAAAGCGGGAATCCAAAGTGTAAATCAAAGCGACAAACGCAACAACGAACACAACCAGGAACAAAACATGATCGAAAGAGAATCAGCCATGCCCACTTCACACCCAAATTCCGCGATAGAGATTCAGTATTGAGGTTTGATGCGGTTTATTGAGTGTTCTGGTGCGGATATTCTGATTCAGCCGGAGTTTTATGGTGAATGAGCGCAGTTCGCGAGGGATTTTCGGGAAATTCCGGTCAGACCGGAGCGTCCGCGGCGGGAGATGGGTTATTTCCCACGGCTCCAGGCACAACGAGCCTGGATCATCCGAAGTGACCGGGTGAATCGGGGATGAGGCAGGCCGGGCGCGAACCAACCCACACGGTGAGACCGTCAGGGAGCCAAGGCGAATCGTCGGGTATGATATAGCGCTTCTGACAGGAGCGCATAGTGTTCGGACTGAATCTTCAGAATCCGTTGGCGACCATGACAGACCACCTTGCCGGCTATGTGGATCAGCCGTTGGCGCACCGTCCCGGCACGGCGGTTCAGCCACTGCGCCGGCAGGGTGAGCCGCAACAGCGCGAACAGGTTCCAGGCGGTGGCGCACAAATGGAAATACAGTTCATTGGCATGAAAGTCGCTGCACGGCAGTCGGTCGGCTCCCATATCCAGCTTCAATTCCTTGAGCCGGTTCTCCGAGTGTTCACCGCGCTGGTTGTACCAGTGGATGACTTCACTGTCACTCATCCGCTCCCGGTTGGTCGCGATAGCCCGGTATATATAATCCGCATCCAATCCCACCGAATCATTCGCTTCCGGCAACCGTTGCTGACCCCGCTTCTTGCGCCGTTGCGCCACCACCGTGAAGGAGCGCTCCGATGCTTGCATCGTGTGTACAAAACGGCAACTCTCCTCTCCGGTTCCCTCGCCGTCACGACCCAATACCGGTTGCCAGGACGATTGCGGACGGCTGCGAATCATCTCCTTCATGCTTTCGTCCAGACGGGCGCGTACCGCATAAGCCATACCCCGCTGCGAAGCATCATCCAGTATCCGCGACTGATAACCCGCCGCATCGATCCGTACCGCCGATACCCGTACCCCAGCAGGCCACTTCGATTCGCAGCGCCGGATAAACCCCGGATTATCCTGGCTCGGTGACACATGGCCAGGACGAAACTCTACCGCAACCACCTGACCCGTCTGTTCTATGTGTCCCACCATCGGCAAATAACCCCGCTCCTGAAGATAAGACCATTGCGCTCCACGCTTGTTACACAATATCGCCGTCGCATCAATATCCAATGTCACTTCCCGGCAACGATGCAAGGCTACGCCCAACAGATGACGGTTGAGCTGAGCCAGAGCACGTAGACCCACCGCATTGCGACCCAAACGACGCAGCCAGTCACCCAATGCATCCGAACTCGGTATTCGACCAATCCCCAACAACTTCAGCAACGCCGATTCCCGCTTCAGATAACGCACATCTTCCAAGCGCTTCGCTCCTTCGTGCAGCATCAGCAAAAAGGTGCGGACATACACCCACGCCCCATAACCACGATTGCTCCCCGGAGATGGAAAATGCCGCTCCACTAATTCCGACAGACCCAACCGATCCATACTCTCCGTCACCAGCAACAATCCACTGCGTGAGGTCAATTTGTCGTCTGTCCGGGATACTTTATAGGGTATACTCTTCATCGGCCTTGTTGTTCACCCAGCGGGTGATGTTGTTTTTGACAGATAACAGTATACAACAAGGCCTCTCTGCTCTTTATAAAACCTCTATCGCGGATTTGGGGTCACATTCCCCCCTTGACAACCGGCCTCAAAGATGCTGTTACAATAAAGCAAGCAAGCAAGCAAGCAAGCAAGCAAGCAAGCAAGCAAGCAAGGGCCTCTTTTGTTCATTAACTGATTCTTCCCACAAAAGCGGGAATCACTCCTGCGCGGGACGGCACGGAGACCGTCCCCTACGATCCAGGTCTGCCCTCGGCCCGAGCGGGGGCCGGATCAGGCTCCGCCGCCACAATATCACTCCCCCCTGGAGGGGGAGTCCTGAGGTGTACTGAGTTTAGTGGACAGTTAATTAAGAGACACATTGATTACTCTCATACTCCACGGGTGAGACATAGTCTAAAGTCTGGTGGAGTCTTTGTCGATTGTAAAACAATTCGATATATTCAAACAGACCCGCTCTGGCCTGTTCTCGATTCGGGCAACCCTGTTGCCAGGCCCATTCGTTTTTCAGTTGACCAAAAAAGCTTTCCGCGACTGCATTATCCCAACAATCTCCCTTTCGGCTCATGGATGCGATGATTCCCTTACGGTTCAGCGCATGACGATACGATTGAGAAGTGTAGGTCGCTCCGCGATCTGTATGATGAATGAGTCCAGGCGCAGGCTGGCGATGGGAAACCGCCATGTCCAGGCAGGCTTTGACCAGAGACGTATCATTGCGGTTGGCCATGGACCAACCTACGACCTTTCGGGAATAGAGATCCAGTAATACAGCCAGATATAACCAACCCTGGCGAGTCGCAACAAACGTCACATCCCCTACCCAGACCTGATTCGGAGCGCTCGCACAAAATACCCGATTGAGTTGATTCGCAGCCGCCCGATCACCCGGCCTGGAGCGGGTAGTGACCACAAAACGATGACGGCGCTGACTGAATATCCCGTGCAGACGCCGTAACTTGACGACCTGATCCCGACCACAAGCAATCCCTTCCCGACGCAAATGACGCCAGCACTTGAGCGCACCATAACGACCTTGAAACTGCTGGTGTACCCGCCGAATCTCGCGTAAAAGATTGCGCCGCAATACACTGCCCGCGCTCGGACCCCGGCTCCGCCAAGCATAATAACCCGACCGACTCACTCGAATCACACGACACATGCGAACCACCGGAAAGTACCGACGATACCGTTCGATAAAAGCGTACTTCACTTCAACTCTCGAGCAAAGTACGCCGCCGCCTTTTTTAGAATGTCCCGCTCCATCTTGACATCCGACAACTCCTTCTTGAGTCGGGACCATTCATCCACCTGAACCACCGACCGGTGGCCCGAACCCTGAAACGCCTGCTCACCATGACGACTGAACTGCTCTTTCCACTTGTATAGCATGTTCGGCCTCAAACCCAAATTCCTCGCCAAAACCGTAGCAGACTGGCCTTCTTGCTTCCATTGACGGAGTACTTCTAATTTGAACTCCTTACTATAAATATTTCTTTTCTTCATTGGACACTCCTGAGGATCTTATCCCCATTCTAAAGTGTCCACCTTTCTCAGTACAATTCATCCAATCCGTTTCACGGATGTGATGGGGGGCATTCCCGCGAAAGCGGGAATCCACAACCGCGCGGGACGGCACGGCCAGTCCATCATTCCCCCCTTGAGGGGGAATCACTCCGCAAAGCGGATGTGATGGGGGGTATCGTAGAGCCTGCCCCCGACTTGATCGGGGGGGCAATCCCTGGTGGTTGCCCGCCACAGTCAATCCCTGCCACTACCTCAAAATCACTCCCCCCTTGAGGGGGAGTCCAATCCGCAAAGCGGATTGGGTGGGGGGATATTCCCGCAAAGTGGGAATCCACTATTTCCTCTCCACCCTGCTCCTGCTGCCACTCCTGGCTGGATTCATCACAGAAGCCGCCGCACAAGTGCCTGAGGTCAGCATTGCCAAAAACTCCAACACTGTGACCGAAGGCACGGATGCCGTCTTCACAATACATGCCAATCCAGCCCCGACTGCGAATCTGATGGTGAATCTGAGAGTGAGTGAGGGTGATGGGGAGGACTTTATCGACCCGACAAACCTGGGCGATAAAACAGTGACCATCCTGGCCGACCAATCCTCCGCCACCTATCGGGTCCCTACAATAGACGATAATACGGATGAGCAGACCGGTCAGGTCCGTGTAAGGGTACAACCAGGATCAGGCTATACCACAAACCTGTCGATGTTGTCTGAGACTATCGGTATCTTAGACAACGACAACCCCGCCGTCAGTTTCGATGCTTCGACCTACCGCGTCACCGAAGGCCACTCCGTTTCGGTCACATTAAACCTGGTGCGTCCCCAGAGTACCAATACCGTAGTCACGCTCACCTGCACCGGCACGGCGACCAGTGGCTCTGATTACGCCGCCTGTCCCGCCCCGGTTTCCATCCCGGCCAATATGGGTACTCACACCTTCACCCTCTCCACTACCGAAGACACCGCCCAGGAACTCTCCGAGACCTTTACCCTCACCATCAGCAGCATCACCCCCAGTGGCATCGACATCGGCGGTCCTTCCAGTACCACCATCACGATAGATGATAACGACCAACCCGTTCTCACCCTCAGCCACGGCACCATGCCTTCCAATCGTCACCACAGCGCCCCGGCCCACAGACTCGAAGAATCCGCCGACCCTCTGGCCGTATTCATCGTCACCGCCACCCCGCCCTTTACCGTTGCCAGAGAAGCCAGAATCCGCATTGACTCGGCGCAAGACCATACCCCCCATACCGGAACGCACACCCTCTCCTTTACCGCATCCGGAGACGGAGCCGGTGAACAGAGATTCACTGCCCCCGTTAGAAGTGACATCACCGACCGCCTCGACGGAGAGATTCGCGCCACCCTCCTGCCCTCTGAAAACAACACCTATACACTCGGTACTTCTACCATCCATTACGACATCGTCGACAACGACCCCACCAAGGTCACCCTGTCTGTGACAGACTCCACCGCCGATGAAGACAACGCCGCCGATACCGCAAAAATCAAGCTGTCTCTGAGCCGTGGACTGGTTTCCGGGGAAAGATTAGACATTCCGTTACAATTCAGTGGTGGCGCCCTGGGCGATGATTTCACCCTGGCGAAGATGGGCAATCCAGCCGGAGTGACCGTGAGTGGTTCCACCGTCACCTTCACCGGCCCCTCTACCGGCGCCACCGCAATGTCAGCCACCCTGATTGTCACCGCCGCCCAGGATACCGATACCGAAGATGAAACGGTCACCGTCTCGATTCCCGCACAGGCCGGCACCAACCCCAACGACATACGCCTGCGCACCACCGGCTTTCACTGTCGCACCACCAACTGTAAAGCCACCGGCACAGGCAGTGGAATGTTCACCCTGTCTGATAATGACACGGCGGTATTGCCAGAAGTCACCTTCCATACCGCCTTACAGAATTACACCGAAAAAGGCGGTACAACCAGCGCCCGCACCCACAATGCGCGCGTTAATTTCAGCCCGGCTCTGCCCGCGAACATTACCCTGAACTACGCCGTATCCGGTAATGCGACATCCAATACAGACTATACCGCCCTGTCCGGCACAATCGCTGTTTCTGCCGGCGCCAATCAGGTCAATATCCCGATCATCGTCACCGATGATACGACCGATGAATTTATCGAGAACGTGACCCTGACCCTCAATAACGGTTCCGGCTATACCGTTGGTTCTGCCCGTACTTACAGACTGACCCTGATCGACAATGACCCGACTGCCGTGACCCTGTCTGTGCCGGGTGACACCGCGACCGAAGGCGACAGTACCGCCACCGCCCGCATCACCCTGAGGCTGGGACGGGCTATGAGCGTGGACCTGGCCACTGAAAGTCTGGCGATTCCATTAACCTTCACGGGCGGGATACTGAACACTGACTTCTCGCTGGCGTTGTCGGGAACTCCGACCGGAGTGACATTGAGCGGTTCCACTGTCACCTTCACCGGCCCCGACGCTTCAGAGATTGCCGCCACCCTGATTCTGACCGCCCTGGCTGATGCTGATACGGACAATGAGACGGTGACCGTAAGTCTCGGCGCCCTGACTCCAACCGGTCTCAATGGCGGAGCGAACGGCTCTCGCAGCGGCAACGGACAGATTACCCTGACCGATGCGGGAACCCAGACCCTGCCGGAGATCACCATTGCCGCTGGAACTTCTCCGGTCATCGAAGGCACAGCAGCCACATTTACTGTCACCGCGACACCGCCGCCACAATCCGCCCTGACCGTCAATCTCACCATAACCGACGCTCCGAACTCGGACTTTGTCTCTGCATCCAACCAGCAGGGCACAAAAACCGTCACTATCCAGCCAGCCAGTACGACTTCCAGTTCCGCAATCTATTCGGTGCCGACCGAAACGGACACCATTGATGAACCCAATGGTCCGGTCATGGTGACGATTGCCAGTGGTTCCGGCTATACCATCGGCAGTTCGGGTTCCGCTTCCGTCACCGTCAATGATGACGATGACGCGCCACAGAATCCGGGCACAGTCAATCCACCACCGACCAATCCGACACCGACCAATCCGACACCCACACAGCCGGACCCTTCCCCGACTACACCGGGAGAAACCCCCACAGACCCGCAACAACCGGAACCCGAACCCGTGATTCCGCTCCTTTCCATCCAGGCGCAAGCCGATTCAGTGACCGAAGGCGCGACCGCTTCCTTTACCGTCACCGCCGACCCGGCGCCGCTTGAACCAATCTCCGTATCCCTCACCATTGCCGCACAAGGCGACTTCACAACCCCGGAATCCACCGGACCGAAAACCCTGACCATTGACCGGGAAACCACTTCCCTGATGATTCCGACTGTAGCGGACTTCCTCGACGAACAAAACGGAAGTATCACCGTCACCCTGCAACCGGCAGACGGCTATACCCGGTCCCCGAACCCTGCGGCCACAGTAGAGATTCACGATGACGATACCGCCGGCATTCAACTCTCTGCACCGGGAATCCGCATCCCGGAGATTGGACAAAGCGCACAATATACGATTCAACTGACCAGTCAACCGGCTGCCCCGGTCACCATCACCCTCATACAGCCCGAATCCACCATTGTCACCTTCTCGCCCTCCCGGGTGACCTTCACGCCGGACTACTGGAATCTTGCGCAAACCTTCACCCTGACCGCACAGCAAGAAGGTTCGGTCACCCTGACTCATGCCATCACATCACAAGACCCCCACTATTCGGGTATGTCCTCCACCGATACGCCGTTGCGCATTCTCGTCGGCGAAGACTGGACCGCAGTCGCCGTATCCTGGCAGTCCCGCTTTGCCCGCACCTCGGCCGGGCATGTTCTCGATAGCATTGCAGAACGTATTCAATCCACGCCCACAACCGGCATACAGGGTCAACTCGCCGGAGTTTCTCTATCCAGTCATACGGGAGACAACCAGACGTTATACACACAGAACATCCATCCATCGGTCGATACCCGACTGCACTCGCGTTCCCTGACCCTGCGTGAACTGTTATCCGCTTCGTCGATGTCGTGGACGACCGCAACCCACGGTCGGGTGGATTCCTTCTGGGCACAGGGCGCCTTATCAGAGTTTGATGGCCAGAGTGGAGAAACCACCCTGGATGGAGAAGTCCTCACCACCTTGATTGGAATGGATCAAACCCATACCCACGGACAACGCGGTCTGGTTCTGTCGCATAGTCGCGGAGAAGGGAAGTATACTTCCCGTGACTACGGAGAGATCGAATCCGAACACACCCTGTTCACTCCGTGGTGGTCCCAAGACCTTCATGACCAGTTCACGCTGTGGGCGGCGTTGGGTTATGGCAGCGGAGAGATCACTCTCATCCGAAGGGGACGAGAAGACCTGACCACCGATACCAATACCTCCTTTGTCGCCCTGGGCAGTGAGGCCATACTCGAAGAAGAAACCGACCGTACCCTGTCTGTCGTTACCGATGTCCTGTGGTTGAGAACCCGTTCAAACGAAACACAGAACCTGGACCTCGGCGCCACTTCGGCGCATGTATCGCGCATGCGCCTGGGAGTGAAAGGAAACTGGCGCACGACCACAATCAACGGACGGCCATTCACTCCGGGACAGGCGTTGAAGACACAGCTTTCGTCTGCCTTGCGTCATGATGGCGGAGATGCTGAAAGTGGCTTTGGCATCGAAGTCGGGGGCGGTGTCCAATGGATAGACTCGCAACGCGGATTGAATCTGCAAATCCAGGGCAGAAGTCTGATGACCCATCATGATTCAGAACTGAAAGACCGGGGTCTTTCGGTGTCGATGGGTTTTGATCCTTCACCCATCCAACGGGGACTGCAATTGACCTTGCAACAGGATTGGGGAACGGTGTCTTCGGGTATGGAGCGATTACTCAATGCGGAGACGATTCAACCCACCGATACCATCGGCTCCGGGCGGTTCAGAGCGGAAGCCGCCTGGCGTTTCACGATCCAGAATGGTCGTTATACGGCGCGTCCCTGGCTGGGGGTTGGGCTGCACTCCGAAAACCGGGAAACCACACTCGGCTGGCAACTGCAATCCGTCATGGGTAGCAGTGAGCGGACGCTGGGGTTGAAGCTGATTCGGCAGGAAGAGAATGATCAGGCATCCGAACATCTCATGAAAGTGGAAGCGGGGGTCAGGTTGAGTGGATTCCCGCCCGTTATCGTAGGGGAGGGTCATGTACCCTCCCGCAACCGCCGGAGCAGGGTTCAACCATAGCGGACAGGCACAAGACCTGTCCCTACGCATCGGTAATTACAGATTCCGTGATGGTCGTGGATTCCCGCTTACGCGGGAATGACAGGATGGAGATGGGAATGACGGATGTGGCGTTTGCTGACGGTTGTGTCCCCCACCCAATCCGCTTTGTGGATTCGACTCCCCCTCAAGGGGGGAGTGATTGGATCTGTTGGCAGGGAATGGACCCGTACAAGCGTAGCCCCTCTTGTATACGGTCACCGTGCCGTCCCGCCTGTGTTATAATGGCCTTATGAAACAAATTGCATCCAGAGAAGTCAAGAACCGTTTCGGGGAATTGTTGGACACTGCCCAGATTACCCCTGTGCGCGTAACTAAAAAAGGCAGAGCGATCGGCGTGATCATGTCGGTCCAGCATTATGAGCGACTGCGCGGCTCTGCATGGGAGCGTTTGACGGAAACTATGGATGACATGGGTGATGAGGCTGCCAAAAATGGTTTGACAAAATCCAGTCTCAACGCGCTTTTTGAGAATGAAAGCTGAACGTATCGTCGTCGATACCAATGTTCTGATCAGCGCTGCACTAATTCCCCACGGGACACCGCGCACTGTTCTGGATGTCGTGCGACTTCACGGTGGTGTTTTGCTTTTTTCCGACGAGACATTTGCAGAACTCCAAACCCGGTTCTCCCGTAAAAAATTCGACCGGTATGTTGATCGGAACAGGCGGGCTGTGTGGCTGGTGCAACTCGAAGCTATCTCGGAATGGGTTTCGATTTCCGGTGCAAAGCTTGGGTGTCGGGATCCGGACGACGACAAGCTACTCGAAACAGCCTTGATAGGTGATGCAGACTGTCTGATCACAGGAGATCAGGATCTTTTGTCAATGTCAGTATTTTGTGAAATCCCGATTTTAACGCCAACAGCCTTTCTGAATAGACTAAAGAGCAATGACTGAAAACGGATGCCTCTGGCGGCTTACGCCGAATCTCATATAAAGAATGGGGAGACCCTGGTCGTTCTGTGTGCTGACATTTCAATCCCAACCAGTTATATTGACTCTTTGCGTGGGAGTATATCACTCGGATAACAACAGCATGGGCTAATTATGGAAACAACAGACAGCATTCTTGAGTTCTGGTTTGGCAACTCTACTTCAAACCGGGAAATCAACGACCAAAAAAAGTCACTGTGGTGGTCGAAAAACGATCAGACAGACCAGCAGATCACGGAGCGGTTTGAAGGTATTTCGAACGCGGTATATCGGGGTGAGACACCACAAATGCAGCGTTCCGCTCGCGGCCTTCTGGCCTCGATTATCTGCCTCGACCAGTTCCCGAGAAATATGTACCGGGGCGCCGCCGGAGCCTTTGCCTGCGACCCGGCGGCGCTCCGTTTCGCAATGGAAATGGTTGACAATGCCTGGGACCAGACGCTGCTTCCGGTCTGGCGGGTGTTTGCCTGGTTGCCGTTCGAGCATAGCGAGGATATCGCCATGCAGCACAAATCATTGGAATTGTACGACAATTTGCGTAATTCGGTGGAACAGGACGAGCGGCAAATGTTCGATGAATATTATCAATTCGCCTACCGGCATTTCGAGATTATCGAGCGGTTCGGGCGCTATCCGCATCGCAACCAGATCCTGGAGCGGGAATCCACCGCCGAAGAACTGGCTTTCCTGAGCCAGCCCGGCTCTTCCTTTTGATCATTCAGCGCCCGCCATGCCGCTGCCACAATGCAATCCATTCAACCCCGGCGACCACGCGACTTACCGGCGCTGGCGGGAGCGGAAACTGGCTCGCTACAGGACTGACGCATCGGCGCTTAACACCCGAATCGCAGAACCCGGCAATATCTCAGCCAGCGAGCGGCAGTCATTGCAAGCGGCCTGTAACGGCAACAATTTCTGCTTTTACCACAGTGATGCCGCAATGAGCCGAGGCGACGTGCTGGAACTCGGCTCCTGCATGGGATTGGATCATGTCGTCTCCAATCTCTATGCGGATGATCAGGGCATCAGTGAAGTCCGGGTGAGCCAGGGCCGCAGGCAACAAAAATTCATTCCCTATACTGACCGATCATTGAACTGGCACACGGACGGCTATTACCAGTCTGCCGGAGATGGCGACAACATGGACGGCAGGATTCAGTCATTTATCCTGCATTGTGTCGAATCAGCGCCCGACGGCGGCGAGAATCATCTACTGGATCACGAAATCGCCTACATCCTGCTGCGCGACCAGAACCCGGATTATATCGCGGCTCTGATGCACCCCGAAGCGATGACCATTCCAGCCAATCAAACCGACAACCAGAACATTCGGCAAAGCGTCACCGGCCCGGTTTTTACAGTCACGGCCAGCGGCCGGCTGTGGATGCGCTATACTGCCCGTACCCGGTCTGTCCTGTGGCGCCCTGACCCGGTTCTCAGTGAGACGCGGGCGGCGTTGACCGATTTGCTGGAAAATTCCGACTACGTTATCAGACATACCCTGTCCCCCGGCGAGGGGCTGATCTGTAATAATATCCTGCACAACAGAACGTCATTTCGGCAATGCGAACAACAAAGCCGGCTGCTTTATCGTGTCCGATACCTGGATCGAATCGACGTACAGTTGCCGACAACCCCTGGTCACCCTGACCATCCTGACCACCCCGACCACCGCAATGCCACCCAAAACCAGATTTGACTTCGGCGCTGAAACCGGCGCAGATACGATCGTCTCGGTCGCTGCTATCGAGTCCCGCCTGACTCTGCTCGAAACCCGCCTGAACGAACAACGATCAGCGGCTGAACCGGACCCGGTCCTGATTGCGCGGCTTGACAAGGACGCCGCCTGGCTGTTGCTGGAGCTGGGACAGCACAATCAGGCATGGCAACGGGCCAGAGCGCAATTCGACCCGCTTTTTACTGCCCGCGACTGGCCGGCAGTGATTGATTTGTGTGATCTCCTGTTCCAGTGCAATCATACGGACAGCCTGGCCGCGCTGGGCCAGGGGGTCTGGCTCGCGGTCACGTTCCCGGTCAACCCGAAGATCACCATCGACATGTTACAGCACGTAATTGATGAAACCGCTGACGATGCCGATGGCGCCGCCGTGGCTGCCGCTACCGCGGTCTATGTCCATGATTTACGCAAGGAACAGGTCGAAGACGCCGGGTTGTATGTTGATGCCATGCAAATGCTGACCACCGTTGGCCGCCGCCATGCCGATGCCCATGATCAGGCCACCTTCGATCGCTGGACCGAGAGGATGGAACTGGATGACCCGGAGAAGTTTCTGGTTCGACTGCGTAATGTGATTGACGTACTGGTACAGGAGCAATGGTGGTTCGACCGCAATCAGGTGCAGGCCGGGCTGCCGAACGATGGCTGATGATTGACGGGAAATGGTGCAAAAATGGTACTTCCCACAAAACACGGGTTCAAGTTATATTCTGTCTGATGTACTTTTTTCTCACAATAATCAGCAATATATTTTATTTGCGAATACCAACGGAGAGCATTATGAAAAAACCAGCTATCAAGCCATTGACAGCCATGCTGTCGGCTTTATGTATTTCCCTGACGGCGGCTCCCGCCATGGCGGCGGACAGCAGCGAACCGATCAAGATACCGATCAAGAACTGGTCCAGCCAGGTCGTGATGGCGCACGTGATCGGTGGCATATTCGAAAGCATGGGCAACAATGTCGAATATGTTCCCGTGGACAATCAGGCCAGCTTCGAGGCGGTTCGTTCCGGCGATCTCACTCTGGTACACGAAGTCTGGCAATCGACGATGCAAAATGCCTACTACAGCGCTATGGAGCAAGGCGGGTTGATCGACATGGGCACCCATGCCGCAGAAACTCTGGAAGAAATGGGAGTACCCAACTGGGTCATCGAAAAGGACCTTTGTCCGGGTCTGCCAAGCTGGGAGGCGCTGAAAGACTGCCACGAAAATTTTGCCACCCCGGATTCCGATGGCAAGGGCCGCTGGCTGGAAGGCCCGCAAAGCTGGCATGGCGATGTCATGCCGAATCGTCTCAAGGGCCTGGGCCTGGATGATAAATGGGTTGTCAAATTCGCGGGGGCCGCTGATGCGCTCTGGACAGAGTTGAAGGCTGCGGAGAAAGAGGGTCGCGGCACCATTATCTTCAACTGGACACCCAACTTTACGGATGCTTCCGGATTCACCTTCATTGAATTTCCGCCGTACTATGACGGTTGCAGGATGGCGGATGGCGGCGACCTGAGCACGACTGGCTGCGGCTCGCCAAAAGGCTGGCTGAAAAAAGGCGCCAACTATCGCTTCGCGAAGTCACACCCTCGGGCCTACACGACATTTTCCAAATTGTCATTCACCACTCCACAGATCGGTTCGATGGCGGCATTGGTTGATGTGGATGGCATGACCCATGCAGATGCCGCCGTCAAGTGGCTGGCGGACAATGAAAAGGTCTGGAAACCCTGGACCGTCTCCATTCTCGGAGCGAGTAATTGACAACGGTAGTCCTCCCGTAAACTGCGGAGGCCTGGCGCCAATCCCCGGATTCCCCCTGTCGCAAATGCAAGGGGAATCCGTTTTTGGGTCTGGATTTCACAAATCGGACTGAAAATAGGGTACGCTACCGTATTACCACGGGGAAGTGATCATTTCGGACATGTCATATCAAGAAGAATCGGCAGGGAAAGACCAAACCATTATCCAGTGTCAATCTGTCTACAAGATATTCGGCAGCAACGCCAAAAGCACGCTCCGGGAATCAGGTGGCGTTGTAGACAGCAAACGATTCATGGAGGCCGGACTGATCGTAGGAGTCAATAACGTCTCCTTTGACGTGATCAAGGGAGAGATTCTGGTGATCATGGGGCTGTCCGGCTCTGGCAAATCCACCCTGCTCCGCTGCATATCGAGATTGACGGACGCCACTTCCGGGAAGATTTTTATCGAGGGACAGGACCTCCTGACGATGAATCACAAGCAACTCGTCGAGCTGCGGCGAAACAGGATGGGCATGGTCTTCCAGAATTTCGGGCTGTTGCCGCACAAGACCGTTCTGGAGAATATCGCGTTCCCGTTACAGGTCAAGGGAATCAGCACTCGGGACAGTGTCAAAAGAGCCATGGAAATGGTGCACCTGGTCGGTCTTGAGAGACGCGAGAATTATTTCCCACGGGAGCTGTCCGGCGGTCAACAACAAAGAGTGGGCATCGCGCGCTCCCTGGCTGTAGAGCCGGATATCTGGTTTCTGGATGAGCCGTTCTCCGCGCTGGACCCCCTGATCCGCAAGGAAATGCAGGATGAGTTCCTGCGTTTGCAAGGGGTTTTGGGCAAAACCATCCTGTTCGTCACTCATGATTTTGACGAAGCCCTGCGTCTCGCCGACCGTATCGCCATCATGAAAGATGGAGTGGTTGAACAACTGGATACGCCTTCCAGTATCGTATTGAATCCGGCGACCGAATATGTGCGCAAGTTCACCGAAGATGTGCCACGGGAAAAGGTGCTGAGAGTGCAATCCGTAATGGACCCGGTGTCCGCAGCAGAGGTACACGGTGATCTCAGGGTTGCCGTGGATGCCGTAATTGAATCGGTCGCGGAAGATATTCTCGGACAGGAAAAGCCGGTGGCGGTCGTCAATGCGGACGGCGAAGTGGTAGGAACCCTGCATGCCTCCCGCGTACTCAGGATATTGTTCGGAGGAAAGTCCGGCAAACCGGAAGCGCACTGATACCCGTACAATGACTTTCCTGACCAAACATCCGAAAGTCGTTCAATTTGCCGTCCTTTTGGCGGTATTTTTCCTGCTGTACTTTTTGATCAATCCGGCTGAGTCGAGTTATCTGTGGCGCTTGCCGCCGTTGCTTTCGCAACTGCCCGTGATCATCAACGATTCGGTGCGCCATCTCATGTTCGATTGGTGGCCGGTGAAAGTATACGACCCGATCATTGAAGACTACGAAGAAGAGGCCCTGTTCCGCGAAATCACCCGGGCCGTTTCCGGCCTGTTTCTTTTCGTGATCAATTTTGTCCGGGAAATCTTTCTCGGAGGGAACAAGACGATTGTCGCCTTTACCAGTTGGGATTTCATCAACGAGAATCCCTGGGTACGCTGGCCGGCCCTGCCCTGGACAGTAATTACCGGTTGGGCCATTATTCTGGGTTACAGGCTGCAAGGACTGCGGCTGGCCATACTGGCTGGTCTGTGTACAACATTTATTGCCATATTTGGACAGTGGAAGCCGTCGATGGAGACCCTGTCATTTATACTGATCGCGGCGCCGGTATCCGTTATTCTCGGGCTGACGCTGGGTATCTGGGCCTACAAGAGCCGATTCGTCGAGGAAACCCTGAATCCGCTCCTCAACATTGCCCAGACCATGCCGCACTATTCCTATCTGGTTCCGGTGATCGTGCTGTTCGGAGTCGGCGACCATGCCGCCGCGATTGCGACCATCGTGTTCGCTACGCCGCCAATGGTTCGATTGACACTGTTGGGATTAAAGAAAGCGCCCGTGGATGTGGTGGACTCTGGCATGATGAGCGGGTGCAACAAAATCCAGTTGATGTTCCGGGTGCTGATTCCGACAGCGCGGCGTGACATCCTGATCGGGGTCAACCAGACCGTCATGCAATGTCTGGCAATGACCGTGATTGCCTCGTTTATCGGCGCCCAGGGGCTGGGCTCCAATCTGATGATCGCGCTGAACTCTCTCAGAGTCGGTACTGGCATTGAGATCGGGGTCTGTATCGTCCTGATCGCGGTTGTGCTGGATAAAATGTCCCTGGCCTGGGCGAACAAGCAGACCGACTACTTTGCCGACCTGACATTTGTGCAGAGACATCGGTACGGGTTGCTGGCTCTGGCTGTCTTTCTGATCGGTACGACGCTGGCCTGGATTGGCGGCTTCCTCTTTCGGGAAGGCTTTAATTACCTGTACATTGTCCCGCACAACAAAGGCATTACGACTGCGCCGTTGTGGCAGGCCGCGGTGGATTGGGTATGGGACACATTCTTCTACGCGCTCAACAGCTTCAACGAGTTCCTGATCACATCCGTACTGGCGCCGATGAAAAACATGTATCTGCGTATGCCCGTTGTAGCCACCTTCGTCTTGATGATGGGCATTGGATACATACTGGCGGGTGTCAGACAGGCGCTGCTCATTGGCGGGTTCCTGCTTTTCATTGCGCTGTCACAATACTGGGACCGGGCATTGATCACCGCCTACATGGCCTCGTTCTCCGTGATTGTCTCGACAATCCTCGGTGTGATTATCGGTTCCCTGTGCGCCCAGAACTCCATCGCCAGCAAGGGAGTCCTGCTGATCTGTGATTTTCTCCAGACTTTTCCCTCATTCATCTACCTGATTCCGGTGATCATGCTGTTTGGCATTACCGATACCTCCGTGATCATCGCCGCCATCGTCTATGCCACCGTCCCGGCGACACGGTATACGGTCGAAGGACTTCGCAGTGTCCCGCAGGTTCTGCATGATACCGGCTCCATGCTGGGTGTATCGCGCACCCAGAGATGGCTCTCGATCGAACTGCCCCTGGCGTTTCCGCACATCATGCTGGGTGTGAATCAGACCGCGATTTTTGCCTTGTTCATGGTCATCATCGGAGCCTTTATCGGCACCACCGATCTTGGACAGTTGATCCTGAAAGCCATTTCGGACCCACAGGGCACCGGCATCGGGTTGACACTGGGGCTGTGTGTCGCCTTTATGGGGCTTGCGGTTGACCAGATCATACGGACCTGGGCGAACGAGCGGAAAAAAGCGCTGGATATGAATTGACCCGGTAATCGCAAGGGCGCGACGGGCCGCGTCAAAGCGAGCCGCTTTCACGTGATGGCATTGATTATCTGGTCGGGGTGAGTGGATTCGAACCACCGGCCCCTGCCTCCCGAAGGCAGTACTCTACCAGGCTGAGCTACACCCCGACGTGGGTAGACAAGCGCATATTATACTTGACCAACAGCAGTTTCCCAGACAGGAAATGATAAATTTGCAGAGGTTTCATAGCCGGTATGTTTACGTGGAGCGTGAAGAAAGACGCGAAGCCTTCCGTCAGGATACGCTCAAGGCTTGGGATGAAGTCCAGACCAGCGGTCTGTACGCGACTGCTGAAGAAGTAGACACATGGTTGGCCAGTTGGGGCGCCGAGGACGAACTGACCGTTCCTGTATGCCACAGATAAGATATGCCCCCGGAGAGTGGCGCAAAGCTCTTTCTTTTATGATAACCTCGCGAAACAATGACAGGTGGAGATACGATCATGCCCAAGCGTCAAGGCAACAATCCAAAGCGCAGGGTATCTATGAAACAGGGAATTGGTTCGGCGATTCTTGACAAGTGCGCACAACGCGCGATTTACACTGGCAGCCCTCATCATAAACGATTTCCGGCTGATTACAATTTTCACCCACCAGCCAATCCCCGCCCAAATAAATCACTGTGCGACAGTAAAATACGTGTCAAACATAATGAAGCCCGGACTTTATTTCTCGCAGGTATTCAGCGAGGGATGATCAGCGAGCCGATGCAGGATGGTTTACCAAAGTATGTGTGGGCTGTGAACGAAAACGGCTCTGTATACGAGGCGAAACGGGAGGGGAGAACCCGCAGTTATCATGGATATGAGCTTGGCTGCAACGAGGTCGATATGAAAAAATATATCATCAAAGAGTGGGCATCAAGATGATTGATAACCTGACAATTTCATTGACCCCGGAAAATGCTGATTTCGGAAGCGAAGCAGAGCGAGCGACATTTGGTCTGTTTGCCATGACAGCAAACGAGCATTTGTTAACTGCAGGTGAGGACATGAGCAGTAGCAAACTCCTTCATGGTCCATATATTCCAGGTTGTCACATCGCCGAATGGCTGGTGTGGAACTGGTGGCGTCTGCGTTGGGAGGTCCGTCAGCTTCGCCGCCTGGATGAAGATACCTTGGTAAATTGGAATTTCGCACATCAAATGTCAACCATAGGCGAAGGTTATGTCTGGCCCAATGTAACGATTTTCTCGGATGGCGTGTGGTCTTGCCTGTCATCCGAGCCTTCCATTGACCCGGAAGCGGTCCTGTTCCGTTACCTGGGGGCATCAGGTCGTCAGTGGGTTCGTGCAGAAACCCTTGAAAATGCTATTGACGGTTTTGTGGAAGATATTTTGATGCAACTCGACAGGAAAGGAATCCGAAACAGTAATCTGCATCGCCTGTGGAACGATTTAAGCGAAGAAAGAGAAAATCCTGAACTGGCCTGCTATCGTCGTCTGGAAGCACAACTCGGCTATGAACCGGATGAAGCGGATGAGAGTGAGTTGAAATCCTGGCTTGAAAATGCGAACAAACTGGGGGAAAAAGCTCTGGGAGAGATCGTGGCTGATGTGAAGCTGGGCGACCACACGTCAAGCAGGATTTTTCATGAGCGGGACTTTGTTGAAATCGCTGAACGAGATGGTTTTGAAGCCAATCCGGACAATGCCATCAAATTGGACAATATGACAGATATTTCACAGCCGGCAGGGTCTGTACAGGCATGGAATCTGGGCCAACTTTTTGCACAGGGCATCCGTAGTCAGGAAAAGCTGCGTGATCAACCGATCTGTAACCAAATTCTGACCAGTTTTGCAGGCGCCATGGAAAACGCGATTTCGGGACAGTCCGATCATCCCGCACACAATATCTCTTTTGCACTGGACCGGAGCAACAATCGTTCGTATGTATCCCTTCGGTCATCCAGGCAAACGGGACGGCGGTTTGATCTGGCGCGCCTGATCGGGGACCGTGTGTTTTGCACACAAATGTATGGTTCTACCGAGCCCCTTCTTCCGGCAACCCGTACCTACAGCTACCGTCAGAAACTTCAACGCGCATTCGCCGCTGAGCTGTTAAGTCCGTTTACCTGTGTGGACGACATGATGGAAGGCGATTATGATTCCGAGGAAAAACAGAATGAGGTAGCAAACCACTTCAATGTATCGCCATGGACCATTCGCACCCAGTTGTTAAATAACGGACGGATTGATTCTGAAGATGCCCGGGACATTACTGGCCGCCTGCTTTGATCAATGTTCTATGACCCTCAGCGCATTGAGTATGATAAAAGATGTATGGTCGATACTGACATCCGTTGCTTTCGTTCCCCATGCGGATAGTGAATACCAACGGCTTGTTGCTGTACTGGACAAAAGAAGAACTATATGAAAAATGCACAGAAACCTGATCATGTCACACTGAACACGCTCATTGGACAACTGCGGGAAGGGCGATTCGTCATTCCCGACTTTCAGCGTGAGTTTGAGTGGAAACCATGGGACATTCGTGATCTGATGCGCTCAATATTCCTTGACTATTATATTGGCAGCCTGTTGCTCTGGACTGGCGAGAAAAAGAACTTTGAGGCACTGTCCTGCGAACCGGTTTACGGCTATGAAGGTCGAGAAAAGGCGGAATACATCGTGCTGGACGGACAACAGCGACTCACGGCCATGTACTATGCGTTTCTGGCACCCGACAAGCCACTGCCTACTCGCGCAAATCGGTATTACTTCTTCGTTCGTATCGACCGTTTTATGGCTCATGAGTACGATAACGCGTTCGAGTACGATTGGTCGAAACGCCGGGCAAAACTCATTACCAATCGTGAGCAGCAGTATGCGAATCATATCTTTCCGCTGGCCGTTGTTGGTGAAGAGGGCTGGGCATTGCCGAACTGGGTGCAAGAATACGAAAAGCATTGGCGTGAAGTAGCGGCTGAAGCAAAGCAGTCAGGTGAGGATGATCAGCACCAGGAAGCAACCCTGAATGCCAAGAATGCGTCGGCATTTGGCGAGCACATCAAGGTTCTTACAGAACAGTACCAGATTTCCTATATCGAACTTGATCAGCAACTTGGAGTCGACAAGGTCTGCGACATATTTACGAAGATCAATAGCAAAGGAATTCAACTTGATACCTTCGATCTTATGAATGCATTGCTCAAGCCCAAAGGTTTGCAGTTAAAACATATGTGGCGCACCGCTGCCCCCCGTCTTGAATTTGTCGCCTCGAACAAGATGAATGTGTACATCTTGCAAGTAATGTCGATTCTCAGGCAAGGGTACTGCTCACCGAATTACCTCTACTTCCTTCTACCCGGATCAGAGAAGCCAGTCCGTGACCCCGATGGGACACGTCGGAAGGAAGTGTTAGTTGCTGATACGACGGCATTCACGCAGCGTTGGGATGATGCTGTTGCTGCCCTTGAGGCGGCCATCAAACTCTTGCGACATCCTCAGGAATTCGGTGCAATTTCTTCGAATTATCTTCCCTACGTTTCGATCATCCCGGTATTTTCTGCCATACAGGCGCACGTCAGAGAATTATCCGACAGCCAGAAACTCGAGGCACAATTCAAAGTTAGGCATTGGTACTGGGCCGCGGTATTCCTGAATCGATACTCAGGTTCCGTCGAGTCGACTGCAGCCCGGGACTTCCTGGACCTGAAAGCCTGGATGGATAACGATGAGAGTGAACCAGGACTGATTCAGGAATTCCGGATACGTTTCCGAAACTTGGACCTTCGGAGTGAAGTCAGGCGCGGTACTTCAATCTATAACGGTATCTTCAATTTACTCATTATTCAGGGTGCTCGCGACTGGGTCAATGGTAATGTGCCTCAATTTGATGATTTGGACGATCATCACATCATCCCAGTCTCGAAAGCGACGGAACTTGGTGTTGGTGGTGGACTGATTCACTCAATTCTGAACCGTACACCGCTTTCTTCCGAAACGAATCGGCGCATTATTGGCAATCGGCTTCCAAACGAATATCTTCCAGAACTGATCAAGCAAAATGGGAAGGATACGGTGCACAGCATACTTGAGTCGCACTTTATCTCCCCGGCGGCTTTCAATGTGCTGTTGTGTAATCCATTCACTGAGGATGACTACGAGGAGTTTATTGCCGAGCGCCAGCGGACATTCCTGGAAGCGATTGAGAATCTGCTGATCAAAGGGAGAAGCGACCTATCGCCTCAGTTGAGGGAGCTGGACAGGCGGGTCGAGTGCATTGAGCTTGCTCTTCGCGAACGAGTGGACAAAACACTCGAAAACAATGCTGAACGGCTTCCCTCTCATGTACTCCAGAAAGTCGATGAACGTATCCAGGCTGCCGCAAAAAAGAACGCGAATATCGAACTGGATCAATATAAATCGTTAAGTCGGCGTCTTGAGTACAGTGATTTGCGAGAGTTGCAGGAAACGATTTTCAATAAGAATCTCTGGCAGAGTTTTGAGAGTCGGTTCGCGAATAAGTCAAAGTTGTTAGTGAAGTTCGACCAGTTGGCAGAACTCCGAAACGGCATACGCCATAGCCGGTCGGTTGATGAGGTCACGCGGAAAGAGGGAGAGGCGGCGGTCCTGTGGTTCGAACAGGTGCTCGCACGCATATGAAAGATCATCGTTCGGCAGGTTCTGGAGCAAAACGAATGTCGGCTGAGCACCATTGCCGAAGCTTCGAACCACCGGCCCCTGCCTCCCGAAGGCAGTACTCTACCAGGCTGAGCTACACCCCGACATCGGTAGACAAGCGCATATTATACTTGACCGGAAGTATGGGTGAATAGCCCGGGAAATTATGGTCATGATGTGTGACGCAAAGAGATACGGCGCTGAAAATCAATTTTACTTTATACGTCATGCGTACTATAATTGCGTCCATGATCAGACAGTTTGCTGACAAAAATACAAAAAAGCTATTTGGTCGGCAGCGTGTCCAGCGATTCATCAGTATCGAGCGAGCCGCTTTACGTAAGCTGGCAATGCTTCACTCAGCGAACGTAATTGATGACTTGAGAACCCCGCCGGGCAATATGTTAGAACTCCTTAGCGGTGATAGAACCGGGCAATATTCAATACGTATTAATCGCCAATGGAGAATATGCTTCACTTGGCAAAATGGGGATGCTTACCATGTCGAAATCTGTGACTACCATTAAACCCGTTCATCCGGGGGAAATTCTCGCGAACGAATATCTTGATCCGCTTGGGTTAAGCTCGAACAGGTTTGCCAAGCACATTCATGTCCCGGCAAACAGGATCAGCGGGATCATTAACGGACAACGCGGCATATCGGGTGATACGGCCTTGCGCTTGTCTGTCGCTTTTCGCACAAGTCCGGAGTTCTGGATGAATCTGCAAGCCCACTATGACCTGGAACTGGCCAAAGATCGGGCGCGCGAAGAATTGGAAAATATACAGCAATATGCGACTTCCCCAGGCTAAACTCTCCCCGTTATTTTCGCAGATGAGGAGCCGGTAAATATGACAGACGAATCCTGGAAACCGCCCAAAGTCTGGCGCCCGGATCAAGAAAGCGGGGGCCGCTGGGCCGGGATCAACCGTCCCGTTGCCGGCGCCACTCATGAGCGGGAACTGCCCCGCGGCCATCACCCGATGCAGCTGTATTCTATGGGCACTCCCAACGGTATCAAGGTCACAGTGATGCTGGAGGAACTGCTGGAGACGGGGCATCAGGGCGCGGAATATGATGCCTGGTACATCGATATCGGCGAGGGCGACCAGTTCGGCAGCGGCTTCGTGGCAATCAACCCCAACTCGAAAATCCCCGCCCTGCTGGACTGTAGCGAAGAAGAACCCGCGCGGGTCTTCGAGTCCGGCGCGATTCTCTGGTATCTCGCGGACAAGTTTCAGGCGCTGGCGCCAACCGGCGCTTCACCAAGGGCCGAATGCCTGTCGTGGCTTTTCTGGCAGATGGGTAGCGCTCCGTATCTCGGCGGCGGCTTCGGCCATTTCTATCGGTATGCTCCTCATCCCATGGAATATCCGATCCACCGCTTTACCATGGAGGTCAAGCGGCAGCTGGATGTGCTGGATCGCAATCTGGCAGACCGCCGCTATATCTGCGGGGACGAATACACCGTGGCGGATATCGCCATCTGGCCCTGGTACGGTCGGCTGGTGCAGGATTCCGTCTACGAAGCGGCGGAGTTTCTGGATGCCGCCTCCTACCGGCATCTGGGTCGTTGGGCCAGGGAGATCGGGGAGCGGCCTGCGGTAGCGCGGGGAAAGCGCGTCAACCGCTCCGCGGACAACAACCCGTGGCTATTGCGTGAACGCCACGATGCCCTGGATTTCGAAGATCCCGGGTAACCGCCCGCGTTTTTCTCTTCAGGCCGGTCAATCTGCGTGGCCGTCCTCCACCAGCGCCATCACCTGCGCCTGCATCGCGGCGCCGCCGGAAAAATCCACCCTGATTTCCCGCACCCGGTCTCCGCTCACCAGGACCAGGCCGGGGAACCCCTGGATACCCAGACGCCGCGCCCGCTCCATTTCCATGGCATGCGCGGCGCGGGTATCCGGGGCATCCAGAGCGGCGGCAAAACGCGGCACATTCAGGTCAATCTCCCCCGCCAACTCTACCAGGGTATTCCGCTCGGATGGATTTCGCGCATCCAGGTAGTAAGCATGCTGGATCGCCCGGTTCATGGCGGTATCCCGGCCCGCACCCTGAGTCCGCGCCGCAATGACAGCGCGGCAGGCAGGCCAGGTGGAACGGCGTGGTTGACACCGGCTCCAAAAATCGAAGTTGAACACAGTGCCCGGCGCCCGCTGCTGGATCGTCATCCAGGTTTGCTGCAGAAACTGCCGCATGGGTTCCGGCATTGGCATGTCGCTGTCCGCGGCGAGACCGCCCAGCAATTTATGGATCTGTAGCCGCTCACCGACCATCGGCGACAACAAGGTCTCCAGCGACTCAAAGGCCGGCGCGAATGCCCAGCACCAGGAGCACATCGGGTCATGGGCGTAGTAGAGCGTCGCGACGCCGGTCATCTCATTATCCGCCACTGACATTCACCAAGGCGGCGGTTTCCCGGACGAGGTTCCAGAGCGCCTCCACATGGTGGCGTTCGGTAGCCTCGACACCGATAGACACCCGCGCGATCCAGCGTTCATCAATCTTCGCTGGAGACAGGAAGGCAGCCCCGGATCGGTTGATGGCTTCCACCCAGCCCAGGGTATGCGTATCCAGCGCCTCCCCGGCGAGACCGGGCGGTCGGTGCAGGACGCACACGGTTTGCAGGGTGACCGGCGCCACTACCTCCCAATGAGGTTCGGCTACCACCTGCGCCGCCAGCCAACGGGCATTGTCAAGGTCGCGGCGCAGTCGCTGACGGATCGCTTCGATACCGTCAAGGCGCAGATGGAACCACAGCTTCAATGCCCGAAAGCGCCGTCCCAGCGGGATACCCCAGTCCCGATACTGCTTCACTTCTCCATCCACGCCGGAACGAAGATAGCTCGGATTGGTGGACATCACCCGAACCAGGTGCTCGGGGTCCCGCACGTAGAACAGGGAGCAGTCAAGGATGGTGCCCATCCACTTGTGCGGGTTCCATGAGATCGAGTCAGCCTCTTCAACACCCTGCCAAAGGTGGCGGTACTCGGGCAGCAGCATGGCGGAGCCAGCCATGGCGGCATCGACATGAAGCCAGATGCTGTTGCGACCGGCGCATTGCGCCAGCGTTGCCACCGGGTCCATCGCGGTAATTCCGGTAGAACCCACCGAAGCCACAATCATGGCGGGGATGGCGCCGGCGGCCAGATCCCGGTTGATCATGGCTTCCAGCGCATCCGGCTGCATGGCGCGTCCGGCATCCATCGGCGCCCGGCGGATATTATCCGCGCCGAACCCGGCCAGCAACGCCGCCTTGCGAACCGAAGAATGGGCTTCGTCCGTAGTATAGACCGTGAGCGGGTTGTCCGCCTGCTGCAACCCGCCCCGGGTTTCGCCGTAGCTGGTCGCCTTCTCCCGGGCCAGAATCATGGCGCAGAGGCAGGCGGTGGACGCGGTATCATGAATCGTGCCTTCCCACTGCTGCGACAACCCCGTTAGCTGTCGCATCCAGTCACAAACCACTTCTTCCACCTCGGTCAGCGCGGGGCAACTTTCCCAGGAAATACCCAGAGTACCGAGACCGGAACTGGCGAAATCGCCCAGCACTGAGGCCAGTGAAGCATTGGATGGAAACCAGCCGAAATGCATAGGATGCTGCACTTCGGTGATGCCCGGCGCCACCAGGGTTTCGAGGTCCCGCAACACCTCGGCGAAGGGTTCCGGCTGCTCCGGCGGAGCGCCCGGCAGTTTGCCACGGACATCCCCCGGAGCGACCTGTGCCCGCACCGGCCGCGCTTCGATTTTCTGGCGGTAATCACAGATCCAGTCGATCAGTTCATGCGCTTCCCTACGGAATGTTTCAGGTTTCATTGATTTCTCCGATTGGTGTCCCCTCCAACGCGTCGTCACTGCACGGATTCGATCATAAACGATAATAACCGTTCATAGCCGACAATAATATCAATATTCCACTCAAACGCTCATTCCCCCACAGACCGGGGAAGTCGAATCCGCTCAATGAATCCCGTCCCCTGTGTATTCCCGTCCCTGAGGAAATTTTAGGTGAGGAAATTTTAGGTTGACATTTTACTGAAGTCTGGCTTATTCTTTTCGCATGATGGATACAGATGTGATCTTGGCTAACCTTTTTCCCGGCTTTTCGGATGCCGCTCGGTGTACACACTGCAACGACGGCGGTTATCCTGAAACAATTCGAAGTTGCACGGAAAGACTGAAAAGTTCAGCAGAAACAATAAGTTACCCCCCCCCCCGAATTTCACAGGAATTTCAAGCACTTAACAAACAACAGGCAAGCTGCCTCGCTGTTTTTTAAGGTTCTGCTCCGTCACTTCGACGGATACCGGGAACATCACAAAAGATATAGCCCTTCTTCGTATTTGCAGCAGGAAGCCTGGGCTCAAAATCTCCTGTCGTTCAGACGGCAGGCCTTCGCTACAAACCATGATCAAAAATCAAAATTGACCCGCGTCCGGGGAAATTTGTGAACGTAAATACAGGAGCAAACAGATGAATAGAAATGTCTGCCAAGCGCCGGGCTTGGTTAGTGTAGTTCTACTTGGGTTATTCGTTGCAGGAACTCCCTTTATCCAGACAAGCGCAAGCGGCGGCGCCGATGGCCGATTTTGGGACTATTCCCTGCATTCCGTGCAGCGGTGCCAGGGCGCCGTGAACGGGGATAAGGAGTCTGCCGCCGAATGTTTTCTGAGCGATGGCGTCAACAGCCTGTTCGACAAGGGCATTGGCCTTGCTGATAAACGGGGCAAGGAGGTCTTCGGGGAAAATTTCTCCATCACCGGCGGGATGGCCTGGTCGCCGGACGTTGGCAGTACGGGCGGACTGGACATGGTCACCCCGTTTTCATTCACTGGCGGCGGAGACTTGGCGGGCATACGCTCTGCATCCTTCCTGCAGCAGGGCGTGACCCGCTGGCGGGACGAGTTCGGCGCCATGCGGAATGATTTGCGTTATGGCATGGCGCATCGGTTCCGGGTTTCGGACAAGCCGGACTGGGATATATTGGGGTTTTCTTTGTTCTATCTGCGCAGCGCCGAACACGGACATGAGGCGCTCACTCTGGGCATGGATTACTTCGGGCGTTGGGGGGCCGGGGAACTGCGGTACTTTGCGCCGACCACCGGCTGGACGATGGTTCGGCCCGGTCATGAGGAAAGGCCGCTTGAGGGCGTGGAATTGGGAACGCGCCTGAACCTGACAACTACAATCGACGTGTCCATGACCCGGTATCAGTGGGAAGCGGAAGACGGCTCGGGCGACCGGAATCGGGGTACCCGCATGGGGGTCAACTGGCGTCCCCATCCATGGCTGACTTTCGATACCACCTGGGACGGGGGGAACGATGAATCCGTGACTGCCGGAATGCATCTTTTGATACCGCTTGGCCCTCGCGCGAAGAAGCCTCGTTGGGAATGGTTCGGCGTGGCGGGCGGCGGAAACTCCGACAATACGAACCTGTATCAGGCTGTCCCTGAAATCGGTCATATTCGGGTTGCCTCGCGCTCCACGCCAGCTTCTTCATCTTCAGTCAATCAGGAAGTGAGCGTCTCGTTTGTGGAGCCGTCGGTAGGGAGCGGAGAATCTGTGGGCGTAGAAGTAGCGGTTGCGGAACCGGCGCAAAGGGATATCACCGTAGTTGTTCGCCTTAAGCCCGGCGACACGGCGCCGGCCGCTGTTGCTGGAGAGGATTTTGTTGACTCGCCCATTGAAGCGACCATCCAGCAAGGCGCCGTCAGCGCCACCGTATGGATACCACTGATCCGAAATGACGGTATGCTGGCGCCCCGAAGCCTCGGGGTGATGTCTTCCGTTGCATCCTGATCCTGCATGCTGCCCGGTTTTAACTTATTCCTGCTGAAAGAGGCCCGAATGAACAGAAAGAACAGCCCGGACAGTCCGGTTTCCAGAGTGGCGTCCCTTGCGGCAGTTTTAGCGGCCGCGCTTGTTTTATCATCGTGCGGCGGGGGTGGTAGTTCGGCTTCGGCACCTGATCGCCCAGATGATACGGTAATTACACCGCCGCCCAACAAACCGGATCTGGTGGTTGGGTCGCCATCGGTGAGCGATAGCAGCCCGGATGCGGGCGCATCGCTCACACTTCGCGCGACGGTTCGCAATACAGGCGATAGCCGGTCGGCGGCGACGACGCTGCGCTACTACCGATCTTCGGACTCGACGATTTCGTCATCCGATACAGCGGTGGGCACGGACACAGTAAGCGCTCTTGCGACTTCGGGCACAAGCGCAGAGTCAATCAGCCTGACAGCGCCATCGCAGGCAGGCGCCTACTACTACGGCGCGTGTGTCGATACGGTGACCGGAGAATCGGACACCGCGAACAACTGCTCCAGTGGCGTGCGCGTCACAGTGAGTGCAGTTGTTGATGATCATAGCGACACGCGCTCCGGCGCAACGAATCTGTCCTTGGGCGGTTCGCGTTCGGGACGGATAGAAACAGGTAGCGATGTGGATTACTTTCGGGTGCGGGTCAGCGGGTCGGGGACGCTGACGGTCCACACAACGGGTAGCCTCGATACAGTGGGCGAGCTCCAAAGCAGTTCGGGTTCCACCCTGACAAGCGACGACGATGGGGGCAGCGGTCTTAATTTCAGAATTCGGCGTTCTGTGAGCGCGGGCACGTATTACATCAAAGTAGAATCCCTTGGATCAAGTACCGGCAGCTATACGGTTCACGCCAGTCTTGGCAGTGGTGGGAGTGGTAGGTATGGTGCAATCGCTGTTGATTTACACAGCTGTTCGTCGTACAGTAAAGGAATCGCTCTCAACCATAGCACGTCTCAAGACGCTCTGAATGCGGCGATTCGGGCTTGCCAGAACGACGGGGGTAGTGCGTCCAATTGCAGACGCGAGACGGCATCGTTCCGATCTTGTCAAGCACTGCATTATTGTGCAGACCTCACCAGATGTATTCTAAGAGGTTATGCGGGACCCACACTCAGGAGCGTTGAGTCGCGGCCCATTGATTCCCTATGTTTTTTCACTCACAGGGTTGTAGTATCCGGTTGCAATTCCAATTAGCGCAGCGGGCATAGAGACGACTGGTCACACACTGTTTCGGATGCAGTCGAGGAGCCTCAACGTTCCATGAACATTGATTCCCGCGCCGATACCGCCCGCCGTTCAGTTGCGTCGTCAATCGCCTCGCGGCGACCAGTGCGCCGCCGTCTGTGCAATCAACGTGTCAATCCGGGCGGCGACTTTCCGGGTGACTTTCCGGGCGGTTTGATGACAGGGTCTGTAATAAAATGATGCGTAGGGGCGACCCTCTGTGGTCGCCCGTTATTGACAGAATCCGAAACGGGCGGATACGGATCCCCGCCCCTACCGGAAATCAACTTGTCCCTGCAACGCTTTTGAGTATCATACTCAAGCACACGGAATCACGATTATGGCGTTCATCACAGAAACACAACTGTCCAATGGCATATCCATTCCAACCAGAGGTTTTGGTACGGCAGGATTAAATGGCTGGCGCAACGATAGCGGTGAAGTAGTCAACACCGCGCTCCGCGCATTGCAGCAGGGTTATCGGCATTTTGACACGTCTCCGGTTTATGGCAACGAGCGCAGCATCGGAGCCGCGCTCAGGCAGTCCCGAATCAACCGGGATTCCCTGTTCATTACATCGAAAGTCCCGATCAACCATTTCGGTTACGACCATGCACTGCATGCGTTTGAATCAAGCCTGGAAAGACTGGGCCTGGAATATATTGATTTGTATCTACTGCACTGGCCGGTTGCCGGCAAAAACCGGCAAACCTGGCAGGCGCTGGAAAAACTCGTTGACGAAAATCGGGCAAGGAGTATCGGGGTTTCGAATTTCAACATCCCGCACCTGAAAGCGCTCCAGGATTTCGCCCGTATTCCCCCCGTTTGTAACCAGATTGAACTCCATCCCTATTGTTGCCAGAGCGCACTCAGGACATTTTGTGATCACAACGGCATCCAGATTATCAGCGGGTCGCCGCTGGGCGCCGCACAATGGCAACCCGACACGGCTGTAGAAACCCCGCTTCGCGACCCCTTCATACAGGCGCTGGCCACTCGGCACAAGGTGACTCCGGCGCAGATACTCCTGCGCTGGCATTACCAGCATAACCTGATCGCCATTCCGAAAGCGCAGACTTCGGCCCATATTGGCCAGAATTTCAACATCGGAGGGTTTGCGCTGGGGGCCAGAGAAATGAGCGACATTGACGCGCTGGATCGTAATGCCCGGTTTGGCGCCGTCCCCAAAATCCGCGATCAGCCCTCGAAACAATAAATATGAAGAACCAGTTATACCATAACCGTTGAAAACAAAAATAATGTCTATGTCTATTTTTGATATTCGAATGTCTGAATTAACAGGCTGAGTTTAGTTAAAGTCTCCTCAGCCACAAACGAAATACCAATGGAATGGCTTTATGGTGATTATGATCGATCACCGCCAGGACCGAGAGCGCATCGCATACTTGCGCTATATCGCAAACTGTCGAATTCGGCACAGGAATCCGAATCATGTCAATGAAACATGTTGGTCAGAAGGAAATCGCCATTCTGTTCACCGCATTAATCGGGGCGGTCTACGGATTCGGCATATACCTGTTTCCGGCCATGGTGGAATCAGTCCGCAGAGATATAAGCTTTTCCTACAGTACTCTGGGACTGATCTCGGGAACAGTGCAGGCGGGGTTTCTCGTGTCCTCGGCTCTGGCCGGATTTTTGACGCTGTGGTTCGGCGCGACCAATCTGATCCTGTTTTCCATTATTCTCAGTGCGCTTGCATTGGGTGGATTAACTTTAGTCGGCAATGTCTACGCCCTCGGAGCGTTTTTGTTGATACTGGGAGCCTGTGCATCACTAATCTGGGTACCCATGGTCGAGGTATCCCGGGAAATCATTTCTCCTCACAACCGAGGCAAGGCCTTGTGTCTGATGTCTTCGGGCACCAGTTATGGGGTATTCATCAACAGTATCCTTCTAGCCGCCGTCCTGCCGGTTTTCGGCTGGCGCATGCTCTGGGCAACTACCTTTTCCATCGTAACGGTACTGGCCATCTACTCGGCGTGGCGCCTGTTTCCGGTGCGCAATCAACATGATGGGCCCAGGGGTGTCACTCCAATCAAGAAGCCATTGGGCTGGAACCGTGTCGCCTCGCTTCCCAAGAAACTGGTCGGGGGCATCTTGGTGATGATGTTCCTCAACGGAATATCCTGCATGTCTTTCCAGACCTATCTGTCGGCCTACCTTGTCGGACAAGTCGGGCTCAAGGAGGTCGGAGTAGCTTCGGTTTGGGGAATTATCGGCGTGGTGGGCATGTTCAGCGGATTCCTGATCGGTGCACTCGCCGACCGGATCACCATTCGTCGGGGCATGATTGTGACTTATCTGATGCTGGGCATGGCGGCATTAGCGGTGATATTTGCAGAGACGGATGGTGTCGGGTACCTGCTCATCCTTGTGTCGGGGATGGCCTTCGGGCTTTCTTTCTACGCGATTTTTGGCCTGATCCCTGCCTACATCAGCCATCTGTTCAGCGATGGAAATGCAGCTCTCATCTTCTCTTTCGGAAATGTTTTCCTGGGGATAGGAGGCGTGATTGGCAACCTGTTCGGCGGCTACGTCAAGGAAAAAACCGGATCGTTCGACATCCTTTACCTGACTATCCTGATTACAGCATTGCTGTCTGCTGTGATTGCCACAGCCCTGCCTCGGGAGGTAGAAAACGATTTCAGCAAATCACCCTACGAGAAAGCCCGAGGGAAATTATGACCATTGAAGCAATTGGGGGTTGGTTGAAAGATGCCGACCCCGGCATGAATCGGAGCTATCGCAGGCTGGACGATCTTGACCCCAGCGTCATGAGCCCCGAACACATCGCCTATTTCGAAGATTATCGCAACCGATACTTCATCTGGATTGCGGACATGTCGGATATTGTAAAGGAATATGGACAGAAATATGAAGATTATCTGATTTTAGAACGTGCTCCAAAATTGTGAAGGGGTAATGGCAAAGTTCCGCTTGATTGCCCGTTGCATCCGTTGGCTAGAGCCGAACCCGGCCTTGTATGCAACCACCTTGATGTGTTCACCTCTTTCGATCAGATTAGCGGCGAATTGTAATCTCACCAGTTCAACAAACCTGACCGGGGGAATGCCAAATTCCTTTTTTATATGACGCGTCAATGTTCGTGGTGTCACATTGATGAACAAGGCTAGTTGGTCTAGTGTCCATTTCCGGTCCGGCATCTGGATAATTGCATCAACCAGAGGCCGAGTGCGGTCGGTGGCCACGTTCTTCAACTCCAGTAACAATGAATGCTGGCTTTGCCCCCCGGCGCGCCGCATCGGGACGACGAGTTCACGGGCAACAGCAGAGGCAACGTGATTACCAGCATCAAGAGTAATGATATGAAGAGCCAGATCGATTCCCGCAGTCACGCCAGCGGAGCAGAAGATATTCCCCTCGGACGTGAAAATCCTGTCGAAGTCCCATAGTACATTACCACCAATTTTTTGGGCATCACAAGACCGTCTCCAGTGCGTGGTTGCCCGCTTTCCTTGCAGCACACCCGTATCAGCGAGTAGCAGGGCGCCGGAACAGACCGAAAGAACCCTTCCGTCAGGATGATCATTCAGCCAAGTAGATACCAACTTCCTCAGCCGTGTGTGGGAAATGACTCGATCAATACCAGTTCCGCCGGTAATCAGAATGTCATCGCATTTTGTGACTGCATCCAAAGAAATATCCGGATTCAGCAATATCCCGCAACTGGCCATGACGGCGGAGTTTGTAAGAGAAAAGTATCTGAGGTTGTAGCGGAACCCGGAATGGTTACGAACCTCGTTGAATGATTCTGCAGGTCCCGCCACATCTACCAAATGAACATCATCGAAAATGAGGATGGCGATACTGCGGTTACTGTAATCCATAATTAAGGAAAGTCTGATCAATATAGTTTTTTGGGGAGTTTTCTGTAAATCCGGGGTTTCGGTAGGGCTGGATGACCGTATAAGCTGGAATCAGCGACCGGGAGCGGGAAAATACAAGTGTTCTAAAGTCTCCCCATTTTTGGTTATGTATTATATAAGTGTTTGAAAATGTTGTAGAAAGGTTGGATATTGAATGGGGTCTTCAGTTCTGCTTCTGGTACAATGGTTTTGTCATAAACGACTGATACCAAAAGAGAACTGAAGATGACGAATGATAGCCGGGAACGCAACCGATGGAAAGTCCGAATTGTTGACAACGCAACTTAAAAAGTGACACACGGCCAAAAATCTGGTATATAGCGAATAAGCTGAATCGGAGAATATGAAATGAAATCTGTACCCCCCCCCCCCCCCCCCCCCCCCCCCCCCGATATAAAGGGCAGAAATAAAACTGATTTACAGAAACGCAAGCAAATCATCCAAAGTCTGGCCGTTGGTGGACTAGCGGTTACGGCATGGCAGAAACCGATCATTAACAGCGTGCTGTTGCCGGCTCATGCACAGCCATCAGGAAACACAACAGCAGACCCGGCAAACCCGTCCGGGCAAGCTGGAGAGTCCGGACAGGTAGGACAGACAGAGCAGGGGCAGATCAATCAGGAACAAACCGCCGTACCGCAACAGAACCAACAGGAACAGCAACAAAGAGGGGGCGACCCCGATCATGACCGATTGGAACCATTGCCAACACGACCAGGCGACGTGCCTATAGTCCAAATAAGAAACGCCGAGCAGTGCGGAACGATCCAGATAGCAAGAGTTGAATTAGCTGATCGGTATCACGGTCCGGGACAGATTGATAAAGACTACTGGATCAAAGTAACAGGGATACGAACACCGATAAACCCATCAGGCCATAGCAATACAGGGGAAAGAGTGGCGCCGTTGGATTTAAGGTTGCTAATTGCTGCTCCTTTTACACTCATCCCGTTAGATACAATATCAATAGATAGCGCAGCAGGTGGTAAAAACGCGCACCCTGCCAGAGATTCGGGAATGTTCACGGCTTTTTTTCGTAACTTGCCCGCCAATAACGAACCTCTCACACAAGCCGATCTAAACCTTCGCGTGCATAGAAATCAAATTGTCCTGCGATGTCTCGGGACGCGATGATAACGGGTTGGTACAGGAATCAGCGTTCAGTATACAGGCATCACGGTTGCCTGACATCGTAGGGGCGCCCCTTGTGGGTGCCCGCGTTATTTTCGTATACGGTCAATGACGGTTGCGGGCGGGCACAAGACCCGCCCCTACGATGATGGGTGGCGCGGAGATGATGTTTCGGGTACTGGATGTCGTGAATTGCAGATTCCATATAGCGTAGGGGCGACCCTTGTGGGTGCCCGTGTTATTTTCGTATACGGTCAATGACGGCTGCGGGCGGGTACAAGACCCGCCCCTACGATGATGGGTGGCGCGGGAATGATGTTTCGGGTACTGGATGTCGTGAATTGCAGATTCCGTATATCGTAGGGGCGCCCCTTGTGGGTGCCCGTGTTATTTTCGTATACGGTCAATGACGGTTGCGGGCGGGCACGAGACCCGCCCCTACGATGATGGGTGGCGCGGGAATGATGTTTCGGGTACTGGATGTCGTGAATTGCAGATTCCGTATAGCGTAGGGGCGCCCCTTGTGGGTGCCCGCGTTATTTCCGTATACGGTCAATGACGGCTGCGGGCGGGCACAAGACCCGCCCCTACGATGATGAGTGGCGCGGGAATGACGTTTCGGTACTGGATGTCGTGAATTGCAGATTCCGTATAGCGTAGGGGCGCCCCTTGTGGGTGCCCGCGTTGATTTTCGTACACGGTCGATGACGGTTGCGGGCGGGCACGAGACCCGCCCCTACGATGATGGGTGGCGCGGGAATGATGTTTCGGGTGATGGATGTCGTGAATTGCAGATTCCGTATAGCGTAGGGGCGCCCCTTGTGGGTGCCCGCGTTATTTCTGTATACGGTCAATGACGTTTTGCGGGCGGGCACAAGACCCGCCCCTACGATGATGGGTGGCGCGGAGATGACGGGAAAGGGGGAGTGACGGTTGACAGACGGCGGAACGGGGCGTTCCCGAAATCCGCGATCAGCCCTGAACCCACTCAACCCAGCCAATCCGACATGTGGGTGCATTCATGTTCGGGGCGGGCGATATATAGCTGTGCGTGGTAGGAGCCGGTTGTCTCGAACCCCTGGACTTCACGCCCTCTTTCCCGCACCAGCTGAATCGCTCTTCGCTTCTCCTCATCGTCCGCGAAAAGCCGGTGAGGAAACGGCGGGATCGGCATCGCTTCCACAATCAGTCCAGCGTCCTCCATGATATCCCAACATTCCTCTGACTCATTGCCTCGCACAGGAGAACAGACAATCCAGGGCAGTGAATCCGCGGCCACATCCAGTATCGTCTGTAGCGTTCCTTGCAGCAGGTGCATCATGGAACCCACCTCAATGATCAGGTCACACTGCCTGATCATCTGTTGCAGTTTTTCGCCGGGTGACTCGGCTTGCAAATCAATGGCGAAGATATCGTCGTAAATACCGACGGATTTGCCATACATGAGCGCCTGCTCTGCCACATCCAGGCCAAAGATCCGACAGGGCACATCAACAAATTTGTTCTGGTCAATCCACTGACTGTCCCACTGGATCACGTCCTCCACCGCCGCGTCAACAAACTTCGGTTCCTGGTATCGATCCAGCACCTGAGCCAGCGTAATGTGATGCCGCATCAAAAGTGCGCCAATACCGTACCCGGAGGCAAAATCCATCACACAGGGCGCCTCTATACCACGAACACGTCTCAATTCATTCAACGCCGGAGCAATTCCCTGCATCGCAAAATCGGCGTTTCTGTACTGCACTGCATTCATGGCATAATAATAGGCCCGGCAATCAGGCATATTGTAAACATCGTCAAATCGGGTCACCAACGCAGTATTATTCTTGTCTGTCATGCGGGCCTGTATATTTGTTCACAGATGCGACGCATTTTACTATATAATTTTAATCATCACTCTTGATCCGCACAATTATTTATCGCCTGTTGCCATGACTACCCTCCGAAGTCGCGCCCTGCAATCAACCATCGTCCAGGGCATGATTCTCTCCTGGGTGGCCGTCTTCATTTACGCATCCGCCAACTCCATTATCCTGATCCTCACGGAAATCGGCTCCAACAATCTGGTGGACGGACGCAACACGATTACATTCTGTAATCTGCTGTTTCTCGGCAGTCTGTTTTCCCTTGTGCCGATGGTTTTCTTTTTCCACAAGGAGTGGACCCGCGAGAATCTGACCAGAATATCACGCTCTGACTGGGTCGCGATGACGATCTCGGCGGTATTGTCCTCTGCCCTGACCCCTTCGCTGTTTTTCTTCGCGCTGGAATTCTCGACCGTCACCAATGTAGTCCTGATCGGTCGGATCGAACCGCCGATGATGCTGATTCTGTCCTGCCTGGTACTCAAGTCCGCGTTTGACAGATGGGCCTTCGCCGGCGCCCTGATTGCGCTGACGGGCGCCGTCATCATCATCACCATGCGTAGCGAGGATGCAGTCGGGTTCAATTTCGGCAAGGGAGAATATGCGGCGCTTGGCGGGATTTTTTCATTTATGGCCTCGAACCTGCTTACCAAAAAGAAACTGAACGATGTATCGTTCGGCGTCTTTTCGATCTATCGCACCATACTCGGAACCATCATCTACTTTATCTGGGCGATCTACCTGTTCGGGCCGGACCACTTCCAGGATGTTTTTGCCCCGATTGTACTGAAATGGACCCTTGTCTATGCGGTAATCGTGATAATTGGCGGGCAATTCGCCTGGAACATGGCTCTGAAAAAAGCGCGTTCCAGCGATATGACGCTGGCCACTTCCTTTACTCCGGTCGCCGCAATCACGATCGCCATGCTGCTCGTCGGTGAAGATCCGGGTGACGGACTGTGGCTGGGCGGCGCGGTAATAGTCGGTGGAATTCTGTTAGCGCTGTATGGACGTCGCCGAAAAGCGATTGCAGAAAAGCGGCGCACAGAAAAGCTGGCTCGTGAAAACGCGATGGAACATGAATCCGAATATCACTTCAAGGGGGCTTGATCCGCTGGATTTACCGCCCGCGTTTACTACCTGCCCGGGATTTACTGTCCACCCCTGCGTACACATTCATCCCAGAAATCGTAAACGGCCATAGCCAGCACCATAATCACGATAACCGCGAAAGGCAGGCCTCCCAGGAATCCGGCGAATCCGCTGGAGATACTGTGCGATAGCCCGATCACAAACAAGGACAGCAGCATAACACCCACCGCGCCGGTAACAAGTTTTACCAGTCTGGCTCTCATCATTGCGGGGACCGCCCCATGTAATGGTCTGTATCAGGCAACTTCTTTACCATTCATTGCGATTTCAGGCCGGTTTCAGGTAATCCAGCAACCATCGAGTCGTTCGAAACATACGATCATCCTCGTTTTCCCCCGCTACCAGCTGAATACCGACAGGGAGTTGATTTTCTCCGACCAGTAGCGGCAGGGACAGGCAGGGGAGTCCGCATAATGTCCATATCGTACAACAGACAGGGTCTCCGACGCCACCGAATACCGGAGCTTCTCCGAGCGCCGCCGGTGTCAGGATCGCGTCATAGTCGTAGAAAAACTGTTGAAACCAGTCGGTTGCGGCCTGCATGATTTCCTGCGCTTCCTCATATTCATCCCGGCTTGTCTGGCTGGCCGCAGACAGACCACGAATCGTTGTATCGCTCAACAACGCGCCATGATTCTCTCTTTCATACTCCAGACATTGATAAATCTCGTACCTGTAGATGCGGTGCAGGGTCTCAATCAATACAGAGAAGGTTTTCGGCGCCGGTATCCGTTCAATCCGGTCTCCCAGCATCTCGATGACTTCCTCGCAGCCGGCCACGGTCGCCGCACAATATCGGTGCGAGTATGGCAGGTCGATCCAGGCCAGCGCCGGCTCAATCGGAACTTCTGAATAATAACCTTTGAGTACTTGCGGTCGTGGCGCCAGATAACTCATTTTGTCACTGGCGTCATAGCCGCCGAGCGCATCACACAGCAACGCCACGTCAGCGGGATGTTGCCCGAACAGACCGACCTGATCCAGTGTCGGCGAAGTCTGCAACGAACCCCGCCGGGAAATAATGCCGCGGGTCGGCTTGTATCCGTAAACTCCACAATAAGAGGCAGGACGAATGGTTGAGCCATTAGTCTGGCTGCCGATTGACAGGGGGACATGCCCGGCAGCCACCGCCGCCGCCGAACCACTCGAAGAGCCGCCGGGAGTATGGGCCGGATTGTGTGGGTTACGTGTATCGGCGGGATGCTTCCAGGCCAGTTCCGTGGTCACGGTTTTGCCGAGAATCACCGCCCCGGCTTCCTTTAATTTCTCGACCACCGCACAATTCGCATCGGGCTGGCGCCCCGCGTAAATAGCGCTGCCACGCTCGGTCGGCTGATCATCGGTATCGAAAATATCCTTGATTCCGACCGGAACGCCATGCAGTGGTCCTGTCGGTTTGCCGGCGCGACGAATCCGGTCCATCTCTTTGGCCTGTTCGAGCGCCAGGCCCGAATCAAGATGAGTCCAGGCGCCGATTTGTGAGTCGGTCGCAGAAATCCTGTCGAGACAGCTTTTCACCCATTTTTCTGAAGTCAGAGACCCTTCCCGGATCAATCGAACCTGCTCTTCGACCGTTTGATTGTGATTGCCTGCAACCTGGTTCATCTGGCAATGCCGATTTTGTTCATGGGATATTATGCCCCGAACTCATAGGGGCGGGTCTCCGTGCCCGCCCGAATGCCGGTTTTGTTCATGGAATGTATACGCCGAACAGGTAATCGGGCAACCAGAGTGCGATTTCAGGGAAAAGATACATCAATACCATACAGAAAATGACAATCGACAGATAAGGCATGATGCCCTTGAAAATCTCCATCAGTTCAATCTGGTTCTTTAACACCCCTTTCAGATAATAGGCGGACATCGCCATCGGCGGAGTCAGGAATGAGGTCTGTAAATTCAGCGCGACCAGCATGGCGAAGAAATAGGGATTGACACCGAAGGTATCCAGCATCGGCAGGAAAATCGGCACAAAAATGATCAGGATTTCGGACCATTCCAGTGGCCACCCCAGCAAAAAGATGATCAGCTGCACCATCACCAGGAACTGCCACGGCTGGAGGTTCAGCGCCAATACCCAGTGTTCGATCACATCGTGACCGCCCAGATAAGAAAAAACAGAGGCAAACGTCCAGGAGCCGACGAACATCCAGCACACCATCGCGGTCGTTTTCGCGGTCAGAAAAACGGATTCCTTGACCTTTGTCCAGCTCAGGGAACGATACAGCAGGGCCAGAATCAATCCGCCCAGGGCGCCCATTGCCGCCGCTTCAGCCGGTGTCGCCAGCCCTCCCAGAATGGAGCCCAGCACCAGCATGATCAGCGCCGTAAGGGGAACAAAGGAAGTAATCAACTGTAGATAAACCTGCTTGCGGCTGATCGAATGGTCATGGGCCGGCTTGGGCGCGATGGAGGGATTGATGAACACCCGGATGATCACATAGACGATATACAGTCCCGCCAACAGCAAGCCCGGAAATACGGCAGCCGCATAAAGCCTTAATGGCGAAAGTTCCGCGATTGCGGCGTAAACGATGAGCATGATGGAAGGCGGAATCAGAATCCCCAGAGTGCCCCCCGCACAGATCACGCCGGCGCTGAAATCCTTGCGGTAACTCGCATTGGCCATCGCCGGGAACGCCAGCAATCCCATCAGGGTGACCACGGCGCCGACAATGCCGCTGGCTGTGGAGAACACCGCACAGGTGATCAGCGCGGCAATTGCCATCGAACCCGGCAGGTTGCGGGCCGCCAGCTGCAAAGACGAAAACAGACGATTCACAATATTCGCGCGCTCAACGACATAACCCATGAACAGGAATAATGGAATGGCCACCAGAGTATCATTCTCCATCACCGAGTAGGTATTCTGGTTGAGAAGATAAAAAATCTGGTTATTGAATGCGTCGGCGATAACTTCGATCGACCCGGCCTGGTGATACGCGAAATAACCGAAACCCACGCCCATCGCGATCAGGGTAAACGCGATCGGGAAGCCCAGCAGAACCAGGACGATAAACAGTCCCAGCATCAAAATGGCTACTTCAGGATTGGTCATGCTGAAACCTTAAAGATCCATTCATCCGTTTACTTGTCCTGAGAGGCCATGCCTTCAGAGATCAGCAACTCCTCTGTTCCATGAACATCCTCCAGCCTCTCCATCCATTGGCCGGAGCGCATGGCCTTCCAGCAGCGAAGAATTTCGGCGATGCCCTGGATGATCAACAGCCCCCCCGCCAGGGGAATCAGCGTTTTGAAAAAATAGATCTGGATTCTTGCGGGGCTGTTCCAGCTGACTTCCTGGTAACGCCAGGAATCGGAGGCAATTTCCGCCCCGAACCAGAACAGCGCCAGCATGCCGGGAAAAAAGAAAAGCAGATACAGAACGAAATCAATGGTCGCCTGCACTCGCACCGGAAACAACCGATAGAGCACATCGCCCCTGACATGGGAATCATGAGCCAGCGCGTAAGGCCCCGCCATCAGGAATAAAGCGCCATACATCTGTACCATCACATCGAACGCCCAGACAGTCGGAGCATTCAACACATAGCGCACAAAGACTTCGTAGGAAACCGAGAAAGTCAGAATCAGGATACACCAGCCAAACATACGTCCGACCCAGGTGCTCAGACTCTCTATGGCATAAATCAGTCCGGTCATTCGAGCGCCCCGCAATCCGGCTGCGTCATAAAATCCGGGGGCCGTTCAGACCCCCGAAAAGACAGCGGTATCGTGGTTCCCGCTCCTCGAAAATCAGGAGAAATGATGATCGTAGGCCAGTTTGTAGTCAGGCTGATTCAGATTCAGGTAATTCATGACCGTTTTGGCATACGCTTTCTGGGAGGCAATGACTTCCGCGAAGAATTCGTCCTCACCGGACAGACGTTCGACGACGACATCCCAGGCTTTCAACTGGTCGGACATGACGGAATCCGGAGTCCGGTAGACATTGACCCCCTGTTCAGTGGACAGTTTAACCAGGTCATCGGCGTACCGCCGCGTATTGTGCCAGTAGAAATTCGAATTTTCGGCTTCTGAAGCGTATTTCAGAATCGCTTTCAACTCATCCGACAGACTGTCATACTTGTCCTTGTTGAAAGTCACTTCAAAGAATTCCTGGGATTGATGGAAACTGGCCAGGTGGTAGTGTTTGGAAACATCCTGCATGCCAAAATCACGGTCAGAGGTCGGATTGTTAAATTCCGCGGCGTCAATCAGACCCGATTTCATCGCTGGCTGAATCTCGCCACCCGGTAACTGCACCACAGACATGCCCATTTCAAGCAGTACATCGGCAGCCAGTCCAACGGTACGATATTTAAGCCCTTCCATTTGACTCGAATCCTTGATCTCCTCATTGAACCAGCCGAGCGGTTGCGCTGGCATCGGGCTGTTGAAAAAGCTGACCAGATTCAAACCGAGTTTGGCCATCAGTTTATCGAACAATTCCTGCCCGCCGCCATAATAAACCCAGCCGAGCACTTCCTGGCTGGACCAGCCAAAGCAAGGTCCGGTGCCGAATAATGAGGCTACGGTGGATTTTGAATACCAGTAGGCTGGCACATAGTGCGCCGCATCCAGCACGCCACGATGCACAGCATCCTGCATCTGGCTGGTCTTGACCACTGAATTGACCGGCAGCAGTTCAATTTGCAGCGCGTCTCCGGCCATTGCGTTGACCCGGTCAACGTAGGATTTCGCGTTTTCCAGGAAAATACCGCCTCCCCAGGCGGCCTGCATCTTCAGGGTTACCGGAGCGGCCCGTACAATCGCCGGCGCCGCAAGAGCGCCCACAGCCGTCGCCGTTGCGGCAACGGCCGAGCCTTTCAAAAATTTTCTGCGAGAATTCTGATCTTTCATTTTTAGTCCTCTTATTCTGGTGTAAACAACGGGATATTGACATCGGCAATCAAATCTTCACTGGACTGCCACCGTCAACATCGACAATCAAGGGTACTTTATATCTTTCGGGTAAACAAGGTCTATATTCCCATGGCTATATTCCCGGAATAATCTACTTGCCGTCCTGTCAATTCCGCGCGGCGTCAATCACCCGCTCGACAGCTGCCGCAATCGCATACAGTCGCGCATCATGACCATGAACGGCGGACACCATCAGGCCAGTCGGCGCCTTGCCGTGAGTATGACACGGCAGACTAAGCGAACATCCGTCAAAATAGTTTGCCGAGGCGGTATTTCTCAGATTTCTCAAATTGATTCTCGTCTGGTTTGCAACAACCCCCGCCGCGGCCAGGGTCGGCGCAATGCACGGAGCGGTCGGGCAGATCACCGCGTCAGCGCCCACATCCTTCATGGTCTGCTCGAAAGAAGCCTTCATTCGGGCCTTGTCACGGTAGCGGGCTTGCTGCTCTTCCTCGGTAACCCCTTTGAAAGCAGTCATCCGGTTATACACAAAAGGATCATATTCATGTCCGTATTTCTCCAGTAATTCAGCATGATGCCGCAGGGCCTCATAACCCACTACCGCACGGGTGAGAAACATTTCCACGCACTCACTGATGACCGGCATTTCGATCCGCTCCACACTGGCGCCTGCCTGGCGGAGAGCATCCACAGCCCGATTAAAATCATCCGCTACTTCATGATCCAGCCCTTCCATCACCGTACTTTCGGGAATAACCAGTTGCAGCGAAGCGCAATCCGTGTGATCGATGAGTGGCAAGGCGCCCTGCCCGTCCCAGGACCCGGACATCAGTTGATCCAGCAGAAAACAGCTATCGACATCCACCGCCATCGGCCCGGGCGCGTCCGAGGTGGGCGACAACGGGTAGACTCCATCCAGGGACAATCGCCCATAACTCGGCTTGACTCCGACAATGCCGTTGAAAGCGGCGGGGGCGCGGCAGGAACCGGCAGTGTCCGACCCGATTGAAGCCGGCACGATCCCTTCCGCCACACTGACCGCGCTGCCCGAAGAAGATCCCCCCGGCAATCGTCCGGTCTGCCGATCCCAGATGCACTTCGGGGCGCCATAATGAGGATTGATTCCCATGCCGCTGAAAGCGAACTCACTCATATTGGCCCTACCGGCGAACAACAATCCGGCGCTTCGCAACCGGCCTGCCACGTCACAGTCCCGCACCGCCTTCGCTGCCGAATGCCGCAAGGCAATCGACCCGGCCAGCGTGACCTCTCCCTCAATATCGAACAGGTCCTTCAGGGTGATTGGAATACCGGCCAGGGCGGGAACACGATGTCCGGCTCCAATGGAACGATCAACCTGCCTGGCCTGAGCCAGCGCCTCCTGATTGATCGAAACCAGGACGTTTTCACTGGCCTTCGCTTTTTCCAGAGTCCCGCTCACCAATGCTTCAACCGTCGTCCGCCGGTTGCAAATGTCTTGTGAAAGAGACCTGAGGTTGTTACTCGTCTTCATTTTGCATTCCTTTTTCTGCCGCAGATATCAAGGGTCACAGTCAATAAAGACAACAGAACTCGAATAATTTGCCACGGCGTTTTTGGAACTGTTCCGTGCACTTACAAGAGCTTTCTCTTGTTTCTTCAAATAAATGTCGGTAAAGTAGAGTGGCTGATGATCCAGGCGGCGGCGCCCGGTATGGGTATTGTTGATTTACAAATTCTGGACTTGTGTCGCTTTTGAAACGAAGCATAATTTTTTTTTAGAGAACATGCCAGTGAAATTGACAACAAATAATTGGATCCTGACTCTGGTGATTCCGCTATTCCTGGCGGCCTGTGGAGGCGGAGGCGGCAAAAGTATTAATGCGGCGTCATCTGCCGGAGTCACCGCCGGGGGGGTGACCGGGGCGACCGGAAATGCGAGCAGTGAGGGTAGCGCGGAAAGCGCCGGCAATACTGGCAACACAGGTAGTACTGGCAACACCGGCAGTACTGGCAACACGGGCAGCGCAGATAACGCTGAAGGCGCCAGCAATATATCGGTAGATGTCAGCGCCATCCGAAAAGCGATTGAAGTATCTTCTGTCCAGAATCCCCCGGTGGTGGGTGGAGCGCCGGAAAAGATTACCGCGCAACGCGAAGATCTCGGCGCAACCAGAATCGCCATCGTGTCCAGCGCCGAGCCACGTCCGGGTTCTTACACAATGCGTCGCGCAGCGCCGGTTGCGCCCACAACTGTCGGCTACAATGGATTCGAGCTGACCCGTGAACGCCCGGTCTTCGTCCCTGCCGACCCGCAAGATGGATCGGAGGATCGAGTGGTGGATGTGCGGGATTCAGCCTGGGTCTGGACGGATATTTCGCGTCCAGGCGCCCGGCCTTTCGCTCAGGTACACCCACTGACGCGCGATACCGACGAAGACGGGCGGGAAGATACCCTGGATATCACCACGAATAACATCGAATTTGTGACTCATTATGCCCATCCTCAGGGACAAACCGGGAACAAGGGCGTGGCCGGTGAAAATAAGGAATTTTCTCAAGACCACACATTCAGAGGGCGATTCAACGACATCCTCGGCGACTATACCTGCCAAGCCGCGTCCTGCAAGCTCTACCTCAACGCAAACCCGGTTGAGATTACGGCCATGACCGGCTGGACCTTCACGCCCGACGATCCTGCTGAGGGGATCAAGGTCCTGGATAATGACTACCGATATTTCGGTGTCTGGCTGAGAGGCCCGGACCCGTCCGCCGAGGAGCCGTACATCGCGCGGGCCTTTTACGGCGGGCATAAGGAGTTTGAAGGAAGCGCTACCAGCGTCTCGGGCAGGGCGACGTATATTGGTCCTGCCGGCGGACAGTATGTGAAGACCGTAGATGGAGGCGATTCAAGAGCCGGTGTATTCACGGCGAAAGCGACACTGCATGCCAACTTCGGGACGACGCAAACAATCTCTGGCGGCTTGGCGGATTTCCGAGACGGCAATCATGATCTCGGCTGGAACCTGAGACTCGAAAATACCGCGATAACAAACGCCGGCTTCTCAGGGACCACCCGTGGCTCAACCCTGGCCGAAACCCGACAAGGGACGAAAAGTTATGAGGATCAAGGCGACGATAATTTCGGGCACTGGCGGGGACAGTTCTACGGCGGGACTGCGCCGGACTTCCCGACCGGAGTCGCGGGCGCCTTCGACGGTAAGTTCGACGACGGACGTGTCATCGGTGGCTTCGGCTCAGGCATGAAAATACTGAATCCGTAACCGGAAACTCTTTATACCAGTAACCGGATATACAAGAAAACCGGAATTCATGCAGTCTTTATCAGGGAACAGACCGATGAGATGCGTAACCTGGAACATTCAGTACGGCAAGGGCCGTGACAACCGGGTGGATCTGTCCAGAATCGCGGATGAGATTAGCGGGGCGGACTTGATCGCGTTGCAGGAGGTGGATCGTTTCTGGCCGCGAACCGGACATGTCGACCAGGCGCGGTACTTTCAGGACCGATTCAGCGATTACTACAGTGTTTATGGAGCCGGCATTGATCTGCATGTCTCCGGCTCGAAGCCCGAAGACCGCCAACGCCGGCAATTCGGCAACCTGATTCTGAGTCGGTATCCGATTGAGTCAAGCCGTCACCACCTTCTGCCCAAACACGGCAGCATCGGGCCGCTCAGCTTGCAACGCTCCGCGATTGAGGCTACCATCATCATCAATGACCTGCCGCTGCGGGTTTATTCGATACACCTGACCCATCTGTCTGCAACAACCCGGCTGCCCCAGGTGGAGCGCATTCTGGAAATTCATCGTCAGGCAGTACATGAAGGCCATGCTGTCAGTGGTAATCTGTCCGGTATGGATTGGGAGTCTGGAGTGTCGAATCAGTCAGTGGCCGAACATGCCATCCTGTTCGGTGACTTCAATTTTCAGCCGGATTCACAAGAATACCTCAAAATGGTGGGGCCGATCAGTGATTACGGCGGGCATATAACCAGCCCTTGCGGATTTGTTGATGCGTGGAGTCATTGCGGACATGATAAATTCGAGGGCCCGACCAGCGATGTAAACGGCGCTCCGGTGCGACTGGACTATGTCTTTGTCAGCAGCGCCATTCGGCATGCGGTGACCGGGTGCCGGGTGGATGACCGCGCCACCGGCTCCGATCATCAGCCGGTGTGGGTGGATATTGAGTTATGAAAAACCCGATTATTGATCCTGGACAGCAAGCCGTTCTGGACATTGACCTCTCCGACCCCGGACCACTCCCCGACGAAGCCATCAAACAGGCCATCGCGCTGATGAAATCCGGTCGTTTGCATCGCTATGGAGAATATAGTGAAACCGAACCTCATGCGGCGCTGTTCGAGAAGGAGTTTGCCGAATATGTCGGATCACGTTACGCCATCGGAGTAAATTCCGGCGGCTGTGCGCTTTTCCTGGGGCTAAAGATAGCCGGTGTCGAGCCGGGTGACCCGGTGCTGGTCAACGCTTTCAATCTTGCGCCGGTGCCGGGCGCGATCAAACATGCGGGAGGAGAAGCGTTACTGGTCGAAATCAACAGTGACCACCGGATCAATCTCGATGACCTGGAACGCAAGGCGCAACAGAGCCATGCCCGTGTCCTGCTACTGACTCACATGCGCGGTCATATCGCCGATATGGGAAAGATCGTGAAACTGTGCGAGCGACACGGCTTGACCCTGATCGAGGATTGCGCTCATACCATGGGCGCGAAATGGAACGGCCGGTTCACCGGACGATTCGGCGCTGTCGGCTGTTTCAGCGCCCAGACTTTCAAACACATCAACTCCGGGGAAGGCGGCATTATCGTCACCGACGATGAAGACATGGCCGCACAGGCCATCCTGTATTCAGGCAGCTATATGCTCTATGGCCAGCACCCGTCCGCCCCGCCCGCCAGTGTGTTCGACAAATGGAAAAAACAGATTCCAAACTTTAGCATGCGCATGTCCAATCTGGTGGCCTGTGTGTTGCGTCCCCAGCTGCGGGAAATGACCGCCAGAGGTGAAAAATGGAATCAGCTCTATCGCTGGCTGGAACAGAGCCTGAACCGTATTGATGGAATCGAAGTTCCCCAACGCCAGCGGCAGGAAGGTTTCGTTGCCAGTTCAATCCAGTTCCATGTCAACGGGCTGGACCAGGCGCAACTGCAAACCCTGGCGGACAACTGTACGCAAAGAGGAGTAGCGATCAAATGGTTCGGTCGCGCGGAGCCAGCTGGCTATACCAGCCAATATCACCATTGGCAGTACCTGCAACCCCAGGCATTGCCCGACACGTCACAGATTTTGTCGACCACTTGCGACATGCGGATTCCGCTATCCCTGAGCCGGACCCAATGCGACGCCATCGCCTGTATAATTGAACAGGAACTTTCAACCCTGAATAACTCTTGAAATCCACAACAATCATTAGAATCCACACGGAGACTCCACAGATATGCACCTTTCACGTTTCCCGCGAGTAAGCCTCGCTCACCTGCCCACACCTTTGGAATTTCTACCCAACCTGTCGAAAAACCTGGGAGGGCCCAATATCTATATCAAGCGGGATGACTGCACGGGTCTCGGTACGGGAGGCAACAAAACACGCAAACTGGAGTTTTTGATGGCGGAAGCGCTGGCAGATAAAGCGGATGTCGTGATCACCCAGGGCGCCGTGCAATCCAATCACGCGCGTCAAACGGCGGCGGCGGCGGCCAAGTTGGGAATGGAGTGTGAAATTCTTCTGGAAAACCGCACCGGATACGCCAACACCGATTACACCGATTCCGGGAATGTTTTGCTGAACCGGATTTTCGGGGCGAATATAACCCGATTCGCCAAAGACATGGACATGAATGCCGCCATGGAGGAAAAAGCCGAAGAAGTTCGCTGCCAGGGTAAAACACCCTACATCATTCCCGGCGGAGGCTCCAACGCCATCGGCGCCCTGGGCTATGTGAATTGCGCTATCGAAACCCTGACCCAGGCCAATGACCGGGGACTTCTTATTGATCATTTTGTAACCGCCACGGGCAGCACAGGCACCCAGGCCGGATTGGTGGTTGGACTGGAAGCTACCCGTTGCGGGATTCCATTGCTCGGCGTCAGTGTGCGGGCGCCGCAGGAACAGCAGGAAGAGAACGTCTATAATCTGGCCTGCAAAACCGCGAATCATATCGGGATTTCCGGTTGTGTCGCCAGAGAAAAAGTAGTCGCTGATTCCGACTATGTCGGTGACGGTTACGGCATCCCGACGATGAGTATGATCGAAGCCGTAAACCTGATGGCCCGGGAAGAAGCCATTCTGATGGACCCCGTCTATTCCGGCAAGGGACTGGCCGGATTAATCGCCCGTATCCGCAACGGATACTTTACCAAAGGACAGAACATCGTATTCCTGCACACCGGAGGAAGCGCGGCGCTGTTCGGCTACGTGGATACCTTTTGAAATGACCCGCCACCAACTCCCGATCGGCATCCAGGACTTTCGCAGAATCCGGGAACAGGACTGCTACTATGTAGACAAAACCTCCCATATCCGGCGGCTGATCGAAATGGGGAGTTTCTACTTCCTGTCGCGTCCACGCAGGTTCGGCAAGAGTCTGCTGATCTCTACATTACAGGAACTGTTCGAGGGCAACGAACCCCTGTTTCAGGGACTCGATATCCATGACCATTGGGATTGGTCGGTTCAGTATCCAGTGGTTCGCCTGAGCTTCGGTGGCAAACACAACGAACCCGGAGACCTCGCCCAAAGCATTGAAAGCCAACTGGCCATCACAGAAAGCAATATGGGTCTTGAGCCGCCCCAATCGCCACTCACAGGTCCGGAACGCCTGCGACACCTTCTGAACCGCCTCCACCAGACTACCGGCCAGCAGGTTGTGGTACTGGTAGATGAATACGACAAGCCGATCCTGGATGTACTGGATGACCCGGACATGGCAAGAGCCAACCGGGATTATTTGCGAGGATTCTACGGCATCATCAAGGACAGCGCCCGCGATGTTCGCTTCGTCTTCGTCACCGGCATCAGTATGTTCTCGAAAGTGAGCCTGTTCTCCGGTCTCAATAATCTGGACAACATCAGCCTTGACCCGGAGTTCGCCACCATTTGCGGCTATACCGACCGGGATTTGGACACCGTATTCGCGCCGGAGCTTCCCGGCCTTGACCGGGATGAAGTTCGCAAATGGTACAACGGCTATCACTGGCTTGGAGAGGAGAAGGTTTATAACCCGTTCGATCTGTTGTTGTTGTTCCGCAAACGCCAGTTCATGCCTCACTGGTTCGAGACCGGCTCTCCGACCTTCCTGTTCCGCATGATGATGGAGCGGGAGGTAAGCCCGATGGAACTGGAAAACCGGACCGTGAACGCCGTCGAGTTGTCAAAATTCGATGTTGACGCCATTGGCATTGAGGCTCTGCTGTTCCAGACCGGATACCTGACCATTGCGGCAGAGGAAAGGCGAGGCCCGCGGACTCTCTACACTCTCGACTACCCCAATCTTGAGGTACGCCAGAGTCTCAGCGACGGGCTTTTAGGACATGTCACCGGAAGAAAGGAAGAAACGATAGACCAGGGCGACGAACTCGGCCGTCTGCTGGCGGCCAATGACTTTGATGGATTCACGGATTGCCTGCAATCATTCTTCGCCGGGATTCCCTATCAGTGGCAAACCCGCACCGGGCCGGCCCGCTACGAAGCCTGGTACGCCGGTATGCTGTATGCCTGTTTTCGCACCATCGGGCTGGACCTGCGGGTAGAGGATTCTTCCGGTCGCGGGCGGGCGGATATGGTGGTATTGCATGGCCATCAGGTATTCGTGCTTGAGTTCAAGATGACCGATGGAGACGAGGACGGCGAGGATGCGGCGTATCAGGCGATTGAACAGATACAGGGAAAGGGCTATGCCGACCAATACCGGAGCCGGGGCCAACCCATCCATCTGATCGGCATATCATTCAGTGCACAACAACGCAATCTGGCGGCGGTGAAGGTGGTTTCAGTCTGAAAGTTCTAGCCTGAAAGTTCCGACCCAAACCGACTTCTGCGGGCGGGCACGGAGACCCGCCCCTACGCTGGATGGGGACCGACTTCTGCGGGCGGGCACGGAGACCCGCCCCTACGCTGGATTGGGACCAAAATCTCCGTCATTTGATGCGATCGACCCGCCCCTACGCTGGGCCAATCGGGGATTTTACACACTGATCCGGGCGCCCATAACTGAACTGCCCTGCCGTACTCTGGTATACCAGAGCAGCCGGAGACCGCCCGCCCGAAATCCTGACATGATATAACACACACCCCTGTGAGCCAACGCTCACGGGAGTGTAAACGATGCCTTCCCGGATAATCGAAGAACCCGGACTCACCGGGTCGGGAGCGATTGGGGACTCATTGCGGTTGGCGCAGGCCGTAGCGAACAGGAGCGCCGGCACAAGTATCAGGGTACGGAGCAGACTCACCGGCTCACCAACTCCGGCGGTAGGCGAACCCGATACTCGTTTCACGCTCTCCCGCTGTATGACCGGCATTCAGGGCGCCGCCCACTTCGATTGCAAGGTCACCGCCAAGGGTTTGACGCTGGTGACGAAGTGTCATTCGCAATTCTCTCGCTTGCGCCTGGAGCGGAATGCGATATTCGTCATACAGCCTTCGCCCGTTCTCGACCCTGCCGTTCTCGATACGAAACGTGCCGGCGCCTGATTCGGCGCGCAATGGCTGCTCAACGATCAGCCCGGTGTCTTGTTTGCCGATACGCATTGCCAGAGCGGAAAGCACGGAAGAAGTCGCCTGAAAGATCGCCTGGTTCTCATAGTCCGGAAGACTTACCGCCAACGTACCCGTGGCGCCCAGTTTCCAGCCATCTCCCAGCCCATGCTCAAAGGCGCGGGAAGTCCACAACATGCCGGAGCGCAAATCCGAGCCGAAAGCCCCGGACGGTTGCGCTCCCAGATACCCACTCTCTTCCAGACTGAAACCATATCCCCAGCCACTACTTCGCGGCCGTTGTTCCAGACCGATGGCTGAATCGCCAAAGCTCATCACCCATTCCCGGTCACCCTGAACCGCCGGGTTTCCAGCGTTTCCAAGCGACATCCGGGAATGCAATCCGACAGCATCCAATCCAGCCGCGGGTGCAATGGTCCGGTAAGGGCCCTCGAATACGGGAATCGGCGAGCGGCGGGCCGTCCGCGTAGAAACCAGTTCCGACAGTGGAACCCAGAACGGGAAGTTCTGCTCGTCGAATGCAGCCAGTTCAATATGTGCGGCGCGTTGGGCGACCGAACCGAAAGCAGCCGGTATCTGGAGCGCCGACTGGCTGAGCGCATGCGCGGATTGTCCGGCGTTGAGCGCCCCGACCGGCGACAACGCCGCCTCAATATCCAGATGTCCGGCGCCATACGTTTCCAGATCAGCGTAGCGTCCGCTTCGATCTGCGGTATCCAGCATTCGCTTCACAACCTCCGTGTTGCCGCGCGTTCCCCGAAAATGCTCCATCAACAACGCCAGCGCTCCCGAAACGATGGGCGCGGCAAAGCTGGTGCCGGTTATTCCGCCCCTGACATCGCCCCTTCCGGGCGAGTTCGCGTTCGGCACAAGGCCGCGCACTGTGCCAGGAGCGGTGAGGCAGTAGTGCCGACCGTGCCTGGCAGCGTTCCAGTTGGAGGGAAGAGGGCCGCAACGGTTGGAATAATCCGCGATGCTTCCGTCCGCGGCCGTCGCGGCGACAGACAGATGGTGTCCGCGCACATCAGAAATCCAGAAAGGCAGATCGGCTTCCAGGCTGGACCAGGGCTCGCCTTCATTGCCGGCGGCATAGACGATAATGGTTTTATCGGCATCGCGAGTTCCAACTTGCCCGATGGCGTCCAATGACTTTGGCAAGTACCGCCGCCACCATCCCAATTCGGAATCAATCTCCGCAGCGACCGCATCCGGGTCAAAGAGCCCGACGCCAAAAGATCGGTTGATGATGTCGAATCTGGCGTAGTTGTCCCGATAGTACTCTACCAGATTATCGTCATACTGCCCCCGATCTGCGGCGGAAAGCCCGGAGATCACAGAGCGGATACCCGACTCGGCAAGACTGTCCGCTCTCTGGTCTTCAAAATTGCGCGCGATCGGGATAATCGTGGCTTCCGGCGCCACGCCAAGATTCTTCCCGGCTGCGACCGAAGCTACGATAGTCCCGTGCGACCCGACTTGACCGTAAGGTGTTGGCACTTCGCGCCAGCGCAACAATTGCCTGATTGTTCCATCTTCGCGATAGTATTCATCAAGCACAAATACGGAGTCTTCCCGCGTTGGCCAATCATCTTCACGAACGATTTCCCGTACCCAGCGATTATACGCTTCTTCGTCTCCGCCACTATTGCCATCCCAGATGTCACATGTGCGGTTTCGCTGACACCGATCCACATCGCTGCCGAACACATCTCCGAACGGGCGCGAGTAAGAAAGTACCGCGCCGTCCGCATCGCGCAGTTTCACCCGATCGCCGAACTCGGCTCGTTGCGTATAGTCAACGATGTCATCTTCGATCCCGATTCGGACTCCCTTGCCGGTCAATCCCCTGGCGTAGGCGTGATGCGCCCCGACCTGTTTGAGCGCATCCGGCTGGTGTTTCGTAAAGCGCGTCGAACGAAGTTGCGCCGCGAGACTGGACGCGGACGGCGCAGGGTCGGTCACCGGCTCCGTGGGCGGCGCCGCTGGAGGGGTTTGTGGAGTCTGCGAGACAGCCGCGGAGCCACCGCCACCGCAAGCGGTCAGCATGAGAAGGCAAGCGACCAACAGGCCAGCAAACCGGACACTGCGGTTTAAAGAATTATGTGGCAGCGTACAAGCATACATGCAAGCCTCGGTATATGTGACTGTAAGGTTTTTTATCTTCGATTTTGAGCGACCACCCATACCTCAGGAATCACTTGCAAAGTCTTATAAGACAAGAAGACAATTCTGTCAAATGGATTCCCGCTGATCCAAGGGAAAGACGATGCAAAAGCCGTCTGTTTGACGTAAACTCACCGTCAAGCTATTGAGGAAACCCATTCAATGAAACATACTGTGATCGAAGGCGATGAATTATCCGCCTGCCTGCAAAAACTCAACCAGGATATTGCCCAACCCTGGCAGTCGGTGGATGGAAAGCTGTTCAAGCAGTTCAAGTTCGGCAATTTCGTTCAGGCTATGGGGTTCATGACCCAGGCTGGCATACTGGCGGAAAAAATGAACCATCACCCGGAGTGGTCCAACGTCTACAATCGGGTGGACATCTATCTGGTTACCCACAGCAGTGGCGGCGTCACCCGGCTCGATTTTGAGTTGGCCGGTCAAATTGAACAAATCCGGTCTTGAGCTCGTCTTTCGGCCCTGACTTCAAAGGCAGCCTTCTGGCTGAATCGACGTTCGCGCCGCTACGGGCGGGCGCCACCCTGATTACCGCAACCCCTCGCCTGTCCCGGGAGATCACCCAGGCTTATAATCAGTCCCAGCTGCAAAATGGACAGACATCCTGGAATACCCCGGATGTTCTCCCCTACCCGTCCTGGGTCGCGAGCGCCTGGAAGCGCCTGAGTACCGATTCCGGCAAGCGGACAGCCGGAGCGGATGTGGTTCTGAACCATTCGCAAAGCCGGCAACTCTGGAAAAACATCATCCATCGCGATATCCAGTCGAATGGCGACAATACCGAACCCCTGTGGAACATCAGCGCCACGGCGCGTTCTGCAATGGAAGCCTGGCGTATCTGCCAGCAATGGAGCATTGAATTCAATGACCCGCGCGGTTTTCATCTGACTGATCACCGCAGTTTTTCCAAGTGGGCCAGAGAATATCAGTCGTACCTCCAAAAGCGACAGTGGCTTGATCCGTATCAACTTCCCACCCATATCGTTATGCGGATAGAACAAGGTATGCAACCGGACTTGCCACATCTGGTCTGGGCGGGGTTCGACAACCTGAATCCACAGCAGAAGCGCCTGATCCAGTGTCTGCGTACAGCGGGAATCCAGATAAACCTGCTGAAACCGGACGATCAACCGGCTCTGCAGCAAAAATTCCTGGAATTTGAATCCGGGCGTGACCAGTGGCTGGCCGCCGCGCAATGGGCCAAACGCAGATTGGCCCTCGACCCGGAGCAGCGTATCGCGATTGTGGTCCCGGACCTGGTGCGGTCACGGCAGGATATTGAGCTGGAATTCACCCGAACGCTTTGCCCGAACAGCCTGATCGACCCGGACAAGTATTACGACCGACCCTTTCATATAGCGCTTGGCAGGCAGCTCGCCACGTACCCGGTAGTGCGCTCGGCCATCAATCTGTTGGCGCTGTTTACAGAAAAGCCGGTGCGGTTTGAAGTGATTGCCTGTATGTTGACCGACCCCTGGATTCATGGCGCGAACCGGGAAATGGCCCAACGCCACCACCTCGAATACCGATACCGGCAGCAATTTGCCCATGAGACGACAGTGGCCGATGCCTGGACCCGGATCATCCGCGATACCACCGACGGTGATTCACCCGCAGCGGCGCCCGGACTGGCCCGAATGCTCAATCGCCTTAAACCTCTGCTGGAGCAGTCAAGAGGAAAAAAAACCTGTAGTGAATGGGTGGGCATTTTCACGCAATGGCTGGACGGATTCGGCTGGCCCGGAGACGAAACCCTGGGCAGCGCTGAACATCAGATCGCGCGGGCGTTCAGGAAGGAAAATCTGAATCTGGCTACCCTGGCTCTGATTGAGTCCAGTGTGACACTGGGCGAAGCGCTATCTGTACTGAACGAACGGCTGGCTACTCAGCCGTTCGAGCCCGAATCGGCAAAAGTCAACATCGAGATCATGGGAATACTGGAATCTTCCGGGATTCAATTCGATGCCGTCTGGTTCGGCAATCTGAATGAGAATGAGTGGCCGCCCCGGCTCAATAAAAACCCGTTCATTGCCGCCGCGCTGCAATCCGAGGCCGGATACACAAACGCCGATTTTGACCTGAACCAGGCCCACGCCAGCAACCTGCAACGGCAATTGGTCAGCCAGTGCCGTGAGATCGTATTCAGCCGCCCCCGAATTGAAGAGGAAGTCGAGCAGCCGCCCAGCCCGCTGGTATCATGGCCAGCCGCTTCATTCGACACGACACCGCCGACATGTCTCGAACCTTCACTATTGGACCACTACCAACGGCACAAACCCCTGCTGGAAGTATTTGAGGACTGCATCGGCATACCGCTAACCACCCCGGATGTCCGCGGCGGTACGGCCGTCATTGAGAACCATTCGGCCTGTCCTTTTCGCAGCTATGCAATCCACCGGCTGGACGCCAGGGAAAACGAGTACCGACAACCGGGGCTGGACGCGATGGGCCGTGGCATACTGATCCATCGAATTCTGGAGAAAATCTGGCGCCAGATCAAAACCCTGGAAAATCTCCGTGTGATGGAGTCAGACGAGCTTGAAAAATTGATCGGCGAGACAATTGATGATTGCAGCCGGTCCGGTTTCAATCAAAGCGGGCTGGGCAGGGGTTTCCATAAAGTACAGACCCGTTGGCTAACCGAGCTGATGCTCCAGTGGTTCAACATGGAACGGGCCAGACATCAGGATTTCCAGGTGATAGAGACCGAGAGAAAATATCTCCTTGATCTCGGTGGTCTGAAACTGTCTGTCAAGGTGGACCGGATTGACCGGCTGGCGGATGGCTCCTGTGTCCTGATTGACTACAAGACCGGATTGACCGACGGCATCGCAACCTGGATCGGCGAGCGCCCCCAGCGCCCCCAGCTTCCGCTTTACGCGCTGGCCGTGATTCGCGACCGTGAAAACGAGAATATCATTGAGTGCATGGCTTATGGACGGGTACGTCACGCCGACTGTGGATATCAGGGGGTTTCGATCCATCATGAGTTTGACGACAGGATCGAAGGACCACGAGTCATCCCGTTGACAACAGCCCGGGTTGGCAGGAAATTGTTGGCGTTCTCCTGGCCCGACCTGCTGGACCACTGGAATACCCGGCTCGAATGGATTGCCCGGTCATTTGCCGAAGGCCACGCCGAAGTCAATCCCAGAGACAGCAAGGTATGCAAAAACTGCAATCTGACCAGCCTGTGCCGACGTCATGAATTCGCCGAAAACCCGGCTGCTGAAACGGACCTGCCAGCATGATCGTGGAACCACCAGATCAGGAACAGCGAGACAAGGCGCTGGACCCGTCTCGCTCATTCATTGTCCAGGCTCCGGCCGGTTCCGGTAAAACCGAACTGCTGAAGCGCCGGTTTCTCACCCTGCTGACTACGGTCGAGCAACCGGAGCAGATTCTGGCGATCACCTTTACCCGAAAAGCCACCGCAGAGATGAAAAAACGGATTGTCGATACGCTGGCAGCGGCTAATGATACCGACCCGGCCTGGCCAGCGGATAAAGACATGCCCACCGACGTACAGTTGGCAAGGCAGGCGCTAAAACGGGACCAGAGCCTCGGCTGGGATCTGTCCGGCAACCCCGGCAGACTGAGAATCATGACCATCGACGCGTTGTGCTATGACCTGGTGAAATCCATGCCCTGGTCGGCGCGCTTCGGCGCGGCTCCGGACTTGCTGGACAGCAACCAGGCCCACCTCCTGTATATGGAGGCGGCGAAGCAAACCCTGTCCCTGATCGATGAAGAGCCACCCTCGTCCGATTGCCGTGCCGATCACTGCGCCGCCCTGCTCAGACTGGCTCGGTCAGACTTCAATCAGGCCCGCGTCCTGCTGTCAACCATGCTGTCCAAGCGGGTTCACTGGATGGGCGGACTGAACCTGGGTACACAGGAGCAGATGGAACAAATGTGGCGGCAGGTCATTGTTACGCATCTCGAACAGATATCGAGCGCTATACCGGATTCGATCAAGCATGAATCAGTTGCTCTTGCCCGGTTTGCGGCCTACACACTAATCGACCAGAACCCGGAACGCCCGAAACACCCACTGTGCGCCTGTCTGGAGATGGAGGTCTTTCCAGAACCACAACCCGAATCGGTTGATCAATGGCTCGGCATCGCCAGCCTTTTGTTGACCACTAACGGGAGTCTTCGTAAACGGGCGGACAAGAGGACGGGATTCCCGCCCAAATGCCCGGAGAAACATCAAATCGAGAATCTCCTGCTACACATTGAGGACATCGACAAGGACGGCCGGATCATTGATGCGCTGGGCCAAATTCGCTTGCTGCCCGCTACCGGAATGACAGACAGACACTGGCAAACGCTGAACTCCCTGCTCCAGATTCTGCCGGTTGCCGCCGCCTGGTTACGCTTGTTGTTCAAGGAGCGGAATCAGGCCGACTTCATCGAAATAGCGCACCGGGCGGAAGAAGCGCTGGGAGGGGAGGACAACCCGACCGACCTCGCGCTGGTGATGGACTATCAGCTGTCGCACCTGTTGATGGACGAAGTGCAGGACACCTCCCGCACCCAGATTGAACTGATCACAAAGCTGACCGCCGGCTGGCAGGACGGGGACGGCAGAACCGTGTTTTTTGTCGGCGACCCGATGCAGTCAATCTATCGTTTCCGGGAAGCGGATGTGGCCAATTTCGAGCGAATACAGGAATATGGTATCGGTCATGTGCTGCCTGAATCGCTGACGCTGGAAAGTAATTTCCGTTCTTCCCCGGAGCTGGTGGACTGGTTCAATCGGACTTTCCCACAGATATTTTCGACAACGCGGGACGTTTTGGGCGGAGGAGTTGACTATGTACCAGCCCGTTCAGGTCGCCCCGAAGAGATCGGCGGTTTGATCAAAACCCACCTCTACCGGGACGATGAAAAAAGCAGGACCGGAAGTTCCGGGCAACACGAAGCCGAAATGATCTGTCAGCAGGTGGCAAAGACCCTGAAGACCGCGGCCGGCAATGCAGAACCCAGCATTGGCATTCTCGGACGCAACCGCAACCATCTGCTCGAGATCGCGCAGGCCCTGCGCCGACATGAAATTCCCTACCAGGCGGTCGAACTGGAGAGCCTGCATGAACGCCCCCCGATCCAGGATCTGATCGCCCTGACCCGGGCCTTGAGCCAGCTGAGTGACCGCATTGCCTGGCTGGCTGTGCTGCGCGCCCCCTGGTGCGGACTCAACCTTGCGGACCTGTCGGTGGTTGCGATGGCTGAACCGTTTTCCGCTATTCTTGACGCCTGTCTGGCCGAGTCGGTAGTCGCTCAGATGAGCGCGGACGGACAACGAAGAATCCGGCGCTTTACCGCCGCGATACAACCCATGGCCGTCCGTCATGGTCGGATTTCGCTACGACATAACGTAGAAGCCGCATGGCTCAGACTGGGCGGACCGGCCTGTATCGCACCAACCGACCTGCCCGATTGTGAAACCTGGCTGGACCTGCTCGATACTCTGGAAACCGAACATACGTTAATCACTCCCGAAATCCTTCTCCAGGCCACGCAACAACTCTGGTCCAAAGCGGATGTCCAATCAGAGGTTCAGCTAATGACCATGCACAAAGCCAAGGGTCTGGAATTTGATGTCGTGATACTGCCGCAGCTGCATCGACAACCCCGCCAGCGAGACAAGGAACTGGTGCGTTCCATGCGCTTTCCCGACCAGCTTCTGCTGGCCGGACTGCCGGACGCGGAGGAACCTGACCCACTGTACGATTATCTCGGCGTTCTCGAAGCAAAACAACAGGAAAACGATAATCGCCGATTATTGTACGTGGCCTGCACCCGGGCCAAACGGGAATTGCATCTGTATGTCTGCCTGAAAAATACCGGTTCTCCAGTGCGAAATTCACTGCTCCACTTGTTGTGGCCGGCCCTTGAAAACGAATTCCTCCGGGCTGATGTGACTCAGGCAATGCCTGAAAAACCGGATGAATCGTCTGAATCGGACCAGGCAGGGCAAACCGGACAACCACAGAGGGTTGTCCCTGCGACATCACTGACCCGATTCAGACGCTTGCCGTTGATCTGGTCGGCGCCGGAATTTCCCGAAAGCCCGAATCTGAAGACTACTGGAATCACCCGTGACGCCGCCGCCGACAATGAAATTGAATTCTCGTGGGCCGGAGAAACCCTGCGTGTCACCGGCATCGCCATCCATCATATCCTCCAGGGAATCAATGACCGCAACTGGCGAGAGTGGAAATCCCGCGAAACCGGAGAAATTATTGACGGTGGCCAGACCATTCTCGTTGCACATGGATTGAACGGGGTGGAACTCGAGTCGGCCTGTGACAGCTTGAAAACCGCCGTGGAAAATGTCAAATCCGACCCACAGGCCGAATGGATATTCTCCAGTGAGCACAAGCGGATCATGACCGAATGGCCACTGACCGGCAGGGTGGATCAGTCCCTCGCCCGTGTTGTGATTGATCGCACCTTTGTCGATCAGTCCGGGGTACGATGGATCATTGATTTCAAGTCAGGGCGGCATGAAGGAAGGGACAGGTCCCGTTTTGTGGAGCGGGAAAAACAGCGATATTACAGCCAGATGGCGCGTTATGCACAGATCATACAGAATCTGGAAGAGAACAAAATCATGCTTGCGCTTTATTTCCCTTTACTGAAAGAATGGCGCCAATGGGCGGCCTGACCAGCCGCCCCCAGTAGTTCCCGGGTATAAGGATGCTGCGGATTGGAAAAAACGGAATCCGCCTCGCCCTGTTCCACCACATCGCCGGAACGCATCACCATCAGATCATCCGCTATCGCCCGCACCACACTCAAATCGTGGGAAATAAAAATGTATGCCAGCTGATGTTGCCGCTGCAGCCGATCCAGTAGTTCCAGCACCTGAACCTGAACGGTTCGGTCCAGCGCCGAGGTCGGTTCATCAAGAAACAGTATCCTCGGTTCGAGAATCAGGGCGCGGGCAATCGCGATTCGCTGCCGCTGTCCACCTGAGAACTCATGCGGGTAACGGAAGCGGACATCCGGGTCAATTTCCACCTCCTCCAGAATTTTCACGACTTTGTGGTCACGGACTTTGGGGTCGGTGACCAGTCCATGCGCCATCAGCCCTTCGCTGACGATCTCGCCAATCGGCAATCGCGGTGACAGGGAACCGTAAGGGTCCTGAAAAACAATCTGCATGGCTCTTCGCACCTGCGCCAACGGCAGGCCTCCCGGTTCACCGAGCGGCGCCCCGTCCAGACTTATGTCACCTTCACACCGTACCAGCTTCAATAAGGCCAGCGCCAGCGTGGTCTTGCCGGAACCGGATTCTCCGACCAACCCCACAGTACGACCCGGATACAGCTTCAATGACACGTCGTTGACCGCCTTGACGTGACCCACGGTTCTCTTAAGCAGCCCACGCTTGACCGGAAACCAGACCTTGAGATGATCCACAGCCAGAACCTGCTCGGCTTTGCCACCCGGCTTTTGCCTTCGCTGTGGCTCCGCCGACAACAGCAACCGGGTGTAGTCCTCGACAGGAGACGTAAATATCTGTACTGCGGAGCCGGTTTCCACCAGTCTCCCGTCTTTCATCACCAGAACACGATCGGCTGTCTTTCGCACCATATTGAGGTCATGGGTAATCAACAGGATGCCCAGATTCTCCGTATCCTGCAATTCCTTGAGCAATTCGAGAATCCTGGCCTGTACGGTCACGTCCAGCGCGGTAGTCGGTTCATCGGCCAGCAGAATAGCGGGGCGATTGGCCAGCGCCATCGCAATCATCACCCGCTGGCGCTGGCCTCCGGATAACTGGTGGGGATAGTCGGCCAGACGGGATTCGGGATTGTGGACGCCGGCCCGCTCCAACAGCGCCACGATCCGTTTCCTGGCCTGCTCATCGCGAATCCCCTGATGCAATGCCAGCGATTCACCGATCTGTTTTTCGATGGTATGGAGCGGGTTCAGAGCCGTCATCGGTTCCTGAAAAATAATGGAAACCTGATTGCCGCGTATCCGCCGCAACGCAGACTGGTCAGCCCCGATCAGCTGTTCTCCCTGAATGGTAATCGAACCACTCGGATGAAAGGCATGCGGATAAGGCAGCAACTGCATCACCGACAGCGCGACCAGGGATTTCCCCGCTCCCGACTCTCCAACCAGCGCCACCGTCTCCCCGGCATACAGGTCCAACCCGACTCCCTTGACAACATGGGAAACGATTTCCCGCCCCCTGCCCTTGCGGCGAAAACTGATCGACAGGTCATTGACCTCAAGTATCGGCCGGGCGCTCATGAGAAGACCTTCCTCGGATCAAAGCCGTCACGCACCGCTTCTCCGATAAAGACCAGCAACGACAGCATCAGGCCAATCACTGTGAATCCGGTCATGCCCAGCCAGGGCGCTTGCAGGTTGTTCTTGCCCTGATTCAGTAACTCTCCCAGAGAAGGGGAGCCAGCGGGCAATCCGAAGCCGAGAAAATCCAGGCTGGTCAATGTGGCAACCGAACCACTTAGAATAAATGGCATGAAAGTAAAGGTCGCGACCATTGCGTTGGGCAGGATGTGCCGGATCATGATGCGGCTGTCACGGACACCCAGAGCCCTGGCGGCGCGGATATATTCAAAATTACGGACACGCAGAAACTCGGCGCGCACCACCGCAACCAGCCCGGTCCACGAGAACAACAGCATCAGGATCAGCAGACTGAAAAACCCGGGTTCGATCACCGCGGCCATGATAATCAGCAGATACAGGATCGGCAGTCCTTCCCATACCTCGATAAATCGCTGCATGACCAGGTCGGTCAGCCCGCCGAAGTATCCCTGCACAGCCCCGGCCGCGATGCCGATAACGGAACTCAGCAGGGTCAACAACAAACCGAACAGCGCCGAGACGCGAAATCCGTACACTACCCGCGCCAGGACATCCCTGGCCTGGTCATCTGTCCCCAGCCAATGTCGCCTGGACGGCGGTGAAGGCGCCGGTACTTCGAGTTCATAGTCAATGGTACTGTAGGACCAGGGGATCAACGGCCAGATCATCCAGCCCTTTTCCAGAATCAGCGATTGTACATAAGGGTCCCGATACTCCGCTTCCAGTTCAAACTCCCCGCCAAATGCAGTTTCCGGATAGTGATTGAGAATCGGAGTGTAGAAGGCGTTGTCGTAGCGGATCAGGATGGGCTTGTCATTGGCGATCCACTCCGACATCAGGGCGGCGATAAACAATGCCAGAAATATCCACAGCGACCAGTACCCCCGCCGGTTTGCCTTGAAATTTTCCCATCGGCGAGCGCTTAACGGGGACATCTTCTACAGCGGCCTCGATTCAAAATCAATTCTGGGGTCGATCATGGTATACATCACATCACGCAGAATCTGCATCAGCAATCCAACCAGTGTAAAAATATACAAAATCGCAAACATCACCGGATAATCCCGGTTCAGGGCTGCCTCATAACCCAGCAACCCCAGGCCATCGAGGGAAAAAATCACCTCGATCAATAACGCCCCGGTAAACAAAATACCAATGAACAGCGCCGGAAAGCCGGCAATCACAATGAGCATCGCGTTCCTGAACACATGACCGTACAGAATCTGGTTCTCGGACAACCCCTTTGCCCTCGCGGTCAATACATACTGTAGCTTGATCTGATCCAGAAACGAATTTTTCGTCAACATGGTGAGAGTGGCAAATCCCCCGATCACCATAGACAGGACGGGCAGGGTAATATGCCAGAAATAATCCAGTATCTGCCGCCACCAGGGGAATTCATGAAAGCCCTCGGAGGTCAATCCGCGCAATGGAAAGAGATCCAGGTATTTTCCCCCCGAGAACACGACAACCAGCAAAATCGCGAACAGAAAACCGGGAATGGCGTAACCAATGACAATCATTCCACTGGTCCAGACATCAAAAGCCGATTCATCGCGCACCGCCTTGCGGATACCGAGTGGAATCGAAACCAGATAGACGATCAGCGTGGTCCAGAGTCCGAGAGAAATCGAGACCGGCATTTTCTCGATCAGCAATTCGGTGACGCGCTTGTTGCTGTAGTAACTTTCGCCAAAGTCAAACCGGATGTAGTCCCCCAGCATTTTCAAGAAACGCTGATGGGCCGGCTTGTCAAAGCCGTATTGCTTCTCAATCTCGGCGATAATTTCCGGTCTTAACCCTTGCGCCCCCCGATACTTGCTTGCGCCGCCACCGCCAGAAGCGGCGGCGTTACTTTCTCCCTGCAAATCCGCGCCGGCGCCGGAAAACCGGCTGGTGGCCTCCACCGCCTGCCCCTGCCATTTCGCGATGGTTTGCTCGACCGGGCCGCCAGGCGCAAACTGGATGATCGCAAAATTGACGACCATGATGCCGAGCAGCGTGGGAACCACCAGCAACAATCGACGAATGATATAAGCCAGCATGGTCGCAGGGAAGGACGAATGATTAGCGGTTCAAGGCGCTTTCCCTGTCCGCCTCTATCCACCAGCTACCGGGGAAGCCGATGCCATAGATCGGTTTGCGCGCGGGAGAACCAAATTTATTCCAGTGCGCCGCCCAGATTTCATCCTTGTAAAAAGTTGGAATCACATAATGGTTCCATAACAACACTCGATCCAGCGCCCGCGTAGTATTTTGCAGGGTTTCAAGATCCCTGGCCGCTATCGCTTGCTCGATCAGCGCGTCAACTACAGGATTGCGGATTCCACCCGAATTGCCACCCCGAACATCGGCGGACGCAGAACCGAAGAAGCTACGAAGCTCGGTGCCGGGAGGCGGGAAAAAGTTCAGCCCTCCGACCCACAGATCAAAGTCGTAATCGTAAATCCGGGTTCTCCATTGCGAGGTGTCAACCAGACGGATGGAGGCGTCAATTCCTGATTTTTTCAGGTTCTCTACGTAGGGTAGAGCGAGGCGTTGGGACTCCGGCCAGGCGGTCATTAGCTCCAGCTGAAACGGCTGCCCGGATTCAGTGGAAATCAATTGACCGTCCTGCAACTCCCAGCCAGCTTGTCTGAACAGACTCAACGCGACTCTTCGGTTGGTACGATCACGTCCGCTGCCATCCGTTTTCGGTGGAACAAAGGCTTCGGTCAGCGCTTCATCCGGAATCTCCCCGGCAAACCCGGACAGAATGGCCTTTACGGCCGGGGTCGGGGCGCCGGTCGATCCATAATCGGAATTCGGGAAGTAGCTGCTGATGCGCTTGTACTTGCCGTATAGCAATGTACGCTGTATGGTCTCGAAGTCGTAGAGAACCATCAGGGCTTCACGAACACGCGCATCCTTGAATTTCTGTTGGTTCATATTGAAGAAGTAGCCGCCGATGCCACGCGGATTCCTGTTCGGTATTTCGAATCGGATGATGTCGCCGCTCGCCACCTCATCCAGTTCATACTCCGTCACCCAGCGCTTGGCGCTCGCTTCCTGGCGAAAATCAATCTTGCCCGCCTTGAAGGCTTCGAACTCAACCGTCAGATCTCTGTAGTAATCATAACGAATCTCACCAATGTTATGCAGTCCCCGATTGATCGGTAGATCCTTCGCCCAATAATCCTCAACCCGCTGGTAGGTAATGGATCGCCCCGGCTCCAGCTCCTTTATCCGATAGGGGCCGCTGGTCAAAGGCGGCTCCAGGGTGGAAGCGGTTACATCCCGATCTTTCCAGTAGTGCACTGGCAACGGCGACAACCCGGCGACGGTCATGATCGGCTTCATGCTGTCCGTGCTGGAAAAAGTGAACTTCAACCGCTGCGGCGACAGCGCCTCGGCAGCGGTCACCTCCTCGAAGAAAGATCGGTAAAACGGTCTGCCATGTTCCTTTATGGTGTCGAACGTAAACACGAAGTCTTCCGCGACAATCGGCATGCCATCCTGATACACCGCTTCTTCGCGCAGGTTGAATATGGCCCAGCCCTTGTCGGGCGGATACTCGACGGACTCGGCAATGAGACCATACAGTCCGTCGATTTCATCGCCGGAGCCGGTCATCAATTCATCGTATACCAGGCCGATACTGGACGGCCATTCACCCTTTTGCACATAAGTGTTGAGGGTATCGAAACTGCCGAAATCACTGAGCACAATCTTGCCCCCCGAAGGCGCATCCGGGTTGGCGTATGGCAGGTGTTCGATGCCGGCTGCGTATAATGGCTCACCAAATTCCGCAATCGCCGTTTTCCTGACGACACCTTCCTCAGCCGGCGCTGTGCCGGGCAACGCCAGGACTGCCAGGGCTGCCGGAACTGTCACCAGCCAGATTGCGCTCAGCCGATGGAACAGCCTGCCGACCGTACCTGAACAGGGTCCGGGATTACTTTTTCTCATCATATCAGATAGCGGAGTCTCGTTTGTAACGGGTTCGATTATGCCATCAACTGAGCAGTCACAAAAACGCTATTTCAGGGAAAGTCTTTTATATTCAGTTCAAAGAAAGTCTTTTATCCTCGCTCAGGTTTCGCTTCTGCCGTCATCTTCGATAGACTCGCAACATGAACGAAACCGCCCGCTCAGACCCGGACAACGATTTTTCCCGCCTTGTACTGGAATGGTTTGACCAGCATGGCCGGAGCGGACTGCCCTGGCAACACAGCCGGGAGCCATACCGGATCTGGGTTTCAGAAATCATGTTACAGCAAACCCGGGTGGAAACCGTGATCCCGTATTATCAAAAATTCATGGCCCGGTTTGCAGACATCGACACACTGGCAAACGCCGATTCGGAGGAGGTCATGACCTGTTGGGCCGGGCTGGGTTATTACGCCAGAGCGCGTAATCTGCACCGCGCCGCGCAACAGGTCCGCGATCAGTATGACGGGCTTTTCCCCCTGTCGTTCGATGACGTGGTCGCCTTGCCGGGCATCGGGCGTTCCACCGCAGGCGCCATTCTGTCTCTCGCCGATCATCAACGCCTCCCGGTTCTGGACGGCAATGTAAAGCGAGTCTTAAGCCGCTGTTTCGGTGTCTTCGGGAATCCGGGCAAGGCCTCCACCCGTAACAGATTATGGGAAATCGCAGAGCGGCTGACCCCAGCGGCGCGGATTGCGGATTACACCCAGGCCATGATGGATATGGGCGCGACCGTTTGCGTATCTGCCCGCCCGGATTGCCGGGTTTGTCCGCTGCAACGCCGCTGTATCGCGTTCAACCGGAATCTCCAGGATAAACTTCCCGAACCCGCGCCGAAAAAGACACGTCCGGTGCGAAACATCCGGATGTTGCTGATTCGTGACCGAAAAGCCGGCGACCTTGATCGAAAATCCGGTTATCTGTTGCTCAGACGTCCACCGACCGGAATCTGGGGCGGGCTATGGTCATTTCCACAAATCACTGACTTCGGGATTGATCACCGGCAATGGTGCCAGAGCGAACTCGGACTGGAAGTGGATGCCGGAACGGAACTGGCTCGGATAATCCATGCGTTCACTCATTTTGAATTGAATATCACCCCGGTCATCTGCACACTCATTGCGAAAACCGACGCCATCCTGGATGAAGCGCATACTCTGTGGTACACCCCGGCAACGGACACCGCACCCGGCCTGCCCTCTGCGGTAAGGAAAATTTTCCGGCTACTGGAAAACTGATCGCGGACAAGGTGAAAAAACCACGCCCCTCGCAGACCGGGCAGTCACACTCCGCAGCGCCACGGGCGATTGTGCATTCCACCGAATCCGCCTCACGGGAAGAGGATTGATGGTGTCTGTGTCTTTCTGTCTGTGTCTTTCTTGCATCGGAGGAAAGGCTCCATTATAGTTCCCGTGCCACAATTCCTGAAATCCCATCAGAACCCATGAAATTTCAGCTCGCATACAATCTGGAACGTAACGACAACACACTGTCGGTCAGCGAGGTGATGAGACATACACTGGAAATCATACAAATGGCGGATCGCGGCGGTTTTCATATTGTCTGGGCTGCGGAACATCATGGGATTGAGATGAACATGGCGCCCAACCCGTTCCAGATACTGACCTGGTGGGCAAACCATACCAATGATGTCCGCCTCGGCACCGCTGTCGCAGTGGCGGCATACTGGAATCCGGTGCGGCTGGCGGGAGAGGCTGCTTTCCTGGACATAATCAGCGGCGGCCGTCTTGAATTCGGCATCGGTTCCGGTGCGTATCAGCGTGAATTCGACCGCATGCGTCCCGGCCTGAAGCAACAGGACGCCTGGCGTTACATGCAGGAAATGCTTCCCGCAGTCAAAGCGCTGTGGCAGGGCGATTATACTCACGATGGAGAATTCTGGTCATTTCCGGCGACCACTTCCGTCCCGAAACCCCTGCAAAAACCGCACCCGCCCGTCTGGGTCGCCGCCCGCTCACCGATCACATTTGATTATGCAGTGAAAAATGACTGCAACATCCTGTGCTGGCCGATGGCGCGCTCTTTCGATGAAGTCCAGCTCTATAAAGCCCAAATGGAAGAATCAATCGCCAAAAACCCGCAATGCGGACGTCCTGTTTTTGCGCTGATGCGCCATACTGCGTTGTACGAGAACAATGCGGGACGTGATGCGGCGATCCGGTCACTGCAAACGAATATGGGGCTGTTCGAGAACCTGTACCGGAACCTGGGTGATGTCGTAAACGGATTCCCCCGTCAAATCCCTCTGGAAGACCTGGTCGAACGCGAGCAGTATTATCCAGACAAACTGGAGGAGAACCTGATGTTCGGCTCTCCCGACCGGGTAATCGAAAAACTGAAACAGCTGGAAGATGTGGGGGTGGATGAATTCGTCTATTACGCGAGCATGGGCCAGAGTCAGGCAGAACAGAAGAAATCACTGCAACTGTTCTGCAATGAAGTGATACCCGCGTTCAGCTGATCCGCATCAGCAAATGAAAAAATTATCGGGTGGTCAAGCCGCGGTGGAATCATTGCGGGCCGAAAAGACAAAATATGTTTTTGGTCTGATCGGCTCAGCGACTATGGAGATGTTTGACGCGCTTTATGACGCCAGGGATGTCAATTTCATCGGAGTACATGACGAGCGGACAGGAGCACATATAGCGGATGGCTATGCCCGGGCCTCGGCACAACCCGGCGTGGTCCTGGCCGGCCAGAATGGGCCGGGGGCAACCAATCTGGTGACCGGACTGGCCCAGGCAAAAGCCGCTTTCTCTCCGGTCGTTGCCATCGCTGGCTCACTCTCTTTGGAACATGTTTACAGGGATGCGTTCCAGGAAGTGGATCAACAATCACTGTTCACTCCGGTCACGAAAAAAACCTGGACGGTCACTCATGCCAAACGGATTCCGGAAATGTTCCGTGAAGCGTTTCGGGTGGCGTTGACTCCACGATGCGGTCCGGTACAGCTGAACCTGCCCCGGGATGTGCTGGCCGATACCGCCGAATTTCCTCCCTTTCAATCGCCACCGGCTTATCGGACACACAACGTCCCGATTGGGTCGAATCAGGCAATCAAACAAGCGACAGAAATACTGATTACCGCAAAAAAGCCGGTGATCGCCATCGGCGGCGGTATCAAGAATACGGATGGATTCGAAGATATTCTTACCCTGGCAGAGATATTGAACGCGCCGGTCACAACTTCCCCCGGTCACGGTGACGCCATTCCGTTTGGTCATCCGTTGAATGCGGGACAAATGGGGCCGCGCGGAAATCCGGTCGCATCCGGTTTGATGCGCGAAGCGGATGTCATCCTGGCGCTGGGAACCCGATTGGGATTCAATTCGACTTTCTACTCGTATGACCACATAAACGAGCAAGCCAGCATCATCCAGGTTGAACTGGAACCGACCTCGATTGGTCGTTATTTTCCCGTGAAACTGGGAATCTGGGCGGATGCCCGCTCTGTTGCAAGACAACTGTGTACGGAACTGCCCAGACAAAAAGCGCGGGAGGAAGTGACTCAATGGACGGAAACTTTCAAACGTGACCGTGCCACCTGGCTTGACAAGCGCGCTCAGGCCGCGGACATTGACCGTTATCCGATTCAGCCCGCGGCGTTGTATAAAGCGTTGCGCGACGTACTGTCAAAAGATGCGGCGGTGACCATGGACGCAGGCACCCTGTGTTTGCAGGCGACGGATGCGTTGAATTACTGGACACCAAAATCCCTGTTCACGCCGCTGGATTTCGGCCTTGTCGGTTTTTCGTTTGCCTGCGGGCTTGGCGTAAAACTTGCGCGCCCCGAACGTCCAGTGGTCAGCCTGATGGGGGATGGTGGCTTTGGCATGACCCTGTCGGAATTAAGCACCGCCGTGGACAACCGAATCAATACCACCACCATCGTCATGAATAACCAGTGCTGGGGCGCCGAAAAAGCCTACCAGAGAGATTTTTTCGGGGAAAGATATATCGGCTCTGATGTCAGCAGCCCGCCATTCGACAAGGTCGCAGAGTTATATGGGGCGGCCGGTTATCGTGCAGACCGGGTTTCAGAAATTGCCGGAGCCGTCGAGGCGGCGCTCGCTTGCGGCAAACCGGCGGTGGTGAATGTTGCGGTTGACCCGGATGCGTTGTACAGCTTTCGCCGGGATTCATTCCGCCATCGTGGAGTGTGTTGAATCACTCCGCAGACCGCAGGCTCAGACACCCCCCGCCACAGGCGGGAATCCACGGGAATCCACGATGATATGGAATCTGTAATTACCGATGCGTAGAGCCTGCCCCCGGCTTGATCGGGGGGGCGGGTCTTGTGCCCGCCCGCTATCGTTGATGCCCGTTCCGGCGGTTGCGGGAGGGTACAAGACCCTCCCCTACGATAACGGTCGGGAATCCAATCACTCCCCCCTTGAGGGGGAGTCGAAGAAGCCGGGCGCCGGCTGATTCGGTGGGGGGTATTCCCGCCACAGGCGGGAATTAGCGGGAATCCACGGGAATCCTGTCACCACTTCATGCCGGCTTCCACCTGGATACGATGGTCGGACGCTTGCCCGGTATGCTCCTGTCGAATGGCTTTCAATGCCAACGTCCGGGCACTGCGACCCATCACAGATTCCAGCCGCCAGCCCAACGTATACGCCCGCTCTTCGGTGTCCAGACTGTGCCCCAGATATGGATACGCCGTATACCGTCCATCGCGCACCTTGAACCGATACCCCGCTTGCGTAGTAAAGCGTTGCGAAGCGGCGGAATCGGTCCGATCCATCACATCGGCTTGGAACAATCGCTCCACACCCGAAGATACCACTCCCCAGTCCTGTTTTATAGTGAACGCGAATCCCTGATGAATCGGCGACGGATCATATCCCATCGAAATAGATACGCCCCTTTCTTTTATCTCCTCATCATGATGAACGAGCAAGGTACGTCCACGGATTTCTATATCCAGTCCACGTTGCGGATCTTGCCAGTGAACCCCTCCCCCTACTTCGACTCCAAGACCTCTCTCGGCGTCTCCGCCGTCATGACGCAAGGCGCTCTCCAGACGGGTCTGTATCCTGCCACTCTTGCGGGTCTGGTTCCAACGGCCTTCTACACCCAATCGCATTCTCGAACCATGCGCCGAAGTGGCATCGAGTTCCGTGCCGTCTGCAACCGCATCGGCGCGGGTTCTCAACCACAGGACATCACTGATCAGGGACAGGCGGACTCCGTCTGTGTCTTCTTGCGGGGTCAATGCGCCACGACTACCAAATGCAATCAGTCCCGCGCGGGTGTCGGTGGTCAGGTCTTCGCGTCCGTTTCGCTGGATCGTGAGCTCTCCGGTTCCATAACCCAATGCTCCCCAGATGGTGATTCGATCATTGATTTCCTTCGACAGCCACGGGGTCAGCAGGGTCTGGGTGGACTCGATCTGTCCCTGGCTACGGGACTGATAATTCCCTTCTCCTTGACTGTGTGACAAGACCAGTCCGCGTCTTCCGGTAGTATGGGTTTGATCCAGTCCGAGCAGGGCGGTCAGAACTTCTCCATCCAGTGAGGACTCGCCACTCTTGCCGTCAAAGCGGGAACCGGCGCCTTGCGCCCAGAAAGAAGTGACGCTTCCGTCTGTTGATTCTCCGCTCCACGACATCGACGAGGCAGACAGGAACTCTCGCATGGTTAGGGAGCGGGTATCCGGCAGGGTTGCAGGGAACGGGTTGTGGGTCGCATGCGGATACAACAATGGGTTTTCTTCTGTGTGGCCGGTGTGTATGCGGTATCCGGCCAGTTGTCCTTGCAGGCCGACCGTGGGCGTGGCCGAGATGCGAGCGGCGATACCATCCAGGACATGTCCGGCTGCGGTGCGGGCAAAGCGCGTCTGCCAGGCGGTCACCGCGCCCTGCAAGGGTTCGACATCCCGTATCGTCACTTCTACCTGTGAGGGTTGACCGGGACGGAGCGAGGATGGCAACTTCGATTCATCCAGCAGAATTGACAAGATCTCGTCATCCGGGTCGCTGTCGGCAAAGGTCGGCAGTTGTGCCATGCCCATTGTTTGATTCGCCGGTATCACGATTTCGGTCAGCGCTCCGAAGTCTTGCGCTTCGGCGGTGATCGCCATCAGAGTCAGGGGGATGCGTACTTCTTCGTCCAATGCCTGTCCCAACGTGGCCGTGACCCTCACCGGCTGTCCTTCATCGACCTGCCCCGCTTCTACCGACAGGGTGACAGGGGTCGACGGTTGCGGCTCCGATTCAGGCTCCGGTTCAGGGGGTGGCGTTCGCCGCGGCGGCGATTCATTATCCACAATCGTCAGGGTATATTGCGACGTTCCCCCTTTTTGCCACTTGTAGTCACCAATATTATTATCTCGTTGATCCAACAACCTCAGAATCACCGTCTCCTCTCCTTCGTACCGGCGATCATCCTGAATCGTCACCGGAATGTTGACCGAGGTCGCCCCGGCATCCACCGTGACCGTTTCGGGGATAACAACGTCCGTCCCGGGAGCGTCCGCCGCCCCCCGGGTGGCCGTCCCCGTGACCTGATAGTGTAATTGGAACGAGTCCTCCGCCGGCACCACAATCGTCACCGGCACATTGATGCCGGTGTCCGTCCCCTCGGTCGCCTCCCCCGCCTCCCCCGCCAGGTTCACGGTCACGGCTTCTATAATCTCGAACCTTGTCTCGTGGATGTCGTCATTCTCGACTGTGATCACGTCCGGGTCTGCCATGGCAGTGTTCAGCTTGATCGTGAAAAACTCCTGGTTCGATCCCGATTCGTTGTGGATATCATCGAGAATATTGATGTCGAAACTAACTCTGCTATGATTCGCCGGAATAGTATACGACGCAACCGGCTCGTAATCTGTTCCCGAAGTAGCGGTATCCATGTCGTCGTCGTCGTAAATAATCGGAATGGTGATGGCCTGCGGGAACGGGGGATCCACGACGATCACCGGTTGTGCAATATTCTGAACCGCCGTTTCATGGACCAGATACGTCGCCGAGCCGAAAGTGACCGTGGTGGAGGTCGGCGGGTCGTTGATAGTGAGCGTCTTCCCACAGGCGCCGGGGTTGCCGCCACAGGGGTTCGCGGTCAAGGTCACCATCTCACCACTGGCTTCGGTCACCATGTCACTCACGGCCGTGAGCTTGATGGCCCGCTGGGCACGACGGCCATTGAACCCACTGGCCACTGTACCGACCGTCAAGGTGAGGATATTGCCCGTCCTGGTGCAGGACACCCGGGTGTTGTACCCCTCACTATGGGCGCACGTCAGTGTGTAGTCCGTATCTATCGTCGCATCGCCCGAGATATCGACAGTATACGTGCTCCCCGTCGTCGGCGCTTTTGAGAAAGTCAAAAAGAAATAGACGTCAGAGCCCTCCGAGGCAGACGTGAAAGTCCCCTCTACCGCGATTGAGAGGATCTGCGCAGTCTGCGCCCGAACCTCGGTCGCAGGAACGGCCAGTAGCGGCAGGAGGAGCAGGGCAGAGAGGAAATGGCGGATTCCCGCACTGGATTCCCGCCATAGGCGGGAATGCCCCCTGACCCAATCCGTGAAACGGATTGGACTCCCCCTCCAGAGCCTGTCCCCGGCTTGATCGGGGAGGGGAATGATTTTGCTCCGGCTGGATCGTAGGGGACGGTCTGCGTGCCGTCCCGCGCGATTGTGGATTCCCGCCTTCGCGGGAATGACGGATGGGGAATCAGGCGGACAAGGAGTTGCCGGGCGGGAGGAATCCCGGGATTCGGGCCGGATCATGCCCGAAGCCTGGCTGGCTGGCTGGCTGGCTGGCTGGCTGGCTGGCTGGCTGGCTGGCTGGCTGGCTGGCTGGCTGGCTGGCTGGCTGGCTGGCTGGCTGGCTGGCTGGCTGGCTGGCAATCATTGTAACAGCATCTTTGAACTTACTTGTCAAGTGGAAATTTGGCTTTTGTTCATGATCCGACATTAGAGCGGGCGGGCACGGTGACCCGCCCCCCCGATCAGGCCGGGGGCAGGCTCTACGATTGGGGTGGGAATACCCCCCACCAAATCCGCTACACGGATTTGACTCCCCCTCAAGGGGGGAGTGATTTGCCCTGCGAATCGGGGTGGGCGTGACTGATTCTCTTTTCATCATGTCTGGTTCCTGCTGTTTCGTGACTCGTTGCTTCTGTTGGATTCCCCCTCAAGGGGGGAATGATTTTGCCCCCACCGAATCAGCCGGTGTCCCGGCTTCTTCGACTCCCCCTCAAGAGGGGGAGTGATTGTGTGGATTATGGGAGATTTTCTCGAGTTGTGTCAAATACTAATTTGACGGTTGCCTAAGATTACGTCAACAGATCGGGGGTTCGCTGTCTGGTTTGTCGGCGCTCATCAGGCATTGATTTCGTGGATTAACCGTTTGGCCTGCTTCTGATCGGCCGTTTTCAGCAGTCGTTCTACCAAAGGCTGGACTTTGGTGGTATCCGTGAGTCGAACTTGCCGCTTCACTTCGAGGATAGCCGACGGGTCCATGCTGAAATCCCGCAGCCCCATGCCAAGCAACAAACGGGTGTAACGTATATTGCCGGCCATTTCACCGCACATGGAAACCGGAATCCGCGCCGCTTTCCCGGCATTGATTGTAGTCTGGATCAATCTCAAAATGGAGGGATGCAACGGGTCATAAAGATAGTTCACTTCATCATCAACCCGATCAATCGCTAACGTGTATTGAATCAGGTCGTTGGTGCCAATAGCCAGAAAATCGAGCTTGTCCGCGAACAGGTCGGCTGCAACCGCCGCCGCCGGCACTTCGATCATGCCGCCGACAGGCACGTCGGGGTCGTAATCAAAACCCTGGGAGCGAAGCTCTTCACGCACCTCATGGAGCAGGGCAAACAATTGATCCAGTTCATCCATGTTGGACAGCATGGGCGCCAGCAGTTTGACTCGTCCGTGAGCCGCCGCCCTGTAAATTGCCCGCAACTGGGGTTTGAACAGAGCCAGGTCGTGCAGGCATAATCGAATCGCGCGCCGCCCCAGGGCGGGATTGGTGATTAAATTATTGACACTGATTCCTTCCACTGGCTTATCTCCGCCGATATCCAGGGTGCGAAAGGTGACCGGGCGGGTCGTCTGATTCAGTACCTGGCTGTATTTCTGGTATTGTTCCTCTTCATCCGGGATTCCGGCACGATTCATATACAGGAATTCAGTTCGATACAGGCCGATTCCCGCGGCGTTCAATGACTCGCTTTCGGGCATTTCCTCAGGTAATTCAATGTTGGAGTTCAATGCCACCTCAATACCGTCCAGAGTGGTGGCGGGCTCTTCCACCAGGGCTTCGAGCTCCTGGGAGCGGCGAAGAATTTTCTCTCTCCTGATTCGATAGGCTTCCAGCGTAGCCTCATCGGGGTCGACAAGGACCACTCCCCGCTTGCCGTCTATAATCAACTGGTCTCCGGTACGCAGGTAGCGAATACTGCCGTGCAATCCGACAATAGCCGGGATTTTCAGGCTTTTCGCCAGAATCGCGGTGTGTGAAATCGGGCTGCCGAGATTGGTGATGAATCCCCGGATATGATGTTTGTTCAGCTCGATCGTGTCGGCGGGGGTCAGATCATTGGCTACAATGATTTCCGCGTCCAATACTCCTTCAGCGCTTTCACCTTCAGGCGCGGCGTCCGGGTCATCCCGCTCATCCATCAACGCATCCTGAATACGGTTGATAACCTGCACTACGTCAACCGACTTGCTGCTCAGATAGGGGTCGTCAATTTCGTTGAATACCTTGTCGAGATGATTGGCGTGCAGCTTGAGTGCAGCTTCCGCATTGATGCCTTGCTTGCGGATGATGGAAACAGGCTCCTGACTAAGCATCGGATCGTCCAGCATCAATAGATGCGCGTTCAGTATGCCGCGAATTTCAGAGGCCCCTTCAGCGGGTAACTGGGCATCAATAGTCGCCAGTCTCCGGGCGGCGTTCCGGATCGCCTGCTTGAGACGTCCGACTTCCTGTTCGATGTGTTCAGGGTCTATGTCGTAGCCCGGAATATCCCGAGCGGATTGCCGCATCACCCGGGCGGCGCCGATGGCAATGCCATAGCCGATGCCGTTTCCATATAGCGCTAACATGGTTTCCTTTGCATCCTATTCTCCTTCATCGAAATAATTCTCGAACAATGCGGCTATTTCTTCGCTGGCCACCTCAGCATCATCGCCCTCAACCACCAGTTCAAGTGATGAACCCTGGGTCGCGGCCAGCATCATCACACCCATGATGCTTTTGGCGTCCACGGACTTCTCGCCATTGTGGAGCGCGATTTCACTTTCATAGTCGCAACACAGCCTGACCAGTCTGGCGGCGGCGCGGGCATGCAACCCAAGTTTATTGATTACCTGAATCTGTTTGTGCACTCTCATTTTGCAATGTCGCGATGGCGTATCTGCACGTCAATCCCCTCTCCCGCAAAAAGCCGCATCAACTGTTCGCTGATAAAGACGGAGCGGTGCCGGCCGCCGGTACAGCCTATCGCCACAGTAATGTAGCTCCGGTTTTCGCTGATAAATCCTGGTAGCCATTTCCCCAGAAACCGGAATATCTCCGTTTTCATGTCATTCACAATCTGTTTGTTCCCCATGAAGTCCTGAACCGCCTGGTCCAGCCCATTCAGTGACCGGAGAGATTCATCCCAATACGGATTGGGCAGGCATCTGACATCGAACACGAAATCCGCCTCCCGCGGGGCGCCGTGCTTGAAACCAAACGATTCGATCAGGAACAGCGGAGTGGAGGACAGGCCGTCGCCGGCAAAATCCCGAATCAGACCGCGCAGTTCATGCGGGGTCATATCGGTGGTATTGATGACATGATCCGCCCGGTCGTGGAGGGGGCGGGTCAGGACGCACTCAAGACGAATACCCTCAACCAGCGATGTCCGGGTATCGGTGAGCGGGTGTTTTCTGCGGGTTCCGCTATATCGGCGAACCAGCTGCCACTCTTGCGCTTCGAGAAACAGGATCCGGTAGCGGATGCCATGCTCCCTGAGCGTCGATAAATGGGTATTCAGGTCGGCCAGATAACTTTTGTTGCGAGAATCTATGCTCACCGCAGCGCCTGAAAATTCGCCGCTATCGGTGTTGATGGCGCTGTTCTGATCAGGAAAATCAGCAATAAACTGATGCAACAGGGGCGCCGGCAGATTGTCGATACAAAAATAGCCAATGTCTTCCAGCGACTGCAATGCGACACTTTTGCCAGAGCCGGACAGGCCGCTAATGATGATAATGTCAGTATCGGGTCTGGTCATCAACGAAACAGTGATACAATGCCTCCGCGGTCCGGGTTTGCCTGAGATCATCTGTAAATTGTTCATCATTGAACTTCCCCGCAAGCAAGGCAAGCAGGTTCAGATGCACATTATGGGCATTTACCGGAACCAGCAGGCAGACCGCGAGCCAGACGGGCAGGCCGTCCGACGCATCATAGTCCACCGGCTGTTTGAGTCTGGCGATTGAAATGACTGGTTCGGTCAATCCCTCAATCCGACCATGAGGTAACGCGATCCCTTTGCCGAGCGCCGTGCAGCCGAGACGCTCGCGATTATATAAAGTGTCGAAAATCAGATCGAGATCGGGCCTGTTTTCATCATGACCGTCCGGTTCTTCGGCGCTGTTGGCAATCAGTTTGGCAAATTGTTCCAGCAGCCGCTTTTTGCTGGTTACCTCCATGTCTGTAATGACCAGATCGCGACTCAGGTATTCTTTCAGGTTTATACCGGGGGCAGTGAACGGCTCATCATGATAATGAGCCGTATCGTTTACTGAGTCAGTCATCCGGGGATATGTTTGATGGATTCGGTGTTCCTGTGGTGGTCACCCCGTTTTTCCTTGTGCTTGATGACCTGCCTGTCCAGCTTGTGTACCAGCGCGTCAATTGCCGTATACATGTCTTCTGCCGTGCTTGAAGCGTGAATCATGGCGCCTTTCGTATTTACGGTGGCTTCTGCAATATGCCGGGTTTTCTCAACATGCAGTACCACATTGGTCTTGGTAACAGAGTCAAAATGCCGCGCGATCTTTTCGACTTTTTCTGATACGTGATGATACAGGGAATCGGTTATTTCAAGATGTTGTCCACTTACAGATATTTGCATAAATTTTGCTCCAGGGGTTACGGTTGGTTTTGGTTATGGGTTCCCGACAACCTGGTCGCGAGGCCGCAACCGACATGGACTGGTTCATCGGGAACGCGAATCGTTAGCCGCTCTTTATGGTACATGTTTTCAGTGTACAACAAAAAGACCGGAAATGCAGGTGAGTGTATGGGTGAGTGTATGGGTGCAAACGGGCGGGTCACATCTTGAAGTCCTGGCCAAGATAGACAGCCCGAGCCCTTTCATCGGCCATGATGACGGAAGGCAGCCCGGAAACCAGCGCTTGTCCCCGGTGCATCAGGTATGCCCGATCACAGATGCCGAGAGTCTCGCGGACATTATGGTCGGTGATCAACACACCGATTCCCTTTTCCTTGAGCAATTGGATGATATGTCGGACATCCTGAACCGCGATCGGATCAATCCCGGCGAAAGGCTCATCCAGCAGAATGAATTTGGGTTCAAGAGCAAGCGCCCGGGCGATTTCCACTCGTCGCTGTTCACCGCCTGATAATTGAATGGTCTGCTTGTCCCTGAGGCCCAGAATGCCGAATTCCTCAAGAAGCTTCCCGCTGATCCAGTGTTGCTCTTCCTTGCTGTATTTCCCTGATATTTCGAGTACCGCGAGCAGATTCTGTTCAGTGGTCAGCTTCCTGAATACCGAGTGTTCCTGGGGTAGATAGCCAATCCCTCTTCGCGCCCGTTCGTGCATGGGCAGGCGGGTAATATCTTCATCATCCAGACGGATTACCCCCTCATCACATTGCACCAGCCCGACCACCATATTGAAGCTGGTTGTTTTACCCGCTCCGTTCGCGCCCAGCAAGCCGACTACTTCGCAGTCAGATACCGTCAGGTCAATGCCATTGACAACCGTAACCTGCCGGTATTTCTTTTTCAGCCCTGTGGCAGTCAGTGTTCTCATGGGATGGCAAACCGTCCCGTAATCATTTCGGGAGGCAGTTTGTGTGGCAGGCTCACTCGGTTTCCTTTTTCCCGGGCTGGATAATTACCCGAACCCTGGAGCCGTCTGGTGATTCACTGTCGCTGCCGGATTGCGCATCTTGAGGATTTCCGGTTATTTTCGCCTTCCTGGTCGCCAGGTTGTAGTTGACCTTATCCCCGGTAATGACTGAGTCCCCCTGTTCAATCCGGGCCTGGCTCTCCAGTAGCAACCGGTCGTTCCCATGATTCAGCGTAATTTTCAGCGCCGTGGACTTCATATCTGTATCCTGGTCCTGAAGCCGTTGTTTGAAGCGCGCCGGTTCACCCGTGCAAATGGCCTCTTCCAATGTCTGGGTGTCATCCAGATAAGTCACCAGTTTATCGCAATTCAGGCGCATGCTGCCCTGAGTGAATACTACATTGCCCCGATAGATCCGCACCCCTTTGGTGAAATCAATTTCCATGTCATCCGCATCCAGGAAGGCGGGCTGACTGGTGTCGTCATCCAGCGCCCAGACTGCCTGAGCCAGCAGACCCGACAGGCCCAACAGGAATCCGGCAATGGTACGGTTCAGCATTCGTTTTCACCCCTTTTCATTATTTGCCTTTCAGGTTGATCGTCATTTTATCCGATGTGGCGACACTATGGGCCACTCCGTCCCGCATATCGGAGACACGGACATTCCCATTCAGGAGAACAGTAGACTGATCATCATACATCCACCCCTGGTCCGCATAAGTACGGCTCAGGGGTTGGTCGGATTCATATTGTATGACTTGCGGATTATTCAGCAGTGAGCGGCCTGCGACAGGATAATGTACCAGCCTGTCCGCGATGATCCGGTATTTCTTTCCGTTTTCCCCGATGGTGGTTGCAGTCAGGTTTTCGATAAAATAGTCCGGCTCATTCTCTCCGGGGGCTGTTGCGTTGTCCGGTTCGCCCAACAGGTCAAACTGAATCCAGACAGACGACAGGGAGAAAATGATGAATACTCCGGCCAGTACTGCGACCAACACCAGATTTTCCCTGAGCGGGCGCATCAATTATATTACGCCACTACGCAGCAGGTCATGGGTGTTCAGCGCTCCTGCCACCTGATGGTTTTCGTCCACCACGAACAGGCCATTGATTGCATGGGGGCCTTGTTGCGCAAAATCCCGCATGGTTTTGACAATTTCCTCCGCCAGTGTATCCGGGCTGATGGTAAACGGGTCTCTGGTCATCAAATCACCCGCCTTACTCTGGTACACATTGACCTCTTTTTCCAGCGCTCGCCGCAAATCCCCATCGGTGAACATACCCAGTAAGCGGTTGTCCTGGTCAACTACACCGACCATGCCTAATGATTTGGAGGACATTTCGAGCAATAGCCTGTCCATGGTTGACTGCTCCCGGACCAGGGGAAGCTCATCGCCCGTATGCATCAGGTCGCGGGCGTACAGCAACAAACGCTTGCCCAGCATGCCGCCGGGATGGGTTCGGGCAAAATCCTGGACTGAAAATCCGCGCAGTTTCTGCACCGCCACCGCCAGCGCATCGCCCATAACCAGAGTCGCGGTTGTACTCGCGGTTGGCGCAAGATTGTGCGGGCATGCTTCCCGCTCCACGCCGACATCCAGATGGGCATCGGATTGACGCCCCAGTGTCGAGACCGGATTGCCGGTCATCGCAATCAGTTTGACTCCGAGTCGTTTGACAATCGGAATGATCGAAACCACCTCCACGGTTTCTCCTGAATTGGAGATAACGATAGCCAGGTCGCGAGTGGTCAGCATTCCCAGGTCGCCATGACTGGCTTCTCCCGGATGCAGGAAAAAGGCCGGGGTTCCGGTGCTCGCCAGAGTGGCTGCAATCTTGCCGCCGATATGCCCTGATTTACCCATGCCGATCACGATAACCCGTCCCTCACACCGGAGTATCATGTCGCATGCCTTGCCAAATCCGCTGTCCAGGCGCTCCGGCAGGGCCAGCACGGCGGCGGCCTCAATCTCAATGACAGAGCGCGCGTGACTGACTGCGTCGATTTCGGGTTTCGGGATGGGCATGGCGAGCATGGTTGACATGTTTTGGCTACAGGTAGAGTATAGCAAAAGGCCAATCATATTATTGACAGAGAATGAACCATGACTGAATTACCGGAAATAAATGATCTCCAGAGTACTCACATTGAAGCGGCGGTCTTCAGGAAAATGATCAACCACTTGCGTAAGAATCCGGAGGTGCAGAATATCGACCTGATGAATCTGGCCTATTTTTGCCGCAACTGTTTCTCCAAATGGTACATGAGCGCCGCCCGGGAACAGGGTATTGAGCTCGACTACGATCAGGCGCGGGAAATCATCTACGGCATGCCGTACAACGAATACAAGGCCACTTATCAGCAAAAAGCCACGCGAGAGCAGATGGGAAAGTACGAGGAAAGTCAGAAAAAGGCGACTGAATGATTTGTGGAGTCTGCAAGTGCAACAAACGATCTTGTTGCGCGTATAATCGAATCTGGCTGCAACAAACGATCTTGTTGCAGCCAGAGACTCAACAAAAATGGTAAATACAGGATTACGAGAAGCGATATGCAAAAAATAAAACCAGGGGAAACCGGATGAAGCCTTATATCGTGGATGAACTTCCGGTTCGAAACCTGGATTATAAAAGCCTGATTACGGGGATTGGAGATGCGAATGCGGAGTTGGCGCGCTACGATGGTTTGTTGCAGGGTATTCCCAACCCGGCGATCATGCTTTCACCACTCACGACCCAAGAGGCCGTATTGTCGTCAAAAAGTGATGAGATGCTGACGGCAATAACTTTACCGGACAAATTAAAGCGGAAACTTTCGTATACCATACTATTACCAACATTAGCGTGAACTTCTGTTATTCCGGTGTCCCTCTCAATGTTTGACCAGCCAGCCGCGCGGCGCCAGTCAGATTCATTTCAGCATCTCCTGATTTCCTGAATGATCCAATCAGGATGAAGGTCACGATAATAGTGATACATACAATCGGCGCAATGGCTAAAAAAACGAAAGCATCCGCCATACTCTGCCAAAGATTGGAGTAACGCAGGATACATACTTTCAGGATACCTGCTGCAATAATGGTGAGGATTGCAACGGAGATGGCTGCCCATCGTAGCCTCATGTGGTGTTTGTCTAGCGGGTTCAGCTCCCGAATTGCATCCACGTCGAGGGCTGCAATATCCGGGTCACTAGTGGGTGGTGTCACCATTTCCTGATCGTTCCAGCTTGTCTTTGAAGTGCTCTGCAATCAATTCGTTAGGGATAATAACTCCTCGTTTCCCGCGCTCATATACGGTGTGCCAGGGGCCGCCCTTGATATGTGTCAAAGCCGATAACTGGTTTGCGGAGAGATGGTCATACAGACCGTAGACGGATACCATCAAGCTATCCATCTCGTCATCCATATCATCCTCCTGAACAAGCGGAATCGGTTTGAGATCGTATATTCCATACGGACGGAAGGCATAGTAAATGCTTGGGATAACAGGGCCGTACTTCCATGCCTGAACATAATCGTTGACTAAAGGTTTCTCAATGAGCGCCAAGGTCCAGCCATGTACCAGATAGGCGAGTTTGAGTACACGCATAATCGACATGGGCATGCCATACTGATTCGATATCCGGATCAGGCGATTGGCGATCTGCCGACTGTCGTATGGGGTTTCCATAGATGCTCGAGTGTTAGTGGTATGCAGTGCAGTCAGTGTATCCCAAGCAACCTCTTACTAACCATCCCCTTGAAAGATTATCCATATTTGAAGGCGCCAGTCTAACCCGCCCGGAGCATGGTTGTCAAATTGCACCGTCAAAACAGCGATTCGTTTGCCTCCTCGCTGTCGCCGGCATCCGGGTTCGCACTCTCCTGACCGATCACATCATCGGGTTCTGTGCCGGCCAGATAGTATTCCAGATACCCGTCCGGATCATCCGGCGAGGTCGGTTTTGCGGTTTCCCGATTGATAAAGCGGGTGGTTATGTTTTCAGGGATGACTTCGGGTTTCTCCGGGTAGTCCGGTAGCGCGCGACCCATGAAGTCTATCCAGATCGGCAGGGCCGCGCTCGCCCCGGACTCCCGCTTGCCCAGATGGGAGGGTTCGTCGAAACCAACAAAAACCGTGGTGACTACATCCGGACTGAATCCGGAAAACCAGGCATCGCGAAAATTGTTGGTAGTGCCGGTCTTGCCGGCCAGATCAGAACGGTTCAGTGACTGTGCCCGGCGTCCCGTGCCGGTCACCATCACCTGCTTCATGATGCTCCGCGTCAAAAAGACATTCTGGGCAGAGAGCGCGCGCTCCGGGGGTTGGGCGGGCAATTCGGTTTCATCCGGACTGTTTTCCCCGGACTCATCCGGACAGTCTTCACAAACTGCATCGGGCAAGGAAACCGGGTTGCCTTCGGCATCCTCAATCTTTTCGATCAACCAGGGCGTAACCCGGAAGCCTCCATTCGCGAAAACAGCAAAACTTGACACCAGGTTGAGTGGCGTGACACTGGTACTGCCGAGGGCAAGAGAGAGGCTGCGGGGCATTTTTTCCGGGTCGAATCCGAACCGGGCGAGATGTTCGATCGTCGTATCCAGCCCCATTGCGCGGAGCAGGCGGACGGATACCAGATTGAGGGAAAGGCTCAGCGCCCTTCTCAACCGGGTAGGGCCGAAAAACTTCTTACTGTAGTTTTGCGGTTTCCATATACCTTCCAGATCGTCTTCTACGACGACTGGCGCAGCGCTCACTTTGCTGGAAGGGGTAAAACCATTGTCGAGCGCCGCCGAATAAATGAATGGTTTGATATTCGATCCTGGCTGTCGTTCAGCCTGGGTGGCGCGATTGAACTTGCTCAGATAATAATCGAATCCGCCGGTCAGCGACAGGATCGCCCCGCTGTGCGGATTCAGGCTGACCAGAGCGCCGGACACCTCCGGCAACTGGGAAAGCATCCAGTTATTTTCGTCAACTTCCCGCAAATATATGACATCGCCGGTGGCGAGGATGTCGCTGACCGCATTCAATTCAGGGCCGATACTGTTGACCCGGATATATTTTCTGGCCCATTGGATGTTTTTCCATTCAACCGTAACGGTATTGCCCCGACTGTTGAATGCCTCGAACGACTGATCGCCCACGGTCATCACGACAGCCGGTATCAGCTCCCTGCTGGACGGGTATTGTGACAGATTATCGAGCAGATTCTGTGTGGAGGAACCGGCTTCGGGCAATGCGGCCGGATCGACCTTTCCGATCGGCCCCTTGAATCCATGGCGCATCGTATAATCAATGAGCCCCTGCCGCAGCGCCTCATCCGCTTTTTTCTGGTACTCGCTGTGTACGGTGACGGTGACCTTCAACCCCTTCCGATAAACGTCCTCGCCCATCCGCTCGAACAGCAGACGTCTCGCCATTTCTGACACATAAGGCGCCTGGAAATCAACATCAGCGACATGAAGCCGGGCTGTAATGGGCGCCTTGCTGGCAGTTTCCAGGCTGAGCTTGTCGATTCTGCCGAGTTCATACAGCCGGTTCAAAACATGGGCGCGTCTTTCCCTGGCCCGTTCCGGGTTGGCTATCGGGTTATCTCTGGAAGGGGCTTTGGGCAAGCCGGCCAGCATGCAGATTTCCGGCAGGCTGAGTTCCTCAAGACTAACGCCATAATAGATCTGCGCCGCCGCGGCAAACCCGTAAGAGCGGTAACCGAGGAAAACCTTGTTGAGATAGAGCTCCAGAATTTCGTCTTTGGTCAAAGCCCGCTCCAGCTTGAATGCCAGCAGCATTTCCTTTAACTTCCGGGTATAGGTTTTCTCTGGATCCAGGAAGAAATTTCGCGCCACCTGCATCGTGATTGTGCTGGCGCCCTGGCTGCGTGAACGAGTCACGAAATTGCTGATCGCGGCACGGGCCAGACCCGGGAAGTCCACTCCGGTATGATGGTAGAACTGGTCATCCTCGGTCACCAGCAGGGCATCTATCAGAAGTGGCGGAGTTTCATCCAGGGTGACGGGGATACGTCTTTCTTCGCCGTATTCGGCGATCAGTTTCTGGTCGGAACTGTAAATTCGAAGGGGGATATTCAGGGGGATTTGTCGAATCTCATCGACGGACGGCAGGCCAGGCAGCAGTGAGGCAGCGTAAAGAGCCAGCCCGGTCGCCATGGCGAAGGAGAAAACCAATCCGATCGAGATGAGTTTCAGGACAATTTTTCCCAGAAATCTGATTGGCACGGACAATAATCAGGAATAAGAGTGACGGTTGATGATCCCTTTAGATGCAAGTCTTTGAAATCGCGTCTTTTACCCGAAATATCATGGACAAAACTGCTTTCAAAAGGGCGGTTTTAAGGTTTATTATAGCCGTTATGGAGAATATTTATCTGATTGGCTTGCCTGGCGCGGGAAAGACCACCGTGGGTAGAGGTCTGGCCCGGTCTCTGGATATGAACTTCATTGATACAGATCAAATGATCGAAAAGAGAACAGGAGTTTCCATCAGCCATATCTTTGAGATAGAAGGAGAAGCGGGATTCCGCAAGCGGGAAAGCCGATTATTTGAAGAGATCAGCCATGGCGCCCGGGCCGTCATTTCCACCGGAGGCGGCATTATTCTGAGTGAATCGAATCGAAAACTGATGCGCCAGCATGGACAAGTGGTTTATCTTAAAGCCTCAGTGGACATTTTGTGGTCGAGACTGGAGAATTGCCAGAATCGCCCCCTGCTGCAAACCTCCGCCCCCCGGGCCAGAATCGCCGAGTTGATGAAAGAACGCGAACCACTATACGACGCGCAAGCGGATTTGATTGTCGAGGTGGCCTCGGAAGCGGCGAATCGCACCGCCCGCAAGATTGCGAAGTGGGTTCGCAATCTGTCAGCGAGCGAATAATCATGAAAGCCGTTCATGTTGATCTGGGTGACCGGAGTTACGACATCCGGATTGCTCCCGGCATACTGGATGACCACGGACAGTTGCGACCATGGATTGGCGGTCAGCAGGTTTTTATTATTACCAATGAAGTGGTGGCCCCGCTTTACCTGGATAAAATAACGAACAGTCTGGCTGGCAAGTCGGTCGGGCAAATGATTCTCAAGGATGGAGAAAGCGTCAAGACGTTGCAGACTGCGGAAGAGATTTTTGACCGGATGATTGCGGTTCCGCTGGACCGCTCGGGCACAGTAATCGCATTGGGGGGAGGAGTGGTAGGCGATATAGCCGGATTCGCCGCCGCCTGCTATCAACGGGGTGTCCCGTTCATCCAGATACCGACGACATTGCTTTCCCAGGTCGACTCATCCGTTGGTGGCAAAACCGCGGTCAATCATCCGCAGGGAAAGAACATGATTGGCGCGTTCTACCAGCCGCAAGGAGTGTTGATTGACGCCAGGGTTCTGTCCACCCTGGAACCGAGGCAGTTTTCTTCCGGTGTCGCGGAAGTGGTCAAATACGGGATGATCAATGATCTGCCGTTCTTCGAATGGCTGGAAGACCACATCGACCGGGTGATGGCCCTGGATGAAGGGGCGCTGGAATACATGATTGAACAATCCTGCCGCAACAAGGCGAATATCGTCGCGCAGGACGAAAAGGAAGCAGGCATTCGGGCGTTATTGAATCTGGGGCATACATTCGGCCACGCTATCGAAACAGCGACACAGTACACTGGCTGGCTGCATGGCGAAGCGATCGCTCTTGGCATGATGATGGCCGGGTTCATGTCGAACATACAAGGTGATTTTTCCGATCAGGAGTTGGCGCGTCTGCAATCATTGCTGGGCCGGGCGCGATTGCCGACACAGCCATGCCATGGTTTTTCAGCGCAAAAGCTGAAAGAGTTAATGAGGCTGGACAAGAAGGTCCGCGATGGGAATTTGCGGCTTGTGCTACCCAGGGGGATTGGCCAGGCCTGTGTCACGGATCAATATGACGAGACCGCGCTGGATGACACACTTGCATACTTCGCGCTGGATTGATACTCCATTAATGGTTAGAATGTCCGGTTTGACGACCGGGCTGGCTGATTCATTGTCAATCAGCGCCATTCGAGTAATTCATATCAAATTTCATGCAGCATCTTCGATCCGGATCACGTCCGGGAAAACAGGGCCTGTACGACCCGGCGAATGAACATGATTCATGCGGGGTCGGATTTGTCGTCAACATAGACGGCGTAAAAAGCCATGAAATCATAACCCGCGGTCTGACGATATTACGTAACCTGACTCACCGGGGCGCGGTCGGCGCGGATCCGAAAGCGGGTGACGGCGCCGGTATCCTGTTGCAGTTACCGGATGAATTTTTCCGCCGCAGGATTGGTCGGGAACTTCCGGCCAGCGGCCATTATGCAGTGGGTATGTTATTCATGCCCGCCTGCCCGTCCGGACAGGCCGAAGCGAAGGGAGTGGTGGAGCGCTATGTGCTGGACGAAGGACAAACCGTGATTGCCTGGCGCAAGGCGCCGGTCAACAACGCGGACCTCGGTGAGAGCGTATTGCCCACCGAACCGGCAATCTGGCAGATCGTGGTGGGGCGCGGAGCGGGTCTGGCCACCCAGGATGACTTTGAACGAAAACTGTTTGTCATTCGCAAACAGATCGAACGTCATATCCAGTCGTCCGCTATACGGGGAAAGGATGATTTTTATATCACCACGCTGTCATCGAGGTTGATCAACTATAAGGGAATGCTGTTGTCCCACCAGGTTGGGGAGTTTTATCCGGACCTGGTCGCCCGGGACATGAAATCCGCCATGGCTCTGGTGCATCAGCGTTTTTCCACCAATACCTTCCCCACCTGGGAGCTGGCGCATCCGTTCCGGATGATTGCCCACAACGGCGAGATCAATACCTTGCGCGGCAACATTAACTGGATGGCTGCCCGCAGGAGCGCGTTGTTCTCGGATGTGCTGGGCGACGATATCGACAAGGTCTGGCCAGTAATCCCGGAAGGTCAGTCGGATTCAGCGGCGTTCGACAATGCGCTGGAGCTGCTGGTGGCCGGTGGCTATTCACTCTCCCACGCGATGATGATGCTGATACCGGAAGCCTGGTCAGGCAATTCGTTGATGGATCCGGGGCGCCGCGCTTTTTACGAATATCATGCGGCCTTGATGGAGCCGTGGGACGGACCGGCGGCAGTTGCCTTTACCGACGGCAAACAGATTGGCGCAACCCTGGATCGCAACGGGCTGCGCCCGGCGCGATACCTGATCACCAAAGACAATATGGTTGTAATGGCCTCAGAAATGGGCGTTCTGGATATACCCGAAGAAAATATCAAAAAGAAATGGCGGCTTCAGCCGGGGAAAATGTTCCTGATCGATCTTGAGCAGGGCCGCATCATCGAAGACGAGGAAATCAAGAATCAACTGGCTTCATCCAATAATTATCAGGAGTGGCTGAACCGCACCCAGATTGAACTCAAGTCCCTGCGTATCGCGGTCGGAGCCATGTCGCCGGACCGGGAGACCCTGTTGAAAACCCAGCAGGCCTTTGGCTACACCCAGGAAGACCTCAAGTTTCTGTTGTTGCCGATGATCGAGCGCGGCGAGGAAGCGCTGGGTTCCATGGGCATGGATTCGCCGCCGGCGGTCCTGTCGGACAAGCCGCGGCACCTATCCAATTACTTCAAGCAGAATTTCGCTCAAGTCACCAATCCCCCGATTGACCCGATTCGTGAAGAGCTGGTAATGGCGCTGTTCTCCCTGATTGGCCCCCGCCCGAACCTGTTCGGCCAAAGCGATGGCGGGCAGGAAATGCGCTTGACCGTTGAGCAGCCGGTACTGACCAACAATCAACTTGAACGTATTCGACAGATCGAGGATCATACCGGCGGCGCGTTTCGAACCAAAACCCTGACCATTTGTTATCAGGTCACAGAGGGTTCGCCCGGGCTGGCTGAAGCGCTCAGGATCTTATGCGGCAAGGCAGAACAGGCGGTCCTGCAAAAAGGATTCAATATCCTGATTCTGTCTGACCGGCGGATGGACGCCGACCACATTGCCATTCCGGCGCTGCTGGCGACTTCGGCGGTGCATCATCATCTGATCAGGAAGGGATTACGAACCAAATCCGGTCTGGTGATTGAAACCGGCGCCTGCCTGGAAGTGCATCACTTCGCGACACTGGCCGGATATGGGGCGGAAGCGATCAATCCTTATGTCGGGTTTGATACGGTCAATGCGCTGCTCGGCAATCTTGCTTCGACGCTTGACTTCGAAGAGGCGCAGTCACGTTATATCAAGGCTATCGGCAAGGGGTTGAAAAAGGTCATGTCGAAGATGGGCATCTCGACTTTCCAGTCCTATTGCGGCGCCCAGATTTTTGACGCGGTTGGTTTGTCGCAAGAGTTCGTGGACGAATACTTTACCGGCGCCAGTTCGCCGGTTCAGGGAATCGGCCTGGACGAAATTGCCGCAGATATGTTTACCCTGCACCAGCGCGCTTTCGGGGAACAGCCCCTGTATCGGGACGCGCTGGACGCCGGAGGCGATTATGCGTTTCGGGTTCGCGGGGAGAATCATGTATGGAATCCGGAATCGGTATCCCGTCTGCAACATGCCGTGCGCGCCAACCATGCCGGAACCTGGCAGGAGTTTTCCGATCTGGTCAATAAACAGGATAGAGCCCTGTTCAATCTGCGGGGCCTGTTCGAGTTTGAGCGGGCTTCATCCCCCATTCCGCTGGATCAGGTGGAACCGGCCTCGCAAATCGTCAAACGATTTGCCACAGGCGCCATGTCGTTCGGGTCGATTTCCCGGGAAGCTCATTCAACCCTTGCCATCACAATGAATAAAATTGGCGGGAAATCGAATACCGGCGAGGGCGGCGAGGAAGAAGAGCGTTATCGACCACTGAAAGACGGGTCAGGCAATCCGAAGCGGTCCGCAATCAAACAGGTTGCCTCCGGGCGATTCGGGGCTACGGCGGATTACCTGGTGAATGCCGATGACATTCAGATCAAGATGGCGCAGGGCGCAAAGCCGGGCGAAGGCGGACAGTTGCCCGGCCACAAGGTAAGCCGTCAAATCGCCAGTGTGCGTCATTCGACTCCGGGCGTAGGATTGATTTCACCACCGCCGCACCATGACATCTACTCGATTGAAGACCTGGCGCAATTGATATTCGACTTGAAGAACGTCAATCCCGCAAGCCGTATTTCGGTGAAACTGGTCTCGGAGGTGGGTGTGGGCACGGTGGCCGCGGGGGTTTCGAAAGCACATGCCGACCACGTCACCATTTCGGGTTATGAAGGCGGCACCGGCGCCAGTCCGTTGACCTCGATCAGGCATGCCGGCTCGCCGTGGGAAATCGGTCTGGCTGAAACTCACCAGACACTGGTGTTGAACCGGCTGCGCGGACGAATTGCGGTTCAGGTGGACGGCGGCTTGCGTACCGGACGTGATGTGGCGGTAGCCGCCCTGCTCGGCGCCGATGAATTCGGCTTCGCGACAGCGCCGTTGATCGCACAGGGATGCCTGATGATGAGAAAGTGTCATCTGAATACCTGCCCGGTTGGCATTGCGACCCAGGACCCCGAATTGAGGAAAAAATTCACCGGTCAGGCTGAGCATGTCATCAACTATTTCTTTTTTGTTGCGGAAGAGCTACGGAGAATCATGGCTGATCTCGGTATTGCCTCCGTCAACGAAATGATCGGCCGGATTGACCGGCTTAAAGTGTCGGAAGCGGTGAGTCACTGGAAGGCGCGGGGCCTTGATTATTCCCGCATTCTGGCCAGGCCGGATGTGGGCGACGATGTTGCGGTTTACAACTGTGAATCCCAGCAGCATGGCCTGGATCATGTGCTTGACCGGGAATTGATCCGGCAGGCGGCGCCGGCGCTCGACAACGGCGCCGGAGTCCGCATCAATATCGGCATCGCCAATGTGAACCGAACGTTCGGTACGATGCTGTCGGGGGAAGTCGCGCGCAAATACGGACACGATGGCCTGCCGGCGGATACCATCCGCATTGATGCAAAAGGCACGGCAGGGCAGTCGCTGGGCGCCTGGCTTGCCAATGGCGTTACCATCACTCTGGAAGGAGAAGCCAACGATTATGTGGGCAAGGGGTTGTCAGGTGGCAAGCTGATCATTTATCCGCCCGCAAATTCTGGAATCGGAGACCATCGCCAGAATATCATTGTCGGCAACACCGTATTGTATGGCGCGATTTGCGGCGAGGCCTATTTCAATGGCGTGGCGGGGGAACGATTCTGTGTACGCAACTCAGGCGCCATCGCCGTAGTTGAAGGGGTCGGAGATCATGGCTGTGAATACATGACCGGCGGCGTCGTCATCTGCCTGGGGGATACCGGCAGGAATTTTGCGGCGGGGATGTCGGGCGGAATCAGTTACGTGCTGGACCCGGACAGGCGTTTTTCTGTGCGCTGCAACCAGCAGCTGGTATCTCTGGAACCGGTTGACGCCGACCGCCGGTATGAAAACATCGACAACCCGCTGGAAGCGGATGAGGCGCGGCTGAAGAAATACATCGAAAATCATTATCAATATACCGGCAGCGAGATTGCCGGACAGGTCCTGGATGACTGGGAAAGATGTCTCCCGAACTTTGTCAAGATACTGCCGCGCGACTATGCAGTCGCCCTGCTGAAACTGGAACAGGAAAATCAACCTGAATACAAGAAGGCTCGACATGGGTAAGCCGACCGGGTTCATGGAGATTGAGCGCCAGGAACGCAAATACGAGGATATTCAAAGCCGGACGACCCATTTCAACGAGTTTGTCATTGAACTCGGTGAAAACGCGCTGAAGAAACAGGGCGCCCGCTGTATGGATTGCGGAATCCCGTATTGTCAGGTCGGGTGCCCGGTCAACAATATCATCCCGGACTGGAATGATCTGGTTTATCGCGGAGACTGGAAGCGGGCCAGCGACGTGCTGCATTCGACCAATAACTTCCCGGAATTTACCGGACGCATCTGCCCGGCTCCCTGTGAGGCTTCCTGTACCCTGAATATCGAAGACCGCCCGGTTACGATCAAAACCATCGAACAGAGTATCGTCGAACGCGCCTGGGCGGAAGGCTGGATACAACCTCAAATTCCGGCCCACAGAACCGGCAAATATGTGGCCGTGGTCGGCTCCGGCCCGGCTGGCCTCGCCTGTGCCCAGCAGCTGGCCCGAGCCGGGCACTCGGTTTCGTTATACGAAAAACAGGAACGAAGCGGTGGATTGCTACGCTACGGTATCCCCGACTTCAAACTCGACAAACTGGTGATTGACCGGCGCATGGCGCAAATGAAAACCGAGGGCGTGAAATTTCATTCAGGTATCCATGTGGGTGTCGATATTCCGGTTTCATTTCTGTTCGAGACTTTTGACGCCATCGTTTTAAGCGGGGGCGCCGAGCATCCACGGGATCTGGAAGTAGCGGGCAGGGAATACGAGGGCATTCACTTCGCGATGGATTTTCTGAGGGCGAACACACGAAGAGTGCAGGGACACACGGTGAATGAAAGTCAATTTATCAACGCCGAAGGAAAACATGTCGTCGTCATTGGCGGAGGAGACACCGGGTCGGATTGTATCGGCACATCAATCAGACAAAAGGCCGGATCGGTCACCCAGATCGAGATATTATCGCAGCCACCCGTGAAGGAAAACAAGGCTTTGACCTGGCCGAACTGGCCTCACAAGCTGCGTACTTCCTCGTCCCAGGAAGAAGGATGCAACCGTGTCTGGGATGTCAAGACACAGCGCTTCAATGAAGACGGTCAAGGGCGCGTCTCATCCATACAATGTATCAAAGTGGCCTGGGAGCGGGTGGCTGGACAGTGGCGGATGAGAGAGGTTGAGGGTTCGGAGTTTCTGCTGAAAGCGGAGCTGGTTCTGCTGGCGATGGGATTTCTTCATCCTGTTTATGCCGGGCTGCTTGAGGAAATGGGAATCGAACGCGACAACCGGGGCAACGTCAATGCGCCGGAAAGCGGCATCGGCGCGTATCAGACCAACATCGAAAAAGTGTTTTCGGCGGGTGATATGCGGCGCGGACAATCGCTGGTAGTCTGGGCGATTCGGGAAGGACGACAATGCGCCCGCGCGGTCGATAGGTTTTTGCAGGGACACAGTGACCTGCCCGACTAACTCCGCGCCAGTAGTCTTGCTCCCCCTGCCCAAGAGCCTGTCCCGGCTTGCCCGGTCTTTGTCACCCCGTGAATAACCCATGAACGACCGATTTTTAAGAGCGTTGAAGCGTCAGCCGGTTGACTGTACGCCGATCTGGATCATGCGGCAGGCCGGACGCTACCTGCCGGAGTATCGGCAAAGCCGCGCCCGCGCCGGAGATTTCCTGACACTGTGCAAAAATCCCGCACTGGCCTGTGAAGTGACGCTACAACCAATTCACAGATTCGACCTGGACGCCGCCATTATTTTCTCCGACATTCTGACCATCCCGGACGCCATGGGCCTGGGATTGACACTGAATGAAGGAATCGGACCCCGATTTGAACGCCCGTTGCGGTCGGCGACAGAGATCGAAAAATTGCCGGCAGTGGAGGTAGAAACACAACTGGGCTACGTCATGGAAGCCATCCGGATGACTCGCAGGGAGCTCGAAGGTAAAGTCCCGCTGATTGGATTTGGCGGCAGTCCATGGACTCTGGCTACCTATATGGTCGAAGGAGGGTCGAGCCGGGATTTTATGCTGGTCAAGGGTATGATGCATGATCAACCGGCAACCATGCACCGATTGTTGCAGAAGATCACTGCGGCGGCGATTGACTATCTGAAGGCGCAGGTTATGGCGGGAGCGCAGACCATCATGGTATTCGACACATGGGGCGGCGTGTTGAGTACGCCGGACTACCAGAAATTCTCGCTGGATTACATGGCGCAAATCGTATCCGCGCTGAAAACGGATCCAGCCTGTTCTGCAACCCCGGTGACCCTGTTTACCAAAGGCGGGTGCGGGTGGCTGGAGCGAATCGCACAAACCGGATGCGACGCGATCGGACTGGACTGGACGGTCTCACTGGGTGAGGCCAGGAAAAGGACAGCAGGGGCGGTTGCCCTGCAAGGCAATATGGACCCCACCGTACTCTATGCTTCCAATGGCAAGGTGGAACAGGAAGCGAAGCGTGTACTCGAAGACTTCGGCCCGGGCGAAGGACATATCTTCAACCTCGGCCACGGCATTCACCCCGGCATTAACCCCGAGCGCGTGCAAACGCTGGTGGAAGTGGTGCACCGGGAGAGTCGGCGATGACCTACCTGCCTAAGTCATATTGGCCTTGTTGATTGATCCAGCTTTCTGCTCACCCCTAACGCCTCGGCCGCTGATGTGACAGTAAGGTCAAGAGGGTCAAGACAAAGCTCTTTTATAATTTCGCCGGGGTGGGGGGGGTTGTGCATTAGCATTCCCACTCATGTTCATCAAGGGGTGGTCTGGTACATCTTTCAGTAACATAGGTTCTTCATCGGCTCCTTGCCATAAAGCGACATTGTTCCAATCTGCGCGAACATGACGCACAACGCGTTTGATTTCCAGTTCAATAACATCACCAGCTTTGGCGCTGACAGTCTTCAATTCGCTGGCGGGTCAGAGTGATTACTCTGTTGTTCAATTTTTTCTGTTTGTGCACCACGATGTGCAAAGTAAAACCCCAATACAGCCCCGGCGAGAGTTCCGAAGGCAGTGACAACGCTTTCAAAGTTTTTCAGTTCCGAGCCCAAGACGAGGAAAATCACAAAAGAACCTACTATGATCAGTGCCAACATACTGCGAATCGTTCCTTCGGGCAGATTCATACCCTTCAGCTTGGCACGCTCACTCCCATTACTGCGAAAGAAAGTACACAAAAAACCTGTTACCAACACTACAGTGATGTAAGCTATTTCGACCCATACAAGCGGTTGCGACCAATAGCAAGGCTGCCCAGAGTTGCTTGAGGCACCGTTGCTCACAGCATCAGTCCCACCGTTCGTTTGGGCGAACAGTAACTCCAGGGTACAAACGAACACGAGGAACACTGCAAGGATAGTACGCATGTAGCAAACTCCTATATTTCCGGTTTCATCTTTATGTGAACAAGACCCCCGTTTCCAGTGGCCAAACTACGTCAGGTCGTTGATCACAGCTATTGGAGCGTTGGTCTTCACGCTTTCAATGCCATTGTCCCGACCGGCAGCGGTTTCGTACATCTCTGAAGTGCCGATCACTTGACTGTTGGCAGCTTTGAGATTGAAGAAATACTTGTTATTAGTCGATACCTTGCGGTCGTAGCGTGAACCATCGGGTGAGTTGGTTTTAACCGAGGTGATTCCGTTTTCCGCACCCGCTTTGCTTCCATACCCTTCGCTTTTTAGAATAATTTCGCCGTTGCCTGCCTTGAGTCGAAATCGATATTCACCCCTTGTATCTTTGAATAGTTCGAACTTGCTGGTCATTTTAGATTCTCCTGTATTTGGACTGTAAATGGCAATTCAAAATTGACTTTCTAATATATGAGTGCGGATTCCGTAGATTCAACCCCGTGAAGAATAAAATCACTTCGTAGGCATCTGGCACCAGAATAAAATTGAAAAGGCTATCTTGTTATGTCATAATGTCAAAAATTGACCCAGAAAGAAATGAGAGTGCCAGTATCCATGCAGACAGAAATATCCCGACTTATTGAGAAATCGGGCTTGCCCAGGAAAGAGATTGCCTCAAGAACGGGGTACAATGTCAGAACCATTTATCGTTGGGAATCCGGGGAAACAATTCCCAGAAAGGCTGTTACCGACTGGTTATCGCGACAGGCCAGGATGTGTATTCTGGATCGGCCTGCGGAAAAACCCGCATTCACCTTTATTGACTTGTTTGCCGGAATCGGTGGCCTTCGTATGGGGTTCGAGTCCATTGGTGGGCAGTGTGTTTTTACCAGTGAATGGAATATTGCCTGCCGGAAGACTTATCAAGCGAACTTTCCGTGCGATCACCCTGTTGCAGGTGATATTACCGCTATAGCAGAGGAGGAAATACCTGTGCATGATGTGCTGGTTGCAGGATTTCCCTGTCAGCCATTTTCCATAGCCGGTGTTTCAAAGAAAAATGCGCTGGGGAAAAAACACGGTTTTTCCTGTGAGGCACAGGGCACCCTGTTTTTTGATACAGCACGTATTATTGCCAATCACCGACCACCTGCCTTTCTGCTGGAAAACGTGAAAAACCTGGTTAGTCATGACGGGGGGAACACATTCCGCATTATCCGAAAAACCCTGGAGGAGGATCTCGGTTACTATATCGACTGGCGCGTGATCAATGCAAAGGGGGTTGTCCCGCAAAACCGCGAGAGGATTTTTATTGCAGGTTTTCGTGGGGATACCGGTTTTGATTTCAGCCAGCTTGACGTGCCTGATCCGGGAAATGGGCCGGTGATGCGCACAATTCTGCATCCACAGGATGGCACTGAACTGGAAGAGCCACCTTATACACACGGACCGTCCGGCACGGTCAACCCCAAATATACGCTTTCGGAAAACCTGTGGACCTATCTTGAAAACTATGCCGCAAAACACAAGGCAAGAGGAAACGGATTCGGTTATGGACTTGTTGGGCCGGATGATGTTTCCCGTACACTGTCCGCCCGCTACTACAAGGACGGATCGGAGATACTGGTTCGGCAGCATGGAAACAGGCCGCGCCGTCTGACTCCGAGAGAATGCGCTCGCCTGATGGGTTTCGATGGTCCCGGAAAACTACATTTCGAGATTCCTGTTTCCGACACACAAGCCTACAAGCAGTTTGGCAATGCAGTTGTCGTTCCGGTTGTTGATGCGGTCGCACAGTTCATGCTTCCCCATATTCACACCGTAATGGGCAAAGATAAAAAACAGGTTGAACTTGTGCCGGAATTTGTATTTGAAGAGGAAAGAGGAATCTGACGGCCATTGCCTGATATTGTCTCTTCGGAAACCCGCAGGCGCATGATGGCTGGTATCCGTGCAAAGGATACGAAGCCAGAGCTTTTTATTCGCAAGGCTCTGCATGCTAAAGGGTTCCGATATAGGCTGCATGATCGCAAGCTCCCCGGAAAACCGGATATGTCATTCCCGAAATACAAGGCTATCATTTTTGTCAATGGCTGCTTCTGGCATGGTCATGATTGTCATTTGTTCAAATGGCCGTCTACCAGACAGGAATTCTGGTGCAGGAAAATCACCCGCAACCGGCAGAAGGATGAAGAAACCCGAAAGGCCCTGAAAGAGGAAGGCTGGCGTGTTGCCGTGATTCACGAATGTGCCTTGAAAGGGAAAACCAGGCTCGGCCCGGACAGGGTAATAAGCTCGACAGAAAAGTGGTTGTGTTCAGGACGTGGGGATCACACGGTTGAAGGTGTGCGGGAAGAAAACGCAAGGGGCAGTGAGAAATGAAAAAAGGGTTTTTGTCTGAATATTTTGTCGGTGTGGTCGCAAAACGACTGAGTGCTGTGGAAGCCCATCCCGAAAGCTCAAACCAGCACGAGTTCAATGGAGTCATGCCGATGAAGAGGCTGCTGGGTCCGGAAAGGCTGGTAAACCAGCCGACCCGGTTTGTGTGGTTTGGTGGAGAAAATGAGGGTTTTTCCGAAGATACTCATATCACATGGTATGACGCGCGTGAATTACATCCCACCCGCAGTGAGCACAGGTTGTATTTCAGGAGCAATCTTGTGATGGAGTGTGCCAGTGCAGGAGACCTGCTCATTATCGCCAGGAGGCCTGCAGGTGAGTTCATGATTATTGTGGTAGCCAAGGGAAGTACGGAAGAAAATCAGCTTACATGGCTTTTTGGTCTATCTGTTCAGGAGTTGGGCGCCCCCTTTACGTACCAGGATATTGAAAATGGTGATGATCAGCAGGTGGGTTTTGCTACACGATTCATTCTTGAGGAACTGGGTATAGAGACTGAGGAACCGGAAACTGACCGGCTGGATAGAATTCTGGAACCCTTTGGGGATGCCTTTCCAAAAACTGAGAAATTTTCGGAAGAAGCCCGAAAAGCACTTCCTGAAATCAATCCGCAGGATGACCCGGATGCGGCTCTGCTTGCCTGGATTGATCAAGAGAAAAAATTGTTTCGCCACATGGAGCGCCGTGTCGTGTCCGGCCGTCTGCGGGCAGGATTTCTGGTTGGAAAGGTCGTGGACGTTGATGGATTTGTCAAGTATTCACTCCGTGTCCAGAACAGGAGGAAATCCCGTGCCGGACATGCACTGGAACATCACCTTGCAGAAATATTTCGTGTCTTTGCACTGAAATATGACCGGCAGGCTGTCACCGAACACAAAGCCAAACCTGACTTTCTGTTTCCCGGTGCAGGGGAATACCATGACAAAAAGTTCCCGGCAACCGGCCTTTCCATGCTGGGTGTCAAGTCGACTTGCAAGGACAGGTGGCGCCAGGTTCTCTCGGAAGCGGCAAGGATACCGGACAAGCATCTTCTGACCCTTGAACCCGGTATCAGTGAAAATCAGACAAATGAAATGCAGGCCAACAGGCTGCAGTTAGTCTTGCCTAGAGAGCTGCACTGCACCTGCTCGGTTGCCCAGCGAGCGTGGTTGATGGACATTCATGAATTCATTGGACAGATACGAAAGCAACAGAAGAGTAATAAATAATGAAATATGTTTCTCCTTCAGTTAAAGAAACTGCTTTCAACTGTCCACACTGTGGCGCGTTGGCAATGCAGCGTTGGTGGCTCTTGTGCGCTCTTCCAACATCAGAAAAAAAACGGCTTCCTATTGTCATTAGTCCAGAGAACCGAGGAGAAGTCAATTTCGAACATATTGAGGATGCCGAGGATCGAGAAAAACTCTTTCAATGGGTTGAAAAGATGGCTAATGGTCGCCCGTTTTTCGGAGAACGCAAGGGTGAGTATTATGCGAATTTTTTGCTTCACAACACATTTGTTTCGGAATGTTTCAACTGCAAAGATATTTCGATCTGGACCCATGACAAGCTGATTTGGCCACAGCGCGGTGAGGCGCCGCCTGCAAATCCTGACCTGCCTGATGACATCCGTCGAGACTATGACGAAGCCAGCAGCATCCTTGACTTGTCGCCGAGAGGTTCGGCTGCCTTGATCCGGTTGGCCATTCAAAAGCTTTGCAAGGAACTTGGTAAATCGGGGAAGACCCTCAACGATGATATAGGTGAATTGGTTAAAGATGGACTTGATCAACGTGCTCAGATGGCTCTTGATGCAGTCCGTGTAATCGGTAATAACGCGGTCCACCCCGGCCAGGTCGACCTTCGTGATGATAGAGCGACTGCCGAGACTTTGTTCAAACTTCTGAACCTGATCGCTGAGAAAACGATGTCTGAACCCAAGCATGTCGAAGAGGTCTATGCAACCCTGCCTGAGGATGCGCTCAAAGCAATTGAAAAACGGGACAGCAATAATTACCCGGAGCGCGTGCAAACGCTGGTGGAGGCGGTGCACCGGGAGAGTCGGCGATGACCTACCTGCCTAAGTCATATTGGCCTTGTTGATTGATCCAGCTTTCTGCTGAGGTATTGAAGGCGATGGATAGCCGAACCGCCATTTCCGGGCTGATGCCCGCCCGGCCATTTACGATGGGAAAGGTCATACGCAGTAACAAGGATTTCGGCGCCGCAAAACCGGCTTTGACCCCACGGAGTTCGGAAGAAAATCAGCTTAAATGGATTTTTGGCCTTCCAGGCTGTACGGATACCGGCTTCACGTATCGAAATATTAAAATTGATGGTGACCGCGAGATTAGTTTTGCTGAGCGTTTTACTCTCGATGAGTTGTTATATATAGAGGTTAAGGATCATGACTGTGATGAAAAACTGGATGCCATTGTAGATTCTATGCCAGCCGAAGAGGTCGCGCATACGCCTAACCGTGACCTGTACAGGGTGGAGCATTTCACGGTGTCCTTTCCGATGTCCTGATTGTCAATGTACCTTTAATCAAATTGTGTTAGCGCGCCCTGGTTTATTTCTGGCGGAGTCTGGTTCACGACTCTGCTCTATATGGTATCATTCTCTCACGACCCGGTTCCCGGAAATACTATTAACGCCAGTCACTCAAAATTGTCCAGTCACGATCAAAACCCGTTCATCGAGCTTTGGCCCGCCACTATTTCCAGGAGCAGACTGGAAAATCATCAGGCAATCAATGCTGAGTTGAAAAGACTTTTCCACCAGTACAGACAGGAAAATTCGCAAGAAAGCTCGGCTACCCCGGAGTCCGGTTTCATCAGCCCGGATCATTTCGCAAACAATATTGATAACCAGGCGCTGGATGTTCTCAAGTCATTCATTACCGACGGGGTTTATCAAATTTCCAGAAACCTCAACGAAAAATACTGGAAACAATTTGCGCTGAAAACGCTGAGGGTTGATGTGACTGGCATGTGGTTCCAGATCAGCAACGGATTCACCTTCCATGAAACTCATGTCCATGGCAATTGCTCGTGGTCCGGCGTATATTATGTCCAGGCCGGCTCAGCCAGTCAGTCGAACGACGACCGCCTGCCCAATGGAATGTTGAACGGCGTAACCCGGTTTTATGGCCCCCACCTGGAAGAAAGCGCCGCAGGGCACGGCGATTGGGGCAACTACTATCTTCAGGACAACACCTGGACCAGCTACCCTGAGGACGGCAGCCTGATCATATTTCCCTCATACCTCAAACATACGGCCTTTCCCTACAACGGTGAAGAGGAGCGGATTATCGTGTCATTCCACGCCCAGGTGAATTCGGATTCCGAAGTAAAGTACAAATACGGTTTTGATTGAAAGAATGATGGGAACAACCGGAATGTGTGCGCCTGCAACAGGACGGACCGGACAGGACTAAAGACAGGGGTTGCCGACCAGGCAGTTCCACGAACAGTTGAATGAGCGTCCGGTGTCGCCGTGTCCGGTGTCGCCGTTGGCAATATGCCTGCAATTGGTATAGGATGAACAGATGAACCAGAATACCGGATCACCTGGTTCGATAATCAATAATCACCAACTTTGGAGGAAACATTTCATGAATTTCAAGTTTAATCAGGCCGCGTTGACAGCGGGTATGGTACTGAGCCTGTCGGTTCCGATGACAATCACCGCGAGCGCGGATGAAGTGACCGTCGCTTCATGGGGAGGCTCCTATCAGGATGCCCAGAGCAAGGCGCTGTTCATACCCGTAGCCGAAGCGATGGGTATTACCATTAACGAAGAATCCTACAAGGGCATCGGCCAGGTGCGCACCAAGGTCGCGGCCGGCGCTGTCCCCTGGGATATCATTGATACGGGTTCAGGCGGAGGCGCGCGCGGGTGTGAGGAAGGCATTCTGGTCCCGCTGGACTACGACATGATAGACGTTTCCAATTTCGTGGCGGATACCACCTTGTCCTGTTGTGTGGGAACCATCGTGTTTGCCACTGTGGCAGCCTGGAATACCGATACCTACGGGATGGACGGACCACAAAGCTGGGCAGATTTCTGGGATGTCGAAAAATTCCCGGGCGCCCGCGCGGTGCGCGGCAAAATGCACGGCATGCTGGAACCGGCGCTGATGGCGGACGGGGTGCCGATGGATGAGGTTTATTCTGTTCTGGACAGCGAAGAGGGAATCAAGCGGGCGCTGGATAAAATTCGTGAATTGAAGCCCCATATCGCAGTATGGTGGGGGTCGGGCGCTCAACACGCGCAGTTGATGAAAGACGGTGAAGTGGACATGACCACCGGCTGGAATGGTCGGTTTGACGTGGCCATCGCCGATGGCGCGAAAGCTGCGTACAGCTATAACCAGGCCCTGCAGGATTACGATTGCTTCGGTATTCCCAAGGGGGCGCCCAACCAGGACCTGGCCATGAAGGTGATCGCCAAAATGAGCGAAGCGGAATATCAGGCCAACATTCCACAATACATCACTTACGGACCCACCAACTCCAAAGCGTATGAAACCGGCAAGATAGATGAGTCGCTGGCCCTTATGCTGCCTTCCCACCCGGATAACGCCTCCAACCTGCTCCCGATCAATCAGGAGTGGTATGCGAAATGGGAGAAAATCGGCTCCGAGATGTATGTCGATATGATGACTGAATAAGCGGCAAGGCGGATGACTGATACCGGGTCCGCCAGGGCATTGCCGATCCATATACGCTCCGTAACCAAAACCTACGGTCATGTTTTTGCCCTGGACAATGTCGATCTGGATGTCCGAAGCGGTGAATTCCTGACCCTGCTGGGCCCTTCAGGGTCGGGAAAAACCACGTTATTGATGGTCCTGGCCGGCTTCACCCGTCCGGATTACGGCAGCCTGAAGTTCGGCGCTCAGGAAATCATCCGAATGCCGCCCCATCTGCGTGAAGTGGGCATGGTTTTTCAGAACTATGCGTTATTTCCCCACATGAACGTGGCGGACAACATCGGCTTTCCATTAAAGCTGCGCGGGTTCGCTAAAAACCGGATCGCACAACGGGTGGAGGATGCGTTGGCTACCGTGCAACTGGACGGTTACGGAGACCGCCAAATCACCCAGCTGTCCGGGGGGCAGAAACAGCGCGTGGCGCTGGCCCGGGCGATCGTGTTCGAACCGCAGATTTTGTTGATGGACGAACCGCTGTCAGCGCTCGACAAGAAATTGCGTGAGCGCATGCAGATCGAATTGAGACATTTGCATGAAAAGCTCGGCATGACGACCGTTTACGTGACTCATGACCAACGTGAAGCATTGACCATGTCAGACCGGGTGGCGGTGATCAATTACGGGAAACTGATTCAACTCGATGAACCACGGAGGATTTATGATCAACCGGCCAACTCATTCGTCGCCAATTTTATCGGCGAATCCACTCTGGTTCCGGTTGAACGCAGGGATGGGAAGGTCTGTTACAACGGAACGCCATTGGCAATCACCGATCCTGAAATGGCAAAAGGCGATCTGTTAATGCTCCGGCCCGAACGATTGATCCTATTGAACCCCAAGACCAACTCCGGCAGCGCCCGCTATAATTGTTTCAACGGCAGGGTGGACGAAACAGTCTATCAGGGTGAAAGCTTCATCACCTGGGTAACGCTGGACGACGGCACAAAAATAACGGTACGCAGTATCAGTCAACAGCAGACCCTGTCGGCAGCGCCCGCTCGGGGTTGTGAAATTACGCTGGGGCTACACCCGGATGAGACCGTACTGATCGCCAGCGACGGGGACGACGCGCAAAACCCGTAACCCAAGGTCAGGAAAACCAGGAACCAACCGGTCAAATGAACAATCGGAATCCGACCACAGCGGGCATTAACGCGGAAGGACTGCGGCGCGACAGAATCAGGGAAAAGCTGATGCTGTTCGGCCTGTCTGTACCGGCCCTGGCGCTGGTTTTGATTATTATCGTTATTCCGGTGGGCTGGCTGTTCTGGCTGTCGCTGTTCAATGATGAAGGAGTCCTGTCCCTGAGCAATTATACCCGCATGCTCGACAGCAAATCGTATACGCGAATTTTTCGCACCACGTTCGAAGTCAGTTTTTTCACCACCCTGATCTGCGTGCTGATTGGTTATCCACTGGCTTATTTCCTGGTGCAGTTACCAAAACGCTGGGCGGCGCTGGGTATGATCACGGTGTTGCTGCCATTCTGGACTTCGTTGCTGGTACGGACCTACGCATGGCTGGTTGTACTGCAACGGAAGGGGCTGGTCAATCAGTGGGGGATGGAACTGGGCTGGTGGGATGAACCAATCAGGCTGGTGCATAACCTGAACGGCACATTGATCGGCATGGCGCATATCATGCTGCCATTTCTGGTATTGCCGTTGTTCGGTTCGATGAAAACCATCGACTATGACTACATGAAGGCCGCCTCCAATCTCGGCGCCAGCCCGGTCAAGGCGTTCTGGCATGTCTTTTTCCCGTTATCCCTGCCCGGCCTGTTCGCAGGGATGATTGTCGTATTCGTCCTGTGTCTGGGATTTTTCATTACTCCGGCGGCGCTGGGCGGCGGCAAGGTCATCATGGTCTCGATGAAGATCGAAACACTGATCGATCTGTTCTTCAACTTCGGCACCGCCAGCGCTCTCGGCGTCGTATTGCTTGTACTCACTCTGGGCGTACTGTTTCTGGCCCACAGGCTGCTGCAGCTGGACCGGGTACTGGGTGGAGGACACAACACATGAACTGGCTAAGCCGTCCAGCCTCCGATACCTGGATTACCCATGGCCGGCGATTGTGGTTATATATTGTCGCCGGGGTGATTATGGCCTTTTTAATCATTCCCACGCTGATCGTCATTCCAATGTCGTTCTCTGACTCGCAGTATCTGGAATTCCCGCCGCGCAACTGGTCACTCAGGTGGTACGAAAATTATTTCGGTTCCAGTTCCTGGATGAGGGCGACATGGGTGTCTTTCCAGGCTGCATTCCTGACCGTAGCCGTAATCACCCCGATTGCCACCATGGCGGCTTATGGGCTGTACGTTTCCAATCTCAAGGCGGCCAGATTCATTTTTGTGCTGCTGATCACGCCGATGATGGCGCCGGTTATCCTGATTGCGATTGGCGTTTTTTTCGCCTACACCAAACTGAAACTCAATAACACCCTGTTCGGTCTGGTACTTGCCCATTCGGCGTTGGCGCTGCCGATGGCGCTGATCGTAGTCAGCGCCGGACTCAAAAGTTACGACATGAATCAGGAGCGCGTGGCGCGCAGCCTGGGCGCGTCCAGATTCAGGGCGTTTCTGCTGGTGACCCTGCCGCAAATCCGGTTTTCCGTAGTCACCGCCGCATTGCTGGCATTTATCGTATCTTTCGATGAGGTCATCGTGGCGTTGTTCATCTCGGGCGGAAACATGTCAACCATGACACGAAGCATGTTTCTCGCATTGCGGGACCAGATTGATCCAACCATCGCCGCCATATCCACTATCATGATTCTGGTTACGACGGCCGCCATGGTCATCGCCCAGGTATGCGGCAAATCCGATCAGGGAAAAAACACCTGATACCTGTTGAACCCTCTATCCGGATATCGCCGGATTAGCGGTTGAAACAGATCTCATCACCCGTAAGGGCAACCGAAACATGATCGCCAGGCATGACTTTGCCGACCAATATCTCCTGCGCCAGTTGATTCTCTATCCGGGTTTGTATCGCCCGCCTCAACGGCCGTGCCCCATAAACCGGATCGAAACCGGCTTCAACCAGTTTGTCCAGCGCCTGGTCAGAGATTTCTAGCGTCATGTCCCGCTCGGCGAGGCGGCTTTCAAGATACTGAATCTGGATTCGCGCTATTTCCCGGAGTTGATCTCGTTGCAGAGGATGAAAAACCACCATATCATCCACCCGGTTGACAAATTCCGGGCGAAAATGTGTCGCGACCACATCCATTACCGCCGATTTCATCCGCGCATAATGATCTTTTGATCGGCTGTCATGACTGATTTCCTGCAATCTTGAGGATCCCAGATTCGAGGTCATCACAATAACCGTATTCTTGAAATCCACTGTGCGTCCCTGTCCGTCGGTCAATCGACCATCATCCAGTACCTGCAGAAGAACATTGAATACATCCCGATGCGCTTTCTCGATCTCATCAAGCAGGACCACCGCGTAGGGGCGGCGGCGAACCGATTCGGTCAGATAGCCGCCCTCTTCATATCCCACATATCCGGGCGGCGCTCCAATCAGCCGCGCCACGGAGTGTTTCTCCATGAACTCCGACATGTCGATCCGCACCATGGCCTCTTCACTGTCGAACATGAATTCAGCCAATGCCTTGGTCAGCTCAGTCTTGCCCACTCCGGTCGGGCCCAGAAACAAAAATGAGCCATACGGCCTGCCCGGGTCGGACAGCCCTGCCCTGGAACGGCGGATCGTATTGGATACTGCGGCAATGGCTTCTTCCTGACCGACCACACGCTCATGCAGCTTGCTCTCCATCCGCAACAGCTTCTCACGTTCCCCTTCCAGCATCCTTGCAACCGGAATACCGGTCCAGTTGGCGACCACTTCCGCAATCTCATCCTCACTGACATGGCTACGCAGCAGGGTCGTTTCCGGCTTGTTCGTCAAATCCGCGGCCTGTATCTGTTTTTCCAGTTCGGGGATATGTCCGTACTGTAATTCGGACATTCGAGCCAGGTCCCCGGCCCGGCGGGCGGCCTCCAGCTCAATCCGGGCGCGGTCGAGTTCCTCCTTGACATGCTGGCTGCCCTGGACGGCTGATTTCTCCGCATTCCATATCTCCGCCAGGTCGGCAAATTCTCTCTCCAACCTGCTGATTTCGGCTTCCAGAATATCGAGACGCTTGCGGGAAGCCTCATCACTCTCTTTCTTCAACGCTTCACGCTCGATTTTCAGCTGAATCAGCCGGCGCTCCAGCTTGTCCATGGCTTCCGGCTTGGAATCAATTTCCATACGAATCCGACTCGCCGCCTCATCAACCAGATCAATCGCCTTGTCCGGCAGATTGCGGTCGGTGACATAACGATGGGAAAGCGTTGCCGCCGCCACAATGGCCGGGTCCGTAATGTCCACGCCATGATGTACCTCGTAACGCTCCTTCAAGCCTCGCAAAATGGCGATTGTGTCTTCGACACCCGGTTCGTTCACCAGCACTTTCTGGAATCGGCGTTCCAGCGCCGCGTCTTTCTCGATATATTGCCGATATTCATTCAGGGTGGTTGCTCCGACACAGTGCAACTCCCCGCGCGCCAGCGCCGGCTTCAGCATATTGCCCGCGTCCATGGCGCCTTCCGCCTTGCCGGCGCCCACCATGGTATGCAGCTCATCAATGAACAGAATGATCTGCCCCTCCTGTTTCGACAAATCATTGAGCACCGCTTTCAGGCGTTCTTCAAACTCACCCCGATATTTGGCGCCAGCGAGAAGTGAACCGAAATCCAGCGCAAGCACCCGTTTGTTCTTGACTCCATCCGGAACCTCTCCATCCACAATCCTCTGCGCCAGTCCTTCGATGATGGCCGTCTTGCCGACACCCGACTCGCCGATCAACACCGGATTATTCTTGGTTCTTCTCTGGAGAACCTGGATCGCCCGGCGAATCTCGTCATCACGGCCAATCACCGGATCCAGCTTGCCCTGCTCAGCGCGCTCGGTCACATCAACCGTATATTTCTCCAGCGCCTGACGATTGTCCTCCGAGCTCTCGCTGTCAACAGACTGACCTCCGCGCATCGTGTCAATCGCCTTTTCCAAAGGGGTTGCAGAAGCCCCTGCATCGCGCATCAGTTTGCCGAGGGCGCCTTTGTCATCCACCGCCGCGAGAATAAAAAGCTCACTGGCAATAAACTGATCCTTGCGCTTCTGCGCCAGACCATCACAGACATTGAGCAATTTTGAGAGGCTGCCGGATAAATGAACCTCCCCCCGGTTGCCTTCGACCCGGGCCAGTTTATCCAGCGCATGACCGAGTGAAGACCGCAACTGGCTGACATTGACGTTGCTGCGGGCGAGCAGGTGCCTGGCATTGCCACCATCCTGGTCCAACAGCGCCAGCATCAAATGCAGGGGCTCGATAAATTGATGACTGCGCCCGATCGCCAGACTTTCGGCTTCGCCCAAAGCCAGCCTGAATTTTGTTGTCAGCTTGTCAAATCGCATCACTTGACCTCACTTGTCATCCGTTGGGATGGTCACCCAACGGCTTTGTAAACCACGTATCCACTGCCGCCGGACTGTCGTCAGGCAACATTCTTATGGTTTTTACATGGGGATAAACCAGACGATTTTCAACCGCGGCCAAACTCTATGCCCGGCAATCCTGTTTTCACATCGTCTTCACTCGGCCTGATTTTCAGCCAATCTCTCCTGCCTTCTTTGCAGACGCCGCTGTTTTGCATCCGCATTCACCGGGATACTCATTTCCCCGTATAACACCTGCTTCAAGAAACGGCAGGCAAACTGGAAAAGCCTGTCCTCATCCTCCGTAAGCTCCCGCTTCTCCCGTTCATCCATTTCAAATACCTCTGAAAATCCGGGGCTTTCCAGAAATGCGCGAAAATGATCAACATCGTAACTGCACATATCGAATAACTGCATGGAACGAGGCGTTGGCTTCCCCACAGTGGGACCTGAAGAGCGCTTTTTGAGAACAATGTCCCGCCACTCCCGGTTCTTCTCGTCATACTCCACAAGCCCCTGTTCCACAAGATACTCCCTCACAGTCTGGATGCGGGGTTCTTCGTGTCCCTTGCAGTGAGGCTCCCTGACCGCGAAGTAGACATCCTCGACTTCCGCCGCGCCCTGTTTCCGCACCCCCATTGAACCGAGAGCATAATAGCGGCAGGCCGTCGGCCGATCCTCATAGACACTGCAACCCTCCTGCGTCAGGAATACACAGGCGGTAGACCCGGGCCGGGTAGCCAATTTCAGGCCGGGCATGTCATGCGCGTCCATCGGAAAGGGCAGGGTATATTTCGCAACCCACTCAGAAGACGAAATGCCCTCCCTGCGCTTCAGACGCTGGATATCATAAGGCATCAGGGTAATATCAATGTTCTTGCAACATTCATTAAAGCAGGAAATATCTTTATGGCAGTGAAACTGGAATTCGCTGTCCAGCGTCAACTCAACCGGATTGACCGGGCTTTCATAAGGAATTTCTTCCTTTATTTTTTCAAGATCTTCCAGCGACATTTATTTAGGCAACTCCACGCAAACAGATGTAAAATCAACACCACCTGATAGTAACGCCTGCACTGTGTACAGGCAATCCAAATCGAACATCCAAATCGAACAATCCGTGTTGATATACCCGCGCCATGCCACTTGAAGTCATTATTCTCGCTGCCGGACAAGGCACAAGAATGCACTCTGATTTACCAAAGGCGCTCCATCCGCTAGGCGGCAGGCCCATGTTGCAACATCTGCTCGAAACGGTAGCCGGACTCGCGCCGAAACGAATCCATGTTGTCGTCGGCTATGGCAAGGCACAGGTCATCGCGGCAATCAAACAATGCGGCTCATCCCTGCTCGCGAATGGCAAGCTGAAATGGGTTGAACAGACCAGACCACGCGGAACCGGCCATGCCGTCATGCAGGCGTTGCCGGATATTGCGGAAAACACATCGGTACTGGTCCTTAACGGAGATGTTCCGCTCATTTCCCTGGAAACACTCAAACGGGTCGTCACACACGGCGAAAATCTCAATCTGCTCACCGTATCGCTTGATAACCCTCACGCAATGGGGCGGATTATCCGCAACGACAAGAACGAGATCACCGGCATTGTCGAGGAGAAAGACGCGACCGAAACCCAGAGAAATATCCGGGAAACCAATACCAACTGTCTGTGCGCCAGGGGGCGTCAGCTGAACCGATGGCTGGCTTCGGTCACCTCCGCAAACGCGCAAAATGAGTTCTACCTGACCGATATAATCGCAAACGCGGCCAGGGACGGAATACAAATACAAAGTGTTTCCCCGGATTCAGTTACCGAAACCCTGGGCGTGAACAGCAAGGCCGACCTCGGCCGGCTGGAAAGAATCTACCAGATGCAGCTTGCCGGGGAATTGATGAATCAGGGTATCACACTGCTGGATCATTCCCGCTTTGACCTGCGCGGAACCTGTGATTTCGGCAGGGATTGTGTAATTGATGTCAATGTGATACTGGAAGGACAGGTCAAATTGGGCGATGATGTCGTGATCGGACCGAATACGGTCATACGCGACTCAACCATCGGTGGAAACTGCGTGATCGAGGCCAATAGCCTGATTGAGAATGCCGTGGTCGGGAGAAATTGCCGACTCGGGCCGTTCGCGCGGATTCGCCCGGGGACTGTGCTCAAGGACGGGGTGCGGATCGGCAATTTCGTCGAAGTAAAGAACAGTCTGATCAAGGAACAAAGCAAAATCAACCATCTTTCCTACGTCGGAGACAGCGAGGTCGGCAAACACGTCAATCTGGGCGCCGGCGCCATTACCTGCAATTATGACGGAGCCAACAAACACAGAACGGTGATTGGCGATGATGTACATGTCGGATCAGCCAGCCAACTGGTAGCGCCGATCACGATTGGCGACGGAGCGACCATTGGCGCAGGCTCGACCATCACCCATGATGTAGCCGGCGATACGCTGACCGTCTCCCGCGCGCGGCAGCGTTCGGTCAGGCACTGGCAACGGCCTGAAAAGAAATAGACGCCAGTTATGTGCGGGATAGTCGGCGCAGCCGCAAAGTCTGATGTTCTTCCGCTCCTGCTGGACGGACTGAAACGTCTGGAATACCGGGGATACGATTCTGCCGGTATTGCGCTAATCGGCCCGGAGCGGAATATTTCACGTACCCGCACCGTCGGTAAAATCATCGAACTGGAAAAGGCGCTTTCCGGTTCCGGCGCCATGCACGGCACAACCGGCATCGCCCATACCCGCTGGGCAACCCATGGCCCGCCCACGGAAATCAACGCCCACCCTCACATCAGCGGCGGTCGAATCGCGCTGGTCTGCAATGGCATTATCGAGAACCACGAGAGCCTCAGGCAGGCGCAAATCACAGACGGCATGGAATTTCACTCCGACACCGACACCGAAGTCATCGTCAACGAAATATATCGACATATCCAGGACGGTCTGGCTCTTCTGGAATCGGTCAAGAAAACACTCGCGGTACTGGAAGGCGCGTTTGCCATTGGCGTGATCAGCGCAGATGAACCGGGTCGTCTGATCGGGGCGCGACGAGGTTCACCACTGGTGGTCGGGCTCGGCCAGGGTGAATCATTCATTGCTTCGGACATGTCGGCGCTCATCCCGGTTACGCGGGAGTTCCTGATTCTCGAAAATGGCGACATCGTCGACATCAAGGGCGGCCATATCACGATCACCGACCTGGCCGGTCAACCCCGCCACCGGGAAGTCAAGGTCAGCGCAATATCGGCAGATGCCACCGAACTCGGCGATTATCGTCACTTCATGGTCAAGGAAATTCACGAACAAGGGGTCGCGATTGCCAATACGCTGGAAGGACGGCTGACCGGAACCCGCGTCCTTGAAGCCTGTTTCGGCAACGCCGCCGGCGCCGTCTTTGATCGCATCCGGTCGGTTCAGATCATCGCCTGCGGAACCAGTTACCATGCCGGCATGGTAGCCCTTCACTGGTTTGAGGAGATCGGCGTACCCTGCCAGGTCGAGATCGCCAGTGAGTTTCATTCCCGCAGTCATGCCGTGCCGGACGATTGCCTGGTGGTCGCCCTGTCCCAGTCCGGTGAAACCATTGATACGCTGACTGCCTTAGGCCTGGCGAAAGCGGAAGGTTATAAACATTCCCTGGCAATTTGCAATGTTGCGGAAAGCGCCCTGGTGCGGGAAACCGACCTGGTCCTGATGACCCATGCGGGAGCGGAAATCGGAGTCGCCTCGACCAAGGCATTCACGACCCAACTGACCGCGCTGCGCCTGCTGACCATCGTGGTTGGCCGCAGATTCAATCTGACCGCAGAAGACGAGGCCGGACTAGTGCGGGAACTGCGGGAATTGCCTGGCAAGGTAGAAGATTCGCTGGAACTCGAGCCGGTAATCCGGATCATTGCGGAGCAGTTCGCAGACAAGCATCATGCCCTGTTCCTGGGACGCGGCGTACACTATCCGATTGCTCTGGAAGGAGCGTTGAAACTGAAGGAAATTTCTTATATTCATGCAGAAGCCTACCCGGCCGGAGAACTGAAGCATGGCCCATTGGCGCTGGTGGACAACGAAATGCCGGTCATATCCGTCGCCCCCAATGATCGCCTGCTGAACAAGCTCAAGGGCAACATCGAAGAAGTGCGCGCCCGCGGCGGCAAACTGATCGTCTTCGCCGACTCCAACGCCAGAATGACCAATCAGGAAAACCTCCAGGTCACCAACGTAGCCCCGGTCGACAGCTCCATCGCCCCCATCATCTACACCATCCCCCTCCAGCTTCTCGCCTACCACGTAGCCCTGATCAAAGGCACCGACGTGGACAAACCCAGAAACCTCGCCAAGTCGGTTACGGTGGAATGATTTTAGAGTAACATTATGGTGATCACCGCACTTATGGCTCATCCTTGGCACATCAATCCGGGAAATTCAGGGCGACCCTCTGTGCCCGCCGTACTGTTTTCAGGAAAAGACCTGCGGCTTGAAATCTTTCCGATTGACAATACGGGCGCTGCTGCCCGTCGCCCGTATCACAAACAATCCCTGTTTCGCCGCATAAACTTCCGCTTCCTCATCCGCTCTTAACCACGCCACCGCTCCATAAATGATCTTGTCTTTATGATAGGGCATACGGGTCGTAAGCTTCCCTAAACTCTCCAGAAAATCCTTGACATCCGATACTTTCAACGTGGTCTTCACTTCTACTACTACCACTTCCCGTCCGTTTACCGCAATAATGTCATATTCATAATCATCACCTCGACCCCTTTGTTTAACACGGGTACTGGTATGGGCAATCGCTATGTCCCATTGATTCAGAATCTCTATCAAATCCCCCTCTACCAGACTTTCCATCAATTGGCCCCATTGGGTGGTAAACAGGGCTTTGGCTTCTTTCAGTCCACGGGTGGTTTCTTTTATCTCTTTTGCCGTTTCTCTTTGAATGGCGCGAATCTCTTCTATTTCCCGGCTGGCCTTCCGGCTGGATTCTTCCTGACTGATACGAAATTCTGCCATTTCCCGGCTGGTTTTATCCAGACGCTTATCGGTTTCTTTACCGATGGCGGAAGTCTCCCCCAGGATTTTCCAGATTTCGTCCGAGGTGGGTACGGCGTTGGTTGGCATGATCAAGGATACTCCTTTATGTTGGGTTGGTGATTATATCAGAATCAGACTACTCAATATACCGCCTGAAAACACACCGCCTGAAAACACACCGCCCGAAAACACAATCCTGAATCTCTATCGCGGAATTTGGGCGCCAGTTTTCATTTGCCCTGAACCGTAGCTTAATTTACACTTCGCCCCTGTTTAATACATGGTAATCCAATGGCAAAAGAAGAAGGCATAGAAATGGAGGGCACGATCATAGAAGCCTTGCCCAACACGTTGTTTCGGGTGGAACTTGAAAACGGGCATGAAATCACTGCGTATATCTCCGGGAAAATGCGTAAGCACTATATCCGGATACTGCGCGGAGACAAGGTAACCGTTCAACTCACTCCTTATGATCTGACCAAAGGCCGAATCGTCTTTCGTGTGCGCTAATGCGCGGAACGATCAACGTCCGCGATGTCCGGCAACAAGGCCGCAACAAATTCATCGGTGTCGAAGGGCTTCAAATCCGCGACCCCTTCCCCAACCCCGATATACCTGACCGGCAAATCAAATCGGTGCGCCAGCGCGACCACGATACCGCCACGGGCGGTGCCATCGAGTTTTGTAACACACAAGCCGGTCAACGGAATCGAACGATTGAAACTCTCAACCTGGGAAAGCGCGTTCTGACCATTGCCCGCATCCACTGTGATATACACATCATGCGGCGCGGTTTCCTCTGTTTTGCCTAATACTCGTTTGATTTTGGCCAGTTGCGCCATCAGGTCACTGTGAGTATGTTGTCGTCCCGCCGAATCAATCAACAGATAATCAACCCCCCTGGCCTTGGCGGCGCTGTACGCATCAAATGCAACCGCCGCGGCGTCAGAACCGTGCGCCTGGGAAATAACCGGTATATCGAGCCTCTCCCCCCAGGTCTGAAGCTGTTCAATCGCGGCGGCGCGAAAAGTATCGCACGCAGCCATCATCACGGATTGACCGCTTTGCCTGAACCGATTCGCCATTTTCGCCAGCGTCGTGGTCTTGCCGACCCCATTCACCCCGACCATCAACAGGACATGGGGTTTTTGGGGCGCAACCGGAGGGCCACAGCGCTGATTCTCGTTCAGGATGGCCTGAATGATCTGCCCAAGAGCGCTGATCACCCGCTCCGATGAGTTATAATGACCGGACCTGGCCTCACCGCGCAACCTGTCAACGATCAGTCGGCTGGTAGCCACCCCCAAATCCGCCATAATCAATTGATCCTCGATCTCGTCGAACAACGGATCGTCCAGCTTCGACCTTGACGAGAATAATCCCATCAAGCCGGAAGACAGAGCCTGCCGGGTTTTTGCAAGCCGCGAAAATATTCCCTGATTCAATGCCATGGTTTACTGAACGAGAAGTGTATCAACGCACAGGGCAATCTGCCATCTGGTCATTGCTATGCCTGGTCATTGGTACTGTAAAAACGGAGTTTGTATCGTATCATTGTCACCTGGAATTTCATTGGTTATCTGGATTGTTTTCTTGAAAAAACCGGGCCAACTCAGGATTATAGGAGGACAATGGCGAAGTCGGCTCATCCACTTTCCTCAAATCCACAATTTACGGCCTTCTCCGGACGCGGTCCGGGAGACGCTGTTCAACTGGCTGTCTGGACATATTCCAGACAGCGTCTGCCTGGATCTGTTCGCTGGAAGCGGAGCATTCGGTTTTGAAGCCCTCTCAAGAGGCGCCCGCAAAGCCGTGCTGGTGGAAAGCAATAAACACGCCGTCCGCCAACTTCGCAAAACCAGCCAACTGCTCGGCGCCGACAACCGGATTGAAATACAGCATAATCGGGTTGAGGATTATTTCAAAAGCGCCGATGACCCGTTTGATCTTGTATTCATGGATCCCCCTTTTCAACCGGGGCAGATTGAGATGACCTGTCAGGGACTGCTCGAAAGCAACTGCCTGCAACGCCAGGCGCTGGTCTATATCGAATCGAAGAAATCAAATATCCCCTTACCAATTCCCGCAACCTGGCATATTATCCGTCAGATTGAGAGAGGATTGGTGCGGTCAACACTGATTCACATTCGGGATTGAAGAAAATGAAAAAAACCGTGGTCTACCCAGGCACTTTCGATCCGATAACCAATGGTCACAGCGACCTGTTGCGGCGCGCGGCCCAAATGTTTGATCGCACCATATTGGCCATTGCACACAACCCTGAAAAGTCCCCCCTGTTTTCAATGGAAGAACGAATTGAGCTCGCCCATAGCGTAGTGGGTCAGACCGACAATATCGAGATCACCGGATTTTCCGGGTTGCTGATCAATTTTGCCAAAGAACAGGGCGCAACCGTGATTCTGCGCGGCTTGCGCGCGGTATCAGACTTCGAATACGAATTCCAGTTAGCCTTGATGAATCGAAAACTCGACAGCGACATTGAAACGGTCTTCCTGACACCTCCGGAAAACCAGACCTTCGTCTCTGCAAGTCTGGTCAAGGAGATTGCGCGCTACGGCGGCGACATCAGCAAATTCGTGCATCCCAGTGTCTATGATGCCCTGGTTGCCAAATTCAGCTAGTATTTTCCGATTTCATTCCATCCGGCCCCGATTCAATGGCTCTCTTGATCACTGACGAATGCATCAACTGTGATGTCTGCGAACCGGAATGCCCCAATGACGCGATTTACCAGGGCGAAATCATCTACCACATTGACTGGAAAAGATGCACAGAATGTGTAGGCCATTTCCAGACCCCCCAATGCGTCGAGGTCTGTCCGGTTGACTGCATCCCGGTGGACCCCGACCATATCGAGACCGATGATCAATTACGACTGAAATACCGGCATCTGCTCCAGCCTCCCGACGAGGTCGTCTGAATCTCGTGTGAATTCTCTTGAGTTGCGAACAGACGAAACCGACAATGATCCGCCCGTTACACAAAACACGGTTCATTGAACGGGGTTACCGATTACACGAGATCGGCGAACTGAAGCGCCACAGACACGCAATCGTCCTGTGTGGCGATATGGACTGGGGATGGCGTTCGGCGCAGGATTTGTGCGAACCTTTCACCAAACCGGATAAACAGAACATCCTCCTGGTATCCGATCCGGATTATTCACCGCTGTCTCCGACAGAAATCCATCAATCCGTTAGAATCAATCAATGCCGCAATCACCTGGGACGCGAATACGATGCGGTGATCCATGACTGCCACAGTGGATTTGAAGCGGACGCAATCGGCATTGTGGCGGCAACCGTGAAAGCGGGAGGGTTGCTGATTCTGCTCGCTCCCGCGCTCACTCACTGGCCGAAAATCCGGGATTATCTGTTCGAAAAGCGCATACCCCACGGACTCTCACCGCCCCGGCACAGCCGCTATATTGAACGCCTGGTACGCAGAATCCAGTCTTCGGAACACTGCATCCTGATCGAACAGGGCTGCGGCCTGCCATCGTTGCCAGAACTCCCCCGGAGCCGGTGCGGGCAAACTCACCCGGATTATAGAGATCAAACACAAGCGGTCAACGCGGTAAAAAAAGTCGTTACCGGGCAAAGACGGCATCCTGTGGTTTTGCTTGCCGACCGCGGCAGAGGTAAATCCGCCGCCTTAGGGCTGGCGGCAAGGGCTTTACTGGACAGCGGCCGGGTCCACCGTATCGGAGTCTGTGGCCTGAACCGGAAATCCGTTGAAAACGTATTCAAACACGCGCGGATCGACTCCGGTGCGAAGGATACCGCCCTGAAATTCATCCCGGCGGACCGGCTGATCCGGGAAAAAGCGGATATCGAAATGCTGCTGATTGATGAAGCGGCAACCCTGCCGATTCCCGTCTTAACGGAAATCCTGAAAACCTACCCGCGAATCGCATTTGCCAGCACCGTTCATGGCTACGAAGGAACAGGCCGTGGTTTCGCAACCCATTTCGGCAAATTGCTGGATCAATACACACGAGGATGGAAAAAATGCGAATTGCGTCATCCAATCCGGTGGGCAGAGCAGGACCCTGTGGAGAAACTCCTGTTCGACATCCTGCTTCTCGACGCCGAATCCGCTCCCGTCCCAGGAGAGAAACATTCAGCCTCGAACATCAATATAACAGCTATTGACAAAAACCAACTGGTGGCCTGCGAATCCCGATTGCGGGAAGTGTTCGCGTTATTGACTCAGGCGCACTACCGCACCCGTCCGGGCGACCTCCGGTATTTGCTGGACTCGCCGAATCTGGACATTTACTGCGCTGGTTTCCAGGGTCAGGTATCCGGGGTTGCGCTGGTATCTGTCGAAGGCGGCTTGTCGGAAACCCAGGCCCGGGAAGTCTGGGGTAACCACTCACGTCCGGTGGGTCACCTTTTCGCTGAACTGCTTGCCGCACAGGCAGGACTCCATGAAGGAGCACAGCAGACCACCGCCCGGATCGTTCGTATTGTTGTTAAGCCCGAATATCAACGGAGCGGCATCGGTAGCGCCTTGATCCGTGAAATCGCGAGCCAATACAAAGCCCTGGACTCGTTGAGCGCGTCATTCGGCGCGAGCGCTCCCTTCATCCGGTTCTGGGGCAAAAACTTGTTTCTGCCAGTACGCATCGGATTCAAACCAGGCGCTAATACCGGCGCTCTGTCCTGCGCGATGATGCGCCCCCTCTCCAGGCGGGGAGAACAGCTGGCATACCGGGCACAGAACAAGTTCCGGGGAAATCTCCCGCTCCATTTAAAAACCCGGTATCGGGATATGGAACCGAAACTGATGATCGAAATTTACAACTCGTTATCTCGCCAGAACAACCGTTACATACCTCCACAGGATGAACTGATTGACCTCATCGGGTTTGGTTTTGCCCACCGCAACATGGACAACATTTCAAGCGCTCTGTCCGGGTTCTGCCAATATCTGCTTACCACAGAAGATAATGACCTGTCAGAGACGGATGCGGCCTTGCTGATTGAACGGATCCTTCAGTCAAAGCCCTGGCGGCAGTGCAACTCGCTGGCGCCCCCGCGAGGGAAAAAACAGGGTAAAGCGCGGCTGCGAGCGATCATACAGGCCGGCCTCCTCCACCATTTGCCAACACAAACCCGCCACATCTGCCAGGCCTACGGCCTTTTCCGGACTCCAACCTCCGCTACCAGCCGCTTGTCGAAAAGCGCGACAACCAATCCACCACCTACGATAAAAGCGCATCCGACAAATGATATGGCATCCGGCCAATCCCCCCAGAGCAGATAACCTGTAATCAGGGCAAAAGGCAATGATGTGTATTCGAAAGGCGCGATGACAGAAGCCTGCCCGATACGGTAGGCCTGTGACATCAGATAAGCGCCGAAGGCTATGACAAACCCGCAGAGCGCCAGCAACTTCAAAGCAGCCAAATCCGGCATTTTCCAGGCTCGCAGCAAAAATCCGACCGTCGGATTGCCACTGTTATCGAACCGCCCATCGCCAACAGCCAGTCCAATCACGACGCTTACCAGGATGAAACAGACCTGAATATAAAACGTCATGGTACTGGCCCGGTCCTGCAACCCCAGTTTCCGTGTGACCATCTGCATTCCTGCATACATCAACGCCGCCAGGATGGGTAACAGCGAAGTAATCCGAAACAGGTCCGTACCCGGTCTCACCATGATCAACACTCCGATCAAGCCGATTCCGATTGCTGCCCAGCTGGTCACTCCGACCTTTTCTCCCAGAATTGGCTGGGCCAGCAAACAGATAAACAGGGGCGCCGCAAAAAACAGGGCCACCGTCTCCCCCATCGGCATGGTTGCAAGGCTCATGAAAAAAAACATATTGGCAAAAACCAGGAACATGCCGCGCAAAATATGCAATGCCGGACGACGGGTTTTCAGTGACTGAACCCCGCCACCGAAGAAAATGAAAATCAGCGCTACAAGAAGCGCGAAAAACGCGCGAAACAGCATGATCTGATGCAGTGCATAGTCAGGACTCAACCATTTGACAATGGAATCACTGATTGTCAGAAAAACAAGCGCCCCTACCAGGCACAGAATCCCTTTTGTATTCTCGGACAATTCAGTCCTGTCGCGTGAGCAAATCGGGTTTCAGGGCAGATTTCCGTTGCCTGCGTCGGCAATGCAGTACCGGCTCAGTATATCCGTTTGGTGTTTCCCGGCCTTTGAACACCAGCTCCAGCGCCGCCTGAAACGCGATGCTATTGTCCAGATCATCCGACATCGCGGTATATGCCGGATCATGCGAGTTCTGCCGGTCCACCACTCCCGCCATTTTTTTAAATACCTTACGCACCTGGCTTGAGGTCGTTACACCGAAATACAGCCAGTTGGCAATATGCTGGCTGGAAATTCTCAACGTCGCCCGATCCTCCATCAACGCGACATCACTGATATCGGGAACCTTGGAACAGCCTACCCCCTGGTCAATCCAGCGCACGACATATCCCAATATGCTCTGGGCATTATTTTCCAACTCCTTGACCATTTCACTGTGATTGACGGTGCGCTCCAGGATGGGGATGGTCAGAATGTCGTCCAGGTCAGCCCGCAAACAGGATTTCAAATGTTGTTGCCGGATCTTGACGTTGACGCAATGATAATGCATCGCGTGCAGGGTAGCCGCTGTCGGCGAAGGCACCCAGGCCGTATTGGCGCCTGCTCTCGGGTGAGCAATTTTCTGCTCCATCATGGCCCTCATATTGTCCGGCGCGGCCCACATCCCCTTGCCAACCTGACCATGACCGGACATACCGCAATCCAGTCCGATATCGACATTCCAGTCTTCATAAGCCAGCAGCCAGGAAGATGACTTCATATCGTTCTTGGGTATGACCGCTCCAGCCTCCATACAGGTATGAATCTCATCCCCGGTTCGATCCAGAAAGCCGGTATTGATGAAAATCACACGCTCCCTGGCCGCCCGGATACACTCCCTGAGATTCACTGTAGTCCGGCGTTCTTCGTCCATGATCCCGATTTTCAGGGTATTGGCCGCAAGACCCAGCGCCCGCTCCACGTATTCGAACAACTCGACTGCCGCCGCTACTTCCTCAGGACCGTGCATCTTGGGCTTGACGATATAGACACTCCCCTTGCGGCTGTTTTTCAACTCACCCGTTCCACTTAAATCGTGCATGGCAGCAAGCGCCGTAACCATTGCATCAAGGAAGGTCTCCGGTATCTCCTCTCCCTTGCAAGTGACCGCGTCGGTATACATGTGCGTTCCTACATTACGCACCAGCATCACGCTTCGACCATGTACACGGAAGGGACTGCCATCCGCGGCAATGTAGACCAGATCGGGATTGAGCACTCTTTCCACCCACTTGCCTTCCTTGCGAATATCAGCTTTCAGGGTTCCTTTCATCAGGCCGGTCCAGTTGCGGTAAACCCGAACCTTGTCTTCGGCGTCCACTGCGGCGACCGAGTCCTCACAATCAATGATGGTGGTCAATGCCGACTCAATCCTGACATCATAGATATTCGCAAGGTCTCCTCTACCGATAAAATAACCTTCACCGATACAAATATCAATATACAGATTATTGTGCCTGAACAGAATGTTGTCAGGCGCTTCGGGGTCACCGCGATAGCCGGCAAAACATTCCCGCCAACCCAGGCCGGTCTCACTCCCGTCGCCCATGACAACGACAAGTTTTCCCGATTTGACCTTGTATTGGACCGAGTATGCGTGGCTGCCTGTCGCCAGGGGAATCGCTTCGTCGAGAAACTGACGCACATAACGAATCACCTGGGCGCCCCGCACCGGATTGTATTTCGCGGTTTTTTTGCAGCCTTCCACCTCAAGAATAATGTCGGAGCCATACAGAGCGTCATAAAGACTGTTCCACCTCGCATTGGCCGCGTTCAATGCATAACGTGCATTGTCTACAGGTACGACGAGTTGCGGCCCGGCAATTTCACTGATCTCATCGTCCACATTTTCAGTGGTGACCGCAAAGGGTTCGCCTTCGGGGAGCAGATAGCCGATGTCCTGCAAAAAAGTTTTATGTGCGGCGACATCAAGAAGGGCCTTGCCGTTTCTGTAATATTCATCAATCTGACACTGCAAATCGTCACGCTTGTCGAGAAGCGTCTTGTTTTTCCCGCCAAGATCTTCAACGATTTTCGCCAATCCGCCCCAGAACCGGCTCGAATCCACCCCTGTTCCCGGCAAAATCTCATCTTCCACCAGATTGTAAAGTCCTTCGTCTACAGTGAGTCCCTGAATATTGACCGATTTGCCCATCTTCGTAAATCCCAACCCCTTGGCTCAACCCGTCCAGACAACCGGGAAAGCGGGATGCGCCATCGGTTCGCCCGCAGTCAATGTAATTTCTTCAAAAGGCGGAGATGTGGTCCATGGACGAACGGCATAGACCGCGTCATCTCCCAGCCAGCGTGTTGAAAAACCCCGCCGCCGGGTTTTCAGGCCGGTCGTGGCCGGAGCGCCATGGAGCGTTCTCATGTGGAATACAATACAGTCGCCGGGTTCAAGATCCCAGGACAAAATATTGTACTGGTCGCGATTACTGTCAATATCGGGAATCGTTTCAAACCCGTCATGCCCGCTCGCATAGTTTTCATGATTGGCGAAAAGTCTCGGATAATACATCACCCCGGACTGGTGGGACTGCGCGATAAATTCCGGACAGGCTGTTTTCGGGACCGGGTCAAGCGGCAGCCAGATCGAACACAACTGATTCCCCTCTAACCCCCAATATGGCAAATCATGATGCCACGGCGTCACCTCTCTGGTATCGGGTTCCTTGACCAGCACATGCTCATGATAGATACGGACGGAGTCCGAGCCGGTCAGGCGGGCCGCAATCTCCGCCGCCGGTGAATTCATCACAAAATCACGATACTCGTCAATAGTCTGCCAGTTACAGTAATCATCGTAGAAGCCTCCGGGCTGGCCGTGAGGGGTATATTGTGTGCTGTATGGGCCGGGGTTCTCAAAATTTTTCGCAACCCCTGCGGCCAGTGACTCCAGCCAGTCGTGAGAGAACGCCTGACGCAGGCAGATGGCTCCCTCGCGCTGGAATTCCTCGATCTCGTGTTGTGAAATGGATACAGCAGACATTTGATTGATCTCTACAAGACGAGTTTCCGGGCAACGATTGTGAGTTTATCACAGGTAATGTTTTGCGTCCGATGGATTCCCGCTTATGCCGAAACCCATTGAGCCCGGCGAAGTTTGTCACTTAACCAGGGTCTTCTGAATCATTTTCTATCAGTTCTTCCAAGCTTCCACGGTAGTCAATATCGGGGATGATCTGCTGTGGTTTAAACGTCACACGATGGTGATATACGTTTACATCAGTCGTTTTCAATTGTTCCGCGAAGTAGGTCACATTATCGGACAAACCGAGAAAATGTTTTTTGTACTGGTTATGCCCGATTTTGCAGGTTACTTCTAATTGATTCTTCTGGTCCTCGATTGAACACTTTCCTTCGATAGTCAGCATGTAGCTGTCTGTAATTCCGTTATAGAAAACGATGCGCCGGTCAATCTCGAAATTGTCCGCCGATTTGGACAGATTACGCGACGCAATTTTCGCGTCGTCAGAGCAACTTACCAAGAAAAGCGTAGCCGCAAGTATGTATAGATTTTTCACTTGTGATCCTTGTTGTGAGTGATTAATTTTTCCGTCTGGCCACGTATATAAAAACTCATTCTTTAGTAATGAGTGTGAGTATTTTCGTATGAATGATTACGAAACTGTTTTGAACAAAAAAGCGACTGAGTATCTGGGCTTCAAGCCCCGGAACGAGACGCTTGGCGACTCATCGGTCAGCCGATGCGCCTCCCAACCCTGTTTTCAGGAAAAGACCTGCGGCTTGAAATCATCCTGATTGATGATGCTGGCGCTGCTGCCGGTGGCCCGGATGACGAACAGACCATGTTTCTCGGCATAGGCCACCGCTCCATCATCGGCTCTCAACCAAGCCACCGCTCCATACACCGTGTTGTCCCGATACTGCGGTCTGCGGGTCGTGAACTTGCCGACGCTGACCAGAAAGTCTTTCACATCCCGCACCTTTAACGTGGTCTTGACTTCAACCACTACGACTTCGTGCCCGTTGGCTGCGACAATGTCATATTCATAATCATCGCCATGGCCTCTGTGTTCCACATTCCGGTACGTCTGATCCACATTCACTCCCTTTTCCTGCAAGATCTTTAATAAATCTCCTTCTACCAGACTCTCCATCAGCCGTCCCCATTGGGTATTGAACAGAGCTTCGGTCTTTTTGATTTGCTTGTCGGTTTCTTTCTGGCTGAGACGAAGTTCTTTTATTTCCTGGCGGGCTTTCCGGCTGGATTCTTTCAGTAGTTTATCGGTTTCTTTCTGGCTGGCAGCAGTTTTGTCCAGAGTGGCATTGGTTCTGTCCAGGCTGGCATTGGTTCTGTCCAGGCTGGCATTTGTTTCTATCAGGATTTTCCAGATTTCGTCCGAGGTGGGTACGGCGTTGGTTGGCATGATCAAGGATACTCCTTTATGTTGGGTTTGATGGTTTGGTGATTATATCAGAGAACGCGGGGTTGGGTGGTGAATATGCTGGCAGTTGTGGATTCCCGCGAAGGCGGGAATACCCCCACCACATCCGTGAAATACCCCCCACCGAATCAGCCTACTACGCTGTTATTTTCTCCAGCCTGCAATCAGACCACCACATCCGTGAAATACCCCCCACCGAATCAGCCGGCGCTTGCGCTTCCCGCGAAGGCGGGAATTACGGCCTAGGGCGCAGAAATGGTTGGAGAACAATGATCTCCAGAAGTTATATTTTCCCTGTTCGTCATTTTTACTTTATCGGAACAGATTTTTGTCCAGTGCAGACTGGCGCTTGATTGATCCTAATGTTCCCTTCTTGACTTCTTCATTTTTTTGATTATAGGCAAGTGTTACAAGTCGTTTTTTCCCATTGATGGTTGCAGTGAATTGACGGTGGCTACCAGTGTTTTGCCTTGTGAGGACAAATCCGTTTTGTTTAAGTACCCGCTCAACATCTTTATATTTCACAGGCAAAATCAGAGAAGATTGTTTTCTGACGAGAATCATTTCCGGGTGAAAGAGATTTCATGTCATGCCATTTTTTGAGTATAAAAAACTGCATCCGCAACCAAAAAGGCGACCGGCGTTTTAGTAATCGTCTTTGGTCATCTAGCGGCCAATCTTCCAATTCTGTGAGGAAACCATTAACGGCATCTTTGAGTAATGACTTGGCGTTTTCCAGCGAGTTACCTTGTACGGCGATATCCAGATCCGTGCAAATTGCCTCCCAATCCGAGTCCCTACCTCGAATGTAGCAACGAAATTTCTGGCGATTCATGTTTATCTCCTCCAATACTTGAATATTTTACCAATAACCTGATATCCATGATACTAATAAATCATAAACTAATAAATCATAAACTTGACATTAATGTAGTGAATTATTCCTCAAAGGATTGTAACTATTTGGTTTGTTAGTACAGTGGAAAATTTATGGAGGGCGAACAATTTAATTTACCGGGTCCTTTTGTGGCGGCGGGATGCCCTGAACAACCACGGGGATGCCGTTACGATTGCGGTTGATGATCGATTGTGGATTCCCGCCTTCGCGGGAATGACGGAATCCGGGGTGGGTTGCGGGGTTGGGGCGTGGATATTGTTGTGGGTTATGAACGGATTGGTGCAGGACGGCGCGTTCGCGGGCAGGCTTCTACGATGTCGGTAATACAGATTCCATAAGGTCGTGGATTCCCGTTTTCACGGGAATGACGGGTGGCGGGTGGGGCGTTTGATTACGGGTGGGTGCGGGAATGCAGGGGCGACTCTCTGTGCCCATCCACGTCGACTCAGGAAAAGACCTGCGGCTTGAAATCATCCTGATTGATGATGCTGGCGCTGCTGCCGGTGGCCCGGATGACGAACAGACCATGTTTCTCGGCATAGGCCACCGCTCCATCATCGGCTCTCAACCAGGCCACCGCTCCATACACCGTGTTGTCCCGATACTGCGGTCTGCGGGTCGTGAACTTGCCGACGCTGACCAGAAAGTCTTTCACATCCCGCACCTTTAACGTGGTCTTGACTTCAACCACTACGACTTCGTGCCCGTTGGCTGCGACAATGTCATATTCATAATCATCGCCATGGCCTCTGTGTTCCACATTCCGGTACGTCTGATCCACATTCACTCCCTTTTCCTGCAAGATCTTTAATAAATCTCCTTCTACCAGACTCTCCATCAGCCGTCCCCATTGGGTATTGAACAGAGCTTCGGTCTTTTTGATTTGCTTGTCGGTTTCTTTCTGGCTGAGACGAAGTTCTTTTATTTCCTGGCGGGCTTTCCGGCTGGATTCTTTCAGTAGTTTATCGGTTTCTTTCTGGCTGGCAGCAGTTTTGTCCAGAGTGGCATTGGTTCTGTCCAGGCTGGCATTTGTTTCTATCAGGATTTTCCAGATTTCGTCCGAGGTGGGTACGGCGTTGGTTGGCATGATCAAGGATACTCCTTTATGTTGGGTTTGATGGTTTGGTGATTATATCAGAGAACGCGGGGTTGGGGGTGAATATGCTGGCAGTTGTGGATTCCCGCTTGCGCGGGAATGACGGGGGTTGGTATCGGTGGTGCGATGTCGTCTGTTGTGGGTTCCCGCGTTTGCGGGAATGTAATGTGGGGATGGGTTGGGTGTGGGATGGCGGGTTGTCGGTTATGAACGGATTGGTGCAGGACGGCGCGTTTGCGGACAGGCACAAGACCTGTCCCCCCGATCAAGCCGGGGGCAGGCTCTACGATGACGGGTGGGGCGTTTGATGACGGTTGGTGGGTGGGCGGGGTGGAGAGGGGGGTTGGGGCGGGTCACTGTGCCCGCCCGTGTCGGTTCAGGAGAAGACCTGAGGCTTGAAATCTTCCCGATTGACAATGCTGGCGCTGCTCCCAGTGGCCCGAATCACAAACAATCCCTGTTTCTCGGCGTAGGCCGCCGCTTCATCCTGAGCCCGTAACCAAGCCACTGCCCCATAAATGGTGTTTCGTCGATGCTGCGGCATCCGGGTTGTGAATTTCCGTAAACTGATCAGAAAATCCTGAACATCCTTCACTCTCAAGGTCGTCTTGACTTCAACCACGACCACTTCCTGACCGTTAGCCGCGATAATGTCATATTCGTAATCATCCCCGTAGCCTCTTTTCTCGACATTCCGGTAAGTCTGTGAAACATCAATTCCCTTTTGCTGCAGAATCGAAAGTAAATCTCCTTCTACCAGACTCTCCATCAGTCGCCCCCATTGGGTGTTAAACAGGGCTTCGGTCTTTTTGATTTGTTTGTCGGTTTCTTTCATTCGCCGATCCGTTTCTTTCATCTCTTCCACCGTTTCTCTTTGAATGGCGCGAATCTCTTCTATTTCCTGGGCCACCTTCCGGCTGGATTCTTCCTGACTGATACGGAATTCTGCCATTTCCCGGCTGGTTTTATCCAAAGTGGCGTTGGTCTTATCCAAAGTGGCGTTGGTCTTATCCAAAGTGGCATTGGTTCCTTCCAGAATTTTCCAGATTTCGTCTGGAGTGGATACGGCGTTAGTTGGCATGGTTAGGATACTCCTTTATGTTGGTTTGATGTTTGGTGATTATATCAGAGAACGCGGGGTTGGAGGTGAATATCTTGGCGGTGTGGATTCCGCGTTTGCGGGCAGGCACGGTGGCCTGTCCCCCCGATCAAGCCGGGGGCAGGCTCTACGATGGCGGGTGGAGCATTTGATGATGGGTTCTCGCGTTCGCGGGAATGACGGAATCCGGGGCGGGTTGCGGAAATGGGGGGTTCCCGCATTCGCGGGGATGACGTGTTTGATGCGGGGGTGCGGTGGTAAAAATCACTCCCCCCTTGAGGGGGAGTCACACACTCCGCAGAGCCGTAGGCGATAGCGGATGTGGTGGGGGGATATTGTTGTCGGGTGATGAACGGATTGGTGCAGGACGGCGCGTTCGCGGACAGGCACAAGACCTGTCCCCCCGATCAAGCCGGGGGCAGGCTCTACGATGACGGGTGGGTGCGGGGATGCAGGGCGACCCTCTGTGCCCATCCACGTCGACTCAGGAAAAGACCTGCGGCTTGAAATCTTCCCGATTGACAATACGGGCGCTGCTACCCGTCGCCCGGATTACAAATAATCCCTGTTTCGCCGCATAAACTTCCGCTTCCTCGTCCGCTCTTAACCACGCCACCGCTCCATAAATCCTCTTGTCTTTATGATACGGCATACGAACCGTAAGCTTCCCTAAACTCTCCAGAAAATCCTTGACATCCGATACTTTCAACGTGGTCTTCACTTCTACTACTACCACTTCCCGTCCGTTTACCGCAATAATGTCATATTCATAATCATCACCTTGACCCCTTTGTTTAACACGGGTACTGGTATGGGCAATCGCTATGCCCCATTGATTCAGAATCTCTATCAAATCCCCCTCTACCAGACTTTCCATCAATTGGCCCCATTGGGTATTGAACAGAGCTTCGGTCTTTTTGATTTGCTTGTCGGTTTCTTTCATTCGCCGATCCGTTTCTTTCATCGTTTCTCTTTGGATGGCGCGAATCTCTTCTATTTCCCGGCTGGCTTTCCGACTGGATTCTTCCTGACTAAGGCGAAATTCTTCCATTTCCCGGCTGGCCTTCCGGCTGGATTCTTCCTGAATGGCGCGGATTGCGGCAATTTCCCGGTTGGCCTTCCGGCTGGACTCTTCCTGACTGATACGAAATTCTTCTATTTCCCGGCTGGTTTTATCCAGACGCTTATCGGTTTCTTTACCGATGGCGGAAGTCTCCCCCAGGATTTTCCAGATTTCGTCCGAGGTGGGTACGGCGTTGGTTGGCATTTTGGTATTCCTTTATGTTGGATTTAGTGTTTGGTGATTATATCAGAAAACGCGGGGTTGGGGTGAATATGCTGACGGTTGCGGATTCCCGCGTTCGCGGGAATGACGGTTTGAGGCGGGGGCGGGTTGCGGGGTTGGGGAGTGGGATATTGTACCCTCCCGCAACCGCCGGAACAGGGTTCAACGATAGCGGACAGGCACAAGACCTGTCCCCCCGATCAAGCCGGGGGCAGGCTCTACGATGATGGGTGGGGCGTTTGATGACGGGTGGCGGGCAGGTGCGGGGTTTGGCGGGTTGTGGATTCCCGCGTTTGCGGGAATGACGGTTTGAGGCGGGGATGGTTGCGGGGTTGGGGCGTGGATATTGTTGTCGGTTATGAACGGATTGGTGCAGGATGGCGCGTTTGCGGGCAGGCTCTACGATGATGGGTGGGGCGTTTGATGACGGGTGGCGGGTGGGTGCGGGGAATGGTGGGTTGTGGATTCCCGCTTGCGCGGGAATGACGGGTGGTTGGATGCGTAGATGGCGGGTTGATGGATTCCCGCATTCGCGGGAATGGCGGAATCCGGGGCGGGTTGCGGAAATGGAGGGTTGGGCGCGTGGATGGTAGGTTGATGACGGCGGGGGCGTTTGATGACGGGTGGTGAGGGGGTGACAGGATTCCCGACCGTCATCGTAGGGGAGGGTCTTGTACCCTCCCGCAACCGCCGGAACAGGGTTCAACGATAGCGGACAGGCACAAGACCTGTCCCCCCGATCAAGCCGGGGGCAGGCTCTACGATGATGGGTGGGGCGTTTGATGACGGGTGGCGGGTGGGCGCGTGGATGGCACGGTTGTGGGTTCCCGCTTTTGCGGGAATGACGGAATCCGGGGCGGGTGCGGAAATGGCGGGTTGTGGGTTCCCGCGAAGGCGGGAATGACGAATGGTTGGTGCGGATGATGGCGGTTGTTCCCCCCACCACATCCGCTTTGCGGAGTGTGACTCCCCCTCAAGGGGGGAGTGATGGGATGGCGGGTTGATGGATTCCCGCGTTTGCGGGAATGTAATGTGGGGATGGGTTGGACGTGGGATGGCGGGTTGTCGGTTATGAACGGATTGGTGCAGGACGGCGCGTTTGCGGACAGGCACAAGACCTGTCCCTACGATGACGGCGGGGGGCGTTGATGACGGGTGGCGGGTGGGTGCGTGGGTGGCGCGGTTGATGGATTCCCGCATTTGCGGGAATGATGGAAGGTTGGATGCGTGGTGGATGGCGGGTTGTGGGTTATGAACGGATTGGTGCAGAACGGCGTGGTTGCGGACAGGCACAAGACCTGTCCCTACGATGACGGCGAGGGCATTTGATTACGGGTGGCGGGCAGGTGCGTGGGATGAGCGGGTTGTGGGTTCCCGCGTTTGCGGGGATGATGGAAGGTTTGGATGTGTGGATGGCGCGATTGTGGGGTTCCGCATTCGCGGGGATGATGGAAGGTTTGGGTGCGTGGATGGCGCGATTGTGGGGTTCCGCATTTGCGGGAATGGGGGGATGGGTTGGGTGCGTGGATGGCGCGGTTGTGGGTTCCCGCGAAGGCGGGAATGACGAATGGTTGGTGCGGATGATGGCGGTTGTTCCCCCCACCCAATCCGTGAAACGGATTGGACTCCCCCTCAAGGGGGGAGTGATGGGAGGAGGGGGAGTGATGGGAGGAGGACGGGATGCGGGCAATAAAAAAGCCACCTTGCGGTGGCTTTTTTACGCTCTTTACCTACAGTAGTCAGAGAAGTATAGATATTACTAATTTGATCGAACTGCCGTGGTGCTTGACGCACTATCATAAGTGTCGACTTCGTCGCTATTGGCAAAAACAGCATTCACCGTGTACGAATAAGCTACTCCTCCTGGTACGTTAAACGAAGCACTTGTTGCAGATGTATTAATTGTATAGACACCAGAAACCGGGGTGTTGCCGGTATTCGCGACATCTCCCGATACTTCAGCTGGAGCAGAAGCACCTGCTTGTACCTGCACAATGTATCTTTTAACAGCCTTCTCTGTATCCGGTGCAGTCCACGATATCGTCACCATACCCGTTCCAGATGTACCTTCCAGACCCGTCGGCGCTGCATCATCATCATTGACAACGGTCAGCATCACAGAATGTTCCTCATCGTCATAACCGCCACCTGCAGCCGCAAACTTGACAGTGACCATCGGATCAGCAGGAACTTCACCGATAGCAGTTACGCTCACTGTTTGCTCTGTCATATAGTTCGCTCTTGTGAACGTAAATTCACCGCTACTACTGATTGTTGGTAGGCTTGCCGAAGGATCTGCTGACACTGTCACTGTCACATCATTGAGTGGTTGTGATGTCAAGCTGATGTGGAATTCTGCAGTACCACCGTCACCAATCTTATCACTAACTTGACCCGCTACCACTTTAATCCTGGACATAGGCTCCGGCATGGTGGTGGTAGTCGTGCCCATCATCGGATCGGTCGTGGTGGTGGTAGCCGTGCTCGGTGGCGCGGTGCCCGTCGCTTGAGCATGAGCCGGCAGTACGACGGAATTGACTACGGGTTTGACCCAGTTCTGGGAGAGCGCGGTGGCTCCGATCACGCCGGAAGTGACCCCAATGGAAGTCAGTATCTTTCTTTTGGATTGAGAGGAGAGTTCCTGTTCGTTAGCAGGGCCATTCATCTCATCAGTGTGTTTGGTATTTTTCATCGATGGTTTCCAAATAGTTTAAAGTTTAAATAGTTTATCAAATATCTTTGGTTAAATGCTACTCCCGGCGATCAAATCCTGCAACTCCGGCGAAGTCAGCCCTGTTACTCTATGCCAATATATTCTACTCGTTTCAATCAAGCGCCAACATTAAATTAAATTCATCTAACAGTCAACACTTTTTTTGCATATTTTAGCACAAAGGCTATAGATCATTAGAGGCGAACCATTCTGTTCAGCGATAATCATAAAAACCGACTCCGGTTTTCCTGCCCAGTTTATTCGCATCGACCATTTTAATCAACAGGGGGCAGGGCCTGAATTTCGGGTCGCCCATGCCTTCGCGCAACACTCGCAGAACCGATAATACCACATCCAGCCCGACCAGATCAGCCAATGCCAGCGGTCCGATCGGGTGGTTGGCTCCGAGTTTCATGATTTCATCGATCGCCTCGGCGGTGGCGATGCCTTCATGCAGCGCGAAGACCGCTTCGTTGATCATCGGCACGAGGAGCCGGTTGGCGACGAAGCCGGGGCTGTCATTGGCCAGTACCGGGGTCTTGCCCAGGCTCGTGGCTAACTGGCGGGTCAGGTCACAGGTCTGGTCATCGGTTTGCAGCGCCCGGATGATTTCCACCAGATGCATGACCGGCACGGGGTTCATGAAGTGCATGCCGATGACCTGTTCCGGCCTGTCGGTCTGCGCGGCCAGCCGGGTCAGCGAAATGGATGAGGTGTTGGAGGCGAACGGGGTTTGCGGGGGGCAGATGTGATCCAGCTGCTCGAGGATGGCCGCCTTGATGGCGAAATCCTCGGGCACGGCTTCGACTACGAATTGCGCCGCCGCCAGCGCCTCCGGTGAGGTCGCTGTGGTGATTCGCGACAGGGTATCAGTCTGGTCCCGCTGGTTGATCTTTTCCTTTTTTACCATTCTGTCGAGGCTTGCGCGAATCGCGGCCATGCCCCGCTCTGTGGCCTGGCTGTTGATGTCAACCAGGGTGACGGTGAAGCCGGATGCGGCGAATACCTGGGCGATACCGTTGCCCATGGCGCCGGCGCCGATTACGCCGATGTCGTTGATGTTCAATTTTATCCCGAAGACCCCAGCACATCAAACACTCGTAAAGTCAGCGCCAGCAAGAATGCAGACTGAATCCCCATCCACCAGCGCATAACGCTCATTTCGTGCCGGAGTGATTTCCCCAACACATCCATGTCACTCTTTAGTTCATCCCTCAAGGCTTTCATGTCTGCTTTCAGCTCACTCCTCAGGGCTTCCATGTCTGCTTTCAGTTCACTCCTCAGGGCTTTCATGTCCGCCCTCAAGGTTTTCATGTCATCCTTCAGGACGTTTATGTCTACCTTCAGGACTTTCAGGTCATCCTTTGTCGTCAACTGTTGTTCCCGGCGCGCTACCAGGGTGGCCACGACCTCAGCCTGTTTTGGCTGGAATCCGGCTTGTTCCAGTTCCCGCGCCGTCGCTAACGTATCAACCGTATAAGCGATCATGCGCCTGCCCCCTGCCGACAGCGGGTCTCAATCCACCTTTTTGAAAATCTGTTGTAGTCATTCGCCATCCTGTTCCCCTGTATGATGTTTACCCGGTAGTGTATCCACCTTTACTCGTTCATGCAAGCGAACGGGGCGGCAGCGAACGGGCCAGCGATTGAACGGCCCGGCGAACGGGCCGGGTGGGGGTGTAGCGAGCAAATGAATGGTCCCGGACTTGTGTGAAAAGCCAGCTTATGAATCGCGCAACCGACCAGAAACTCATTAAATTCGTAATTGGTTTTTTGTATAATCATTCCAACAGACATTGCATCGGAATTTACGTCATGATGGACATATCAGGAATGCAAGACAATTTGCCGGTTGATCGTTGTTCGTCCGGCGACCAAAAAGCAAAAAAACCGCATTGGGTGATCGCCGAAGACTGCCGTAACCAAATGGCGTCCATGAGTGATAACAGCGTATCCTTGATTGTAACCGACCCCCCATACTTTATTGATGGAATGGGGGACGATTGGGACCACGAAGCTCTGGGGCGCCGGATGAAACCGGGTGGCGTAGTTGGCTCTCTCCCTGTCGGAATGAAATTCGACGTGCATCAAGGCGTGAAACTGCAAAAATTCCTGAGCCCGATTGCACAGGAATGGATGAGGCTGATCAAGCCTGGGGGATTTGTCCTGTGTTTCTCGCAGAACCGGCTGGTTCATCATGCGGCCATGGCAATCGAGTCAGCCGGCTTCGAGATCCGGGATGTAATCGCCTGGAAGTACGAAGGGCAAGCGAAAGCATTTAGCCAGGACCACTTTGTCCGCAAGCGAAACATCCCCGAATCTGAAAAGAACAGGCTGATTAAAAAACTGGGGGGCAGAAAAACCCCGCAATTAAAACCGCAATGTGAACTGATTGTGATGGGACAGGCGCCACGGGACGGGACGTTTGTAGATAACTGGGACCGGTGGGAAACCGGCTTGATTGACCCGGGTCAACCATTGATCGAACCTGACCGATTCCCCGGCACGGTGATACCAGCGCCGAAGCCCCGCGAGAGACACGGGCACATGACCGCAAAGCCGGTTGATCTTCTTCGCCATCTGATTCGTATTTTCTCACCAGAAAACGCATTGGTTTTTGATCCGTTTGTGGGATCAGGATCAACTGGAGTTGCCGCTCGCGTGGAGAACAGAAGTTTTGTCGGAGCAGAGATTGATGAGGCAATGGCGCTCACGGCGGAAAGGAGAATAGAGGCGATGGACTTATGACGCTCCCGGATAGTAATGACCTGCAAGCGGCCTGGGTTGAGCTACAGAGAATTCACAAAGAGTATCTGGCTGTTCACGGAGTCAAATTGCCAAAATCGAAGCGCTACACGGATTCAAACAAGTCATTGTGGCTTGCGGTGTTGTTTTTGTATCAGGATCGGGAAGTGCACAAGGATGAAATTTCAAAGGTAGCGCAAAGAGATATGAAGAGCGCCGGGGCGGACCAGCAAGTCAGGCATCTGAAAAGAGACGGCTGGAACATCGGCGATAAGCCGGGGCTGCATAAACTTTACCCATACAGACCGTCTTCAGAATGGGCTAATGCAAGCGCACAAAAAACAGCCCGATTGAAGGCCGACTCATTTTCAGATCTTAAAGACGCTTATGGCTGTCGGTGCGCTACTTGTGGGGCGAGAGAAGGAATGCCAGACCCGCGTTATGGAGACCAGGAAGTCATGCTGCAACAAGGACATCAGAATCCGAGTCGTCCCGGAGACGACAAACGTAATATCATTCCCCAATGTCAATATTGCAATCAAGCGTATCAGGATGACTATGTTTTTGATGACAAGGGACGAGTTTATGCAGTGGCAAGCGTGAGACCTGTCAAACGAGCGCAGGAAAGTGTACAGAGGAAAATCCTTGACTGGCTGACCAATCATTTCAAAGGCAACAAATGAGCATAAAAGAACGAACGGGATCAGACTGCGCGACACACACGTATATACAAACATGAGTCAATATAAAACTCCGGTGCGTGACCTCCTGTTCGCTATCCGGCATCTGGCCGACCTGGAAGGTGTGAACGCTCTGCCGGGGTACGGGGATGCAACGCCGGAGGCGGTGCACGCGATTGTGGTTGAGGCCGGGAAGCTGGCCGAGGAAGTCCTTGACCCGCTCAACCGGGTCGGCGACCGGCAGGGGACTCGCCTTGAAAACGGCGCGGTGCGAACGCCGGACGGCTGGATGGAGGCGTACCAGCGGTTCATTGAAGGCGGCTGGAACGGTCTGGCTTTCGACCCGGAGCGCGGCGGCATGGGGCTGCCGTGGCTGGTGGCTACCGCGGTGCAGGAAATCTGGCACTCATCAAATATGGCGTTTTCGCTCTGTACACTGCTGACCCAGGGCGCTATTGAGGCCATCCACCGGCACGGTTCCCGTGAACAAAAGGACATTTTCCTCAAGAACCTGATTCACGGCAACTGGTCCGGCACGATGAACCTGACCGAACCGCAGGCCGGCTCTGACTTGGACCTGATCAAAACCACGGCAACCCCGAACGGGGATCACTATCTGCTCAGCGGCCAGAAGATATTCATTACCTACGGCGACCATGACCTGACCGACAATATCATCCATCTGGTCCTGGCGCGTATCCCCGGGGCGCCGCCTGGAGTGAAAGGGATTTCGCTGTTCATCGTACCCAAGTATCTGCCCAACGAGAACGGCGACTGGACCGCGCGCAACGATGTCGAGACCATTTCGCTGGAACACAAGCTCGGTATCCATGGCAGCCCGACCGCGGTTCTGGGCTATGGAACCGGCCGGTATCGCGACCCCGCGGGCGCCGTTGGTTATCTGGTCGGCCAGGAGAATCAGGGCATGGCCTGTATGTTCACGATGATGAATATTGCCCGGCTGGCGGTCGGCCTGGAGGGCAACGGCGTGGCCGAGCGGGCCTATCAACAGGCGGTCTGGTTCGCCGGTGAGCGGGTACAGGGCGCCGCCATCGAGAATCCCGGTGGTGGGCGGGTGGCGATCATCAAGCATCCCGATGTCAAGCGCATGCTGATGTTGCAGAAATGCCGAATCGAGGGGCTGCGTTCGCTGGGGCTGGTACTGGGTGGCTCGTTTGACAAGGCGGCCCGGTGCGCTAACCCGCAGGCGCGGGAATTGGCCCGGGCCATGATCGATATACTGACTCCGGTGGTCAAGGGTTATATGACGGAAATGGGGCTTGAGAATGTATCGCTGGCCTTACAGGTACACGGCGGCATGGGGTATATCGAGGAAACCGGGGCGGCACAGTATTACCGCGACCAGCGCATTACCCCGATTTATGAAGGCGCCAATGGCATTCAGGCGCTGGACCTGATTGGCCGCAAGCTGGTGCGCGACAACGGCCGTACCGCGCGCGTGGTGACGGGGCATATCCGCGATGAACTGTTGAAGGCGCCCCCACCTGAATTGGCGGACCTGCATACCGAGGCCCTGTCCGCTCTGGATGATCTGGAAGAGGTCATGGAAACCGTGCTGTCGATGGCGGCGGATGACCTGCGTCTGCCCGCCGCCATCGCCGACCCGTATTTGCGGCTCTGGGGCGCTGTGTGCTGTGGCTGGCAACTGGCGCGGGCGGCTTGTGTGGCGATGACGCTGGACTCAGGAGACGATCCCTTTTACGCCGCCAAGATCGAGACCGCCCGCTTCTACTTCGCTTACGAGATGCCGAAGGTAGCCTGTTACCGGAGCATTATCACGGCTGCGGCGGAGCCGATTGCGCGGCTGGAAGCCGACCTGTTCGAGACGCTACAGTAAGCGGGTGGCGCAAAAGCCAGCCATGATGCGGGAGGGCATGACGCGATGACACGGGCGAAGCGGAAGAAGGAAGCCGCGCCGCCGCCGATTGGTCAATCCACCGCTCAACCGCCGATCAGCTTCGAGATCAGGTTCGCCAGGCCGCGGGCGAACTCGCTTTCCAGCGGGAAGGAAAGCATCCCCAGCACCGAATAACCCAGCAGCCAGGGCATCAGGTAAAACCGGATCATATAGAAGAACCAGGCGACATACAGAGGAACCAGCGCCTCAATCAGGAAGGCGGGAGTAATCGGGGCAAACAGTTTCAGGATCGGATTGGTGTATTTGACGAATACGCGCATGAAAAAGAACGAACTGTCCTCACGCAGAAAAATACCCATCCCGAAGCGGCCGATCAGGGTCCACATGATCATGCCCATGATGTAATCAAAGGTCAGTACCCAGGCCGGAAATGCGCTGTACATGATTCAGATTCAGCCAGTTTCAGCAGGGTTCCGCCCGGTTTCGGTCAGCGCCGTCACCGGACGCGCAAAAAAATGCCGGGGACCAGCCCCGGCGTAATCATGATCGAGAACAAATTGTAACAAAGTTTTTTATCAGTGGGAAGACCCCAGTATCGTCTTGCCGGCAGGCACACGGATTTCATCCACCATGGCCTGGGTTTCGGCATCGGGTTCTGCGGTCATCAGCGAAACCACAATCATCGCAATCAGGCTCACCGGCATACCGATAATTCCGAATCGCAGATGGTCAATACCGATCCACGGATCCATCCCGGCGAACCGCACCATGTACAGATACCAGGTTCCCGCGAGGAAACCGAATACCATACCGGCAATGGCGCCGGCCCGGTTGGCCCGCTTCCACCAGATACCGAGAACGATCGGGAAGAACAGCCCGGAACAGGCGAAGTCAAAGGCCCAGGCCACCGCCCCGAGGATACTGGTCAGTTTCAGGCTCGCCACAAAGGCGCCGGCGGCGCCGATGACCAGCAACAAAACCCGCGCCACCAGAAGGCGTTTTTTGGTTTCCGCAGCCGGATCGATGATTTTGTAGTACAAATCATGAGACAGGGCGTTTGCAATCGCCAACAGCAGGCCATCTGCCGTAGACATCGCCGCCGCCATACCGCCAGCGGCAACCAGACCGGAGATTACATACGGCAGTCCGGCGATCTCAGGAGTCGCCAGTACGACAATATCGCCGCGCATGAAGAACTCGTTGAGCTGCAATATGCCATCGCCGTTGCCGTCGATCACCTGCAGGAAGCCAACACTGCTCCATTTCTGCACCCATTCCAGCGCGTTCACTTCGGTGATCGCCTTGCCGATGATTCCGGTTGCCAGTTCCGGGTTCAACAACTGGAGCTTGGTAAACGTCGCCAGCGCCGGAGCGGTGAAATACAGCAGGAAAATGAAGAACAGCGACCATGCGACCGACTGTCTGGCTGATTTGACGGAAGGAGTCGTGAAGTAGCGCATCAGGATATGCGGCAACGAGGCCGTACCGGCCATCATGCACAGTACCAGAGTGACGAACTTCCAACTGTCGCCGGCGGCGGCAAAAGGAACGCTCAACGCTTTCAGGCCGGCTTTCGCGCCGGCCACCGCTTCCAGAGCGCCGAGGCCATGCAACGCTTCGAGCTCGGTAATCTTCATGACGGCGTCGCCATAAACCAGTTGCGGAATCAGGCCGAAACCCTGTTTGTTGGACATCCAGAAGACCGGCACCAGATAGGCGATGATCAAGACGATGTATTGCGCGACCTGGGTCCAGGTTACCGCGCGCATACCACCGAGCATCGAACACAGCAGGATACCCAGCAGTCCGAACCAGACCCCGACCTCAAATGGAATCTGCAAGGCGCGGGCGGCGATGGTTCCGGTGGCGTTGATCTGTGCGGTCACATACGTGAACGATGCGACCACCAGCACTACCACGGCGCAGAAACGGGCGAGGTTGCCGCCATAGCGCGTACCGATGAAATCCGGCACCGTGTAGCAGCCGAACTTGCGCAGGTAAGGCGCCATCAGTGAAGCGACCAGCACATAACCGCCGGTCCAGCCGACCACGAACGCCAGATAGCCATGTCCGCCGAAGTAGATCCCCCCGGCCATGGCGACGAACGAAGCGCCCGACATCCAATCTGCGGCGGTCGCCATACCGTTGAATACGGTGGGCACCTGACGGCCGGCGACATAGTACGTGTCGACCTGCATGGTGCGGGACAGCCAGCCGATCGCGGCATAGATGAGGACGGTAAAGGCGACGAAAAGGATGCCAATGGTATCCGCCGCCATGCCCATTTGTTCGAACACGGCCATAATCAGGATGAATACCAGAAAGCCTCCGGTATACAGCCCGTAGATTTTGGGCAGGTTCTCAATAAAGTTGTCTTTTAACCCTTTCATTTTCTATTCCTCCGCAAAGCCGGTTTCCTGGTCAATTTTATGTTGGGACCGGGCGAACCAGAAGATCAGTATTACAAAGATGACTTCCGAACCCTGTGCAGCCATGTAGAACCCCAACGGGAAGCCCATGAACGAAACCGCGTTCAAGGAATCAGCAAACCAGTGTACGACGAAAGAAAAGACAAACCATAGCGATAGAGTGATAATCATCAGACGCTTGGTGCGCGTCCAATGCTCCACTCTTTGGCTGGTATCAGTCATATAACCTCCCAAGATGTGTAATTGATGTAATCGAAACTACTTCAGATCAACAAAATCAAGCCGTACCAGAAAAGCCCGTATTGGTTTTATTGATTCTTGTCTGAACAATACTAATATGGCGTGGGGGAAATAGCAATAGGGAGAGGGGTCTAGCAAGAGGGGTGTAGCGCTCATTGCCCAACCCTTTGGTGAAGAATGGTTTTCAGGTAATCCTCTGTTGATTCAAATATTGGCTCCACTCCATTCCTGCTTTTCATCAGTGGTATTACTTTGGTACGTACTCCCATGCCTCTTGCATCGACATATCCATAGTCTCTTAATACTTCCACAATGAGGATATTCCGCGGCGACCTTTGTCCAGCTACCATCTTTTCTACGGTCATTGAGTTTTGCATGGCGCCGGGGCTGATTACTTCGAGCCGGTCCGAATAGCATGTAATCTCGACATCCACGAATCGTGTCCAGTCACGATGAGCGAGCGCATTTATGAGTATTTCTCTCACTGCTTCCAACGGGTAGCGCCATTTCCTCTGTCGACGCATCGCCTCATCAATCTCTTCACTTTCCTCCGAAATAAATGGTTTCAGCATCTGCGCAACACTCTCAATCATGCCATCCATAACTAACCTGCGTTCACCGCCCGCGTCTTTTGCCCAAAGGCCAACCATCGGGAAATCAAGCGCCTCATCCAGTCTGGATTGATAATCTTTCTCTGTGCCGTCAAATACCATGAGTCTGATACCTGCATGCCTGAGATACCTTCTTGGCTGGCGTCCGAACAAAAGCAACCCGGCTACGGTACATACGGGTCGAGCGACAGCGACTCCATCCTCAGTGAGGAATCCCAATCCAAGAAGGCGACGCGCCCATGCTTCGTCAGAATCGGGAGTATCCGGGTCCAGAATAACGTTTTGCAAATAATCCCTGATTCTTTCCATATCCAGAGATTCGACAGACGTGCCGGAAACCGGAAGCAATTCAGCATGGAGCATCCCTCCCGCCTCAAACAAACGCCCTTGCTGCTCCCGCGTAGCTAATCTTGAAACACTTCCAATCCGAATGAAAATTTCTTCCCGGTCATTGTGTCGGCGCACATACGGTTTGGATACTCCTTGCGTAAAAGACAAAACGGCAACCCGCTTACCGTCATCAACCTGCATCTCTTCATAAAACACGAAAATCATAGGATGGATCATTCGCGCAACTACGGTATCCATAATCCATTCTTCCAGGTTTTCTCTATGAATGCCGCTAACCTCCCCATCATCTTCCACACCCAGCAGTATGACCCCACCGCAGAAATTCACCATTGCGACTATCTCTTTAGCTAATTGCTCGGGCCGACAATCATCACGCTTGAACTCCACACCGGAGTTCTCACCATTTGCGATCATTTCATATAGCTCTGTCTTCAGCATCTCTTATTAAGCCTGATGATTAAAAATCGGGATTGGGGGAGAGAGTCAAATGACGCTTCCGGTGGCGGGTCAAACCTGGTCCGGAGCCAGCTTCAGGTTCAGCATTCTTAAGGTCGCTTCGATACCGGCGAACACCTGGTTGGCATTGACGCCGCGGGTTCTGATTTTCCGGCTGCCGTCCTGCCAGGTGATGAAACATTCGACCAGTGCGCTGGTCTTGCCGCCTTTGGGTATCCGCACCTGATAATCAACCAGCTCGGGAAATTCAAATCCGGTTCCGTCCAGGACTTTCCGGGCGGCGACGATAAAGGCATCGAATCCGCCATTGCCTGTGCCGGTGGATTTCAGCGTTTTGTCGAACAGGCGCACACTGATGCTGACCACGGAATCCAGCCCGAGCACACTGGTAATCGAACAATTCAACAATTCGATCACTTTCTCATCCCGCGTCTCCAGAACGTCGGCGATGATCAGGGGCAGGTCTTCCGGGGTGATGCTCTCCTTCGAATCACCCAGCTCGACCACGCGCCTGAGCACCTTCACCTGATTGTCCGGGGACAGGCTGATACCCAGTGTTTCAAGGTTTTTCTGCAGGGAGGCCTTGCCGCTCATCTTGCCCAGCGCATAAGATCGGGTGCGGTTGAAGCGGTGTGGACTGAGACGAGTCTGGTACAGGTCGCCTTTCTGGTCGCCATCGGCGTGTATGCCGGCGGTCTGGGTAAACACGTCAGTGCCGATAACCGGGGCATTCCCGGCCACCATTTTCCCGGAGAAATTCTCGACCATCCGGCTGATATTATAGATTTCGTGCTCCTCAACCCGCAATCGCGCTCCCAGCTTGTCCTTCAACACCAGACAGACTTCCGCCAATGAAGCGTTGCCGGCGCGTTCGCCCAGGCAGTTGACCGTACAATGGACCGAGGCCGCGCCGGCCCGTACAGCCGCCATGCAGTTGACCGTCCCGAGACCGTAATCGTTGTGGGGATGAAAGTCGAATCGACCATCCGGGAAGCGGTCAATCATGTCGGAAAAACTGTCATACACTTCACCCGGAGACATCACGCCGAGGGTATCGGGCAACATGAAATGCCGGATCGGCAGGGATTGCAGTTGCTTCATCATATCGAAAACATATTGCCGGCTGTCGATATAGCCATTCGACCAGTCTTCGAGGTAGAGATTGACCGCCAGCCCTTGATCACCGGCATACTGGACGGTGCGGAATATGCCGTCCAGATGTTCCGCCAGGGTCTTCCCCAGCTGCTCCCGGCAATGCTTTTCACTGCCTTTGGTGAGCAGGTTGATGACTTTTCCGCCGACCGCAGAAATCCAGTCGACACTGCGCTTGTGATCGACGAATCCGAGTACTTCGACCTGCTCCGCATAACCTTTTTGCGCCGCCCATTGGTTGATGTTCTGTACCGCTTCGCGTTCACCGGCGGAGATACCAGCGGAGGCGACCTCAATGCGGTCAATCCTGAGCGAATCCAGCAGCGCCCGGGCAATGCTTTCTTTTTCGGAGCGGGAGAACGAGACCCCTTGAGTCTGTTCTCCGTCGCGCAGGGTTACATCGACAATTTTGACGGCGGGAGCGGATGTTTGCATGGTTCGGGTAAATAAAATTTCGGATAAGCCGGATATTATTAACGGTATGCGTTGATATGTCCATCACTAAAAACGGGGCATCTGTCGCGTACATTAAAAGCCGGTTTCGGGTTGTGCAACTCGTAACCTTTGTATAATATCAATAATGATTAAAAACTTTAAACACAAAGGTCTGAAGAAGTTTTTTGAAAGTGGCAGTAATGCAGGCATTCAGGCGTCGCACGGCGCCAAAATTCGGGATCGACTTACTTTTCTGCATACGGCTGTCTACATTGAAGATATGAACCTCCCCGGTTATCGCTTGCATGAATTGAAGGGGAAGCTGGCTGGTCACTGGGCAATAGATATCAGTGGTAACTGGAGAATATCATTCAAGTTTGAACGAGGTGACGCTTACGATGTCAATTACGAGGACTATCACTGATGACTATTCAACAATTCAACCCTCCGCACCCGGGCGGCTTGATCAAGCGGACTTACATTGAGCCATTTCCAGATGTTACTGCGGCAAGTATTGCGCGCGAACTCGGTGTTTCCAAAAGTACTTTTAGTCGTTTGCTCTCCGGGAAGTCTGACATTTCACCAGAGATGGCGGTGAGGCTGTCGACGGTATTAGGTCGATCTGCTGAAAGCTGGCTGGCGCTACAGGACAACCATGATTTGTGGAAAACCCGGCAGTCGGTAAATACCGATGGGCTGCAACGAATCCAGTTCAAACAACCTGGAAGAGCAAGACCGCGCCACGAGGAGGAGTCCGCCAGCGTGTGAGAACCGCTTGATATTTCCGGCCATATCCGCATGAAGCGAAACATTCCCGCCATCAACCAGGGGCGCCACCAACTCCCGCGCGATCATCTTTACACCGGGCGGCGCTATTTCCTGGCCTCATCTCAATCCGGCAGGAGCCGGCAGGTAATGAAGTCAATCCTGGTTGTCGACTTCGATCACGATCCTGAGGTCTTCAATATGGGTGGAGAAATTCTGTCAGGGGATTTCCGCCTCGCGCTCAACGCTTTGTGCTAGAATGGGCCGGGTTACATAAGGAAGAATTACTGATCAACTGGAAACTTGCCGAACAAAGAAAGCCGCTAAAGAAAATTGAGCCGTTAGAGTAAAAATGAATCCCGAATTGATTAATGCAGAATACATAGATGGCTACAAGATAAAAGTCACCTTTTCCGATGGAGCATCGGGCCTGATAGACCTGGAAAGTGAATTATGGGGTGAAGTATTCGAACCACTGAAAGACCCAAAGATTTTTCAATCATTTTCAATTAATGATGAATTAAAGACAATCGTCTGGCCCACTGGCGCTGACCTTGCTCCAGAATTTCTATACCAGAAAGCTGTCACATAAAAAACCGGCGGCTGGTGCGCTACAATCCAAGAGGGTCCGCCCCGCGCATCATTCCCCGCCACCTTCATTCTCCGCCATTGAAATAATCCTCGAATTTCGCTTTACCCTGGTTGCCGAACAGGCGGGCGCATAATTCCGGCATCCCTTCCATGGCCGCTAATTCCTCGCGCCGGTAAAGCAGCGCCAGTCTGGAGCGCCGGCACAGAAGGTCGTCCAGTGTCACGACCATTTCACGCTCGCGCAGATGATCAATTTCACACAGGCGCAGCCCGGCGCCGGCAATGGCCGGAGCCGCCAGGGACGGATTTATGACGATGGCATCCAGCATCGCCCCGGCTTCCTCGCCATAACGTCTCCATAACCGTTCCGCCAGGGGTTCTCCGGTATCCGCGGCCCGCTCGCCGGCAATGCCGGCTGCCGCGGCCCGCGCCATGAATGCCGTCCGCGCTTCCGCGCCCGGTTCACCGTACCAGCGCGGCGACCTGTGCGCCAGCGTGACCCCAAGCCCGGCAACCTGTCGGCATACCTCTTCGCCGACGTTGACGCAGTCGGTCAGCTTGCCCCCGAATATGCTGATCTGCCGTCTCGAACGGTCTGTCTCCACTACATGCCGGCGCGAGAGCTGAAGAACATCCATGGCGGGTTCGTCCCCCCCGGCAACCACCAGTGGCCGGACTCCACATCGCTCCGCGATAATGTCCTCTCTGGTCAGTGGTCGCGGCAAATTCAATCGGGCATTGATATTGGACAGAATAAAATCCCGATCACGGTCGGTGACGGCGGTATCGGGCGTGTCCACCCGGGTATCGGTGGTGCCAATACAGGTGCGGTTGGCCATGGGGATGGCGAAGAACAACCGGCCGTCATCGGCGAAAAAAGTCAATACCTTGCCGCTATCGCCGAGCCGGGGGACGATCAGGTGAACGCCTTTTGACAGGATATGCTGGTGGTTCGTCCGGCTCTTTGCGGCGGCGTTCAGTGTATCGACATAAGCTCCGGCGGCGTTGATCAGCGCCTTGCTGCGGATCTCGAAATGCCGACCGGAAACGCCGTCTTTCGCTACCACCCGCCATTCTTCGCCATCATCCCGCAATTCCACCGCCTCCACGTAATTGGCGGCCAGACAGCCATGCTCCAGCGCCGAGCGGATAAACCCGAAAACAAAACGCGCATCGTTATCGAACAGGTAAGCGTCCGAGTACTCCAGCCCGCCGACACTGTGGCTGGTGTTGATAACCGGCTCCACCGCGTCAATGGTGGCGGGACGCAAATAGCGCGGTGGACGGGTATATCCCTGTCCGATCAACCAGTACAGCCAGGCTCCGGCCCACAAGACCGCCGGGCGATGACGAAAGCCGCGGGAAACTGTGGTCAGAAAACGAATTTCCCGGATGGCGCAGGGGAAGCGCCGCATCAGGTCATTGCGCGACCTGCACAACTGTGCCACGAGGCCAGGTTCGCAACTTTCCATGTACTTGATTCCCCCCCAGATCAGATTGGATGAATGCCCGCTGGTAAATCCGGCGAAATCGCGGGCGTCAATCAGGCCGGCCTTTACGCCCCGCGCCGCCAGTGAGGCGGCGCACACGGCGCCATTGATACCGCCGCCGACAATCAGGACATCCAGCAAATCGCGGGACAACGCATCCACATTTTGTTCACGCGGCGACACGGTCCTTAACAATGAAATCGGGGACTGTCCGCCAATCAGACCCACCGGAACACGAACAGGAGCCAGGCCACGGAAATGCCCAGAGGGAACCACAAGGGTGTACCCACCAGCCCCAGCCACAGCAGGTGAATGAATCCGGTTCCAAGCCATGAAATGAACAAGCGGTCGCCGCGAGTGGTGTCGAGCCGGAATATCCCCCGCCGGGGGTTACCGCCGGGGCTGAACGCCTCCCGAATGCCCACGGCAACGATGGATAACGCCAGCGCCAGGAAAAACGCGCCGGTGGGCCAGGTCCACGCCATCCAGGTCAGGTCGAATATGTCGCTCATTTCTTCGCTGCCGAACTCATCTGGATTCGCCTGGACTCGCCTACACCCGGCCCAGCGCGAAACCGCGGGCAATATAGTTGCGGACGAAATAAATCACGAATCCACCCGGAATGATGGTCAGGGTTCCGGCGGCGGCGAGCAGGCCCAGTTCATAACCGGATGTGCTGGCGGTGCGCGTCATGGTCGCCGCAATCGGTTTGGCATCCACTGCGGTCAGGGTCTTGGCGAGCAGCAATTCCACCCATGAATACATGAAACAGAAAAACATTGCCACGCCGATACCGGCTGCGATAGTCGGGATGAATATACGAATAAAAAACCGCCAGAATGAATATCCGTCCAGCCAGGCGGTTTCATCCAGTTCCCTGGGCACTGCGGACATGAAGCCTTCCAGTATCCAGACCGCCAGCGGGATGTTGAACAGACAGTGGGCCAGGGCCACGCCGATATGGGTATCGAACAGATCAATGGCGGAGTAGAGCTGATAAAACGGTAGCGCAAACACCGCCGGTGGCGCCATCCTGTTGGTCAACAGCCAGAAAAACAGATGCTTGTCACCGAGAAACCGATAGCGGGAAAACGCATAAGCCGCTGGCAGCGCTACCGCCACGGAGATCAGGGTATTCATCACTACATAGCTGATGGAGTTGAAATAACCTGTATACCAGGCAGGGTCGGTGAATATCCGGCGGTAATTGTCCAGTGTGAACTCTCTGGGCCACAGCGAGAAGACACCCAGAATCTCGTTGGTGGTCTTGAACGACATACTGACCAGCCAGTAGATGGGAAGCATCAGGAAAACGATGTAGAGCGTCATGACGAGAGCTTTGCCGCTACGGTTTTGCATGGGCTAACTCTCCTCGCTCCGCATCATCAGGGTATAGAATATCCAGCATACCAGCAACACCACCAGGAAATAAATCAGTGACATGGCCGCCGCCGGACCGAGGTCGAACTGGCCAAGCGCAATCTTGACCAGATCAATGGACAGGAACGTGGTGGTATTTCCGGGGCCGCCGCCAGTCAGTACGAACGGTTCGGTATAAATCATGAAACTGTCCATGAAGCGCAGCAGTATGGCGATGGTCAGGACCCGTTTCAGTCTGGGTAGCTGAATGAAACGCAGGACCGCCCAGCCACTGGCGCCGTCAATGCGCGCGGCCTGATAATAGGCATCCGGAATGGAGCACAATCCAGCATAGGCCAACAGCGCCACCAGGGAGGTCCAGTGCCAGACATCCATGACCACGGTGGTAACCCATGCGGATACCGGCTGTTGGGTAAAGTTATAGTCAATGCCTAAGCTGTTGACCGTTTTACCGAGCAGACCAATATCCGGCAGGGCGAAAATATTCCACATAGCCCCGACCACATTCCAGGGAATCAGAAGTGGCAGCGCCATGAGCACAAGGCATACCGAAACCCACACTCCCTTGCGCGGCATGCACAGGGCCACGGCGACACCCAGTGGCACCTCGATCAGCAGGATGGTGAAGGTGAACGCCAGTTGCCGCGTCAGCGAGGCATGGAACCGCTCCGAGGTCAGCACATCCTGAAACCATCCCACGCCGTGCCAGAAAAACAGGTTGTTGCCAAAGGTTTCCTGGACGGAATAATTGACCACGGTCAACAACGGGATCAGGGCGTTGAACGCCACCAGCGCTACCACCGGCAGTACCAGCCACCAGGCTTTCGGGTTACTGTGCCGGTTCATGACAGCGCCTGCGGACGCTCCACCAGCCAGCCGTCGAGATAACAGTGAGTGTGCGCCGAATCAAACCGCACCGCAGGCTGTTCGGAAGGGATATTGCCACCTTCGGGAACGATTATTTTTAATCGTTGACCGCTCGCCTGCACGTCCGCGACCTGATATTTGCCCAGGTCATCCACCTGCTTGATGTGCACGGCAATACCCTGGTCATGGCTGTCGAAACGCACAAATTCCGGACGCACGCCCAATTCCAGCGTCCCACCGCGCACGGCAATATCCGGCAAAGGGCCGAAATCCCGGCCCAGACAACGCAACCGTCCTCCCTCGCCGGCCGCTGGCAGCAGGTTCATGCCGGGAGAGCCAATGAAGTGCCCGACGAATGTGTGGCGTGGCCGCTCGAACAATTCTACCGGGGCGCCGACCTGCACCACTCTGCCCTGAAACATCACGACCACCTGATCGGCAAAAGTCAACGCTTCGGTCTGGTCATGGGTGACGTAGATCATGGTGATGCCAACCGCCTGATGAAGCTGCTTGAGTCTGGAGCGTAATTGCCACTTCAGGTGCGGATCAATGACCGTTAACGGCTCATCGAACATGATTACATTGACATTCGGGCGCACCAGCCCCCTGCCCAGGGAAATTTTCTGCTTGCCGTCCGCAGTGAGGCCGGACGCCCGCTTCTGCAGGGTGTCGGACAGCTCCAGCATCGCCGCAATCTCTTCCACACGAGGGCGGATTTTTGATTCGGAAACTCCGCGGTTGCGTAGCGGAAACGCCAGGTTGTCGTATACTGTCATGGTGTCGTATACCACCGGAAACTGGAATACCTGGGCAATATGCCGCGCCGCTGTGCTGACGCCGCTCACATCCTGTCCGTCGAACAGCACCCTGCCCTGTGTCGGGCTGAGCAGGCCGGAGATGATGTTGAGCAACGTGGTCTTGCCGCACCCGGACGGCCCCAGCAGGGCATAAGCTCCGCCATCTTCCCAGACCTGGTTCACCTCATCCAGCGCCCACACCGGCTCCTCGCCGCGGGGCGCGGGATAGCTGTGGCGAATACCTTGAAGTTCAATGCGCGCCATGTTCAGTATCCGGTTCAGCGCCGGATCAGCCGGTCGTTTTCATCAAAGTAAAGCGCCTGATCCGGATGCAGGTACAGCGTCGCCCGGTCGCCACTCTGGAAAGGATGAATACCGTGGGATTCCGAAACCCAGTCATTTTGCTCCACCGTAACGCGAATCACGCTGTGTGAGCCGCCAAGTTCCGCGACCTGTACCTGTCCATTGATGACTACCGCGTTATCCGCCATGGCCTGCAAGGTCAGGTGATGGGGACGAATCCCCAGGGTGTAGCCCTGGTCCGCCAGGGACTGCAAGGGTTCGGGGGCCTGCCACGAAATATGCTCGCTCAGGTAAAATCGTCTGCCTTTCTTGCGGACTGTGGACAGATTGATCGGAGGGTCGGAAAAAACCCGGGCGCTGGCGAGATTTTCCGGCATTCGATAGCCGGTCGCTGTCGGCCCGAACCAGGTCACGCGACCCTCGAAAAGGGTGGCGGTGCAGCCGCCGAGCATCAACGCTTCCATCGGATCGGTGGTAGTGTACACCACGGTGGCGCCACTGTCGGCGAACAGCTTCGGCAGTTCATCGCGCAATTCCTCACGCAGCTTGTAGTCCAGATTGGCCAGCGGTTCGTCCAGCAGCGCCAGACGCGAGTTTCTGGCCAGGGCGCGGGCGATCGCCACACGCTGTTGCTGACCACCGGACAACTGCGCCGGATAGCGGGTGAGATAACGCTCAAGCTTCAACAGTGCGGCGAGTCTTTCCACCTGCCGCCGGATGCCGGGGCGGCTCATCCCCGCCACTCGCAGCGGGGACGCGATATTGTCGAACACGGTGAAGTTCGGATAATTGATAAACTGCTGGTAGACCATGGCCACGCTCCGTTTCTGTACGGGCATGCCGGTGACATTCTGGCCTTCAAACCAGATTTCTCCGCCAGAGGGTGTTTCCAGCCCGGCCATCAGGCGCAGCAATGTGGTCTTTCCGCTCAACGTAGCGCCCAGCAACACGTTAAATTCGCCCTCCCGCAAGCGCAGGCTGGTGGGGTATATATGCGTTTCACCGCCGACCTTGCGGGTGACTTCACGAAGTTCGACAGCCATGCGACAAACCGGCTCAGTCGGCGCCGTTGACTACACACACGCCATTCGCCAGACAGTATTCCTGGATGGCCGGTGGCGGTGTCCGGTCGCTGACGAAGTAATCAACCTGACCCAGACTGCCCAGCCTCACCGGCGCCTTGCGCTCGAACTTGGCGCCGTCAGCCACCAGAATGACGGAGCGGGCGTTGCGTATAATGGATTGCGTGACCCGAACCTCGCGCACATCGAATTCCAGAATGGCGCCGTCTTCGTCCAGCGCGGAGCAGCCGATCACGGCGTAGTCTACCTTGAAGCGACCAATGAATTCTTCGGTGGCGTCACCCACGATGCCACCGTCTTCGTGCCGCACCAGCCCGCCTGCGGTCATCACCCGGATCGCCTTCGACCGGCGCAACGTATTGGCGATGTTGATGTTGTTGGTAATCACCAGAAGGCCGCGATGGTCAACAAGATGGGCCGCCACCCGCTCGGTGGTGGTGCCGATATTGATGAACATGGAAGCGTCATCGGGAATGAGTGGCGCCGTCAATCGTCCGATGCGCTCCTTGCCCTCGGCGTTAACGAGCAGGCGCGTCGCATAATCCAGATTGGCCGGCTCCCGCTCACGTGATGTCGCGTCATCGCTGGCCACCGCCCCGCCATGCACCCTTTGCAACAGCCTCCGGTTGTACAGGATATTGAGGTCGCGGCGGATGGTCTGCGGCGTGACGCGGAATTGATCGGCCAATGATTCCACCCGCCCGCTGCCGTGACTGCGGACATGATCCAGTAACGCGCGTTGCCTTTCGCTGATGGACGCTTCGATTGATACGTCGGTCATTGTCGAACGGGCTGGATTGCGTTTTCGATTGTAAGGAAGATATGGGCTGCCCGGCTACCGGGCAACCCATGCTTCATCCGGCAGGTTATTGCCAGTTCTTGATCAGATCTTCGTAGGCAATGGTTTCCCCCTGTGGTTTTTCATTGACCATGGGCTTGGGCGAACCGGGTTGATCCAGCCAGTATTGCGCGTCCTTTTCCTCATTGAGCCGGGGACCGCAACCGCCATACACCTCAGCCGCCTCGTCCGCGGCCTGCATCCGCGCCATGACCTGATCCATTTCAGCGGCCAGCCGGTTCATCGCCTCCTGGGGCGTAAAAGCGCCGGAGTTCACGTCTCCGATCTGCTGCCACCAGATCTGGGCCAGCTTCGGATAATCCGGTACATTGACGCCGGTTGGCGACCAGCGAACCCGGTCCGGGGAACGATAGAACTCCACCAGACCGCCCAGTTTCGGCGCTCGCTCGGTGAAGGATTGGTGATTGATGGTGCTGTTGCGGATGAAGGTGAGGCCGACATGACTCTTCTTCACATCCACCGTCTTCGAGACCACAAACTGGGCATACAGCCAGGCGGCCTTGCGACGCTCCACCGGAGTGGATTTGAACAGGGTCCAGGAGCCAGCGTCCTGATAGCCGAGTTTCTGCCCTTTCTCCCAGTATGGACCATGCGGAGACGGCGCCATCCGCCAGAGCGGGTTGCCGGCGTCATCCACCGTATTGTTGCCGTCGCTTTTCGGCGCCACCATGGAGGCGGTAAACGCGGTGTACCAGAAAATCTGCTGCGCTACATTACCCTGGGAAAGCGCTGGCAGGGACTGGTAGAAGTCGTAGCTCGCGGCGCCCGGAGGAGCATACTGGCGCAACCATTCGTCCCACTTGCGGATGGCGTATACCGCCGCCGGAGCATTGGCCGCTCCGCCACGGGAGACACTGGCGCCGACCGGATTGCAAGTACCGGCCTCCATGCGGATGCCCCACTCGTCCACCGGAATACCGTTCGGCAGGCCCTTGCTGCCGGCGCCGGCCATGGAGAGCCAGGCATCCGTCATACGCCAGCCGAGATCCGGCGCCCGCTTGCCATAGTCCATGTGACCATATACCCGAACGCCGTCTATTTCCTGTACATGATCCGTAAAAAATTCCGCGATGTCCTCATAGGCGGACCAGTTCACCGGCACCCCGAGATCGTATCCGTACATCTCCTTGAAGCGAGCCTGCAAGTCCGCGCGATCAAACCAGTCCTTGCGGAACCAGTAGAGATTGGCGAATTGCTGGTCAGGAAGCTGGTAGAGCTTGCCGTCCGGCCCGGTGGTGAAGGATTTACCCACAAAGTCATCCACATCCAGGCCGGGATTGGTGACATCGGCGCCCTCGCCAGCCATCCAGTCGGACAGATTGACCGCCAGTTGCAGACGGGAATGAGTGCCGATCAGATCGGAGTCATTGATATAGGCGTCATACAGATTGCGCCCGGTCTGCATCTGGGTCTGCACCGCTTGTACGACCTCCCCCTCGCCTAGCAGCTGGTGATTGACCTTGATGCCGGTAATCTCCTCGAAGGCCCGGGTCAGCGTCCTGGATTCATACTCGTGAGTCGGGATGGTCTCGGAGAGCACATTGATCTCCATGCCCGCAAAAGGCTCGGCGGCCTGGATGAACCATTCCATCTCCGCCTTCTGTTCCTCCCGGGCGAGTGTCGACGGCTGGAATTCGTCATTGATCCAGGTCTCCGCTTCCGCCGAACCGGCGAACGCGGGAGCCTGGAACAGGCAGGTCGCCACGGCGGCGGCAACCACGGTTTTTATTTTCATGGTAGATTCCTCATTAGTGAAAATGACGTTACCGACCGGCGAAAACCTCAAGAATCTCCTCAAGAACCTGACGGACGGTGATTTTGTTGATACTCAACGGACGAATCTTAACACGCTGAAAAGTGAAAAATGAACTAAAATTTGTTTTCAAATGAAAATATATATCTCAGTAAAATTTTCGTAATCCAGTGATACGAAAATATTCAATCATTCAACACTCGTGTGACCATGACATGAAACGAAACATCCTCGCCATTGACCAGGGCACCACCAGCTCCCGCGCGATCATCTTTACGCCGGACGGTTCCATCGTGGCCTCATCCCAATACGGATTTCCACAGATCTACCCCGACGACGGCTGGGTCGAGCATGATCCCGCGGCTATCCAGGAAACCACGTTGCGGGCGGTTCGTGATGTCCTGTCCGCAGCCGGAAATGAGCCGGCGGTGGTTGGCGTCACCAACCAGCGTGAAACCACCCTGCTGTGGGACCGCGCCACCGGCGAACCGGTGTACAACGCCATTGTATGGCAGGACCGGCGGACGGCGGAACAATGCGCGCGCCTGCGGGCGCAGGGTCATGGCCGGGAAATATCCGAGCGCACCGGCCTGCTTCTGGACGCCTATTTTTCAGCCACCAAGATCGCCTGGATCCTGGACAACGTCCCCGCAGCCAGGTCCAGGGCACAGCGCGGCGAACTGGCGTTCGGCACCGTCGACTGTTTTCTGGTCTGGAAACTCACTGGCGGCAAGGTTCATGCTACCGATGCCACCAATGCCAGCCGCACCCTGCTGTTCAACATTCACAACCAGTCCTGGGACGATCACCTGCTGGCGCTGTTCAACATCCCGAAATCCCTGCTGCCCGAGGTGCGCGACAGCGCCGATGACTACGGTGTCACGGACCCGGAAACGCTGGGCGTGGCGCTGCCCATCGGCGCTGTGGTGGGTGACCAGCAAGGCGCCCTGTTCGGACAGGCCTGCTTTCATCCGGGCATGGTAAAAAGCACTTATGGTACGGGCTGCTTCATGATCATGAATACCGGCCATGCTCCGGTTGCCTCACGCCATCGCCTGCTCACCACTGTGGGTTACCGGCTCAACGGGGAGGTGACTTATGCCCTGGAGGGGTCGATTTTCAACGCCGGCGCCGCGATTCAATGGCTGCGGGACGACTTGAAACTGATTGCCCACGTCAACGAGATAGACGAATTGGCGCGGGCGACCGCCGGTAACGACGGGGTGTACATGGTACCAGCCTTTACCGGCCTCGGCGCTCCGCACTGGGATCCTCATGCTCGTGGCGCGGTATTCGGAATTACCCGCGATACCGGCATCGCACATTTCGTTCGCGCCGCGCTGGAGGCCGTATGCTACCAGACCCGTGAACTGGTGGAGGCGATGGCGGCAGACAGTGGTCAGCCACTGGAGAAGCTGCGGGTGGATGGCGGCATGGCAGCCAATGACTGGATGTTGCAGTTCCTGGCAGACATACTCGATACCGTAGTGGAGAAGCCGGCAGTCATCGAGACCACCGCACTGGGCGCGGCCTGGCTGGCCGGACTGCACCACGGGTTGTTCGCATCCACCGCCGAGATCGCGTCGCGTTGGCGCGAAGCCCGCCGCTTCAATACGGAGATGGAACGCGCAAGGCGCGAGGCCCTGGTTGCCGGCTGGAACAACGCCATCAACCGGATCAAATCCGGCTAAATAGCCGGTTCACGGGTATTCGCGCTCACTATGAAAAAAGAGCGGCGGCGGCTTGCGGGTTGGACGGGAAGTAGTGATGCAGCCAGGTCAATGTCAGTTTTCCCGATTGCCAGAAGACTTCGCCCGTCCCTCCATCCTGCCTCTGCCCGTAGCCATCGGCGGCGCGGCGCGAGTCAATCGGGGCAATGACCGAGTGATGGAACGAGTGCCCGCGTAATTCTCCGTAACCATAGTCAACTTTCTGCAATCCGATACCCTGTAATCTCCCGGTCAGGGCGCAGGTTGCGGCAAACAGACCGAATCCCGCTCCGGTTTCCTGATTTTGGCCGGTAATAGTCTGACACGCGGCCATCATGCCACCGCACTCCGCGAGTATCGGTTTATCGTTGCCGTGATGCTCCTGCAGGTGGCTTTTCGTCCGCCGCGCCGCGGACAGCTTCTGAAGATGCAGTTCCGGGTATCCTCCGGGCAGCCAGACCGCGTCACAGCGGGGCAACGGCTCATTATTCAACGGGGAAAAATAAACGATGCGGGCGCCTGATGATTCGAGCAGATGGATGTTTTCGGGGTAGATGAAGCTGAAACCGGCATCGCGGGCCACTGCAATGGTCCTGCCTTCGAGTAATCGGCGGCGCTGAATCGGGTGGCTCGGGTCATTCGGGCGATTCGGGCGGTCCGCTTCGACACGGAGCGGGTGCAACGGAACATCAATGCCGAATTCATCCAGCGCCCGGGCGGCCCGGTCGAGTTGCCGCTCCAGCCCGGCAATATCCGCGGCCTGGACCAGCCCGAGATGCCTGTGCGGCAGCGCCATTCTCTCGTCCCGCCGGATACTGCCAGCATAGTCCTCGCCGATTGATTCGCGCAACAAACGGTGATGGTTGTCACTGCCGACACAATTACCGACCACCGAAGTGATCTTCGCCGCATTGCGGTTTTCCTGTGCCTGATTGCCCTTCGCCCGGTTTCCCCGCGCATGCTCCACCGCCGATTCCGGCGTGTAATCCCGGAGTCCTTCAATGATGGCGGCGGCAGTCTGGGCATATTTGGCGACGTTCATTACCAGCGTGACCGACAATCCGAACCGTGTTGCCAACCGCATATTGCTGGGCGTGTTGTCATGCAGTCCCATCAGGCTCTCCACCAGTACAATGTCACTTGTCGCCGCCGCCCTGACCAGCAGACCGCGGCAATGCGACTCCCCCATCATCCACAAATCAAGGTTGTAAACACACTGCCGGGAGGCCAGTTCCAGTATGGTGGGGTCGAGATAATCCGGCCCGATCTTGATCACCCGGACTGATTTACCCTGATTGACGAAGCGCCGCGCCATGGCGGCGGTCAGGATGGTCTTGCCCTGCCCTGAGCCGGGCGCCGCAATCAGGGTGGCGAGGCAGCTGTGGGTATTTTTCGGCATAAATTCACGGTGTTTGCGCGGTTATTATGGCATGATTGAAGGAGCATGAAAAAACCGGATACAACGATCAGATGATATGGAATACGCCTCAATCTACAGCTTGCTGACACTGGGTTTCGGTCTGGGGCTGGTGCACGCTCTGGATGCGGATCATATCATGGCTGTGTCGGCGCTGACCTGTACCGATGACAGGGATGACCGGCAACGGCCGCGGCGCAGAATCTGTCTTGACCGCGGAGCGTCGGGATACTGTTTGCGTTGGGCCATCGGTCACGGCTCCATTGTGCTGGCGCTGGGATTGTTGTTCATTCTGACCCGTGTACAGTTACCCGCCACGGTGGCCCTGCTCGCGGAAAAGCTGATCGGCCTTGTGCTGATTGCGCTGGGCGCGTGGATTATTCACACAGTCTGGCGCAACCGCCTGACCCTGCGGCTACACCGCCACGGAGATATTACCCATATACATTGGGCTGGAGCGGACGGGCGGCATACTCATCACCGTCCCATCCTGATCGGGGCCACCCACGGACTGGCGGGCAGCGCTCCGGCCCTGGCGCTGATTCCGGCCACCGCGGCGGCGCCGTCTGCAACCGGCATACTGGCCGGGGCCCTGTATATCGCCCTGTTCTGTCTGGGCGTCCTGGTTTCAATGCTGGTTTTCGGGCTTTTTCTGGGGCAGTTGCAGAACCGGGTCGCGAGCTTTGGACAGCGGCTGTTCCATACCAGCCGGTTGCTGATCGCCTCTGCTTCGATCGGGGTCGGGGCATACTGGTTGCTCCATTAACGATTATCTGATCACTGTCCGCAAGAAGGATAGTTAAGTGTTTCAGACAACAAATATTCAGACACAACAAATATCTGGACTATTTCTATAAGAACCTGAATAATGTCTTGATGTCCATTGATAAAGAAGTGCGTCGACTGGCGGACAAGTATGCAGAAAATCTGAAAGTACGTGTAGATCAACGCTTGGAGGAAATGGAATCAGATGACAACAGTCATTACCTGATTTATCAGGTATTGGGCGTAACTGACGATGAGGGAAAATTGATTGATGTCTATCAGAATAAAGGGCGCTTCCTCTACAAGTACGCTGGCTCTTTTTTAGAGGGGGCGGCAAAAGCATGTTTTTTGGATAGATACCCGAATGCAGAACGTCAAAGCAGCCGGATATAAACCTGTCCGTGTGATGTTCTACTACCCGCTCCGCGCTCAGGCGCAGCGCATTCAAAAGACTTTGGAAACACTTTATGCAGGGGCAGATGGTGAGTATCACTACGGCGATGATGCCTGGAATTATATTCGACAATACACTGGTGTTGATCTTAAGGAGATTCTTGAAACGATAGCTACAGAGCGTGCTAATGGAGATTAAATCGCAAACATATATAGGGGAGTGCCTCGACGTTTTACAAGAGGTGGAACCTGAATCGGTTGATCTTGTTTACGTTGATCCACCCTTTTTCACACAAAAAGTACATGACCTGGTGACGCGTGATGGTTCAACGAGCTTTAGTTTTAGAGATATTTGGGATAGCGACAACTCCTACGCCGATTTTATTTACCCGAGAATAGTCCGTGCGCGTGATATCCTGAAGAGTTCTGGCAGCCTGTTTTTTCACTGTGATAAATCGGCCTCTCATATCGCTCGCGCGATACTTGACAACATTTTTTCACCTGAGCATTTTCAATCTGAAATTATCTGGCACTTTAAAAGATGGTCAAATGCCAGGAAGGGTTTGCTGCCCGCTCACCAGACAATATTTTTTTACACGAAAACCGATAAATTCCAATTCAACACTTTTTACCAAGAATATTCGCCCTCTACAAATGTAGATCAGATCATGCAGAAACGCGTGCGTGATGAACGTAACAAGTCGGTCTATGCTCGGAATGAATGCGGCAAGGTCGTCGGAAACGGGAGCAAGAAAGGCGTACCTTTATCAGATGTCTGGGAGATACCGTTTCTAAATCCGAAGGCAAAAGAACGGGTTGGCTATCCTACACAAAAGCCGGTTCTTTTGATGAACAAGATTATCGAACTTGTGACGTCAGAAGGAGATGTTGTACTGGATCCCTTTTGCGGGAGCGGGACAACGCTTGTGGCCGCGCAACTTTTAAACCGCAACTCGATAGGAATCGATATATCGGAAGAAGCTATAGAATTGACCAGGAACAGGCTTGAAAACCCCGTTATTACAGGATCAGTGTTGCTTGAGAAGGGTAGGGAGTCTTACCGACAACATTCTTGTAGTGCGTCTAACTACCTGGTTGGAATCGACTACATGCCAGTACATCGAAATAAGGGCATAGACGGATTACTGAAACAGGAAATAGGTGGCTTGCCTGCATTCATTCGTGTACAACGCCACGGTGAAACCATAGGTCAAACAGTTGCGGCCTTGAAGAAGGCCGTTAAAAACAAAGGGGATTGTACCTTGATCGTTGTCGCCACCTGTGACGATTTGTTGGGTTACAGAACATCCTCAGATGTCCACTTAATCCAATCTACATCGCTTGCGATTGCTGATTTATTCAAGGAAAGGCAAGGTTCAACAATGACAAGCCGAAGCCCTTTAGAGAACTGTACAAGCTTGATTGCCCCGTCGTAACCGGCAGAAATGTACGCCAGATGCGTGACGAGACCCCGGAGAAGAAAACCCGACTACGCAGTGGATTTACCACGGGCGCATGCGCGACGGCGACCTCTCTGGCTGCCGCCGGTCTGTTACTGAATGGCCGCGCAACCGAAACCGTGACCATTACGTTGCCGAAAGGTCAGGCGGTTGATTTCAGGCTGGAAGAATGCCGGCTGCTGAATGACGGATGCGGCCGCATCCGCGGCCGCGCCAGTACAATCAAGGACGCGGGCGATGACCCGGACGCGACCCATGGCGCTACAATATTCGCTGAAGTCGAGTTGTCGGATGAACCGGGGGTTCGGTTTCATGCGGGCCCTGGAGTCGGCACGGTTACCCGATGTGGCCTGGCGCTTGGCGTTGGTGAAGCGGCCATCAACCCGATACCGAGGAAAATGATGACCGGGCATCTCGGGACCCTGGCTGTTGAATGCGGTTACTCAGGCGGCTTTGAGGTTACTATCGGCGTTGTCGACGGAGAACGGATTGCGCTGAATACCATGAATACCCGCCTGGGCATCATCGGCGGACTCTCGATTCTCGGCACCACCGGCATCGTCCGCCCCTATTCCTGTTCCGCCTTCATCGCCTCGATTCATCAATCAATCGACGTGGCCCATGCCAATGGCATCCGGCATATCGCCGCCGCAACCGGTTCGACCAGCGAAGACTATATTCAATCCGCCCTGGGCCTTAGCGACATGGCCGTGGTGGAAATGGGGGATTTTGCCGGGGCCGTATTCAAGCGCCTGCGCCGGGCGCCGATGAAGAAACTGAGTATCTGCGGCGGTTTCGGCAAGATCAGCAAACTGGCAGCCGGTCATCAATCACTGCACAACAAGGATTCATCCATTGATTTCGGGTTTCTGGCGGAACAGGCAGTAAAAGCGGGCGGCGACCGGGAGTTGAAAGCGCGGATCATGAACGCCAACACCAGCCTGGAAGCCCTGGCCCGATGCCAGGACGCGAGCCTTCCCCTCGCCGATAAAATCTGTTCCCTGGCCAGAGATACGGCGCTCAAGGCGACCCGGCGCCAGTGCGAAATTGATGTATACACACTCGGCAGGGACGGCGTACTGGTCGGCTCCTCGCAAGGGCATTGATGAAGATTCTGGTTCTGGGGGGGATCGCGGAGTCCAGAGCGCTGACGCTGGCGCTGATCGAATCCGGTCATCCGGTGATTTACAGCATCGCCGGGCTGGTGCGGCGACCGGATCTGCCCTGTACCATTCACAGCGGCGGGTTCAGCGCCGGCCACGGTGACGGCGCGCGCGGGCTGGCCGGGTATTGCCGGACCAACCGGATTGACCTGCTGATTGATTCGACCCATCCTTATGCCGTCAATATATCCGTCAACGCAGTGGCCGCGGCAGCCGATGTCGCCATTCCGTGCTGGCGATTCGACCGGCCGGGATGGAAGCGCAATGGTCATCCGGGCTGGCACGATTATCGGCAGTGGCCTGACCTGTTGCCGCAGATAGAGTCTTTCCGGCGGCCATTTTTCTCGATCGGGGCCAGCGCTCTCCAGTTTGCCGACCAACGGCCGTCCCATCAGCAATGGCTGGTACGCAGCGCCCGCCCCTTCGACCCGGTTGAGGGAATCATCCGCATCCATGCAATCGGACCTTTCGAGCTGGCCGGGGAACTGGAGCTGATGCGGCGATACCGGGTGGACGCGCTGATCAGCAAGAACAGTGGCTGTAGCCGGGTAGCGGCCAAGCTCGAAGCCGCAGCCAGACTCGGCCTCCCGGTCTATGTACAGGAGCGGCCTGAACTGCCGCCAGTCGCGCGTTGTTTCGACCAGATCGCGTCTCTGATTGCGGCGGTAAACGGCTTCGCCTGAAATCTTCACAGACTTCAGATGTGAAACCAGACATGTAAAACCAGCGACAGGCACCCAATCATGCAACCAGACCCGTTAAACCGCGGCAACATCGTAGCGTTTCTCACCGATATTTTTGACCGCAAAGGCGCCGATTCCTACCTCGGAGAGGAAGTCACGATGTCCGGGCACATGCTCCAGGCCGCTCAAAACGCGGAACGCGCCGATGAATCAAACGCCATCATCGCCGCCGCCCTGCTCCATGATATCGGACATTACACCGGAGAATTTCCGGAAAATTATATCGACCTCGGCCTCAACAACCGCCATGAATCCATGGCAGCGGCCATCCTGGAGAAATTTTTCCCCGAGGAAGTCACGCAGCCGGTCAGATGGCACGTCGAAGCGAAAAGGTATCTGTGCGCGGTGGAACCCGATTATTTTTCCGGGTTGTCCGACGCTTCCGTGAAAACCCTCGAACTCCAGGGCGGAGCGATGAACCCGGAGGAAATCCGCGAGTTCGAGAAGAACCCGCACTTGCAAGCGATTCTGCGGGTCAGACGCTATGACGACGGTGGCAAGGTCCCCAGCACGACCACGCCCACCCTGGCTTATTACATGAAGATCGTCCAGCAGGTACTCATTGACAGCGATGAATCGGACGGTAGCTAACCTTTGAGACCGCGAACCATTTGCCTCACCCCATCGCTCAGGTTTTCGCCAGCGTAACCCCGGTCTGGCCCTGATATTTTCCGCCGCGGTCCGCGTAAGACGTTTGACAGACTTCATCGGACTCGAAAAACAAGACCTGGGCAATGCCTTCGTTGGCATAAATCCTGGCTGGCAGAGGAGTCGTGTTGGAACACTCCAGCGTCACATAACCTTCCCATTCCGGCTCGAACGGGGTCACATTGACGATAATTCCACAACGCGCGTAAGTGCTCTTGCCCAGGCAGACAGTCAGAACATTGCGGGGAATGCGGAAGTACTCCACCGTTCTGGCGAGCGCGAATGAATTGGGCGGGATCATGCAGACATCCCCGGTAAAGTTGACAAAGCTGTTTTCGTCAAACTGCTTCGGGTCGACAATCGCCGAATTGATATTGGTGAATATCTTGAACTCGTCAGAACAGCGGATATCGTAGCCATAACTGGATGTGCCATAGGATATTAGCCGGTCACCGTTTGATTCACGCACCTGTTGCGGCTCAAACGGCTCAATCATTCGATGGCTCCGGGCCATACGCCGAATCCAATTGTCCGATTTGATGGACACCGCTAGTTCTGCTGAATAACGATGTTCGGGAATTTCGAGCTGAAATCCTTTTTACGCATGGCCAGCTTTGCGGCGACATTACGCGCGATCTTCTTGTAGTTCCGGGTAATCATGCCATCCGGCTCTGCCACCACAGTGGGCTTGCCTCCATCCGCATTTTCCCGAATCTTCCGGTCCAGTGGCACATCGCCCAGATAATCCGTGCCGTATTGCTCTGCCATACTCCTGCCGCCACCGCTGCCGAATATATGTTCTTCGTGCCCGCAGTTGGAACAGATATGCGTACTCATATTCTCCACCACACCCAAAACCGGAATGTCCACTTTCTCGAACATTTTATAAGCCTTGCGGGCATCCAGTAACGCGATATCCTGGGGAGTGGTGACAATGACCGAACCGGATACCGGCACTTTCTGCGCCAGGGTCAGCTGCGTATCGCCCGTTCCCGGCGGCATGTCAACAATCAGATAATCGAGATCGTCCCACTGGGTATCGTTCAGCAGTTGTTCCAGCGCCTGGGTAACCATCGGCCCGCGCCAGATCATCGGTGATTCCTCATCCACCAGAAAACCGATCGACATGGCCTGTAAATGGTAACTGTTCATCGGTTCCAGGGTCTTGCCATCCTTTGAGGTCGGCTGCCCGCTCACACCCAGCATTCTGGGCTGGCTCGGGCCATAGATATCCGCATCCAGAATGCCCACCCTGGCCCCTTCCGCAGACAACGCCAGGGCCAGATTGACGGACAGGGTGGATTTGCCAACCCCGCCCTTGCCGGAAGCCACCGCAATGATATTCTTCACATTCTTAAGCGGCTTGACTCCTTCCTGCACTTCGTGGGAAACCATGTTCGAACGGACTGTCACGACCGCTCCCGGCGCCACTTCTTCAATGCGTTTTTGCAGCTCCGGCTCCCAGCTTTTGGCTGGATAGCCTAAAACGATATGAATTTCCAGAGAATCCCCGTCTATTTCGATTCGATCAACCGACCGGCCGGAAACCAGGCCCTGGCCGGTATGGGGGTCAATTACTCCTTCGAGAAGTGTTTCAACTGATTCCTTACTCATTGCTGTCATCGCGCTATAACCTGTTTGGGGGAAAAGATGGCGTTGAAATCCAACCATTCAAGGGCAACATCAAATATAATCATTGTATCTCAATACGACCATCATCTGACGCATTTTTCTGATTCCGGAACTCGAAAGTTATCATGACATCCCATCCCCCGACCTCCCAGGAGACTCACCGCGTGAGGAAGATCATGCTCACCTGCGCGCTGCCGTATGCCAATGGACAAATCCATCTGGGTCACCTGCTGGAACATATCCAGGCGGATATCCAGGCCCGCTTCCAGCGTATGCGCGGTCATTGCTGCTATTTTATCTGCGCGGATGACGCTCACGGCACACCCATCATGCTAAAAGCGGAAGAGGAGGGAATCTCCCCGCTGGAGCTGATTGAGCGGGTGCGGGGCGAACACCAGCGTGATTTCGATGATTTCCTGATTTCATTCGACAACTACTACACCACCCACTCCCCGGAAAACCGGCATTACGCTGAATTGATTTACAGCCGATTGAATGAAAACGGACATATCAGCCGAAGAACCATCCAGCAGCTTTATGATCCTGAAAAGCAAATGTTTCTGCCCGACCGGTTCGTCAAGGGAACCTGCCCGGTCTGCCAGGCGGAAGGTCAATACGGCGATAATTGTGAAGCCTGTGGCAGCGCTTACTCTTCCTCGGAGCTGATCAACCCGGTCTCCGCCGTGTCCGGCGCCATACCGGAAATGCGGGAATCCGAACAATTGTTTTTCAAGCTGGGTGATTTCCGAGACTTCATGATCGAATGGTTCAAACAGGGACATACCCAGAAAGAGATCGCCAATAAACAAATGGAATTGTTCTCGGAGGAACTGCTCGAATGGGACATTTCGCGCAATGCCCCGTATTGGGGGTTCGAAATACCGGGCGAGAAAGACAAGTATTTCTATGTCTGGCTGGATGCCCCTATCGGTTATCTGGCGAGCTTCCAGAACCTGTGTGATCGGGAAAACCTGGATTTTGATGAATTCTTCCGCAAGGATAGTGAATGTGAGCTGGTTCATTACGTCGGCAAGGATATCGCCCGCTTTCATGCCCTGTTCTGGCCAGCCGAACTGCATGGCGCCGGGTTTCGCACCCCCAGCGGAGTATGGGTGCATGGCTTTTTGACCGTTAATGGCCAGAAAATGTCGAAGTCCAGGGGAACGTTCATCATGGCGGAAACCTATATCAACCACCTGAACCCCGAATACCTGCGCTACTACTACGCCGGCAAGCTGGACCATACGATTGATGATATTGATCTCAACCTGGCCGACTTCCAGACGCGGGTGAACGCGGATCTGGTCGGCAAGCTGGTCAATATCGCCAGCCGTTGCGCCGGTTTCATCACCAGGATATTCGACGGCAGGTTGAGCGACACTCTGGCTGATGCCGCCATGTTTGAAGAGTTTGTCGAAGCCGGAGAAAAAATCGCGGTGTCTTATGAAAGCCGCCGCTACAGCCGCGCAATACGCGATGTCATGGCTCTGGCTGATCGGGCCAACCAGTACATTGACGCCGCAAAACCCTGGATACTGGTGAAAAATGATGATACCCGCGACCAGGTACAGTCAATCTGTACCCAGGGACTCAATCTTTTCAGGTTGTTGATGGTTTACCTGAAACCGGTACTGCCAAAAACCGCCGACAATGTGGAATCGTTCCTGAATATTCCGCCATTGAAATGGGAAGACGCCGGACAGCCGTTGTTGAACCATCGAATCAACCGATTCAAACCGTTGTTAACCCGAATCGAAAGCAAACAGATTGAAGCCATGGTCGCAGAAACCAGGACGGAGCCAAAGCCTTCCGCTGCGCTCTCTGACATGCCCGTAGCCGATCCAATCAACATTGATGATTTTTCCAGGGTAGATCTGCGGGTCGCGAGAATTGTGGACGCGAGCCATGTCGAAGGAGCCGACAAACTGCTCCGGTTGACGCTCGACCTCGGTGGGGAAACCCGCAATATCTTTGCCGGAATCAAGTCCGCCTACCAGCCTTCCGACCTCAAGGGAAGATTAACCGTGGTGGTAGCCAATCTGGCGCCGAGAAAAATGAAATTCGGGACATCGGAAGGCATGGCGCTGTGCGCCGGTCCCGGCGGTAAAGACCTGTTCCTGCTCAGCCCCGACGAAGGCGCCACACCCGGAATGCGTATCACCTGATGACTGATATTTGGGTGCGGACTCATTTCGTCATTCCCGCAAAGGCGGGAATCCACGAATAACAGGGCGTGTGAGATGTTGTTTGATCTTTGGGTGGGCGATTGAATGTTGCGTAGGGGCGGGTCTTGTGCCCGCCCGCAACCGTCATCGGCTGCGTATACGGAAATCAACACGGGCACCCACAAGGGGCGCCCCTACGATGTCAGGTAACCGCAATGCCTGTGTATTGAACGCCGGTTCCTGTACCAACCCGCCATCGTTCAGCGCGTCCCGTCACAGAAAAGGACAACACCACCGCCAGATACTAAAAGGCCTAGATCTACTTGTGACACAGGTCTGTTAAGATCGTTGATCCAGTTACGAAAAAAAGCCGTGAACATTCCCGTGTTTCTGGCAGGGTGTGCGTTTTTATTGCCTGATGCGCTATCTATGCTTAAATCTAACGGCAAGACTGTAAAATCACCAGTAATTACCAATCTTAAAGCCAACGGCGCCCTGCGGTTTAGTGTACTACTTGAGAACAGCGGGTTACCCACTACCGGCGTTTGTATCCCTTCTATTTTGATCCAGTAGTTTTTATCATTCGGTATTCCCGGACCGTGATACCGATCTGCGAATCCGATTGAAACGATCTGGATCGTTCCGCAATTATCCGCGTAGTCGTCGGGTCTGATTCTCAGCGTATTGCCTGCTGGCAATGGTTCCAATCGGTCATGATAGGGTTCGCCCGGGTTTCGTTGCTGTTGCTGTTGGTTCTGTTGCGGTACGGCCGTTTGCTCTTGGTTGGTCTGCCCCTGCTCGGTCTGTCCCACCTGTCCGGCTTCTCCGGCTTGCCCGGATGTATTTCCGCTTGTCTGTGCATGGGCGGGCAACAGTACGCTGTTTACAATGGGTTTATTCCAAACTGTAACGGCCAGTCCTCCAACGGCCAGACTTCGGATGATTTGCTTGCGTTTCTGTAAGTCTGTTTTATTTCTGCCCTTTATATCGGGGGGGGGGGGGGGGGGGGGGGGGGGGGGGGTACAGATTTCATTTCATGTTCTCCGGTTAAGACAACCCGACATATACCAGATTTTTGGCTGTGTGTCACTTTTTTAGAAATGCGTGTTGAGGGCAGGAAATGCGGCTAGCTTACGTAGTCACAAACTTCTTCACCTGAATATCCTCCGCGCGCTGGCGCATGCGGCAAGCGTCATAGTGCGCTTGCATACGTAAGAGTGTATCCATCTTTACGCCAAATGCCTTTTCGACCCGCAGCGCCATTTCAGGCGATAGCGAGGCTTTTTCATTCAGCAGTCTGGAAAGTGCAGGTCGTCCGGTATTCAGGATTTGAGCGGTGGCGGTAACGGATAGATCATCCGGTAAAACCGAGCGCTTGATAAATCCACCCGGATGTGGTGGTTTCATACCTGCTTTAATCGCCATCGTTCATACTCCTCGCTTACTGATTAGTGATAATCCTCATAATCCATATCATACAGTTGATGTTCCCCAGTGTCATACCTGAAGGTGATTCTCCAGTTCGCCGTAACATGAAAACTGTATGTCCCGGCACGGTCAGCGCATCACAAAAGGATTTGCCATCGGCTGGCTGGATGTATTGATCCAGACTGTTTTGGTTCGGGTATAATCCAACACCGCCTCAATGCCGGCTTCACGGCCGAATCCACTGTGGCCGAATCCGCCGAAAGGCGCCATAGGCGAAATCGCGCGATAGGTATTCACCCACACGATCCCGGAGCGAATTTTCGAGCTGACCCGATGGGCCCGCGCCAGGTTTTCCGTGAAGACACCGGCCCCCAATCCGAACTTCGTATTATTGGCCATGAATATCCCCTCCTCTTCATCGCGGAACCTGATAGCGCTCAATACAGGACCGAACATTTCATTCCGGACGGTTTCAATTTGCTGGTGCGGACAACCCAGGATAGTGGGTTCATAGTAAAATCCCTTGTCGAATGATTCAGGCCGTCGCCCCCCATAATGCAGCTCGGCGCCCTGTTCACAGGATTTCTCCACTGCCGCGATTATGCGATCCAGTTGTGCCCTGGTTGCCAAAGGCCCCATCTGGGTATCGTCCGCCAACGGATCACCGATCCGGATCTGTTTCGCCCTCTCTATAACACGGGCAATGATCTCGTCATGGATTCCTTCCTGTATGAACACTCGTGATCCGGCTACACAGCTTTGCCCGGAAGCGCCGAAATTACCGGCGATAATGCCATTCACCGCGCCTTGCGGCTGTGCGTCATCAAACACGATGATCGGGGATTTGCCGCCTAGCTCCAATGAGACCAGGGCATAGTTGTGGCTGGTATTTTCGATCACCCTTGAAGCCGTCTCCGGCCCGCCGGTGAAGGCCACTCTGGCAACATCGGGGTGGCTGGTCAGAATCCGGCCACAAGGGTCCCCGTAGCCGGTGATAATATTCACCACCCCTGGTGGAAACCCCGCCTGATCGACGATTTTCGCGAACTCGAACATCGGCGCGGGCGCGTCTTCAGAAGCCTTCAATACAATGGTATTGCCGGCCGCCAGAGCCGGTCCGAGTTTGGTTGCGGTCAAAAACATCTGTGCATTCCACGGCACTACGGCAGCCACCACTCCGATCGGTTCGCGGGTGGTGAAAACGTGCATGTCGGGCTTGTCAATCGGCAATGTGGCTCCTTCTATTTTGTCGGCCATACCCGCGAAATAGTGATAGTAGTCGCGGACATACCCGGTCTGCCCCCGCGTTTCCTTGAGCAGTTTGCCACTGTCGATGGTTTCAATATCACCGAGATGATCCGCCTTCTGTGCAATCAAATCACCCAGCCTGTACAAGACTCTGCCGCGGGCAGTCGGTGTCATTTTTGCCCAAGGGCCGTCAAAAAGCGCGTTTTTGGCAGCCTCGACGGCCCGGTTCACATCGTCTTCAGTGGCGACCGGAGCCTGTGCCCAGGGTTCTTCATTAGTCGGATTGATCGAGACCAGGGTTCCTCCATCCGCAGCGTCACCCCACTCTCCATTGATGTAATGCTGATATTGTTTCATATTCAATTTTCCCCTGTTTGATGTTTGTTCAGGAATGTCAGTACCTGCTCAGCCAGTAACCCGGCGTGTTCAACCGGCGCCATGTGATAGTGTCCGGGATTGATGACAAGTTCTGCCTGAGGCAGCTCAGAAGCCAGCGCCTGCGACATCGCGGGAGTAGAGCCAGTCTCGGCGGAGCCTGTAATCACCAGGGCCGGACGGTCAAAATGGTTCAACGAATAACGCTTCATTTCGGTTTCAGCATGACAAAAGAAAGAATAGGCTTTCAGATAGCCATCGTCCTTGTGCCGCGAGAATACCCGGCGAATGTCATCCATCTTATCGGGATTGAGGGCAATATACCGCTCGCTGAACCAGCGCCTGAGCGCCTGCTCGACCATCACCATCGGGCCCTGATCCCGGGTCATCTGATACCGCTCCCTGACTGCCTGGCGCTGCTCCGCGGTTCTTTGATAAGCGCTATGCAAAAACACCGCATGGGTCAATCTGGAGCCGTGTAATGAGACCGCTGCCTGGGTGATCACGGCGCCGAGCGAAAATCCGATCAACGCAAATCGGTCAATGCCGAGATAATCAACCAGCCCCATGAGTTGATCGACAAAATCCCGGGCAGTGCGAGGCCCTTCGGGATTGGCCGAGAGACCATGTCCAGCCAGATCATAAGTCAGTACATCGTGGCTTCGTGACAACAACGCAATCCAGGGCTGCCACATATCCTGACTCAATCCCACGCCATGTATCAGGACGACGACCGGCCTGCGCCTGTCTTGTCCGGCCAGCCTGTAACAGGTTCCCTGGTGAAACTGTGTCTTGTCGCTCATGCTCATAAGACAGCTCGAATCTGTGGCCTATTCCGTAAGTATCTTAACCGAGCCATCGCGGTGACCGCCGAAATAAACGCCGTATCTGCCACTTTCCGACTCTGCAATGTATCGTTCCAGCATGGTTCGGGTCGCCGCGGATTTGATCCGGCGCCATGGGATCTCTTCCGGGCGCCAGAAATCATTGCCGATCAAACCTGTATTCACTGTGGCCCGATAGTAAATGAACTGCTGCCCGGATTGTTCATGCTCAAAAACAGCGAATAATGAACGGATGCTGATTTCGATATCCAGGTCGGACAAGGTTTTATGGAGTTTCGCCAGGGAACCGGGTTCCCCTTTCTGTCCACTGGCCGGAACATACAACTCCCCGCTCCTGGCATCGGCAATCAACAGTAATTTGCCTTCATGCTCGACGATGGCCCCGACAACCACATCGGCGCTGGCGGAAGCCGCCCTGAAAGCGGACTGCTCCAGCCCCAGCCTGAGATAACCGCTCCGCACATAACCCAGGCCAATCTTCTCGTTGTAATCATAACCCAGAACCTCGCCCAGAATAATGACATGATCCCCGGCGTCAATGACCTGCTTTCGCCGGCATTCGAACCAGGCGCAGCAGCCGTCCAGCAGAGGGTAACCGGCTGAACTCATCGTCCAGTCGGTAATATCAAATTTATCCGGCCTTTTCGACGCAAACAACCAGGATGTCTCGAGCTGTTCCTCAGACAGGATATTGACAGCGAAACCCGAAGAGCCGGTAAACACTTCAAAACTTTCAGCAGCCTTGCCCACGCATATCAACAATATGGGCGGTTCCAGCGAAACAGAAGTGAAGGAGTTGGCGGTAAACCCTCGGGGAACCCCTCCTTTTTCCCGGGTCGTCACCACCGTCACCCCGGTCAGGAAGGAGCCAAAAGCATTTCTTAATTCTCTTAAATCAGACTTTCCCAAAATCCGCAGTCATCCATTATGGTCATTGAACAGTCAAATCGGGGCATCATACTGTTGTGCGAACCATCGGATCATACCCGGATGATTGCGGGAATATTCTAACCGATTTGCAAATAATTGAACATTTATGTGATATTCTCCCGCCCGCACCCTCAAGGCACAGGATATGACGGAAGAGAAACGCAAGGCGCGTGTCGTAATGGCAACAGACAGTGAATGGCAGATTATCAGCGAGCGGGCGGAGAAGTCCCGCATGTCGACTTCCGGCTTCATCATCGATCGCGCCATCGCCGCCGCAGGAGAGTCCGATGACAGCCTGCCGATACCGCTTTGCCGCAGGGTGGCGCGGGATGTGCTGGTCCTGTCTCGTGTTGAGGAACTCCGCCATCAACAAGCCGGGGAGACCGCAGCCTGGGCGGAGCTCATCGCCACAGCCGAAGCAGTCATCCAGACGGAAGAGGCGGCCGGCCGGTAAGACGCGCAGCGACCTTCAGGAATCTGCCCGCTCACATATCCAGATCCATATCCAGATCCAGTCCCCGCTGCCGGGAAAACCGCCTGCCGTCTCGCTGTCGCGCCAGACCCTTTTGTCGTTCAGCCGTGTTCTCCTCCAGCAGTTCCATCAGCGCTTCACGGTTGTCTGTCAGTACCACCGCCTCACCGGGGCCCCGGCTGATTTCCAGCCAGAACTTGCGCTGGTCACTCAACCGGCCGTGACCTGAATCCAGCGCCGCGATCACATCATCCTCTATTCTTCGAGTCGCCTGTATGGTCGAGGTGTAAGCATGCTCGATATACCGAAGTTGCAAATCGTCCTGATGAAGCTCCAGCATCCTGCCATCATCCGTTCGCAGTTGCACAATAGCGTGGCTGATTGACCGGATTGCGACCTGATCGAAGCGAACCAGCCCCCGCTCATCGTCGGTTCGGGTCCAGCGAATCCGGTCCCCCGCCCGAATGCGAATCCAGGTTGTTTCGCAAAGATCGAGCCGAAAATGTACAGCGCCACCCGCCGGGATGTGACGCGACTGGCCATCGGGGTGGTGGAGCTGTACCCGCTCATTCTCTATAGCGGTCACCGTGCAAGGATCACCAGCGTATATGCCAAATCGTGAAAGATCGTCATGAAAGACCACGACATCTCCCTCATGCCAGTTATGCATGTCGTCCTTTTGCGCCGGTGTCAACCCCAGGTCAACCAGGGTTTCAATCACAAGCTCGCGCCCGTGCAATGCGCCCTCATCTTCGAGTCCCTCACGCGCGACCTCGTTGATATGCTCACGCAACTCGCTGGTTGACGCCAGAATCATCGTCTGGGTACGCGCCTTTGGCGATAACTCCAGCCAGATACGGGCCGCTGTCTCGCCGAGGCGATCCGCCGCAACCGGGTACAGGTTCTCTTCAGGTTTTGCGAGCGCCGACTTGCGCGCGTTCCCGATCACATCCAGCGTGACCGCCTTCAATCCCGGATTGCGCTGACGCTGTATATCATCCATCAACGCGGTCTGCATTCCGGCTTGCCGAAGCTGCCTGAAGGGTTGTCCGGCGCCGGCGGCCCGCAGTTGCCGCCTGTCTCCGACCAGCGCCAGCCGTCCGACACCGAGGCGGTCGGCGATCCGGAGCAGCCGCCGCGCCTGTTCCGTAGAAGCCTGCGCCATATCGTCAGCGACCAGGATCGAACCGGCGAAATCCTTGCGTAGTTGATCCATTCGTCCTTCATCCACCAGGTTGTCCGCCACGTCGCGATGACGCTTGAGGAACCCTTGCAGAGTCCGGCACACAATGCCGGTTTCCCGCGACAACGTCCGCATCGCGCCGGTCGAAGACGCCAGTCCGATAATCAACCGTCCCGGCGTCAGCGCCGTCACCTGGCGCAGCATGTCTGTCTTGCCGATTCCGGCATAAATCTGCACTCCGACCACCCGGTCGCGGCTGGTGACAATAATCCGTACCGCATCGCGCTGGCTGAGCGTCAGTCCGGCGCCAGCCATCTGCGCTTCCAGCCCCGCTGCCGACATCATTGGCGCGGCTACGCCAATGCCCTGCATCATCCCCGCGATCACCTCCTGCTGTGCGCGTACTGTACGGTCAGTCACAAACGATGCCCCAATCCCCCGGCGCACTCCGGCAATCAGGTGACCGTCGGCGCGCATCCGCTCAGTGGCCTCATCCAGGTCTGTAATCGTATAACGACCGGCTGCATGACCGAGCGCCAGCGTGGTCAGGTCGCGTTGCGCGAACACCGGCGGCCGCTCTTCGAGCCGTTCTGCCGCTTGCCATGCGGCCTCCAGTGGCGAGTATAGCGGAATCGTATCGCGGACGCTGTCGCGGTTGGTCTGGTCGAACCCCAGTTCCTCTGCCTGCTGCCGCCAGCGGGTAGTCAATACATCCCAATGGGGTTCATTCTTTCGTAACCGTGTCGCCAGCGCCGCCTGTTGTGCCCGTCCGGCGTTATATTCCCAACCCCGCTCCGCGATATAGTCAAGCATATCCCGCCGCCGACTGGAAAACGCCTCCAGCGCCGCCCGCTCACGACCCGCGATCTCGAAACCCGGAACACGACCAATCATGGACGGCGACAGCGCAACCCCCAGTTGCCGCAGCCGCCGGGCTAATTCATTGCGATAAAATGCGCCGATCAGTTTCTGGTTGCGTTTCAGGTCTGCGGTCTCAATGCTCCGCCATTTGCCGTTGGTGTCATGCGTCATATTGGCAATCACACAGTGGGTATGAAGCTGCGGGTCGAGATTGCGGCTGGCGGCATGACGGAAGGTCGCCGCCACCATGGCCGGCGCGTACACTCGTTCCATCTTCCGTTCCGCGCGATTCCAGAGCCGGGTCTGCACAATACGCTCCTCCACAAAATCAAGTGTCGCGCGCATAGCCGAGTCATGCGCGTTTCGCACCTGTTCATTACCCTGTACAAGGGCTTCCAGAGAAACCGATTTGGGCGCAGAAAGGGTCAAATCGACACCCGCCCGGTGTTCGTGTTCACCATCGCGAATACGCCCCAGCCGAACATCGGTCCCGGGCACGTATCCTTCCAGCACCGAGCGGAATTGTCCGGGCTCAATGTGACCGCACAGGCCGAGTTGAACAGCGCCCTGTCCAATCCAGTGGCTCGCCTCACGGTGTTGCGGGTCGTTTTTCGAGTAATAGCCGTCCTTCTCGAAGTATTGAACCGTCGAGGAGGTGGATGTGATATTGCTGACCGATGCGACCATCAGCCGATTCTACACGCGATTTGATGTAAAAATATGATTTGTCGCAATTCTGCGCCACCTGAATGCTATCGAAATGATCATAATTACCTTGCAGTCCGTTCCAATCTATGACATATATCCATCCGGCGTTGCTGAACACGACAAGTTACCCGGAAGTGAATATTACCAACAGGAATGGCGAAAGATGAGCGGTTTGCAAGAAACTCGAATGTCGAACAAGTGTCAGCCGGACAATCAGGGTAAGCCGCGCCCGGGTAACACATCGATCGGATGTGCCGGTCCTTATTCGCAGGACCGATAGTTGGTGGTGAATACCGCCAGCGCCTGGATCGCGATTGAACATCCATCCTCGAACAACAACCCGGTCTTTCCCGGCTGCACACTCGCACTGAACGGTTCACCGGCTCTGTTTTACGCAATCGCGCAATACGACTGGATCATCGTGGTCACGCCGGATGGCGAGTTGTCACGCGTTGGACAGGTCCTTCGTCTTCGCATCGACAGCGACAAGACAACCATCTGGTTTGACCGCCTGCTGTCTGCAAGTGAGCGGGGCGAAGCCACAATCGCGGCGGCTGGCCTCACACCGCCTGAGAGCGCCCTGAGCCGTCTGCAATGGGATATTTTTACAACCGTGCTGGAGACGCTGACCGGCAAGACCGTAGACGATGCCCTGCTGATTGAGAACCAGGCGTATATTCGGGAGCTTTTGCAGCTGGCCGTGATGGATGATCTGCTGGGCCCCGCCGACGGAGCGTTGGAGCAAATCATTGACACGAATGTGCGCGACCGCTATCTGGTCGGCAGGCTTTCGCCGATGAAATCAGGCTTCGCGGTGGAGGGGACATGGATTGCAGGAACTGATGAGGCAGAGACTGGCGAGCCGGATGTGCACAAGGGCCGACACGAACCAGGAGCGGAATTTGATAACGCAACTGGCCGGGTTGACACCCAGCCCGAAGCGCCGGACGAAATCCGGACAGCTGGCAACCAGTCTCTCGTCCCATCCAGCTTCGGGATGACCATTTGCGTGGATGGTACGGTCGACATTATTGAAATTGAGGCGCGTTGGGGGCGTTATCGGCGTGATTATGATGTCGAAATATATAAAACGAAAACGAATCCCGACACGAAAGAGAAACAACAGGGGCACAGAGCCAGGGTATGGCAGCGCGTCCCCTGCGGCGGCGTCATCCGTCTCGATTTACGTGAGGGGCCAGTCCAGCATCGGGCTGCGGACCCCGACAACCCGAAAGTTCGCATCCAGGGCGCCGTGCGTGATCATAACGTCAATGGTCATCGCATGGTCACGTTGTTTCTCGTCAACGCACAGGAGGAACCGAACGAGAACAAGGATCTGGCCTGGGTATTCCAGCCGGAACTGATTGTTCGCGCAGCCGCCGGCGCACAGCGGAAATCCGTATTCTGCCGCCGGGCGGTGCACCGGAATCAGGACGACCCGGAGCAGGAGGCGCTGGAAATGATCTACCGAAAGCAGGTCGAATTCGCGGTGGGTCACGGCATTGCCGTACATGCCCGGACCGCTCCTTTCAATTTCGACCGCGCGATTGAGATACGCACCACCGTAATACCCCGACACGAAGTCCCGGTGACCGAAACACCTGGTTTTCATGTCGAAGACCGTGCAGCGATGCGGGTAATGGTTGATCACGGATTTCTCGATATGGCTCGGCTCGCGGAAATGGACAGACTGGAGCTGGTCAAGGCTCTGAACATTCTGGCCGCCGACTACAAGGCATGGATCGAAGAACAACGCGGCCGCATTGAAACAGACGCCGCTGGTTTCGAAAAACCCGCAAACGCGGCTCTTCAACGCTGCTGCGATATTCAGCGGCGTCTCGAGCAAGGTATTGCCGTATTGTCGAATCTGGACGATCCAGCGCCTCTCGAAGCGTTTCGGGTCACCAACCGGGTCATGGCCAAACAGCGAATACACAGTATTTACTCACTTGCGCGACGCCGCCGGGAAACCGTCCGGCTCGAAGACTGTGATGTGCCCGGCAACCGCTCGTGGCGCCCTTTTCAGCTGGCCTTCGTCCTGCTCTGCCTGCCATGTCTGGCCGTCCCGACACATGCGGACCGAACCTGTCCGCTCGAGGCGTTCGCCGATCTGCTCTGGTTCCCGACCGGCGGCGGCAAAACCGAAGCCTATCTGGGCGTCGCCGCTTTCGCAATGGCGATTCGGCGAATGCAGGGCATAACCGGGGAATACGACGGCAGCCGCGGCCTGACCGTGATCATGCGTTATACACTTCGCCTGTTGACGTTGCAGCAGTTCCAGCGCGCGACGACACTGATCTGCGCGCTGGAGACTACCAGGCAAGAAGCTCTCGCATCCGGTAACAACCAGCTGGGCGCCGAACCCTTCACGGTCGGCTTATGGGTTGGAAACAGGGTCACGCCCGGTACAACAGCCGATATTCATGCAATCATCAAACGTGTCCGCGATTCAGGCAGGTTCGGCACAAACCAGGGCTCGCTGGCACAACTGACGAACTGCCCCTGGTGCGGTGCGGAAATACTGGACCGACGGGATATTGACGTTGACAAGACCGCCCTGCGCACGAAAATCTATTGCGGTGACGAGCAAGGACACTGTGCCTTCTCCAGGAAACAGGCGAGTGACAAGGCCCACCCTGGCCTGCCAATCCTGGTCGTTGACGAAGAAATTTACCACCGCCCGCCGACTATGATGATTGCCACCGTCGACAAGTTCGCCATGATGGCCTGGCGCGGCGAAACCCGCACCCTGTTCGGGCGCGCCACAGAGGAGTGCTCACGCCACGGCCTGCTCTGGCCGGAAGCGGATTGTAATGGCAATCACCCCGCCCAGGGCGGTCTGCCGGCGACCGCAGCCAGAAACATCCGATCAATCCGCCCGCCTGACCTGATCATACAGGACGAGTTTCATCTCATCAGCGGCCCGCTCGGCACGATGGTCGGCCTCTACGAGACCGCCGTCGACGAGCTGTGCTCCTGGAATATCGGCAATCAGGTCGTAAAGCCCAAGATCATCGCTTCAACCGCGACCGTCCGCAAGGCGAAAGAGCAGGTCCACAATGTCTTTATGCGGCAAGTCTCGATCTTTCCTCCGGGCGGACTGGATGTCGCCGACAATTTCTTCTCCGTACAAAGACCCATCAGCCGCAATCCAGGGCGACGCTATATTGGAATCTGCTCCCCTGGAAGCTCGCGTCCGGCGGTCCTGATTCGGGTGTACACCGCATTTTTGACCGCGGCACAGGCGCTGTTCGACCGTTTTGGCCAGATAGCTGACCCCTATCTGACGACAGTCGGCTACTTCAACTCACTGCGCGAACTAGGCGGTATGAAACGCCTTGCCGAAGACGATGTGCAGACCCGCTGTTTCCGCATCAATATGAGTCTGGTCAATCGTCCCGGCCTGTCGCAGCGCAGTGTGCGCCAGATTCGGGAACTGACCTCGCGCATTTCAAACCGGGACATTCCCAAGCACCTTGACCAGCTGGAGGTGAAGTTCAAAGCGGATTTCAATGACGAAGAGGGGAAGTTCATCACACAGTGGGATGAAGGCGAACCCCGCTCGATTGATATTGTCCTGGCTACGAATATGCTTTCGGTTGGTGTCGATGTGAACCGTCTTGGCCTGATGGTTGTCAACGGGCAACCGAAAGGAACGGCGGAATATATACAGGCGACCAGCCGCGTCGGTCGCTCCTTTCCCGGACTGGTCTGCACGGCGCTGACCTGGGCGCGACCGCGTGACCTGTCTCATTACGAAACCTTCGAGCATTACCACGCGACTTTCTACAAGCATGTCGAAGCCCAGTCGGTAACCCCGTTCTCGCCCCGCGCTCTGGACCGCGGCCTGACCGGCGCCATGCTGAGCGCTCTCAGATTGGGCGTTCCCCGGTTCAATCCGAATACCGGAGCAGGCGCCATGGACAGCGCCGACCGGAAGGAGGTTGTTCACGTTATCGAGGTCATGCTCACGCGAGCAGGGTTCGTTACCGGACAGTCCGCAGTCCGGGAACACACGGCAGCCGAAGTCAGAGAACGTATCGAAGAGTGGGTCACGGAAGCGGGGCGGGGTGGCCGTACCCTGGCCTATCAAAAGAAGGGCAGGGGCAAGGACATGATGGCGCCGTTGCTGCATCGTCCCGGCATCAAGCCGCGGACGAACTTCACGGTCCCGGTATCCATGCGCGAAGTCGAATCCGGAGTACAGCTGATCATGCACACAGCCAGATTTGACAATCCAGGTCCCGCCTGGTCGCCGCCGCTATCAATCCACGAAGAAGACGGGAACTCCTCATGAACGACAAGGCCCCGGTCGGTGAAGTCCGCTCAAGCCAGATTTTCTGGAGCTACGGTCCGGGAGCGCTGATTGACCTGCCCAACCTGTCCGTGGTCACAATGGGAACCGATCAATGGCAAAAAGACCACTGCATTCAAATCGAAGAGGCCCGCCTCTTGTCGGCGGTCCGGGATGTACTCGGCCATCAGGTCGAAAGCCTGCGTATGCCGCCCTCCAGTCAAAGTGAGAGCGCCCATCCATACCCGGAGGATTTGATCGGCATCCCGGTCAAACCCTTTCCGCGCTGGCTACGTTGTGTGAAATGCGGTCTGTTGTCCGAATTCGATTTGGGCCTGTTCAAAATAAAGGAGAACCGTTTCCGGCCGGAGGAAACCCGGTTTGTTCACGGAGCCTGTACCGGGTCGGGCGGCAACCTGCCCGCCAGAGACGCGGACGCCGTTCCGGCGCGGTTCCTGTCCGCCTGTAGAAACGGCCATCTCGACGACTTCCCGTGGCGTTACTTTGTGCACAACGGAGCGTCAACCTGCGGCGGTACACTGCGATTCTTTGAGAGCGGCGCATCCCTGCAAACCGATAATCTGTGGGTTAAATGTGATCAGTGCGACACGTCGCGCAACATGTCCCGCGCTTTCGGCAAATTCGGGCGGGAATACCTGCCACGATGTCGCGGACGCCACCCGCATCTCGACCGTTACGACGATGATTGCCGGGAGCAGGCGCGCATCGTTCTGCTGGGCGCAACCAACAGCTGGTTCCCGATCACACTGTCCGCGCTGGCGATTCCCCTCGCCCGAAACCCGGTCCATCAGCTGGTACGAGACGGCTGGAATTACTTTTATGACACAGATTCCAGAGCCGAGGTCACCGCCGTGGTGAAAACCCTGAAAAAAACCGGGGCGCTATCCGGAATCGACAAACATCCCGTCACCGCGATTGAGAACGCAATCGCCGCAGTACGTGCCGGGCAGTCTCAGGCGGATGTCACCGGAACAATCACCGGAACAGACATCAAGAGTCCCGAATGGAAAGTGCTGACCGATCCCGAATCACCCAGGGACGGACCGCATTTTTTGAGCAAACCGGCAGTAGCGCCGAATGAATTCGAACATCGGATTTATGGTGTCCTGTTGCTCGAACGGTTACGGGAAGTGAATGCGCTGCTCGGCTTCACCCGTGTCGAGGCGCCGGAAAACTCGGGCGCCCCGGACGAGCGTCCACCGATGGCCGGACTTTGCAGGGGAGCGCCAACCTGGGTTCCGTCTGGACAGGTACACGGTGAAGGGATTTTTATCCGCTTCGATGAGGAAGCGCTTCGGCGATGGCAACAGCGGGACGGCGTTCAGGCAAGGGAAATGAAACTGGTCTGTGGTCACAGGAACTGGCGAAACTCGCGCAAACTGGACCCTGAAGAGGACTACCCCGGCATCCGTTACACCCTGTTACATACGCTCGCGCATCTGCTGATGCGTGAGCTCGCTCTTGAATGCGGCTATAACGCCGCCAGTATTCGGGAACGTATCTATGCCGATACCAAGGAAGAAGAAGCGCAGGCCGGCATTCTGATCTATACTGCCGCCGCCGACTCCGACGGCACACTTGGCGGACTGGTGGAACTTGGCAAACCCGAAAATCTGGGACGATTGCTTACGCAAGCCCTGGGGCGCGCCAGAATCTGCTCTTCAGACCCGCTCTGTGCAGAACACGAACCGGACAAGGACCGCTCGTTGCATGCCGCTTCCTGCCACGCCTGCTCTTTTGTGTCAGAGACCTCTTGCGAACACGGCAACCGATATCTGGACCGCGCCCTGGTAATCCCTGTACTGGAAGTTGCCGACGCGGCGTTCTTCAACTGATAGAAGGAGGCACAGTCCGAGCTTATCGTTTGGAGTATTGCGGACGCTTTCTGGCCTTGTGCAGACCCACTTTCTTGCGCTCCACTTCCCGCGCGTCCCGGGTAACGAATCCGGCATGACGCAGGGAACCACGAAGCTCTTCATCGTAAGCAATCAGCGCTCGGGTAATACCGTGTCTGATCGCGCCAGCCTGGCCGCTGTTGCCGCCGCCACTAACGTTCACGGTGACATCCACCTTGTCGATCATTTCCGCCAGCTCCAGAGGTTGGCGAACAATCATTCGTGAAGTTTCGCGTCCGAAGTAATCTTCCAGTGGCGCCTTGTTGACCACAATGTTGCCCGTGCCGCGTTCCAGATAAACCCGGGCTGTTGAAGATTTGCGACGCCCGGTTCCTCGCCAGGTTTCCTGAGTCTGTACCATATCAGATGTGATCCTGTTTGATTGAATTCCGTACCGACATCAGATTTCCAGAACCCGCGGCTGCTGGGCCTGATGCCGATGACGCTCGCCCTCATACACTTTAAGTTTCGCAAACATGGCACGGCCCAGTTTGTTGCGCGGCAACATCCCCTTGACCGCGTTTTCAATCACGCGAACCGGATGAGTTGCGATCATTTCCCGAAACGAAGTCTCCTTGATCCCGCCCGGATACCCGGTATGGCGGTAATACTTCTTGGCGCTGGTCTTGTTGCCGGTCAGCGCTACCTTCTTCGCATTGACCACAATAATGTAATCCCCGGTATCCACATGAGGCGTATATTCCGCCTTGTGCTTGCCGCGCAGGCGATGCGCGATTTCAGAAGCCAGCCTTCCCAGGACGCGGTTATCGGCATCCACCACGAACCAGTCGCGTTGTACGGTTTGAGGATTTGCTGAGAACGTTTTCATTTGCTTGAAACAGGATACAGGTAAAAAACGGAGCGCGGATGATACGCGATACAAAAGCGCGATACAAGTGTCCCGGCGCTATTTTCAGATATATTTCCCCAAAAACCGGATATTCCTGACCCGACTGCCAAAAATATACAGCAGTAACTACACCAACAGCTCGATCCAGTGCCTGACCGGGCCGGGACTGACGCTGTTCAGGTGAACCTGACAACCGACGTTCGCGGTGCAGATGATATCAGGGTTATTCTCCTGCAATGCAGCGATTTTGCGGGTTTGCAGTTGTCTCGACAAGCCGGGCTGCAACAGCGAATAAACGCCTGCCGAACCACAGCACAGGTGGGCTTCCCCAACCTCACAGAGCCGATACCCTGCCCTCTCCAGAATGGCTTCTACCTTGCCCTTGATCTGCTGACCATGCTGAAGCGTACAGGGGGAATGAAAAGCCACCGTGGGTCTGGCTACTCCGCTAGCCCGGTCCCGGCAAGCCGGAACAAACTCCCGGTCAATAACCTCCGAAAGATCAAAGGTTTTTGCGGATACAAGCCGGGCCTTTTCATGGTATTCCCGATCTTCACGGAACAGATGGTCATACTCCTTGATGGTGACGGCGCAACCACTGGCCGTCACGATGAAACCCTCGACCCCCTGGGCAAGGAAAGGCCACCAGGCATCAATCAGGCGGCGCGCGCGTTGTCTGGCCTTGTGCTCATCGGTAGTATGCAAATCCAGAGAACCGCAACACCCGGCGGCGCGGGCCTCGATCAATGAAATTCCCGACCGGGCCAGCACCGTTGCGGCAGCGGCATTGGTCTCGGGTGAGAAGGACTCTTGTACGCAGCCGCCCAGAACCACCATCTGCCTTGAATGTATCGGCTTTGGCACAGTCCGGATCCGGTCCGTGCCCAGAGGTTCAGCCGGAGGTTCAGGCACCCGGCTTTTGAGCGCCGCCGGCAAAACCGGCCTGACCAGACGCCCAGCCGCCAGTAAAAACGAAAACAACCGCGGACTGAGGAGTATTGCGGCCAGCCATTCCCGCACCAATCTTTGCAATCGGGAGCGAGGAGCCCGCCGCTCGAAAACCGACCGCCCCACCTCCAGCAATTTGCCGTATTCGACACCCGATGGACAGGTGGTTTCACACGCCCGGCAAGTCAGGCAACGGTCCAGATGAAGCCGGGACGACGGCCGCACCGGCTCTCCTTCCAGCAACTGCTTGATTAGATAGATTCTTCCCCGTGGCCCATCTCTCTCGTCTCCTAGCAGCTGGTAGGTCGGACAGGTGGCGTTACAAAAACCGCAATGTACGCATTTACGCAAGATACGATCCGCAGTCTCACCTTCCACAGTACTCGCAATTTCATGTATCAATGATGTTTGCATGACTATAAATCCGCGTACATCCTGCCCGGATTCAGAATCCGGTGCGGGTCAAAGGCATCCTTCAGGCGTTGCTGGTACTTCATATTCACCGAATCAACCGGGCCGAATACCTGCCCGCTTCTGTCGACATTCCTGAACCGGGTGACATGCCCCCGATGGTAGCGAACCTGACGCTCGAATTCACTGTCATCCCCAGCGCCGCAAATCCAGCGCGCGGCGCCGCCCCAATCCATCAGCTGCGGAGTCTGCGGACAAATCACCGGCGTTGCCGGCGCGACCGAACCGCGAAGCAGAGGGCTGCCGCCTTGAAAAAATTCATGACTGTGCTCGCGGACACCATCCCAGAACAAGTCACCCTGGTCATCCACCTCTCCACCAATCCTCCGTATCGCCGAGTCAACCCCGGTATCCGTGCCCGACAAACGCAGCCAAGTCACCCCCCCGACCCAGCAAGCCGCCGAAACCGGCAATGGCTTGCGAGCCAGCGCAGTCATGAATTTGACAAACTCCCCGGCCTGATCATGTTCCAGCTTGATCGTGGTTTCACGCAACGGCATCGGCAATACCTTGAGTGACGCTTCCAGAATCACGCCCAGACATCCCATAGCGCCAACCATCAGACGGGAAATATCGAATCCCGCCACATTTTTGATGACCTGGCCGCCGAACCGGAGGAGCTCTCCCTTCCCGGTCAATACTTTAAGGCCCAGAACGAAATCACTCACCGACCCGGCATAAGGACGACGGGGGCCAGCCAGACCAGTCGCAATCACGCCGCCCAGAGTCGCAGACGGCGCAAACAACGGCGGCTCAAAGCCCAACATCTGATTGCAGTCGGCCAGGGTGGTCTGGACTTCCTGCAATGATGTCCCCGCCCGCGCGGTAATCACCAGTTCCGTTGGCTGATAATCCAGAATCCCGGCATGTTGCCAGACAGGAAATGTCTGTCCGATTATTTGCCGTCCATAGAAATCCTTGCTGCCGCCTCCGCGAATAGCCAGCGGTGCGGACTCCCTGCGGGCGCGGACAACGCGCTCCCGCAATTCTTCCTCGATATTCCCTGCCATCAGAAACGCTCCAGCTCCGGGAAAGGCAATTCCCCCGCATGAACATGCATGGCATTATGCTCCGCGCAGCGGGCCAGGGTAGGTATGGCCTTGCCCGGATTCAGCAATCTGCCCGGATCGAAACAATCCCTTACACTGTGGAACTGCCCGCGCTCCTGATCGTTGAACTGGATGCACATTTCACCGACTTTCTCTACACCCACGCCATGCTCCCCGGTAATCGTGCCGCCCACCGCAATGCACAGCCGGAGAATTTCACTGCCCAGTTGTTCGGTTTTCGCCAATTCACCGGGCTGGTTGGCGTCATACAGAATCAGTGGATGCAGATTGCCGTCCCCGGCATGGAATACATTGGCGACAGGCAGTTGATACTGTTCGGAGAGACGGTTTATTTCCATCAGAACCCGGCCTAACGATTTGCGTGGAATCGTGCCATCAATACAGTAATAGTCCGGCGAAATCCGACCGACCGCCGGAAATGCGGCCTTGCGCCCCGACCAGAACAGCGCTCTCTCACGTTCATCCCGGGCAACCCGGTTTTCCACGGCGCCGTTTTGATCGAACAGTTTTTTAACCCGCTCGAGCTGGTCATCCACCTCCGTTGACGTGCCGTCCAGTTCACACAACAGTATGGCGCTGGCCTCGGTTGGATAACCGGCATGGACAAAATCTTCAGCCGCGCGTATCGCCGGATTGTCCATCATTTCAATGCCCCCCGGAATGATGCCGTCACCAATAATATCGGCCACGCTGTCGCCCGCGGCCTGCACCGAATCGAACACACCCATGATCACCTTCGCGGTATCCGGTATCGGCAACAATTTCACCGTGACTTCGACCACAATACCCAGCATTCCCTCGGACCCGATCATCAGTGAAAGCAGATTGAAGCCGGGGACATCCAGGCCGGAGCCTCCGATTTCAACCAGTTCGCCTTCGATGGTCGCTATTTTCAAGGCGGCAATATTGTGTCCCGTCAATCCATATTTCAGGCAATGCACCCCGCCCGCGTTTTCTGCGACATTGCCACCGATCGTACACGCGATCTGGGATGAAGGATCGGGCGCATAGTACAGCCCGTGTTTACGAACCGCCTCGGAGATTGCCAGGTTCCGCATGCCCGGCTGGACTGTGGCGGTGCGATTGGCCAGATCCAGTTCCAGCATCTGGTTCATCTTCGCCAGGCCCAGCACAATGCCGTCCCGGTGCGGCAAAGCGCCCCCCGACAAACTGGTTCCGGCGCCCCGGCTGACGATCGGGATACCGTGTTGCTGGCAGACCGCCATGGCGCGTTGAACCTGCTCAATGCGGTCGGGCAACACCACCAGCTTCGGAACCTGTCGGTAAGCGCTCAACCCGTCACATTCATAAACCCGCAACCCGGCCACATCGGAAACGATGGATTGCGCTGGCAGGACCCTTTCAAACAGCGCCCGGATTTCACGGGTATTCATCTTTCTTTTTCGGTTGTTTTTATACTCGATATCTCACCAATATTCGGGCTTTTTACCGATTCAGGGCATTCTTTCATGATTTCAATATGTCTCTTGTCCAGGCAGGATAACATGAACTCGCGCATCGCCCCTTCATGGCCATCTGCAGAAATATATGGAGAGTCTACACCAGACAACGCCTGAATTGGCCGGTTGGTTCAGATACTGGTATACTTACGCTATGGAAAATCAACGCCAGTACAACCGTCTCGATCATCTTCTCATCGGCGCCGCCCGGACACTCGATACGCTGTTCGTCAAAGCACGGTCAAGCCGGGAATACCCGGCCACCGCGGCAGAAGATGACAGCATGAGCGACCGTGATCGGACTTTGGCAGGTCGATATATGCGAGTCAACCATGTTGGCGAAATTTGTGCCCAGGCGCTGTATCAAAGCCAGACCTGCACGGCCCGGAACCAGGCGACCCGCCAACAGATGCGACAGGCCGCTACGGAAGAAGTCGATCATCTGGCCTGGTGCGAGCAACGTCTGGATGAACTCGGCAGCCGCAAAAGCGCCCTGAATCCACTCTGGTACGGGGCATCATTCATGATCGGAGCGGTCAGCGGAGTGGCGGGTGACAAATGGAATCTCGGCTTCCTCGCACAAACCGAAAAACAGGTAGTGTCCCACCTGGACGACCAACTCGGCAAGTTGCCAGTCAAGGATTTGCGAAGCCGGCAAATCGTGTCACAAATGAGGACGGATGAAGCCGCCCATGCCGAACAAGCCATCCATGCCGGAGCCGCCGACCTGCCCCCCCCGGTCAAGGGACTGATGAGACTGGCATCCAGAATCATGATCCGCACCGCTTACTGGATTTAGAGCGAATTCAACTCACTTCACAGTGTTATGATATCAGGGCCATGGCCGAGAACCAAAACATATCCCGCCGCCGACTGCCGATCGGATACCAGACTTTCCGTAATCTGAGGGAACGGGACTGCTACTATGTGGACAAGACCCCCCTGATCCGGCAGATGATTGATCAGGGAGATTACTATTTCCTGTCCCGCCCGCGGCGCTTCGGCAAGAGCCTGCTGCTCGACACCCTGCATGAACTGTTCGAGGGCAGCGAGGAACTGTTCCGGGGGCTGGGTATTCATGATCACTGGGACTGGAGCCCGCAACAGAAGCATCCGGTGGTGCGGATAAGCTTCGACGGTCAATACAACAGCCCGGAAGCGCTGGAGAAGAACATTCATACGCAGTTGACCCTCATCGAAGAAGGGGCGGGGCTTGACCCGGCTCCGCCAGACATGAAGGGGCCGGATCGTCTCTTGAGGCTGATTGCCCAGTTGCATCGAACCACCCAAAACCCGGTAGTGATTCTGATTGATGAATACGACAAGCCGATCCTGGATGTGCTGGAAGACTCAGAACTGGCCAGAGCCAACCGGGACTATTTGCGCGGGTTCTACGGCATCATCAAGGGTAGCGCCCGCCATATCCGGTTTGTCTTTATCACCGGCATCAGCATGTTCTCGAATGTGAATCTGTTCTCCGGTCTCAACAACCTGGAAAACATCAGTCTGGATCGTAAGTACTCCACCCTCTGCGGCTATACCGACCATGACCTCGACACCGTGTTCGCCGCGGAATTGCCGGGGCTTGATCGGGACGAGATCAGACGCTGGTACAACGGCTATAGCTGGCTGGGGGAGGAGAAAGTCTACAACCCGTTCGATGTGCTACTGCTGCTGCGGGGGCGAACATTCGAGCCTTACTGGTTTCGCACGGGGACACCGACCTTCCTGTACCGGGAACTGGTACGACAGGAAATCAGCCCGCTGGAACTGACCAACCGGATTGCGGACCGGGAATTGGTCTCCACATTTGATATACAGGATTACAACATGGATGCCCTGTTGTTCCAGACCGGCTATCTGACTATTGTCGGCAAGGAACAAACCGGAGGCCTGACCGAATACCGGATGGACTATCCGAATCATGAGGTCGAATTGAGTCTGAACCGGGGGTTGCTGCGGTATATGACCGGTGTCGATCGCATCACGAAGCAGGGAGAACAACTGCTTGAATTACTCGCGGCACAGGACTTTGACGGCTTTGCCGAGGGATTCCGGGCCTATCTTTCGGGGATTCCGTACCCGTGGCATGACAGCGCCGGCTTGAGTCGGTATGAGTCCTGGTATGCGAGTCTGCTGTACATGAATTTCCTGTCTTGTGAGGCTCAAGTGCGGGTAGAAGAAGCGACCAGCCGGGGTCGTTCGGACATGGCGTTGATTCATGCCGGTCAGGTATTCGTCATGGAGTTCAAGGTGGTGGAAGATGAATCCGGGAAAGAATCCGCTCTGGCTCAGGCGATGGTGCAGATACAGGAGAAGGGGTACAGTGATAAATACCGCAATCAGGGCCAACCGATTCATCATATCGCGCTGGCTTTCGGACGGACGGAACGGAATCTGCTGGCAATTCGGGTGGAACGCGGCTGATACACGGATGTGCGCCATAAAACCCAACGCCAATACAGCCGTACAAAATACCCGTAATCAGAAGGTATGACAGCAAATGACTTATCGTCCCGACGATATTGAAATCCACTCTGAGGACCCATTTCGGCACGACTCACTCGACCGAAAGCCGCTGGTTGAGTTCCTTTCCGGATTGATCGGACGATTGGACGGACCTTTCGTGATGGCTCTGGACTCTCCATCAAGGCAGTGTATGGAGCGGAGTTTGACGCAGCCGAATACCTTCGTCGTTTTTTCGATCTGGAATACGGCATCCCGGTTGTTAATACCGAAAGCCACATAAACAGTCTCATTACACGCTTTGACCTTGATCCGGTTTTTGAGGAGCGAAACAAAAATTCCTCGACGGCCTACGACAAAACGCAGTTTGTTGAATTTTTTACGTTGCTCAGCGAGGCGATGGGGCTGACGCTCCGGGCTCAGGAAAGATGCATCACACGGTTACGGATCGTGATGGATGAAACGCCTTCCAATCATTATCTTCGCCCTGTTTTGGTGGCGCTCCTGATCGTCTTGCGTTCCAACTACCCTGATCTCTACAACCGCTTCATTCGTGGTGAAGCATCGCCTGATGACGTAATGGCATTTCTGACCTCCTTGCCTGGACGGAAAGCCTGGACAGACCGATTAACAATAATACATGCATATCTCCTGGTCGCAGACCCTGATCGCAACCGTGCCAGGCGGCGGCATACGGAACTGAAATCAGCCACACAAACCGGCAACGATGAGTATGCTGCTTCACTCATGAATATGATGAAAACCATTCAGGGATTTCCGTCAAGGGATATATCCCTTGACGGAATTGCAAAGAAAATAGATTTAGTGTCCCGGGTTCGTGAATGAACGGGAACGAGTGATAGATCATGCCTATTCTGCACTGGTTGACACGAGACGAAGATATCCGGCGCGCGAAACAGGCGCCGTATCGCCTGTTCAAGAAATACCCGAACTTTCAGCCGGAGACGCCAATGCCGGAAATATGTTGATCCAGGGCGATAATCTGGAAGCGCTGAAAGCGCTCTTGCCGTTCTATGCGGGGCGGGTGAAGTCGACAAGGGAGCTTTCCAATACTGATTCAACTATTTCGTCATCGTAAGAAATTCTGTTACGTCCGAATTATCTCCAACCGGCGCTACGTCGAGAATGGCTTTTCGAGCAAGTTCACGAGCTGCATTCTTGTGACTAATTACCTTCTTCACATTTTCAATGATTTCGTTCTTCTCCTTTCTTGTTTTCGGAATTGGCAAAATCAACTCATGAACCCGCCTACCGAGGGTGTCGATAATGTCTTGAGTGAACCGTTTGGCGAATATTTGCTCCTTCACGATTGGACTTGTCAGGACCGCAAGCAATAAATAGGGGTGTAAGACTTCATAATTGTTTGATCGTATTTTGTAGATGTGGCTTTGATAGACTATCTTCGTATCATATTTCGTTATCAAGGCGCACGTTCCAACAAGATAGGTGCCATCCCGGACTACCAGAATGTCGTTTTCCTGGATGTCTTGTTTATCCTTCAAATTTTCGTAGATTGTTTCCGACAGGCCGTGCTTTGGATCAAGCTTGATTTCCCAGTTCGCAATATCCGATGTTCGTATAAACGGGATATTGCCTGTTCCATACGACAGTTTCCCGACTTCTTGACCAGTTGAAATACCGATGATGCCTTGTTCGAACAAATCCCTGAACACTAATAGATTGTGCGTTTTCTTTAGGCTTTCAAGTTTCTTCTGGATTTCCGGATTGTAGTATTTAGGCAGGTAGATATTATCTCGAATGTTGGTTTCATTGATAACGAAGCCCCAATGGTCATAGGTCAGCTTTCCTTTTTCCTTGTAATCAAGAAACTTTTCCAATATTTTTGGGATGTCATCATGTGGTATCGGCAAGCCTCTTGAATCGTGACCACACCACTTGGCAATGGCCATGAATATTTCGTGGTCAGTTTCCAGGCTGGTTGGGGTTTTTTCGATTATGACTGCACACGTCTTAGCGTGCGTGTAGGGTTGAAATAGTTCTTCCGGCAGTGAAACTATGGCTTTGATCCGCGCTACTGACTTGATGTATTGAACGATGTATCGGTGGGATGGATTACAGAACATACTTTCGGGCGCTATGATTCCAAGCCGTCCCCCATCCTGCATAAGTTCCAAACATCGTTCAACGAAAAGAATTTGCGGGGCTTGTCCCTTGTGTAGCGTGTTTTTTTCTTCAAATTTACCGGATGTCATGTTGACAGACCATTTGTGTCCTAATCGATAACAACCGAGAATTGCTGTGTCCTCAATCTTCAGCTTCTTGCCGAACGGGGGATTCGTCATCACAACATCGAACGACCCAAGCGGGACGTTTTCACTAGTCAAAGCCTTCCAGTGTTTCGGAACATCCAGGCTGTTCTCGCAAAATACCCCCCCACGACCGTCACCAATGATAGCCATGTATGCCTTGGCAACCTTGCTCAAGAAGTTATCCTTGTCAATGCCTCGGAAATTCTTGATTGCGGCTTCCAGCTTCTCTGAAGCTATTTCAGAATCTGGCCAGCCAAACGAAGCCCCCTTTTCTTCAATGTGCTCCCAAACATCCCTGAGTGCTTCAATCAAAAAGCCACCGCTACCACAGGCGGGATCAATCACCTTGTCATCAGAGGTTGGGTTGACGATTTCAACGATCAATTTGACCACATTGCGAGGGGTGAAGAACTGTCCCTGTCCGCCCTTCAAAGATGGGCCAATAAATGTTTCAAATGCATCCGCTATTGCGTCGCGCTCACTGTCGATCAAGCAAAATAATTGTAATTCACCGACCACATAAGTAAGTGATTTGTCGTCAAGGGTAATTTTATCCCTTTCATCAATTACATCCGAATACTTGGTCTTTACATGGCCGAAGATTTGTTGAATACGTCCGTTTATCTCATAAGATTTTTCACCAATGCCAGCACGGAACTTCACCATGTCGTTTGGTTTGGTGAAACGCTCGTCATAGATCTTGCAAAAGATCAAATAGATTATCTGTTGTGCGAACACTTCGTCACGCGTAATACCAACCGCATTGGCCGCAAGATAATGACGGATGGTTCGGAATACGCTTTTCAGATTGTGTGTCGGTTTCAGGTCTTTTCGTTTGTAAAGGCCAATGTCTTCAACCCGTTCTCCATGCTTCGGAATATTGGGTATCTCTTCAAAGATCACTTTTCCTTTGTCTTCGGTCTTTTTGAGAAATAGTTTTTCGCGACCATTAAACCATACACCAAATTGAGATGTAGAAAAGCGAAGATAGTCTTTCAACTGCGTGAGCCCGTCTTTTCGATTAGCCTTCTTGCATTCAACTATGATTTCAATGTTATTTTCCTTGTGGTCCTTCGAATTGAAAATAGCAATATCAACTGGATATTCCTTTTTTGTATCTGAGGGACGAGCCCTCACTCGCCATTGCGGACGGGTTTGTATTAGTTCCTTTGGATATCCGTAGTCACCAACAAGCATCTTGGAGAATACTTGAACGGCCTCAATTTCTTCGGGAGTGGCCCGAACAGCAGTACCGCTAACAAAATCTTTTATGTATCCGTCTTTTAATCCCATTCTGGATTTCTCTGTATTGGTCGCTAATTTGCGCCTGATCTTTATCAGATGATTGCGGTCCCGGAGGTAGCATGGTTCATTGGATAACAATGCGCCATTATTAGGGAACCTCTGATTAATTCCGCTTCCATTGTATAACTACTATTTTCTTGTGAACAGATAATTTTCCGCTCCCGGCTGATGATTCTGGACCATTCAGTCATTTGGGCTGGATTCTGCGAGAAAGCTCCTGTTCAAATTACCGTGTGCCCGATTATTCAAACCTTTCGTTTTGTTCGCGATTCTCCCGGACTTCCTGTTCACGTTCTTGTTTTATCCTTTCCTGTAATTTTGCATATTCACTTTTAGCCCAATCTGCAACTTTCTTATTGTCATGTTGATATAGGTCTTGATATAAAACAGCGTGGTCTTGCAGGGCATCTGCGTGCGAACCGACCGATGACATAAACGGGAGTCTATCGGCAAGCTGTTCCAAAACCTCTTCCACCACAGGCGCTTTATCAAAGATCGTATACACAAAAGGTTTCCATTCGTATTTCCCTGTTTCATCCGATTTGCTGAATGCCTGCATCCATGACGCAACCAGCGCATAGCGGGAAGATGGCGCTTTCTCGCACCAGGACAGGAGGTCAACATCCGAAATTTGATCCAGAGGATTACGACACTGTTCATCGGAAAGAATAATCAGCGGATAATCCTTCAAAAACACATCCAGATATATTGTGGGTTGGACTCTTGCAAGACTGTTGAGCAATAAGGGATAGCTAAAGAAAAATATACGGCATTCTGAAATTTCCTTATTGAGATTTTCGCACGTTATGGTGGCGGCATGACTGCCCTTTGGTCCGGCCAGACAGATACTGGCAACTTTTTCCAGTTTGTAATCAGGGGTATCAACATTATTGTTTTTAGCAAATGGGAATGTCGCCATCAGGTTCCGCGCCACCGCCATCAAGTCGTCGGAGTAGTTCGATGATTCCTGGCTATGATTGCAAAAGCGCATTTCCAGTATTTCAAGGGCAACACCAACCCCGCCCTCTCTCAGGAGAATTTTATTCAGCAGACTGGCCAGATCATCGTCACTTACGGACTCATGGTCATGGGCACACCCGAATACAAGATACCGAAATGGCTGTATTTCCGCTATTCCAAGATCCAGGGCTTCATGCAATCGATCTACACCCCTTTGATCCATAGTGGGAGTACGTATCTGAATCTCTGGAAACCATTTTCCTAACAAATCATCTCTGACCAGACCATCAAGTATCGAGTTGTAGAGCGCGGGGTCTGATTTTGCGCATGACCAGAGAAAGCCCACAAAAACATTAATCTGACGTACTTCTGGTTCTGTCTTTGCAAGCGCAGCATGCAAGGATTGAAAAAGTGCTTTTTTATCATTACTCCCTTCTGCCAGACCAATCCCAAAATTAAGCAGCCTACTACAATATGTGGAGACAAGTTCTGGCAGTAATGTGTTGAGTGTCCCGGAATCCTGTGCAACTTCGGCGCCAATCTTGCAGGTTGTTTCTTCCGTGCGGCGATATCTGGCAGCGGCATCTTCTTCGTTGTATCCTTCTTCCAGATCAAAGCCGCCATGTGCCTCTGAAAGCGCGAAGGCTCGCGCTTTTTCCAAAAGGCTGTCAGGCTTTAAAAACCTCTCCAATCTGTAGACCCTTTCCTTGTCTGCATCGGTAAAATTGTTACTGTTGTATTGTATGATTTCACGCACAGCAATCCAGCCATCATTCCATGCTCCCTGTGCCAGAATCTCTCTGGCTGATTGTTCCAACGAATCAAACACACAGCCTGTTTTCCACAAACCATGCAGATTATTTGCCAGAGTTTTTTTCGCCTGCTTCGAAATTGATTGACCTGAAATAGCAACTCGTGAGCAAATATTGATAACGATATCAAACCAGTGGGCTATTTCTTCACGTGTGACAGGATAATACCCGTAATCTCTGGACCTTGCCCCGAAATTAAATTCGTGGAATGAACTGAAAAGCCTTGTCTTCAGCGCAGCATCGAGTAAAAGAAGACCGAGCTCCTGCTTGCTCTTATCTCCAGAGTCTATCAACTCCTCAATAACCTCGGCTCTGGCCTCAATACGCGCACGCGTGCCGGATAAGCGAATACAAAACAATGATTCGAGTGTGTCGCGTGCGTCCTGGTCTCCTGATAGCGCGAAGCGGCACAGCAGTCTTGCACTCCTGTCGAATAGCTCCGGGTCGTATGCCAAATGCCTCAGTAATCGCACAAACTCACCGGAATGAGGATTATTATTTGAAGTAAATGCGCCCCCATCTCTCCCATTTACAGCCCGCTCTATGGCTTCAAACGTGTTGGCTGGTGATACCGGGGCGATATTACTGAGAACATCAATTCCGAAATTATTGAGGTTATCCACTACCTTTCCAATCCAGCCATCCTGGCCGAGCCAGTCATCCACGATGCCGATAGCTGCATCGCAGTCATGAAGATAACTTAAACGGCGTGTGAACGACTTTATCAGCCTTTCAGGACTCCTCAAAAACCCATTCACCAAGATATCTTTTGGAATAGACTCAAGCGCACCCTTGGCAAGCCGGTTTGCAATCGCCTGAGGAAGTACAGCCCGCCAGACACCGCGAGATTGAATGAGATCTCGCTCCGTGAGTTCAGCAATATCACGAAATAACCTAGCGCCAGTTTTGTCAACCAGAGAAGCAAGGAATTTGATCTCTGATTTTTCAGAGCTTGCATCTGTGCCTTCGAATGAATAAACGAGAGAGCACGCTTGAGCTGAGATGAACAAACTTTCATCAGAATCATGACGCTGCCAGAAAAGTCTTTTGAAAAGTTCCTCGTCACGGAATCCTGACAAGGTTTTGCCTTTTTGTATAGTGTTCGCAAGCGCTATGGCCACACGCGCATTGCCGCCGGAAAACATTGCAATTGTTCTCACATCAACCCGACTAATATGAGTAAACCGTTTACTGATCAGCTTTTCAACAACGGTTTCACTGGCAGGTTCAAGTCTGAACACATTGGTTTCTTCTGGAAGATCATCGCGCACATCGTATTCAACTGTAATCAGACTGACAGCGCTTTGCTGCACAGAACAGGATTGCGTCAAGCGGCGATGCAAATCCGGAGGGCAATTATCAACAATCAGTACTGCCCTGCTTCTATCGTTAATGAGTTGCCCGGCCATTGCAACTGGATCAGGCGAGGGACTATCGGCCATATCCGTGTAGATTGCCTGATGTTGGTTGAGTGCCTCCCTACCCACTTTATTATCAAATAAAGCCTGGACAAGCCGTGTCTTCCCAACACCGGATAATCCTGTCAGGCGTATAGATGCCCCTGGTTTCTGCAGGGCTGAACGAAGTTTTAACAAGCCATCTTCAATAGACAGCTTTTGATTTGTTGAGCCATTCCCATCATGCAGCCGAAGCCCGTCATCAAGGATATATTCACCCTGAACTCCTGTCCAATCTCCATAGCACAGCCACCCTGTCAGAGGCTTGTTTATTCTTTCTCGTACCCATATAACCATAGATGGATGCGAGCGAACCCATGTTGCAACGCGCCCGCGATCAAAAAAATCCAAATGAAAATCCTTATGATCAATTTCATTGCTCACTGCCTCGTTCATAGCTCCGACTCGTCTTGTGAGGGCTGTGTTAGTTGTAGAACCGGCCGAACCGATAATGATATAAGCCCCATTGTCTTGCAGAAGCGCTTTGATAGACTCTCGCAAGCTGCCTCCTGGACACATTTCCTTAAGGATCTTCGCTCTTGGCATATCAGACTTTTTAATCTGAAAACCTGTTGCATTTCTTGGCACAAAACTTGCGGCAGGGGGTGACACATCGTCGCAAACAACAACATCCAGGCCGCCATCAGCAGCATCTTGATGACCACCCCATTTGATTCCCGTCGTCGACAACCCTGCTAGCTTGTAGTCCGCCTCACACAGTAATCCTATCAAGTCACGCAAGTCGGCATCGCCCAATGCAGCAATGTCATCTCCGGTAATTTTAATCAACATAGACATTATTCGCGCTTACTCAATCCTGTACAAGTATGGGTATGTGATAGTCCGCGAATAACAACCCATCACACCAGAAGTCTTTTGAAATCCGCGCAAGACTGGATTGGCACAGCAAACTTCCCGGTGAGTACCAGCAGGTCGGCATCGCCGGTTACAATGACATCGGCCCGCCCTGCAAGCGCCAACTCCAGGAACGGACGATCAAAAGGGTCCTGGCATTCAGGCGCATCAGGAGGCGGGACCGACACGGTGACGCTTTCGCAGAACGGCAGATAATCGTCGAGCATGTCCCGCTGTTCGCTGGCGCTTAATGCAAACTTCGGATAGGTGAGCACACGAATCAACTCGGTCGTGGTATCGCGACTCACCAGCGGCAGAATGCGCCCCGAGCGCCAGGCGCCGCGTAACCAGGACAGTGAACCAGTGTGAAACAGGAGCGCCGAAACCAGAACGCTTGTATCCAGGACCGCGCGGACAGGCGTCATCCGGGAGGCCGGGCCCAGGCGACCGCATCGCAGACATCGTTCTCCGACAGACCGAGTTCGGCGAGTTTCGCACGGACGCCATCGGCGCGGTTGACCCGAACGGGGGTCAACACGATGCAGCCGTTTTCTGTCGTCACATCAAAATAGTCGGTAGCTTCTACCTCGGCAGTCACCGCCTTCGGCAGGGTCAACTGGTTTTTGGAAGTCAGTTTGGCAAGCATGAAACCTCCTGGTTACTGAATATATAGTAAGGATAAACTGTATCCTTACTATAACATTTGAGGTGCGCTGTGTAGTCTACAGGGGGGGGGGGTTGTAAATTGCGGATTTGTTTTATAGACTACGGAGCATGAACAGGGTAGCCGTGAAAACCGATCATTTTTTGACAGCCGTAATGGTTGTCGGTGATTCTGCTGCATTGTCTCTTCTGCCTGCACTGCTACTGCGCCAGCTGGCGCATTAATACTTTCTCCCCTTATCCGTTGATTATCCGAAGCCGCCCGCAAGGCGGGACCGGCGATATAATATAGATACCAGTCAAAACAGGCAAGAAGATGAAAAACAAATTGATCATATTTGATACGACCCTGAGGGATGGCGAACAGAGTCCGGGCGCCTCCATGACCCGGGAAGAGAAGATTCGTATCGCCCAACTGCTCGAAAAAATGAGGGTCAACGTAATCGAGGCGGGTTTTCCGGCTGCCAGCCCCGGAGATTTCAGCGCGGTGCAGGCGATTGCCGGGCTGATCCGGGAAAGTACGGTATGTGGTCTGGCCAGGGCGAACGGGAGAGATGTCGAAAGGGCGGGGGAGGCCTTGAAACGGGCCGAATCCGGTCGTATCCATACATTCATCGCAACGTCTCCGATTCATATAAAACACAAATTGAGAATGACGCCGGATCAGGTCGTGGAGCATGCCGTTGCCGCAGTGACCCAGGCCAGGGGTTATACGGATGATGTGGAATTTTCCCCGGAAGATGCGGGGCGATCCGACTTTGATTTTCTGTGCCGGATTATTGAAAAGGTCATTGATGCGGGAGCGGGCACGATCAATATTCCGGATACCGTGGGCTACAATCTTCCTTCCCAGTTCGGAGAATTGATCAAACGGTTGATTGAGGCCATCCCGAATGCCGACCAGGCTGTCTTCTCGGTCCATTGTCATAATGATCTCGGTCTGGCGGTGGCAAATTCCCTTTCTGCGGTCATGTCGGGCGCCCGACAGGTGGAGTGCACGGTCAATGGGTTGGGAGAAAGGGCGGGCAATGCCTCGCTGGAAGAAATTGTCATGGCGGTCAGAACCCGTCAGGACGAATTCGATTGCGACACGGAAATCGACACCACCCAAATCGTTCCGGCGAGCCGTCTGGTTTCCAGTATTACCGGATTTCCGGTGCAGCCGAACAAGGCCATTGTCGGCGCCAATGCGTTTGCCCACGAGGCCGGCATTCATCAGGATGGAGTGATCAAGGCGCGGGAAACCTACGAAATCATGTCTGCTGAAGATGTCGGCTGGAGCTCCAATCGTATGGTTCTTGGCAAGCATTCCGGGCGAAATGCGGTTAAACAGAGACTGAAGACGCTGGGGTTTGAGTTTGGCCCCGAACAGGTCAATGAGATATTTGATCGGTTCAAGGAAATGGCAGACCGCAAGCACGAAATTTTTGACGATGATCTCAAGGTTCTGGTGGCCACATCCGACAACGCTCCTGATAACGAGAAATATGCGATGGTGCATGTGCGCACCAATTCAGAAACCGGAATGAAGCCGGAGGCAACGGTTTCGATAGAGGTTGAAGGCGAGAGATTCAGCGCGACAGATACGGGAAATGGAGTGGTGGACGCCACCTTTAAGGCGATTGACCGGATTGTATCTTCCGGCAGTACGCTGAAGCTGTATTCGGTCAACAGTATCACCAGTGGCACTGACGCACAGGGTGAGGTCAGTGTACGCCTGGAGAAAGACGGGGTGGTGGTGAACGGGCATGGCGTGGACCTGGACATTATCATCGCTTCCGCCAAGGCGTATATCAATGCGTTGAACAAACTCGCGGTCGGCAAGTTTCGCACCCACCCCCAACTCTCGGCGGCCATCTGATTCGATGGCCGGACTGAATGAGCGCCAGATCGAGATTCTCGACAAAATCGGAATCGAACTCTGGCGGTGTCGGGATGTGCGCCCGGAACTTCAGCCAGAACCCGGAGTTGTAGACGAAATATCCGCCGGTTCCGTTGACCAATCCGGTGACGGCTCCGCTGCCGATCCGGATTTGGGCAATGCAACCGAAAGGCTGCGGCAGCTGGCGGAAACCATCGGCGAATGCCGCAAATGTCCTCTGCACCAGAGCCGGACAAAAGCGGTTCCCGGAGTCGGTAGCGCTTTCGCCAGATGGATGTTCGTAGGTGAGGCGCCGGGCGAGAACGAGGATTTGCAGGGGCTACCGTTTGTCGGACGCGCGGGACAGCTTCTGGACGCGATGATTGGAGCGCTGAATATGGAGCGAGAAGATGTGTTTATCGCCAACGTGATCAAATGCCGACCTCCGGGCAACCGCAACCCGGCGCCGGCGGAGACCGCTCAGTGCGAACCCTACCTGCACAGGCAACTGGCGATCATCAGACCGGCCGTTATTGTCGCTCTCGGAGCGGTCAGCGCACAATCCCTGCTAAAAACCAGTGAACCCATCAGCCGTCTTCGCGGCAGGGTATTTCACTACGGCGAATCCGGCATTCCCCTGATTCCGACCTGGCATCCAGCTTACCTGTTGCGAAGTCCAATGCAGAAGAAGAAAGCCTGGGAGGATCTGTTGCTTGCCCGCTCCATTGTCAAGGACAGCAACGGGCAGTCGGGAAATTCATCTGAATAATTTCAGAACAGGAGTGTGCAGAGATTTCATCACAACCAAATGTCATGTTCTGGTATAATTACAGTCAGTATCAGATGTGTCGAAGAGGGTTGCCAGACCGTTCAAGTCGGGGTATTCAATGAAAGAACCAGTCAGGGTTGCAGTCACCGGCGCCGCCGGAAACATCTCCTATTCGCTTTTGTTTCGAATCGCGGCGGGAGATATGTTTGGCCGGGATCAGCCAGTCATTTTACAGTTGCTGGAAATTCCTCCGGCGCTGGACGCGCTTCACGGGGTGGTGATGGAGCTGAACGATTGCGCGTATCCGCTGGTGGTCGGCGTCATTGCGTCCGACCAGCCTGAAGTCGCGTTTGCGGGCGTCGATTATGCGTTACTCGTCGGGTCGAAACCGCGTGGCCCCGGCATGGAGCGCGGTGATTTGTTGAAGGACAATGGCAAGATATTTTCTGTGCAGGGCAGGGCATTGAACGACCATGCCAGCGATGATGTGCGGGTTCTGGTGGTCGGTAATCCGGCCAATACCAATGCGTTGATTGCCGCTGCCAATGCTCCGGCTCTGGCTCCGTCACAATTTACCGCGATGACCCGGCTGGACCATAATCGCGCGAAGTCACAACTGGCGGCAAAGCTCGGCATCCATCATGACCGCTTGACCAGACTGACGATCTGGGGGAATCATTCCGCAACCCAGTATCCGGATGTTTCGCAAGCGCTGGCTGACGGCAGTCCGGTGGCCGACAGTCTGGACCGCGAGTGGCTGGTCAATGACTTTATTCCCACAGTTCAGCAACGCGGCGCGGCGATTATCAAGGCTCGCGGCGCTTCCAGCGCAGCTTCCGCCGCATCATCCGCCATTGACCATATACGGGATTGGGTTTCAGGTTCCAGGGCGGGAGACTGGGTAAGCATGGGGGTTATTTCCGATGGCAGTTACGGAATCGGGAAGGGGCTGGTTTATTCTTTCCCGGTGACCTGCGCGGGTGGTGAATACAAGATAGTTCAGGATCTGGAGCCTGATGAGCTCAGTCGGGAACGAATGAGAATCACGGAGCGGGAACTGAAAGAAGAGCGTGAGGCCGTCGCGCATTTGCTTGGATGAATACCCTGATGAATTCCCGCTTGTGCGGGAATACCCCCCACCAAATCCGCAGAGCGGATTTGACTCCCCCTCAAGGGGGGAGTGATTCTTCCTCTCATGGCGCTCCCCACCGGATCAGCCGATGTTCGGCTTCCTCGCCCTCCCTCAGAGGGGGGGGTGATTGTGCGATTTTTGTCAAGCAGTTGTTTTTCGCTGTGGCGCTCCTGTTCGCGCTGGCTTCATCCTGGGCGGCAGGCGCTGATGAACGCGAGGAAAACCTGAAGAAACAGCTGGCGGCGATTCTGTCGGAGGAAGTAGTGGTTGAGTCCATTGAGCCGTCTCCCATGCCGGGTACTTTCATTGTGAAAGTGGGTGGGCAAACCATTTTCGTAACCAGCGCCGGCGACCATCTGATGATTGGCGAGGTATACGATACCGCGCGGGGAGTGAGCCTGGGTGAGGAGTTGCGAGCTGCCAATATGGTGCGGGCAATCGAAGGTATCCCTGAATCTGAAATGATCCTGATGGGGGAGGCGACTGGTCGGTATGTCACTGTTTTTACAGACATCGACTGTGCTTACTGTCGACAGTTCCATAAAATCGTGCCGGAATTGCAGAATCAGGGGCTTGCAGTCCGGTATCTGATGTTCCCGCGGGCTGGTTTGCAATCAGCGAGCTACGATAAGGCTGTTTCCGTCTGGTGCTCCGGGAATCAGGCGGAATCCATGACGGTGGCCAAGGCGGGTGGTGATATCGAACCCCTGACCTGTGACAATCCGGTGGCCCAACAGTACGTTCTCGGCCAGCAGATCGGAGTAAGGGGAACACCGACCATGATACTCGATAACGGCCAGGTGATTCCCGGATTCGTGGATGTGGAGCAATTGCTGACACTGGCGGAGATCGCCCCGTGATGACGGTTTGCGGACAACCACTTCAGGTTGTTTCCGCGATGGTGAGGGGGTGTTTGATGATTTATTCCACTGTGGTGGAGATTTGATCCAGCCGGTCATCCATGAAGAACAACGAGGTCAGATGCTGTTCAACCTGTCCGGTTTCTCCATCTTTCAGTGAGTAGTAGAAATCCCAACGATTCTTGTTAAAGGGATCATGGATCAGTGGCGTTCCCAATATACGCACCACTTCCCGCCGGGTCATTCCCGATTCGACCGCGGCGATCATTTGCGCGGTGATTTCATTTCCCTGCTGAATGTCGGGTTTGTAGAGAATACCGCAGCCGCTCAGTGAAACCATGATTGCCGCGATGACGGTGAATTTACCAATATGAAAGTCCATCAGAATCTTGTCCCGCTCATAAATACTTCAACACTGCGATTTCATCACAATTCAGGAATCTGGGGCAATTAATACAGGCTCCCCAGACTTTTTCAGGCAGCTCACTCATTTCAACAACATGAAATCCGTGTTTTTTAAAAAAACCGACTTCGTAGGTTAGCGCCATCAGCTTGGATAACCCGATTATACGGGCATCTTCCTCCAGTTTTTCAATCAATCGGATACCCAGCCCCTGCTTCATATACTGATTGCTGACCGCCAGACTCCGGATCTCTCCCAGTTCGCTGGTGTAAATCAGTAATGTGGCACAGGCGACAATTTCGCCGTTGTCCTCGGCGACATAAAAATCCCGTGTCGCACTGAGTATATCAAATCTTGATCTTGGCAATAATACACCATTGTCGCTGTAGAATTTCAACAGCGCGTAAATACCTTCTACGTCGTCCAGTCCGGCTGCCCGGATTTCCGGTTTCTGTTCGGTCAGAGAGGTATTCATGCCGATTCCAGCATTTCCCGGGCATGGGCTATGGAATGTTCCGTGATTTTCCTGCCGCCGCTCATGCGGGCGAGTTCCTCGATCCGTTGGTCTGTAGTGAGTCTGGTGACTGTCGCGCTCACCGGGTCCTGTCCGTTTTGCTGATGTTTGGCGACATGGAAGTGGTGATCTCCCCTGGCGGCGACCTGGGACAGATGGGTTACACTGATCACCTGGGCCGATTGCCCGAGGGTTTTCAGCTTCCGGCCTACTTCATTGGCGACCTCTCCCCCGATGCCGGTATCGACTTCATCAAATATCAATGTTGGTACTTGCGCTTTCCTTGCCAGTATGACCTGTATGGCCAGAGAGATTCTGGATAATTCTCCGCCGGAGGCTACCTTGTTGAGTGATTGAAGGGGTTGCCCCGGATTTGCCGATACCAGAATCTCGGCAGACTCGTTGCCATGGCGTGTGAATGAATCCGGTTCTGACGGAGTGAACCGGATATCCACCTTGCCGCCCCGCATACCCAGTTCCTGCATGATTTCAGTGACTTCCCTGACCAGCTGAGCCGCCGCTTGTCTGCGAGAAGCGCTGATCCTGTCCGCGATTTCCTGATATTTCCCAACCTCCCCGGCATAAAGAAGACGCAGCCGTTCCAGTTCATTCCCCGGATTTTCCAGATTATCCAGTTCTTTTTCCAGGTCCTGGACATGCTCAAAAAGCATACCCGGTTCAACCCGATGCTTGCGGGCCAGTGAATAGTATTGGGAAAAACGGGTTTCGATGGCTTCCATTTCCTGTGGATCGATATTCATATCCCGGTAAAATGGCTGTAACTGGATTGCCGCTTCCTGCAGAGTAATGCGGGCTTCGCCAAGCATATCGTTGATTGGTTTCAGGTCGGGCGCGTATTCGCAAAGATGATCCAGCAGACTGATATGACGGAGTAATTTTTCGGTTATATTGTCGTTGTCCGATTCATATAATTCGTTGGCTATTTGTTGCAGGCCGATGGTTAATTCCTGTTGATTGTTGAGTCGCTTGTGGGTCATTTCCAGATCTTCCCACTCGTCTGGCTGCGGGTTGAGCCCGGTTAATTCACTGAGCTGGAATTTCAGCAGGTCGGAACGGTCACGATTGATATCGCTCTCGTACAGAATCCGGGAAATCTGTTGCGAAATATCCCGAAGGACATCATGGCAACGGCTTAATTCGGCGATATTCCCCGGATTGTCGGCAGCGCTGTCGAGCAGACGCAGTTGTGTGGACTTTTTTAACAGGGAATGATGTTCGTTCTGGCCATGAATATCGACCAGTTCCCTGCCGATACTTTTCAGCTGGGTGGCGGTGACCGCATGGCCGTTGATATAGCCCCGGCTGGGTTTGTTTCTACGCAGTATTCTCTTCAATATGCAGTCATTTTGCATGGCCATGTCCTGTTCATGTAGCCAGTGCATCGCCGGGTGACCGTCGGCAATGGAGAACCCGGCCTGAATCAGGGCGGTATCATGAGCATGGTGAATATAGCTGCTGTCGGAGCGGTGTCCGAGTAAAATACCGATTGCATCCACAATCAGGGATTTCCCGGACCCGGTCTCTCCGGTCACGGCCGTGAAGCGGTCATCGAATTCGATCTCGATATGATCGGCGATGGCAAACCGATTGATTTCAAGCCAGTCAATCATTACTCTTCGGGTTTTTATCCTTGCTATCTTTGCCAGCCAAGTTTGGAATAGAGCGTCTCGAAATAGTTGAATCCTTCGATGCGAATCAGTTTCAGTTTTTTCAGCGCCCGGGAAACGGTGATGGTTTCATTCCCGAAAACCGGATAGCCGAGGACTCCGTCGAGCGCCAGATTGGCTTGCGATTCGCAAGTTTCAATTTCGGTGATTTCGATTATGTTGTTCTCATCGAGTACGATGGGGCGGTTACTTAACGTATGCGGGCAAATGGGTGACATGCTGATTACAGAAAGGTCCGGGTAAATAATGGGCCCTCCTGCGGACAGCGCATACGCGGTGGAACCTGTAGGGGTGGCCAGTATCAGTCCGTCTCCCCGAATGCGGCTGACATAGTTTCCATTGACCCGGATTGAGAATGCGATAACCCGGCCGGTGTTGCCTTTTGAGAGTACGATCTCATTCAACGCCTTACCGGAAAAAACGACCTCGCTGTCGCGGCTGGCGGTACACTGAAGCATGGTTCGCTTTTCGATGGCGTACTGCCCGTTGAGGATTGCGTTAATCCCGATTTCCAGGCCAGAAAAGGCAATGTCGGTCAAAAACCCCAATCGTCCCAGATTGATACCGACAGCGGGAACGTCCTGATCTGCCAGAAGTCGGGCGACATGCAGCAGCGTACCATCCCCCCCGACCACAATGGCAAGGTCTATCTGATCGCCTATGGCCCGGTTCTGATCGTCAATCCGGTCTCCTTCAATCTCGCTGGAAGTGGTGTTGCCGAGCAAAACTGAAAGTTTTTTCCTCTCCAGGAATTCTTTGACCACGGTAATGGCGTCTGCCACACTGTTGTCGTTGAATTTTCCGAACAGGCCTATATTGGTAATTTTCACAACAATGAGAATCGCTTAAACCATTAGTATACAACAGGATTGAACATTACCAACACGATGCTGAACACACGATGCTGAATCCCCATCATTCGGACTGAACACACAATAAAAAATGGGGAGACACCACCCATACAACCCCAATCCCCTGATAAGGGAAGTTTTGGGTGATTGAAAGGTGTTTGGTATCAAGGGATTATATGGAAAAATAGGGTTTCTGAAAACTCACCTGTTGAGTGATATGAAAAAGCATCGAAAAGCGGGGAAGAACGGGAAGGGTCGCGCCAGGAAGATTCGGAAGGTTCGTCCTCCGAAGGTAACCTTTGAGTTCACGGATTTGGATTTGACGTCCTTTGGTGGGTCCTCCATACTGGCTCGAACTGCCCATCAGTTTGGTTTGTTTGATCTTCTGGACGGAGCGGTTTCGGTAAAGGTTCGCAATCGGGGCGCTTCGGACCTGGAGACTCTGTGGTCCATCATCGCTTGTTTGGCGCGTGGTCATGGTTCGTTATCGGACCTGGATGGGTTGCGGTCAGACCGGGCGGCGAGTCTTCTTCTGGGCTTGCGTTGGGTTCCTGAGTCGCGCCGCGCGGGGGAATGGTTATCCCGGTTGGATATTACAGACATCCAGGGGCTGTGGCATGCAGCGGTGGCATTCGCGGGTCGGGTCGCGCCGTCCATCATTGCCCATGAGGTAGAAACGAAGGGATATGTTCCGATGTTCATGGATGCTACGGGGATTGAGGTAGACGGACACTTGTTTGAGCGGACGGGGAAGGACTACAACGGCAACCGGGGTTACTGGTTGCACGGGACGTTTGTAGGCGGCTTGTGGTCGGCGGGTCAGTTGCAACCGGGGGGTGGACGGGTGACGCAGAACTGGCGCAAGTTGCTGCATTGGACGGCGGGGATGCTGCCAAAGGATGCGCCGGTCTGGTTTCGGGCGGACCATGCGTATTATAAGGGCGCTCTGGTTCGTGAATGCGCGAAGCGGGGCTGGGACTATTCGATCAGCCTGACGAATGACCGCTGGAAAAGGCCGATACTGGAACAACTGGAAGGTCTTCCTGATTCGGAGTGGACGGATATGGGTATGGAGGAGGAAGCCATTTTTGCCACGCACCGTCCGAGTGGTTGGGAGCGGACGCAGGATTACGTAGTGGTTCGATGCCACAGTCAGAACGGCCAGACTCTTTTGGCGCCGCGTCATACGGTCATTCTGGTGTCTCGGAACGATCTGCCCCTGAAAGAGTTAGTACTTCGTCACCGGGGCAAGCAGGGTCAGGAGAACGCCTTCAAGGGTCCGTTGCGGGACATGGACCTGCATCACCCACCGTGCCGGAGCTACCGCGCCAACCAGGCCTTCTACGCCCTGGGTCAGATTGCACAGGTTCTGCTGCGGGCGGTACAGTACACGGCGTTACCGAAGAAGGCGCGTCGTCATGGCATCCGACCGATCATCCGTTACGTGATGCAAACGGCGGCGTATCTGGTTCACAAAGCCCGCCAACTGTGTGTGCGCTTTGCCAAGAACAACTTCCGGCTGGACTGGCTGTACCAGTCTATGGTCACACTGGAAGCCACAGACCTTTGTGCTTTCCGTTCCCGCTCTCCTCCTTAAAGTCGGGCTTCGCGGCCTGAATCCACCCTGGATCGACGAACACCGCCTGGCGGTGGGGGTTCACTTGCCTGCACCAGAAAATCTGGCGTTTCCAAGAGGGCGACAGTACGGCTCAAAGAAGATTTTGCACGTTGATTCGACCCGTCTGACGGCTGGAGACCCTGACCGGCTCACCCATAACACAACCACCCATGTGAAAATCACTCACAAGGCATTTATCAGGGGATTGAGGACCCATACAAGCAGTGTATTATTCTTGTCGTTTTGTATAAACTATCCATCCACCACAATATGATTCTCTGGAAAAGCCCATGGTCTACCAAGCGTCGGATTATTCCATTCGTCGAGTCACGTCTCTAATCTCATCCCTGCTGGCAGGCGTGTTCCTGTGTGGCTGGACGTTATACGCCTCGCCTCCGGCGCCGGCAGCCGAGATCGGAGGCGGAGAGTGGTCAGGCAGCTTTGATACGACTCTTTCTCACGGTCTCACCTTTCGCGTTGCCGACCCCGACTACAGTAAAGTCAATCTCAACACCGACGACGGAACCCGTAACTATGACCGTGGCATAGTCAGCAACACCTCAAAATTCACCAGCGAACTGGAACTCAATTATCGGAATTTCGGCCTGTTCACCCGTTTCACCGGCTTCCTGGACTTCGAAAACAAGAATGGAGTACGCAATCACAAGCCATTATCCGAAGGAGCCCTGGCGGTGGCGGGCGATGACATTGAACTACTGGATCTGTATATCACGAACACGTTCGACATTGACGAAATGCCGGTGTCTGTACGTCTGGGCAAACAGGCGCTCAACTGGGGGGAAAGCACCTTCATCCAGGGCGGTATCAACATCATCAACCCGTTTGACATCACCAAATTCCGCACCCCGGGCGCGGAACTGCGTGAGGGGCTGGTACCGATCTCCATGCTCTCGGCCTCCATAGCGCCAACCGACAAACTGACGCTGGAGGGTTTTTATCAACTGCAATGGGAAAACACGGAAGCGGATGCCTCCGGCTCCTATTTTTCCACCAATGATTATTTCGGTCCCGGTGGAAACATCGTCTTCCTTTCCGGCGGCTCCCTGGATAACGTGACAACAGATATGGGCGGGGGATTCGGAGCGCTCACTCCGGCTATCAACGGCGCTCTGGTGAAGGCCGGGCTGCCGGCTCAACCACTGCATGACCCCGAATTTCTGGGAGTGCCTCGTGGCCCGGACAGGGAACCGGACGATTCCGGTCAATGGGGACTTGCCATGCGCTACTTCGCGCCGAGCCTGAATGACACGGAATTCGGTCTCTATTTCATCAATCATCATAGCCATCTGCCATTCATCAGCGCCACCCCCCGGCGAACGGGCTACGATGCGGGACGCGCCGCGGCGGCCGCAGCCAGCGACCCTGCCGGCCCTGTCGTCAGTACCCTTTCCAAATCGGTTTGCACACAGTCTCTGCGCCTCCCGACCCTCTGCTCGGATGTGCAACTGGATCAATTTATTGCCAGCCTGAACACCGCTCAGGCAAAAGCTTTCAATGAGGGAATTGCCGCACAAACCGCCGGAGTCGCCAGCATCCTCGGCATTGATCGCTATGTCAAAACCGCGCATTACTACGCCGAATATCCCGAAAACCTCCAAAGCATGGGACTCAGTTTCAACACCGTGCATGCGGACTCCGGATGGGCATTACAAGGCGAATATACCTTCCATTCTGACGCGCCACTGCAAAGAACAGAGGAATCCCTGATTACAGAGGGGCTGGAACCGATCGCCGGAGCTCTGCAACTCGGAACCCGGCTCCAGGCTGCGGCGGCAGCAGGCGACCTCGTCACTGTTGGTCAGTTGCAGGCGGCGCTTGCCGCTTTGGAAAGTCGGCTCGACAAGCCCGTCCAGGGTTATGTCGAACGTGACATCAGCCAGTTTCAGGTCACCGCAACCAAACTGTTCGGCTCCACCCTGGGAGCGGACACCGCAACGGTCATCGCGGAAGCGGCGGTGATGCATGTGCACGATCTGCCGGATAAAGCGGCAACACCGCTGGACAGCCTCGGTATCAGCTCAGAACTGGCTGATCCCACCTCCCTTGGATACCGGGCGGTCATACTGCTCAATTACAACAACGCTGTCGGCGCCGCGCGCCTCTCTCCTTACCTGCAATGGCAACATGACCTCAGCGGCAACAGTCCAACCCCCGGCGGAGCTTTTCTGGAAGGGCGCCAGGCAGTCACTTTCGGTGTAGGCGCAGGCTATCTGGAGCGCTGGCAGGGAAATGTCAGCTATACCCTGCAAACCGGCGCCACCAACTTGCTGGGTGACCGCGACTTTATTTCCACCTCCCTCAAGTACTCCTTCTAAGGCCGACTGTCATGAAAAGAATTACATCCGTTTTCCGCGCGGCGCTCGTCTTCGGGTGCATACTCCCCGCCATGGCGCACGCCGGAATAAGCAGTGACCAGATTGATCGGCTGGGCAAGGACCTGACTCCCCTCGGAGCAGAACGAGCCGGCAACGCCGAAGGCACGATTCCGGCCTGGACCGGCGGTATCACCACCCCGCCGCCGGGTTATGTCCGCGGCGAACATCATCGTGACCCTTATGCCAGCGACAAGCCACTGTTTATTATCAATGCGGATAATCTGGCTCAGCATCGCGACCGGCTCTCCGTGGGTCTTCAGCGCATGCTGGAAACTTACCCGACGTTTTATCTCCCGGTCTATCCAACCCGGCGCAGCGCGGCGGCGCCGCAACGCATCTATGATGCCACGCGCCAGATTGCCGCAACCGCCAGACTGGTTGACAATGGCAATGGAGTGGAAGGCGCGGCCATCGGCATTCCATTTCCGCTTCCGGAAAATGGCGAGGAAGTGGTCTGGAATCACCTGCTGCGTTATCGCGGTGAAACGATTGAGTGTGTCACTGGTCAGGCGGCGGTCACCCGGAGTGGCGACTATACCATGGTGAAATACGGACTGGAAATCGAACTGCGTTACTCACTGCCCGGCATGACGACGGAACAACTGGACAACACCATGCTTCTGTTCAAGCAGAAAGTATTGGCTCCGGCCCGGTTGGCCGGCGACATCCTGCTGGTGCATGAAACCATGAACCAGTTGCGTGAACCACGCCGTGCCTGGACCTATAACCCGGGTCAGCGGCGGGTGCGGCGGGCCCCGAATATCGCCTATGACAATCCGGGCACTACCAGCGACGGGCTTCGCACTTCCGACCAGTACGACATGTATAACGGGGCGGTGGACCGCTATGACTGGAAACTGCTTGGCAAACGCGAAATGTATGTGCCCTACAACTCCTACAGACTGCACAGCGACGAACTGTCCTTCTCCGACATCCTCCAGCCATTGCATGTCAATCCGGAAAATCTGCGTTACGAGCTGCACCGGGTGTGGGTGGTTGAAGCGACACTGAAGGAGGGCGCCACGCATATCTACAAGCGCCGTACCCTGTATGTGGATGAGGATTCCTGGCATATTCTGCTGGCCGACCTATACGACAACCGGGACCAGCTTTGGAGAGTATCAGAAGGCCATGTCATCAACTATTACCAGAAACCACTGACCTGGCTGACCCTGGAAGTACACACCGACCTGCAAGCGGGACGCTACCTGGCGCTCGGCCTCAACAATGAGTATGACATGTGCGCCTGGGATGTCGATGTGACCAGCCGGGACTTCACGCCGGGAGCCCTGCGTCGTGAGGGCCTGCGTTAATTACCATCACCTGTCCCGCATGGCGTTATGGAGTCCGGACCGAAGTGCAGCCGCGCTGGCATTGGTATCGTGTCTGTCGCTACCGTTATCAGTAGCGGACAGCGGACCGGCTGAGCCGGCAATCCCGCACTCCCCCCTGGCAAGCCGTTCGCTGCTGCTGGATGCCGACACCGCCGGTTCACGTCTGGTGGTAGTCGGCGAACGGGGCCACATCCTGACCTCTGTGGACGATGGCGTAAACTGGCAGCTGGCGCAAGTACCTGTCCGCGTTCTGCTGACCGCCGTACACATGCACGACCAACAAACCGGCTGGGCGGTCGGTCACGACGCCGTGATCCTGCGTACCCGGGACGGCGGAGACAGCTGGCGGCTGGTGCACCATGCGCCCGAAGAAGAGCGCCCTTTGCTGGATGTCTGGTTCCGGGACGCGCGTACCGGCTTTGCCATCGGCGCCTACGGCTATTTCCTGGCTACCGAAGATGGTGGCGACAGCTGGACTTCACGCACTATCAGCGAGGACGACTTTCACCTGAACGCACTGCTGCCGGTTACGCAGCGCCGGCTTTTCATTGCCGCTGAATCAGGAGTGATCTATCGTTCCGATGACGGCGGAGACAACTGGCGGGAACTGCCTTCTCCCTATACCGGCTCATGGTTCAGCGCCCTTGCGCTGGAGGATGAACAACTGCTGTTGCTGGGAATCCGCGGACATCTGTTCCGCTCCATGGACGATGGCGAAAACTGGACACAGATACCGACCGCCACCACTGCCACTTTGACCAGCGCCGTGCAACTGCAATCCGGCGCCCTGCTAATCACGGGCCTGGAAGGAACCCTGCTCACCAGTATGGACAATGGGCGCAGTGTATCACTGGAGCAACTGCCATCTCGCCAGGGCATCTCGACCGCATTGCCACTGGCCGACGGTAATATACTGCTGATCGGCGAGTTCGGGCTCCTCCGCCTGCCCTGGAACCGTTCGTAGAACTCCGCTCCCCGCCCTGACCGACAGACAGACCGGAAATACATTTGACCACCGCGATCGAAAAACTGCTGTTCTCCCACCGCTGGCTTGTACTGGCGATATTTACCCTCCTGACCCTGGTCATGGGCTGGTTCGCAACCGGATTGCGGGTGGATGCCGGTTTCACCAAACTGGCGCCGTTGGAACATGAGTACATGCACACATTCATGGAATATCGTGATGAGTTCGGCGGCGCCGACCAGGTTGTGATTGCGTTGATGGCAGACGATGGAGAACTGTTTACCCCGGAATTCTTCGCGGCGCTGCGAGAGGTGACCGACGCCATGTTCTTCCTGCCGGGTATCGACCGTACCCAGGTCTACTCGATACTGACTCCGAATGTACGCTTCCTGGAGGTTGTGGAAGACGGCGTCACTGCGGGCAATGTAATGCCGGCAGACTTTACTCCAACTGAAACCGGATTTGCCCGGGTGCGGGAAAACATTCTCAAGGCCGGTATTGTCGGCCGACTGGTAGCCAATGATTTCAGCGGCGCCATTGTGAGCGGCAAGCTACAGGAGTTTCATCCCGATACCGGAAAGCGGCTGGATTATCTGGAGGTTGCACAGCAGCTTGAAGACATCCGTGAACAGGCCGAAAAGCGCCCCGGCATGAATGTGCACATCATTGGATTTGCCAAGGTGGTCGGGGATATCGCCGCCAGCGCGACCCGGGTGATGGTCTTTTTCGGGATCGCCTTTGTTGTCACCGGCTTGTTTGTCTATGCCTATACCCGCTCGCTTCGTTTGACGATACCGGCGCTGGTCTGTTCTCTGGTAGCGGTAATCTGGCAATTAGGCGGCGTTACCGCCCTTGGCTTTGGCATGGATCCAATGTCCATCCTGGTGCCATTTCTGGTCTTTGCCATCGGAGTCAGCCACGGGGTGCAGATGGTCAGCTCGGTGAGAGCCGAAACGATTCGCGGCGCCAGTGGCCTGGAGGCGGCGCGCGCCAGCTTCCGCCGCCTGCTGCTACCCGGCGTCACAGCGCTGGTCTCCGACTCGGCTGGCTTTATTACCATTTCGCTGATAGAGGTGCAGGTCATCCGGGAAATCGCGATGACCGCAAGCCTCGGGGTTGCGGTCATCCTGCTGACCAATCTGGCGCTGCTGCCGATCCTGCTCTCCTGGTTCCGCATTGACGCCAAACAGATTCAGGCGGCGCGCGCCAGAGATGATCGGTTGCGCCCGCTGTGGTCTCGAATCGCCCTTGTAGCGCACCGGAAACCGGCGGCAATGGTGATCGCCGCAGCCCTGGCGTTACTGGCAGCCGGTTCATACTTTGCGCCGCAGATACGGGTCGGTGACGAGCATCAGGGCGTTCCCGAACTGCACACCGACTCGGTATACAATATCGACACGGCCATCATTACCGAAAACTTCGGGATTGGCGTCGATGTACTGACCGTGATCACCCGCACCGTGTCCGAAGGCTGTATTGACTACGAGGTGATGCATACGCTGGATGAATTCGAATGGTATATGCGCAATGTGGAAGGAGTACAGTCAGTATACGGACTGGCCGGAGAAGCCCGCAAGATCAATGCCAGCTGGAATGAGGGTAATCTCAAATGGAAGACGTTGCCGCGTAATCATTATACCCTGGTACAGGCCGTCTCTCCGGTGCCAACGAGCAGTGGACTGCTGAACTCCGATTGCAGCGTAATGCCGATTTCGATCTACACCACCGATCACAAAGCCGAGACCATCCAGCGCGTTGTCGAAGCCGTAAAATCCTTCCGCACCCACAACCCGGTCGCCCTGGAGCGTATCGCTTTTGAATTGGCATCCGGCAATGTCGGAGTGATGGCGGCAACCAACGAGGAGGTTGAGGCATCCCAGTTCCCGATCCTTCTTTACGTCTACGCGGCCGTGATCCTGTTGTGCCTGATTTCTTTCCGCTCGGCCGCTGCAACCGTGTGCATCATCGTACCGCTTGTGATGGTATCGCTACTGGCTTATACGCTGATGGTATGGCTGGAAATCGGGCTTAAAATCTCGACTTTGCCCGTGGTGGCGCTGGGTGTCGGTATCGGGGTGGACTACGGTATCTATATCTATAGCCAGCTTCGCGCCTGGCTCGCCGAGGGGATGGATTTCGCTCTTGCCTACGAGCGCACCCTGGCCACAACCGGCGCCGGGGTATTGCTCACCGGGCTTACCCTGGCGGCGGGAGTCGCCACCTGGATTGGCGCCCCGCTCAAATTTCAGGCGGATATGGGCACGGTGCTGACCTTCATGTTTCTGGTCAATATGATCGGCGCCATCATTTTGCTGCCGGCGCTCGGCGCCTGGCTGATCAGACCGAAGCCCCCCGAATAAATCTATATCCCCAGCGATTCCAGTTTTTCCCTGGAAGGGATGCCTTCGCTTGACCAGCCGCGCGCCTCATAATATTGCGGAATCATCACATCGAGTTGACAGACCCCGCCCTTGTTGAATCCCGCAGGCGCCGGGTCTTTCAGAATTCTCGGCGGCAGGGTATCGTCCCGAATCGTCAGACCGGCCTTCAGATTGAACAGTTTCTCCAGATTCCAGATGCGTTCTCCGGTCTGGCGCAGGCGCTCCTCATCCCATTCATCGGGCATGCCGGCGTTCACCATTTTGGCGAAATCCTCGTACCCCCATGTGCCGGTCGTAAACAGACAAAGCCCGGTGGAATCCACCATCGACACGAAATCCTGAGTGGTGGCACAGGCTTGCGCCTTGCCCGTGGCGCCGGGGTCCTGAAAATCTTCGGTGAAAGTATCATGCCTCAGATGACATGCGCCGCGGTTGCTGGTGGCATAGCCCAGCCCCATGCCCTGCATCGAGCGGCCGTCATAACCGGCGAATTCCTGGCCCTTGGCGACCATAGCCAGCTCCGGATGGCCGTATTTTTCGCACAGAAGTTTCGAGCCAAGCCCCAGGTCGCGGCCAAAACCTTCACAAAGACCGGTTTTCTCCGACATCACCACCAGCGCTTCGGCGCTGCCGAAACTCAAATCCACTCCATCGGTATGCTGCCTGGTGATCACGCCCATCTCGAATAATTCCATCGCCGCCGCCAGTGTAACGCCGAATGAAATCGGATCCATGCCATGCTCGTTCATCATAAATCCGGCAAAAGTCATCGCGTCCAGATCATCCACGCCCACGACCGGACCAAAGGCGAACGCGGTTTCGTATTCGAGACCGCCCGAAGCGATGCGGTATTGCGGCCGCTCCTTGACGCTGAAATGTTCCGGATCAATTTTCGCGATCCGGCCACAGCCGATTGTGCATCCGAAACAGGCGGCGTTACGCTGCAAATTAGTATGTCCATTACGGTTTCTGATGGTCACGGATTCATGATTGATGCGGTCGGCTTTCTCAAAAGTAACTTCCCTGAAATTGCGGGTGGGCAATCCTCCAAACTCCTGCATGGTACTCAGCATCGCATGAGTGCCGTACCGCATCAACCCCCGCCTGTTACCACTGGAATGCAGTGTATCATTCGCTTCTCGAATGACCTCCATGAATGCCCCGGGATTTTCACTGCTCACACCCACCGTGCCGCGAGCGCATATCGCCTTCAGATTTTTGCTGCCCATCACTGCGCCGACGCCGGAGCGACCAGCCGCGCGATGCAGATCATTGACCACGCAGGCATACCGCACCTGGTTCTCACCGGATTTTCCGATCGCCGCTATCTTGACCTGGGGGTCCTGCCGCTTCTTGCGAATCCATTCATCCGCGAACCAGACGGACTGCCCCCAAATCTCGTCCGCTGGCAGGATTTCAACCTGATCGTCGCGGATATTCAGGTAAACCGGCATCGTCGACCGCCCGGTCAGAATCAACAAGTCGTACCCCGCATACTTTAATTCCGCGCCAAATTTCCCGCCCGAATTGGAGCAGGCAATGGCGCCGGTCAAAGGACCTTTCGTGATCACGCCATAACGGCCACTGGTGGACGCCATGGTCCCGGTCAATGGCCCGGTGGCGAAAATCAGTACATTTTCAGGACTGAGCGCATCCACAGCCGGGTCCATTTCTTCATACAGGTATTTGGTTCCCAGACCACGAATCCCGAGATACCGATTTGCCCAATCCAGATTCAAAGGTTCCACTGAAGTGGCGCCTGCTGTCAGATCAACCCGAAGAATTTTCTTTTGCCAACTCATTTTCTTGTCTCTTTATTGTTTGTGTATTGATCCTACTATAAACAGTGTGCCCGCACTGTGCAAACCATAATTGACCCGGCCTGTATCGCCCGCCCCTGTCGGCGCCGCCAGTTCAGCCATCTGGTAGAACACAGACCGCGTTATTTTAGCATCCAGGCCATCGCGCACTTCGATATAGGGTGACGGTTCCCCGGTTTTACTATCCGTTTCAACCACAATGGGATGCTCTCGATCAGCCAGCACAACCTCATCCATATTCGTTCGAAAGTAGAGACTCCGGGTAGCGCCCTGCCCCTGGCTATTCAACTCAATCGCCAGAAACGGCGCGTCATCCACTGCAATGCGATATTTGACCGGCGGGGTGACCAGATAGAACTCCCGGCCCTCCCGAACCAATAGCGAGGCGAACAATTTTGATATGCGATGACGGCGAATCGGGGAATCCTGATAGCGCCAGACACCGCTCGAATCAATCCGTATATCAATATCCACCGTCTTCTCAGGATGCCATCTGTCCACCTGCGCGGGCTCGAATACTTCAAGCTCTGTAAACAGCCCATCAATTCTGACGTGGCGCCGAAATGCGATCACTTATTGGGAGTGGCTGCCTGAGCTTTGAGCGCTCAGCGCACTGCCCAGCAATTTCGCGGTGACATCCACTGTCGAGATAACCTCTTCGTACTGCATTCTGGTCGGCCCGATCACTCCGAGCACGCCAACCCGCCTGTTATCGACTATGTATGGAGCCGAGATCACGCTGCAATCCTGAAACGGCTCATAACCTGATTCCTCCCCAATAAAGATATTTACGCCACTGGCAAACATACTCTTTTGCAACAGATCAAACAATACCTGCTTGGTCTTGAATGCATCGAACAACGCTTTCAGCTTGTCCATCTCTGAGAAATCGGGAATCGACAACAGGTTGTTCTCGCCTCTGACCAGGACATTTTCCGTGACATCATGATCCTCGTTGAATAACTGTCCCGCCATACTCACCGCGGTCCTCATCTCGCGATGCATACTCTTGCGATCCTGCTTCATGTGGAGAATCAATTGCGCCCTGACACCATCCAGCGTCCTGGCGCTGTACTCGCCATTAAAATAATTGGTGGCCTCAATCAGCTCAGACTCCGCATACTCCCGGTGCGCCCACAACACCTTGTTCTGCACCCGCCCGTCATCGGTAACCAGAATCGCGAGTACACGCTGGCCGGACAACTTGATGAACTCAATATGCCGGATATGAGCCTGACGAGTGTCGGGAGTGGACACGATTCCGGCATAAGAAGTAACCTGGGAAAGCATTTCCGTAGCGCTGGCCAGAATGCTGCCCGGCTCGGAAGCGCTGACCAGGCTTTTCGAGATTTTCCTGATCGAGCGACTGTTGATCGCTCCGACCTTGAGAATACCGTTGATAAAAAACCGATACCCCTTTACCGTCGGTATCCGGCCCGCTGACGTATGTGGGGCGCAAATCAATCCGAGGTCTTCCAGGTCCGCCATCACATTGCGGATTGTCGCAGGGCTTAAGGCCAGGCTGGTCTCCTTTGCCAGGGTTCTTGAGCCGACAGGAATACCATCGTCAACGTAACGATGAATCAACCCGCTCAGAACAGCCTGTGCTCTTGCGCTCAACTGAATATCATCAGTGGCAGGCATAAAAACCGTAGTAGTATTATTGATCCGGAAAATTGCATCACGGAGACACTCATGCCTCCCCATCCACACCTGTGGTCACTCATTATCATTTAATCTTTTCAGCCGGTCAAGCAGCAGGGGAGCGTCTGATTCAATCGTACATTCATCGTTGGGCTTGTGTGAGGAAGGGTATCGGTTCAGCAAGCAGGGATTTGGATTGGAGAAAGTCCAGGCCCGGAAATTGGCGACCTTGCAGAATCTGGTTGCATTGGCGACGTTAGCCTGGGGATTGCTGGCTTGTCACCCGCCTCAGGGAGGAGGATTGATAGAAAGGGCCAAGCGGCAGAGGTTTCACATGCTCTTGCTCGAAACTCATGGTGATTTTATACTAACATCAAACCTGCCATGATGATCAATGACATGCTGGAATGACATACTGGATTACGCCAGTCAATACGGGCTGGTTGTGCGCGGCGGTTTTGCCGTTACTGATCAGGACAATGTACCTGACATTGGAGCCGATGCCGCGCAATCGCTGATCCTGTTCGGCAATGCGGGGTCTTCCTTGTGGGAATGTTTCTCCGCTTCTGATGAGTATCTGGACGGAAACCCGCAACCGCTGGATCGCTGGAGCGAGAGAGTCGGTAATCGAATCGCAGATTTGTTCGGCGGCTTGGCGTTGTTTCCGTTTGGCGGGCCGCCGTACCAGCCGTTTTTGCAATGGGCTTCGCGGTCGGAATCGCTGCGCTCCTCAAAGCTTGGGATGCTGATTCATCCGCAATACGGTCTGTGGCATGCTTATCGGTTCGCGGTCGCTTTCCCGACCGTGCCGGATGAACTGGTTGAGGTCGAAGCAGATCAGGATATATGTGCAAGGTGTCCGGATCAGCCGTGTTTAAGCAGTTGTCCGGTTGATGCGTTTACCGGACAGCGCTATGACGTTGAACGATGTTATGGCTATTTGAACAGTGAGCCACAAAACTCGTGTCTGGACCAGGGTTGCGAAGCCAGGCGGGCCTGCCCGGAAGGAGCGCCATTCCGGTATCGGCCGGATCATGCCAGATTCCATATAACGGCTTTTTATTCCAGTATTGCGGCTCGCAAAAACCGATTACCGGAACCGACAGATTCATGAAACACAAGCGGGGCAGAGCGACAGGCAAGCCGGCAGCCAGACATCGGGACAGGGCGCCCCGCAGTGTCCTGTGGATGGTATCGACGTTGGCGCTGACTGTATTCACGGCAGCAGGCACATGGGGAGCGGACACGAAGCGCGGGGCTGAACTCTACCAGCAATGCAACCGCTGTCATCAGGTCGGTCAGGGCGCCGGGCATCGGATCGGACCGCATTTGAACGGAATCGTCGGGCGCCGGGCCGGTTCGGTCGAGGGTTTCCTCTATTCCCGCGCACTCCAAAAGGCCGGGGCGGATGGTCTGGTCTGGACGGAACAGACGCTGGACGCCTTTCTGTCCAGCCCGTCCGCCGTGGCGCCGCAGTCACGAATGAGCTTCGGGGGTATGCCGTCAGCCGGTGATCGAGCGGACTTGCTGGACTGGTTACGCAGATTCTCCGGGTCCCTGGCCGATGCTCCCGCGGCGCTGCCAACCATGACGCCGGCGCAATACGGCCTTGCCCCGGAGATTCTGTCGATCCGGGGAAATCCGCAATACGGCGCCTACCTGGCGAGCGAGTGCACCACCTGCCACCGCAGCGACGGGGTGGATGCCGGGATTCCCTCCATCACAAGTTGGCCGACGGATGATTTCGTGATAACCTTGCAGGCGTACAAGAACGGAAAGCGCGTCCATCCGGCCATGCAGATGATCGCTGCCCGATTGTCTGATGAAGAGATTGCCTCATTAGCCGCGTATTTCCGGGATTTGAATAACCAACCGTAAATTCACAGGGGGGAACATGAAACTGAACAGAAGACAACTTCTTGCCTCGGCTGTCACTGTTTCGGCAGCGCTATCGGCGCCGGCGGTACTGGGTCAGACGCGGCCACGTGTGGTTGTAGTGGGTGGCGGCGCTGGCGGAGCGACAGCGGCGCGTTATATCTCCAAAGATTCCGCGGGGGCGATTGACGTAACCCTGGTGGATTCATCCAAAGCCTATTATTCGTGTTTTTTCTCGAATCTCTATATCGGGGGCTTTCGTGATTTTGATTCGATCGGGCACAGCTATGGCGCTCTGGCGAGCGCTTATGGAATCAACGTCGTCCATGATTGGGCCGTGGGTGTCGACGCAAACGCCCGCACTGTTGCGCTCGCCGGCGGTGGCAGCCTTTCTTATGATCGGCTGGTTCTGTCGCCAGGGATTGATTTCAAATCCGGCTCCGTGCCGGGCTGGGACCTGTCGCGGCAGAATCTGATGCCGCATGCCTACAAGGCCGGATCGCAGACACAACTCCTGAAAGCGCAGGTTGAGGCAATGCCGGCCGGCGGTGTCTACTGCATGGTACCGCCGCCGAACCCGTATCGCTGTCCGCCAGGACCTTACGAGCGGATATCAATGGTTGCCCATGTACTGAAACAGAAGAATCCAACGGCGAAAATCCTGATCGTGGACCCGAAGCAGAAGTTTTCCAAACAAGCTCTTTTCGAAGATGGGTGGAAACGCTATTATGCGGGCATGGTTGAGCGAATCTGGCCGGAATTTGGTGACCAGAAGATCGAGGTGCGGCCCGAATCAATGGAAGTGGTGATTGATGGTGAGGCCACCAAAGTGGATGTGTGCAATGTGATTCCGGCCCAGAAGGCGGGGCGTATCGCCGAAGTCGCGGGGATTGTCAACGAGGCCGGCTGGGCGCCCGTTGTCCCGCACACGATGCAGAGTCGGATGGATGACAACATCCATGTGTTGGGTGACGCCTCGCAGCAGGGCGATATGCCCAAATCCGGCTTTTCGGCCAACAGTCAGGCCAAGGTTTGCGCCATGGCGATACGGGGAGCCCTGAGTGGATCGGATGTCTTTCCGGCCCGGTTTGCCAATACCTGCTGGTCGCTTATCGAGACCGACGACGGCGTCAAGGTTGGCGCCACCTATAAAGCGACTGATGAGAAAATTGCGAAAGTAGACGGATTTATCTCACAGGTGGGTGAAACCGCTGAGTTGCGCAAGGCGACTTACGAAGAGTCCCTCGGCTGGTATGAGGGTATTTCTGCGGACATGTTCGGCTGAGCCAGTATAAAATCGGGCGCGGCTGTTATGGCCTGTCAGCTCGGGATTGATACCGGAGGCACCTACACGGACGCGGTGATCGTCGATGAGAATCAGGCTGTATTGGCAAGGAACAAAAGCCTGACGACCCGTTTCGACCTGACCATCGGTATCGGCCATGCGATTTCAAGTTTGCCGCCGTCGCGTATTGCAGAGGTCAATCTCGTTGCGCTTTCCACCACTTTATCCACGAACTCGGTAGTTGAGGGGCGGGGGGCGCCGGTTGGTGTCCTGTTGCCGGGCTACAATCAGGCCCAGGTGGATAAAAGCGGACTGACCGAGATCGTCGATCAGGATCTGATTTCCCTGATTGATGGTGGTCATGACGCGATCGGTGAGGAGTTGAAGCCGCTGGATATTGAATTGGCCAGAGACCGGATTATGGAACAAAACGACCGGGTTTCCGCGTTCGCGATATCCGGCATGTTCGCAACCCGCAACCCTGCCCATGAAAAACAGCTTCGTGACCTGGTCCATGAACTGACCGACAAACCCGCTGCCTGCGGGCATGAACTGGCTTCCAGTCTGGGCGCTCCCAGGAGAGCGCTGACCGCTGCCCTCAATGCCCGCATGATCCTGTACATTCAATTGTTGATCGATTCAGTGGAAACCATACTGAATGAAAAGGGAATTGAAGCGCCGTTAATGATTGTAAAAGGGGATGGTTCGCTGGTCAACGCGCAGACCGCCCGCCTGCAGCCGGTTGCCACTGTCCTTTCCGGGCCGGCGGCCAGCGTGATCGGGGCCTGTGCCCTGAGCGGGCAGAAAAACGCCATCGTTGTCGATATGGGTGGAACCACTACCGATATAGCGATTGTCACCGATGGTCAACCGGAGCTGTGTGAAGACGGCGCCCGGATCGGCGCCTGGCAGCCGATGGTCGAGGCCATCCGGGTATTTTCGATTGGCCTGGGCGGTGACAGCGAACTCGGATTCCGCTCCGGGTTGAATATCTCCGGACGAAGGGTGGTGCCGATGAGCCTGCTGGCGCACCAGTTCCCGGAGGTCATGCCAGCCATTCGGCGGCAGGAAAGTGGTTCACCCAGCCCGAGAAACAACAAATTCGCTTTGCCGTTGCAGAAAAATGAGGTACTGCTGCGACAGTTGAGTGAAATCGAGCGGCGGACCTGGGAGAGGTTGCAGCAAGGGCCGATCGAACTGGAAACGCTGATCGACGATAATCGGAGTATGCTGCGGGCGGTTGCCAGAATGGAACGGATGGGGCTGGTGATTTACAGTGGATTTACCCCGTCAGACGCAACCCATGTGCTCGGCATGAGTGATCACTGGGATAGCCAGGCTGCCCGGCTCGGGGCGAAAATATGGGCCCGGCAGATGCGTCACCTGTATGGATACGGCAGCTGGCCCGATGGGGATGCGGTAGCGCCCTGCCAGGAAGTGTTTCATCTGGTGACCAGCAAAATCAGCCAGACGCTGATCGAGGCGGGGCTCAACCAGCATGGAAAACTGGCGGATTCGCAATCACAAAACCTGACCCGGTTGCTGGCCGATATCGTGCTTGGGCAGGGTCGCTCGAAAGAAGTGAATCCTCTGTTCAAACTGGAGTTTTCACAGAATTATCCGCTTGTCGCCGTGGGTGGGCCGGCGGCGGATTATTTCCCGGATGTGGCGAAAAAGCTCAAGGTTTCCCTGAATTTACCCGAAAACGCCGAGACGGCGAATGCCATCGGAGCGGTGCTCGGCGCGGTCGTGCAGATCGCTCATGTGACCGTAGCCCAGCCTCAGTTCGGCGTGTTTTATCTGTTCCACAAGGATCAACCGATCCGGTTCGAGAATCTCGAACCGGCTATCGAGGAAGCCACCAGAATTGCCAGGCAGGAAGCAACCTCAATGGCCGTAGCGGCCGGGGCGACCGCGGTCGAAACCAGAATCCGGCAGGACGCGAATCATGTCCGGCATGACATTGACGGCGAATTGTTCGTTAGTACCCGAATCACAGCCATCGCCTCCGGCCGCCCGAACTGCCTGACGCAGTGATTGTCGGTGTTTTTGATTGCTCTGACATGATTGCTCTATCTAAGGTCTCCCCATTTTTTATTTGAGTGTTATATAAGCGGTTGAAAAGGTTGTAGAAAGGGAGGATATTGAATGGGATCTTCAGTTCTGCTTCTGGTACAATGGTTTTATCATAAACCACTGAACCCAAAAGAGAACTGAAGATGACTAATGATAGCCGGGAACGCAACAAATGGAAAGTGCGAATTGTCGATTGTGTGAATCAATCGAGTGATTGGATCAGTCAACCCGTTGCCAAAGTGATGGCGGAGACCGGGGCGTGTTATGGGATTTCTGGCTTCAAGGAGATTGGAGGATTGTGGTACGGGCGGCCAATCTTCGTCACTGGTTGTGGAGAGGGTCAAAGAGAACGGCGCAACAGATTGCGTGTCAGTTGCCGTTGAAGCATCGGGGCAAGCTGACGAAACAGGCACAGGAGTCGGTACGTTTTGGTATGACGACCGTATCCTTGAAAGAACATCCCGATACCCCGTTGTCGATGGTTGTGGTGCGTCATGGCAAACAACAACCGATGGTATTGGTCAGTACCGAGCGGATACGGGGTCGGTTGCAAGGGGAGCGATTGATTCAATCGTATATGGGTCGTTGGGCCTGTGAGGAAGGGTATCGGTTCAGCAAGCAGGGGTTTGGATTGGAGAAGGTTCAAGCCCGGAAACTGGCGACCTTGCAGAATCTGGTTGCACTGGCGACGTTAGCCTGGGGATTGCTGGCCTGTCACCAGAATCAGGGGCAGAAACTCATCTACAAGGCGAAACGGCAAAAGAGTCACAAACCCCTGGTTTTTCCGTTCTATACGCTGTTATCGGGCTGGCAGGCGTTATTTGCGGATGCCAAAACCCTTTTCTATGACTGGTGGAGAAAACCCAAACGCCCTCCGCCCAGACAGGCCGAATTGTTCATCAATAACGGGCGGCTTGCGCCCATCCTTACCTGAAAAAATGGGGAGACCTTAGTGCTCTATCTATTTACACAGACGACCAAAAGAGCTATAAAGGTATTGGAAATAATCAGCCAAGCTCAATGAAGGGAACCGTTTAAATCAATGTTTGGTAGAGTGATTACTTCGAATTCTTAACTACATAACTTATCTCTTGAAAGTGAAATCGCTGATGGATTCTGCAACGGCTTACAAGGAATTCACGACACGCCTTAAACTTCTAATCAGTAAACAACCTGAACTTATTACGACGACACTCGGTAATATATTTACGATGCGGCTTATTGGGAACAAGACGCATGGTGACTTAGCTGAAATTGCAATTTCCGAGTTTATCAACCAATACATGTATGATTTTCATTCTGTACATGTCGGGAAAGATTTGTTTCGAGCTAAATCTCAAGAGGAAGATATTAAAATTATCAACGAAATCACGGAGGCTGAATTTCCGGTCAGCCTTAAGGCATATGGAGATGGCCCTTTACAGCTTTCTACAGACAAAACGTATTCCATGTTCCCTCGCCTTGAACAAGAAGGTGGAGATATTATAGGAAGTAAAAAAGTCAACGTAATTCTCGACGATCCCGCTTTTTCTGCTTTCAGAAACATTAATGTTTTGCCATTGATATACAACGAAAAATCTCAACGTTGCAATATTCTAGTATTTGACTATGCCGTTGCACGTGACGCAGTCGTACGTATTGTACGCGAGGGAGTAGGACAAAAAAGAAAACACCCAGTGTATCGATTCTATGATGTTGAAGATAATTATATTTGTGAAGTACGCTATGGCGATGCAGCTGCGAATGCACTTCAACGTGGACTTTGGACGCATACCAGGAATGGTATAAGGTTTTTTAACAGCATCACCAATGGTTGGATTGATTACTCCCCTAATCATGTTTTAGTAAAGCTCTTTTCGCACGCTCTTGTTTCATCACCACTTGGTCATACAAGTGCACTTGAGAAAATTAAAGAAGATATCTCTCTTTTAAAACAAAGTGCAGGGCTCCCGGAATGACGAAAAATCTCGCATTGCTTGACGACATTCTCCTCAATGTACCCACCACACAAGGAATCAAATATGCCGGCTCAAAACTTAAGCTATTGCCATATATTTTAGATTTGGCTCATCGAACCGGAGCAACAAGTATTCTTGATGGTTTTTCTGGATCGACTCGGGTATCCCAAGCATTCGCTAAATCAGGATATCGGGTTGTTAGTAATGATATTGCGGTTTGGTCAGAAGTTTTCGGGAAATGCTATCTTCTAAATCGTCAACCAAGAGAACATTATGCGACGTTAATTCGAAGTTTAAATTCTGTTGCTCCGAAAGATGGCTGGTTTACTGAACACTATGGCGGTCGCTTAAATGACGGTATTTCTATTCAATGTGATGGTCTTAAAAAACCTTGGCAAATCCACAATACACGAAAGTTAGATGGAATTCGTGAAAAAATTGATGATTTATCATTGTCACCTATTGAGAAAGCTGTTGCATTGACGAGTTTGATTTTAGGCTTGGATCGTGTGGATAGTACTCTGGGTCATTTTGTATCGTACCTTAAGGAGTGGTCCCCTAGATCTTACAAAGAATTACATCTCGAAATTCCAAATCTGTTTGTTGCTGATAAAAATACTGAAGTTATGCGCGAAAACATATTTAGTGTTGCTGATATTGATGTGGATCTCGCATACTACGATCCGCCGTATGGATCTAATAACGAAAAGATGCCTCCTTCACGCATCAGATATGCTTCATATTATCATTTGTGGACAACCATATGCCTAAACGATTCACCGAACTTGTTTGGCAAAGCCAAGCGTAGAGAAGATACTTCTGATCCAATTGCTGGGTCTGTCTTTGAAGAGTTCAAAAGAAACCGTCAATCAGGACGATTCCTTGCTGTTGAAGCAATTGGACGGCTAATTCAATCTACATCAGCACGATGGATCATACTATCATATAGTTCAGGGGGACGTGCTACCGCAGAAGAAATGAACAAAATTCTTTCCGAAAATGGGGATATCGTTGATACTGTTAAAGTAAATTATAAACGTAATGTCATGGCATCTATGAAGTGGACTAACGAATGGCTGCGTGACGTAGAATTTCCCAATCAAGAATTTTTATTCCTGATTGACACAGGATGCACTTAATTTAATGCAGTACAACAGCCCTACTAGTAAGGGAGTTGTCCAGATATACAGCAATGACCAAGTTATAGATATGACACCGAGAAACCACTACGACCGAAGCCGCTAAAGCTCAAGAACACTCCCAAGCCAAGTGATTTAGTAGCCGCCAGTCAAACGTGGACGGGAATGAAATTAGCAGACTGACAACCATCAAGGTGGCAATCCCGATATTTAGCGCGGTGCCGCACGGTATGAATTTTTTGCATTGTGATTATCATGTCATAATGTTTGCTTCAACTATCCAGATCAATCCATCGGTATATCCATATTTTTCAATCTCTGATTTTGCCTTGTCCAGTTTCGGCCCTGAAAAATAATTTTTGGGCCAGATCACATACAGACCGCAGGCCATGGATACAAACATGCAAAAATATCCGATAGCAGACAAACAGTTAAGCTGCTGCAAATTGCTAGTAACGATAAAAGAACCAATGCCGATCATGATCCCGGCTTTCATTGTCACCAAACGACGGTCGTCTGCCTGATCCTTCAGGTGGTCTTTGGTCAGTTCCATCATCGCCAATACCTCATCTTTGGTCATTTCGTTACCCTCATGGGATTAAGGAAAGTCTGATCAATACAGTTTTTGGGATGTATCCGGGATTTCAGTAGATTGGAATGCTCCAATGGCCCGGAATCAGCGACCCGGAGACAGAAAACACAAGGAATTTCCTCTCATTTCCATATTTCAGGCGTACGTAGCCTGCGGTTTCAGTCTTCGTTGTTTCAACAAGGTGTCAACAAGGCTTTCTTCGCCATCCAGATTGCTCAAGGTGCGCCACCACCAGCCAATGCGTGTTCTTCAATTACAGATTCTCTATTCAAATCCGGCAAACCGTTAAGACTTCCAAGTATCAATCCACAGCCATTGCTAGCTGACATGGCATATAATCAGAGACTCTCACAGATTAAAAGCTCAACAAAAAGTAACCATCAATGACTCTTGAAGTTACCAATAAGAAAATCCCGTTACGAGGCATTAGTATAAGCGTTGAAGATATACGACGTATTGTCGAAAGGCTTCTGCCACACGTCGAGGAAGAAGGATATCGTGAAGTTGCCTCCCTATTAGAGCAAGGACCTGCTGATCAAAAGCATCGTGAACAACTTGAGGTCTTGCGTGCACGTTCCTTCCGAATAACCGTTATAATTACTGGAAAGGATGGGGAAGGATTGTTTGGCTACGGGACTGAATCTTTTGACTCTCCCAATATCCCAGACCCGATTGGATCAATCCACATCACGAATAACGCTGCTTACCAAACAGTTGCAGGACGCGATCCTCTGAATAATTTTACACTTAATCTCGACTTCTTAACGCCTCCATTAATCGACAACAATAATCCAGTTTCAGGCCCAACGCCAAATTTCAGCAATCTCACCATTGAGGGGGACCGAGACGCGTGGATCGCATCAATTCAACGGGCGGTAATGGGAGTTCTTGAAAAGAAGTCAAACAGCCGCGCCTTTTTACATGCCACTTCTGTCTACGATATTGGATTATTGCTCTTGGGATTTCCAGCCGCTATTTATTTATGTTGGCGCCTTGCTGACATTATCGAAAATAAATTAGGTATCTTTAGCTCATTCATTTCTGTGGCAGCATATATTTATATTTTCTTCCTTGTCATAAACGCTTACAGGGTGCTGTTCGGTTACACAAAGTGGGCCTTTCCTATTATCGAACTGACCAACAATGAAAATCAGTCAAAATTTCACCGCAAGTTTTGGTATGGGATAGTATTAAGCATTTTTGCAAGTGCAGTGTATGACCTACTCAGTTTGATGAGATTCTGACTTGTTTATACGCATAATTCATCCACAGTATACTTGCGTTTCACATCCTGCAAACAATCGGAATTCCAGTCATGAACAAACCGGTCAATATAACCGTATTTCGCTGGGCGGGCGCCTGGGGGCCATTCAAGGTCAATATTCCCTGCGGGGAATGTTCACTGACCAAAGACATTATCCAGGACTGCATTGATTCTGATTTGAGCGAGATCAATGTAGCGCTTGAAATGCGCGACTGGCTCAGTGAATGGTGGAAACCCCTGCCCAAAGGCGGCTGGCATGCTCCGATTGTGCTGGTTGATGGCAAACTGGTTTCCCAGGGCGCGGCGCTTAATCGGGGGGTATTGACCCAGGCGGTGATCGAAAAAGCCGCCGGCAGTACCCCGATACAGGGCAATCATATTTTCGGCAAGGCTTCCTGCCCCCATTGTGTTCGCGCCAAGGAATACCTGGAACAGGCGCAGCTTGAATATGAGTACCATGATGTCGTCAAGGACCCTCGCTCATTGTATGAAATGCTGGCCAGGGTCAAGCCGATCATCGGTCCCAAAACCCCGGTCACCGTGCCGCAGATATGGATCGATGGTCGGTATACAGGCGGCGCCAGTGAACTGAAACAGATTCTCAACCTGCCCGAAGTCGAGCCGAACCCGGATCGCGGGCAATGTTCGCTTTCCCCTGAGCGTTGATCTGTGAACAGGAGCTCCCGGTGACCCAGTCTGAAAATGATCAGATCTGGATATATTCCCTTTTATACGGAACTTCGTCGATGTCTACCTTGTTGTCAAATTCCCGGGCGTAGCGATGGCCTTCATAGACCGCAGCCGCAATGGTTGAGGGGGCCAGGCAGTCGCCGATTCGCGTTACCGATTTTATGCCGGCTGATTTCAGGGCATCCGGGTCGCCATCCAGCTCAAAAAACAAACGGTCCCGGGGGCGTCTTGCGGTCACCATAACCAGATGATCGACATCCAGGCGCTGGTTTCGGCCGTTGACAATATGTTCCAGTGTCACGCTTCCGCGCTGTATTGAAGCCAGCAGAAATTTCTCCTTTATGGTCACGCCCAGATCATACAGTCGGGATTCGATGTGACCCTGCTCCAGGGTGTTGTGCGTCCATGCGCAAACATCCGCCGCCGGGGTAATCAGGGTCACTCTGGCGCCCTTCCCGACCAGAGTTTCAGCGATTGCGCCGCCCATATAATAGTGATCATCGTCATAGATTGCGACATGCCCCGCTATCGGCGAGTCCGCCATGATGTCATCAGGAGTCAGCGCGGCGCCGTTGCCATCACGGGGGATCGGATGATAGTGGTTGCGCCCGATGCCCTGATTATCCCATTTTGAGCCAGTGGCGATGGCGATATGCCGGATATCGAGTTCTTTCGCGAAATCCAGTACCTGTTCCTTGTCCAGGCTGCTTTGCAGGAAGATTTCAACCGCATCCAGTTTGTCTATCTGGCCCAGCCGGTAATCAACCACCCGCTGCCAGGCAGACAGTCCGGGCAATCTGCTTTCCATAGTCACCCGGCCGCCGGGAGAGTCGGCCGCATCGGCAACCACAACCCGGTAACCCCGCTTGCCCAATGACATGGCCGCTTCCAGGCCGGTCGGCCCGGCGCCGACAATCAATACCGCATCAGAAGAAGTCTTTACGCTGATTGTCTCCGGATGCCAGTTACGACGGTATTCTTCACCCGAGGTCGGATTCTGGGTACAACGGATCGGAATCATGGTGTTGTCACTGACAATGCAGACATTGCAGCCGATACATTCCCGGATGTCGTTGATTCTGCCCTGTTCGATCTTCTTCGGTAAAAACGGGTCGGCAATGGATGGGCGGGCGGCGCCAATCATATCGATCACCCCCCGTTTTATCTGTGAGACCATGGTATCGGGCGAGGTGAACCGACCCACGCCGACAACCGGTTTCCCGGTTATCTGTTTGACAAATCGAATATACTCTTCCTGGAATCCTTCTTCGGAAAAGCGGGAGGATTGTGAGTCATTGGCCCATTTGCTGATGTTGACATCCCAGATATCAGGAATCTCCGCCAGCATTTCCACGACTTCGCGTCCTTCGGAGTCAGATACCAGTCCGATATTGCCGAGCAGTTCATCAACCGCGAAACGCAAGGCGATTCCGCAATCGCCGCCGACCGCATCCCTGGTGTCTTCGAGTAACTCGCGCAGGAATCGAACCCGGTTTTCCAGGCTGCCGCCATATTCATCGGTGCGCCGGTTGTATTTCGGGGAAATGAAATGGAACGGCAGCGCGATGTCGTGGGCGGCATAAACGTAAACGATATCGTAACCAATTTGTTTACATCGCAGCGCGGCCCTTTTATGCCAGCGGCGCACATTGGCGATATCTTTCTTGCCCATGCAGTAGGGTTGTAGCGGCTCCATTGAGCCAATAATCATTGCCGACGCAGACATGGTCGGCAGGCGGCTGTGGCCGTTGCAGGCCGCATGTCCGTAGAAGCCGAGCTCGACGGCCGCCAGCGCATCATGTTGATGAATCGCGTCGACACTCAGGCGCAGCCGTTTCATGTCCTCTTTATCCCACAGCCTTGCTTCGATATACGGGGCGGATTCCGAGGTCGGATGGATGTCGGTTTCCTGATTGGATACCACGGCCCAGCCGCCCTCGGCTTTCATGCCACGAAAGGCGGCTTCACCTTTCGGAGACCGGTAGCCGAGACCATCGCAGTGGGGCACTTGATAAAAGCGGTTTTTTGCTGTTACCGGACCGATCCGCACCGGCTCGAAGAGGATGTCATATCTGGGGTCACGCATGATTACAGATCCGGTTTTTATATTTTGGTTAACCAGCCATTGGATGCCAGAAATCATGCCATCCAACGCAATCGTGTGCAATACAAAAAATATTCATTCCCGCTTTTCCTTGCTTTCCTTGACGACAGAAGTTAAAAGGAGTTTTTTTGTCGGGGTAGCTCCGTTGGATCTTGCAGAACAATTTCTGAAACTTGTCCAGATTATATTTGTGGATCTGGTGCTGGCGGGTGATAATGCCATTATCATCGGCCTTGTTGCCGCGAAATTCAGCAAGGATTATCGCCGGAAAGTAATTCTGTATGGTGTCGGGGTTGCGGTTATTCTCAGAATCGCCTTCGCCCTGATTACGGTTCAGTTATTGGCTATCAAGGGATTGCTGCTGGTCGGGGGTCTGCTGCTGCTGTGGATCTGCTGGAAATTATGGCAGGATCTACGCCAGTCTCACCAACCACCATCAGCTCCTGTGGAAACGGAGCATACTCCAGCCACCACAGAGCAAAACCCGCCACTGCGCTCGGCCATTTTCCAGATTGTCGTAGCCGATGTTTCGATGTCACTCGATAATGTCCTCGCGGTTGCGGCGGTTGCAGACGGGCATACCGGGATACTGGTTTTCGGTCTGGCGCTTTCAGTCGTCTTCATGACCGTGGCCGCTGCCCTGATCGCGGATATCCTGCAAAAACACCGATGGATCGGCTATCTGGGATTGTTTATCATCCTGTATGTGGCATTGCGAATGAGCTTCGATGGTTACATCCAGATTTTCGGGCCGGTAACGTAGGGACTTTAGCCTGTCCCCGGCTTGATCGGGGGTCTTTGTGCCGGTCCGGTTCGGTTCGGGCGCCAATCCTCAATCCCCGCATTGTTGCAGGATTTCCCTGATCAGCTTCGGCCCCCGATAGATCAGTCCGGTATACAGCTGAATCAGGCTGGCGCCGGCCTCGAATTTTTCCTGCGCCGAGTCTGCGTCATGGATCCCGCCCACTCCGATGATCGGGATTTCTCCTTGCAGATTCTTGTGCAGGGATGAAATAACCCCGGTTGACAGGGCTCGCAATGGCAGACCGCTCAGGCCACCAGCCTCGCCGGCAAGTGGATGCGAAGCAATCCGCCCCCTGGAAACCGTGGTATTGGTTGCACAGACTCCGTCTATCTGGTGTTTTCTCAACAACGCCGCGATGCCATCAATCCCGGATTCGGAAATATCCGGGGATATTTTCAGTACCAGGGGGATTCTTTTGCCGGAATTGTCCGCTAGTTGCAGACGTTTGCGGTTCAGGCTGTACAGCAATGTATCCAGCATTTCACCCTGTTGCAGATCTCTCAGGTTTTGCGTATTCGGCGATGAGACATTGATCGCCACATAATCGGCATAAGCATGCACCGACTGCAATCCCAGAAGATAATCATTGACCGCGCTATTGAGCGGGGTGGAGGAGTTCTTGCCGATATTGATTCCCTTGATAATGGCCGGGTCCGCTTTTTTGATATTGTCAATAAACCGATCCAGACCGGCGCTGTTGAATCCCATCCGGTTGATCACGGCATTTTGTCCGGGCAGTCGGAACATCCTCGGCTTTGGCTGTCCCGGCTGTGGCGCAGGGGTAACCGTGCCGAGCTCAAGCCAACCGAAACCCAGTCTGTGAAGCGCATTGCAGGCCGTCGCGTCTTTGTCCAGGCCGGCGGCCAATCCCACCCGGTTGGGAAATTCGATACCCATGACCTGAATCGGACGGCAACGGTTGACTGCCTGGCTGGCGCCCGTCATTGCGGCGACCCCGCCCGACAGGAGTTTCGACCGGGAGACCAGGGCCAGCCCGGCCATTACCAGATGGTGACTGGTTTCGGCGTCGAATCTGAAAAGAATCGCTCTGGCCAGTGAATACATCGGATTCGCGGAGCCGTAAGGTCAAGCGGTGAATGCTTCCGCCGGCTCAAGCAAACGCCATTTGCCACGCTGAAGATTACCCAGCGAGACACCGCCGATTCTGACCCGGACCAGGCCGGACACTCTGAGATCAACCTGTTCGCACATCCGTCGAATCTGTCTTTTCCTGCCTTCGGTCAAGATTACGACAAGCTCCTGGCCACGGCTCTGTCTGATCACCGCAGGCTTTAATGGCTTGCCGTCCAGAGATAACCCGTGACTGAGCCGTTGCAGTTTTGCGCGGGTAATACGGCCCTCCACCCGAACCTGGTATTCCTTCTCTATGGCGCTGTCCGGGGCAATCAGGAGACGGGCGATTCGACCATCCGCGGTAAATACGATCAGCCCCGATGAGTCAATATCCAGTCTGCCGGCAGGCGCCAGGCCATGCCGGCCCGGCATCCGGGCGCCGGGTATGTGAGCGTTCTTTCCGGTGATCAAGCGGAGCGCCGCGGGATATCCCTTTTCAGGCAGTCCGGATACATATCCCGGTGGTTTGTTCAGCAGTACGGTCACTTTCCCGGATTGCTCCGAGATGGCCCGCCGACCCAGGGAAACCGTTTGCTCCGGCTGAATTCTGGCGCCCAGTGTGGAGACTATCCGGCCATCGACCCGAACCTGTCCCTGTTCGATAAAACGATCCGCCTCACGTCTTGAACACAGTCCGCGCTGTGCCATTACTTTCGCCAGTCGGACCGAATCAGTCAATGTCCTGACAAAATTTTCGGGCCGCCTCGGCAGCCATTCCAGTGTATTTTTGCGGCGTCAATTCAAGCAGGGAATGTTTCGCGTCTATCGGAATATCCAGCCCATGAATGAACGTATGCAGCGATGCGCGGGTGATGCCCTGTTTCCCCCGGGTCAGCCGCTTCAGCTTTTCATAAGGTTGCGCGACACCGTAACGCCGCATCACGGTCTGAATCGGCTCCGCCAGAACCTCCCAGTTTTGTTCAAGATCGGTATCCAGCGCCGTCTCATTCAGGGCCAGTTTATCCAGGCCCTTCAGGGTGGATTCAATCGCGATCAGGGTATAGCCCGCGCCCACCCCAAGATTGCGTAATACGGTAGAGTCCGTCAGATCCCGTTGCCACCGGCTGAGCGGCAGTTTTGCCGCCAGATGACCGAGCACCGCATTGGCCAGCCCCAGGTTGCCTTCCGAATTTTCAAAGTCTATCGGGTTTACCTTGTGCGGCATCGTGCTGGAGCCGACTTCGGTTTCTATGACTTTTTGCCTGAAATATCCGAGGGCGACATAGCCCCAGACATCCCGGTCAAGATCCAGAATAATGGTGTTGTTCCTGGCCAGGATATGGCAAAACTCGGCAATGTAGTCGTGAGGTTCGATCTGCGTGGTATAGGGCTGCCAGGTGAGGTCAAGGCTGCTGACGAAATCATTTGAAATCATCCGCCAATCCGCCTCAGGATATGCGGCCAGGTGAGCGTTAAAATTGCCTGTCCCCCCATTCAGCTTGCCGTAAAACTGTTGCGCCGCCAGCTGATTTCGGCATCGAAGCAACCGCTCTGCCACATTTGCGAATTCCTTGCCAACCGTGGTCGGGCTGGCAGGCTGGCCATGGGTACGAGCCAGCATGGGCTGGTCAGCATAACGTTGCGTCATTCGTTTCAGGCAATCAATCAGCCGGTCGAGCGCCGGAATCAGGATCTGGTCGCGGGCGCCTCGCAGCATCAGGCCATGCGCCAGATTGTTAATATCTTCGGAAGTACAGGCAAAATGAATAAATTCACTGACTTTCCCAATCTCAGGATTCCCTTTGATTTTTTCCTTCAGATAATACTCCACCGCCTTGACATCATGATTGGTGGCGCTCTCAATCTGCTTGATACGCATCGCCTCATCGGAGTCGAAATTTTCAATAATGGCTTTCAGGGTGGCGGTTCCGCTATCGGAAAACGCAGTCACTTCAGGAATCGCCCGCTGCCGGGAAAGATGCAATAGCCATTTCACCTCGACTTCTACCCTGGCGCGAATGAGTCCGAACTCGCTGAAATGAAAACGCAACGGGGCGGTTTTGTCGTGATAACGGCCGTCCAGTGGAGAAATCGCAGACAGGGGACTCAGTTCCATTTTTCTTCCCGTTTGTTGCGGGCCTGCCGGATAATGCCGCCACCGATACAGACATCATCCTGATAGAACACAATGGATTGGCCGGGCGTGACCGCCCATTGCGGTTGGCTGAACTCGACCCGCGCACAGTCCACTCCGGTCATATAAACAACACACGGCTGGTCCTCCTGTCGATAACGGATTTTGGCGCTGCACACAAGCGCCGGGGCGGGTGGAGAGCCGGCTACCCAGTGCAGTTGTTCGGCAATCACTACTTCCCGGAGCAAGGCCGGATGATCACGACCCTGCACAACATAAACAATGTTCTGTTGCACATCCTTGTCAACCACATACCAGGGTTCTCCCTCTCCACCGATACCCAGTCCCTGACGTTGTCCGATGGTGTAAAAACAAGCCCCCCTGTGCTGATGACCGACCGCATTCCCTTCCGGCGTCTTGATTGGCCCCGGACGGGAAGGCAGGAATCGCTCCATAAAGTCGGCAAACCGCCGCTCACCGATAAAACAGATTCCGGTACTGTCTTTCTTGTCGTGAACAGGCAGGGCCAGCTTTTTCGCCGTCTCGCGGACGGTCTCCTTGTGCATCTCACCAACCGGGAAATGCGAATAACACAATGCCTGCTGATCCAGAGTATGCAGAAAATAACTCTGATCCTTTTCCCGGTCGCGCCCCTTTCTGAGCAGCCGGACATGATTCTGTTTCTCCAAGCGGGCATAATGGCCAGTGGCGATAAATTCGGCGCCCAGATGCAGGGCCCATTGCAGAAACTCCTTGAATTTGATTTCCTTGTTGCAAACAACATCCGGATTCGGAGTTCGTCCGTTCCGGTATTCATCAAGGAAGGTGCGGAACACGCGGTCCCAGTATTCGTGGGAAAAATTGACGGTTTTCAGTTTGATTCCCAGCATTTCACACACCACTTGCGTATCCGCCAAATCTTCTGCCGCCGCGCAATATTCCCGATCATCGTCTTCTTCCCAGTTTTTCATGAAAAGGCCGGTGACCCGATGACCGTCTTCCAGTAACTTCGCCGCCGCCACCGAGGAATCAACACCGCCGGACATACCGACAATCACATTACTCACCGCTATTTCCTGTTCCTGATTTTTGCATTGCTTTTGTCACGCCGACAATTGGAGTCACAACGATTGCCGGCATTGACCAGAACATTCTCGCCAACCTCCGCAGTTTCATCTCTTCGAGAGTTGTCCACCAGCGCACTCAGCGGCCTGATATTCTCCCAGTCCGGACTGTGTTGAATAATCGGCAGATAGCCGTTTGGTTGAAACCAGGAATCCACCACATACCTCTTACCGGAAACGATTTCCCGAATCTGTCCCGCCCAGTGTTGGTCAAAGAAAGCCTTGCGGTAAGCCTGCTCAATGACGACATGGTGCCGCAACAACCCTTGTTGTTGCATAAGGCGCAGATAGGTAGTGGTATTGATCGCTTCATCAATGCAGTCCAGCTGGCCTGGAAACAGGTCGGAAAGATCTTGTTGTCCAGTCGGCAGGTTAAAGGCCAGATCCTTGTGAGTCGGAGTATGGCGACCGATCAGAGCTTCCATCCAGCCGATAGCCTGCCTGACCTGCTGGCGTTCCTGTTGCGGGGTGGATGCCGCCACAGAGAACCAGTTTGCGACCTCCTGCCATTCATCTACAGGCAAATCAACCACAGCGCTGTTCTTGCAACCAAAATCATAACAAACCGGAATGGCATGGATGTCAACCCGGGTCGGCGCCGCACCCCCCGGACTCTTTGCCGCCATCACCGCGATAGCGACCGTCATCAGAAAAATTGTCGACAGGAGTCGCATCATCTTCAAGGTTCCGGCTGCGCTTTCCATGCGTCCGGCAATACGATGCCATCACCAAACAGCCAGGCTTCCATCTGGCTGGCCAGATACTTCTTGTGTCGGGCATCCAGCGGATTGAGTTTGTATTCGTTGATCAGTATGGTTTGTTGTCGCAGCCACTCCTGCCAGGCCTCTTTCGATATCTGGTCATATATTTTCTGGCCCAGTTCTCCGGGCCAGGGCGTCCGGCTCAGTCCTTCGGCCCGCTTTTTGAGTTTCGTACAGTTCACCTGGCGTGTCATGAAATCAGCCTCCCGGCAGTCCGCATTACAAGATTACAAATTGAACAAGGGCTCGTCTCGTGGCATGATTGCGGTTCATATAATCCGGATTTGACGACCCGAGTCTGAACGCTAAGGACATATAGCCCAATGAAAACCACAGTGTACCGCACAATGGCCGGAATTTCACGACCCCGGCAGCGCCGGCTAAGGGAGCGCCAGGTTGTCCGATAAACACAGCTCCCCGAATCCGCCTGGCCGATGGAAATAATTTCGTATGCGCTATTGGCGGCGGTTGTCATACTGTCGATATTGCTGGTGGCCTGCGGGCGCGTCGGCGGATACCGCAAAGCCGAGCTGAATGCCGCTCATAACAAACTGCGTGAGACGGAACTCGAGCTGGTAACTGCCGGGATACGCCTCGAAGAACAATGTAAATTTTATCAGGAACTCAATCAGGAGGTTGGCCAGTCCCGCGAACAACTGCGAAAGGATTTTGAGGTATTGTCAAACCGGGTGTTCGAGGAAAGCCGCAAGAAATTTGATCAGGACAGCAAACGAACCCTGGATTCCAGCCTTGAGCCGTTGAAACAGGAGCTCGAATCCTTCCGCAAGCGGGTCAATGAAACCCATCAGGAAGACCTGAAAGACCGCAATCGTCTTCAGGGTCAGATCATCGAGTTGCAGAAGCAGGCGCGACAGATTGGTCAGGATGCGGTACAGCTTGCCGCGGCGCTCAAGGGTGAAAGCAAGTCCCAGGGTAACTGGGGAGAAATGGCGCTGGAACGGTTGCTGGAAAACTCCGGCCTGGAAAAAGGCCGGGAATACGAAACCCAGGCCAGTTATCGAGACGAAGACGGGCGGCGCAAACAACCCGATGTGGTGATTCACCTGCCCGACAACAAGGATATCGTGGTCGACGCGAAGGTCTCCCTGAAAGCCTGGGAAACCTTTTTCAATGCCGCTTCAGAATCGCAACAGAGGCAGGCGCTGAAAGACCACCTGGCATCCATCAAGTCGCATATTACCAACCTGGCCGGAAAGTCCTACCAGAATCTCGACGGTGTCCACAGCCTGGAATTCGTCTTCATGTTCATACCTGTAGAACCGGCCTGGATGCTGGCGCTGCAAACCGAACCGGGGCTGTTCCAGCAAGCCTGGGACAAGGGCATTGTGGTTGTATCGACGACAACACTGATGCCGACACTGCGCACCGTCGCCAACATCTGGCGCAATGAGAAACAGAACCGTTACGCACAGCAAATCGCCGACAGCGCCGGGGGGCTGTATGACCAGTTCGCGCTACTGATTGAATCACTTGACACGCTCGGCAAAAACATACAGTCCGTACAGGAAAGTTATGACGAGGCTCGCAACCGGCTGCATGCCGGAGCCAGGGGCAGCATCGTCAAGCGTATTGACACTCTCGAAAAACTCGGCGTCCGCTCAAAAAAGCAGTTACCCGAATCAGCCAGGCGGTTGCTGGAAGAGTGATATCGTCTTGATGCTAAAATCGGCAATTGCTACCCGAACATATAAAAAACCAATAACCAAAAACCAAAAACCAATCCTGGCCTTTCTTTGTGCAATTTTATGTGTATAATCCTTGAAAGTAGTACTGACCCATAGCCTATCAACCAATGTTCTCCTGATAACACCTTACTCATCAAATAAGCATGTCTCTTTACGTTTTAATTCTGGATACAGAGAATTCAACAATATGGGATAACGTCAAAGAACATTGGCCTTCGCCATTACATCATATCCATGATGATCGAGTTGCTTTTATCAAGGATGATAAATTGCTAACGGGGGAGATTTCTGACAAGGCCGGAATAAAAAAAGAAGGCTCTCCGGGAATCGTTGTGCAGATTGAATATTATTCTGGTTTTTCATCTCTGCAACTTGTTGAGTGGTTGGATAAGCAAAGTGGATAAAGTTACTTATCTTGCTGATCACCATAGAGAACTTAAAGGCCGTGGTGGCAACGGTGGAGGGGACGGCTGTAACCGTCGCCTGAGTGAAATTGAGGAAAAAATGGCACGTATGGAAACAGACATCTCATGGATCAAAACTACCACAGCAACAAAAAATGACATTGCCAACCTTAAGGTTTGGATATTGGGAGGAGTGCTTGGAGGTATTGGAGTTGCTGTAGGAATTGCATTGACAGGCGTTAAAGCATTTCTCTAACGTCGCCTGTCAACTACAAACCAATCTATATAAGTCCCCTACTTTAGAATCATTCACGGGTTCTGGTATAATTCAACGTTTTTCAAGGTCCGGTCGCCAATCAATTCTGGAATTCACAATCCTGGGGATTCATGAATTGAGCGAATGGCGCTCAGGACAGGTCAAACAATTTTCCCGATTCAGAGGTTTTAACATGACTGGCGACCATGTGGATAACAAGCGGCGACGCCTGTTGACTATTGCAACCACAGGTGTGGGACTGGCGGGCGCTGCAGGATTGGCGGCGCCGTTTGCCGGCAGTATGTTGCCGAGCGAAAAGGCGAAGGCAGCGGGCGCCCCGGTAGAAGTGGACATCAGCAAAATCGAGGCAGGCCAGCAAATTACGGTTGAATGGCGCGGCAAGCCGGTCTGGATAATCAAGCGTTCGTCTGAAGCTCTGGGTCTGTTGTCGAGCATGGATGATCGTCTCGCAGATCCGGATTCAGACCAGAATCAACAGCCTGAATATGCCCGCAACCCGTATCGATCAATCAAGGACGACATTCTGGTTCTGGTCGGTATCTGTACCCATCTGGGATGTTCCCCGAAATATCAACCCGAAATCGGCGCGGTCTCATTCGATGATGACTGGAAAGGCGGGTTTCTGTGTGCCTGCCATGGTTCCAAATTCGATCTGGCGGGGCGGGTTTACAGCGGCGTGCCGGCGCCGACCAATCTGGTGGTGCCCCCCTATCAGTATCTGTCCGATGATGTATTGTTGATCGGCGAAGACGGGGAGGTGGCATAATGCGGTTCCTGATGAACTGGCTGGATGAACGATTCCCGGCAAGCAAGGTGACGAAGGAGCACGTGACCGAATACTTCACGCCAAAGAATTTGAATTTCTGGTATTTTTTCGGCAGCCTGGCGATGGTAGCGCTGGTCCTGCAAATCGTGACCGGGATATTGTTGGCGATGAACTACAAGCCGGATGCCGATCTTGCGTTCGATTCCGTTGAATACATCATGCGCGATGTTTGGGGCGGCTGGTTCGTGCGGTACATGCATTCCACCGGCTCGTCGATGTTCTTCATCGTAATCTACCTGCACATGTTTCGTGGACTGCTGTACGGTTCGTACCGGAGTCCCCGTGAACTGATCTGGATTTTCGGCATGGTCATTTATCTTGCGATGATGGCGACCGCCTTTTTTGGTTATCTGCTGCCCTGGGGTCAGATGTCCTTCTGGGGCGCCCAGGTTATCGTCAACCTGTTCGAGACCCTGCCCTGGGTCGGGCCGATGTTATCGGAATGGATTCGGGGGGACTATGTGATCTCAGACATTACCCTGAATCGTTTTTATGCGTTTCATTACCTGATTCCGTTCATTCTGGTTGGCCTGGTCTTCCTGCATATTGTTGCCTTGCATAAAGTCGGCTCGAACAATCCCGACGGTATCGAGATCAAGAAAGGCCCGAAAGGTAACCAGTGGAGAGAAGACGCGCCCGCCGATGGCATCCCCTTTCATCCGTACTACACGGTCAAGGATTTCCTGGTAACCGTTGTATTCCTGGCGCTCTTCTTCGCCGTTGTGTTTTTCATGCCGGAAATGGGAGGATATTTCCTGGAACAGCCCAATTATGAACCGGCCAATCCATTGAAAACACCGGAACATATCGCGCCTGTGTGGTATTTCACGCCTTACTACGCGATCCTGCGGGCAATACCCAGTTTTGCCGGCACCCAGGTTTGGGGGGTACTGGTGATGTTCGCTTCCGTCGCCGCGTTCTTCTTCCTGCCGTGGCTGGATAAAAGTCCGGTCAAATCCATACGCTACAAAGGTCTGACTACCCGGTTTTCACTGGCGCTTTTTGTGACGACCTTCCTGATTCTGGGATGGCTGGGAACCAAAGCGCCGACTACGGACCTGACCATAATGGCGCAGTTTTTCACGTTGATCTACTTCGCCTATTTCCTGCTGTACCCGAGCTTTAGCTCTGCCGGTCAGGAATTGACGGTAGCGGGCAAACTCCTGTTCTGGATAGCGACCGCCTTGTTTATCGGGACGCTTTTCTACTGGTGGTTTGGCTGGAGCACAGGTCCGGGAGCAGGCCTGAAACTGGTTTATACGATTTTGTCCATTGCGATACTTTTCATACTAGGTATCCGGCCTGCTTTCATAAGCCCGGAAAAAGTCAAACCTGTTCCAGAGAGGATTAGCTGATGAAAAAACGGTTTCTGACCCTGACTCTGGCTTTGATTCTGGCGCTCGGTTCAACGGTCGGGTTCGCGGCCAGCGAAGGCGTGGCCCTGGACCGGGTCGAAGTATCATTACGGGATAAGGTTTCATTGCAAAACGGAGCCAGACTGTTTGTGAACTACTGTATGTCCTGTCACAGCGCGAAATACATGCGCTATAACCGGATGGCCACAGACCTTTCGATCCCCGAAGATCTGGTCAAGTCTCAAATGATTTTCACGGGGGGTAAAATTACTGACAGCATGACCACAACCATGACCGCACAGCAAGGTGAGGAATGGTTCGGAGTGGCGCCTCCGGATTTGTCCCTGATCGGCAAACTGAGAGACCCGGACTGGCTGTATACCTACCTTCGCACTTTTTACCGGGATGAATCTACGGCCAGTGGCTGGAACAATCTGGTATTTCCGCAGGTTGCCATGCCCCATGCCCTGTACGAATTGCAGGGGATACAGCAGGCCAGCAAAACCATCGAAATCGACAGTCACGGTAATGAACAGGAAGCGCTCAGCCTGACGATAGCCCATCCCGGAAAAATGAGTGTTGAAGAATATGATCATGCGATGCGCGACCTGACCAATTTCTTGTATTACATGGCAGAGCCCGCCCGCATGGTGCGGATTGGTTATGGTATATGGGTGATGCTGTTTCTGGCCGTACTGGGTACACTTGCGTTTTTCCTGAAAAAGGAATACTGGCGAGATGTTCACTAGAACAGTGTCGGGTTTAAGCTGATTCCATGATGACCACGAGCTTGCATGCAGACCGGCACCCGGCAATGACATTATTGTCGAGCCGGTTTGACATTTTCAGCCATTGCTGCCGCATCATTCTGATCGAAAAGGACATTGACTGTGCGATTGAATACGTTTCACCGGACCACGACCCTGACCGAATAGGGCAACACAACCCTTATGGTGAAACGCCTACCCTGATTGACCGCGATGTGGCGCTCTACGGCATGGGAGTCATCGTCGAGTATCTGGACGAACGCTTCCCCCATCCTCCCCTGATGCCGGTTGATCCCATGATGCGGGCCAAGACCCGCCTTATGGTCTGGCGTCTGACGCGCGACTGGCTAAAACCGATTTACGCCCTGGGTGAAATATCGCTCCTTGAACCCTCTTCCGCTCTTAAAAAAGACCTGCACGACGGATTGATTTCCCTGTCCCCGATTTTTGCTGACAAACCCTTTTTCCTGGGCGCGGACTACACCTTGATCGACGCTTATTTCGCGTCCTTGCTGTGGCGCATTCCCGCTCTGGGCATCACCCTGCCAAAGCAGGCCGCGCCCCTGATCAAGTACGGAGAATCGCTTTTCGAACGACCGGCATTCAGGGAAAGCCTCAGTGACTACGAATTGAACCTGCGTCAGACTGCCTGAATCAACCCCTCATGGGAACTCCGGATAAAGGTAAAGGATTGGGTTCAGGCAATCGCCGGTCCGCTCTCCCCGGCTCCACCAAGCCCTATCTGATTCGCGCCATCTACGAATGGACGATTGACAACGGACTGACACCGCAAGTCCGGGTAAACACCGGGTTCAAAAATGTTATTGTGCCGACGGAATATGTTCGGGAAGGTCAGATTATATTGAATATTCACCCGCAATCAGTAAAAGAGCTTGAGCTTGGCAACGAGTTCCTGATGTGTTCGGCTCGCTTTTCCGGAAAACCATTGGAGATTTGTGTGCCCGTATCCGCCGTCATGGCGATCTATGCCAGGGAAAACGGGGTCGGAATCGTGTTCGAGGAAAATACGGCTCCACCCTCCAAAGACAGGCGTGGACGGGGGAAACACCCAGCGAACAAAAAGCCGGATTCATCCCCTCATTTGAAACTGGTCAAGTAAAAATATCCATCTCTCTTGTCAGGAGAGACTCGTTTATCCCGGAGTGATCAAATGAAGCAATTCAGAGGCACAACCATCTTGTCTGTGCGAACCGATAACCAGGTCGTCATTGGTGGCGACGGCCAGGTTTCGATCGGCAACACAATGATGAAAAGCAATGCGCGCAAGGTACGGCGCCTGTACAACAAACAGGTGCTGGCCGGGTTTGCGGGTGGAACCGCGGATGCGTTTACCCTGTTCGAACGGTTTGAAGGAAAGCTGGAAAAGCATCAGGGTCAACTGGTTCGCGCAGCGGTGGAGCTGGCCAAAGACTGGCGCACCGACCGCATGTTGCGAAGACTGGAAGCCCTGCTGGCGGTAGCGAACAGTGAAGCGTCGTTGATCATTTCCGGAAATGGAGATGTCATCGAACCCGAACAGGGTGTCATGGCAATCGGCTCCGGTGGTGATTTCGCCAAGTCGGCGGCGCTCGCCCTGATCGAAAACACGGATTTATCTGCCCGCGAGATCGTCGAGAAAAGTCTCAGGATTGCGGGACGGATCTGCATCTATACCAATGACCACCTGACCATTGAGACCCTTGATTATTAATTACACGTTGCACCCCCGGAAGCGGCCATGACTGAAATGACACCCAGAGAAATTGTAGAAGAACTGGACAAGCATATCATTGCCCAGAATGCGGCAAAACGTTCGGTTGCGATTGCGCTGAGAAATCGTTGGAGAAGAATGCAGGTGCATCCGCATCTGCGTGGAGAAATTACGCCGAAAAATATTCTGATGATCGGCCCCACCGGAGTGGGAAAGACCGAAATCGCCCGACGATTGGCGAAACTGGCCAACGCGCCATTCATAAAAGTCGAAGCGACCAAATTCACCGAAGTAGGGTATGTCGGTAGGGAAGTGGATTCGATTATCCGTGACCTGATGGACATGTCCCTGAAAATGACCCGCGAACAGGCCATGGGAAAAGTCAGGAACAAGTCCGAGGATATGGCCGAGGAAATTGTTCTGGATATACTGTTGCCGCCCGCTCGCGGAGAGCCTGTTAATGACGATGGCGCCGCCCGCCAGAAATTCAGGAAAATGCTGCGCGAGGGAAAGCTGGATACCAAGGAAATAGAAATTGAGGTCAGCAACACATCCATTGGCGTGGAAATCATGGCGCCCCCTGGAATGGAAGAAATGACCCATCAACTCCAGGGACTGTTCCAGAACATGAGTGGGCAGAAGAAAACCACCCGTAAAGTTCCCGTAGCGGAAGCGTTAAGGTTGTTGACCGAAGAAGAAGTGGCAAAACTGATCAACGAAGAAGAAGTCCGGGTGCAGGCGCTGGACAAGGTTGAGCAAAATGGAATCGTTTTCCTGGATGAGATCGACAAGATCGTCAGCCGTTCCAGCGCAACACAAGGCGGTGTCGACGCCTCACGGGAAGGGGTGCAACGGGACCTGCTGCCTCTGGTCGAAGGCTCGACCGTGTCGACAAAATACGGAATGGTAAAAACCGACCATATCCTGTTCATCGCATCCGGCGCGTTTCAATTGACCAAACCATCGGATCTCATTCCTGAATTACAGGGCCGCCTCCCGATCCGTGTCGAATTGCAAGCGCTGAACAGTAGTGACTTCGTGCGAATACTGACCGAACCGGATGCCTCATTGACCGAACAATACCAGGCGTTAATGGCCACCGAAGGTCTGCAACTCGAATTCACGGAACAGGGAGTCGGGCGCATTGCCGAAGTCGCCTGGCAGGTAAACGAGCAAACCGAAAACATCGGCGCCCGCAGACTGCATACCGTGATGGAGCGCCTGCTGGAAACCGTCTCATTCGAAGCGGCCGACAAGTCCGGTCAAAGCGTCTGTATTGATGTTGACTATGTGGAGCGGCATCTGCAAGACCTCGCAGATGATCAGGATCTGTCGCGGTACATACTGTAGATGTGAACAGAGTTGCCGGCTCCGTCAAAGTCTTTTTTCTTTGCCTGCTGGTTGGCGCGGGGATAGTCTGTAGCATCCTGTCGGTTTTTATTAGCCACGGGTTTTACCAGAAAATCGCCCGACTCTGGCATAAAGGAGTGGTCCGGGTAGCAGGGGTTCAGTGTGAATTTAGCGGGACGCTGCCGGCTCCCGGAGCGCTGGTGGTATCCAACCACGTTTCCTGGCTGGATATTTCAGTGATCGGTTCCACGATGCCGGTTGTATTCCTGGCAAAAGGCGAGATAGCCAGCTGGCCGATATTGGGATTTATTATAAGAACAGCGGGAACCCTGTTCATCGACAGGGGACGGGGAGCGCGGGACGCCAAAGCGAAACTCTCGGAATCATTATCAAAGAATCAGGCAGTTCTGATTTTTCCCGAAGGCACGACTACAGACGGATGCTCCGTCAATCGGTTTCATCCACGGCTGATGCAGTCCGCGATTGATAGCAAGACCCGTGTGCAGCCGGTTGCCCTGCGCTATTCGGATCGAAATGGTAATTTATTTCCCGAAATCAGTTATGCGAGGAACACGACATTCCTGCAAAGCCTGTGGCAGACTGTCTGTCTGGACAGGATACGGGTTCACGTCCGGATTTTTGAATTGCTGGCGCCGGATGAGTCACGGGACCGGCTCGCCAGGGAAGCGGAAGTGAAAGTCCGGGCGTGGGTCGAGAAAGGAGCGGTTAAAGAGGAAAATAGTTGAGTGATTCCGCGGAACTTCAAAAATTATTAGCACTCTAACCCATTGAGCGCTAAAATACGCGATAACCAAAAACTGATTCCTTACATTTCGATGACGCAAAGTTTACCTATTTTGATGCAGCTGACCCACAACGGCAGCCTGGCGGCCTACATGCAGGCAGTCAACGCAGCTCCGATTTTGACTGCCGAACAGGAGCACGACCTGGCCCTGCGTTACCGGGATGATGGCGACCTCGAAGCCGCGCGTGAACTGGTATTGTCCCATCTTCGATATGTGGTCAAGGTAGCGCGAGGATTCACGGGCTACGGTTTACCATTACCCGACCTGATTCAGGAAGGAAGCATCGGGCTGATGAAAGCCGTCAAACGCTTCGACCCGACCCGTGACGTTCGACTCGTTTCTTTTGCAATGCACTGGATACGGGCCGAAATATACGATTATGTGCTTCGCAACTGGCGCATTGTCAAGGTGGCCACTACCAAGGCCCAGCGCAAGCTGTTCTTCAATCTGAGAAAATCCCGCTCCAAATGGGGATGGATGAACGATGCAGATGTGACCAGACTTGCCGATGATCTGGATGTTGATACCGGCGCTGTTCGGGAAATGGAATCCAGATTAAGTGGCACGGACGTTACCTTCGACCCCTCGGCAGAGCAGGACGAAGACAGCCCCTGCCTGACTCCCGCCCAGTATCTCGGAGACAGCCGTTATGATCCCGAGGTTGTTGTTGGAAACAACGAATACCGGCAGCAGCGGCAACAGCAACTGGGCGTGGCGCTTGCCAAACTTGATGAACGCAGCAAGGACATCGTCACCCGCCGATGGTTAAGCGACGACAAACCCACCCTGCACGACCTCGCGGACGAGTATGGAGTATCGGCAGAAAGAATCCGCCAGATCGAGAAACAAGCCATGAAGACCATGAAAGATGTGATTTCTGTGGGTTGATTGGGAGGTGGGCGCGAACCACAATGCCGTACTGTAAAATACGGTGATATCCCTCTTGAAGGGTATGGATGAGCTTTTAAGAGAGATGTGTATACAGGCTTGTAGGAGAAATAATTCGGCGCTCCTAATAAAGCCGGACTATGGTTACAATCATCTGATCAGGGTGAATTATTTCTTTTGAATCGGAAAAACAGTCTTGTTGTCAGTAATGTGCCCGCGACAGAATTGATGGTCAATCTGCCGAGGGTCTCAAGCATTACGGGCAACATGCTTGACGAGTTGACCAAGGCCCTGAAAGTCGACCGAAACGTTATCTCGTCGAATGATCAAATTGAGCATGCATGGGCGCAATTGCCGCGTTTACTCTCCCGAATCCCGCCGCATTTGCGTGACGACAAAATTGTTAAAGCTTGCATTGCGGTGGCGAGTGGCCTGTTTGACTCAGCTATCAATTATATATGGAATGCGGCCGTTATCGAGTTGCGTGAGAAGGTGCGACAGTTTGGCCTAGCAATTATTCCGCAAATCTTGGATGACAAGTCTTTCGATGAAGCGAGCTTGTTAGATCTGAAGGACTCTGAGTTATTGGATTTATGCCGAAAATTGAATCTAATTTCTAATCAAGATTACTTTTTTCTTGACCAATGTCGGGCAACGCGCAACAGTTATTCCGTAGCACATGCCTCAGACGAAATCGTTGACGAGGATGAGGTAATAAATTTTTTAAGCCGGTGTCAGAAACACGCACTTTCGAGTAAGCAAAACCTAAAGGGCGTAGATACCAAAAAGCTCTTAGCGTCGTTAGATAGGGCAAGTTTCAAAAAGGATCAACGAGAAGAGTGGGAAAATAGAATCCGTGGAACGTTCGATGCACAACGGCAATTAATTTTTGGCATGCTGCATGGTATATGCTGCGACCCTGATGCCAAGGAGGAAGCCCGGGTAAACGCTAAATCTATTTGTCAATCCTTCAAAGACGAATTCTCGCCCAAAACACAATCGCTTCTGCTGGACCGGCATCAAGATTATCGAGCAAAGGGTGACGAGAAACGACATCAGGCCTCTCAACAATTTTTTCAAATTGTAGGACTTACGCCGCTTCTAAGTGAAGCAGAACTACATAGTTTGATTACATCCGCTAGTCGAAACTTATTGCGTGTTCACAATGGTTGGAACAATTTCCATAACGAACCGCCATTTGCGGAACGTCTTGTGCAGTTAACTAGTGATACGGGCGTACCCAACATCGCACAGCCGGTATTTGTCGAATCTGTTGTCACATGCGCAGTTGGAAATCCTTATGGGGTATCTGATGCAGCAATGCCAAGTTACCGTATGATGGTGAAATCATTTTCGCCACGAGAAATAAAGATCATGTTGGAGTTGCCAAAAGAGAAGGGCATACTCGCAAACTGGCTCAATACACACAAAAATTGTGCGGAACAATTTCGTGCGTTGGTCAAGACATTGGACAAAAGTAGCGTACCCACATCTGCAAGGACTGCATATAGAAAGTGGCAATAGATTGAGGTGTAAAAGTCGGGACTTATTTATTACTCTTCTGTTGTTCCCGTATCTGATCAACAAATCCCCGAATATCCATCAGCCATGTTTGTTGGGCATCCGTGTAGGTGTGGTGCAGTTCGCTTGGCAAGACTAGCTGAAGCCTGTTAGCCCGCATTTCATTTGTCTGATTTTCACTGATACCGGGTTCAAGAGTCAGAAGATGCTTGTCCGGTATCCTTACCGCTTCCGAGAGAACTTGGCGCCACCTGTCCTTGCAGGTTGACTTGACGCCCAGCATGGAAAGGCCGGTTGCCGGGAACTTTTTGTCATGGTATTCCCCTGCACCGGGAAACAGAAAGTCAGGTTTTGTGTTATGTTCGGTAACAGCCTGTCGATCATATTTCAGTGCAAAGACGCGAAATATTTCTGCAAGGTGATGTTCCAGTGCAAATCCGGCCCGAGCTTTCCTTCTGTTCTGGACACTGAGTGAGAACTGGATAAATCCGTCTACATCAACAAGTTCACCAACCCGAAATCCACCTCTCAAACGCTGGGCTACTGCATGATGTTCCATGCGGCGAAACAGCTTTTCTTCATGCACCATCCACACAAGCAAGGCAGCGTCAGGGTCATCCCTGGGGGCAATATCAGGAAGGGTGTCTCGGGCAAAACTGGAAAACTCTGCTGTTGCCGGAAAAACTCCCTGAAAGGGTTCCAGCAACATATCGAGCTTGTCTGTTTCCGATTCTTCAACTGCGATACCCAGTTCTTCCAGAATAAATCTCGCAGCAAACCCAACCTGCTGATCACCCCCATTTTCAATATCTTGATACGTGAAGCGGGCATCTGACCTGATTGAAAGACCAAAAAGCCAGACGAGCCGATTCTCTATTGTGCTTTCCCCGGCGACTACAATAATCATCAGTCCACCCGAAGACCTCCTGCCAATAATGAGCAAGTCTCCCGCATTGGCATGTTCCATCACAGGATTTCTTTTAAAATACAGTCTGTACTCACTGCGGGTAGGATGCAATTCACGCGCGTCATACCATGTGACAAATGAATCTTCGGAAAAACCTTCATTTTCTTCGCCAAGCCATACAAACCGGGTCGGAGCATCTTCCAGCCTTTCTCCACCAAGTAGTTCCTTCAGCTCCTTTACACCATTGAATTCATGCTGGTTTGAGCTCTCGGGATGAACTTCCACAGCACTCAGTCGTTTTGCGACCACGCCGACAAAATATTCAGACAAAAACCCTTTTTTCATTTCTCCACTCTCCTCAGGATTTATTCCCGTAAACCTTCAATTACGTGGTCTGTGTGCCCTGAACGCAACCACTTTTCTGTAGATCTTATTACCTTGTCCGGGTCAAGCCGTGTCCTCCCTTTCAGAGCACACTCGTGAATCACGGCAATACGCCAGCCTTCCTCTTTCAGAGCCTGTCGGGTTTCTTCATCCTTCTGCCGGTTGCGGGTGATTTTCCTGCACCAGAATTCCTGTCTGGTAGACGGCCATTTGAACAAATGACAATCATGACCATGCCAGAAGCAGCCATTGACAAAAATGATAGCCTTGTATTTCGGGAATGACATATCCGGTTTTCCGGGGAGCTTGCGATCATGCAGCCTATATCGGAACCCTTTAGCATGCAGAGCCTTGCGAATAAAAAGCTCTGGCTTCGTATCCTTTGCACGGATACCAGCCATCATGCGCCTGCGGGTTTCCGAAGAGACAATATCAGGCAATGGCCGTCAGCTTCCTCTTTCCTCTTCAAATACAAATTCCGGCACAAGTTCAACCTGTTTTTTATCTTTGCCCATTACGGTGTGAATATGGGGAAGCATGAACTGTGCGACCGCATCAACAACCGGAACGACAACTGCATTGCCAAACTGCTTGTAGGCTTGTGTGTCGGAAACAGGAATCTCGAAATGTAGTTTTCCGGGACCATCGAAACCCATCAGGCGAGCGCATTCTCTCGGAGTCAGACGGCGCGGCCTGTTTCCATGCTGCCGAACCAGTATCTCCGATCCGTCCTTGTAGTAGCGGGCGGACAGTGTACGGGAAACATCATCCGGCCCAACAAGTCCATAACCGAATCCGTTTCCTCTTGCCTTGTGTTTTGCGGCATAGTTTTCAAGATAGGTCCACAGGTTTTCCGAAAGCGTATATTTGGGGTTGACCGTGCCGGACGGTCCGTGTGTATAAGGTGGCTCTTCCAGTTCAGTGCCATCCTGTGGATGCAGAATTGTGCGCATCACCGGCCCATTTCCCGGATCAGGCACGTCAAGCTGGCTGAAATCAAAACCGGTATCCCCACGAAAACCTGCAATAAAAATCCTCTCGCGGTTTTGCGGGACAACCCCCTTTGCATTGATCACGCGCCAGTCGATATAGTAACCGAGATCCTCCTCCAGGGTTTTTCGGATAATGCGGAATGTGTTCCCCCCGTCATGACTAACCAGGTTTTTCACGTTTTCCAGCAGAAAGGCAGGTGGTCGGTGATTGGCAATAATACGTGCTGTATCAAAAAACAGGGTGCCCTGTGCCTCACAGGAAAAACCGTGTTTTTTCCCCAGCGCATTTTTCTTTGAAACACCGGCTATGGAAAATGGCTGACAGGGAAATCCTGCAACCAGCACATCATGCACAGGTATTTCCTCCTCTGCTATAGCGGTAATATCACCTGCAACAGGGTGATCGCACGGAAAGTTCGCTTGATAAGTCTTCCGGCAGGCAATATTCCATTCACTGGTAAAAACACACTGCCCACCAATGGACTCGAACCCCATACGAAGGCCACCGATTCCGGCAAACAAGTCAATAAAGGTGAATGCGGGTTTTTCCGCAGGCCGATCCAGAATACACATCCTGGCCTGTCGCGATAACCAGTCGGTAACAGCCTTTCTGGGAATTGTTTCCCCGGATTCCCAACGATAAATGGTTCTGACATTGTACCCCGTTCTTGAGGCAATCTCTTTCCTGGGCAAGCCCGATTTCTCAATAAGTCGGGATATTTCTGTCTGCATGGATACTGGCACTCTCATTTCTTTCTGGGTCAATTTTTGACATTATGACATAACAAGATAGCCTTTTCAATTTTATTCTGGTGCCAGATGCCTACGAAGTGATTTTATTCTTCACGGGGTTGAATCTACGGAATCCGCACTCATATATTAGAAAGTCAATTTTGAATTGCCATTTACAGTCCAAATACAGGAGAATCTAAAATGACCAGCAAGTTCGAACTATTCAAAGATACAAGGGGTGAATATCGATTTCGACTCAAGGCAGGCAACGGCGAAATTATTCTAAAAAGCGAAGGGTATGGAAGCAAGGCGGGTGCGGAAAACGGAATCACCTCGGTTAAAACCAACTCACCCGATGGTTCACGCTACGACCGCAAGGTATCGACTAATAACAAGTATTTCTTCAATCTCAAAGCTGCCAACAGTCAAGTGATCGGCACTTCAGAGATGTACGAAACCGCTGCCGGTCGGGACAATGGCATTGAAAGCGTGAAGACCAACGCTCCAATAGCTGTGATCAACGACCTGACGTAGTTTGGCCACTGGAAACGGGGGTCTTGTTCACATAAAGATGAAACCGGAAATATAGGAGTTTGCTACATGCGTACTATCCTTGCAGTGTTCCTCGTGTTCGTTTGTACCCTGGAGTTACTGTTCGCCCAAACGAACGGCGCCTCAAGCAGCGCCGGACGACCTTGCTATTGGTCGCAACCGCTTGTATGGGTCGAAATTGTTTACATCACTATAGTGTTGGCAGCAGGCTTTTTATGTACTCGTTTTCGCAGTGGAGGGAATACAAGCGCTAACCTGAAAGGTATGAATCTGCCTGAAGGGACAATTCGCAGTATGTTGGCATTGATCATAGTAGGTTCTTTTGTAATTTTCCTCGTGCTGGGCTCTGAACTAAAAAACTTTGAAAGCGTTGTCACTGCCTTCGGAACTCTCGCCGGGGCTGTGTTGGGGTTCTATTTTGCACATCGTGGTGCACAACCAGCAAATACACATCAAAAACCGTAATTTCTCTGGGCTGACCTGGATGACATACAAGGAGGAATTCGAAGATCAGCTAAAGGACTTTGTTGAGACCCTTCAGGACTCCATCAGTACCGATGACGGGCAATGGACAGTGAAGGATGTAAAAAATTGAAAGTAAATGTACCCCCAATAAAATCGCAAGGAATAAAGACCAAACTGGTCCCCTGGATTAAAAGTATTGTTCCTGAAGAACTTGAGGGGCAATGGATAGAACCCTTCATGGGAACCGGTGTTGTGGGCTTTAATATCGCCCCCGCTCATGCCGTGATGTGTGATACCAACCCCCATCTGATTGACTTCTACAACTCAATCAAAATCGGCGAAATAACCCCTGAGATTGTACGAAAATACTTGAATGAGGAAGGTTCATTGCTGCTGGCAAAAGGCGACAAACATTATTATGCCTTACGCGAAAGATTTAACGAAAAGCGCCCGCCGCTTGATTTTTTATTTTTGAATCGTTCGGGGTTTAACGGGATGATTCGCTTTAATCGCAAGGGCGGCCTTAATATCCCTTTCTGCAAGAAACCCAACCGGTTCGCTCAAGCCTATGTGACAAAAATTGTGAATCAGGTGGGTCATGTATCCCGATTACTGAAGGTGAAAGACTTTACCTTCAAGTGTCAGCCATTTGAAGACACGATCAAACAAGCAACCATCGCCGATGTTGTTTATTGTGACCCGCCTTATATTGACAGGCATGTGGATTATTACAACGGTTGGGACGGTAAACATGAGCAGATATTATTTGATAGTCTTCGCTCATCAAAAGCAAGATTCATTTTGTCCACCTGGCACCACAACGATTTCAGAAAAAACGAGTACATAGCAGCGCTATGGAACGAGTTCAACATTTATACCCGTGAGCATTTTTACCATGTGGGAGGAAGCGAACAGAACCGCAATCCCATGGTTGAAGCTATCGTCACAAACTACAAAGTATCAAACTGTGCGTATCCAACCACCAATGTCGAGCAGCAGGATCAGCTGGTTTTGTTTGATGGTGTAGCCAATCAAGCTCCAGACAAAGCATAGTTAAATTAACCCTCTACGAAAAGGCGCCAATCATTCTTGCCCGTTTTTCCACACCAGTCAGTATCGGCTCATACGTTGATTCCGGCATACCGGCATCGGCAGCCAAGGCGGCTACCCTTGTAATCGCACTCCCTATCTGCTTCATGAGGTCTGAAAACAGTCTATCCATGTCCTGTTCACGCAACCCGGCCTTTCGGCCAGTCTGGTAAAAATGTCGAAGCTGGATCTGGTTGATGCGATAATATCCCCGCTCCCCTACCGCCATCGCGAGTCTGGTTTTCTGGATAGGGAATTCCGGATAGGGTTCCGCCGACATCACATCATAGAGCGGAGCCAGCCTGTAACCCCCTGGTGCAAGAAATACAGAGAAGTTCTTGGCATGACCGTCAATGGCAGCCAGTAGCCAGAACACAATCTGTGCCTTCATAAAAACCAGACGGTCTTCATGCGGAGCGATGGCTCCATTCAGAAGTTGCAGAATGTCGGCAATGCCCGGCCCGCCATCACTTTGATACTTTTGTACCGGAAGGATGCCCAACGCCTGACAAATATCCTCTTGCGGAACCCGATACAACACTCCACTATTCCAGATTCGATCGAAACGCTGAACAACAATCACCGGCTTGCCGTTAAACAGCAATACATCAGCTTCGGCCGTTTCAAGACCAAGGTTACGACACAGCGCCAGACAAAGCCATTCATTCCAGGGGGTATCAGAAAAGTCGACACCGTCCGGGCCTCCTTTCATCGCTGGCTTGAAGATATGAGAAGATGGTGTCGGCCCAAGCGGCAACTGCCACTGCTCGTTGACACGAAGAAAAGCAGTCTTTTCCTGCATTCCGGCAATTGAGATACGAAAACCGCTCTCATCAGGAACCATGCCAAGAGGGTTGTCCGCTAAAGAGGAGATTCGCGTGGTGATTTCATGGTCACTGACTGGTCTGTATTCCATTTTCTTCGGGTCGCCAGGGGCCTGTCCATCAGGAACGAAACGCAGGGCGCCTACACAGTCCTGTCCGATAACCGCTAAAAGATCAAAGATGCTGGCGCTTTCGGCTCGCTCACGACGCGCGATTTTTTCTCTTACAGTACGATCATCAGGCAACAATCCGTCAAAATAGCTGGTTACCGCATCCCCTGACCAGTTACGGTCAGATAATGGCATGGATAATGAAACAGGAAATGCCTGTTCAGAAGACAACCAGGCCGAATCATAACGAAATGAGGTGGCGCCGCTTGGGGCACGGGAATATTGGCCTACTTTACTTGAACCAATATACACATCCAGCATACGGCGCTGACGCTTGCGCCCCACAATCAATACTCAGTGGGGTCGAATCCGGTTTTTCGACGTGTGATGACAGACAAGTCCAGGTCCAGGGCGGCCAGCACCCGAATCAAAGTATCGAGTTTTGCTGCTGTTGCGCCATTTTCAAGTTCGGAGACCATGGCCTGTCGAACAGAAGCCTTGCGGGCAACATCAACCTGCCGTAAGTTTCTGGCCCTGCGCTCCAGACGGATTGCGGCGCCGAAATCTTTGTTACTGCGTATGACTTTTCCCATCATCTCGCTGATTATACGGTTTTTAGTATAAAATCCTTATATACGATTCTTCGGATAAGTTCAATATATACGACCTCCAAGCCGGACAACATGAAATGTCCTCATTTCTTCTGTGTAGCGAACAAATAAGTTGTCCGGTTAAGAGCGCCTGTTTGAAAGAAACTGCACAAAACCTGTATTGATCAGACTTTCCCTGACTATGTTTGGCAGGTTTGCGTAGTACACCGGACTGGTGTTCTGGACAGATTCGTAATCCGATATCGTTTCCAGATATTGCACAGCCGTGAAAGGTAAATTTGCTATTATTTACAACCATTCTTTTCACATATTTCCGTATTTAGTAGTGTTTCTTAATGTCTGGATATCAATTAACTGCAAAACACTATCGGCCAGAATCACCTTCAGGCGCAGTCCGTCCGCCTGAAGGAAACAACGCGCTATCAAACCCGGATTCTTCGTAAGATGTTAGCAAACTACTGCTCGCTCGCTGTTAAGAGCAAATGAGTTATCCGGTTGCGGGACGGCACGGTGACCGTCCCCTACGATGAAGGTTGCGCGCCATCATCATGTGTACGACTTCCGATAGAACTTTCTTCAAATCTCACATATCTGTTTCCGTATTCCCCTTATGCTTTTCGAAAGCCTGCCGTACCAAGCCCATGATATAGGGCAATTCTTCTTGATTGTGGAGTCCCACTTCAACATCACCACTACCCGTGTGACCAATACGGGTGACATCTCTGACCAGATTTCTCGGGTCGTGCAGTTCAGCGTGGAAATTCATGATACTATGAGATAATTCGCTATTACCTCACCTCACTGGTTGAAGCGGTTTCAAAACCGACAACACAATTGAGCAAGATATTTTGATGAACTCAGTCCTCAACTGGATAAGTAGCGCTAACGATTTCCTTCAAATTGGTATTGGCATTGGCATTGGTACGCCCCTTATTGTGTGGGTCATATCCCGAATATATGAAATCTGCCAAAATTGTAAAATACAGAGAAAAAAGAGGGAGAACACATTACGCTCCCTGTTTGTTGAGATTGACCATAATACTCGCGATTTAGAAAGACATTCAAAGAAAATACCAGATGATAAAGTTCTCAGAGAAAAACTTTCCGACAAGAACTTCATCCCTCATGTTACGAGTAACAGCCAAACTCACATTTATCAGTCAAACATTTCATCCCTGCACCATATAGATGATAAATTACTCAAGGAGGTGGTTTTATTTTACGGCCTGCTTGATGATATTCGTGTACAGGGAGATAGTATCTATTTGCCAAGTTATAAAACGATTTCCGTGGACGGGCAAGCCGCTGTGCTCCAGATGTACAAAGATACATGCGAAGAATGCAAAGTATGCGGCTTGGATATCATCACGATGATGAAAGAATGCAAGAGGTATCGCAAACTTGGGTTGACCCGCCACTATCAGTCGATACGCCAAGTATAAGGAATGACGAGTTCAGATAAAAATGGGTTTTGGTCCGCACATGATATTAAGTGTACCTCATATAGTTTGAAACAGTCTAACACGAACAAAGTGTCAGCGCAAATTCGGTAAGTGGTAATTCGGTAAGTGGTAATTGTAGCGAGCAAATGAGTTATCCGGTTGCGGGACGGCACGGTGACCGTCCCCTACGATGAAGGTTGCGAGTCATCATCATGTGTACGACTTCCGATAGAACTTTCTTCAAATCTCACATATCCGTTTCCGTATTCCCCTTATGCTTTTCGAAAGCCTGCCGTACCAAGCCCATGATATAGGGCAATTCTTCTTGATTGTGGAGTCCCACTTCAACATCACCACTACCCGTGTGACCAATACGGGTGACATCTCTGGCCAGATTTCTCGGGTCGTGCAGTTCGTGGAAATTCATGTTGAGATATAACCGGAGACGGTTTTTCTGTGGCACGACATCTACAAAGTTGGTTTCGGCCTTATAGGCGACATAGGCCTTGAGAAATTCTTCTGTCACACATGGGTCAAGTGTAAGTACCTGATTCCGAAAATCATCAAACAAGGCGCGTGCAGGTGAGCCTATCGCAAGTTGGGAGTGGTCATTAATCGTCCATGTGGCCACGTCCCTTATTCTTGGCGGTTTTGGCCTCCATACAGATAAATATTGACCAATCTCCCGATAAAATTCTGGAACAATACTTTCAAGTTCGGTAATGAATTTTGAACGCTGTGTAAATCGCGCGCCAATTCGTTTTGCATAAAAGATATGGAAACTCTGTAAACTTTTCCCGCTTGCCGAAGAATCTGCCAACCCGGAGTCTTGACTCAATTCCATATAAGAGACCGTAGTCGATTGTGAAGTACGAGACCAATTTAAACGAACGTAAAGATCATTTAATTTGTCTGTCTTCACCTGTCGCAAAAGCCAATTCGTGCGTGCCTTCGGGGATACTTTATCCTGAGGCGCCTGAAGAGTCATCCCGACATCTATTGTCCTGCGCGGTAAATCCGCGACTATTTCCAGAGGAGCGGGCGCGTCGGGAATGGAAAGCGTGGATCTGAGTATTTTTTCCTCACACAAAGTCTTGATTTGGTCCTTAACCCGCAAAGCCATGTCTTTTTTGTGTTTATGTGGAAGTTTTTCAATTACCGGCGTTTCGGTATAGCGTGAAAGGATCAAGGAAAGATCTCTGGTTTCCTGGCGCCAGGCACTAAGTACAGAAGCAGCCACATCCGATTTCTGGAGAACTTTGCCGCCCGCAGATATCAGCCTGTTCAATTCCGCCCATTCAGTCGGCATCATTTCAAACCCTCGGACACCCGTACTCTCATGACTGAGAAAACGGCGGAACTCTTTCAAAATATGTTCCTGATGAACGTCTTGAATCTCCTCATTACTGAGCAAAAGATCAACCGTTGTCAGTACATACATCCAGGACCAGTGATACACAGGTATTTTGGATTTACTCTTGCGAACGGCTTCTACGGGATGATGATGCTGAGGTGAAGGCGTAAATTGATTGGAAACTGTAATCACACAGTCAATTGCACGATCTTTTGCAATTATGCGGTAACGCTCAATCTGTTCAGCCGATAATTCGTTTCTACCAATTTTGGACTCAACCAGCGCTTTCCACTCTTTTGGTCCCGTCCGAACAATAAGCAGACCATCGGGACGTTCTGACGGATTTTCTGGACCAGATTCGAAAACGATTTCCGTAAATGCGTCGAATTTTGTACGTTTACCGATACTTTTCCCGATTGAATTCAAAAGCTCTTTCCCAAACTCGTCAACTGCCGAAAAACAAGCAAGAAATATGGAAGTTGCCCTGCCCTCCCTTGAAGTTGTGGAGAGGACAGGAAACAATCGGGCAGATTCTCCCTGCACAAGGTACTCCGGTCTTGATAAGGTCATATTTAGTGTGGTGATAGGAATTTGGTATTGAAATCATTATACCCGAATAAGATAACCTGATTTCTAAAGGGTGTAAAAGTTTTGTGTTAAGAGCAAATAATCTGTCCGGTTGCGGGACGGCACGGTGACCGTCCCCTACGATGACGGTTCGAGTCATCATCATGTGTACGACTTCCGATAGAACTTTCTTCAAATCTCACATATCCGTTTCCGTATTCCCCATTTGCTTTTCGAAAGCCTGCCGTACCAAGCCCATGACATAAGGCAGATCTTCCAGATTGTCGAACCCCACTTCAATATCTCCATTGCCCCAACGACCGATATTAGTGGTATCTTTAGCCAGATTCCTTGGGTCGTGCAATTCATGAAACCCCATGTTGAGTGACAATCTGAGGCGGTTTTTCTGTGGCGTGACATCTACAAAGTTGGTTTCGGCCTTATAAGCCACGTAGAGCTTGAGAAATTTTTCTGTCACACACGACGGGTTAAGCGCCAAAACCTGTTTGCGAAAAGCATCAAACAGGGCGTGTGCAGGTGAACCCATCGCAAGTTGTGGGTGATCATCCATCGTATAGTCTGAATCTTTTGCATCACTTTTGGCGTAATTTTCAAGCAGTTCATCCGGTAGTGATGGCGCTGCCCATACTTCTGTGGCTACCAACGCAAGCCTGTTTGCGCGTTCCCGGATAGCCGCTTCATTCCAAACTTCGCAGACACCCAGGTATTTATTCAATTTCAGGGGACTTTCACGGAACCCGCCTTTCATGTCGCGCTTTTCCGTGAATGGACGGTCACCATATTCAGAGTTGTATCCCGTGAGTGTGAGATTCCCGAGAGTATGCAACCAGTTCTCCCGAATACGCTGCCAGTCAGGTCCAAGTTCATTCCTCCACGCCTGAGACAAGTCTTCATTTTGCGGAAGTATGTGCTCGATAGTGTATTCGTCAACGGGGACACGTTCCTTGCGATCATGATTTTCAAGACGGCGTAACCAGTAGCTTCGGCGAGAAAAATTGTAGAGATCGCGCATGACAAATTCACGCTTGAATTCTTCATCCGGCGGAAAACGACGATAAGAGGGCAGCTTTTGCAGATGTGCCTGAATACTTTCCAGATATCGGTCCTTCTTCAGGGCTCTTCCGAATGTGGCGAAGGTCTTGTTCTGTGAGTTTGTAGGAATATTGCACACAGCGCGACGAAATACGTATGCCTCTACCAGCCGAACAGCAGCCGTAAAGTCTGCTTCGTCCAATCGGTTGCTTACAAAATCGTCGTAGAGATCAAGCAAAAACGGGTAGGCGACATCCACCTTCAGTTCGCGGAGGTCGCGAAAACATTTTGCCAGACTCTCGTTGGATTCCTTGTCCAGGGCCATGGCGCAATAGTAACCAGCAAAAGTATGAATATCTGCAACCAGCGCATCCATGCCATCCACTTTAATTTCAGGTTTGTTCGCATGGGCCTTGAATGCTTCGTAGACCGCCCGAATATTGGGTATCTCGCCTGTCTTCAATGTCAGGTAATGCCGCATGAAACTATCAAAATGTGAACTGTAAGCCTCTTGGCCGAAAGCCAGTTCCATTGGTCGCCAGTAGTCCTCATACAACCGGGTCTGCCGGGCAGGTTCTAACCCCATCAGGATGAAATTGCGAATCAGATCGGCCTGACTGAGTTCGCGGCCAGTTGAATTCATGCTCTCAAAGATGAGTTGTGGATTGTCCTGATCGCGACTGAGCGATATATCCACAATGATCAGTTTGTCAATGCCCCGGCAAAATGCCGAAAGGTCATCTCCCAGATTTTTTATCTGTTTTCCGAAGAAATTAAAGTTCTCGACAATTCGCAGCGAATGGTCCACAGGCCAATCTTTCTGCTGAATCAGGGCCAGGAGGCTGGACTTGTCGGTCTGGGTAAGTAACAGTTTGAACCTGAGATCTCCTTCCTCTAATTCGTTGCACAGATAATAGTTTCGTAGCTTCCTGGCAGAGAATCCACTCACCGGATCGCCGTTCTCCAGTTGTCGTGCCAAAGCTTCCAGAATCAACGTAACTGTGGTCAATCTCTGCTGGCCATCAATTACAAGAAGTGGTGACTGGCTGGAAACCTGGTAAAGACTTTCCTGGATGTAGACGATGGAACCTACAAAATGAGCAGATATATTGTCATCTTTGCCGACACGTAAAATGTCATCCCAAAGCTGACGACACTCGCGCTCAGTCCACGAATAGGTGCGCTGATAAACAGGAATTTTGAATTGTGTGGACTTCTTCAGGAAATCCAGTAATTTGGCTTCTAGAGCTTTCATGGCTATATCCAGATTCAGTGACAAGTGAGAATATCACATCTGGGAAAGCGCCAATCATTCCTGCCCGTTTTTCTACAAATGATGATTAGGCGCTTGAGTGTCCGAAGCGGGGCGCGGCGGTGAAGTGGGGAAGTGATGTGTGAGCGTGAGGTTCAGTCAAGGTTGGCAGCGAGGTTTTCTGATATCCGGTCAATCGGGAACCATTCTGTAATGACCGCGATCAGGCTTGTTTGGACCAGGATACGGTATACCCGGTAGAGAAAGATATGATCTGCCTCAAGACTGAGATGGCCGGCGGCGGCGATGTGACTACGATATCCGCAATCCACAATTTCCCGGTGATTGTCGGGCAATTGCCGGTGCAGTATTGCTCCGAGGGGGATTTGCTGTTGTTCAATCATTTGCCGGGCCTCGGGGTTGAGATTTTGAAGGAGGATGATTGACTCCGCATACAGCCAATCCTGAGCGGTATTTTCGCCGCGCAGGGTGACCCGGCGATGCAGGCAGGACGAATGAGTATCCGGCGTTATGGCGGGGTGGTTTTCAGTGCGGTCGACAGACTGATTTTGAAACCCCAGTGCGAGCGGTTCGCCGGTCAGCGCTTCCAGCAGTTCCGTGACCGTGCCATCGGTGACCAGCAACAGTCTGGCGCACAGTGGCAGCTCGAACCAGGTCACTCCCCGGGCGGCGAGAATGTCTTCGACTTCCAGGCGCATCCGACCGGGTTCCTAATGCGCCTCTTTCCAGTTGTGACCGATGCCAATATCAACGACTAGCGGGATTTTCAGTTTTGTGATCCCGCCCATCAGTTCCTTCGCGATTTCAACCATCTCGTCAACCTGGCTCTCTTCTGTTTCGAACACCAGTTCATCGTGAACCTGAAGTATGATTTTGCTGGAAGAATCCGTTTCGAGCAGCCGCCTGTCAATGGCCAGCATGGCCAGCTTGATCAGGTCGGCGGCCGTTCCCTGTACCGGAGCGTTGATCGCAGTGCGTTCCGCATATTGACGCAGGGCGCCGTTTTTGGAGTTGATTTCCGGCAGATTCAGGCGTCGCCCGAACAGGGTTTCGACGAAGCCTTGCTCCCTGGCGCTCTGCCGGGTGTTGTTCATGTATTGCCTGACTCCGGGGTAACGCTCGAAATAGATGTCGATATAGCGCCGGGCATCTTTCAGATCAATTTTCAGTTGACGCGCCAGACCATAAGGCGACATGCCGTAAATCAGCCCGAAATTGATGGCTTTCGCTCTTCTGCGTTGTTCGCCGTCGACCTCAATGGGCTGGATGTTGAATACTTCAGCGGCAGTTGCGCGATGAATGTCGACGCCATTGTTAAATGCCTCAATCAGTCCACGGTCCTGTGACAGGTGGGCCATGATGCGTAGTTCAATCTGGGAATAATCGGCGGCCACCAGCGCACAGCCTGGCTCGGCAATGAAGGCTTTCCGAATTTTCCGACCCTCCGCGGAGCGGATCGGAATATTTTGCAGGTTCGGGTCGGAGGAGGACAGACGCCCGGTGGATGCGACAGCCTGGTGGTAGGAGGTGTGGATCCGGCCCGAATCCGGATTGACCAATTCCGGCAGCCGGTCGGTGTAGGTGCCCTTGAGTTTGGCGAATCCCCGGTGTTCCAGAATCAGCGCCGGCAATTCGTAATTTTCGGCCAGCTCCTGCAAAACATTCTCGGCTGTGGACGGTTGCCCCTTCGGGGTTTTTCTCAATATCGGCAGACCGAGCTTGTCATAGAGTATTTCCTGAATCTGCCTGGGCGAAGCGATGCTGAAAATCTGTCCGGCCAGCGCATGAGCCTTTTTTTCCAGTTCGACCAGTCGCGCGGTGATTTCAGCGCTTTGTCGGCGCAGTAGTTCGGCGTCGATTTTTACGCCATGGTTTTCGGTTCTTGCCAGAGTCTTCAACAGCGGCATTTCGATATCACGGTAGACACTCAACAGCGCTGGATTTTTGGCCAGCTCCTGTATCAGTGTCCGGTGCAGCCGGAGGGTGATGTCGGCATCTTCGGCGGCATACCGGGTGGCTTGTTCGATGCCGACCTGATTGAAGGTCAGTTGCTTGCGGCCCGTTCCTGCGACATCGGAGAATTTGATGGTGTCGCGTCTCAGATGCCGCTTCGCCAGTGTATCCATGTCATGCCTTGAAACACCCGCCTCCAGGACGTAGGACATCAGCATGGTGTCATCGGTGATCCCTTGCGGGTCAATGCCGTGCCGCTGCAGCACTTCAATGTCATATTTGAGATTCTGTCCGGTTTTCTCCCTGGCCGGATTCTCGAGTAATGGGCGAAGTCGTTCGAGAGTCTGCTGCCAGGGCAGTTGGTCGGGCGCTCCCGGATAATCGTGGCCAAGAGGCAGGTAGGCGGCCTGGCCCGGTTCAGCGCAGAATGAAAGCCCGATCAGTCTGGCCTGGTGTGGGTCGGTGGAGGTGGTTTCGGTATCCATCGCAAACAGCGGAGCGCGATTGAGGATTTCCAGCCATTTTCGGAAGGCCTCATCGTCCAGGATGGTCTCGTACCGTACCGGGACTTCGAGTGGGTCATTGCTCACCTCCGGTTCGGCTGTCTCCTTCGTCTCCTTCAACCAGGTGCGAAATTCGAGGTCCTCGTAGAAAGTTCTGAGCGTTTTATTGTCCGGCTTGCTGATTACCAGACTTTCCGGGCTGTGTTCAAGCTCAACATCACACTGGATCGTGGTGAGCCGCCTTGACAGGGCCAGCTGAGCCAGATTGGCGCGAAGATTCTCTCCCGCCTTGCCCCGGATGTGAGCGGCATGGTGGATGATATTATCCAGTGTGCCATAAGTTTCAAACCATTTGACTGCGGTTTTCGGTCCGACCAGAGGGATGCCGGGGATGTTATCTGAACTGTCGCCAATCAATGCCAGATATTCAATGATTCTTTCCGGTGGCACACCGAACCGGGCCTTGACACCGTTCGCGTCGAGCCGGGTATTTTTCATTGTGTCAACCATTTCAACGCGATCATTGACCAGTTGCGCAAGGTCCTTGTCGTTACTGATGATGATGGTACGGAATCCGGATGCGGTAGCGCGACCGGAGAGAGTGCCGATCACATCATCTGCTTCGACTCCGCTGACCGAAATCAGGGGCAGCCCCATCGCCGGAACGATCTTCCTGATCGTGTCGATCTGTTGCCGAAGATCATCCGGTAGCGGCGGTCGGTTGGCCTTGTATTCGCGGTACAGATCGTGTCTGAATGTCTTGCCTTTGGCATCCATGACCACGGCGATATGGGTGGGCTGGTATTCTTTCAGCAGGCTTCGCAGCATATTCAGCATGCCGAATATAGCCTGGGTGCTGCGGCCGTCCGAGGTGGCCAGTGGAATCGGGGTTCTCACATGATAGGCGCGAAATATCAGTGCAGTTCCATCCACCAGGATGATTTCCTTATCGACAGACATCGGTTGATGTATAAATATGATGGACGGGGATTATGGCTGGGCTGCCTGAATACCATTCGCGCCATGCAGGGGAATTGAAACCGTAACCCGGACCCCCTGGGCATCGGTTCTGTTTTGTGCCCAAACTTCGCCCTGATGGTATTCGACAATCAAGCGCACAACGAACAAACCCAGTCCAAGGTGGGAGTGTTGGGCGTTATTCTTGCTCCAGGAAACCATCGGGTCGAACAACCGGGTACTGTTGATGTGTTCAGGCAGTTCCCTGCCGTGATTGAGGATGGATATTTCCGTGTTTTTATCATTTTGTGTGATTTCTACGATGATCGGTTTGTATCTCTCGGTGAACTGTATCGCGTTATCGATCAGTTTGTCCAGCATTTGCGCGATATGGTCCGGGCTGCCCTTGATCATGATGGAGTCGGAGCGGATATCCAGTATGAATTCCTGGTCGGGGTGACTGGTGCGGTATCCGCCCATATAGTCGGATAACAAGTGGAGCAGGTTGATCGGTTTTTTCGCTTCATTACGCATGGCCTCTTCGAGATTCGCCGCTTCGGTCAGATTGGTCAGAATGAGGCGCAGCCGATGGACTCCGTTCAAGGCTCGTTGCATGTGCGTGTTCTGTTGAATCCGGGGTATATCGGTCTCCAGTATTTGCAGGGAGGAACTAACCACGTTCAGCGGGTTATTCATCTCATGGGCCAGCGTATCCGGCATTCCTTCCAGATATCGCGTGTATCCTGACAGACGATTCAACATATTGGTGATGCTGCGGCCCAGGTCTCCCAGCTCGTCCTCGGGATAAAGTCGTGCAGGAATTCGGTCTTCAAGTACACGTCCTTCCGGCGTAATCGCTTGCTCGGTGGTGTCGTGCAGCCGGCGAACCCGTACCGTCAGCCGCCAGGCAAAAATGAATAGCGTCGCCAGCACAAGAACGAATACTCCAATGGTGATCAGGGTCAGATTACGCAGCAGTTGATACTGCAGGGTCAGTATCGCGTGAATGCTTTGTTCCACCACAACGGCGCCGAGAATCTCGTTGCCGGAGCGAATCGGATATCCGGCTGCGACAATTTCCGCTTTTCCATCCAGAGAAGAACGCAATTCAGCCTGAGGAGAGCCGTTCAGTACCGTCGTAAAAATCCGATCCGGCCTGAAGGCGGCTTCATGAGGATAGTCCGTGAATTGGGTGGAAGGACGGATGAGCAGGTTGTTCAGCAGGGTCTGGACACGGTTGTAGAAAGTAGCGGAGGAGAGCGCGTCTCCCTCGGGCGCATTCTGCTGCGAAAGCCCGCCTACTACTGCGCGTACCCGTTGGAGGTTGTCCAGAATCCAGATTCGCGATTGCGGTTGGTCAAGGCCTGTCAGTATCCGGGTCAATTCGGGCGATGTGATCAATATCTGGCTGGGTTGCTTGCCGGATATTTGCGGGGAAACGGGGATGATTCTGTCGGGTTCCCGATTGTCAGAATCATCCACATCAACTGCAAAGAAACCGATTCTGGAGCGATACCCAAGCAGGTCGCGAGGGATACGCAGTTCGATCCGGTAGCCCCATTCGGTTTCGGCCAGCTCGGCGGTAAATGTGGTCACGTCACTTCCTTCCAGAGGCAGTTCCCATTGCTCATCAACCAGAAACGCGCTCATCCTCCCCGACTCTGACGCGACCAGGAGATAGCGCTCGAGATCGCCTTCCGGCGGCTGAATCAGAATTCTGATCTGGTCGCTGTTGTTGAGCGCGAGCAGCTCAAGATCCCGGTAGACCAGGTTGTCGTCGTTGATTTCAAACAGTACATACAGATATTGTTCGTAATACCCAACGACATTTTTTGCAGAAAAGGAATCCGGATCATAGTCACTGTCACATACAGACAGTTCGCTGCCGGTATAATAGCTGGCGTGTTCGCGCGCCGACTCCCAATCGGCGGATTGACCGTCCAGCTGGATCAGATTATCCAGTCTGTGAGCGTACAGGCCGCCTTCTTCGCCCAATACTTCCGGCACCCCGGTTTCCGGGTCGAACAACTCTGAGCGGTCATTGAGAAGGGTGGCAATGCCGTTGGCGGTCAACAACAGGGCGTTTTTCTGCCCCTGTACCAGAAATTGTTTCATTTCCTGCACATACTGATAGCCCATCCATGGAATCACCAGCAATATCAATACAATGCACATCAATCGGGTACGTATGCTGAGTTTTCGCAGTGATTTCAGCATGGCACAGAGAGTCTGTCAGGGGAAAGGCCCAATCATTCAGGTTGCCAGCGGTAGCCCACCCCGAAAACCGTCTGAATCATCGCAAAAGAGTCGTCAATTTCCTTGAATTTCTTACGCACCCGGCGAACATACCCATTGATCGTGTTTTTTTCGACATAGCTCTGGCGGGTGACCTGCATCAGGGCTTCATAGGTTTTGACATGTCCCGGATTCCTGGCTAATGCTTCGATCAACCAGAATTCGGTCAGGGTCAGGCTCAGTAATTGTCCCTGCCAACGGATCGACATACTGCTCTGATTGATCTCGAGGTCCCCCAGAACCAGCGCAGACGGAGGAGATGTTTCACTGTGGATAGAGCTTGCGATGCGGAACAGGGAGGACACTCGCACCGCGAGAAACTGGAGATTGACCGGCTTGGTGATGTAGTCCCAGGCATCCAGTCGGAGTCCGGATACCCTGTCCACATCATTATCCCGGGCAGTCAGGAAAATAATGGGCATTCGCGGGCTTGTTCTTCGCAAATAATGGCACAACTCAAAACCGCCGTCCATTTCGTTCTCCAGTATGATGTCGAGTATCGCAAGATCGGGCAGGGCTCTTCCGAAACCCTCCATCGCGCGGGTTCTGTTGGAGTAGGTCTGTACGTTGTAGCCGTGGCGAGACAGCGCGTCCGAGTAGTTTTCGCGCTGGTCCGCGTCATCTTCGACAATAGCAATCGTTCTGGACATATCAACCTCCTGATGAATGAGAACGTCCGGCAATGAAACCCGGGTTTTCCACGAAATTCGCCATGAATCCCGGCCATCAGTATAACGGAAAAAAAGGGGAAATACGGGAGTTTGAAGTTGACAGGGTTTGAAGTTGATTAATGCCATGAATTTGCCACCCCTTCCCCCTGATGTTGCCATCCCTGTACCGTGTAATAACGCTGATTGAGAATGTATGGAATCGCGCCATGAACCTGAAAGTCTTTATTCCGGTAACCGACGAAATCCTCTATGAGCGCCCTGAGTTGATTACTTCGCCGTTGCGTCCCTATCGGACCGACACTCCCTGTTTTCACTGGATGGCAACGATAGACCGGGCAGACCAGTCAGGGACGCGAATTGAGGAGAGACTGCACTTTGATCACAGCATGGCGCTGGACAGCAACGCGGTCAGGCAAGCCGGGTATCAGACTGGCTCCAGTCTGGCATAGTCGCAAATCAGCCACTTGGTCCCGGCAGCGCTGAAATTGATCTGAACCCGGGCGTGGGCGCCTTGTCCTTCCAGGTTCAGAATGACTCCCTCGCCGAACTTCGTATGCCGCACCCGCTGGCCGGGTCTTAAACCGTTCTCCCTCGCTGCCGGCTTTGTGCCGTTGCCGGGACCTGTGCGCGCCCCCCTGAATACATTGTGGCCAGATTTTGAGTCCTCAATCCTTTCGATACACTGATCGGGAATTTCGGCGAAGAACCGGGATGGTTCGGGATAGTGTTCCTTGCCGTACAGTCGGCGTACTGTCGCGTGACAAAGAACCAGTTGTTGCATCGCCCGGGTCATGCCCACGTAACACAATCGCCGTTCTTCTTCGAGATTCGCTTCGTCCAGGCATTTCTGATGGGGCAATATGCCGTCTTCCATTCCGCACAGGAATACCAGAGGGAACTCCAGTCCTTTCGCGGAATGCAGGCTCATCAGCTGTACGCAATCGTTCTGCTCTCCCACTTGTTCCGGGGTTGCCTCCAGGGAGGTGTGTGCCAGAAACAACGCCAGATCATCCATCTCATGGTTCATGCCCGTATCTTCATCAGCAACGAAATTGCGAGTGGCATTGACCAGTTCTTTCAGGTTTTCAACCCGCCCTCTGGCTATTTCCCCCAGTCCCTTGCCGTGGTGCTCAAGCAGGCCGCTGCGTTGCAATACCTGGTCGGTCAATTCCGCGAGTTCCAGCGCTGCGGTATCGGTCGCAATCCGGTTGATCAGGTCCAGGAAGCGGCTGACTGCATTCAATGCCTGTCCGGACAGTTCCTGACGGGCGATGAGCCGGGTTGCGGCCTCCCATAAGGAGATTGCTTCCATGCGCGCGCTTTGGCGAATCGTATCCAGTGTCCGGTTGCCGATACCGCGGGTGGGCAGGTTCACAATACGTTCGAATGCCGGATCTGAGTCCCGGTTGCTGAGCAACCGCAAATAGGCCAGCGCATCCTTGATTTCAGCTCGCTCGAAAAACCGGAATCCACCATAGACCCGATAGGGGATTCCCTGTCTGACCAGTTGCTCCTCAAACACGCGGGACTGGGCATTGGAGCGGTACAGAATAGCCGCTTGCTCCCTTTTATTGCCCTGTTTGAGCCAGTCCTGGATGCGGCTCGTGACGAAGCGGGATTCGTCGGTTTCGTCACTCGCGGTATAGACTCGAACGGGCGCTCCGGCGGGTTGTTCTGTCCATAATTCCTTGCCCAGTCTGCGGGCATTGTTCGCGATTACGGCATTTGCACATTTTAGTATGTTGCTGGTTGAGCGGTAATTCTGTTCCAGCCTGAAAACGCTGGCCTGTTCAAAATCCTTCTCGAAACTGAGAACATTTTCCACTCGCGCCCCCCGCCAGCCGAAAATCGACTGGTCGTCATCACCCACGGCGAACAGGCTCTGGTGGCGGGCAGACAGAATCCGGAGCCATTGATACTGGATGCTGTTGGTATCCTGAAATTCATCGACCAGGATATGGCGGAACCTGTTCTGCCAGTTCTCGCGCACTGTTTGATTATTGCGAAACAGTTCCACGGTACGCAGCAGAAGTTCAGCAAAATCCACCAGTCCCGCCCGGTGGCAGCGGTTTTCATAAGCGAGGTAGACCTGGTAGAAGGTCTGTTGATAACTGTTGTCCTGTGTGGGCAGGGTTTGCGGACGGACCGCCGCTTCCTTGTAGTTACCGATCATCCCCTGCAGCTGGCGTGGTGGCCAATGCGTCTCGTCCAGCTCCAGCTCTTTCAGAATGCGGCGTATCAGCCGGTACTGGTCATCCTGATCAAGGATCTCAAAATCCTGCGGCAGTCCCGCCTCTTCATAATGCAATCGCAACAAACGGTGACAAAGGCCGTGAAAAGTACCGATCCACAGACCGACGGGCGGGAGTCCGAACATTTGCTCAATTCGACCGCGCATCTCTCGCGCCGCCTTGTTGGTGAAGGTGACCGCTAAAATAGAGGCCGGGGGAACCTGGTGGCCTTCAATCAGCCAGGCGATGCGATGAGTGAGTACCCGGGTTTTGCCACTGCCAGCGCCCGCTAATACCAGCGCCGGACCTGGTGGAGCCGCCACGGCTTCCCGCTGTGCCTCGTTCAGGGGGGCGAAAATATGCGAAACGTCCATCGGGGCGATTGTAACCCAAGTTCCTGCCCCGCATTACAATAACCAGCCGTAATCCGCGCAACCAGAAATCAATGCGGGCACCCACAAGGGGCGCCCCTACGCATCGTTCATCGCAGGTTCCGAATGGTCGTGGATTTCCGTTCCCCGTTCGGAGCCGGGAGCAGGCTCTACGATGTCGGTGGCGCGGTGGTGATGTTTCGGGTTGTGGATGCCGTAATTACCGATGCGTAGGGGCGGGTCTCGTGCCCGCCCGCTAACCGACATTGACCGTATGCCGGCATCCATGCGGGCGCCCACAAGGGCGCCCCTTACACATGGTTCATCGCACTATCCATTTCGTAGGGGCGGGTCACTGTGCCCGCCCGCAACCAAAAAATGGTATAGTCCGTTAGCCTCAACTGGCTCTATAGAAGTTTTTTCAAGCGGGTTATCTTATAATTTCAGTTTCTGATACGGGGAATACAATGATGAACAAAGCAGTGGAGATCACCGACAGCGCCGAAATTATCGACCACGACAAGGCGCATGTCTGGCATCACCTGAGTCAGCACAAGCCGCTCCAGGAAGGGGCGCCGATGATGATGGTGGAAGGGCAGGGGCTACGGTTGAAGGACGTTCATGGCAAGGAGTATCTCGATGCGGTTTCCGGCGGAGTGTGGACCGTCAATGTCGGTTATGGCCGTGAGCGCATTGCCAATGCGGTGCGAGACCAACTGGTACAGATGTGTTACTACGCCAATACTGCCGGCAATGTTCCCGGCGCCCGATTTGCTGAAATGCTGATTGACAAAATGCCGGGGCTGAGCCGTGTCTACTTCTCAAATTCCGGGTCAGAGGCCAATGAAAAGGGTTTCAAGCTGGTTCGTCAGCTTGCGGCGCTCAAAAACAACGGTCAGAAACACAAGATCATCTTCCGCGAACGGGATTATCATGGTACTACCATTACGGCTTTGAGCTCGACCGGACAGATTCAGCGCAAGCAGCAATACGGCCCGTTTACCCCGGGATTTGTCGAGTTCCCGCATTGTCTGGCCTATCACGCGGAAAATGGGGACGATCCGGATTATGGCATCCAGGCAGCCAGGGAACTGGAACGGGTGATCCTGGAGGAAGGCCCCGATACCGTGGGCTCGGTCATTCTGGAACCAATCACCGCGGGAGGAGGAGTCATTCCGCCCCCGGAAGGTTATTTCGAGACCATTGCGGAAATCTGCGCCCGCTATGGCGTACTGATCCATATCGATGAGGTGGTCTGTGGCATGGGGCGCACCGGCAAGTGGTTCGGTTACCAGCATTACGGAGTCCAGCCGGACATTGTGACCATGGCCAAGGGGGTCGCCAGCGGCTATGCCGCGATTTCCTGCACGGTTACGACAGAAGACCTGTTCAATGAATTCCTCGCCGGGCCGGATCAGGTAATGCACTATTTCCGTGACATCAGCACGTTTGGCGGCTGCGCTGGCGGACCCGCCGCGGCGGTGGAGAACATGCGGATCATTGAAGAGGAAAACCTGCTCGACAATGTAACCCGGATGGGAGAGTATCTGATGGATCAGCTTTTCGCGCTGATGGACAAGCATCCAATTATCGGTGATGTCAGGGGCAAGGGCCTGTTTGTCGGCGCCGAACTGGTCAGGAACCGCAAGACCCGCGAGCCGGTGGCGGAACGTGTGCTGGCCGATGTCGTCACCGATTGCCTGCAACAGGGGGTACTGATCGGGCGCACCAGCCGCAGCTTTGTCGAATACAACAACACGATATGCCTGAGTCCTGCCCTGATCTGCACCCGGGACGACATCGACGAGATCGTAACCGCCATTGACCATGCGCTGGCGCGTGTAAGCCCAACGGCCGGGCTGGATTAGCGCGGTGGGCGGAGATTAAGCGGTGGTGTCTGCCTGGTTTTGTAATTTTCGATGAAATACAGTCTGCGCTTCATGCTCAACAAGGTCGGCTAATCGCCGCTTCAGAATTTCGGAAAGGTGATAACGACGGTCAAATATGTTCTCATCTGTATACCCCTGTCTATGCAGCGTATCCAGCATCCTCTTTACTACTTGCGCCGCCAGATATGGATTGGGCAAGGTTTCGTAAATGCGGCGGCTGAAAAATTCAGCAGAGAGTTCTTTATCCACATCCAGCTTTTCCTGGTCGGTATCGTAGTCAAAGCCCGGCAAGTCCACCAGAGCAGTAATTTCCCGAATTTCCTCTATTGCGGCAGAATCCACATCCAGGGGAGCTGCGAATAAATTCACCCAGATCCCCCATACCTTCCTGCTCCAGTCCACGTTTGACATGTATTATTGCTTCCCTGACATCGCGATCAACGCAATAGATATATGACTCATCCAGCTGTGCCCGTCCGGTCAGTTCCGCTCGGCGTTTTCAAAATTGTGTATGTTCAACGGTAGCTTGATCATCTCCTCGCGTTTTAACGCCGTGCCGGGAACATCAACCAGGATATTGCTGACCTCTCTTTCCGGGGTTGCAGAAAGCTCCAGAATAAAACGTGGATTGAACTCACTGAGTCGCGAACGCCTCTTTCGGGTATAAGCATTGTGCGCCTCATCCAGAACGATAATGGGGCGGGTTATCTTGAGCACGTTGAACAAACTGTGTTTGATTGATTCCTGATTGCTGTTACTGGCGCCAGTGATTGACGAACTGAATGCCACTGCGATACTCTACCCCGAAACCGAACTCAGGCTTACCTGTGAATTGTCAGGTGATATCCGGGAAACACGGATTCCGTAATGATTTCGACAACGCCGGAAACCGGTACTTGAATTGCAGATGATACACAGACCCGGCAGTGTGAAAAACAACTCACGCAGTGTATTGATCACTGGTGGTACCGGGCTGATTGGTCAGGCCATGATACCGGTACTTGAAGCCGCTGGACACTCGATTTCGATATTAACCCGCCGACCCGGAAAATACCCCGTCCAATCCGGTTCTCCTCAGCTGTTTGCCTCTCTCGCTGACATACCGATTGACTACCCGATAGATGCAGTGATCAATCTGGCCGGAGCGCGAATTATCGGGCATCGGTGGACGGACCGTCGAAAGCAGATCCTGCGGAGCAGTCGAATAGACCTGACTAAAGAGTTGGTGGAATGGATGGCCCGTCGTCCGACACCCCCTGATGTGCTCGTCAGCGGCTCCGCAGCAGGATATTACGGTAATCGACACAGTGATATTCTCGATGAAAATGAGCCTTCCGGAGGGGATTTCGGCGCCCGCTTATGCCGGGACTGGGAGGCGGAAGCTGTGTTGGCCACCAGCCTGGGCACCCGGATTGTCGCCATTCGCACAGGACTGGTATTGAGTGGGCAAGGTGGAATGCTGCCGCCAATGCTGCGGGGTTTCCAATGGGGATTCGGGGCAAAAATCGGGGATGGCAAACAGTGGATGAGTTGGATTCATATTGACGATCAGGTCGCCGCCATGGCCCACCTGCTCACTTCCCGGAATTCGTCGGGAGCCTACAATCTGTCAGCGCCGGCTCCGGTAACCAACACCGATTTCTGCCGCGGTCTTGCAAATGTATTACGTCGGCCCTGCATGTTCACGACCCCGGCGCCCATACTGCGACTGGCGCTCGGAGAAGCTGCCGAGCTCCTGCTAAGCGGTCAGCGCCTCAAGCCGGCAAAACTTCAGAACGAAAGATTCAGGTTCAGATATCCAACTTTGCATGATGCACTCAACTCGATTACGCATGGATGATCGTATGAAGCCCAATACGGTCAAGCGCCCTATCGGCCCGGCAATCACTCAAGCGCCGATACTATCCGGCGCTATCCGGTAATACCGGGACTCACTGGCAAACCTGTACCATACCAACAGCAACAATGGTATCATCAACAATCCGAATCTTACGTCATTTCAGCCAAGCCATGCCCGGCATATTAATTCTTTCTTCTCCATCCGGCGGCGGCAAAACCAGTCTGACCAACGCGCTGGTGGCGGTATGCGGGAATGCCGGTGTCACAGTATCCCATACCACCCGCAAGCGGCGTCCGGGAGAAGAAGACGGCGTTCATTACTATTTCGTCAGCCGACAGACTTTCGAGGAAATGATAGAGCAGGGTGATTTTATAGAATATGCGATGGTCTTTGATCATTGTTACGGAACTTCGATAAAAGCGGTGGAGCGGCAGATTGCAAACGGTAGACATGCTATTCTGGACATTGACTGGCAGGGCGCCCGGGCGGTTCGGGAAAAATTCCCCGGCGCAGTGTCCGTATTCGTAATGCCGCCTTCGCTGGAAGCGCTGGAACAACGCTTGCTGGAACGCGGACAGGACAGCAGGGATGTCATCGCGAGAAGAATGAAAGACGCGGCTGACCAAATCAGCCACAAAAACGAATTTGATGTAATTATTGTGAATGAAAATTTTGAAACGGCGCTGACGGAGCTGGCGGATGTTCTCGATCAACTCACCGACCTGAATACATCCGTGAGAGCCGATGATGTCCGGGTCATGAGTCATTCGCAGTCTTTATAAAGTATAACGATATTTTATTTTAAGGAGGTTTTGCAATGGCGCGTGTTACAGTAACCGATTGTCTGGAACATGTAGACAATCGATTTCAACTTGTTTTGATCGCAACCAAAAGGACCAGGCAGTTGACTCTGGGGGCTGAACCCCTGGTCGAGCCGGAAAACGACAAGCCGACGGTGATTGCCTTGCGGGAAATCGCGGAAGGCCTGGTTACCTCGTCCATTCTGAAAGAGGAAACCATACTTCCGGGGTTGGAATTCGATGATGACCGGGAAGTAATCGAGATGGATGACGCGGCGATGGAGGAAGCGATTCGCCAAGCCATACTTGAGCACACCGATGGAGACGCAGATGGCGCTGGCGCAGAGGTGGAAGAAAAGACTGAGTGATCTTCTGGCGAGGCAAAGCTCCACTGCTTCCCCGGAAAATGACAACCTGTTCAATGATCTGAACGGGGTACTGGAAAGCTATCTGGACGAGCCCTCTGTTCACGAGATCTATCGGGCCACTGTCTATGGCGCCGAAGCCCATAAGGGACAAAAAAGAAAAAGCGGCGAAGACTATATTTATCACCCGATTGCGGTTGCGCGAATCCTGGGAGAAATGTGCATGGACAGCCGCACCATCATCGCCGCGATCCTGCACGACGTGGTTGAGGACACAGAAATTACCCTGCAACAGCTGTCGCAGGAGTTCGGGGAAGACATCGCGACCCTGGTGGACGGGGTCAGCAAGGTCAGTCAACTGGAGCTCGAATCCAGGGAGCATGCGGAAGCCGCATCATTTCGCAAGATGTTCATGGCTATGGCCCAGGATATCCGGGTCATTATCATCAAACTGGTTGACCGCCTGCATAACATGCACACTCTGGAGTCACTGGACAATGCCCGCAAACGCAGAATCGCGCGCCAGACCCTGGAGATTTATGCGCCAATGGCCAACCGCCTGGGAATGCGTGAGCTGGCCCAGAAACTCGAGGATCTGAGCCTGTTCAATCTGTATCCGAAGCGGTTCAATGCGATCGAGAAGAAAATCAGGCTTTCCAAACGCGGCAGGAAATCCGTAGTCACCGAAGTCTGTAAAAATATACAAAAAAAACTGGATATGAACAGCCTCGTTGCAGAAGTCTATGGCCGCGAGAAAAACATCTACAGCGTCTATCACAAAATGCAGCAAAAAAGACTGTCACTCAAGGATGTTCAGGATATTCATGCGATTCGGGTCATTACAGAGCGCCGGCCGCATTGCTATCAGGCATTGGGGGTTATTCATCAACTCTACAAACCGCGCCCCGAAAGCTTCAAGGACTATGTCGCTATCCCCAAGATAAACGGCTACCAGTCTCTTCATACAGTCGTTGTTGGCCCGTTTGGACAGCCGGTGGAAATCCAGATACGCAGTCGGGCGATGCATCGAACCGCGGAGAAAGGGGTGGCGTCCCACTGGCTGTACAAGACGGAGACAACCGGGGAGCACGCGCCCCAACAACTGGCGCAACAGTGGCTAAGCAGCTTTCTTGAATCCCAATCCATGTCAAGTGATTCGGGAGAGTATCTTGAGCACCTGAAAGCCGATCTGTTTCCCGACAAGGTTTATGTGTTCACTCCGCAAGGAGACATCAAAAGGTTGCCGCGAGGTTCGACGGCGCTGGATTTCGCATACTCCGTGCACTCGGATATCGGGGATCATTGTGTGGGGGCGTTAATCAACCAGACCATGGTGCCCCTGCATGAAATTCTCTCCAACGGCGACCGGGTGGAAGTCAAGACATCGCGCTCTTCACGGCCGACCCCTTCGTGGCTTGACTATGCGGTCACCTCGCGGGCCAGAGCTTCGATCCGCCACTATCTGAATCAGCAGAAACAGAAGGAATCCCTGAAACTTGGCCGAAAGCTGCTCCGCACCGCGCTGTCCAACCAGGGTTATCGCCGCTCCAGGATTTCAAGCGCCGACAAGGTCAACCTGTTACAGCATCTCAAACTCGATGATTGGGATCAGCTTCTGGCAGACATCGGTTTTGGCAGGCGGCTGCCCGGACTGGTGGCGAAACAATTGATCGCGGAATCCGGGAGTCGGCATTCTCCCGAACTGCCGGATCACAAGCGTTCCGCATTGACCATACAGGGCACTGAACGGTTGTTGGTTACTTACGCCAGTTGCTGCAATCCGGTTCCCGGCGACCATATCATCGGAACCACAACCAGTGGCAGAGGGCTGGTCGTCCATCGCTCCCGGTGCAAGAACAGTAAAATCATCTTTCGCCATCCGGACAACCTGTTTCATCTCAACTGGTCGGAAGATACCAAAGGCCAGTTTCAGGTACAGATCAATGTGGAAGTGAAAGATACGCCCGGCGCCCTGGCCAGTGTCAGCAATATCATTGCCCGATTCAACTCCAACATCAATAACGTCTCGATGGATCAACGACATCATAATACATCATTCATGATTTTCACGATCGAGGTTACCAGCCGGAAGCACCTGGCCAGTATCATGCGGCGGCTGCACAGCGAGTCCAGCGTCATCAAACTGGCGAGAGTCTGACCTTAAAATGTCGCGCCATAAAATCATTTTTGTCTGCCTGGGAAATATTTGCAGATCCCCCACTGCGGAAGGCGTATTCAGAAAACTGGTATCCGAAAGAGGGTTGGAGGACCTGTTTGAAATTGATTCGGCGGGAACGGGTGACTGGCATCTGGGACATGCCCCTTCCAGCCGGGCCATTGCGGCCGCCCGGGCGCGGGGGATTGATTTGACTTCCTTGCGCGCGCGACAGGTCACCATCCGCGACCTGCGCTATTACGACCTCATCATTGCGATGGACAACCAGAATGTTTCCCGGCTGAGAGCTTTGGCGCCAGCGGACCACCAACACAAGATTCAACTTCTTTTACAGTACAGAAATTCCAGAGAACAGGAGGTGCCCGACCCTTACTACGGAGGTGACCACGAATACGAACGGGCGCTGGATTTAATTGAAGAGGGCTGTCAGGAATTATTGTTTCAGTCAGGAATTATTGGCTAACCTGTTGCCTGATCAACAATGACCGCGAGTATCACTCTGGACATTGATATTGGCAGCCAGAAATTGGCTGTGGTCAATGAAAACGGTCGTGTCCGCAAGACTTATCCGGTCTCGACCGCTGCACGGGGCGCGGGGCAGCGAATGGATAGCCTGTGCACCCCCACCGGAAAACATATTATCCGCGCGAAGATTGGAGACGGCCAGCCGCTGAATACGATATTCAAGGGACGCCGACCGATTGGTGTATACCGGACCGGCATGCGGGAAGCCGAACCGGGCCGGGACTGGATTCTGACTCGCATTCTCTGGCTGAGTGGATGCGAACCGGGTTTTAACCGCCTCGGCAATGTAGACAGCATGAGACGGTATATCTATCTGCACGGTACTCCGGATGAGGTTGCAATGGGCGCTCCGGGTTCGCATGGCTGTATCCGGGTCCGCAACCAGGACCTGCTTGAACTGTTTGACATGGTTTCAGTCGGAACTATTGTCGATATTCATCGCTGACTTGAGAATGTGCAAGCCGATCAATCTGCCTCTGGGGCCACTGATGGTGGATGTGGGCGGACTGGACCTTACCCGCGAGGATATCGAACTATTGTCACGGCCTGCCGTCGGCGCCGTAATCCTGTTCAGCCGCAACTTCGAGTCCCGGACACAGGTGACAGCCCTGATCAAACGAATCAAATCCATTCGTAACCCGTCTTTGTTGATCGCGGTCGATCAGGAAGGGGGGCGGGTGCAGAGATTCAGGAAGGGGTTTTCTGTCCTGCCCGCCGCCCTTGACTTTGGCAGGATCTATGATCAGGACCGGGACAAGGCGCTGGCGCTGAGCCTGGCAACCGGCAGGCTGATGGCCCGGGAACTGGTCGAAGTCGGTGTCGATTTCAGTTTTGCGCCGGTACTGGATTGCGCCAATCTCGATAGCGCCGTGATCGGTGACCGGGGCTTCCATCAGCGCCCGCAGGTAATCGCGGAACTGGCCGGCGCCTTTGTCAACGGCATGAACGAAGCGGGAATGGCCGCCACCGGCAAGCACTTCCCCGGACACGGTGGAGTCGTTGAAGACTCGCATACAGAATTGCCGGTCGACAACCGGACCCTGCGGGAACTGGAAGACTGTGATCTGGTCCCTTATCGAAATCTGGCTGACAGGCTGGGGGGGGTCATGACCGCCCATGTGCATTTCCCGAATATCGACGATGAATTGCCGACCTGGTCGCCGTTCTGGATACAGTCGATACTGCGGCAGCGCTTGAGATTCGGGGGCGTGATTCTCAGTGATGATCTGAGCATGAAGGGAGCCGAAAATACCGGCACACTCCTGCAACGGACCCAACGCGCATTACAGGCTGGCTGTGACATGGCGCTGATCTGCAATGACCGGCCAGGCGCCAATGAAGTCGCCCGAAAACTGGAAATACCGGAATCAGGGGAGCAAGACCCGATCACAGCCAATCGTATTGAGGGAATGCGCGGCTGCCTGACGCGGCCCCGTCCCGATTACGAGGAACCACTCCAACCCGAGTAGGGGCGGGTCTCCGTGCCCGCCCGAACCGGAACGAGCATCAACGATACCGGGCGACCACAGAGGGTCGCCCCTACGCATCATTTATCGCAGGCGCCCCCGCATCCAAACCATCATCGCAGGAACAGAGACTGCCCCCGGCCCCCGATCAAGCCGAGGGCAGGCATTGATCGGGAATGTGACTCAGATTATTCGATCATCGTATTGGTAATTCGCACTGTAAAATGAAAAACCTCATTCAGGAAGTCTAACCAGACATCACCGTCATAGCTGACATCGTCAAGAAAGAAAGTTCGGATTTGAACTGTGCAATCCGTTCTTGCAACCTGATATCCGTTCTTTGCCTGATTCTCATCGAAAGCACGAATGAGCGTTTCTTCGCATCGTCCAGTTTGGTCATTATCTGTGCACCCACTTATACATACACTTCCTGATTTCTTTACGTCCGTACCGCCCCATCTGCTGGCTTGAATTTCCTTTTCCTCGCGCCAGCATCCAGATATGCTGGCACTCAAAACCGGACTGTTCGGCGAAAGCAGACAGAATCAAGTCTATTGGTACTTCCTCGCCATGATATTGCACATTGTCATTTACCATGAACACGGCGCCGCCCGGCGATACTACCCGGCCAAGTTGTGCAATGACAACCGCCATTTCAAGCAGGTATCCTTCGATCAGGCGGATCACATTGCGATTGGAAAGATCATGGATACGCTCATTCAGTATTTGCACAACCTCGTGGATTGCGTTCTGTTCATCATACATACGGAATGCGTCCTTCAACAATGAACTATCACCATAGATACTTTCCAACCACGCTTTTTTCGGCTTGTTTTCCACTGTTGCCGACAACAGCGCCTGTCGTAGCACAGAAAAGTCGTCCCGGGTATACCCAAGCCAGGCAAGCTCAAGCGCATAGGTTCTGGTGTAATCGTATCGGTTGGCGTAAGGAGGAGATGTAATCACAGTATCAAAGGCGCTATCAGGAAAATCACATAGCGATTTCAGACAGGAGCCGGTGGTGATATTCGGCATACCTGAGCCATATATCAATTTAAGAGGTTCCATGTCCTTATATATTTCAGCCAGTCGCGCTTGCAAAGCCTGATGCAGAGACGGCACAGAACCCTTGTTCATGTGCGAGCGCAATTTCCGCTTTGCGCGGTAATCCCAACGCAGGTATTGCCCGTCTTTTCGGGTATAACTGACTTTTTCCAACACGCTCATACAAGCAAAATTCAATACAGTCGCCATTATCGGGTCTTCTACATTGGCGATAAATTCACGCGCTCTGGCCAGGTCCGTCTCAGTTTCATCGGAGAACGCGGCTTCAGTAATGCGTACATGACGAAACTCGTGTTTCTGGTCGGGCTTGTGGCCAGATCGCACCCGTTCCAGTAAAGACCGTCCTGCCCTTTCGAAAGATGTTCGTTGCAGTCCGTTTGAGACATGAGCGATTGCCATATTGGCCAATACGCCCACCGGCATGATTTCTATGCCTGAGCCCTGGAGCCCCCGGCCCGCCGCGACAAGCGGCGTCGTTCCAACTCCTGAAAACGGATCCAGTACACATCCGGATTTGGCGTCATCAATCAGCGCATTGACCAATTCACTGGAAAATCCTTCCTTATACTTCATCCACCGAAGACCCGGTGACATCCGGTTGCCTTGCCAGGATACGACTCTGCGAGTCAGTTCAGGCAGAATGGAAATGCGTGAACCGAACCTGTCCAGCAAAGACTGTCGTGCATCCACATCACCACCGTGGGGAGAGGTTACTGATGGTTTGAATACCGTTTGCAAGGGGATGTTCACGGTGCCAAATATAAACCGATTCAGCGCTGATTTCCAGTTATTGGCTTCGACAGTTATTGGCTTCGACAGTTATTGGCTTCGATTTATTACATGTGAGACACCTAAACAATTTTTCTAAACTTTAACCACTAAATGATCAGTAAAAATGGTTAAACAGTATTCAACAATCGTATTTATCAGTAGGATTCAACCAACCAAAACCGTCATAAGCCAATGAGCGCCGCCAATCTCCCTTTTGAGCAATCGGAATACGATGCCCGTATCGCCAGAACCCGCACTGAAATGTCGGCGCGGGGGCTGGATGCCCTGATCGTCAGCGACCCATCCAACATGAACTGGCTGACCGGCTACGATGGCTGGTCATTCTACGTTCATCAATGCGTGATTTTGCCGATGGAAGGCAATCCGGTTTGTTTTGTTCGCGCACAGGATGCCAACGGCGCGGTACGCACGGTCTGGATGCCCGATGAGGATGTTCACGGCTATGACGAAATACGGGTACAGAATCCGCCCCTTCACCCGATGCAGGAGTTGGCAGAAGTCCTCAAAGGACGCGGCCTCGGCTCAGGCCGCCTGGGGGTCGAAATGGACAATTACTGGTATTCGGCGCGCGCCCACGTTGAACTGACCAGCGCATTGCCCCGCGCCACCCTGACAGACAGTACCGGCCTGGTCAACTGGCAACGCGCGGTCAAGAGTGAGCGGGAACTGGAATACATGAAAATCGCAGGCCGGATCGTGGCCCGAATGCACGAACATATTCTGGAGCGTGTGGAACCGGGACTACGCAAAAACGAGATGGCCGCAGAGATTTTTCACACCGGTTGCATGGGAGTGGATCACCACGGCGGAGACTATCCCGCGATTGTGCCGCTACTGGCTTCCGGCGCGGATGCCTCCGCGCCGCATCTGACCTGGAGCGATGATCCTTTCAAAAGCGGGGAGGCGACGTTTTTCGAAATAGCGGGCTGCTACCGGCGCTACCATTGCCCAACCTCGCGCACCGTATTCCTCGGCGCGCCCCCGAAAAAGTTTCTGGATATGGAAAAGGCGGTGGTGGAGGGCATTGACGCGGGCCTTGCAATGGCTCGCCCCGGTAATCAATGCCAGCAGGTCGCGGAAGCGTTTTGCCGTATTCTGGAAAAGCGCACCGGCATCAAAAAAGACAGCCGGTGCGGATACCCGATCGGCATTTCCTACCCCCCGGACTGGGGTGAACGCACCATGAGCCTGCGACCGGGAGATGAAACCGTCCTCGAATGTGGAATGACGTTTCACTTTATCCCTGCGGTCTGGCAGGAAGACTGGGGCATGGAGATTACCGAAAGTTTCGTGGTTACCGATCAGGGCACCGAAACACTGGCCCATGTCCCGCGTAAAATGTTTGTGAAAAAGTAGTCAGCCGGACTTTTCAGTGGCCGTTATGCCAAGCGTATGCGCGGTGGATTTGATTTTTGCCACCATGTTGACCAGACCATTGGAACGGGTGGAGGACAGATGCTCCCGTAATCCGATTCGGTCAATGAACCAGAGTTCGGCGCCGCTTACCTGCTCAACCGGCTGGTTGGACAGGACGCGAATCAACAGCGCAATGATTCCCTTGGTAATAATGGCGTCGCTGTCTGCGGTAAATCTGATCCTGCCCTGTTCGAGTTCGGCATGCAGCCAGACCCGGCTTTGACAGCCCGGAACCAGATTGCCTTCGCGCCGGTACTGCTCGTCCAGAAGCGGCAGATTTCTGCCCAGGTCGATAATGTACTCATACTTGTCCATCCATTGGTCAAAAATACCAAATTCCTCAATGATCTCGTCCTGTATCTGGTCAATAGTCGCCATATTCATATCCCGGAATAATCACCCCGGGTCACAACAGCATGGAGGCGGCCTTATTGACCCCGGCAACCAGTTTGTCGACATCTTCGCGGTTGTTGTACAGGGCAAAAGAGGCCCGCACAGTCCCCGGGATTCCATAAAAATCCATCAACGGCTGAGTGCAGTGATGCCCGGTTCGCACCGCGATACCCAGTTGATCCAGAATTGTACCGACATCAAATGGATGAGTGTCCGCGAGCAGGAAGGAAATTACGCTGGCTTTGTTTGCGGCAGTACCGATAATGCGTAATCCGTCAATATCCAGCAGACGTTCGGTTGCATAATGCAGGATATCCTGTTCGTGAGCGGCCACTTCCGATTCGTCAAATTGCGAATAGTAGTCAATGGCCGAAGCCAAGCCGATACCGTCGGCGATGTTTGGGGTGCCGGCTTCGAACTTGTGAGGCAGAACATTGTAAGTGGTTTTCTCAAAAGTCACACGCTCGATCATGTCGCCCCCGCCCTGATAGGGCGGCATATCATTGAGAAGCGCTTCCTTGCCGTACAGGATACCGACTCCGGTGGGACCGAACACCTTGTGACCGGAAAAGGCGTAAAAGTCAACATCCAGCGCCTGGACATCAATATGCGTATGCGGCGCCGCCTGGGCGCCGTCCAGCAATACCGGAACATTGTGACCGTGGGCAAGGCGAATCATATCCTCTACCGGATTGATGGTGCCCAGCGCGTTTGAGACATGAACAACCGCAACCAGGCGGGTGCGCGGATTCAGCATCGACTCAAATTCCTCAATAATCAATTCTCCATGCTGATTGATCGGAATGACCCGAATTTTCGCCCCTGCCTGAGCGCAAATGAGTTGCCATGGCACAATATTGGAATGATGTTCCATGGTGGAAATAATCACTTCGTCACCGGGCTTGAGGAATTCCCTGCCGAACGATGAAGCCACCAGGTTAATACCGTCGGTGGTTCCTTTGGTGAACAATACTTCGTGTCGATTTTTCGCGTTGATAAACGAACGGACAGTTTCCCTTGCCTGTTCATACGCTTCGGTTGCCTGCTGGCTTAAATGATGGACTCCACGATGAATGTTGGAATGTTCCAGCCGATAATATCGGTTCAGACGATCAATCACCTGATTCGGCTTTTGCGAGGAAGCCCCGCTGTCGAGATAGATCAACGGGTGGTCATTCACCTCACGACTGAGCACCGGAAAATCCTCGCGAATTTTCTCTACATCGAACGGTCGGGTCGGTTGTTGCTTGTCCACTCTGGCTGGTCTTTTCTGTACGGATTGTCACTATAAGGTTTGCGCTCAGGATTGTACTATGAAAGATCACCCGGCAAGCAGGATATTGTGGCGAAAAACCCTGTTGTCCAGTCCTCGAAGTCCCGACTCTACCCAGCCCCACCCTCTACCCAGCCCCACCCTTCCTGATTATGTCTGCATGGACTATAATACCATCATGAATCACATTGCCAGCCAGATTTCCGGCTGTCCCTGATAGTGACTACAGATTATGAGAACGATTAAACGAAGCGGCGGCGAAGTTCTGATTGATGGCCTGATCGGTCACGGCGCCAGTCGCCTTTTTTGCGTACCTGGTGAAAGTTATCTGGCTGTGCTGGATGCCCTTCACGACCGCCGGAGTGATCTTCAGGTGATTACCTGTCGTCAGGAAGGCGGGGCCGCTTTTATGGCCGAGGCGCACGGGAAAATGACCGGGAAGCCCGGCGTATGCTTCGTCTCCCGGGGGCCTGGGGCATCGAATGCGATGGCGGGGATTCATACCGCCTTTCAGGACTCCACTCCATTGCTGATGTTTATCGGACAGGTCTCCCGCGCCGAGCTCGGACGTGAAGCCTTTCAGGAGCTGGATTACCGGCAGGTCTACAGCGACATCGCCAAAAAAGTGACAAAATTCAACGATGTTTCGCGCATCCCGGAACAACTCGGCCAGAGCTGGCATTGCGCCATGAGCGGACGCCCTGGCCCGGTCGTCATCGAACTCCCGGAAGACATGCTCCGGGAATCGGTTACAGTTGAGGATCTGGCTCCGGCCACAACCGCAATACCGGCCCCGGACCCGGCTTCAATGGAACGGTTCAGCGCCATGCTTGCACAAGCCGCGCAACCTGTACTGTTAGTCGGTGGCGCTGGCTGGACACCCGCCGCCACCACCTGTCTGAGCCGATTTGCCGAGCAGTATCACTTGCCGGTCGCCACCGCATTCAGACGCTCGGACAGTTTTGACAATTCCCACCCGAATTACATCGGTGAATTGGACCTGGCGCCGAATCCTGAACTGGTCAAACTGATTCAGAGCGCTGACCTGATTATCGCGGTAGGTCCGCGGATTGGAGATGCCACAACTGCCGGCTATACCACCCTGGACGCCCCGGCCCGGGCAAGTTGCAATGCGCGGCAAAAACTGGTTCATGTCCATATCAGTGGGGACGAAATCAATTCTGTATTCCGTGCCGACTTAAGCTTCGTCAGTCAACCCGAACAGTTTTTCAGAGCGGCCTGTCAGCTGGATATTCGGGCAAAGAGCGATCAACGACTGGTGGAAAAAGCCCATTCGAGTTATCTCGATTTTGTCGATGAATCCAGAAATACAGGAGCAACCATGCGTATGGACAGAATTTGCCGGTTTTTGCGTGAACGCTTGCGTGCTGATTCGATTATTACCCTCGGCGCTGGAAATTTCACCGTCTGGGCGCAACGCCACTACCAATACCGGCAACCCCGCACCCAGCTTGGCTCAACCAACGGCACAATGGGTTATGGCGTACCTTCAGCGATTGCCGCAAAGCTGGAAAAACCGGACTCCATCGTTGTCTCGTTTTCAGGAGATGGCTGTTTTTTGATGAACGGACAGGAACTGGCCACCGCAGTTCAATTTGGCGTAAATGTTATTTTCCTGGTGGTCAACAATAATTGTTACGGTACAATCCGAACTCATCAGGAACAGCGTTATCCCGGACGGCCGTCAGCTACATACCTGAGAAATCCGGATTTTGCCGCTCTGGCCAGGTCCTACGGCGCCTTCGGAGCAACGGTGACAAAAGCGGAAGAATTCGAAGAAGTGTTTGAACAGGCGCTCAGGGCAACCACCCCTGCCGTGATCGAGCTCCAGACCGACTAGTGACATTGTAAAGATGAGATGATCATGATTAAAGACAAGGTTGCAGTGATAACGGGGGCATCGCAAGGCATTGGTTATGCATGCGCCGCCCGGTTCATAAAAGAGGGCGCCCGGGTCGTGCTGTCGGATGTGGCGGATGAGGTCGGCCAGCAGGCGGCGCAACAGCTTCGCGAGCAGGGCGGCGACGCGGTTTACCAGCATTGCGATGTCAGTCAAAAATCCGCGGTGGAAGCCCTGTTTGACTTCGCCATTGAGCGGTATGGCCGGGTGGATACCGCGATCGCCAACGCCGGTATCGTGCACATGGCCGATATTCTGGAGCTGGAAGAGGCGGATTTTGATCGGGTGATCTCGATCAACCTGAAAGGGGTGTTCCTGACCGGACAGACCGCAGCCCGGCGGATGATGGCGCAACCCCCGAATCAGGATGGCTCCAGAGGGACTATCATCAACATGTCCTCGCTGAACGCAGTGTTGGCGATTCCGGCTATCGCGCCTTACGTCATCGCCAAGGGCGGTGTCAATCAATGGACCAAGTGTTTGGGTATCCGATTGGCCGATCAGGGTATCCGGGTAAACGGAATCGGTCCAGGCTCAATTGCCACCGAAATGTTCAATACCATATCGGAAAACCCGGAGAAATATCGCCAGATCATGTCGCGGACACCGATGCTGCGCCCGGGAGAACCCGATGAAGTGGCCCGGGTCGCAGTCTTTCTGGCCAGCGACTATGCAAGCTATATCACGGGAGAAACCATTTACGTCGATGGCGGCAGGCAGGGACTCAACTACTTTGTCCCGGTCCCTTGACTTAAGGAATGAAGCCATCCAGTTAAGAGAGAGTCACATCCCGCGATAGCGGGACATTTACATTTATATCACCATCAGTTCGCGACTGGCGCGGCGAGTCAGCCACTCTGCCCCGCTTTCGGTAATCACGACATTCTCTTCATGGACCATTTGCCGGCCGCGGGCGAAGGTCATGCCGGGTTCCAGGGTGAGAATCATGCCCGCTTCCAGAATGGTATGGTCGGTCGCGGTGTTCGAGGGCTTCTCGGTCAATTCGATACCCAGTCCATGGCCCAGCCGTCCGACCTGATTACCCAAAGATCCGCCGGCAGCCATGACCTGATTCATCGCATGGTACAGTTCGGTCGTGGTTGCGCCCGGTCTGGCGGCATTGAAGCCGGCCTCGGTCGCATCCCACACGACCTCATGTGCGCGTCTGGTCGCGTCATCGGCATAACCGAAAGACCAGTTCCGGTCAAAATCACAGAAATAACCGTCGAATGTGGAGCCAGTGTCGATAATCAGCAAATCACCCTCGGCCATGCTCCTGTCGGTGGGGCCCATGATGATGCTGTCATACCCGCCCGCTCCTGAACCAGCCACCATGTAAGGAACCGAATCGGCGCCCCGTTGCAGAATATCCACCTTCAGCCGACTCACAATCTGCGCTTCGGTCATGCCGGTGCGGGCATAATCCGGCAGGGACTGGAACGCCGCCGACACAAGCTGGCAGATATAACGAATCTTTTCGATTTCCAGAGCCGACTTGACCATCTTCAAACCATGCAGCGACCCGGCGATATCGACAAACTGATATTCAGGCAATTCCCGCCTCAACCAGTCGAAATTGCGAAGCGGCATGCGGATCACGCTTTCAGCGCCCAGGGTCATGCCGATACGGCCATGCCTTCGCGGCAGGTTTTTGAACAGGTCAACCAGCAAGGATATGCCATCGTCCTCGGGACGCGGGGAAGGCCAACTCCGGATATCCTCAACCCAGGTCTGCGCCATACCGCTGATTCCTATCTCGGGAATTACGGCAACCGGCTTTCCCCGCGCGGGAACAATCAGGAACCAGGGGCGGGTCGGACTCTGCCAGAACTGGGTCAGAAAACCGGAGAAATAACGGACATTCGGCTCCGTAGTCAGCAGAACTGCGTCCACTTTCCGGTCATACATGATTTCCTGCATGGCCGCGGTACGGGCTTCAAACTCGGATTCAGGGAACCCCCTCGCCGGTGGCCGCATGATCAAGCGCCGGTGTGTACCAGGCTATCGGCCAGTGTCTGCTTGAGTATATCCAGGCACTGCTCTACGTACTGCGCCCTGCTGGCCTGCCCCATCATGCCGATTCTCCAGATTTTCCCTGCCAGCGCTCCCAATCCGGCGCCGATGTCCAGCCCGTAATGATCCAGCAGCTTTTTTCTGAAAGGGGCATCTGCTATTCCAGGTGGAATGACCACCGCGTTCAACTGCGGCAATCGACAGGAGGCGTCAACCAGTAAACCCATATCCATTTCAAGAAGACCAGCGACCAGGGATTGATGGTTACGCTGATGACGTCGCCACGCATTTTCGAGACCTTCCTCGTGGACCATCAGCAAGGCTTCATGGAGGGCATACAAGGTATTTACCGGGGCGGTATGGTGATAGGAGCGTCCACCCTCGCTTCCCCAGTAGCCCATGACCAGATTGACATCCAGAAACCAGCTTTGCACCTTGCCTGACCTGCGCTTGATCTTGTCCAGCGCCTTTTCCGACAAGGTGACAGGAGAAAGTCCGGGAAAGCTGGAAAGACATTTCTGGCTTCCGGAATAAACCGCGTCGAGTTCCCATTCATCCACCTTGAGCGGGACGCCGGCCAGCGAGGTCACGGCATCCACGATCACCAGTGCATCGTGAGCATGGGCAAGCCGGGCAATTTCCCGCGCATCCGACAGGGCGCCGGTGGATGTTTCCGCATGAACGAACGCCACCAGCCTGGCATCCCGGTATTGTTTCAACGCCTGTTCGACCTTATCCACGCTGACCGGCTGACCCCAGGCGTCTTCCACCACAATAGCAGTCCCGCCGCAACGCTCGATATTCTCTTTCATCCGTCCACCAAAAACCCCGTTGATACACACAATCACCTGATCGCCCGGCTCCACCAGATTGACAAAACACATTTCCATGCCGGCAGAGCCGGGGGCGCTGACTGGCATGGTCATATAATTTTCTGTCTGGAAGGCATACTGCAACAGATGTTTTATCTCATCCATCAGAACCACAAAAGCAGGATCGAGATGCCCGATGGTCGGTCTGGCCGAGGCTTCCAGCACCCGATTGTGTACCATGGCAGGACCTGGGCCCATCAATAATCTTTTTGGCGGCGTGAAGGACTGATACATAATCCTGATCCTGCTGGAAACTGGATCATGATCATACAGGCAGTGCGAATGGAATCCAATCAGAAAGGTTGATTGTCACATTACATTATTTGATCGTCCCGATACAAAAACTTGCACAAGATCCGGGCAACTTTGATATTATCAAAATCTTTTGAAACAGTAATCGAAACAGACTTCGGCTCCATATACCGGCTATCGTATTGTGTCTGCCCTGAAGCCATTTTCGCGGCCAGCCGAGCGAAAACAAAAACACCCCGAATAACACCCGACCACGTACCTCATAATGAAAATTCTTATTGCCGACAGCTTTCCTGAATCCCATATTGACGAACTGACCCGCCTGGGCCATGAAGTGAACCCGAATCCGGCGCTGGACGCCGCCGCCCTGCCACAGGCTATAGCGGATCATGGCGCTCTGATCGTCCGCAGCACCCAGGTGACCACCGCAACCCTGGCAGCAGGCGAATCCCTGAAACTGGTGATTCGGGCGGGCGCCGGAACCAATACCATTGACAAGTCCGGCGCGGCGGAACGGGGCATCCGCGTCTGCAATGTGCCGGGAGCGAACTCCATCGCCGTCGCTGAGCTGGTAATGGGACTGATCATCGCGATTGACCGGAATATCGCAGACGCGGCGGCAGATCTGAAAAACCGGATATGGAACAAAAAGAAATATTCCACCGGCCGCGGGCTGTATGGCCAGAAAATCGGGATACTGGGTCTCGGAGCGATCGGCCTTGCGGTGGCCGAACGGGCGCGAGCCTTCGGCATAGAGGTCTACGCGATTGCGAAACCCGGTCGCTCAGACAAAGCCGCAAAGAGGATTACGGACGCCGGAATCATTCAGCTGGATTCACGCGATGAGATACTGGAAACCTGCGACATCATCACCCTGCACATGCCTTCCACCGACAACACCAGAAACATGGTTGATTCAGCGTTTCTGGATAAAATGAAGGACGGCGCCACACTGATCAATACTTCGCGCGGCGACCTGATTGATGAGGCGGCGCTGATTGAAGCCATGGCGACAAAAGGCATCCGCGCCGGTCTGGATGTCTACCGGAACGAACCGGCTTCCGGCAGCGCCGGTTTCGAATCGGCGCTGGCTAATCACGAATCGGTATGCGGCGCCCACCATATCGGCGCCTCCACCGCTCAGGCACAGACTGCCGTCGCCAATGGCGTGATTGACGTAATCCATTCTTTCGTAAATGGAAAATTGATAAACTGCGTCAACTGAAACGAGCCACCCAACGCAAGACCCTGCACACGGAGACTTCACTGATGACAAACCGAAAACATAATTTCAGCGCCGGCCCATGCACCTTACCCCTGGAAGCGCTGGAAGAGGCGCAAGAAGAATTCATCGACTATCAGGGAGCCGGAATGTCCCTGATCGAAATGAGCCACCGGGGCAAACACTTCGTCGAAGTCGCACAAGAAGCCACCAGTCTGGCTCGGCGCGTATTTGAAGTCCCCGACGATTTCAGTGTCCTGTTCCTGCAGGGTGGCGCCATGCTGCAATTTTCAATGGTTCCGATGAATCTGCTGAATCCAGGCCAGAAAGGAGCTTACGTCCATTCGGGCAGTTGGGCCAAGGGAGCTATCACGGATGCCCGGGCTTATGGCGACATTTATATACCCTGGGACGGTTCCGACCATAATTTCACCCGTATGCCATTGTCAAATGAGCTCGAAGAGATCCAGGACAACACCCGCTACCTTCATATAACAACCAATGAAACCATCGGCGGTATACGCTTTGCCGAATGGCCGGATGTGGAAGTTCCACTGGTCGGCGATGTGTCTTCTGAATACATGGCCCGCCCGTTACCCTGGGAAAAATTCGATCTGGTCTACGGCGGAGCGCAAAAGAACCTTGGCCCCGCTGGAATGGCGGTCGTCTTTATCCGCAATTCGATTCTCGAATCCTGTAACCGGAATATGGGGCGCTATCTCCGGTACGACATCCATCAAGCGAAAGACTCCATGTTCAACACCCCGCCGATGTTCCCGATCTACCTGTTCGGCAAGGTCCTCAAATGGATGATGCGACAAGGCGGATTACCCGCCATGGAGGCGGCCGCTTCGATCAAGGCGGGCCTCCTGTATGACACGATTGACGCCAGCGGCGGATACTACAGTTGCCCGGTCGAGACGGCCAGCCGCTCACACATGAACGTGGTGTTCCGGCTCGCGGATGAAGACCTGGAACGGAAATTCCTGGAACAGGCCGCACAGGCCGATCTGATGAACCTCAAGGGGCATCGCAGCGTCGGCGGTTGCCGGGCCAGTATCTATAACGCGATGCCAAAATCCAGTGTCGAAGCTCTGGCCGGGTTCATGCGTGAATTTGCACAAGATAACGGTTGACGGAGTACTTCTTCCGTGCCAGGAATAAAACCATTCGACGGTTTTGTAGTCAACGCTGACCATGCCGGGGAGGTCGTTTCCCCGGCGTATGACTCCGTGTCACCACAACAACGCCGCATATTCGCAGAAAACAATCCACGCAATTTTCTCAATACCATGCGGTTGCTGGAGGACCTGCCACCCGGCCACCCGATGACCCCCGAACAGCTCCTGTTATCGAATAAGGAAAACCTCGACCGATTGTTGTCGGACGGCTCGTTCGATGTGCTGGAACAACCCTGTCTGTTCATCTACCAGCTCGATACCAAAGACCATCTGCAAACCGGAGTGGTTTGTGAAGTTTCGGTCGATGAATATGAGCGGGGCGCCATGCGCAAACACGAAAACACCCGCAGCGACCGGGAGGACCTGCTGGCGCAATACCAGGTCGTAGTCGGGGCCTCGTCGAGTCCGATCTGTCTGACCTATAACCAGAAGCCGGACATTGACCGCTGTATCGAACAGATCACCGCAAACCGGCCGGAGCTGGAATTTTCTGGCACAGACGGCGTTTGTCAAAGAATCTGGCGGGTCGCGGACCGTGAACGGCAGGCGCAGCTGATTACACTGTTCGCTCCTGTCGAAACCACGTACCTGACCGACGGCCATCACCGCGCCGCCTCCGGTTACCGTTACGCCAGAATCATGCGCGACAAATACGGCAACACGGGCAAGGAACCCTGGAACCAGTTTCTGGTGGCTCTGTTCCCGGATAACCAACTCAAATTATTGCCCTTCCATCGTTGCGTCAAGGATTTGAACGGTCTGACCGAGTCCGCCATTGTCGAAGCTCTGAAAACCTGTTTCGATGTTCGCAAGGTCTCCGGTCAAACCGGCTTCGCGCCCACCCGGCATGGAGAATTCGGCATGTATCTGAACAATGGCTGGTATCAATTGAATGTCAAGCCCGAATATATCCAGCAGGATAATCCGGTCGAATCCCTGGATGTCATGATTCTGCAGAACCTGGTTCTCGAGCCGATTCTCGGCATCGCGGATACACGCAGCAATCCGCGCCTCGACTACATTGCCGGTATCAATACGGACGCGGAAATCAGGCAGAAATGTGAGGAAGGATGGGACATGGTGTTTGCCTGCCACGCGACTTCGATGAGTCAATTGATGGATGTGGCCGATTCCGGCGCGTTAATGCCGCCGAAATCCACTTATTTCGACCCCAAATGCCGTTCCGGGATTTTCGTCCGACTCAAGCGGGATTAGTGTAGTTCAGAGTCAATTCGCTCTCGTACAGGCAGGCCCGACAGATAGCGCCTCAGGCAATCCAGCGCCAGTTCCACGGCCCCCAGCCGGATCCATTCCGGACTGCCCGGCAACCGGGCCGTCCGGCTGACGCCAGCCTCGCCATCCGATATCGCAACCATAATGTCCGCCGCGTATTGTCCTTGGCCCTGTCTGTCTGGCGATTCCGGTGGCTCCATCAGCGTCACGAGAGCATGAGATGAACCACCGCGCGCCACAATGGCGTCAGCCAGGCAAACCGCCAGCCGACTATCCAGCGTCTGTGACACCGGCTCCGCAATACCCGTGTACTCCAACAGCTGCCCGACATCAACCGACACCATTCCGCTTCTTACACATTCAGCGCTATCCGCCGCGCTCACAAGACGGGCGGTTACCCTGCCCGCAGTGTGCATTTCCACGATGCTGACGCTCCCCCCAACCTGTTGCAACATACCAATGATTTCCCCCTCCACCGACCGCTCATCCTCACACAGCACAAAGTTTCCCAGCCGCTTCCTGACCTCAGTCGCCACCGGCGTGATTTTCTGATCAAGTCCTGTCTGTGAATCCCCATGCAGCGTCAACTTGATTTCAAGCTGTGGGTAGTGAGACTGGAAGCCGAGCTTGACCGCGCCGTCATCGGCCAGCGACTCGACCCCATCCAGTATGCGATCCGCCCGCGCCTCACCGATACCGAATGTGTGGAAGCGTTTGATCCGCGTCAAAACCGATTTGCCGCGCATTGCCTGTAACCGGGGAAGAATTTGTTCTTCGAGCATACGCCGTAATTCCATCGGCACTCCCGGAGTAAAGAAAAATCGGGCGCCACCAAGATCCATCGCAAACCCGCAGGCGGTGCCAACCGGATTATCTATCCATTGTGAACCAACCGGCAACATGGCCTGCTTGACGTTGCCAGCAGGCATCTTCCGGTCTCTTGCAATATACCAGGCTTCAATTCTATCCAGCCACTGCCGGGACAATTCGAGTTCGACCCCGGCCGCTTGCGCCGCCGCCTGTTGGGACAGATCATCGACTGTCGGCCCCAGGCCGCCATTGACGATCACGGCATCCGCCCTTTGTCCAGCCAGGTGAAAGGCCCGCGCCAGGCTGGCGAGATCATCACCGACCACGGTTCCCCATATCGTATTGAATCCGTTTTCAGTCAGCCGCCGGGCGATATGGCTGTAATTGGTATTGATCGTCTTGCCGGTCAGAATTTCATCCCCGGTACACAGGATTTCGATTTTCATGGGTCTCGCCCGATTGACAGGAGTGGATAGTATCGGAGATCATGGATTATCGAACAATCTGCTTGAAATAAAAATGATTCACTGTCAGGATAATGTAAAAGCGCTTGAGGACAAAATGAGGACAAAATCATGAGTAAAGGCCAGTGCCTGTGCGGCAGCGTATCCTGGGAATTTTCCGGGCAACCAGAATCTTCCTACCACTGCCACTGCCAGATGTGCAGAAAGACGCATGGCGCGGCGTATGGCACCTACTATTTCGTGGCGGAGGAAAATTTCCACTGGACCGGCGAACGGAACACCATCGTGGACTATCACTCCTCTCCCGTATTGACCCGCTCCTTCTGCCGGGACTGCGGTTCGGTGGTCCCCAACGCGGATGACAACGGTCGATTCATGTTCGTCCCGGCCGGATCGCATGACGACGGCCCGGCAATTTCCGCGCATATCTTTGTGGACTCCAAGGCCCCCTGGCTCGACATTACCGACGACCTGCCAAAACACGACGACCACGCGCCGGAGGCTCCGGGGCCGGTATATGATAATCCGCCGCTATCCGAACCCTCTGCGGGAATAGTCCGGGGAAGCTGTCTGTGCGGTGATGTCCGCTTCGAGGTGACCCTGCCGTTCAAGGCGGTGCATAACTGTTACTGTTCCCGATGCAGACAGGAGCGTTCCGCCGCATTTACCACCAACGGGTTCACAGCCGATGATGCAGTCAATTTTACACAGGGAAGTGACCGTCTGACCAGCTACAAGCTACCTCGCGCCAGGTATTTCACCCATGTATTCTGCAAGAAATGCGGGGCGGGACTACCGCGAGTCGATACCGACAGAAACATCGCCGTCATCCCGTTGGGCGCCCTCGATGACGATCCGGGGTGCAAGGCCGATGACAATATTTTTATCGCCGACAAGGCCAACTGGAGCGAACCGGATCCCGATTTACCCGGCTACGACCGCTATCCACCCCGCAAATAGTCCGGCTCCAGCCGAGGTTCTTCCCGCCCCAGTTCTTCCTTGCGTCTGGCGACATAACCTTCCAGTTCTTCCTTCACGGCCGGCTCAATCGGCGGCGGCTCATATTCATCCAGGGCGCGTTGCCACATTTCGGTTGCCCGCATGGTCGCGTCCTTCGCTCCGCCTTCCTGCCAACTCTGACTGTTTTGCCAATCACTCATGAAAGGTTCATAGAACGCGGTTTTGTATCGCGCCATGGTATGATCACATCCGAAAAAGTGTCCGCCCGGCCCCACTTCATCCATCGCTTCGAGCGCCAGGGTCTGATCATTCACTGCCACGGGGCGTAACAATGCCGCGATATGCTGAAGCATCTCGCAGTCAATCATGATCTTCTCGAACGAAGCGACCAATCCCCCTTCCAGCCATCCCGCAGCGTGATAGATGAAGTTGCCATGCCCCATCACGGCGCTCCACAACGCCATCCCGGTTTCCCAGGCGGACTGGCAATCCACCGCATTCGATGCGTTACAGGCGCTGGTTCGATAGGGCAGATTATATCTTCTCGCCAGTTGTCCTCCGGCCAGGTTGGCGAGGGCGTTTTCCGGAGTGCCGAACGCCGGGGAACCGGAACGCATATCGACATTGGAGGTAAAGCCGCCATATCCCACCGGACAACCTGGCCGGGTCAGTTGCAGCAAGCTGACGCCGAGCAACGCTTCAGCGTTCTGTTGCGCCAGAGCGCCGGCCATGGTCACCGGGGTCATCGCCCCCATCAGGGTAAACGGTGTGACGACAACCGGCTGCCCCAACACGGCGAGCTGCATCGCCCCGTATGCCATCGAATCATCCAGCTTTCTCGGTGAATTGATATTGATATTGGTCATCACCGTTGGATGATCCACCATATCCTCAAGATTCAACCCCTTGGCGATGGCGCACATCCTGATCGCGTCCAACCCCCGCTCGGCGCCAATCCCGATAGTAAAAAACGGCTTATCGCTCAATGTCAGACTGGTCAACGCCGCATCCAGGTGGCGTGTATTGACAGGCAGGTCCGTGACCGCCACAGCCTGATTGCCGAAGAAAGTGATCACATTGAAGAATTGCCCCAGACTGACGAGCTTCCTGTAATCGGAAAGATTACCCGGTCGCCGGCCATTGATCCGGTCATGCACATTGGGAGGTCCCGACACCATCCCGAAATTGATCGCGTTACCGCCACAGCGAATGGTATTGTCCGGGTTTCGGGGAACCACACTGAACTCGGCCGGAGCAGTCGAAATGGCCTCCATCACCAGCCCCCGGTCCATGCGTACCATGCCATCGTCATCCACCCTGGCCCCGGCCTTCCTGAAAACGTCCAGCGCCTGCTCACCGAGCACTTCGATACCGTGGCGCTCCAGAATATCCATCGAAGCGTCATGAATCCGCTCAATCTGCTCTTCATCCAGGGCCTGGACAGAAGAGAAGCGATTCACCAACTGCCCACGGGGTAATTGTGGAATTCCTCTGCTGGCCGGCTCAATATTCCGGTTTTTACCACGGCGGCTACGGCCTGAAGTTCGTACCATACTGATTGTCCCTCAAGGTGAATGAACGCTTATATCACGGACAGCGCAATCAGGCTATAATAACCCTGCAAATCGCCAGGAAGCCAGCACAGACATTTCGATAATGAAAATATCTCATTCGTTCACCCATGACCACAACTGACCTGGCAAAGCGAGTACACGACCACACCTTCAAACTGGACCCGATTGTCAGGAGCCTGCTGGATACGGATGTCTACAAGCTGCTGATGCTGCAAACAATCTGGAAGGAGTTTTCCTCTATCCCGGTCACTTTCTCATTGGTCAATCGTTCCCGGCATGTCCGGCTGGCACAGGAAATTGATCCACTCGAGCTGGCGGAGCAGCTGGACCACGCGCGGACAATCAGCCTCTCCAAGAAGGAGAAAATCTGGCTGGCGGGCAACACGTTTTATGGCAAGGAACGACTGTTCAGCCCGGAGTTCATTGACTGGCTGGAAGCGTTTCGCCTGCCGGAGTATGACCTCAGAGTTGAAAATGACCAGTACCGGATTGATTTCCATGGTAGCTGGGCCAATGTAACCCTATGGGAACTGCCCGTGCTGACCATCATCAGCGAATTGAGATCCAGGTCGGCGCTGAAAAATACAGGGCGATTTGAACTGGATGTCACGTATGCCCGGGCCAAAACCAGACTGTGGGAAAAAGTCATGCGCCTGAACCGCTTGCCCAATCTGCGGCTGGCTGATTTCGGCACTCGCAGGAGGCATGGTTTTTTATGGCATAACTGGTGCGTTGAAGCGTTGAAGGAGGGGCTGGGTGACAAATTCATTGGCACGAGCAATGTGCTGCTGGCGATGAATCACGACCTCGAGGCGATTGGCACCAACGCCCATGAACTGCCGATGGTTATCGCCGCGACCGCAGGCAGTGATGACGAATTACTGTGCGCCCCCTATAAAGTGCTGGAAAGCTGGCAACGGACTTACGACGGAAATTTGCTGGTTGCCCTGCCCGACACGTTCGGCACGACCGCTTTTTTGAGAAACGCGCCGCAATGGATTGCGGATTGGAGCGGATTTCGCATCGACTCCAAGCAGCCGGTCGCCGGAGGCGAAGAATTGATCCAGTGGTGGAACTCGATGAATCAGGAGCCGAAGGAGAAACTGCTGATTTTCTCAGACGGTCTGGATATTGATGAAATTGAAATGGTTTATCATCATTTCGATGGCCGGGTGCGGGTTGGCTTTGGCTGGGGCACCAATCTGACCAACGATTTCCGGGACTGCTCACCGACCCCTAATGATCGGCTCAATCCGTTTTCCGTGGTCTGCAAGGCCACCCGGGCCAAAGGACACCCAACCGTGAAAATATCGGATAACCTGGAAAAGGCGACCGGCCCCCACAGCGAAATCGAACGTTATCTCAGGATATTTGGCCGCGACCAGATCGGTCGTTATGAGGTCACCGTCTGATAACCCATGACTCAGACGCCGGTTGACTTCATTATCATCGGCTCCGGCTCCGCAGGGTCGGTCCTGGCCAGACGGCTGGCGAACAACGGATGTTATACCGTCCTGGTACTGGAAGCCGGCGGCAGCGACCGGAAGTTCTGGGTGCAGACACCGATAGGCTATGGCAAGACCTTTTATGACCCGTCCGTCAACTGGCGCTATACCACCCTGGCGCAACCCCGGCTGAACGGCAGAACAAGCTACTGGCCGCGAGGCCGGGTCATGGGCGGTTCCAGCTCGATCAACGCCATGGTCTACATTCGCGGTCAGCGCGAAGATTATAACGACTGGCGGAACATGGGCAACCCGGACTGGGGCTGGGACAACGTGTTGCCATATTTCATGAAATCCGAGACCAATTCACGCGGGGGCGACGCCTTTCGCGGCGACAGTGGCCCCCTGTACGTCAATGATCCGAGCGCTTCGTATCACCCCACCTGCCACACTTTTATCGAGGCGGCCCGGCAATACGGCCTGAAACCGAACCCGGATTTCAATGGCGCAACCCAGGAAGGAGTCGGCATGTACCAGATCACCACCAAAAACGGATTCCGCATGTCTACGGCAAAAGCGTACCTGCGCCCGGCGCTCGCGAAACCAAACTGCAATATCGAACTGAACGCGCAGGTCACGCGGATTCTTTTCGACAATAAAAAAGCGGTCGGGGTGGAATATCTGCAAAACGGTGAAATCCGACAGATTCGCGCCAGCCGGGAAGTCATTGTCTGCGCTGGCGCCGTCAACTCCCCCCAGTTACTGCAACTATCCGGCATCGGCCCGGGAAAACTCCTGCGCCAGCATGAGATTGACGTAGTTCTGGATAGCCCGCAGGTCGGTCGTAACCTTCAGGACCATCTGGCGCTGACCCATTTTTATCGATCAAAAATACCCACGCTGAACAACCAACTCTATCCCTGGTGGGGCAAACTCTATGCCGGGCTGAAATATGTCCTGTTCAGAAGGGGGCCGTTGTCTCTCAGCGTCAATCAGGCCGGTGGCTTCATTAAAAGCCATCCACAGCGGCAACGCCCCAACCTGCAGCTGTATTTTTCGGCTCTGACCTATCTGACATCACCCAAAGGCGAGCGGCCATTGATGCACCCGGATTCCTGGCCCGCCATCCAGAACGGAATTTGCCAATGCCGCCCGACCAGCCGCGGCGCCATCCGTATTGCATCGAAAGACCCGCTGGAATACCCGAACATTGATCCCGGTTATTTATCGACCGACCACGACATACAGGAACTGATCGAAGGATTCCGGATTCTGCGGGAAATGGCGGCAACACCTGCGTTCCGGCAAATCATCGAAAGCGAGATTCTCCCCGGTGAGTCTGTTCAATCCGAATCACAGATTATCGAGGATATCCGGGAACGCAGCGAAACCGTTTTCCACCCGACCAGCACCTGTATGATGGGGCCGGATCTGCCGTCATCGGTCGTCGACCAGGATCTGCGAGTCCATCGGATGCAGAACCTGAGAGTGGTGGATGCCTCTGTGTTCCCCACCGTCATCTCCGGCAATACCAATGCCCCGGTGATCATGGTCGCCGAAAAAGCCGCGGATCTCATCCGGCGGGACAACGCCTGAAAGTATTGGCTGGAGTCATCGTCAGTCATCTGCAACCAGAATAACGGCGCCAAAAACTTCTCGAAACAGTTATCAGGGGATTGAGGTTATGTCCAGAACCAAAAAGAAAACGCAATCCAGCGCCATCGCTGTCAACAGAAAGTCCTGGCACGATTACACGATTGGAGAACAATTTGAAGCGGGTATCGTCCTTGAAGGGTGGGAGGTGAAAAGTCTCCGCGATGGGCGCGCCCAGCTCAAGGAAAGCTATGTATTCATTCACCGGGGAGAAGTCTTCCTGACCGGGGCGCACATCTCCCCGCTGGCCAGCGCTTCAACCCATGTCACAGCGAATCCGGTACGCCACAGAAAACTGTTGCTGCACAACAAGGAAATCAGCAAGTTGATTGGCGCCACGGAGCGAGCCGGTTATACCATTGTGCCGCTGAGTCTGTACTGGGTTCGCGGAAAAGCGAAACTCAAAATCGCGCTGGCCAAAGGGAAAAAACAATACGACAAACGCCAGGCAATCAAACAGCGGGACTGGGACAGACAGAAGCAGCGTCTTTTCAAGAACGCTGGTTAAACCTGTTTCGGCCCATGCTGGTTCACGGACAGGCGCCGGCGCGAACTAAAACTCCCTGTGCTTTCTGATGCGCTCGTAGGCCTGTCGGATTTCCCGGGTTCTGCGGGTAGCGATCTTCATCATTTCCTCCGGCAGTCCCTTCGCCACCAGTTTGTCCGGATGGTGCTGACCGATTAACCGCCGGTAGGATTTCCTGACCTCGGCGTCACTGGTATTTTCATCGACATTCAGCGTCGAGTACGCATCGTCCAATGATATCCGGTCACCCGGCTGCTGACGATGATGCAGCTCGGCAAAGACCGATGCCATGATGGATTCCATTTCATGGCGGGGAAACCCGATTTCGTCACAGACTCGCCGCAATACCCGGTTTTCATCCGAGTGCACAACGCCATCGGCAGAAACGGCAAAACAAAGTATCTCAATGAACATCCGTTGCAGGGTCGAGCGTCGGCTGGTTTCCCGCCGGAATTGCGCGAGCGCCGAGGACAGGTCGAAGTCATCCGACTTGCCCTGATTAAACAGGCTCCTGGCTGCCTCACGCTGGTCGGGCGAAAGATTCATATCCGCCATAACGCGCCGGGCTAACCGGATTTCATCATCCGTAACCCGGCCGTCGGCCTTGCTGATATGCCCCATCACGGAGAAGACCGTGGTAAAAAAGGCTGCCTGTACGCGAAACTGATGCCCCCGCGGGAGACGCCCCGCCTGTTCCATGTTCTTTTTCAGTCCCTGATCAAATTTACGGCCGACTGCGGCGCCCAATACGGCGCCGAGCGGGCCGGCCATCATAAAACCGAAAGCGCCGCCAGCGAGAGTTCCCCACCATGACATGATCTGTTCACCTTTTTATATTGAGTCAGCGATTCAGTATTATACAGGGTACATCCATTGCCGCGGCGGTATCCGATTGCGCGGCGGACTGGAAATACGGATAAATCCCCTCTTTCCCCGGCCTCACGGCGAACCGCTCCGATACTCCGACACCCCGCACCCAGGCAATCTCGCCATCCACCACCAGCATCGGCAGATGGTCTCTCTCCCAGGGCGGAATCCAACCGGATTGCAGCAATTTCTTGACGGATGCGCTGTGGCTTCGATTGGACAACCGGATACGCTCACCTCCTTTGCGCCATACCCATTTCAATCGCGCCCCTTCCATCCTGGACAGATTCAGCCCCTGATTCAATCCGGTTTTCGCCTGCACCCGAATATGACATTGTGCAATATCCAGTCTCCCAAGATTCCAGTCAATCGGGTCGGGGCGCCTTTTTGTGAATGCGCGAGTCAGGTACAGACGCCGACCGAATTTGCGGATGACCTGCCCACCGAGATGCAGCTGCGAATGTTCAGCCCGATGGCGAAGCTGGCGATAAAACTCCGATAATTGCCGGTTCCCCGGTGAAGCGCAACCGGACTTGTGCAACCAGCGCCGAATCAGGCCGTTGAATATAAACGGCTCCAGGTTGACCAGACGATCCAGATGAAGTGGGTCGGCCAGGCAGAAAATCCGTCTGCTCTTCGGCTCCACGCTTTGCCGGCAAAGCCGGTCAAAGACTTCAATTTCGCGTTTGGCAATGAGCCGGCACTGATTGGCGGCCGTGTTCAATCTTTCAGTAAGATCCAAAGAGCGTCCGCACAGCGCTGGAATCAGCTCATGACGCAACAGGTTCCTGTAGCGGGAAATCGAGTCATTCGACGGGTCTTCAATAAAGGCGAGATGGTGTTGTCGCGCATACCGGAGCAGATGGCGCCGGGTAAACTCCAGCAAAGGTCGAACCAGGCTGATCGTGGAACCGTATACAATCGGTCGCCGGGGAGAAATGCCGGCAAGCTGCGCGACCCCCTTGCCCTGAAACAGATTCATCAGGAACGTTTCGGCCTGATCGTCGGCATGGTGGGCAGTCAAAACCACGTCCCCTTCATCCGCGACCCGGGACAACCACTGATAGCGCGCGTCTCTTGCCCAGGCTTCGACATTTTGCCCTGCCCGGGGAGCGCCCGGCGAGCTGCCAGCGAGTGGCTGTCCGCTGACGAAATCGACGCCAAGAGACTCCGCCCAGTGTCGGCACTGAGCAACCCAGCGCCCGGATTCAGGTTGCAGGCCATGATTGAAATGCGCCGCGACCACTGTACATTCTCTCCCTCGAACAGCGTCTGTCAGACTGTTCAACAATACCTGGGAATCGCATCCACCGCTATAAGCGACGATGAAGCGGGCGCCATCCCGAAACCCGAATCGCTGGAACAGGATGGCAGACAATGTTTCGGCGCTGTAAGCCTGCCGGGATACCGCCGCGCGTTCCGTTTCCCCGTAAACCGGGGGCGCCGGCTTATCCCTTGACTGCGAATCTGCCAAAACTCATCAATCGGTCATGGCGCATTGCCCGCACCTCTGGCGCCGTCAGATCGGCAAAACTTTCCAGCGATGCCACAAGACTCAACTTCAGGTTTTCCACAGTCTCCTGATAGTTCCTGTGAGCGCCGCCCAGAGGTTCGGCCACAATCTCATCAACCAAGCCGAATCTGGACAACTCCGTGGTGGTTACACCCATCGCCTCGGCCGCATCCGCCGCTTTTTCGGCGCTCTTCCAGAGTATCGAGGCGCAACCCTCCGGGGAGATCACCGAATAGGTTGAATACTGCAACATGATCAGCTTGTCGCACACACCGATCGCCAGGGCGCCGCCGGAGCCACCCTCGCCGACCACGACCGAGAGAATCGGCGTATCCAGACTGACCATCACTTCGATGGATCGGGCGATCGCCTCGCTTTGGCCCCTTTCTTCGGCGCCAATTCCGGGATAAGCGCCCGGAGTGTCTATCAGGGTAACCACCGGCAGGGAGAATCGTTCCGCCAGCTTCATGACGCGCTGAGCCTTGCGGTAGCCTTCCGGACGCGGCATACCGAAATTGCGCCGGGTGCGCTCACGAGTGTCGCGGCCTTTTTGATGACCGATAATGACCACCCGGTGTCCGTCGATCAAACCCAATCCACAGACAATCGAAGGATCATCCGCATACATCCGGTCGCCATGCAATTCCTGAAAATCCTCAACCATGAGCTGGATATAATCGAGCGTATAGGGACGTAGCGGATGCCGGGCAAGCTGGGTGATCTGCCAGGCGCTCAATTTCGAGAAAATATCGCGGGTCAGTTGGGCGCTTCGAGCCTCCAGGTTCCGGATCTCCTGATCCAGATTCAGTTCGCCCTCGACACTGACACGCTTGAGCTCCGCGATTTTCTCCTGCAACTCGGCGACCGGCTTTTCAAATTCGAGATATTCCAGACTCATTATTCAGGTTCCGTGATGTTTTACCGTTGACTCACCGATTCTAAACTATTTCCGAACAGGGTATACTTTCTTCTTCCAAAGATATGATCACGAGGCGGATTGATGACCATTGAAGAAGGCCGGCTGGCCCCTGATTTTACACTCACCGACCAGAATAACCGGCCGGTCTCACTAAAGGATTTCAAAGGCCGGGATGTCGTCGTTTATTTCTATCCGAAAGACGATACTCCCGGATGCACAAAAGAAGCGCGCGGGTTTCGCGACATCTGGGCGGAAATAGAAAAAACCGGGGCGGCGGTGATTGGCGTCTCTCCCGACGATGCGCAGTCGCATACGAAATTCATTAACAAATACAATCTGCCCCTGACCCTGCTCAGCGACCCGGACAAATCCATGATGACCGAATATCAGGCTTATGGTGAAAAAATGATGTATGGAAAGAAGGTAATCGGCATTATCCGCTCCACCGTCTGGATTGGTCGCGATGGGATTGTCAAGAAACACTGGCGCAAGGTGCCGAAAGCCGCCGCTCATCCTGACAAGGTATTGCAGGCCCTGACAACCCACCCCTGACCATCCAGTGTCATCACAGAACCGGATCCAGCCGCTGTTCCGGCTGAACGGAAAAACTGCGCTGGTTACCGGCGCCAGCAAAGGCATTGGTGAAGCCATCGCGCGGGGGCTGGCTGAGTTTGGCGCAAGGGTCGTGATCAGCAGCCGGAATCAGGAGGCGGTGGACCAGGTTGCCTGTGCTTTTCAAGCCGATGGGCTGGACGCCATCGCAATCGCCGCCAATATCGGCAATATCGAGGACAGAAACCGGCTGGTGGAGACCACCGTAAAAAGCTGTGGAGGAATTGATATTGTCGTCAACAATGCCGCCGTCAATCCGGTGTTCGGCCCGATTCATGAAACGGATGAACGCGCATTCGACAAGATTATCGAGGTCAATCTCAAAGGGCCTTTCGAGCTGTGTAAACAAGTCCGGCCTGTCATGAAAGAACGCGGCGGCGGAGCCATCATCCATATCAGTTCCATCGGCAGCCTCACGCCTGAGCGGTTTATTGGCGTTTACAGCGTCAGCAAGGCCGCAATCAACAGTCTCACAAAAGCCATGGCCCGGGACTGGGGAAAAGACAATATCCGGGTGAACGCCATCTGCCCGGGATTGATAAAGACCCGATTCAGTGAGGCGCTTTGGCGCGATGACGCGATTTTGCAACGTTTCATTGACCAGACCCCTCTCGGTCGGGTCGGGCAAGCCGATGATATGGCCGGGCTTGCCGTATTTCTGGCTTCAGACGCGGCGGCTTATTGTACCGGAGGTATTTATACGGCGGACGGCGGCTATTCCGCTACCTGACGATTGCGGGTGATCTCGAGAAGATACATGACCATCGTATGTTCGTCTTCCGAGTACTTGAAATGGTAGGCGTCGGAGAGATTTTCCACCGCGTAAATCTGTTCCAGGTTGTCGTTGAACACCGGATTGAACTGGTACAGATTAAAGTCGACAACCCGGAATTTGTAGCCGCTTTTCTGTAACAGAGCCCGGGTCCGCCTGGCTCCGAGCATGGAAACCTGCATCAGATAAGCCACCCCGTCTGGATTCAGGTAATTATCCAGATTCTTGATGAAATGATCGAGCAGATTTCTCCCCCAATAGTCAATGTCACGATGTCCCCGGCTTTGCCCTTGCGGATTGGTGGGCATCTGGTAAAGGCTGGCTACGATTACGTCAAACTTTTCCTCCGGCAAAAAGGAATACAGGTCCGCGGCGATGCCGGTCATCCGGTCTGCAACGCCATTGCGAAAGGCGTTGGTCAATGTGTTGTTCACAGCCGCCGGCAAAATATCGAAAGCGGTCACATTTCGCGCCCCGTTAAGCGCCAGCTGTATGGCCAGTATACCGACGCCGCAACCGATATCGAGACAGCTCCCGCCAGCGCCGACGCCGTTATTGAACAGATATTTCCAGATCAGATAACTGCCCTGGGTCGGTACGAACACCCCGGTATCCACCACGATTTCCGGTAGTGGCAATGGATATAACTCCTGACCGGACGCATCCATCCAGCCAAACCCGTCCGGCAGTTCAAGTATATCCGAAGAGACAGGCTCTTCTTCCCTGATCTTTCTGCGCTCGTGGCCATGCGGCACACCCTTCAATACTTCTGCCACAACGGATATATCGGACGCTCCGACACCGCAGCAACCGCCGATGATCTGCGCCCCCTCCGCCCGCCACCTCAGGGCTTTGGCGGCGAAATCATCCGGGCTGATCGACTCATCGAACTTCCATCCGGAATCTTCGAACCTGCCGACATTCGGATAAACCCCCAGCGGCAACGTCGTAAAATCCCTTAACCACGACAGGGTCCCGTCCACCCGGTTGATCGGCAGACAGTTGATCAGCAAGGCTTCGACCCCCATTTTCTCGAAGGTTTGCGCCAGACGGCCAAAACGGTCGCCCTCGGGGCCTCCCCAAAGCTGCCCGTGTATGCCACAGACTCCCTTGCGGCATCGCCTGAAGGAAACCCAGACCGGAAAACCGGAATCAATCAGCGCCCGAATCGCATCGAAGGTCAGGTTATCCTCAATCAGGGACAGGGTTTCAAACAGGATGAGGTCTGGCGGGCAATCCTGGAAAATCCGCAGCAAAAACTCCATGGTATCCTTCTGCTCGCTATTTTCGATCTCCCCGCCAATGCTGAACGCGACCGCCGCATTCTCTTCCCGCTTCCGTTCAGCGATGGCCTGCCGTGGCAATTCGATTGCGGTTCGCGCCAGGTCCATCCAGTGAATCGGATTCGGAACATGGATATCGTAATCCGCGCTATACGCAGGAGCCTCCAGAATCGTATAGGTATCGGTAGTCAGTATGTGCGCCCCGGCATCCAGATATTGCCGGTGCAGGTCAAGAACTGTTTGTGGCGCCACATGCAGCGCGTCAAACCCCCAGTGAATATCCTCCTTCAGCCCCCACCCCCGCACTCCCGCTCGCTGTAGTTCTGTGGCAATGGCGCCATCCAGGATGACACACTGATCATCCCGGATCAGGTTTTTGATATGGGAATATCCGGCAAGGTTTGTCATCTTTCTGATTCTACCCCAATGCGCTTGAAAAATAACCGCCTGAAGAAGAAACTGAACAAGGGGGTGTTCTGTCCCCTATACACAAACACCAAAAACCTTATATAATCCGCACAAGTCAAATCCGCAATAGCGGATGCAATAAAATATCACTCCCCCTCCCCGATCAGGTCGAGGACAGGCTTTGAGGGGGAAGTCGAATCCGTAAGCGGATTCGGTCGGGGCAAAATCATTCCCCCCTTGAGGGGGAATCACATTCCGCGCAAGCGGATGTGATGGGGGGTATTCCCGCAAAGCGGGAATCCAACAGAAAGAATACGCAACAACGAGCACAATCAGGAACCAGACATGATCAAAAGCATTCAAGCCACGCCCACCCCCAATCGTAGGGGCGGGTCACCGTGCCCGCCCGCCCATAAGCCGGATCATGCACAACCCCCACATTCCCCCTTGACAACCGGCCTCAAAGATGCTGTTACAATAAAGCAAGCAAGCAAGCAAGCAAGCAAGCAAGCAAGCAAGCAAGCAAGCAAGCAAGCAAGCAAGCAAGCAAGCAAGCAAGCAAGGGCCTCTTTCGTTCATTAACTGATTCTTTCGTTTCCGTCATTCCCGCGAAGGCGGGAATCCACAACCGCGCGGGACGGCACAGAGACCGTCCCCTACGATCAAGCCGCCACAATATCACTCCCCCCTGGAGGGGGAATCACACTCCGCAAAGCGGATGTGATGGGGGGTATCGTAGAGCCTGCCCCCGACTTGATCGGGGGGGCAATCCCTTGTGGTTGCCCGCCACAGTCAATCCCTGCCACTACCTCAAAATCACTCCCCCCTTGAGGGGGAGTCCAATCCGCAAAGCGGATTGGGTGGGGGGATTTTCCCGCAAGCTTGTCCCCGGCCCCGAACGGGGAGTGGGAATCCACTATTTCCTCTCTGCCCTTCTCCTCCTGCCGCTCCTAGCCGGCTTCACCCCCGAAGCGACTGCCCAGACACCCCCACTTCCCCATATTACCCTTGGTGCAGTCAACAATAGTATATGGGAGGGCGCAAATGCCATCTTCACCATCACCGCTACTCCAGCCCCGACCGCGGCTCTGGATGTGTGGGTGAATCTGCATCAGACCACCGGTAATCATGCCGTCGACCCGGTAAACCTGGGCGAGAAAACAGTGACCATTCCTCCGCTCCCGGCCGGGAGTACCGACACCAGTTCCTCCGTCACCCTCACAATCCCCACAATCAATGACAATACGGATGAAGGGCTCACGCACGTCCAGATGAATGTCCGGGAGAGGAGCACACACTACACGCATCAACCCGGTATTCAGAGTATTGTTGTCTCCGACAACGACAACCCCGCCGTCAGTTTCGGCGCCTCCACCTACCGCGTCACCGAAGGCCACTCCGTTTCGGTCACATTAAACCTGGTGCGTCCCCAGAGTACCAATACCGTAGTCACGCTCACCTGCACCGGCACGGCGACCAGTGGCTCTGATTACGCCGCCTGTCCCGCCCCGGTTTCCATCCCGGCCAATATGGGTACTCACACCTTCACCCTCTCCACTACCGAAGACACCCTACAGGAACTCGCCGAGACCTTTACTCTCACCATCAGCAGCATCACCCCCAGTGGCATCGACATCGGCGGTCCTTCCAGTACCACCATCACGATAGATGATAACGACCAACCCGTTCTCACCCTCAGCCACGGCACCATGCCTGTCAATCCTCGCCACGGCGACCCGGCTCACAGACTCGAAGAATCCGCCGACACTCTGGCTGTATTCATCGTCACCGCCACCCCGCCCTTTACCGTCGCCCGGGACGCCAGAATCCGCATTGAATCGGCGCAAGACCATACCCCCAATACCGGAACGCACACCCTTTCATTTACCGCATCTGGAGACGGAGCCGGTGAACAGAGATACACTGCCCCCGTTAGAAGTGACATCACCGACCGCCTCGACGGAGAGATTCGCGCCACCCTCCTGCCCTCTGAAAACAATACCTATACACTCGGTGCTTCTACCATCCATTACGACATCGTCGACAACGACCCCACCAAGGTCACCCTGTCTGTGACAGACACCACCGCCGATGAAGACGACTCCACCGATACCGCAAAGATCAACCTGTCCCTGAGCCGTGGACTGGTTTCAGGGGAAAGATTAGACATTCCGTTACAATTCAGTGGTGGCGCCTTAGGCGATGATTTCACCCTGGCGAAGATGGAGGGTACTCCAGCCGACATTTCCTTGTCCGGCAGTACCGTCACCTTTACCGGCCCCTCTACCGGCGCCACCGCAATGTCAGCCACCCTGATTGTCACCGCCGCCCAGGACACCGATACCGAAGATGAAACCGTCACCGTCTCGATTCCCGCACGGGCCGGCACCAACCCCAATGACATACGCCTGCGCACCACCGGCTTTCACTGTCGCACCACCAACTGTAAAGCCACCGGCACAGGCAGTGGCATGTTCACCCTGTCTGATGCCGGTTCACGGGTTCCGGTCCTTCGTATCACTCCCGGATCGGCGATCACCGAAGGCGCCAACGCCACCTTTACCATTACCGCCGATCCGGCGCCGGCTGGCAACCTGACCGTCTACCTGCTTGTAGAGAGCCTGGGAGGAAACCAGGTAGCCAGTAGCCGTCTGGGAGAGAAGACCGCCATCATTCCGAGCAGTGGAACCCTCACCTATACGATCCCGACCCTCGCCGATTCTACCGATGAACCGGACAGCGACCTCTTCGTAGAGATTCTGGCAGAAGACACGGACGGGGAGAATCCCGGTTATACCCTACACGCAGAGGATTACGAGGCCGAGTTGCATATACAGGACGATGACGCCACGACCGTGGTATTGACCACCCCGGACGCATCCGCGACCAAAGGCAGCAGTACCGACACCGCCCGCATCGTATTGACCCTGAACCGTTCAGTAGACCGTATCGAACAACTGGATGTGCCGTTGGTGTTCACTGGCGGTTCTCGGGTCAGTGGCAACCCCCCGACCGGCGACTTTACGCTGGCGCTGACGCCACCGCCCGGCAGTCTGGCATCTAGCCAGACACTCAGCACAACATCCAATGTGGTGTCTTTCAGAGCCCTGTCGCCGAACACCGCAACCATTTTATTGACGGCTGTAGCGGACAGCGATACCATCGACAAGACCGTGACGGTATCGCTCGGCGCTTTGAATATCGTCCGCGGCTTCGCCGGTGGCGTCACTGGTTCTCGCAGCGGCGACGGACAGATTACCCTGATGGATGCGTCCACGACCCAGACTCCGGCAACGCCAGAGATTACCATCACGCCCGGAACTTCTCCGGTCATCGAAGGCACAGCGGCGACCTTCACCGTCACCGCGACACCCCCTCCGGCTGCCGCCCTGACCGTCAATCTCACCATAACCGACGCTCCGAACTCAGACTTTGTCTCTGCATCCAACCAGCAGGGCACAAAAACGGTTACCATCCAGCCAGCCAGTACGACTTCCAGTTCTGTAACCTATTCGGTGCCGACCGAAACGGACACCACCGATGAACCCAATGGCCCGGTCATGGTGACGATTGCCAGTGGTTCCGGCTATACCATCGGCAGTTCGGGTTCCGCTTCCGTCACCGTCAATGATGATGATGCAACGCCACAGACCGATCCGGTCGATCCACCACAACAGCCGGTCGGTCCGACACCCGTACAGCCCACCCCGACACAGCCGGTATCACCGACTTCGCCGGGACAACCCACAGACCCGCAACAACCGGAACCGGAACCCGAACCGGAACCCGTGATTCCAGTCCTTTCCATCCAGGCGCAAGCCGATACCCTCACCGAAGGCGCGACCGCTTCCTTTACCGTCACCGCCGAACCGGCGCCGCTTGAACCCATCTCCGTATCCCTCACCATTGCCGCACAAGGCGACTTCACCGCTGCTCAATCCACTGGAGTCAAAACCCTGACCATTGATCGCGCCACCACTTCCCTGATGATTCCAACGGTTTCTGACTTCATCGACGAAGCAGATGGCTCAATCACCGTCACCCTGCAACCGGCAGACGGCTATACCCTCTCCCCGAACCCTGCGGCCACAGTGGACATTCACGATGACGATACCGCCGGATTCCAACTCTCTGCACCGGGAATCCGCATTGCCGAGATTGGACAAAGCACGCAATATACCATTCAACTGACCAGTCAACCGGCGGCCGCGGTCACCATCACCCCCATCACCCGGCCCGACACCGGGACGGTCACGCCATCCCCCACCCGTGTGACCTTTACAAGGGATAACTGGAATCTTGCGCAAACCTTCACCCTGACCGCACAGCAAGAAGGCGCCGTTACCCTGGTTCATGTCATTACCTCACAAGACCCGAACTATGCAACCCTCCCCTCCCGGCAGGCGCCGTTGCGGGTTGTGGTCGGTGAAGACCTGACCGCCATCACCGCCTCCTGGCAGTCTCGCTTTATGCGTACCTCAGCCGGACACGTTGTTGAGAGTATCACACAGCGGATGCAAGCCACGCCCACGACCGGCTTGCAGGGTCAACTGGCCGGCTACCGCATGGATACCACCCCGAAAGAAATGCAATCCCACTGGATGCAGAACTCCCGCTCCGTCGCCGAAGCGAGCCGCGCCGTCACCCTGTCTGAACTACTGTCTGATTCGTCGATGTCGTGGACTACCACAACCGATGGTTCCATCGCTTCCCTTTGGGCACAGGGCGCCTTGTCGGAGTTTAATGGCCAGAGTGGAGAAACCACCCTCAATGGAGAAGTCCTCACCACCTTGATTGGAATGGATCAAACCCATACTCACGGACAACGCGGTCTGGTTCTGTCGTATAGTCAGGCAGAAGGACAATACCAGACGAAAAACCAAGGAGAGATTGAATCCGAACAGACCCTGTTGACGCCGTGGATGTCCCGGCAAGTGAATGACCGCATGACGCTGTGGGGCGCGTTGGGTTATGGTACGGGAGACCTGACCCTCCAAAGAAGCGAAAGGGAAGACCTCACTACGGATACCCATACGGCGTTCGTAGCCATCGGCAGTGACTCGGTACTCCAGGAAGAAACGGATCGTACCTTATCGATCGTTACCGATGCCCTGTGGTTGAGAACCCGTTCGGATGAAGTCGCACAAGGCATGGACCTCGGAGTCACTTCGGCGCATGTGTCGACGATGCGCGCTGGCATGGAAGGACGGTGGCGCCCGACCCTGGCGCGCTTTGCCCGTTTCAGGGGACACCACCTGGAGTTGCAGGCACAGAGCGCCTTGCGTCATGATGGCGGAGACGCGGAAAGTGGATTCGGTGTGGAAGTCGGGGGCGGGGTTCAATGGACAAATCCGCGACAGGGATTGAATCTTCAAATCAATGGCCGAAGTCTGATTACCCATCATGATTCAGATATAAAGGATCGGGGACTTTCCCTGTCCATGGGATTTAATCCGTCTCCGATCAATCAAGGATTTACCTTTACCCTGAAACAGGATTGGGGTACGGTGTCTTCGGGCCGGGAGCGATTATTGACCGCGGAATCCCTGGAACAGACGGAATCCGCTACGGAGCAACGATTCAAAGCGCAAGCGGGGTATGGTTTTACCATCGGCGATGGACGCTATATCGCCCGTCCACATCTGGGGGTGGGTCTGTACGCCCAAGAGCGAGAAACCACACTCGGCTGGCGGCTGCAATCCGTCATCGGCAGAAGTGAGCGGACATTGGGGTTGAAACTGACCCGTCATGAGAATGACGACCAATCCGAACATCGCATGAAGGTGGAAGCGGGGGTGCGGTGGTGAGGGGGTGACAGGATTCCCGACCGTTATCGTAGGGGAGGGTCTTGTGCCCTCCCGCAACCGTCATCGACCGTATACGGAAATAATGCGGGCACCCACAAGGGGCGCCCCCCCGATCAAGCCGGGGGCAGGCTCTACGCATCGGTAATACAGATTCCATAAGGTCATGGATTCCCGCATTCACGGGAATGACGGAAGGGCGTTTGATTACGGTTGTGCCCCCACCCAATCCGCTTTGCGGATTGGACTCCCCCTCAAGGGGGGAGTGATTTGCCATCACCGAATCCGTGAAACGGATTGGATTCCCGCGAAGCGGGAAAGACAGAATCCACTTCGTAGGGGAGGGTCTTGTACCCTCCCGCAACCGCCGGAACAGGGTTCAACGATAGCGGGCGGGCACAAGACCCGCCCCCCCGATCAAGCCGGGGGCAGGCTCTACGCATCGGTAATTACAGATTCCGTGTAGTCGTGGATTCCCGTTCCCCGTTCGGAGCCGGGGACAAGCTTCACGGGAATGACGGGTGGGGCGGGAATGACGGGAGGAGAGTGATGTGATCTGTTGAGCGGACAAAGGCGGTTGAAACTGCGGGCATGGAGTGGCATGATTGACTGATTGACTGACCCCCCCTACCCCAAAGAACAAAAAACAATGACCCGCCACCAACTCCCGATCGGCATCCAGGATTTCAGAACCATTCGGGAACAGGACTGCTACTATGTAGACAAAACCTCCCATATCCGGCGGCTGATCGAAATGGGGCGATATTATTTCCTGTCGCGTCCACGCAGGTTCGGCAAGAGTCTGCTGATCGATACATTACAGGAACTGTTCGAGGGCAATGAACCCCTGTTTCAGGGACTCGACATCCATGACCATTGGGATTGGTCGGTTCAGCACCCGGTGGTACGACTGAGTTTTGACGGCAAACACAACGAACCCGGAGACCTTGCCAGGAGCATTGAAACTCAACTGACCATCATTGAGCAGGATGCGGGGCTCGACCCGGCGCAATCCCCCGGTTCAGGCCCGGAACGCCTGCAATTCCTTCTGCATAACCTCCACCAGACCACCGGCCAACAGGTCGTGGTACTGGTAGATGAATACGACAAGCCGATCCTGGATGTACTGGATGACCCGGACATGGCGAGAGCCAACCGCGACTACTTGCGGGGATTCTACGGCATCATCAAGGGTAGCGCCCGCGATGTTCGCTTCGTCTTCGTCACCGGCATCAGTATGTTCTCGAAAGTAAGTCTGTTCTCCGGTCTTAACAATCTCATGAATATCAGCCTTGACCCCAACTACGCCACCCTTTGCGGCTATACCGATACCGACTTGGATACCGTATTCGCGCCGGAGCTTCCCGGCCTTGACCGGAATGAAGTTCGCAAATGGTACAACGGCTATAGCTGGCTCGGAGAGGAGAAGGTTTATAACCCGTTTGATCTGCTATTGTTATTCAACAGTCGCAACTTCGAGGCTCACTGGTTCGAGACCGGCTCTCCGACCTTCTTGTTCCGTATGATGATGGAACGGGAAGTCAGCCCGTTGGAACTGGAGAGTCTGACCACAGACTCCAGGCAAATTTCCAGTTTCGATATTGATGACATTGACATTCAGGCTCTCTTGTTCCAGACCGGCTATCTGACCATTACGGCAAAGGAATGGGATGGCGCCCAGACCTTCTATACCCTCGACTATCCCAACTTCGAGGTACGCCAGAGTCTGAACCAGGGACTGTTGGGCTATCTCGGTCGACAGGGACGGGAAGTATCCGAGCGTGGCAAGGAACTCAGCCGTCTGCTGGCTGCCAATGACTTTGATGGATTCACGGATTGCCTGCAATCATTCTTCGCCGGGATTCCCTATCAGTGGCAAACCCGCAATGGGCCGGCCCGTTACGAAGCCTGGTACGCCGGTATGCTGTATGCCTGTTTTCGCACTATCGGGCTGGACCTGCGGGTAGAGGATTCTTCCGGTCGCGGGCGGGCAGACATGGTGGTATTGCATGGCCATCAGGTATTCGTGCTTGAGTTCAAGATGACCGATGGAGAGGAGGACGGCGAGGATGCGGCGTATCAGGCGATTGAACAGATACAGGAAAAGGGCTATGCCGACAAATACCGGAGCCGGGGTCAACCCATCCATCTGATCGGTATATCATTCAGCGCACAACAACGCAATCTGGCGGCGGTGAAGGTGGTTTCGGCATGAAAGTTCCGGTCTGAAAATCCCTGCCCAAAGCCGACTTCGGGGTCTCCTTGATTCCGGTTGCAAGAAGCATCGCTGTAGCGTTGGACAACTCCCGGACAACTCCCGGAATTGAACGGATGAATGATCCATGATAAAAGGAAGTCTGAAACTCACATGAGAACCTTGACGACAAATGACTGGCACAGAAACAGCGCGACAGCTTGAAAAGCTGATGAATTCAACCGGGTTTATCGCAGCCCTGGATCAGAGCGGTGGCAGCTCTCCGAAGGCATTGATGATGTATGGCGTGGAGCCGGACCAGTATGACGGGGAAGATGAAATGTATGCGAAGGTACATGAGATGCGCACCCGGATCATGACCAATGAAAACTTCACTAGCGACCGGATTCTCGGCGCCATCCTGTTCGAGAACACCATGGAACGGGAAGTGCAGGGCCAGTTGACATCTCATTATCTTTGGCGGGAAAAGCAAATTATTCCGATCCTGAAAGTGGATAAGGGCCTGGCGGACATTGATTGCGGAGTGCAGATGATGAAGCCGATGCCGGACCTTGACGCATTGCTGGACAAGGCGGTGGCGAACGGTTTTTTCGCGACTAAAATGCGATCTGTGATCAAGACCGACAATGCGCAGGGAATCCGGGACGTGGTCGCGCAACAGTTTGAAATCGGCAAACGAATTATTGCCCGCGGGCTGACTCCGATCATTGAACCCGAGGTTGATATCCACTCACCGCAAAAAGCCGCCGCCGAACAGCTTTTACGGGACGAACTGCTGACCAACCTGGACACCCTGAGTGAAGGCCAGAATGTCATATTCAAGCTGACCCTGCCTGAACAGGGCAATTTCTATCAATCCTGCATTTCACATGGCAATGTACTCAAACTGGCGGCCTTGTCTGGTGGATACAGCCGTGAAGAAGCCAATCGCCGACTCAGCGAGAACACGGGGATGATTGCGAGTTTTTCCCGGGCGCTAACCGAGGGGCTGTCGGTTCACCAGTCCGATACTGAATTCAGCGAGACCCTGGCAAGATCGATCGACACCATCGTGACCGCCTCCCGAACCTGATAAATTCCCCGGACTCCCCCCACCACACCCGCTTTGCGGGAATCCACGATGTCGGCAGGCGCATATACCGAAACGGGACGGCACAAGACCGTCCCCTACGATGACGGTGGGAGGCACATCACTCCCTCTGCCATTCTCCCGGATCGAATGCATGCCCAGTTGCGGGATGACGGTGGGAGGCAGACCGAACTTTCGGTTATTTCCCTTATCCCCCGGACAGACAGGCTTTAAGCGACGTAGCAATCGACCACATCAATTCGTGCCACATGTCCGGCCCCGGAGTCAGTTCTGCGCCTATCGGATCAAGCACACCGACCTTGGCTTGAGTGCCTTCGATCACGGTCGGGATGATTCTGGAGCCAAACTGGGGCTCCCTGAAAACACACCGGACATTTCGTTCCCGAATCAGGCGATTCAAGTCCTGGATTCGCTGGATGGCGGGTGCGTGGTCCACTGAACGGGAAACCGATGTCTGGGCATTCAACCGATGCTCGTTCTCGTAGTATTGCCAGGCGTCATGGAATACGATGTACGGGACGCCCCTGACGGATTCCAGCAGTTCGGACACCTGCTCTCTGGTTTGATGGATTCTGGCAATGACTTCATCCCGATTACTCTGATAAAGCTCCCGGTTGTCACTGTCTATCCGGGAAATCCAGTCGGTAAAGGCGGAAACGATCAAAATAGCGTTTTCAGTTGAGAGCCAGACATGAGGGTCCGGCGCGGTTTCATGATCTTCGCCTTCTTCATTTTCGTCCTCTTCCTCGCCATGCCCGTGATCATGTCCGTGATCATGCCCATGCTCACTCCACATACTCTGTTCACGAAGTGGCAGGGTGTGAAGGCTGGCGTCATCCAGCAGGGATTTAACCCGTTCCTGCCGCTCGATCTGCGCTACGATTTTCGACAGGGTTACCTCGAAACCGGGGCCGATCCAGACCAGCAAATCGGCGCCGTATACGGTTTTGACCGCAGATGGAGAAAGCGGTTGGACGTGAGGGGAGTGTCCGGGCAGAATCAGCAATTCAGGCACACCGACTCCTTGCATGACCCCGGAAACCAGGGAATGAACCGGACTCACTGAAACCGCGACTCCAGGCGCCTCCGCAAACAGCCCTGTCGACCAGGAAAGCATGATAGAACACAGAATGGGAACCAGCAGCCGCTTGCTTGCGGGAGAAAGCGCCCTGTGATACAAGGATAGTCCTGTAGATGAGTTCATGATCAAGGAGACTTATATGAGATTTTTCCTGATTGGAAATGATTATACCATAAGGCGTAAATCAGGAAAGACTCCCTGTGTTTTTCACGCTTTCTCCTGATGACTTCATACCGAATTGTCAAACCAGCCGGCCACAAGGCGGATCTGTCCATGCAGCCCGAGACCCTCATTGACCTGCACAATGTCTCGTTGTTTCGTGGCAACGGAACCATTCTTGACGACATCAGGCTATCCGTCGCGAGAAATGAAATTGTGACCCTGATCGGTCCCAATGGAGCGGGCAAGAGCAGTCTGGTGAAAATCGCCCTCGGTCTCATTCAACCCGACCGTGGTTCCGTCACCACAAATCCTGATATTCGTGTCGGTTATGTCCCCCAATCCATCAATCTCGACCGTAGTGTGCCGGTCAATGTCACCCGGTTTCTCCAGCTTTCCGGTATTCGGGAAAAGCGCCGGCTCACACAGGCGCTGGAACTGGTCGGCGGTGAGCGGCTGGGGGAGAAGCCGCTGCAGGACATTTCAGGCGGGGAACTGAGACGCGCCCTGCTGGCAAGAGCCATATTAAAATCTCCCGATTTACTGATTCTTGATGAACCCACCGCCGGTGTCGATGTCAGCGGACAGGCGAGCCTCTATACCCTGATTCAATCCATACGGGATAAAACCCGTTGTGGCATTCTCCTGATTTCCCACAATCTCCACATTGTGATGGGGGCTACCGATAAGGTGGTCTGTCTGAATCGCCATATCTGTTGCTCCGGCCCCCCTCAATCCGTTCAGGAAAATCCGGAATTTCTCCACTTGTTCAGCCAGGAAAACGCAGCGGCGCTGGGCATTTATCGCCATTTTCATGATCACGAACATAATTTGCACGGAGACATCTGCCCGCCTGAGCGGGCCAGCCAAACCACCGGCAACAACCAATCCTGAGTATGGACGAATTCCTTGTCCGGTCGGTGATTGGCGGTCTTGGAGTCGCTGTAATATGCGGGCCGCTGGGTTGTCTGATGGTATGGCAACGCATGGTCTATTTCGGCGCCGCCCTGTCTCATGGCGCGCTACTGGGGGTCGTGCTGGGATTGTTTTTCGCTGTCAACCTCTATTTTTCTATCCTGGCGGTGTGTGTGGCGCTGTCGTTTTTATTGTTGTACATGGAGCGCTTCAAGGATCTGACGACGGATACCAGTTTAGGCATTCTGGCGCACGCGACACTGGCTCTCGGCATTGTTGTTCTCAGTATGATACCGGCGGTGCGAATGGATCTGATGGCTTATCTTTTCGGTGATATTCTGTCGGTTAGCTGGCGCGATGTTTTCTGGATTTACGGAGGCGGAATCATCATCATCGGCTTGCTCGGAATAATCTGGCGGCCGTTGCTTTCGCTGATCATACAGCCGGATCTGGCGGTGATTGACGGTGTGCGGGAAAAGAGAACCCGATTGATATTTCTGGTCATACTCAGCTTTGTAATCGCGGTTTCAATGCAGGTTGTCGGTGTCCTGCTGATCGTGTCAATGCTCATCATTCCGGCGGCATGCGCCAGAAGGTTCTCCCGCTCTCCGGAACAGATGGCTTTTCTGGCCAGCGTGTTTGGCTGCCTTTCGGTTGTCTTTGGACTCGGCGCCGCCCTGCTACTCAACAGTTCAGCAGGACCATCCATCGTGGTTGCGGCAACCATCCTGTTTGTGCTGTCGATATTGACCGGGAAATTGCGCCTCAGTCAGTAACCGCATGCCCACACCGGACTCGTTTAACATCGCCGTATGCAGCCCGCTACGCGCCCCAACCCTCCACTCCTTGCCCGTCATGGCGTCGACACCGGCTTGGATGTCATTTCACATTGTGCGTTTTAGTGATCGTTTTGATTCGAAATGCGCGAGGGCGAGTTCGATCAACCGATCAATCAGGTCTTCGTAGGCAATGCCGGAGGCGGCCATCAGCTTCGGATACATACTGATCGGGGTGAATCCTGGCATGGTATTGATTTCGTTCAGTATGACTGCGTTCGAATCCTTATCGACAAAAAAATCCACCCGCGCCAGTCCGCGCCCGTCAATCGCTTTGAAAGCCCGGACTGAAAGCGCCTGAACCCTGCGGCTTGTTTCATTATCCAATGGCGCCGGAATAACCAGTCGGCTTTTGTCGTCGATATACTTGGTATGGTAGTCGTAAAACTGTGCGCCCGGAATAATCTCGCCGGGAATGGAGGATAGCAGATTTTCATTGCCGAGCACCGAGCATTCGATTTCCCGGCAGTTTTCCATGGATTTCTCAATCACAATCTTGTTGTCGAATTGAAATGCCAGAGCAGCGGCCTCTATCAACTGCCGGCGCTCACTGGCTTTGCTGACCCCCACACTGGAACCCATGTTGGCCGGTTTCACGAACATTGGATATTCCAGTTCCTGTTCGCTCAGAGTCACAATCCGGTTCTGGTCGCGTTGCCACTCAATCGTCTCTGCAATTCTATACGGCGCCTGAGGTATGCCGCTGGCGGCAAATACCATTTTCGCCAGGGCCTTGTCCATGGCCAGGGCGGAAGCGGCCACACCACATCCCACATAAGGCAGTCCGGCTGCTTCCAGTACGCCTTGCATGATGCCGTCTTCACCGAAAGTTCCATGCAGAACCGGGAAAATCACATCCAGCACGGGGAGCGGGGCAGGGGCGCCAGGCGGCGTTGTCGAGCGGGCCGGGGCGGCCAGATTCCCGTTATTGCGCGCCTCCAGTGATACTACGGTGTCGGGGTGGTACTGGACTTGCGACAGTTGAGCGCCCGCGGCGGATGAAGTCAGGGCCTCAATCTCATTGCCCAGATGCCAACGGCCGGATTTGTCAACACCGATCAGATGAACGTGATATTTCTCCCGGTTGATGGCTTTTTGGATTGATCTTGCCGATATGACCGAGACTTCGTGCTCACAGGATTGTCCGCCGAACAGGATACCGAGATTGATTTTTCCCTTCATCAGTGGATGAAGTTGAGGACAACCTGATTGCAAAGTGAGATGAGCGACCCGATCCAGGGCAAGATAGCGAGGATAATAAGGACATTGAATGTCAACACCGCCTGACGGTCTCTTGTCCAGGTTATTGCCCGCTCAGACTGCGGGGAGTCGAAATAAACCAGTTTGATAATTCTCAGGTAATAATAAGCTCCGACCACTGCCAGTATCACCGCAACAACGGCGACCCAGACCAGTCCGGTGTCAACCAATGCCTGTATGACCGACAGTTTTGCGAAGAAACCGGCGGCGGGCGGCACTCCGGCCATCGAGAACATCAGGACCAGGATGAACAGCGCCAGCAACGGGTTTCTTTCGTTCAGTCCTTTCAGGTCATTCAGCTGATCAGATTCAAAGTCTTTGTCCGACAGAACCAGAATCACTCCGAATACCGCACAGCTCATGGTGGCATAAACCAGAACATAAAACAGGGATGCTCCATACCCGGCGTCTGTCCCGCTCAGAATGCCCAACAGGAAGAAACCCATGTGCGAGATGGTGGAATAGGCCAGCATTCTTTTCAGGTTATCCTGGGCAATTGCGATAATATTGCCGATCAGGATGGACAATAAGGCCAGGACGATCAACATCTGCTGCCACATTCCCTGAAGTTCTTCCAGTCCGCCAACCAGCAATCTCAATATGAGCGCGAAAGCGGCAATCTTCGGGGCCGCTCCGATAAACGCGGTGGTTGAGGTCGGCGAACCCTGATAGACATCCGGCACCCACATGTGAAACGGTACGGCTCCGATCTTGAAGCCGAGAGCGACGACGATAAACACGGTGGCCAGAATCAACGCCAGATTGTCCGGTTGCATATTGGTCACCGCGATACCCAGTTCGGGCAGGCTCAGGGCGCCGGTCAAACCATACAGCAAAGACATACCGTACAACAGGATACTGGATGCCAACGCGCCCAGCACGAAGTATTTCATGGCCGATTCAACGGCCAGGACATCATCCCGATAAAAGGCGATCATCGAGTAAAGACACAGCGACATCAGTTCCAGGCCGAGATACAGGGTCAGCAAATGATTCGCCGAAGCCATTACCATCATTCCGCAAACCGAAAAAAGTCCAAGCACGTAATACTCGTTCTGGAAAATACCCCGCTGCCGGTTATATTGGCGACTGTATACAAAAATGGCGGCAGACAGGATACAGATTGCGACCTTGAGCAGATCAGACATCGGATCATCAACAAACAGTCCGTTGAATGCAGTGACTGAGCGGGTTGAAAAATTCCCGACAATCAGGGCAGCGGTCACCAACAAGGAACCGACACTCAACCAGAAACAGATTTCCTGGCGTCTGGCGGGCTTGAGAAACAGACCCGCCATCAGAATAACCGAAGCCATGAACGCGATGAAAATCTCAGGCAGCGCCAGCGCCGGATTGAGTGTTTGAAGATTCATAATGGCGGCTTGGGGATTGGGTGGCGGATGCCCCGGTACTGGATTAACGACATTCTGTCAGGCATTTCGAGACCTCGATATGTTGCAGCAGATGATCGATGGATACATGCATCACATCGAGAACAGGATTCGGCCAGAGACCCACCGCCAGCACCATCAGCGCGAGAATACCCAGCATCAGGATTTCCCGCCGATTAACGTCATTCAAAGCGGCGACCTCATCGTTCAGCGCTTTCCCGTATACCACCCGTTTGACCATCCACAGGGTATAGGCGGCGCCGAACACCAGAGTCAGCGCGGCAAAAATGGCGAACCAGGGGTTGACCCTGAAAGAGCCGAGGATGACCAGGAATTCGCCGACGAAGCCGGAGGTTCCGGGCAGTCCGGCATTGGCCATCGCGAACAGAACCATAAATGCGGCAAAAACAGGCATCGGAGTCGCAATGCCGCGGTAACTGTCAATCCTGCGCGAGTGCAAGCGGTCATAAAGTACGCCAACACACAGGAACAGGGCGCCGGAAATAAATCCATGGGAAATCATTTGCATCATCGCGCCTTCCACTCCCTGCGAGTTGAAGACGAATAACCCCAAAGTAACAAAACCCATGTGGGAGATCGACGAATAGGCGATCAGTTTTTTCATGTCCTGCTGCACCAGCGCGACCAGGGCGATATAGACCACCGCGATCAGGGAGAGTCCGATCATCAGCCATGCGAGTTGGTGGCTGGCATCGGGGGCAATCGGCATACTGAACCGGATAAAGCCATAGCCACCCATCTTCAACATGATCGCGGCCAGGATGACGGAACCTCCGGTCGGCGCCTCGACATGGGCATCGGGCAACCAGGTATGGACCGGAAACATTGGAACCTTGACGGCAAAAGCAGCGAAAAAAGCCAGAAAGATCAGTATCTGGGCATCCAGCGGCAAGGGCAAACGGTGGAAATCGAGAATGCTGAAACTTCCGCCGCTGGCATTGTGCAACCAGATCAGAGCCACCAGCATCAGCAGTGAACCCAGCAGGGTATACAGGAAAAACTTGATCGTTGCATAGATGCGATTGGGGCCGCCCCATATTCCGATTATCAGAAACATCGGAATCAGCATGGCCTCCCAGAAGACATAGAATAAAATCGAGTCCAGCGCAGAAAATACGCCGATCATGATACCTTCCATAATCAGGAAAGCTGCCATGTATTGCGCGACCCGCTGTTGAATGACCTGCCAGCTCGCGATCACGACCACCACGGTCAACAGGGTGGTCAACAGAATCAACGGCATCGAAATGCCATCCACCCCGAGCGAGTAGAAAATATTGAACGATTCCAGCCACCGATAATGCTCGGTGAACTGCATGCGGGCAGTAGTCGGGTCGAACCCGGTATACAGGGGGATGCTGAGCAGAAAGATTACAATAGAAAATCCAAGGGCCAGTTTGCGCGTGATATCGGCGCGCCGATCATCCCCGATCGCCAGCGCCAGCAGGCCGGCAAGAACAGGAAGCCAGATCAGTACACTGAGCAGTTTATTTTCCATTCGGGACTTTGGCTCGTCCGGCATTCAGTATTTTTGTCATCATCAAAACCAGACAAACAAGGTGATCAGGCTGAACAATCCGATAATCATCACAAAAGCGTAATGATAGGTATATCCAGTCTGGATTTTTCGCAAGACAACTGAAATAGCGGCTACCGTATGGGCGGTTCCATTCACCAGCCCCCCGTCAATCAATCCGGAGTCGACATTTTTATACAGCAGTTTCCCGCACCACACCGACCCGCGCGCGAACAGGGCCTGATAGATATCGTCAAAGCCGTACTTGTTTTGCAATACGCGGTAGAACGGCCCGGCGGCTTTTGCAATCCTCGCCGGCATTGCCCGATTACGGCAATAACAATACCAGGCGCCGGCAATTCCACCGACTGCCAGCCAGAAAGGCGGGGTCAGGATACCATGCAAAACAGCGCTGAATATCAGCGCCCCCCCGCTCTTGCCGCTATAGGCAGCGGCGATTTCCCGCGTGACATCGTGATTGGCGAGAATGAACAGGGAGTCGCCGAAGTGTTCCCCACTGATCACCGGGGCGAAGAAAAGCAGACCAGCCAGGAGCGAAGGAATAGCCAGCGCAACCAGTGGCAGTGTCACCACCGGAGGCGATTCATGCAGATGTGCTCGAGTCTGCTCGTCCGACCGATTTTCTCCATGGAAGGTCATGAACAATAACCGGAAAGAATAAAACGCGGTGACGAATACGCCGGCCAGTACTGCGATCCAGGCAAATTGCGCCCCTGCGGTGTCGCTGTGGCGGACCGCTTCGATAATCGCGTCCTTGGAGAAAAACCCGGCGAACGGGGGAATCCCGGCCAATGCCAGCGAACCGATCAGACAGGTCAGATAAGTGATGGGCATGACCGCTTTCAATCCGCCCATTTTTCTCATGTCCTGCTCATGGTGCATCGCGATAATGACCGAGCCGGCGGCGAGAAACAGCAACGCCTTGAAAAACGCGTGAGTACCCAGGTGAAAGATTGCGATATCGTAGGCCGATACTCCCAGCGCCACCGTCATATAACCGAGTTGCGACAGGGTGGAGTAAGCGACCACTCTTTTGATGTCATTCTGCACCAGGCCGACCAGGGCCATGAGGATTGCGGTGGTGGCGCCGACGATCAATACCACTGACAGGGCGGTCTCGCTCCACTCGAACAGGGGGGACATGCGAGCCACCATGAATATCCCCGCCGTTACCATAGTCGCCGCATGGATCAACGCTGAGATCGGAGTCGGCCCCTCCATTGAGTCCGGCAGCCAGACATGCAGGGGGACCTGCGCGGATTTACCCATGGCTCCGACAAACAAAAGGATGCAAATTACGGTGAGCCATTGCCATTCACCAAAGGGCGAGGCTACGGTAGCCGCGCCGAGCGCCTCGGCGTTACCGAATACGGTGGCGTAATCCAGCGAACCAAACACAGCCAGAATCGCGGCGATTCCCAACAAAAACCCGAAGTCCCCCACTCGATTCACCAGAAATGCCTTCATATTGGCGAAGATCGCGGTGTCCCGGTCAAACCAGAATCCGATCAACAGATACGACACCAGTCCGACCGCCTCCCAGCCGAAAAACAGTTGCAGGAAGTTGTTCGACATGACCAGCATCAGCATGGCGAAAGTAAACAGGGAGATGTAACAGAAGAATCGCTGGTAACCCGGGTCCTCTGCCATATAACCAATAGTGTAGATATGAACCATCAGCGAAACAAAGGTGACAATGATCATCATTGTCGCGCTCAACGGATCAATCAGGAATCCGATCTCGAAGGGAATGCCGCCGCTGATTGCCCAGGTATACACACTCTGGTTGGCGCTGGCGCCGCTGCGAACATCGGCATAGACCCACACCGACAACACGAAAGCGATGGCTACTCCGGCGATGGTGATTGAATGCGCCCCCCGACGGCCGATGGATTTGCCGAACAGCCCGGTCACGACCGCAGCGGCCAGACAGATCAGGGGAATGGCCAGGTAGATATTCTTCATCCCTTCAGGGTATCCAGTTCGTCAACATTGATGGTTTTCCTGCTCCGGAACAATACAATCAGGATGGCCAGTCCGATTGCGGCTTCCGCCGCGGCCACGGTCAGGATGAAGAACACGAAAACCTGACCCGCAATATCATTCAGATAGTATGAGAAAGCCACGAAATTCAGGTTGACTGCAAGCAGCAACAGCTCAATCGCCATCAGCAGGATGACGACATTCTTGCGGTTCAGGAATATCCCGACAACGCTGATGGCAAACAGGATCGCTCCTAAAATCAGGTAATGGGAGAGTGGAATCATGATTGGCCCCGATCAGCGGAGGAAGAGGTCCCGGAGGCCTCCGGTTTCATTTTCACGATTCGCAGCCGATCTTCACGCTTCACCAGTACCTGATCCGCGGGGTTGATATATTTTGTTTGCGGGCGTCTTCTCATGGTCAGCGCAATCGCCGCAATAATCGCAACCAGCAGGATCAGCGCGGCAATTTCAAACGCGAAAACATAGTGGGTATACAACTGTCCGCCCAGTTCTTTCGAGTTGCTGTAGCCAGAGCCGCCGGGACTGGCCGGTGGACGGTAATCACTCGCGCCAAAGGAGCCATACAATACCAGCGTTATTTCAACCACAAGCAGCGCCGCGACCAGTGAACCAATCGGCAGATAACGGGTGAAACCGGCGCGCAGTCTGGCGAGATCAATATCCAGCATCATTACGACAAACAGGAACAACACCATCACGGCCCCGACATAGACCAATACCAGGACGATAGCCAGAAACTCGGCCTGCAAGGTGATCCAGATACAGGCTGCGCTGAAAAACGCCAGCGCCAGAAACAACGCGGATTTGACCGGATTGCGGATGGTTACCACCATCATGGCCGCGAAGACCAGAATCGCGCCAAACACATAAAAGGCTGTTTGCAGAAGTGTCATCGCCCGATTTACCTGTAGACTGAATCCTGTTTGCGGGCGGCGGCGATTTCGGCTTCGTAGCGGTCACCTATTTCCAGCAGTCCCTGTTTATCGATCACACGTTCCTCGTTCTCTTCCATGTGGAATTCATGAATATCGGTCATCACGATCGAATCCACCGGGCAGGCTTCTTCACAAAAGCCGCAGTAAACACACTTGAACAAGTCGATATCATAGCGGGTAGTGCGGCGAGTACCGTCTTCGCGTTCTTCAGAATCAATGGTGATGGCCAGCGCCGGGCAGACCGCCTCACACAGTTTGCAGGCGATGCAGCGCTCCTCACCATTGGGGTAGCGCCGCAGTGCGTGCAGGCCGCGAAAGCGCGGCGACTTCGGCGTTTTTTCCTCCGGATACATGATCGTCGTTTTCTTGTTGAAAAGCTGACGGCCGGTTACACCGAGTCCTTTTCTCAACTCCTGCAGGGAAAAGGTCTTGTAAAGCTGTTTGAGATCCAGAGCCATTGAGAATACCTGTGATTATACTTTCGTACCGTTATGCAAAAACAAAGCCGAGCGGCGTATAGAACTTTCCGAGCCCGATCACGACAATCCATACCAGAGTCACCGGGATCAGGACTTTCCATCCCAGGCGCATGATCTGGTCATATCGGTAGCGGGGAAAGGTCGCGCGAAACCACAGGAACAGAAAGGCCACCGCGGCAGTTTTCAGCCCGAACCAGAACAGGCCGGGAAGCCAGGTGAACGGAGCCACGTCAACCGGCGGCAGCCACCCTCCCAGAAACATCAGTACGGTGAGCGCCGCAATGAGAACCATATTGGCATATTCCGCCAGGAAAAACACCGCGAAACCCATGCCGGAATATTCCACGTGGAAACCGGCGACAATTTCCGACTCGCCTTCCGCTACGTCAAACGGCGCCCGATTGGTCTCCGCCACCCCGGAAATGAAATACACCACGAACAACGGCAACAGGGGCAGCCAGTACCACTGCCAGAAGCCGCCGGATTGATGCAGCACAATTTCTCTCAGATTCAAGCTGCCGGCAACCATCAGTACTCCCACCAGAGCGAATCCCATCGCGATTTCATAGGCAACGATCTGCGCGGCAGAGCGCATCGCGCCCAGAAAGGCGTATTTGGAGTTCGATGCCCAGCCCGCCACAATCACGCCATAAACGCCCATCGAAGTCAAGGCAAGCACGTACAACAAACTGGCGTCAATGTTGGCCAGTACCAGCGAGTCGGTGAACGGCACCACAGCCCAGGCCGCAAGCGCCGGCGCCAGGGAAAGAACCGGCGCGATCAGAAACAGGTAGCGGTTTGATTTATGCGGGATGATGACTTCCTTGAACATCAGTTTGATGACATCCGCGATCGGTTGCCCCCAGCCCTTGGGCCCGACCCGATTGGGTCCGACCCGGGTCTGCATATAGCCGATCAACTTGCGTTCCGCAAAAGTAAACCAGGCCACGCAGGCCATCAAAGGAATGATGATCGCAGTGATTTTCAGCATGATCCAGAAGAAATGCTGCAAACTGTCCGGCAGCCACCCGGTCATTGAAAACCAGAAATCAGCCATCCGCCTTACCGTCCGCAGGCGCTTTCAGAAGGTTGACGATGGTCTGGCCGCCGAGGCCGGCCGTTTCATGGAATCCGGCGGCAATATGGACGCAATTTTCCATCAGGCGAGGGTTCAATCTGAGTGGTAACCGGATGCGGTTGGCGCCGTCTTTCACGGATGCCTGTACGAGCGCCTCAACGTCTTCGGCAAGACCCAATCTTGCCGCCGTAGCGGGGTGGACGGATACCGCTGGCGCGGGATTGTCCGCGGTGCGCTGAAGCGCGTCCGTGTTACGCAGTGTGATGTCGCCGCGATACATCGGCATATCCGCAATCCGCGGCAGACCGTCGGCAGCGGACACGGACAATAACGGATTGAACCGGCGTTGTGTGGAACGCGCATTCGGTTGTATATCGTCCATTCCGGTCGTGGCACTGATTTCCTCCATCACATCATCAAGTGTAATGAATTCGAATCCATCGCAGTGCAGGAAATTGCCAAGTACACGCAATACCTTCCAGGCTGGCCGCGATTGCCCCGCGGGGTTGGCGGAGACTTCAGCCGTTTGCACCCGACCTTCGCAGTTGATAAAAGTACCGGCAGACTCGGTGAAAGCGGCGACCGGCAACAGCACATCCGCGTATTTTTTGACCGATTCACTTTGAAACGCGCTCATCTGGACGATGAAGCGCGCATGGTTCATCGCGGCAGCCGCCGCTTTCGCGTCGATGCAATCCAGTTCAGGCTCACAGCCGAGCAGTACAAAGCCCGGTAACCCCCCGTACAACATATCATGGAGGTTTTTGCCATGGGTATGTGGCCGACAATTCGAGATATGTCCAGCGACACTGTTTCCTGGCGTCAGGATGGCCAGTTTGCAGCCTGCCGTGTCGGCAATCCAGTTGGCAATGGCCTGGATCACACTGGCATCGGGGTGCTGTTGCGCCAAAGCCCCCAGAATGATCAAGCCGTTGTCACCCGCCGCCGCCAGATTGCGCGCGGATTGGTACATACCGGCATGGTCACAGGCCAGCGCCCGGATATCTTCGGGCAGCTCAACCGACCGGATTGTAGCGACATTCATTGCCAACTCTGCGAGCCGGGAGACCAACGCCGGTCCGGCTCCGAAAGCGGATTCGATCAAGCCGAAATTCAAATCATAATCCACCGGATTAATGGCGCTGATTCGGGTCAGGCCGGATTCGGCTCCTCGCCGGATTTTCAAGGCAAGCAACGGTTGTTCCTTGCGGATGTTGGAACCTACCAGTAATATGGCCTGTTGCTTGTCATAGTCGCTGATGGCCACTTCTGATGCAGGGAAGGCCGGAGCGATGTCATCATCCCTGAAATCACACTGTTGCAATCGGTGATCCACGTTTTCACTGCCCAGCGCCCGCAGCAGCTTCTGTAACAGGTAGAACTCCTCCAGGGTTGACGTGTATCCTGCAATTCCACCTATATCATTGGCTGAGCCGGCATGGATAACGGCCCGCAATCCCTCGGCGGCAAAGGTCAGGGCGGTTTCCCAATCAGTGGTCCGCCACTGGCCGTTTTCCCGGATCATCGGGTCAAGCAAGCGTTTTTCGCTGTTGACCGCCTCATAGGAAAAGCGGTCCCGGTCCGCCAGCCAGCATTCGTTGATCGCGGGATTTTCGATCGGCAAAACCCGTTCCACCCGGCCGCGCAGCGTCTGGATGTTGATGTTGGTTCCGAGACAGTCATGCGGGCTGATGGCCGAATGGTTTTGCAGCTCCCATGACCGCGCGGCAAAACGGTAAGGTCTGGACGTAAGGGCGCCGACCGGACACAGATCAATGATATTGCCCGAAACTTCAGAATTCACCGGACGACTGAGAAAGGTGGTAATTCTGGCATGCTCACCGCGCCCCGGCATACCCATCTCAACCACCCCGGCGATCTCCTCCCCGAAACGCACACAGCGCGTACAATGGATGCAACGGGTCATTTCGGTAGCGACCAGAGGACCGATATCGTAATTCGGAACCACCCGCTTGGATTCCATGAAGCGTGAATCACCCTTGCCATACGCAAGCGCCTGATCCTGCAAGGGGCATTCTCCGCCCTGGTCACAAACCGGACAATCCAGCGGATGATTGATCAACAGGAACTCCATCGTGCCTTTCTGGGCTTCGCGCGCCAGCTTTGACCGGGTAAAGACCTTCATGCCGGCATTGACCGGAGTGGCACAGGCCGGCATCGGCTTCGGCGCCCGCTCTACTTCTACCAGACACATCCGGCAATTTGCCGCGACCGACAGTTTTTCATGGTAGCAGAATCGGGGAATATAAATGTCATTGCGGTCAGTGACGCCAATCAGCATTTCGCCGGCCACGGCTTCGAGTTCCCTGCCATCCACTTCTATGGTTATCGTACTCATCGCGTAGCCGTTACCTTGATCTTCGCTTCGAACTCATGCCGAAAATGTGCCAGGAAGCTTTGCACAGGCCAGGCCGCCGCGTCACCCAACGCACAAATGGTGCGGCCTTCTATCCGGTTGGCGACATCCAGCAGGGTATCCAGGTCTTTCATTTTGCCATGCCCTGAATCAATTCGCTTCAAAATGCGATACAACCAGCCAGTACCCTCACGGCAGGGCGTGCACTGACCGCAGGATTCTTCGTAGTAAAAATACGCGATACGCTTCAGGATTTTCACCATGTCGGTGGTTTCATCCATGACAATCACAGAGCCGGCGCCGACCGCAGAACCGTGTTTTTGCAGGGAATCATAATCCATATTGGCCTGCATGATATTTTCCGCAGGCATGACCGGCACCGACGAGCCACCGGGGATCACGGCCTTCAACTTGCGGCCTTTCCAGACTCCACCCGCCATTTCCAGCAGTTCACGAAAGGGAGTACCCATCCTGATCTCGTAATTTCCGGGGCGTTCCACGTGACCGGTCACCGAAAACACCTTGACCCCTCCAGCGTTTTCAACCCCCAGCCGCTTGAACCAGGCGCCATCCATCCAGTCGCCATTCGCCCTCAGAATGGCCGGCACAGAGGCAAAGGATTCGGTATTGTTGATCGTGGTCGGCTTGCCGTACAAACCATAAGCGGCCGGAAAGGGCGGCTTGAAGCGTGGTTCGCCTTTTTTTCCTTCCAGCGAATTGAGCAGCGCGGTTTCCTCACCGCAGATATAGGCGCCGGCGCCCAGATGGTTGTACAGATTGAAGTCAAAGCCCGAGCCGAACAGGTCGCGACCCAGCAGGCCGGCCTGCCGGGCTTCCCTTATCGCCTCCTCCATGACCTCGTAGGGTTCCTGGAATTCGCCACGGATATAATTGTAGCCCACGGTAGCGCCCATCACATAACCGCCAATGGTCATGCCCTCAATCAGGGCGTGAGGATTCAGTCGCATAATGTCCCGATCCTTGCAGGTACCAGGCTCACCTTCATCGGAATTACAGACCACATATTTCTGCACATTGGAGTCGCGTGGCATGAAGCTCCATTTTACTCCCACCGGAAATCCGGCCCCGCCCCGCCCGCGGATGTTCGATTGCTTGAGGGTATCTATGATTTCAGTATGTGGTATCTGGCCGCTCAGTACCCTTTCCAATGCCTGATAACCGCCGTTGGCGCGGTAGCTTTGCAGCGTCCAGGGCTTTTCGATCGCCGGGTCGGGCAGACTGACATTGCATGCCCTGCGTAAGGAACTGAATCGGTCAGCAACCAATGGCAAGCTCATATCAGCCCCTCAAGAATCCGGTCCACCTTGTCCGGAGTCAGATCTTCGTAGTAATCGCGCCCGATCTGCATCATCGGCGCTCCGGCACAGGCGGCCAGACACTCCACTTCCTTCAGGGTAAAGCGACCGTCGGCAGTGGTCTCGCCGAATCCGATGCCGAGCTTTTGTCGCAGATGAGCGGCAATCTCATCCGAGCCACGCAACATGCAGGAGATATTGGTGCACAGACATACCTTATGCCGGCCGGTCGGGCCCAGATCATACATTGAGTAAAAGGTCGCGACCTCGTAAGCCTTGATCGGCGGTATCCCGATGATGCCGGCGACCTGTTCGATCAGCTCCCCGCTCAGCCAGCCATGCTCGTCCTGGGCGATTCGCAGAGCGGCCAGCAGCGCGGACTGGCGCTGGTCTGCCGGATATTTTTCCAGTTCATGGCTGATCTGTCGCATGGACGCCTCGCACAGCCGGCAATGATTGACAGGATCGGATGTCATGACTTATCGGTCTATCTCCCCGAACACAATATCCTGGGTGCCGATGATCGCGACCATGTCGGCCAGCATGTGACCATTGGACATTTCGTGCAGGGCGGCGAGGTGAGCGAAACCAGGCGCCCGGATTTTGACCCGGTAGGGCTTGTTGGCGCCATCGGAAACCAGATAAATACCGAACTCCCCCTTGGGATGTTCAATCGCCGCGTAGGCTTCTCCGGGCGGTACGCAATAACCCTCGGTGAACAGCTTGAAGTGGTGGATCAGGGATTCCATATCGCCTTTCATGTTTTCTCGCGAAGGCGGAGTCAGCTTGTGATCATCGACAATGACCGGCCCCGCATGATTTCGCAGCCAGTCAACGCACTGTCTGATGATGCGGTTGGACTGGCGCATTTCCTCAACTCGCACCAGATAACGGTCATAGCAGTCGCCATTCGTACCCACCGGAATATCGAAATCCATCCGCTCATACACTTCATAGGGCTGTTTCTTACGCAGATCCCACTCTATTCCCGAACCTCTCAGCATGGCGCCGGAAAAGCCCAGCGCCCTGGCGCGTTCCGGGGCCACAATGCCGATGTCTACCGTCCTTTGTTTCCAGATGCGGTTATCGCTCAACAGGGTTTCATATTCGTCTACACAGGCGGGAAATCGCTCGGTAAAGGCTTCGATGAAATCAAGCAGTGACCCTTCGCGGGCCTCGTTGAGTTTCTGCGTCCCGGTTTCAGAACGCTGCCTGGTGGGAGCGTATTTCGGCATCTGGTCGGGCAAATCCCGATAAACCCCGCCGGGCCGGTAATAAGTGGCATGCATCCGAGCGCCGGACACCGCCTCGTAGCAATCCATCAGGTCTTCCCTTTCACGGAAACAGTACAGGAAGACCGTCATGGCGCCGACATCCAGCGCATGAGCGCCCAGCCACAGGCAATGATTCAGGATACGGGTGATCTCATCAAACAGCACCCGGATATATTGTGCGCGAAGCGGGATTTCGATACCGAGCATTTTCTCGATTGCCAGAACATAAGCATGCTCGTTACACATCATCGAGACGTAATCAAGGCGGTCCATATAACCGATACTCTGATTGTAAGGCTTGGTCTCCGCCAGTTTCTCCGTACCCCGATGCAGCAAACCGATATGCGGGTCACAACGCTCAATTACCTCGCCGTCCATCTCCATGATGATTCTGAGCACACCATGCGCCGCCGGATGTTGCGGCCCGAAATTCATCGTATAGTTGCGAATTTCAGCCATCAGTCCGGGCTCTCACTCAAATCAGAACCGGCGAATGAATCCTTACGAATGGTACGTGGAACCAGGATACGCTCCTCGATTGTGACGGGCTGATAGATGACCCGTCCCTGTTCCTCGTCAAAACGCATTTCCACCTGCCCCGACAGTGGAAAGTCCTTACGAAACGGATGACCGATAAAACCATAATCCGTCAACAGACGGCGCAGGTCGGGGTGCCCGTTGAAAATAATCCCATACAGATCAAACGCTTCTCGTTCAAACCAGTCGGCTGCGGGCCAGACCTCAATCACCGAGTCAATGAGCGGTTGCTGGTCGTCCAGTTCACAGCGCAGCCGGATGCGCTGGTTGTTGTCAAGCGACATCAAATGATAGATCACCGCATAGCGGCTGCCCGACCAGGGATTGCCCCCTTCCTTGCCCCAGGTGGAATAATCCATGCCACAAAGATCAATCAACTGATCGAACCGGGCGCCGGGGTCGTCTCTCAGACGGCGACAGACATCGGTAATCGCCTGACGCCGGATTTCGCAGGTCAACTCACCCAGCCGGATTTTGCTGGCGATCAGGTCTTCACCCAGCAACCCGGTCAGGCGCCCAGGCAAGTCAGACAGGGTCATCATATTAAATGGTTCCCCGGATCAAGTCGCTGATATGACTGCCGGTCGCGCGATCGTGCTGGTTTTCCTGATCTTTTTCTGTAATTGCAGGATACCATAAATCAACGCTTCGGCGGTCGGCGGACAGCCGGGCACATACACATCCACCGGGATGATGCGATCACAGCCGCGAACTACGGAATAGGAATAATGGTAATAACCCCCGCCATTGGCGCAGGAGCCCATCGAGATGACCCATCGCGGCTCGGCCATCTGGTCATATACCTTACGCAGGGCCGGCGCCATCTTGTTGGTCAGGGTGCCGGCCACGATCATTACGTCCGATTGTCTGGGACTTGGCCTGAATATGACACCGAAACGATCGAGATCGTAACGCGCCGCCCCCGCCTGCATCATTTCGACCGCGCAACAGGCAAGGCCGAAAGTCATCGGCCACAGTGAGCCGGTTCGCGCCCAGTTGATCAGGTCATCCAGCCTGGCTGTTGCAAATCCTTCCTGCAAGGTGCCTTCAAGCGCCATTTAATCTACTCCCATTCCAGAGCGCCTTTTTTCCATTCATAGATGAACCCGACTACCAGGACCCCGAGAAACAACATCATCGCCCAGAACCCGAACACGCCGATTTCATCAAGCACAATCGCCCACGGAAACAGAAACGCAATTTCAAGATCAAAAATAATAAACAGAATAGCAACCAGATAATACCGGACATCAAATTTCATCCTGGAATCTTCAAATGCCTCGAATCCGCACTCGTAAGGCGAATTTTTTTGTTCGTCCGGCTTGCTCGGAGCCAGTATCTTCCCTGCCGAAATAGCGATTACACCGACGGCAATGCCGACGATGATAAATAACAGGATCGGTAAATAATCGGTTAACAAAACAAACTTAAAGGTCCGTTCGCTGGCTTGTCCGGGTCTGCCCGGCGCAAAACCGTTATTCTAAATCATTTGACCGGAAAAAACCCGCTATCGGCAAGACAATTGCAGAGCGGTCAAGCGTCATACACGCTCACAGCGCCATACACGCTTACCCGCCCAGTAACAGGTTGGGGAAATAAAGTACAATGCCCGGGAAAAGGACCAACCCGGCAATGGTCAGGGCATCGGCAATAAAAAAAGGCGCCACCCCTCTAAATACATCATGTACCGAAATTTCCGGGCGCACACCCGCGACCACAAAACAGTTGAGTCCTATCGGTGGCGTAATCAGGCAAAGCTCGGCCATTTTTACGACAATTATACCGAACCAGATCCCACACTCTGTAGCGCTCAGCCCAAAAGCGCTTTCTTGTGCAGTTACAGCCCAACCGCCGTTGAGGGCGATTACCGCAGGAAACACAACCGGGAGTGTCAGAATAAGCATACCGATTGCATCCATGAACATGCCCAGCACAGCGTAGGCCAGCAGGATAAGGATCAGGGTAAGAAAAGGACTTTGGTCAAGGGATGTAATCCATGCTGAAAAAACGCCGGGCAGGTCGGCAAACCCCAGAAATCTCACAAAGATCAAAACCCCCCAGATGATGGTAAAGATCATGACCGAGAGTTTAGCGGTTTCCATCAGCGCCCTCTTGAATTGCGGCCACCTCATGCCACCGTAAACGGCCATGACAAACACCACAAACGCGCCGAGCGCTCCGCCTTCTGTCGGGGTGCCCCAGGCGTCACCGCCAAAAGGGTTGTAAATGAATAATATGATAATCGCGATAACAAAAAAGATTGGCAACACCGGCGGCAGAGACTTGAATCTTTCAACCCACGAAAAACCACCCACGGCAGGTCCGAAATCCTTGACCACAACAGCCATTCCAACGATCAACAAGCCATAAACCAGCGCAGAGAAAACGCCCGGCAGAAACCCCGCCAGCAACAAGGCTCCCACATCCTGTTCAACGATTATGGCGTAAATAACAAGGATTGCGGACGGCGGGATCAATGAGGCGAGAGTTCCCGCAGCGGCCACTACTCCAGCGGCAAAGCGTTTGTCATATCCGACGGCGGTCATTTCTGGCAAGGCAATTCGGGCAAACACCGCGGAAGTCGCAACCGAAGCGCCTGAAACGGCGGCAAATCCCGCAGTAGCAAATACTGTCGCCACCGCCAAACCTCCGGGAACCCAACCGATCCAGCGTTTGGCGGCTTCAAAAAGCGCTTTGGTCAGACCGGCGTAGTAGGCGAGATAACCAATTAATATGAAGGTCGGGATGAGAGACAAAGCCTGGGAAGAAATCTTGGAGTGAGGAACCTGTCCGGCTGTCTTCACGGCCACTGTAAGAGCCCAGCTGAATTGTTCTGGCGCATAATCACGCTTATCCCAGAAAATCCAGATCAGACCAATCATCCCGGCGATGGCGGTTGCGAACGCGACCCTTACGCCGACAACCACCAGAACCAGCAGGAAACCGGTGATAACCAGACCTATCTCAATGGAATCCATTGATCCGGGGCGTATTGAATTTACTCCTCGTTTTCATGCTCAAGTCCTGCTACCGCTTCAGCTTCCTGTTCGGCAATCTTTGCGACATCCTCAATGAGCGGCACGGCCACGGGTTCTGACGTTCCTGAAAGAATGGCTCTACCATAACCCCAGACTTGTAATGCCATGCGTAAGGCAAGAACTGAAAATGCTACTGGAACCAGCAGCTTGGCAGGCCAAAGAGGCAGGCGTATGTCCAGGCTGGAGTCACGGCTCCACCAGGGCGCTGACCAGTCGAAGGAGCGCTCAAAATGAGACCAGGTCCCCCAGATCATCAACAACATCAAAATCAGGATTAACAATGTGCCGATGAATTCAGCTACCCACAGGGAACGTCTGTGCAGCAAACCTACCAGAATGTCCATCCGTATGTGACCACCCAGCCTCTGACAGTATGAAACGCCAATAAACGCAATCAGCGGCATCGCCTGCTCAATCCAGTCGACATATCCCGGCAAGGGATGATTCAGGAAATTGCGCCCGCCGACGCTGGCGACAGCAAGCAACATCAAGGAAAATACCGCAAAACCGCCGACAAGCGCCAGCAGGGATTCGACCTGATACAGTCGACAGTCTATTCTGCTTAAGCGCGTACCGTCTGTGAGAACAGCAGAGTGACCGGCCAAATGATTTCTCCGGTATTCGCTCCGCCGGCAGTACGCTACCGGCGGGAATTATTGGTGTGCTTAGTTGCCATCGATCATGCCGGTCACAAGATCATAGAGTTCCTGTGCAGGCAGGCCACGGGCAGTGTTCTCCTCGATCCAGGCCTTTGCAGCGGGGGCTGCAACCGCTTCCCGGAGGGCTGCAAGTTCTTGCTCGGCATAGGTGATCCTCTCAATACCCTTTTCATCAAGAAGCGGCCCCCACTGAGCCATCGTCTTGTCGTTGTAGTTGGAAAGATAGTGAGCCAGCGCCTCATCAACAGAGCCGAGAAGAGCCTCGCGTTCCATATCACTCAGTGAATCAAGGGCATCTGTATTGACAACGACAGGACAGTTGATAGTACCGGGATTGAGATTCGTGGTCCACCATTTGGCGCTTTCAACTGTTCCAAAAGACATGTGGGCGTGGGGCGCAAATGCAACTGCTGACACTACGCCACTATCCAGCGCCTGCCGGACTTCAGTTGCTGACATGGAAGTGGGTACAGCGCCGACTGCCTTTATCGCCTGGCCAACGCCCCCTGTAGCCCGGACGGCAAGTCCTTCAAATTCTGCAAGCGTTCCTGGACCATCACCAACTCCTGCAATGTTATACTGGGGCATCGGGGAGGGCATCAGCAGTGTAGCGTTCCAACGGGCAAGGTCTTCAATAGCGGCAGGGTGCCGGTAAACAGCCTGGGAGATTTCAACCTCCTGTTCAAGCGAAGAAACCCCCAGAAACGGCAGTTCCAGGACGGTAATGGACGGGTTTTTATCATAATGGTAGCCTGCGCAGAACTGAGCCATTTCAAATGCGCCGATCGAAATGCCGTCCAGATTTTCACGGCTTTTGGACAATCCTCCATACGACAGATTGAGCGTGAATTCACCGCCTGTCTTTTCGCTGACGAGTTCAGCAAGTTTTTCAACATGTTCGGTAAAAGCGCGGCGTTTCCCCCACAGCGACACATTCCATTCGGTTGCCATGACTTCACTGACCATGATCAGTGACAAGGAACCAGCAACTACAAGTTTCAGAGATTTCGATTTCATTTATTTCTCCTGAATGTTTATACCAATATCTGAGTATACCAATATCTGAGTCGATTAAAAACACTTATGCTACATTTTATTATTCCTTATGTCAATTTTCGGGATGGTCATTTTCGGGATGGTCAAAAGCAGGGCTATCGCTACGGTCACGCCGGGCCCGGAGGTGGTTTAGCAAAGCTCCATAAGCAGGCAGGAACAACACAACCGAGACGGCAATCTTGAAACACAGATCCACCGTAGCCACCTCAAACCAGTTGACTGCCATGAACTCATCGGCGGAGTGATGGAACGCGACTGCGAAAAAAGTATACGTATCAATGATATTGGCGACCAGTGTCGAGATCAGAGGCGCCGGCCACCATGCCCTTGCCTTTTCACGTATTTTCTGGAATACCGTAATATCCAGTAATTGTCCGACCAGATAGGCCGTGCCGCTGGCCATCCCAATCCTCCAGTCCGCCAACCAGGTGCTGATCAGGATGGCCGGAATATACGCCAGACCAACCACAATCCGGGCATTGCGCTGATTGGATAATCGGACCGTCAGGTCGGTAGCCAGTATGACGACAGGAAAAACAAACATCGCCCAGGTGAACGTATACCCCATGAATGCGCCGGTAAACTGGACCATGTAGTTCGACAGCGCGATGATCCCGATATGAAAGAGGACCAGTCGGATGATCAGACGCCGGTTGATGCCTGTGAGCATGAGTTTGGTTTTCCAGGGGAATGCAAATAACGCCGGATTCTACCACTCCTGCCTTTCCATGCCCGGCGCTTTGTGCGCTCCCACCCGGGTTTGGCACAGTGAATATTCCCGCACAAAAGACATCAGGCTCGGGATACCGGGTTCGTAGTCATATCTTCCGACCTGCCAGACATAACCGAGGTGGGAAAGCTGCTCCAGTTTCTCCATGATGCGCCTGTCCGTGGCCGGTTCATCATCACCTGTCATTCCTTTTTCAATCGTTTCCTTCAGGATTTTTCCATGCAGAATCGGCTCGCCGCCCTGGATAAAGGCATCTGCAACACTCTGGGCCACAGGTAATAGCCCCATTCTGTCTATCTCATTGTGCCGGATTTTATACATAGCGTCGCGCCTTCTTTGTGCCTCCGCCTCCACTTCCCGAGTCGTGTCCATAGTGATTACCGCCTCCCCGGTTTGATTCAGTCTTCGAGCCAGACAATCGCCCTGTACTTGCAGGAAAAAGGGGTAGCAATGCGCACGTTCAACGACTTCTTTGACGACGCCGGGGGCAAAGGATACGCCCGCTTTTTCCAACGGCGCCGTGATGGCCTGCCCGGCTTCTTCAGGCGACAGCCGTCCCAATGGAAAGAGTTCACTACGGTCCCAGAACGATGCGTTGGTCTTTCCCAGGGCCGCTTCAAGATTCGGAGTACCAGCCAGAACCAGCAGGAACGGGTTGCCCTCCCTGCGTACGGTCTGGCTGGCGTTCAACAACTCCTCGCCCATCTGTGGGTTCAGGCGATGGGCCTCATCAATAATCAGAATCAGAGGCTTGCTCTGGCATCGTTCCCGCAACAAATCCTGGATGGTCAACGGTCGCCTGGACAGGTCAATCCCTACATTGGCTTGCACAATACCGAAATCAACTGAGAATTCCCCGGAAGTGAGCTTGCGACGAAGACCGGAATGGTCTCCGATCACCAGATCAATAAATTTTCCCGGATGTTCCAGTTCCTTCGGTGTCGCCCACAGAATATCCAGCTTCTCCTCTTCTTTTTGGAGGGTCTCTTGTTGCAGGTAGGTGAGCAGGGCGGTTTTGCCATTGCCACGGGGGCCGTAAACAATCAGGTCTCGACTGACTGGTTTCCGGGCGGTCAATATCTCGACACAATCCTGGAAATACTCCCGTTCCGCCTTGCGGCCAGCCAGATAAGGTGGCACCGCTCCAGTGCCCGGTGTAAACAGATGTTTCAAATCTATATCGCTCATCTTCTTTCTCCCTCAAGAAAGTATCATCCTGCCTGAATGCTGTGGCGTTGTCAAAAATCAGTTAGCGAGGAAAACCCAATGGGCGCTTCGTGTTGTTGTTTTGCATTGCCATATTCGCTCCTGTTAAAGTTGTATTGCTTTCGCTGGAAAGGTTTTATCATAGACGATCACTTCGATACAAATCGGGTATTACTCATCAATTTCGGAAAAGCCGACCAGTTCGCTGATCATATTGATGATCAAGGAGGTTGCTATTATAATTCAGCTTCTTCGGGTCAGTACCCATCTATCGTTTCCCGGAGCGCGCCATAACGATTTTCGTTCAGGGTGATACAGGTTTACAGGTTTGTGGTGAGCGTAGCTCAGTTGGTAGAGCCCCGGATTGTGATTCCGGTCGTCGTGGGTTCGAGTCCCATCGTTCACCCCATTTTCTACACTGGTTCGCTTGGGTTCGGGTTATCGCAAGAGTTGAGTTCGCGACAAATTGGCGTGAAATAAGAAACTGGCGTGAATAAGCGAGAGTGGCGGAATTGGTAGACGCGCTGGATTTAGGTTCCAGTGGGGCAACCCGTGAGAGTTCGAGTCTCTCCTTTCGCACCATAATCAGAAAAACAGACATGATGAAATTTATGAGGAGATGAGCATGCAGGTTTCCGTTGAAGAGTCTGGCGCCATTGAGCGAAAACTTGCCATTTGCGTACCGGCTGATGAGATCGAATCAAAGGTGTCCAAACGGCTGCACGACGCGGCCAGAAAGACGCGCATCCCGGGTTTCAGGCCCGGCAAGGCTCCCTTGCGTATTGTCCGGCAACGATTTGCTCCCGGCATTACCAACGAGGTAGTGATGGAGACGATCCAGTCGAGTTACGAGGCCGCGCTCAATGAGCGGGAAATCATTCCGGCCGGACTGCTTTCGATTGAGCCAACCCCCTATCAGTCCGGCAAGGATCTGGAGTTTGTTGCGACCATAGAAATCTTTCCGGCCATTCCTTCACTGGACCTTGAAGGGGTAACCATCCGCAAGCCTGTAGTGGAGGTGACGGCGCAGGATATTGACAATACGCTGGCGGATATTCGCCTGCGCCATGTGGATAATTATGTCATCCGGGAAGGGAAATCTGAAAAAGGCGACAAACTGACGATTGATTCTGATGGCAAAGTAGAAGGGGAGAGCTTTGAAGATGGAGCTTTAAGGGGATATTCTTTCGTCCTCGGTAACCGGGAAATGCCGGAAGAGTTTGAAAACGGGCTGGTCGGTGTCACTCAGGGTGAGACCGCGGTCATTCGGACTTCCTATCCACAATCCCACGACAATCCGATTCTGGCTGGCAAGGAGGTCGAGTATTCGATCACGATCAAAGCGGTCGAGCAGCCGGAACTGCCGGAACTCGACGATGAGTTTGCTGAAAAAATGGGAATCAGTGAGGGCGGTATCGAAAAGTTGAGGCAGGAGGTGGAAAAGAACCTGTCCCGTGAGCTGGATGATCGTTTGCGGGGTGTGATGCGCCACCGGGTCATGAATGGTTTGTTGCGTAAAAACGAAATCGAAGCGCCGAAATCTCTGGTCAAAAATGAAATTGACCGTTCGACGCGAAGGCTTGAACAGTATATGACGGATCATGGCCTGCCAGTGAGTGACATCAACCGGGAGCATTACGAGGAAGAAGCAAAACGGCAGGTTACCATGGGTCTGATCGTCCAGGCGATTATTGACAAGCAGATGATTCAGGTAGACTCTGACGCAGTCAAGACGAGGGTGAATGAGATGGCGGCCAGTTATGAGCAGCCGGAAGCCTTTATCGCCCAGTTTATGTCGGACCCCGAACAGGTGAAGAGGGCCGAGGCGGTCCTGTTTGAGGAACAGGTTGTAAAAATAATGTTGGAAACGGCGACTGTTGAAGAAGAAAAACTCTCGCTTCGGGATTTTTATGAAGGAGACCCGCAATGAAAACTGAAAATATCAATTTTGTACCCATGGTGGTGGAATCCACTGGTCGCGGTGAACGGGCTTATGATATTTATTCCCGGCTGCTCAAGGAGCGAGTCGTCTTTATGGTCGGCCCGGTGGATGATCACATGGCCAATATCATCGTCGCGCAGCTGCTGTTCCTGGAGTCTGAAAACCCGGAGAAGGATATTTCCCTGTATGTGAACAGTCCGGGCGGTAATGTTTCATCAGGTCTTGCGGTTTACGATACCATGCAGTTCATACGACCGGATGTCAGTACCGTGTGTATCGGTCAGGCTGCCAGTATGGGCGCCGTGATCCTGGCCGGAGGGGAAAAGGACAAACGCCACGCGCTGCCTCATTCCAGGGTGATGATTCACCAGCCCATGGGCGGCTCCCAGGGGCAGGCGTCTGATATTGAAATCCATACCCGGGAGATTCTCGGTGTCAGAGAGCGGCTCAACCAGATTCTCTCGCGCCACACCGGTCAATCCCTGGATACGATCAAGACCGATACGGACCGGGACAATTTCATGAGCGCCGAGGAAGCCCGTAAATACGGCATTATTGATTCTGTGCTAAAAAAACGGTTATAGTTGGAACCGTCGTTACCACAATACGATCATTGACCAAAATAGCGATGACTGAAAAAACCTCAGCCAGAAACGAAAAACCGCTTCATTGTTCCTTTTGCGGTAAAAGCCAGCACGAAGCCAGGAAACTGATTGCTGGACCCTCTGTCTTCATCTGTGACGAATGTGTCGACCTTTGCAACGGAATTATTCGCGATGAAATCACTGGTGAGGTTTCTCCTGCGGGTAATGAGCCCGGCTTTCCAACGCCTAAGGAAATCCACGCAATTCTCGATGATTATGTGATCGGCCAGCAGGACGCGAAGAAAATGCTGTCGGTCGCGGTTTACAATCACTACAAAAGAATTGAAAACGAAGAGGCGAATTCCGCCGTTGATATTTCCAAAAGCAATATTCTCCTGATTGGTCCGACTGGCTCCGGTAAAACGTTGCTGGCCGAAACACTGGCGAAACAACTGAATGTCCCGTTTACGATCGCGGACGCAACCACGCTGACCGAAGCCGGTTATGTCGGTGAGGATGTTGAAAATATCATCCAGAAACTGCTTCAGGCTTGTGATTATGAAGTTGAAAAAGCCGAGATCGGGATCGTTTATATTGATGAGATTGACAAGGTATCGCGCAAAGCCGAAGGCCCGTCCATTACCCGTGACGTTTCCGGGGAAGGGGTGCAGCAGGCTCTGCTGAAACTGATTGAAGGTACTGTCGCTGCGATTCCGCCGCATGGCGGGCGGAAACATCCTCATCAGGAGCTTCTGCAGGTGAATACCCGCAATATCCTGTTCCTGTGCGGTGGCGCTTTCGCAGGTGTCGAGAAGATTGTTCAGAACCGCACCGAGAAATCCGGCATCGGGTTTGGCGCCGACATCAAGGATCAGTCACCGGATCAGCGCTCCAATGAACTGTTGCAGAAACTGGAGCCTGAAGATCTGATCAAGTTCGGGCTGATCCCCGAATTTGTGGGTCGGCTTCCGGTGATTGCGACGCTCGAAGAACTGGATGAGGAATCCCTTGTGCGAATTCTGGTTGAACCCAAAAACGCCCTGACGAAGCAATACCAGACCCTGTTCAAGTATGAAGGCGTTGATCTGGAATTCCACGCAGACGCGCTGCGCCAGATTGCGATCAAGGCTATGGAGCGTAGATCGGGCGCCAGGGGGCTGCGCTCGATTATGGAGAGTGCGCTGATCGAAACGATGTACGAGTTACCCTCGCTCGAAGGAGTCAACAAGGTCGTGGTTGACGCCTCTGTGATTACCGAAGGCTCGCGCCCGCTTTATGTATACGAGAAAGAAAAAACCAGAAAAAAGGCTGCCATGCAGTCAACCTGACTGGCCTGATGGTTTATGGCTGACCCCGCTTCCCTGAAATCCAGCCACCGTACAAGAGGGCCATGGAACTGGCATCCGCAGTTGCCTTTGGTGATGCCGCCGATTTTCGTATGGCCGCCGCAACCCGTCAAGGCATTGAAGTTTATTCTGGGCAGGGGGTTTGTATTATCCCAGATGATGATTTTTGTCTTGCTGGGGATTGTGACGTGGTTTTACCTCTCTCCGGGAATCGAGGACTGGAAGACCTTCTCGCCAGACTGGATATTTCAGGTTTGGGCGATCAATATCGGTCTCTCCGTGGTGGCGGCGGGCGGCCTGCATCTTTATTTCCATACCTGGAAATGCCAGGGCAAGGTGCAACGATACGAGCATCGGGAATTAGCCCGAAACAACCGGACATTCCTGTTCAACAACCAGGTTTGGGACAATATCTTCTGGACCTGCGCCAGTGGTGTTACGGTCTGGACAGGATTTCAGGTATTGCTGATGTGGGCGTATGCCAATCAGCTCATTCTATGGAATACCTGGTCGGATAATCCTTACTGGTTTGTTGGCCTGTTCCTGATATTGACCGCATGGGCGTCAATGCACTTCTACTTCATCCATCGGCTGATTCACTGGCCACCGCTCTACCGGATTGCCCATGCCCTGCATCACAAAAACGTCACGATCGGGCCATGGTCCGGGTTAGCGATGCACCCGCTTGAGCATCTGTTTTATTTCAGTACCGTGCTGATTCATCTGGTCATTCCCTCCCACCCGATCCACATGTTCTTCCATATCTATCTGACCGCGCTGTCGGCTTATACCGGGCATGTCGGTTACGAATCCATTGTCATCAAGGGCAAATCCACGCTCGGGGTCGCCAACCTGTTCCATCAGCTCCATCACCGATACTTCGAATGCAACTACGGAACCCCGTTCATGCCCTGGGACAAATGGCTCGATACCCTGCACGATGGTACTGAGGAAGCGACCCGCCGGATTAACCAGCGACGGGCTGGGATGGGTTCTGGAAAATCGGGGCGATGATACTGTGATGAATACTGAGACGATTTCTATAAACGGATTGACGGGGGTGATATGAACTGCGAATCGGAGCAAATAATCCGTTGATATCGACCTATGATTTCATGCGGGATGTTGTCGGATACAACCTTGCGGCATTTTTTGATCGAAACAGCGCTGTTATCCGTGAAGAGGTGGGTTCATCCTGAAAGCGCTTTTAACGCCTGCCAATCCGATAACAGCGTATAGAACGGGAAAACCAGGGGTTTGTGACTCTTTTGCCGTTTCGCCTTGTAGATGAGTTTCTGCCCCTGATTCTGGTGACAGGCCAGCAATCCCCAGGCTAACGTCGCCAGTGCAACCAGATTCTGCAAGGTCGTCAGTTTCCGGGCTTGAACCTTCTCCAATCCAAACCCCTGCTTGCTGAACCGATACCCTTCCTCACAAGCCCAACGACCCATATACGATTGAATCAGACGCTCCCCTTGCAAACGACCCCGTATCCGCTCGGTACTGACCAGTACCATCGGTTGTTGTTTGCCATGACGCACCACAACCATCGACAACTGCAAGCTCCCACTGCCTAATATACCCGTCACAACCTCCGCTATCCGCTTGGCTACCGGCTGGCTGATGACTTCACTGGATTGATTCACACGATCCACAATTCGGACTGGCTATACATTAGCCGGATCAGCCGATGAACAAACACAAGCATTATGCGCGCTGGTCTGACCGGGTAACCGACCCGGCGGACAAACGGGCACAAGTCAATATCCGACTTCATCCGGCCAGATGGGACGAACTGGACGACCTGGCGCGGATGCACCAGGTCACCCGATCACGGATGATTGAAGCCTTGATACAAACAGCCTGGCAAGAGACCCAGGGGCAGACCATCGACCCGGCCACCATTGAGCGCGGCGAGGTTGATCAATCGACCCCGGCCAGCAATCGACCAGCGACCGGGAAAGGTAAGAGCCTGGAACAGTTACGGGCAGAAATGGGGCGGGACGGGTTGATTGTCCGGCGGTCACCAGAGGATTAAACGAACTGGACGGAGTAGCCGGAAATGACAAGTGGCCCCCCAAATCCGCGATAGAGGTTTTATAAAGAACGGCTATCTGAATTCCGGTGCGGGAAAAAATCACATTGCGAATTTCATTGAACGCGATGGTACTGAATCGCAGCAAGCCATAAGCCACGAGTAACCCGACGGGCACAGCAACCAGCGCCTCCATGTCCAGGTCGTCGACGATCCATTTCAACGTCACCGGCACCGTCACATTAGCCATGCGAGCCAGCGCCAGAAACAACAGCGCCGCCCCGACCCGCGCGCGATGCTTCCACAGGTATGGCAGTAGTCGTTTCGACACACTCCAGCTACCTTTTTGATCGGTGGAGACCTTTATGCGGGGAGTCATCGGGTGTGGACGGGTGAGCGTAGAAACGGAACCGGGATTTGGGGTATAGTAACTGATAATTACAAAAAGGTTTTATGTCATGTCCAATCTATCTGAAAACAAACTACCCTACCGATTGCTGACCGGCCCGGATGATGTCTCCTTTTGCCGTCGGGTCAGCGAAGCGCTGGAAATGGGCTATCAACTGTACGGCTCTCCAGCCATGACCTTTGATGGTCAGTCGGTGATCGTATGTCAGGCTGTGGTCTGGCTTGATGAAGAAGACGATTGGGAAGATCTGAACAGGTTAGCGGATGAGATCATGGACTCCTGATTCTACAGATCGATTATACGGGCTGTATTCCCCCGGTTGCTCCTGTTGCCCAAAGGGCGCCCCGGCCCATCCTGAACAGATGCCATGACAGAACCTGCAAACAACCTGGTGGTTTGCACATTTTATAAATTCACGCCGCTTGCCCATTACGTTTCCCTGCAACAACCGATGCTGGATCAATTATCCGGCTTGTCGCTCACCGGCACCTTGTTGCTTGCGAAAGAAGGGATCAATGGCACGATCGCCGGTGAGCGGCAAGCGATTGATCAATTTCTGAAGTGGCTGGAGGGGCAAGCCGGTTTTTCCGGTATTGAATACAAGCAGTCCGGGACCGACCGGATGCCGTTCAAACGCACCCGGGTCAAGCTGAAAGAAGAAATCGTCACCATGGGGGTCGAAGATATTGATCCGCAGGTACTGGCGGGGACCTATATTGATCCCGAAGACTGGAATGCGCTGCTGGAAGACCCCGAAACGCTTGTGGTCGATACCCGCAACGAATACGAGATCGAGGTGGGGCGCTTTGAAAATGCGGTCAATCCCCATACCACCAATTTCAGGGAATTTCCGCAATACGCATTGGAAAACCTGGACCCGGAAACACACAAAAAGATCGCCATGTATTGCACCGGCGGCATCCGTTGCGAAAAAGCCACGGCCTTCCTGAAACAGAACGGCTTTGAATCCGTATATCATCTGCAAGGCGGAATCCTGAATTATCTCGCAACCGTCCCGGTATCGGAGTCCCGATGGCGGGGCGAATGTTTCGTGTTCGATGAACGGGTCACGGTTGACCATGATTTGAACCGGGGCCGTTATGACCAGTGCCACGGCTGCCGCATGCCGGTTACGGAGAAAGACAAGGCCAGCGAGTATTATCAGCCGGGCGTGAGTTGCCCGAAATGTCACGGCAAGCGCTCACAACAGGACAGGGCGCGGTTTGCAGAGCGGGGGAGACAGGTTCAGTTAGCGGAAGAGCGCAAAGAGGAACATCTGGGGCCGGGGGCGGGTGGGCTTTGTAATTATAGTGGGACAGCTATATCAATATTTCGTTGTAAATCTTAAAAATTTTCTCTGCTCTTTCAAGCGTGCCTTTTACCGAATCCGATTTCTCAGACAAAATCTCTCCATTGTGAATGAGCCACTCTGCTGGACGAAAATGGCTGAAAGTTGGAATGGCTTCTGGCAGACGATTGAAATAAGCCTCCACCCGTTTAACCTGCCTTTCTGTATTTGCGACTTCGTTCAATTTTTCTGGCGTAACTGCATGATTTCCTTCTAACCCATAAGCTTCATTTACGATCCGACAGAACAATTCAGATACAAACAAGTCCTCAATATCTGCTTCATCTTCGTCAAGCAATTCAGCGATCGTATGGAACCGTTCAGCGGCAAGAATTTCGCTTCTCCTGAGCCGTTCAACCTTACTTTTATCTCCTTGTGCTTGATCCGAAAGAACCGCGATGTTGAGGTGGTTTCCAGCGAACAAGGAAACGAATGGCCTCAGGTTGTCTATGCCCCCGGCAGGGCAGAGTGTCCATTTCGGGTCGAGTGACATCCCACCGCGCTTTTCAATTTCACTCGATAGCGCCTGCAAATACAGGATGTCGGATGTGCCTTCAACAAGGAGGCTGTTCTTACCGACGAAAAGTGATTGAGTGACGGAGTAGCCAAGCGCACCTTGTAACGGGAACAATGTGTCCTTGTCTGTGCTCATCGCGTCATCTGTAATCTTGGTTCCTTCAGATACAGGACGGTCTCGCTCGTCGCGTTTGACAACGTCTTCAACTACACGACAATCAGCTAACCTCTGCGGCGGAACCATGAATGGGGAATGGGTTGTGTAAACAACCTGGTGGTCAGGCAGAAGCTCAGCTTCAATATAGCGAAGCAAGTCAGCTTGTGCCTTTCCGTGTAGCGTCAGGCCAGGCTCGTCAAGTAGTATGATTACATTGCTTGTATTGCGCCTCATCATGGCAAACTGGACAAGAAAGGAGAAAAACCAGACAAAACCTGCACTGCGATCAGAAAAGGAAACACTCGCCCGGTGCAGCCGATTATATACTCGAGCTCGAGCCACGGCGCCAGAATTAAAAGGTGCTGGATCGCCCGGTCGCCCCTCGCTGAGCTTTACTTCTACCTCAAGATTGTCATTTTGAGACCAGTATTTGAATATTTGATCCGTGATATCCGCGGAGGCTGCTTCACATTTGGCGTTGAGTTCTTCGAACCGTGACACCTCATTCAATTCCTCCAGCGAAGTTCCGGCAAGACGCAGAAAATCCAGGAATATTTCATCTTCTGGATCAACATTATCATTTTTTTTGTCCTCTGCAATTTTCTGTCTGCAATTTTCTGTATCGACAATTTACCGCTCATTCGGTCATAATGAGACGTATAAAAGAAGGTCGGAACCAGATCACCAACCAATTCGGTTGCTTTATACTGAATTGATCTTTGATAGTTCTCGAAATGTTTAGCAATCGCTCTCAATTTTTCAGTTGGTTCCTCACGGGTTTCAATTTTTTCCAAAACTTGCAAAATAGTCGAACATTTTGAAAGACTGGCTTGCTCAGTAGCATTCAACCTATGGGCTTTAAGAATACTCGCTACTACAACAGCTTCATCCAGATCAAAATCCCATATAGTATTTTCGGTGTTATATTTTTTGTAAATGCGAAATTCACGAGACCTTACAGCGTCCTCGCTAAATTCTTCACAAAGCCGTTCATACCCCTCATCACAAAGCTGCCACCATGTCTCTACCACAACAGCCTCAGAATTTTTATGCCTTTCGTGGTAGCGTGTAGCAAAACGACGGGGGTAGTCTTCCGTTACATCAAAATACGTTTGTGGATCCCCGTATGGAAGAATTGACTGTACAGCAGTGAGTGTTGCAGTTTTACCTGCCTCATTTTTCCCAACAAGGCAACAAAGGTCGTTTATAGAAAACTTCCCTGTATCAAGAATAGAACGGAAGTTTTGGACCCGAGCGTGTGTTAATTTCATATTCTGCAACCGATACAAAACCGTGCATCATACAGCACTAGTTTCTAATAATACAAAACGCCGTACATCTGCGCGCACCATCATCTTTCAGGATGACACAAAAACATCAGATTTTGGAAACAATGGGGCTAACCTTGTTCGGATGGTTCTGGACGCCCGTTTAGTGAGTAGTAGAAAATTTTTTCCGGTAGCAGTGCTTTGTTAGCAACTAGTCTCCTTTTCGAGCAACCCATTGAGTATGTTCTCGTGAGAAAGCTGCCTCACTATTTACCACATATTCCGAAAGCTGCTGTTCACGACAAACAGAAGCAGACTCTCCCTTTATCAATACAATTTCATGTGCAGCAAGAGCGTATGCGGAATTTAGTTCGTTATGCTTTTTGGCTTGTAACCAAGTTAATACCGCTCCTGCTGAGGTAGCAACCACCTCTACCGGAAGAGAGAAGGTTGGATCTTTAATCCGATATAACAACATGGCTATTGCTGACGCATGCAAAAATACGGACACCCAAAACCATTGCTGGGCTCGACGCTTATTAAAGCCGGATTTAGTCCAATACCAATTGACTTGATTCTGAATTCTTTGATCTACATATATTCCTAATCTCTCAGACACGGAAAGTGTCCTTATATCCTTCATCGGCTGGGAAATAGGATCATCCACAGCATCCGTTGATTGAAGAGAATGGGATAAGCTTTTATTTTGACTAAGTATTGCTTTTAGATCGTTAATGAATTGTTTAGAAACTATTTCAATGTTTTGGTGGTCTTCATAAGGCTCAGCTCTCATCATCCATCGCCAAGCCCTTGTTTTAACTGACTCAGCAACAGCTCTGCCGTTATACCAAATGTCATCAGGCTTTTTGACACGAATAAACACAAGAATTCCAAGAGTGATTAAAAATAGACTTGCTGATAGTAGTGCACCTATAAGGTCATTGGGCCGAGCATACGAAATAAAAGCAGCACAAATCAGCAAGACGAGATACCATCGCAAGCCCGTAAAGTAACTACTTTGAGCATCAAGAGATGCCCGGTCAGCAGACTGATACAATCCAGGCATTTCACTAGATTTTATTTTAAATTCGTTCATCACTTGTACAATTCCCAAATCCCGCCAACAACAGTCTTGGCATTCCAGCCAACGATTTTGTCTGCTACATCTTTAACATATGAAGAAGTTCTTTGAGCGCCCCAGGGGTTAACTGCCAATACAGGCTTTCTATAATGGCTAGCTCCATCAATCTCTTTTTGTATCCACTTACTGTAAGAGGCATACATTCCAGTTGGGATGACAATAACGTGGCTTCGTGATATTTGATTGTAAAGCGCTTGTCTTAATTGCGTGTCATTATTTGCATTATGGACTGGGTCACTTTGTGGAACAGAATAATCTCGAAAATCCAGGGATGCCTGCTCCACGCTCCACTTTTGATTAAAAATCCAATCAGCTAGAGTTTGATAATGATTTGAGTAAGCCCATGAATGACTAATAAAAACGTGGATTTGTCTTGTACTCATTTATATCCCCTTATTTTGGACGAAATTTTCACATTCCCGAATATTATGTGGGTGGTACTCTATGTATGCAACGAAGGTGTTCGGGTTCAGTGCATATGAAACTCAGGCACTGAGTGTGAGTTGTTGATAATACTCCATCGGGGTGCATGGTCCTATACTATCGTGGGCCTGTCGCTCTTTTTAACCTTGGTGGTATCAACATTTCACATTGCCCAACAAGCTTTTACCAGATTCATTAACCAAAGTATTAGTCAACAGCCCTACATTCCCACCGCCTCATACAAACTTTCCTTAAATCTGTTTTCATCTTCATTGTTATAAAACGGAACCCCCACCAGCCTGTATTTTTGGGTCTTGATTTTCGTTTTGAATTCCAGTGTTTTTCCCTTGAATTTGTCCGTAATTTGTTGCAGAAACTCCTCTTTCCACTTGTCATGATCTTTTAGATGTTTTCCTTTAGGCTCAACAAACATCTGGTAGGTAAGCATATTTCCATTTTTCTCCCGTAGAGCAAGAACAAAATCCGGTTCAAACGCCTGTCCGTCGTCAAAACTGTAAATCTTGAAATGCCTTTCATTGCGGACCAGGTAAATTTCATCGTATTTTTCTTTCAGTGTACCCATCTGGCGGTCAAGCATCCGGACAAAAGCCTTTTCCTCTCCGGTCCCGTAGTTTGCGCTGAAGACATACCATTCCCTGTCGGAAACAAACGGATCGTCACCATTGGCCCTTTCACTGCCTTCAATCAATTTGAGGGTTTTAGCCGTGAATACAGAACCAACCCCGTATGGCTTGAATGTTTCTGTTCCCCTGTATTCCGTAGCATTTCTACGCATCTCAGATTCGATTTCCCCGAGCAGACCCGTTACCGCATCCAGTTGGACCTTATTAGGTAACGGGTTGGGGAAATTTCCCTGAAATGTGATTGCCAACCCCCCGAGATAGTCATCCGAATCAATGAATTGGCGCACCGATTCAATATGAGGAAAATATTTTTTAATGGAGTTGAAAGAAAAGAAAGAATTTTGGGCAATGGCATTTCTGACTATGTGAACAGGAATATCCCTTACTTTGATTTCTTGTGAGCCTGCTTCTTTGACCTGACTGACACTGTCGTTGTTATCGAGGATGGACTGAGATGCTCCCCGGCCGGTTGCAAGCGTATATTGATAGTTTTGTAACGAAACGCCCATATCAGAAAATGAGTAAACCTTTTCATATCGGTTTCTGACCCGGCTGTTCAGGTAGACCAATCCATGCCGGTAAAACTCTGTGGCCTTGAACGAATCCTTTAGTGTGAGCGGCTTGGTCACCTCTCGTTCATCTACCATACCTTCCTGAATCAACGCAGTACGTAACTCAGAGATATAGCGGGAATCATTTATACTGTGGTAGTGCATCTCTTCCAGCACACGCAGTTCAGAAGTCAGATTCTGGTCGAATTTCCGCCGGTATCGGTCGGGGTTGTCGTTGGTAACAAAAGGGAAATAACGCGCTCCGCGTCCGATTAATTGCGCTTCGGCAATAGTTGTTTTTCCCGGTTTCCCAGCCTTTGCATCCCGATTCGTATAACAACGGACAATATCGAACAGGTTCAGGACATCCCAACCCTCATTCAGTTTCTGTACTGCAAAAATGGCTCGAATATGGTTATCCCGTTCTTCCAGAGTATTGAGTAATATCTGTTGATTTTCTTTTTCTTTTTCTTCATTTACGGAAATACAACGACTCTCATCAAATTCTCTGCGAAGCCTTTTCGCCAGCTGATTGGCAGAGATATGATTTTCTTTGAAGAAAGTAAATGCACTCTTTACCAGTGGCAGGTTTGACTGGTCCCAAATCCGGTCAATGTCATCGCCTGAAAGATTCTCAATGATCTTATGGAATCTGGCTTTGTTCTCTTTGGATTGGGCAATTGTTCTTTGTGCCTTGAACAGGATGACCGGCTTGCAATTGATAGTGTATTTCGCTGCAACTTCCTGCTTGTACTGGTTGAGGATAAGCGCCTGTATGATCCGGTCTTTCTCCTCAAAATCTGCCTGAACAATGCAAACGTCTTTGGAATAGCCGTCATTGCGGAACTGTCGCAGGTCATATCGGTATAACACTTTGTTACGGTATTTATCGACAAGATTTGTATCGGTGTAATCCAGGGTGGCGGTAAATTCCAGCAGTAAATTATTTTTGTGCTGAATAAAGATGCGTTCTACCGTATTTTCCCAACTCTCAAATAATTTCTTTCCGGCCCTCGTGTTTACGTTGATGTGGTGGGCTTCATCTGCGAGAAGGACGGTTTTTCCTCTACTGAAATCCTCAAAGGTCAACGCGTTTTCTTTATCAATAGTCAGACTGGAATGCAGTTTTTGGATAGTGGTAAAACAGATGTTGATGCCGTTTTCGTTGGCGCCTTCAAAATTGGTGACTGGAGCTATCTCAATTCTTTTTGTACCGTAATGGATGTTTTCGTTGAACAGATATTTGGATGAGAGCGGATTGAGGAAGTTATCCTTTGTCTTTTCAATGATATTCGAGGCGTTGACAAAAAACAGAAAGTTTCGATAGCCTTTCCCGTACAGATAGAGAATCAACCCCGCCATGATCAGGGTTTTGCCACTGCCAGTTGCCATGTTGAACAGAAAATGCAACGGCTGATTCTTGCCGGGAAAATCATTGGCAAGACAGTGGAAAAAACGGGCGAATACTTCTTCCTGATAGGGACGCAGTTGAAGGGCGGGGTTCAGATTATCCGTGAGATAACGGGGGATTTCTTTCTTTAACAATCCCATTTGGGAGACGGAATCCAGTATCTCATACAAATACTTGTCAGCCATCTTATCGCCCGGTGAAATGATTGGTTTCCCAATGAGCCCGTCTTCTGATTGTTATGCCTCCGTCAGTTCAGGAACGTGGTCATCCTCATATTTTTCTATCAACACGCCAATGACCTCCATGAGTGAGGCCAGGGGGTGGCTTTCATCTTCGCCCACCACATCAATCAAATTATCCAGTACAGCCACCAACCGTTGGTATTCATTATCCGCATGGGGAACGAAAACAACGGGTGTCAGCATGGGCCATATATCTTGGGTAGTTTGTATTTCTGTTCTCATAATTTACTCCTGATGATGCGCTGAATATTCCTGTGTCATTAGCGGTTTAGTATCCATAGAATTTTCTGTTCAATGCTTTATCTTCCTCGTTGACGGCAAAATCCTGGTCGTCTATTTCCGAAAGATTGACGTAGAGTTGATTTTTGTTCAGCAGTTCCGCTAATAATGTTTTTTGCTTCTCCAGCCCGTTTTCCTTTTTCCCGATGGCAATAAAATCAGTCAGCGCCTCCGCCGGGATTTCAGGGTTCACATACCAGTTCAGGAAGGAGTTTTCAGCAATGTCTTTCCAGAGTTTTACAAGTTCCTCGGAAGACCGTCCGGCCTGGATTTTATCCATCCAGACTTCGTTGTATCGCATCAACTTACAGTAGATAAAATCGCCACCGCCTTGCCAGTTTACGGATTTGGAGATGCCGCCAGTGTCGCATTCAATTTCTTCGAGGAAGCTTTCCTTCTGTTGTAGATTTTTTCCGATGACATTTTTTAGTCTCGGAATCAGTGCGTTTATTCCTCCTTCTAACTGTTCTATACCTATACATCTCCTATCCAATTTTAAGCATACTGCCATAGTCGTCCCACTCCCAAGAAAGAAATCAAGTACTAAATCACCCGGATTAGATGCTGCCTCAATGATCATCTTCAGCAATCCTTCTGGTTTAGATGTGTCGTAGTTTGCTTCCTTTGAATTTTTTACTAATTCTCTTCCCCAAACATCTCCTATGGCTACATATTTTGCATTGGGTGCAGTCAGGGTTTCTATGACTCTGTCTTTATCAAGATCAACTCTGTCAGAAATGTATGTTTTCAATCCTGATCCTGCTTGCAATTCCCATTCGGCTGGTGTTCTACCCATTCGACCCCTCGTATAAAACCAGCCTTTTGAATCTTTCTCAATTCGGCCAATAGTGGATTTTTTATATGGGCCTAGTGGTGGGTTCCAAAATCTCGATGACTTGTTTTTCGCAAAAATGAAAATATTCTGATATTCAGTTGGCATTGCTGAACTCTTTGAGTGTGACCTCGAACTACCCCCTTCTCTTCCTTTGTGCCAAATAATTTCATTTACAAAATTTTCCCTTCCAAAAACTTCATCCAGCACGATCTTCATGTAATGAGATTCATTGTTGTCAACATGTACAAAAATATTTCCATCGGCCCTTAAAAGATCATAAGCAACCAGAAGTCGGCTCCGTATAAAAGTTAGCCATGCTGAATGTGTAAAACTGTCATTATAGGTAAAACTGTCTCGTTCTGTATTAAATGGAGGATCAATATAAATCAGCTTTACCTTGCCCCGGAACTGTTTTTTCAGTGTATGTAATGCCAGCAGGTTGTTGCCCTTGATAATCAGATTTTCCCGGATTACGCCGGCATCATCCCGCCTGATCCCGGTAACTTTCTGATCACCGTCAATCGTATAGCGTTTCCAGTTGGTGATTACTTTCGGGTCGAGTAATCGGTCGATCTCGTCCTGTGCCAGAATTTCATTGAAGAAAATCTCCTTGCGTTTTTCCTCCTCTTTGGTCTGTCCGCCTTCCAGTACGCAATCCTTGTATGGCCAAACCAGGGATACTTCGCCCCGCTGTCGCAGGAATTTATTGTCAATGTTCAAACCAATCCGGTTGCGGAATCGGGTATATGAATTGGCCAGGAAGTTTTTATCGGAGAGGTAGTCAATGAATGTGTTCGTATTGAAAAGCCAATGCCCTTCAATTTCATCAAAGAACTGTGTCTTTATTCTTTCATCGCCAAGCAACAGTCTCATCAGGCCGTGGTCCATTTTCCAGGCGCGGTCAATCACTGCCGCCTTGACCAGCTCCCCTTCATCATCAATGAAGCGCACATCGGTTTTGAGCAATCCGATCAGCCTCTCATGATATTTCCGGGTTCGATCCATAATTCTGTGAGAACTTATGCAGCAGGTCCATCAAGGTTGCCGGATGAATCAGTGAGAGACTTTATTGCCGGGAGCGCCTGTCCTTTACCAAAGCGCTCATATTGAACTCATTGTCTTGGGCCAGGACAAAAGTTGAGCAGAGCATCGGGGCAACCATGGAACTTTTGCCAAATGTTCCCTGGCATCCTCAGGGGGGTAAGAAGCGCGGACCACTTCGTTGTGGCAAAGCACATCCAACGCATGTAATTTAGGTGGCTCATCCGATTCGATAACTCTGCGTTTACGATGAAAATCCACATATTTCTGATTGTCCGGGTCACTGACAATTTCCGTTTCCAATTGCAGGTATCTTTGTTTCAGAACCTTGTGCACAGATATTTTAGAAGCAAAACCAATAATAATGTCTATCACAGACGCAATAGTTGGAACAGCGACTAAATATATCTGTGTGTCACTTTCCATCAATTTCCACACGGCAAGGGTTCCACAGATTATCCAGGTTAAATTTACCATGTTATGCAGCAGTGTGAAAAACCGTTCCCGATGCTCATGGTAATGAAAAGATCGACGCACTGAAAAGAGTAACTCCCACATTCTGTCAGAGTAATCTGAAAATTGGCTTTTTGACATGGACATGGATTTATCTTTTCGGTTTCGGTGGGGGCCTCATTGTATCGGTCGTTTTGTTTATATGTCTCTTATCTGCTGGATTAGTTGGTTGGGAGCGAGGAAATTTACCACTACTTTCTGATTGTTTGGAAGTTTTTTTCGCCGGGCTGGATTTTCTATCACTCATAAACTATTACTCATAAACGTTAGTGGTTGAATTATCGGATTATATCAGATATGGGCAACAAGCATATAAACTAAGGTCTCCCCATTTTTTCATGAGAGGATGGGCGCAAGCCGCCCGTTATTGATGAACAGGTCAGCCTGTCTGGGTGGGGGGCGTTTGGGTTTTCTCCACCAGTCATAAAAAAGGGTTTTGGCATCCGCAAATAACGCCTGCCAGCCCGATAACAGCGTGTAGAACGGGAAAACCAGGGGTTTGTGACTCTTTTGCCGTTTCGCCTTGTAGATGAGTTTCTGCCCCTGATTCTGGTGACAGGCCAGCAATCCCCAGGCTAACGTCGCCAGTGCAACCAGATTCTGCAAGGTCGCCAGTTTCCGGGCTTGAACCTTCTCCAATCCAAACCCCTGCTTGCTGAACCGATACCCTTCCTCACAGGCCCAACGACCCATATACGATTGAATCAATCGCTCCCCTTGCAAACGACCCCGTATCCGCTCGGTACTGACCAATACCATCGGTTGTTGTTTGCCATGACGCACCACAACCATCGACAACTGCAAGCTCCCACTGCCTAATATACCCGTCACAACCTCCGCTATCCGCTTGGCTACCGGCTGGCTGATGACTTCACTGGATTGATTCACACAATCCACAATTCGGACTGGCTATACATTAGCCGGATCAGCCGATGAACAAACACAAGCATTATGCGCGCTGGTCTGACCGGGTAACCGACCCGGCGGACAAACGGGCACAAGTCAATATCCGACTTCATCCGGCCAGACGGGACGAACTGGACGAACTGGCGTGGATGCACCCGGTCACCCGGTCACGGATGATTGAAGCCTTGATACAAACAGCCTGGCAAGAGACCCAGGGGCAGACCATCGACCTACCAAACGGCGGAACTGGAACAGGGCCGGTTGTAGACGGCGAGAAAAACGGGCATTGGGTAGATACATTCCTGGCTGGCCGCATGGTTTCGGAAGGCCCGTATGTAGACGGCAAGAGGAACGGAATTTGGGTAACCAAAAAGCCAGGCGACAAGGCTTATAAAGAAGAATACAGATACGGGCACCTGATAGAGGAATAAACGATAGCGGGTTTTCCTGAAGGCGGAGCGGGTCACGATTGGTCAATAGAAACAGCGATAGCATTTTTTGATCCAGACGGCGCCAACTCAAACGAAAATGCTATCAGATGGTAGCCAGCGCGGTGGCCGCGATTGATAGCGAACAATATCGCGCCCTGGGAACCGCAACCGGATAAACCCTTGCGAGAAGGTCATGGCCGGTAATCCAACGGGTAACGTCGTTTACCCGTCAACCATAGCCACAGGGGCGACAGGTGAAGACTGCCAGACTGTGCGGCCTGTTTGTGCAACCGCGATCAGGACACCGCGATCAGGACGATAGCCGGGAATCCCATCCAGTGCGTCCAGCGCGTGGCAGGCTGGAAAGCCGGATATTGACCCAACCCAAAAACGGCAAGGGTAACCCCTGAAAGTGCGACACAGGCGATTACACGAAGCCGTTTTTTACCGGCGGCGCAACAAAAGCCGGTTTCCAGCCTGAAACCGGACAATCAAGCATATCCGGATCACAACCGGGAATCCGGGTGTCAACCGGGAATCCGGGGTTCTGAAGCCAGATATTGTGTTGGCTCATTTTTCAGACAAAATGAGCCATCGGTTCCGCGAATACCCGTTCCACCATGGGTCGGAAAAATTCCAGGGGTTTTGACTTGAAATCCGGGTCGAAACAGTTCTGGTCGTAGTTCTCACAAAAATCAATACAGTCCTGATACCATTCATGCTCGCGAAAGCGCTCCCTGACATTACGATCCTTGCCGAAATGATGGGCGTAGTACCAGGTCTGGAACAGGCCATGATGTTTGACAATCCAGTAGATTCTCTCCGAAACATAAGGGCGCAGTATCGAGGCCGCCATTTCGCTGTGGGAGCAGGGCGCGAGGTTGTCGCCAATGTCGTGCAGCAGGGCAGCCACCACCATTTGCTCGGACTCTCCGGCGTCAAGAGCCCGGGTGGCGGATTGCAATGAGTGTTCCAGCCTGCTCACTTGATAGCCGGAAAAGGAGTGTTCGAGATCAGCCAACGCCGTCATCAATCGGTCGGGCAGCGTTTTTGCGTGTTCTTTCTCGTGGTTGACAAGAAAAGCATACTCTTCGGCGGTGCCGTCAATCATGTGAACGAAGTTGACAGTATCCACAGTTATATCCTCCGGGTTACAGGTTATCTACAAAATGGTTAATACGTTTTCCGGTGGCCGGCCAATCACCGCCTTACTCTTGTGGACCACTATCGGGCGTTCAAGCAGTCTCGGGAATACCGGGGAAACGGGTTTGAAGTCTAACCCGCTTTCCCTGAACCTGTCCAGCATGCAAATCCTGATGTCACGCCACAGCTTCCCGCATTGGTTTGACCCGCTTGTCCAAAGACGGCGCAACCTCCACCGCAAGAGCCGGTGCGCGGACTCACCGAAGTGTCACCATCTCTTCCGCCGCGGTGGGATGAATGGCGACCGTGTTGTCGAAATCTTTTTTGGTTGCACCCATTTTGATTGCCACCGCGAATCCCTGGATCATTTCATCCGCGCCTCGACCAACCACATGACAACCAACCACTCTTTCGTTCTCGCCTTGCACAATCAGTTTCATTAATGTTCGCGGTTTGTGTTCGGTGACCGCGAAATACATATCAACAAACTCGCTTTTGTAGACCCGGATGGTATCGGCGCCGTATTTTTCGACCGCTTTGGCTTCTGACAGGCCGACCGTGCCGACCGGGGGGTGCGAAAAAATGACCGTAGGAATATTGCTGTAATCAAGCTTCGCATCCGCTTGATTGCCAAACAGACGGTCGGACAGTCTGCGCCCCGCCGCAATCGCCACCGGGGTCAACTGTGCCCTGGGAGTGACATCACCGACGGCATAAATGCCGCTGGCGGTGGTGTTCTGGTATTCATCGGTTTCGATATAGCCGCGCGAATCCAGCCGGACTCCGGCAACATCAAGATCCAGCCCCTCCACCCTGGGGTGGCGGCCAACCGCCCAGATCATGCAGTCGTAATCGTCCTGGCCGGAGCCATCAAAGTCGCGATATCCGAGACTGCCGGAATTTTTGACCAATGAGCCGATTGAGACATTGGTGAGAATCTCAATGCCGGACGCGGCCATCTCCCGCATCACCGCCTGGTGTATATCGTGGTCAAATGTTCGCAATAATTTGTCCTTGCGTAGCAGGAGCGACACGCGGCTGCCCAACCCGTGCATCAATCCGGCCAGTTCGGTCGCGATATAGCCGGCGCCGATCACCAGTATCTTGCGGGGCTGGCGCTCCAGCTCGAAAAATCCGTCACTGGTAATGCCGTACCCGGCGCCCGGAATGTCAGGAACAGTGGGGCCGCCACCTGTAGCGATCAGAATATGGCGGGCCGAATAATCCTCCCCGTCTACGGTAACGGCGCCGCCACCTGTAAACCTGGCGACTCCCTCCACGACCTCCACTCCGGATTGATCCAGATTGCGTTGGTAGATGCCATTCAGCCGCTCAATGTAGCGATCCCGGGAGGATTTGATAGTGGACCAGTCAAATCCGCTTTCGTTGATGTCCAATCCGTAACTCCCGGCCACCTCCAGGGTTTCCCGAATCTGGGATGTAATCCACATGACTTTCTTGGGCACACAGCCGACATTGACACAGGTTCCTCCCAGCCGACCGGATTCGATCAGCAAAACCCGCGCTCCGTATTGCGCGGCCCGTCGCGCCGCAGCAATACCACCACTACCGCCGCCGATGACGATAAAATCATATTGTTTATTCATTAAACCCACCCCTCAATAGAGAATCAATCCAAAACCGTGATCGTAACCAAATAGCGGCGCCGATTGAAGCGAAGATTTGATACTGCCATGGGTCTGGATTCCCGCATTTGCAGGAATGCCGGACAGACATTTTCAACGATATCGGAGTGTTCTATAATCCGGCAAAGCGGCATAGGTCAATGGAATGTTGTCGCCAGTAGAGTTTGAAAAGAGTAGTTAAGTATGGTTATGGCTGATAATGTATCGCCTCAGGTCCGTAGCCGCATAATGGGGCGGGTCAAATCAAAGGGTATGAAGCCGGAGATGCGGGTAAGATGCCTGTTGCATGGTCTCGGTTATCGCTATCGCTTGCATCGAACCGACCTACCCGGCAAACCTGATCTGGTATTCCCATCACGTCACAAAGTCGTTTTTGTAAACGGCTGTTTCTGGCACTACCATACCGACTGTGAACGGGTTCGAATTCCTGCTACCAATCGAGATTATTGGCTGACCAAACTGAAGCAAAATCAAGCTCGTGATACACACAATATTGCATTGTTGGAAGAAAATGGTTGGGAAGTGATTACAGTATGGGAATGTGAATTGCGAGATATAGCGATAACTACCGAACGTCTCCAGGCTTTCCTTGGGAAGCCTGGGTCAACCCGAACCCTATGATACTGCAACACGCGGGTAGCAATGTGCTATATTCCGGTCATGAATACCGGATATACAGGGAAGAAAAAAACCGTCCGATTTATCGACCTGTTTGCCGGTATTGGCGGGTTTCGTTATGCCATGCAAAATGCGGGCGCCGATCTTGGTGCGGATGTCGAGTGTGTCTTCAGCAGTGAGATTGATCAGGAATGCCAGAGAGCCTACGCAGAGAACTTTGGCGAAACCCCACACGGCGATATTATGGAGATAGCCGCGCAGGACATCCCCGACCACGACATTCTGCTGGCTGGTTTCCCATGCCAGCCGTTCAGTATCATCGGCAATATGCGCGGCTTTGACGATACCAGAGGGACATTGTTCTTTGATATAGCGCGCATATTGGCAGAGAAGAAACCGGCGGCGTTTGTGCTGGAAAATGTGAAGTTGCTGGTTGGGCACAGCAAGGGACAAACCCTGAATCGGATTTTGGAAACTCTGGACGAGTTGGGATACTACACAACTTATAAGGTATTGAACGCTCTGGATTTTGGTCTGCCACAGAAAAGGGAACGTGTCTTTATTGTTGGCTTCCGCTCCCCACGCTATTTCAACTGGCCTGCTGGAAACATCCCGATGCGTCCATTGAGTGAAATCCTGGAAAAAGATGTTCCCGAAGAATATTTTGCCTCCGGTCATATCAGGCGGAAGAGACTAAGCAAGCAAAAACCTACGAAAGAACCGACCATCTGGCATGAGAACAAGGCCGGACATATCAGCGCCTATCCGTTTTCGTGTGCATTGCGCGCGGGCGCTTCTTACAACTACCTTCTGGTGAACGGTGAAAGAAGGCTGACTGTGCGGGAAATGCTGCGGCTCCAGGGATTTCCCGAAGAGGCCAGGATTGTTTGTAACTATTCGCAAACCAGGAAGCAGGCGGGCAATAGTCTTCCTGTACCTGTGGCGCAGGCAGTCATCAGGAATCTGATACAAGCCACAGATTGGGTGTCGACATTTTCTCAAGAGGAAACCGATAAGCTGGTGATTGATGATATTGTTTTGCAGCAAACAGCATGGGGAGCCAAAACGGCAAAGAATCGCCGACCTTCCACTGTCTCAAAAATCCGTCTCATTTCCGGGCGCAATTCACCATTATTGAAGATGTCCCCAAAAAGCGTCTGGCAATTAAAATCAAGGAACCGCCACAACTGGATAGAGAGGCCGTCCTGGAATCAATCAGATTTGATGAATCCTGGATTCAGATTTTGGAATAAGACGATTTATCAGGATATTTTCTACCTGGAAAAGCCAGGATGCTTGCGAACTTTCCACTTGACAGGGAGGCTTACGAAACTATCGTACAAATATGGAAATTCCGTATCAGATTCCTGCAAAGAGACTCAAGTTGAGTCTCATATGTACTGAACCCGGACATTGCTTGAATGTTGCGGACGGATTTCTATAAAATAACCTGAATTTCTTTCCCGGACAGAAAAATGAAAACAAGAGCGGCGGTAGCTTACGAGGCAGGCAAACCTCTGGAAATAGAAACGGTCGAGCTGGATGGGCCGAAAGCGGGTGAAGTACTGGTCGAAATCAAGGCGACCGGAATTTGCCATACCGATGAGTTTACCCGCTCGGGCGCTGACCCTGAGGGGCTTTTCCCGGCGATCCTGGGGCATGAAGGAGCGGGAATCGTCGTTGCGGTGGGTGAGGGCGTGACCAGCCTGAGCGAAGGCGATCATGTGATCCCCCTGTACACGCCCGAATGTCGGGAATGCGAATATTGCACCAGTGGCAAAACCAACCTGTGCCAGGCGATTCGGGTCACCCAGGGACAGGGAGTTATGCCCGATGGCTCCAGCCGGTTTTCGATCGGTCATCAGAAGCTGTTTCACTATATGGGAACATCAACCTTTTCCAACCATACCGTTCTGCCTGAAATAGCGCTGGCGAAAATTCGCCCCGATGCGCCCTTTGACAAGGTTTGCTACATCGGATGCGGTGTCACCACGGGGATTGGCGCGGTAATCAATACCGCCAAAGTGCGGCCGGGCGATAATGTCGTTGTTTTTGGTCTGGGTGGTATCGGCTTGAATGTGGTCCAGGGGGCGCGGCTGGCCGGAGCCGACAAAATTGTCGGTGTGGATATCAACCCCAAACGCCAGCCCCTGGCCGAAAAATTCGGCATGACGCACTTCGTCAATCCGACCGATGTCGAGGGTGATCTGGCGCCGTATCTCGTTGATCTTACCGGCGGCGGCGCGGACTACAGTTTCGAGTGCGTCGGCAATACCGGCCTGATGCGCCAGGCGCTGGAATGCTGCCACAAGGGATGGGGTGAAAGCGTTATTATCGGGGTCGCGGGAGCCGGCCAGGAAATCAGTACACGACCCTTTCAGCTGGTCACCGGGCGAGTCTGGCGCGGCACCGCGTTCGGCGGCGCGCGCGGCAGGACCGATGTACCCAAAATTGTCGATTGGTACATGGATGGCAAAATAAACATTGACGACCTGATTACCCATAAAATGCCGCTGGAGAAGATCAATGACGCATTTGATCTGATGCATGCCGGGGAGTCGATCCGAAGCGTGGTTGAGTTTTAATTCCGCAAATGGGCGGATAACCTGAAAACACAGCGATGAGTACCGCGCTCAAAAAGATCAGCGCTCCGGCCTGATGAGCCATACCCAACGCCACCGGGACCTTCAGCAGTAGCACGGCGACGCCGAGCATGATCTGGGCCGTCCCGGCCAGAAAGACGGCAATGGCGCAACCCCGGGTCATGGAGTGCCTGTGCCCGGCCAGCATAGCGGCATATAAAGTGGTTATGACCAGTAGCGCTACCGCCAGACAACGGTGAACAAACTGAATCGCAACCGGATTCTCGAAAAGGTTTTTCCAACCCGGTGACAGCGCCAGAAGCTGAGCGGGTATCCATCGCTCACCCATCATGGGGAAGGTATTATAAATAAATCCGGCGTGAGAGCCTGCGACAAAAGCGCCACTGCCGATCATCAGCGCAATCATCCCCAGTAAAATCGCTCCGCACCAGACCGCGGGTTTTGAACGGGGCAGTTGTCGCGAATGCAGTCCGACGATAATACGCACCATGTACGCATAAATAATCACGGCAATGACCAGATGCGCAGCCAGCCGATATTGGCTGACTGCGGGAATATCAACGAGGCCACTCTTCACCATATACCAGCCCATCACCCCCTGAATGGCTCCCAGCAGAAAAAGTAACCAGAGTTTCACGACCAGACCAGTCGGTATTTTACGGAAGTAAAGGAATATCAGGAAAGGCGCCAGAAAAACCAGACCGATCATTCTACCCGCCAGGCGATGGGCGAACTCCATCCAATAAATAAACCGGAACTCTGCCAGCGTGATCGAGGGGTTGACCAACTGATACTCGGGAAATTGGCGGTATTTTTCAAACGCCTGAGCCCATGCCTGCTCATTCAAGGGTGGGATGCTGCCCATAATGGGACGCCAGTCCACCATGGACAGCCCGGAGCCGGTCAACCGGACTGCGCCACCCAATAATACCATAGCAAACACCAGCACGGCGCACACAATCAGCCAGCAGGTCACCTGGTTGCGGTCACGGCGCCTCATGACAGGGCCACTCTTATCTGAGCGGGCGCACAGGCGAGCCGGCCCGGGACTATCGCCAGCTCTGAAAAACCAATGAACAATTTGTGCCGCCAAACCCGAAGCTGTTGGTCATTGCGACCTCAATGTCCATATCGGTTCGGGTCTCGACCATGATCGGGAATCCGGTTGCAGCCGGGTCTGGATTACGGATATTGGCGGAAGCGGCGATAAAACCGTGCTCCATCATCAGCAGGGTATAAATGGATTCGTTTACCCCGGCGGCGCCCAGCGCGTGACCGCTCAGCGACTTGGTGGCGCTGATGGGCGGGCAATCGTCGCCAAATACTTCGGCAATCGCTTCCAGTTCCCTGATGTCCCCGACCACCGTGCTGGTGCCATGGGCATTGATATACTGCACCGGCTGGTCCAGCGTCCTCACCGCCTGTTTCATACACCGGGCCGCGCCCACACCCGAAGGCTGCACCATATCGTAACCATCGGAAGTCGCCCCGTAACCCACCAGTTCGGCATAAATGTGCGCTCCCCTTTTTTTGGCGTGTTCGAGTTCTTCAAGCACGACCACACCAGCCCCGCCCGAAATGACGAACCCGTCCCGGTCCCGGTCATAAGGTCTCGACGCCTCTTGCGGAGTTTCATTGTAGTTCGCGGATAAAGCGCCCATCCCGTCAAACAGCGCCGATAACGACCAATGGACTTCTTCGCCCCCCCCGGCGAACACGACATCCTGTTTGTCCAGCTGAATCAGTTCCGCGCCATGACCAATGCAATGGGCGCTGGTGGAGCAGGCCGAACTGATTGAATAGGAGACCCCCTTGATTCCGAACGCAGTGCCGACACAGGCGGGAATCGTGCTCGCCATGGTTTTGGTCACCATGTAGGGGCCGACCCGTTTGATACCCCGCTGGCGTAGTGTGTCGGCGGCCTTGACGATATTTTCAGGCGAAGCGCCGCCAGTTCCAAGCAACAACCCGGTCCGTTCACTGCTGACCATGTCATCTTTCAGCCCGGAATGAGTGATCGCCTCCTGCATGGCAATGTATCCATAAGCGGCGGCATCTCCCATAAAACGGTAGAGTTTGCGATCTATTATTGATTGCGCGTCAATGTTGACGGCGCCATGGACTTGACTACGCATACCAAGTTCGGCGTATTCATCGCAATATACGATACCGGATTGTCCCGACATCAGCGCCTTTTTAACCTCGTCTTTATTGTTACCCAGACTGCAAACAATACCAAAGCCGGTTATTACTACTCTTTTCATCTAAAACTCACCACACTTTAACCACTCAAAATGACTCCACATTTTGAAACAAACCCACTCGCAAGCCCTTGCAAACATAGACCTGCTTGCCATCCACCAGGACCTCTCCATCTGCAATTCCCATCACCAGACTGCGCATGATCACCCGCTTCAAGTCAATTCTATAGGTCACCCGTTCATTGGCGGGGGTTATCTGGCCACTGAACCGGGTTTCACCGGAACCGAGCGCCCGGCCATGCCCCTTACCGCCCCTCCATCCCAGAGAAAATCCGACTAATTGCCACAGCGCGTCCAGGCCCAGACACCCCGGCATGACCGGGTCTCCTTCAAAATGACAGTTAAAAAACCACAGATCCGGAACAATATCCAGCTCGGCAATCACACATCCCTTGCCGAATTTGCCGCCATCTCCGTCAATATGAGTGATGCGGTCGAACATCAACATATTCGGCAGGGGCAACTGTGCGTTACCCGCGCCAAACAACTCACCACGACCACAGGCCAGCAGGTCTTCCTTGCTGTACCGGCTTTTGTTAAGGCTCGAATTCATGTTCAGATCTACCGATCAACCAATGAAATATCCGGGTTCAAATCTTACCCTGTTCACAGCCGGTTTCCTATCCATCAATCTGGTTCGGTGATTCGATGTCACACAACCAGATGAGTATGGGTATCGCCTCCGCATTTCTAAAGGGAAGATATTTTTTCCAGCTGCTGTTTGACGGCTCGGCATTTCGACTCCAGATCAATCCGTTTTTGTCGCTCTTTCTCGACAATGTGCGCCGGCGCTCTGGCGACAAACTGTTCGTTTTCAAGCTTTCCCCTGACCCGTGCAAGCTCACTGTCCAGCTGCTGTGCCTGCTTGCCCAGACGCTCTATCTCCGCCCGCTTGTCAATCAGCCCGGCAAGAGGAATCAATATCCTCATCCCGCCCGTGACAACCACCGCCGACTCGGGCTCATCATCCGATTCCCCAAGCGCATCAATACTTTCGATTTTGCCACCGGCATCCAGCAACCTGCGATGCCTCTCCAGCATTTCCACATCCCGGCTCGTGGCCCCGACCAACAGAACCGGCACGTATTGACCAGGCGCAACGTCCATTTCACCCCTGATTTTCCGAATGCCGAGGATGAATTGCATGACCCAGTCCATTTCTTGTTCCGCATCGTGGTCAATCCGGGACTCATCGCACCGGGGGTAAGGCTGGGTCATGATGGTTTCGCCCGCCTTGTCCGCCAAAGGCGCAACCTGCTGCCAGATTTCCTCGGTAATAAACGGCATGATCGGATGAAGCAGACGCAAAATCGCCTCCAGCGCGCGGACCAGTGTTCGTCGGCTGCCGGTCTGCAACGCCGGGGCGCTGTCCGGGCTGTTCAGTACCGGCTTGCTGAGCTCCAGATACCAGCCGCAGTATTTGTTCCAGATCAGGTCGTGGATTTCCTGGGCAACCCGATCAAAACGGTAGTTCTCCATGAATTCGCGCACTTTCTTCTCGCTGCGCTGTAACTGCGATATCATCCATCTGTCGATCATCGACAGCATCACATCACCGCCATTCCGGCCACAGTTTTTTCCTTGCGTATTGATCAATACGAAACGGGCCGCATTCCAGATTTTGTTGCAGAAATTGCGGTAACCCTCAATCCTGCCGAGATCGAAATTGATGTCACGTCCATGCGACGCCAGGGCCATGAATGTGAAACGCAGGGCATCCGTACCAAACCCCGGTATCCCTTGCGGGAAGTCCTGGCGTGTCTGGCGCTCGATCCTTTCCCGCAGGTGGGGCTGCATCATGCCCTGTATTCGCTTCTGCACCAATGGCTCAAGCTCGATACCATCGATCAGGTCAATCGGGTCCAGCACATTGCCCTTGGACTTCGACATTTTCTGCCCGTGCGAATCACGAATCAAACCATGAATATAGACCTGATGAAACGGAATCTCTCCCATGAAACGCATTCCAAACATGATCATCCGGGCCACCCAGAAAAATATGATGTCAAAACCCGTAACCAGTACGCTGGTTGGATAAAACGTATTCAGCCGTTCTGTGGTTGAAGGCCATCCCAGTGTAGAGAAGGGCCATAACGCTGAACTAAACCAGGTATCGAGCACATCTTCGTCCTGCCGCAATTCAACCTCATCCGCAATATGGTATTTCGCCCGGACAGCCGACTCATCCATACCCACAAAAATATTTCCGCTCTCGTCATACCATGCCGGAATCCTGTGCCCCCACCATATTTGACGAGAAATGCACCAGTCTTCGATATTCTCCATCCATTGAAACCAGGTCTTGCTCCAGTTCGACGGCACAAATTCAATGGCCCCGCTTCTCACCGCCTCAATTGACGGCGCGACGATCCGCGCCTTTCCTCCCGGGCGGCCATCATCCAGCGTTTGTCGGGTCAGATCGACATACCACTGATCCGTCAGGAACGGTTCAACCACCGCCCCGGAGCGGTCCCCTCTCGGAACCATCAGCTGATGATCGTCTATCCGCTCCAGCAGCCCCTGGCGCCGGAGATCAGCGACAATCGCGTCCCTGGCGGCAAACCGATCCAGACCGACATAATTCGCTGGAATCAATTCGCCTTCGCGCAAATTCCGGTCGTTGATATTCTCCCGTATGCCCGCATCCGCCGTGAACACATTGATCAGTCCCTGGTGGACCTGCTCACGGATTGCCGGGGTCTCGCGGTGCCGGGTCCAGACCTGATAGTCATTGAAATCATGGGCCGGGGTAATCTTTAGACAACCGGAACCGAAACCGGGATCCACATGATGATCGGCGATGATCGGTATCCGGCGCCCGGTCAATGGCAGCTCGACCCATTTTCCGATCAACGCCCTGTATTTCTCATCATCCGGGTGCACCGCAACCGCGCTATCACCCAGCATGGTCTCAGGGCGCGTGGTGGCGACCGTAAGCCAGCCGTCTTCCTCCACAATCGGATAACGCAAATGCCACAAACTGCCGTCTTCCTCCGCGGACAGGACTTCAAGATCGGACAAGGCCGTATGCAGGACCGGATCCCAGTTTACCAGCCGTTTGCCGCGATAGATAATCCCTTCGTCATAAAGCTGCACGAATACCTCACTGACCGCGCGGCTCAATCCGGGGTCCATGGTGAACCGTTCATGCTTCCAGTCCGCCGAAGCCCCCATCCGCCGCAGCTGGCGGGTAATCATACCGCCGGACTCATTCTTCCATTGCCAGACCCTCTCGATGAACTTCTCCCGACCGTAGTCATGGCGAGTCTGGCCTTGTGCATTGATCAGTCGTTCAACCACCATCTGGGTCGCAATACCCGCATGGTCCATACCCGGCTGCCAAAGCGTATTGTCGCCCAGCATGCGATGGTAACGAATCAGGGCATCCATGATCGTATCCTGAAACGCATGCCCCATGTGCAGACTGCCAGTGACATTGGGCGGGGGAATGACGATGCAGTACGGATCGGCAGCATGGCCTGAAGGCGCAAAGTACCCGGCCTCTTCCCAGTGGTTATACCATCTGGTTTCGACCTGTTGAGGATTGTAGGACTTGTCGACGGTCACGTGATCGAAGAAATTCGCCGGGTGTCCGGCTCAATGCCCTGGCTGCGATAATCCCGGAAACGGTCGCGCGCCGCCTGCTTGTCCGCCGGCTCCGAGCAAACCACTTCATCAACACGGGCATATTGCTCCGGTCGCGGGCAGGGTTGCTGACACAAATTGACAAGCATATCCACCGTTTCGTCTTCGCGCGGCGCGGCGCCGACATTTTCACCCAGTTGCACCGGGTAATCCTCCCGCTTGAGGCGCTCGGGGCCAATGATCGCATGGGGGATAAAACTGCCCTGGGAAAATGTCCACAACATGGCATCCAGCTGACTGCTCTGGTCGGGACTTGAGGTGCGGATATTCACCTTCATACCCTGTCTGTATGCTTCGCGCACAAGACGGCAGGCATAGCGCAGCTTTCCGCTGTAATCCTCATTTTCCAAAATATGAAAATTCACCTGCTGCATGACCGCTATGAATGATGGCGCCAACCGGACACTATCTGGCGCGAGCCATCAAAAACTCGACCAGCAAGGGCACCGGCCGGCCGGTGGCGCCCTTGGGGTCGGCTGACTTCCAGGCCGTTCCCGCAACATCCAGATGGGCCCAGTCATACTTTCCGGCAAAGTGTTTCAAAAAGCAGGCCGCGGTCACAGAACCCGCGCTACGGCCACCGATATTGGCCAGATCCGCAAAATTGCTTTTCAACTGCTTCGAGTAATCTTCCCAAAGCGGTAACCGCCAGGCCCGATCCCCGGCCTCTTCTCCCGCGTTCAGCAACTGTTCGGCCAACTGGTCACTGTTACTGAACAATCCGCTCGCGTGATGGCCCAGAGCAATAATACAAGCCCCGGTCAGGGTGGCAATATCCACCACGGCCGCCGGTTCATAGCGCTGTGCATAAGTCATCGCGTCACACAGAATCAGACGACCTTCGGCATCGGTATTGAGTATTTCTATGGTAGTCCCGGACATGCTCGTGACAATATCGCCCGGTTTGTTGGCGGCGCCGTCTGGCAGATTTTCGCTGCTCGGGATGATTCCGACCACGTTGATTGGCAGTTCCATCTCCGACACGGCGATTAGCGCTCCGAATACACTGGCGCCACCACACATGTCGTACTTCATTTCATCCATGGCGGCAGCTGGCTTGATCGATATTCCTCCAGCGTCGAAGGTCAGTCCCTTGCCGATCAAAACCACCGGGTTGTCTGCGGAAGCTCCTCCCCGATACTCCATCACAATCAATTTCGCCGGTTCCCGGCTACCTCTGGATACCGACAGCAGCGACCCCATTTTCAATCGCTTCATCTGTACTTCATCGAGCACAGTGGTTTTGATTTTATGGGTTTTCTGTAACTCTTTCGCCCGACGGGCCAGATACCCGGGAGTACATATATTGCCGGGCAGATCCGAAATCGTCCGGCAATAACGAACGCCATTGGCCAGCGCCACGCCCTCGATAACGCCCTGTTTCGCCGCCACCAGCTCCTCCCGCCCGGCGATGATATTCACTTTCTTCAATGTGCGCGCCTTTTCCTTGCCGCTTTTTGTTTCACTATAGCGATAGAGCGCCGCGTCAATCGCCTCAATCAGGCTCCTGGTGCGGCGAGTCACCTCCGGATTATCACTGACCGTATCAAGCAAGGCCAGATCTGCGGTCTTTATATTCCCTCTGTCCAGTCGCCGAATAGCCGCAACCACGGCCTTGCGCATGACCGGGTTCGTCACCTCGTCCTTCTTGCCAAGACCGAGCAACAATATCCTTTTGGCGCCGATTCCCCGCGGCTCATAAACCATCAGTGTAGAGCCGGGCTTTCCCGACAGGTCGCCCTGGGCAAGCAGTTTGCTGAGCTGTTTGCCGGTCGCCTTATCAAGAATCCTGGCAGAAGGCGACAATACGGGCTTGCTCGCATCAAAAACACCTGCAACAATGCAAGGTGAAGGCTGTCTGGTCAGACTCAGGGCTTTTGCAGAGAAATCCATATTTAACGTCTCGGTTGATATTACGTAAAATAGAGCAGTCTGTTGATCAACATGATTCTATCATTATAAAACCCGCATGATTATCCATCGGGCCTTCGTCCGCGAGGTTTTGCAAACCTGCGCCGGGGTTGCCACTATCCTGATTTCAATATTTTTCGTCGTCCGTCTCGTTGGCTTGCTGGATCAGGCCGCCGCGGGAAGCATTGCCATGGACCGGGTCCTGGTTTTGCTATTGCTTAAACTGATCACCTACCTTGACCTGATTGTACCATTGGTGATCTATATTTCCACCTTGCTGGTCATGGGCAGATGGATCCGCGATAACGAACTCACGGTGATCAATGCCTGCGGGGGCGGTATGAGCGCATTTTTGCGTCCGCTCGTTGTGTTGTTTGCCATCGTCGGTTCCGTGGTAGCCGTATTATCACTCTATCTTTCACCACTGGCGGCCAAAACCGTGCATGTCATGGAGTTCACCGATAAAAACCGTTCTGACATGACAAACATTGTCCCTGGCGTATTTGTCGAAACCAAACGGGGTAACGGTGTTTATTTCGTGGAAAGCCATAACGCGCAAACCAGCGAATCCAGGAATATCTTTATTTATACCGCAGGTGAGAATCAGGACGATGTGGTTGTGGCGACAACCGGGCGCAGAGCAACAGACGCGCAAACCAATGCCGATTTTCTGGCGCTTGACGATGGCTCGCGATACAGCATCGCCGCCGAGGACGATCAGTACACGTTGCTGGATTTTGAGTCTTACTCCCTCCGACTGAAAACCCGGCCAAGCGCCGCTCGCATCGGTTTGCCGGTCAAGGCCCGCCCTGTGACTACCCTGATTGAACAATCAGGACAATCAGGACACCAGCGAGCGGCTGCCGGTGAACTCCACTGGCGAATCGCGAAGATTATCATGTTGCCGATTTTAATGATTTTTGCGCTTTGCTTTTCGAGCCAAACCTACAGGAAAAAGCGATTCCCCGGAATGATTCCGGCATTACTGGTCTATTTTGCGTACTTCAACATGATGGGAGCGGGAGTCGCCCTGATAAGACGCGAGGCGCTGCACCCGAATCTTTCCCTGTGGGCTATTCATCTGCTGTTCCTGACGGCTGCCGTTTACTTCTTCGCGAGACGCAGACGTAATCTGAGACTACTACCGGGATTGAAAACCTGATGTCGATTCTCAATCGCTATCTCGGATGGATCATTTTTCAATATGCCATCCTTTCCCTGCTGGTATTAATCGGACTGTTCACGCTTGTCAATTTTCTGGACGAGCTTGCCAGTCTGGGGGAAGGGAATTACGACCTGAAAGCCGCTCTTCTATACATCGCCCTGACCATCCCGCGCATGATTTACGAACTGTTTCCGATGGCGGCATTGCTCGGCACAATCATCGGACTGTCCATACTGGCCAATGGTTCAGAGTTAGTGGTGATGCGCGCCAGCGGGATTTCAATTTTCCAGATCACCATGGCGTCACTGAAAACCGGGGCATTTTTCATGGTCGCGGCTATTTTGATCGGTGAACTGGTTTCTCCCTGGACAGAAACCCGGGCGCAGCGGGGGCGGGCGGAGGCCATGCAACAGGATATCAAGCAGCATACCGCCACCGGCCTGTGGATGCGCGACTCACAAACCTACGTAAACATCCATGAAATACTGCCAGACCTGACGCTGCTGAAAATCAAATTGTTCCACTTCGATCAAAACAGAAAACTGGAATTGCTGGTTGGCGCCGGGAAAGGCGCTTTCATCGAGAATCAGTGGATACTGGACAACGTTAAGGTCACCCGGATTGACTCAGACTCAGGCAAGGCGGAAACCTCAGCTTCTGATTCCGCCAAATGGGACTCGCAGGTTACGCCAAAAATCCTGTCCGTATTTTTGATCAAGCCGGAGCAACTCTCATTGATTCAGCTGAACCACTATATCCGGCATCTCGACAATAACCAGCAAAAAACCGATCTCTACGAGCTTGCGTTCTGGAACAAGATCATGCTGCCGCTTGCCACGGCAATGATGGTCATTCTGGCCATTCCGTTTGTTTTCGTAAATGTACGCTCCGGCAGCCTGGAAAGGAATCTGTTTATCGGAATCATGCTTGGCATCGGCTTTTATGTCGTCAACAACGGCTTCGGCCACTTTGTCCTCGCCAGCAATTTACCTCCCTTGCTGGGCGCCACCGTTCCCGTTGCGGCGTTCCTGCTCGGGGCGCTTGTACTGCTCCGAAGGGTTTGACGAGGCGGTTCCGGATTCCCGCATCCAATCCTGTTTCGATTGTTTCCTGTCACCAATTAGGTTATCGTCACCGCCCTTTTGTATTGAAATAAATTTTTGACATGAACAACATCAAAGTCTCTTTTATTGGTCTTGGCGTTATGGGTTACCCAATGGCCGGGCATCTGGCAACCGCCGGCCATTCGGTTTGTGTTTATAACCGGACAACCGCAAAAGCCGAGAAATGGGTTGCTGAATATGGCGGCGCCCATGCGTTGACCCCGGCCCTGGCCGCGGCAGACGCGGATTTCGTGTTTTGCTGTGTGGGTAATGATGATGACCTGCGTAGCGTAACCACCGGCGCGGATGGCGCATTCCATTCAATCCGCCCCGGCGCGGTTTTTATTGATCACACAACCGCTTCCGCCAATATCGCGCGGGAACTGTACGACCATGCCGGGAAAAATGATTTCGGCTTTCTCGACGCTCCGGTTTCCGGCGGGCAGGCGGGCGCCGAAAACGGGATATTGACGGTGATGGTCGGCGGTGATCAGGCCGTGTTTGATCGCGCCAGACCATTGATTGACTGTTTTGCCCGCTCCGCATTGCTGATGGGCGGGGCCGGCTCCGGCCAGCTGACCAAGATGGTAAACCAGATCTGCATTGCCGGACTGGTTCAGGGATTGTCCGAGGGACTGGCTTTTGGCGTCAATGCGGGTCTGGACGGCATGAAGGTTTTCGATGTCATCTCAAAGGGCGCGGCCGGGTCATGGCAAATGATCAATCGACATGAAACCATGTTGAATAATGAATTCGAGTTCGGATTCGCGGTGGACTGGATGAGGAAGGATCTGGGTCTGTGTATGGAAGAGGCCGAGCGCAACCACTCGGAACTGCCCGTCACCCGGATTGTCGATGGATACTACGCCGAAATCCAGGCCGCCGGTGGAAACCGCCATGACACCTCAAGCCTGGTCACCCGATTGCCGAGGAAGGATTTGGGTTGATTGAAGAGAGCAGCCCGGCTTCTTCAATCAGTCCACGGCAGATGCGTGGACATTCGTAGCCGGTCAGTCTGGGGCGTTCTTGACCAGTTCCAGGTCACGCTTCATCGGGTTGGCAGTGCCGGGGTCAAGCCGTCAGTCGATACACTGGTAGTTCCGAGTGACCTGCTCCCGTGAGCAACCGCAGCTACTATAGTAGGTACTTGAGTAGCAGGACGTTTCCAGACACTCGATTGTTATCCCGGAAAACGCTTCGACTCCAGAGTATCCCCATTGGCGGCACCGACGGGAGGCACTTTGTTCTGCGGCATCCCAATCAACAATCATCGTTTCCGCGCTATCAAATGTCCCCACGGGGGCGACCATCTTGACAATGCCATCGGAGCGGCTTCCATCGGTATCGAATGGAACAACCGGGACAGTAGAGCATCCAGAAATGCCCAAGGTTACGGCGACGGTAATAATCATGTTTGAGTAACGCTTCATTCGGGATTCTCGATATGTTTGAATTGACTGGATCTGGTAGAAGGATGACTGAGGTCTTTCCTGCTTGGTATCAAGCCATCAATGAGTATTACAAACTTGTTCATGTAGATGGGAAAGGCAGAGAGGGAGGAGCATACGCTGTCGCGGTTAGTCGGATATTTCTGTCCAACCAACGCTTGGATCAGAGACGACAGCGCTGCTGTTTTCTATCAGCCTCAACACTACACCACATGGCAACCTGAAGTCAAACGCTACGTGCGCTCAGAATACAGCCCCCCGCCCCTTTCCCGTCATTCCCGCAAAGGCGGGAATCCACGAATGACGGGGGACGTGTGAGATGTTGTTTGATCTTTGGGTGCGGCGATTGAATGTTGCGTAGGGGCGGGTCTTGTGCCCGCCCGCAACCGTCATTGACCGTATACGAAAATAATGCGGGCACCCACAAGGGGCGCCCCTACGATATATGGAATCTGCAATTCACGACATCCATAATCCGAAACATCATTCCCGCGCCACCCATTATCGTAGGGGCGGGTCTTGTGCCCGCCCGCCAGACGCGGGAGAGGGTAGCAGATGGCGACCACCAGCCCTTGTCTTGGATAAACCCGCTATCAGCGCGTCCCGTCACAAATAAGGGTGAAGTCCCTTATGTTGTATTGTATATACCCTAGTCGGAATTCACTGTTACGAAAAAAGGCCGTGAACATTCCCGAATCTTTGGCAGGATGCGCGTTTTTATTGCCTGATCTCGAGTCTATGGATGTATCTAAAGGGATTACAGTTCCAAAATTTATATCTACTAATCTTAAAGCCAACGGATCCGGGCGCGTGCTGCTTGTCGGCGTTTGTATCCCTGTTATTTTGATCCAGTAGTCTTTATCAACCTGTCCCGGACTGCGATACCGATCAGCAAGTTCATATCTTACTATCTGGATCGTTCTGCACTGCTCGGCGTTGCGGGGTGTGATGTTAAGCGTCTCCCCTGCTGGCAATGGCTCCAATCGGTCATGATTGGGATTGCCTATTGGTTGCTGTTGGTTTTGTTGCGGTACGGCTGTTTGCTCCTGATTGGTTTGTCCCTGCTCGGTCTGTCCTGTCTGCCCGGACGGGTTTGCCGGGTCTGCTGTTGTGTTTCCTGATGGCTGTGCATGAGCCGGCAACAGCACACTGTTTACAATCGGTTTCTGCCATGCCGTAACGGCTAGTCCGCCAACGGCCAGACCTTTGATGATTCGTTGTCGTTTCTGTAAGTCTGTTTTATTTCTGCCCTTTATATCGGGGGGGGGGGGGGGGGGGGGGGTACAGATTTCATTGTATGTTTCTCCGATTTAACTTATTCGCTATATACCAGATTTTTGGCCGTGTGTCACTATGCTGTCCGGGATACTTTATAGGGTATACTCTTACTATTCGCCTATCGCGGGATTGGGACTGCCCTGAGTCAGCCTATTCAATCAGTATCGTTACCAGCCAGGGCTGCCAGCAAAGGAGCGCGAGCACAGCCAGTGTAGCGGCAAGAAATGGCAATAGCGCCCGGAAGAGGTCTCCTGGTTTGACTCCGGTCATTGCCGTGGTGACGAATAATCCGGAACCAACCGGAGGGGTAAGCAGGCCCAGAACCAGATTGATACAGATGATCACGCCGAAATGAAATGGATCAATGCCGTAGCTCTGCTGTGCGATCGGCAACAGGATCGGAACCACCAGAATCAGCGCGGCAATGCCATCCAGGATCATACCGACGAACAACAGGCACAGATTGACCAAAAGCAGGAAAACCAGTGGGTTTTGGGTCAGAGCGACCAGCTGGAGCGCAAGGTTTTGCGGAACCTGCTCATAAATGATTATCCACCCGAACAGATTGGCTGTGGCTACAATGAACACAACGATGGATGTATTGATCGCGGTACGCAGCAAAATTGTGGACAGGCGCGATATTTCAAGTTCCCGATAGACGAATTTGCCAAGAATGAACGCGGCAACGGATGCAACCGCGGCGGATTCAGTCGGTGTCGCGATACCTGCCAGAATGCCACCCACGATGACCAGCGGAATCAGCAGGGTTGGAGCGCCCATTGTCAGCGCCACGCGCTTCTGTTGCAAAGAGACGGCTTCTCCCGCGGGAAGGTCGGATTTCATGCCGATAAAGGCAATTACCACAAAAAAGCCAAACGCCATAATCAGGCCGGGGATGATGCCGGCGATGAACAGGTCACCAATGGCAATCTGGGCGAGCACACCGTAAATCACGAACAGCATCGACGGTGGAATGATCGGCGACAGGAGACCGCCGGCCGCCGTGGTCGCCGCAGCGAAAGATCGGTCATACCCCTTGCGCTCCATTTGGGGAACCATTGCTCTTGACATGATGGCAATTTGGGCAGCGGCCGAGCCGATGATGGATGCCATCATCATATTGACCAGCAGGTTGATGTAAGCCAGCCCACCTTTCACACGTCCGACAAACACGCTTGCGAACTCAATCAGACGCCGTGTGATACCCCCTTCGTTCATCAGCTCGCCAGCCAGCATGAACAACGGAATGGCCAGCAGCCCGTAGCTTTCCACCCCGGAAAACAACTGTTGTGTATAGGATTGCAACAGAACAGTTTGTCCGGAATACAGAATGTAAAACAGGGCGGAGACTGCCAAAACCAGTGCGATTGGGACACCGGCGAGCAGCAAGACCATGAAAACCGTGGGCACCATCTTTATTCAATCCCCGGAATGGTTATGCTGTGACCGGACAATCTTTCCAGCAGATTGACGCTTGAATGGAGAGTCATGGTCAACGCCACGAAGGGCATGATCAACCACACCAGAAACTTTGGAATCCCGATCGTGTTGGTTGGCTCCTGATAGATAAAATTGAAGGATTTCGCCGCGAATAACTGGATGTCAAACCCGACTGTCGCGAGTTGAAGCGGGTCAAACCAGAGCCAGCACAACACAACGAGAGTGATTGAAAAAAGGAAGATAACCACATCAACGGCAATCCTGAGAGGAGCGGCGACGCGCTCGCTCAGATAGTTCTGCGCGAGGGTTACCGCGATGCCTTTACGCATGCGAATCTTGACCGATGCTCCCACCATCATCATCCAGATCATGGCATAGATGGCCAGTTCGTCGACCCAGAAAATGGACATGCTGAGAGACCGGGTTACGACGTTCAACAGAATCAGGCCGGTTACCGATCCGGCCAAAACAATCAGCAGGTACTTTTCAATTCGCAGAATGGCCGACGAGACCATCCGGATATGTGACAGCATGCGATTCCTCATACAAAAAGAAGGCCATCCGGATCGACACCCGGATGGCCACCCGATTTTAACAGCATCAGGGAGTCGTTATCTTGTGGCTTCGTCTCTTAAATCCTGTACGGCGGTAGTCTTCTTGCCCCAGACCTCATTCCATTTAGCAATGCTATCGCCAAAAAATTCCGCACCGACTACAGAGATGGAAACCCCCGTCTTTTTGACTTCTTCAAGGAATTTCGATTCGTTAGCGACGTATGTGTCGATCGTCGAGTCGACGTGCCTGGCCATCAGTTCCCGGATCATGGAGCGATCCGCTTCACTCAGACCAGCCCACACTTTCGCTGAAACAAGCCCCACCATCGGAAACATCATGTGATTGGAGATGACCACGGTGTCAGAATGCTCCCAGTATTTCAGCTTCCAGATCAACTCCAGGTCCATGTCGATTGCATCAACCTGACCATTTGCCATTGCGTCATACACCGCCGGAAGTGGCATTGGGGTTGGCGCGGCTCCGAGAAAATTATAAAAATCCTTGATCGGCTCGAAAGGGGTAATCCTGATCTTCTTGCCAACGAGGTCATCGGCAGAATCAACGCGGTCGCGGGCGGCTATCTGGCGCAATCCTGCTGAACCGTAAGCGATACCCACCACTCCGACCTTGCCGGGGAGCTGCTCCAAAAGGTTTTTAGCCGTGTCACTGCGAAAGACCCGGGCGGCCCCGTCCATGTCCTGAACCAGATAAGGCGCATAAAAGGCGCCCAGATCAACAACCCGGTTGGAAACTTCGGCGACAGTCAAAAAAGCCATATCCAGAGCGCCTGTCTGCAGCTGCTGTAACATCTGGGCTTCATTACCGAGCTGCCGTGACGGAAACACCTGGACGGAATGTTCCCCATTGCTTGCCTTGTTCAACTCTTCCCCGAAGGCTCCGGCGGCCTTGGTCCACGTATGGGGCGGCGGCGTTATCAAGCCTAAGCGAAACTCCGCGGCCTGTACGGATGCAATAGTCGCAACCGCGATTACGGTCGTTGAAAAAAGCCTGACTGCGATTTTTGCAATTCTATTCATCACTATTTCTCCTAAATGAGTTTATGGTTGGTTATTGCCGCTATGCTCATCCTCAAATGCTGACCCAGCCTTCCGGCGGCTCTTTGCCCGGATGAACAACACCGCAGTGGCCGCAGGTTCTGTGTTCCCGGCTATCATAAAATGCCGAGAACAGGGGCGGCAGATCTTTCACGATATCGGTAACTTTCACCTCGACCCGGTGAACCTTGTCGCCACAGCTGAAACAGAACCATTCAAAGCCGTCGCGATCATCTTCCCGTCGGGTTCCTTCGACCACTAACCCAACCGAACCTTCTACCGGGCGTTGCGGTGAATGGCGCGTGTGCGGCGGCAACAGGAACACTTCGCCTTCATGGATCGGGACATCAAAAATCTGTCCGTTCTCCGCTATCTTGAGAATCATATCGCCTTTCATCTGGTAGAAAAATTCCTCCACCGGGTCATCATGGAAATCAACCCGCATATTGGGGCCACCCACAATCATCACCACCATGCCGGTCTTCTCATCAAACAATTGTTTGTTGCTCACCGGAGGCTTCAAAAAATGTCTGTTGTCGTCAATCCAGGCCTGAAAATTAAAAGGCTTGAATCCAGGATGTTCATTCATCAGTCTGATACTCCGTTAACCGACCATCAATACGCATGGTCTCGTTTTGGCTATTGATGGTACTTGTCCGTATGACGCTAGACCCTGGCAGGTAATGTGTCAATTGAATTAAATAGAATTGGCTATTTGGAAATGCGATAGCAGACAACGAAAACGCTTGTCGGCCTTGTATCATATAAAAATTTTGGCCTGTCGATTGCAAATTGCACGGACAATACTCATGGCGGTCAATGCGGATGATCGGGGATTGTCAGGAAGAGGATTGCCTTCTATCCTGAAGCTGAAACGTCCAAAATCGCCTTCTACTTCCAATTCATGCCGGTTCGACGAAATCCCGGGATCAGCAATCAATTCTACACGGGTCGCATCCATTCCGGGTCCAGCCAAAGCGATGGAAGCGGCAATGTTGGCATTTTTGGGATAAAGTCGCGCCGCATCGCGCGCTGAACCCTTGAAATGACATACCGGTTCACGGACATCACGGAGGTCTACTACGTTTTCCGCATGCGATCCAAGCCAGCTTTGCGGCGGCTTGGCGCCGCGATAGGTCAGGCGTTGCAGCCTGCCGATCTTTGCCGCGGAGAGCGCGTCAATCGCGCCGACGGCGCCGGAAACGATCTGCAGCCTCGCTCCCCCGGACTGCGCCCCCTCTTCCAGCCTGGCCGCCACGGCGTCATCGGCCAGAGCGCCGCTCGAAACAGCCAGCAAGTCAATGCCACGCTCCAGGATGCCCGGGCCGTGTTCTGCGAGCGCATCCTGTCCGGCGCATTCCAGCGCCAACCCAATCTGCTCGTTGATTTGATCCGGACTATTGACGGGAATCACATCACGACCCAGTTGGTCGGTGACGCAGGCGTTTCGGCCCGGGCGGCAAAGCACCCATCGAATACGCGCATCACAGTGGTCGGCCAGATGTTTTGCAACGTATCGGCCGATGGCTCCGTAGCCGATCATCAGTATGTCCATCATGGTGTCCAGTGCGGTTGCTATGGTTGTTGAAAACTCTTCCGGTTACGGGCCAGGTTCATCAGGCCACTATTCTGACAGCAAAATAGTTCCCTGGTTATCTAAAATAACAATATCAAATTTGAATATTCGTATTTGCATGGATACCAATAATGTTTCAGGTTATCCTGAATGACAAATCATGAGTTTGAGTTGTCTATTGATGAATACATACCCGGAAATCCAGCTGTACATTGACGGCCAGTGGCGGCAATCAAAGGACCACTTGCCAATACTCAACCCGGCGGATGAAAAGCCGGTCGGTTTGCTGCCTGTTGCCGGTGCGGCCGATTTGGACGACGCGCTTGCGGCGGCTCATGAGGGATTCAAAATCTGGAGCCGCGCGCCACCCCTGGAGCGTAGCCGGATCATTTTGAAAGCCGCACAAATTATGCGTGAACGACAAGAGGAGATTGCCCGGTCGATCACCCTGGAGCTTGGAAAACCAATAAAACAATCCAGACTCGAGGTGATCCGTGGTTGTGAGTTCTTCGAATGGGACGCCGCGGAAGGTCAAAGATTATATGGTCGGGTGATCCCGAGCGCTCCGGGAATTCGCTACATCGTTGTTCATCAGCCAATTGGTAGTGTGGCCGCATTCTCGCCCTGGAATTTTCCGATGAGTCAGCCAGCGCGCAAGGTTGCCGGCGCATTGGCGGCAGGCTGCTCAATTATACTCAAGCCCGCCGAAGAAACTCCGGCCGGCGCAGTTCATATCGCGCGCGCTTTCGAGGAGGCCGGGTTGCCTCCGGGCATCCTGAATCTGGTCTTCGGACAGCCGGCGGATATTTCAGGCTATCTTATCCCAAAGGATCAAATCCGCCTTGTGGCTTTTACCGGCTCCACGATGGTCGGCAAACATCTCACCCGGCTCGCGGCTGAATACATGACTCCGGTTCTGATGGAGCTGGGCGGCCACGCCCCCGTTATTGTCTGTGATGACGCCGACCCACATCGCGCCGGAGTTTCCTCTGCCGTCCGCAAGTTCAGAAATGCCGGCCAGGTCTGCACTTCACCAACACGGTTTTTTGTGCATGAAAACCTGATTGATCCTTTCACGGAGAGCTTTGTTCAACGCGCAAAGGCGACAAAGGTTGGAAATGGAATGAGGGAAGACACAGAAATGGGGCCTGTCGCCCACGGCGGCAGACTGGAGGCCCTGCAAAACTTTGTAGACGATGCCTTGCAACATGGCGCCAGACTTCTTCTCGGCGGTTCGAAAGTAGCCGGGAAAGGTTACTTTTTTGAACCGACCGTTCTGGCTGATGTGCCGGATGAGGCGCTAATCCTGCGGGAAGAGCCCTTCGGGCCGATTGCGGTCGTGAATTCGGTCACCAGTCTGCAACAGGGGATAGACAAGGCGAACAGTGTCCCGTATGGATTGTCGGCCTACGCATTTACCGATTCCGCAGCGAATGTTGACCGCCTGATAGATGGGGTTGAGGCAGGAAATCTGTCCATCAATACTCTGGAGGCATCTGTACCCGAAACGCCATTTGGCGGTGTCAAATCCAGCGGCTATGGTCGTGAAGGCGGTGACGAGGGCTTGTTGCACTATACCGTGGTGAAAAACGTCTCACACAGTATGGAACTGTTGTAGTTATCCCGTTAGCCCGCACAGGTCGAACGCCGCCTTTGTTGCAGCCTTCTCCTCCTTTGTCAACTGAAGCAAGGGAGAGCGTACCGGCCCGCCCGCCTGACCGAGCAGTTCCTGCCAGTATTTCTGGTGAGCCTGAGGCTTGCCGCCAGGCCGGGTACTTTTCAGAGCCTTGCGTACCGGCTCCAGGCTGTCACGAATGGCGCGAGCCTTTCCGGTTTCTCCGGCGAATGCAAGCTCTGTATATTCGTGCATCCGCAGATCGTTTTTGGTCTGAATCAGATAAGGAGGGGAGGAGCAAAGATACAACTGCCAGTTCAGGTCTGTGATATTGTCAAACCATTCGTCTTCAGATGCGGTACTGACCAGGATTTTATCTCCGGCCAGCTCGGTCAATCTGGCGTACATGTCACGCGGAACCGAATATTTTATTGCCATGATGTTGGGCAGGTCCGCAATGCGGGCACACAACTCCGGGCTCATCAAATATCCGGAATCGGGGTGGCTCCACATCGCAATGCCAATATCAACCCGGGCACAAATCTCCTTGTAATAATTGTAGACAGTATCGTCCCGGTCCGTGATGAAGTGCAGGATCGGCGCGTGTACCACAATATAGTCAGCGCCAACATTCTGCGCGTGTCGGGCCAGCTCTACCACCGTATCAAAGTTCTGATCAGAACAGGACATGATCGTACCGGCCTGGCCGTCGCAGGCTTCCACCGCCAGTTCAAAATTGCGTTTGCGCTCAGCCAGCGACATCGAAAAAAATTCGCCCTGCTTGCCGGCGATAAACAAGCCTTGAATCCTGAGGTCGTCGATCCAGTGTTTGATGTTCCGCCGCAGACCGTCCTCGTCGATGGAATAGTTCGGGAGCATCGGGTTCAGCGTCGCGGCCCAAATTCCCTTCATGTTCTCTCTTGAATATTCTTTTGCTTCGTTCCTGGCGTATTTCATTGGACAGGTTTCTTGATGGGTCTGTCAGGATAACCTGAAAAATTATCAGTATCTATGAAAATATCAATATTCAAATTTGATATTATCATTTCAGATAGCCAGCAAACTGTTTCCCGCCACAAGTATTGTCCATATAATTTGTTGTAACCGGGAGACAGACCGGAAGTTTTCGTCCGGGGAAACAGCTATTCCGGCCTGGCAGGCTGGTCTTTTGAGACGACCCTGAGCATTTCGAGAAATATAGCGGCGGCTGGCGATAGCCCCCCTTGTCGGCGATAAGAAACTCCGACCGGTCCGGATGAAAGATTGAGTCTGGACGGGATAATCGCCAGCAGACCATTGCGAACTTCCTCCTCAACCACATGAAACGGGAATGCGCCCAGGAAATCAGAGGTGATGAGCAAATTCCTGTTGGTCAGAAATGACACGGACTCGACCGCCCCGACGGGCGGCGCCAAATCCCTGTCCAGAAATTCCTTGTCGATCTGCCTTCGCAGGGTTGTGTCTTGCGGCGGCAAGATCCAGTCGAAAGTGGACAACCGTTCAAAAAAGGTCTCCTTCTGGTGAACCAACGGATGATTCGGACGCGCGACGATACAGACCCGCTCATCGTACAAACGCTCTTGCACCAATTCCTGTCTATGTCTGTATTCCGGCAATCGCCCCACAACAAAATCCAGATCACCCGTGCGTAATGCTGGCATGAGTACATCATTTGTGCCTTCACGAATGGAGATGATGACGTTCGGTCGTTGCTGGTGCAGCCGGCTGATCGTTTGCGGCAGCAGAACCGCGGAGGCCGCCAGCAACGTTCCCACCGCAACACGACCACCGCTCCCGTCATTGAGATCATCCAGCTCCTGGGCCGCATGGGAAATTTGCGCGAGGATGAGCTTGCCATGTTTGACCAGGGCCTCGCCAAACACCGTCGGCACGACCCCCCGATTGGTCCTGTCAAACAACTGAACGCCAAAATCCGCCTCAAGGTCCTTGATCAGTTTGGTCGCGGCTGGCTGTGAAATGTTCAGATGGCGAGCCGCGTGAAGAATACTATTGCGCTCGGCAATTGATACCAGCAAACGCAACTGCTTGAGTTTAAGACGAGTCGAAACGCGCTGGGCTATCCGGATATGTCGATTGGGGTTCGGCATTCATTTGTTATCGCAATTTCAAATAACCAACTCCATTTAATTTAACTGACACGCTACCTGATACGGGGAAGCCAGTCAACCGGCTCAAGTCGCACCGGCTCAAGTCGCACAAGCATGACACATCCGTTAATCCGGCCTCGTAACAAGGTCTAAAATCAGATTCTCAAATTCTGAAATGGGTTGCAGTTGTTCCGGGCGTTTTGTCAGCTTGTATGACGCATTCGCGCCCTTTTCCATAGATACCAACCGACCGGCTTGTCCGGTTGTTACCTGGGCTTTCGTCCAGCAACCCACAGATATATTGCCTGGAGATATTCCCAGACACATCAGCGCATCATAAGACCGATGATACCGGATATGGTTAAACTGGAAATTACCGCCTATATCTTCGGTAGCGGTTTTCAATTCAAACCGGACTGATTCAATTTGGACATCCCAGGGAGATTGACGCGCCCGCTTCCCACCAGAACCGGGGAAGCGTATCTCCAGGCCTTTACACCGGCAAAGCCGTTCAATGAAGTCCTGGCCGACATCCCCCACTTTCGTGTTGGATATTCGCTTGATATGCTCAAATTCAGCGTTCGTCCATTTGTCAGAATCCGCATAGCCGGCCAGCACGTCCAATAAGATTTCCCGTGGATCACACATCATAAAAACCCGCATCAATCAGCGCGTTGCGGATATGATACATGGAGATATGACAGCAGTTGTGCATTGCCAGATTGCTGTACTTCCGCCAATCGACACCAGCCAGAAAGTTCTGAATCTTCTTCTTGTCCTTGCGGATGACCAGGCCGTATCCGCAACCATATTTGACTTGATCGAATCTTTTAACCAGATTTGGGGGTTTCCCGTAAAAAGTGCGCTGGATGAACCAGTCGGCCTCATGCAGGCGTTCGTGGCCACATAAACGCTCCTTCCGAACATCCACCGTAAACAGGTCAATCCAGGTATCACAAGTCCGGGCAGGCGGGCGATTGTTGACACCGCGCCGCCACACCTGCCACAAGGCATTGAGCTTGACGGGTTGCCCGTGCTGATTGACAAAAGCATTTGCGGGTAGCTGTTCGTGCTGTATCAATTCAGCCCCGACCACCCGATGCTTGGGCGATCCCTTGCCTTCACTCTGGAATGACATCGGCAGAATCATGCCTATGTAATCGGCGAAAGTGGCAGAGTGATTGACAAACGAAAGCGCCAGCCAACCCCGGTATCCGAAAGGTGGATTACCAATAACGGCGTACCTGCGTCCATTCGCTTGCGGCTTCCATGACAGAAAATCGGCTAATTGATATTCCGGATTGTCGGGAACCACATCCAAACCAATGCGCCGGTCACTTGGCAATAAGTTATAAAACGCGCCACTGCCTGCGCCGGGTTCAACAAATCGGTAATTGCCGGTGTTTGCATAGTCTGACTCCATGGTCTGCAATAGCCAGCAGTAACACTGTTCAGCCACTTCAGGCACGGTAAAAAACCGATCTAATTCTACCTGGGAAACATCCACCCAATTCGGGATTAGTTCATTTCCTTCCCAGTGAGTGTTGCGGAATGCTTTGGCATCGGTGTGTTGATCAAACAATTCCGGTTTGACAGAAAATAAGGCCGATGCAATTTCAGACGGATGCGCCGTGATCGGCGGCAGTTGCTTGATTCTTGACATGGTGCCACCTCAAGCAATCAGGTCTTTGTCCATCAGCCGCTTGCCGATCAGTCCGCTATGAAACGCCGGCATGATGTCCGCTGTATTCATATATACGGTTTCATCCACTTCAACCGGACCGCCCATCGTTTCATTGGATGTCGGCGGCCAGGCTTCCCGAAGTCTTTGCGCCATGAAGTACGCCGATTTTTGCGTAATGCCCAGCTCGCGATGCAGCTTGATGCTGGAAGTGCCTTTCAGGCTGGTCGCCCACATGTAAATTGCAATCGCCCATTTCTGGTATCCGATTTTAGACCGCTCCATCGCACTCCCAATCTTTACGCTGAAATGTCGCCGACAATCACCGCAATGATATGGCAACGGGTTCCGGTTCGGGGTTTCCTTGACCTTGGTTCCGTTGCATCTCGGGCAACAAAGTCGCTCATTGTTTTCACCCCATCTGCTGGACTCAAACCAGCGCTCTGCTGTAGCATCGTCAGGGAACATATCAAACAGTTGAATAATTGTTATTCCCTTTCTGAAATGCTTGCCTGGGTTACTCATTTTTGCCCCCCCCGATTAGTGATTGAAACCCGATTTTATCACTTCTGTTTGTTTATTCAAGTATATAATTCCCTAAATTTAAGGTATCTGATGGACATTAAAAACAAGACGATATGGCAACATGCCGCTGGCGACTGGGGCCACAATCACGTAGACCTGTGCCTCAAGTATGATGTCATCCTGACGGGTCAAGAGAAATCAATCAATATATTCAAAAATGAGGATGAGATGCAGAAGGGCGACATCGTCGTCCTAAAACTTGGAAGATCAACTGTCTATGGGGTTGGTGTCGTAGGACAATACGAACACTTGGAAGTGTTCGATGACATGGATGGTTGGTGGTTAGGACATACAAGACGTGTGCAATGGCTATGTCGGGAACAGCATGATTTTCCAGGAAAACCTCTCGTCGTAGCCACGACGGCGGGTCTATACAATCCTGATGTAATACAGTGGCTTGATGGACTGAAGTTGGCTGTTGGCGAGCATGAGTACCTACACGCCGACCTTCCCAGAGGCGATAAAATTACCAGCGATGCTATTGCAACGTACCTGTTTAATAAGGGAATAGCGAGCGATTCGATTCGAAATCTTCTGGACCCCAGTGGGGATTTTCTTCAAATTGCCAAATGGTATGACGGATGGGATTGGAATGACAGGCCGTCAGAGCACGAAACGGTGAGCCACCTTGTTGTCCCACTGCTGAGAATACTCGGATGGACACCGCAACGGATGGCGCTCGAATGGAACAGGATTGATATCACGTTATTTTCCCGATTGCCTAGAAACAATGATGATCTCACCGTAGTACTTGAAGCCAAGAAGGTCCGTGAGCCTTGTTTGTCCTGGGCGAAAGAGCAGGCAATGGAATATGTCAAGAACAAGGAGCATCCTCTGGTGAACTGTCTGCGTGTCATTGTGACGGATGGCCTTCGTTACGGAGTCTTTACCAGGAACAACAATGAGGAATTCAAACTGTACGCCTACCTGAATCTGATAAATCCCCGTACCAAGTACGCTATATACGACTGCTACGCTGGACGAGACGGCTGCAAGGGAGCACAGGAGGCGATTTTTGCTATGACACCTGAATGGCAACCTGATCAATAATAAGCAGCAGCTCCGGGGTCAGCCCCGCAGTTTCTTCAGTTTGTCTATGGCCCGGATCTGGGCCGCGTAAGCCGCCAGTTCCGCTTTCATATCGGCATAATCCCGGTCATCCATAGAGGTTTCCTTCAGCTTCTCTTCCGCCCTTTTCATCGCTTCCTGAGCGGCCACTTCATCTAGATCGTCTGCCCGCATTGCGGTATCGGACAACACCGTGACCAGATATGGCTGGACTTCGAGAAGTCCTCCGGTAATAAAGAAAAACAGTTGTTCGCCGCTTTCCTGCTCAACCCGGACATCACCAGCCTGGAGCCGGGTAATCAACGGGGCATGCTGCGGCGCTATACCGAGTTCACCCTGGACTCCCGGAGCAAACACCATCGTGCCCTGACCATCCCAGATCGGTTGTTCGGCGCTGACGATTTCAACTTGTATGGTAGACATTGACTGTATCCGGCTTCTAGCTTAACTCTTTGGCCTTTTCAATCGCTTCATCAATGCCGCCGACCATGTAGAACGCCTGCTCCGGCAGATGATCGTACTCGCCGTTGGCAATGCCCTGGAAGGCCTTGATCGTGTCTTTCAGCGTCACATATTTTCCCGGTGTCCCGGTAAACGTCTGCGCCACGGTAAATGGCTGGGACAGGAAACGCTGCATCCGCCGCGCCCGACCGACCGCCTGTTTATCTTCTTCCGACAATTCATCCATGCCCAGGATCGCAATGATGTCCTGCAACTCCTTATAACGTTGCAGCGTACCCTGGACCGCGCGCGCCGCGCTGTAATGCTCATTGCCGATGACCAGCGGGTCCAGCAACCGGGAGGTCGAATCCAATGGATCCACCGCCGGATAAATACCCAGTTCCGCGACCTGTCGGGAAAGTACCAGGGTCGCGTCAAGGTGCGCGAACGTGGTCGCCGGGGATGGGTCGGTCAGATCGTCCGCCGGCACATAGACCGCCTGGAATGAGGTGATTGAACCATCTTTTGTGGAAGTAATACGTTCCTGCAAGGCACCCATTTCATCCGCCAGAGTCGGCTGATACCCGACCGCGGAAGGCATCCGTCCGAGCAGCGCCGAAACTTCAGTCCCGGCCAGGGTATAGCGATAGATGTTGTCGATAAACATCAGAACGTCGCGCCCTTCATCGCGGAAATGTTCCGCCATGGTCAAGCCGGATAACGCCACCCGCAGCCGGTTGCCCGGAGGCTCATTCATCTGACCATAGACCATGGCCACCTTCGATTGTTCGGGGTGTTCGACATTAACCACGCCCGCTTCCTGCATTTCGTGGTAAAAATCATTGCCTTCGCGGGTCCGTTCTCCCACTCCGGCGAATACCGACAAACCACTGTGGGCCGTTGCGATATTGTTGATCAATTCCAGCAGGGTAACGGTTTTACCCACACCCGCCCCGCCGAACAGCCCGATCTTGCCGCCTTTGGCAATCGGCATGATCAGATCAACCACCTTGATTCCGGTTTCCAGCAACTCAACGCTGGCTGCCTGTTCCTCGTAGGTGGGAGCGGGACGGTGGATCGGCATGCGCTTGTCCGACTGGATCTCGCCGCGCTCATCGACCGGCTCTCCCAGCACATCCATGATCCGCCCCAGGGTGCCCTCGCCAACCGGAACCGATATCGGGGCGCCGGTATTGTTGACTTCAACACCGCGTTTCAGACCGTCAGAAGAACCCATGGCGATACATCGCACCACACCGTCTCCCATTTGCTGCTGAACTTCCAGGGTCAAGCCCGCTTCATCTACTTTCAGCGCATCATACACTTGCGGTACGGTGTCACGGGGGAACTGGACATCTACCACCGCGCCGATGATTTCTACGATATTTCCTGAACTCATGGTTCGAAAAGCCCTCTGTTAATATTTCAATTTCTCGTGTTATCCTGGCTTGCGTATCTTCACTCACCTGAGCAACGGTCAGACCGCCGCGGCGCCGCCTACAATTTCCGACAGCTCCTGGGTAATCGCCGCCTGCCTGGCCTTGTTATAGACCAGCTGCAAATCATCAATCAGGTTGCCTGCATTATCCGTGGCCGCCTTCATCGCTACCATTCTCGCCGCCTGTTCACAAGCGGAATTTTCTGCCACAGACTGATAAACCAGCGACTCGATATAGCGCGACATCAGAAAATCAATCACTTCTTTCGAGTCCGGTTCGTAAATATAATCCCAGTAATGTTTCAGTTCCGGCTCCTCACTCGGCACAATCGGAATCAACTGCTCGACCCGGGGAGACTGGGTCATGGTATTTACAAATTCATTGCTGACCACAAATACCCGGTCTACATGGCCATTCAGATAATCATCCATCAGTACCTTGGTGGCGCCAATCAGTGTGTGCAGCTCGGGCGCGTCTCCGAGGTCCGTGACTTCGCTGATCACCTCGGCGTTATAGCGTCTGAAAAAGGCGCTGGCTTTTTTCCCGATCACACAGACCTTGACCTGTACACCGGCATCATGCCACTGTGCCATCGCGTTCGCCGCCTTGCGAAAAACATTGACATTCAGGCCGCCGCATAAACCCCGATCACTGGAAACGACGACAAAACCGACCGCCTTCACCTCTTCGCGGCGAACCACATAGGGGTGAGTGTATTCAGGGTGCGCGTTCGCCAGGTGGGAGACGACAACACGCATTTTATTCGCATACGGCCGCGCCGCATTCATACGGTTCTGGGCACGGCGCATCTTGCTGGCAGCGACCATTTCCATGGCCTTGGTAATCTTGCGGGTACTGCCAATACTCTTGATCTGGTTCCGTATTTCTTTCGCGTTTGGCATTACAAGCTCCCGTTCATGCTGTTACCCAGGTTACGAAATTACCAACTGCCATTTTTCTTGAAATCCTCAACCGCGGCGCCCATCTTATCCCCGATTTCATCAGACCACGCCTTGTCCCGATTGATTTCCTCAACCAGACCACCGTGATTCGATTTGACATAAGCCTGCATCGCATTCTCGAAGGCGACCACGTCCCCTACAGCGACATCATCGAGATAACCCTGGTTGACGGCAAACAATGAAAGCGCCATTTGCGCGACCGACATCGGCATATACTGGGGCTGTTTCATCATCTCCATGACGCGCTCGCCCCGTTCCAGTTGCTTGCGGGTGGCTTCATCCAGATCCGAAGCGAACTGGGAGAAGGCCTCAAGCTCACGATACTGCGCCAGCGCCAGGCGAATCCCCCCGCCCAATTTCTTGATGATGCCGGTCTGGGCGGCGCCGCCCACCCGTGATACCGACAGACCGGCGTTGATCGCCGGGCGCATACCGGCGTTGAACAGCCCGGTTTCCAGGAATATCTGTCCGTCGGTAATGGAGATCACATTGGTCGGTACAAAGGCGGACACATCGCCAGCCTGGGTTTCGATAATAGGTAACGCCGTCAACGATCCAGTGCGCCCCTTGACCTCTCCGCCAGTCAGCTTTTCCACTTCCTGCGCGTTAATCCGCGCTGCCCTCTCCAGCAGTCGCGAGTGCAGATAAAACACATCACCCGGATAGGCCTCCCGCCCCGGCGGACGTTTCAACAACAGTGAAATCTGCCGGTAGGCCCAGGCCTGTTTGGTCAGATCATCATAAATGATCAGAGCATCCTCGCCCTTGTCGCGGAAGTATTCGCCCATCGCGCAACCGGCGTAAGGCGCGATGAACTGCTCCGCAGCCGAATCGGACGCCGCCGCGGCAACCACGATGGTATGCTCCATCGCGCCATGCTCTTCGAGCTTGCGTACAACGCCGGCGATACTGGACGCCTTCTGGCCGATCGCGACGTAGATACACTTTACGTCGGCGCCTTTCTGGTTGATAATGGCGTCAATGGTCACCGCGGTCTTGCCGGTCTGGCGGTCACCAATGATCAATTCGCGCTGTCCGCGGCCAATCGGCACCATCGAATCAATCGACTTCAGACCGACCTGTACCGGCTGATCCACCGACTGTCGGGCGATCACTCCGGGAGCAATCTTTTCAATCGGCGACGATACCGTATTTTCAATCGGCCCCTTGCCATCAATCGGCTGCCCCAATGAATCAACCACCCGCCCAAGCAATGACTCCCCGGTCGGAACCTCAAGAATCCGGCCCGTACATTTGACCGTATCACCCTCGCAAAGATGCTTGTAATCACCGAGTACCACCGCGCCCACCGAATCCTGCTCAAGGTTCAGAGCCAGACCAAAGGTATTTCCGGGAAATTCAAGCATCTCACCCTGCATCGCTTCGCTCAGACCATGGATACGGACAATCCCGTCAGTCAACATGACAATCGTGCCTTCTGTACGCTCTTGCGCTACCGTTTCAAAGTTTTTGATTCGGTCCTTGATCAGTTCGCTGATTTCAGACGGATTCAATTGGATGGACATTTTAGATTTTCCTCTGTTTAAGGTGTTGTGCACCCGACCCGTAACGAATCAAGCGCCCAGGGCCACGCCGAGTTGTTCAAGTTGTGCCTTGACCGAGCCATCTATTACCCGGTCCCCGGCCCTGATCACGGCGCCACCGATCAGTTCTTCATTCACTTCAAATTCAAGATGGACGCTGCGCCCCAGTTTTGACTGCAAGGCCTCAGCAAATTGCTTTTGCCGGCTTTCATCCAGCGCGGCCGCGGTCGTCATTTGCGCGACGATCACCTTTTCCGCATCCGCCCGGCGCGCCGAGTATGCCTGCTCAATATCCCGAATCGCATGAAGCCGGTTATTCCTGACCAGCAGCCTGACCAGATTTTTCCCCTCCTGATCCAGTCGGTCGCCGCACACGTCGATGATCAGGGCAGACAGTTGATCCGATGAGATACGGGGATCATGGGTCATATCCGCTATGGCCGGATCATCCGCCACCGCCGCCAGCAGACTGAGCTGATCACTCCAGCCAGACAACGCATCGCGCTCCATGGCCAGCTCGAACAGAGCCTGGGAGTATGGTCTGGCAACATTGCTTTGAGCAGGCATGATTCGTCCGAAATCCAGGTACTAGAGTTTCGCGGCCAAATCGTCAAGTATGTCCGCATGGGCTTTCTCATCCACTTCCCTGCCGAGAATTTGCTGTGCCCCGGCCACCGCAAGCTGACCCACCTGGCCGCGCAGAACATCTTTAGCCTTGTTCAACTCGGTGTCAATCTCAGCCCTGGCGGCATTCATAATGCGTTCGCTTTCCTGTCTGGCCACGCCCCTGGCTTCATCAACCAGTTCAGAACCCCGCTTTTCCGCCTTGCCAATGATATCGTTCGCCTGGGTTTTGGCTTCCAGAATCACTTGTTCGGCTTGCTTCTGCCCTTCGGCTTCCGCCAGCTGGCCTTTTTCAGCAGCGGCCAGGCCATCGGCAATCCGGGTTTTCCGTTCATTGAGCGCCGCCATGATCGGCGGCCAGACAAGCTTCATGCAAAACCAGACAAAACCAATAAAAAACAGCGCCTGGAAAGCCAGTGTGAGATTCAGATTCATCCCGCTAAAAGCCTCATGTTATCGCGTTAATAATCGTATTGCGCCAAAGAACAAACACGACGCATGGGGTCATGCAACCGCAAAGAGAACATACATCGCAATACCCACCGCAATCATCGGCACCGCGTCAACCAGGCCCATGACAATGAAGAACTGGGTACGCAGCATGGGAATCAACTCCGGTTGACGGGCAGCGCCCTCAAGGAAACGCCCCCCCAGAATACCGATGCCGACGGCGGCGCCGAGCGCCCCCAGACCCATCATGAGTCCGCCCGCGATGTAAAGAAGTGCTTGTTCCATCTCAATCTCCGAAAATAAAAGTTGGATTAAAAGTAAGTCAAATAAGTACCGGCTTTAATGATGCTGATGAGCCATGTCCATATACACGATGGTCAACACCATGAAAATAAAGGCTTGCAGGGTGATAACCAGTATGTGAAAAACCGCCCAGATGAACTGCAGGACACCACCGAACAAGGTCAGGGTAATGCCGGCGCCGAACATCAGTGAAATCAGGATGAAGATCATCTCGCCAGCATACATGTTGCCGAACAGACGCAGCGAGTGAGAAATTGGTTTGGAAATCATGCTGACGAACTCCAGGAAAAAGTTCACTGGAATGAACAACAGTTTTAATACCAGATTTTTTGCCTCGAACGGGTGCATGGTCAATTCCGCCGCGAATCCAACCGCGCCCTTGACCCGGATGCTGTAGTAAATCATCAACGCGAAGACGCTAAGGGCCAGGCCGAAGGTGATGTTGGGATCGGTGGTTGGCACCACTTTCTGGAAGTGCACGCCAAACAACTCCAGAAATCTCGGGATGACTTCCACCGGAACCAGGTCCATCAGGTTCATCAGAAAGACCCAGCAAAACAGGGTGAGCGCCATCGGCGCCACCAGATCATTTTTCGCGGTGAACGAACCGCGCACGTTTTCATCTATGAATTCAACAATCCATTCGCAGAAGTTCTGCAACATTCCCGGCTCACCCGCCGTTACCCGCACCGCCACCCGGCGGAACAGCGCCAAAAACAGCGCTCCCAGCGCAAACGACCAGAAAAGGCTGTCCACATGGACCGCCATGACTCCCATTTCGGCGGCTTCGGCGCCCGTAGAAGCCATCCCCCACGAACCATCGGCATGACGGCCGAAGGTCAGATTGGTCAAATGATGCCGAATAAATTCAGTCGAGGTAATTGTTTCTGACGATGCCATCTAAATCCAGGTTTTCACTTGTTAAAACGTTTGTAACGACCCGTTCGGGGTGTCATCTCTCAGTCGGGACTTCAAACCTACGCCTGAGCATGACTCCCGCGCCCGCTATCTGTACCACTATGTACCCGATCACCAGCCAGAGCGGCGCAAGCCGTAATAAAATCAGCCCGCAAGCAATCCCGCCACCGATGATCACCAGCTTGTTCAGCAACCCGACATAAATCGAACCCATCGCCGACCAGCCTGTCTGGTCAGCGCCAGAACCGAAACCACGCATTACGCTTCTTGCGCTTAAGACCGTTCCCGTCACAGCCAGCAACGCCCCGTAAAGCGTACTCCCAAGCCTGCCCTGAACAACAGAAAACCAGGTTACCTCTCTTGCCTCGACCACTGCCAGCCATACCGCAACCGCAAACAAAAGCACAACCGTGGCAATACCTTGCAGCGCCAGCGCCTGTTTGAGCGCCTGCCGCAGGGTTTGTGCTTCACACTTCACGATATGGGTTTGCTCCTGCTCCTCATACCCACCGGAATACAACCGGAATCGACAGGCAACGGATTATAAGAGTATCACCCGTGAGGGTCAACACTGATACCGCCGATAGCCGTGAAATTGCAGGGCTTGTTCTTGCTTTCCGGTATGGACGCATCAAACCAAGCGCGGGTCAACTCCCCCGTAGCCACCAGCTGATCGTACGCTTTTTCCAACTCGGACTCCGTCACTTTTTTACTATAGCTCGGGGCGCAGTAGACGACGCTGCATTCTCCGGTGTTGGACCAGTTACTCACTACTAACCCAGCAGACTCCGGTCTGGGAATAACTCTTCCCGGAACAATCTTCTTCTTGATCATGTCGACGATTTCGATCATTTTCGATGTGTGGGCACGTCTATTTGCTCTTCGAGAATTTTTTGCCGCCCCAGCCTGAACGCTTCTCCACCGTAACTTCGGTGCCTTCCGGGCCGAATTTGGCGCCTGTGACTGATTGGAGCAGCATCTCCGCCACGTTATCGGGGACGTTTCCATGGCGGGTTTCCCCTGCTTCGGTAAACAAGTTTCGGCATACTCCCTCGATCCATGCGTCAGGCACCGGAATCTTTTCCTTTTCGCCGACTTCCAGAATAGTTTCAATGATAAAGCTTGCCCGGTCAATATCATGCCTATAGCTTTCGTATCGACGGCCGGTCCGTACATCGTCCAGATAGAATGCCTTCAGCCAGTTTACCGCATACGCAACGAATCCGACTGCAAGGAAGATCGACAAAATCCCTCGAACGAGCAGGCTGATCTCGGGCCAAGTGAAAGAATTGCCTGGACTATGTGTCTTCCCAAGGGTATCAAACCCCAACCAGCCCAGCGCGAGACCAACAATTAGCGTCAACCCAAAGACGGCCCATCGAATTTTTGATGTGCGCGGAGGTATCACCGGTTCAGCCAAACGCTTCTCGAAATTTTCAGTTATCTGCTCGCGCAAATCCCGGCGCGCATGCTTGTGTTCCCGATCATCGAGTTCTTGCGCGCGCTTTTCCAACTTCTCCTCTTTTTCTTGTAAGGCGATTTCCTTTCGGCTCTTTTCTTCGTCAAAGGCCTGTCTTCTTTGTTTGTCCTCATTCTCCAATTGATCAAGAACGGATTGGCGGCGTGTCTCCAACTCTTCATGCCGTTCCTTGAAACCAACCTCGAATCCGGTCCGCACTTCGACCAAGTCGATCAGCATACCGCTGACCTTGTCGGTTAACGTCGAGGTCATCGCTTGTACGAAATCGGCAGGACTTTGAGGGTTGTCCGGTTCATGAGTCGGGTAAGTTTGGGGAAGAACATTTTCCATTATGTCGATGATCTCAAGATAGGAGTCCACATACTGAGGAGCATTATCCCTGACCTGCACCTCGATTTCATCGAAATACGGGGACGGATGACTGTTTCCCTGTGTGCGTATCCCGCGACGAAACCTCACTCTAGTAAGAAATCCGCGTAGTGAAATAGAAACCTCAGATATCGCATGACGATCCTTGTCTAACCGTTTGACTGTCTCATCATTCCGTTCGGAATTTGTTATGTCCACAGGCAGGTTGGAGGTCATAAAAACTGTAATATTACTGATTTGTATCTCCTCATTCATCACACCTTCCTTAATCGAGTACACTAATTCGATCACCTGACGGTCGGTAAGTCTCGCTGTACGGATAATGTGGGAATTACTCATGTCAAAAAATACTGATTCAAGGGTTCTAAACTGATACCGGCCTGACTCTGAACAAGACCGGGCTGAAGTGGATACTATCATTGTTTGAGTGAAGTTTCTCAACTGTCAACTCAACTCCCCAATCCCCTGATAAGGGAAGTTTTGGGTGATTGAAAGGTGTTTGGTATCAAGGGATTATATGGAAAAATAGGGTTTCTGAAAACTCACCTGTTGAGTGATATGAAAAAGCATCGAAAAGCGGGGAAGAACGGGAAGGGTCGCGCCAGGAAGATTCGGAAGGTTCGTCCTCCGAAGGTAACCTTTGAGTTCACGGATTTGGATTTGACGTCCTTTGGTGGGTCCTCCATACTGGCTCGAACTGCCCATCAGTTTGGTTTGTTTGATCTTCTGGACGGAGCGGTTTCGGTAAAGGTTCGCAATCGGGGCGCTTCGGACCTGGAGACTCTGTGGTCCATCATCGCTTGTTTGGCGCGTGGTCATGGTTCGTTATCGGACCTGGATGGGTTGCGGTCAGACCGGGCGGCGAGTCTTCTTCTGGGCTTGCGTTGGGTTCCTGAGTCGCGCCGCGCGGGGGAATGGTTATCCCGGTTGGATATTACAGACATCCAGGGGCTGTGGCATGCAGCGGTGGCATTCGCGGGTCGGGTCGCGCCGTCCATCATTGCCCATGAGGTAGAAACGAAGGGATATGTTCCGATGTTCATGGATGCTACGGGGATTGAGGTAGACGGACACTTGTTTGAGCGGACGGGGAAGGACTACAACGGCAACCGGGGTTACTGGTTGCACGGGACGTTTGTAGGCGGCTTGTGGTCGGCGGGTCAGTTGCAACCGGGGGGTGGACGGGTGACGCAGAACTGGCGCAAGTTGCTGCATTGGACGGCGGGGATGCTGCCAAAGGATGCGCCGGTCTGGTTTCGGGCGGACCATGCGTATTATAAGGGCGCTCTGGTTCGTGAATGCGCGAAGCGGGGCTGGGACTATTCGATCAGCCTGACGAATGACCGCTGGAAAAGGCCGATACTGGAACAACTGGAAGGTCTTCCTGATTCGGAGTGGACGGATATGGGTATGGAGGAGGAAGCCATTTTTGCCACGCACCGTCCGAGTGGTTGGGAGCGGACGCAGGATTACGTAGTGGTTCGATGCCACAGTCAGAACGGCCAGACTCTTTTGGCGCCGCGTCATACGGTCATTCTGGTGTCTCGGAACGATCTGCCCCTGAAAGAGTTAGTACTTCGTCACCGGGGCAAGCAGGGTCAGGAGAACGCCTTCAAGGGTCCGTTGCGGGACATGGACCTGCATCACCCACCGTGCCGGAGCTACCGCGCCAACCAGGCCTTCTACGCCCTGGGTCAGATTGCACAGGTTCTGCTGCGGGCGGTACAGTACACGGCGTTACCGAAGAAGGCGCGTCGTCATGGCATCCGACCGATCATCCGTTACGTGATGCAAACGGCGGCGTATCTGGTTCACAAAGCCCGCCAACTGTGTGTGCGCTTTGCCAAGAACAACTTCCGGCTGGACTGGCTGTACCAGTCTATGGTCACACTGGAAGCCACAGACCTTTGTGCTTTCCGTTCCCGCTCTCCTCCTTAAAGTCGGGCTTCGCGGCCTGAATCCACCCTGGATCGACGAACACCGCCTGGCGGTGGGGGTTCACTTGCCTGCACCAGAAAATCTGGCGTTTCCAAGAGGGCGACAGTACGGCTCAAAGAAGATTTTGCACGTTGATTCGACCCGTCTGACGGCTGGAGACCCTGACCGGCTCACCCATAACACAACCACCCATGTGAAAATCACTCACAAGGCATTTATCAGGGGATTGAGGAACTCAACTGTGGGAAATTGTTCGCACAATTCTGCAATATCCTCTTTCACTGTACAGGTATCACAAAAAAGTACGACCACCTAATTAGAAGCTAATACGTAAGCATCAATTTCCCGGCGCCTATTCTTGAATATAAGATTTCACCCGAGACTGGAACACTACGCTGAATCAGTTTATTATTCGATTCGGAGTCAGAGCGCCTGTCTAACATGGCCCGCGATCATTTACTCAAAATTCTTTATACCCTCTCTTTGGCAAAATCATACTATGGACTTCGCTGATATTCTTTCCCGGAAGGTAAAGCCAGAACTTAACCACATCTATACTGCCTTAGTCTATGAAAACCGTCCTGACTTGGCTGCCGGATTCATAATCAACCATAAAATAAGTACCTGAATTTCACTTTGATGGTAAGGAGAAAAACCAAAAACAGGACCGGTATTCCGAGAATTGAAGGAATCCCTTACCATGACGCATGGATATCCTACACTTGCATAAACTGTGGGATACGAAATTACGAGAATATAGGAAAAGAACTTTTATGCCCCGACCACGCTTATAAAGGTTGTCGATGGACTTGTTCCTCTTGTAAATTTACCCATTCACGGAATGCTGATCTGCCTTTTTCTACATGGCCCGAACAAGCAACAGACCAGGAAGGCACACCCGCTCGACGATTTTGGAAAGCATTTTTCAGATCAGCCACAGAAAAGCCAGAATCATATTGGAAACAGTGCAATGTATGCAGTCGTATCCTCCCAAATAATGATTTTTCCAGACATATTGGCTGGGGGCCGCTCGAAAAGCAAATTGAGTGTAGAGATTGTAAAGCAGTGATTAATGCCGAACTTAATCCGAAAAGAACAAGCGAACAGTTACGTGAGGCCGCCAGCAAGAGAAGAATAGCGGAACTGCTGATCGCTGACAGCAACGAAAAACCGAATGTCAAAGATTTATTTGACCGTTTCCAGAGTCGTTGTTTCAAAACTAAAATTCCATTGGATATAGAAAAAACAGCTACTTGGCAAATAGATCATACACTGCCTTCCCGTTATTTTTATCCGCTCAGCATCGAAAATGCTACGCTGTTGTCCGCAGAAGCAAACCAAAATAAGTCGGATATGTGGCCGAGCGAATTCTATACAAATACTGAACTGACAGAATTAGCCCGGATCACGGGGGCTTCTTTGGAGCTTCTGTCAAGCTCCGAACCTGTATTCAATCCCAATATCGACGTGAATGCATGCGTTGAGCGATATCTGAATGTGCGAGACCAATCGAATCTATTGAAAAGAGTCAAGGAATTAAAAACACTCTTGGAAAAACACAACTTAACCGTACATTTAAGCGACGAAACTGCCAGGTTGCTGGGCTTAAAAAGAGGGCATTAGTACAAGAGCAAGTATTGATGCTCGGTCACCCCTCCTTTATCCCGGATGCCATGTGATTCACAGTGCGAAACCGATTCGCCAAAAATCTCATGATTGGAAAACCAATATCTTGACTTGTTGAGTAAGTGTTCGGCCATGTCGCACTTTTTGCTCTTCCCCAAGTGGAGGACCAGAATGCCATCAGACTTCAATCTTTCTTTAGATGATCGGACAATACTATCATAGCAATCGAATGTGGCTTTCTGTCTCTCGTCAATGAAGCGATTTGGTTCGTGGTTGAAGTCAGTCTCATTCCAACCTGCAAACCATAACCGTATCCAATTTGCTAAATAGAACCGGGTTGAATTATAGAAAGGCGGCGAGGTAATGATTGCATCAAGATTTTCTACTTCTAGTGGCCATGTTTCTGTGGCATCTTGAAAGAATGCCTTTCCTTCCAAAAAATTGCACGGATAGGGTACTGATATTGCCTTGTCCACTTTTTGCTTCAACTTTTCAATCAATGATTTATCTTCATAGTCTCCAGATGGAGAAAAAGGAGTGATTGGGTGCGACCTACGGCTCAAGGCGTAAGGTCGATTGCCGTGAAGCACATGCATACAACAAGCCAAAAGGAGTGACTCGGTTGAATTCCAGGGCTTCGCTATATGGAACCAATCTCTTGCACATAAAATTTCCTTTAGCGTTTCGCTGTGATAGTACTCAGACAACCTTTTGTTAAAGTCAGGAGTCCAGCAATTGATCTTGATGTTCTTTTTGTGTTCCTGGATGTATGCGTCTAATTTAGTCAGTGACTGAGCTACGAGGTCTTCTTGAGGGATACTTAATTTGGCTTTGCTAATGGATACCGCTGCCGGACTAATATCAAATCCGAATGCTGATTTTCCTTGTAAGGCTGCTTCAAAAGGTATCGTTCCTACACCAGAAAACGGATCCAGCATTGAACCGCCCTCTGGCACAAAAGCGTCTGTCAGGAATTTTGCTATAGCTGGCTTAAGCTTTCCCTGATAGCTGCAAAGTGAGTGATTTGCATGCCCCCAGTTTCTCTTGGAAAAGGGAAGTTTTTTGTGTGGGAGATCAGATTTGAAAGAAGACCATAGAGCATTACTATAGGGATTCCTTTTTTTTCTGGTTTGCCACACAGGTTTTTTTTTCGCGACAAGACATACTTGCTTAACTTCTGCACCCAACCGCGAGGTTCGTTTCCGTACAACCAGATTATCTATCAGTTGGCATCCATTTTTAGCTAATACCTCTTCTACCAATGCATCTGTTGGCACTAAAACACCGCAGTAAATAGAATCCCCAATATCTACAGCAATAACTCCATTTGGTATCAAGTGCTTTATAGAACCGCTTAATGCCAGATTCAGATCATGACCATACCATTTGATCATTTGGGGAATCCTCCGGTCGTATGCACACTTATCCAGTTGGTGAAGGGCGCTTTTTAGTGCAGCGAAGCTTTCACTTGGTGGCGCTTGTCTGGACCTGATCCCCCGCACATCGTTGATCCCCGCCGTAATGGCTTTTTCACGCAATTTACCTATATCATCTTTCCCCTGAATTACTCTAATGAACCAAAGCTCTATTTTCGTATTTCTGAAATAATTCGTTCCGTTCAGGTAGGGTGGCGAAGTAATGATAACGTCAGCATTGACTGTAGGGATATTGTTGAGAGTTCTGGAATCTTCCGTTAGCAAGCGAGGCGAGGCGCCCCACGTATCAAACGACAATAGACCCTGCTCAAAGCTGGCCAGCTTGGTCGCAACATGATCGCACAGATTCGATGACACTCTTTGCCTTTCTGACGCTCTCTTTTTTCTTAAGTCGCCAGCCCTTTGCATCTCTGAAGCTGTTACGAGTGACGCCAAGACGCTGAGTTCAAGACAAACAGCCAGAATCTTGTCTTGATTATACAGTTGATCAATCCAGGTTCGAAACCTGAGAGTTTGATCCAAAGCGAAATCAGAGAAAAAATTGGAGCCCTTGAACGCAGTTTTGTAGTTCGCCTGTAGACCAACATCTATCTGATGGTCGCTCAAAAGGTCTTCTATATTGCTTATCAACTCCCTTATTCGTGGACAAGCATCCTCACGGTCTTTTTGTGTCGTTTCGCGCAGGTTGCACTTGAGCTTTGCAATGTGTTGCATGAGCGGGTTAATTTCGCAGTAATATGCTTGCTTATGATTACCAGCAAACGCAAACGGGGCTGTACCCAGTCCACCAAAAGGATCTAGCAATACCGTAGCATCTGGCGCATATTCGTTGCAGAGCGTAGTAACGAAATTCGGCGAAAAAGCTTCAAGATAAGGAAAAAGATGATGAAAAAAGTCATCCGTTTTCCCTCGATATGTACCCTCAGCCTCTTCAATGAGGTTATTTGGGTTTTCTTTAAGACAACCTTCAATCTTTTGTAAAGCGTAGGCATTCAAGCTTAGCTGTTCATCTTTTGCGTTTGTTTTCAGCTCTTCAAAGTTTTTGACTTCAAGCATTTTCCGCAAGCTGTTACTGCAAGTATTTTGAATACTACCTTCGATTTGACCATGTTTTTTCCCGAGCTGTAGCCGCAAAACCCGGCGTTGGTTATTGGATTCGAACTCCGCCGGAAAGTTTATTGAAAAGCCCATTACACCTCCTTAAGAACAATGTAGTTATTTTATACTACATTGTTCTTTGTTTTTCAACAAAAATAGAAACACAAAAATAGAAGGTACTGAAAAACTTGTAACACCCCGCTATTTTATCTTTTCCAGAATGCCGTCCAGTTCATCCAGAGAGTGGTAGTGAATCACCAGTTTGCCCTTTTTCGCGCTGTGCCGTATATCGACTTTGGCGCCCAGTTTTTGCGACAGATCTTCTTCGAGAATCCTGATGTCAGAGGCAACCCGCTCGCCTTCGATATCATCCTGAACCACTGGCCGGTTGATTGATTTCACCAACTGCTCGGTTTGGCGAACCGACAGTTTTTTGCCGGCCACGATTTGTGCGGCCCCGGGCTGGTCCGCTTCCTTCAACCCCAGCAGGGCGCGGGCGTGGCCCATATCCAGCCGCCCTTCTTCCACCATCTTTTGTACATCCGGGTGCAGGGACAGCAGCCGCAGCAAATTGGTGATCGTGGCGCGCGAGCATCCGACCGTATCGGAGGCTTCCTGATGAGTCAGCCCGAACTCATCCAGCAGGCGATGGTAGCCTCTGGCCTGCTCAATCGCATTCAGGTTTTCGCGCTGGATGTTTTCGATCAACCCTACCGCCATCGCGGTTCTGTCTTCAATCTCACGAATGACGGCGGGCACTGTCTGTAATCCGGCCAGCTGGGCGCCGCGCCAGCGCCGCTCTCCGGCAATGATTTCGTAACAGTCTTTCCCGTTCGGTCTGACCAGCAGCGGTTGTAGCACACCCTGTGACCGGATGGAGTGACTCAACTCCACCAGAGTCTCCTCGTCCAGCCGCAGCCGCGGCTGGTATTCGCCCCGCTGTAATTGTTCTATCGGGATTTCACGAAACCCGCTGCGGGTCTCGCCACGGTCACCGCTTGTGGTCGCCGAGGGCTGCAGGTCTGCCGCCGTTTGCACCTCTTTGAGCAGCGCTCCGAGACCTCGCCCCAGTCTGGTTTTTTTCTTCATACCGCGCCGACCGATGCTGGCTCGCGTCTTAGTAACTCACACGCCAGCGCCGTATAGGCCCGCGCTCCGGCGCAGTTGCGATCATATTCCAACACTGGCTTGCCATGGCTCGGGGCTTCCGCCAGACGCACATTGCGGGGGATAATCGTGCGGAACAGCTTTTCGGGGAAATGTTCCGCTAACTGCTCCGAGACCTCAATGCCCAGATTGTTGCGACCATCATACATGGTGCGAAACAGTCCCAGGATTTCCAGCCCCGGATTCAGTCTCTGCTTGACCAGCGCAATGGTCTCGACCAGACTGGTCAATCCTTCCAGCGCATAGTATTCACACTGCACCGGAATCAACGCCTCGCTGGCTGCGGCCAATGAATTGACCGTCAGGACATTCAGCGCCGGCGCACAATCAATCAGCACGACATCAAAATCCCGGGCGGCGCTGGCAAGAGCGTTTTTCAGCCGCTGGTCACGTTGTTCATGTTGCATCAGTTCGACCTGGACACCCGACAGGTCAGGATGGGACGGCAGGACGCTGAACCCGTAATCGGTGACGACCAGCGCCTCCTCAATATCACAATCTCCCACCAGGACTTCGTAGACACTGTTTTCCATTTCCCGCATGGCCACCCCGCACCCCACTGTGGCATTACCCTGCGGGTCCATGTCAACCAGCAGTACACGGCTCCGCGCATAGCTGAGTGAAGACGCCAGATTGATTGCGGTCGTGGTTTTACCCACCCCTCCTTTCTGGTTCGTAATGGCGATGATTCGGGTCAATTTAAAATTCAAATAGGACAATATGCCTGTGGGCGTTCAACCAGGGTATATCTATTTTTTTAACAGTCATGCACATTCTGGCTTCTACGGATAATTCCGCGATCTCACCTGCCGGGTATTTCCCCTTGAACGCAAGCAGACGAGCGCCTGGAAACCGGCGCCGCCCGGTCAGTTCCACAAGTCTGGCCAGCGGCGAGAAAGCGCGCGCCACAAGCGTATCAAATTTTTGTTGCGGCTGATAATCTTCCACCCGACTTTTTTGCAGTAATATGTTGTCCAGTTTCAGGCTATGGCGGACATAGCGCAGGAATTCAACCCGCTTGCCCCGACTGTCCAGCAAGGTCACCTCGGTGTTCGGGTCAACAATGGCCAGAGGAATGCCGGGGAATCCGGCGCCGGAACCAATATCGAGGATCCGGCTCCCTTTCATCCAGGGCATGACACCCAGGGAGTCCAGGACGTGATGGACGACCATGTCGCCACCGTTCGTGATCGCAGTCAGGTTCAGCCGCCGGTTCCATTTTGCAACCAGTTCAAGGTGGGACAGTAACTGCTGCCGCTGTGCCTTGCTGGTCTGGATATTCATTTGCCGACATCCTTCATCCAGTTTTTCCCGCAGTCCTTCCGGGGTGGCTTCCACAAGGCATGTTTTGGACATGGAAAAGACGCTATCGCTCCGGATTGACTGTGCCAGCCTTTGGTTTTTCGTTATCCAGAGCCGCCAGTCGCTCAGCTGCCATTTGGTGAAAAAGACGATCATGCGCATCTTTGGATGGCATTCGGAGCGCGCGCTCAAGCAATTCGCGCGCATGATCACGGTTCGCAGTTTCGTTCAGCAACAACAAACCGAAGGCATATTGGGCATATATCACTTTCTCCTCAGGCGCAAGCCGGATTGCTTTCCTGTAGTGTGCCAGCGCGTCCTTTTTGGAGGCGCCATAAAGCATTCTGGCCATAAAGCCTCCTGTGTTGACCGCTTCGGCATGCCAGGTGGCCAGACTCAAATGAGCGTCTGCACTTTCCGGGTTCAACCGAAGCGCCTTCTCAAGCGCTTCACGCACCCTCTTCGGATACCCTGTACCAGCCGCTTCAAGCATTCCGATTGTCTGAGCGTACCGGCCCATTGCATGTGCCAGCTGAACCCAGGCGTCCGGGTTGTCTGCATCCAGCCGGGTCGCCTCTTCCGCCAGCAGCGCGGCACGATCAAACAGGACCAGCTTGCTGTCGTCTTCGGCGACATGGTAGCCGAATATCGCCAGAGATTTGGCCGCCAGGGCCAGTCCTTCGGAGGTTTTAATGGATTCAGCAAGTTCAGCCGCCTCGGCAAAGCGGCCTTGGGCGTATGCCATGCGGGCCGCTTCGATTGACGAGTCACTGAGCGCTCCACCCATGCTGGTCAGACAGGCCAGCAATATGATTCCCTGCCAGCAGACCTTCAGCCTGAATATCGTCAACGTCAACTCCAAAAGCCGGGAATCCAGAATTTCATCCCGGCGTCGGGCCAGCCGCGACCAGGAGCTTCCCTTCATCGGTATCTTCGTACTCCTTGAAGTTTTCGATAAACAGGGCGGCCAGCGATCTGGCCTTTCGTTCCCACTCGGACGAATCACGATAGGTGTTTCTGGGATCCAGGATGTCATCGTCAACCCCGTCCAGAACAACCGGAATCGACAAATTGAAAAACGGTATTGTCGTCAAAGCGGCTTCCTCCATGCCGCCATTCAATATCGCGTTGATAATCGCCCGGGTAGCCTGTATCGAAATTCGTTTGCCACTGCCGTTCCAGCCTGTATTGACCAGATATGCCCGGGCCTCTGCCGCTTCCATTTTTCTGACCAGTTCCTTGGCGTAGCGGGTTGGGTGCAGACTCAGGAATGCGGCGCCAAAGCAAGCGGAAAAAGTCGGTGTCGGTTCGTCCACCCCCCTTTCCGTACCCGCCAGCTTCGCCGTAAAGCCGGACAGGAAATGATATTTTGTCTGCTCATGAGTTAATCTCGATACCGGCGGCAATACACCGAAAGCGTCGGCTGAAAGAAAGATGACACGGGTTGCGTGCCCTCCCTTCGATACCGGTTTGACGATATTGTCTATATGGTAAATCGGATAGGAAACGCGGGTATTCTGGGTCTTTGAATCATCCTCATAATCAATTTCGCCAGCGGCCAGAACCGTCACATTTTCGAGCAGCGCGTCACGGCGGACGGCATGATAGATATCGGGTTCGGATTCTTCTTTCAGGCCGATGGTTTTGGCATAGCAACCCCCTTCGAAATTGAAAATGCCGTCATCATCCCAGCCATGCTCGTCATCACCGATTAACTGGCGCCGGGGGTCTGTAGACAGGGTGGTTTTCCCGGTCCCCGACAACCCGAAGAAGATGGCTGTTTCGCCTTCATCGGAGACATTGGCGGAACAGTGCATGGATGCCATGCCGCGCAAGGGCAGCAGGTAGTTCATGACGGAAAACAAGCCCTTTTTCATTTCGCCGCCATACCAGGTGCCGCCAATAATCTGCATTTTTTCAGTCAGATTGAATGCGACGAAGTTTTCCGAGTTCAGCCCCATTTCCCGCCAGTGCGGATTGGTTGCCCTGGCGCCGTTCAGCACAATGAAATCAGGCTCAAAGCTCTCCAACTCGGCGGGTTGCGGACGGATAAACATGTTTTTGACAAAATGCGCCTGCCAGGCCACTTCCATGACAAACCGGACCGCGAGACGGCTGCCCGGATTGGCCCCGCAAAAAGCATCCATAATGAACAGCCGCTTGCCTGATAACTGTCCGGCGACCTGGTCTTTGAGAATGAGCCAGTTCTCTTGTGACAGGGGTTTATTGTCATTCCTGCCCTGATCGGCCCACCAGAAAGTATCACGTGTCACGTCATCGCGCACAATATATTTGTCATTGGGCGACCGTCCCGTAAAAACCCCGGTATCTACCGATACGGCGCCGCTTGCAGTGAGTCGGCCTCTTTCATAGCCTTTCAGGTCGGCCCGGGTTTCTTCTGCAAAGAGTGTCTGGTAGTCCGGATTGCGGATGATTTCCGTGGTGTTGTTGATGCCGTATTTCGATAAATCGGTTTGTATTGTCATTATGGTCGGGGGAGAAACGGGTACAAACCGGAGATTCTACTGGTTTTTTTAAACTAATTCTAATAACACCCCACCCGACCGTAGGGACAGGCCACTAAAGAACCAATCATTCCGCGCAAGCGGATGTGATGGGGGGTATTTCACGGATTGGGTGGAGGGCACAACCGTCAGCAAACGCCCCACCCGTCATCGTAGAGCTTGCCCCCGGCTTGATCGGGGGGACAGGTCTTGTGCCTGTCCGTTATCGTTGAACCCTGTTCCGGTGGTTGCGGGAGGGTACAAGACCCTCCCCTACGATGACGGCAGGCGCAAGAAAATCATTCCCCCCTTGAGGGGGAATCACATTCCGCGCCAGCGGATGTGATGGGGGGTATTCCCGCCTCGCGGGAATCCACGACCTCATGGAATCTGTAATTACCGATGCGTAGGGGTGGGTCACTGTGCCCACCCGCTATCGTTGAACCCTGTTCCGGCGGTTGCGGGAGGGTACAAGACCCTCCCCTACGATAACGGGCGGGAATCCTGTCACCACCTGACCCCCGCTTCTACTTTCATGCGATGTTCGGATTGGTTGTCATTCTCATGACGGGTGAGTTTCAACCCCAGTGTGCGGTTACTGCGTCCTGTGATGGATTCCAGCCGCCAGCCCAGAGAAGTCTCGCGGTCTTCCCCCGATAACCCGACTCCCAGAACCGGACGGGTGGTATAACGACCCTCCCGGACGGTGAACCCATACCCGGCTTGCGCCGTCAATCGCCCGGACGTATCCGATTCCGTCTTTTGAATCGGTTCGGCGTCCAGTAATCGCTCCCTGCCCGAAGATGCCGTTCCCCAATCCTGTTTCAGGGTGAACGTAAATCCCTGATTGGCGGGAGACGGATCAAAACCCATCGAGATAGAAAGACCCCGATCTTTCAGGTCCGAATCATGATGGGTGATCAGCGCCCTGCCGTTGATGGCAAGGTCCAATCCATGTCGCGGGTGGGTCCATTGGAACCCGCCACCGACTTCCATGCCGAATCCACTTTCGGCGTCTCCGCCGTCATGGCGCAACGCGGTCTCCAGATGGAACTCCAGGTTCTGTCCCCTGAAACGGGGAAAGCGCTCCAGCGTCTTGCGCCAGCGTCCTTCAAGGCCGGCCCGCATCCTCGACACATGCGCCGATGCGTTATTCAGTTCGAGTCCATCCGCCACGGCCTCGGTACGGGTTCTCAACCACAGCACATCGGTCACCACCGACAGGGTACGATTCGCTTCTTCCTGGAGGATGGCGTCACTGCCCGCCGCGACAAAGGCGGTATTCGTATCAGTGGTCAGATCTTCCCGTCCCCTTCGGATGAGGGTGAGGTCTCCGGCGCCATAACCCAACGCGCCCCAGATGGTGAGATGGTCATTCACTTCCTGGGACATCCACGGCGTGAACAGGGTGTGCGTGGATTCAATCTCTCCTTTGTTTTTTGTTTGATAATCTCCTTCTGCCTGACTATACGACAGAACCAGACCGCGTTGTCCACGAGCATGGGTCTGATCGACTCCGATCAGGGTGGTGAGGACTTCTCCATCCAGGGTGGTTTCTCCACTCTGGCCGTCAAACTCGGAGAAGGCGCCTTGTGCCCAAAGGGAAGCGATGGAGCCGTTTGTTGCGGTCGTCCACGACATCGAAGAATCGGACAACAGTTCGGACATTGTGACCGTGCGGCTGTGCGCTTCGGGGACGGGGTTCTGCGTCCACCGGGATTGCATGTCTTGCGGAGGGGTGGTGTCCATGCGGTAGCCGGCGAGTTTAGCGGAAAGTCCGGGAGTTGAAGTGGACTGGATGCGATCAGAGATACGGTCTAATACCTGTCCGGCTTGTGTACGAACAAAACGGGTTTGCCAGGGGAGGGCCACTGCGGTCAGGTCTTCGCCGACCACAATCCGCAACGGCGTGTCCTGGGAGTGCATAGCATCATAGTGGGGGTCTTGTGATGTAATGGCATGAACCAGCGTGACGGAACCTTCTTGCTGGGCGGTCAGGGTGAAGGGTTGCGGAATGTTCCAGTTGTCCGGCGTGAAGGTCAGAGCCAGAGGGGATACCGTAACGATTGCGGATGGGGTCATGACCGTCACGGTGACCGGAGAAGTCGGTTGACTGGTCAGTTGCACGGTGTATTGTCCGGTCTCTCCAATCTGGTCAATGCGGATTCCCTGCGTCGACCATTCAATGCCGGCGGTATCATCGTCGTGAATGGCAATAGTGGCGGAATCGGTAGCGAGGCTATAGCCGTCTGCCGCTTGCAGGGTCAGGGTGATACTGCCGTCTTCTTCGTCGATGAAGTCATTGAGCGTTGCCGTCATGAAAGAAGTGGTTTCCCGGTCAAGGATCAGGGTTCGGGTTCCGGTCGCATCGGCAGAGGTGAAATCGCCTTGCCCGGCAACCGTGAGGAATACAGAGAGCGGTTCCACCGGAACCGGGTCGGTGGTGACGGTAAAGGATGCCGGAGCGCCTTCGGTCACCGAATCGGTATCCGCCTGGATGGTCAGGACTGGAATCACGGGTTGGGGTTCATCCGGTTCATCCGGTTCATCCGGTTGTTGCGGGTCTGTGGGTTCTCCCGGAGTGGTTGGAGTAGTCGGCGAAGTCGGATTGGTCGGTTGTATGGGCTGTGTGGGTGTAGGTGGAGTCACCGGAGTCGGAGCCGGGGTGGTGTCGGTGATGGTGACCGCCACATTGCCGGTGACATTGCCATAATCCGCACCGGCGGCGGTATGCGCCAGCGTCACAGTGTCATTGGTCCGGTCGTCATCTGCCGCCGCTCTCACCGTAACCGTCTGTGTCTGGTTCCAGTTGGTCGTGGTGAAGTTCAATCCTTCGCTGTTGGTGAAGATCGCTCCGGCGTCCGGGCCGTCTATGGTGACATCGGTATTGGACGGAGCGGCGACGGTGACGGTCACCGCGCTGTCCGGTTGCGTCGACAGGCGGACGGTGTAGGTATTGCTGTCGCCTTCATTCACGGTCAGACTCGCGGGCAGGACCAGTCCCGGTGTGTCGTTGTCGGTAATGGTGACTGCGAGGGGTTCATCTTCTGTTGCCGTGTATCCTCCACCCGATACATCATGATTCAGGGTCACTGCGTCAGGCGTAGTGTCGTCGTCTTCGGCCGCGCGGATGGTGACGGTCTGCGGCGTACTCCAGTTGGTGGTTGTGAAGATCAGGTCTTCGCTATTGGTAAAGGTGGTATCGGCATCGGTTCCGTCGATCGTCACATCGGTATTGTTGGCGGTGATGGTGACGGTCACTGTGGCGCTGGGTTGGGTATCCAGGACTACGGTATACGTGCCACTGCCACCTTCCATGAGGGGCGGGGAGGCGGAGAAGGTCAGTCCGCGTGTATCATTGTCGGTGACTGTAATTGTGCCGTGGTTCGCGGTGACCGAGCCGGTAGCGCCGCCGTCTAATCCGGTGGCGGTCAGTATCGGAGCGTTGCCGGTCGATGTGGCGGGTATGGAAACGGTGATCGAATCATTATCCGCGTCATCGTCTGCCAATGCGGTCAGCAGTATCGTGACCGCGGGCGCGGAACCGCCGGCGCTGCCGGTGAAGGTGACGGTGGAGCCACTGAATGTAACGCCGGTCGGCAGGGTCGTCGGCGCCGCTAAGGTGAAGTCGGTATTCAAAGTACCGCCACTGAACTGTAACGGAATCGCCAGAGATTCTCCGGCGCGCAAGGCGCGTCCCAGGGTCAGGGTGATGGATGCGGTGTCGGTACCGGTACTGCTGCCTTCGGTCGCGTTGGTATCCGGCGTGATCAGGGTGACCGTGGTGGCATCGTTGTCGTTGACGGTGATACTGGCAGAACCTGTGCCGGTATAGCCGGAACCACTGGCAATCTCGAGGGTGACCGGGCCACTCGGTTCGTCTGTGGTCTCGGAGTTACCGCCTTCGGTCGCAACCGTATAGGTCGCGGTACTGGTATTGGTACTGGAACTCGGGATGGAGACGGTTTTTGTGCCCTGCTGGTTGGTCGAAGAGACGAAGTCGGCGTTCGCGGCGTCCGCTACGGTGAGGTTGACGGTGCGGGCCGGCACCGTGGTTCCGGTGGGAGTGGTGGCGGTAATGGTAAAGCTGGCGGCGGCGCCTTCGGTCACCGGGGTGTTAAGGGTAGTCGGGGCAATGGTTATCATTGGCATCGCCACGGGCGTATCATTATCATCCAGCACAATCTCGCCGTTGCCGGTGCGTGAGCCGGTGGCGCCGCCACCCAATCCGATAGCGGTCAGTATCGGGGCGTTGCCGGTGGATGTGGCGGGTATCGAGACAGTGACGGTCTCATCGGTGGTGTTGGGTTCCTCTATGGCTATCAGAGAGATCGTAGCGACAGTCGCGGAACCCGTCGCGTTGCCGGAGAAGGTGACGATGCCGCTAAAGTCTCCCCATTTTTTATTTGATAGTTATATAAGCGTTTGAAAAGGTTGTAGAAAGGTTGGATATTGAATGGAATCAGAGTTCTGCTTCTGGTACAATGGTTTTGTCGTAAACTACTGATACCAAAAGAGAACTCTGATGACTGATGATAGCCGGGAACGCAACAAATGGAAAGTGCGAATTGTGGATTGTGTGAATCAATCGAGTGAAGTGATCAGTCAGCCGGTAGCCAAGCTGATGGCGGAGGTTGTGACGGGTATATTAGGCAGTGGGAGCTTGCAGTTATCGAGGATTGGGCGGAGTTTGAAAGAGCCGACTCGTCTGCATCACACGGTCAAGAGATTATCGCGGATGTTGGGGAAACATGGAGAGATTGCATGGGAAGCGGAAGATCGTTTACTGGAGCAGGTGTCAGGACATGTGACGGGAGATATGGTGGTTGCGATTGATCCAGGAGATTTGAACCGTTCAGGCAGTCGCGCCAGTGAAGGTCTGTGTCGGGTACGGGATGGAGACCGGGGGGATATAGTGAATGGCTATCCGTTATTGAGTGTGGTGGCGCGCTGTTTGGATACAGGTGGGACGTATCCTTTGTTGACTCGATTGCTGTCATCGAATCGGGGTTCTTACAAGAGTGAGAACCGGGACATTGTGAATGTCATGGAGCGGGTACAGGGGAGTTTGGGGAGTCGTCCTTTATGGGTGATAGACCGGGGCGGAGACCGGGGTGTTTTATGGGATTACTGGTTACGGGGAGATTGGAGGATTCTGGTACGGTCAACCAATCTTCGTCACTGGTTATGGAGAGGGTCAAAGAGAACGGCGCAACAGATTGCGTGTCAGTTGCCGTTGAAGCATCGGGGTTCGTTGAAGAAGGAGCGTAAGGAATCGGTACGTTTTGGCATGACCACGGTATTTTTGAAAGATCATCCGGATACGCCGTTGTCGATGGTTGTGGTGCGTCATGGCAAACAACAACCGATGGTACTGGTCAGTACCGAGCGGATACGGGGTCGTTTGCAAGGGGAGCGATTGATTCAATCGTATATGGGTCGTTGGGCCTGTGAGGAAGGGTATCGGTTCAGCAAGCAGGGGTTTGGATTGGAGAAGGTTCAAGCCCGGAAACTGGCGACCTTGCAGAATCTGGTTGCACTGGCGACGTTAGCCTGGGGATTGCTGGCCTGTCACCAGAATCAGGGGCAGAAACTCATCTACAAGGCCAAGCGGCAAAAGAATCACAAACCCCTGGTTTTCCCGTTCTATACTCTGTTATCGGGCTGGCAGGCGTTATTTGCGGATGCCAAACCCCTTTTCTATGACTGGTGGAGAAAACCCAAACGCCCTCCGCCCAGACAGGCTGACCTGTTCATCAATAACGGGCGGCTTGCGCCCAGCCTCTCATGAAAAAATGGGGAGACCCTAGACGACGCCGGTATTGACGTTCAGGCCTACGGTGCTAATAGTCGGTAAATACAGGGAGAAATCCGTGCTCAATACGCCCCCACTGAACTGTAACGGCACCGACAGATTCTCGTCAGCGCGCAAGGCGCGGCCCAGGGTCAGGGTGATTTCGGCGGCGCTACCAATGCCGCCACCTTCGCTGGCGGTGGCGTCCGTCACTTCCAGGGTGACGGTGGTCGGGTCGTTGTCGGTGATGGTGATTATGGTTTCGCAATGGTCAGTGCGACTGCAATTAGCGCCGGCGTCATTGAATGGTTGGGATAAATTAGCATCCCAGCTCCATTCGATGGTTTCGTCCGGTTCATCGACCGTGTCCTCACACACCCTGAAATTAGTGGTGGTATGACTGGTTGTTGCCGTACTGGAGATTGTAATATTGTTATTAACGTTGTAAAAGTCATCGCCAGCCTGGCAGGCCGTGCCGCCTGAGCGACCTGTGGCTGTGCTCTCGGTCTGACCGAAACCTGTCCTTAAAAAAGTTGGAATCGTATCCGCCTGACCGGACAGGACGATGTTATGCTGACCGGCATTCTCGGCGACTGTCAAAGTGGCGGGGGGAGCGATTCGGTCGGCGATCGGAGTTAGAGTTTGGGCGATGGCTTCGGCGGTGAAGCCGGTGAGGAGTGGTAGAAGGAGAAGGGCGGAGAGGAAGTAGTGAATTCCCACTCCCCGTTCGGGGCCGGGGACAAGCTTGCGGGAAAATCCCCCCACCCAATCCGCTTTGCGGATTGGACTCCCCCTCAAGGGGGGAGTGATTTTGAGGTAGTGGCAGGGATTGACTGTGGCGGGCAACCACAAGGGATTGCCCCTACGATGACGGGTGGTGACACCAGTTGACGGCGGCAGGTCGGGAGAATCAGCCGTCTGACGGTTGTGGATTCCCGCTTGCGCGGAAATGCCCCCCACCCAATCCGCTTTGCGGATTGGACTCCCCCTCCAGGGGGGAGTGATATTGAGGTGTCGGAACGGGCTTGATCGTAGGGGACGGTCTCCGTGCCGTCCCGCGCGGGGAGAATCAGTTAATGAACGAAAGAGGCCCGAACTAGCTGGCTGGCTGGCTGGCTGGCTGGCTGGCTTGGCTGGCTGGCTGGCTGGCTGGCTGGCTGGCTTGGCTGGCTGGCTGGCTGGCTGGCTGGCTGGCTGGCTGGCTGGCTGGCTGGCTGGCTGGCTGGCTGGCTGGCTGGCTGGCTGGCTGGCTGGCTGGCTGGCTGGCAATCATTGTAGCAGCATCTTGCCATTCAGCTGTCAAGCGGGAATTTAACTTTTGTGCGCGATTTGGCTTATGGGCGGGCGGGCACGGTGACCCGCCCCCCCGATCAAGCCGGGGGCAGGCTCTACGGGTTGGGGTGGGAATGTCTTGTCTGTTCTCGATCATGTTTGGGGGGTGATTGGGAATCTAATGTGTGATTATGCTAAAGATTTTCCTGATTGATGTCAAATATCCGTAATTCGGGCCTGGCGGCTGTCTCCCGGCAATAGACACCGCCCGCTCCGTCCGTATCAGGGTTGCTTTTCCCTGAAATCAAATATATCCACGCGATCTCCCTTGCCGTCTTCAAAAGTCATGACCGGAGATTCCCCGATGCTGGAAAGAATCTGTTGATAATATCCGTCAAGGTCACTCCTGCCGGCGCGAAGCGCGATTAAATCCATCCGGTCTTTCAGGGTCTCCGGGCTGGCTATCGGACCAAGATAATGCCAGCGGGACAGAAATACGTCCTGCCCCACGTAATAGTCAAGGATGCGATTGTTGCTGTAGATGCGGAAACGGTGATAATCGTCTCCGGTTTGTTGCCGGAGCCAGGTTCCGGCTTCCCTGAGATGACGTTTTGAGGTAAATCGATCCAATCCTTCCAGAGAGTTGACCAGCAGCACAAGGCCGGTCACAGCGCAAACAGCTTTTGTTTTTCGGTTCATTTTTCCCGCTGTAGTGCGACACAGCGCGGTGACCGCGAACGGAACCAGCAACACGGTCATCACCGACAAGGTCAGTGGGTAACGATCGTTGTACAGAAACCGCAGCGCCGCAAAAGCCATCAAAATCAGAATGTTGATTACCACAACGATTTTCCAGCACTGCCAGGTTTGCACAAAACCGGGTGTCTGCTTGTCCAGCCACGGGCGGACAAACCACCCGGCCACCAGGACCAGAAAATAACCCGCCGTCAGGATTTCAAGGAAATTGAAAATCGCTTTGGCAAAAGGCAACATGACCACTGCCGGATAAAACCCGGTCATAAGGGCGGAGCGCCAGATTCCGGGGACCAAGCCATCAATGTAGCCTGTCAACTCGGCTTTGGGCGGCAACCAGATCTTCGGTAGCCATTCACGGGCGACTGCTATCTTGCCGCCATACATCCAGTACAAGGTGACATAAGCGAATAACGCCAGGAAAACCAGCCCGGCGGCAACGGCCAGCTTACGGGTCAGCCACGCCGGGGTATATCTGCCCGAAATCAGCAGCCAGAACAGGATAACGCCGAGGTAAACCATGCCCTCGACCCGAAAAATCGTGGCCAGCAATCCGGTGACGACAAGCGCGGTCAAATCCCGTTTGTTCGGGCGCTGCCAGGTTTGCACGAAAAACACCACCATCCACAGGAAACAGGCGATATACGGTATATCCCGCATGATCATGGACTGTATTTCATTCAATCCGGGGTAAAACAGGTAGACAAACCCGGCCAGCCAGAGTTGGGTTTTGTCGGCTCCCAGTTTTTCACTGAGCCGGATAAACGCGATTCCGCCCACGGCGCGCATGATCGCGCCGAATATCAGCGCCGCATACTCGACGGGCAGCAGCGTGATTTTGCTGATGACGGCGAGTATCAGCGGATAAAAAGGCCACTTGTACCAGGCCAGCCCATCCTCGAAGTTGCCGGCGGCAAAGGCGTTTGCCGTCAACACATACAGGACTCCGTCTTCATTGATGACCGGATCGATGGTATAACTCCACAGGGCGACAAGCAGGCAGCCGACCACTACGCACCCGTAAACCGGAGCCCGGTTTTCTTGCTCAACCTGCATGATCAGGTTCTTAATTTCAGGTTTTGCGGGTCGTAAGGCGATTCTTCAATCACCGTGGCCCGATGCAGCTTGCCGAGAATTTCTATCGCAAGTTCGGCGCCAACTGCGGCGAATTGCGGAGCAACCAGCCCCAGCGCCAGAGACTTTTCAACCCGGAAACCATAACCGCCCGAGGTCGCCCGCCCGACCAGGGCGCCATCACAGTAAATGGCCTCGGAACCGCGGGCGTCGGCATCCGTTACATCATGCACTTCCAGCGTCACAAAGGCATTGCCCAAACCGCGTTGCCGCCATTCGATCAACGCCTGTTTGCCGATGAAGTCGCGCTCCTTGTCCAGCCGGATGAAGCGCTCCAGCCCCGATTCAAACGCGCAATACTCAATCGACATTTCCCGTGGTATCAGGCGATAGGATTTCTCCAGCCTCATGCTGTCCATGGCGCGAATGCCAAACGGTTTTATATCGAATTCTTCTCCGGCCTCCATGACTGCGTCAAAAATACAGTTTTGCGTCTCAATCGGGTGATGCAGCTCAAACCCCAATTCACCGACAAAATTGACCCGCAGAGCCTGCGCCTGCGCGGCGCCGACATTAATCGGTTTCCCGCAAAGCCATTTGAATTTCTCATCGGACAAATCCGTATCCGTCAATTTCTGCAGCAGCGCCCGTGATTTGGGTCCTGCGACCACCAATACGCCATACCGGGTGGTGACATTTTGTAATTCAACACTGCCGTCTGACGGCTTGTTTTTAAGCAGGTAATCCCAATCATGACGCTCCATGGCGCCGGCTGACACGATGTAATATCTGTTATCGCCGGTTTTATAAATGGTAAATTCAGCGCGCACACCGCCGTTCAGTGACAGCATGTGACACAGGCCGACTCGACCGATTCCCTTCGGTATCCGATTGCAAACCAGCGTCTCCAGCCAGTCCGCCGCTGACGCGCCGCTCACTGTGAACTTTGAAAAGGCCGACATGTCCAGCAATCCCGCCTTTTCCTGAACATGTCGGCATTCCTGGCCGACAAACGGGAAGTAATTCGACCGGCGGAATGAGTACCGCTCCACCACACGCCCATCGTCCAGCGCGGGAGAAGTGTTGTTTCCTAACAAAACATCCCCGCTGCCGATCTCGCCAGCTGGCAGCTCATAGTCTTTCGGTGCAAACCAGTTGGGTCTCTCCCAGCCATAGATATGCCCGAAAACCGCGCCCAGTGACTTCATACGGTCATAACATGGCGAGGTTTTCAATGGGGTCGCCGCCGCCCTCTCCTCATCCGGGAAGTGGTTCGTAAACACATTGCGGTAAGCTTCCGTATTTTTCTCAAGTAAATAACCACGGGCGGCGTAAGGTCCGTACCTTCTGGGGTCCACCCCCATCATGTCGACAGTCGGTTCGCCATTGACAATCCATTCCGCCAGCTGCCAGCCGGCGCCGCCGGCCGCGGTAATACCAAAGCTGTGTCCTTCATTCAGCCAGAAGTTTTCAATCTCCCAGGCCGGACCAACAATCGGATTTCCGTCCGGGGTATAGGCGATAGCGCCATTGTAGACCTGCTTGATTCCCACTTCCCCGAATGCGGGAACGCGATGGATACAGGCCTCAATATGCGGGATCAAACGATCAATATCTTCCTGGAACAATTCATTCTCACAGTCGGCGGACGGGCCATCCACATAGCAGCACGGAGCGCCGCTCTCATAAGGTCCCAGCAATAACCCCCCGGCCTCCTCCCGCAGATAGTAACCCGCATCGGATTCCCGCAGGACACCCTGTTCGGGCAGGCCGCGCTCTTTTCGGGCGAGAATTTCAGGATGGGGTTCGGTAACAATATACTGATGCTGTACCGGAATCACCGGAATATCCAGCCCCACCATTTCCCCCGTTTTTCTGGCAAAGTTGCCGGTACATGAAATCACATGTTCACAGCGAATGTCCCCCTTGTCAGTGACCACCAGCCATCCGTCGCCATCGCGTTCAATCGCGTTCACGCAGGTATGTCGATAGATTTCAGCGCCGCGAGCGCGGGCGCCTTTGACTAAGGCCGTGGTCAGGTCGTTGGGTTGAATATAGCCATCCTGTGGATGTTGTATGGCGCCGACCAGTCCTTCGATATTACACATCGGCCAGGCCTGTTTGACTTCATCGGGAGTCAGGAAGCGGATGTCCACCCCGACGGTTTTACCCACCCCGGCATAGTAACGATACTCATCCATTCTGTCCTGGGTACAGGCCAGCCGAATATTGCTCACTTGTCGGAATCCTGTAGATAATCCTGTTTCCTTTTCCAGTTCCTGATAAAAATTGACCGAATACTGATGCAGTTTTCCCACCGAATAGCTCATATTGAATAACGGCAACAACCCGGCCGCATGCCACGTGGAGCCGGATGTCAGCTCTTTTCGTTCGATCAACACGGAATCCGTCCATCCCTTCTTCACCAGATGATAAAGCGTACTGGCGCCGACAACGCCTCCGCCTATGACTAGGGCTTTTGTGCGGGTTTTCATGGTTGATGATGCCTCGGATAAGTCTGGTTAATATGTTGGATGGTGGGACACTACCCTGAATTTTATTGTATATTACTTCTCTTTGTGTGGAATGTGGATAAATTCAGCTTTTGCGATTAGACTAAAGTATCTGTCCCTAAGCTGACTGTCTTCAAAAATAAAGTGTATAAAGAAACTCAGGATAACAACCAGTGACCAACCCTTCGTTCTGGAATCCCTGTCTGCAAAAACTAAGGGAAATCCTGTCCGAAGAGGACGTGGAAACCTGGCTGGCTCCGCTACATGTATTTTATGACAGAAACACACTGAAATTACTGGCGCCTAATCGCTATGTACTCAATCATGTAAAACTCAATCTTTTCCCTGAGGTTGAGAAAGTGGTTATGGATATGGACGCGGGAGTCAATAATATCCGGCTGGAAATCGGCAGCTACGGGCTGGAAAGCCCTTTCGATTTAAACGGAAGCAGCGACCGGAACCAGACCCGACGACGCTCTGGTTCCGATACTCCGTATTCCAGCGGAACCCTGAACCCCGACTTTGTCTTTTCCACCCACATCAAGGGCAAGTCCAACGAACTGGCCAGGGCGGCGGCGCTTCAGGTCAGTCTGAACCCCGGCACAGCCTATAATCCCTTGTTCATATACGGTGGCGTCGGGCTGGGTAAAACCCATCTGATGCAGGCCGCAGGAAACATGATTCTCGAAAGGAAACCCGACGCAAAGGTGATTTATGTGCATTCGGAGTTGTTCGTGAACGACATGGTCAAGGCAGTGATGGATAATACCATGGCCAAATTCAAGGATTACTATCGTTCACTGGATGCGTTATTGATTGACGACATCCAGTTTTTTGCCGGGAAACAACAATCACAGGAACAGTTCTTCCATACGTTCAATTCTCTGCTCGGAGGCCAGCGACAGATCATCATTACCAGTGACAGTATCCCCAATGCGATCAATGGTATCGAAGCCCGCCTGATATCCCGGTTCAGCAGCGGCCTGACTATGGCCATTGAGCCGCCGGAGCTTGAAACCCGGGTCGCGATTCTGGAAAAGAAAGCGTTACTGAAGGGAATTTCCCTGCCGAACGAGGTCGCTTTTTTTGTGGCCCATAATGTCCACTCCAATGTCCGCGACCTGGAAGGAGCGCTAAACCGAATCATCGCCAGCGCCAGCTTTACCGGTCACCACATTGATCTGAAGATAGCCAGGCAGGCGCTCTCGGATGTCCTGATTTACCGTGAAAGCAAGATCAATATCGAGAATATTCAGCAAGTGGTCGCCGCCCATTACAAAATACGGGTTTCGGATATGCTCTCAAAAAAACGCCACCAGTCGGTATCCCGCCCCCGCCAGTTGGCCATGGTTCTGACCAGGGAGCTGACAAACATGAGTCTGCCGGAAATTGGTGACCGCTTTGGTGGCCGGGATCACACAACCGTGCTCCACGCCTGTCGAAAAATAAAAGAGTTGAGGGAAACCGATAACAAGGTACGGGAAGATTACCAGAACCTCCTGCGGTTGCTCGAGCCATGACCACAACCATACCCCGATTGGTGTTTTCGCGCTCGTTGCCGATGCTCCATGAACCTGTACATAAGTATGTGAAAATTTCGTTGATATCTTTTGTTTTCCTGTGGATAAAATTGTGGAAAACTTTTACCCACAATTCGTTGATTCGTTTTACAATACGCATTCAACAGTTATCCACACAAAGTTCCAGAAGCAAGTAATTGAACCGCAATCGCTTTTTAATGATACCCACATATCCACAGCGCTAATTATTAATATTATATAGATGAAATTCAGCATCCAAAAAAACAGACTGTTACCTCTGCTTACCCGGGTGAGCAGTGTCGTAGAAAGAAGACAAACACTACCTATACTGGGAAACCTTTATTTCTGTCTGGCCGATGGAAAACTCACTCTGGTAGGAACAGACATAGAGATGGAGATTTCAGAAACGATTGGAGATGTTCAGGGAGGAGATTGTGAATTTACGCTATCTTCCCGTAAAATCTCCGATATTGTACGTATCTTGCCGGAAGATTCAGTTATCCTGTTCGAGCTTGAAAAGGATCGGGCAATCATTTCATCCGGTCGCATCCGATATACCCTGAACACTCTGGATGCTGAATTTTTCCCCCGCATAGCCGAGGGGAAGTGGGAAGAACGCTTCAAGATCAACCAGCGTGAATTAAAAGTAATAATCGATAAAACCGCATTCGCCATGGGGGTCCAGGATGTTCGATATTACCTGAATGGATTATCCGTGGAGATGCGGGAAAATAGCGTAAAGGCGCTTGCCGCGGACGGGCATCGGCTGGCTCAAACCAGCGTCGATGTCACACTGGCCTCCAATGAGGAAAGGCAGATTATTGTCCCCAGAAAAGCTGTGAATGAAATTGTCCGTTTCCTGGATGGGGAGGATGAAAGCGAGCTGACCGTAGAGGTGAACAGCAACCATCTTAAAGTAAGCTGGGGGAAATCCGGGCAGCCTGATGATTCCGGACACCCGGCGCCCATTCTGATCACCAAGCTGATAGACGGGAAAGCTCCAGAATACAAAAGCGTACTTGAAACCGAGATGAAGATCATGATTCAGGTAAGCAGAACCACGTTTCTGGAAACCCTGACCCGCGCCGCGGTATTGACTACGGATCATGGAAAAGGAGTGAAAGTCACCATGGAGCAAAATAACATGCGGCTGGTTACCCGAAATAGCGAAAACGAGGAATCGGTGGAAGAGATTGAAATTGACTACAGTGGAGCGGCTTTTGAAGCGGGTTATAACATCAGCTATTTAATGGACCCGGCCAGGGCGGCCACCACGGAAGAGCTCGAATTGCATTTTCAGGGAAACGAAGGAATTTGCGTCATAAAACAGCCGGGAGATGAACAATCTATCTGGTTGGTGATGCCAAGACGGTTGTAACGTCTGGAATGTTTCATGTGAAACATCAATTCTTGTACTGCGCAGCTTGTACTGTTCTGGCGGGTTATCTATAATCAGCGCATGCTCCAAGCCCAAGCCATCACATTTGATACCCATCGCTTTGTCAAGCATTTGACGGGAAGTGGATTCACGGAGGAACAGGCCGAGACCCTGGCCGAGGAACAGGTCGCCCTGCTCAACACCAATCTTGCGACCAAACCTGATATCGAGACCCTGCGATTGGAAACCAAAGCCGATATCGAAGCGGTCAAGGCGGATATCGAAGCCCAGCGACTTGCAACCAAAGCCGATATCGAGACCCTGCGACAGGAAACCAAAGCCGATATCGAAGCGGTCAAGGCGGATATCGAAGCCCAGCGACTTGCAACCAAAGCCGATATCGAGACCCTGCGACAGGAAACCAAAGCCGATATCGAAGCGGTCAAGGCGGATATCGAAGCCCAGCGACTTGCAACCAAAGCCGATATCGAGACCCTGCGACAGGAAACCAAAGCCGATATCGAAGCGGTCAAGGCGGATATCGAAGCCCAGCGACTTGCAACCAAATCCGATATCGAGACCCTGCGACAGGAAACCAAAGCCGGTATTGAGTCTTTGCGACAGGAAACCAAAGCGGATATTGCGCGACTCGAAGCCGGTATCGAAACCCTTCGATTGGAAACCAAAGCCGATATCGAAGCGGTCAAGGCGAATATCGAAAACCTGCGACAGGAAACCAAATCCAGTATTGAAGCCCTGCGACTGGGAACCCGGGCGGATATTGCATCACTCAAGTCTGATTTATTGAAATGGATGTTTGGAGCGCTGATAGCCCAGGGAGGCTTGATCGTTGCCCTGGTCAACTTGTTGCCCTTCTCAACTTCCTGAGTCAAGATTAACGGGTGAAATACCACCCGGATCGGGATAAATCCGCAAAGCGGATGCGGTAGAATATCACTCCACCCGCAGACCGGGGAGTCCGCAATACAAAAGCCTGCCCCCGGCTTGATCGGGGGGCGTAGCCCACCGAATCAGCCTGCGCTTACGCTCGGCTTCTTCTACTCCTCGGGCTGGTGATAATGTAAAAATGTTTCATGTGAAACATCCGCTCCGACTCATCGTGATTCAGAAAAAATTCATGTCCTGTCTGTGATAAAATCAGGTTTTTCTGTGAGGGCGCTTTTTTATGTCAAATGACTACGATTCCAGTAGTATCAAGGTGTTGAAAGGACTGGATGCGGTCCGTAAACGTCCAGGTATGTACATCGGTGATACGGATGACGGCACGGGACTGCATCACATGGTATTTGAGGTTGTAGACAATGCCATAGACGAAGCATTGGCGGGGTATTGCAGCTGTATCCGGGTGGTCATTCACATTGACGGCTCCATCACCGTCAGCGACAACGGCCGTGGAATTCCTACCGGCATACTGATGGATGAAGGAGGGAGAAGCGCCGCAGAGGTGATTATGACGGTACTTCACGCCGGCGGGAAGTTTGACCAGAATGCCTACAAGGTATCCGGTGGCCTGCATGGAGTGGGGGTGTCTGTTGTCAATGCCTTGTCAGAAAAACTGGTTCTGCGAATATGCCGTGGAGGTAAAATTCACAACCAGGTATATGCAGACGGTGAACCTGTCGCTCCATTGGGTGTTATCGGAGAAACGCAGGAAACCGGGACGACGATTACTTTTTTAGCCAGTACCCGGACATTTTCAGGCGTTGAGTATCACTATGAAATCCTGAGGAAAAGGTTGCGTGAATTGTCGTTCCTGAATTCCGGGGTACACATAGAACTCACCGACGAGCGCACGGATGCCAGAGATGTATTCGAATACGATGGCGGGATCGCCGCTTTTGTAGGGCATCTGAACAAAAACAAGAATGCCTTGCACTCTACGGTTTTCACTTCCACAAGCGAAAAGGAGGGGGTTGTGGTTGATCTCGCGATGCAATGGAATGACTCCTATCAGGAAAATACCTTTTGTTATACCAATAATATACCACAAGCAGACGGTGGTACACACTTGGCTGGACTTCGAGGGGCTATGACTCGCACTTTGAATGGATATGTCACCGAACTGGGGCTGGCCAGGAAAGAAAAAGTGAGTTTGAGCGGCGACGATTGCCGTGAGGGTCTGACCGCTGTCTTGTCGATCAAGGTTGCCGACCCGAAATTTTCTTCCCAGACGAAGGATAAACTGGTGTCTTCCGAGGTCAAGGGCGCGGTTGAGTCAGTTGTGGCCGAATCATTGGGAAACTTTCTTCTCGAAAACCCCAAAGAAGCGAAGATTATCGCCAACCGTATTGTCAATTCCGCCCGCGCCAGGGAGGCGGCGAGAAAAGCCAGGGAAATGACCCGGCGTAAAAATGCCCTGGATCTGGGTAGTTTGCCTGGCAAATTGTCCGATTGTCAGGAGCGGGACCCGGCATTGTGTGAGCTTTATCTGGTTGAGGGGGATTCCGCGGGTGGAAGCGCGAAGCAAGCCAGAGACCGGAAGTTTCAGGCAATTTTGCCGCTCAAGGGTAAAATCCTGAATGTAGAAAAGGCGCGTTTTGACAAGATGCTTTCCTCGGAAGAGGTGACCACCCTGATTACGGCTCTGGGAACCGGAATCGGCAAAGCGGATTTTGATGTCGCCAGGCTGCGCTACCATCGAATTATTGTCATGACCGACGCGGACGTTGACGGCTCACACATCCGCACCTTGTTACTGACCTTCTTTTTCCGGCAAATGCCGGAACTGATAGAGAAAGGGTACATCTATATCGCCCAACCGCCGCTGTACAAGCTGGAGATGAGGAAAAAGGAAATCTACATCAAGGATGACACGGAAATGGTGAACCACATGCTGAACATTGTTGCGGATAACGCGAGATTGCATGCTACGGATAAAATCATAGCCGGGGCTGAATTGAGGAGGCTGGTGACTCAAAATAATTTTGTGGCGCAGACTATAGATCGGCTGTCCAGACGTTATAACCGGAACATACTCGAAGCGTTGTTAATGATTGAGCCGGTAGTGGAACAGGAGCTGGGTGACCCTAGAAGCGCGGCCCGTATAGCAACCGCTCTGGAAGCGGTACTGAATGCGGATGATCATGGTACTGCCTGCTATACCGTCGGCACTGATCCGGCCCAATCAACCCTGACTGTGTCGATACAACGATATGGGCTGGAAGAAACCATTGATTTCTCCGCGAGTCTGTTCAGTAGCGCGGAGTACCAGTCGTTGATTGCTCATGTTGCCCGGCTGAAGAATGTCGGCGACAGGTTTGTTGTTGAATGGGGCAGTAACCAGGAGGAGTTTGATCATTTTTCCGAATCAGTGGAATGGATGATGGCAAGGGCGAAGAAAGGGTTGTCGATTCAACGCTACAAGGGACTTGGCGAAATGAACCCTGAACAGCTATGGGAAACCACTATGGACCCTGCGGTACGCCGTCTTCTCCAGGTCACCATTGAGGATGCTGTAGGCGCCGATGAAACCTTTACTACGCTGATGGGAGACCATGTTGAGCCGCGCCGGGAATTCATCGAGAAAAATGCGTTCGCGGTTTCAAATCTGGATATTTGATTGTCGCCGTCGAGGTTGTAATCCCGAATATTCGCGGTATCATCAGGACGAATTTAATCAGGCGGGCAACAGGTATCTGAATGGCACAGGGAGAAATGCGGAATTACATCAACGGTCAATGGGTCGATGGGGTTGACCGGATAGCGGACGTGAATCCGTCCGACACTCGGGACGTGGTTGGTGAGTTTGCACAGGCCAGTGTGGCGCAGGTTGGTGATGCCATCGACGCAGCTCGCGAAGCGCAAGCCGTCTGGGCCAGTAGTGGTTTGGAGCGGCGTTACAATGTGTTGATGGCGATTGGCCAGGCCCTGATGGACGGCTCCACGGAACTGGGTGAATTACTGTGTCGCGAGGAAGGCAAGACCCTGCCCGAAGGCAAGGGAGAGGTCTATCGCGCCGGACAGTTTTTCACATACTATGCGGCGCAGGTATTGCGCCAGATGGGGGAGGTCTGTGACTCGGTCCGCCCCGGCGTAGAAGTCCTGGTGACCCGGGAGCCGATGGGTGTAATCGGTATCATTACGCCCTGGAATTTCCCGACCGCGCTGCCCTGCTGGAAACTCGCGCCGGCCATTGCTTATGGCAATAGCGTGGTCTGGAAGCCAGCCAACCTGACGCCAGCCAGCGCGGTTGCGCTGATGGAGATTATTGCGGCTCAGGACCTGCCCGCTGGCCTGGTGAACATGGCGCTCGGCAGTGGTCGCTCAGTCGGTGAAGCGCTGATCACCTCCGGCGGCATTGACGCCATCACCTTTACCGGGTCGCTCGCGACTGGCCGGAGAATTGCGACGGCGGCGGCAGAAAACCTGACCAAAGTGCAGCTGGAGATGGGCAGTAAAAACCCACTGGTTGTGCTGGATGACGCAGACCTTGCCACCGCGGTGGCGTGTGCGGTAAACGGGGCGTTCGCAAGCACAGGACAAAAATGTACGGCGTCATCCCGGATTATTGTCACCGCAGGCATTCACGACCCATTCATTGAAGCCATGCAAAAAGCCATGGACGATCTGGTCATCGGTCACGCGCTGGACCAAAAGACGAACATTGGTCCAGTTGTGGATCAGGCGCAGTTAGACCAGAATCAGCGGTATCTGGCCATTGGCGAACAGGAGGGTGCGGAGCGGGTATGCGGTGGGGAACGTATTGAGCGGTCTACTCCGGGATATTATATGAAGCCGGCGCTGTTCATTAACGGGGATAATGCGATGCAGATCAACCGGGAGGAGGTGTTCGGGCCGATCACCTGTGTGCTCAGGGCGGATGATTATGACCATGCACTGAACCTGGCTAATGATACCCGTTTCGGGTTGACCTCCAGCATTATCACCCGCTCTCTCTCTCATGCCAGTCATTTCAGGAAACATTCAGCAACAGGCTGTGTCATGGTCAACCTGCCGACCTCAGGGACCGATTATCATGTGCCTTTCGGTGGCCGGAAAAACTCCAGCTTCGGGTCTCGCGAGCAAGGACAGTATGCCGCTGAATTTTATACACAGGTGAAAACCACCTACCTGAAAGCGTAAGGCTATGTTGATTATTGACGGATTGCAGTATTCCAACTGGAGTCGAAAAATCTTCGAGCAGATGCGCGAAGGCGGTTTGAATTGTGTCCATGTCACGATTGCGTATCATGAGACCTGCGTTGAGACACTGAGAAATATCGGCGAATGGAACGGGCTGTTCGAGCGGCACAGTGACCTGATTGTCAAGGCCGATTGTGCACAAGCGGTTCTGGATGCGAAAAAAACCAACCGGATAGCCATTGTGTTTGGTTTTCAGAATTGCTCCCCGATTGAGGATGACTACCGCCTGGTAGAAATTTTTTACATGCTTGGGGTGCGTTTCATGCAACTCAGCTATAACAACCAGAGCCTGCTCGCGACCGGCTGCTATGAACGAAATGATCCGGGGATCACCCGTTTTGGCAGGCAGGTAATCCGGGAAATGAATCGGGTCGGCATGGTTATAGACATGTCACACAGCGCCGAGCGCTCCACTCTGGAGGCGATGGAAATTTCCGACTGCCCGATCGCCATTACCCATGCCAACCCATCCTCTTTTGAGCCGGCCCTGCGTAATAAATCGGACACTGTGCTCAAGGCGCTTGGGCAGAGCGGGGGTATGCTGGGTTTCAGCCTGTATCCGTTTCATTTGAAGGGAGGCCCGAACTGTGTCCTGCAAGAGTTTTGCGACATGGTTGCCGATACCGCTTCGCTGATCGGTATTGACCACCTCGGCATTGGCTCGGATTTATGCCAGGACCAGCCGGACTCGGTCGTGACCTGGATGAGAAACGGCCGCTGGAGCAAGGTCACCGACTATGGGGAGGGGACGGCCGCCAACGCTGGATGGCCCGCGCAACCGGAATGGTTTGGCAATTCAACCCATTTTTGTAATATAATCAATGGCTTGGAGAAAGCCGGCTTTGCCCGTGAAGATATAGAAAAAGTAATGGGGTTGAACTGGCTACGCTTTTTCCGCGAGTCATTCCATTCATAACCGTCATGCGTACATCAAAACTATTATTGGCCACCTTGAAGGAAACGCCGGCCGATGCGGAAGTCATCTCTCACAAGCTCATGTTGCGAGCCGGATTGGTTCGCAGGGCGGCGGCGGGGATTTACAGCTGGTTGCCTTTGGGGATGCGGGTACTGCGTAAGGTCGAAGCCATTGTGCGCGAGGAAATGGACCGTTCGGGCGCCCAGCAGGTGCTGTTACCGGGTGTCCAGCCCGCAGAGCTGTGGAATACCTCTGGCCGATGGCAGGAATATGGCCCTGAATTATTGCGATTGAAAGACCGTCATGGGCGGGACTTTTGTCTTGGACCCACCCATGAGGAAATTATTACCTCGCTGGTTCGCAACGAGATCCGCAGCTACCGTCAATTACCGATGAACTTCTATCAGATACAGACCAAGTTCAGAGACGAAATCCGCCCCCGCTTCGGGGTCATGCGTGGACGTGAATTTATTATGAAGGACGCCTATTCCTTTCATGCAGACCAGGCCTCACTTCAACAAACCTATCAGGTTATGTATCAGACATATTGCGCGATTTTTGATCGGCTGGGGTTGCGCTACCGGGCTGTGGCCGCAGACTCAGGGAGTATTGGCGGCGATACCTCTCATGAGTTTCATGTGTTAGCGGACTCGGGTGAAGATGTGATCGCTTTTTCCAGTAATGGCCGGTACGCCGCAAATGTCGATCTGGCCGAAGCGGTGACTGCCGGGGCGAAGCGCAGCCCTGCCAAAGAAGAAATGAAGCAGGTCGATACGCCCGCTGTGAGAACCATAGCCGACCTGGTCGAAAGATTCAATTTACCGATAGAGAAAACCATCAAGACACTGGTGGTGGAAGCGTCAGACGAGTGCGAATCCCCGGTGGTTGCATTACTGGTTCGGGGAGACCATGAACTCAACCCGGTCAAGGCTGAAAAACTCTGGCAGGTTGCCTCACCGTTGAGGATGGCCGATAAAGAGGTGATACGGGAGGTGGTCGGAGCGAGCCCCGGTTCATTGGGGCCGGTCAATCTGCCTGTCCCGTTTATCATCGACCGGAGCGTTGCCGAAATGTCGGATTTCGGGGCGGGAGCGAATATCGACGACCAGCACTATTTCGGTATCAACTGGGAGCGGGATGTCAAACCGGGTGAGGTTGCCGATATCCGTAATGTGGTGGAGGGTGACCCGAGCCCGGACGGGGATGGCGCCATCACCATTGCCCGGGGAGTTGAAGTCGGACATATTTTTCAGTTGGGCACAAAATACAGCAAGGCGATGGATGCTACGGTGCTCGATGAAACCGGCCGGAAGGTTGAAATGGCGATGGGGTGTTATGGCATTGGCGTAACCCGTATTGTCGCTGCCGCGATCGAACAGAATCATGATGACAAGGGTATTATCTGGCCCGAATCAATCGCCCCCTTTCAGGTTGCCATTGTGCCGGTCGGCATCAAAAAATCGGAGCGTGTGCGTAACGTGGTTGATATGCTTTATCATGAATTGCATCAAGCCGGTTTTGAGGTGTTGCTGGATGATCGGGATGGCAGGCCCGGCATGATGTTTGCCGATATGGAGCTGTTGGGCATCCCCCATCGGGTCACAGTCGGTCAGCGCGGTCTCGAGCGCGGGGTCGTTGAATACCACCATCGCGCATCCGGCGCAGACGAAGAGATTCTGGTCGAATCGCTGGTCAATACCCTGTCTGGACGAAATGGACGATCAACCACCCGCCTTGAATCTGATTTCAGGGTTGATGGGTCGGAATGTTAAAAAAAGTGATTGCATTGTTTGTAAAGGTGCTACACTCCCGCCGAATACGGTGATGCAATCGTTTGGGTATCCTTACCGTATTGTTCGAAGACGGCTTTATCGGAAAGCTGGCTTTTTCAGCCGCCAGGCGGCTCATTCATAGAAGTAAGAGGTTAGTATGTCAGGTAATCTGGTAACCGGAACCGTAAAATGGTTTAACGATGCCAAGGGTTTTGGCTTTATCGCGCGAGAAGGAGAGACGGATGTTTTCGTTCACTATCGCGCAATCAATGGCGAGGGCAGGAAAACGTTGTATGATGGACAACAGGTAACGTTCGAAATAACCGATGGGGAGAAAGGCCCCCAGGCGGATAACGTTACCCCCGTTTAGGCTCGCGTGGCTTTAGGTTTGACCTGAGCCACAGATAAACCTCTGCTCTGTGGTGAACCGGCCAGACCGTCGCCGCAAGAAGACCACCTGAAGGAAGGTCTGTTCCCGGACCGAACCGGATGGCGAAAGGGTCGGTGTGTCTCGTCGCAAAGCCCGTATCACTTGAAGCGGGACGGGGAGAACGGTTGTGTGTCTATGCAGGGTGGTTCGTTCGCGATCCGTTCTGCGATCAGCTGGCCGGTTATGCCGGCGAGGGTAAGACCCAGATGATGATGGCCGAAGGCGTACCAGACGCCGGGAGAGTCAGTCGCGGCGCCGATCACGGGGAGCGAGTCCGGCAGGGTGGGTCGGTAGCCAAGCCAGTCGGAGGTCGGGTTTTGTGGCAAATCCAGTATTTGCCGGGATTTACGGGTGATGTAGTCCAAGGCTTTCCGATTCTTTTTCTGTGACAGTCCGGCGAGCTCTACTGTACCGGCACAGCGCAGCCCTTCGTTCATTGGCACTACGTAAAATCCGCTCTCGACCCAGCTTACGGGGCGGCTGATCATATCCTGCAATCCGGCGTACTGGATGTGATAGCCCCTTTCCGTATCCAGCGGGAGTTTTTCTGCGCCACCACCCTTGATCTGTCTGGAAAATGCGCCGCAACTGAGCACAACCTGGTCCGCCAACAAGGAATTTGTGCTGTGAAGATAAACGCGGATGCCATTCGGGGCGAGGGCAATATCATGGATGTGGGCAATACTGCGGGCATGGTCGGCAATGAAACGCCCCCCTGTTGCCATGAAATGCTGGAAAAACCGGGTAACCAGGGTTTTCGGGTTGCGGGTCTGCCGCGTGTTTTCAAGGAAAATGCCTTTTTCAAATCGGCGGTTCAGATTGGGTTCGAGATCAATTATTTCATCCCGGTCGAGTTCACAATACGGAATCGCCCGCTCTGTCCAGATCTCGCGACGGGGCCGGTCTTTTGCAAACTCGCGGTCGTTTTGATAAACCTGCATGCAGCCATTGGCGGTGATCAGGTCGCCGGTTCCGGTCAGCGAGATGAGCGGGTCCAGTCCGGTGTGAGCCTGTTTTAGAATCATGTCCAGCGCGGAAACAGTTTTTTGGACTTCGCGCGGTTGACAGCGGCGCAGGAAGGACAGCATCCACGGCCAGTGAGTCAGGGCGTACCAGGGATCAATTTTTAACGGGCTGTTCCGGCGAAACATCAACGATGGCAGCCGCCGGTACAGGCCGGGGTCATTGATCGGGACGCAACCATAATCGGCGAAAGTGCAGGCGTTGCCGTAAGAGGTGATGGAGCCCGGTTCATTGCCGTCAATCAGTGTGACATGGAAGCCTTTTTTCTGGAGCCACAGCGCACAGCTTACCCCGACGACTCCGGCGCCAATAACCGCGATATGTTGTTTCTTCTCACTCATGTAACCAGCGTGAATACCTGATGTCCGATACTTTGCCCCCGGCGATCATAATTGATTTCATGCGCGGTAAGGGTCTGGGGTCGATACAACAGGCAGGTTGTGGCGCGCGTACCGTAGTCGTCATCCTGAATAAAAATGGAGGAAACCAGTCGTTCAAACTCTTTTCCAGCCCCGGTGTCCGGTAGCTGGTCATCCCGGGCTTTGGTTTGATCGCGCATGAGCCTGTTCAATTCGTCTATTTTGAGCGGGGATTGCTTTTCGACTACTTCGGTCAGTTTTCTCACGCCGCAGGACATTTTAGGCCATTCGTGATCCATGTAGCCGTTGGAGACACTGTGATAACCAGCGGACAGCGTTTTCAATGAATGGTCCTGGCTGCAAAAAATCCGGATGGCGGCGCGGTTGCCGAATATGAGATTGAACGGGTTAAATCGGCCAGACTCGCGTTTCAGGTATTCCAGGAAGTCATCCCCGGCCCTGCCGCCACAATCACTGGCCAGAAACTTGACGACCAGATTGCCCCGACTTTGCCGGTCGGCAACAGCGGGCGCTCCGGTGCGGAAGTTTGTGACCGCGCAAAAACTGCCTTTATGATTGATTCCAAACCAGCTTCCGCCCTTGTCCAGGTCACGTCCGGCCAGTATTTCCGGGTGGTCGGGCCAATAGTGCATGGCCTGACTCGGACGATCATGGTATTCGTCCCGATTGGCTGCGATAATCAACGGGTAGTCGGGGTGACGGTTAATGGCGAGAAACAGGATACACATAAGTGGCGCATTGTGCCAGATTGACCGCCGGGTTTCACGGAATCCGGAATGGATGTCCAGAGCAGAATAAATGACAGAACAGCGCATACAGTGGTTTCCGGGCCACATGAACAAGGCCAGCAAGGAGATCCGGGAGGTTTTTTCCAGGGTGGACGTATTCATTGAATTACTCGATGGCCGTATTCCGTTCAGCAGCGCCAATCCGATGCTGGCGCGGTTGCGCGGCGATAAACCCTGTCTGCGGGTGATGACGAAACCCGATTTGTCTGACCGGGAGTTGAATGAGGTCTGGCAGGGCTTCTATGAGTCTCGTCCGGGCGTCCGGGTTCTGCCGGCGGACTTGCGACATCGCCGCAGCGCTGACCGGGCGCCCGACTTGTGCCGGAAGTTGTATGCGGCCAATGGTGGTTCCCGCGCGCGAATCACCGCCATGGTGATGGGGATTCCCAATGTCGGCAAGTCAACCCTGATCAATCGCCTGGCAGGCCGGACGGTGGCCAAAACCGGAAATCAGCCCGCGCTTACCCGGCAACAGCAATTTATCGAAATCCAGCCGGGATTTGCTTTGCTCGATACGCCGGGATTGATGTGGCCGAATGTTGAGAGTAGAAACGCCGGGTATCGCCTGGCGGTGACTGGCGCGATTCGGGATACCGCTATTTCCCATGTCGAAATCGCGCTTTTTGCGCTTCGTTATCTGAAGGAGAGCTATGCTTCAAATCTGATCGAGCGATACAGGCTGGAGGAGGTTGAAACGCCGGAGCAGGATATTTTGACGGATGTCGGACGGCGGCGGGGATGCCTGGTCGCAGGCGGAAAGGTGGACCTCGATCGGGCAGCCAAGGTGGTCATTGCTGATATTCGAGAAGGCAGGCTGGGCCGAATAACCTGGGAAACGCCAGCGATGATCGAGTCCGAAATGATCGAAGTAGAGCGGGAGCGGGAAGAAAAAGCGCGCAAGAAAGCGGAGCGTAAGGCGAAATGGAAGGGTGGCAGAGGGGGCTGAAATCCGGGGCAGCCGCGGGTTACGTCCAGCAAGTTTTAAATACCTTTTCCGCAATTCTTCCTTAAGGAAACTGTGCTTGTGGTCACCACTGTGTCTGGAAAATTTTGTTATACTGCTACAGTTTAACGCATTGAGAGAACCCTCTTCCATCACATCACAATGGAGCAATGATTCATGAAAAAACTCGCAATAGTGTTAACACGATCTAGTGGTTCACAATGAATGTTGACCATCCAAAACTTCAATGGTATTTGGCTGGCGTTATCGCCCTGATGCGAGCTTCCTCCACATGGAACGGGCTCAAGCGGTTTTTGCAAAAGACCTGTCCTAAGCTTGGTGAGACTCGCCGTTGGATTTCGGCGGTCTTTTCGTGGTGATATTGGGGGTAATTGCGCGGTACCGCAGAAATCAAGGAAAGCTGGCCTCAAATGAAACCTGTTTGGTTGTGGGTCGTGGGGCTATCGCTTGCGTTGTTCTGCAAGCCGCCGGATTTCAGGCCTTTGGGCTTGCCGCGCTTTTTCTTCCGGCAATGGCTGGGTATTGGTCTTGGGAAGACGGGTGATGTTCCATTCTCTGGTGTCCATTTGCTCAATGTCGAGACTCTGCTTGATCAGATAGTTCTCAATCACTTCGTGCGTGCCTGAGCCTTTTTCCAAGATTGAGAACTCGCGATGAGATTCGTTAGAAATACAGTGATGGACATGGTTGTGTTATGATGCTGTGATTAACAAACTACCACGCGAGACTTCTGATGCCCTTGGTCACCGGGAGGTCGCAGCTTCAGGTTACCATTCCTGCCAAGCTGTACAGGGCAAGGGCCTCAAGGTCTGGGAGCTTTAGCAATGAAAGAACAACGACACGAGATTGCTCGCGTGTGTTTCACGGGTTCACGTTACGATGGGCACGTACTTGATGCGGCCGCACTGGAAGAGGTAGTCCATTTCCAGAAAATCGTAACTGAGATAGCAAAAGTAGTCTGGAAGAAAGAGAACCCAGATCGCGAGCGATTGCCCAAGGATTTTGAAGAGCGTACGCAGTTTGTCTTTCGCAGGATCGAGAAGGGAAGCGCCGTCGTCCCTCTCGAAATACATGGTAACTCAGACCAACTTTCAATATGGGAAGTTCCAGACGAGATAATCGAGGCCGTTGATCTCGCGTACGACGCATATACAGCAGCCAACCGTGACGAAACGCTGCCGGATGGTTTTCCGAGGGAAGCGCTTTCTGTTCTTGCAGCGTTTGGAAAGAAATTAACGGGTAGCGCCCAGATACAATTTGCCCCGCCCGGTCGGGAGTTGACGACCGTCACCCCAATGGCCCGCCAGAGGCTCAACACCGTCGCAGGACATTCCTATGTGGATGAGTTGGAAATTACGGGCCGTGTGCTTGAGGTTGATGTCCGCCAAGGACGATTTCATATTTGGATGAAAGACGGAACAAAAGCTCGCGTCTGGTTTACGGAACAACAAGAATCTGAAGTTACCACAGCACTCAAAGAGCATGTTTCCACGCAGTTGTTTGTGAAAGGGCAGGGTGAATTCAGCACAGAGGGGGCGTTGCAGGAAATTCAAAACGTGGATCGTCTCAAGGTCATTCCCGACAACGAAACCGGATTTGATGCAAGCGCCCCCTGTATAGAGGACGTGATTTCGGAGATATTCAACGATGTATCGGATCATGAATGGGACAGAGTGCCAACCGATTTATCGCATCGACATGATTTCTACCTGTACAGAAGAGTTAAACGATGACGACTGTCTTTGCGGATTCTGCATATTGGATCGCAATAGCCAATCCACGCGACCAATGGCACGATTCGGCCAAGCAAGCGCGCAAGCGATTGGGTAATCAGGTAGAGTTGGTGACCACGGATGCGGTGTTGACGGAATTTCTCACGGGATTGTCAGCCTCTGGTGACAAGCTTCGCGAGAGAGCGGTAACGACAGCACGAGCGATCATTAATGATCCAAATATCCGTGTCATTCCGCATACCCGCACGCTGTTTCATAAGGCGCTTGACCTGTTGTATGAGGAACGGCCCGACAAGGAATATAGCTTGCAAGATTGCATTTCGATGGTGGTTATGAAAGATGGCTTGATGGCGAATATTTTAACGAGCGACCATCATTTCGAGCAGGAATGCTTCGTCATTCTCATGAAGAGCCCGTAAGGAATCAGAGGTCAACAGTTGGTAGATGAGCAGAGGTTTGGTGCTTTTTTGGTAGTTAATTTTTGCAACCAGAAAATCATGGGCTATAGCGGAGGCCGGTTTCCAGCATGGGTATACCACTACCCCGCTTCGTTTTCGAATGCCATGGCGGCCTGGAACACGATCTTGTCCTGATAGGTCGGGCCGACCAGCTGAATGCCCGTCGGCACGTTATCCCGGGTTGCGGCCGGAGGACATACTGATGACCGGGCAGCGGCTCATCATGTTGAAAGGGAGGGTCAGCGCCCAGCCCAGAAGCGGGTCAACCGTCTTGCCGTTTATGAAAACCGGGTCGCGGGACTGGTCGTGCTCGGCCGCGACCGCCGCCAGGGTGTTGGTCGGACAAACGAACAGGTCGTACTTGCGAAATAACGATCCGAAGGTCTGGTACATCCCCGCGGTGACTTGCAGGCTTTTATAGAATTTTTCGGCGGTCGATTGACTTCCCTGCACCGCAAACTGTTTGCGTAGTCGGTCAGCAGGTCGCCGTGTTCCTGCCAGGCTTCGACCATCGACACTCCAAAAATGTGATCGAGATAGTCCATCCCCGCCCGTAGAATCCCGTCAAGATCGCTCATGGCGGATTTTCGATTTGATGGTCCGGTTTTTGAGTGGCGAACAATATCCGAATCCTTGCGGCAAGTCAAAACCGGCCAGGCGCGGCAACCGTTCTGGCACGGTTACGGCGCAGAAGCTATCCGTGGCGCCTGTCGCGGATGCCGAGGCAGCCATGCACGATCAGGGTGATCAGTACGACTCCGCCGCCGACCAGGGTCAGATTGCCGGGGTGTTCGTTGAGTGCGAACCAGACCCAGAGCGGGCCGAAGATGGATTCGAGTAGCATCATCAGGCTGACTTCGGGGGCGCTGATGTATCGCGGGCCGATGAACATCAGGCTGGCCGCCACCGGCAGCATGACGAAACCCATCAGGAACAGATATTTCAAATCACTGGCGGAAGTCTGTGTCGGGGATACGAACGGCAACAGAATCAGGGCGGATAAAAGACCGCCGAATACGAACGAGGGCAACAAATCCTTGCTCCGATGCTTGGAAACCACCGTGAAACTGATCGCCAGGGTGAGCGCGGCAAACAGCCCCGAGAGATTGCCGAGCCATGCGTCCGGCATGATGCTTTTGCCGGAACAAATGACGGCAATCCCCGCCGCGGCGACAAATATCGCGATCCAGGTTCGGCGCATTACCCGCTCCTTGAATATCCACCACGAGATCAGCGCCGCGAACAGCGGCGTGGTACTGATAATGAACAGGGTATTGGCTACCGCGGTATGCGTGATTGAGTAAATGAAACTGAGATTGCCAACAAAATACAGCGTCGCCAGCCATACCCCTGGCCACCCGATGCCAACCAATGCTGCGATTATTCGGCTTCGATAGTGTACCGTCAGCGCCAGCAACATGCCGAAGCTGTAAAACAATCCCCGGAAAAACGTAATGGTCAGCGCATCCGCCGTAATCAGCCTGTTCAGCAATCCGTCGGGACTAATCATCATCACTCCCAGCGCGGTGATGATGATGCCTTTGCTGTGCGTTGACAGAGAATGGAACACAGAGCGATCTCAGCGCTGGATTACGGCTTCGAGAGCGTTGTCAAGCGCATTTCGCAATCCGGGGTCCGGCGCTTTCTCCACAGCCAGGCTGTTGCAATCATTGAACGTCATGAACCCGGTCAAAGCCCCGGCAAAAGCCGTATAAAAAGTGTCAATCCGACTGATCCGCCGCTCCGGAACGATATTCCTGATAATCAGGGCGCCCGATGGCCGGTCAGCCTTGCAGTCGATACGCGCCACCAGATTCCCGTCCCACAGAACAGGCAGACAAAAGTAGCCGTATTTTCGTTTTGCCGCCGGAACGTAACATTCGATTTGATAATCATAGTCGAACAGGGTGTTGATTCTCTTTCTCTGGATCACCAGATTATCGAACGGAGATAAAATCCGCACCCGGGAGCGGGGCAGTGGTTTATTGAGAAGAGCGGGATAATCCGGCAGGGCAAACAAGGCCGGGTCCGATTTTTTGCCAGTGATTTGCACTGGCACGACTTTGCCTTCCGCGGCCAGCGCCATCAATTCGGTCTGGATCGCCGGTTTCAGGCCGTCCCGGAGCCAGGCTATTTCCGATGCGCTGCCATAGCCATGAGCTTTCAGATAGCGCAGTATCAGGTGGCGCATGAATTCACCGCGCTCCGGCATTGAGGTATCCGTCTGGTCGGGCAATACCCGCTCCGCAAGGTCGTATACCTTCTGGAATCCGTCCCGCCGAACCACCATCAACCGGCCTTCCATGAACAGTCGTTCCAGCGCCATTTTGGCGGGCTTGCGCTGCCACATTGACAATCGTCTTTTGCCGTGGTCCTGGAAATCCCTGGACTGCAAGGGGCCTTCCTGAGTGATCCGGTCCACAACCTGGCGCTTGATTTCGGGATCGCATTCATACCACCAGCGCTTGCCGTTGGCGAATTCGCGCTTTGCCGGCAGGGTAAAACGGTAATCGCTGATTGGCAAAAAAGCGGCCGCATGAGACCAGTATTCAAAGATTTTGCCTTGTTGCATCAATTGGTTGAGATGTTCCAGCCGATAGCGCGGATTGCGTATCCACAAGGTATGGTGATGGGCGCGCTGTATGACCGAAATGGTGTCGATCTGGACATAACCCAAGTGATTGATCGCCTCACAGGTGGCGTCAATCGCCTGCCCGCGCCGGTTGGCGGTCAACACCCTTTGCGAATGAAGCGCGAGTTTCCTCGCTTCCTGAATGGACAGGGGATGGGCTGTGCCTGCAAATTTCATGCGGATTCTCCAGCGTCGTGGATGAGCCGGATTTTTCATTGTAGTTGACTGGCTGGCAGGCGATTATAGCGGTTGTATTGCGACACTTGCATTGCATATCTGCATCCGCTCACAAGGCCGTGCCAGGAGTTTGGCTGAATGAATCTAAAGTTCTAATTCATTGATGCCGTAACTTGATTTGGCGAATGCAAGGCAAAGGTATTCATAAAATGCCCTGGTTGGAGCGTTCATTTCATTGTCTTTCTTCCAAATAAGTCCTACGTTCATTGGATGAACTATGCCTTCTACCGATTTTACTTCAACATGCTGGCCTTCCAGCGACCATGGACGATACACCATATCCGACAAGATGGTAATTCCCATTCCCGTCGCCACCATGCTTCTAACCGCCTCAACCGAGGTGGTTCTGAAAAAGATGTTGGGACTGTATTGCGCTTCCGCCCAGTAACGGAGCGCCGACTGTTCCGCTTCGTCAACAGTCAGCATTACATACGGTTGCTCTGAAATTTCCGCAAATCCAATATGCTCCGCGCCCATCAGATAATGGTTGGCGCATAACCAGAGACGTCGACGTGACCTCATCAGCACTCTGGAGTTGATTTGCTCTGCATTTTTCAGGTTTGATACCAGAATTACGGCGATATCAAGTTCGCCCTGGACAATCATTTCTTCGATTTCATCCCGATTCTGCTCTTGCAAGTGAACTCTTACATCAGGAAATGATCGTCCGAATCGCATCAGAATCTGGGGGATGAAATAACCTGCAACTGTATACGTCAGGCCAACCCTCACGTTACCACTCAGGGTGCGTCCAGACCGGCGGAGGCCTTGAGCCGCTTCCGAGACTGCGGCGAGAATATTCTGTGCGCGCCCTACAAATTGATAGCCCTCATAGGTCAAGACTACGCCACCGGACTGACGTTGAAACAGCGGGGCTTCCAGTTCTTCTTCCAGAGCATGAATTGCTGTGCTTACAGCAGACTGGGAGATATTAAGATTTGCCGCCGCCGCAGATATTTTTCCCGCATCCGCGACAGCGATGAAATAACGAACTTGACGAAAAGAAATTGCCATCTGTTTTTTCAATATTACACTGCAAAAAATACTATTTTACAATAAAAACTGATTTATCTATAGTTGAGAAAAACTTTGATCAGTCAGAATAATTCGCGGTTTCCGAGTACGTGTCTGGCAGAAACCAAGTGTGAGTAATTTAATAATCAGGAGGCAACAAAATGAAATTCAACTTGAAACTCTGGATCGCAACAGGAATGATGACTATCCTGTGTATGGGAAATGCGGCTGCAGATAACTGGTATCCGTATCCGGTAGAAGTTTGGGAGCCACCGTTCGATATGGCAAGCCCCAGAACTACCGTTGATTACGTACCGCTTGAGAAAGCGGAAAAAGCCTGGGATATTTGTGTCTCATTTCCACACATGAAGGACGCTTACTGGCTTGCGGTAAATTATGGTGTCGCATCCGAGGCTGAGCGCCTTGGGGTGCGTATGCAGTTAGTCGAGGCGGGCGGGTACACCGAACTCAGCTCCCAGATCAACCAGATTGAGGATTGTGTGGCTGCCGGGGCGGATGCTGTGGTTATCGGGGCAATCTCTTATGACGGGCTCAATAATCTGGTCAGCGAAATTCGATCCGGGGGGACTCCGGTGATTGATATCATAAACGGCATGTCCTCGCCGGAGTTGAGCGCTAAATCGCTCGTCTCGTTTGGCGAAATGGGGGGGATGGCTGGAGAGTTTCTTGCCGGACAACATCCTGAGGGTAGCGATTCGGTAAGGGTTGCCTGGTTCCCCGGTCCCGCTGGCGCAGGTTGGGTTGAAGCTGGAAATACCGGCTTTCTTGGGGGTGTCGAGGGAAGCGCCGTTGAGGTTGTAGAAACCAAATACGGCGATACAGGAAAGGAAGCGCAGTCGGCCCTTGTGGAGGATGCACTCGAAACATATCCTGATCTTGATTATATTGCCGGCACCGCCGTAACGGCAGAGGCGGCAATTCCGATCCTTCGCGCGCGTGGCTTGTCTGATCAGGTCAAAGTGATCTCCTACTATTTCACCCCTGGCGTGGATCAGGGTATCCGCCGTGGCCAGATTCTCGCCGCGCCCACAGATTCTCCTGTGGTCCAGGGTCGGGTCGCTATCGACCAGGCGGTGCGGATACTGGAAGATCAAAACCATGAGAAACATGTCGGGCCGGCTCTCTATGTCGTTACGGTCGGAAATCACAAGGATTTCGATCCAGCCTCGACCCTCGCCCCGGATGGCTTTAGTCCGGTCTTCCGGGTGGAGTGACCGAGGCGTGACAATGCCTGCCTCGCTTCTTTGCGCAAGGGCTTTGACCAGGAACTATCGGAGTGTGTGCGCTCTTGATTCGGTGGACTTTGATCTCCGTGCAGGGGAAGTGCATGTGTTGTTCGGGGAGAATGGGGCAGGCAAGTCGACTCTTATCTCGATTCTTTCGGGCGCAAATCGGCCGACTTCGGGACGTATTGAGATGAGGGGTAATGAAATAGACCTTGTGTCAGTGCATGATGCCAGGCAGCGGGGGATATCGGCCGTGTTTCAGGAGTTTTCCCTGATCCCCCAGATGACGGTCGAAGAAAACCTGTTCCTGGGCGCTGAACACACCCGCCGCATCTTTCTCGACAAAAGGAGTATGCGCCGCGAAGCCCTGAGATTACTGGAAGATCTTGGCTTTGAACTATCTCCTGACCAGAGAGTGGATCGTCTTACTCGCGCCGAACAGCAAATGGTGGAGATTGCCAAGGCATTTCGGGACGAGTTGACGGCGCTTATTCTGGATGAACCCACAGCGAGTCTGACAGACTACGAGACCGAAAAGTTGTTCGCGCTGATCCAGAAATTGACTGCGCGCGATGTGGGAATCGTTTACATTACCCATCGTATGGGTGAGATCCGTCAGATAGGGGATCGAATTACAGTCTTGAGGGATGGTCGTCATGTAGCCACCCTGCCGGTGGCAGATACCGATGACAATACGCTGATACGGCTGATGACCGGCCGCGAAGTGGGCGCTATATTCCCCCAATTCTCTCAATTTGTATCAGGACTGTCTGATCAGGACGCGCTAACCCTGGATCGGGTAACCACGAAGCAGGGTCATGTTCTTGATGTATCACTGTCTGTGCGCCGGGGAGATATCGTTGGGCTGGCTGGCCTTGTGGGGTCCGGCAAGTCCGAAGCGATGCGGGCGGCTTTTGGAGCTTTGCCCATCGCTCAGGGGCGCATAATCTACCGCGGCGAAGACATAACTGGTCAAAGTATGGCTCGCGCGATTCGGCGTGGCTTTCTGTATTTGCCCGCAGACAGGAAGGGTGAAGGGCTTATGATGATGCGTCCGGTGCGCGAAAACATGTCATTGGCTGCTTTGGATATTGCGCCATTTCGCCGTGGGCTGTTTCTGGATCGCGGCGCCGAGAGAGACCGGATTGCCGAGCTTGCGCGACAATTCAATTTATCTCCCAACCAGCCGGAACGCGCCGTCGACCATTTTTCAGGTGGGAATCAGCAGAAGGTGATGCTGGCCCGGAGCCAGACCCGCAAGCTTGATCTCATCGTGTTTGATGAGCCTACCGTGGGCGTTGATGTCGGCACCCGGGCGGCTATCTACCAGTTTATTGTGAATCTTGCCGATGCGGGAATCACAGTGGTTATTGTGTCCTCCGAGCTTCCCGAAATCCTGAACCTGTCGACCAGGGTCTATGTTTTTCATCGCGGACGTGTACAGGCGGAGCTTTCGCGGAAGGAGCTCAGCGAAGAGGCGGTACTGTCTCATTTCTTTTCGCGGCGGGCTGCCTGATGTCCAGAAGAAGTTCTGTTCAGGCTCCCGCTCCCGGTGGTATTGGCAACCGGCTCAAGAAGCTCTTTGTGCGGTTGGGTATACTGCCATTTCTGGTCGTGATTACTGTTATTGTTTTTGCGATGATTTCGGAAAATTTTCTGACCGGACGCAACTTGACGAATGTACTGCGCCAGTCTGTTTACCTGACTATCGTATCCTTAGGGCAGATGCTGGCGCTCCTGACTGGCGGGTTTGACCTCTCGGTCGGCACGATTCTGGCTCTTTCATCGGTAGTAGGCGCCATGACGATGTCTTCGGTTTATGCGGCCATGCCCGATGCGGTGATGCTTGCCATCAGTCTTGGGGTTCTGGCCGGAGTGATGGCTGGAACGATGGTTGGAGCGGTCAACGCAATCGGTATTGCCTTTGCAGGTGTTTCGCCCTTCATGATGTCGCTTGGCATGGCCTCGGTAGGCTTTGGTATCGCACTTTATCTGACCGGAGGGGTTCCTGTGTATGGGATGCCGGTGGAGTTTGGTGACTGGTTCGGTTTTGGTAGCTGGCTGGGTATTCCGGCCCCGGTCTGGGTTGCGGCAATTCTGGTGGCGGCGTTGTCAATACTTCTATATCGAACACGCCTTGGTCGCTATTTCTATGCTGTGGGAGGCAATGCGGCAGCGGCGAACCTGTCGGGGATCAATGTTCGCGCGACGCTCTTCATCACCTATGTGCTTTGCGCTGCCCTGGCTGCGGTGGCCGGGATGCTGTTGACTGCGCGACTGGATACGGGCGAAGCCAATATCGGCGCTTCCATGCCGTTGGAGAGCATTGCGGCCTGTGTGATTGCCGGTGTCTCTTTGCGCGGCGGGCTGGGACGTATTGAGAATGTAGTGTTGGGAGCGCTTTTCATCGGGCTTATTCAAAACGGCATGAACCTCGCCCGGATCGAGAGTTATCTGCAGATGGTCGTCCTCGGAGCGCTTTTGATCCTTGCGGTGATGGCCGACCAATTCCGGCTGCGCTTCGTGGCTGACCTTAACGATTGAAGGAAGTAAGTTATGTATGTCGATATGAATTGTGACATGGGCGAAAGCTTCGGTTTGTACAGCTTTGGCAATGATGCCGAGATCATGCCTCACATAACCCAGGCCAATGTGGCTTGCGGTTTTCACGGCTCGGATCCAAACCACATGGAGCGTACCGTGGTGTTGGCCAAGCAACATGGGGTGAAGGTGGGCGCCCATGTCTCGCTACCCGATTTACAGGGATTTGGTCGTCGTGAGATGAAGATTGATCGCGAAGAAATACGCAACATCATGCTCTACCAGGTTGGCGCCTTGACAGCCTTCCTGAAGAAAGCGGGGACGAATCTGAATCACATAAAACCCCATGGGGCACTTTATGGAATGGCTGCCCGTGAAGAGCATATTGCCGAGGCGGTGGCTGATATTGCGGCGATTTTCGGGGTCAAGGTCATGGGGTTGTCCAGCACACTGCATGAAGAAGTCTGTACGCGCCGCGGAGTCAGCTTCCTGGCCGAGTTCTTTGCTGATCTCGACTATTCCGATGAAGGCGCGTTGATCATCACCCGTGAACACGATGTGGTTGACCCGGCTATCGCTGCGGCTCGCGCTGTCCAGGCTGTGCGGCAAAAAACTCTGACGAGTATCAATGGCAAGACTCTGCCCGTGTACGCCGAAACCATCTGTGTGCATTCTGATACTCCAAATGCAGCCTCTGTCGCAGCCTCTGTCCGTCAGGCGCTGAACACTCTGAAAACAGAATAAATCCGCGAGAAAGCGTCATGTCAAAAGAAATCAAAGCTCCAATTCCCGGTACATTTTACCGAAAAGCGGCTCCAGACCAACCGCCCTTGAAGTCCGCAGGCGATGCAGTGGTTGAGGGTGATACGATCGGCCTGATCGAAGTGATGAAAATGTTCCACGAGGTCAAGTCTGATGTCGCAGGCACGGTACTTCGCTTTGAGGCCGAGGATGCCGGGGCGGTAATGGCAGGCCAGATTTTGCTGTTGGTGGACTGATGGCTGTCACCAGACTTCTGGTTGCGAATCGAGGTGAGATCGCCGCGCGGATTATCCGTGCCGCCCGGAGCATGGGTATCGAGACCGTAGCTGTTCATTCCACTGCTGATGCGGATATGCTGGCCGTGCGGATGGCTGATGAGGCGGTTGAAATCGGGCCACCACAGGCGGCGAAATCCTATCTGAATGTCGAGGCTATTCTGGGCGCTGCCGGCGCTACCGGGGCGGATGCTATCCATCCCGGATATGGCTTTCTGGCCGAGAATGCGGAATTTGCCGATGCGGTAACTGAGAAGGGGCTGGTATTCGTGGGCCCATCGGGAGATACGATCCGATTGATGGGTGACAAGGTTGCAGCCCGTACTCAGGCGAACAAGGCCGGGGCGCCGACTGTACCGGGTTCCGATGGTATCGTGACGCCGGAGGAGGGGATACGGATTGCCAGGGAGGTCGGATTCCCCGTGATGATCAAGGCGGCTGCCGGTGGCGGAGGCCGCGGTATCCGCGTCGCGAGACATGAGGAAGAATTTGTCTCGATGGCTCCGCAAGCCTCTGTTGAGGCTTTGGCGTCTTTTGGTGATGGCGGCGTATATGTCGAGAAGGTGATCGAGAATGCCCGCCATATAGAAATACAGGTACTCGGTGATGGCGTGAATGTGATCCATTGCCGGGAACGTGAATGTTCTCTTCAGCGGCGGCGGCAAAAGCTCTGGGAAGAAGCGCCGTCGACGGCGTTGGACAGGGAGACACGTACAAGGCTCTGTCGCTCCGCCGTGGATTTGGCCCGGTCTGTGAATTATGAAGGGGCAGGGACGGTTGAATATCTCTACGACGACAGGACGGGCGACTTTTTCTTCATCGAGATGAACACCCGTATCCAGGTTGAGCACCCCGTAACCGAGATGGTCACCGGGCTGGATCTGGTGGCCGAGATGATTCGTATCGCTGGTGGCGCGGGCCTGTCAATCGGTCAGGAGGATGTCAGAGTTACCGGACATTCCATAGAAGTGCGTCTGAATGCGGAGGACCCGGCAAACAATTTCATGCCCTTTCCAGGTGTGGTATCCAATCTGAATTTGCCTGTAGGCGAGGGCATCCGCATGGACCATACGCTCTATGATGGCTACGTTGTCCCACCATTTTATGACTCGCTTCTTGGCAAACTGATTGTACATGGTGAGAATCGTGGGGCTGCGCTCGCGCGGCTGAGGCAAGCGCTGGGTGAGTTGCGGATTGGCGGACTTGCATGTACGGCGCCGTTGTTCCTTGAGCTCCTTGCAGCGCCGGAGATCCAGACCAACGCCGTCCACACAAAATGGCTGGAGCGCTGGCTTGACGCCAATGTTCATAAATTCGCTACATGAAGAGAGGTAAGGTCGTATGAGTTGCCGATATACGTTTGGTGGTGATGAGCACCTTTTTGTCGAGGTGGACGAAGCGATGTCGCTGGAAGCGTTTTTTGTGTCGCTGGCTATCACCAATTCTGTGCGGGAGGCAAAAATCACCGGGGTGAGCGAAATCTGTCCGGCCAATGCGTCGTTTCAGATCAAGTTCGACCCGGACGCAATCCACCCCGAAAAACTGCTTGAGCGGGTCAAGGAGATGGAGGACGATGCGCAAAGGGCTGAATCCAGGCTCGATACACGAATTATCGAGGTTCCGGTCTATTATCAGGACCCCTGGACCCACGAGACGCTGATGCGTTTTCGCGAGCGTCACCAGGACCCCTCTGCGACCGACATTGAATATGCCGCAAGGATCAACGGTTATGCCGATGTCGAGGCCTTTATCGAGGCTCATTCCGGCGCCCCCTGGTTTGTATCTATGGTAGGGTTTGTATCTGGCCTGCCCTTTCTTTATCAGATGGTGGATCGACCACGGCAGATTGAGGTGCCGAAGTATTTGCGACCGAGAACGGACACGCCCAGGTTGACGGTGGGCTACGGAGGTTGTTTCTCCTGCATCTATTCGGTACGCGGCGCCGGTGGTTATCAGATGTTCGGTATCACGCCAATGCCGATCTACGACCCGGAGCGGCAGATCAGTTACCTCAAGGAATTTATGGTGTTTTTCCAGCCGGGTGACATTGTGAAATGGAAGCCGATTCAGCGCGATGAGTACGATGCTGTACTGGATGATGTTCAGGCTGGACGGTTCGAACCACGCATTCGCAGTGTGACCTTCGACCTTGCTGCCTATAATGCCGATATTGATGCAACCAATGCCAGGCTAATGGAGGTCCTTCATGCCGATTAAAGTCATCACCCCGGGTATTCTGACAACAATCCAGGATCTGGGTCGCCCGGGTTATTATCACCTCGGTATTCCGGTCGGTGGCGCAATGGACCGCATGGCCTTGCGCGCGGCGAACCTGCTGGTCGGGAATGCCGAAGATGCGGCTGGCCTGGAGGCCGTCTTCATGGGGCCCGAGCTTGAGTTTACCGAAGACACGACCATCGCTGTTTGTGGCGCTGACCTGCCTCTGAAAGTAAATGGTGAGATGAAGTCCGGTTGGACGGCCATCCCCATAAGGAGTGGCGACCGATTGAGTTTTGACTTCCTTCGTACCGGGGCCCGTATTTATATCGCAATATCCGGGGGTATTGTGACTCCTCCCGCTCTGGGTAGCCGATCTACCTATTGTGTCGGCGCTTTGGGTGGCTATGAAGGTCGGGCAATCCTGTCCGGTGACACATTGCCGATTGGTACAGACAAAGCAACGGGGCGATCAGGCAAATCGGTTCCCGAGGCTCTTCGCCGCGTTCCCGGGACTCCGGCAGAGTTGCGGATTTTGCCCGGGCTTTACTGGCATCGTGTCACCGAGGAGTCGAAGAAGGCTTTTTTTGAAGACACCTGGAAAGTTGCCAATGAGGCCGACAGGATGGGGTGCCGATTTCAAGGCGGTCGACCAATGGAGTTTGTGCAGCGGGACCAGCCCTTCGGGGCGGGGTCGGATCCGTCGAATATTACGGATGCCTGTTATCCCTATGGCTCTGTTCAGGTTCCGGGCGGAACAGAACCGATCATCCTGCATCGCGACGCCGTTTCTGGTGGTGGCTACTTCATGATTGGCGCCATCATTTCTGCTGATATGGACTTGATTGGTCAGTTCCAACCGAATACACCCACTCGCTTTGTTCCGGTGGATATGGAAACTGCGCTCCGGGCAAGAGCTGAGCGCGCGGCCATTCTTGCCGCGTTGCGCGAAGTTCTAACTTAGAAAAAGGGGTTCACATACCGGCCGCACCTACAGTTGTCTATCCGCGTCCGCTCATCAGACTATGCTAGAATGGAAGGAAAACAGTGGAGGGAAAGATTGGCTGCAAGTGAGAACCCGCAGGGACTGACATTCCCCTGTTTCATCGACGTAAAGATATTTTTGTCTGCCCGGGAAAACAATCTCGAACTGGTGCGCGATGTATTGCTGCAATCCATCGCGCCGGATGACCTGGAAAGTATCCATCAAAAGCAAAGCAAACACGGCAAGTACCATTCCTTCAGTTGTCGGGTGCGGGCCTCAAACCGGCAGCAGATGGATCAGTTGTATCATTATCTTTCCTCCCATCCTGAGGCGCTGATGGTGATCTGAGCCGGGACGGCGCGGCGCTCCCCGATCAATGCCTGCCTTCGGCCTGATCGGGGGTCGGCGACAGGCTCCGTTCCTGTGAGATGCACCTCGCTCCATGGACTCATCAATGAATCCGGTCATTCGACACAGAGGGGTGTGTGATTATCGGGAAATCTGGCGGGAAATGGTTGAGTTCACTCGCGCCCGGAAGGCCGGGAGCCGCGATGAGGTCTGGTTTTTGCAGCACCATCCGGTGTATACCCAGGGCGTTCGCTGTCACGATCTGCCGGTGTCGGCTGGTCGCCATCTCCCGGTGGTGCATACCGACCGCGGCGGATTGATGACCTGGCATGGGCCGGGGCAGCTGATCGTCTATCTGTTGCTGAATGTGCGCAAAATGAACATGGGCCCGAGAGCGTTGGTCCATGCCCTGGAGCAAGTGACTATTGATTTTCTCGATTCCTGGGGCGTACAGGGTATGCGCCGGCCCGGCGCTCCCGGCGTGTATGTTGAGGGCAGGAAGATCGCGGCGCTGGGACTGCGATTTTCACGAGGATACTGTTACCACGGCCTCAGCCTCAACATGGACGCCGACCTGACTCCGTACAACTGGATCATCCCCTGTGGCATGGAGGACCTGTGCGTGACCCGGTTGGCGGATCATGTCGGCAACGCAGATTATGCGCAAGCCGTTTCGCGCTTTGAGAGATTGCTTCTGGCCTGGCTGGAATCAAATACCGAAACCAGTCCATCCACAGCCCAGGCTCCCGCCTGATTCCTGGATCGTAGCCAGATCGCCGACGCCGGCGCGGCGAGCGCCGTCTTCAGCTCATCCAGCACGGTTTTGTTGATTGTGTTGAGTTTGTATAGATACACGGTCTCCGGTACGCACCACGCCGGTGGTTTCGGGAACCAGGTTGATGCCGAAGTAAACTTCACCGTCAGAGCGAAGACGGTAGCTCGACAGGGTATGAATCGGCTCCGGCCCCGACAATACGCCGGTCTGCTGATTCACGGTCGGCACGGAACAGCGGGCGCAAGCCTGTGTCACCCGCAAGCGAACCTCACCGACTGTGATGTTCTTCCAGCTGTCTTCCGCCAGTGGCTCGCATCCACTGACCACAATGTTGGGCCGGAAGCGATCCATTCCGACCGGAGTTTCCAACCGCGCGTTGAGATCGTCCAGCGAACCCTGGGAGAGCAGTAACAGGGGAAACGCATCCGCGAACCGGGTGTGTTCCCCGGCATTCGATACGGCCGGGTCGCATGGTCTGATTTGATCATCGGGGAACGAGACCAGCCGGCAATCAATGCCGAGCGCCTGACTTAGCCATTCACTGGTCTCGGCATCGTGTTCCAACGCCTGTACCGGGTCTCCCCATACCTTTGTGTTGATCCTTTTGCCGTTGTCTTTTTTAACCGGGGCGACGACGTGCGGCTCCATGCCGAATGAAGACAGCGTCAGCCGGCCATGATCAATCCGGGTTTCGACCAGAGCCATTTGCGGGTAATTGCGTTGGGTCATGAACGCGCCATCGGGGCGGGTCACCATCCACTGGCGGTCATAGTCGAATCCGGCCTCATTCAGTTGCGCCGAATCAAGTGAAATTCCGGCCAGGGATTTGACTGGATAAATATAAATTTCGGATATGTGCATGATTGCGGGAACGTGAAGCTGCCTTATAATTTGCGGTGTGAATACCAGCGCCACTACAGGAGGACTATTGTCGCAGTTAATTGTCGCCGATACTACCGGAAATCTGTGCCCATGACGATCTGGCTCGGGCTGGGTTCCAACCTCGGCAATCGGCGGGAAAATCTCGAAAAGGCGATTGGCTGCCTGCAATCCCACGGCTTTGAATTATCAAAAATCTCGACGCTGGTGGAAACCCCGGCCTGGTTGCCGGACCATGCCGAGCCGTCGTGGAACAAGCCTTACCTGAACTGCGTCATCGCGGGACAGGCCGACTGGAGTCCCGAACAGGGATTGAACACAGTCCAGGAGATCGAGCGTCAGCTGGGTCGGCGACCTGCGAAGCGCTGGGCGCCGCGTCCGCTTGACATTGACATCCTGCTGTGGGGCGACCGGGTCCTGAAAACGCCGGAGTTGACCATCCCCCACTACGGTATTTGTGAGCGCCCCTTCGTTTTGACGCCGCTCATGCACCTGCAACCGGACTTGATCATACCGGGTCAGCGCGAGACGGTTTTTGAGCTGTGTCGGAAGGTCGGGCCGGCGCCGTACTGGATGGGGATTGTGAACATCACCCCGGACTCATTTTCCGATGGCGGGAAATGGGCGGACGAGGGGGCGCTGGACAGACAGATTGAGGATTTTATCGAACATCATGTCCAGATGATTGATGTCGGCGCCGAATCCACCCGCCCCGGCGCTGCCGCAGTGTCCGCAGATGAAGAATGGCGGCGACTGCAACCGGTGTTGATGGCGCTGGAGCGGAGATTGCGCGGTTCGCGGATTCGACCGGCTATTTCCGTCGACAGCCGGTGCTGGCAGACCCTGGAAAAGGCGCTGGAGCGCGGAGCGCAAGTCATCAACGACGTGACCGGCCTGCAAAACCCTGATATTCTGGCGCTGGTCAAACAAAGCCAGTGTCAGGTGGTAGCGATGCACAGCGTCACCATCCCCGCCGATCCTGCTGTAACGCTGCCCGCCGGTCAAAGCGCGGTCGCTCAGTTGCAGGACTGGCTGGATCGTAGAATGGATCAGTGGCTGGATGCGGGACTTGATTTGAACCGGGTGATATTCGATCCGGGAATCGGCTTCGGCAAAAACGCCTTTCAGTCCATCGAATTGTTGCAGGGTTGCATGAATTTCAAGCAGACCGGGTTGCGTCTGCTGGTCGGCCATTCGCGCAAATCGTTTATCGGCGGTTTCTCCGGTCGGCCGAATCCTGACCGCGACCCCGAAACCCTGGGAGTTTCCCTGGCGCTCTGTCAAAAGGGAGTCGATATCATCCGCGTCCATGATCCCGTCCTGCATGTCCGCGCCTGGCGCGGCTGGTCTCATGTGTCAGGCTGATAGTGGTCAGGGACGGCGGCTCCCGGCCCTTCCACCTTAAAGTCATGCCGCGCCATCCCGTGTATAATCAGAGTGATCAGCCTGCAGGATTATAGAGGCCGGGGAGAAAAGATATGAACGAGTCAGTAAAGCAAGACATTCTTGAACTGGAAGTGTCTAATTTCGGGCCCATCGCCGAGGCCAGGCTTGATCTGCGCCCGTTGACGGTATTCGTCGGACCCAGCAACACCGGCAAGTCCTATTTAGCGATCCTGATTTATGCGCTGCATCGGTATTTCAGTGAGAGTGGTTGGCCCGGAGGTCGGCGTTTTTCACGGAATCCTCTGATGTTTCGTGGCGTTGGGGTCGAGCAATTGCCCCAAGAAACCATCAATGATTTTATCCGGTTATCGGAACGAATGCGTACAGACGAAATAAAGTTGCTGTCCAAAGAGGGTATGGTTCTTCCTGATTCGATCACGGATTTGATCCGTTCCGAACTGGGTAATCAGGGCGGCGATCTCGGCAATGAAATGGGGCGATGCTTCGGCATTGAAGAGGTTGGGGAGTTAATCCGCAAGGGCAGCAGGGGTGGTGCGAGAATTGATTTTTGCAGGCGGGACGTGGACGAATTGGCTACTGTTGGGCATCGGTTGATAATCAATACACAAACGAGCGTGTTCAGGACAAAAATCCCCGAAGGCGCTCCGGTTCGGGTCAATGCCGAAGGTGATGATTACTCAATCAGGTATTTCCATGATCTGGCGGAGGAAACGTTCTCGCCACTCAACAAAGGGGGAAAACATCTGAGTTTTTTTGCACGGAGGGTGTTAGAGGCTTTAACCGACCATGTCCGAACTCGGATCGTTGGCCCTTTGTATCTTCCGGCATTTTATCTCCCCGCCGACCGCACTGGTGTGATGCATGCGCATAATGTGGTCGTCAGAGCCCTGATCGGAAGCGCCGCGATGACCGGGCTGCGCCAGACTACACCGACGCCTATGCTTTCGGGTGTCCTTGCGGATTTTCTCGAGCAGTTGATAGAACTCGGTCAGTCTCCGTATCGACGGCGGCATTCTCGACATGATCTTGGTGCGTCTATCGAAAAAAATATTCTCCGGGGATCTGTAAGGGTCGATAAATCAGAGGCGATCAGCTACCCGCGTTTCACCTATCGGCCGGATGGCTGGAAGGATAATCTGTCCTTAATGAATGCTTCATCAATGGTTTCAGAACTCGCGCCGGTGGTTCTGTATCTGCGCCATATAGTCGGCCCCGGCAATGTGCTGATCATTGAGGAGCCGGAATCTCATTTGCATCCGGCCATGCAGGTCGAATTTACTCGTCAGATTGCAACGCTCGTTAAGTCCGGTATTCGGGTGATCGTCACTACACACAGTGAGTGGGTGCTTGAGGAACTCGCCAACATCGTGCGCCGGTCCGAGCTTCCAGTGGCCGAACGCAAGAAGACGGCCAGCGGCGAAGTCGCGCTTGAGCCTGAGCAGGTGGGAGCATGGCTGTTCCATCCAAAGAGGCGCCCAAAAGGTTCAGTGGTGAAAGAAATACGTCTCGATGATTCGGGGCTTTATCCGTCCGGTTTTGATGAAGTTGCCGCCGCACTCCATAATGATTGGGCGGATATTTCCAGCCAAATCGGGGAATCTGGATGACCGGGGTAGTGGAAGTGGTTGGCAAGAAGGTTGACCGGGCCTGTGTCACAAGGCGCATCAGAAAGGACGGATGCAGGATTTCGATGGCAGGCGCTCCAGCCCCGAATCTGATCATCGACTTCGACAGGTCGGGCTCGCCGCTTGGGCCAGCCCGGACACGTTGCGATTATTTATTCGTTGCCGAGAACGATAAAGGCGACTGGATTGTTCCATTGGAACTGAAGCGAGGACGCTTGCAGGCTGATGAGGTTGTCCGACAGCTTCAAGCCGGAGCCAGCGCCGCCGAACAGCTTGTCTCCTCAAACGATTCGGTCCGGTTTCGCCCCGTCGCCGCATCCGGCAGCACGCCAAAGGCCGAAAGAGATAAATTGAAAAACAGGAGAAATAGAGTCCGGTTTCATGGACGAGCCGAGGCTATCAGATTGATTTCGTGTGGCGCCTCACTGGCTGGAGCGCTCGGCGCATAACGGCTATGGCAGCTGCCCGCAAGAAACTCATTGAGGTGGCGATTCCGTTGGAGGCGATTAGCGATCTGGTGCGCGAGGCACGGGCTGAAATTGAGCGGGATGCGCTGGCCGCGAGTTGTCCCGACGACTCAATTCCGCTCCGTGACGGTGGCGCTGGCGCTAAAGCGTATGCGGATGCCGCCCGCGACCTTGCCTATTGCCTGTATGACATCTGTACCAACAAAAGGCGGGACGCGGGCGAGGCGGCATACTATAATGGCCTGATCACAGTATGGCCGGAATTGACCCGTCAGGCGGCGGCGATTCACGACACACGTGGCAACCGTCAAGTTGGGTTGGAAGAGTTATAGAGTATGAACTACCGCATCGAAGAAATCGAAAGCCGGTTAAGGGCGGGAGAGGACAGCGGCTGGGAATTCAAGCAGATCGAGTTTGCCGGGGACCGTCCGAAGCGACCGACCCGTAGCGACTGGGCCGACGAAATCGCGGCTTTCGCCAACGCCGCCGGGGGGGTGCTGCTCGCTGGTGTTGCCGATGACGGCAGCGTCCTCGGCATGTCGGACAAACAAATCGCAAACCTGGACGATTTTCTGGTGGAGATCAGTACCGATACCATTAAGCCGCCTGTTCGCATCCGCACCCATCACAAGGAACTGTCCGGCGGCAGGCTGGTGTTGCTGGCCGAGGTGCCACAGAGCGATACCGTGTATGAAAGCCCCGGCGGGAATTACATTCGGGTGGGCGCCTCGAAGCGGCTGATGGGCGCCGACGAAAGGATGCGCCTGACGCAACGGCGGTCACAGGCCCGTTTTCTTTGGTTCGACAAGCAACCGGTGCCCAGGACCGGATTCAGAACATTGGCCGAGGCGCTCTGGAAACCGTTGCTGAGCGCCGAGGGCGCCGCCGAACCTGAGGCGGCGCTTGGCAAACTGGCGCTTCTGGAAGATGACGAAGCCGGCATTCTTCGCGCCACTGTCGCTGGCGTGTTGTTGTGCACTCCGAATCCGGAACAATGGTTGCCCAACGCCTGCATCACGGCGACCCGATACCGGGGGACAGACCGTGCATCGGGGCAGATTGACGCCAAGGAGATTACCGGCCCGCTGAACGAACAGATCGCCGCCGCCGTTGCGTTCGCCGCCAGAAACATGCAGGTTGCGGCGCACAAGGACCCGGCCCGCTCGGATCTGCCCCAGTACAGCGAAAAGGCCGTGTTCGAAGCATTGGTCAACGCCGTGGTCCATCGCGACTATTCCATAATATCCAGCAGGATTCGCCTGTCCATGTTTGATGATCGGCTGGAGATTCAGTCGCCCGGCTCGTTGCCGAACAACCTGACGGTAGAGAGTATGGCCTTGCGGCAGTCGACCCGCAACGAGGCACTGACTTCCGTTTTGGCGCGGATGCCTGTTGGCGGAATCCGTGGCGGAGAAGACCGGCGTTACCTTATGGAGCGGCGCGGTGATGGTGTTCCCATGATCCGGCGCGAAACCCGGGAGCTGTGCGGGAAGTATCCCGAATACCGGGTCGTCGATGATTCGGAAGTCCTTCTCGTCATTCCTGCGGCGATGCAGGAACAAAGCCCCGCCCGCGCCGTCATCTCCGCGCGTTCCGATGGTCGGCCGTTGTCGGGTGTCGATCTCCTGTTGCTGTTTCCGAACAAGACCTGGAAACGCGCCACCACGGACAGGCAAGGCGATGCGGAGGTTGATCTGCATACGACGCAGTTGCCGATGACCGTATTCGCGTCCGCGCCCGGATATACCGCGCATCCGGAGCGGGACTGGATACCCGGTGAGCGAGCGCTTGCGCTCAATCTGGATGCCCTGCCGGAAGGCGGAAGCGTCATCTTCCCGGAGGCCACCGGCTGTATTCCGGGGTTGAAGGGCCGGCTGAATCCGATCCGCGATACTCATGACCGGACCTGGCTTCATGCGTCGAATATCGTGATCAACGAGGGTGAACAACAGCCGCTCCACTTCATCCCCGGCGAAGAACTGCGATTGACCGATGCCGAAGGGAGCGAACGATGTGTACGGATCATCGAGATCATCGGCCGGTCGGCGCTGATCGAGTATTTCGATGCCCGGCGAGAAAGTCGATGATCATGCAGTAGTGATTAGGGGGATCAGATTCGTTTTCTGCCACATGGTAGAGTGTGATACAGTTTCGGAAGGGGTATTAACACAGAGGTCAGAGAGCTTGCCGGATATGCCTGAAAAACTGTTCCTGTCACTCGATTCGAGTCACTTGGCGTGTGAGATCGGGCGGGCGGTGCAAAACGTCTGTTATGCAGCGCCAGGAATACTGAAAGAGCCAGCCGAGGCACTCGCTGAGTGCGCCCGAAAAATCGGCCCCGAAATGATCACCGTTTGTCTTGACTTCGATGAGCGGGTAATGCGGATGGGGTACGGGACCCTCGATGCTGTGGAGGTTTTGCGGGATGCCGGGGTTGAGGTTCGCACAGTGGCAGGTCTGCGTACAGGGCTGGTCGTCATCGACGATACCGGATACATTTTCACCCCTAATGCGTTGTATCTTGAAGCGGATAAGAGATCTGACACGGCACTAAATGCGATGAGATTATCCGAAGAGCAGGTAAAGGAAGCTCTTGCCCGGTTATCCCCAGGTGCAAAGGCCATCGCCGTTGCGATGGCCAGGACAGATGAGGAGCGCGAGCGGATACGCGAACAGGCCGTGGAAATGCCATCTGAAAAGGTTGAAGACGCAAATTTCGCAAATGTTCAAAAAAGGCTGGCGGAAGCGCCACCTGCAAATTTCGATGTTGCCCGGCAAGTGCGTGTATACAGTGCGTACGTGCAATATGTCGAAATCAAGCTGACCGGCGCTGCCATTCAGCGTCACCGCTTTGCCATTCCGCCGAGCATCCAGAAATTAGGTGGTTCAGAGGAGCTTAAGGACCGGCTAAAGACAACATTCGATCTGATCGAAAGGGATGGCAAATTGTCGTCCAAAGAACTGGAAGACAATCTGGATGAGATACGGAGGAATTTCACGCCCTCGCTCGGCAAGGTCCATGGGCGCGTTGTGCTGAATGCGGCAAAGCCGCATCTTGAGGAAAAGCTTAAAGAGTTTCGGGGTAAATTGAAGGCCCACCAGGAAACTGTGGAAAAAGAATTGCAGGGAAAGCTCGACGAGTCGCGGAAGCAAATCATTGATTATTATGTGTCGAAAGTGATTGAGGATCCGCCTGACGGGATGCGTGGCCAGTTTCCAGAAATCGGGGAGGAAGAGGTAAGAAAATGGCTCGACTGGGAACTGGAACCGAAGTTTCCAAAAGCCGAGAATCTCCTGGAGAAGATGCAACTCGACGTGAATTACAAGGACGTAACTTTCGAAACGCTGAACCGTGAGGAATTTATCGGCGCGATCAAAAAAGCGTTTCCGCTCACCAATTGGGATAAGGCTTACAGCGATTATCTCGCGGCCAGGGAAAGCAAAGACTGAAGCGGAGGGATGGGTCGCGATTTCCAGCATTCCGCCGGCGCCGGTGGTCACGCAAGCGACGAACTGCACCCTGATGCGCCATGTCGCCCGGCCTGATTGCGCTGGTCCTGCTCGCGGCGGTACTGCACGCGGGTTGGAACGCCCTGGCGAAATCCGGCGGTTCGCCGCTCTACAGTGTTGCGTCCTATACGCTGGTTGCCGCTATCGCAAGTCTGTGCCTGATCTGGTGGGCGCCTTTGCCACAGCCTGCGGCCTGGCCGTACCTCGGTGCATCCATACTGATACACACGATCTATTATTTCACCCTGGCCCGGGCATACCGCAGCGGCGACCTGTCGCTGGTTTACCCGCTCTTCCGGGGCATGGCGCCGATGCTGGTGGCCGGTGGCGCCTGGTTCGTCGGAGAGACCCTGTCCCCGGGAGCGCTGGGCGGTGTCATTGTGGGGGCAGGTGCGGCGCAAATTGGAATCCCTGTCCCCGGGAGCGCTGGGCGGTGTCCTTTTGATCAGCGCCGGTCTCATCGCTCTTTCGGTGTTCGGTGGTCATCATCTGCGAAGCTCGCTCCCGGCCCTCGGTTGGGCCGTGATCACTGCGGCGATGATCGCCGCCTATACCATTGCCGATGGTGTCGGGGTAAGAACGGTGGAGAACAGCTTGTCCTACATCCTCTGGCTATTCGTCTTCGAGGGGTTGCCGATTTGTCTGTGGCTTTTCATGACCCGGCGGCGCGAGTGGCTCGGGTATATCATGGCGAACCGCGCCGGAGTACTGGCGGGCGGATTGGCCGCTGCTGTTGCCTACGGTCTCATCATTCATGCAATGAGTATCGGCGCCATGGCGGTGGTATCGTCATTGCGGGAAACCAGCGTGATCTTTGCCGCGCTGATCGGGACGCTGCTGCTGAAAGAACCCTTCGGTCGCCGCCGCATCGCCGCCGCCTGCCTGGTGGCGCTCGGCATTATCGTTATCCGTTACTATGCCTGATTGATTTCTCCGTTTGTTTCATGATGAACTGTCTGCCATAGTTCATCCAGCCGTGCGCGCGCTGACTCAAGCATCCGGGAAGATACTCGTTTGAACCTCCGGTCTTTCAGGATTGAAGTTTATCCATAACGACTCCTGTCTGTTGCTTTTTGATGAATTACATAATTTAACCGGCGCATCAATCCGTTTCCATCCGTCAAACAATTTGTCATAAAGCGGTGTCCTGTAACCGGAGATGACCGCTCTGCCCCGAATGGCGCGGAGTATATCAGCGAGCTCAATGTGTTCATCGTCGGTCATTTCGCGTCCATAAGCTCTGGTATCGTTGCGGCTATCGTGGACGTATGGGGGATCCAGATAAAACAACGTATTTTTGGTATCATATCGTTCAATAACTTCCAGGGCCGGGGCGTTTTCAATTTGCACTCTCTGTAGTCTCTGCACAATCTCCGGTAGACCATCAATACTGCCCAGCCAGCGAGAGACGGCTCCAGCCATGCCCGCGCGCGAAGTCAGAACGCAGTGCGCCCATCGTCCTTCAGTACTCGTTTGAGCCAGGCCAGTGCGTGTCTGTCTGGCTCTTACATAGAATCTTCTGGCCCTTTCCAGTTTGGTCAGGCCCACTTCAGGGCGACACGCCTTCATCAATTCTTCACGTGAAAATGGCGTAAGGCTGATGGCCTTGGTGAGTTTTGCCTCCTGGTTTCTCAGCGTCTCGAAAAAATTGACCAGTTCGGAGTCAATATCGTTGTATGTTTCAATCTGACTCGGTTTTTTGTTCAGCAAAATCGCTGCCGACCCGCCAAACACATCACAGAAATGGACGGAGTCTTCCGGCAGATTAGGCAATATAAAATCAAGATGAGAGTATTTTCCGCCATACCATCCGAAGGCGATCATTTTTTTACGCCGTTGTCGCGCGTTCTTGACGACCCTTCGGTTATTGATGACTGTTTGCACGGGATTTTTTCTTGGGTGGATTTGAAGAGGATAAACCACTTCCTGTTGGCTGGCAATGGCGTGTCCCGAATGGCGTGTCCCGAATGAAGAAAATTCAGAATTGTATTTTCGATGTTGTCTCTGGATCATTCCTGGACGGGTCAGGTATCGCCGAAGAGATGTTGCCAAAGACCCTCAATTTTATTGATGCGCTTGAATTTACCTTTGTTGACGATGCGGTGGTTGTGCCTGTTTACCTTGACGCCTTGCGAGTCTCCTTTGGTGTGTTTCGCAGTCTTGTATGAATCGAGACTTGGAAGTTTTTCACTTGGCCCACCGCCGAAATATAAAAATGGCCCAAGTTCAAGGTTATCCTGATTAAATAAAACCCACACAACGCAGCCCGATGGTTTTTCTGTCAAGGAGATTTGGATTTTTTGGGATGCCGTTGTTGCATCGTGATGAGACCCCTTCAGCTGAATATGGCGAATATGACCATTACACTCTGCGATCAGGTCGTATCCGGCCCGGTCCACTTCTGGTCTTGAAATCTCGATCGAGTAATCACCTTTCGCCCAGGAATACTTGAGCAACTCTCCCACAAGCAGGTGTTCGATGAGCTTCTCGCGAAATGTCGAATGCAGGCTATGTTTACTGTCCATCAGGAATGATGCTCTCGGGGATATACCCTCAAAAAAGCAAGGGCCGCTCATGGAGCGGCCCCTGAGCCGACAGCACGCTGACGGCGGGTATCCGGGTTTCAATTTTACCTTCCATCGAAAGATTATACACTTGTTTGTCTAACTATGGCGCGGGTTGTATTCCGGTTTTGCGCTGGATCTAACAAATCAACCGGATGGGCCGGATGAGCGGAGTTTCAGTCCCCGGATATCGGCAATCGGATTTTCGTTCTGATGGGCGGATAACAACCGCTCTCCGATCAGCGTAGGTCATTCCGATTACACCTCAGGGCTGGGTACGAGTTCAGACCCCTGATTTTGTTAAGACCCCTGATTTTTGACAATACCACTGCAATCCGGCAATATGGCGCGATGAGAAGGAGAGTGAAAGTGAGTAATATAGATTTGGAATACCTGTTCACGCCAGGAGATGGCGGAGTACCCCCTTATCTGGCTGGTCGCAAGCGCGAACAGGAATATTTCCAACGGTGTATCAAAGCCCTGAAAAACCGTAAACCGATCAGTCAGAACATGATCGTCTACGGCCCGCGCGGCAACGGCAAGACCGCCCTGCTCCGCTACTTGCAGAAAGAAGCCCTCCGGGAAGAAGGAGTGAAGCTGGACATTCTGTGGGAAACCCCGGATGAGATGGGAACCCTGGCCGAGTTGTCGGATCGGCTGCTGGACAGTAATCAGAAGTTACGGGACCGATTCAAGTCTGGTGGGGTTTCCGGTGGCGTCGGGTTTGCCCAGGCTAATTTGGAAATAGATTTGTCCCGACCGTCGACGACCATCCGCAAGCTGTTGCAGGAAAGAAGCCGGGACAAACCATTTATCCTGATCATTGACGAAGCGCACAGATTAAAGCCACCGATTGCAGGAGCCCTGCTGAACGCCAGCCAGACAGTACGCGGGGAAGGGCACCCGTTCCTGCTGGTACTGGCCGGCACGCCGAATCTGAAGTCAGCATTGGGCAAGACCAGCGCTTCTTTCTGGGGGCGTAGCAAGATACTCCCACTGGGGCGCCTGTCGCCCGAAGAAGCCGGACAGGCCATCACCGTGCCATTGGAACAAGCGGGTATATCCTTTGCCCCCGGAGTGGTTGAGAATGTCGTGGAGCATACCCACTGCTACCCCTTTTTCCTGCAAATATGGGGCGATTGTCTGGCTCGAAAGCTGGCTCAAACCGGGGGCGCCGAGCTCTCTCTGGATATGCTCCGGGAAGTGGAGGAAGAAGTAATAAACGAGCGCGACCTGATGTACCAGACCCGCTTCGACGAAATAGAAGAAATGGAATTGCTGTCTGTGGCCAGGAGTGTTGCCGATGTTTTTATACAGAGTGGGCAGACGGTTGTGCACGGCAGCGCTCTGAAAGAGGCGATTGAAAGAGGAATGGCTGGTGATGATGAATCCATCACACAGGCACGCATCAGGGAGAACCTGAATCAGCTTTTTCAACTCGGTTATGTCTGGCAAGTCGAAGGCGCTGATTACGAGCCCGGTATTCCGAGTTTGATGTCATACATACAAAAATACTCGTGAACGGATTTCAGTCACGTCCCGTTAATGAAACACCACTTCCGCAGACAGCGTGAAAACCGGAATCATCGCGTCAAACAGGCCGCCGTTTTCGTCCCGCATCCGGTAGCTGCCGGCCATGGTTCCGACCGGGGTTTTCAGGATGGCGCCGCTGGTATACTGGTAGCTTTCACCGGGTTTCAGGTTCGGATGTTCGCCAACAACCCCTGGCCCCCTGACTTCTTCGGTTTGTCCATCAGAATCTGTGATTATCCAGTGGCGGCTCAGCAGTTGGGCGCCAACTTGCCCGGTGTTTTCCATATTAACGGTATAGGAGAACACGTACTGGTTGTTTTCCGGGTGAGACTGGTCCCAGAGATATTGCGGAGTGACAGTGATCTGAATTTGTTGATTATCTGACATGAGTGGCGGGTGAGGCTGGTCGTCGCTGGAATTATACACACAATCAGCCCAGGAAAACGCTGTATCGCTGATTTCATCTAAAACTGGCGTACAAACTGCAATTCAGCGCGGTTTCTTCTGTAGTCGTAAAGCTGGGCAGTGGACTCGCGCACTTCATTGACGAGCGCGAGCTTCGGGCTGAAGCCGAATACCGTAAATGCGCGGTTGAATAGAGAAGCGCGAAGAATCCGGGCGCCATCTTGCCGAGCGCTGCCGTCCGGCGTAAACGGCGCCCAGTTGCCTTCGTAATCGGTCCACAGCCATTCTCCACTCCCGCCTGCCGTGAAGCCCCGCGGCAATGCGAGGGAGGCGCCGAGCCGTAGCCATTTGCCGGAGTTTCTCCATACGGTTGATTGTGTACGTTCCCTCGCATAACCAATGGTGGCGTCCGCCTGCATGGTTGGCGTCGCCTGCCAACGGAGGCTCAGCGACAGGTCGGTACGAGAACCATCCAGATGCTGATCCCGATCATAGTCGCGCTGATGCCAGGAACCTCGCCCATTGCCAACCACACGCCCGGAGAGACGATGGGTCACATCAAGACGACCGCCCCGTTCGCGCGATTGCGGTTTACCAGCCGCCCAGCGGCGACGGACGCTGCCGAGCAGACTCATCTCCGTCTCCCGGTTGATCAGCCAGCGCGGCCCGGTATGCGCCGACAGTGAGGTCTGGTCAAAGTCCCGTCCGGCATACTCCCGGCGCGCGATGTCCACCCCTGCGCGGAGTCGCGTCTGTCGGGTCAGCGGATGCTGATATTCCCCGCCGCCCCACAGCACGATACCCAGCCCTGACTGTGCCCCGGCATCTGCGTCACGGTGAAACGGGAGACCGTGGATATAGATGGTTCCGGCATCGGAGGCGGCATTGATGTTGCTGTCCGGGGCCAGGGTTGCGCCGAACCAGCCGCTCCAGCGCCGTCGCGCTCGCATGACCTCAATAAAACGCTGGATGTTGGCGATCATCGCCGCCGGCGGCTTGCCGGCCAGCACTCGCTCGAAATGCTCACGCGCCAGGTCATCATCGCCCTTGAGAAAGAACGCGTGCGCCAATTCCAGACGCACACGCACCAGGCCGGGGCGGTCAATCAGAATCTCGCGAAGCGCCGCGATGGCTTCGTCAAGAAACCCGATTCGTTCAGACTCTGTGGCTTGCGGGAGCTGCGAGGCGCCGAGCGCGGCCAGACCGATGAGAAACAGGACATCTGTCTGATGCGGGTGGTCCGGGGCGAGCGGACGCAGGACCCGCAGCGCCTCGCCGAACTGCCCTCGCTCTATCAGCGCTCTGGCATGGATGACCTGTGGGTCGGATGACAGGTGTGAAGACCCATCGGCAGAAACGGGAGAGAGGTTTGCGAACAGAATGAGGAAAGCCAGAGTGCAGACCCGCGTAATGGAGCGCATGGAGACTGAAAGGAAGGCGGCGCCAGGGCCGCCTTCCTGTTATCATGAACGGATGGGTAGACTCTACTGCTTGTGGGCGCCGAAGGCACCGACGAAACTTATGCGCCCCGAGGCTCCTCCGTCGTGAGTGCCACCGAGAGTGCCGCCGACCGACCCCGGTTTACCGTCTGTCTCACTGTTTCCGAAGAACTGTCCACCCCATCGGCCGGTGTAACCAAACTCACCGATGGTACCGCTCAAACGGCCCTCAAAGAAGCCACTGTCGGAAGAGCCGATATTGGCTTCTTGTAATGTGAGCGAACCGGTCTGCCGCTCGGCCACATCAATTCCAGCTATCTCAGTTATCTCAAATCCAGTTATCTCGCCGCCAATTGTTCCGAGATCGCTTGCGCTTGCGAAGTTGGCTGTCAGGTCAGCATCGGCATTCCAGTATCCAATTTCATCTTCCGTGGTGGTCGACGAAACTGAATATATGCCTGTCGCATCGCCAGTGTAGCGCGCCTCGCCTTGCAAGGCCATGAGATTGTTCTGACGGAACGGGTCAGCGCCATCACCGAAGGCTCCGAACACAACATCGTCAGCGCTTGTTGCATCATCCGGAATGAACAGCCAGACCCCGCCGGCCAGATAGTCGGTGTCGGGAGTTGGCTCGGTACGTGTTGACCCTGACCCATGCGGAGTAAAAATCCAGTCCGTGTTCGAAAAGTCGACAGTTGGAACCCCGAACCTGGCAGGGCAACGGTTACCACCAGCTCGGTCGCAGGAAAAAGTTCCCGCAACCCCATCCAAAGTTCCGTCTCCCATTCGATCATTGATTTCATCAAGCGTTAATCCGCCGACACTTGAACCCACGCTATCTTCCAATCGTACTGGCGTACCTCCAGGGCCAGCCACTTGCCGTGTCGCCGGCGCTTCAATATCGGAGTAGACATCAACATATAGTGTACCGCCGTTGACTCGCTTTACCAGTTCCTGGCCGTTCCATGGCGGGACGTCGAAGTTAAGGTGAATGTCGTTGCTCGTGTTGATGGACCACGAAGCCCCGTTACTTACTGTGTAGCTGTTGCGGCTGGCTCCATGCGCGGCCGTTACCGATACGCGATCCTGCGTGACATTATTGATTGTATTGGATGACTGCGTAACGCTGCCCGCGGAAGGTCTGGCATTAGCGGCGCTGCTGGCGGCAGTTGCTGCATAACCGGCATTGGTAGCGTTCAAATCTGTGAATCCGGACAGTGCCGTAGCGCCACCGGACGGCGCCGTATTCACACTGCCGCCGCCTCCACCGCCACAGGCGGTCAACGCGAAAGTCAGGAACAGGACACCAGCAACCGCATGGATACGCGGACGTGAATCAGGAAGTTCAGTTTTTACACTGCAAATTCGGGGGGGGGGGGGGGGGGGTATAAATTTTCATTGAGAGTCTCCGGGAAATAAAAATAAATTTTGCGAATCACGATACAATCCGTCATTGTACACAGAAATTATCAAAAAGAGAAACGCTATCAATGAACAGCTATCAATGAACCAGCCAGACCGACCATTCAATCATGTTCACGTATCTTGACCCGGATATCCGCCAACAACTCATCGACAGTGGGAAACTCCTGTGCATCAACCGCAATGGCGACCCCGTCGCGGCTCAAGATACCATGCCCGGAGACGAATGGGTGATCAATCTGCTCGGTCCGATTCCGTTGCCGCTCAAGCTCGGCGGCGCGAATTATCAGGCTGACTGGTATGCGGCGGTTCGCGGCGCGGAACTCGGCAAGGTTGAGGAACTTGCCTCCACGCTGCGGATGAGTGGCCGGCAAACTCTGTTTGCCGGGTTAGCCCGCTCAATGGCGGTCAACAGTGTGCTGGTGATCGGTGACCCGCAAAACACCGAAAACCCGTTGGTTCGTGTCCACTCGAATTGTCTGACCGGCGACGTGTTTGGCTCTGAGCGGTGTGAATGCGGTCCCCAGCTCGAATCAGCTGTGGCCCGAATTTCAGGCGATGCCAGTGGCGGCCTGATTGTTTACATGGCCGGGCATGAAGGGCGGGGTATCGGCTTGTGGGCGAAAGCCGCGACCTATCTGTTGCAGGATGCCGGAGAAAACACCTATCAGGCCAACCAGTCGCTCGGGTTGCCGACCGATTCCAGGGATTTTAGCGACGCGGCGGCCCTGATCCTGCATTTTCTCGGTAACCGTCCCATGCGATTGCTGACCAACAACCCAAAGAAGATAGAGGACCTGACTCGCTGCGGTCTGACGGAAGCGGCGCCTGAGAAGCATATCGCCGGGGTCGGCAAATGGAACAAGCGCTATCTGTCCGCCAAACGAACCTGGGGACACAAGATTGATGACTCCGACCTGCCGCCGGAATAATTGCCACCGGGTCGCGGCGCCTCCAGGTTGCCCGGTTTATAACTCGTAAACCCATTTCAGCAAGGCATCCTGAATGCGGGCGCCGCTACCGTAACGGACCTTGCCGGACTGGAGGAGCATTACCACTGTGTACGGACGGTTATGCCGGGAGTTGACATAGCCGGCCATGCTGCGTACTCCACGCAGCCATCCGGTCTTGATCCGGAATCTTCCCTGCAACCCCGGTTCGCCGGAGCGTTTTCGCATGGTGCCGTCGAGCGACGAGAGCGCGAAGGAGGACAGAAATTCCGCATGATAATTGCTGTTCCAGCCGTGTTGTAAAAGCTGTGCGAGGCTGTCGGCGCTGATGCGGGTGTCTCTGGATAAACCGGAGCCGTTGTCGATAAACAATTCCGGCATGGAGATGGCGTTGGCTGCCAGCCATTGCCGCAGTCGTTGTCTCGCTCCAGCCAGAGAACCGGGGCTGTCTGGCCCTTCGGCGCCCAGGCTTAAAAACAATTGCCGGGCCATGACATTGTTGCTGTATTTGTTGATGCCGGTAATGATGTCCGCCAGCGGTTGCGATGGATAATCCAGTATTTGTGTAGCCCCGGGCGGAGTCTTTGCCTGCCGGTAGCCGCCCAGAATCTGCCCGCTGCTGTCTGTCCATAAATACTTGAACAATCTGAACGCATACTCATGGTTGGAGAGTATGGCTCTTGAAATGGAATGTTCTCCGCATCCGACCCGATAGCTGCCCGAAAATCTGACAACGACCCGGTCATTTCCGCGCCGGACTCCCCCGCCCTTGACTTCGGTGAGTCGCCAGCCGGATTGTGGATGAGTGCATGACCCCCGTTTTGCCCGCAGGTTGTTCTCAATGACCAAGCCCGCAAGGGGTGGGTCGGCAATCACCCGAACCTGATTCCCGCGCGGGGACAGTATGAATCGGGTTGCGGAAAAATTCACCAGCGCCGCGTCTGGTCCCACATTGTAGAGACGTTCCGGCTGGTCATCGAACGCGCCGCGGTCGTGGGGCGCGATATCGAAGTGACGGTTGTCAATGATCAGGTCGCCATGGATGGTATGAATCCCTCTTTGGCGGATTGCCTGCACCTGATGCCAGAATCGCTCGACCACCAGAAACGGGTCGCCGCCGCCCTGCATCACCAGGTTGCCCTTGAGCGCCCCGTTTTCGATCGCTCCGTCGGCCAGGTAGCGGGTGTGCCATTGATAGCTTGGCCCCAGGATTTCCAGCGCCGATAAAGTGGTCAGTATTTTTATGACTGAAGCCGGGTTTCTCGGCTGGCGGCTGTTCAGGCTCAGTATTTTGTCGCCGGTATGGGCATCGCGCACCTCCAGACTGACCGCATCCGGCGAAATGCCATACTTGTCCAGCAGGCGGGCCACACGATCCGGTATCGCTTCGGCGCTGGCGGCGCAAGCGACAGGGGCAAAAAAACAGGCCACCACGCTAACCAGCAGGACACGGGACAAACCGCGCAGACAGGAATTCATCAGAAATTTTACCGGAAATGTTTCACTGGTATATTGTTTTTTCGCGTATCATACCGCCTGTTTTCAAATAACCCGAATGACATTGCGCGGCGGCCGGGATGTGAGCCAGAGAAAAACCAAAACCATCTACAAGATTCAGTTTCATAATCAGGAGAAGCTGTACGAGCTTTATGCGCGGGAAATCGGGCAGAGTCATCTGTATGCGTTCGTTGAGGTGTCGGGCATCATTTTCGGAGAGAAATCCAAGCTGGTGGTGGACCCGTCCGAAGAGCGGCTCAAGCAGGAATTCGGCGCCGTCAAGAGAACTTACATCCCCTTGCACTCGATCGTGAGAATTGACGAGGTCGACAAGGAAGGAGTCAACCGGATTATTGACTCGGTCAAGGAGCGGCAGAGTGGTGGAAATGTCGCCTCTTTTCCGCTCCCCAATCCGCCGCAACCCAAACGAACCTGAAGACTGCCCGTTTGCGTACCGGGTCAAACCGTGTACCGGGTCAAACCGTACAGCTGACTCCTGTGCCGCCAATCCCGCAATAACCGCCCGGATTCTTCGCCAGATACTGTTGATGGTATTCTTCGGCGTAAAAAAAATCGCTTTCCTCACAGATTTCGGTGGTGATGGCGCCGTAACCCGCTGACCGCAGTCTGGCCTGATAGTCGTCCCTGCTCCGTTGCGCCCGGGAAAGCTGGTCGTCGTTGCAGGTATGGATCACGGAGCGGTATTGCGTACCACGGTCGTTTCCCTGGCGCATGCCCTGGGTCGGGTCATGGGATTCCCAGAATACGGCAAGCAGTTCGGCGTAGCTGATTTTGCCGGGGTCGAATACTACCCGCACGACTTCGGCATGGCCGGTCATGCCGGAACAGACATCCCGGTAGGTGGCGTTGCGGGTTTGTCCTCCGGCATACCCTGCGGCGGTGGTAAATACGCCTTCCAGCTGCCAGAATTTCTTCTCGGCGCCCCAGAAACAGCCCAGCCCGAACACGGCTGATTGCAAATGATCGTCAAAAGGCCCCCGCAGCGGATGCCCGTTGACGAAATGCCGGTTGGTCACCGGCATGCATTGCTCGCGGTCGGGTATGACCCGGTCCGGTTGCGGGGCGGTGGACGGTCTGAATGAAAACACCGCTCAGAACGGGAGATTATGTCCGTAGCCGACCATGCACATGACCATCGGGATGGAGAGCATGGTATTGGTTCGGGAGGCGAGCAGGGCCACATTCTTGGCCTTCGCAATCTCCTCAGCGCTGGCGGACACGATTCCCAGTATTTTTTTCTGGTTGGGCCAGATCAACCCCCATACATTGAACAGCATGATGGTGCCGAGCCATGCCCCTGTGCCGATGACCGGGCTTTGCAGGGTGAATGCGGAAACGATACCCGTTCCGGGCAGGTATTCGAGCGCGATCGCCCCGGTCACCCAGGTGGCAACCGCCCCCCAGCGAAACCACAACAACGCCCGCGGCGCAACGTATTTGGAAATAGCGGCAGGGCCGGGGCCATCTGAATCGGCGGCGGCTTCTGCCGCGGCGGGTACTTGCACGAAGTTGAAGTAATAAAGCAACCCGATCCAGGTGATACCGGCAAGCACGTGTAACCAGACAACAAAGGACCACATATTCATAATCATTAACCTCTCAATTTAATTTTGTTATAAAACAAGGGCGATCACAATGGCGAGAACAATTCCGGCGATGATCGTGCCGGGGATACTTTTTAGCGGATTCATGATTATTGGCTCCATAAAATTGCGATAGACGTAAGGTCAACGGATCAGTTGACGTAAACTGATGTTGAGGATAATAGCGTACCGGCGATAATGCAAGCGACTGTTATCGAGACCGCCACTCATTTTTTCAGATGCCCCCATATAGATGAGAATTGACTCGACCAGACATTTTCTGCTTTTTGATTGAAAATCAACCCGGATTGGGTGATGATCGCCCCTTGCTGTTTTTTAGTATTTTAACTTTATTTATGACAACCAACATGACAAGAGCAGAACAAATCAAGGCCGTGGAAAATGACTGGGCGACCAACCCGCGCTGGGCAAATATAACCAGGAGCTATAGCGCGGCGGATGTGGTCCGTCTGCGCGGCTCCGTCCAGCCTGAGCTGACTTATGCCCGACGAGGCGCCGACAGACTCTGGAATCTGATTCACGGAGGCGCGAACAAGGGCTATGTGAATTGCCTGGGAGCGTTGACAGCGGGGCAAGCCGTACAGCAGGCCAAAGCCGGGGTTGAAGCCATTTATCTGTCTGGCTGGCAAGTGGCTGCGGACAACAACAGTTCCGAGACCATGTATCCGGATCAATCACTCTACGCCTATGATTCGGTGCCTGCCGTAGTCCGCAGAATCAACAATTCCTTCGCCCGGGCAGACCAGATTCAATGGTCACGCGGTGTGGATGAATCAAGCGATGAATATATTGATTACTTCCTGCCCATTGTCGCGGATGCTGAAGCCGGGTTCGGTGGTGTCCTGAATGCCTTCGAGCTGGCCAGGAACATGATTATCAATGGCGCCGCCGGAGTGCATTTCGAAGACCAGCTCGCCGCAGTCAAAAAATGCGGGCACATGGGCGGCAAAGTACTGGTGCCGACTGCGGAGGCCGTCCAGAAACTGATCGCTTCCCGACTCGCTGCAGACGTGCTCGGCGTTCCGACCCTGATCCTGGCGCGCACTGACGCCGAAGCGGCGAATCTGCTCACTTCCGACTTTGATGACAGGGACCAGCCTTTTCTCACCGGCGAACGCACCAGCGAAGGCTTCTATCGCGTAAGGAACGGATTGGAACAGGCCATTTCGCGCGGCATTGCCTATGCTCCCTGGTCGGATTTAATCTGGTGTGAGACCGCCACCCCGGATCTCGGCTTTGCGCGGGAATATGCCGATGCAATACACGAGAAATACCCGGATCAGCTTCTGGCCTACAACTGCTCGCCCTCATTCAACTGGAAGAAAAATCTGAACGACAAGGATATCGCCGGATTCCAGGATGAAATTGCCGCCATGGGTTATAAATACCAGTTCATCACGCTGGCCGGCATCCATAATATGTGGTATCACATGTACGATCTGGCTTATGAGTATGCCAGGGGGGAGGGTATGCGCCATTATGTCGAGAAAGTACAGGAGCCGGAATTTTCCGCCGCCGCCAGGGGATACACGTTTGTCGCTCACCAGCAAGAAGTCGGCGCCGGTTACTTTGATGACGTGACCACCACGATCCAGGGCGGTTCCTCCTCGGTCACTTCATTAGCCGGTTCCACCGAAGAAGACCAGTTCTGAGCGCCCGCCCCGAATGCTCGCAGGGACAGAGCCTGTGCCCGGCTTGATCGGGGAGCGCTGTGCCTGTCCGCGCGCCCCCGAAACCCTGATGCGCCATGTGTCCTGAACGCGCCAGACCGCACCTTGCCAAGCAAGTCGCAGAAACCATTTTACATGGCTTCAATCGGCATTTCGCCCGATTTCGGGAAATCACCGCCGCGGCGAAACATCGTTTTGAAACGGCGGACTGGGAAAGCGAGGTTCAGGCCCGCAAGGACAGAATCTGGTTTTATGACAGACGGGTAGATGAAACCGTTGACTATATCAATCACAATCTCGACCTGGATCTGGAGCATCTGGACAAACCGCTGTGGCAGGACATCAAACGCCGATACCTGTGGCTGCTTTACGAGCACAAACAACCCGAACTCGCCGAGAGTTTCTACAATTCGGTTTTCTGCCGTCTCTTTGACCGCAGTTATTTCAATAATCGGCACATATTTGTAAACCCCGGCAGCGCCACTGATTTTCTCGACATAGATGATCCGGTCTATACCAGCTACTACCCGGATGAGTCGGGTCTGAAGTCTGCGTTCAATCAGATTCTCAACAGTTTCGGGCTTGAAAACAGCTGGCAGGACCTGCACAGAGACCTGGAACTGCTGGTCGAGAACTTCGAGCCCTGCCTGCAATCCACCATCAAACCTCCACCCCACCGACAGCTACAGGTCGTCTCCTCGCTGTTTTATCGCAACAAGGCCGCCTATATTGTGGGTCGGGCGCTGATCGGACAGGACCTCCAATCCTTTGTCATCCCGTTGCTGCTGTCGCAAGACCTGGAACTGTATGTGGACACGATCATCACCGAGCCGGATGACATTGCGCTCATATTCAGCTTTACTCGCGCCTACTTCATGGTCAACACCTCGATACCGGCTGCCCTGGTTGGATTTCTGCACGAGATTCTACCCACACGGAGCAAAGCCGATATCTACACTTCCATCGGCTTTCAGAAACAGGGAAAAACGCTTTTTTACAGACAGTTTCTCGATCACCTGCAACACTCGAGCGACAAACTGATCATTGCTCCGGGCATCAAGGGAATGGTGATGAGCGTATTTACATTACCCTCCTACCCATTCGTGTTCAAAGTCATCAAGGATCATTTTGCGCCGCCCAAAAACATTGACCGCTCCACGGTCAAAAAAAAATATCAACTGGTAAAAATGCACGACCGGGTTGGCCGGATGGCGGACACACTCGAATTCTCCCATGTCGCGTTTCCGATTGAACGCTTTGCCGATGAGCTTCTGGAAGAATTAAAAACCGCCATTCCGAACAGCATGAGCATAGAAAACGATTTCGTCATTATCCGGCACCTGTACATCGAAAGAAGAATGGCGCCGCTCAATATCTATCTGGATACCGCAGACAGTGAAATGATAGAGCGCGGAGTCAAGAGTTACGGAGACGCGATCAAGGAAATGGTCGCGGCCAATATATTCCCCGGCGACATGCTGCTGAAGAACTTCGGCGTTACCCGCCATAACCGGGTCATCTTCTATGACTACGATGAAATCTGCCATATAACGGAGATCAACATCCGCTCAGCGCCCAAAGCCCGCTCTGAAGAAGAAGAGTTCTCATCCGAAACCTGGTTTCATGTGGCGGATAACGATTTCTTTCCCGAACAATTCGAGAATTTCGTAGCCAATCACCCCAAAGTGCGGGATCGGTTCCGGCTTCACCACCCCGAACTTCTACAGCCGTCCTGGTGGAAAGCCATGCAAAATGATATTATTGCCCGCAAACGCCATGACGTATATCCATATCACCAGAAAAAGCGGTTTTGTGTTCGTTATCCGCACCGCTATCCCCCGCCATCGACAAATTGACGATGAGCCGGTACATCCGGTACTTGCATCATGAAAACAGCCGATCTGGCCGATGAATATCCCGATGTCCAGGTTTGCGACCCCATATTCCGGTCTTTTGGGGGAAACCGACAGTTTCATGGCAGGATTCACACGGTGAAGTGCTTTGAAGACAATACCTGGGTGCGCCGCAGCCTTGCAGAAAAAGTCGAAGGCGCCGTCCTGGTAGTCGATGCGGGCGGCTCGCGAAGATGCGCCATGCTGGGCGACATACTGGCCCGAATGGGTGTCGATAACGGCTGGGCCGGCGGCATATTCTATGGCTTGATTCGGGACAGCGCAGCAATAAGCAGGATGCCGTTCGGAGTGCAGGCGCTGGGCGTCATCCCCGTCCGCAGTGTCAAAGAAGGACTCGGCAAACGGGACGTGCCGGTGAAATTTGCCGGAGTCACCTTTACTCCGGGGGAATATGTCTATGCGGACGAAGATGGAATCCTGGTCAGCGCCGCGCCATTACAACGGCCCGCCTGAGCGAAGAATTGCCGGGAGCGTTTCCCGGATTTGACCGCTAACTGCTAGGAAAGCTGTTTTTCGCGTATCTCGTCCAGTGTCTTGCAGTCGATGCACAAACTGGCGGTGGGTCGCGCCTCCAGCCTTTTCAGACCGATCTCCTCTCCACAATTTTCACAATACCCGAAGTCTCCGCCGGCCAGACCGGCGATTGAGTTTTCAATCTTCTTGATCAGTTTTCTGTCCCGGTCCCGTCCTCGTAATTCGAGCGCCATATCGGTTTCCTGGCTGGCGCGGTCCGTAGGGTCGGGATGATTCGCGGTTTCATCCTGGATATTGTGCACGGTACGGGAGGTTTCATCGGTCAGCTCGGCTCGCCATGCCCGCAGGATCGCCTCGAAGTGCGCGAGCTGCGGTGGCCCCATATACTTCTCGGATCTCCCCGCTTTATAGGGCTTGATCCCGTGAATCAGTACTTCAGCTTTTCTTCTCGCCGCCATGGATGAAACATTTATTACAAATCAATACGTTAAGACACATCAAGGAAACCAAATCAAGTATTTTGACCGGATCGCAAAAAACAGGGACGGGTTTATACCAAATGCCGCAGGACATTGCAATTCAAAAATCAGGGCTTCAAAAATCAGGGGCTGTAGACTCCGTGGGGGCGGGTCTCCGTGCCCGCCCGATTGATGTCCGGTGCGATTGTTATTCCGATGGACAGGGCTTGTGGACAGATGATGCCCTGCTTTTCAACCCGTTCAGACTTTTCCGGATTTCCTCGTCCTGGCCGCCGCCCGTAACCGTCTGGCTTCGGTCGGAGTCAGCGCCAGCGGGCGATAGATTTCGACGCGGTCATGGTCTTGCAGGCGATAGTCAAAATCCCTCCTGAAGCCGTAAACGCCTGTCTCGACCTGGTCAAAATCCAGCTCTGTAATGATCGAACAGAGGCCCGACATCTCTATGGCCTGTCGAATCGTCGTCCCTTCAGGGCAGGACAGAACCACTTTTTCCTGATGGTCAGGCAAGGCGTATACCACAGAAACGCATATCTCTTTCATATCCTGTCAGGCGCATATATTTCATCGGCGCGCTGAACAAATGAATCAACCATCGAATCCGCGATTCTCCTGAATATCGGACCCACAACAATCTCCAGAAAACGGCTGGAAAAATCGAATTGCAGCTCCAGTTTGACCTTTGAGGCGTTCTCTTCCAGAGAGATGAATTCCCAGGTTCCATGGAGTTCGCTGAATGGCCCGTCTACCAGTGTCAGTATGATTTTCCGCTTTCCTTCCGGTTTGTTACGGGTGGTAAATGACTTTTCGATTCCCTTGTAGGCAATTTTAATCGAAGCAATCACTTCCTCGTCGGTACGCTTGATTTCCTCTGAGCCGCCGCACCAGGGCAGAAACTCCTGATACCCGGCAACATGATCAACCAGTGTGAACATCTTCCGGGCGCTGTGCGTAACCAGCGCTGACCGCTTTACTGTGTGCATCTCACTCTCAAGGGAGGAGTATCTATGTATGGCTGGATTCCCCTCACCAGATCTGCCCAGCCCCCTCCGCCTTTCTTCTTGCTGAAATCCTGTCGATTATTTCGAGTTTCTGTTGCCGGCTGAAGATCGGCCATTCCCGAATTTCCTCCGCATTGCGATAACAGCCACGACAGAACGGTTCTCCGTCAAACCGGCAAACCGATTGACATGGAGAAGGCACCGAGGTGTCGAATTCCCTCTGGCGCCGCGTTCGGCGGCCACGATTCTGTCTTCGATCGGGGTGCGAACCGGACATCAAAATCGCCCTTGCCGGCTACAGTATCCGGGTAATCCAGGTAGAAACCACAATGACAATCAGCAAAACGGTCTGGGTGGCCGTGATCATTACGCTTCGCTTGTGCAGTTTCTTGAAATACGCCTTGTCCTGGGGGGCGTCGCTGGTCAGCCATTTATCCTTGGCCGATGATATTTTCGGCGCCAGAATTTGACGGCTGTAGAGAAATCCGATGAAGACGACGATCAGCAGAATGTAATGGTACGACCCGGCTGCAATCGAGCTCAGGGTAGCCAGCAGTGAAAGCGCGAGGCCCCATGTGCAATAGCGGGGAAACAAATGGCGGGTCAGGGCGAGCGCTTTGCCGCCGTCCAGCGCCTTGTGAATGGACGGTATTACAACTCCGACCAGAAAAACCATCGAACCCAGTAGAATGGAGCAAAGCGATATTGTCAGACCCAGCATAACGAAAATCCGATTGGGGGGTTGACGGCAATTATACGCAAAGAGTCCGGCAAATAAATTAAAAATGCGTTAATTTATCGGATTCGTCCGGCCAATCGTCTGTCTGTACAGATTGGCTGCCCCTGTCGATTTACGCATGGATATACCCCTTATGGGGGGTTGATATTGAAAAAGTGATTGAGTAGGTTTTACCGATGATGATTTCTGAATCTTCATTTAGCGCTGGCCCTGTCTTCCACGAAAAGTGCGATGTGCTATTCCAGAAGCAGTGGGCAGCCTGGGTAGCGGCTATATTGCTGGCGGTCAGCAATATATTGCTGTTCGCTTATGAGAAACCCTGGAGCGCCGCGGACGGTGTGCGCAACTGGGGAGACTGGCTCTTCAACAGCCTGGGGTTGGCCGACCATATTATCATTTCGCCTCACCTGTATTCCACTTCCCTGCTGAATTTTGGCGTGATTGGCGGCGCTTGCGCCGCCGCCTTGCTGGCCGGACAATTCCGTATCCGCGGCGCCCCGCCGTTTGAATTACTCAAGGGTCTGGTCGGTGGCATACTGATGGGAGTGGGCGCGGCCATGGCATTCGGCTGCAATATCGGCGGCTTTTTCAGCGCCACCAGCGCCTTGTCGATGGCCGGGCTGGCGATGATGGCCGGACTGATGATCGGTGTCTATATCGGCCTGCGGCTACTGATTCTGGAGGTCAATTACCTGGATTTCGCAACTTCCAGCGGGCCTGCAAAAACCGCCGGAGGCGGCCTCTTCGCCAGCCGCACCGCACAGCGGATTGCGGGCTTGCTGGTACTGGCCTGCGGCCTTCTGGCGGCGCTCATTTATGATGGCTTCGACTATCCGGTTCGCGCCGGCTTCCTGTTGTTCGGCCTGTTCATCGGGGTGGTCATGCAACGCTCGCGATTCTGTTTCGTCAAGGCTTTCCGGGAACCGTTTTTGACCGGAGACGGCGACATGACGAAAGCGGTCATTCTGGCTGTCGTGATCGGAGCGCTCGGTTTCTCCATCCTGAAATGGACTGACCTGAAGGACTGGGACGCGCAGGTATCTGGCGCGTTCTGGCTCGGCAGCTTGCTCGGCGGCGCTATTTTCGGCATTGGCATGTCATTAAGCGGTGGCTGCGCTACTGGCTGCCTGTGGCGCGCGGGAGAGGGGCAGACCAAGCTGTGGGTCGCGATTGCGGCTTTTGGAGTGTCCGGTTCACTGTTCCGGGACTGGCTGAACGAGAGTGGCTGGTTAATGAAACTGGGGGATGCGGTTTTCCTGCCGGATATAATGAGCTGGAAAATGTCGATAGCGACAGTGCTCGGTATCCTGTTCCTGTGGTATCTGCTGATCGTGTGGAACGAGGCGAAGAAGAAGCTGGTCGTGTCCTGGTGATCAGAAGATTTGAGCGCGACGGCGAAATCAGTTTATAATGAAGTGGTATCAACAAACCAAGCGATAAAGCTTTAGGAGAAAACGATGAAAACAAATACCAGAGTTCTGGCAACTGTATGCGCGTTGGCGATGGTGGGCGGGGTTTCAGTCCTGTCCCTGGATGTCAACAGTTCTGCCGCCAAGAAATTCGGCGCCCCGACCGAGGGCATGAGCGTCGAGGAATACCAGTCGCTGGTATTTCTGGACCCGCAGAACACGATCCGTATGGACTGGGACGCCGTCAAGGGCATGGACGGATATTTCATGATTGACAATCAGGGAGAACCGACCGTTTCGGTGGTGGATTACGAACTGGGTGAAACCATCAAGAAAATCGACATGACCGAGACTGGAAACCACCATCTGTGGGTTCTTCCGGGCGCCCGTTATGTGTGGTCTTCACAGCGCTACGAGAACGATGTGTTCTGGACCATTGACCTGACCACCCAGGAGGTTGTCGACAAATTCAATGTCAGCATGAACGGCGCCAATGTGATTGCGCCCCTGCATGTCGGTTTCGCCTATACCCAGCCGCTGGCGGTGGTCGGCAATATACTGGACAAGGAGCACGGCTACCTGACATTTATGAGTACCGCCACCCGCAAACCGCTGGAAACCATCGAGCTGAGCTGCCACGGCGCCCGTGACGCCATGTTCAGCCCGGACGACTCACTGGTTTTCAGCACCTGTCAGCAGGAACCCAAGGGGCTGTCGATTGTGGATGTGGAATCGCGCAAGGAAATCAGAATGATTCCCGTCTCCGGCGCCCGCGCCGGCGCCATGACTCCGAACGGCAAATACTTCATGGTTGCGGCCAAAGGCGCGATTGTGTTTTTCGATACCAAAACCGGCGATCTGGTCAAATCTGTCGAAGTCCCCGGTGGCGGTGGCAATATCACTTGTCTGCCAGACAGTTCCAAATGTTATGGCGGTCTGCGTAAGGCCAACAGCGTCGCGGTCATCGACATTGCCAGCCTGGAATTGAAAACCGTGATTGAAACCGGACCGGACGCAAACCGGCTGTATCTCAATCCGGCCAATACACGCTACGGGTTGTTCGCCAATGAAGGCGGAAAATCGGATATTGTCACCATCATTGACACCGAAAACGACGTTGCGATGAAGAATCTGTATACCGGTCTTGGACCGCACAACATCGCCTTCAATCCTGAAGGAACCCGCGCCGCGATTACTACCAAGAAAGAAACCGTTGCAACTCTGGTCGATACTTCAGCGGCAGACCCGATGGAATGGGAGGTGGTTACAACCGACCTGGCCGCTGGTATCCAGAACAACGGGGTGCGCTGGGTGCCAAGCCCGGAAGCATTGCGTTCGGTTCTGTGAGGAGGTCTTGAGGTTATGAAGCATTTACATACCCGGCGCGATTTTCTGCGCTATGTCATGGTCAGCGGGGTGGCCGTTCCGGCCAGCTTCGGTCTGATCAACCAGAGCTTCGCCAGCGCTTTTAATTTCGCTCGCGACCCGGAAAACCCGACTGAACTGGAAAGGATACATACAGCCAAATTGACGTTGCCGCCTGTCGTTGAGGACGGCAGCGCGGCGCCGATTCAGGTGGAGCTGGATCATCCGATGGATGACGACCACTATATCACCAGCATCCAGATCGTCAGTTTCAACGACCCGGTGCAGACCAAGGGCACTTTCTACTTTTCTCCCGCCAATGGTGAGGCGTTTCTCAGCACACAGGTGCGGTTGAACGGTGGCGAAAGCGAGGTCTGGGTGGTTACGGAATGCAACCAGCATGGTCGCTGGGCCACATCGAAAAAAACCAGGGTGGCTGCCGGAGGTTGCTGATTTGGCGCTGTCCTTTTTATTGAGCCGGGGCCGGTGGCTCCGGCGAGCGCTTGCGTTATCGCTGATTTTCGGTCTGCTGCCGATACAGACGGTAGCCGCCGGCAGTGGTCAGGTACGTATTATCAGCACCAATGATACACATGCGTATATGAGACCGCTCTATTACCGTTATCTGGACCAGCCCCGGCCTTGGGGAATACAGTCATCGGAAGGCGACTACCTGGAGAAAGCTCAGTTCGAGGGCAAGGTCGGTGGCATGGCTCAGGTGGCTACCGTGGTGAAGCGGCTTCGGTCGGAGGTTTCCGGCAATGCTCTGGTGGTTGATAGCGGCGATACCTGGCACGGCGCCGGGTTGTCATTGTTTGATCGGGGTGAGTCCGTGGTGAAAGCCATGAACGCGATCGGCTATGACGCGATGGTGCCCGGAAACTGGGAATATTTTTTCAGCAGGGAACAACTTCTGAACTTGATTGATCAGGCTGATTTCCCGGTCATCGCTTATAACCTGACGGACAAGGAGTGGGGTGACCCGGTCCTTTCGCAGTACGTTATCAAGCAGGTTGGAGATCTGAAAATAGCGATCATTGGCATGACCTACCCCTGGACCGGCCTGACCTCGGCGGCTACTACCGGGGCCGCGCAGTGGTGGGATTTCGGTATCCGCGAAGCGCAGGCGGAAGAATTGATCGAGCAGATCAAAAGTTCGGACGACCCGGATCTGATCGTATTCATTTCCCACGCCGGTTATGGCATAGACCAGAAGTTCGCCCAACGGGTGGATGGTATAGACATCATTGTCAGCGGACATACCCACAACCAGGTTTTCGAGCCGGTGGCCTGGAACGAAACCCTGATTTACGAAGCCGGCGCTCACGGTGAGTATGTATCCAGCCTGGATCTTGAGATAAAGGATGGTGAAATCGAGAGTTACAATTATCGGTTGGTCAAGGTGCGGCAGGACAATGTCCCGGCGGACCCGGAGATAGCCAGGATTGTAGACGAGGCGTACAGACCTCACACGGATCGGTTGAATGAAGTGGTCGGTATGGCGGATGGCGTGTTTTACCGCCAGGATTACTGGCAGAGTACCACGGGCAATCTCATTACCGATGCGTTGCGGCAGATCGCGGATGTGGACATTGCTTTCTTCCCGGCCTGGCGGTATGGGGCCACCCTGATGCCCGGAGAAATTACCGCGGAGAATGTTTACAATATCGTGCCCACCGCCGGTCACATTTTTACCTACAATATGTCTGGTCAGGGCATCCGGTATCTGCTTGAAAACATACTGGACGCGGTAGCTGGCGGCGACCCGTATGCGAGAGTCGGCGGTGACATGGTGCGTTTTTCCGGTCTGAAAATCGTAACCGACATCGCCAACGAGCGGGGGCAGAGAGTGGTTTCGATTGCAACCGCCGATGGTGAACCGCTTGTGCCCGACCAATACTACCCGGTTGCGTCCGCGCATACCCGATTTCAGGATAACCCACTGTTCGGCGCTACCGGCGTAGTCGATACCGGCAAGGTTTTTGTGGAGGAACTGATCGGCTATATCCGTGCCCACTCGCCGTTATCCCCGGCTCTGGATGACAGAATTGTCGCGCGCGGCGCGACCCCGACCCATTGAGAATTACAAACACAGGAGGAACCCATGGCAAAAATAAAACCCCCCAGAATGAAAATCGACAGGAAAATCACTCCGGACAAGATATTCAAGGTCAAGGTGCGGTTTGAACATCCTTCGTTCACCGGCTTAGGTCAGGTCGATACCGAAACGATGCCAGCGTTCAACCGCGCCGTGCCGGTCAGCTTCATGCGAAACATGCTGGTTTATTACGGTGATGATCTGGTCAGCCGGTTCAGTATGACCTCGGCGATTGCGGACAGCCCGCTGTTCTCCTTCAAGCTGAAGGCAACCAAAGAAGCTCCGGTCAGAGTCGTATTTGTCGACAACGCGGGTGAGCGCTGGGAAACCTCGAAGGACGTAAAGTTCGCGTGACAGGATAATCCGATACCTTAAGATACCAGGACAATTTTATGAAAACAGTTGCCTCTGCAAATCTGCTTGCCGCGCTGTTCGTGGCGTTTTTTACCAGCGCTACAGCAAGCGCCGGGGTTGCAGTCGAGACGTTCGAGATAGAGGGGCTGATTTCCCCCGCCAGCCCCAAGGCCCTGACTGCTGAGCTGGAAGCCGCGCTGGATGTCAAAGTGGTTGAGCTTGACCTGAAAAACACGCAATCCGGCTGGCCGCTCCTGCGTGTCGAGTTTGATTCCGACAAGTTATCGGCCGAGGACATCGCCAGCACGATCTCCAGCATCGAAGATCCGGCTGGACACAAGTTCCAGGTGCACACCGGCCCGCCCACCCGTAACGCAGAATATTCGGATGAGGAAATTGCGGCAATGGCGAAGCTCGGCCCGCCACCGCCCGCCATTGTTCCGGTGACCAATCCGAATCCGCCGACCGCCGAATCCATTGCACAGGGCAAGACCCTGTTCGACAATTACTGCACCACCTGCCACGGCCTTGATGGTGGCGGCCATGGTCCGGCGGCGCATGGCATCACCACATTCCCGCGCCAGTTGTGGGTCTGGAACAACGCCCCGGAATCCGCCGATGGTTACCTGTTCTGGTTCATAACCAACGGGCGCAATGAAATGCCGCCCTGGGGAGTCATCCTGTCGGAAAGCCAACGCTGGGATGTGATCAACTATATTAAAACGCTGGAAAAGCCCTGAGCGGCGGACCTGATTCTCTGGAATCGTCATCACTCGTCACACATTGCACAGCGCTTTGACCTTTTTGGCGGACTCCTGATTTAAGAAAACTCCTGATGAAACGGTCTGCTGAACCGATTATTGCCGTCTTTGCACTCTGGCTCATCCTGATGGCCGGGTTTGTGTATGGCAGTACCGATGAACAAGGAGCCGAGCGGTATGGTGGCGAGGAACTGGTCCTGCAATCGTTCAATGGCCCGCTCACCATCCGTCAACTGCACGGCAGGATTGTGCTTTTATTCTTCGGCTTTACCTCTTGCCCGGATGTTTGTCCGATGACGCTGTCCACGGTGTCCAGAGCATTGTCGAGGCTAAGTGCAGAAGAACTGGCTCAGGTTGCCACCCTGTTCATCAGTGTGGACCCACAAAAGGATACCCCGGAATTGCTGAACAAATATACCGGCTATTTCCATGAAAACATTATCGGCGCGACTGCCGACCATCCGGCGCTGAAACGGTTTGTCGCACACTATGGCGCGGCCTATCAGCACGAGGAGGATGAGGACTCTGCTCTCGGTTACGCTATTTCCCATACTCCTGATATCCTGTTCGTCGATCGACAGGGCCAGCTTCTCGATACGCGGGTCGGCTTTCCGGCCACTGTTGATGAGGTCAAGAGCAAGATAAAGGGTGTGTTATCCGGTCAGTTCAGTCAGTCCGGTCAGTCTGGGGTACAATGAACCGGGCTGGCTGGATTGTCACTGCCTGCTGGGCCCTGCTGGGTTCGGCTTTGCCGGTGACGGCGAGCGCTTATGAGCATCATGAGTCACTGGTTGACTTCCAGGAATATTCCGACCGTGTCGTAGCCGAGTCAAAAGCGGCGGACAAGCCCTACTTTCTATTGTTCTCTGCCGAATGGTGCTACTGGTGCCATGAGTTTGCAGAAAATACGCTGGTACGCAAGGATGTTACCGATTTTCTCAATCAACATTTCGTCAATGTATTCATTGATGTCGATATCCATCAGTCCGCTTACGTAAAGTATCAGGCAACGGGAGTGCCCTACACCGTATTCCTGAACCCGGATGGAACGCTTTACTACAAATATACCGGAACCCTGTACGGAGATGCTTTCCTGGCTGTGATTCAGGAGGTCGCGGCGGAGGCTGGCGTGGGAAAATACGCCTTGGGGATGGCGTCCAGTCGGCTTGAGTATCAGCCTCCCGACAGGCTGGACCATCAGATGCTGGCGGAATTGCCGGGCTATTTCACTGAAAATGTGCTGGATAATTTTGACGCAGAGGAATTTGGTCTGGGCAAGGCAAAGAAAGGCATACAGCCGCGCACTTTTTTATACCTGCTTGAGCAGGCCGGAGCGCACAGCAAGGGACAGGCTGTTGAATCGGTCAGCAAGACTCTGGAGCGGGCCGTCAACCATATCTATGACCCGATTGAGGGCGGGTTCTTTCGCTACGCCGAGACCCGGGACTGGAAAATCCCGCATTATGAAAAATTTTCCGACCTGAACGCGGCCACGGTCCGGTTATTGTACCGGCTGAGTCAGGAACAGCATTCCGGGACGCTGGAACAAGCTGCGAAAGCGACACTGGACTACCTGACCTCGACTCTGTATGACGATGAAGCCGGTGTGTTTCTGAGCTTTCAGGTTGCCGATACCAGCTATTATCTGCTATCGGAGAAATATCGCAAGGAAGCCACAGCGCCGAAAGTAATGGATAAGGTTTTCACGGGTCGGCTGGCTGCCACGTTGTACCAGATGATCGGCGTTGACCAACTGATTGATGATGACTCAGTCACGGAAAAAACCAGGAAATCGGTGGATTTTCTGGCAGAAATGATCATGAGTGATGAAGGCATGAACCGCTACTTCATACTGGACAGCAAGCAGTGGTTTTCGCAGGGGGAGCTGTCTGATTACGCCCATGCCGCGATTCTGTTTGCCAATGCGGCCAGACATTATCAGGACGCGCGTTACCGCGCCGTCGCCGACAAGGTGATACGCTCCGCGATTGGTGAGTTTTATGATCCGGAGAAAGGCATATTCATGGACCCCGGCGTGGACCACACGAGTGTCGAGTATCTGATGGAGATGAACGGGTTGATGGCCACGGCGATGAGCAAGGCTGGCAATCAGGGCCCGGAGAACCGGGAAATCCTGGAGGCCATGATGACTTATTTCTCGCAGATTTCAGATGTGCTCGAAGAACGCTTCTGGGACGCGGTTGACTGGGATTTCGCGGAAGCCTACGTGCCGTATCTGAACGCGGTGGAAACGGTATACGGTCAGTGAGACAGGACGGCAGCATAGATACCGGCATCCGCCGATCTGACACAAGCGCAGTGCAGCTTGACATAAAGCGTAAAATCCATATAAATACACAGACTGAAAAATCACTCCCCCCTTGAGGGGGAGTCCAGGCAAGAACAGAAACACAGGAACCAGAACATGATGAAAAAAGCATCCGCCACTCCCACCCCGATTCGTAGGGGCGGGTTACCGTGCCCGCCCGTTCAGATGTTGAATCGCGCACAAAAGTCAAATTCCCGCTTGACATCCGAATGGCAAGATGCTGCTACACCCACCCCCAATCGTAGAGCCTGCCCCCGGCTTGATCGGGGGGGCGGGTCCCTGTGCCCGCCCGCTCTGATGTCGAATCATGCACAAAAGCCAAATTTCCACTTGACAAGTAAGCTGAAAGATGCTGTTACAATGATTGCCAGCCAGCCAGCCAGCCAGCCAGCCAGCCAGCCAGCCAGCCAGCCAGCCAGCCAGCCAGCCAGCCAGCCAGCCAGCCAGCCAGCCAGCCAGCCAGCCCGGGCTTTGGGCATGATGGGTTCTGCATTGCGGGACTTTTCCCGCTCGCTCACTTCTTCTCCGTCTGATTCCACCCGCCGCCACAAAATCATTCCCCCCTTGAGGGGGAATCACATCGCGCGAAGCGGGTGTGATGGGGGGACACAACCGTCATTCCACGCGCCAACCACCCGTCTTTCCCGCGAATGCGGTGCGGGTATCATTCCCCCCTTGAGGGGGAATCACACTGCGCGAAGCGGATGTGATGGGGGGTATTCCCGCAAAGCGGGAATGACGAGGTTTTGGGGCCGTTTCGCGGGCATCCGTTCCTTTCGATTCCTGACTGCTTTATTCCTGGCTGGCGCGGGATTATCCACCCCGTCTTTCGCGCAGGTGACCGTACAGTTTGGCGCTTCCACTTACAGTGTTGTGGAAGGAAACACTGTGCAACTGGAAGTGGTCCTGTCTGCTACCCGCGCGGTGGATACGGCGGTTCGGGTGGCCACCACGTCCGTAACTGCCACATCGGTTGCGGACTTTACTCCCGGCCCGTACAACGTAACCATCCCGGCCGGCCAGACCCGCGCCACGGTATCCATCCCCACGATGGAAGATACCAGTGAGGAACAGGACGAAATTTTCTTCGCGATCATTGACGGCTCGGGCACGGATGTTGGGGGAGGCTCCGTGGGCAACGCCACGGTCACCATTTGGGATAACGAGTACACGGTCAGTTTCCCGGAAGTCATCGAGATCATCAGCGAGGGCACAACCGAAAGAATTCTCGTCAGATTGTCCAGGACCTTGCGCGAGGACACGACGGTCACCTTCACGTACGAAGACCAGACCGCGGTGTCTGGCATTGACTACATTCCGGTCAGTTCCTTAAGGATACCGGCGGGGCAAACGGATGCCTGGCTGGAGATTCCGGCGCCGGATAATACAATATTTGATACCAACAAGCTCCTGTCGATCACGGTGATCAGTTCCAACCCGCCGTCTGGCGTTACCAACGATAGCATCTCCATCATCGTCCGCAACGACGAATACATTGAGCTGGTGAGCTCCAGTAATATCACCGTAGTCGCCGGTCGGGCGCTTCAGATCAAGGCCCGGCGCTTCCCCGGCCCCGGCTCGGAGCCGATTGTCCTGAAAGTGATATTTGATCAGAATGAAGATGAAACATACGTGCCGGATGACTTCGCCCCCGGCCCCTGGCAGATCATTATCCCTGCGGGTCAAATCACCGGCTCGGTCGTGATTCCGACGATTGCGGACGACGACACGATGACCGAAACCTTCAATCAAGGCCATGTTGAATCTCCCGATGGCGAATTCCGTGCAACGAGCATCACCGTCTACCCCGTAACGAACCTGGAGCCGAGTGTTTCGATTGCCGCGAATACAGAATCCATTACCGAAGGCGCCGGCGCGATATTCACTGTCACCGCCACCCCCGCCCCGCCGGAAAACATGGATGTCTATGTTCGTTACGGCCAGATCGGGGGAGACTTCCTCATGGCAGAAGAACCGGATGAAGCGGTCGCCGTCACCATTGCCGCCAACACCACCACCGGCACATTAACCCTGACCACGAAGGCCGACCCGTCGAACAATTCCGGTCGGATTGATGCAGTCCTGCTGGATCGTCATGACACGACGGACGGCGCCGCCAGCTACCCCTACACCGTGCGCGGCATCCAATCCGCCGCCAGCATCGCGGTCATGGACGGGACTGACATCCCGATGCCGAGAGTCAGGCTCACCCCCCTCCGGGCGACCGCGTTTCGCGCGGTAGAAGAAGGAGAGAACCTGGAATTCGGTTTGAGTGTCCATCCGGTGCTGGATAGCCCCCTGACCGTCAATCTGTCGATTGCCGAGCGTTCCCGTCCCGCCCCGAACTATGCGCCGGGCGGAGATCATGTGGCGGCCACCAGTCACAGCGTCACGATACCGGCCAACCAGCGCGCGTTCTCGTTCTCCATCCCCACGGTCAACGATGAAACAGACGAACCGGACACCATTGTGCGGGTACGTATTGAGAGCGGCGATGGCTACACGGTGAGCAATATCAAACTGTGGGATGTCACCGTCACCGACAATGATTTAACCCCCGACCCCAATACCGTTGGCGATAGCCAAATCCTGCCGACCCTTCTCGGACAGAACAGTGGCGCCCCGACGATTGATGCGGCATTGATAGCGGAAGTCAAGGCGCATATTGCCGACTTCACCGCGCGCAACCATGCCGGTGGTGTCCGCGACTGGAACCTGATTCTCGATCGACTGCAAGGGCGTACCGGCATGAGTGATGAACGGATAGCCGCCTGGCTGGCGCGTTCCCGTCAATACGGCTGGTCCGATGGCATGACCACCTTACCGAAAGTGCAGATCGCATTAGCGGCGCAGGCCGCCTGGACACCGCCCGCCGACATCCAGCCGGTTGGAGTTCCCGAAGAACCGCAACCCGTTCCGGTGATTATCCCGTCTGTGCAGATTACCCCCGGCGCCGATATAGAAGAAGGCGAAGCCGCGAGTTTCACCCTGACCGCCACCCCGTCTTTGACTGAGCCGTTGAGTGTCAGCGTAACGGTCACGCCCACTGGCGCCTTTGGCTTGGTCGCCGAAGAACGCATCGTCACCCTTCCGATCAGTGGCAACGCCACCTTGAACCTGGCGACCGTCAATGATACGACTGATGAACCGGACGGCGCGGTCACTGTCACCGTAAACGCCGCCGACGGCTACACCCCCGGTTCCCCGTCTACTGGAGTGGTCGCCATCCGCGACAATGATGAACCGCCGCCACAACTCTCCATTACCGCCAATACTTCCTCGATTACCGAAGGAGAAAGCGCCGCCTTCACGATACGCGCCGACCGCGCCGCCGATGCTGATCTCCCCGTGAGCCTGACCATCGCGCAAGCCCCCGGCAGTGATTACCTGTTATCGACCGATGAAGGCGCTGCCACCGTCACCATAGAGCAAGGCGCCACCACCGCCACCTACCGTATCGCCACCCAGGATGACGCCACCGACGAAGCCGATGGTTCCGTAATCGCCACCCTGAACCCGGCAACCGGCTACCAGGTCGCGCCAACGCCGAATGATCGCGCCACCGTGAATGTCACCGACAACGATGCCCCCGCCACTGGCGCCGTACTGTCTATAGAAGACGCCACCACGAAAGAAGGGGGCTTGCCGGTGATCGGCTTCACGGTACGCCTGTCGGCCCCGCTCGCGCATCGGGTACGGGTACGGGTCACCACCCGCCCGACCACCCCGCTCTCGGCGGAACCGTACAAGGACTACCACCCGAACACGAACTACGTAGCCTTCAAACCGGGTCAGACGGAAAAGACCAACTATGTCTATGTCTACAACGACAACCACAACGAAGACCCCGAGACCTTTGAAGTGATTCTGTCACAGGCGGAAGGCGCCGCGATACAGGACGGCGTAGCCGTCGGCACCATTGTCAACTCCGACCCGATGCCCGCCGCCTGGCTGTCGAGATTCGGCCGCGCCGTCGCCGAACAGGCCCTGGATGGCATTCAATCCCGCCTGTCGAGCGCCAACGCCCCCGGACTGCAAGGCGCCGTAGCCGGCCAACCGATGCGTTCCTCTGCTTCCCGGCACAACCCGGAGAGTGGGTCTGTCACTACAGGGTCTGTCACTACAGGGTCTGTCACTCTATCTGCCCCCGGCCAGACCTTGCCGTCGGCAGTGGATTCTGTTTCCCTGTTTCCCGAAGACAGCGGACACACCCTGACGATGCAGGATGTGTTGCGCGACAGCCACTTCACGATGACTTACGATGCGAACACCAATGGAGATCAAGCCGCCATCTGGGGACGAGTCTCACAGAACCGTTTTGACGGACGAGAAGGCGACTTTCTGTTGGATGGCGAAGCCACCACCGCCTTACTGGGCGCCGACACGGTGCGCAACGACTGGCGCATCGGCCTGGCCTTCTCACAAAGCAGCGGTGAAGGGGACTACACCGACCGCAACCCGCGCAACTGCGCGGGACTGAACGCCGCCACCCGCATTGTCTGCAACGCAGCGATTGAAGAAGGCGCGGGACATATTGAGACCTCGCTGAGCGCCCTCATTCCATACACCGCCTATCAGGCCTCTGAACGCATCCAGGTGTGGGGAGCGGCCGGAGCCGGCAGTGGCGACGTGACATTGACTACGCAACTCAAGAGTGAATACCGCGCCGACACCGACTGGAAGATGGTTAGCGCCGGACTGCGCGGAGACCTGACGCCAGGACAAGACAGGCATCCGGCCCTGTCATTCACCACCGACGCCTTATGGAGCCGCACTACTTCTGAGCGGACGCGCTCCCTGGCCGCCTCCCAATCGAACGTTATCCGCCTGCGGGCCGGACTGCAAAGTGTCTGGCGCTACCAACGAACCGATGGCAGCGAATGGAGACCGCGCCTGGAAGCCGGCGTTCGCCATGATGGTGGAGACGCCGAGACCGGATTGGGACTGGAAGTGGGCGGTGGACTGGACTGGAATGATGCGCAGCGTGGACTGCGCCTGAGTCTGTCCGGTCGCACCCTGATGACGCATGAAGACCAGGATCGCAAGGATCGCGGCATTTCCGCCTCCCTGGTGTTTGATCCGCAACCGGATAGTGAGCGTGGCCCCGCATTGGCCTTGCGTCAGCAACTGGGGGGTTCGGCCACCAACGGACTGGATGCGCTGTTTGCGGATCAGACGTTGCCAGAACGCAATGCCACAAACAACCACCAACGCTGGACGATGCAAGCGTCCTGGGGTTTGCCGATGAAGGACGGAAACTGGACCGGCAGCCCACAAATCGGATATGGCTGGAGCCAAAACAATCGGGAATATACTCTTGGCTGGCGCTTGACCCCGGCCAAGGCCACCGCCACCCATTCGACTGACTGGTCATTCGGATTGACCATGAAGCGTATGGAAAAACCCGATACCCCCGAACACCGGGTCGGATTCGAGGTCAGGATGACGTGGTGAGAGGGAAAGGGCTTTGCCCTTGTATCACGGACTCCCCTCAGGGGTGGAGTTGATAAGAGCTGTTGAATCACTCCCCCCGCAGACCGGGGAGTCCAATCCGCAAGCGGATGTGGTGGGGGGATTCCCGCCGTAGACGGGAAACGGCGGGCGGGCACAAGACCCGCCCCTACGAAATGGTAGTTGCGGGAATTGACGGGCAGCGGATTCCCGCTTATCAAGGGAATGACGGGAAAGGGCGGATGCCCGCCCCTACGAAATGGATCGTGCGATGAACGATGCGTAGAGCCTGTCCCCGGCCCCCGATCAGGCCGAGGGCAGGCTTTGATCGGGGAGGCGCCCCTTGTGGGCGCCCGCATTGGTTTTCCGGTTGCGTTCGATAACGGCTGCGGGCGGGCACAAGACCCGCCCCTACGCATTGGTAGTTGCGGGAATTGACGGGCAGCGGATTCCCGCCTACGCGGGAATGACGGGAAAGGGGAAAATCACTCCCCCCTTGAGGGGGAGTCACACTCCGCATAGCGGATGTGGTGGGGGGTGTGGAAGCCCCGTTATCCCTTTTTCATCCTGAAATGAAATTCCTGGTCACAGGTTGAGGAATCCAGCAATTCATTCCCGGTCTGGTTGGCGAAAGCCTCAAAATCCTTGACCGAGCCGGGGTCGGTCGCCATAATTCTGAGAATCTGGCCGGACTCCAGCCGATTCAGCGCTTTCTTCGCCCTCAATATGGGCAGCGGGCAGCTAAGTCCGCGAGCGTCAAGCTCTTGATCAAAATCAGTCATATTCTGAAATCTCCTGTCGGGTTCCGGTTTAAATACACTTACAGCCAGGACTGTACCGACTCGTTGGTGACGGCCAGCTCGACAAACCGATCATAACCGACCGCCTCTACCCCCTCAATCAGGCGGCTTTGACTCAAGCCCCTGGCCATCAGGTCCGGTTCGAGCGCGTATATATTATGTCGCCTTGTGGCCTCAACCATATCGGCGGCGAATTCGGTATCCGGCAGCGCCGCATAGACAGCGTCCTGGATCAATAGTATATCACTCCCGGCCCGCGCCAGCCGCAAACAGGTTCTGATACTGTTTTTCTCGAACGGGGATTTATTGATGGTATGCAGCATGGCGATTCCTAGTAATTGAAGAGGACATCCTGTTCGGCAATGATTTGCGCCAGTTCATCACTGTCCACGACCCGGATGGAGGGTTTCTCGATATAGTCATCGTCTTCATCCTCCCAGGTCAACGGCATCAGGTCATCTACGTCCAAGCCCCGCGCCGCCAGCGATTCCTTTTCGACATACAGCCGGGTGATGTCATAATCCCCCAACGCCCGCCAGGCCGGTGAAAAGTTTTTCATGCCGGTTGCCGCAGTGTCCTGTCCGCTCTTTATCTGGAATACGCCATCGTCAATGAATGCCATGGATACGTCCTGGTCAAATGCGGCGCCGATCAACGCCACTTCCAGACCCTCCTGTGCATAGATGGAGCCGTGCGGAGCCGTCCGGTTGATATACATGAATTTCTTTATGGCGCCCATGTTTAGTCCCCGAACGTCATCAGCCGGTCCGCCTGGATGGCCGCCTCAACCAATTGCCCCAGCCCGGATATGCGAAACCCGTCCGCGATATTTTCCGCGTCCTTGCCGTTTCTCTTCGCCTCATCCACATCAACGATCCCCCTTCTTTGCGCCGCGGCCACACAGACAACCAGGTCAAGACCGACCTCATTCGCCAACTGTGACCAGCGATCGACAATGTTGCGATCATCCTGCGGCGGTGTAGTCAGCCGTGTGCCGTTGTTCACCCCGTCATGATAGAAGAACACCCGGACGACCTCATGCCCGGCGGCCAGCGCCGCTTGCGTAAAGCGCCAGGCCGTATCCGACGCCTGGTGCTGGTAAGGGCCTTCGTTGACCAGAATCGCGAATTTCATACTAAAATCCAAAAGGATATGCCTGTAATTATATTTCCGCTTCCGGTTTATGGCAACAATTCGCGGAACACAATTCGCGGAACACAATTCGCGGGTTGCAGTAGCGGGTTGTGTGTCAAGGAGCGCCAAGGAGATGAGAAACGGTATCCTGATAAAATTATGTTATAGTTAAAAATGATATACGACTTTATGCTGCCGTTGGTTGCGTTTGTCTTTGTCGCATCCGTTACCCCCGGCCCGAATAACCTGATGTTACTGGCATCGGGCGCCAACTTTGGTTTTCAGCGTAGTTTGCCGCACATGCTGGGTATTTCCCTGGGGCATGCGCTGATGGTGTTTCTGGTCGGTATCGGGCTAGCGCAAATCTTTGAACTTTATCCTGTTTCCAAGACAGTTCTGAAAGTGGCAAGCGTTGCGTACATGCTGTATCTGGCATGGAAAATCGCCAACGCCAGCGCTCCAGGGGAAGCGGGAAATAAAGGGCGTCCTTTTACATTCATGCAGGCGGCGGCGTTTCAATGGGTCAACCCGAAAGGCTGGGCGGCGGCGTTGACTGCCGTGACGGTCTATGCGCCGAACCAGCAGTTGGCAGTGGTAGTAACGGTTGCAATCATTTTTTGTTTGATGAATCTCCTGTCTGTTACGGTCTGGACCGTATTGGGACAACAAATGCAGCGATTTTTGACCAGTAAAAAGCGTCTGCGGGTATTCAATATCAGCATGGCCCTCCTGCTGGTCGGGTCGCTTCAGTCGGTTCTGGTGGATTGACGCCTGCGGGAAAATGTCCGCTATGGGGCATGATACAATGGAAATTGTGGAGGTGGGGATATGAGAGCCGGAGCTATAGAAAAACTTGTACTGGAAGATGTGCGGTGCTTTGAGGGCCGGCATGAATTCAATATACGACCGTTGACTTTTCTGGTCGGGGAGAATAGCGCCGGAAAATCCACTGTTCTGGGATGCCTGCAATCGTTGGTTAGCAGCTTTGAATCGGGTGTGGATTTTAACTCGGAACCCTACCTGATGGGGACATTCGCGGATATTGCCAGGAAATCCAGACCTAAGAAAACTGGTTTCGAGATTGGAATAACCCTCGTTTATCCAGAGCTGAAAGGAAGCAAGCTACAGATTGTCCTGAAATTCCGGGAGGATAAAAACAGAACCGAGCCGGTCGTTGATGAAATGCGTTGGGTTTTCCCGGATGGTGAAATTATTTTCTCTGAAAACGGTGGCCAGAATGGACAATCTGATTCAGGTTTTTCTTTGTGTGTAACGGGCGGGGAAAACAGTAAGAAATTTCATTTTTCCGCGAAGAAAGGACAGTTGGGTCCGAAACCGGGTTTCAATGTATTCAGACTGGCGATTTTTTTACGAGAACACGCTGGCAATAGCGAGACCCGGGAAATAGAAGAATTTTTGTCCCGACAATTCAAGGGGAAAAAGCACGAACGTATGGGGCAGTTGATGGAGATATTTGAAGACTTGGAATTTCCGGGAAGCAGAGGGAACAGTTACAGTATTGCACCCGTCCGTTCCAGCCCCCGGCGTACTTATGATCCGTTGAAAGAGGCGGAAACGCCAGAAGGTAGCGAAATACCGATGTTCCTGATGAGATTGAGCGCAACGAACAAGAATGAATGGAACGAGTTGAAAAACAGTATACTGGATTTCGGGAAGGCATCCGGCCTGTTTGCCGATGTCCGGGTCAAGCATCTGGGGAAATTGGGTGACCCTTTCCAGTTGCAGATCACGGCAAGAGGACCCAGATCAAACCTGATGGATGTCGGTTATGGGGTCAGTCAGGTTTTGCCTATCCTGGTTCGCATATTAAATGTTAAAAATACCCGGTTTTTATTGCAACAACCGGAAGTGCATTTACACCCCAAAGGGCAAGCGGAATTGACTTCGTTGTTCGTTGATGCGATCAAAAAACGACAAAATTCATTTGTCGTTGAAACCCATAGCGATTACATGGTTGATCGCGCTCGAATAGAAATTATGAAAGGACGGTTAAATCCGGAAGACCTGTCACTCATTTATCTGGAACCGTTTCAGAATAAAGTCAGGGTTCACAACATCCATTTTGACAGAGAAGGCAATATGGAGGGAGCGCCGGCTGGTTATCGCGCTTTCTTTCTCAAGGAATCTGATACATTGTTGGGTTTCGGAGAGTAAGGAGGGATGTGTGTGATACTGGACACCAACATGTACGGCCGATTTCTCAATCAACAGGATGCAGACATGGAGCCGGTAAGGGACTGGATGAACAAACATAGCAAAATAGCCTATTCTCCAACCAGTACGATGGAAAGGGAGCTCGGGAAATTTCCGGCAATGAAGAAAAAGTTTCGAGAATACAGTCAGGCGGGTAAATTAAAGCTGATTGACAAGATCAAGGTTGATGCTGCTGCGAGCAAGCTGGAATTGGGTGATTTACATTCAAACGACAGCCATATTGTTGCTTTGGCAATGTGCGGTAACGTTAAGGCGCTAATTTCCGAAGACCAAATGCTGCACCGGGATTTCAAAGAGAAAGTGCGCGGGAAAATTTATCAGAACAAGAGCCAGAAACACTTGCTCAGAAAGGACACGTGTCCTTAATCAACCCGGCATCTTTACTATTTTTCCATAAAATCATGATGAATATTATGGATGTGAGCGTATGAACGAGTCAGCTAATCAAATCAATGTGCAAGCATTCGATGTATTCTGCAGTATTGGAGGTTTGACATACGGGCTACAACAGGCCGGGATCAAGGTCAGTGCAGGTTTGGATATTGATGCTTCGTGCCGCTACGCCTATGAAACAAATTGCCAGGCAACTTTTGTTGAGGCGGATATCCGGGATATTTCGTATTCAGAAATTGCACAATATCTTAACGGCGCCGACTACCGTGTATTGGTTGGTTGCGCTCCCTGCCAACCGTTTTCCAGTCTTGCAACAAAAACAAAATCGCATAACAAACCCGATTCAAGGTGGGATCTGATTAATGAGTTTCTGAGGATAATTCTCGAGGGTCAGCCAGAGCTTGTTTCAATGGAAAATGTGCCCCAGCTTATGGAAGAAGATATCTACAATCAGTTTAAATCAGCCCTGACTGATGCGGGATATTGGGTTTCAGATGACATTCTCTCGAGCGCTCAGTTCGGGGTTCCACAACGAAGGCGCCGTCTGGTGATGTTGGCGTCTTTACTGGGCAGGATTACTATGCCAAAGCCTGATCGTGTGAAAAGCAGGACGGTCAGAGAAACTATTGGAAAACTGGCTCCTCTTGAACATGGACAATCAAGCCGGACAGACCCATTACATGTTTGTTCAAGACTGGAGGCGGTCAATTTGAAACGTATTCGGGCATCAAAGCCTGGCGGTAGCTGGCGAGATTGGCCTACCGCATTACTGCCCGATTGCTACAGAAAGGATAGTGGTCTCAGTTATGGAAGCGTCTATGGGCGTATGCAGTGGGATATGCTGGCCCCTACATTGACAACGCAATTTTATAGATATGGGACAGGTCGTTTTGGACACCCGGAGCAGGACCGCGCCTTGAGCTTGAGAGAAGGTTCTCTCCTGCAAACATTTCCTGATGATTATCAATTTTTGCCGCATGGAGAAGAAGTCTTTTTTAGCAGGATTGGTCGGCACATTGGAAATGCCGTACCGCCATTGCTGGCTTCTGTTATAGGGGAAAGAATATCAGACCATTTTGACAAGAAAGTGAATACACATGCCTGAAGAATACAATCTCAATATTGATTTGAATGTACTCAATCACCTGGGTTTGAATCTGTATAGCAATGTCCCGGCCGTGTTATCAGAGTTGATTGCCAATGCCTGGGATGCAGATGCAAAAAGTGTACGTATATCCGTAACGGAATCAAACGGTAATAAGCAAATCATTGTTGAGGATAACGGCTGTGGGATGAGTGATGATGACTTGCGGAACAAGTATTTAGTTGTGGGTTACCAGCGAAGGAGCGCACAACATGGAGATTGCACCCCGGAGGGGAGACCGGTTATGGGGAGGAAAGGTATCGGAAAGCTGTCAGTCTTTTCCATTGCGGGGAAGGTTCAGATCTTTACAACAAAAGCGAGTTGTGAGCCTTTAGCAATAGAATTGGATGTAGAAAAAATACAGGAAGCAATCAGAGCCAAGAAACCTTATCATCCGCTTGCCATAAGAGCGCCACAGACAATTTGTATTGAAAATTCCGGCACACAGCTAGTTCTGAGCAACCTCAAGAAGAGGGTTAATGCTTCGCTTGACGGGAATTTGCGGCAACGGGTAGCCCGCCGTTTTTCGGTTATTTCCGATAACTTTGAAGTCTTTATCAATGATGGGAAAGTAACCCTGAGTGACAGGAATTATTTTGGAAAACTGGAATATGCCTTGGTATACGGGGATTATGGAAAGTCTAATTTTACACACGATCAGGAATATATAGTCCAACGAGAAAACAACACAGTAGATGATGATGAAAAATACTCTGTGCGTGGCTGGATAGGGTTGGTCAAAGAATCCGGGGCATTGCAAAGCGACTCAGACAATTTGAACAAGATATCGATTTTAGCCAGAGGAAAGGTGGCACAGGAAGATGTCCTCGACTCATTCCGGGAGGGTGGCTTATATACCAAATATATCATTGGCGAATTGGAGGCTGATTTTCTGGATTTATCAGAGCAAGAGGATATCGCCACATCCAGCAGACAAGACTTTATTCAGAGTGACCCACGATTTGTTCAGTTGAGAGAATTTGTAAAAGGAGAGTTGAAATTCTTGCAAAGTGAACGGGTAAAGCTGAAGAATGAAACAGGGAAGAAGTTGGCGTTGGAGATCCCTGCTCTGAAGGAGTGGTACGAAAGTCTCAAACATGACTCAAGGGAGGAAGCCAAAAAGCTATTCGGCAAGATCAGCGAGATAGCTACTGACGAGATACATAGAAAAACTCTCTATAAGCATGGAGTTCTGGCGTTTGAGCACTTGCGCCACAAAGAAAAACTAACTCAACTGGAACAGCTTGACATCAATAATCTTGAGATGGCCGTCAAGCTTTTCTCTGAGCTGGATGACATAGAAGCCTCCTGGTATTACCAGATTACTCAAGGGCGCCTGGATGTTATTAGAAAGCTATCTGAAAATGTTGAAGAAAATGCGCTGGAAAAAATTATCCAGAAGCATATATATGACCATCTCTGGCTATTGGATCCATCATGGGACAGAGCTACAGAAACTTCCTCAATGGAGCAACCTGTTACTAAAGCGTTCGATAAACTTTCCAAAGATTTGAGCGATGAAGAAAAGAAAGGGCGTGTAGACATAAAATATAAGAAGACATCAGGGAAGCATGTGATCATTGAGTTAAAACGGGCATCCGTGAAGACCAGCACATCAAGTCTCATGGGGCAAGTGGGTAAGTATAGGAGTGCGCTCAAAAAGCAGTTGCAAACCGCCCAGGAAACTGTAGCGATAGAAGTTGTTTGTTTGGTTGGAAAGGATTTATCAGATTGGGAAGATGCGGAAGAAAAACAAAAGTCTGCGAACTCTTTAGCCGCAAGGGACATTCGAGTGGTTACTTATCAGCAACTCATAAAAGATGCGAAGACAAGTTATCAGAGTTATCTTGATAAAGCAGAGGAGAAAGGACGAATAAAATCCTTGTTAGATGCTATAGAAGACCAATAATGGCACTCGGGAATACGGTAAAACAAGTATCGAGATAAATCATGTCCGGCAGACCCAACATACCCGTATCGACACAGGATATTATTGATATTATACGTGTCGCCTACCCTGCCATCGAAGCCATCTATCTCTACGGCACCTGGGGCGCCGAGCGCCAGCGGCAGAATAGTGACCTGGATATTGCCGTACTTCTCCCGGTCGAAGAGGCGCGCGACCTGGACCATTCAGCATGGTGTCACCTTTCGGGAGAGATTTCGCGGGTAGCAAAGGTGGAACGCACCGACTTGATCAATTTGCGCGCGGCTCCGGTAATCTTGTGCAAGGAAGTGGTCATCGCCGACCGGCGCATTTACTGTGCGGATGAGAATGCGGCGGATGAATTTGAAATGTTGACGCTGTCTTTTTATCAGAAACTGAATCAGGAGCGGCGGGAAATCGTTGAAAGTGGTCTGAGCGCCGGGAGGTTTTACGATGTCTGACATTCTCTGGCAGAAAAAAGCCAGCGTAGAGCGATGTATCAAACAGGCGCGGGATTATTATGCAATGCCATCGAAGAAGCCCTTCTGTGATGATTTTTATAAACAGGATGCAGTGGTTATCAATTTGCAAAGAGCCTGCGAACAATGTATTGATATGGCGAATCATGTAATTCGCCTGAAAAAGCTGGGATTGCCAGCCGCAAGCGCTGAGAGTTTCACGCTTTTAAGGAAAGCCGACATCATCAGCGCCGCCATGGAAAAGAAATTGATCAGCATGGTGGGGTTCAGGAATATCGTCATCCACCAGTATCGGGATATTGACTACAAGAGAGTGGAGGATGTGGTCAGGAAACATGCCGATGACCTGATCGAATTTACCAGCGCACTGGTCTCCACCTCGTCAAAATAGAATTGTTCATCCTGATAACTTTTCCGACGGGTATAACAAAAGATAATTAAATGGCGAGATTTACCGAACAGGAACGGCAGGACATCATCCGCTATATTGAAGCGGACAAGCCGTTGCCGGACAAGTACCGGTTTTTGCTATTCGAGGACAAGCGCGAGGTGGAATTGGTCTGGAATGGAAAGACCAACGAGGTCTGTAATATCGTGCTGCCGTTCCAGACGATTGAGCAGGTGGACGAGCCGCGAGCGGAGAAGCCTGAGGATACGGCTGCACAATCCGATATGTTTGCCATGGATAGCCGCGGACGACAGCTCAGGGGTTGGACCAACAAGCTCATCTGGGGAGACAACAAGCTGATTCTGTCGTCACTGAAAAATGGTCCGCTACGCGATGAGATTGAAAAACAGGGTGGCATCAGGCTGATCTATATTGATCCGCCATTCGATGTCGGCGCGGATTTTTCCATGGATATCGAGATTGGGGACGATACTTTTACCAAGAAACCGAATATTCTGGAGGAGATCGCCTACCGCGATACCTGGGGGAAAGGGACCGACTCCTTCATTGCCATGATTTACGAGCGGCTGGTACTGATGCGGGACTTGTTAGCCGAGGATGGGAGTATCTATGTGCATTGCGATTGGCGGGTGAATAGCTTGATTCGACTAGTGCTAGATGAGGTTTTTGGAGGGGAAAACCTCAGAAACGAATTAGTGTGGTCATTCACTGGGCGACTGATGTTTACACGCCAAAAATATAATATTAAAAACAACACTATTCTGTTCTATTCAAAAAGTGATACCCATAAGCTAAATGAGGTGACCGAGCCTATCAATCGTGACGATTATATAAGAATGAAAAAGCAAGAGGTTCATATTGATCAGCATGGGCGAAAGTGGATTTGGGGACACGCTGGGAAAGGCAAAAGCCATGAATACAGGATCTATATTGATGAAGTTGTTGAAAAGGGTAGAAACTTAAGTGCTGTGTGGAAGATTCCTATAGTTAATACATCATCAAAAGAGAGAGTTGATTACCCAACCCAAAAACCCGAAGCCCTGCTTGAGCGCATTATCAAAGCCTCTTCCAATGAAGGTGACCTCGTCGCCGATTTCTTCTGTGGTTCGGGCACCACAGCATCTGTAGCAGAAAAACTGGAGCGCAAGTGGATTTGCACAGACCTTGGCAAATTCGCTATCCATACCACTCGCAAGCGCATGATCGGCGTACAGCGTAAGCTGAAGGAAGAAGGGCAGGATTACCGGGCTTTCGAGATTCTCAACTTGGGCAAGTATGAGCGCCAGCATTATATCGGCGTCAATCCCGGTCTGCGTGAGGAGCAGAAACAGCAGCAGCTTGCGGACAGGGAAGCCGCTTTTCTGGATCTGATTCTACGCGCCTACCAGGCGCAAGCGGTGGAAGGCTTCGCCAGCTTTCACGGCAAGAAGTCTGGACGGATGGTGGCGGTGGGGCCGGTGAATTTACCCGTTACCCGCCTGTTTGTCGAAGAGATCATCCTGGAATGCCGCAAGCATCACATCACCAAAGTGGATATTCTCGGTTTCGAGTTCGAGATGGGACTGTTCCCGAATGTGCTGGACGAAGCCCGCAGCAAGGGCATTGACATCGCGCCCAAATACATTCCCGCCGAAGTGTTCGACAAGCGGGCGGTGGAAAAGAATCAGGTGGTGTTCCACGATGTAGCTTTCATTGAGGTCAAGCCCCACATAAAGAAAAATGCAGTGGCTGTTGAGTTGACCGATTTCTCGGTCTTTTATTCACAAGACTCGATTGCCAATGCTGAGGTGGCGCTGAAAAAGAAAGGCAGCAGGATTGTGGTTGAAAAGGGCCAGATCATGAAAGTATCCCGCGACAAGGACGGTATTTTTACCCGCGAACCGTTGACCCGACACTGGACCGACTGGGTTGATTACTGGTCAGTAGATTATGATTTTGAGAGTAAGCGCGAAATCATCACATTCTTTAATCCCGAAAGCGGAGAGATCGAAGAACAATGGACCGGGGACTTCGTTTTTGAGAATGAATGGCAGAGTTTCCGCACCAAAAAAGACCGCTCCCTGGAGTTGACCAGTGTGGCGCACGAATGCCCGCCTGGACGGCGTAAAATCGCAGTGAAGGTAGTGGACATCTTCGGCAATGATACAATGACGATTGTGGAGGTGAGCGTATGAGGTTTGCTCATTAACGTCTTGCCTCCGAACTCAATGCCAACGACATTTTTTAGGAAATAATATCATCATGCAAAAAGACGTTACCATATCAATTTTTGAAGTCGTCGGTAGTCCGTTATGCGTCGCCTCAAACGATGGGCAGAAGGTCTATGATCGGCTTGCCAAAGTACTGAAAGAAAATCGAAGTGTCGCGCTCTCATTTCACAATGTTACTACTTTGACCTCAGCCTTCCTGAATGCGGCGGTGGGACAGGTGTATGGGGAATTCAGCGAAGAAAAAGTCCGCTCGCTACTTGCAGTGGAGAACATGGAATCAGATGACCTTTTTCTGCTCAAGCGAGTGGTGGACACGGCCAAGCAGTACTTCAAGGACCCACAGAAGTTCGAGCAAATCACCGTTTGTTGAATTAAATTAATGGCTCTGCACCCGGACTTCCCTGACTCTCCCCACGTCATTCTTGACCCCGAGGTTCGCTGGTTTCCGGCAGAGGAAGCGTTGCGTGACAATGGTATGCACAAGTTGATGCCGCCGCTGGTATTGCAACTTCGCCGTAAGGTGAAAGGGTTTCGAGACAGTGATTATGCGGGCGCTTCCGATACCAGTCGCAGCCTGCTGAACTGGTGGTTCAAGACACCCCACTTATTGCCACAGGCTGACGGCTCTACGGCAGAATTCCAGTACTACTTCGCTCAGCGCGAAGCATTGGAGACCATTATTTATCTGTATGATGTAGTGGGCGCAAGGGACAAGTTCGACCTGATGCGCTTTGACAGCAGTGGCGCAGTCTCCGGGCAGATGTTCGATGAAACCTGGCGGCGGTATGTCATCAAAATGGCTACGGGTAGCGGAAAAACCAAGGTGATGAGTCTGGCGCTGGCCTGGAGTTTTTTTCACAGGCTGTATGAGCCGGGTTCTGATCTGGCGCGTAACTTTCTGGTTATTGCCCCTAATATCATTGTCCTGGATCGCCTGTACCATGATTTTCAGGGTTTGCGTATTTTCTTTCAGGACCCGGTATTACCGGATAACGGTTTCGATGGGCGCAACTGGCGTGATGATTTTCAGATGACCCTGCATAAACAGGATGATGTGAATGTAACCCGTCCCGTTGGCAACTTTTTCCTGACCAATATTCATCGTGTCTATACGGGAGAGGATATTCCGCCGTCCCCCGATGATGATGACACCATGGATTACTTTCTGGGCAAGCGGCCCGTCGGCGCGACAACGGACTCCAGGGTAGACCTCGGCATGATCGTGCGGGATATTGATGAATTGATGGTGATTAACGATGAGGCGCATCATATACATGATGCCGGGCTGGCATGGTTTCAGTCGATTCAGGACATTCACAATCGCTTGTTGCAGAAGGAAAAAGCCTTGAGTTTGCAGCTGGATGTGACCGCAACACCCAAACATAACAACGGCGCCATCTTCGTGCAGACGGTTGCAGATTACCCGTTGGTCGAGGCGATTTCACAGAATGTGGTCAAGCATCCGGTGTTGCCCGATGCCGCCAGTCGCGCAAAACTCTCGGAACGACAAAGCGCCAGGTACACGGAAAAGTATGGAGACTACATTGATCTGGGGGTCATTGAATGGCGCAAGGCGTATGCGGAACATCAGAAGGTTGGCAAGAAGTCTATCCTGTTTGTGATGACTGACGATACCAGAAACTGTGATGACGTGGCGGAGTATCTGGAAGGGCGTTATGCAGACCTCAAGGATGCGGTATTGGTGATTCATACAAAGAATAATGGAGAGATTTCCGAAGCGGCAACCGGCAGAGCGAAAAAAGAACTGGAGAATTTACGCCAGCAATCGAATGAAATTGATGAGGCAACCAGTCCTTACAAGGCAATCGTCTCAGTCCTGATGCTCAAGGAAGGCTGGGACGTACGTAACGTGACCACGATTGTTGGTCTGCGGGCTTATTCCGCCAAGAGTAATATCCTGCCAGAACAAACGCTGGGGCGCGGGTTGCGCAAGATATATCCGGGCGGGGTGGAAGAATATGTCAGTGTTACAGGCACCGATGCTTTTATGGATTTTGTCGAGTTGATTCAGGCGGAAGGCGTGGAACTGGAACGCAAGCCGATGGGTGACGGCGCCGGACCCAAGACCTCTTTGGTAATTGAAGTGGACCACAGTAATGAAAGGAAGGATATTGAAACTCTGGACATTGAGATTCCGGTATTGACACCGCGTATCTATCGCGAATACCAAAACCTCGCCGATCTGGACATTGAAAGCATGCGCTTCGAGCCACTGATTTACCAGACATTCAGTGAGGAAGAGCAGCGCGAGATCGTGTTCAGAGACATCACTACCAGCGAAGTAAAACATACCACCCTGCTGGATTCAGCAGGTGTGGCGGATTACCGTAGTGTCATTGGCTACTTCGCGCAGACGGTAATGAAAGAGTTGCGGCTGGTGAGTGGTTATGATGTGCTGTACGGAAAAATCAAGGAGTTTGTCCAGGATTCGCTGTTCAATAAATCGGTTGATCTGGAGTCCCCCAATACATTACGCAATCTTGCAGAGCTGGCTGCCACGAAAACGGTGATTGAAACGTTCAAAAAAGCAATCAACGGGTTGACCGCGCGGGACAAGGGCAGTGCAGAAATCCGCGATATGATCAGATTGCGGCAAACCAGACCCTTTGTTGTGAAGGAGCAAGGTTATCTGATACCGGAAAAGAGCGTGTTTAATCGCATGATCGGTGACAGCGGTTTCGAACTTGAGTTTGCGCGATTTATGGAAAATTGCAGCGATGTCATATCCTATGCGAAAAATTATCTGGCTATCGGCTTCAAGCTGGATTACGTGAATGCCAGTGGTGACCTATTCAACTATTACCCGGATTTTCTGGTCCGGTTGTCTGATAGCCGGATTGTAGTGGTTGAGACCAAAGGGCGGGAAGACCTGGACGTGTCGCCGAAAATGCAGCGTCTGCGCCAATGGTGCGAAGATGTGAATGCGGTACAGTCGGATACAGACTATGGCTTTGTATATGTAGATCAGGAAAGCTACGAGAAATATGCGCCGAAGACATTTAACTCTCTGTTGACCAGCTTTCAGGAGTATCAACGGAAAACACGGTAAAATCGTGATGAAACATGCCTGACAGGCGGGTGTGATGTCGGCGGGTTGGCTTATCGGGTCTGGTAGAATATGATTATGGGCAACACCAATTCACTAATCAACGAGGACTTATAATAATGAAATCAACATTTACCCCAACACTGGTCGCCGCCGGCATGCTGATGGCTTCCGGCACGGCCAGCGCCGCCGAAAGCGTCAATATCGGTACGCCAGCCTGGACCGGCGCGCAGGCCATCGCCAATCTGATCAAGGTGGTCGTGGAAGATAAAATCGGCGGTACGGCGGAACTCGTTCCGGGAACCAACGCTACGATTTTCCAGGCGATGGATCAGGGCAAGGGGGACATCGACGTGCATCCTGATGTCTGGCTGCCCAACCAGGAGAACTTCACCAAGGAATACGTGGATGGCAAGGGAACCGTGGCATTGAGCCAGAACCCTTATCAGGGCAAGCAGAACTTCTGTGTCTCGAAGGCATTTTCCGAGGCGAATAATGTGACTTCGATTTTCGACCTGGCCCGCCCGGAAGTGGCCGCGCTGATGGATGGCGACGGCAACGGCAAGGGTGAGATCTGGATTGGCGCCCCGGGCTGGGCATCCGCCAACGTCAATGAGGTCAAGGTGCGGGATTACGGGTTGATGGATTTCATGGAACCCGTGCGCGCCGAGCAGAGTGTCATGGTGGCGGAAGTGGGAGACCGGCTGGCCAAGAATACCGGCTATGCCTTTTATTGCTACGCTCCCCATGCAATCTGGTATATGTATGATGTGGTTACCCTGGAGGAGCCGGCATTCGATCCAGAGAAATATGTCATGGTGCAGCCGAAGGAAGATCCGGACTGGTTTGATAAATCCACGGTCATGACCGAGGATGCCCTGAAAGAGGTCCAGGTCGCCTGGTCAAAGTCTCTGGAGTCGCGTTCCCCGATTATCGCCGGGCTTCTCGCCAACATGGCGCTGGACACCGCGACGGTCAGTTATTTCGCTTACGAGATTGCCGGCAATGGCCGGGATGCCGCAGAGGTGGCGAAGCAATGGGTGGCCGAAAACAGTGAGCGGGTGGATGGTTGGCTGGGCCTTTGATGTTCCGACGTACTTGCTGACAGCATACTGCTTCGAAGCGCCGGCCTGACCGGCGCTTCCATCATTTGCAGGATGGGCAGAGATTCTGTTGAGCCGGGCGCCATCGCCGAAGCAGGCGCGATCCGGGTGGATGGCGTCTGGAAGATTTTCGGTAACCAGTGGCAGGCCGCCCTGGCCGCTATCCAGACCCACGGCTACTCCAAGGCGGAGACGCTGGAGAAATATAACTGCGTAGTCGGAGTGGCCGATGTCAGCTTCGAGGTGGAGCGCGGTGAAATTTTCTGCATCATGGGCCTGTCCGGGAGTGGCAAGTCCACCCTGGTGAGACACATCAATCGGTTGCTGGAACCTTCCGCGGGGCGCATCATGGTCGGCGGACAGGATGTGATGGAAATGGAGGAGAATGCGTTGCGCCGGTTCCGCAACGAGCACATTGCCATGGTTTTCCAGAATTTCGCGCTGATGCCGCATCGCTCGGTGCTGGACAATATCGCCATGCCGCTGGAAATCCGCGGAATCAACAAGAACCGCCGGTTGCACGTGGCGGAAAAAACGCTGGCGATGGTCGAGTTGGGCGGGTGGGGCAACAAGTTCGCGCATGAATTGTCCGGAGGTATGCAGCAGCGCGTGGGCCTGGCTCGCGCCATCGCCGCAGACCCGGAGATCCTGCTGATGGATGAGCCGTTCAGCGCACTGGACCCGCTGATCCGCCGCCAGTTGCAATCCGAGTTCATGGCGCTGGCGTCCGAGATGCGCAAGACAACGGTTTTTATCACACATGATCTCGATGAGGCGGTGCGTATCGGTCATCGCATCGCCATCATGCGGGATGGTCGTGTGGTACAGATTGGCAGACCTGCGGATATCGTCATGCACCCCGCGGATGATTATGTCGCGGATTTCGTTGCCGGCATTTCCCGGCTCAAGGTGGTGCGGGCGGAAACGGTGATGCAGCCACTGATGGAATACGAGAAGGCGCATGGGCCGTTGCCGGACGGGGCGCCGGAATTTCTGCTTCAAGATAATCTGAGTGTTCTGATTCGCGCCGCCATTGACAGCGAACGCCCCATTCGCATCAATGACAGTAGTGGACACGCTTGCGGTGTCATTACCCGGTCTGACCTGTTAACAACCGTCATTGAGGGGACAGAAACATCATGAACCATTCGGTCGACGAACAGCAATCAATAGCCGCGGGCGAACTGCGGGAGGATCATTCGGAACTGGCGCGGGAGTTTGTCGGCGCCGGACAGGATTACTACCTGCGCGTGTTTGACAAGCTCGGCAGCCGGTCCGGGATGCAGTGGAGTTTTAATCTGATGGCGGCGTTGCTGGGGCCGGTCTGGTTCGGGATGCGGGGTCTGTGGAATTGGTGCATGCCGTTTGCGGTTCTCGAATCACTCGGCTTCATCCAGATCGCCAGAGGCCTGTTCGGGGATCTCGCCGTAGAGGCCAGAAACCGCATGGAGAGTGTGCAAGGCACCCTGGAGTTGCGCCGACAGCAGTTGGAGGCGGCCATTGAAGCCAATGCCGACAATGTGGACGTCTTCAGACGGGCTATTGATTCACTGGAATCCGGCATTCTCGAATTGCAGCAGGACGTGGTCCGGATCGAGGAGGGCGCGATCTACGTGGCGTTTATGGGTCTGCTCCTGCTGATCCTGGTCAAACTGGCGGAGGGCCTGATCGCCAACGTCGTTCTCGAGCGCCGTTTCTCTGACTGGCTTTCCGACCGGAGCGTACCCCACGGGATCAGCGGTCTGCGTACCGGACTGAGCGCTTTTTTCTTTATTCTTGTCGTCATCGCCTGTGTGATGCACTACAGCTTCCCGGGAAGATATTCGCTGTTGATGGAGTTTCCGACCAGCCCCGAATATCGTCTTACCGCGATAGATGGGGTCAAGCAGTTTTTTACCTGGGCCGTGCTCAAGGGCGAGTGGTTTTTTGACATCATTACGCTGGGTATCCGGATCTTGCTGGATGCTTTGGAGGTAGTGTTTGTGGAATCACCGTGGATCGTGATCGCCAGTTTCATCGTATTGTTGACCTGGCTTTCAGCCGGGCCGCGCACCGCGGTATGGTCCGCCGCGTTTCTCGCTTATATGGGGCTGCTGGGTTTCTGGGAGAAGGCCATGACCACCCTGGCCCTGCTGGGGACGGCGGCGCTGATCAGCATCTCTATCGGCATCCCGGTCGGTATGTTTTGCGCTCGCCGACAGCGGGTGTATGCGCTCCTGCGCCCGATCATGGATTTCATGCAGACCATGCCGGCTTTTGTATTCATGATTCCCGTGATCGCTTTCTTCGGCACCGGCAAGCCGGCCGCCATTGTCACCACGATGATTTTCGGAGGCACTCCGGTGGTGCGCCTGACGGTGCTGGGACTGCGGGGGGTGCCGGAGCATATCCGTGAGGCCGCGATCGCCTACGGCGCGTCAAAATGGTATCTGTTGCACAAAGTGGATCTGCCACTGGCGGCGCCTTCCATTCTCGCCGGTGTCAACCAGACCATCATGCTGAGTCTGGCCATGGTGGTGGTAGCGTCCCTGATCGGAGCCAAGGGGCTCGGCGAGGACGTGCTGGAAGCCCTGCAGTACGCTTCGGTCGGGCAGGGAATCCTGGCCGGTTTTTCGATCCTGTTCTGCGCCATGATTCTGGATCAGATCGTGCAGGGCCGGCGCAAGGGGCAATGATGCAGGTTCAGGTTCGCGGACAGGCACGGTCGCCTGCTCCTACAGTCAATAAACCGCGGTGAGCCAATGCCGGTAATCCGCTTCCTCACCGAACAGGATACGACTGAATAATTCCTCGATTTGACGGGTAACCGGCCCCTTGCCGCCATCTCCGATCTGGCGATGGTCAATGCTGCTGATGGCTGCCATCTGCACGCCAGTGCCGCAGAAAAAAGCCTCATCGGCGACATACAGTTCGGAGCGGTCAATTTCTCTTTCTTTGACCGGAATTTCGAGTCGGTCCCTGGCCAGTTCGATCAGTGACTTTCTGACGATCCCTTCGAGCAGGTTGGCGGTGACTGGCGGCGTGATCAGAGTCCCGTGCCTTACCATCATGAAGTTCGCGGCGGAAGCCTCGGACACGTGACCATCCTGATTCAGCAGTATCGCCTCATCGAATCCGCTTAACATGGCATCGCTTTTCGCCAGCGAACTGTTCACGTAAGTTCCATTGACTTTCCCCCTGGCGGGGATTGCGGTATCGTCCACCCGCCGCCAACTGCTTACCGTAACCCGGACCCCTTCATCCTTGCCGAGATAATGGTCGACCGCCTGGCTGGAAATGGCAACCTTGTCCTTCGCGTCATGTAGCCAGACCCGGTAAAAGCCTTCGTCCTTGTACGCGATTGGGCGGATATAGATATTTTCCTTCCAGCCTTCCCTTCGTAATAATGTCAGGGTGATTTCCTGGAGTTGCTCGTTGCTGTAGTCGATTTCGCCGTGCAGAAACCGGACACTGTTGAGGAACCGTTCGTAATGATCGACCAGCCGGAAAATATAGAGCTGTTGCTGGTTCTGGTTCCAGTAGCCACGGATGCCGGCGAAGCAGCCGGTGCCGTAATGTAGTGTATGATTGGTGATACTCACCTTCGCCTGGTCAATGGGAACGATTTCCCCTTCAAAGAAGGCTAGTGTTGTCATGGTGATACCGCAGTTGAAGGAATTAAATGGCTGGATGCGAACCCCGCATCGGCATCTGGTACGCCGAATTATACTGGACTGAGGTGCATAAACAAACGCCGGTTATTTCCGTTAATCAATATCCGGCGTTTGTTCCCGGATTCCGGGTTGTGATCCGGATACGCTCGATTGTCCGGGTTTCAGGCTGGAAACCGGCTTTTGTTGCGCCACCGGTAAAAAACGGCTTCCTGTAATCGCCTATGTCGCATTTTCAGGGGTTACCCTTGCCCGTTGGTATCGGTCAATATCGGCTTTTCCAGCCTGCCACGCGCCGGAGGCGCTGGATGGGATTCCCGGTTGCTATCAATTCCTGTCCGTGTCCGGCAACACCACGCCGGACAAGTGCGCCACCTGTTGCGTCAGCTGGTTGATTTGCTGGTTGGTCTGCTGGTTGCCTTGATACACCAAACCCAATATGACCAGATTCAAAGCAAACAGAAACCCGGCGACAATCCCAAAGGTCCAGCGCAACCCGGCAATGTCCGCCTTTGTCGCCAGTTCGCTGGACTGGTGCCCCATCACTTCGGCCACTGCCTCGGCCTGCTCGGTCTTGAATCCGGCCTTTTCCAGCTTTCGCATTGCGGCCAAGGTGTCAATCGCTACGGTTGCCATGGTTCGTTGCCTGTCTGTTCTTTCTTGGTGTTTCTATTCTGGCCGGGTTGCGCCATCAAGTCAACCCGGATTCACGCCCGCCCGGATTCACGCCCGGATTCACGGCTGGCCGGGTTGGTAGTGTTTCCCGGGTCGGTTGCCCGGTCAGACCTGCGCGGCGCTGTGGAGCCTGCTCCCGGCCTGGTCGGGGCAGGTCAGGTTCGCCGGACTACGGACTCCCGATAAGTGAGATAAGTCACCGCGCATACGATAATTATCCCGCCGGTGATGACCCATATATCCGGGATTTCACCAAACAGAAGATATCCGAATATGACCGCCCAGACCAGTTGCAGGAATGAGAAGGGCTGGGTTACGGTCAGCGAGGTGGCGGCGAAGGACCGGGTCAGGGCATAGTGTCCGCAAGTCGCCAATAGCGCGGTCAGGGCCAGCCAGAATAATTCGGTTGCGGTCGGGTCACGCCATTGCATGAGCGCTCCGGGCAGCAGCGCCAGGGTGCATACGATGGATAGCATGACCAGGATATTGGTCGGACTTTCGTTGAAGGTCAGCTTCTTGGTAAACAGATAGGAAACCGCAAAGCACAGCGCGGCTACGACTTGCGCCAGGGAGCCTGCCTGAATGACCCCAAATCCGGGGCGCAGGATGACCAGCATGCCAATGAGTCCGGCCAGAATCGCGCCGAGTCTGCGGGCATGGATGCGCTCTTTGAAAATCAGTACCGCGCCGACCGCTATAAAAACAGGGGTGGTGTAACCGATCGCGGTAACTTCGGCAATCGGGATTCTGGCCATTGCGTAAAACCACAGCATCACCGCTCCGCCATGCGCCAGGCCACGCAGCGAATACAGGGTCAGGGTATTCCGGTTCAGTCCCCGCCAGGGAAATTTTATGATCATCGGAATCAGGAGAATCAAACCGAAAACATAACGAATGAACGCCGCTTCCACCGCTGGCAGGTCGGTTCCCAGGTGGCGGATAATGACGGATACGCCGACGAATAACAGACCGGACAGCAACATCCACAAAATGCCGACGAGAGAATCCCGGGGATACAACACGTTTTCCAATGAGGAAGTCAACAGGTCAGCCTGCCGGGTTGTCCCGTTTGCGTAATTCCACCAGCTTTTGTTTGATCCTGATTTCCAGTCCTCGCTCAACCGGCTGATAAAAACGGGTCGGCGCCAATCCGTCCGGGAAATAATTTTCTCCTGCCGCATAGCCATCCGGTTCGTCATGGGCATAACGATATTCCTTGCCATAGCCCAGGTTTTTCATCAACCGGGTCGGGGCGTTTTTCAGGTGTGGCGGTACATCCAGCGACCCGGATTGCTTTGCTGACGACATGGCCTGATTGTACGCCTTGTAAACAGCGTTGCTTTTTGCCGCGACGCTCAGGTAGATAATGGCCTGGGCCAGGGTCAGTTCTCCTTCCGGACTGCCGAGCCGCTCCTGGGTCTGCCAGGCATTCAATGCGATTTCAAGCGCTCGCGGGTCGGCATTGCCAATGTCTTCGGACGCCATGCGCACTATCCGCCGGGCAATATAGGCAGGGTCGCATCCGCCGTCAATCATCCGGCAAAACCAGTACAGCGCGGCATCCGGGTCGGAGCCGCGCACCGATTTGTGTAATGCCGAGATCTGGTCGTAGAATGCGTCTCCGCCTTTATCGAATCGGCGTAACGCGCCCCCGGCCATCACATCGGACAAAAGATCGAGGGTGATTTCCCGGTCCTGTGCAAGATCGGCGGAGATTTCGAGCCAGGTCAATGCCCGGCGGGCGTCGCCATCCGCCATTTGCGCCAGATGCTCGATATCTTCCCGCTCCATGGACAGGTTTGCGGAGCCCAGCCCTTTCTCGACGTCAACCAGCGCCCGTTCGATCACAGGCACGATTTCTTCCACCGAAAGTGATTTCAGCACATAAACCCGGAGTCGGGATAACAGTGCGTTGTTCAATTCAAAGGAGGGGTTCTCCGTGGTGGCGCCGACAAAAATAACAGTGCCGTCTTCAATGTGGGGAAGGAAGGCATCCTGTTGCGCCTTGTTGAAACGGTGAACTTCGTCGACGAACAAAACCGTTTTGCCCTGGCCCGCCTGTTGTCGAAGTTTTGCCTGCTCTACCGCCTGGCGTATATCCTTGACCCCGGACAGCACCGCAGACAAGGAGATGAAGGCGGCGTCGCAATGCGCCGCCAGCAATTTGGCGAGAGTTGTTTTCCCCGTGCCCGGCGGCCCCCAGAACACCATGGAGTGCAACTGACCGCGTTCAATCGCGCCATACAGCGGCTTGCCGTCGGCCAGAATATGTTTTTGCCCCGCCACTTCATGCAATGCGGTGGGCCTGATTCGGTCAGCCAGGGGGCGGTAAGAATTTTCAGGCGTGGTATCTTCCATTCACGGGGGCGAGTCCTAATATCGTCTCAATTTGTCATTGACCGCTATCGGCGTCGGATATTTTGCAACAATCCAGTAAGCCGAAACGATGAATGAAATAATGGTTGCGAGCTGGACAATATAAAAAGTTTCCGGGGTGATGAGCTGATTCTGCCGGGCAACGAATACGATGAGCAATGAAAACTCGCTGAGTTGCCCAAGCCGCACACCGGTTTCCCAGGCGAGTGGGTTGGTTTCCGCCTGACTGACCAGCAAGCACCGGAACACAATGGGTTTGATGATCAATAAAACCGCTGCAATCAGGATGGCGGGCAGGATGATGCCGGTTGCCGCGACCATATCGAAGCCGGCGCCCAGCGCAAAGAAAAACAGTACCAGGAAAAAATCCCTGAGCGGTTTCAAACTGACGGAGATGTGCAGCGCCATCGGGCTGGTGGCGATGGCCACGCCCGCGGCAAATGCTCCGATTTCATAAGAAAGACCCAGAAATTCACCCAGTTGAGCCAGGCTGAGGCACCAGCCGATGGAGATCAGGAAAACATATTCCTGGATACGGTCAAATTTCTGAAACAGCTTGAAAATGATGAAGCGATGCCCGGCCCAGGCCACCAGGCCCAGGAGCGGCAGTGCAATGAATCCCTTGAGTATGTTGAAGGCCAGCGCTTCGCCACTGCCGCCGTAGCCTTGTATGACCAGCATGGCGATAATTGCGATCAGGTCCTGAAGCAGCAATACACTGATGATCACTTCGCCGATATGGCGATGATGCAACACGGTGGTCGGAAGCAGTTTCAGCCCGATGATGGTGCTGGAAAAGGAGGCGCATACCCCTATAATCAGTGCATCGACACTGCCGAAGCCAAAGACAAGCGCGATGCTTCCCGCAATCCCGCCAAATACCAATGTGCAGAAAACCGTGACCAGCGTGGTCTCGCGGAGGAGTTCAAACAGTTTTTGAGGGGACAGATTGAGTCCGAGCAGGAACAGCAGAAATATAATGCCGATACGGGCGATATCAGAAATAAGATCCGCGTCTGATACCAGGCTTAAGCCCCAGGGCCCCAGAATGGCGCCGATGGCGAGATAGGCGACTAGCATCGCCTGACGCAGATACAGCGCGACCGTGGCCAGCAGGGCAGCGCCCCCGAAGATCAGAAAGATGGAAAATAAAATGGATTCGCTGTGCACAGACTACTTCGCCCGTTTCATTGTTTTCATACCCGCATTACAATATCACTATTTTCCGGTGATTGAGTAAATTTTGATGGCTGACAGATCCGATATGACGCATTTCGACCAAAAGGGGGAAGCGCGGATGGTGGACGTGGGCGGGAAAGCCGTAACCCAGCGCGAGGCGGTCGCGGAGGGCCGGATCGTGATGTCCCCGCAAACACTCGAAATGATCGAACAGGGCGCCAGCAGGAAAGGGGATGTCCTGGCTATTGCGCGGATTGCAGGAATCATGGCCGCGAAAAAAACGGCGGAGCTGGTGCCGTTGTGCCATCCGGTGACGCTGACTCATGTGAGTATCGAATTCGAACCGGAGCGGAGCGCCGCCAGCATTGTCTGCCGGGCCGTGACCCGGACTACCGAAAGAACCGGAGTGGAAATGGAGGCGTTGACCGCGGTACAGGTGGCGTTACTGACCATATACGATATGTGCAAGGCGACCGACCGCGGGATGGAAATGCGCGCGATTCGATTGAACCATAAATCCGGGGGCAAATCCGGGGAATGGAATCGGGAGTGAGGCCGGATTGACGTGAATAAACAGACCGACTCCGTATCCTGCGATTTCGATCCGTCTTCGGTTACGGTGGCTCAGGCCAGGTCGCACATACAGGAAACTGTAGTTGCGGTACAGGAGGTGGAGACTCTGGATCTGTATTCCTCACTGGGTCGGGTTACAGCCACCGACATCGTCAGCGGCGCCGATGTGCCCAACCACACCAATTCGGCAATGGACGGATACGCGGTCAACAGCCTTGATCTGGTTGAAAGCGGCGCCAAGGAGCTTGAAATGATCGGGGCGTCATTTGCCGGCGCTCCATTTCGCGGGGCGATCAGCCCGGGAGAATGTGTCCGTATTATGACCGGCGCCGTGATGCCGGCTGGCGCGGATACGGTCGTGATGCAGGAAAGGGTTACGGTCAATCGGCGACAGGTGACGATTTACCCGGGCGAAAAGCGATGTGACAATGTGCGCTACGCCGGGGAAGATATCAAAAGCGGTGACGTGGTGATTGCAGCCGGTACGCGAATCGGCGCCTCTCAGCTGGGTTTGCTTGCCGCGACAGGCCACAGCGGGGTCCCCGTATTTCGCAAGCCGAAGATTGCCTGGTTTTCCAATGGAGATGAACTGAGGCCGGTTGGGGCGCCGCTCCAGCCAGGCGAAGTCCATGACTCGAATCGGTATACCCTGTATGCCATGTTGAGTGGTTCGGGTGTGGAGCGGATTGACCTCGGAGTCGTCAAGGATGATCCGGATGCGATTCGGGAAATGATCACGGCAGCCTCGAAACAGGCCGATGTCGTGATTTCGACAGCAGGCGCTTCTGTTGGCGACGCCGATTATATCCGGGAAATACTGACCAGCCTTGGAGCGGTTCGTTTCTGGAAGGTGGCCATCAAACCCGGCCGGCCCCTGTCGTTCGGCAAGCTCGGCGACAGCCTGTTTTTCGGGTTGCCGGGGAACCCGGTTTCGGTGATGGTGACGTTCCGGATTTTTGTTGCGCCCGCGATCCGGCAGCTTGCCGGGGAGAAATACAGCATCCCGATGATATTGAAAATGAGGACAACGACCGATTTGCGTAAACGTCCGGGGCGGATGGAATATCAACGCGGAATCCTGTCACTGAACGAGCGCGGTGAAACCGTGGTCGCTTCAACCGGAGAACAGGGTTCGGGCATTCTGAGTTCGATGGGTCGCGCCAACTGCTTCATCATCCTGCCGGATGACTGTGACGGCGTGAAGGCAGGGGAATGGGTGGCGGTGCAGCCCTTTGACCAGAATGACTAGTCATGTTCAGCGCTGATCAGATTGAAGAGTTCCGCGGCTCAGGCCTCATCATTGAGCGAGGGCTGGTCAGCAGCGGCGTCTGCCGGAAAATGCTGGATGTGGTGCATGGTTCACTATGTCCGCCCTTAGGTCCGCTGGAGTTTGAAACGGATGTCCAATACCCCGGTTCCCCGGCAGGCCGTCTGGCTCCCGGCGGCGATACTCCCCGCAGGTTGTTGCATGCCATTACCCGGGATGCCGTGTTTCGAACCTGGGCGACGTCACCTGAGGTCGCCCACCGGGTAAAACAGTTGCTGGAGGCGGATCGTGTCGCGGTTTCCCAGAATCATCATAACTGCATCATGACCAAGCACCCCGGATTCAGCAGCGAGACATTGTGGCACCAGGATATCCGCTACTGGCTGTTCGACAAACCGGAGCTGGTCAGTATCTGGCTGGCGCTTGGTGAGGAGCATGTCAGCAATGGCGGTATCCGATTGATTCCCGGTTCCCACCAGCAGCATCTGGACCGCGGCCGATTTGACGCTTCCTTGTTCCTGCGTCCCGACCTGGATGAAAACCGCGCCCTGATTGACAGCGCGGTTCCTGCCGAACTCTCCCGCGGCGACGTACTTTTTTTCCATAGCCGGACCATCCATGCAGCCGGCCAGAACAATACCAACCAGGTGAAAACCTCGGTCATCTTCACCTATCGGGACGAAGGCAACCTGCCGCTCGCCGAATCACGCTCCGCCAGATACCCCGATATCCCGTGTTAGCAAGGGGGGTTTAATCTGGAACCAGAAATGGAAATCAAGAATGGTTGAGAGCGAACTCTGATTGCCGCAACAGTAATTTCCATTTTCACAACTGAATGATTTACTGCCCCGGCGCCCCGATGAAGTCAAACACGCGGGCAAGGATTAACAGGGTCAGCACAAACTGAATACCGAACATCCAGCGCAATCCGGCAATGTCCGATTTTGTCGCTAACTCTTGCCCGGAATATGCGATAGCTTGCGCCACCGCTTCGGCCTGGTTCGATTCAAACCCGGCTTCTTGCAGTTTCCGCGCTGTGGCCAGTGTGTCGATGGTATACGCTGTCATGGTTGGGTTCCCTGTCTATCAACTCTCGCGGTCGGTCGCGCCCGCTACCGGCCTTCCCCGCAAGCCTTCAAGCCTTCAAGCAACCCGGACAAGTGCCCCACCTGTTGGGCAATCTGTGTGATCTGTTGGCCTTGCTGGTTGACCTGTTGCCGCAGGCCATTGATTGCCGGGATGATCGCGCCAGCCAATGCCAAGCCTACGCCGATTATGGTTAATACCTCTGGTGTCATCGGTTGGTTCTCCGCCTGTTATTTCAGGCTGTTACTGAAACTGCCCGGTCGCGCCAGTGGATCCGAATATAGTTTTCGGGAAAACTCTTTCAGCCTGATTGTCGTGTCCATGCGGGCAAGTGTAATATATTCACGGATGCTTTGACAGGGGTTGTTGTTAAATCTGAGTATTGGGAGTGTGTGTTAGGAGCAAATTATGCAGTGATGATGTGATACCATCCACGTACAGGCATGAATCTGGAACGAGCGAGAACTTAAATGAAAGTATCGGATAAGAGTGTTCGGTTTGAAATTGGTATTTGGCGCGGAGAGAAAGGTGAAATTCACATTACAGCAACCGACCCCGATGTCAAAAAATTGGTCAAGAACTTCCATTCAACTGTTAATGATCGTGACGAATCAAAGCGTTGCCATAAAAATCTCTTTGGGAAATTAGAGGCAGTGTTAGGCTCGGTTGACGTTTAGCCGAACACATTACATTGTTCGGGGGATGATGGGAAGAAGATTAAGTTGTTCGCGGCTGGTTAATAGAGAGACTACATGACTACGGAACAAGTTATTTCGCTACGAGCCAGTGTCAATTTTTGGCTTGGCAAAAACTTTCCCCACAGAAGGAAGTACATTAGTCACTCTAATCCGATAGAAGTGGGGAATGGTAGGTTTCAAATCAGGCTGCATTTTAAAAATAATGGAAAGATATTCAATCTTGGAGATTTGCTTATAGAATCCAGCAACGTAAGTCTGGTAGAGGAAACAAGGGATGACTTGGAAAACAAGCTTTCCAACATTTTGAAAGATATTTCCGAAACGGATTATTTCCTTGATTCTCTTGTTTATGATAATTATGAATTTCATTTTGGTGATGGAATTGCGGCAATCGAAAAAATGGAGGATGCTTCTATTGATTTATTGCTTACTGACCCCCCTTACAGCATAAGCAAGCCATATATTTGTGAGAGTCAAATACCGAGAAGACTGAGAAAAAGTGGTGGTGATTTCATTATGCCCAAAGGGAATTTTGGGGATTGGGACAATAATTTCCCGTCACCAGATGAATGGACTGAAAGGGTTTTACCAAAGGTTGGCGGATGGGCTGTAATATTCTGTGCACACACTCAAATTGGGGATTATTGCCGTATACTGGAACAACAGAAGTTTGTTGCGGTTGGTCCGATGGTTTGGCACAAAACAAACCCGGTTCCCTTTAATCACAAATACAAACCGATCAGTGCATGGGAAGCTATTGTAGTAGGAAAAAGATCGGGAACAAAATTCAATGGTCATGCGGTTCATAACGTATTCACTTGCAAGTCTCCTTCGCCGCAACAACGCATTCATTCCACACAAAAGCCAGATGATTTGCTCAAAGAATTTGTAGACCTGTTTAGCAATCCTGATGATTTGGTTGTTGACCCGTTCGCAGGGAGCGGGTCAACATTACTGGCATCGGTAGGCAGGGGAAGAAAAGCTATAGCGTATGAAAACGATGCGGCAATGTTTGATAAAGCTGCTAAACGAATTTTTGATAAATTAGGGGTACTCTCCTAATGCCGGAAAGCAAATATGAAAAATCGTTTGCAGGCAAAAAGAATGGCAAGCAATACAAAGTTTACTGTGTCCTGAAAGATAAAAACTGGCATTGCAGGGAATGCGAATATGAACACGTTGGAACGACGCAAATTGCAGGAAGTGGCGGGATCAAAGGATTGCGAAATGGAACAAAAGATCGAGATGGGCTGATTATTGAAAGCATCAACAGGGATTGTAAGACTTGTGGAATCAAAACAAGACAAGATAGATGGACGGGTGAGTTTGAGTCCGCAATACCGGTTGGCGTATTTTCACCATACTTTTCCAAAAGAGTATTTGCACTCCTCCAATATCAAGATGTTGTGGAAATGACCAAAAGACCACCCAGCCAACTTACTATTGATCATAAACTCCCAAGAATACGATGGGACGCTCAAACTGAAAAAGAACAAAATGACTATGCAAAAATGGATGATAAAGATATTTTGGATTATTTCCAATTACTGAAAAGATCAAATGGTGCGGTGAGTCATAATTTATTAAAAAGCAGAGCTTGTGAAAACTGCCTTAAAACCGGATTACGCGGGACACCTTTCAATATCCGGTTTTTCTATGCGGGAACTGAAAAATGGGAGCCATCCGATAAGAAAAATCCTGAAGGATGTATAGGATGTGGATGGTTCGACTTCTCGAAGTGGAGAGAAGAATTAAATATCTGGCTGGAAATTATAGAAGAATCGGGGTAAATTGACTCTAAACAAAGCGTCTATTTGCTCTTAACACCGGTCGCGGCCACCGCCTGGCGCGATAATTGCTATCGCGCTTTTCGGTTGATTTCCCAGAAGCTCTCCGCCTTCAGATAATTGCGTTATCAATCCGGCTGGTTCATCTACTACTGAAACCACTCGGTCGCGCCATAGTGCGCCCCGACATAGACAACCTCGCTTCCCAATGCATCTCCAACCGCTCTTGGGCTACGGGCGGTTGCTGGAGAAAGGAAACTGTCCATGTCCAGGGAATTTATGTATTCCTGTATGCTTGCAGCCACTTGCCTGTGGTGGCCTTGATAATAGAAAGTCGACTTCATTCAAAAAAACGTTTTCTGGGAGGGTTGTTCTGATTTTTTCTGTCTATGTTTCTTTTGCTGTTGAGGGAGAGAGTTTCGTTCCCAAAATACGCCGTCCTTGTAACCCTGAATGGTTGTGTCTGAACGCGCAGAGCATATACGTTTTCTTGTCCAGCAAAGGTATTCTCTATTGATATCAATGCCGCACCAGCGTCTACCCAGCTTTTCTGCAACGACCGCAGATGTGCCACTACCCAAAAACGGATCAAAGACGAAGTCACCCTGTTTGGAGCTGGCAAGCATTAGTTTCGCAAACAATTTTTCCGGCTTTTGTGCAGGATGCGGAGTGTTTTCGGGCATTGACCAGAAAGGCACCGTTAAATCTGTCCAGATATTCGATGGATGCGTCAGTCGATAATTACCATCACTTCCCCGCTCCCAATCCTTCGGCTCTCCATTCACGCGATAGGGCGCCAGGACTCTGCGCTTCAGTTTTACGGAATCCACATCGAAATAGTAATCCGGGGAATTAGTGCAAAACCAGATGTCTTCCACATTGTTCTTCCAGTTTCGCCTTGCTCCGCGCCCCTTTTCCCGTTCCCAAGTGATTCTGTTTTGTATGAAAAATCGTTCTTCCAAAACCGGCAGCACAAGTGTTGATGTCTGCCAGTCTGCACATACGTACAGTGTGGCAGCTGGTTTCATCATCGGAACGAGCAACGCTATAACTTTCTCGAACCACGAAACATAACTGTTCTTTTTCAGTTTCCTGAAGTAATTGCCATTGAAATTCTTGGTTAAATTGTATGGCGGATCCAATATAAGCAAATCAACAAATTGATCTGGAAGATATGCCGCTATTTCAAAAAAGTCGCCTTCTATTAACTGGCAATCAATATCTCGACGATCAAGTTTTGTTTGGACTCGCAATATCCCATCGGAAAGTTCAAGAAGTTCTTCTTGAGTGCATAACAGCGTTCGATTTTGTGGGGCGCGGGTCGGCATGCTGATTTTTGTAACCAGAGTGTGCTTTCAGTGGTTGGGCGCTGTTATGAGATATTTCACATTATTAGTGTAACATGTTGTTGACTCAGGGGATGCTCCGGCAAGCCGGATCAGACTTCCAGAGTGGATTCACGATCGTGATAATCCCGTTCCACTTTCGCAATCCGGACCTTGTAACGCGCATACCATTGCTTTTTGCCCATTTTTTGCGCTGTCTGATGCTCGATATTTGCTTTCCAGTTCAACAGGGACGCTTCATCCTTCCAGTAAGAGACGGTTAAACCCAAGCCATCCCGGGCCGATTCAAAACCCAGGTAGCCCGGTTGTTTTGCGGCAAGTTCCTGCATCCGGCCAGCCATCTCATCGTAACCCTGCGTGTCGTCTGATTGCAGGCTGGAGAAAATAACAGCGTAGTAGGGTGGTTTGGGCGTATCGGCGATCATTTGATTAGCTCTTTACACGGGTCTTGTCGGCCTAATATTCGAATTATCTCCACCTCTGCCCCTTCAATTCGGTAATAAACCGTATCGCTGTTATACGTGGCACGGCGATATCCGGCGCAGATTTCATCAACGCCAACATATACCAACGGGTTGTCTGCGATATCCTGAAAATACAGCAAAAGCCCGTCATAATATTTGTCGGCCTGTCGCAAGCCGAAAGTCAAAATACCGTATTCATAAATTCTATCGAGGTCGGCAAGCGCCGCATCACTTAAGCGGTAACTGCCCATTGCCTTGCAGCCTCTTGATAACGGTTTGCTTTACATCTTCCGGTGTCCGGCCTGAGAATCCGCTTTCTTCGCCTATAATAAGCGCCGCACGGATTGTTTGGATTTTTTCTTGTTCTTTTCGAGCTTTGCGTACCAGGTCGTTTACCACCTCGCTACGGCTGGAAAATTCTTCGCTTTCGATTTGCGACTGTATCCATTCGTCATTAGGTGGTGAAATAGAAATACTGGCTCTGGTCATGTCTTTTCTCGAAAAATGAGTGATGTTGTTATGATGTAATATAGCATCATTTTCACGTATCTGCGATCACTTGATTGAGTCATGTCGTCCGATTGCAGGCTGGAGAAAATAACAGCGTAGTAGGGTGGTTTGGGTGTATCGGCGATCATTAATTCATAATTAGCAACCAGAACTATAAATATATCATCTTCTATCCGGATTTCCTGGCAACCGCGTTGCCCGGACCGTTGCGGATTTCAAAACCGCCGGACTTCGTGCCCAGAGCGCTGAGGTTGGGCGCCGACCCCGTATGACCGACTCAGCGTAATCGCGGGTATTGGTTACTTTTCGGACGATAACGGTTTTATACTACTATCATTGGCGCGAATGATCATGATTTTAAAATTCTTTAAAAATTCAACCGGATTGCAAAGGGTTTTGATGGCCCTTGGCCTGGGTCTGATTGTCGGGCTCTTCCTGGGTGAACCGGCAGGCCGGTTGGCCGTTGTCGGTGATGTTTATATCCGGTTGCTGCAGATGACGGTCTTGCCCTACGTGCTGGTTTCCATCATCAGTGGTCTGGCCCGACTGGATGCGTCGATTGCCCGGGATATAGGAATACGGGCGGGTATGGTGATCCTGTTTGTCTGGGTCACCACCATGCTGACCTTGTCGCTGATGCCTTTTGCTTTCCCACCGTGGGAAACGGCGGAGCTTTTCAGTAGCAGTCAGGTTGCAGACAGTCCTTCACTGGATTTTGTCGGTCTTTTTATACCCACTAATATTTTTAATTCGTTATCCAATACCATTGTTCCGGCGGTGGTGGTGTTTTGTTTGTTGCTGGGGGCTGCGCTGATCTCGGTTCCCGACAAGGATACTTTTCTGGACCTCAGCCAGAATATTAGTGACGGATTGATGAAAGTTGCTTCCATGGTCACCAAAATTGCTCCGATTGGTGTATTTGCCATTTCAGCCTCTGCATCAGGTACTCTGTCTTTGGATGAACTTGGCCGACTACAGGTTTTTCTGTGGGTCTATGTCATGGTCTGGACCTTGCTGGCTTTCGTCGCCCTGCCATTTTTGATTCATCTTGCGACGCCGTTTACTTACAGGGAACTGATGAGCGCCGCAGGTGAGGCGATGATTACCGCTATAGTCTCCGGTACGGTACTGGTGGTGCTGCCGATGATTGTGGAGCGCTGTAAGGAAATTCTTGAAAAGCATGGCATGAGTTCCAATGCAACATCGGCGGCGGTGGATGTGATGGTGCCGACATCTTACAGTTTTCCGAGCGTGGGTTCGTTGATGGGGCTGGGGTTTGTACTGTTCTCTGGATGGTATCTTGCTTCGCCGCTGGGAATCGAACAGTATCCAGCTTATATCATCCTGGGTATTTTGACTGCCTTCGGTGGTGTAACTGTGGCAATTCCGTTTTTGCTGGATTATTTCAGTATGCCTGCGGATCAGTTCGAATTGTATTTGCTCGGTACTGTAGTCTGGGGGCGTGGTTCCGTGGGGCTTGCCGCATTGCATGGCATAGTAGTCAGTCTGCTGGTGGCTGTAGCGGTTATCGGGCATCTCAGGTGGCGTCGAATGTTTTTTGCGCTGGGCATCCATCTGGGTGTTACTGCGGTAGCGCTGACGGGCGCGGGTATCGCGTTTACGCACTTTATTCCCTACAAATATACTGGCGATCAATCTTTTGCATCCCTGCAATTGATGAGCGATAGCGCAAGCCTGGAGATTATTGGTCCTCCGTCGGCGTTAAGTGACGACGAGCTTGATCAGTCCCGGTTGAGAATTATTGGCAAACGGGGCAGCATCCGGGTAGGTTATTGGGAAGAATCCTTGCCGTATGTTTTCCTGAACAAGAGTAATGATCTTGTGGGCCTGGATATGGATCTGTTGCATACTCTGGCGAACGACATGGGGATCAAACTCGAACTTTATGAAATTGAAAATGAAAAACGCTCTCCCGCTCAATTACTGAATCAGGGCAATCTCGATCTGGTTGTGGGCGGGATTGCCATTACTCCGGCAAGAGCATCCAGGGCATTGTTTTCTGATGCCTATGGTTACCACACTGTCGGTATTGTGGTGCGTGACTCGGAGCGGGCCAATTACTTGTCGGTGGAAAAACTCTCCCGCCTCAAAGGGGTGCGGGTCGGCGCTCCGGGGGCGCCGTATTACAAAAAGGCGTTAAGGAGCCTGTTCCCGAACACGGAAGAATTTATTGATCTCAGGCATGCGGGTGAATTTTTCAAGGCGATTGATGACTCCTCGAACCGGGAATCCGACAAACCGGATGTTTTTGTGGGTTCAGCCGAAGCCAGCGCGGCCTGGACGCTGTTAAATCCACAGTATTCTGTGGTGGTTCCCGATGACCTCAGGCAGTGGGTGCCGATGGGGCTGATGATGCCCCACGGGCAACTGGAGATGGCTTATTTCCTGAATACCTGGCTCAAGATCAAACAGGATGAAGGTTTTCAGCAACAGTTGTACGAATACTGGATTGAAGGCAAAAACCCTGCACGACGGAAACCACGCTGGTCAATTATGAAAGATGTGCTGGGATGGGAATGATGATTTATTATTTCGGACTTTGGCATAATCGTGCGGCCGGTTCAGCGATAGCCTTTTCGGCGATCTGGGGTCCGGCGAATGGGGTTGAGTGACTATCCATGTACTCGAATTGATGATCTACAGCTACACAACCTGGATACCCAATACCGTCCATCCAGATATGCGTTTTGGCAACTAATTCGCCATCATTCGCACAAATCTCGAACAGCCGAGTCTTGGATCGCTTCCAGACGGGACGAACTGGAGCGACAGCGCCAGGTCACCCGAACACGGATGATTGAAGCCTTGATACAAACAGCCTGGCAAGAGACCCAGGGGCAGACCATTGACCCTGGCCATCTACCCTAATGAACTGAATCAAGAGATCACACAAGTTGCATATCAGTATTGCACGGTGATTCTATCAGGCAAACAGACTCAGCGATAACGAATAACGGTGATAATATACCTGCTCCCATCTCCCGTTCTCACCGTAGCCTCCTGGCTTCGGTTATCCCTGAGTGGGACTCATCTTCAAGAGCGCTTCGCTGGCGCCAAGACAGTCGTATATCGGATATTTATCGCGAAGATTATCGCGAGGAATACCGGAGAACAACGCAACATCAATATTGTTCCATTCGATGGCCATTTTTTGTGGGGTCCAGCCAAGAGCGCGAAGAAGCGGTACGACGAGATAGCTTACTGTCTCATGCTCAGAGGGAGCTTCTCCCGAACGATCATACCACTTTGCGATGCGGGTCAGTTCGCCCATTTCATCAAGTAAATTTGAAATCGAGTTGCTAGCCATTCCTGCATCGAATAGTTCTTCCGATATGCTTTCCAAGCTAATTTCTGCACTGTCGTTCTCCTCAGGGAGAGGAGGCAGAGAACGATCATAATCATTACTGGTTATATCTAAGGATTTTAACCATGATTTCACTTCTTCGGAATCAAGCTTCTGAGTCGTGTCGCCCCGCTTTAGCGTATACGTATCGAATGTTTTAGGTTTCCCACTGTTCCGGTCGGTATATTTCCAGAGCCAACGAACGCGCCACACATGGCCGATGTCCCATCCATCTACATCATTAAAGCATGGGTTCCACTGATATTTCCCAACGATGTGACCCACCCCATAAACAGAATTTGTCCCCATACGCAAGACAACGATATCGCCATCAGACATTTCTTCGCAAAATCGGCGCAGGCCCGTGATCTTTCTTTCTGTCCATTTATCATGTCTGAGTTGTTTCTCGCAGTCTGGCCAAGCCCCCTCTTTTGCGGGACCATTCAGAACTACATCCCACTTCAGGCACAGCTCCACGTAATTGCGATCAGTGTCACCGGCAGCATGCTGCCAGATTGTTTTGTTATCAATATTCATGGTTTGGATGCTTCCAGAACAGGTTAGTTGACCAACTTATGACTGATTTCTACTTTGGAAGATGTACTTGTATTTATCGCATTAAACCAAGTGGTCACTTCCCTGCTTTTCCGTCCAGTTCGTCCGATTCGGCAAACTGGACTGGATGATTTACTGCCCCGGCGCCCCGATGAAGTCAAACACGCGGGCAAGGATTAACAGGGTCAGCACAAACTGAATACCGAACATCCAGCGCAATCCGGCAATGTCCGATTTTGTCGCTAACTCTTGCCCGGAATGTGCGATAGCTTGCGCCACGGCTTCGGCCTGGTTCGATTCAAACCCGGCTTCTTGCAGTTTCCGCGCTGTGGCCAGTGTGTCGATGGTGTACGCTGTCATGGTTGGGTTCCCTGTCTATCAACTCTCGCGGTCGGTCGCGCCCGCTACCGGCCTTCCCCGCAAGCCTTCAAGCCTTCCAGCAACCCGGACAAGTGCCCTACCTGTTGGGCAATCTGTGTGATCTGTTGGCCTTGCTGGTTGACCTGTTGCCGCAGGCCATTGATTGCCGGGATGATCGCGCCAGCCAATGCCAAGCCTACGCCGATTATGGTTAATACCTCTGGTGTCATCGGTTGGTTCTCCGCCTGTTATTTCAGGCTGTTACTGAAACTGCCCGGTCGCGCCGATGGATCCGAATATAGTTTTCGGGAAAACTCTTTCAGCCTGATTGTCGTGTCCATGCGGGCAAGTGTAATGTATTCACGGATGCGTTGACAGGGGCATCGGTCGATATGCCGCTATTTCAAAAAAGTCGCCTTCTATTAACTGGCAACCCGGATCAGACTTTCAGCGTGGATTCCTGATCATGATAATCCCGTTCCACTTTCGCAATCCGCACCTTGTAACGCGCATACCATTGCTTTTTGCCCATTTTCTGCGCTGCCTGATGCTCGATATTTGCTTTCCAGTCAGCTATGGCAGCCTCATCCTTCCAGTAAGAGACGGTTAAACCCAGGCCATCCCGGGCCGATTCAAAACCCAGGTAGCCCGGTTGTTTTGCGGCCAGTTCCTGCATCCGGCCAGCCATCTCATCGTAACCCTGCGTGTCGTCCGATTGCAGACTGGAGAAAATAACAGCGTAGTAGGGTGGTTTGGGTGTATCAGCGATCATTTGATTCAATTTGTATTTAATAACGTTTGTACATACATCGGATTTTCTTCCAGCCGATAGCGCACCGCGCCACACAGACATCCCCTTCTTTACCTTTCAGATTATTCATGGATTCAAAAGATACGCTTTATTCTGTAATAAAGTTGCATATCAGTATTGCACGGTGATTCTATCAGGCAAACAGACTCAGCGAACAGGCCGGAGAATTTGCAGGTACTTTGTAGAAAGCGCCATATTTTGAAAACCCGGATGGAACGAGGCTTGACCCCTGAACAGGCGGCTTTTGAGAAATTCCGGGACGAACTGAAAGAGGAATACAGAAATGAACGAAAAGCGAGATAACCAGATAGCCGAAGCCGACTGGCTGGCGGCATGACCGGCTGGCGGCATTGAAGCGGGCGGGAATGTTGTGATACACTCCCGAACATTGAACAAACAAACATTGAACAAACAAACATTGAACAAACACTGGAGAATCAACCATGAAAACCACCATCAGACTAATCGCCGCCATGATCCTGTTGCCGGTTGTGTTCGCCGTGAAGGCGGAAACTATAAGATGCGAGAGAACAACAGGCTGCGAAAAGTTCGGAAGCCATGGCAATGACGAATTGTACGGAAACCATGGCAATGACGAACTGTACGGACAATCAGGCAATGACTACCTGTACGGAGGCAAAGGCAATGACTACCTGTACGGACAATGGGGCAATGACCACCTGTACGGAGGCGAAGGCATTGACCAGCTGTACGGGAATCAGGGCAATGACTACTTGAACGGAGGCGCGGGCAATGACCACCTGTACGGATGGACAGGCAATGACTACCTGTACGGAGACGAAGGCAATGACTACCTGTACGGACAAGAAGGCAATGACTACCTGTACGGAGGCGATGGCGATGACGACCTGTTCGGACAAGATGACCATGACTACCTGAACGGACAATCAGGCGATGACACCCTGTACGGACAATCAGGCAATGACAAACTGTACGGAGGCGAAGGCGTTGACAGACTGAACGGAGACGAAGGCAATGACCAGCTATACGGAGGCGCGGGCAATGATTACCTGAACGGAGGCGCGGGCAATGACGAACTGAACGGAGACGAAGGCGATGACAGCCTGGGCGGAAGCGAAGGCAATGACCAGCTATACGGAGGCGAAGGCAATGACAGCCTGAACGGAGGCGCGGGCAGGGACACCCTGTACGGAGACGCGGGCAACGACGAACTGTACGGATATTGGAACACCGACTTTATGTACGGAGGCGCGGGCAATGATGAATTGTACGGACACGATGGCAATGACCGCTTGTACGGAGGCAAAGGCAACGATACCCTGTACGGAGGCAAAGGCAATGATACCCTACGCGGAGGCAAAGGCAACGACTTCATGCGAGGTGGCAAGGGCAATGACTACCTGAACGGAGGCGCGGGCAACGATAACTTGCGAGGCGGCAGGGGCAATGACTGGATGATCGGAGGCGAAGGCAATGATCGCCTGATGGGTAATGACGGGTCTGACTTCATGAGTGGCGGCAAAGGCGAAGACAGATACGACCTGACCAGCCAGGACAACAGCCGGGACGTGATACTGGCTGACCAGGCCGACAACATCAAGGGACAATTCAACAACATCGAGCGCGTCCAGCTGGACGCGGTAACCTTGCCGAGTATCCGCGTAGCGGGCAAGACTTACACACTGGACGCAAGAGGTCTAAAAGGCTTTGCCCATCGAGTAAATGGCGCGGATGTTGTCTACCTGAAATAACAGGAAACCAACCATGACAGCGTATACCATTTTACGTATCAGCGATCATGTGATTCAATCTGTATCAATGATTACGCAACCATCCAGTCCGCCCTTTTCAATGGATTCGTGGGCATTGACGGTTTGCTCAAGCGGCCAGGTTTCGGCGATTCGATGCTTGAGCCGGACATGTTCCAACGCATGACGAATATCCTCAATGGCCTGTTGTTTGGCCTGCTCGGGCATGTTGTAGACCAGTACCATATTCAGTGAAATGTTCTTGAACATCAACGGATAAAACGGGATCGTCGGCTCTGGCGCAAGGGAGGATGAGTAAGTGGATATGCTGCCGTTGTTTTTCAGCAGTTCCGCGCTGGTTTTCGCGTTGATTCCGAATTCCACGTCAACAATATGGTCCACTCCCGCTCCGCCGGTAATCCGGCCAATCTCCTCGATCAGATTGTCCTGCCGGTAATTCAATACTGCATCGGCGCCGGTTTGTCCGGCAATCCGGCAACGGGCATCGCTTCCCGCGGTCGCGATCACATAAGCGCCGGCCAGTTTTGCCCATTGCGCCGCATAATAACCCACCCGCCCGGAAGCCCCTGTCACCAGAACGTGCCGGCCGGCCAGATTGCCGACATTATGGACACAGCGGTGGGCGGTCATCATCGGGATTCCAATGCAGGCGCCCACATCGAATCCGGTATTGTCCGGCAGCGCCGGGGCCAGCGCAGAGGGCAGCGTGACATATTGTGCGGCGGTGCCGCAGTTGCGGGCGAATTGCGCCTGATAAACCCAGACCCGCTGACCGCATCGCTGTTCGGCAACATCTTCGCCGACCGCGTCAATCACTCCGGCTCCGTCACTGTGAGGAATCACAAAACCATTTTCAAAACCGGCTGGCTGCGCCCCGGATCTTTTCTTGATGTCAGAGGGGTTCACCGCAGAAGTATGCAGTCGTACTCTCACTTCACCCCTTTCAGGCTCTGGCGCGGCGAGGTCACCATATTGCAGAACTTCGCGGGCCACGCCCTGCTTTTCATACCATGCTGCTTTCATTTTCTCTCCTTACAATCTGGTTGCGCGAATCAGTATCGCAAGGCGATTCTACTACACTCGCGTGGCCGGTTCAGCGATAACGGACATTTCTGAATTGGTTTGACACTGAAAAAAATAGACTGTCAAGAGCAAATAGACTTGCTATTTGTATGATAAAGGTATATTTTTTATATCATGTATGAGTTTGAGGATGAGCCCCGGTATATGGTTATCGGCAAAATTGACTCCAGGCACTGGTCAGCAATTACCACTGTCAGGAATAGGAGGGTTAGAATCATCTCGGTCAGGCATGCTCGAAAATCCGAGGTAAAAATATATGAAAGCTAAAGATTTCGATAAAAAGTTCGATACCGGAAAAGAAGATGTCATTGCCGATTTGGACTTGTCCACAGCGGTAAAACCTAACCAGAGCCAAAAACGGGTAAACGTCGATTTCCCGGTATGGATGATCGAATCACTGGATAAGGAAGCCAGTCGAATTGGCGTTACAAGACAATCGATCATCAAGTTATGGCTTGCAGAAAAACTGGAAATCACCACCAAGGCCAACCGGACAGAGGCAAGGTGAGTTCGGCAATCTTTTTTGCAGATAGCGTATGCGGCGGTCTATTTCCGCCAGCTGCTTTTTCCGGTAGATATACTCCGCATTCTCGGAGCGGTCCCCTTCCGCCGCTGCCGCCGACAACGCCTGGGTGACTGCGGAGCGCTTCTTCCAGATCGCGGTTTCCTCGCGCCGCAGCGCCTCGAAACCCTGTTCGGTAATGTAGGGCGTCGATGGTTTTTGCGCGGGTTTGTATCGGCTCATGTCGGGACTGGTGGGGTTTTTTGTTGCAGTTTCCACATTTGCGCGTACAGCCCCCCTGACTGGTTGACCAGAAAATCATGGCTGCCGCGCTCTGCAATGCCTCCCTGGTCGAGCACGATGATCTCATCCGCGCCGACTATCGTTGACAACCGATGGGCAATGACCAGTGTCGTATGGTCAGCCGACACGCTTTTCAGGGCTTTTTGAATCGCGTTCTCCGAACGGCTGTCCAGAGAAGATGTCGCCTCGTCGAAAATCAGAATACGCGCCCCTTTCAGCGCGACCCGGGCAATGGCGACCCGTTGCTTCTCTCCACCGGAAAGTTTCAGCCCCCGTTCACCAACCAGAATATCGTAACCCTGGGGGTGGGAAGCAATAAAGTCATGGATCCGGGCAACCCGGGCCGCTTCCGCGATTTGTTCATCCGTCGCGCCGGGACGGCCGTAGTCGATATTGTACCGGATGGTCTCATTGAACAGTACCGTATCCTGGGGTACGACCCCCATTACAGACCGTACACTTTCCTGGGTCAGTGATTTTATATCCTGGCCGTCTATTGAAATCGATCCGGCATCCGGGTCATACAAGCGCAGCAGCAGTTTGGCCAGTGTTGATTTGCCAGCTCCCGAAGGCCCGACTACCGCCAGGGTTTTGCCGCCGGGGATCGTGAAACTCAAGTCTCTCAACGTTTCCAGGCCTGGCTGGTAAGAGAAACTGACCCGGTCAAACCGGATCTCTCCGCGCTTGAGCGACAGTGACTTCGCGCCCGTCTGGTCGGTGACCTGTGGCTCTGTATCTATCAGAACAAACATGCGCTCCATATCCACCAGGGCATGATTCAGATCCCGATAAACCGAACCGAGAAAATTGAGCGGGATATAGAGTTGAATCAAAAATGCGTTGACCATGACGAAATCACCGAGGGTTAACTCACCCTGCCTGACTCCGGAAGCGGCCATGATCATCAGAACGGTCAATCCGATGGCAATGATCAGCCCTTGCCCCGCATTCAGGAATGAGAGTGACAGACTGTTCCTGAATGAGGCATCGGACCATTGCTGCAAGGCCCGGTCATAACCTTCCCTTTCCAGCCTTTCATTGGTGAACATTTTTACCGTTTCATAGTTGATCAGCGAGTCCAGCGCCCAGGTGTTCGCCGCCGACTCGGAGTGGTTCATCTGCACTCTGAACCGGGTGCGCCAGCGGGTAATCCAGAAAGTGCAAAAACTGTAGACCGCGATCGTCAAGAGAGTAATCACAACATAGCGTACATCCAGTTGCTGCCAGAGGATGCCCAGCACGACCGTGATTTCAATAACCACCGGCAGAATGTTGAATGCGATCATTCTCAGGAAATTGGTGACCGCCGTACTGCCTCGATCAATATCTCTGGACAATGCCCCCATTTTCCGATCCAGGTGAAACGATAATGACAGATTGTGGAGGTGTTCGAATACCCTGGAAGATATATCTACGGCTATCTGAATTCCGGCGCGGGAAAAAATCACATTGCGAATTTCATTGAACGCGATGGTACTGAATCGCAGCAAGCCATAAGCCACGAGTAACCCGACGGGCACAGCAACCAGCGCGTCCATGTCCAGGTCGTCGACGATCCATTTCAACGTCACCGGCACCGTCACATTAGCCATGCGAGCCAGCGCCAGAAACAACAGCGCCGCCCCGACCCGCGCGCGATGCTTCCACAGGTATGGCAGTAGTCGTTTCGACACACTCCAGCTACCTTTTTGATCGGTGGAGACCTTTATGCGGGGAGTCATCGGGTGTGGACGGGTGAGCGTAGAAACGGAACCGGGATTTGGGGTATAGTAACTGATAATTACAAAAAGGTTTTATGTCATGTCCAATCTATCTGAAAACAAACTACCCTACCGATTGCTGACCGGCCCGGATGATGTCTCCTTTTGCCGTCGGGTCAGCGAAGCGCTGGAAATGGGCTATCAACTGTACGGCTCTCCAGCCATGACCTTTGATGGTCAGTCGGTGATCGTATGTCAGGCTGTGGTCTGGCTTGATGAAGAAGACGATTGGGAAGATCTGAACAGGTTAGCGGATGAGATCATGGACTCCTGATTCTACAGATCGATTATACGGGCTGTATTCCCCCGGTTGCTCCTGTTGCCCAAAGGGCGCCCCGGCCCATCCTGAACAGATGCCATGACAGAACCTGCAAACAACCTGGTGGTTTGCACATTTTATAAATTCACGCCGCTTGCCCATTACGTTTCCCTGCAACAACCGATGCTGGATCAATTATCCGGCTTGTCGCTCACCGGCACCTTGTTGCTTGCGAAAGAAGGGATCAATGGCACGATCGCCGGTGAGCGGCAAGCGATTGATCAATTTCTGAAGTGGCTGGAGGGGCAAGCCGGTTTTTCCGGTATTGAATACAAGCAGTCCGGGACCGACCGGATGCCGTTCAAACGCACCCGGGTCAAGCTGAAAGAAGAAATCGTCACCATGGGGGTCGAAGATATTGATCCGCGGGTCCTGGCGGGGACCTATATTGATCCCGAAGACTGGAATGCGCTGCTGGAAGACCCCGAAACGCTTGTGGTCGATACCCGCAACGAATACGAGATCGAGGTGGGGCGCTTTGAAAATGCGGTCAATCCCCATACCACCAATTTCAGGGAATTTCCGCAATACGCATTGGAAAACCTGGACCCGGAAACACACAAAAAGATCGCCATGTATTGCACCGGCGGCATCCGTTGCGAAAAAGCCACGGCCTTCCTGAAACAGAACGGTTTTGAATCCGTATATCATCTGCAAGGCGGAATCCTGAATTATCTCGCAACCGTCCCGGTATCGGAGTCCCGATGGCGGGGCGAATGTTTCGTGTTCGATGAACGGGTCACGGTTGACCATGATTTGAACCGGGGCCGTTATGACCAGTGCCACGGCTGCCGCATGCCGGTTACGGAGAAAGACAAGGCCAGCGAGTATTACCAGCCGGGCGTGAGTTGCCCGAAATGCCACGGCAAGCGATCACAACAGGACAGGGCGCGGTTCGCAGAGCGGGAGAGACAGGTTCAGTTAGCGGAAGAGCGCAAAGAGGAACATCTGGGGCCGGGGGCTATGGGTGGGTAATGACTCGTAGATCAGATACAGTCCGATATTCGAGAGCGGGCGATCTATGGGATTTTCTGTTCAATGCCTTGAGTATTCGTCATCGGTGTCCGAGCGCTTCGTCTCGTCCAGCCATTTTCTGATAATGGTGGAAGTCATGGATTTTTTCCAGTGCGGCGATTTCAGATTTTCGAGCCTTGTAGAGATCATGACGAATCTGGAGATTCAGCCAGAAATCAGCCGACATCCCAAAAAACTTTCCCAAGCGTAATGCGGTGCCTGGCGTAACGCCACGCTTTTGATTCACCAGCTCGTTCACTCGCTGATACGACACGTGAATGGCATCCGCCAATTCACGCTGGGTAATCTGCATTGGACGCAAAAACTCCTCAACCAGCATCTCTCCCGGGTGAGTGGGCTCTCTATGTGCAGGTATGCGAACCATGGTAAACCTCTAGTGATAATCAACGATTTCCACCTCAAACGGACCAGATTCATGCCATTTGAAACAGATACGAAATTGCTCATTAATACGAATACTGTACTGTCCCTTTCTTCTACCTGCCAATGACTCCAATTGATTGCCGGGTGGAATCCTCAATTCGTCCAGGGTTTCGACTGAATCCAGCTGATCCAGTTTTCGTACAGCAATTCGCCATAGCGATTGCGGACAGGTCCTGCGAGCTTTTCCGGATATCTTGCCGTTAAAAATATCTTCAGCAGCCTTGTTTTTGAATGAGCGAATCAAAGGATAACGATAGCACGGCTTCCATGCTATTTCAAGAGAATCTTGACCGAGGCCGAATTAGTGCAGCATGAAGGGATTGCGGTCGTGCTTGCCGAGCCCGGCGCTGGCAAAACCAGATTGCTTTCCTCAATCTCAAGTCGGCTTGGAGTCATGGCCGAGAAAGCCGGTATTTTCAGGTCAAAGACTTCCGTCCCTGCAACGAATATTCTTGTTCTTGATGCCCTGGATGAGGTGGTTAAACTGGACTTTTCGGGCATTGAGGCAGTTCTGGTCAAGGCGCGGGAAACAGGCGCCAGCAAAGTTGTCCTCGCCAGCCGCTCAAGCGAGTGGGGAGACTTTAGACCCTCGCCCCTCGTGCGCGCTATCTTCGGTAGGGAAGCATCTTCGACAGGGTGGCGACGACCTGTCTTGCGTACGAAAGAATATACCTTTTGCAGAATTTTCCGGTATCCAGAATATGCTTGTCTCGCAACGCTTTTTTGCAGCGCAGGCGGAACTCGCTGTATTGATGGGATTTATACAACGCTCGGAGATATGCTCCTGTATCAGAACATATCAGGGAATGGATATCCGGATGTTCTAATCTCAAATCAGGATTAGCTGCAATGATCTCGGAAAACAGAGTTCCTTGCCTAATGATCGTATCATAGCTATTTCTTGCGCGAATGCCCCCCCCCCCAGATTTGTTAACTTTACCTATTTCCTCACCACAGAAAACAAAATCTGATTTAGATAACAATCTCAACAGCAATTCTGTATCTTCATGATTCCGCAGTCGAGTGTCGTACATCCCATTCAGAACGAAGAAGCATCGGTTAATCAAATAGCCATTATTACTGCACCAGTCCCCATTTTGTAAATATTCGGAAAGCTGTAGTTTTTCTCCGCGTTTTTTCTGAGTAATTAAGTTACGGGAGCGGGACTTTTTGCCTGGATACCGCATAACACCAAATGATGCAGATATTGTGTCGTCGTATACTTCTGACAACGCATTAATTCTCGATTCAACCGCATGGGTGTCCAGCACATCATCCGAATCCAGGAAACACACATAATCACATTCAGTTGATTCAACTCCTGTATTTCTGCAGGCAGACTGTCCCTGGTTTTTATCACAGGAAATGACCTTCACATCATCCATATACTGCGCTCTTAAAAATGCTGCTGTCCCATCCGTAGATGCGTCGTCAACAACGATACATTGTGTTAATTTATAACTTTGCGCTAAAACAGAGTCGATAGCCGAGCATATAACGGACCGTCTGTTCCAGGTTGGTATGATGACTGCAACGCTTTTCATGCAGCGGATTTTATCAAACTCAGCAGGGCGAGACGCACACGAAAATCCTGGTTTCAGTCGTTCCCGTCTCCATTCCGCATTCCCGCGGAAGCGGGAATCCAGTTTCTGAACCATCAAACCCCTTCATAGAGAATCTCGCAGCCCACGGGCAGACCATCGACCCGGCCACCATCGAGCGCGGCGAGGTTGAACAATCGCCACCGGACAGCAATCGACCAGCGACCGGCAAGGGTAAGAGCCTGGAACAGTTACGGGCAGAAATGGAGCGGGACGGGTTGATTGTCGGGCGGCCACCAGAGGATTGAACGAACTGGATGGAGTGGCCGGAAATATGTAGCCGGGAATATGTGATACATTCCTGGACTTTGAACCAAGCCGGGAAACCAGCCATGAAAACCATCAGACGAATCAGCCTGATTGTCCTGTTGGCCGGTTGCGGGGTTCAGAATCCCATCCGTCCCATAGAAGGCGAAGCGATTCCGAACATGGAGACACCGAACATAGACACACATGAAACCCGCCAGAATAATCAGGACGAACAAATTCCACTGAAATGGCTATGGGAACATCAATGGCAATGCAAAGAAGGCTTAAAGCTATATGCGAGCAAGCCTATCACCTCCACAGGAATGGTTGTACTGGATGGAATAGAAGAAATTACCATCTATCTGATAGATGGATTAGAAAGAGCCTGGCATTGGGGCAAACTGGATAATGGCAGTTATCAATATGCCGTATGGTTAAGAGGAAATACAGCGCGTTACTTTAATTTCGGTCCGGTAGACACGAAAGCAAAGCCAACATCCATACATCCATATATCAGGGTTGCCGGGAGAATAAACGATAGCGGGTTTTCCTGAAGGCGGAGCGGACCGGAAACATCGAGCGAAAACCGCGATAGTATTTATTGATCCAGACGGCACCAACTCAAACGAAAATGCTATCAGATGGCGATGGCTACTGATCGCGACCGGTTGCGAATGATAGCAAAAGGAAAGGCCGGGCAAGCCCGGCCAGTCCATGCTTGTACTTGGTAGTTTCAAGCGTATCAGCGTTAGCCGATTATGTCGCCGCGAGGGGCGCCGGAAGTGCCAACCATGAAACCAACAACGCACCACACGAAGCGACAGGCGGAGATTGCCAGATTGCGACCCATTCCGCAACCCCTATCAGGACGACAGCCGGGAATCCCATCCAAGCGCGTGGCAGGCTGGAAAAGCCGATATTGACCGACAACGGCAAGGGTAACCCCTGAAAATGCGATACAGGCGATTACAGGAAGCCGTTTTTTACCGGCGGCGCAACAAAAGCCGGTTTCCAGCCTGAAACCGGACAATCGAGCATACCCGGATCACAACCGGGAATCCGGGTTGACCTGATGGCGCAATCCGGCCAGAATAGGAACATCAAGAAAGAACAGACGGGCAACGAACCATGACAACCGTAGCGATTGACACACTGGCCGCAATGCGGAAGCTGGAAAAGGCCGGATTCAAGACCGAGCAGGCCGAAGCAGTAGCCGAAGTTATGGCGAACCAGTCCAGCGAACTGGCGACAAAGGCGGACATTGCCGGAGTCCGGGGGGAAATTGCTGGACTGGAGAAATCACTAAAGGGCGATATTGCCGGATTGCGCTGGATGTTCGGGATTCAGTTTGCGCTGACCCTGTTAATCCTTGCCCGCGTGTTCGACTTCATCGGGGCGCCGGGGCAGTAAATCATCCAGTCCAGTTTGTCGGATTGGACGAACTGGACGGAGTGCTCGGAAATGGTGATACAGTCCCCGACAATCGAGCATATCCGGATCACAACCGGGAATCCGGGTTGACCTGATGGCGCAACCCGGCCAGAATAGGAACACCAAGAAAGAACAGACAGGCAACGAACCATGACAGCGTATACCATCGACACATTGGGAATAGCGCGGGAATGAAAGAAGCCGGATTTGAACCGAACCAGGCCGAAGCGGTAGCGAAAGCTATCGCGCATTCCGGGCAAGAACTGGCGACAAAGGCCGATATTACCTGGCTACGTTGGATATGTGGGGCCATACTGGTGATTGTCGGGGCATTAACTTGGCAAGTGTTCGCCATCGGCCAGGATGTGGCGGCCCTGGTAGCCACCTTGACGGCGGGCGGTTGATAGCGCCGTTATCCCGGACTGGATAAAATTCCGGCTAGTCCATCTACAACCAGACCAACCCGGCCAGGCGCACAGATAAGGCGATTCCGGGTATTTGTCATGGAAGTGTAATTACTTCTCCAGCGCGGGGAAAACGCTATGCCTGTGCCGATGGAAACAAGCACAATTCAAGCCTTTTTGTGGCTGAAACTACCAACAAAGGACAGTAAACCCTTTTCAAGGCATCTGTGAATACAGTACACTTGCCCGCATGGACACGACAATCAGGCTGAAAGGCTTTGCCCACCGGGTAAACGGCGCGGATGTTGTGTATCTGAAATAACAGACGGAGAACTAACCATGACAGCGTATACCATCGACACACTGGAAGCCACAGAGGAACTGCAACAAGCCGGATTCACCACCGAGCAAGCCAAAGCCATGACGAAGCTGGTAAAGCATCAGGGTGAACAGCTGGCGACAAAGTCCGACATTGCCGGGTTGCGCTGGACATTCGGGATTCTGTTCGGGTTTCAATCTGCCCTGACCCTGTTAATCCTTGCCCGCGTGTTCGACTTCATCGGGGCGCCGGGGCAGTAAATCATCGCCTCGATAAAACAAAAAAATCGACTCAATTCCCGTCAACAGGCGCTTCGTTGTAATCGTCATATCGCTCCTCGTAACGGGCACTCTAACACGTCATGGAAAGCCCGGCAACGCTCCAATCACGAAAGGAACCCGGCGTATACATTAGCCGGATCAGCCGATGAACAAACACAAGCATTATGCGCGCTGGTCTGACCGGGTAACCGACCCGGCGGACAAACGGGCACAAGTCAATATCCGACTTCATCCGGCCAGACGGGACGAACTGGACGACCTGGCGCGGATGCACCAGGTCACCCGATCACGGATGATTGAAACCTTGATAGAAACAGCCTGGCAAGAGATACAGGGGCAGACCATTGACCCGGCCACCATTGAGCGCGGCGAGGTTGAGCAATTGACCAGCGACCGGGCCGGGTACAGAGCCTGGAACAGTTACGCAAGGAAATGGAGCGGGACGGGTTGATTGTCCGGCGGTCACCAGAGGATTGCCCGGACTGGATGAAGTAGCCGGGAATATGTGATATATTCCCGAACATTGAAACAACACTGGAGAATCAACCATGAAAACAACAATCAGGCTAATTGCCGCGATGATCCTGTTGCCGGTAGTGTTCGCTGTGAATGGACAAACAACAAAATTATGTGAAAGCTGGATGAACAAAGAAGGCTGTACCATAAACGGCAGTGCCCAAAATGACATGATGAACAACTTTGGCATGAACGGCGATGACACCATATACGGACACGGTGGCAACGACTACCTATACGGACGCGATGGCGATGACCACCTGTTCGGAGGCAAAGGCAGCGATACCCTGTACGGAATGAGTGGCGATGACCGCCTGTTCGGAGGCAAAGGCAACGACTACCTATACGGACGCGATGGCGATGACCGCCTGAATGGAGGCAAAGGCAACGACTACCTGAACGGAGGCACGGGCAACGACTACCTGAACGGAGGTAAAGGCAACGATACCCTGAACGGACACGGTGGCGATGACCGCCTGGAAGGAGGCACGGGCAACGACTACCTGAACGGAGACACGGGCAACGACCGCCTGTACGGAGAATGGGGCGATGACGACCTATCCGGCGGATGGGGCGATGACTGGCTAGGCGGAGGCAAAGGCAATGATCGCCTGTTCGGAGAATGGGGCAACGATACCATGTACGGATATTGGGGTACAGACTTTATGAACGGAGGCAAAGGCAATGACTACCTGAACGGAGGCAAAGGCAACGACACTCTGTACGGAGGCGAAGGCAATGACCACCTGTTCGGAGGCTATGGCGAGGATCACCTGTACGGAGGCAAGGGCAATGACTGGCTGTCCGGAGGCACGGGCAATGATTACCTGAACGGCGGCGAAGGCAATGATCAGTTACGAGGCGGCAACGGCAGTGATTGGATGCTTGGAGGTCCGGGCACTGACCACTTGAACGGCGGCAATGGTAGTGACTTTATGGCGGGCGGTTCAGGTCATGACACTTATAACCTGACCGATCAGGATCAAGACGACAGCCGAGACGTGATCCTGGCTGACCAAGCCGACAACATCAACAAACAATTCAAGGACATCAAGCACGTCCAGCTGGACGCGGTAGCCTTGCCGAGTATCCGCGTAGCGGGCAAGACTTACACACTGGACGCAAGAGGCTTGAAAGGCTTTGCCCATCGAGTAAATGGCGCGGATGTTGTCTATCTGAAATAACAGCCGGAGAACGAACCATGACAGCAGTAGCGATTGACACATTGGCCGCAAATGCGGAAGCTGGAAAAGGCCGGATTCAAGACCGAGCAGGCCGAAGCAGTGGTCGAAATTATGGCGAACCAGTCTAGTGAACTGGCGACAAAGGGCGACTTGGAAGCGGTAGAGAAATCGCTAAAGGTGGATATTATCTGGCTGCGCTGGTTATGCGGAGTGATACTGGCGTTTGTGGTGGGATTAGCTTGGCAAGTATTCGCCATCGGCCAGGATATGGCCGCACTGGTAGCCACCTTGACGGCGGGCGGTTGATAGCGGGTTTCCCTGAAGGCGGAGCGAGTCACGATTGGTCAATGGAAATAGCGATAGCATTTTTTGATCCAGACGGCGCCAACTCAAACGAAAATGCTATCAGATGATAGCCAGCGCGGTGGCCGCGATTGATAGCGAACAATATCGCGCCCCGGGAACCGCAACCGGATAAACCCTTGCGAGAAGGTCATGGCCGGTAATCCAACGGGTGACATCGTTTACCCGTCAATCATAGCCACAGGGGCGACAGGTGAAGACTGCCAGATTGTGCGGCCTGTTTGTGCAACCGCTATCAGGACACCGCGATCAGGACGACAGCCGGGAAACCCATCCAGCGCCTCCAGCGCGTGACAGGCTGGAAAGCCGGTTTCCAGCCTGAAACCGGACAATCGAGCATATCCGGGTGTCAACCGGGAATCCGGGTTGACCTAGTGGCGCAAGCCGGGCAGAATAGGAACACCAAAGAAAGAACAGACAGGCACCGAACCATGACAGCGTATACCATCGACACACTGGAAACAGCGCGGAAACTGCAAGAAGCCGGGTTTGAATCGGGCCAGGCCGAAGCGGTAGCGAAGGCAATCGCGCACCAGGGCGACCAGTTAGCAACAAAGGCGGACATTGCCGGAGTTCATCGGGAAATATCCGGGCTTCGCTGGATAATCGGGATTCAGTTTGCGCTTACCCTGTTAATCCTTGCCCGCGTGTTCGACTTCATCGGGGCGCCGGGGCAGTAAATCATCGCCTCGATAAAACAAAAAAATCGACTCAATTCCCGTCAACAGGCGCTTCCATTATCGGTCTACCCCGCAAGCCTTCCAGCAATCCGGACAAGTGCCCTACCTGCTGGGCAATCTGGTTGATTTGTTGTCCCTGCTGGTTCATCTGTTGCCGTAATTCGCCAATTTCCTGATTCATTTGTTGCCGTAGCCCACCAATTTCCTGATTCATCTGCTGCCGTAACCCTCCAATCTCCCGACTCTGACGATTGCTGGCCGGTATGATTACTCCGGCTAACGCCACGCCGACACCCACAATGGTGATAATCAGTAAAATTAATGCGGTTGTAATCGTCATATCGCTCCTCGTAACGGGCACTCTAACACGTCATGGAAAGCCCGGCAACGCTCCAGGCACACGCTCCAGGCACATTCCCCCGGGTTCTGGTAGTCATATCATAAATCAGATAATGTTGCTTGATTGTATCGTTGATTTGTATAAAATGATAGTATTAAATCTGTATATGTTATATTATACAGAAATTATACAACCAAAATACAAACAGGAATCTGCCATGTCTGCACAAAACAAAAATCAGTCTTTTTACGATATTCATATCAGCGGGATCGGATTTCTCGACCGGATTCGCATGGTGACGCCAAAGAACGGGGAGCCATTCATGGCCGTCGCGGTCGGACTTCAGGACGGGGAGGTTCTGGACGGAGACTACTCGAAGGTGTCGACGACTTACCTTGACTGTATTGTAGCCGGTCCACGAGCGTTCAACATCCTGAATGATCATGTCTTGCAGGAAAATGTCGATCAGGAGAATACCGTCATACGGGCCGTAGTCAAGACAGGCGGCCTGAATACCGAATTGTTTACTTATGCACAGGGGCCGAAACAGGGCCAGACCGGGGTATCCCTGAGAAGCCGATTGTTCCAGATCACGCACCTTTATATTGCTGGCAATGCGGTTGATCTGTCCGGGTATCAGGACACGGGCGCGGCTGACGGTTCCTGACAAATACCGACCGGCGCCATTGACAGGACTGTTCGTTGTCCGCTGCGGGGATGGCGAGCGATATAGACCAGCAAGTCCACAGCCTCTGTAATGACATCCCGTATGATTCCGGTCTGGCGCGGCGCCTGCGCGTTTTCCGCGCAGAGTTGCTCCAGCCGTTTCAGCGCGGGAGCCGTGACATTGCTGTCTGCATTCGGCGTATCCGCATGGATCGTGCATACGCCGCCCGGATGCCCGGTATTCCAGCACTTCATCAATTCCCAGGCTTCGCCCCCGCGCACTTCGCCAATCAGTATCCGGTCGGGCCGCTGGCGCAGAGCGGAGCGTAGCAGTTCAACCATGGTCGTATCGGTTGTGGCTCGACTGACTACTCTGTTTCTGGCGTTACATTGTATTTCGGTCAAGTCTTCCAGTATGTACAGACGCTCATGCGGAAACTGCTCGACGATATGGTGAATGACCGCATTCGCCAGCGTGGTTTTGCCGGAGCCGGTTGAGCCGGCGATGATGATATTGCTGCGGTCTGTGACAGCCTGATGCATGATTTTCCTCTGCTGCCCGGTCATGGAACCGGCGGTCACATACTCATCGAGGGTGATCAGTCGGGACGCTTTTTTCCGGATGGAAAATGTCGGGCCGCCGACCGAAACCGGCGGGATGTTTGCTTCAAATCTCGAGCCGTCCGGCAGTTCACAACTCAGAATCGGGTTGGTTGGCGTAATGGTGACCTGATGCCAACCGGCCACCGCGTTGATTGCTGTCATGGCGTTGTTCATGGATAAATATCCGGCCCTGGTCATTGGCTGGCCGAGACGTTCGATCCAGATTGCGCCGTCTGCGTTGCGCAGGATGTCGGTAACGTCATGATCCGCCAATGCCTGCCCGACCACACTGCCTAGCGCCCGGTCGATTTGGGCCAGTATGCGCCGTCTGGCGTCCGTGACCGGGTTATTTATGTCAGCCGTCATTGCGAGCGCAATTTTTCGTGGTTCCCTGAAATACTATCACTTTTATGCGCTGGTTAAAAAGAATCGCGTATTTTACCCCTTTTTATCTGTTAAATGAAAAAACCGGATTATGAGAATCGGGATTATGGTTTGCGCGACAGCCATGGTTCGGGTAAGACGGACAAGTCGGGAGCCTGGATGCAGGACATTTTCGTCCTCATCCTGATGGGGGTTGTGTTTTCCATTTTCATCACCCGGGAGATCGCCGAACTGATGAATTACCAGCGGGCGTTGGGAGTGTTTTTGTACGGTAATTTCTACCTGCCCTGGGAATGGGTGGTCTGGAGTGTTGAATTGGACCTGTTCAAGTACCCTTCGGTTCAGGAGGTCCTGTCTCGCAACGGTGGTTATCTCGCCTTGTGCTTTGGCGCTTATATTCTGTTCACACAGTATTTGCGGAGCTCCGGGCAAAAGATACATCGGTCACTGCATGGCTCAGCGAAATTTGCCACCCTGAAAGATATTCAGAGGATGGATTTACTGGACAATGACGGGGTGGTGCTGGGAGCCTGGCAGGGCCCAAACGGGAAGTCTGTTATCCTGCGCCACGATGGGCCTGAACATGTGTTGATGGTCGCGCCAACCGGCAGTGGCAAAGGGGTCAGTGTGGTTACCCCGACGTTGTTGACCTGGCCGCACAGTTGCGTCGTTTACGACTTGAAGAAGGAAAACTGGGCGCTTTCGTCACGATGGCGGAAGCAGTACGCCAACAATATCGTGCTGCGCTTCGAGCCGGCGTGTAACGATGGTTCCGGCGCCAGTTATAATCCATTGGCCGAGGTTCGTCTTGGCACTGACCACGATATTCAGGATGTACAAAATATTTCCGCGATCATCATGGAGTACGGGGCAAATACGGGGCGGAGTGGCGCTGAGTATTTTGCCGAGGCGGCCTACTCTTTATTGACGGCCCATATCCTGCACGTGTGTTATGAGCGCAAGGCGAAGGGTAGAACGGCGTCATTGACGGATGTGGCTGAGTCGCTCAGCGATCCGGATGCGGATTTCAGGGAGATACTGGAAAGGATGGGCAATACAAAACATGTCAACGGGGAACCCCATCCGCTGTGCCGCGCCGAAGCGTCGTCGCTGTTGAGTATGCTGGATGTGGGCGCCAGTCGGCAGTTTGTTGGAATCCAGGACATGGTGCGGGCAAAACTGACGCTGTATCGGGACCCGATCATCCGCAAAAACATCACTCGGTCGGATTTTCAGATAGCTGATCTGATGAACCATGAAAAACCCGTTACCCTGTATGTTTGTGTAGGGAGTACGGACAAAACCCGGTTACGGCCGTTGACCCGGTTATTGTTTTCCCAGATCGTCCGCACGTTGACCAGCGAGGTGGAGTACGACCATGGTGTCAGCACACCCTCATACAAGCACAAATTACTGTTGTTGATTGATGAGTTTGCGTCACTTGGGCGTATGGCGATCATGAATGAGGCGATCGCGTTTTTGCGAGGTTACGGCATAAAATGCCTGTTCATTATCCAGGATTTCACGCAACTTCGGGACAACGAGGCTTATGGCAGTAAGGAGGCGATTACCGCCAACTGCGGTGTCAGAATCGCTTTTGCCCCGAACACCATTGCTACCGCGAAGGAGTTGTCCGGGATGGTAGGGACCGTAACCATAATAAAACGGGAGGAGTCCTGGTCCTCTACCCCCAGATTCCTGCATTCTCCGAAAGGGAGTCTTACGATCCGGGAAGTTTCCCGCGCTCTTCTGACACCGGATGAGGTCATGCGTATTCAAAGCATTCGCAAGGTCAGGGAAAAGCTGGTTGCCGGTGATTCTCTGGTGTTCCTGGTCGGTGAGCCGGTAATTTATGGTCGACAGATTCTGCATTTCGATGACCCGGTAATCGGGCCGCGCAGTCGGCTCGGGGCGCTTTCGCAGTCAGATGCCCTCAATTAACGTCTGTTGCCTCTGTCTTGTATCGGCGCTCGCTGGCGGTCTGATGGCCTGTCATGCGTTGGACTACCGGATCAATCTTACTCCGTCCGTGGACGGTCTGGTCTGGAAGATAAATGTTGGCGCCCGCCCCGTTCGCGGCGACCTGGCGCTGGTTTGCCTGCCGGAGGATTTTGTGACACGGCACCAGCTGGATGAGCAGGTTACCCGTACCGTAGCCAATACATGTGGCGGAATTGTGCCGTTGCTAAAGCGTGTGGTCGGCGTGCCCGGAGACCGGATCGGAATCAATGGCGGCGGTATCACGATCAATCACACTCTGTTACCGAATACGGCGCGGATTATCTCTCCCACAATACCGATGGACCGCAGATATGTCCTGCCAGCCGATCAATACATTCTCGCGGGTGATACCGGGAACAGTCTCGACAGCCGTTATTTTGGCGAGATAGACGCATCATGGGTTATCGGCGCTGCCCGCAAGGTTCTTTGATCGGGTATGGTCTGGGCGGTCTTGCCGCCGGCCTGGGTTTTTATTCGGCTTCGACGGTCTGGGCGCTGTGCCTGTTTCCGCTGGGACTGCGCTATGCGCCGTCCATCCTCCACACGGTCGGTATCGCATTCCTGTTCAATCTGGTGGCGGGCTTCGGATTGCTGCCCGCTATCCACACGTTATCAAACGATCCGGTTATCGCGTTATCCGCCTGGGTACTGCCGGCGTTGCTGCTCGCTGTTCCATTCGCGCTGGCGCCAACCATGCCATGGACGGGTGTTCTGGTCGCGCTGATACTGATGAACTTGCCGCCGCTCGGCGTGATCGGACTGCCAAGCCCTCTGATTGTGGCTGGCGCCATGCTGCCCGGCGCCGGTTTTGTCGGGCTGACATTGGTTCTTGTGTTGTTCCAGCTGCTTTATTCCCTGTCCGTTGCCAGATCGGTTGGCGCGTGCCTGTTGTTTGCTCTGGTTGGAGTCTCGATATACGGCGCTACTTTCAGCGCCGCGCCTCAATCTGGTCCCCGTTTTGTCGGAGTCGATACGCGATTGAATCATTCCTTGAGCGCAGACCCGGATTACATCGCTGACTATCATTCCCAAAGCCGGATTCTGGAAGTTTTGAAAGATATGGAAGACTCTGCCCCGTTTGTGTTGTTCCCGGAAGCGATGGGCGGGCGGTTGACCGATACGGCACAGGCCAGACTGCGTTCATTCGCGGTTGCAACCGACCGTGAATTTATTACAGGGGGCGAAGAGTTTACGGATTCGGGTCAATACAATAATGTTCTGGCACACGTTTCGGCGGGGAATGTCGAGGTTCTCTATCGGCAACGCATGCCGGCGCCCTGGTTTATGTGGCGTGGTGGTATGGACGGATTTTTCAGGGCTGACCTGACCCGGCCTGGCACGTTCCTGTTCGCTGGAATCAACACAGGAGCCCTGATCTGCTACGAAATAGCGCTTCCGCTGCTTATTCTCCAGACGCACTGGCACAAGCCGGACGTGGTTCTGGTTGCCAGTAATCTGTGGTGGGGCGGCGAAACCAGAATCCCGGACATTGTGCGGCTGCACATCGCCGCCTGGTCAAGACTCTTCGGTGTGCCCTATATCCTGGCGATGAATGTTTGATCGGGGCTCTGCAATCGAATCAGAAAAGCGGAAATTGTCAGGTCGAAAACCGATAGTACATCCGGTTGAATTCGACTTCTCTACGGAAGTATATCATACGGGATATTTGCAAAAAGGAATAAATACGGTATTATCAATCAATCAGGCATACTTCTTGGTTCTGCCAAGGTCTTCCTGGTGCAGGGATTGATGTCTGGAGTACTTTTCGCGCATTGCGTTAATTTCTACTTTACGCCGTTGTAGATGATAATGTAAATCGATGAAAAAAGAATTCGCTACAATTACCACATTGCGGCTGGATGACCTGCATAAGGACAAACTGGAAAGGATTATCAATACACAAATGCGGGTCACGGCCAGGACGCAGGCTGGCGCTATCCGTCAGATGATCGGGAAATGGGAGGCCCTGATCACGGCGGTGGACAGTCTGGAATCCGAGAACCGGGCGTTGTCTGAAGAAAATCAACGTTTCACGGCGATGATTGACTCGCATGTGGCCACTACCCAGGCTATGCAGGCCGTGTTTGAGCGCAAACGCCAGCTTTCGGATGAGGTCGAACCGACCGAACGCGATCTGCCGGATAATCCAGCCTCAAGCCAGGAGAACGGCTAGCTTTCAATTCCGCCAATAGCGCGGTGATTCTGTAACCATCCCATCCTTAAAAGACCGGGTACGGCCAGGCCGTCCTGTCCGGTGTCACGTCGCATTCCGGCATCGCTCGGCATCCGCCACTGTATTCTCCAGCCAGAACCAGCCGAAATCGCAGAGGTTATTCCTGTGATTATTCTGATCTGCGCGGATATCCAGTTGCCTGAAATAATCTGTAATGATAGTATTTAATAGAAATATATGATTTTATATGAATTTATGCTTGTATAATAATTCTTTTGTTTTATTATCGGGCTGTACAGGTGGCATATTGCAAGAACCATTCAATCCTCATCAGGGCAGAGACGAAAAATGAATCAGGAACATGATCGGGTTCGACCCGGTATCAGACTGTATCCGGGTTTGATATTGCTCGGTACAGGGCTTCTTCTGGTCTCTCCGGATGTATTCGCCACCATCACTACCGGAACGGCGTTCGACAGTCCGCTGGCCATACTGCGTAATGTATTCACCGGACCGATTGCCTACACAGCGGCTTTGCTCGGTATCGTCGTCGCCGGCGCCATGCTGGTCTTCGGCGGTGAGATTGGCGACTTCGCAAAGCGATTGATCATGCTGGTTCTGGTCATCGCCATTATTGTTCTGGCCAACAATGTGTTGTTGCAGTTCTTCGGTACCAGCGGCGCTGTTGTTCAACCGCTCATATCATGATGCCCGACTGATACAGACATGATCAGGGATGACCAGGCATCGCAGGAGCTGCGGCAGACACCGCTTTATCGCGCGACCACCCGGCCGCTCATGGTGTTGGGCGCAGAGCGTGAACTGACCTTGATTCTGATGATTTTCAGTGGAGCGCTGGTATTCACCAGTCTGTCGATTGTGGCCGCAATAATCGGGGCGTTTACCTGGTTCTCAGGTTTGTATCTATTGCGTCAGCTGGCCAGGCATGATGAGCAGATATCCCGTGTGTTCCTGCGCTACCAGGTGCGCCACAGGCTGGTCTTCTACCCGGCTGCGGCGCGGCCGTCCAGTGACGGTTATTTACCACCGGCGCGACGATGAGGCGATGAACCTCAAGCACCTGAAATCAAGGGGTCGGGCGCTGCCTGATTTGATGAATTATGCCACACTGGTCGAACCGGGCGTGGCGCTTGGCAAGGATGGATCGCTGATTGCCGGCTGGTATTTCCGCGGTCAGGACCTGATGGCTCAAACCAATGTACAGCTGAACGCGCTGAACACCCGGTTAAATGACAAGTTCAAGCGACTGGGAGGGGGCTGGACACTGCATGTTGATGCGATTCGGCGTTCAACCGCCAGTTATCCCGCGCCGGAAATGGCGCATTTTCCCGACTCGGTAAGCCGCTGGATAGACAGTGAGCGGCGCAGCCAGTTTGAGCGGGACGGAGGCCATTTCGAAACCATTCATGCGATGGTATTGCATTACCTGCCGCCGACGGTTGCACAATCCCGGCTCGAACAGATGGTGTATTCCAGGGATACTCAACGGCTGGATGATGACAGTATCGCAACCAGGACATTGTCCGATTTCCTCGGATGGGTCGCTGAATTTGCCGAGTCCCTGTCGGATATTGCAGAAATATCACCGATGGCCGGATATGCGATACCGACAGAAACCGGAGAGGAAACCATCCGCGATGATCTGGTGGAGTTTCTGGGGATGTGCATCATCGGTCAATACTATCCCGTCAATCTGTACAGGGAGGCGCCGTTCCTTGACGCTGTGTTGGGTTGTTATGATTTCACAGGCGGACTTGAGCCAAAAATAGACGGCAGGCATTTGCGTATTGTGGCGGTCACCGGCTACCCGCTATCCACTTATCCGGGCATATTGTCTGCCCTGGAAAACCTGGAGACGGAATATCGTTGGTCAAACCGATTCATTTATATGGATCATGAGACGGCGAAAAAGGAATTGAATCGGTATCGCCGACAATGGCAGCAAAAGCAACGGGGGTTTGTCGATCAATTCCTCGGCACCCACAGAGGCGCTACCGATCATGACGCGGTGAACATGGTTGGGGAGACCGAGAGCGCTCTTGCGGATGTGTCCAGTCTGGAAACCACCTTTGGTTATTTGACCAATGTCATTGTTCTGACCTGTGAATCGCTTGACAGGATTAAAGAGGACGCGAAATACCTGATTACCACCATTCGTAACCTGGGTTTCGGGGCGCGTCTTGAAACTGTCAACAGCATTGAGGCCTGGTTGGGCTCGTTGCCGGGCCACAGCTATACCAATATCCGCAGGCCGTTGGTCAGCACGATGAATTTGTCGGATTTGCTGCCACTGTCGTCAATCTGGACCGGCAACCCGCATAATCCATGCGACCGCTATCCGTCCGGTTCGCCCGCCCTGATTTATGCCGATACCGCAGGCGCCACGCCTTTCAGGCTGAATCTGCATGTCGGGGATGTCGGTCACACCTTGATCATCGGCCCGACCGGAACCGGCAAATCGACTTTGCTGGCGATGATTGCGGCGCAGTTTCGTAAATACCGCAACGCCAAAGTGTTTTGTTTCGATAAGGGATATTCGCTCTATTGCCTGACCGAGGCAGTTGGCGGCACACATTACGATGTCGGCGACAGTGATTCGAGCCTGACTTTTTGTCCGCTGGCCGAATCGGACATCAACTGGGCGGAAAGCTGGGTGCGGGACTGTTGCGAGCTGCAACTCGGCTCTTCACTGACACCCGAACAGAGGAAGCAATTGCATGTCGCCATCCGGTGTCTGGCCCAGTCGAAGGAAAAGAGTCTGACTGATTTGCATACCCAGCTGCAGGATCAGGTATTGCGCGACGCATTGGCGCATTACACGCTGCATGGCAATGCGGGGCGCTTGCTGGATGGCGAATCGGATAATCTCACGCTCCCGGACTTCACCTGTTTTGAACTTGAGTCGCTGTGGTCATACTCGGACAGTGAAAGGCTGCCGGTGTTGTCCTACCTGTTTCACCGCATTGAGCGGCAACTGACCGGCTCACCGGCGATTATCATTCTTGATGAAGCCTGGGTGATGCTGGGGCATCCGGTATTTCGCGCGAAGATCGCGGAGTGGCTGAAGGTGTTGAGAAAGGCCAACTGCGCGATTGTGATGGCGACTCAGTCGCTAACTGACGCCGTCAATTCCGGCATCCTGGATGTCATCATCGAGTCAACCGCCACCCGGATATTCCTGCCCAATACCGCTGCCAACTCCGAAGTATCGCGCCCCATCTACCAGATGATCGGACTGAATCATGTACAGATCGACATGATTTCAAGGGCTGTTCCCAAAAGACAATACTATGCCATGTCAGCGGAAGGCAACCGGCTGTTCGATATGGCGCTGGGGCCGGTCGCGTTGTCTTATGCGGCGCAATCGGGCATCCATGTCAAAAAGGAAGTGCAACTCATGAAACACCGGTACGGAGCGCAATGGACAGATTACTGGCCGGAAAACCGGGCAAACCGGGCACAACGGACATGATTGGAACCAGGCTCTGCGCTGTCTTCGCAAGCGCCACCGGGAAGATTCTTGCCACCGGCTGCGGGGCGTTCCTGTTTGCGGCTACAGCAATGGCGGGTGGCGCCGTCACCGGCGGCGCCACTGAATTTACGCAGGCGCTGAATAATGCCGAACTGGTGGCTCAGGTACAACAACAGCTGCGTACCTGGCAGGTTCTGGCCGATGAGCTCCGGATTCTGCGCGACAATGAACGTATGTTGACTGGACATCACTTTGCCGATGCTCCGTCAAAGGCTTTGATACGACTGCACCGGGCGATGCGAAACGATCATCTCATCAGCTATCAGGCAGGTAGCGTCAACGACGAATTCGCGTTGAAATATCCCGGCTACAGGGTCTTGATGGACGAGATATACGGTATTGCAAACGGTGGCAATGCGGGTTATGCGGCGTGGGACGCACAGAATCGGGCCAATATGACGGCGGCGTTGAACACGGTCAACCTGAATCGGGATCAGGTTCTGGCCGAGGGGCAAATGCTTGACCTGATTGACCGTCAGGCCAGAACCGTGAGAAGCCGCAAGGCTTTGATGCAACTCGGCAATGATCTGGCTCTGACCCAGGTGCGACAGGCTCGACGGATGGAGAACCTGTTGCAAACCCAGATTTTGCTGCAGGCGAATTACCTGGCCTCCGGACAGGCCAGAAGTAATCGTGCGCAATCACGCAGAGAATGGATGTATGAGGCGGATCGAAGACTTCGTGAGCAACTGCGGAGTCAGCGCAGGAAACAGGACCCGGACACAGACCTGTATCGGTAATGATATGTTGAAACGCGCCCTTGTCCTGCTGTCTTTGCTGTGTGCGATGCCGACAGTGGCATGGTCTGACCATTACGACCAATGTGCCGGTATTCATTCGGATAGCGGAGAGGAAGCGGACTGTTTCCGCCAGGCGGACCGGGTTTTGGAAAACTTCATAGCCGCCAACCCGGATTTGTTTTCCGCTGAAAGGATTGTCCAGAATTTTATCGATAACACACAGAAATGGAGCGGGGGTATTGTCAGGATTGCCACGGCCCTGTTCTGGTCACTGGCGCTGCTTGAATTTATTCTGGCCTTCTCGATGATGGCGGTTCGGGGGTCCGACCTGAATGAGTTTGCGGTTGAGCTTCTCAAGCGTGTATTGATTATCAGCTTCGGCTTGTTCCTGCTGGAGAACCATCTGGCGTTTGAACTGATTATCCAGGGTTTTCGTGATTCATCTTCACTGGTGCGGGAGGGGCAAATCGGCGAGGAATACGCGCTCAAGGATCTGATCAGAATACCGCTAAATGTCGTCGGCAATATGCTCGACTCAATCAGGCCGTTGAATTTTGTCACCGACTCTCCGGAGATCCTGATGATCCTGTTTACGGCGGTGATTGTGCTGTGGGCGCTGTCGGTGGCTGCGGTGCAACTGGTTCTGGTTCTGTGCGAGATGTATATCGTGCTGTCTGTCGGCCTGTTGTCATTGGGATTGTTCAGCCTGCAAGTCACGCGCGAATATCCGATGCGTTTTTTCGGTGGCCTGATCGGCACCGGCTTCAAGCTGTTTGCGCTGGAATTGATCATTGCGCTGGGTATCCGCATGGTCGAGGGATGGGCAACCATGCCGGTTATGCACCGGGTCGGACCGTATATGCTGATGGCGGCGGCAGCCATCATGTACAAGGAAATTGCGGTTCGTATACCCGATTACATCCAGAGCCTGCTGACCGCTTCTCCGGGCTCCGGGGTCAGCGCCGCCGGCGCTGTCACTGCGGCGGGCGCGGTCGCCGGAGCGCACGTTACCGGAGCGGCTGTCGCTGGTGGAAATCTGGCGGGCGGGGCCCTGTCCATACGGGGAGCCGCTGTACTTGCCCGTAACCAGGGCGCGGTCGGGCCAGGAGAAATGAGCCGGGGTATCGCCCGCAATCTTTTTAGCTCATGGGCCGACAACATGACCAACAAAAACCCCATGGCCCGGCAACTGCGTAAAAACCTGATGAGGGACGAGTTGAAAAACAAGGTCATGAAAGACAATGGCTGATCTGTATACACAAAACAGACTGGCGTACAGCTCGGTACTCGAAAATGCGGCGAAAACGAGCGCCGGATGGCGGCTGTGTACAGTGATTGCGTCGCTGGTATCACTGTGCGCCGTTGCCGGCATGGTTTACATTGGCTCCCAGACCCGGCTCCGCCCGGTACTGGTCGTGATGGACGAACGCTATATGCCGGTCGGCCTGTATCAGCCGGGCGCCGGGCTGGCAGTCAACGATGAGCGTGTGACCAAAGCCTCGCTGGCCCAGTTTGTCTCGACCTGGCGAACCGTGTCGATTGACCCGGAGTTCCAGAAGCAAAGAGTCAACGATCTCGCCAGATTCATTGATAACCATTCTCCCGCATTCGCCAAGCTGCGCGATTACATCGTATCTGACTCCACCAATCCATTGCGGCGAGCGCTTTTCGAGACGGTTAGCATCCGCATCTCGAACGTTTTGCCGGTTTCGCCAATGACGTGGCAGGTCGACTGGGTCGAGACGGTCACTCAGCGGGGTAATGGTCAGGCTGTAACGAAGCGCTGGCAGGCGAATATCACGTTTGATTTCATGGACGATGTGCCGGCGGAAATTCTGTTGACCAACCCTACCGGATTGCTGGTGTCTGACATCAACTGGGCGGAGTCGATATGAGCCGCCTGTCTTTTGGTTCGTCCATGCTCCTTTTTATGGTATTTCATGCGGCGCCCGCACAGGCACAGCTTCTATCCACAGAAGCGCCTGCGGTAGCGGAGACCAACCAGCATGCAGTCAATCGGACGGCGTCTGCCGGTGATTCCGGAGAGTATGACGCTGTGGTGGATTGGCCGTTGCCGGTTATTCCGGCAGTACCGCCTGTCGTATTGACAACCCGGGAAGTGGAAGCGGTTCGGCTATCCCGCGGCTGGCAGAATCGCTACTCGCCCGCCATGATCGGGCGCAACGGCAAGGTGGTTTACCATTTCGGCGAATCAAGCGCTCCGGTCATTACGGCGCCCGGTAATGTCACGCATATTGAGCTTGAGCGCGGCGAAGTTCTGGTCGAAGACGGTATTTTTATCGGGGACAGTGTGAACTGGCGCATTATTCCGGTGGCGCAGGGCAAGGGCGAGGCGATGATTACGCATATTGTTGTCAAACCCACCTACGAAAATCTGGAAACCACCATGATTGCGATTACCAACCGGCGCAGTTACTACTTTCACTTAAAGTCAACCGAGGAGCGATTTATGGCTTCGGTTGGTTTTTCATATCCTGAAATGGAAGCCAGACGCTGGCATGAATATGAGCAGTCCGTCAACGCCGAAAAGGAGATTGAGGTCAGCCACCGCGAGGAGCGCGCGATAGAAGTGACGCCAACGATCCGGCCGGATATTGCCAATCTCGACTTCGATTATTCGGTTGTTGGCGATAACCCGCCCTGGAAGCCGGTGCGGGTCTACAACGATGGTCTGCGAGTGTATATCCAGATGCCAAAATCAATGCGGCAGTCCGATGCGCCGGCCTTTGTCGAGACCGGCTCCCGCAATGTAGCGCAAATTGTCAATTACCGTTTGCGGCGGGGCACGTTCATTATCGACAAACTGTTCACACGGGGCATGCTGATTGCCGGCACAGGCCGCGCTCAGCGCAAGGTCATGATCACTTACACCGGGGGGTGAGATTCAGGATGGTCGGTTCAATTCAGATATCCCGTTGTTCCACGGCCAGGCGATTCATCGCGTGGTCCGCGATATGGTTCAGTGTCGCTCTGTCCGGTTGCGTGGTCAGTCCGGTGGCTGTCCACTCGGCGGACGTACCCGCTGAAGTCGCAAAGCGGATGCTGGATGACTTGATGCGTGAAGTGAGCAAACGATTCCCGCCGGCAAAAACTCCCCTCGCCATTCACGATGAGGCTCGGGGCAAACCACTCGAACGGGTTTTGCGAGATGCTGGATACGCGGTGCATCAGACAGGCGGCGCCAATCCGGTGACATTCGAGACACATTACACGCATGAATCAGCGATGTATCTGGGCGTTATCCGGGTGGGGCTGAACTACACGCTCTCAAGACTCTATATTTTTGACGGGGGAGAATTGCAGGTTCATTCGACCTCATTGTCAGACGAGGCGCTCCCTCGCCCGGCAGGGGCAACCGGAGATTCCAGGCATGGTTGATTCTGTACTCCACGCCGCTGTCAGGCCCGGCGCATACAGTCAGCTGGGTGGTCGTCATTTGGGCGTGATACCGATGGTCATTGCCGGTGTTTTCGGGGCGCTGCTGGTTGGCGGTCTGTTATGGGGCGCCCTGTCCCGTTTCCAGTCAGACGATGAACAAGCGCTCAGCGACGCCAGGCCGGGAACCAGCGCCCGGCCATCCTACGAATTGCCGAAGCTGCTCGAAGAAAACGAAACGGGTCTGGCAGATGATATTCCCGGACAATCCGGTTTCGCCGCGCCCGACTCCGGTGTTGTTGTCGTCCCGCCTGTCTCCAGCGCACTCAAGGCGCAACGCGAATACCTGCAACAGCAAAGGATGCGAGAGCTGCAAAACCGCACTCTGGGACAGGAAAGCTCACCCGCGGTTTCAACCGCGGAATTAAACATACCAGAAGATAGCCGGACAGCCACATCCGAACCCCCGTTGGCTGGCTCCTCGCTGGATGCCGATCTTTCACCGGATTCGATACGAGGTCGGGCTCTGGAGGCATTACTGGCCCGGGCCGGGAGTCTTTCGCCGGTCGAATCGGATGGACAGGCCGGGAAAATCGACTTTCTCAGAGAGTCGGAGCAGAAGGCATGGTTGCCGCATATCCGTCAGACAGACCAGGGCCGGTACACGCTCAAGACCGGGACTGTAATCCCCGGCATCCTGATTACCGGACTCAACTCTGATCTTCCCGGAGCGCTGCTCGGGCAGGTATCACAAAATGTATACGATACAGCTACCGGCCAACATCTGCTGATTCCGCAGGGAGCGAAGTTGTACGGGACGTATGATAGCCGTATCAGCTATGGGCAGAATCGCGCGCTGGTTGCCTGGGAGCGGATTATATTTCCCGATGCCAGTACTCTTGAGCTGGGCCGTATGCAGGGCTCCGATCTATCCGGAGCCAGCGGATTCAAGGACCAGGTGCAAAACCATTACCTGAAACTGTTTGGCCAGACGTTTCTGCTTTCCGCGATTCAGGCTTTGCCCGCACAGATAGCGGATACACCGACCTCCACCCAGGCGGATGATGAATTCGGGAAAATCGCCGCCGCCAATTATTCGAAGATGGGTGAGAAGTTGATCGACAGGAACCTGTCGATACAGCCCACGATTCGTATTCGGCCAGGCTATCCGTTCACGGTGGTGGTCAACCGGGACATTCTGTTCGCGGGGGCTTACTTGTGAAATTTCGACTATGGGCGTGTCAGGAGGCGTTGTTGTACCCGATCACCCCCGTGAGTCTGCAAGCCGCGGTTCTGAATATTGCGCTGGCGACGCTGATGATGCCTGTGGCCTACGGCGGTAGTCGATTCGAGCTGGGTCCAATGCAACAGGCCACGCCTGTGAAGCGCGAAGAATACGTTGTGCCTGTTACCGTGTCGGCAGATGGCTATTCCACTTTCAGCGCCAGTATCTATGCCTCTCAGGATGTAATGCAAAGGCTTCGGTGGCAGGCGACCGAACGGCAATCCGGAGTCAATGTTGTCATCTCGGTGACGAAACCCCTCGTCACACCAGCAAGAATTACGCTGGTAGTGCGCTATCAGGGTCGAGAGAGAACGCGGGAATACTGGCTGCAACCGATATCCGCCCCACCGCAACCGGATATACCACGAGAAACACAGTCGGGCGTAATCGGGCAGGGACAGGCAAACAACACCAAACCGGCCAGCCCGGCCGAATGTCGGCAGTTGCTGATCAAGGCAGGGTCCCTGTACGCCAGCATCGAGAGACTGACGGCAGACTGCGGTCATCGTTTCGGGATTTGGCATCCGGGTAACAGCCAGGAACTGGTTGATTGGATAGTCGAGACCACCAGGCTGCGGGAGAATCATAAAGGCGCCGCCGGGTTGCTGGATATGCTGCAGGAGGATTATGGATTGCTGGGTGTGATACGCGAGGAAGGGAGTGAAAGCTATATTGACTATCATGAATTGCCGGGAGTCCCTCAATGATGAAATCAGGCAGGTCGGTAACAGGGATACTGGCGCTGCTGGCAGGGCTCGGTGGCTGCAACTCCTCGCCAGAACCGCACTCGTCGATTGAGCATGTACAGGAGCGGATCGAAGAGATTCGGGGAAGTGCGGACGAGCCTTCACCGCCTGTGTTGAAGCGGGTCACGGCGCCGCGAATGAGTGCATGGCTGGACAAACGGATCACTGCGAGGTTCAATAATCTGGATGCGCGTTCAGCGATTGACCTGGTGGCGCAGAAACGGCCGGTGCGCTATAACATGGGCCACTCACAGGCGCGACAAGCAGTAAAATGGTCGCCTTCGGCGCTGACTATCCGCGATCATCTCGATTCGATTGTTGCCCAGGCGGACTGGGTCTACCGTATCGAAAAAGGCGTGATCCAGATTTACGATATCGAAACCCGTCATTTCTCTCTGGCCGTTCAACCCGGCGCCACGCAGGCAGATATGAAGATGAGGAATCTTTCAATGGCGGACAGCGGGGGGTCGGATAATACAGTCAGCGTTACCCTTGACCCGTATACGACGGAGCTGGTCGGGCTGGTACGATCTGTTCTTGGCCTTCAAGCCGGATCTTCAGGGCCGGGACAAATTGAACCGGGCGCCGCTGTCGTCATATTGCCGGCGGCGAATCAGCTGGTAGTGACTGCCAGGCCAGGCGCAATGCGCCGGGTTGAAGAGGTAATCCGGCGATACAATTCTTCGACAAGCGCCATTGTTCGTGTGCATATCTCGATTATGGAAGTTGATGTGTCCGACTCGGAAAAACACAATTTACTGCTGGATATAGTGCGCCAGAGCGGTAATTTCTCTATCGGACTGGGAATTACCGGAAATATCACCGGCAGTTCCGGGGCTTTGACCGGAGCGGTCACTCGCCCGGACAGCGCGTACCTGGGTAGCGGATTCGTTTACAACTGGTTGAAAAAGTTCGGTGATACGAGTATCGCCTATGATGACACGATCGAGATATTGAATAATCACGTGGCGAGCATTGACGCGACGCGGACGGAACGCTATGTGTCAAAAATCGCGTTCACCGTGACGGGCAGCGGCGATTCTGAATCGAGGACTCCGGAAGTCGAGTTCTCGGAGTTGCGAACCGGGCTGGCGATTCACTTGCAGCCGACCGTACAGGACGATCAGATCACGTTGCGGATGGCTTTATCCCGTTCCACTCCGGCTGAGCGGATACCCTTCAATTTCGCCGGCATTGAAGGAGTGAATTTTGTCACAGATGACTTCAACCGGGTTTTGTCGGTGTCATTGAAAGACGGGGAACCCAAGTTATTGATGTCCTTCTCGGAAGCGGTGGTCCGTGATCGCAAGGAAAAGATTCCGTATCTGGGCATATTGGGTAACAGTAGCGACACACAGGACCGTTCCCGGGAGACGGTCATGATGATTACGGCCAACGTGGTCCCGGGTTGATGTCCTGGTCATCCCGAATCCAGGTCGATGGCAGGAATGTCACCGTGATTTACGCCGCGGCGCAATTACCGATATCGACCGACATCGGCCCATGGCGAAAGTCGCGGGAAGTGCGTCGCCATCTGACCAGAACGCGCACAAGGTACTGTTTTGTAGAGGCCAGGGCTGGCGAGGGGATTGAAGTCTGGTGGTCCGCCGAGGAACGGGGCGTGTCGATCGCGGCGAGTCTGGACAGCTGGTATTCAACGATTCTTTCAAAAACCGGAGAAGCGCCAGATGCGCCGGATGATTTCGTGGTCATCATCCCTTTTGACACAAGCGTATATCTGGCCGAAATCGCGAACGGGCTTGTCAAGACAGAACGCATTGTCGATGAGAACAGTGCACTGGAATACCTGGATCGTTACCGGGTCGAAAACCGGGTGATGCGCGGTTTTACGGCAGGAGGCCGTATTGACCCGGGCGCCCAGTATGTCGAGCTTGAGCCGCTTCCGTTTGATTTGTGGCGCTATCGTTTCGAGAGGGTATTCCCGGTCTTTTTGCGTAATCGGCTGTATCACCCGACAATGATCGCGCCGGTACTGGTCGTGGTCGCGGCGGTGGCGCTGAGTCAGGTTGACATGAGCGCGCTGTGGGAGCGGGTCATGCGGGATGAGCGGGTTGATGCAGGCGAACAACAACCGGTGATTCCGATGGTCAGCCATGCCGGTGGCGCGACGCTGCGCGAGTTGGTCCGGTTCTTATGGCGCCTGGATGTGTTGTACGGCGATGGGTTGCAGCGACTGGAATTCACGTCCCCGTCCAGTGTCGTGTTGAGTGGGCAATCATATAGATACCCGTTACAGGCGAAAGCGTTTGCGGATCAACGGCACGGCCAGTTCAGATGGAATTCGGCGGGTTGGGCGGTCGCTATCGACATCGCCATGCCGGATACTGTGCCCGGAACGCCGGTACGAACCGCGGTATTGCTTGAGCTTATGTCGCGGGGCTGGCCGGCGCTGGCTCTGGTCGAGGGGCCGGTGACGGGTTATACCGACACCATGCGGTTCAATATAGACCAGGCCAACATCAATACATTCGATTTGATGGATATCGCGCGGCGCCTGGATGGTTACCCCGCCGTTATCAGCCGTTTGTCCTGTAGCTATGAGAACTTTTCCATGTCGAATTGTGACATATCCATCGAAACCAGCACATTATGAGGGATCACATGAAAATAATCGTGGCCGCCTGGTCGTTGTTGTGGTTCGGGATACTCGCAACTCCGCCGGAGGTATCGGCCCGGGAGTCGGTCATGGAGTCAACCGAAACGCCGGCGAAAACGCCGGCAGAACAGAAACAGACCGAAGCAGCCGCGGCCACGCAGGATTATACCGCTTACATTCGCCCGCTGGACAAGCTGCGGACTGAATTGTCACAGCAGCAGGCATTACTGGAAACGGTGGTTGATATTAGCGCACAGATTGATCAGTTGCAGAATCGGGAAATCCGCTCCGATATTCTGGTTCTGTTTGATGAGAACCTGAGTCAAGCGGAGAGAATCAAAGCGGTATTGTCGGATACAGGGGCGGTTCGGTCAGACGATTTCGCGTCTATTCGCGCAGAGATTGATTTCCTGAAGCAGATGTACATACAGACACTACAGGTACAGCAGGCCAGCGCTCCCGACATTACAGACGCGGCAACGCCCTGGGCGCTCGCGTCAAGCATCCAGTATGTACAAACCATGGATAACGGAACGGCCGGGTTGGTAGCGGTTACCACCGGGACCGGCGCTCCGGTGGTTCTCCACTTGGGTGAGTCCACAAGAATCGCCGGAAAAACGATTGCGCTGGATTCTGTCAAACCCGCGTCCGGCGGGCGCATCGGCATCCATTTTGTGATTGACGGGAAACCGAAGACGATTTATTACCCGCAATGAAAAAGCTCCTGTTCAATCGCGCGTCCACGCCGATACCCGAAGCCGCATCGGCGGTCTGGACGACTGACAATCAGATCAATGATTACATTGTGTCGAATGATCTCGATGTGATGGTGCGTTCGAGCGGGGAAATTTTCGCCGCGGGGAATGTCGATCACCGCTTGCTTCGCGGTCTCATCATGATCGTGAAAAGTCGGCTGGAGCGTAACTGTGAGGTGACGATGATATCGCCCATCGAATTGCGGCAACTGAAGGATAAAAACACCCGCAGGAAGGCAGGAACTCCGCGCTCACCCACGGTTCAGACGGGCAATGCGACGGTTGAGTACGTGCTGGCCAGGGCAATCGAAGCGGGGGCCAGCGATATTTATCTGGATATCAGAAGGGAGACCGCGATTTTGTCATTCCGTATATTCGGTGTCATTCAGCGCGTTGAAGAATTTGATGTTGAAATTGCCAAGGGGGTGGCGCGCGGCTTATGGAATCGTTCCGGACACTCGCAGTGGGTTGAATCAGACCCGGTGGATACCGCATTTACATACAACCACGAGGGGCATGAGTATCGTATCCGGGGAAGCTCTCTCAAGGATACGCGGGGTAATTCAATCGTCTGCCGGGTACGTGATCCAGGTTACATACTTCCTCTGGACAAAAGTGGTTACAGCGATCATCAGGTTGCATTGATTAAAAGAATCTGTATGGCGCCTGGCGGACTGATACTGATCACCGGGGAAACGAATTCCGGTAAATCGACGACGATGGCGACATTGATGGATTCTTCGCCACGCAATCAGCGCATGATCGAGGTCGCGGACCCATGCGAAGTGGAGTTTGATCATTGCACTCATGTCGAATTGGACCACTACCGTGAAGATGCCGACGAAGCCTTCAAAAACATATTGGCGGCGACCGTGAGGCAGAACCCGGATGCGTTGGTGTTGGGAGAAATCAGAGACGGAATCACCGCTCAGGCTGCCCAGAACATGGCGATTCAGGGCAAGCGGGTGTTCTCGACGCTACACACGCAATCCTGTGTCGCCGCGATACCCCGTCTGGTCAGTTTTGGCGTCGACCACCACCTGCTGTCGCTACGGGAATTTATTGCCGGCATTGTCAACCAGAACCTGGTTCCTCTGGTCTGTCCACTGTGTTACAGGGATGGGCATGATGACGCCGACAAGGATCGTCGCTATCGCGCCCTGTTTGGTCCGGATATTCGATATATCAACCATGCCGGTTGCAATGAATGCGTATCCGGCGTGTCCGGCCAGACGCTGGTTGCGGAAGTCTATCCATTTTTCCTGGATCACAAGGATGCCCACAAATATATTTCCAATCACGAATTGTTTCGCCTTGAAGCCTGTATGAAACGGGAGTTCAACATCGAATCAAAACAGGACCATGCCAGAGACAAGGTGCGTTCGGGATTGATAGACCCTGAGAAGACGGAAGAGATAATCGGTGAATGGACTTTCGATTATGAACTGAAATTAGTAGACCCGATAGCCACCCATCATAAAGTGGCAGAGCCGGACGGGCCACTGACATGAAAAACTGGATCAACCAGACCCTGATCTTCCCGCGCCAGCATCGCCTTTTGTTTTATTCTGTTATTGGCGCCCAATTACGTGCCGGGGTAACGTTGTCGTCTGCTTGCGAAACATTGACCAAACTGAACGATTTGTTGCCGGCAATCCGTAAAATTGCAAAAGCCGGCGCGGCTGCCGGGCATGAAGGCCGCTCCGTGATTGACGGTCTGGCCGATACCGGGATGTTGCCTGAAATGGATGTCGGTGTATTTCGGGTCGCCGAATCGCGTGGCACGCTGGTTGACGCGATTGAAGCGGTTGAGTCAAGGGCGGCGGACAAACTCGGATTTTCGGATCGGGTGTTGCTGCCCAACCTCTATTACGTATTTCTTTTGGGCATTCTGGTTTTCTTCGCATTGCAAGCCGAGGACTTTGCGAAGGGTCTTTTTGTATCCGGCCACACGGATAACATGGCCATCCGGCTGAGTGTCTGGTTGAACACCTGGGGAATCGTGGCTGGCGTCGGCGCCATCGTTCTGGTCTGTGTGGTCGCCTGCGGCAAGGTATCCTGGATTGGTCAAAAGAGACGCGCCTTGTTGTTTTTTGACACGGAGGCCCGTTATCAGTTCGGTATCCGTTTCTGTGCGCTGGCAGAAATGCTGGCCAGGAACGGAGCCAGCCATCTGGAGATACTGAATGCGGCGGAATCGGTAATGGGCAGCCGATTCACACAACACCATATCGTCCGCGCCAGAACCGCCATGAATGTGCACGGTATAGCGTTTGAAGAGGCAATCAGTGGCGGCCTGCTGACCTCTGAGCATGCCGAACTGTTATCCGGCATGGCGCCGGGCGGGCGGCGCGATCTCTATACGCAGGCATTTCGGGCGGTGGGACTGGTGCAAAAAAGAATACTGGAAACCCGGTACATGGTGGCGGAAGGGATGTTTCGGGCATTTTTGCTACTGTCGATCATGTTGCTACTGATTACGCTGGGAAAAGGCATGTATACGATGCTCACGAATATAGCTGGATAATTTACCATTACGAGGAAACCAAAATGAAAGAGATCATGAGAATGAGAAGGGAAGAAGGGTTGACGTTGCCCGAAATGCTGGTATGGCTGGGTGTGTTTGGGGTAGTCGGTACGTTCATTGCCGTGCAGGGTTCGGGAATCCTTTCAGGCACCCGTCTTGAGCAGGCCAATCAGGAGGTGCACAGTGTGATTCTGGCCGCGCAAAGCTGGCGCAGCCTGAAAGGCAATTATACCGGCATCAACATCAAGGAGCTGGAGGAGAACGGTTACAACATCAATTTTGAATTGAGTGGCAACAATGGGGTGAATCTGTACGATGAGAATGTGGTCATTGCCTCAAGCGCCGCGCAAGTCGCGCAAATCCGATACGTCACCACATCGGAAAAAGACTGCAATCAATTGAAAGACCGGATTGAAGTTCTGCCGAATATATCCGGTGAAGTCTGCAATGCAACGGGCAATACAAGACTACAGTTTCAGTTATAGCTTGTGGTCAATGAACCTCGCCGAAATGATTATTGTCCTGTTTATTCTGCTGGTTCTGGCGTTGTCCGCATCCCGCCACTCCCACTCGCGGGATGAGGCGGAGTTGTCACGGGATGTAGAGGTGGTTCGCGACGTGGCGCTTCAGTATGTCAACCTCAAGTGTTCGAATCCTCCACCGGCAGCGATCATTCTGGCCAGTGCGGCCGCAGATCTCGGGATAACGATCCAGGTTCAACATCCGGCGCGCTGGCGCATTGCGCTGACGCCGCGTCCCGGTCGAAGCGGGCCGGTGGCCACGCTTCAATACTGGGTTGACTCCGATACCTGGCAGTGGGTCTGGTTGCTGGATACTTACCCGGCCATAGCCCGAACGGGCCATATCCATCTGCACATCCATCGCCGCCCCGGCTCCCCGAATCAGCGCGGGTTTCAGGGATTGCTGGAGGGGGCGCTATGCTGATGAAGACGGACGACCGGCAAGTCTCCATAAATGAAAAGCCAAATCGGGAGAGCGGTTTTACGTTGTTGGAGCTGACCATTGCCCTGGCCGTCATATCGGTACTGGCAGGTGGCTGGTATCAGTGGAAGCAGTCCGTGTTAAGAGAGTCCATCGCACAAAGAACTGCGGATGGCATTGTTCTGATTGAGGAAGCCCTGTACAGCTATCGGCTGGATGTGCGTCCGGCGCCGGTTGATCCGGGCTTTCCGTATGAATGGCCCGGGGCGCTTGTTGATCTCGACCCGTACCTGCCCGGCATCGTCGACGGGCGCAACGGAGTCGGGCAATCTTATGAGTTGATCGCTCCACTAACCCCGACTATGCGTACTACACCGATCAAGATCAAAACGGACATGTTGACGGTGGAAAGGGCGGAAGATGTGGCCCGGCTGTTCCCCCTGAACGGTAAAATCGGGTCGCTGGATACTCCGCCACTGCCGGCTACTCAAGTGGTCGTGATTGTGCCGGTGCCCGGACATGAAGCGGCGCGTGAAGCGATGCTGGCGCGTGACGGGACGAAGGACATGCGGGGCAATCTGGACATGGGTGATCATGATATTGTTGGCGTGGACGATGAAATTGTGATCGGCGGTCAATCACTGAATACCGATGACGTGGACCTGCTGAACCAGATGTCGGCATTGAACTGCCCGAATGCGATCCAGATCAATGGTGGCGTCGCGCAATGCGCCACTCCGCCGGAATGCAGGGTATGTTATGAAGTCACCAGGCACCCGAATGGGCAGTGCTGGCCGCAGAGCGCAAAGGTGTGTAGTGGCTGGAGCGGTGAAGCCGATCCAGACTGGACATACCCCCTGTCAGACGACACCGATGACCGTCCCGGCTGGTGTAATTACCAATTCAGGGTAGAATGTCGCTGACATTGACCAGATGCGCGAAATACGTTGGGAAATCAAGAGCGGATACCAGCCATGATCTTTAAATCTGCATTCGGGGTTGTCATGGGTCTTTTCATGTTCTCATCAGCCGTTTCCGGCGCCGATGTGGGCGCGGTGACGCGGATGCTCGATGAGTTGACTGTCGCCGCAGAAGAAAGATGCAGTCCATATCAACGCAAGAAGCATTATTCATACCCGCAGAGTGTTGAGCCCCTTATCGCTGAACAGCTGGGCGGCCTGTACGGCCCTTATACAGGCTCCTGTTTTGCGTCTCTTTACGAAACCCACATTGAGCATATCGTGGCCGTTAGCGAGGCCCACGACAGCGGGTTGTGCGCGGCGTCCCCGGCGGTACGCCGCCAGTTTGCATCCGACCTGCGTAACCTGACCCTGGCTTCTCCGGCAGTCAACCGGGGCAAATCCGGCAAGGATGGCGCGCAATGGCAGCCGCCACGCAACCGCTGCTGGTTCGCGGCCCGCGTCATTGATGTCCGTTCAGCCTACGGGTTGACCATTGACGCCAGGGAGAAAGCAGCCTTGTCATCCATTCTGAGCCAGTGCGACAGTACCGCGCTGGAAGTGTTTGATTGCCGGGCGCCGGCTGTCCTGATGCGGTATGACGACAATAAAAACGGGCATATTAGCTGTGCAGAAGCGCGGGCGCATGGCATAACGCCTGTGTTGCGCGACCACCCGGCTTACGCCTGGATGACGGATGGCGACAATGACGGCAAGGTCTGTGAATAAGGACAGGGAAATTCATATCCATTCTGGTATATCCTTGAAACCGGGTTTTTCGTGGTAAGATGAATTTCAATCAAGTCCACACGCCCGCGAGTCATGTCATGAGCGAGAAACAAAAGCTGATTGCCGAAATGCTGGAACTTCAACGCAAGTTCATCGAATATGACCGGGAATCCGGCATGCGCCAGGAAAGTTACTGGATGGACGATGAAAATCATCCGTTGAACAACTATCGTAATATTTACGCGGAAAAAGCGACCCGAGTGGTTGACCTCGCTCATCAGGAAAAAGGCTCCCGACGTTAACCCCCGTTTGCCGGATGTGACACGATGCGACCCGATGCTTCGCGACAGAACATCCGCCACGTCCTGTTGATTTATACCTGATTCTTCTGCGACCAGGTAACCGGCGCCCTATGCGTATCCGCAATAAATGGCGCACCGCCAACCCCCGCACACTGGAGGACAACGCGACTGCCGCCGCTTATATTATCTGGCAGGTCGGGCTGCATTTTGCCAGAAATCTGCACCAGGAGGAGTTTGACTATGAATCGGATCATCAACGGGTCCGGGTGATCGCGGAATATTTGATTTTTCTCAGCCATATCACGGACAGGATGGCGCATCAGCGACTGGATAATGAGCAGCGGCAAATCTATGTCTCGGCATTGGTCGAACAGGTTGCCCGGCAATATCAGCGTAATGTCGAGGAGGTCATGGGAAGCGGTGACTATCGCACCGGCTTTCTGTCCAACATCAATACCCGATTCGACGAATACGCCAAGGGAGTATTTGATGGAGATGCACCCGGTTATGCCGCCAGAAGATTGCTGGGGAACCGGATACAGGAGATCATGGGGCAATCCCAGACCAACAAATGGGTCATCCAGCAGATCATTGACATTGACTCCCTGGATGCCGCAGAGCAGGTAGTGAAGAGCATAAAACCTCTACTGGATTAGTTTTATTCTTCAGGACTCATCGTTAGGACCGCTTTGCTGACGATCGCAAGCCACGGCTGTTGCTCAATCGGTAGCCCGGCAGGCCGGTAGTAATGATTCAATATCGTAAAACCCGTCGCCCGCAAGTGCGGGCCGATCACATCCATCTCCATGTAGCAGCTATACCTCTCACCGGACCAGCCTTCGGCGTTGCCACGGGGATTGGACATGAACAGGATGCCGCCGACCCGCAATGTGTCGCGTAGCGTGTTCAGAACAGCGGGCAGTTCACTGCCCGGCACATGAAACAGCGAGGCGTTGGCGAAAATGCCATCGAAGCTTTGCGGCGGCAGCGACAAATTCAGGAAACTTTGATGCAGCGTCTCGCAACCGGAATATTGCCGGGCCATTTTACAGAATTCGATGCTGCCGTCGAGTCCGACCGGCCGGTGCCCGAGTTCGCGAAAATACTTGAGGTCCCTGCCGGGGCCGCAACCAAAATCAAGGATGTCGAGCTTTTGGTCTGTCTGAAACGGAGCCAGGAACGCGGCGTAGTTCTGGGTTACGTCATGGTCAATGGTACCGGCAAAAAACGAATCCGCGTTATTGTTGTAATGGTCCAGGGTGCGGGATTCGATTTTGGCAAGGTCAGTTGTGTTCATCAGGTGTTAAAAGAGAGGTTGTTGGCAATTTATTACTTTTTTGTCATTCTTCTGAGCCACTCCGACTCGTCAACCGCAACGCGACTCATCGTTGTCGCGAAGGTTTGTGCAATCCGTTGGGCGTATTCAGACTTGAGTTCGCCTCGCCATGTGTATTGTTTACCTGTAGTGTCCGTGAACTCGAAATCGCCGCCTCTCTTTGTCGCGACTACCGGACGATTATTCTCTGATGGTTTGAACTGCATAAGAATCCAACTGTTCGAATCCAGTTCAATTTCCAGCCGCCTGAAGTCGTCACCGAGTCTAATGATGATTTGCTCTGGTTTCTTTTGCTTCTTTTCTGGTTCAGATAGAGGCAGAAAAAGGAATGAGGTCTCCTCCTTCAGCCTGATGCAATCGCATCGCGGCCTCATGCAGATCAGGTGTATTTCCGTTCCATCCATCATTTCCGTGATTACCGAACCCATCCACAATGTCGGAGGTGGTTCATTGAACACCGTCCGAAAGCTCATAATCCAGGCTAACTGTTCGTCAAGATGAGTGCCTTCACTCCCTGCGAAACCAGTGGAGAGACTCTCGAAGGCATTGTTTTTCAATTCACTGGTTTCCAAGCCATCCCTTGCTAACGTGATCGTCTGTTCCATGTCGAGACTCCGGTTTCCGAAAGTGAAATGTCCGTCTCCTTCATTCCCGTGCCGTATCCATCTTTCGACCGCATCCGCACCTGCGGGAGACCGAGCCGCGCCGGTATAAATAGCTATGAGTCGAAGCGCGTGCCGATCATCCATGTTTTCAGCTACCAGATTGTGAAATAAATCCAACGTATATTTCGAATCCCCATCCTGTAATAGCCAATCCAGAACCACGATGTCAGCTTGTTTCATTACTTCTATCGTTGATTCCGAGGGACTGATCACACCACAAATCACACCAAGCGCCGAGAATGAGTCAATGACAGGCCGTGCGTTCAAGGAGTGTACCGACCCACGACCAATCTGGTTTTGAGCTTCCTGATTCAGGACTCGAGTGTGCCGGCCCGGTGCTACGATCTCGACTTCTGGCCCATTATCGTCCTCTAAATCAATATAAGACTCATCGTCGATGACCACAGCCGTTTGAAGAAAACGCCTCGCAAGCTCGTGGCTGCGACATCCAGGTATTTCTGCTAATTCCACCCTTTATCTCCTATGAATCATCTACTGGTACGACACTAAATGTGGCGCCGCGATCTCCTTCGATCAACCGTAGGTCGAACCCTACCCGGTGCAGGCTTTCGCGTCCGATGTGCAAACCCATTCCACGCCCGCCGGGTTTTCTGCTGAAACCGAACTCAAAGATCGCCTCCCGGTCACGGACATTGACTCCTGGCCCCGTATCTGCGACCAGCAACGCGCCGTCTCGCTCATCCAGTTTGATGATTCGTTCGTGTTTCGGACGGCGTTTCTTGTTCGGGTCTGCCGGCGGATTTTTTGCGGTGTCGAATTTGCTTTCTGTACCGATTGTCAGCCATCGGGTCACGAAGTCATCCCGGCTCATCCCGATTCCATCGTCCCTCAAGACGAACAGACCATCTGAACGATAATAGTCAATCTCAACGTGGTCGGCGTAAGCATCGTGCGCGTTCTTGAACAACTCGCTGATTGCCGTTGGAATACCGGCAATTTGCTGCCTCCCAAGCATGTCCAGTGTGCGGGCGCGAGTCCTGAACGTTTCCATTTAGGGTAGTTTCCCCATGTCTTTCAGGTGTTCGATGAATTGTTGGCCGACCAGTTTCGCCAGCCGAGTCGGAACCGCGTTTCCGATCTGTCTGGCTATTGAGGCCATGCTCCCTTCAAAAACAAAATCCTCCGGGAATGTTTGCAGGCAAGCAGCCTCTCGAATACTGATTGCCCGGTCCTGCTCCGGGTGGCCAAAACGTCCATTCGAGTAACTCGTGCACCGGGTGGTTAGTCCCGATGCGGGAGTGTCCCAGGACATCCGGCCGTAAACATCGGTATACCCGGAAAAATCCTTATGGCACTCCAGCCTGAGGTGGTCTGGCCAGTCCCGGTTACCCCCGCCTTCCGGCGTTGCCTTGACACGTTCGACGTTCCGCGCAGAGAGATTCGCCGCCCTATGGTTGGGTATCTGGTCGTGTTCTTCCCCCGCTTGTATTGGTGGAAGATGAGAGATCCAGTCACGCACAGTACCATATCGTTCGTTCGGCGTTCCCGGCCCATGAGTCTCATCGGGCAGATGGATTGTACCGTGCTGGCTCGCTACTAATACGAGCCGACGGCGACTTTGTGGTATTCCGTATCTCGCCAGTTTGATGGGGCGATAGTCCACTTCGTATTCTGCCGCTTCCAATCGACCCAGAAAATCACCGAAAGGTTGACTATCGCTATCCAGTTTCTGCAGCCCCGGAACATTTTCCACGAACACGAGATCCGGTCGGCAACCCTCTACCAGATTTGCAAAGTAGGTAAGTAACGGCACACGTTCGTCCTGATCCAGGTTCGGCCGCTTGGTATTTTGTCTGGAAAATGGCTGACATGGCGCACATCCACTGAAAAGCACTGGTTTTAATCGTTCCGATTCTACCCGAAGCCGGACAGCTTCAACGCTTACGTTACGAATATCCGCAAACTCGAAGTGTGTGTCGGGAAAGTTGGCCTGGAAGCTCGCTCTGGCTTCTGCATCGTGATCCAGCGCGAAGGAAATCTCCATACCAGCATCCCGAAAGCCGCAGCTGGCGCCACCACAGCCGGAGAAGAAGTCGTATACCTGAATGGTCATTGGTTCATCATAGCAGGTCATCCCCCTTCATTCGTAGAGCAAGGAATGTAACTCGAAAGCCTCAATCTGTTTTTTCACTCCATCGGAAGATTTTGCGGCCGTGGGATTTGGGTATACACAGATAGCTGGCTACATCTCGATGCCGTTATCTTGAGACTTCACCCGGTCTTTCTGAAATTTTTGGATGCGCTCGGCTAGCGGAGACGGTTCAGTTGGGGCAACGCCTTGATCCCGCGAATATCCTTGTATGTATGACATCAGACTCGGGATGCCGGGTTCGTAATCATACCTCTCAACCCGCCAGACATAACCGAGTTGATACAGCTGATCCAGTTTCTCCAGGATGCGGCTATCTGTAACGGGTTCATCATCGCCCGCCATTCCTTTTGCAATCGCTTCTTCCAATGTGCGTTCGTGCAGAGTCGGATCGTCGCTCTGGAGGAAGGCGTTCGCAAGACTCTCGGCGACGGGCAGCAATCCCATTCTTTTTATCTCTTCGAAGCGGTCCTGATACATATCATCACGCCTTCTGTGCGCCTCTGCCTCCACTTCCCGGAGCATATCCAGGGTAACCTCAGCCTGCCCGGTTTGAGCCAGTCTCCGTGCCAGACAATCTCCCCAGACTTGCACGAAATAAGGATAGCAGTGAGCGCGTTCAACGACTTCTTCGGCAGCGCCCGGCGCAAAGGATATGCCTCCCTTTTCCAACGGTATTGTGATCGCCTGTCTGGTTTCATCAGGTGACAGGCGGCCCAGACGCAGTTTTTCACTGCGTTCCCAGAAAGAGGCGTTGGCCCTGACCAGTGTTGCCCTCAAGTTTGGAGTGCCCGCCAGTACCAACAGGAATGGATAACCTTCCCTGCGTACGGTCTGGCTGGCGTTCAGCAGGGCATTTCCAACTTCGGGATTCAGCGTATGCGCCTCGTCTATGATCAGAATAAACGGTTTCTTTTTGCACTTCTTCCTGATCTGGTCTTCTGCCGCTCTTGCTGAACCGGATAAATCCAGTTCAATACCCGCTGATGCGGACAGCCAGGTGACAGAAGCAACCAGCTTCCTGAATTTATCTGTGAATTTCTTCTCGCCTGTCAGTGTGTTGTCAAATTCTGCAGGTGTTTTCATTTTGATCGGAGTAACCCACTGGATATCCAGCTTTGCCCCTTCCTTCTGGAGAGTCTCTTTCTGCAGATAACCAAGCAGGGCGGTCTTGCCGTTACCGCGCGGGCCGTAGATGATCATGTTTTGTGCGGGAGCGTCATGACTCATCAGGGATTTGACACAATCCCGGAAATATTCCTGTTCTCTTTTACGACCGGCCAGGTAAGGCGGTAAACCGCCATCTCCCGGTCTGAACAGTTTTATCAAATCCTGATTGCTCATTTTCCCCCTCAAGTCTTGCCGGAGATAGATGATACCATGTTCGGACGGATTTCAGTGATCGAGGATACTCATTACAAAATGCGTTGACAGATCACCTGACCACACATTAAATTCAGATAAACTCCCAAGTAGCTTGAATTCACAGGATGTCAGAAAACCATAATCAGGACTCCCGGGAAGGTGGAGCAGATCAAGACATAGTAATAGTGACTCAAGAGGATTTCGCGGTCACGGACCTGGAAGCGCCTATTCGCGGTAGCAACAAGGTGAATTGCCGGAATTTGGCCGACCTGTATCAAACAGCAGCCAGACAACACGAACAAGCTGGGAATGAAGCCGCCGCCCGTGTCTATTATCTTATTGCTGATGTCGCCCGAATGCACTTCAAACCCGAAGACCGGGCGGAGCCTTATGGTCCATTTTTTGTTTTGGGCGGGAAGCGAGGCATGATCCCCTGCGACTTGCGAGGAGGTCAATCGGACGTATTCGCAGCTATTGCGTCTAATATTGATAATCCAGGACTCAGGGCACGGTTTTCCGATGTGGCTTGGCACAACAATCGTGGGCTTTTTGCCATGGCACAGTTGGCGATCAACGCCTATTGTGACATCGTGCAAGCAGTTCTCGACGGCACAGCCGAGATTTTTTCCGGTGAACGAACCGCTAGCAGCCGAAGTGGTACTGAGATGCTGCACCGCGCTTGTCAAATCGCCCGTGCAACAGGCTGGAAGAAATCTGAAAAAATACGCCTCAAGTCATTAATCACCACCGTTGTCCAGGATGCATTCAATCGAAAAGATCACCGTGGATTCCTGAATACAGCCGAACTCAGCCTGCAACTCCGCATCGGCGAATCGGACGCTATAGCCCGAAACGCCGAGACGCTGATTACAACCAACAACCCGGATGCTTTTATTTCCCGTGAACTATGGCAACTCGCCGCTCTTGCCTACCGACAGTCAGGAAGTGACGCTGAGAAAAATCGCTGCCTTGTATCCGCAGCGGAATGTCTCGTTGCACTGGCAGATGCTGAAGGCGGGCGCGGAATGGTCGCAGCAGGTCACTTGAGTGATGCCATCCAAGAACTCAGGCGAATACCAAATACTCGGGACAGACGACAACAACTTGAGCGCAGGCTCCGCGACGCGCAAGCCTCAATACATGACGAAATGGGCGTGATATCGGCGCCGGTTGCCCTGACTGATCTTGTCAAAGAAACCCGTAAAAGTGTGAGTGGCTTGAGTCTGGCACAGGCGCTAGCGGTTTTTGCTGATCTCGCTTTGTCCCCGCCCCCGGCAACGTTACGAGACGAAGCGAGGAAGCAGTACGAGAAAAGTCCTTTCTTGAGTCTTATTCCGAAGTCGGTAGTCGATGACGAAGGCAAGGTAGTGTCCAGGTCTCCCGCTCTCACTGGCAACGAAGCAGAAGACCAATCAGCAATCCATCATAGCATTGCCCAATATGAAGGTCTTCGCAGGCAACTTGTCGCTTCCGGACAGATTGAACCGGCAAGGCAGGTGATCCATGTCGAACATGCGTTCGGACAGCGTGACTTCCTCCCTCTCGTAACTATGAGCCCGTTCGTCCCTGAAGATCGTGTAGATCTTTTCAGCTTGGCGTTTACACGCTTTTTCGGTGGCGACTTTATCTCCGCACTTCACATTCTCGTTCCGCAGTTGGAAAATTCATTGCGTCATATCCTGAAACAGACTGGCCAGGAACCCTCCTCAATCCAGAGCGATATGACGCAGGCAAACCGTAGTCTGTCGGCACTGATCACAAAGGATCGAGAGCCACTCGAAAAAATATTCGGTTCCGCTATTATTTATGAGATCGAGAATCTGTTCGATTTTCGAGGCGGCCCCGCACTCAGGCATGAATTGGCACATGGGCTGAACTCAGGAGATGCTTGCTACGGAGCGGATGCGATTTATGCATGTTGGTTCATTTTCCGGCTGTGTTGCTTGCCAGTGTTTGGTCATTGGGAACAACTGACCGAGTGGATGGACGGAAACTATTAGGCTTACTCAATTTCTCGGCTTTGGGAAACATCTGGATTCAGTGAGTGGATATCTCCCAGCACCCCCACAGCCAGCGAAGAAGTCGTATACCTGAATGGTCACAATTTCAACATCCGCACGATGAGTTCCGCCCACTTCAGAGAGTCGAAAACCAATGGCGGCATGACATGTTTCGAGCCGTGGGCATCACTCATTTTAGAGCGAAGGGATTGCATCACAAAGGCTCCCTGATTCAAAGCACCTTTGAGGTTTTGTACTAAATTGTCGGCATCTTTCTTTTCCCACCCCAAGGAAATGAGTTCACTGGTGATCTTTGCAAATGTGTCTCTTTCCTGTAGTGCCTTCTTACAGCGCGTTTGAAATCCGTCGCCCGGTTTCACTTCAGCATTCACCTCGTTTATCGCAGAGTCGACAGATGCACAGGCTGCGGTCAAAGCTCCACCCAAGTCTCCATCACGAAGACGGGTAGCGGCTTTCACCAAATCAGTTCTTGCCGCTCCTGGAAGCTCAGCCAGTTCGGAGACATCAAACAGCTTTACAGGAATCAGTTTTCCGTCCTCGAAGCGCCAGCCCAATCGCTCAAGATATGAGTCAAGAAAATCAACCTGATCGGGTTTGCTTCTGGCAATTTCTTCGGCAATATAATTCAGTACTTTGGATTTCTCTGGAGGGGCCAACTTGCCTATTTCCTCATCCAGTGCTGTGATGAGTTGGCCCTTGGTTGCACCTCCACTGGCTCGTTGCTCCAATGAAGCGAACTGAGTGACATCAATACCCGCCAGACCTGCGAGATCCTTGATCTCATAAAAGGAAAAAGCATCCTTGAGCGAGACGCGCAATACTCCCCATGCTTGGTTTAGCGTTGTCTGCTCAGTCATATACCTGTTTCAGCATACGATACTTCGCAAGCGATCAGAATACAGGGATTCGGGCACTGTGGTTTCATGGTCCAGAAAGTGTGGGGGTGTCCGACAATATTAGCCACCATCACTGGCTATTGGGTGTAAATTCACAACACATTCCGCAATCAAATCTCCAACCAACATGGCCTGTTCAGATTCTCCCGGCGGTAGGCCAGAAACTTCGGAATGCGATGGGTCAGCCTCGTAATTCTGTTCCGCTTCAAGCGGATCATGGATAATGCGTAGCGTATCCAACTCTTCCGATACCACACGCAGAAGTGTACCGACATTCAGTTCCGCGAACCGCCCATTCTGGCTCAGTGACATGCGGGAACTGCATAAACGGCGTACTTCGTTAAACTGATGAGCCTTTCCCGATCCAAAAACTTCGAGCCAATTAACGGATAGACCTTTTTCATCTGGCCTGGCAGGGCGCAGGCGAAAGTCAGAACCATCCGCAACTCCGTTCTCCTGAATCATGCTGGGTTTGACGTACCGGACAATGTGATCTTCCGGTGGCAGGTCATCTCCCTTCATTCGTAGAGCAAGGAATGTAACTCGAAAGCCCTGATCTGTTTCTTCACTCCCTCGAACGTGTCGCGTCCGGCAACCCGCGAGACCGATTGCGTGGCTTCTCGTTGCTTGAAAATGACGTACTGCACCATCCCTCCACCTAAAAACTGCAAACCAAAATGAGTTTTTTGGTCGCCCTTCCAGACGGCACGCAAGTTCCCATTATCCATCAATACCAGGTTACCTTTCCGCAAGCGTGTATCTAGTTCGATAAAATTCCAGAAATCAAACTCGGAAGCAGGATTCAGGAAATACCCGTCCTGTGCCGCAGTATGGCGTAACGTACTGATTCTCACCGAGTATGCCTGGAATTTGGTTCGTTTCGGTCCATTCGAGGCGAATACGGCGCTGGAATGATCAAAGACGAAGAATTTTTCGGCATTGATAATGGAGGTTATGACAGGATCCGCCATTTCCTCATACCCGGAGGAGTATAAACGGCGCCAGGCATCATACCTGTATATGAACCATGGATTGAGGGGTTGCACATCGACACTCATACCCGAAGCCATTGCATATTCGTCGGTGGACATGGGAATCAAGTCTTTGAATTCCGATGTACTGCTGCTCAGTTCGGCGTTCATGGCTATTCAGTATCCTCACGTATCCACAATTTACGTTGGACACGCTCGCTTGTCATGTCCAGAAATTGGGCAACAATTACTTCATGCGCCCGATCATACCACGTATCAGCATCCGACTTATCAGGACCGTTCGGTGAACCGAACGCTTTGAATTCAAGATGCAAAAGCGGAGAACTAGGCTGGTTGATTGATTCAGCAGATCGAATCGTCACATGGAGTTGCAGATTGGGATCTACATTATAGCGGTATGCACAACTGAAGATTGGCACAGCATCCTGTGCAGAAGTACAGACCGGAACTGAAAATGACCGGATGATGTTTGAGGTGTCTTGCGGCCCTTGCCAGTATTCTGAGGGCTTGATTATGTCTATGTACGTAAGTTCACAGAGACCGATTCCAGGGCGTTCCACGCCGACATCATCTTTCAGGAATGTTTCCAGAATCCGGTAGTATCTATCGAAACCCGGTTTCAGGTTCTCGGCGCAGTGAGGGTACTCAGAATTGCGTCGTCTCCAGTTGAGGAGAAAAGCGTCCTTTTGAACCTGGATCAGGGTTACTCCATCTTCAGACACAAACCAGTACCGGGGCATGGGCATGAACTCAATGTCGAGCGTCAAGATGTTTTCCTGGCTTTGGACTGCACTGTTAATCGGCGGTCTTTGTTCAACTGTCGGAAACTCTTCCCGGAGCCGTGCCCATAACAGGCCGATATGTTCGCTCCGAAGTGCAGTCAAGGGCGGGTCAAAATAGGCACCGATGATTACTTCATCAACTGGTGGGTTCTGGAATCTTATCGTCATTATGTACTCCCGAAATTTATTGGTTTGTGCCAACGTCGAGTCGTTGTGACACATATTGTTTGAGCAATGCGGCAGATGGCCAACTCCGGCCCGCTTTGTTGCCTGCAATGTCAGTCATGCGCTGTCTCCCAGAAGACGGGACATGAGGGAGGCTGTCAATGACGCTGTGGTTTTGTGGCCGGAATCGGCGAGTTTAGTCGTTGTCTGTGCAGATTGTATGATTTTAGCAAATCGCCGCTGTTCGCCGATTGGCGGGAGGGGGACAAGGGTGTTTTCGATAAAAGATTTGGGGACACGTTGTTGGCCTGCTGTTCCAGTGAAACTCTTTTTCGCACTCTTTCTGAATTCTGTCTGGCGAACAAAACAAAAGATGTATTCGCCTAAAACACGATTCCCCGGCCGAAGGACATGAAATTCGGTGGAGCCGCGCCCAACACCGTTAATCAGATTTTGTGCCAAAGCAGCTTTCCCGTTTTCCATGCAAGGCGTGATTTTTGCAAACAGGATATCGCCGTTCTCGAACGGGGTATAACCTTTTGAAACAGCCGCGAATGGTCGTTCTTCGGGCGATACGATCTCCCCTGAACGTTCGTCAATCGCAGCCATAGAAACGAAACTCACCACAGTATCATCCGAATAACTGGACTGACCGGCACGTGGATTGATTGTACATATATCACCTAACCGAGCTATCTCCCACCCCATCGGGTTCTCGACCGGGTCGCCGAACATTTTGACGAACAGCGCCGGAATGAATTCCCGCAACCGCTCCTGTGCCTGCTTCCGCAACCGCTCAATCTTCGCCGCCCGGTTCAGGATATCGACAATCCGGTGTTGTTCATGGAGTGGAGGGAGAGGCACCATGGCCGATTTCAAGGTGGACAGCTTGAGAGATGGCAGGCTGGTAACCTGCGCTTGAGCACGAGGGTCGTAACTTGTAGACCACCAATAAAGATAATCCGGCTCTACTTTCGCACGATCTGGAATAACAATTGCAAGGTGACTGACAACATAGGCGGCGGTGGCTAGTTTGGCGCGGTGATTAAGATTCACCGACGCACCACTTTTAGGTATCAAGATGCTATCTTTGGGGAATAGCCGCAGGGAACTTTGCGTCACCCATTCAGGGTTCAGGCGATCCGTGGAATCAGAGAGTGATGGATGACGGTGATGATGCCCGACATCCTGCATCCGCACGAATAACGGCCCTTTAGAAGCAAAAGCTTGTGGGTTCTGAGGCGCAGGGTCGCCTGCGACCACATCTGCAACATCACCAAGCGGAAAAATAGGGAAGGCGCTCATTCCACTACCGCCCCCCGAACTGCCCCTGCCAACCCATCAATCTCTCCCAATATCTCCGTCTCAATCGCCCGCAATTCCTCCAGAATCTCCAGCGGCTCCCGATGTTCCACCTTCTCCCGGCTCTGTGGCCGGTGGCGGTTGGCGCTGAGGTTGAATTCGGCGGCACGAATTTCATCCGCCTCGGCAAACCACCATTTCTCCGTCCAGTCCGCTTTCAGATCCCGGTTGTGCCACGCCGCCCACCGCGCCTCCCGGTCCCGGAACGCACGAATCAAACAGGGAAGATCATCTGCGCCAATCGGATGGTCATGGTTGGCATCCAGCTTGAATCCGTCCCAGTCGGCATGGAGAAACATCACCCGTTCTGTTGTGTCACCCTTGCGAAAAACCAGCACGGAGGTCTTGACCCCGGAATACGGATTGAACACACCACCGGGTAGCGACAGTACGGCCTCCACCATGTTGTTCTCCACCAGTTTGCGCCGCAATTCCTGGTGCGCTCCAGTAGACCCGAACAATACACCCTCCGGCACGACTACCCCGCAACGTCCGCCTTCTCGCAAATGGTTGACCATGTATTGCAGGAACAGAAGCTCGGTCTGCGCTGTGCGCCCGATCTTCACGTCTTCGACAATGCGATCCTTGTCCAGGCGCCCGGAAAAGGGCGGGTTGGCGAGGATGACATCGAATCCCTGTACCGGCAGACCCAGTTCCGCCTTTGCGGCCCGGTCCAGGGAACGGGTCAGTGCATCGCGGCGCAGGATGCGTACCCGGTCCAGCCCGCGCAAGGTCAGATTCATCGTCGCCAGACGGACCATCTGCGGGTCTACATCGTTGCCGAAGAACGTGGCTTCCTGCAACTGGCGCGCCGCGTCCCGGCCCAGCAGGTCGCCGAGTCCACGCCGGACCGTCTTTCCCTCAGCCTCAATCTCCTCAATTCCATCAGAAGACGAGTTCGCCAGCCGGATATGATCGTAAGCGCCGACCAGAAAGCCCGCTGTGCCTGCCGCCGGGTCGTAAACGGTCTCGCCGATGCGGGGGTCAACCAGCCGAACCAGGGCGCGGATAATATGGCGCGGTGTGCGGAATTGACCCAATTCTCCCGCCTGGCGGATCTGGCGTAATACATGCTCGAACAGGTCGCCCTTAGTATCGGCGTCCACCCGGTGCAGATGCAGGTCATTCAACTGGCTGACGATCTGGGTGAGCACGGTCGGCTCATCAATCACCAGCCGGGCGCCGTCCATGAAATCGGTAACGCCGTCTGCCGCTAGTCCGGCATGGAAGGGAAAAACTTCCTCGCGTACCCATCTGACCAATCTCTCGCCGTTCAACGCATGTGCCCAGGACGACCATCTCAATAGTTCGCGCGATACGGCCCCGGCGCCCGGTTCCGACGCATTGCGCGGGTCGCGCAAGCTCCACTCCCCTTCGAAAACGCTGGTATGAGGTTCGGCTCCCGGACGCCGGGCAGCCCGCACACGCGCTGCGTCCGCCGCCTCGTACATATAGAAGTAGATCAAAAAGCTGAGTTGCTCGGCGTTCTGGGCCGGGTTCGGATAACCGCCGCCAAACAGGTAATTACGGATACGGTCGATACCGCGCCGAAGTTCCGGGGTCATGGGCATGCCGTCAACGCTCCTCAGGCACAGAGTCACTGGACTCATTGGTTGTCCGCTGTTGCCCGAACACCACGGCATTGAATCCGGCAATCAGCCCGTCGAGGAATTTCTCGCCGCCGAATACCCGCCGTGCCTGATCATACCCGCCCAGGGCGGTGAACGGGTGTTCATCCAGGTCGTAATCTCCGATAGCTTCTGCGTTCATGGCGTTCGCCTTGACCTGACTGCCGATCAGTCCCGCCCAACGGGCCTGTTCGGCGGTGAATTCCTGCTCGCTGCGCCATTCCTCAACGCGCAAGCCGATTCCGGCTGCCCGGGTATCGTGTTCTGGCGTTCGAACGATCCGGCCGTTCTCGTCGAGTGTCAACCACTCGCGGGTTGAGGGGTCAATGTGGTCGTCCACATCCAGCGTCAATAGCTTGCCGGATTGGTATGGACCCTGCCGTCCGTCCCGTTTGTTGATGTCCAGAACTCCGCCATCCATGCTTTCATCGTCGTCGCCGTGGAAATCGGTTACGCCGGCGAAATCAAACAGGGTGAATCCGGTCTTTCCGATATGGTCTGCCTTGCGTGTACCGCGCCCGCGCATCTGGCGGTAGAGGATGGCGCTGCGGGTGAACCGGGCCATCACCAGATTGACTACCTCGGGGCAGTCGAAACCGGTATCCAGCATATTCACGCTGACCAGAATCCGGGGAAATTCCTCTTCCTTGAACCGCTTGATGATGGCGCTGGCATCGGGGGCTGGCCCCCCGCCCGTGTCGCTCACTACGAAATCTGCGTATCGCGTCGCCGGGTGTGGCTTCAAGTCGGCGAAATGCTCGTCGAACATCTCCGCCAGCGTTTGCGCATGGCGTTTCGTTACTGCGAATACGATGGTCTTGCCCATGTCCGGGGTATGCCGGATACCGCTCTTGCCCATGAATCCTTTTTCGAAGGTATCGCGGAACTCGCGGACGATGGCGCGGTTGCGTTCGGGTATTGTGAACCGCCGTTCCAGAGCGCGAGGATCCACGCTGATACTGTCCATGGTCACGAACAACTTCTCGAACTCCGTCCGGGTGGTCGCATCCATCGCGTTCCAGTCGAGTTCATCGTGCCGCACTGAAAAACCGTCCACGTCGGCTGTTTTCACTGTCATCGCCTTGTAGATGCGATAGGGAACCAGGTGCCCCGCCTGAATGGCTTCGGGTAATGTGTAGCGGAAAGTCGGAGTTTCGAGACCGAAGAAACGCAAGGTGTCGCGCACGAACAGGCCGTCCTCCGGGTCGGAATGTGCGCTCGTGTCCTCGTCCGCCACAGTGCAAGGGGTCGCCGTCAGTCCCAGTTGGATGCCATCAAAATGCCGTAATACGCCACTCCATTTGCCATAGATTGAGCGATGGCATTCATCGGTAATCACCAGATCGAAATAACCCGGTGAAAGGTCGCGGTATTCCGCGATCATGGTCTGGAGAGTCGCAATCGTGACCCGCTTGGCCCGGTCGAATCCCCGCCCGGGGCGCAATACGTGACAGGGATAATCCCGCAGGTGGTCGGTAAATGCGTCTTCGGCTTGACCGGCCAGCGCGGTCCGGTCAACAAGGAACAGGACGCGGGTGACCCTACCCGCCTCGAACAGGCGTTTGATGAAAGCGGCCGCCGTGCGGGTCTTGCCGGTCCCCGTCGCCATCTCGACCAGCAGTTTGCGTCGCCCCAGAGATACTTCGGCGGATAGCGCTTCGATGCAGGCAATCTGGTAATCCCGGTCCACGATACTCCGGTCGATGGCGACACCGGAAAGGTCGCGGCGAATCCGGCGCACCGCAATCCGCCTCTCCAGGTCATCCTGTGAATAAAAACCCGCGATGATCCGGGCATGCGCGTCTGTTTCGCGATCCAGGAACCGCACTTCTTCGCCATTTGATAGAAACACGAACGGCACATCCAGTTGTTCGGCATAATGCCCCCCCTGATCTTGCGCCGTGACCGGATCAATATTGGCGCGTTTGGCCTCCAGAATCGCCATCGGTCGGCCCCGGCGGTCGCAAAGCACATAATCAGCCTGTGTGCCATCGGCCAGGGCGTATTCGAACAGAACGCTTGTGCCGTCGGTGAGATTCCAGCCTGCATCCTTCAACAGACTGTCAATCTTGACGCGGGAAAACGCTTCAGTGGTTGCGATCACAAGTTGAACCAGGGATCAAAATTAGTTGGCGCCGGAATATTTTGTCCAAATTCAAGCTGGCTACATCTCGATGCCGTTATCTTGAGACTTCACCTGACCTTTCCGAAATTTCCGGGTGCGCTCGTCCAATGGAGACGGTTCTGCTTCGGGTTGTTGCCCCAGCGAGTTTCTGTGTACGTAAGATATCAGGCTTGGGATGCCGGGCTCGTAACTGTCCATGCCGGAATAATTGACTTGCCAGATATAACCCAGCTGTGAAAGTTGGTCGAATTTCTCCATGATACGCTCATTTGTTACGGGGCCATCACTGGCCAGTCCTTTTTCAACCGCTTTCTTCAATACGCTGCCATGCAAAAGATAGGGTTCTCCACTCTGTATGAAAGCATCGGCAGCGCTCGTGGCAACGGCCAGTAATCCCATTCTACTGATTTCGTTGAAGCGATCCTGATACATATCGTCCCGTCTTCTGTGCGCCTCTGCCTCCACTTCCCGGAGCATATCCAGGGTAACCTCGGTCTGCCCGGTTTGAGCCAGTCTCCGCGCCAGACAATCTCCCCAGATTTGTACGAAATAGGGGTAACAATGGGTGCGTTCAACCACTTCTTCGGCAGCGCCGGGCGCAAAGGATATCCCCGCCTTTTCCAGCGGTATTGTGATCGCCTGTCCGGCTTCGTCAGATGACAGGCGGCCCAGACGCAGTTTTTCACTGCGTTCCCAGAAAGAGGCGTTGGAACGACCCAGGGTTACTCGCAAATTCGGGGTTCCCGCGAGGATTAGTAGAAACGGATTGCCTTCCCTGCGTACTGTCTGGCTGGCGTTCAACAGGGTTTTGCCGATCTCGGGCTTCAGTGTATGCGCCTCATCTATGATCAGAATAAAAGGTTTGTCCTGGCTTCTTTTCTCCAGCAATTCCCGGACCGTTGGTTTCTTCCGGGGGTTGCCTGATTGAATTTTTCCAGCCACAATCCCGGCACTGGCAGAAACCTCGACAGACTGGAGCCAGTCCTGTATTTTTGGCTTGCCCGCTATCAACCGCTCAGATAACTCGGTCAGAGTCTCCATCTCATCCGGGGTTTCCCACAGAATATCCAGTTTCGATTTCTCTTTTTGGAGTGTCTCTTTCTGCAAGTGACCAAGCAGGGCGGTTTTGCCATTGCCTCGCGGACCGTAGATGACCAGGTCCTGACTGATTGGCTTCCTGTTTTCCAAAGTCCTGACACATCTTTGAAAATACTCCTTTTCCTCTTTGCGCCCGGCCAGATAAGGCGGTACTCCCCCGGCCCCTGGCGTAAACAGGTCTTCCAAATCTATATCGCTCATCTTCTACCCCTCAAGCCTCTTCAGGAACAGATTCTACCATGTCCGGCGGATTTCAGTGATCGAGGATACTCTCCCCAATCCCGCGCTCAACTGTCGGCGTAGATTCCCGCTTATCAAGGGAATGACGGGAGGGTGCGGGTATGGCAATAATCAGGGCATTGGTACTTCTGTCTCAACCGGGACACGGTAGCCTTTTTGTACGGCCGGGCGCCCGGCGATTTCGGTGTACCAGCGTTTGACATTCAGGAAGTCGTTCATATCAACCTGTTGCCACTCGAATCGAGAGGCCCAGGGCCACAATGCAATATCGGCGATCGAGTAGTCGCCGGCGACATATTCGTTTTCTTCCAGGTGGTCGTCGAGGACGGTATAAAGGCGCTGGGCTTCAACCTTGTATCTTTTCCCGGCGTATTCACTGATTCCGGGCTTGAAGTGCAGGAAGTGGTGGGCCTGTCCCAGCATCGGGCCGAAGCCGCCCATCTGGAACATCAGCCATTCCAGAATTTGCCAGCGCTTGTCTTTCGTCATCAACATTCCGGTTTTGTCGGCCAGATAAATCAGGATGGCGCCGGACTCCATCATGCTCAGGCCATTCTCCTCATCGACGATAGCCGGAATCTTGTTGTTCGGGCTGATCTCCAGGAAATCCTCATCGAATTGATCATTCTTGCCAATGTCGATCGGGTGAATCCGGTAGGGCAGGCTGGTTTCTTCGAGCATGATGGACGCTTTCCGTCCGTTCGGGGTGCTCCAGGTGTATAGATTAATCATGAGGGTGTTTTCCTTAATATCCGGTTGGGTAGGCTTCTGTTTGCTCAAGTATATAATTCCCATAATTATACAGTCGGTTCTGAACCCGGACAGGATGCGTCGCCTCTTGCAACCGGAATAAAGATGCGCAGAAGTCGGTTTTGACCGGGGCTTTCAAGCCGGCGCCACCTTCACCGCCGCCAGATTGCGTTGTTGTGCACTGAATGATATGCCGATCAGATGGATGGGTTGACCCCGGCTCCGGTATTGGTCGGCATAGCCTTTTTCCTGTATCTGTTCAATCGCCTGATACGCCGCATCCTCGCCGTCCTCGTCTCCATCGGTCATCTTGAACTCAAGCACGAATACCTGATGGCCATGCAATACCACCATATCCGCCCGCCCGCGACTGGAAGAATCCTCTACCCGCAGGTCCAGCCCGATAGTGCGAAAACAGGCATACAGCATACCGGCGTACCAGGCTTCATAGCGGGCTGGCCCGGTGCGGGTTTGCCACTGATAGGGAATCCCGGCGAAGAATGATTGCAGGCAATCCGTGAATCCATCAAAGTCATTGGCCGCCAGCAGACGGCTGAGTTCCTTGCCACGCTCGGATACTTCCCGTCCCTGTCGACCGAGATAGCCCAGCAAGCCCTGATTCAGACTCTGGCGTACCTCGAAGTTGGGATAGTCAAGGGTATAGAAGGTCTGGGCGCCATCCCATTCCTCTTCGGTAATGGTCAGATAGCCGGTCTGGAACAACAGCGCGTCAATGGTGATGTTCTCCACATCAAAGGTAGAAACCAGGTCTTCATCACAAATCCGATTCTCCAGTTCCAACGGGCTGACTTCCCGTTCCATCATCATACGGAACAAGAAGGTCGGAGAGCCGGTCTCGAACCAGTGAGCCTTGAACTGGCGTTTGCGGAACAACAACAACAGATCGAACGGGTTATAAACCTTCTCCTCTCCAAGCCAGTGATAGCCGTTATACCATTTGCGGACTTCATCTCGGTCAAGGCCGGGAAGCTCCGGCGCGAATACGGTATCCAAATCCCGGTCGGTATAGCCGCAAATGGTGGCGAACTCCGGGTCAAGGCTGATGTTGTCCAGATTATTGAGACCGGAGAACAGGCTCACTTTCGAGAACATACTGATGCCGGTGACGAAGACGAAGCGAACATCGCGGGCGCTGTCCTTGATGATGCCGTAGAATCCGCGCAAGTAGTCGCGGTTGGCTCTCGCCATGTCCGGGTCATCCAGTACATCCAGGATGGGCTTGTCGTATTCATCTACCAGTACCACAACCTGTTGGCCGGTGGTCTGGTGCAGACGATCCAGAATATCCCGCAGGCGTTCCGGGCCTGAACCGGGGGATTGCACCGGGTCAAGACCGGCGTTCCTCTCCATGATGGCCAGTTGGCTTTCAATGCTTTGGGCGAGGTCTCCGGGTTCGTTGTGTTTGCCACCGAAGCTCAGGCGAACCACTGGATATTGAACCGACCAATCCCAATGGTCATGAATGTCGAGTCCCTGAAACAGGGGCTCATTGCCCTCGAACAGTTCCTGTAATGTAGAGATCAGCAGACTCTTGCCGAACCTGCGCGGGCGCGACAGGAAATAGAAACTCCCCATTTCGATCAGCCGCCGGATATGGGAGGTTTTGTCTACATAGTAGCAGTTCTGCTCCCGGATTCTGCGAAAATCCTGGATGCCGATCGGGAGTTGGTGGTGGGTCATTGTCCGTGTTCTTTGGGGTGGGGGGTTCAGTCAATCATGCCACTCCATGCGGTTGGGTGCAAGGGCGCATCCTTCAGGGCGCATCCTTCATGTGTGCTTGATCTTGTCCTGAATACAGCTATGCGTCATGTCGTTTCTCGGCGGCGTTATCCGGGGCCTATAGTTTTCCGCTTTCTCCAGGGTGCAGGGTTCATTGGCATTCAGATTGAACAGCAGTTGCAATGCGAGTCCTTCGCGCTGAGAAGCATGCGACTCCTCAACGAATCGCCGACATAAAGCTGCAAAAATCAACGATATCGTCACTATGCGTTGTTGGCCATCGTTGATCTTCCATAGTCTTTCCCCATTCTCCACCAGCATGATGGCGCCCAGAAAATAACAGTCACGGCTTTCCTTGATCGCTTCGTCTTAATCCCTTCTTAATCAGGTCTTTGGTTGGAACGTTGTGCTGCGGGAAACTCAACAGGAATCCTTTGGTCTTAATCCCTTCTTAATCAGGTCTTTGGTTGGAACTGATACGATCGAGACGTATGAGGTATACGAAAACAGTCTTAATCCCTTCTTAATCAGGTCTTTGGTTGGAACCACAAACCATATAGAGGAAACTACGATGAAAAGTCTTAATCCCTTCTTAATCAGGTCTTTGGTTGGAACCTTATCCATCCTGAACCTTTATAATTCAACCATCGTCTTAATCCCTTCTTAATCAGGTCTTTGGTTGGAACGATGGTTGGGTTTTGTACATACCTTCAGACTGCAGCGTCTTAATCCCTTCTTAATCAGGTCTTTGGTTGGAACAACGCAGCACACGGAGACAGCATCACCAAAGCGGAGTCTTAATCCCTTCTTAATCAGGTCTTTGGTTGGAACGCGGCGTCCGACGAAGAAACAGTCTTCGTCACTTCGGTCTTAATCCCTTCTTAATCAGGTCTTTGGTTGGAACGCCTGGAGGATCACAGGGCGTACTTGGTAAGCCAGGTCTTAATCCCTTCTTAATCAGGTCTTTGGTTGGAACACCGGCCAGATCATTGGGTGGGTTTATAGAGAGGGTCTTAATCCCTTCTTAATCAGGTCTTTGGTTGGAACTCTTTGATTGGTCTGAATCATCTGATGATGATGTCTTAATCCCTTCTTAATCAGGTCTTTGGTTGGAACGGTGACCTGGAAGTCCGCAGATAAAGCGGGCATGCCCGTCTTAATCCCTTCTTAATCAGGTCTTTGGTTGGAACTCGATCAAGATATAATGATTCGCGCGTTCAATAAGAGTCTTAATCCCTTCTTAATCAGGTCTTTGGTTGGAACGCAAATGCGAATCGGGTGTTGCTATCTTCTTGTCAGGTCTTAATCCCTTCTTAATCAGGTCTTTGGTTGGAACGGCGAAGTCCACGCACATTGCGGATGGTGTGCCAGGTCTTAATCCCTTCTTAATCAGGTCTTTGGTTGGAACATCGCCAGCCGGAACGATAAACTGAAAACCGCGCAGTCTTAATCCCTTCTTAATCAGGTCTTTGGTTGGAACTGCTCGGCTCGAAAACGCCCTATATTGTAGTAGCTTATGGAAGGGGTTGTTAGAAATACCCTCGGCTTCATTAGTATTAATACAATCATATCTCTATGACCCATAACTTTTCAATCAAAATCGAGTTGTAAAAAAGCAAAACTGCATATTCTTATTCAAGACAACAACCCTTAATCCGGCTCCTGAATCAGCGCTAATTTACTATGCCCGTCTTGCGCCAGCAAGGTGTCTGTCAGGAAAAATTGCTCCCCCATCAAAGTAAAATTACCGGAGGCTGGCAGGGGGTATGCCCGGATATCATCCTGGACAGGATCAATAATTTGCTTGAGATCAGATAACAAAAGCGATAGTTGGGTTCTGCTCAGTTGTGCTACAAATACGGAATACTGCACCCGGTAGGCAACTTTACACAAATATCGGGCTACTGCCCCAAGACGTCTGGGGTCAGCAATGTCGTAGGCAACAAGATACAGTTTTTGTTTCTTCATCAGAGATCCACCAGGAATCCATACAACCGCCCAACCAGACGACAAGCGATGCGTTCCAGGCGATGGCTGTTGCGCTCGAACAACGCAACCACATCACGGTCATCTATACTTTCCCAGGCTGGACGTTGATTCAACCACTCAATCAGGGGCAGTTGTAAAGACAGCGCCAACAAATCAGAAAAATCTCCAGAAATGTCCAGACATTGATATGTTTGTCTGCTGTGTTCTGGATTCATACCCGCTTGTTGCAATACTGCATTCACAAGATTGCTGCACAAACCACGTAAACGTCGTTGTAAATAACCTCGCTGGCTTGCGCTCACAAAATTTTCCATGTGACTGTTCAGTATCGCACAGATTTGTTCAAGCGGAAATTTATCCGATTGCAATTTCAGTTCTCGACACAATGAACGTCGAGCATGGCTGGCAGATGCGTCTAGCCAAGTGTCGTAAAGTTCCAGATAATCTGGACGATCTGCCAAGTTATGCAAGCAGGAGAATAAATCAACCTTACCCCTGCTGCGACCGAACAAGTGTGCCCTGACCGTACCATCGTTATGTAAAAAAGTAACTGCAATCCCGTTTTCGGCACAGACAAGCAGAGTGGATGCAGAAAACTCCGGTGAGCCAGATATGACCATGCGGGAAATACGCTGCAAAGGAATCAATACAGCCGATTTGCCGGGAGTAATCACACTCAATGCTGGCCCATCCTGTTTAATCTCTGTTCCTTCGACGGCATGAATGTAGCAAGGTTTCATAAATCCCCGGCCTCTGGCAAATCAGGAGAGGCATTCAGCAAGGCTCGCGCTGTCCGGTAGCTGTAAGTCCGCAGGTAGCGTCTCCACAATCCTGCTTTTTCCTCGTAAGACTCATAAAATGTGCGACGCCCACTTTTATTGAGCAGGCAATTCTTCCCTTGACGACTGAAATTGCTCGCGTCTAACAGGCGTTTGCGGAATAAGCGCCATACCCATCGGTCAACCTGGGGGCGCAGTGGTTCGATGATATCGCAGGCCAACGAATCTCGACCGTAAGCAGGTTCGTGGTAGAAGCCTAGCAGTGGGTCAATTCCTGCACCGTGGCAGGCCGATACCGCTTCATTATGAATCAGGGTATATGCCAATGACAGGCAGGAGTTGACCGGGTCTCGAGGAGGGCGGCGATTGCGTCCGTTGAAATCCAGGCTATCTGCGAACAGATGTTGAAACCCGGCCAGATAAATTGCAGCGGATGAACCTTCCAGGCCGCGCAGTGCGGGAATACCTGTGGCCTCATCCAGAGATAGCAGAATCGGCTCAAGGCGCTTTAATGCAGTATGGAGCGGATAACGGAGATCCGGTCTGTCGGCCAGCGCTGAGCGCAACAATTTCAGTTGCCCGGCGACCTTTGCTCGCACCAGCCGGCGACTCCATTCCAGTCGCCGGCTGGAGTCGTGCCAAAGCTGGTACTGGGCAAGGCGGCGGCGTACATCATTGTGTCCCGGGCATAAAAGTTGCAACCGACGTTGCCCGCTCCGGCCATGCATGACGGTCACCCCGATACCGTGTTTCCCTAAAGTTCCGAGTAGACGGCTGTCCAGTGTTACCTGACTGTGTATTACGACCCGGTCCAGTATGTTGAGGGGTAGACTTTGCGGCCGTGTATCTGGACGCCGAATCACGACCTGCCTGCTATCGAGCTCAAGGCGCAGGTCTTTTCGATCAATAAACAGAGTCAACATTGTATTATCCAACGTAATAGTAAGCGGAGTCCGCGGGCGCGATACCTTTGCCGAGAGCCATGATGCCATTTGCATCAGCAAGTGGCAGGAGCAAGAAGCGGTCTTCATCCGGGTCAATGATTGTGCTCATTTTCTTGACCAGTTCGGAGCGCTCGGCAGCAGTCAGAAAGCACTCGAACACGGATTTTTGACGACCACTGGCGAACCCCTTTAACAGATACAATGCTGGCCGCAGACGGCTGGGGCTACTGATGTCATAAGCGGCGAGATACAATTTTCGCTTCATGCGAAATAGTAGACCATATTGGATGGAAAATCGCAGAGATGGCAACCTTGCGGTGCGGCTGGAACTATAAACCCCGCTTCCTATTACTGGAGAAATTGCCTGATTTTCGATCCGGGTTGTTGTGGTAACTGCTCAGGTATGGACCGAAGTCCTGCTTTTTCTGTTTCCCGCTCCAGTAACTCCAGAAAATTGTCCTTGAACCATTGTTTCAGTGTGTGCCAGTCTCGCTCACCAATCGGTTGATACCCATGCGCTAGTATTGACTGGTTGCGAACAGAAATCTGATGTTGCAACTCTTCCAGTTTCTGCCTGCCGAACTGACCGACTTCACTATCCGGGAGATGGTGACCTATCAGTTCCCACGCCTTCATTAAACCCGCTTGGTATTGTCCTTTCTTGTTGGCCGGTATGGAAAGGCTGCCGGGTATTTTTTGCGGGTCAATATTGGCGGTGTCGACCTCGCAACGTGTTTGCAGAATCCATTGGGCGGTCCACTCAAGCAACCGATAAATCCGGGCAACCGCATCATCATATCGCTCCTGTTCAGCGCGTCGCAAGGCATTAAACCACAAATCCCACAGGCGAGCGGGTATGACTGCCGGGTGTGTTTGCTCTCTGGTCAGGTTGTCTATCGAGTTCAGTAAAGTCTGGTGGTCACTCGCGAGCAGGGCACGGTAAGGGATCAACCGTTCAGCGCTCCCGGCATGGTCAAATCGGTCCCAGATGTCAAAAGCCTTGCCAAGAGTCTTCATCGTTTCCACTTTTCGGGCACTCTTGTCATTGAGTGGTCTGATACCAGCCAGCATTTCGGCAGCCTCGGCATACGCAAAATGTTTCCAGTATCGGGCAGATTGTTCGACCGCAAGTGAAATTCGCATGGATTCCGTATCAACCCGCCTTACGCTCTCCCCGGATGTGATTTTCACCTGGTTGGTACGTGGCCCCGTAACCAGACTCAAGTCGACATTTTTTTTATCGTAGACGGCCAGTACCAGCGCTGCGCTCATTGTCTTGGTTCCCCCGGTATAATCCGCCATAATTCTGGACTCCGGGCGCTCACAGGTTAATTCCTGCAAACATTCCTGTATCGCCTTGACTGCTTTTCCCAGATTATCTGCTGGTATTTTTTTTATCAAATAAGGTATGTCACCCAGTTGTCTCTTGATGTCACTATTGGCGCTGGCTCCTGTAATTTGATTGTATGAACCAGGTTTGCCGGTCACAGGGTCTTTCCCGGAGCAGATAAAGACCGCTTTATCCGGATTGTGTCCCTTGAGTGAAGCGCGTACTGGCTCGGGCGAACCGCCAACGGTGCAAATCAGTACTTTATCCATCCCTGACTATACGCCGGGTTCCTTGAACAGCGCCTGCATAATCTCTTCGATTTTTGCGCGTAACTTGTCGGGGCTTGACATGACACTCTGCACTTCTCTTTTCGCTACCCGGTCGCCGTGGGCCAACCCGTTGCGGATGTCGCGCAACTCTTTGTATGCGGAATATGTTTTATCGCGCGGGCCAGTTTGCTCGTACCGTTCTTTTATTTCCTGACGTTTGTTGTAGTCATCAAAATCTTTCAATCCTTCTTGCCAACACAATCGGGTAATGAATCCCTCGAACGCAAAAATGATACAACGCAGGAAATCATCGTTTTTCAGGTAACTGTGCGCTAATTGTTGCTGGCGCTGGTAAAGGTTGTCTTGCTCGCACCAGCTAAGGCGTTCCCGCAGCATCGGTTGAAACAATCTTGATGTACACTCAAGCTCAATATCATCCAGCGCTTTCAGGAATTTCCTCAATTTGCCGCGCGCGTCCCCGACCCGGAATGTGCGTTCGTAAAAGACAGCCTCCGACAGTAAATCTGCCTGACGATGTGCGTTTTCCCGGCGAAACAACGGCACAAACACTCCATAATCCCCATCCCGATCAAAGTTGTGCAATGCCATTGCCCAATCTGCCAGTTCCAGCCATCCTTCCAGGCGCATCACCGGCGCTACGCCATTTCGTGACATATCCAGCGAGCCGTAATACACACCGGAAATCCTGACCTTTCGCATTTCTCGCAGGTACAGGGCACTCATCTGCATCAGCATGGGCAGGTGGCGCAATCCATGCGTCACATCCAGAGAAACCTGTGAGCCTTCTTCCAGTTCATCTGCCATACAGGTCAAAATCTGTTCCTGCTCATGGGTATCCCGACCATACGGGATCAGGCGAAGTGACATCTGGTACGGGAGTTGCCCGTTTATAATTGACGACAGTTCGTCCAGTTGACTCTGTGTTGTGCAGTTGCCGTTGGCGCTGTCGATCAATTCCGACCAGAATTCTTCGTTTTGCTCTTCCAGGCCTATGGATTCAAGCAACATATCCCACATGCTGCCTGTTGTGCCGAGCACAATCAGCTGGTGCGGTTTGATATGTTCGGCCAGCGCCAGGCCAAAATACCGATGGCTCTGACCAGCGCCATCACCAAAATCATACTGGATTGATCGATAGCGTTTCGATGGGTCTGACTGGCTACTGCCACCGAGTAGGGAAATGAGCGTGTGGGACATGTGGCTTCTGGTTAGCCTTCGCGCAATTTTTGTATTTTTTCTTTGCGCTCCCGCCCTTTTTTACCTTTCAGCACACCCATCTCCTTGTAAATCTCTTCCGCCAAATCGGCGGCAGCATACCGATCTGCTTTTTCCGGCCAATCTGGGGCTTCTGCCAGTAATTTGGCGGCACTCTCTGTAACCTGTCCCCCTGCACGAAGCTGGTCTCGGTCTTTTTCTTCCTCAAACAGCTTCCTTAATTTTTCAAGTTTTTGTTGTTGGTCGGTCATGGTTGCCAGCTTTTCTTGCTCCGCTTCTGATTTCCTTTTTTGAATAGCATCCTGGTCAATCTTCATAGCTCCATAACCCACCGAAGTCTTGGCCCCAAAACCAACCCATTCGAACGCGAAATCAAAAGCCTTTTCCATAATTGTCTTCCAGCGACCGTCAAGTAATGCTTCGCTGCGTAACTCTGTTTGCGAAAGGCTGACATTGAAAACAAAACTCGAGTTGGCAGGGACGGTCAAAAACACAACCGGCTTGGGTTCCCCTGCATCGTGTGGGGCGCTATTTCCTTGATAGTATTCTCCATAATGGGGAGTCATGACATCCAGCAACATTTCGTCTCTTTTTAATTCGGGAACACAATCCCAAAAGACGAGGGCACCACGGCATCCATCGCCTTCGCCCACATCTCCGAACAATTCTCTGACCCACTCCCTGGTCCAGTTGGATTCTTCCAGGGTACATAGTTCACGGGCAGCATGCCGTAAAACCCCCTTGATACTACTGCCGGGGAGATATGGCAATCCATACGGATTGAGAAACGCAAAGCCATTTTCCAATGGATGCTGGATACCCATTCCGGTAACAAATGGTGCGCTGGAGCGTCCATAAATTGTAAGGTGGTTCTCTTCTGGCAGACCTTGTAACAGGTGATCAAGACGTTGCCTAATCTGTTTTACCTGCTCCTTCGCCGTTGGCGGCAGTGCCCTAACCTGTTTTATGGTCTCTTGTTTGTCGCCTGATTCGCCCGCTTTCCATGTGCTCTGTTGCCAATATTTGAGATACAGGCTGTACTTGTGTCCCGGCGGGGCATCTTCGAATTTATCACCGATACAGGCAGGTACAGCCGCAATCATGTGTTTTCTCTCGCGCACGACTTCATTGATTTGCAAGCATCCGAAAGCTGACGTAACCAGCGGAACAACTCCATGGTTTCTCGGCTGGCACGCATATAAACATCGGTTGGTGACTGGTGCAGAGCATTCATTGCTGTTTCAAATTTTATCTGTTGTTTATCAGGGAATCGCTTGCCATTGGCAATGCGGGTATTGCCAAACACGCTCCCCAACCAGCAACATAAATCATTGAGCAAAAGACTATGAGCATCACCGTTCTTGTTTTTCGCCTGCAGGAAAGCCAGTGTCTGCATCAGACCACTGCCCATGACCAGACTGGCGGCGGATTTGACAAGGTTCGTGTATTCTTCGATCCGCCCCTTTTCATCTGCACGTTTTGCAGCACGCCAGGCGTACTCGGCGCGTTGCTGATCCAGTGTAAGCGAATGTTTCATAAACCACCTCCGGCAAAATGCAGTAGCATCTGACCTCGACCGATGGTTGCATCACCACCGATTTGAAGCAGCCGGTCCTGCAGGCCATTTTGGAGTTTCGCAATGACTTCTTCGGACGACATCGGGTTCTCTGGTTTAGAGTCTTTCGGATAACGCTCGCCGGAACTGAGCGCTGGCGCTACAAGCAGGGATTCGGGTGGCAGGTTTTCTGTATAGAACAGACCACCAGCCTTTGCGGTTCCAGTCTTTTCATCAATGCGTACATGTGCCTCCACTGACGTAGCATATTCAACAAAATGTGAAAAAGCCTGATCCGGCAACAACACCAGATCGGTTTTCAGCTTGTTCGCAAAATACCGGTTTCCATCGTTGCCTGGGAGCGAATGGGTTGCTAACCAGCTGGCTACCTTTTTTAGATGGTCATCGCACATAGCCGTAAACTGGTAGGCTTCGAGAACAAGTTGGTTGTCGCTGAGCGCTTGATCATCACAGACCCGGGCTTGCTCATCATCTATTGCGGGAATCTCCCAGTCTGCGTTAATCCCGACGTGTCCGGCCAGGCGTTTGAGTCGCGCCAGACTGGTAGGGGAGACCACATAAACATATCCTTGCTTCAGACTTCTTACCGGGAAAGCCACGATCTGTGCATCTCCGAAGCTGACAGCTCCGGCGTAAAGGTTATTTTCCCCGCTTTCCGGCCCAAACAGGCGTTTCACCAGAGACGGATCCCAGCCCATTAGTGATGCCTGATGGCGGATCGCCCCTTTGATCCCGGAACCGGCCATATTGGGGTGGTGGGTGTGGCGTTCCCGCTGGATCGGATTGTCTACTACACCAATCGCCTGCCCGGCGCCCATGTGTACCGGGGTGATAGCATAGAGAAACAGCAACTTGCTTTGTGTGAACATAGAAATTTCCACTGAATAATTAGCGCCGGATAATTTCATCCGGCTGCGATCAAAACACGATTGTATCCTTCTGCTTCGCGCTGTCTGTCGATATTATCGCCGACCAATGCCCATAATCCCTGGTCGACGAGTTTGTCAAGCTGCTGCAAATCTCCCTGCAACAGTTCGAACCAATACACGCTGCCAGCAGGCACTGCTCGCTGAGCCGATTTGGGTCGCCGATATGCAAGATCCCACCCCGAAATCACAGTATGTCTGGGGAGCGTGGCACAAATCAGTCGGGCACGTAGTCCCTGCCAATCCAGCGCCAGACTCTTACCCTCATCCTGTATACCATCCGGCAGCCAACCCTGACCAAATAGTCCAGGGGTTTGCAGTACCAGTTTGAATTGATGGGTACTCTGTATCTGTTCTGCAGGAATAGAAGGCGCCGGAAATTGTACTTGTCTGAATACAGCGCCGCGTCCATCACCTCCCAGACGTAGCATTCCTGTATCTGGCAACCGCTCTTCACAGCCTTGCAGTCCCACCAGTAGACCCGGCTCCGCGGATGAAACGCCTCCATCACCGTGACAGGGCGCTGTATGCTGGAGTGAAAACAGCTGGCCTTCCTCCGCGCTTCTGCTGGTATCCTGCATACCAATTCCAATGCGTAACTCTTCGGCCCACAGGCTGTGACGACTGACAAGATGTTCGAGTTTCAAAGATGCGCCGCATTGGTAATTGGCTAGTCCATCTCCCGTCAGCAACCAACCCGACTCAGGTTTGGCTGGTGTGGTTTGCCGAAGAACCGGCAGGCATGGCAGAGAATACGGAGCGCTGGATAATAGCTCTGGTGGTCGCTTTTCAGGATTCATCTGCAACACACACTCTCCTTTATTTGCGACCACCAGATCAGCGGGCAATGGGGTAAGCCGCTCAACCCCTCCATCACCGTCACACCTCGCCGGACTGACCAGTGAGACGCGGAAACTGCCTGGCTCATCGGGTGTCCCCAGGATACGTGAAAGGGCAGGGTCAGAAAGCGGGGTCCCGCGGGTAAATGCGCCGATCTCAGAGGACATACTACCCAACAGCAGCGAACGAAATGCGCCTGCAATCACCGAGGGGGGCGGTGGAAACACTGTTTCGCCATACGAACCTGATTCCCCGAACGCACGATTGCCTCGAAAACTCCAGGTATCCAGCGCTTCGACAAAATAGTAGGTGGTATTCATGCTCACTCTCTCATGTGCCCGAGGCCATGCGGGTTTCACGGGCAAGAAACTCGCTTACCATCAGAAGGTCCGACAGGTAGTCACGATGATTTTCGCACTTGGCTTTTTCTGTCAAGGTAACGAGATCGCGCGCCAGGGACTGTCCTTGCGAGATGCCTTGTCGAACAAACTGGTGTCCGAGTGCAGTTCGTAACATGTCCGCATCTGGATGGGGGGACAGTTGCCGGAGCCAGGCCACAGAATGATAGGCGGCGCGGCGCGAGGCTTTCTCTTCGGCAAGGGCGTGCGCCAGTCTCTGGATCAGTTGTGGCACACTTCCACCATTTTGGCGCCATTTCTCGGTCACCGCAATGGCGCCGCCGCTCCGCTTGAGAATTTTCAGGCAGAAGGCATCACGATCACCGGACTGTTTGGCGTACTTCTCCGCAGCCCGGACTTCCCGCATAACCAACCCCAACGGAATCTGGTGATGTGCAATCACGGCGCCACAGGAAGCGGTCGCCTTCTGTCCCATAGTCGCAAACAGATGCCTCCGTATACGTACATAGCCATTACGTGAATCAATACATGGATTTCCACTGTTAGTGGGAAGGTCACGGCCCGAATACAGAGAGTTCAATAACTCCATTGCAGGCAGCAGATCATCCACACAAACGAAGGCCATCACATCATCGCCACCGGCATAGACCAACTTACCCTTATAACGCTCTTCCACTACGTAACGGGCGATACCCAGAGAGAACCCGTTCAGCGCCTCGGAGATGGCCCGGTGACGCGCGGGCGATAACGGGCGGTATTCTTCCAGATATTTCCGAATATCCTGGTTTTTTCCAAAACGTTGCTGGACACTGTCCCTGATCTGCGGGTGCCAGGACTTCTCAAAAGGGATCAGATAATCCGGCTCGTTGCCTGCAACCCAGGCGCCCATGCGATCTCCATCGAATAGCAGTATTCCGTAATAGTTTTCAGGCTTCGTCGAAAAGACATCACTGGAAATACGCTCTGCTTTTTGTCTGTCACTGTCCATCAAACCCGGTAAAGCGCGGCATAGTAATTCAGCATCTTCTTGACTGTTCCGGTCGCGTAGCTTTCGTATGCGAGTGAGCAAGCGACGAGGCAGCGCCGTGCGCTGGTCTACATTCTCCAGCTCGGCACGATGCTCCTGTGATAACCGGCATTGCCCCTCCTGTATCCATTGATCCAGACTGACCGACAGGGACAGCGTATGTGTTGAAACAATATATCGGCGAATGTTCTGATTATTCAGAATATCGCTGACTTTTTCTACAAATAAAGTAGGCCACAGCCGCTTTATCATCATCAAAGCATCCAGATGTTCGCCATTCTTCACCCAGACCGGATGTTTGCTGGCTAATCGGGCCCAAAGGGTACGGTCGCGTTGCCCGGGTGGCAGATGCAGTTCGTCCTGATCCAGTGTCAGCCATTCACGTTCTCCATTCAAGGTGGAGCGATACCCTTCCTGGCATAATGCTCGGAAGGGACGTATTGTTTTGGTAGCGGATGCTACGCGGTCAAGCAGATCATAAATGGCCGGGTAAAGAGCGCCCGGATTGGGCTTGTAGAAACGGACCCCATCGACAGAAATCTCTTGTCCAAGTAACTGCCAGACACTGCTTCCGAGAAATCCGGGCTTCTCTGATTCCGGTTCCGGGTAAAAGTCGCCCAGCAGGGAGCGCAATTCCCTTGTATCAACGGGTATATGTCCGCGGCTATCTGGCTGGCCTTCAGCCAATGACCAGGGAATTGATGCCCATTGCACCTCGGGAAAGTCTTTCAGTTGCAGTCGCAACTGAGTGTAACAATGTTGATCAGCAGGTTCCTCGCCAATTTCTTCAAGCACCCGGTCCATTGCCTGCTGCCCTGTTTTTTGAATATACTCCTGCACAGCATTTTTGATCGCGCGACCCAATTCTGCCGCTTGGTCCGCAGGCACAATGGCGACGAATCGGTTTGGTAATGCGGCAGAAAAAAGGGCGTTGGCATCAGAACCTTGATCTTTATTAGCCCAGTCGGTATTTTGGAATAATTCCGATTTCAGTTGCATATCGTCGCGTAGCCAGACATCAACCAGCGGTACAGCGCGCAGGTTCGGGAATACTATCGCGTCTGGCCCCAGTTGCTCAGCCACTACACGCATACCCTCCCAAGCGATACAGGATAGCAGGTGCGAACCGGCCCACAAGTCCGAAATACTGCGAGCCTCAGCGATAAATCCCTGTACCGGGCCGAAACTCACCGTGAGCAAACTTGCAGTCTCAGTCGCATCCCCGGCCATCGCTCCGGCAAACGCAGAAACATTGTCAAGGTGGGACCAGATCGAATGGTCCGGGATGCGGGTGTCGGCTGGCAGATTCTGCCACAGGTGGTTCAGTTTTAACTCCAGGTCTTCGTCCAGGTTAAGGTTAGTAGGGGTTTCTGGGCCAAACCGCCAGTAGGCAAGCTGCGTCCTGCGCCAGTCTACTGCATCGGATTCATCCCGCTGGATCAGGGACTCAAAGTGAGACTGGCTGATGGATTTGAGCTCATCAACCGGAATATCAGCGAGGGGCGGGAGATCAAAATCCTCTCCGGTTAGCGGGTGTTTCAACACGGGCTGCTTGGCAAAATCCACCTGCGTCCATTTCACATAGCGATGATCGCTCTGGCCCGTGGGAAATTGCGGACGGTCGGCGGCAGAAGCGTACCAGTCCGCCCGCTTGACCAGGCGTGTCACGTCAGCGGGCATTTCACGGCTACCAAGCAATTGTTCGCGCAGGACAGCCACAGTACCCCATTCATGGCCAGTACGGTCTCGCAACAATACGAGAGCTTTCTCAGCGGGGTCGTGCACCCAGGCGGCGAGTTTAGCTTTCCACAGTCGGTTGTTAAGTGATTCAGGCACTGTCTATCCTGCCTATGCGATTGAAAGAAGCTTGACTGTCAATAACCTGATGAACTGCACGGAAAACTTTCATCTGATTTTTTTTGATCCATTCCCGACTTTCTTTATTCAGATTCAATTCATCTTGTAAAGACTCTGGGAAATCTGTTGGTATATGAAATGCCAGACAGCGGTATTGGTTGTTTTCCTTGCATACCTTAAATCGGATAGGTGTTGCCAGGCGCCCACTATTACCAAGATTAAATTTCCCCCCGACAGGGTAGCCAAGCAGATGGATGCCTCCAATCTGTATCTCTTCGGGGTTCTTGTCCTTGGCTTTGTCTCGCATGGCTTTCTTGAGTTTGGCCAACACGTTAATTGCTTCCATCCATGAATCGACAGGGTCTGACTGCCATACCAGGGGGCGCCCATTATCCATGCCAATCGCGTGAGGCCAGTCAAGTTTCAGACAGTCCGAAAGTTCGCGCAGATAGGGCGACAAAGTCTCATGCGAAAGCTCTGGAATTTCATTGCCGTCCGACGTTGCCATCTGCAAAGACCCCCAACCATTACGTGAGCGCGACCCCAGCGTACCGAACCAGGCCATCAGACCCAGTGTCCGACCCAGACAATCAGCGTGTTCGCTCGGGAATCGCAACCGAAGTTTTGCCTGCTCCTGATCGGTCAAGTATTGACGACGACCTGTAGGGTTTATTGCGCCGTAGCCTAGATAAAGATCACTTGTAACCTGGTTATTAATTCTTGAGAACTTATCTTTTGGCCAGTCTGATCGGGGCCGGATAAAGTCCTGGTCCAGGCGGAGTTCCACCTGGCTTTTCCGGGCATTGACTGCAGTTCCATTTTGCCTATCCTCTAGCCCGGGTTGGACATGTCCAAACAAACACCCCTCGCGTCTACGCAATTCCTCAACCGAATAATTGATATCCTTCGCTACAGTAATCCGCCACCATTGACGCAGGGCAGCCTTGAATGGCGGCACACGCCACTGCCCATTCTGATCAGCGTTGCCGAGAAATGCGGGCGTAGTAAAACAAAGAGCAAACTCTCTAGTCTCGAATTTTCTGGTTTTATCCGAAAGATCAGTCATCAGACAACGTTTTTCAGGTATCCGGTTTCAGGCACTCGTAATAAAATACCCAAGCAGGATAGTACACTACATATTGTGATACCTTAATATCGTAAAGCTTCATTGCCTGATTTTCATATCATCGCTCGCCCCACGCACATCTGGCAAGCTTGCCGTCAAAGTACTCACAAGAACCGCGCCTGATGTGGTTTGGGTTTGGTTTTGGACGCGACTCTCAGGCCAAAACCACTTTCACTGCCACCAGATTCCGTTCTTCCGGGCTGAACGCTACGCCGATGAGGTGAATCGGCTCGCCCCGGTCCCGGTACTTGTCGGCATAGCCTTTTTGCTGTATCTGTTCAATGGCTTGTTGGGCCGATGAGTCACTGTCACCTTCCCCATTAGCCATCTTGAACTCGAACACGAACACTTGGCCGCCGTGTAATACCACCATGTCCGCCCGACCCCGGCTTGAGGAATCCTCTACCCGAAGGTGCAGACCGATGGTGCAAAAACAGGCATACAGCATACCGGCGTACCAGGCTTCGTAACGGGCAATATCGCCACTGCTGTGCCATTGGTACGGAATCCCTGCGAAGAATGATTTCAGGCGATCCGTGAACAGGTCGAAGTCGTTGGCAACCAGAAGACGACTCAGTTCCTTGCCGGAGTCCGATACCTCCTTGCCTTGCCGTCCCAGATAGCCCAGCAGCCCCTGGTTCAGGCTCTGGCGTACCTCGAAGTTGGGATAATCCAGAGTATAGAAGGTTTGGGCGCCGTCCCATTCCTTCTCCGTAATGGTCAGATAGCCGGTCTGGAACAACAGGGCATCAATGGTGATGTCATCGACATCGAATTTCGACAACCCGGTGGCGCCCGTAGTCAGGTTTTCCAGTTCCAATGGACTGGTCTCCCGCTCCATCAACATCTGGAACAGGAAGGTGGGAGAGCCGGTCTCGAACCAGTGGGCCTCGAAGTTGCGACTGTTGAACAGTAGTAGCAGGTCGAACGGGTTGTAAAGTTTCTCATCTCCGAGCCAATGGTAACCGTTGTACCATTTCCGAATCTCGTCCCGGTCGAGTCCGGACAGTTCCGGGGCGAACACGGTATCCAGGTCTCTGTCGGTATAGCCGCAGATGGTGGCGTAGTTCGGATTGAGGCTGATGTTTATGAGGTTGTTGAGACCAGAAAACAGGCTCACTTTCGAGAACATACTGATTCCGGTGACGAAGACGAAGCGGACATCGCGGGCGCTACCCTTGATGATGCCGTAGAACCCCCGCAGGTAGTCGCGGTTGGCCTTCGCTATTTCAGGCCGGTCAATGACATCCAGGATCGGTTTGTCGTATTCGTCGACCAGTACCACGGCCTGTTGGCCGGTGGCCCGGTGCAGACGGTCCAGAAGCATTCGCAGCCGTCTGGGCGCGGGCGCTGATGATTGGGTTGGCTCAAGGCCAGACTGGCGTTCGGCTATATCCAGCTGATCAACGATGTCGCCATCAATAGCATCCGGATTGTCGTATTTTCCGTCAAAACTCAACCGCACCACCGGGTGTTTGACCGACCAGTCCCAATGCTCATGGATGTCAAGATTCCGGAACAAGGATTCGTTACCCTCGAACAGTTCCTGTAATGTATCGATCAGGAGACTCTTGCCGAACCGGCGCGGGCGAGAGAGGAAATAGTATCGTCCCTGAGTGATCAACCGTTGGATATGAGAAGTCTTGTCGACATAGTAACAGCCCTGTTCCCGCATGGTGCGGAAATCCTGAATACCGATCGGGAGTTGACGGCGGATCATTGTCCATGTTCCTTAGCAAGTGGGGGGTTCGGAAATCATGCCATTCAATGCAGTTGTACGCAAGCGATGGAATTGATATTGGGCAGGCATTGAGTGAAATCCCGATTACCATCATAAACACTCACAGAAACCGCGCCTGACGCTTCTTCAGCCCCAGTCCCTTCAAGCGATACCGCGCCCCGGGCACAATCCCGATGTTGCTGAGCAAATAAGGCTTGGCCGGTTCCTTGCCGAGTGCGCTTTCGATCTGTTTGTTGATTTTACTGATTTTCGGATCATAAAACTGGTCGTCCATGCCATTTTTCAGGCTGGCGCAGGCTTGGTCATAGTCTCCACTGAACTCGCCAACCATACGCGAATATTCTGCCAGATATTCCGTTGCCGCATTGGGTTGACTCCAGTGTATACCGGGGTTGTCGTCCACTGCTCGCCTGGCAAACCAGGCATAAAAAGCCATCAGGCTCGGAGGCAGCGCAACAGGAAACCCGCCACAGCTTATCGTTTTTCTATTGCAGTCAATCAGCAATTCCGGCGGGTTTACATTGCTTTGTGTCCTGGATACGGTTTCGGAATAACTTCTGTTTTCTCCCAGAATGCTGTCGTCCAGATGATTGCGTAATCTTACGAAAGGAATATCTGCCAGCGTGATACGGGCTGAATCCGTGTCTATGGATCGACCGTTTTTATCCAGCAATTTCTTCGGGATTCCGGGCGGATAATAGAATCGGGGATGGGATTCAAACGGCGAAGATACCAGAACATGAGACAGGCGGTCCTGCTCACGAGCGAACAGGCTCATAGCGTAACCCAGATAAAACCCCATGGTTTTGCGACCACCTGCAATGGAGGCATGGACCGCGGCGGATGAATCAGCTGTCAGATTACGCACAACTCCGGTAATTGTGTTGGCCGCCGCTTCATTGTCTTCAATGCTGCGAATGTCTTCCAGCAGCATACTGTCATCCTCTTGTTGCCGGTTTGCCGGGGACAATAACGCAGGTATTCGATGGATTGTACCCGTGTCAAACCGGATTCCGGCGGGGTCCAGGTCCAAGTCATCGCATAACCGATAGAAATGCTGTTCCTGTGGATTTTCATCCAGCAATGTCTGGCGGATTCTACGAGCGCCCTCGGTGGTGGTAACGACATGGACCTCTGTCGGTATGAATGGATTGTCCTGCGTCGCCAAAGCATAGAATGTTTCAGTAACCACCTGCGGGGATAATCCGGTTACACACAACAATATCCGTCTTTCATAATCCAGAAATTGATCGCCGGAGGAATCGCCCGCCGTTCGATTGCAGTGCGCTGGATGGTTGTCGTTCAAAAACTTTTAACCGGTTGAAATAATTTCATATTTACCCAGTCCCATGCTGGTGTTTTTACCGGCATGGGTCCATTGCCCCAGCCAGATATATGCCCAGAAAGGGGCAAGATTATCACTCTCGAATGCAACCTTGCCAACCAGACCACCCAACTGCATCAGGTCGTGCTGGCGACCGGAGTAACGAGTCCAGTCTTGCCAGCGCAATACGTTGTCAACTACCGATACGGTGGTTTTGGCGGTCCGGGTCAGTCCTGCAAAATCGGTTTCAAGTGGCGTATCGCTGTGGAATGCGCTTAACAGGGAAATACGCCGCAACAAGGATGAAAATAATGACTGGAAAGTGAAGTTCTGTGGTGTAACAAGGTGTCCGCTGGACTTGATACGCAATGGTGTAATCAGCCGGAGTTTGATCTGCTTCGGGCATGCCGGAATTTTGATGTATTCAGCGGGATGGGCTTGCAGGCTTTCACCCGGCCTGTAGATGATCAGGGATTGATCGCATGACAATCGTTGAATTTCAATCAGTTCAAGCTTTCCCCGTCGTTTCCCGATACCCCGTTCGGCGGCCCGATCCAGCGCATGGATAATATACGGGAGATGCAAGTTGCCGCGCCCGAACAGGGTGACCTCCAGGCTATGCTCGGTATTTGATGCCAGATGACCGCGCATCGTGTTGCCCGGACACAATACGAATGGATGGGGCGCCGCATTATAATTCCGCAGCTTCCCGACACCGGGATCCGGTGGTGTTTCAAATATATATGGATAGACGCAGTTACGATACAGCAAGCAGGGTTCGCAGCGCGGTTCGCGAGTCACGCAGACCAGTTTCTTCAAGCTGTTGCCGAACACTCCACGCCAGGCGGAGCCCGCATAATCCGGTAAGCGCACGACTCCTTGCGCGCGAAACCTGAACTGATAATGTGCCAGTGGTAATCGGGGTTCGTTCAATGTGCGATCACCACTGTCAAATCGGGTTGTTCAGTTTTTTACGGATTTCAGCGATATGACCCAGCTATCATCGTCCAGAGACCGTTCGACCGTAAACCCTCCCTCCAGCGAGTCCACCAGTTCCACCGCCAGGGTCTCGGCGAGGATGGTTTCACGATGCTGATGCAGCGCGGCGCATACTCTCGGTGTTCCGGTAATACACAGAGAAATCCTGTCTGAAATCGCAAGGTCCGCCGATTTGCGGGCATCCTGTACCGTTCGCACCAACTCGCGGGCAACACCTTCAATCAATAATTCGTTATCGAGAGAGGTCTTGAGAGCGACCAGATATCCTTGTCCTGAGCATGCGGCAAAGCCTTGTGCCGATGAGGTCAGGAGCTGAATATCCTCACTCTCGAACACAATCTCCCGGCCTTCAATTTCGAGTTCAAAAACCTTGCCGTCCTGAATCTGCCGCGCAACCCGGTTGCCATCCGCCTCAGCCAGCGCCGCCTTGATGGCTGGCATCAATTTGCCGTAACGTTTTCCCAGCCGCGGAAAGTTCGGTTGGATGGTATAGCGGATCAGGTCTTCATCAGAGCGGATGAAGTCAATGCTCTTGATATTCAATTCTTCCAGGATTTGCCGCTCGTGTTTCCTGAGCGTACAGCGCGCGGATTCATCTGTCGAGCTGACCAGCATTTGTGAAAGCGGTTGGCGCACACGTACCCGGCTTTGCTCGCGGGCGGAACGACCGAGACCGACGATGGTCTGCACTACATCCATCTCATCCACCAGGTCGCTATCGAGACTTTCCGCATTCCATTTCGGCCATGCGGCCAAATGTACGCTTTGCTTGTGGCCGGAATCGTATTTCCCGAGATTGTGGTAGAACGCCTCGCTTAAAAACGGCATGAACGGGGCAATCATTCGTGCAATCAGATCCAGACATTCATGCAGGGTCAGGTAGGCGGCCTGTTTATCATCGCCATCGTCGCTCTTCCAGAATCGGCGCCGGTTGCGCCGTACATACCAGTTGCTGAGCTGATCCACCAGTTTCTCAATCGCCTGCCCGGCGCCGAATGCGTCATATCGATCCAGTGATTCGGTTACGGTTTTCAAGGTCTGGTGAGCGAGCGCAAGCGCCCATCTGTCGATCTGCGGTCGGTCGGCGCGGGCGACCTGCCGGCTGGCGTCAAACTTGTCGAGTCTGGCGTAAAGAATGAAGAATGACCAGGTGTTCCATAACGTATTGATGAAAGTCGCCGCCACTTCCCGAACAATCTCTACCGAAATCCGTTTTTGCGCGTCGGGAGCGGTGCGCGCCAGGAAAAGCCAGCGCAGGGCATCGACTCCGACCACATCGAAAACGTCATAGGGGTTGACGATGTTGCCCTGGGACTTGGACATTTTCTTGCCGTGCTTGTCGACAATATGACTCAGGCAAACGCAGTTTTTATAGGCTACGCTGTCATCAACCAGGGCGGCAATGGCATGCAGGGTATAAAACCATCCCCGGGTCTGGTCAATGGCTTCACAAATATAGTCGGCGGGAAAGTGTCTGGCGAAAATATCCTGATTCTCGAAAGGGTAGTGCCACTGTGCATAAGTCATGGCGCCGGAATCAAACCAGCAATCAATGACTTCGGGAACCCGGTGGTAGGTGCGTCCTTCCCGGACGAAGGTGACCTCGTCAATCTGCGGGCGGTGCAGGTCTGTATCCCGCATGGATTGTCCGGTCAGCGTTTCGAGTTCGTCCAGTGAGCCGATGCAGATGAAATCCCCTTGATCATCCGTCCACACCGGCAACGGGGTTCCCCAGAAACGTTCGCGGGACAGCGCCCAATCGACATTGTTCTCCAGCCAGTGGCCGAATCTGCCGTCGCGAATGGTTGCGGGCACCCAGTGGATGGTTTTGTTCAGCGCTACCATGCGCTCCTTGATGGCGGTTGTTTTTATGTACCAGGCTTCCTTCGCATAGTAGATCAACGGGTCTCCGGTACGCCAGCCAAAAGGATAGTTGTGGAGTGTCGTTTCATTGGTGAACAGATTGCCCTGACTGTCCAGCAACTGGATGATAACCGGATCGGCCTCCTTGAAGAACAATCCGGCAACCGGCGCCGCCTGTGGCTTGAAACAGCCGTCGAGTCCGACTCCGTGCACAACAGGCAATCCTTCCCTTTGTCCGAGGGCAAGATCGTCAACGCCATAGGCAGGCGCTGTATGCACAATCCCGGCGCCGTCTTCAGTACTGACGAAATCCGCGCTGACCACGCGAAAACAATCTCCGGATTCGATATTCAGCCAGTCGAACAGCCGTTCATAGCGCAGCCCGACCAATTCGCTGCCCTTGACGGTCCTGATTATTTCACAGGGCCGGCCCTGTTCTGTGAAATAGCTCTCGATCCGGGTACAGGCCAGAATCAGTGTCTCATCGTTATGACGCACCCAGGCGTAGTCAATATCTTCGCCGACTGCGAGCAGAAGGTTCGAGGGCAGTGTCCAGGGGGTGGTGGTCCAGACCAGAAATGAGGTGTTCGCCTCGCCCTTGAGTCTGAAGCGCACGGTCACAGACGGGTCTTCAACCTCCTTGTAGCCTTGCGCTACTTCGTGGGATGACAGGGTGGCGCCGATACGCGGGTCGTAGGGCACAACCTTGTAACCCTTGTAGATCAATCCCTTGTTCCAGATGCGCTGGAGCAGGTTCCAGACGGATTCAATGTACTGGTTATCCAGCGTGTAGTAGGCTTCATCCAGATTAACCCAGTGGCCCATGCGGCGGGTCAACGTCTCCCACTCGCCGATATAGGTCATTACCGATTCGCGACATCTGCGGGTAAATTCGGTGACGCCGACCTGTTTTTCGATTTCCTTCTTGTCGAAAATACCGAGTTGTTTCTCTATTTCATGTTCGACCGGCAGGCCATGCGTATCCCAACCGCCCTTGCGCGGCGCGTGGAATCCGCGCATGGTCTTGAAGCGGGGGTAGATGTCCTTGAATGTACGCGCCAGAACATGATGAATGCCTGGCTTGCCGTTGGCCGTCGGCGGGCCTTCATTGAAGCTGAAACGCGGCCTGCCTTCGCTTTGTTGCAGAGTCTTTTCGAAGATGGCATTCCTTTCCCAGAATTCAAGAACGGATTTTTCCAGCTCCGGGCCATTATAGCGGCCTTGAACGTCATCAAATTCTTGCTCGTTTCGCGTCATTTCCTTAACATCCGGGAATGGAAGTTTTGTATGTGGTCAGGCTGGCGCATTATGCACACTTGCGAGACTATCTACAACCGAATGGCATTCGGTGGAGCGGATGCAGGGCCATCATGACTGGTTTCTGACGCTCCTGCTGCGGACAATGCCGGAGACAATCAGGGCCATGACCGCTCCGCTTGCCAGACCGGCGCTGTGGGCCGTGTTGGCAACGGCCAGCCCGAAAAATTTTTCAAGCAGTCCGGACCAGCACAGCACAAACCAGCCCAGCATCAGCTTGATGATCGCCGGATTGAGACGAATGCGGAATCGTGGATTGGTCAATGACTGAATCCATGTGTAACCGAACAATCCGTAGATGACTCCCGACATACCGCCAAACAGGGGGCCGGACACCAGATATTGAGCCAGATTCGAGATCACGCTGATACCGCATACCAGTATCACCAGTAACCATGCCCCTTGCTGATGTTCGACAATCCGGCCCAGTTCCCACGTCCATAACATGTTGAATACGATGTGGAAAATACTGAAATGAAGGAATATCGGAGTCACCAGACGCCACCACTGGCCCTGATGAATTTCCGGGAGAGTGGGTCGGATATATTCCGAGATCAGCAAAGGCCCGACAAGAACGTGTTCCATGCCGAAGTTCATCAGGGCGTAGACTGCGACTGAAATACCGACCATCAGGAGGGTAAACGGCGGGGCGCCTTCGATCATCGGGGAATTACTGCCCATCCATTTCTATCCGGTCGCTTTCTCCCAGGGTCACCTGCTTGTTATCGAGGGTGATGAAGTGTCGGCCCTTGATGGTTTTTTGCCGCGCCTGGTAAATCGTACTGACGCCGTCATCGGAAATAACGCGAATGGTAATGACTTTGTTATCGGCCTGAAATTTGATAATAAATATGCCGGCCGCGACCAGCAGCAGGATACCCAGCAGGGCATAAGTGACACCGCGTACAGACAGGGTTCCCGATTCATCCGGTGTTTCCACGGTTGGCGAACGGGCGGGCGCCGCCTTCGTCCGGAATACGATGGCCACGATGATAATTACCGCCACGGTAATCAGGATTTTGGTCAACATTTTGACGTGATGGCCCGAGGCCCGAGTCTGGCTAATGAAATGCCGGTTTTATTTGCCTGAACCGCCCCAAAGCCAGGACCAACTGATTTTCTTTTCGGTATGCCCCCGTTTTTCGATGGGAATGTAGGGGCGTTTCAGATTGCCCTGATAAAGCTGGCGGGGGCGGCCGATTTTTTGCTCGTCGTCCACCAGCATTTCCTTCCAGTGCGAAATCCAGCCCACGGTCCGGCCGATGGCGAACATGACGGTAAACATCGAGGTCGGGAATCCCATCGCTTTCATGATGATGCCTGAGTAAAAATCCACATTGGGGTACAGTTTCTTTTCGATGAAATAGTCGTCCTTCAGCGCTATTTCCTCAAGTTTCATCGCCAGCTCCAGTTGTTGATCATGGATACCGAACTCGTTAAGCACTTCATGACAGGTCTGGCGCATGACTGTCGCCCTGGGGTCGTAGTTTTTATAAACGCGATGTCCGAAACCCATGAGCCGGAAACTGTCGTCTTTATCCTGGGCTTTGCTGATGTATTTGTCGATTTGATCGACACTGCCGATTTCATCCAGCATTTTTAATACAGCTTCGTTGGCGCCGCCATGCGCCGGCCCCCATAATGACGCGATTCCTGAGGCGATACAGGCATAAGGATTGGCGCCTGAAGACCCCGCCAGGCGGACCGTTGAGGTTGAAGCATTCTGTTCGTGGTCGGCGTGCAGAATCAGTATCCTGTCAATCGCCCGGGCCAGAACCGGATTGATCTCGTAGTCCTCTGCGGGGTTGGAAAACATCATTTGCAGCAGGTTTTCGGAATAACTGAGGGAATTGCGTGGCATCGGGAACGGCATCCCCAGAGAGTACTTGTAGGCATAGGCGCCGATGGTCGGCATTTTCGCGATCAGGCGATGAGCCGCTGTCCGGCGTTGTTCGACATCGGTAATATCCGTACTGTCGTGATAAAAGGCGGACAGGGCGCCAACTACTCCGACCATAATCGCCATCGGATGGGCGCTGCGCATGAAGCCGGAATAGAATTTCGCCAGTTGCTGGTGAATCAGGGTATGGTTCCTGATGTCGGCGTCGAATTCGACTTTTTGTTCCGGGGTCGGCAGTTCGCCATACAGCAGAAGGTAGCAGGTCTCCATGAAATCGCTCTTTTTCGCCAGATCGTCAATGCTGTAGCCGCGATGCAGCAGGATGCCCTTGTCGCCGTTGATCCAGGTGATATCCGATTTGCAGGAGGCGGTGGAGGTGAATCCCGGATCATAAGTCAGGATGCCGGTATCGCCGTACAACGCCTTGATATCAACCAGCCGGTTGCCGGTTGCCCCGGTCCGCGCCGGCAACCGCCAGGATTGTCCTGTGCTGTTGTCAGTCAGGGTGAAGGAGTCCATTTCCTGATCTTGCGGATGCTCTGTTTCATTCATTAGGATTTTTTAACCACAAAAAGTTTTTCTTTGGATTCGCGCGTATACGATAATCTAATTTGGTTGCAATGACAAATCTGTATCAACGCAGTCAGGCAACATCGGCAACATCGGCAACATCGGACTTGTTGAAAGGGTGCCATAGTGGTATCTTACCTTGCATAAGCAACAAAACAATAATTATCCGGGAGGAGCGAAATGCTACGATCACTGAATATAGACCCTGAAAAATGTACTGGCTGTTTGCAGTGCGAAATGGCTTGTTCTTACGAGAACGAAGGAGTGTTTAACCCGGCCAAGTCCAGGATAAAGGTTTTTACCTTCCATGACGAGGGCCGGTTCGTACCTTATACCTGTACCCAGTGTGATGAGGCCTGGTGCCTGCACGCCTGCCCGGTTGAAGCGATTACCATGAACCGGGAAACCGGGGCGATGATCGTCAGCGATTCGGTCTGTGTGGGTTGCAAGGTCTGTACCATCGCCTGTCCGTTCGGGACGGTGAATTACAATCAGGATACCGGCAAGGTTATCAAGTGCGATCTTTGCGGTGGTGATCCCAAGTGCGCCAGCGCCTGCCCGACCGCCGCCATTACTTATGTCGATGCGGACGCCACCGGGCTCGAGAAAATGCGGGCGTGGGCGGCGAAGACAGACAATGCGACCATGAGCCAGGGGGGATAATACAATGAGTTGGAGCGGGAAAATACTGAGGGTTGATTTAACCCGGAGTCAAGTGAGCGAAGAAGCGCTCAATATGGATTGGGCGGCAGACTATATCGGACAGCGCGGGCTGGCTACCCGCTATCTGGTCGAGGAGACCGATCCGCGTTGTGACCCTCTCGGCCCGGATAATAAACTGATTTTTGCCACCGGGCCGTTGACCGGGACGGCGGTGTCCACCGGCGGACGTTATTCGGTCATTACCAAAAGCCCGTTGACCGGAGCGGTAGCCTGTTCCAATTCCGGCGGCTTCATTGGCGCGGAATTGAAAATGGCCGGTTGGGACATGATCGTATTCGAAGGCAGGGCTGAATCCCCCGTCACCCTGAATATCGTCAATGAAAAGGCGGAGATACTGCCGGCTGACGATCTTTGGGGTAAATCCGTCTGGGAAACGGACAAGCTACTTCATGCAAAACACGGCGATCCCCAGATGCGGGTTGCTGCGGTGGGACGCGCGGCGGAAACGGGATGTCTGTATGCCGCGGTAATCAATGATCTGCACCGCGCCGCCGGTCGTTCCGGTGTAGGTACCGTCATGGCTTCGAAAAACCTCAAGGCCGTTACCGTGCGCGGCACCCGCGGGGTCGGCAATATCAAGGATCCGGCGCGATTCATGCGAAGTGTCGCCGAACAAAAGCAGGTACTGGCCGAAAACGCGGTAACAGGGCAGGGCCTGCCGGCGATGGGCACCCAGGTGCTGATGAATGTCATCAATGAAATGGGAGCGCTGCCGGCGAAGAATATGCGGGATGTCCAGTTTGACCACGCCAATGATATTTCGGCGGAAGCGATGGCGAAGCCGAGGAACAGCGATGGCAAGCCGAATCTGACGACCAACGCCGCCTGTTTTGGCTGTACCATAGCATGCGGACGGATTTCCACCATTGACAAGGGCCACTTCTCTGTTGAAAACAAGCCTGAATACTGGGGCAATTCCGGCGGGCTTGAGTATGAAGCGGCCTGGGCGCTGGGCGCTGACACAGGCGTTGGCGACCTGGACGCGCTGACCTACGCCAATTTTATCTGTAACGAGGACGGCATGGACCCGATTTCCTTTGGCGCCACAGTGGCCGCCGCCATGGAGCTGTTCGATATGGGGGTCATTACCACCGAACATACCGGAGGCATGGAACTCAGCTTCGGGTCGGCGCAAGCGCTGACCTGGTGCGTGGATCAGGTCGCAACCGGCCAGGGTTTCGGCAAGGACCTGGGCATGGGGTCGAAGAGGCTGTGCGAAAAGTATGGTCACCCGGAGTTGTCGATGACGGTCAAGGGCCAGGAATTTCCGGCCTACGACCCACGTGGAGTTCAGGGCATGGGCTTGACTTATGCGACATCCAATCGTGGCGCCTGTCATTTACGCAGTTATACCGTGGCCTCTGAAGTGCTGGGTATCCCTGAGAAAACCGATCCGCTGGTTACCGAAGGCAAGGCCGGACTGGTCAAGGCGTTTCAGGATGCGACCGCGGCGGTGGATTCGATGGGGCTGTGTGTATTCACCACCTTCGCCTGGTCACTGGATAACATGGCGCCGCAAATTGACGCCGCCTGCCAGGGTGACTGGTCTGTGGAGCGATTGCTCGAAGCCGGTGAACGTATCTGGAATCTGGAGCGGGACTACAACATGAAGGCCGGATTGACGGGCAAGGATGACACACTGCCACCCAGATTGCTCAAGGAAGCGGCCAGAACCGGGCCGGCGAAAGGCAAGGTATGTGGTCTTGATGAAATGTTGCCGGAATATTATTCGTTGCGCGGCTGGACCAGGGAGGGTGAGTTGACTGCCGAAGTGCGTGAGAAATTCGCGCTGCCCGCATGAATCATGTCATCATTGGCGCCGGCCCTGCGGGGGTGGTGGCGGCTGAGACGCTGCACAAGCGGGAGCCGTCCGCCGCTATCACCATGATCGGCGACGAGCCGGAGCCGCCCTATTCCCGAATGGCGATTCCCTATCTGTTAAGGGAAAACATTGATGAGTCCGGCACATACCTGAGAAGACAGGAAGGTCATTTCAGCGGGCAGGGAATCGAGGTCGTGGTGGACACGGTCGAATCTGTAGACCCCACAGGGAAGACCGTTTCACTCGCGAGCGGGGGGCGCCGGGATTATGACAGACTGTTGATCGCGTCCGGGTCGCGCCCGATGACTCCGCCGATTGCGGGCATTGATCACGCCAGAGTCACCAGTTGCTGGACGCTGGCGGACGCCAGAAAGATCGCAGGCGCCATCAGGCCAGGTTCATCCGTGGTATTGATCGGCGCCGGTTTTATCGGTTGTATCATTCTGGAGGCGCTGGTTTCGTCCGGCGCGAAGCTGACGGTGATCGAGATGGGGAACCGGATGGTGCCCAGAATGCTGGATCAGACCTGCGGTACATTGCTGGAGAGATGGTGTGCCGAAAAAGGGGTTCACGTGATGACCGGCTGCCAGGTTGAAGCCATCGAATCTTCCGGCGATCATGTGGGGGTCAAGGTCAGCGGCCACGGCTCTGTGGAAGCCGAGCTGGTGATTTGTGCTACGGGCGTGCAGGGTAATGCCGGCTTTCTGGCGGATTCCGGTATCGAAATGTCCAATGGAGCGATTGTCATAGATGACTGCATGCGCTCGTCCATCGAGGATATTTACGCGGCTGGCGATGTCGCCTGCGGGCGGGATTTCTCCACCGGCGAATACAGTGTCCAGGCGATTCAACCGACCGCGGTCGAACATGGTTATACGGCTGCCGCCAATATGGTCGAATATGGCTCCATCCATCATCGGGGCAGCGTATTGATGAATGTGCTGGATACCATCGGCCTGATATCCGCCTCGTATGGTCAATGGGAAGGAGTGGATGGCGGTGACACGGCGAGACTGGTTGATGAGGAAAATTTCCGTTATATCCAGCTTCAGTTCGAGGAAGATCGCCTGATCGGAGCCAATACGCTGGGGTTGACCCAGCATATTGGCGTGATTCGGGGGTTGGTGCAGGGTCGCTTCCCTTTAGGGAAATGGAAGGAGCGACTGATGGATAACCCGTTGATGATTATGGAAGCCTGGCTGGCCGTGACCCAGGGGTAAGCCGGAAGAGTCACGGGTTCTGGTTTTCCGGCGAATCTTGTCCAGAGGCGTTGCAGATGCGGGTTCACTTCAAGCTGTTCGCAACCTTGTCGGGATATTTGCCGGCAAACGCGGTCAAGAATGTGGCGGTTCTGGAAGTAGACGACGACACGACACCGAATCAGTTGATTGATCAGCATTTTGTCCCCCGCCGCGAGGTTCATCTGGTATTGTTGAACGGGGTGTATCTGAATGCGACGGAGCGGGATATTCCGCTAAAAGCCGATGATACCGTTGCCGTATGGCCTCCGGTCGCGGGGGGATGAGTGATACCGCCGGGGCTGATACCGCCGCGCCCGATTACTTTGCACAGATGGGTTTTACCCATCTCGAACTGAGCAGGAGTCTGGCTGCCGCAGTCGCGCCTTATCGGGTTTCGGCGGATCAGACTGCCAGCCAGGGGGAGCGCGGATTCCGTATCACACTGGGTCACAGAACGGCATACCTGACCATGGGAGAGGAAAAAGTTCGCCGTATCGCCTCGCTGGAATTGCCGGTTGTGGATGTTAGAATCCGGTTCGAACACTTTTCACAGACCGAGCGACATGAATTTATCGACAAATTTAAAAAATATCTTCATCGCGGCGGCGGGTAGGGGTTTGCCGCGGCAACAGGCAGTATGAAATGAAAATCACGGTCAAATTTTTCTCCAGCCTGATGGAGTACCTGCCAAAAGATATTGAGGGCAATGCGGTTCAGTTGGACGAATCCGGTTCGATTACACCGAATCAGATTCTGCAACGGTTTAATGTGCCGGAGGCGGAGGTGCGAACGGTGATGCGAAATGGCGTGTTTCTCCCTCTTGATGCACGGGATGAAACCCTGGAAGAAGGCGATGTACTGACAGTCTGGCCGGCGATTCAGGGAGGCTGACCACTCATGCCCGAAGACAAACTCCGGCGGTCGTTGCACGATTTACGCATATCGGTTACGGACCGCTGCAATTTTCGTTGTGGTTACTGCATGCCGAAAGATGTTTTTGGCAAGGGTTACCCGTTTTTGAAATCCAGCGCCCTGTTAAGCTATGAGGAAATCGAAAGACTGGTGCGGATATTTGCCGGTCTGGGTGTCGAGAAGGTCCGGCTGACCGGCGGCGAGCCGTTGTTGAGAAAGGACCTGGAGGCGCTGGTTGAAAAGATTCGCCGGGTGGACGGGGTCCGGGATATTGCGATTACAACCAATGCTTCGCTGTTGAGCGGAGCGCGGGCACGGGCACTCAGGGAGTCTGGAGTGAAACGGGTCAACATCAGCCTGGACGCGCTTGACCCGGAAATCTACCAGCGCATCAACCAGGTTTCTTTCCCGATGGAAGATGTTTTACAGGGAGTGGATCATGCGCTGGCCGCCGGTTTTGATGCGGTCAAGGTGAATATGGTGGTGCAAAAGAATATCAACGTCCCGGATATATTGCCGATGGTCGAGTATTTTAAGGGCACCGGCGTGATTTTACGATTTATCGAGTTCATGGACGTGGGGAATCATAATCAATGGCAGCGTGACCATGTTTTTGGCGCCAGGGAAATCATTGATCTGGTTCAGTCCCGGTATCCGATTGAGCCGGTCGATCTGGATTCGCGGCTGGAAGTTGCCAAACGATGGCGGTTTGTTGATGGTTCCGGCGAGATTGGCGTGATTTCTTCCATCACCCAGCCTTTCTGCAATCACTGTGTCCGGGCCCGGCTTTCCGCCATTGGCGAGCTGTTCACCTGTCTGTTCGCAACCTCCGGCGTCAATTTGAAAGGGTTGCTCGAAGCGCACGATTCAGATGCTGTAATCCGGCAACGAATCGAGGCGGTCTGGTTGAACCGGGATGACCAGTATTCGATGCAAAGAAGTCAATCAACCCGAATCGCCCCGGCGCACAGTCACTCCCAAAAAGTGGAAATGTCTTATATTGGTGGTTGATCAAGGGCGGTTTCTTTGCTCTTTATGAAGCCACGGATTTACGCAAAATGGATTTCATCCAGGTTTGATAGGGTATCTCTTCACGCAGAGCCGCAGTCCGATTGGAAGCGCGAATCCACGAATGACGGGGCGTGTGAAATGTTGTTTGATCACGGAAATAATGCGGGCACCCACAAGGGGCGCCCCTACGATATATTGAATCTGCAATTCACGACATCCAGTACCCGAAACATCATTCCCGCGCCACCCATCATCGTAGGGGCGGGTCTTGTGCCCGCCCGCAACCATCATCAACCGTATACGGAAATCAACACGGGCGACCACAGTGGGTCGCTCGTGCGATGTCAGGCAACCGTGATGCCTGTATACTGAACGCTGATTCCTGTACCAACCCGCTATCATCCTACCGCGTCCCGTCACATACAAGGGATATAGAATTTTTAACCTGAATTAATTCGGCTTGTGTAAAAGGTCTGTTCTCTTCGCTCCACCAGTTACGAAAAAAAGCCGTGAACATTCCCGAATGTCTGGCAGGGTGCGCGTTTTTAACGCCCGTGGCGGTCTCTATGCTTGTATCTAACGGGATTATGTCTCCCGTAATACCGACTGAAAACCTTAAATTCAACGGCGCCTTTCTGTTTGGTTCTTGCCGGTCACCTGATGTCGGCGTTTGTATTCCTGTTATTTTGATCCAGTAGTCTTTTTCAACCTGTCCCGGACCGTGATACCGATCAGCAAGTTCAAATCTTGTTATCTGGATCGTTCTGCACTCCCCGGGGTCGTTTATTGTGACTATAAGCGTATCGCCTGCTGGCAATGGTTCCAATCGGTTATGATTGGGTTTGCCCGGACTCGCTGAATCTTCCTGTTGGTTCTGTTGCGGTACGGCCGTTTGTTCTTGATTGGTCTGTCCTTGCTCTGTCTGTCCCACCTGTCCAGCTTCTCCAGCTTGCCCGGATGTGTTTCCGCTTGTCTGTGCATGAGCCGGCAACAGCACACTGTTTACAATCGGTTTCTGCCAAACCGTAACCGCTAAGCCACCAACGGCCAGACTTTGGATAATTTGCTTTCTTTTCTGTAAGTCTGTTTTATTTCTGCCCTTTATATCGGGGGGGGGGGGGGTACAGATTTCATTTCATATTCTCCGATTCAAATTACCCGACATATACCAGATTTTTGGCTGTGTGTCACTATGCAGTTCCTCCCCAAATCCGCGATAGAGGTTTTATAAAGAGAAGAGAGGCCTTGTTGTATGCTGTTATTTCTCCAAAAACAACATCACCGGATGGGTGAACAACAAGGCCGATGAAGAGTATACCCTATAAAGTGTCCTGTACGGACGACAAGTTGACACCGCTTATATAACCCTCAAATAAAAAAATGGGGAGACCTCAGTTCCAGATAAATCTGTTCCAGATACATCATCCAGAATCGACAATATCTGGTAATATAATGTCCCGCATCCATAGAGATTTCACCATCGCGATACTCATGATAAATGTCAAAATCATCAACAAGCGGAACTGAAGCCATCGAAAAATTGCCGTTCCAGCTGGAGCGGGCAGAGCCGCAGTCCGATATGTTCTCGTCCGAAGCACAAGGGCATGGTATGAGGAGCCAGACGGTTCTCGCTTGCCAGGACAATATGGCGTTTATGCACCAGTTTCCAGACGCAAGTTTCAAACTAATCGTTACCTCCCCGCCGTACAATCTGGATAAGGAATATGAAGACAGGCAACGAATGGATGATTATCTTGCAGGACAGGAACGGGTGATCAGCGAGTGTGTACGCCTCTTGCACGCCCAGGGGTCAATATGCTGGCAGGTAGGCAATTACGTTGAGAACGGCGAAGTCGCCCCGCTGGACGCACTCCTGTATCCACTGTTCAAGGCACATGGTCTGAAACTGAGGAACCGGATCATCTGGCATTTCGGTCACGGATTGCATTGTACCCGGCGTCTGTCCGGACGTTACGAGACAATCAACTGGTGGACCAGGAGTGATCAATACACATGGAATCTTGACCCAATCCGTGTTCCATCCAAGTATCCGAACAAACGCCACTTCAAGGGCCCCAATGTGGGTAAGCTGTCCTGCAATCCTGATGGCAAGAATCCAAGTGATGTATGGGCGTTTCCAAACGTCAAGAGCAACCACCCGGAAAAGACAGTCCATCCCTGCCAGTTCCCGGTTGAACTTGTCGAGCGTTTGGTACTATCAATGACCAATAAGGGGGATGCTGTTTTCGACCCCTATATGGGAGTGGGTTCGGCTATGGTGGCTGCGCTGATGCATGGCCGGGATGCTTATGGTTGCGATATTGTAAGCGAATATGTCGATATTGCCCGTCAGCGTGTAAAGGCATTGGAAGCGGGAACATTGTTGACCCGCCCGATGGGGAAACCCATATACGACCCTGCATTGCCTAACGGTGGGCATTGATGCGAATCGGGGCAAATTATTCTCACCTGAACGGGGTGGAGTATCTCATGGTGCATCGTCCAGGACTTTGGCAGGAAATTCAGGACGTAATTTCTGAGGTTGATGCCGCCATCTGCAAGACCAAGGTTTCCAAGGAAAAGACAATGCCTGGCAAGAAGTTATACTCTCCCGTAGACATGAACAGGGAGTTCAAGAAAGGACTGGAAGCGAGAGGGTGGAGCGAACGGAGAAATACTTTTTGGGTGACTGCTGATGAAAAGTTGTTGCGAGGCATTTATGGGCACTCTGAAAAAGATCAGAAGAAAGCTATCGAGGAGTCAGGCCAGACTCCTATTATGTCCTACAACCAGACTGACTTCGTAAAAGACAGGGTTGCCGTAGAAGTTCAATTCGGCAAATATGCGTTCGTGGCACATGATCTTTTCGTCAAGCATCTGAGTTTCTACGTATCCGATATCATTGACGTTGGAATCGAAATACTGCCAATGAAAGACCTGGAACGGGAAATGTCCAGTGGCGTGCCCTATTACGAGCGCGACCTCCTGAATGTGCTAAGACAGGGTCGGGGAGTTCCAGCAGTGCCCCTTGTCCTGATTGGTGTTCTTCCGTAACGGCGCGCGAATCCACGAATAACAGGGCGTGTGAGATGTTGTTTGATCACGGAAATAACACGGGCACCCACAAGGGGCGCCCCTACCGATATATGGAATCTGCAATTCATGACATCACATAACCCGAAACATCATTCCCGCGCCACTCATCATCGTAGGGGCGGGTCACCGTGCCCGCCCGCCAGATGCGGGAGAGGGTAGCAGATGGCGGTCACCAGAGGATTGACGAACCCGGCCAGACGCGACAGATAAGGCGATTCCGGGTATCTTCTCCAGCACGGGGAAAAACTTTTGCCTATGGAAACAAGCACACTATCAGCCACATTAATGAGGCAGTAAACCCCTTTTTTGATGGTTTTAACCCTTGTAGCTGTAGCTGTACGTTTGAACCGGATCAACATGTACTTTATACTTCCAGCACTTCAAACGGGGATTCTGACATAAATGAGGATATTGCAACATAAGGAAATAGCACATAAGGAAATAGCAAGGGTCGGAACACCTGCAATTCAGCGAGTAGGCTTGGGTTGGACCATCTCCAATGGCCAGTAGCAAACGAATAGTCTGTCTCGCGAATTCCCGAAAATTGTCGGGCCGGTGTATTGCCGGTCGGGAATTATCCGTGGAAAACAGAGCTGGAAACTGGGTTCGACCTGTCAGCAAACGGGAAAATCAGGAGGTATCCGAACATGAGCGCCAATACGAAGATGGAAGCGACCCCCAAGTTCTCGACATGAGTAGTCCCCACAACCCCATCCTTACAATCGGTCATTCCAATCATTCACTGGAAACTTTCATAGGGCTGCTGGTACAGCGCCGTATTACTGTACTGGCAGACGTGCGCTCGGCGCCCTACAGCCGCTTCAACCCTCACTTTAATCGAGAACCGCTTGCCACAGCGCTCAAGGCGCGACAAATCCGGTACGTATACCTCGGTCGCGAACTCGGCGGCCGGTCAGACGATCCTGGCTGCTATGAGGACGGGCGCATTCGCTACGAACGCCTCGCACAAACAGAGCGTTTCCGCGAAGGGATTGAGAGGGTAATGCGCGGCGCGGTGGAACATCGTATTGTACTGATGTGTTCAGAAAAAGAGCCTGTCGATTGCCATCGGACTCTTCTGGTTGCACAATCAATTGATAAAAGAGGCATGGACATCGCGCATATTCATCCCGATGGCCGACTGGAGTCACACGTTGATGCAATGCAAAGACTGATCAACAGGTTCAGTCTTGAGCGGGAGCAGCAAGATATGTTCAGTCAACAACAGTCACGTACTGAACTGATCGCGGAGGCAGTTACCCGTCAAGCCGGGCGTGTCGCCCATACTCTTGAAAATCCTGTCACTGTATCGGAGTAACGAGATTGATCAAGGTATCTACCATAGGGTTCACGAAGAAGTCCGCGCACCGCTTCTTCGATCTTCTTCGAGGATCAGGAGTCAAGCGCATTGTTGATGTACGTCTCAACAATGGATCTCAACTTGCTGGTTTCGCAAAAAAAGATGACCTCGCCTGGTTTGCTCGCGAACTCTATGGAATGGATTATGTTCACCTGCCAGATCTGGCGCCTACCAAAGACCTGTTGAGCGACTACCGAAAGGCAAGAATTGACTGGAATACCTACGAAAGCCACTTCATCAATCTGATGCGTGAGAGACGGATTGAGAAAGCCATACCAAAGGAAGTCGTGAGTGATGGCTGTCTGCTGTGCAGCGAGGACCAACCACACCATTGTCATCGCCGACTCGTCGCCGAGTACCTGAACCGGCACTGGGGTGACCTGGAGATTAAGCATTTGGGAATGTCGAAGGAGAACCTCTCTGCGGACAATTCTATATGACAATCTTAGGGATAGACCTGCATTAAGTTCAGAAACCTTGGTGGTTTTAATCCATGACAGCGTATACCATCGACACACTGGAACAGCGCGGAAACTGAAAGGCGCCGGGATGGACACCAAACAAGCCGAAGCGGTAGCTGAGGTAGTAGCACACCAGGGCGACCAGTTAGCGACAAAGGGAGACATTGCCGGAGTCCAGCGGGAAATATTCGCTGGACATTCGGGATTCTGTTCGGGTTTCAATCTGCCATGACCCTGTTAATCCTTGTTCGCGTGTTCGACTTCATAGGGGCGCCGGGGCAGTAAATTATCCAGTCCGGATCTCCGTGCCCGCCCGCCGGACGCGGGAGAGGGTAGCAGATGGCGGTCACCCGCCCTTGCCCCGGATAAACCCGCTATCAGCGCGACCCGTCACAGAGAAGGAACGTAGTACCGTTAGCCAGAAAAGCGTTTAATTCGGCTTGTGTCCAAGGTCTGTCATGAAAGTCGGACCAGTTACGAAAAAAGGCCGTGAACTTTCCCGTATTTCTGGCAGGTTGCGCGTTTTTAGCGCCTGATGCGGCATCTACGCTTAAGTCTAACGGCATGAAGGCATCAAGCTGAGAAAATACCAATCTTAAAGCCAACGGCGCCGCGCGGTTTAGGCTACTACTTGAAAACATAGGGTTACCCACTATCGGCGTTCGTATCCCGGTTACTTTGATCCAGTAGTCTTTATCAATCTGTCCCGGCCCGTTATACCGATCAGCGAATCCGTATGAAACGATCTGGATCGCTCCTCCGCACTCCCTTATACGGACTATAGGCCCACCGCCTGCTGGCAATGATTCCAATCGGTCATGATTGGGTTCGCCCGGGTTTTGTTGCTGTTCCTGTTGGTTCTGTTGCGGTACGGCTGTTTGTTCCTGGTTGGTTTGACCCTGCTCGGTCTGCCCTGTCTGCCCGGACTCTCCAGCTTGCCCGGACGGGTTTGCCGGGTCTGCTGTTGTGTTTCCTGATGGCTGTGCATGAGCCGGCAACAGCACGCTGTTAATGATCGGCTTCTGCCAAACCGTAACGGCCAAGCCGCCAACGGCCAGACTTCGGATGATTTGCTTGCGTTTCTGTAAATCAGTTCTATTTCTGCCCTTTATATCGGGGGGGGGGGGGTACAGATTTCATTTCATATTCTCCGATTCAAATTACCCGACATATACCAGATTTTTGGCCGTGTGTCACTTTTTAAGAAGTTGAGAAAGGGCGGTTTCTTTACTTTTTATGGAGCTACGGATTTATGCAAAATGGATTTCATCCAGGTTTGATAGGGTATCCCTTCACGCATGGCCTGGGCTTTCAGACGTACAAGGTCAGTGCGAGGTATTCTCAGGGTAATTTGTGTTGTTTTTTCATTTAGCGTATTCCTTGCGGCTTCACGGAACATGGCCTGGCGTTTGGCAGTGAGATTGCTCACAGGAACGTAATCCTCCTTGTTGATGGCATTCTCCATGCTTTCGATCAAGTCTTTTTCCTCATCGTCAAAGTAGTCTTGCACACAGGGTTCTTTTTTCATGTCTTTTTCTTATCCTGAATAAATAGCCGTATATTTTCGGCTTGGATACAGGGTTTTGAGGAAAATTTCCTCGTCAGTTTCAACATACGGGACCAAATACACATAGTTATCAATTTCCAGCACGAAAACCTTTTGATCCGGGTGGCTGGAGCCGGGGTTGTCGATACTATCGAGTATTTGTCCTGCTTCGATCAGTACAACACACTCCTCAAAACCGATACCCCCTCTATCAATGTTTGCCTTTAGCCACTCAGATTTTTTCAAGTCCCATCTTATAATCTTACTCATAGCATACATTGTATATACAATGCATGTAATTTCCAAACTTTTTGTCCTGTTGTCAACGAATTACCGAACACATACAAGAATAACTATGGACGTGTAGGGGCGGGTCACTGTACCCGCCCGCAACCGTCATCAACCGTATACGAAAATCAACACGGGCGACCACAGTGGGTCGCCCCTGCGATGTCAGGCAACCGCAATGCCTGTATACTGAACGCTGATTCCTGTACCAACCCGCTATCATTCAGCGCGTCCCGTCACATGCCAGGACTAGAGAACCTCCAGGCTGGGAAAGGTCTAAATCGGTTTGTGTAAAAGGTTTGTTCAATTCGTTGGACCAATTACGAAAATAAGCCGTAAATTGTCCCGAATGTCTGGCAGGGTGCGCGTTTTTAACGCCCGTTGCGGTCTCTATGCTTGTATCTAACGGGATTATGTCTCCAGTCCCACCGAATAGTAACCTTAAAGCCAACGACGCCCGTCCGTTCCGTGAAGCGGAACCCCGCGGCGCCGGGAATTCCATTGGATAATATGCGGGCTTGTCCTTCCTTTTATTGACCATGTTTCCCTATAATGACCAAATCATATACAAGGAAACCGACAAAATGAAAGCAATTTTACTGAAGGACTTCGGCGGTGCGGAGATGATGGAGTGGGGCGATGCCGAACTGCCCACTCCGGGGGAGAACCAGATTCTGATCCGGGTCGCGGCCACATCGGTCAATCGGCCGGACATCATCCAGCGCCAGGGTCATTACCCGCCGCCGCCAGGAGATTCGCAGATCCTCGGCCTTGAAGTCGCCGGAACCGTCGAGGCGACAGGCGCCGGCGTGACCCGGTGGAAAATCGGTGACCGGGTGATGGCGTTGATCGGCGGTGGCGGCTACGCGGAGTTTGCCACGGCCCATGCCGACCATGCCATGGCGATACCTGAAAACATGGACTTCGTGCAGGCGGCCTGTGTCTGTGAAATCGGCTTGACGGCTTATCTCAATATTTTCATGATCGGTGGTCTCGGCAATCATCAATCGGCGCTGCTGCATGGCGGCGGCGGTGGAGTCAATACCGCCGCCATTCAACTTTGCCGCGCCCTGGTTCCGGATACAGACATTATCGTGACCGCATCCACCGGCAAGGTGGAAAGAGTGAAGGAGATCGGCGCCCACTGTGTGATTGACTACCAGAACGAATCGTTTGCCGACAAGATCCGGGAGCGAACCGGGAAACGGGGGGTGAATGTGATTCTGGATCATATCGGCGGACCCTATCTGGCGGCCAACATGAAATCCTTGAGTCTCGGCGGAACGCTGATGTTGATCGGCGTTCTTGGCGGCATACAAGCCGAACTCAATCTGGCGCTGATGATGGTGAAGCGGCAAAGAATCATCGGCTCTGTGCTTCGTTCCCGGCCAATAGCTGAAAAAGCCGCGATCATTGCTGAATTTGCGGACACGGTCCTGCCGCTGATGGCTGACGGCAGAATCATGCCGCTTGTCTCCGATGTCTATCCGTTGCAGGAGGCCGCCGAGGCGCATCGGGTCATGGAAGCCAGTCGTCATTTTGGAAAAATTGTCCTTTTGGTTTAGTATTGCCGGATAGCCGCACCGATTCGGCGTCACGTGTACCTGTACCGGGAATTGAATTGAACCTTTACGAATACCAAGGCAAACGCCTGCTGGAAGGGGTTGGAATCCTGATTCCTCCCGGCGAAATTGCGGCTACTCCGGAACAGGCTGAAGAAGTCGCGATGCGCCTTGGCGGCGAACGCTGGATGATCAAGGCGCAGGTTCTTTCCAGTGGCCGCGCTCGCGGTTCTTTCGTTGATACGGATCGATTCCGGGGCTTGGACTGTGTCGGAGGAGTCCATCAGGTAAACAATCATCTGGATGTTCATCCGTATGCCCATGCGATGCTGGGAAATATATTGAAGGCAGCGCAAACCGACCCGGCCGGCGCAGTCGTTGACCGGGTTTATCTGGAAAAGGCGCTGGAATTCGAGCGTGAACTTTCGCTGGCGATGCTGGTGGACGCGAAATCGGGGAAAGTGGTTTTGCTGTATTCGAACCACGGCGGCTCCGATATTGAATCGGTTGCGGGGCGGGAACCGGACTCCATATACCAGCTGGTTATTGAGGAAGAGACCGGCGCCACACCGGCGCAGCTGGACACGCTCAGCGACAACCTCAGCCTGACCGGCAACCTGGCTGATCAGGCAAAACAGATTGTGCACAAAATCTACGATCTGTTTGTTGGCCGGGACGCCAGTTTGATCGAAATCAATCCTCTGGTCGTCGCCGATGGGGCGCTGGTGGCGCTGGATTCAAAGATTGCGCTGGATGATAACGCGATGTTCCGACAACAACAAAACCGCTATCTGGCGCAGGATGCCTGGCGGCCGGATGATCGATTGCAAGCCAGCAAGCATGGTTTTAACTATTTCAGGATGGAGGGCAATATCGGCTGTCTGGCAGTCGGGGCCGGGTTGTCCATGGCGACGATTGACGCGATCAAATATCTGGGTGGCGAGTCGGCGAATTTTCTGGATTTGCCGCCGGACTCGAAGATTGCCCGTAGCCGCAGCGCCATTGAGCAGGTTTTGAATACTCCGTCTGTGGACTGTCTGCTGATCAATGTGTTTGGCGGCGGCATTATGCGGTGTGATACGATCGCTGACGCGCTTTTACTGATTAACCGCTCAGCGCCGATCACCATCCCGGTGATTGTCCGCTTTTCGGGCACCAATGCGGATTTAGCCAAACGCCGGTTACAGGAATCCATGCCGCAGATTTTTATTGCCGAAAGCATGGCCCGGGCCGCGCAAAAAGCGGTTGAAATCGCTGCGGCCGCCGTGGGTTCAACCGGCAAACGGTCGCCGCAGTCCGGGAGTCATTCTCTGGTCGGACAATTCAGGAAACTGCTGGCTGGCGGGAAACAGGAATAACTCATGTCCATTCTGGTTGATTCTTCCACTCGTGTCATCTGTCAGGGAATAACCGGCAGTCAAGCCACCTTCTATGTTGAGCGCGCGATTTCATCCGGCACAAGAATGGTTGGCGGGGTCAGGCCGGGCAAGGGCGGAAGTCGTCACCTGGGGTTGCCGGTTTTTGACAGCGTAAAGCAGGCGAAAGCCGAAACACAAGCGGATACAACCGTCATTTTCGTGCCGAAGGAATCCGCCGCCGCCGCCATGATTGAGGCGATTGAAGCCGAAATGAGACTGATTGTCTGTATCACTGAACATATTCCGGTACTGGATATGGTGCATGTGGCGCGGATATTGAAGCAGGGAAATTCCACATTGATCGGCCCGAACAGCCCCGGTGTCATCACCCCGAAAGGTTGTCGAATCGGTATCATGCCGGCAGAGATTTTCAAGCCGGGGCGTGTCGGTGTGGTTTCCCGTTCAAGTACGCTGACCTACGAAGCGGTATCGCAAACGACTGCGGTGGGTCTGGGTCAGTCAACCTGTATCGGTATTGGCGGCGACCCGGTTCACGGAATTAATTTTGTCGATTGTCTGAAGTTGTTCAACGATGATCCGCAAACCGACGGCATCGTTCTGATTGGCGAGATCGGAGGAACCGGGGAAGAACAGGCGGCGCAATATCTGCTGGAGCAACCCGGTTCAAAGCCGGTGGTTGCGTATATCGCCGGGCAACATGCTCCCAGTGAGCGGCGTATGGGGCATGCCAGCGCCATCATTGAACATAATGCGGGTACAGCCGCAGGAAAAATGACGTTGCTCGCAGAAGCCGGGGTAACCGTCGTGGAATCTCCGGTGCATATCGGCGCTACCATTTTCGACATACTGAGCCCGGGAGATACGGACAGGCGGTGACGATTTGCGGGCGGGCACAGTGACCCGCCCCTACGCATCTGTAGTTACGTCATCCGGATCATCGGATTTTGTTCCCGGTTCGGACCCGCCCCTACGCATCGGTAGTTACGACATCCATATCATTGTGGATTCCCGCTTATCAAGGGAAAGACTTTAAGGTGATGCGGGAAAGACGACCGTGTAACAGAATTTGGATTTGTTGACTCCGATAGAGTAGTATTGACAAGTCACTCGCAAGTGACGACACCACTTGACTGTTCAGGCCGGGGTTTTGTATCCGGGATTTTACCAGGAATCAGGTTGGTTGTTTTTGAAATTGGTATCTGGTATACTGGATACCAGATGAAAGTTACTTCCCGACAGTTGCTTGCAGTTCCTTTATGGTTGCGGCCAGGTTCGGGACAATATTATTTTTTGGAGATTATTCAATGATTAGACAAGCAAAAACCGCAATTCTGGCAGCCCTTCTTGTAGTGGTTGGCGCGGGCGCCGGCTATTCCCAGTTGGCATCAGCCTGGCAACCGAAAAAACCCGTTGAGTTGATTATCATGGCTGGCGCGGGTGGGGGCGCTGATCAGATTGCCCGATTGTTACAGGGGTTGATTGAATCAAAAGACCTTTCCCCTCGCCCTTTTATTCCAATAAACAAGGCGGGTGGTTCCGGTGGTGAAGCGTTACGCTATCTGCAGGATAAGGCCGGCGACGATCATACGGTACTGGTTACTCTCAACAGTTTTTATACGACCCCGATCATCCAGCCGGACCTTGGCGTGGATGTCAGTAACTTTACCCCGATCGGACGCATGGCTGTGGATAACTTCCTGTTGTGGGTTCATTCCGACATGGCGGATATAACCGATCTGGACAGCTACATTGCGGCAGTAAAAGCGGCAGGCAATACCTGGAAAGTCGGCGGAACCGGTACGGGCCAGGAAGATTCCATTCTGACCGCGATGATGGAGCAGGCATTCGGTTATGACGTGACTTATATTCCTTTCCCGGGTGGCGGAACGGTCGCCAAAAACCTGGTGGGCAAGCACATTGACTCAACCGTCAACAATCCTGCCGAGCAAAGTGAGTTCTATCGCGCCGGGAATACCAAACCTCTGGTTCAGTTCACGGCGGAACGACTGCCGGCATACCCTGATATTCCCACCGCGAAAGAGTTGGGCGTGGACATGCAATACTACATGCAGCGTTCCATCAATGGCCCTCCGGGAATGTCAGCCGAAGCGCAGTCCTTCTATGTTGAGCTGTTCAAGCAGCTGTTTGATTCTGAGGAATGGCAGCAATTTTGCACGGATGATGGTCTGGCCTGCGATACCTGGTTGGCGGGCAGTGACCTGGGCTCCTACCATAAAGATCAGATTGCGCTCCACAAAAATCTGATTCAGGCAGTCGGCGCATCTGCAATTACCGGCGAGTAATTCGTTGCCGCCCGGTGTGTCGCCAGGATTTCCAGGGGCTGACATACATTGCGGGCGTTTGTCGGGGTTGTCTGGCAAGGCGCTGTGTACCTTGCCAGGTATCCCGGACAGGCAAGTTCCGGTCAATTTGCGGCAGAGAAGAAGGGGGTTGATATGACAGTACGGACTGCTGAGTTGTTGATGGCGCTCGTTTGTGCGCTGTGCTCAATCGCTCTGATGTTGAAAAGCGCTGAACTGAATATTGGCTGGATCGAGGATCGGGGTCCCGGCTCCGGGGCCTGGCCTTTCTGGTTGTCTGCCGGAATGCTGCTGGCTTCCCTGGCCACGGTTTGGCGCTGGTTTCTCCGGATTACACCGCAATCGCGCTCGCTTTCGCCTTATATCAGCCGGGATGCAGTACTGGTTGTCGGCATTTCCGCCGGCGCCATTCTGTTTTTGCTGGTGGGGACTCATCTGGTCGGGATTTACGCCTCATTGTTGTTCTTCCTGATGTTTTATCTGCGTTTCGTGGGTCGTCATACCTGGCTGCTGACCATTGTGGTGATGATTGCAGTTCCGGTGTTCATATTCTGCCTGTTTGAATGGGCGCTGAAAATACCTTTGCCCAAGGCGGGGACTGAGCCATGGTTTTACCCGATCTACGATCTGATGTATTCCTGAGGCGTGTCTGCATGGATACCAATGATGCCGGACGGAGGAAATAATGCTTGATTCAGTATTGCCGCTATTGATGACCGGGTTGCTTGAGGCGCTGCAACCCACCAATTTCCTGATGATTCTGATCGGCTGCACGATCGGGTTGCTGGTAGGGGCCATGCCCGGCTTAGGGTCGGTAAACGGGGTTGCCATATTGCTGCCCGTCACTTTTCTGGTGCCCCCGACTGCGGCGATCATATTCCTCGCCGCGATTTATTATGGCGCCATGTATGGTGGCGCCATCAGTTCCATCACACTGGGTATCCCCGGCGCTTCGACTGCGGTAGCCACCGTTTTCGATGGCCGCCCACTGGCGCAATCCGGTCAATCGGACAAGGCGCTGACCGCCGCCGCGGTTGCCTCATTCATTGGCGGCACCGTATCCGTTGTACTGTTCACATTGTTCGCGCCGCCGCTTGCCGTTTTTGCGCTTAAATTCGGGCCAACAGAAGAGTTCGCCCTGATGGTACTGGCTTTCGCAACCTTCATCGGACTGGGCGGAGACGATATACCCAAGACCATTTTCTCCATTTTGATCGGACTGGTACTGGCCTCAGTGGGTCTCGACATTATCTCCGGCCAGCCACGACTGATTTTCGGCAATATCTCCGGCTTCCTTCACGGTGTCAATTTTCTGGTCCTGGCAATCGGAATTTATGGTATTGGCGAGATGTTGTGGACGCTCGAGTCCACCCGCGGCAAGGTCGTAGCACACAATGTAAAAATGTCGATCAAATCGACGCTGGCGAATTTGCCGGATGTCAGGAAATATATCGGAACGACCTCATTGGGCTCATTTCTGGGGTTTTTCGTCGGTACGCTGCCTGCCGCCGGCGCCACTCCCGCCTCGTTAATGTCTTATGGTCTGGCGAAAACCTTTTCAAAGGATCCGGATTCCTTCGGCAAAGGCAATATCTCCGGGGTGGCCGCTCCAGAAGCCGCAAACAATGCCGCGTCAACGGGTTCCATGCTGCCGATGATTACACTGGGCATTCCGGGTTCCCCGACAACCGCCATTCTGCTCGGCGGGATGATTATCTGGGGTCTGCGTCCAGGGCCGTTGCTGTTTTCTGAAAACCCTGATTTCGTCTGGGGACTGATCGGATCGTTATATATCGCCAACACGGTTACGCTATTGATTAACCTGGCGTTTATCCCGATATTTGTCCGTGTTCTGACCGTGCCATTCACCATACTGGCGCCGATTATTTACATTCTTTGTGTGGTTGGCGGTTATGCGCCAACCCAGACCATGCATGACGTATGGCTGATGTTCCTGTTCGGTATTGTCGGATATTTGTTGAGAAAACTGGATTACCCGGTGGCGCCGGCGGTGTTGGCCATCGTCCTCGGACCACTCGCGGAGCGATCTCTCAGACAGACTCTGATCGGTTCTCACGGCGACCCGTCCGTCTTTTTCGAGCGTCCCATTTCCGCAGTTTGTATTGCCATCGCCATTGCCTTGATCCTCTATCCGGTTATCCGTAATCGAAGGCGCGGCAAGGCCCAGGCTGCCGGAACCCGTTAATCAAATGCCGGGAGTAATACGAATGTCGCCCAGGGATGATTTCTCTGGTATACAAAATACACAAGGCACACAGAGAAACCGGAAGTACGAAAATGGCTGATTCAAGAGTAAACCTGAAACCATTGGAGACCAATCCAATGCTCAAGGAAAAGGTTTATGCGGCGTTGAAGGAAGCCATCTCCGAAATGGATATTTACAGCGGCGCCGAGGCGCCGGCGCTGGACGAAAGAAAGCTGGCCAGTGACCTGGAAGTCAGCCGAACCCCGGTGCGAGAGGCGATTACACGTCTGGAGCAAGAGGGACTGGTAGAGACGATCCCGAGACTGGGAACCTTTGTCATCCGCAAAACAAAGAAACAGATACTGGAGATTATTCAGGTATGGGCTGCGCTCGAAGGGGTCGCGGCCAGGATGGCGACAGAAAACGCGACCGATGAAGAACTGGCGTCCATGCGTAAATTGTTCGCTACCTTTGATGACGCCAACATGGCGCGCGCCCATATTGACGAATACTCCGAAACCAATATCACCTTTCATCAACGTCTGATCCAGTTAAGCAAGTGCGACCTGTTGAGCGACATTACCGGAGGTTTGTTCATCCACATGCGCGCGATACGGCGAAAAACCATTGGTGAGCGAAATCGAACCAGTGAATCCATTGTTGACCACATCCGGATTATCGAAGCTCTTGAAGCGCGTGACGCGCGCAAGGCGAAACGCCTGGTCGAAGACCATGCGATGTATCTTGCTGACCATGTCGATAAATTTGTCGATTACCTTGAATAGAGTAAATGATCATGAACAAAGAACTGGACCAAAAAGTACAATCCGATACCGCAACGGATACTCTTGCCAAAAAAAGCAGGGAGCGGGATGTCATCTCCGGCGGTCATCTCGTCGCCAGGGCCTTGCGTAATGAGGGCGTGGACACCATTTTTACACTGTGCGGCGGTCACATTATCGACATCTACGACGGTTGTATAGATGAAGGTATCCGCATAGTCGACGTTCGCCATGAGCAGACCGCAGCCCATGCGGCGGATGGTTATGCCCGCCAGACAGGGAAACTCGGTTGTGTCGTGACGACCGCCGGACCCGGCTGCACCAATGCGGTGACCGGTATCGCCACCGCGTTTCGTTCCGAAAGTCCGGCGCTCCATATCGGCGGCCAGAGTTCACTGACCCAGCATAAAATGGGCTCGTTGCAGGATTTGCCTCATGTCGATATGATGACGCCAATTACCAAATTCGCTTCAGGCGTGTTTTCCACCGAAAGGGTGGCCGACATGGTTTCGATGGCTGCCCGGGAATGTTTTAACGGCGCTTATGGTCCGTCCTATCTCGAAATCCCGAGGGATATTCTGGATCGCGAAATTCCGTTGGAGAGCGCCGTAATACCTGAGCCCGGCAGTTATCGCGCATCGGTACGATCAATCGGCGACCCCGCGGATATCGAGAAGCTGGCCGATATTCTGGTCAAGGCACAAAGGCCGGCCGTCCTCTTCGGCCAACAGGTCTGGAGCAGCGGCGGGCATCGCGAGGCCATCCATTTCGTTCGCTCGCTGGATATTCCCGCCTACATGAATGGCGCCAGCCGGGGAATGTTGCCAAATGACGACCCTCATCATTTCGACCGTACCCGCCGGGACGCTTTTTCAAACGCCGATGTGATCCTGATTGTCGGTACTCCCTTTGATTTCAGAATGGGATACGGCAAGCGGATTGCAGACAAGGCGACCTTGATCCAAATCGATCAAAGCTATGCGACCGTGGGCAAGAACCGGGATGTAAGCCTGGGGCTAGCGGGTGATCCGGGGGCGATACTGGCGGCAACGGAACAGGCGGCATCGGCGCGGATGGACCAGGGGGCGCGTCAGGCCAGACAAAAATGGATGGCTGAATTACGCGCAATCGAAGCGACCAGACTGGCAAAACTGATGCCGATGTTCACCACCGATCAAAATCCGATTCATCCTTATCGGCTGGCCTGGGAAATCAATGAGTTTCTGGGTGAAGATACGATTTATGTCGGCGATGGCGGCGATATCGTGACCATTTCGGCACAGGCCGTTCGCCCGCGAAATCCGGGTCAATGGATGGATCCGGGGGCATTGGGTTCGCTCGGTGTCGGCACCGGCTTTTCGATGGCGGCCAAGCTGGCCAATCCGGATAAAGAGGTGATGTGCCTGTATGGCGATGGCTCATTTGGCATGACCGCTTTTGATATGGAAACCGCTCAACGGTTCGGCGCTCCTTATCTCGCTGTGGTCGGCAACAATTCGGCGATGAACCAGATCCGATACGGGCAAATAACGAAATATGGCGTGGAACGGGGCAATGTCGGCAACAAGCTGGGCGATATTCCATTTGGCAAGTTCGGGGAAATGATCGGTGGCTATGGTGAAGAAGTTTATGAAGCCCGCGAAATTCAGCCAGCGTTGCAACGGGCGCGCGAAGCCATCGCAAAAACCGGCAACTGTGCGGTGGTCAATGTCTGGGTGGACCCTGATGAGTACGCCCCAGGCACCAAAGCCCAGACAATGTACAAATAGGCATAAGATCAAACATTAATTTTAGATGAAATAATAATATGAAAGCTCTCGAAGGAATCAGGATTCTTGACTTTACCCATGTTCAGTCGGGCCCGACCTGCACCCAGTTGCTGGCCTGGCTCGGCGCCGATGTGATCAAGGTGGAACGCCCCGGAGTTGGTGACGCCACACGCAAACAGCTGGTTGATGTGGAAGGCGCCGATTCACTGTATTTCACGATGTTGAATCATAACAAGCGTTCACTCACCCTGAACTCCAAAAATGAAACCGGCAAAAAGGTGCTTGAGCGGCTGATCAGGGAATGCGATATGATGGTAGAGAATTTCGCCCCCGGCGCGCTCGACCGGATGGGCTTCTCATGGGAAAGAATCCAGGAATTGAATCCGCGGATGATCATGGGGTCGGTCAAGGGTTTCGGCCCGGGACCCTATCAGGATTGCAAGGTCTATGAAAACGTGGCGCAGTGTGCCGGCGGCTCCGCTTCGACGACCGGTTTTGCCGATGGTCCTCCATTGGTGACCGGCGCGCAAATCGGTGATTCAGGGACCGGGCTGCATCTGGCGCTGGGACTGGTATCCGCGCTTTACCAGCGTGAAAAGACAGGACGCGGTCAAAAGGTACTGGCGCCGATGCAGGACGGCGTGCTGAACCTTTGCCGGGTAAAACTGCGCGATCAACAACGTCTGCAACACGGCCCCCTTACCGAATATTCACAACACGGCGAAGGCGTCGAATTTGGCGTCGCTACGCCGCGCGCCGGCAATGATTCAGGCGGCGGCCAGCCTGGGCGAATATTGAAATGCAAGGGCTGGGAGAACGACCCCAATGCCTATACCTACTTCATTACCCAGGCGGCGGCATGGGCAAACGTATGCGATGTGATCGGCAAGGAAGAATGGAAAACGGATCCCGACTATGCTGCCCCGAAAGCGCGTTTGTTCCGGTTGAACGAGATATTTGAAACAATCGAACAATGGACGATGACCAAAACCAAGTTTGAAGTCATGGAAATCTGTAATCCCCTGAATATACCGGTTGGCCCGATACTTTCGATGAAAGAGTTGTCGGAAGAACCCTCCCTGAGGAAGACCGGAAGTATTGTCGAAGTGGATCATCCACAGCGGGGAAAGTATCTTACGGTCGGTTGTCCGATCAAAATGTCGGACTCCCCGGTCGAGGTCGAACGTTCGCCGTTACTCGGTGAGCATACCGATGAAATCCTGATGGAGGTACTCGGTTATTGCGCCGAAGAAGTGGCGACCATCAAACAAGCGGGCGCTGTGTAGTTGCCGTTACGGAGCGCGGGTGGACTGGCTTTAATCGAGGAGTTAAGAAAAATGAGAATCGTAGTGCATGGTCAGCAGGCATTCGGCGAGACCGTATTGAAAAGGCTGCTTGAGCGCGATGAGAATGTCGTTGCGGTGTGTACAGCCCCCGACAAGGAGGGTCGTCCGGTTGATCCGCTCAAGGCGCTGGCGCTGGAACATGATATTCCGGTACACCAGCCTGTTTCCTGGAAGACAGATGAATCACTGGCCCTGATGAAATCATTTGCAGCCGATGTCTGCATGATGGCTTATGTCCTGCTGTTTGTACCGGAGGCGGTTTTGAATGCCCCGAAATTTGGAACCTTTCAATATCATCCGTCACTGCTGCCCATGCATCGTGGCCCGTCTTCGATCAACTGGCCGATTGCGACCGGCGCCACCGGCGCCGGCCTGAGTATTTTCTGGCCGGATGATGGCCTGGATGAAGGCCCGATCCTGTTGCAGAAGGAGTGCCGGATAGGTCCTGATGAGACATTGGGCGATGTCTATTTCCGGAAACTGTTTCCGCTGGGGGTGGAAGCGATGATTGAGGCGCTGGATCTGGTAAAGGCCGGAACTGCGCCGAAAATTGTCCAGGATTTGTCGCAAGGAACGTATGAATCCTGGTTCGGCAAGGAACAGTCCAGGGTCCACTGGCGGCAGCCGGCTCAACAATGCTACAACATCATCCGCGCCTCCAATCCACAGCCCGGCGCGTGGACCACACACAATGGCAATACACTGAAGATTTATGATGCCGGGGTCTCGACTGAAACCGGGCGACCGGGCACGGTACTTGCAATATCCGGCGAGGGAATCCTGGTCGCCGCCGGTGACGGCTCCATATTGATCAAGCGGGTACGGGCAGACGCCGGCAAGGTCGCCGCATCGGAGTATGCCGCGTCAACGGCGCTGTCCGCAGGCGAACAATTCTGATTTTGGCTGAGCGGGTCGCCCCTCACGAATTCCCTGTAATTTGGCCTCAAATTCTTATACAATCCGCACAATAGTCACCCTTTTAATCTATAATTGCAGGGAACAGACTGAGTCGTACTGAGAAAGGTGGACACTTTGGGACCATGCGGAAGCTGGAAAAGGCTGGATTCAAGACCGAGCAGGCGGAAGCCGTGGCCGAGGCTGTAGCGCACCAGGGGGAAGACCTGGCGACAAAGGCAGACCTGGGAGCCGTGGAGAAATCACTCCGCTATGAAATATCCGGCCTGCGCTGGACGTTCGGGATTTTGTTCGGATTTGTGTTGGCTTTGAATCTAACGATGTTCGGATTTATATTTTCGATCTGGCGGGATGTTGTCAGTCTGGGAACCGGCTGATTCAGTGGAACACATCCGCAATAGCGGTTCAAATCATTCCCCCCTTGAGGGGGAATCACACTCCGCAAAGCGGATGTGATGGGGGGTATTCCCGCCAAAGGCGAGAATCCAACAGAAAGAACACGAACCGGATCACGAATATGATAAAAAGCAAATCAGATATGCCCACCCCCAATCGTAGAGCCTGCCCCCGGCTTGATCGGGGGGGCGGGTCACTGTGCCCGCCCGTTCAGATGTTGAATCGCGCACAAAAGTCAAATTCCCGCTTGACAGCTGAATGGCAAGATGCTGTTACAATGATTGCCAGCCAGCCAGCCAGCCAGCCAGCCAGCCAGCCAGCCAGCCAGCCAGCCAGCCAGCCAGCCAGCCAGCCAGCCAGCCAGCCAGCCAGCCAGCCAGCCAGCCAGCCAGCCCGGGCTTGGGCTTCGGGCATGATAGGGCCCGAACCGCGGGACTCTTCCCGCTCGCTCACTTCTTGTCCATCTGATTCCACCGGCAATATCATTCCCCCCTTGAGGGGGAATCACACTCCGCAAAGCGGATGTGATGGGGGGTATGGTGGGGGGCATTCCCGCACAGCGGGAACCCACTCCCGCACGGGACGGCACGGAGACCGTCCCCTACGATCAAGCCCGTTCCGACACTTCCTCTCCATCTTTCTCCTGCTGCCACTCCTCACCGGCTTCACCGCCAAAGCCATCGCCCAATCCCTCCCCGTTATCAGCATTGCGAACGCACCGGGTCAGTTTCTTCTCGTAGAAGGCGCTACTGCGTCCTTCACAATAAGCGCGGATGCGAACGTGAGCGCGGATCTGGTAGTAAATCTGAGTGTGTCAGAACAACCCGGGTCTGATTACGTCGCGCCGGGAGACAAAGGAGCCGACACCGTCACTATTTTGATGGGGACCTCTTCGATCACCTACATGGTCCCCACAGTGGACGACATGATCGTCGAGGAGAATGGCTTATTTCGGGTAACGGTAGGCTCCAGTACCGCTGACCCGGCGACCTATGCAGTAGCGGCAGGAAGCAGCGGTTACGCCGATATAATCATGAGCGACAATGACTTTCCTGTCATCTCCGTCAATTTTCCGCTTGTAGACGGACTCCCGATCCGCCAAATCGGCGGCAATTCCCACGCGATACATAAAGAAGCGACCGAAGAGGTGACTTTCGAGGTGATCTCCACTCCGGCGCCGTCATCGGCCTTGACCGTCTGCCTGAATGTGACGGAGAGCGGCGGCAGCCGCTTAAGCTCCACATCGAAAGGCGCGAAGACCGTGACGATTCCAGCCAACGCCACGAGTGTGGACTACGATGTTACCTGGAGCGACGACACCGATGATGAAGTCTACAGCCTGATCAAAGTCACCGGAGTGGACCCTGCCGACGCTTCCTGCTCCCAGACCGGCTACGAATTACCTTTAAGCGGCACTTCCGACCAGGCGCTGGTGGAAGACAACGACCCCACCGTCGTCTCCCTCGCCCGTATAGGCACAGGCGCCGTCACCGAAGGCACAGCGATCGAGTTCACAGTCACGTTAGGCCGCGCCCTGGTAGCCGGAGAACGCATTGAAGTCCCGTATACCGTGAGTGGCACGAACGTGGTTGCAGCCGACTGGAGTGTCGCCCTGAAACCCGGCAATGGCATAAACACCGGCGTCACCGATACGAACAGTGGAAACACTCAACTGCTGCACTTCAATGCCGGAGCGCGGGTCGCCACCGTCCTGTTGACCCCGACAGTGGATGACACCACCGAAGGCAGTGGTTCTGAAACCTATACCATCGCCCTGGGCAACAACGCCGCGTTTGACGCCAGACCCTCGACCCTGACCAATGTCGGTGGCGGCGCCGACCCGAGTTCCACCGCCAACACCTTCAATGTCGTCGTCAACGACAACGCCATTCCGGTCATTTCCATCCGGCGAAGTAATTATAGTTCCGTGGATCCGAATCTACGGCCATCACGAACCGAAGGCGGCCTCATCTCCTGGACCCTGACCGCCGACCCGGCCTTTGCCAGTGGACGGCGGGTCACCTTCGATGTCACAGACGCCCCGAACGCCGACTATGTGCCTTCTGGCAATCAAGGCGCCCGACACGTCAATTTCTCGAAAGGCGAGACAACGAAAAACTTCTCGTTCCTGATACCGCAAGATACCACAGACGAACCCAACGGCCCGATCACCGTCACGCTCACCGGTGGTGGAACCAGTTATACCATTGATTCCAGTCTGAACTCGGACTACCACCCGATTACAGACAACGACCCGACCACGGTCACCCTGGAAGTGACGGACGCTCTGGCGGAGGAAGGCAGCGGCGCCAACAACCCCGCTGTAATCACCCTGACCCTGGGACGGGACTTGAGAGCCGGCGAGGTTCTGGCAGTGCCATTACAATTCAGTGGTGGCGTACAGAACACCAATTTTCTCCTGCATTTTGCGAATACAAACACCATCGACCTGTCCGGCCATACCGTCACCTTCACCGGCGGCGCCACCGGTTCCGGGACTGTAGCCACGATCTCGATGCTGGCCACAGAGGACGCCAACACCACCGATGAGACCGTCATTGTCTCCATCCCGGCTTCCTCATCCACCGGGACTCCACGCATGACCGCCACCGGATTAGGCGGCGGCGCCACCGGCTCGCGCACCGGCAACGGCGAGATTACTCTGGATGATGATGATATACCAACGGCGGCGCCAATGATAACCATTGCCCCGACCACCGCCAACACCCCGGTGACCGAAGGCGCCGCCGCCAGCTTTACCATTACCGCCACCACTCCCTCCGGAACCACAGTGCCCGCCCGCACCGTCAATCTCACCGTAGCGGACGCCCCGAACGCCGACTTCGTCTCTTCCACCAACCAGCAGGGCACAAAAACCGTCTCCATCCCGAGTTCCAGTACCAATACCAGTACCGCGACCTACACGGTTGCGACCGAAGGCGGTAACTCCGAGACCACCGACGAACCGAGTGGCCCGGTCACGGTCACGATTGCCACAGGCACAGGCTATACCGGCACAGGTTCCGCCAGTATCACCGTCAATGACAACGATGCCACCCCCGTCACCCTGGCGCGTAGTGGTGGAACCAGCGCCATTGGCGAGGACGGCGGCACGGCCACCCTGACCGTGACCCTGGGACGCGCCTTGAGAGCCAACGAGATTCTGGCGGTTCCGTTACAGTTCAGTGGCGGCGTATTGAATACCGATTTCGCCCTGGCGTCGACGGCCGCGACCGGAGTGGCCCTGTCCGGCTCTACCGTGACCTTTACCGGCAGTAGCGGCGGTTCGGCGCCCATGGCCACCGTGACGCTGACCGCCTCACCAGACGCGGATGCAGATGATGATTCCATCATCGTCTCCATACCGGCTGCATCCACCGGCAATGCCCCGATACTGACGGCTACCGGATTAGACGGCGGCGCCACCGGCAGTGGCTCCATCACCCTCCCCGTCACCGATGGCGACAGCCGTGGACTGACCCTCACCTCCCCGGCCGTCACCGAAGGCGGCAGTGGCATGTATACTGTAAAACTCAATACCCAACCCAGCGCCGCGGTCACCGTGACGGTCGCGGTTCCGGCCAATACCGACCTGACCCTCGACGGCGCCGATGCCGATACGACGTTTACCAACAGCGAAGACCTGATCTTCACCACCACCAACTGGAATCAGACGCAAACCGTCACCATCCGTGCAGCCGAAGATGACGACACCACGGATGACGCTGTTATCCTGACGCATAGCGCTGCCAGTGGGGGTTATGGTTCGGTGAGCCAAAACCTGAATGTCACCATTACCGACAACGACAGTCCGGCGCTGGCCCTGCCAGCGAGTCTGACCGTGAATGAAGGCGCCACTGGCGATTACACCGTCCGCCTGTCTAACCAACCCAGTGGCGCGGTGACCGTGACGGTCGCGGTTCCGGCCAATACCGATGTCACCATAGACGGCCCGGACGCCGGAGCGACATTCAGCGCCAGCGAAGTCTTGAACTTCACAACCTCCAACTGGAACCAGACACAGATCGTCACCGTCAGAGCGGGGCAGGATGACGACCGGACGGATGATGTCGTAACGCTGGCGCATACCGCCACGGGCGGAGGATACAATACAATAACCGGCAATGTCGCAATCACCATCACCGACACTACTCCAGCTCCGACTCCGGTGACTCCGCCCTCCACCCAACCGGGGACTACGCCCATCCAACCGGACCCTTCCCCGACTCCACCGGGAGAAACCCCCACAGAGCCGCAGGAACCCGAACCGGAACCCGAACCCGTGATTCCGCTCCTTTCCATCGCGGCGCAATCCGATTCAGTGACCGAAGGCGCTCCGGCGACCTTTACCGTCACCACCGACCCGGCGCCGCTTGAACCAATCTCCGTATCCCTCACCATCGTCGCACAAGGCGACTTCACCGCTGCCCAATCCACCGGAGTCAAAACCCTGACCATTGATCGCGCCACCACTTCCCTGATGATTCCAACCATCCAGGACTTCATCGACGAAGCAGATGGCTCGGTCACCGTCACCCTGCAAGCGGCAGACGGCTATAGCCTCGCTACCGATTCCGCCACTATTGCCATTCACGACGATGATACCGCCGGCATTGAATGGTCGACGCAGGGAATCCGCATTGACCAGATTGGAGAGACCGGACAATACACCGTGCAACTGACCAGTCAACCGACTTCTCCGGTCACCGTGACGGTCATGACCCCATCCGCAATCGTTACGGTATCCCCTCTGGCTCTGACCTTCACGCCGGACAACTGGAACATTCCGCAACCCTTCACCCTGACCGCCCAGCAAGAAGGTTCCGTCACGCTGGTTCATGCCATTACATCACAAGACCCCCACTATGATGCTATGCACTCCCAGGACACGCCGTTGCGGATTGTGGTCGGCGAAGACCTGACCGCAGTGGCCCTCCCCTGGCAAACCCGTTTTGTTCGTACACAAGCCGGACAGGTATTAGACCGTATCTCTGATCGCATCCAGTCCACTTCAACTCCCGGACTTTCCGCTAAACTCGCCGGCTACCGCATGGACACCACCCCTCCGCAAGACATGCAATCCCGGTGGACGCAGAACCCCGTCCCCGAAGCGCACAGCCGCACGGTCACAATGTCCGAACTGTTGTCCGATTCTTCGATGTCGTGGACGACCGCAACAAACGGCTCCATCGCTTCCCTTTGGGCACAAGGCGCCTTCTCCGAGTTTGACGGCCAGAGTGGAGAAACCACCCTGGATGGAGAAGTCCTCACCACCCTGATCGGAGTCGATCAGACCCATGCTCGTGGACAACGCGGTCTGGTTCTGTCGTATAGTCAGGCAGAAGGAGATTATCAAACAAAAAACAAAGGAGAGATTGAATCCACGCACACCCTGTTCACGCCGTGGATGTCCCAGGAAGTGAATGACCATCTCACCATCTGGGGCGCGTTGGGTTATGGCGCCGGAGACCTCACCCTCATCCGAAGGGGACGGGAAGATCTGACCACTGATACGAATACCGCCTTTGTCGCGGCGGGCAGTGACGCCATCCTCCAGGAAGAAGCGAATCGTACCCTGTCGGTGGTGACCGATGTGCTGTGGTTGAGAACCCGTACCGAGGCCGTGGCGGATGGACTCGAACTGAATAACGCATCGGCGCATGTGTCGAGGATGCGGGCCGGCCTTGAAGGACGCTGGCGCAAGACGCTGGAGCGCTTTCCCCGTTTCAGGGGACAGAACCTGGAGTTCCATCTGGAGACCGCGTTGCGCCATGACGGCGGAGACGCCGAAAGTGGATTCGGCATGGAAGTCGGTGGCGGGTTCCAATGGACCCACCCGCGACATGGATTGGACCTTGCCATCAACGGCAGGGCGCTGATCACCCATCATGATTCGGACCTGAAAGATCGGGGTCTTTCTATCTCGATGGGTTTTGATCCGTCTCCCGCCAATCAGGGATTTACGTTCACCCTGAAACAGGATTGGGGAACGGCATCTTCGGGCAGGGAGCGATTACTGGACGCCGAACCGATTCAAAAGACGGAATCGGATACGTCCGGGCGATTGACGGCGCAAGCCGGGTATGGGTTCACCGTCCGGGAGGGTCGTTATACCACCCGTCCGGTTCTGGGAGTCGGGTTATCGGGGGAAGACCGCGAGACTTCTCTGGGCTGGCGGCTGGAATCCATCACAGGACGCAGTAACCGCACACTGGGGTTGAAACTCACCCGTCATGAGAATGACAACCAATCCGAACATCGCATGAAAGTAGAAGCGGGGGTCAGGTGGTGACAGGATTCCCGCCCGTTATCGTAGGGGAGGGTCTTGTACCCTCCCGCAACCGCCGGAACAGGGTTCAACGATAGCGGGTGGGCACAGTGACCCACCCCTACGCATCGGTAATTACAGATTCCATGAGGTCATGGATTCCCGTTTTCACGGGAATGACGGGTGGTGCGGTGGTGACAGGATTCCCGACCGTTATCGTAGGGGAGGGTCTTGTACCCTCCCGCAACCGTCATCGACCGTATACGGAAATAATGCGGGCACCCACAAGGGGCACCCCCCCGATCAAGCCGGGGGCAGGCTCTACGCATCGGTAATTACAGATTCCGTATGGTCGTGGATTCCCGCGAAGCGGGAATGACGGAAGGAGCGGGAATGCCCCCCATCACATCCGCTTGCGCGGAATGTGATTCCCCCTCAAGGGGGGGAATGATTGGATCTGTCGGCATCGAGATGTAACCGGGATTCAATTCTAAAATTGGAATTGCTGGTCGCAGGTGAACAATTCGGCTAGAATCGCCACAAATTTTTCCTGTAATTAAATATCTAAATGAAAGTATGTGTTGTTGGCGCCGGCGCTATCGGCGGTTTTCTGGGTGTCCGTCTGGCCAATGCCGGACAACAGGTGTCGCTGGTCGCCCGCGGTCCTCATTTGCAGGCAATCCGGGCCAACGGCCTGAAATTGATACAGGGCGATGAGACGCTGGTTGCCAAAGATCTGGCCGCAACCGATGACATCGCCGAACTGCCGGAGCAGGATGTCGTCCTGATGGCATTAAAGTCTCACCAGATTGCGGCGGTTGTGGACAAACTCCCCGGTTTGTTCGGCGAGAAGACGGTAATGGTGACGTTACAGAACGGCATCCCCTGGTGGTATTTCCAAAATTTGCCCGGACGGTATGCCGGACAGGTCGTACAGACGGTGGACGCGGACGGGACACTGGCCAGCGCTATTGATCCGCAAACCCTTCTCGGTTGTGTTGCCTATCCGGCGACGATCATATCCGAACCCGGTGTCATAAAACATGTCGAAGGCATTCGTTTCCCGCTCGGTGAACTGGATGGTTCGGATTCGGAGCGCACTCATCGGGTTGCAGACATGTTGATCGAGGCCGGTTTCAAATCCCCGGTTCTGACCGACATCCGCTCGGAGATCTGGTTGAAACTATGGGGCAATCTTTCATTTAATCCCATCAGCGCACTGACTCATGGCACACTCGAAGGGATTTGCCAATTCCCGCTGACCCGTGAACTGGCGGCCACCATGATGCGGGAGGCGCAGGACATTGCCGAAAAACTCGGAGCCGGGTTCCGGGTCACACTGGAAAGGCGGATCGAAGGCGCCGAGAAGGTCGGCAAACACAAGACCTCCATGCTGCAGGATGTCGAAGCCGGCAAACCACTGGAGATTGATGGCATGCTCGGAGCCGTGATCGAGCTGGCGGAAATCACCCGCACACCGGTTCCCGCCCTCCGCTCCATCTATGCCTGCGTCTGCCTGTTGAACAAGACCATTCAGGACCGGAACGCAACCGGCGGATAGCCGAAATATCGCCTTCGGGTAAGCGGGCATCCGGTACATGCGGCTCTGCCCTTGCATCTCTGTCCTGTCCTTTGCAAATCTCTACTCATTAGTATACGATGTGCATGACTTCTGATAACTCTGGAGACGATGACCGACAAATTGATCGAAAGGAACCCGGAGGTCCTCTGGGGCACACCGGTCTTTTCGGGCACCAGAGTTCCCGTGCGTGCCTTGATGGACTATCTGGAAGCCGGCGATCCATTGGATGAGTTTCTGGATGACTTCCCCACCGTATCGCGAGAGCAGATTGTAGCGGTGCTTGAGTGCGCGACGATGCTCCTGCTATCCGAGACAAGTGAAGCTGTTGCTTGACGAAAACACATCCCGCGATCACTTGCCACAGAGTTTCCTGATCCACTTGAAGTATACACAGTTCAACGGATGGGATGGGCGGGCACTAAAAACGGTGATCTGCTACAACTAGCGGCCAAGCACGGGTTTCATGCCCTTGTCACGGTGGACCGGGGTTTTGAGCATCAGCAAAACAGGAATATCTTGCCAGTTCCAGTGATCGTACTGGTCACCGCTAGTAACCGTCCGCGGGATTTGAAGCCACTTGTCCCCAATGCGGTTGCCATTCTGGCAGGAAACCCGGAAAAGCGTATCTACCGTATTCCAACCTGAATAGAAATGTCCGGGTTCACGGGAAATTCAGAGTGCTTTTCGCTGTCTTTTTTATAACACCCGGGTTTATAATTCCGGGCCATCAATGCAGGCTCCCAAACTCGGACAATGACAGACAAAACACGACTCGCGACCCTCATAGCGGTCTTGCTGTTTACTTTCAGTACTCCCGCATCAGCGTATCTTGACCCGGGTTCCGTGAGTCTTGTGCTTCAATCTGTCGTCGCGGCAATTGCTGGCGCAGCGCTTTTCTGGAGACATTGGTGGTATAGATTACTTGGAATTTTCGGCATCAGGAAAAAAGACATCAGCGAAGAGAAAGCAGACTGGAAAGATGAGCCGATAAAAGATGAAGATGAGTAGAGATTACGGATCGTTTCGTGATCCCGATGGACATGTTTTTGTTGCTTCAGATCGAGTCTTCAGAGGAATTTCAAGTGGCGCCGCCCCACGTGTCCGCAGGTTTATACATTCCGATTTTTATAAAAAACGCGCAGGATCGCAAATTGTCGAAACAATAGAGATCTCTTCTCAAGAAGCTGTTGCCGTCGGGATTTCCATTGACGACGCCAATTCCTTCGAAATGTGGGTGGAACATTCGCGGATTCCACTCATTACGTATCCCTGGGAGTGGCCGTTCGAGTCTCTGAAAGAAGCGGGCCGCTTGACACTGAGCCTGCTCATTGACGGCTTGAATTGCGGCTATACATTAAAGGACGCCTCCGCGTTCAATGTGCAATTCATCAATGCCAAACCGATTTTCATTGATGTCCTTTCCTTTACTGAATACAGGGAAGGAGAGCCGTTTATCGGGTATAAACAATTCTGCGAACATTTTCTGGCTCCGTTGTGCCTTTCGGCATACTCCGGCATTGATTACAATACCTGGTTCAGGGGTCGGCTTGAAGGCCTCGACCTGATTGAAGTATCCAAAGCGCTGCCCGTCGGCACCCGTTTTCGCATGCAGGTACTGATGCATCTTCACTTGCAGGCATGGGCTATGCAGAAAGTACGGGCAACGACATCCATTGTCAAAGGCAAGCGCCATCGTCCGGTTCCACGGCGGAACCTGATTGCGCTCTTTGATAGCTTGAGGCGATTCATTACAAAACTGCAACGCAAGCGACAGTCCTACTGGCAGCAGTATTCGAGCTGCAACAGTTACAGCGACTCTTCCCAGGCAGACAAAACACGTATTGCACGCGAGTTCATCATGGAAAACAGTATCCGGGAAGTTCTGGATCTGGGCTGCAATACCGGTGAATACTCCAGGGTGGCAGTAGACGCCGGCGCCTCGCGGGTAATCGGTACGGACGTTGATTGCGGCGCCATAGACATCGCCTTTAAGGATGCACGAGAGAACTCTTTGCCGATCCAGATTCTGTACTTCGACATTACTAACCCGTCACCCGATATGGGTTGGATGCACAGAGAAAGATTGACGCTGGAACAGCGGCTCAGGTCACCAGGCGGACTTTTCTGCTTTGCGCTGATTCATCATATCGTGATTGGCAGAAACATACCGATTGAGTTTTTCTTGACCTGGGTTTGTGGGCTTGCACCAAAGGGGCTCATTGAATTTGTTCCGAAATCAGACCCGATGGTTAAAGGGTTGCTGCGTGACCGGGAAGATATTTTTGTTGATTACGAGCCAGCAAATCTGGAGCGGATTTTGCAGAGTATCAATAAGCGTGTAGTGATCCATACAATGCAATCCAGCGAGAGAGCCATCTATGCCTACGAGCGGTAAGAGCCTGTGGCGAAACAGCAAGTCAGCAATGGCGCGATTGTTCGGAGCGCGCCTGGACAACAATCGAAATCTCGTATTGTCCTGGTTGCTTCTGCAGGTCTATCTGGTTTCCAACTTGTTATCGTTCGGGTTTTGGAAGGTAGGGAATTCGTTTTTCGTATATGAAATTTTGTTTTTCTCGGCCTGGTTTACAAGTTTGGCTGCTGTGCTGTTGTTATTTTTGTGGATTGAGAAGCACAAGGGGTTGACCCGGTTTAAATTCAGGGTTCTCGCGGTCGTTACCTTCCCGTTTTTCTGGTTATGGGGTGCGTCCCTTCAACTTGAACTGGATGAGCTGTATGTGTTTTTCATTATTGCATTTCCGTTCGTAATTGCGGTGTATTACCGGGTCTGTCAGTCGAATATTGCCGGGGTCACAGTCAGTATGCTGGCCCTGTCTACTGTTTCGTTTTTTGGCCACGCAGACCTCATGCTGTGGAAACAATCTTCGGTAACCCTGCATCCAAACATGGATGTTGCGGATATTGCGCTTGACCGCACGCCCAACATCCATGTCGTCATGTTCGATTCACTTATAAATTCAGAATTTTCCGAAGAGTTTCTGGGTGAAAGAAGTTCAGGGGCAGACTATCTGGAGAAGTTGGACGATTCGATTTATGCCGGCAAGACCGGTTTTGTAGAGAGAGTTCCGACCATACAATCATGGGACGCTTTGTTTGGATTTGGCGTCATAGGGTCTGAGAAATCCAGCAGATCACTCTATTTTTCGGGTGTTTTTCAAAGCCCGTTGTCCTCTCTTTTGCGAAAAAACGGTTACATGATTCAAACCGGGTATGCGAATGGCTATTTGGGACAAAAAGGACCACATGTTGATCACTATCATCTACAGCATATTTATACTTTAAGATTCCGCGATATCGCTATCTGCAGGGAGAAACTTCTTGGTTTGTGCAATGAACGATTTCAATTCATCTTTCGGAAGATTAATGAGTTGGGATATGAGAAAGCTAAAGGAGATGAAATATGGGAAGAACGGGTATTTGATATAATCGAAAAAGCGGAAACTCGCGCAAAAACCCCTGTATTTTCCGGTTTCTATATTCTTATTCCCGGTCATACGAAGTTGAGTTATGTCATCGGGAATGCAGCAGATTTTGAGGAATACAAGTCAACGCTCTCTATCGAATCAGAACGAGTACAGAATGCATTGGAGCGCCTGAATGAATTACGGTTGAAATTCCCTGAATCCATATTCATTGTTTCAGGTGATCATGGCGCCTGGCTGTCCAGGACGATGCCAAGGAACGAGAACAGAAGATTCTGGACGCTGGATCGATATGGTGTCGCGTTAAGCTTGCTGAACGAACACAATTTGTGTCCGGTGTCCCGGGATTGGCTGGAGCGTCAAAGATATTTAACACCGAGCCGACTTCTGGCCGCTTCATTCGCGTGCAATGGTGACAGCCAAAAACTTCTGGAAATCTTCAGTGACCGCGAAGAGTTTATAACTTTCGGCGAGTCGCTTGCCACACTACAGTAGTATCACAAAACATCCCAGGACGATGCCCTGATCCGGCTATCCGCTTCTTTTCTGCAGGGCGATCTTCGTTTCCAGGTCCTTGAGTCGGGCGGTCAGACTCTGTTTGAGGTATTCATCGGCGCCGGTTTCTTTCAAGGCCAGTTCAACTGTAACGAAGGCTTTTTCGTAATTCCCCAGTACTGCAAAATATTCCGCTTCGGCCTGATGGGCCTCTGCGACATGACCAAGACCGGCATTGGCTTTGGACAGCAGCCGATACAGCCTGTAGTCATCGGCATGTCTTCTGATCTGATAGCGTAAAGTCTTTTTGGCGAGAGAGGGCTGGTTGTTGAGCAGGTACGCTTCCGCCAGCCGATAACTGAGATAACGCTGGCCGGGGTGGCGCGTAATGGTATCGAGGTATCTTTCAATGCCCTTCTCCACCTGGTTATCTGCAATGTCGAGTTCAGCCCAGGCAGACTGAATCCAGGGATGATCCGGATGCCGGTCAAGTACTCCGGTCAGCGCCTTGCGAGCCTCGTCAAAATTCCGGTTGTGTATATGTGCAATCGCCAGGCCGTATTTCGCCGCATCCCTTATATCGGCCGAGCCGGTTTCGACCTGCTCCAGAAAATAAGGCGCGGAATCTTTTTGACGTTCCACGTAAAGCGCCCGAATACGCGCCTTCGCAAGAAAATATTCAAAGCTGCTGGTATGGCTGTGTTCAGGATATTCCTGTGCGCGCACCTCGGATTCAGCAATCCGGGTGTAGGACAGCGGGTGGGTGCTCAGAAACCCCGGCACACTGCCGTCAATACGATTATGCTGTTCCAGTTTCCCGAAAAATGTGACCATGGATTTCGGGTCATAGCCGGACTCGGCCAGCAATTTAATGCCAATCGAGTCGGCCTCTCTCTCAAAATCCCGGGTAAAGGCGAGCCTTCCGGACTCCAGCGCCGCCCCGGTCAGGGTGATTCCGGCCAGGCCGGTTTGCCCGCCAATCAATATAGAACCGATAACCGCCGCCATAGCCGGAAGCTGATTCTGGTTGGCTCTGGCAATGAGCTTGGGCAGATGCCGTTGAGTCAGGTGGGCGATCTCATGCGCCACTACCGAGGCCAGTTGACTTTCATCATCGGTTGTCAAAAGTAATCCGGTGTAAAAGGTGATATAGCCGCCCGGCACAGCAAACGCATTCAGGTCATTGTTCTTGATCAGATTGAAGGTGAGCCGGGTTCCGCGCAGGTCGGCGTGTTGTCCGATACTATCCCCCAGCGTTTGCAGATAATGCTGTAATTCATAATCAGCCAGAAACGCGGGATCCTTGATCAGACGACGCAGGAACGCCTGTCCGATCTGCTTCTCCTGGCGGGAATCAAGATATTGTGTCGAACTGTCGCCCAGTTCAGGCAAATCGTCTGCCCGGGACAGCGGCGCGACGCAGATTATTAAAACTGCCAGCAGACCAAACAGCCAGGTCCGGCTGGCAGGTTTCAACCCGAAAACAGAACCGTTCATCCGATCTTTCTGACTCCGGAATCGGTTCCCAGCAACAGCACATCGGCGCCGCGCAGTGTGAACAGGCCGACAGTGACCACGCCGGGAATCTGGTTCATTCGCCTTTCCATATCCACCGGGTTTTCGATATCCAGATTCCTGATATCCAGAATGATGTTGCCGTTGTCCGTGATGAAGTCGGCGCGTAGCACAGGTTGGCCGCCAAACCTGAACATCTCGCGAGCGACCAGGCTTTGCGCCATCGGAATCACCTCGATAGGCAATGGAAACGCACCCAGTCGATCCACCAGCTTGCCTTGATCTGCAATGCAGACAAACTTTTCTGCGGCCTGGGCGACAATCTTTTCCCGTGTCAGCGCCCCACCACCGCCTTTTATCAGATGCAGATGCCGGGTTGCCTCATCCGCTCCGTCCACATAGACCGGCAATGCGCCAACCTGATTCAGGTCCAGCGCCGGAATATGGTGGTTCCGCAATCGCTCGGCAGACGCTTCAGAGCTGGCTACCGCTCCGTCTATTTTGCCCTTGATCGACGCCAGGGCGTCAATAAAGCAGTTCACGGTGGAGCCGGAGCCGATACCGACGACATCTCCCGGTTGAATATAATCCAGGGCGGCTTCGGCGGCCTGTTCTTTCTGGCTGGCTATCGACATGGTGGTTTCATCAAAACAGCGATGCACTCAGTTCACTCATGGCCTTCAACATATCCGGGTCGTCACTCAGGGTTTCCGATATGGCGCCACGACAGGCGTCTTGCGGACTGATACCACTGACCATCAACTTCGCTGCATGCACCAGCAGTCGGGTACTGGCCCCTTCTTCCAGGCCACTGCCCTTGAGGTTTCGGGTCATTCCCGCATATTTCACCAGGCGGGCCGCCATTTGTTTGTCGAGGCCGGATTCCTGTACGATAATATCGGTTTCATGTTGGGGCGGAGGGTAGTCGAATTCAATGGAAATAAAGCGTTGCCGGGTGCTTTGTTTCAGGTCCTTGAGTACACTCTGGTAGCCGGGATTATACGATATCGACAGACAAAAGCGGTCGGATGCGGCCACCAGCTCGCCGGTTTTCTCGATTGGCAAAATCCTGCGATCATCGGCCAGCGGATGGATAACGACGGTGGTATCCTTGCGCGCTTCGACGATTTCATCGAGATAGCAGATGCCGCCAGCGCGCACTGCCCGTGTCAGGGGGCCGTCTGACCATCGCGTCTCGCCGCCAATGATCAGGTATCGGCCGACCAGGTCCGAAGCGGTCAGATCGTCATGGCAGGAAACGGTAATCAGAGGGCGATTCAGTTTCCATGCCACGTGTTCCATGAATCGGGTCTTGCCGCATCCTGTCGGGCCTTTCAGCAGTACCGGGATGCCGTTTTCACAGGCAGCCTCAAACAGCTCCACCTCGTTTCTCTGGGGAGAGTAGAATGGCTCGTCCAAAATCCGGTATTCCTTGAGAGCGGGGTCAGTAGTCATAATTCACAGGGGTTAAGGCAGTGCAGGCAAGTGTATCAGGTTGCAGTCTTTTTATCGAATGCCATGCTCCGGGCGCTATGCTCCGGGACGGCACAGAGTTGTCCAATGGGAAGATCAGACAACTCTCCTTGCAGAGGATTTGTCGGGAGTATTTAGTATTTGCGGTTCATGCCTATGATAAAATAACTTACTCAACATATTACTCAACGGATGACACATTTGAGAAAAACTATCTATTGCACCGCATGAACAGGAAGCATTGAATGAATCTTGAACAGCCCAAGCCGGACTCGAAAAAATACTCTGAACTCATTCATGAGATACAAAAAGGAATAATCAAAATCCCGAAGTTTCAGCGCGAGTTCGTTTGGAGTATCGACAAAACGGCCAAGCTGTTAGATAGCATTCTGAAGGGCTATCCGATAGGGACATTCATTCTTTGGCAGACCGATGAGCGTATTAATGGTATCAAGAATGTTGGAAATCTTGAGATACCGGAAACGCCGGAAGGTACGAAAGTTCAGTATGTGCTTGATGGCCAGCAACGAATCACCTCACTTTTTGCCGCCTACCTCGGCGCACAGATTCAGAAGACTGGGGAAAAGAAGGTAACGGACTATAGTGGCATTGTCGTAAATCTCGATAAGAACCCTGGTGAAAATGACGATCAAATCATTACAGTCGAACCGACCGGAGAGAAATATATCCCTTTGTTTGATGTCTTGAACTTCAGTTTCCGCAAGGCAAAAGAGCGTTCCGAAGAATTCAGCGAAGACGAATTGGATTTGATAGACGCATATTCCACCGCTTTCAAGACCTACGAGTTTTCTACAGTAGTCCTGCGTAAAGAGGACATTGATTCTGCAATTGAAGTATTTACGCGCATCAATACGGGCGGCCAGACGCTAACGCTCTTTGAGATTATGTCTGCGAAGACTTACGACGAAGAGCAGAAGTTCGACATGCAAGCAAAATGGGAAGCCTTCATAAAGGAGCTGGAGGCAATTAAGTATGAGGGCGTATCCAGCACGGTAATTCTAAGTTTGCTTTCTCTGGCGCTGAGTCGAACGAAAGAGTGCAAGAGAAAGACAATTCTGGCGCTCGACAAGCAGGCGATTATTGATAATTGGGAAGATGCTATCTCCGCCCTCAAAGACAGTATTGACTATTTTCGCGCGACATATCGAATTCCCGTCTCGCAGCTCCTTCCGTATGACTCGCTTTTGGCGCCTTTTGCTTACTTCTTTTTCCTGAACAAGGAAAAGCCGGAGTCCGACCAACGGAAGTATTTGGAAGAATATTTCTGGAGGATGTCGCTATCGTATCGCTATTCAAGCTCAACGGAGTCGCGGCTAGCGCAGGATATCAAACGAATTGGCCTGATATTGAAGAACCAGCGTCCCGACTATAGTGACATTAAAGTTGACCTTGATTCACCTAAAGCGCTCATTGAGACCAATTTCAGTGCGGGAAACAGCTACTGCAAAGCAGTTCTTTGCCTTTTGGCATATCAGGAGCCAAAAGATTTCCAGGATAACGGAAAAATCATTCTTGACAATTCGTGGTTAAAAATCGCCAGTAGCAAAAACTACCACCACTTCTTCCCAAGGAAGTATCTTGAAAACAAAGAGGTCGCAAACAGCAATAGCCTCGTCAACATCACTTTTGTCAGTGATCGCCTGAACAAACGCACGATTCGGGCGAGAGCGCCTTCCAGCTATATCGGTGATTTCAGTGATGAAAACTCCGCTATCAACAAGGCGCTAAATTCTCATTTCATTGATATCAATGGCTTTGGTATTGAGAGCGATGACTACGACACGTTCCTGAAGGCGCGCGCGAGGCTTATCTTCAACGAATTGAAAGCGCGTATCGAGCTCAGCCACAAGGAGCCTGCCAACGAACAGGTTCAGGAATTAGTGGCGGCTGGTGAAAGTGACAGGGTCGAATTCAAATCCACGCTTCGTTATGATTTGCGGGCGAAATCTGTAAACAAAAAGCTCGAATACGTTATTGCAAAAACGATTGCCGCATTCCTTAACAGTGAAGGCGGAGATTTGTTTATCGGTATTGACGATGAACAGAATGCTCTTGGTCTTACGGATGACATTGAGACGTTTAGCAAGAAGAACATTGATGGGTTTGAGCTACATCTTTTCGAAGTGATCAAGAAATACATCGGCGGAGGCTACAGCACACACATAAAGGTGACTTTTCCTGTTTATGACGATGTTCAAATATGCCGCATTCGTGTTGCCAAGAGCGGCAAGCCGGTATTCGTAACCTTGGAAGGCAAAGAAGACTTCTTCGTTCGATCAGGTTGTTCATCGCAGCCATTGAGCCGTGAAGATCAAAGCGCCTACGAAAAAGAACATTGGGGAGTTTGATGCTATGATGTTTCAGGAATTTCCAATGGAAAATGAGCCTGTGGGATATGATATGATCAGACACGAGGAAAAAACTACTGCACGATGACGAAATCACCTGCAAGAGATCTATCGGATTATCTGGGTAACAAAAAATTTGGGACCGTGCTCGCAGATCCGCCGTGGCGTTTTGCAAATCGAACGGGCAAGGTGGCTCCTGAACATCGCAGGCTGTCTCGGTATGGTACGCTTTCCTTTGACGAAATAGCTGCATTGCCGGTAACCGGACATGTCGCCGATAGAGCGCACTGCTATCTATGGGTTCCCAATGCGCTTTTGCCATGGGGGTTGCAGGTTCTCGGTGCTTGGGGATTCGAATACAAGACTAATATTATCTGGCATAAGATTCGTAAGGATGGCGGGTCAGATGGGCGAGGTGTTGGATTCTACTTCCGCAACGTAACTGAAATCGTTCTCTTTGGAGTACGAGGGAAGAGTGTCCGCACGCTCGGCCCTGGGCGTAGCCAAGTAAATTTGATGGCCAGCCGAAAGCGGGAACACTCACGGAAGCCGGATGAGCAATATCAAATTATTGAGGATTGTAGTTGGGGGCCTTATCTGGAACTGTTTGGTCGTGGAATCCGAGAAAACTGGACAGTATGGGGCAATCAGGCAGGTTCGGATTATCAGCCAGACTGGCCAACATACGACTATAACTCTACGGTTGAGGCACTTTGAGCCTGTCTGATCTGGAAGGCGCGGGTTTCGACATACAGGCCGAAAATCACGTGCTGGCAGTGCTGATCAGGGACTTTCCCGAACCATTGGATGAGCTATGCAATGTTCTTATAGGGGTCCGAATATCGGATGTTGAGTTGATCAGGGGTGGTGGCGGCGAAGCTAATTCCACGCAACGCCTTCGGCGTTCTCTTACAGATAGAGGTTGGTTTAAGCGCAATATCATAATCAGAAAAATTGTTGACGGCGCGGAGCGTTCTGCAATCTCGCACGAAATTGATCATGTGCGGAGAATGGAAAATGGTTCTATTGCCCTTGAAATTGAGTGGAACAACAAGGACCCGTTTTTTGACCGGGACCTTGAGAACTTCCAACGACTCCATAGCGAGGGAGCTATCAGCGCTGGTGTTGTTGTAACGCGCGGCAAGTCTCTTCAGGATAACCTGGTTCAGATCGTCAAGAAGTGTGCAGTCAATCATGGCGTACGTGGTTTTGACGATCTTGCACAGTTTGGGTTGAACCCTACCCAGCGTCAGCGCCGCATGGTGCGGACTGTCGGTGATGATTTCGTAACGGAGTGGGCGCGAAGATTCGTGCAAGATAAGTTTGGAAGCGCAACAACACACTGGGAAAAGTTGCAAGAGCGGATCAGTCGAGGTGTGGGGAATCCCTGCCCTCTTTTGATGATCGGAATACCGGCAACTTCCGTTTATCAGGAGAGAATTGAATGAAGCGTATGGCGGTAATCATCTATTTGTGCTTTGTGGAGAACGGCAATGACCCGAACCAGGAAGACATCCTGGCGGAAGTGCGGGCATTGGCTGTTGAATATCATGCACTGACGGGGAAGCCATTGGACGTAACCGGAGAGATCGGGGAATTCGAGGCTTCTGAAATAATGGGGCTGAATTTAAGCGCCGCTACAATCCGGCGATATAAAAACAGGGGATTATATACAATAGTCCCTTGATTATCTTTTTTCTATGTGGTATATTAACATAATCAGGAGGTTAGGAAATGTGTAAAAAGACAATCAGTAGCAGAGAGCTTTTTAAGGCTTTCCCGTCAAACGAGGTAGCCAGAAAGCATCTTGAAAAAGTGCGTTGGAATGGCAAGCCGGTCTGTGCCTTTTGTTCGCAGACTGATCGGGTTCAGACTCGTAAACGAGTAGGATTTTATCGTTGCGGGCACTGTAAAAAAGACTTTACAGTTCGTTCAGGTACGATATTTGCGAAAAGCAACGTTGGGCTTGATGTCTGGTTTTATGCAATTTACCTGATTATGACTGGCCGCAAGGGAATATCCTCTTTGGAGTTAAGCAAGCAGTTGGGAGTAACCCAGAAAACCGCTTGGCACATGTCCCACCGTATCCGCGCAGCTTGCGGTGGAAGCGATGCCAAATTACGGGGCATTGTAGAAGTTGACGAAACTTATATGGGCGGCAAGGAGCACAACAATAAACGGCTACGCGCTGGACGCGGTACAGCGAACAAACAAGCAGTAATCGGTATGCGTGAACGGGGTGGCCGGGTAAAAGCTGAACCAATAAGTCGTACTGATCAATCTACCCTGCAAGGCATGATCAGCCGAAACGTAGAAGGAGGCAGTGATATTTGTACAGATGAACATCGAGGGTATGTCGGGCTGGCTCGATACTACCGTCATTCAACCGTCAAGCATTCGGTAAACGAGTATGTACGCGGCATGGCGCATACCAACGGTATTGAATCAGTATGGTCACTTCTGAAACGTGGAGTCAACGGTACTTTTCACCATATCAGCAACAAGCATCTGGTGCGCTATCTCAACGAATTCACTTTTCGATTGAATGAGAGGAACGTAGACGTCCATGTCCTTGACCGATTGGATAACGCGCTGATTGGGTCCGAAGGGAAAGAGCTTCCCTACAAGGAGTTAATCGCATGACGCTTGACTTGCTGGACAAGGCATTAGACATGATTTCAAACCATGATCCACGCGGGAGGGTGTCCCTGCTTCTGGGGGATTGCCTTGAAATCATGTCGGATATGCCAAAAAATTCAGTTCATTTGATTGCTACTGACCCGCCTTACTTCTTGGATGGCATGGACGATGAATGGAACGCGAGCAAGCGCACAGCACGTTCTGATGTGGTTGGCGGCCTGCCTGCGGGAATGAAATTCGATAGAAAACAAGGCTTACGATTGCAGGAGTTTTATAGCCAGGTATCGAAACAGGCTTACCGGATTTTGGTTCCAGGGGGGTTTTTTCTTTCCTTCGCTTCCCCGAGGTTGTATCACAGGATGGCAATGGCAATGGATGAGTGTGGCTTTGAATTGCGGGATATGTTGTCATGGCGTTACCGGAACGGTGGGCAGCAAAAGGCATTCACGATGAACCACTTTGTTGAGAGAATGTCGATCACAGATGAGAACAAGCAGAAAATCATCCAGTCGATGGGAGGGCGTAAAACGCCACAGATACGACCGCAATTTGAACCGATTGGAGTAGGCCAGAAGCCCCGGGAAGGAACCTTTATTGAAAATTGGCAGAAATGGAAAACAGGGTTGGTTGATCTGACCGAAACGCGGGTTAGCGGGAGGAAACCGACTACCGTTTTAGAGTTTGATAAGCCGGTAAAAGATACCTACAACAGTCATTTGACGGTTAAGCCAGTCCCTTTGATGGAGGTTCTAATTCGCATCTTTTCCAGTGAAGGTCAGACCGTGCTTGACCCATTCGCGGGCAGTGGTTCAACGTTGTTGGCGGCCCGAAACACTAGGCGGGAAAGCATTGGAATAGAAGTTAATCCTGAGTATCATTCAATTGCCACCAACAGATTAAGGGGAAAACCAACAAATGAGACCTAAACAGTTATCCCGAATGGGAACGTTCTACATGAGAGAAGCAATACTTGAAGTCCTGCTTGATCATTACTGGGAGGGTTGTCCTGGATTAGGCGGCGCTGAAATTAGTAGGCGGACAGGAACCTATCGTGATCAACCGATGAATGATGCAATTGTGACCGGATACTTGTTTGAAATGGAGGGCCGGCAGGTTGAGAGAAAGGACCAAGAAAACGGAAAAGGCGGCTGGCGGCTTACTGAAGCTGAGTACGAGTTGCGCCGTGAAGATGTTTAGTTGTGGGGACTATTGTATATAATTCCGTAAAAACCAAACATGCGAATACCGGATATGCGGCTGTTGAAAGGAGTCTTGATCGCGATGGCCGTCCTGATTGTGGTCGTCCCGATGGTCTTGCTGGCAATATATGTACAGGAGAAACTGGCGAAATATCCGGAGTTTGTCGCGACCCCCCCGGTCAAGGTCGTCGCTCATGACCAACGGGTTGTGTTATTCGCCCTGGGTGATTCCGGCTCCGGCTCCATTTGGCAGAGTGATGTGGCCGAGGCGATGGAGGAAAGATGTAAACAGCAAAAACCCGATGCCCTGCTTTTGCTGGGTGATCTGGTCTACCCGTCTGGCACACAAACGCTGGAGGACCCGCGTTGGGATGAATACATTTTCGACATGTATGGCAGTGAATGCTTGCGGCATGTTCCGATTTTTCCGGTTCTCGGCAACCATGATTACGACGGCGACCCCTGGCTTTTTCGGCAAGCGGACACGATCAATCCGCGCTGGTGGTTCCCGCACCGACATTATCCGGTGCTTTTTGAAGACCTGCTGGCATTGTATGCGATCGACACGATGAGTCCCGTATTCATACATAGAGCGCTTCCCGGTCTGGCCGACCGTTCGGCGCCGTGGGCTATCGCATTCGGGCATCATCCTCTCGTTTCACAATCCAGCGGCGGTGGCAGACACCGCGGCGGAGGTTTGGGTGGAATGCTCACCCGATATGCCTTATGCGACCACGTGGACACATTCCTGTCCGGGCATGCCCATCATCTGGAACATATTGATGTTGATGACTGTCAGGCGGATCAGTTCATTTCAGGGGCGGGCGGAGCTCCCTTGTCTTCATTCAGGGAAAACCCGGAGCACCATTTCGGGGCGAGTGTGTATGGGTTCCTGGAGATCGAAGTGGAACCGGAAACGATGGCGTTGCGGTTTATATCGACCGATCACTCAATCCTTTACGAACACTACAAACGAAGCCAGGCAATTGCGCCTGAATGATATCCGGGGGAATACATATTCTCTATTCCTGTATTGGAAATACTTGTGGGAACAATTCGTCCGCCGCGCTGGTCTATTGCATGAGAAACCCGTATAGTCAGGGCATTGTAACTATCAACTCCGGATTCGGCGAGTCAACCATAGTATGAACGATATCATTGCCACAAATGAGACGATTCTGGTTGTCGGCGGTGGCATCAGCGGCGTCACGACTGCTCTTGAAGCCGCCGAATGCGGAAAGGATGTCATTCTTGTCGAAAAAAATCCGGCGCTCGGTGGGCGGGTCTCTCAACTCTACAAGTACTTCCCCAAGCTTTGCCGCCCGAGTTGCGGGCAGGAAATCAATTTCCGGAGGATCAAGGCGAACCGCCGCTTGCGGATTCTGACCATGGCTGAGGTGGAAACCCTGAGCGGCTATGCGGGAAACTATACCGCAACCATTCGGATTCGTCCGCGCTATGTGAAGGAAAACTGCACGGCCTGCGGCAGTTGTGCAGAGGCGGTGGACACCGAAATTGACGATCCTCACAATTATGGACTCAGCAAAATCAAGGCGGCTTACCTGCCCCACAACATGGCCTGGCCGCAGCGCTATGTTCTCGATCCGTCCATCGTCGGCAATGACCAGGGCGAGAAGGCCAAAGCCGCCTGCCCGGTGGATGCGATTGACCTTGAAATGCGGGAACAGACGATGGATGTCCAATGTGGCGCGGTTGTGTTCGCCACTGGCTGGCGCCCTTATGACGCCGCTCGTATAGAGCCTTATGGCTATGATCAATACGAAGATGTCATTACCAGCGTCGAACTCGAACGGATGATGGACCCTTATGGTCCGACTGGCGGCCAGCTGGTCAGACCCTCGAACGGAGAGCCGGCGAAGGATATTGCCTTTATTCAATGCGCCGGTTCGCGTGACCGCAACCACTTGTCGCATTGTTCCAGAATCTGTTGCATGGCTTCGTTGAAACAAAGTACCTATATCGGCGAACAGTTTGGTGATGATGACAGCGCCCGGGCGACGATTTACTATATCGACATCCGCACCATCGACCGCTTTGAGGATTTCGAGAAGAAAGTGCGGGCGGACGAGAAAGTACATTTTGTCAAATCCAAGGTGGCCAGTATCGTCAGAGACCGGCAAACCGGCAAGCCGGTTTTGCAGGGCGTGGATACCCATGGTTACAAACGATATGAAAATCCGCATGATCTGGTGGTGCTGGCAGTCGGCATGGAGCCGAGCCTGGATTTCAGGTCGGTGATCAACACCGAACACGGCCTGAGCGTGGATACCAGTGGTTTCATTGAGCTGGACCCTGCCAACGGGGGAGTTTTTGGCTCCGGTTGTGCAACCAACCCACTTGACGTGAACCGATCTGTGCAAAGCGCGACCGCCGCGGCGCTGCGCGCAATCCAGGTTGTCAATACCGTGTCCACGTAACGAAAATGCCGGACGCGATGAAAACGGCGGCGTATATCTGCAAAGGCTGCGGCCTGGGAGAGCGGCTGGATATTGACCAACTGGTGAATATCGCCGATTCAGAAGGTGGCGCCGACATTGCCAGATGCCATGATTATCTGTGCAGTGGTGATGGCTTGTCATTGATCCGCCGGGATATTGAAGACGAGGGCGTGACTCACGTTGTATTGGGAGCCTGCTCCGCAAGGGCGAAAACCGAAGCATTCAACATGGAAGACGTGGCCATTGCCAGAGCGAATCTGCGCGAAGGAGTGATCTGGAGCCAGCCGGATACTCCACAAGCCAGGGAGTTGACTCAGGAGATGGCGGACGACTATGTGCGTATGGCCTGTGCCGAGGCCAGATTCATGAAGCAGCCCGCTTCCAATCCCGAGCGTGGCGCCAACAAGCGGATACTGGTTGTCGGTGGCGGTGTCAGCGGAATCACCGTTGCGCTGGAAGCGGCCAAAGCCGGTTATGAGGTATTGCTGGTCGAGAAAACAGCGGCTTTGGGGGGGTGGGTGAAAGATTTTCACCGTATTTTGCCCTCCAGAGAGCCATACACGGAGCCACAGATTAATCCTCTTGGGGAGCGCATCCACCAGATTGAAACCGAGAGCAATATCACGGTTTTCCTGAATGCCACAGTCACCCGCACCAGCGGTTCTCCCGGACAGTTCAGCGTTGATATTACAACGGAAAGCGGATCAACCAGCACAGAAAATGTTGGCGCCATTGTACAGGCCAGCGGGTTCACTCGCTATGACGCCAGCCAATTGTCTGAGTTCAGTTACGGTCAGGCTGCCGACGTGGTGGATCAGGCCGGACTTGAGTCCCTGGCGCGCGCGGCGGACGGCCAGGCGATCATGCGGCCTTCCGATGGCAAGCCGGTCGAGAGTGTGGTATTTGTACAGTGCGCCGGTCAACGCTCGGATAAACCGGGTCACCTGCCGTATTGTTCCGGTTATTGCTGCAACGTCAGCATCAAGCAGGCGATGTATTTCAAGGATCAGAATCCCGATATCGAGACCCATGTCATCTACAGTGACCTGCGTGTGCCCGGCAATGGCGAGGATTTTTATCGTTCCGCACAAATGAAGGGCGTGGTCTTCACCAATGGGGCGGTTCATGCGGTGAGTGAGGCGGCCGTTCAATCCGGCGCGGGACAGCTGGAGGTGGTATTGCACGACCATATTCTGGCTCAGGAGGTGACCCTCCAGTGCGATCTGGTTGTTCTGGCGACCGGACAGGTTCCGAACTCCGGGATCGACATCCATGCCCCTTCCGAACCCGAAGCCAACGGCAGCCAGGTCAAAGTGAATGTCGATTCAATCCTGAACCTCGACTACCGGCAGGGGTCGGACATGCCCCACCTGAAACATGGTTTCAGCGATTCGCATTTCATCTGCTTCCCTTATGAAACCCGCCGAACCGGTATTTACACCTGCGGTCCGGTGCGCCGTCCTATGGACATTGTCCAGTCTGTTGAAGACGCTACCGGCGCCGCGATGAAAGCGATACAGGCAGTGGAAGGAGCCGCAATGGGCCGCGCGGCCCATCCAAGATCGGGGGATTTGTCTTACCCTTCCTTTCGTCGGGAAGGCTGTACGCAATGCAAGCGCTGTACCGTCGAGTGCCCGTTTGGCGCGATCGATGAAGATGCGGCCGGCTACCCCGTTTTCAATGAATCCCGTTGTCGACGATGCGGCACCTGTATGGGAGCCTGTCCGGTTCGGGTCATTTCCTTTGATAACTATTCGATCGATACCGTGGGCCAACAGATCAAAAGCATTGACATGCCCGATGAGTTTGATGAGAAACCACGAATTCTGATCCTGGCCTGTGAGAATGACGCTTATCCGGCATTGGACATGGCCGGCCACAATCGTATCGAATACAACGCATTTGTGCGTGTCGTACCGATTCGTTGCTTAGGCTCGGTCAATCTGATCTGGATAACCGATGCGCTGAATTCGGGATTTGATGGCATCATGTTGATGGGATGCAAAAAAGGCGAGGACTATCAATGTCATTTCGTTGATGGCTCCAGACTGGCCCACGAACGCATGAGCAAGGTGGATGATACCTTGAGCCAGTTGCAGCTGGAGACGGATCGGGTGCAGACGTATGAGGTGGAAATTACCGATATTGACCGCGCCCCCCGATTGATCAATGAATACGCGGCGCGAATTGACGAAATCGGCATGAATCCATTCAAGGGCTTTTAAGTATGCTTCCCGCTACAGAACCATCCGTTGCCAATGTGGCAATGATCGAGAAATATCGAAACAGCTTCCTCAAGGAGGTCGAGGCCAATGTCGAGGAAGGGGACTGGGTGAAAATGTGCATGCAGTGCGGGGTCTGTTCCGGCTCCTGCCCGCTGGGAAGCGCCTGGGACCATCCGCCGCAGGAGCTGTTCATGATGATCCGGGCGGGGCAGCGCGAAGAAGTGCTCGCCAGTGAGTCCATGTGGATGTGCACTTCCTGTTACAACTGTATTGTGCGTTGTCCGAGGGGGCTTCCGATCACCCATATCATGCACGGCCTGGCGAATTATGCCAATCGACTGGGCCTGGCTCCCAAAATGAACCCGACCAGACGGTTTGCCAAAATTTTCTGGGACAATATCAGCGTCACGGGCCGGGTCAATGAAACCCGATTGTCCCTGAAGCTGTATTTCATGAATGGTTTTGTAGCGGGAATCAAGAACGCCTTTGCGATGCGAAACATCGGTCTCGGTATGCTGCTGACCCACCGTCTCAACCCTTTCGGGCTTTTCCGCAGCGGCGGCATCCAGCAAAAATCCCAGCTTCAGCAGATGCTTAAAAAGGCTTACGAGATCGAGGACAAACGAAAGGGATTCAATTAAGTGAGGTTTGACTCTTATGGCTAGAAAAGAATATTCGTTTTACCCCGGTTGCTCGTCAGAACGCAACTCATCGGCCTCCAATTACATGGTATCCGTGGAGTCCATGTGCAAGACCCTGGATATCCAGCTGAACGAGATCCCCGACTGGAATTGTTGCGGGGCGTCGGTCGGTTATGGCGAAGGCGGGGAGTTGCCCCGTCATGTGATGAACGCGAGAAACATCGCCCTGTCCCAGCAACACAATACCGGCCAGGATATCGTTGCCACCTGTGCCGCCTGCTGGCTCGGCGCCAAGGAATCGGTCGAGCGACTGTCAAAATCGGATCAGCTGCTGGCAGATACCCAAAACATTCTGGCCGATGCCGGCCTCAAGGTGGACATCACCAAAGATACCGCCAAGGGAGTTCGTCACATGGTCGAAGTGCTGATCGAGGATTTCGGTTACGATGAGTTGGAAGCGCCCGTAACAAAGCCGCTGGATGGATTGAAAATCGCAGGCTATGTCGGCTGTCAGACCAACCGCCCGTTCGGTATTGATGGCGAGTCATTCGAGAACCCCAAATATCTGGATAAAATGGTAGAGATCATGGGCGCCGAAGCGGCCGACAAATATGAGCAAAAAGTCACCTGCTGCGGTGGCGCTCTGGCCTTCTCCGAGCCTGAAAAAAGCCAGGCCCAGATCAAGGAAATCGTGGAATCGGCTTATGATCACGATGCCGACATGATCGTCACCCCCTGCCCGGTTTGCCAGATGAATGTCGAGGTTTACCAGGAACAGATCAACAAGACCTACAACACAAAGTTCAAAATGCCGGTAGTCTATTACAGCCAGTTAATGACGGTGGCTTACGGTGGCACCGCCAAAGAGGCCGGTTTGAACGGCCAGGTGATTCGAGCGAAAAAATTGGAAGAAATTGCCGCGAGATCCTGATATTCGGGTCGGTGTTGACTTATTAGCCATATTCTCGATGACTTTGCGTCGGGTTAAGCTATTACTATGAACGATGACTCTTTGGTAAATCTGGGTAGCGGCATTTCCGCGTTTGAATCGAAGCATTTTGCTTTGGCGTTGCGTATCCTGTCACCGTTGGCGGAAAACGGCGATGCACAGGCGCAGTACCGTATGGCGATCATGTATCAAAATGGGCTGGGTGTGGTCCGCAACGAACGGATGGCATTCAAAAACATGAAACTGGCTGCCGAACAATCGCTGGCCCTGGCCCAGCACGGGCTGGGATTCATGTATATGGAAGGGGAATGTGTGGCTCAGGATGCGGGGCAAGCGGCCTACTGGCTGACCCAGGCTGCAAATCAGGGTCTGGTGGGTTCGCAGGCGACTCTGGCCTTGCTGTACGAGGAAGGCCGCGGTTGCGAGGTGGATCTGGAAAAAGCGAAAATGTGGTATCGGAAGGCGGGTTTTGGCGACAAGGCGGATTCGCTTTGAGCGCTCCCACTGAAAAGACCGGGGTGGAACCATCTGGCGCTCCGCAAGCGCGTATGCGGCGGTATCTGCAACTGATCGCAACCGGCCCGGAGCTGAGCAAATCCCTGACTGAAGTGCAGGCAGAGGATGCCATGGACATGATCCTGAAAGGCCAGGTTAGCCCGGTGCGAACGGCGCTGTTCCTGATTGCGTTACGCATGAAGCGCGAAACCGATGCCGAGAATATCGGCGTTCTCAATGCGCTGCTACGCAATCTTGAAACCTGTGTAACCCGCAGCCCGGAAATCCTGGCGATCGCTGACCCGTTCAATGGTTATACCCGCAGTCTGCCGGCGACCCCGTTCCTGCCGGCGGTCTACGCCGCCTGCGGATTGCCGACCTACATACACGGGCTGGATCACGTCGGCCCGAAGTACGGCGTCACGGCACAGATGGTACTGGACGTGGCCGGGGTCAATGTGGAACTGAATCCGGCCAGGGCCGCGCGAAAACTGGACCATGCGGATACCGGGTGGTGCTATCTGGATCAGGGGCAATACATCCCGGCGCTGCATAATCTGGTTGAACTGCGCGATGAGATGGTCAAACGAAGCTGCATTTCCACACTGGAGGTGGTATTACAGCCCTTGCGCGGCGCCCGCGCCACTTATCTTGTGACCGGATTCGTACACAAGGCTTATCCTCCGGTTTATGCGATGCTGGCCCGACACGCCGGATTTGATTCAAGCGCCATTGTCCGCGGTGTGGAAGGAGGGTGTATTCCTTCGCTCAGTCAGGTATCCCGCTATTTCGGCTGTTGGGGCGATGAGGAATTGACGCTGAACAAACTGGCGCCCACTGAGTTCGCAATCAAACGCAAACAGCGGGCGATCCCGGTTCCCGAATCATTCCAGGCCGACATCGAGCAAACATCCTGTGACAATACCCGAATACTGAGGGGGGTTGTGGAACATACAGTTGAGCTGGGGCTCGAAGCGCTGGGCAACACTCCCGGCAAGATGCGCGACAGCCTGATCTACGGCGCCGCCATCGGATTGAGGCAATTCAGGATGGCTTCCGATTCACGCGAGGCGGCGACCATGGCGGCAAAGGCGATTGCCAGCGGTGAGGCTCTGGCAAGATTCAGGGCAGCCTGTTGTTGAGTCGGATTTTCCCTGAACCGTAAGGGGCGGTGATGAAATATCTGCCGTTAATGCACAATTTCTCCGGTTGTCGCTGTCTGGTGGTGGGCGGCGGGAAAGTGGCCTTGAGACGCGCCCGGCGTGTGCTGGAGGCGGGGGGAAGGGTGGACATCATCGCGGTCAAATGTCTGCCTGAACTGGACGAAATAATCCTTGCCAACAATGGCAGTGTACGGCTTGGAGCCTGGCGCTCCGGCGACCTTGAGCGTCACTATAAACTGGTGGTAGCGGCGACCAATGACCGGGAGATCAACCGGCAAATTGCCGGGGAGGGCAAGCGGCGGGGGATATTGGTCAATGTGGTCGATGATTCGTCCTTGTGCGATGTTATTTTCCCGACTGTCATCAACCGTGAGCCAACGCAGATTGCCATTACCAGCGGCAGCGCCTCTCCCCAGTTCGCGAACCTGCTGCGCCACCGGATCAACCTGTTTATCCCGAGCGGTTATGGCCGGCTTGCGGATTTGTTCGGGCGATACCGCCGACCGATCAATCAACGTATCCGGCATCCGGCGGAGCGTAAAAAGTTCTGGAACAAGGTCGTATATGGTCATATTGCCGAAAGCGCGTTATCAGGAAACATCGAGCTTGCGGAATCCCGCTTGCAGGCGGCGATTGAGGATCATCGGGGGTTTTCAGACTGTGGCGAGGTTTATCTGATCGGAGCCGGGCCGGGTGACCCGGACTTGCTGACCCTGCGCGCGTTCCGGCTGTTGCAGCAGGCCGAAATTGTGATTTATGACCGGCTGGTGTCGAAGGAAACCCTGGATCGGCTGGAAGAGGGCAAGGAATTGATTTATGTCGGCAAGCAGCGTTCGAAACATACGCTGCCGCAAACACAAATCAATGATCTTCTGGTGCAGTATGCCAGGCAGGGGAAGCGGGTCGCGAGATTGAAAGGGGGGGATCCGTTTATCTTTGGCCGGGGCGGGGAAGAAATAGAAAAACTGGCCGAAAACCACATTCCTTTCCAGATTATTCCCGGTATCACCGCAGCGAACGGATGCGCCAGCTATGCCGGTATTCCACTGACTCACCGTGACCATGCGCAATCCGTGCGCTTTGTGACCGGGCAGTTGCAAAACGGCTCCGTCAATCTGGATTGGGGCAGTCTGATTGCCCGCGAGCAGACGCTGGTTTTCTATATGGCGCTACAGGGCTTGCCGACCATCTGCGAGCAATTGATTGCCCATGGTTGCTCCCCGGACACTCTGGCCGCGGTCATTGAAAAAGGGACAACCCCGGATCAGCGTGTGTATATCAGCGCCCTGGAAAAACTTCCCGCCGTCATGGTCAAAAGCAATGTCCAGGCGCCGACCCTGACCATAGTCGGATCAGTCGTCAGCCTGCATTCGAAGCTGGGGTGGTTTAATCAATGACCTCAGGACGACCTCAGGTTGAACCAAACCGAACCAAACTGCACGGCTGCACTTACATTTCCGCCAGTTCCTGAACGCCCTCGATAGCCTGCTCCAGATCCTCCCCGTCTGTGAAGTAGCCGGGAGAAAACCGGACGGTTCCGTTTTGTGGAACGGTATTGGCGTCCTGGTGAACCAGCGGGGCACAATGCAGGCCAGCCCGGACACATACGGCGTAATCCGCGTCCAGCATCGTGCCGATCTGATCAGCGGGCAGGTCTCCGATATTGATCGATAGTGTTGCAACCCGGGGGCGGTCTCTGCCGGGTCCATAAACCCTGACATTGTCCATATTCCTGAATGCGGTTTCCAGTTCCCTGGCATGAGCTAACTCTCTCTCGCTTATATGTTGCAACGCGGCCCGGCTGGCATCCGTATGGCTGATATCCCCGCCAGCGCCATTCAGTTGTTTTTTGCCCAGTTCCGCGAACCATTCCTGCGCGGCATTCAAACCGGCGATGCCGGGCAGCGCCACGGTGCCGGTCTCAAGATGGTGGGGATAGTTATCCGGCTGGAACGGGGTGATTGAATCGACGCCGGTTCCGCCTACCCGCGCCGGACGAATCTGAATGCCATCATTGACCAGCATTCCGCCGATACCCATGGGGCCAAACAAGCCCTTGTGGCCGGTAAAGACCAGGACATCAATGCAACAGTCCTGCATATCTATGGTCAAAACCCCGGCGCTCTGGCAGGTATCGACCACAAAAGTCACCTCCGCTTCGCGCGCAATCCGGCCGATTGACCTCAAATCCTGAACAGAACCCAGCACATTGGAAGCATGGTTGACCACGATTACCTTTGTTGCGGGACGAATCGCCTTTTTTATTTCCTGCGGATCGACAGAACCCTGTTCATCATGTTCTACGCGAGTGACGGCGACGTTATGGTCCCGCTCCAGATGGTTTAATGGGCGGATAACAGAATTATGTTCCAAACGGGTGCTGATTACGTGGTCGCCGGATTCCAGCATCCCGAACAGCGCAATGTTGAGTGAGTCCGAGGCGTTCTGGGTGAAAACCACACGACTGCTGTCGTAACCGAAATTGAAAAATTGTCCCAGCAACCGGCGCGTCCGGGAAATCATCTTTTCGGCTTCTACTGCCAGCTCATGTCCGGCGCGACCCGGATTGACTCCGTAGCCTCGATAAAACTGATCCATAAATTCATATACACATTCAGGTTTCGGCCAGGAGGTGGCGGCATTGTCCAGATAATAGTGTTCTTTCATCGGAGCCTCGCAAATAAAGTGATGGCATGATTATCATCCGAAGGTGAGCGGATGACTCGGCAAAAGAAAATTATATACCCGACAGGATAGTAAAATAGTCCAAAAAAATCCATAATATCAATTTATATTAAAATAATGTTCCAATATCCTGGATATGTGTAGAACATGAAGGCTGGCATCAGCTGGCTGCCCTGTTGGCTAAAATATTCGGATTCAGGCGATATTTGTCTGAAATTGTTATGAAATTTTCTACTTTAAGTGGTAAGGTTCGCAGGTTTTCAGGTTGACGGTACAGGTTACCGTCATATTTTTGTTTTCTGCTTCAAACCGGTGAATTTGGATGTGGAAATTTTATGTTGATTCACCGTTAATTGAAGAGAAAATAAATGAGTAAAGGTAAGGTCAAATGGTTCAGTGCGGCCAAGGGTTTCGGATTCATCACACCACAGGACGGGGGGAAAGATCTTTTTGTCCACTATTCTGAAATTCAAAGTGGTGGCGGTTATGCGACGCTGGATGAAGGTCAGGAAGTTGAGTTTGAGGTTGGGCAGGGTCAGAAAGGCCCCTGCGCCAATAACGTGGTGCCTGTCCAGTAATTTCGGGGGCAGGGTGGAGCAGGCAAGTTTGTCTTAAAGCCAGACTTGTCTGCTAACCTCCCGCTCCGGGTTCACTGGCCGGATTCCCGGCTGTGTATCCGGCGCTAAATCTGCAATACCACTTTGGGCGCGGCGCAATGTCCGTTGTGGATTTCGTCGAAAGCGCCTCCCCCGTCACCGAGCGGGCGAGATTCGATCCAGTCCAGCGTACCTAATGCCCCGCTGTGCAGTTTCCGCAGCGTGATTCTCAAATCCAGGGGAGAGTAGGTATAACATCCAATCAGCGTTATTTCCTGCAAGGTCATGCGCCTTACATCCAGGCTGCCCTTGTTGTCCATCAGCCCGATGTGCACAATGATTGATCCCGGTCGGGCGCTGGCTATGCCGGTATTGCGGGTATTGGCATTTCCCACGGCATCGAAGACCAGATCATAGTAGTTTTCTGCGGGGGGCTTTTCGAGCGGGTCAAAAACCCTGCAATCGGTATGGTCCATGACCGTTTGCCGTCTCAATGGGTTGGTTTCGGCCAGGTCAACCTGCGCCACTCCCTTGTCCAGCAGAATCAATGCAGTCAGCAGGCCAACCGAACCAGCGCCGATAACCAGCGCCCTGGCTTCACTGATTGGGCGGACGCTGGATTTTTCACCAAGCGCTACCGCATGCAGAGCGGTGGCTCCCGGCTCCGTCAAGGCGGCCTTGCCGGCATCCATACCGTCCGGAACCTCAATCAGATTTCGTTCCGGAATGGCAACCTGTTCAGCGAAGGCTCCCGCGCGGACCATGCCGATCAAATCCCGGTGAGCGCAGAGATTCTGGCGACCGCCTGAACAGTCATCGCATGTGCCGCAGGTAATGAGTGGATTGAGCACAACCCGGCTGCCCGGTTTGCTGCCTCGCAATACCACGCCAACGGCTTCATGTCCGAGAATCAGGGGGGGTATCCGGCGCGAGTCGTGCCCCATCCAGGCATGCATGTCGGAACCGCAAATACCGACGGATTGAACAGCGACCAGCGCTTCATCGTGACCGGGAACCGGCTCCGGTTCGTCGCGGTAGGTCATTTGCTGATTCGCTGTATAAACCAGGGCTTTCATATTCGCCTCCTGTATTACCCGGCAGAGAAACCGCCATCAATGTGTAGTGTCTGTCCGGTGATATAGGCAGACGCGGCAGACGCGAAGAAAATGGTGATACCGGACAGATCGCTTAAATTCCCGTTACGTCCCAACATGGTCTGGCTGGCTCGCCATTGTTCGGTTGCGGGGTCGTCAAATACGGGGATGGTCAGTTCGGTCGGGAAAAACCCTGGCGCTATCGCGTTACAGGTGATGCCTTGTGGAGACCACGCCTGCGCCATCGCCCGGGTCAGTTGGCAGACCCCGCCTTTTGAGGCGCCATAGACCAGACTGTTGGCAAATGCGCGGAATGATTGCAGGGACGCAATGTTGATAATGCGTCCGTAACCTTTTTTAACCATATCGGGCACAAATTCCCGGCTGAAAAAAAACGGCGCGCAAAGATTCAGATTGACAGTCGCGTCCCAACTCTCAATGGTGACCTCATCGACACTCTGGCGAAGGTTGATTCCGGCCGCATTGACAACGCCATCAATATGCCCGAACGCATCCGCGCATTGCGCGGCGACATTGCGGATTTCCGGTCGGTCAACGAGGTCGGCGCAGACCGACCGGGCGCGTCCGCCGTTTGCAGTGATTTCCTCAATCACGTGGTCCAGCTTATCCTGGCGTCGGGCGATGCCGACGACGGCGGCTCCCGCCGCAGCCAGAACCCGGGTCATTTCGCGCCCGATTCCTGAACTGGCGCCGGTAATCACGAAAACCCGGCCATCCAGGGAAAACTGGTTGAGTGGGTGATCCTTGAGCGGTGACGGGTCTGACATGTCCGGGCAGACTCATTCAAGCGGTCTGCCGATCAATCCCCAGATCGAATTCTTCTCCAGGAAAATACTTGTAGAGGCGGTCATCCCCACTGCGGGCGTGACCTTCCATGCCTTCCGCCCGGGAGATTCTCGCCGTTACCGCGCCGACATCCCGATTGGCCTGCTGGCTCATGCGCTGGTAAGTCAGTACTTTTATGAACTTGGCTACACTGAGTCCGCCGGTATAACGCGCCGCGCCCTTGGTTGGCAGGATATGATTGGTTCCGGAGCACTTGTCGCCGTAGGAAACCGTGGTTTCTTCGCCGAGGAACAGGGAGCCGTAGTTGTTCAGGTTTTCAAGCCACCAGTCGAGGTTCCGGCAGTGGACTTCAAGATGCTCACTGGCATATTGGTCGCTGACCTGAACGGCCTCTTCGCGGGAGTCAACCACCACGACTTCGCCGTAATCGCGCCAGGCGCTTCGCGCTGTCGAGCGATTGGGTTCGGCCAGTCTCTCGATATACGCCGGCATCCGTTCAATGACTTTATCCGCCAGCGCCCTGGAAGTACTGATCAGCCAGGCCGGGGAGTCCGGGCCGTGTTCCGCCTGGCTTGTCAGATCACAGGCGATAATTTCCGGGTCGGCCGTCTCATCCGCGATGATCAGGACTTCTGTGGGGCCAGCGAACATATCAATACCCACCCGCCCGAACAGGATTCGTTTGGCTTCTGCTACGAAGCGGTTTCCCGGACCCACCAGTATGTCAGCGGCATTGCCGGTGAACAGTCCGAAAGCAAGGGCGGCCACTCCCTGAACGCCACCGAGATGGAGTATGGTGTCCGCTCCGGCATAATTCGCCGCATACAAAATGGCGGGATGGACCCCGCGCTCACCGTGGGTTGGAGAACAGGCAATGATATTGCGGACACCCGCGACTTGGGCCGTGGTTACGCTCATGATTGCAGAAGCGATATGTGCGTAACGTCCGCCGGGTATGTAACAACCGGCGGTTTGCACCGGAACCAGGCGTTGTCCACAAAAGAGACCGGGAGACAATTCAGTCTCGAACTCGCTCATGCTCGCTAGCTGAGCCTGGGCAAATGCCTTCACACGCGCATGGGAGAACCGGATATCCTGTTTGACCTGCTCAGGCAGCGATGCCGCCGCCTGTTCTATTTCCTCTTCCCTGACAACCACTTCCTTCTCCCAGCCATCGAGCTTGCGCGCATACTCCAGCGCTTTCCCCTCACCGCTCTGTTCGATTTCCCGGAGCATGGAGTGAACAGTTTGATAGGTGTCGTCCTGTCCGGTGGCCGAGTTTTTAGACGCTTTCCTGATATAGTGGATTGCCATTGTTACTGCTGAAAATTTGTGAATGTGTTTGTTTGTTATCCTGATGAGCTCAAATATTCCGGTAGCCATAGCGCTATTTGCGGGAACATGATGATCAATAGTAACCCGATCAGCTGGATGACCATGAACTGCATCATTCCTACATAGATATCCTTCAAATCCCATTCGGGAACGACACCCTTGAGGAAGTAGGCCGATAGCGCGACCGGCGGCGATAGCCAGGCGGTTTGCAGATTGACCGCAACCAGAATCCCGAACCAGATCAGATTGAATCCGAGTTTGTCGATCAACGGCAACAGAATCGGTACGATGATCAGGACAATCGGCACCCACTCCAACGGCCAGCCGAGTAAAAATATCAGTACCATCACCAGCGCCAGGATCGCGTAAGGCGACATATCCAGTGACAACAGAATCTCGGTCAACATGGTTGGCGTACCCAGCCTTGCGAATACGGCGCCGAAGAAATTCGAGGCGGCGACCAGCACCAGTATCAGGGCCGAAATTTCCAGAGTTTTGATCAACGCATCCCGGAAACCGGGCCAGGACAGTTTTTTATAGGCTGCCGCAAGCAGGAACGAGCCGAAGGCGCCCATACCGGCGGCTTCTGTCGGCGTGGCAAATCCGAGCAGGATACTGCCGAGCGCAAAACCAACCAGCGCCGCGGGTGGCACCAGTCCGAGGAAAAACTCCTTCCACACATGGGACATGGAAGTCGGTTGCAATTCTTCCGGCAGGGGCGGGCCCAGAGACGGATTGAGCTGGCAGCGGATCAGCGCGTAGCCGGTGTACAGGAAAGCCAGCATGAATCCCGGAATGATGGCGGCGGCGAAAAGATCGGTGACTGGCACTTCCAGGATCGGCCCCATGACCACCAGCATGATGCTCGGCGGGATCAGGATTCCCAGGGTGCCGCCGGCGGTAATCGAGCCAGCCGAAAGCTGTACATCGTAACCGGCGCGATTCATGGTTTTGGCTGCCATGATACCGAGAATGGTCACCGAAGCGCCGACAATGCCGGTGGCGGCGGCAAAAATGGTAGAGACAAAGAGCACTGCGATATAGAGGGCGCCACGGGTGCGCGACAGGGCGAGTTGCACTGCGTGAAACAGCCGCTCCATAAGACCGGCCTGCTCCATCAGGATGCCCATGAAAATGAATAATGGCACCGCCGCCAGTGTCTGCTCCAGCATGACTCCGGAAAACTGGAACGTCATCAGATAGAAAACCAGTTCCCCGAACCCCCACAGGCCAAAGGTCATGCCGAGGAAAATCAAGGTGAACGAAATCGGGAAGCCGATAAAAATGGCAAACAACATGCAGGCGACCATGATCAACCCGATATATTCGGGTTGCAGATTGACAAGGAGATCAATCATCTAAACAGGCCACCTGCCACGGGTAATTGCATACCAGCATTTCAGTAATTCGGATATGCCTTGCATCAACAGCAGCACGATCCCGATCGGAATGGCGCTTTTTATCGGCCCCATGTAGGGCATCCAGGCCGTGTCCATGCCGCGCTCTCCGCGATCAATCGAGGTCCAGGCATAATCAATCGACATCCACAGGAAAACCAGCATACCGGGGAAATAAAAGAGTACGTACAATGTGCCGTCGACGATTCCCTGCGTGCGCTCCGACCAGTTGCGGTATATAAAGTCGGCGCGGATATGTACGCCGCGTGACAAGGCATAGCCAGCGCCCAGCATGAACATCGCGCCGTATAGCATACGGCTGACATCGTAGGCCCACATGGTCGGGGCAATGAAGAACTTGCGGGCGATGACCTCATACACCATCGCCAGACACATCGGCACCAGAAACCAGCAAACCAGTTTCCCCACCAGCATACTGGTACGGTCTATCCATCTGATCAGGCAGGCTATCCAGGGCGGCATGTCGTCCGGCAGATTACCCGGGTCGGCGGAACGCCGCTCGGCGATCAACTCGTCTGCGATCTCGAGATCGTCCGGGATGATTTCTTCAGCCATGATTGTGACGTCTCAGTGTTTGGAGGGGCAGTATAACCCGCTTTTGGCTGGATTCGTGATATTTTAGTAATACCCGATACGGGCCCGAAAGCCCGTATCGGTATCCTGCTATTGTGCCTTATGGCTCCCGGGCACAAGTCACAGATTTATTGCGCCATTTGCTGCAATTGTTTGGCGTAAGCCTGGCCGAGATTCGCATTGGATGTTTGCGCCCCTGCCCAGAAAGGAACCGCGATATCTGCAAATGCTTTTTGCGAATTCCAGACTTCAGCGAAGAACTCATTTTCAGCGGCATTTTTCTCAAGACTTGCCTTGGCCGCATTCATGTACGCCGGGAAATAATCAGCGGGCGTATCATGCAGGATGACACCGTGATTTTCCGTCAGGTCTTTCAACGCCTTGCCGTTTTCATAGATTCGATAACTCATGGCACGAATCAGGGAAGCATCGGCAGCGATATTGATCGCGTTTTTCTGGTCTTCTGTCAGGCTGTTCCAGACATCCCCATTGATGTAAAGGTCGGCATTGACCACGACCTGATGAAGTCCCTGCAGGTAGTAGTGTTTCAGTACTTTCTGGAAGCCGAACACACTGTCCGGTTTCGGACAGCACCATTCTGCGGCGTCAATCGTGCCTTTTTCCAGCGCTGGCAGAATGTCACCGCCTCCCATCGCTACGCTCGCGACGCCAATGTCCTTATAGGTTTGTCCGGGAATGCCGGGGGGGGTACGGAAACGGTATTTGCGGAAATCATCCATACTGTGGATCGGTTCCTTGAACCAGCCCAGCGCTTCGGGGCCAACCGGCTGGAGCATGACGCCATGCACATTCAGACCCATTTCGTCCCACAGACGGTCATACAGCTCGCGTCCTCCGCCATTCATGAACCATGAGATGAAGGCGATGTTGTCAATACCCACGCCAGCGCCTGCAACCGGAGAACCGAACAGCATGGCGGCGGGGTGTTGACCGGACCAGTAATGCGTCCAGGCGAATCCGCCTTCAACCAGGCCCTTGTCCACTGCGTTCAGGATATCCCGTCCACTCACAATGGCGCCGTCTGGCAGTACTTCAATCTGCACTTCGCCATTGGTCAGGGCGGCGACGTTGACGGCAAAATCCTTCAGCATGACGATTTCATCGGCCTTGGTCGGTAGTACCGACTGCACCCGGATTTTGACCTCCGCGATTGCGCTGGCGCTGGCCAGCATGGACAGTCCGACCAGGGTGGCTGCCGCTCGTTTATAAGTTTTAATCATTTGTATCTATCTCCTATACCTACTGTAAATTGGTGTTTGGTGGATAACTTTCAGGTTGGTTTCCCGAAAAATCCCAGGAAAATATGAAAAAAGAACCCGCCCGATAAAGAACAGATTCTATCGAAAATGCAACCTGGCTAATGGATTTAGCCACTGCGAGCCGTATCTTGACATATACAGCCAGTGTTGGCAATTTTTTATACGGTTTTATACGGGTTTATCCAGCGATTTTATCCGGAATGGGTATCAAAGCGCCGGATTCTCCGGTTTTTCGTCTTCTGGCGCGTTTGTCCGCGCCCCCTGCAGCGGGGGTAATTCACGCAACCCGGAAACGGACCGTACTTTCCACGGCGCTCAACCAGCCAGCCGTCGGTACATTGCGGGCAAGCCGGAAAGGTCGCGCCGCAACCGCATCGGCTGGTTTCCGGCGCCGCATTGTCCCGCACCGGCAAACCAATGCCACATTGCTGACAGACAGGCAGGCTCGCGCCGCAGTTTTCCCTGTGCTCGCAGGAATACCGGAACTTGCCGTCCGGGATTATATGCCCCTCGCACCTTCGACAACGATACCGGCGGCGTTCAGCCTTCTCCATTTCCGTCACGCCATACGCATCTTCCTCCAGCAGCTCGTTTACAAAGTCTGACGGCTGATCCTCCCGGGCGATGATCGTGACCGATTTTCGCGCCCGGGTGAGCGCCACATAAAATACACGCCGTTCTTCGGCATGTCCGAACGGTTCCGGCCGGGGAAGTACCAGATCAAGCAGTGGGTCATCGACAATTTCTGACGGCAACCCGAGACGCCCGCTGTCGGCGCCGAGTATGATTACATGATCCGCCTCAAGCCCCTTTGAGGCATGAATGGACCTGAAGGATAATGACAGACCGGGATAACGTTTGCCCAGTCGTGACCAATCAGCCGGACGCTGCCAGTTGTAACGCCCGACCAGAAGTACGGTTGCCCGCTTTCCTTGCGCCTGTTTCACAAGTTGGGCCAATGCCTGTTTCAGAGCTTTATCACTGCCTTTCCTCTTTCTCCACAGTATCCGGATGGCTGGCTCGCTGGTCGTGCCTGCGGGAATCACTTCCTTTTTGATCTGGGAAGGGTTCTTGAGAATGAACCGGCGCGCCGGGTGCGCGATGCGATCCACGCTACGGAAGGTGCGCCCAAGATCGACGGTCCGGTGAATTCCCTCCCTCCCCCCGAAAGAGCCACCGAAGGCCGCGCCAAAATTCCGCATCAGGTGAGTATCGGAGCCTGAGAATCGGTAGATTGATTGCCAATCGTCTCCGACAGCAAAGATGCGGCAGTCCGGTTTTTGTTGCCTGAGCGCCATCAGGAGGTCGGCGCGCCCCCTGGATATGTCCTGGAACTCGTCCACCAGCAGGTGCCGGTAGGGGCTTTGGTAACGATTTTCCCTGACATGATCCGTGGCTCGTGAGATCATGTCGTCAAAATCAATGTGCCCGCCAAGCCGTCTCTGGTATTCCCCGTAAACGGACTCGAATATCTCCATGAAGGCTAGCCCGCGCCTGCTGTCCTTTATGCTTTTTGCCTTGCTGCGGCACTGATCCATCGTTGACCCTGAGCCCTTGAAGTGCCGGAGGAATGTGCCGAGGGTTCCGGTAAAGTCATCGAACTGCCCCATTTCCATGAGCCGGGAGAGAATTTCCTGTGGTGGCATGGGTTTTAGTTCTACGTAAGGAGCGAGTTTTTCCTCCAGCGCCGACAGAAGTCTGTCTTCGGATTGTTCGTAGCTAAAGGTTTCGATCAGCGTCGTTCCATGCCGGGTATGCACCTCCCGTTTCCACTTCATACCTGCCAGATATTCCGCCCGGTCGACACAGGGCGCAGTCGTAAGGACCTCGTTACCGTTCTGATCTTTCTCTCGCCTGACACCGAAGTGTTCGATGTAGACCCCGCTTTCTGTCAGCCGGAAATCCGGCGTGTAGACCTTCCGGCCAGTGGCGGGTAGTTCATGCTCGTAGACCGGCTCGTATTCGTAGGCAATGCCGTTCATGTACAGCCAGTTGGCGATCATCAGTTCCTCGAAGCTGCGAACCCGCTCCCCCTGGAGGGTTCGCAATTCATGGCTTTCTACGTAACTGAAATATTCGTGCGGACTCCCAAAATCCCACTGGCTCCTGGCTGGCGCCAGAAATTCGGTAAACCAGCGAAGCAACAGGAATCCGATCTTTCTGTCATTTCCGGCCAGCTCGAACAGAATTTCCTTGAGGAGAACTTTGAACGCCTTTTCATCGGTGGCATGCGCGGCAAGTGGAGGCTTTTGTCCTTCAACCTCGGCAATGATGTCATAGGCCAGCTTGTGGAACGTCATGGCCGGAATCCCTACATCACAGCATTGCCTGATCCGTTCGGACATTTCCTCTGCCGCATCTTTCCCGAAAGCCATCAGTAGAATCTCTTCCGGCTTTCGGATGCCCCGACTGATCAGGTATGCGGCTTTGGCGGTGATTACGCTGGTTTTGCCAGAGCCGGCGCCCGCCAGCGCGAGTGTGGCGTCTTCATCGCAAATCACGGCCTGCCGTTGTTCCCGGGTCAGGGGATTTTTCTCGATGGTTTCAAAGAAGCTGGCCATCTCTGCCATTTCCCTTTCCATGTAGCTGTCAACAGCCTTTTCACGAAAACGCGCTGGTTTCTCGTGAAATTCTACAATCCTGGCAACACATTCCCGAATTTCCGGTGCAAGAACGGTATCCGGCAAGTCCGCAGGCATGAACCGGAAAAGCTCCTCAGCCTTCCGCCGATACGGTTCCACAAGGCAGGCCGCCGGGAAGCTTCGCGGAGTCTCGAGTCTGTCGACGACTTCTGCAAGCGATCGGATGGAACCGATGTATGGTTCGATCTTCCGTCGCCACGCTTCCTGCCATGCCTCGTTCAGTGCGTCGACGAGCTTTCCTGCCCTGGTCGCTCCCAGCCAGGAAAATACCACCTTGCGCCCGTTCATCAACGGGATTTCGACTGCGCTGCAAAACAACCTCCTGCGGACACGGGAGAGCCCGGAAATTTCCACGAAAGGGATTGTCCTTGCATGAGGTCCCGGAATCGTCAGCCCTCCGGCATCCACTTTACAGTCCGCTGGCGCCCCCGTCAGGAAACCGAGAACCCTGTAGACGACTCCGCGCTTTATCGGTGAATAAAACCGGTTACCCAATACTGAAAGTCTCCTGAAAATTATCCAGCGTGAGTGAGCGGATACTATTGCATGGGTCGTCTCAGCTCACCGGGTCTCAGCGGATTTCCCCGCACCGGATTCTGGTCACGTCCGCATCGTCCATTTTTTTTATGGCTGTTGCCAATGAGCCTTCCATATCAATGGCGCGGCAGGCATCCTCGATCAGGACTACATCGAAACCTTCCGACCTGGCGTCTAAGGCCGACCAGGCGACACAAAAATCCGTCGCCAGACCCACCATGAAAATGCGCTTGAATGCGCGACTGCGGAGGTAACCGGCGAGTCCGGTCGGTGTGGTTCTGTCATTTTCAAAAAACGCGGAATAGGAATCTATTTCCGGTCGAAACCCTTTGCGGAGAATCAATTCTGTATTTTTGACATCAAGCCCGGCATGGAATGCCGCCCCGGAAGAACCCTGGATACAATGGTCCGGCCATAAAACCTGGTCTCCATAGGGCATTTTGATCGAGTCAAACGGGGAATATCCGGGATGACTGGACGCGAAGGAACTGTGGTTTTCAGGGTGCCAGTCCTGGGTCAGTATGCAGTGCTGGAATTTCCCCGAGATCGCATGGATGACCGGAACGACCGCGTCCCCGTCCGGGACTTCCAGCGCTCCCCCGGCGCAAAAATCGTTTTGCACGTCAATAATCAGCAGGCAATCCGTATTGTTCGGGTTCATTTTAATTTCTGGTATTCAGATACTGTGCCATAATAAACTATCAGCAATAATCTTCCAACAGCAGACGTGACTATTCAAGATTGGTTGCTTTGGCACAATGCTCGGGTTGCACAGGCATTATGCCATGCTTGACGCAGTTCCCCTCCTGATCGTCCTGGTCGTTGCCGCAGCGCTGATGTCGGCAGTTATCAGGGGAGCGGCAATCATCTGGGGAAAGGCTGACAGCGCGATCCTGAAAATCATCATCATTGTGCTATGGCTGACCGCCTTCCCGGCTATGCTGGGAATATCAGTCCTCGTCGGGCTTTTTGGTCGGCGTTCATTCGCTTGATTGCACCGCAATCATGGGTTACATTGTGATCCCGATCATTATCGGAATACCTGAACATGGCAAGCATAACGGTCCGCAATCTTGACGACTACGTGAAGACGCGCCTCCGCGTACGCGCCGCTGATCATCACCATTCGATGGAAGGATGTACGCATCATTCTGTGCAACGCCGTGAATGGCAGGCAGGACGGTCCCCGGGACCTGGCGAAGTTCACGCGCGAGTGCTTCGCTCCCCTTGGCGGTGTGCAATTCGAACTCCCTCCACGCGGCCCGATGCGAGAGCCTCCTGACTTCTCCTGAGTGGTCTGCATGTTCGCCATAGATACTAATGTCGCTTCCGAACTCATGCGCCCGCAGCCGAAGCCCTCTGTCGTGGCATGGATTGCCGAACGTGACGCACAGGAGATGTATCTGACCCTGTAATTACAGGGAGCTCAAACCACCTTGGTAGGCAGCTTCCAGCCGTTTCCTGCTTTTCTCACCAATACGGCGCATGCCCAGCCATTTGCGCATTTCCACTACGGCATTCTCCTGATCACAGCCACAATCAATAAAATAGCGGGACATGGCTACGAGTTCAGGCATGGCGACATCTTCTGCAACCCGCTGATGTGAAAATCTATCAACCACACGAAAGCTGTCCCAGTTGGGTGCATCAGCGTTCACCAGCCACACGAATCGTACGTCATCTTCCGTGGTAATTTGCAGCCTGTCATTGCTTTCCAGAACTTCATCAAGTACCCGGTTGATCCTGCTGCCTACACTTTTGAAGCCATGGGCTTTGGTAATCAATTTGAACAGGACCTCCACACGAATTGGCTGCTCATGCTGAACGATTTGCTCCATCAGGCGAGCGTGTGTAGTGCGGTAGTGAAACTCGTAAAAACTGTCCTGCTCAAGGTGCAGGTCACTAGAACCTTCACTCCAAGGGATGTACTCACACTTACCCGGTACCTCAGGAGCATCCTCTACCACTCCACCGGCAACCTTTTCCCACACCATCTCCCGGGGACCAGTCTTCAAAGGTGGTTCATGGCCATCCGTATCCACAATATCTGTATCAGCATCTCCTTGTGCATCCTCCTTGACCACTGCCTTCGTATCTGTCTCATCTGTCGCGTCCTCGGAAGGTATTCCACTGTCCTCACCAGAAGACTCCAGCAAATCACGTAACTGCTGGTCCACATGATCGACACAATCATCCGGGGTAACCCACCAGTCCGTGGACCAGATTCTCAGCATCTTCCACCCCAGTCCCTCAAGAACCTGCTGGCGCAGAAAATCCCGATCACGCGCTGTAGCAGAACGGTGATAGGTTGCACCATCGCATTCGATACCGGCAAGATACATTCCGGCCTTGTCAGGATGAACAATACCAAGATCAATGCGAAAATCGGACACACCGATCTGGCTATGAACCATCCAGCCCCGCTCCTCCAGTCGTACTGCGACCTGCTCTTCGAAGGGGGAGTCAAAAGTCCCCAGTGGGCGTTCAATCGACTCTCCGATTGCCTTTGTGCCCCGTTTGGCAAAATCCATGAAGTGCTTCATGTCTCTCACGCCGGCTGCTGCTGTACGGGACAAGTCGATATCTTCCGGCTGCATACTGGAGTAGACATGCATCTCATTGCGTGCACGGGTGATTGCAACGTTCAGTCGCCTTGGTCCGCCGTCCTGGTTCATGGGTCCAAAATTCATCGACAAGCGACCCGAATGATCCTTTCCGTAGGTCATGGAAAAGTAGATGATCGAACGTTCGTCCCCTTGTACACTCTCTATGTTTTTCACGAAGATGCCCTCGATGTTATCTTCTGAAAAGAAAGGTTCGATCTCGGGGTAATCCCTGCGTGCCTTCTCTAGCAGGTCTTCTATGAGAACCTGTTGTTCCTGATTGAAGGTAACCACTCCGATGGTCATGCCCGTTTTATTGAATTTCGGATCACGCAGCCTGGCTACTATGCTGTCGACCACGGCTCTTGCTTCGGGTTGATTGATCCGGTTGCCGCCTTTCTCATACAGTCCGTCACGAACATGGTGGAACGATACCGCAGTGTCGGCCGTGGCCGGCGACGGAAAAGTGATTAGCCCGCCCCCGTAGTAGTTGTGATTGCTGAAGGTAATGAGAGACTCTTGTCGTGAGCGGTAATGCCACTTCAATCGGTGCGTGAGCAAATTGGCGCCCATGCATTCATCGAGGATGGATTCCAGGTCTCCCACATCAATATCGCTGTCGTTGTCCTCGTCCTCCTGGCGGTTGAAAAACGAGGTTGGCGGCAGCTGCTTGGGATCCCCCACAACGATAGCCTGATCGGCCCTTGCAATGGCCCCAATGGCATCCCATGGCGTGATCTGACTGGCCTCATCAAAGATCACCACATCGAAGAACGTTCCATCAGGAGGCAAATACTGGGCCACCGACATGGGGCTCATCATTACACAGGGGGTGAGTTTGAAAAGATTACTGCCTAGCTTTTCCACCAACTGACGCACCGGTATATGACGGCGCTTTTTTTGAATTTCCCGACTGAGCACATGCCATGTCGAGCCTTGAGGAACATGACCACGCGAGGGAATCACCTGGCTGAGCCTGGCATACACGTAGGCCTGGGTGAGTTTCATGAAGTCCTTGTCCAGCTTCACAAAATCCTCAATCGTACACACATGCTCGGCGGGCACGAATTTCCGGATTACATCATCATTGTCCACGGCATGATTCAACCACCATCGGTGATAGTTCACCCTGAAGGCTTCCTCGGCCGTGTTGCCTGCAAGGGCGCCTTTTTCAACGGCTTCTACTAATGACTGCATGCCTTTTGCCAAGGCATCGTTTCGAACCCACCGCCAGGCGGTCCAAGCCTTCAGCCTAGGAGCCTGTTCCAGCCACTGTGCACAAGTATCTATGGTCGTTTGCAAAAACGACTTCTCGTCAGACTCTACATGCAAGTCACCGGTCACGGCAATGGTCGTACCCAAGGATAGTTGAGCTGCCTCAAAGGCATCCAGTGACTGCACGAATGTGTTCGCCGATGTCTGGATCTTACCGCTCGGGCCCAACAGGTCTGTAGACTGAAGCAGCATGATCATCGTGGATGTGGCCTCGCGATAGGCCTCTGGTGATGCGAATAGTGCACCCATCACACTTCTTAGCTCATGGCCAAACTCCGCAGCGTGTGTGAAAAGTGCAGGATCCGTGTGAATACCCTCGAACTTCCTGCCGATGACCTGATCCAAGCCCTTGAGCATCTCAAATGCCGTCCTCGTTTTTTTGGCATTTGAGAGATGGGCAAGATCGGAGGTGACACCAGAGATTTTCGAGCCCCCGGAAAATGGCTTGAGCCGGGCTTTTACGGCCCTGACACCCAGCCATTTCGCCAGGAACCATTTCTCTTCGGCACTACCCAGTTGGGCCACCAAGCCATCGATATCCAGATCAAGCACGGTTTCCTTGTAGGTCACAGCCGTGCTTTCAAATTGTTGGCAGAAACTTTCGACCAGCTCTGCGCCATGCTCAAGATCAGCAATCAGGTCACGCCCCTCCGGGCCGATCAAGGATGCGTACGACTGGTTGTATGCTTTGGGCAGGATGCGTTCGAGTGCTGCAACCATTTGCAGGTCACCTCGGCTCACCACCTGTATCGGCAATCCCAGGAGTTTGATCCAGGACTGCAGTGCAGCCTGCAGGTCCATTGCGGCAGCGTACAGGTCTTTGGACTGGTCAATCGCGGCCCTTTGCCAGGACGGCGACCAGTCGTCCGCTTCGACCCTGTGAAAGCAGCTCTTGCTGATATCGCCGATCTGCTCGGCATTGGCATCAATGCGCACAGCGATACTGGAATATTCCTCAAGGTTATCTTCGGTGTGGGCCTGGTAATCCGACCAGTGAAACTCCAGCGGTACTACCACAGGATTGTTGATGACCACGCCGATGGCCTTGAAAATGCTGAGCCCGTTGGAATAGGTTTTGTGGAGTTGGCGGACGTAGGCATTGAGGTCTTCTCGCAGGTTCAGCAGATGCTGGGACTCGCGGTCCCAGTTGGAGATTTTGGGATGCCTGTTTTGCCACGCATGATCGAGTTGTTTGATCACATCCGTCTTTCTTGCCTTGCTCGAGTGCAGCTCCAGGCAAAACTTGCCCAAGCCCACATCACGCAAACGACGGTAGACGACATCCAGAGCGGCGGTTTTCTCGGACACGAACAGTACCTTTTTGCCGATGCCGAGGAGGTGAGTGATCATGTTGGCGATCGTCTGGCTTTTACCGGTCCCGGGCGGGCCCTCGATCACGAAGTCCATGCCCTCGGATGCCGCAATGACAGCCGCCATCTGGGTGCTGTCACAGGACATGGGCAGGTAGGTGTCTTTCGGATGGCATTTCTGGTCTATCTCCTTCGGGCGAGGGAAGTCGACACCGTCGTTTCCCATATAGGTATCCCGAGGGGTATCGATCAGGTGTTTGACCAGGGGCGAGTTCTTGAGATATTCAGTGCGTACATCAAGATCCGCCCACATCAGGTACTTGGCGAAACTGAACGTGCTCAAGACCAAGTCTTCTGAAACTTCCCAACCTTCGATATCACGAACATGCTGTCTGACGATGTTCCATATGCCATCCACGTCAAGGCCAGAGTCATCCTTTGGCAACTCCTTGGACAATTCCGGTATTTCAAGCCCGAAGTCCTGGCGAAGCATTTGCAGCAGGGTCGGGTTGAACTGTGGCTCATCATCATGGATGCGCAGCTTGAATGCCGCATTCACGGACCTTCTTGAAAGGCTGACCGGTATCAGGATCAGGGGCGCCCGGTGGGTGCGAGAGCGGTTATCGGTCTGGGTCCAGTTCAAAAAGCCCAGGGCCAGGTACAGAATGTTGGTGCCGCCTTCCTCAATCGCAGCCCTCGAGGCTCGGTACAGCCCGATCAACGAGGCGCTCAACTGACGTTGATCAAGCGCCGTGGTAATTCTCCCGCGCCGCATGGTTTGCAGCACCTGTTCTGCATGAAGATCTTCCGAGTAACGTCTGCGATGCTCCTCGCCGCTTCGCGGATCATCGGGGCTGATGACTTTCTCCAGGGGTGAGAAGGTGAAGACCTGGTCCTCGGCCAGCATGTCCTCCAGTTTACCGGGATCTGTGCAGATAAAGGATACCGCCCGTTTCGAGTGCTTGAAGTTCAACAGCCGGTTTCGCAAGGACAGATCAAGAAGTTTTCGTTTCCAGTTTTCAACGCGGTGATCGGCACCCACTACATCATCCGGGGTGGGAGCATCCGGATACTCCACGTCCTCAGGCAAGTCACTCAGGTCATCCAGACCTGCATCGATCACTTCATCGACCGAGGCATCCTCCTGCCCCGTTTGCGTGACCCGCTCATACAGTGGGCGAATCCGGGCAAGGCGGGACTGCTTGATGTCGACTAGTAGCAGGAAATTGTCTTCATCAAGCAGCTTGGCATTGGCCTCTTCTCTCGCTTGTTTGAACCTGACGGCAGGACGATGCGCAACATACGTGGTCTCAAACACCAGGATCTCCTTGAGGTCAACCCTTTTGCGCAGGGCCTGCAGATCCTCAACCACGCTCGTGCCAAACTCCAGGTCCTCCAACCAGGCGCCAACAAAGGCATGGCCTTTGGTGAAAATGATTAGGGAATTAAAGCCTGCTTGTTCGAGGGCACCAGCAAATAACAAGGTGGAATCCATACAGGTCACAAGACGGTGTCGTTTCACCTCCTCGGGCAAGCGGATCTTCTGGCCTGCATTTTCGAAACTCGCGGGGGGTTCGGCATAGGCCAGATCCTGCCGGATGACAGCCGACCAGATCGCATTGACCATCTCACCCACTTTCTTTCGGCTTCTTGACTGATAGCCATCGAGCCCCGGGGCACGACCAGTTCCCTGCAGGACCTTCGCTGCAGTTCGCAGGATTTCCTGTATGAACGGCGAATTCGGTTGTACATAGGCTGCCAGGACCTCCGGCAATTCCTGGATTCCGCCCCATTCGTTCCGACTCAGTATCTGCACATCACAAGATAGCCTGGCAAGTACTTCATTCTCTGATCTCAATGAAAAATCGTAGGTGCCCCGAACCGCTTCACTGACTTCCTCCAAAAATCCCGAGTTGAGTTCGATCATGCAGTCACGCAAGGAGATCTCGGTATCAGGAGCCAGTCGGGTGATATGCCAGACCTTGGGTTTGGCAAACCCCGGAGTGGTGGTGACCGTCAGCTCCAGGTCTTGATAGCTGATGTCTGTAGGGTTGTTGAGAACAATGTCCCGAAGAACGGGCACTGAGTTTTGCTGGAGTGCCAGATTGACCTTGTGGGCCGCTGCAATCTGGATGGTGATTGCTTTGTTCTCAGTTTCTTTATTGTCTGTCTCTGAATTCATTTTTATTTTTACCATGCCACCAGAGCAGGATATGCGTATCGAGCAACACTCTCACGGTTTCAGGCTGTCCCAGTGTTTTTCCGGGAAAATTGGTTCAACGACATCGCCGACGATGGCAACCGTTCCTTCCAGTTCGGTCTGGGGGTAGCGCTTGTCCTCACTGGCCGCGCGCGTGAGCTCTGCAACCGGCCGGCCGCGCTTCAGAATCACTATACGTTCTCCGGTCTCATGGACCCGGTCAAGGATGGTAAGACATCGCGCCTTGAAGTCGGATGCGTTGATGGTGGTCATAAGACCAGTATCCATGACCAGTCATATCGTGTCAAGATCGTTTCTCCCGTATTGTTTCTCCCGTATGTTTTGTATCATTTTATTCATTGGTTAATTTGATTTCTGGTATCTGAAACTATGCCATAATAAACTATCTGAACGATCAGCAATAACCTTCCCAGCAGACATGACGGATGACATAGCGACCATGAAGCTCTACCATCAGGTAGACCGGGTATTCAATGAGCTGAGATCCATTGGGATCAAGGATCAGGAGCCGGTTGATGTATCGGTGTTGAGCGCATTCGATCAATATCATTATCTGGGCACCGACGCCGTGGATGAAGCGATCAGGAAGCTGGATATGGATTCGGGCATGGAAGTCCTGGAGATCGGCGCTGGAATCGGTGGCCCGGCACGCTATCTTGCACATACTTGCGGATGCCGGGTGACGGCTCTGGAGCTACAGCCGGAACTGAATTCGACGGCGATGAAACTGACTGCCCGCTGTCGTCTCATGGATAAGGTGACTCATCTGTGCGGCGACATACTGGATGGCCCTCCGGGGAACAGGCAATATGACGCGCTGGTCAGTTGGCTTACATTTCTGCATATTCCCGACCGTCCCGTTCTCTACCATAACTGTTTTGCCGCCTTGAAGCCCGGGGCCGGTATCTATGTTGAAGATTATTTTGAGCGCAATCCCCTGAGCGCTCAGGATAAACTGTTGTTGAGCCGGGAAGTCCGCTGTGATCATGTGCCGACCATGACCGGGTATTACAATGAACTTTGTGAAGCGGGGTTCACCCGGATTGAGCTGGTGGACAAATCAACCGAATGGACAGAGTTTGTCGTCGAGCGGCAATCCGCTTTCGAAAACGCCAGGGAGCGCAATGAAAACCTGCACGGGAAGGAAGTCGTCAATGGCTTGTCGGAGTTTTACAGCGCCATTGTCAACCTGTTTACGGCGGGCAATCTCGGCGGGGTCTGCTTCACGGCCTGGAAGCCAGGCTAATCAGATATTCCAATCAAATAATCCCTGTATGACAGGAGGAAAAAAGATGAAAACGAAAAACAATTGTGTTGACTCCACGAAAAGATCAACCCTGAAGAAAGCGGGAACCATCGCGGCGCTTGCCGCGGCGGCCCAATTCAATCCTGCAATGACGGCCTGGGTTTACGGTTCCGACCGGCCCATCAAGGTGGGTATGCAGTTACACAGAACCGGAATTGGCGCCTCCTATGGCCGGTGGTATGAGCGAACCGCAGCGGCGGCGGCCCGAATCATAAACGACGAAGGCGGGATTAACGGCCGTCCGCTGGAACTGGTGATCGAGGATGATGGTACGGACCCGAGGCGCGGCGCCGAAGTGATCGAAAAATTCGCCACCCTGCATCAGGTGGATGTCGCTTATGGCACGCTGTTTTCCCATGTCGTCATCGGCTCCTCTCCGCGGGCCGGGGAACTGAAACTACCCTATTATGTGGTGTCCGAGGGGCATCACGTCGCCTCAGGCAGCCTGAATCGTTATGTATTCCAGCCCGGCATAACCGATGTCCGATCCCAGGTTATTTCCATGGCCCCCTGGGTGGCGGAAAATCTGGGCAAAAAGGTCACCATGATCTTCCCGGACTTTGCCTTCGGTCATGACCATCGGGACTATTTCTCTGCCGCTATCCGGGAGCGGGGCGGTGAAGTACTGGAACTGATCGCGGTTCCTCCCACCGAGTCCTCGTTTACCCGGTATCTGCCCAGAATACCCACCGATACCGAAGTGCTTTACCACGTCATGGTCGGGCCGGGGGTGCTCACTTTCGTCAAGGAACTGGGGCAGCATTTCGGTAGTAATCGTCCGCAGATTTTTGGTTTTATTGACTCCCTGGAGGCGGTGGATCTGGCGACACCCCAGCTTGAGTTTCTGGAAGGGACCCACTTCTGGGAAGCGTATCCCCGTTATGCCCAGCCCGACCAGAGCGAGCATGACGCTTTTTACCGCCAGGCTGTGGGAGTGGACCGCAATGGCGCCAGCGTGAATGATGCCCGCGACGTATCGACCTATTCCCACATGTTCGGTTGTTGGGAAACCCTGTTCATTATCAAGCAGGCGATGGAATTGAGCGGCTATTCCTCGTCCGATGCGGCGAATAAAAAAGCGCTGATTGAAGCGACGGAATCCTTGCGGGAATTTCCTGAAGGCCGGAACCACCCTCAGGGAGACAAGATTTTCAATGGCAGGCTTCACCAGAGTTTCGGTCATCAGAACATCTCCCGGGTTGAAGGTGGCCGCCTCAATGTGGTGCACAGAACATCCATTGAAGACGGATTGTACGAACCGGAAGCCGACTATACGCAGATGGCGCTTTAGGCATTTTACTCGTGGCCGGCGGCCCACTCCGGGAACGGGATGGGCCGGTACGCCGGTCAGCCTCCCGTATTCGTACAAGCTGAAAAACAGGATTCTTCCGTGGATTTCGGCCCCTTCTTGTTGCTCGCTTCCCTGGAAGGGCTGGTACAGGCGGCGGTACTGAGCCTGACGGCGCTGGGATTGTGCCTGGTGTTCGGAGTCATGCGTATCGTCAATGTCGCGCATGGAGAGTTCTATATGCTGGGCGCCGTTCTGGCCTGGTGGATCACCAGTCTGTTGCCGATTCATCCCGCCGCCGGATTTCTGGCGGCGCTGGCAATCGGCCCGATTCTGGTCGGAATCATCGCCTTTTGCAGTGAAAGGCTGGTTCTTGAAAAGCTCAACTACAATCCCGAAGCCACCATCGTTGCCACGATCGGCATCTTGTATATTCTGCAGCAATCCGCCTTGTTGCTGTTTGGTCCCGATGCCAGACCGGTGCAGCCGCCCTTGTATTTCCGGGTTGACTTTCCCTGGTTCGGTTACTCCGGTTACAAGCTCCTGGTTGTTGCCATGGCCATCGTCATCCTGCTGGGCAGCTGGTATGTGCTCAGCCGCACCCGGGCCGGCCTGATCATGCGAGCTACACAGGTTGATGGTGAAATGGCGCAGGCTTTCGGTATTCCGGTGAACCGTGTCTATGGCTGGGTTTTCGCGGTGGGAGCCATGTTTGCGGCGCTGGCCGCGGTTCTCATCGTTCCCATTCGCCAGGCCCACTATCTGATGGGCCTGGACCCGTTGCTGATGTCATTTATCGTGGTCATTATCGGCGGGCTCGGGAGTATCCGCGGAACCATACTTGCGGCGATCATCATCGGCATGAGCGACGGCGTCATTGCCATGTTCTTTTCCCCCACGCTGGCGAAGATGGCTGCCACATTTCTGGTTGCCATGGTGCTGGTGTTCAAGCCCGAAGGGCTGTTCGGGGTCAAGGAACGATGAAAGCGATTGTTAAAAAGAAATCCCTCCTGCTCCATGCCCTGGTCATTGCGCTTCTTTTTGGTTTGCAGTTCGTCCTGCCGGAATACCATCATCTCACCGCTACCCGGATCATGGTGCTGGCGGTTTTCGCCATGGGATTCAATGTCCTTTTCGGTTATACCGGATTACTGAGCCTGGGCCATGCCCTGTTTTTCGCCACCGGGCTGTATGCCGCCGGACTGACCGTTTATCATCTGCAATGGGGCGTGGTCCCGGCATTCGTTTTCGCCCTGTTCACCGGCGCCCTGGTCTCCGCATTGATCGGCGCCATCGCATTGCGTACCCGCGGCGTGGCTTTCATGATTGTTACGTTGATGTTTGCCCAGGTAGCCCATCTGGCCACCTTGTATTTCACGACTTATACCCGCGGTGATGAAGGGCTGGTCCTGCCTGAGTCGGCGCGGAGCCTGGAATGGATGGGCTTGCAGTTGGACCTGACAGACCCCGCCACCCGGTATTTTATCGCGTGGTCCCTGCTGACTGTTTGCCTGGTCATTGTTTATCGTCTGGTCAATGGTCCCACCGGCCGGGCATTGATCGCAATCCGCGAAAATGAAGAAAGGACCCGTATGCTGGGCTACAATACCTTTGCCATCAAACTCAAGGCAATGGTCATATCGGGAACACTGGCCGCTGCCGCCGGCGCCGCATACTCCCTGTTGTTCGCCTATATCGGCTCCTCTTTCGCGAGCATCCAGTACTCCATTGATGCCCTGTTATTCACCCTGGTGGGTGGCGCCGGTACGATTCTGGGGCCATTGCTGGGCAGTTTCATGATGTTTTACCTGATTGATATTGCCAGCAACTATACCGCCGCCTGGCTGCTGGTCACCGGGGTCGTACTCATATTTCTCATTCTTTATTTTCCCAAAGGCGTTCTCGGTACTGTGCGCGAACGGTGGGCGGGCTGGTTGCCGTAATGCTGCTCGAAACCCGCAACCTGTCCCGGTCGTTTGGTGGATTACAGGCGGTCCGCAGTGTGGACTTCTCGGTGAATACCGGCGAGGTGCGGTCAATTATTGGCCCCAATGGCGCCGGAAAGACAACCCTGGCCAGCCTCATATCCGGAAGATTATCGCCGGACAGGGGCGCCATCCGGCTTTTGGGGAAAGAAGTCACGTCCTTGCCGACGTGGCAAAGAGTGCGACTCGGCATTGCCTATACCTTTCAAATCACCAGCATCTACCCGGCCCTGTCGGTTTTTGAGAATGTCGCTATCGCCGCGCAGATCCGGACGCAACTCCGGCAACCCTCTGATGGCGCCGACCAGCCCCGGTCTGTGGATGAGATCGTGATCGAGTGTCTGGGGAGCGCGGGATTAAACATTGACCCACGACAAAAAGCGGGAGAAATCGCCTACGGTCACCAGCGGCTGCTGGAAATAGCCATGGGACTGGCGCTGCGCCCATTACTTCTGATATTGGACGAACCGACCCAGGGACTGTCTGACGGCGAGACAGAAGTATTCAAATCCCTGATCCGGGAAATCAGGCAATTCACCACCATCCTGCTGATTGAGCATAATGTCCCGGTGGTCACTGCCCTGTCGGACCGGATTACAGTCATGAATCAGGGCGCCATACTGGCCGAGGGCGCCCCCGATGAAATCCAGCGCAACGAAGCAGTCCAGAGCGCCTATCTGGGACGTGGGTGAGCGTATGTTTTCAGCCAGCCATGTCAACGCCGGTTATACCTTTGACAGTCACGTGGTCAAGGATGCTTCACTTGAACTGGAAAGAGGAAAGGTACTTTGCCTGCTGGGTCGGAACGGCGCCGGAAAAACATCCCTGTTAAAAACGATCATGGGCCTGATGCCATTTCGCTCAGGACAAATTCTGCTGAACGAAGTGGAGTTGACAGGACTGGACGCTCACCAAATTCCCGCTAACGGGGTAGGCTATGTGCCTCAGGGAAGACGACTGTTTGCCGAACTGACCGTAGCGGAGAATCTTGAAATCGGCCTGTTGCTGAGAAAACAGGAAAAACGCCTCCTGGATCAGGCGCTGGACCTGTTCCCGATTCTGCGGACGCGGCTCAAACAGGTTTCCGGTACGCTGAGCGGAGGGGAACAACAGATGCTGGCTATGGCCAGAGCCCTGTGTCTGCAACCTTCCCTGCTGCTACTGGACGAACCCACCGAAGGACTGATGCCGTCGATGATTGCAACGATTCGCAGCGTCATTGGCCGTCTTGCCGGGGAGGGAGTTGGCATCCTTCTCGTCGAACAACGAATGGACGCTGTGCTGGGGGTCGCTGACCGCGTCGCATTCATGGAGAACGGGGTACTGCACGAATCTTTGGATGTGGCGGCAGTGGAACGCGATGAAGAGATGGTCCGGCGTTACATCGGCATCGGGCGAGCTGATTGAAAACCGGATTGCCAATCTGGTTATTGCTGGCGCTGGCTGGCTGGAGTCTTTGCCCGGCTGACGCCTTGGCCCACAGCGCCGAACGCGGGCTGATTCTGCTGCTGCCGACGGAACTGTATGTGGTCGGCGGAGCGCTGGCGGTTTTGCTATCCTTTATCGTGCTGGCTATCATCCCCCATGATCTTGTCAAACGTTTGTCCGGCTACAGCCGGTCGATAAAAGAGGTTTCAGGACTCCCGGTTATTCCCTTTAGCCTGGGGTCGGCTGTGGCTCTCGCCTTTTTGATCATCACCGGCATAGAAGGCTCCCGGGATCCGTTGCTGAATCCGCTGCCGATCACGGTCTGGACCCTGTTCTGGGTTCTGTTCACTTTGCTTCAGTGTGTTACCGGCAATCTCTGGACTCACGTCAACCCGTGGAGTGGCGTAGCCTGGGGGGTTCGGCGAATGCTTCATCTCAAGCCCCGCTATGCGGCGCTGCCGGAAAGATTTGGATATTTCCCGGCGATCATCCTGTTCGCTGGATTTGCCTGGGTCGAACTGGTTGACCCGGCCCCGGAAGATCCCCACCGACTGGCCTTGATGGTTCTGGCCTGGTGGCTGATCAACCTGATTGCGGTACTGATATACGGCGAGGAAAAATGGTTTGAGCGTGGCGAGCCTTTTGCCATTTTCTTCCGCCTCATCGGGAAACTTTCACCTTTTCAACCCGACGATGGGGGTAGCGGTAAAACCAGGATAGTGGTTCCCGGATCAGCCCTGGCCGCCCTGCCTGCCCTGCCTCTTTCCGGTACACTTTTCGTACTGCTGACCCTGAGCGCGGTTTCCTTTGACGGGCTTTCAGGAACCTTCTTCTGGTTGGCTATGATTGGAGTCAACCCGCTGGAATTTCCTGGCAGAAGCGCAGTGATGCCCGATCACTCTCTGGGCCTGGCGGGGGGGTTCGGGTTACTGGTTTTTCTGTACATGGCGTGCGTGTATGCGGGCTGGAAAATGGCGGGGGCAAGAGTCGGCTTTGTGGAGATTGCCGGGAGACTGGTGTACTCCATTATTCCCATATCCCTGGTTTTTCATTGCGCCCACTACCTGACCCGGATTCTGGTCAACGTCCAGTATGCTTTCCTCGCCTGGAATGATCCGTTGTCCCGGGACTGGAATCTGCTCGGCGCCGGTCACTTTCACGTGACCACTTCATTTTTTAACTATCTTGATGCAGTGGCCCTGATCTGGGGCGTGCAGACGGCGGTCATCGTCCTCGGCCATGTGATTGGTATTGTTATCGCCCACGTCATCGCGCTGGACATTTATCGGTCCTCCCGGACTGCGGTCAGGAGCCAGATATTCCCGGCCATACTGATGGTGGGCTATACGGTGTTCGGATTATGGTTATTATCGACTCCCACGATATAGTCACTCCCTAACGTAAAAACTCTATCGCAAGCATTGTCTCAAATTCATTCTATATTCAGGAATTACGCAGACCGGCAGTATGATGAATCGGATTGCAGGTGGTGGCTTGTACATCCCTACGCCACCGAACAGGGCCCGTCCCGGAACAAACGCCTCGCAGACTCCATGCCTCCATCCAGTAGCTTCGCGGACAAATCAATCACTCGCCGGGCCGCCACCTGAGCGGACCATTGATCCATCATTCGCTGATGGCCTAGCCGCCCCATATTGAGCAGCTGGTCACGCCGGGTTGCCGCGACTTCATCCAGGCAATTTCCCAGGGCTTCACCACAATATAAAAAACCACTTTTGCCGTGTTCTACCAGCCACGGCGCCGCCCCGGATTCGCGAGTGGCCATTACTGCACAACCGCAACTTAAGGATTCGTTTACCACCATACCCCAGCCTTCACCGCGGTGCGATGTCATCAGGAACAGATCAGAGCCCACCATGTGCCGTTTCACTTCTTCCGGTTGTTGCCAACCCGTCAAAGTGACGTAACCACTCATCCCCGATTGACGGACAAGATGTTCAATCGACGAGCGTAACTCGCCGTCTCCGATCATCGTTAAATGAACCGCCATGCCTCGTTCGCGCAATCCACGGACGATTTCAAGCGCCTTGTGCGGTTGTTTGACCGGGATAAAGCTCGCGCACCAAAGCAATGAAATTGCATCTTCCCGTTGTTCTCTCGCCTGATATTCAGGGGTATCCATGAAATATCCGAACTTCCAGCTTCGGCCTTTGAAGATACCCAACTCGTTCAAATCCTGTGCCGCCCGGGCGCCAATCGCGAGGAAGTGATAGTTTTCCCGATTGACTGACCAATAATTCCGGTACAGACGCGGGAGCCGTGTTATCCTGCGTCTTATAGCTGGAGGTTTTTTCCAGAATCGTTCCTGCTTGGCAAAGGTCAATTTACCCTGTTTTATGCGCTCACGCACATACCGGATTGGAAAGTGTCCCTGTATCACCACGTCGGCTTGATCAATCCAGCGCCGCGCTTCCATTTTCGTTTTATCCGATTGCCAGAAGCGGATGATGAATGGTTCATTGAAATCGTCGTCACCCAACCACTTCATCACAAGGCGTTCTTCGGGTACGGTTTTAAGGAATACAGCGCGGAAACTGTCGCCTCCCAACAACTTTGCCATGGCCCGCGCAAAATCCATTTGATGGTGGGATACCATGTTGGTAAGAAGAACGACTTTCACAGTTTATTCCTGTGTTAATTCGGGGGTGAATTATCGCACGGTTCCCGACTGGAGCGCCCGCACACGATATGAAACTTGATCTGGACAAATTTACCATTGCAAGGGGGAGGTTTCCCAGGAATCAGGCTGGCATGGGGTATTTGATGCAGCCCATCCGCAGGGAGCTTACGGAGCGGGCCAGTCTGTCACGACCATCGCCCAAGTCCATGCTGATACTTGATTTCGAGCCGGGCTGTTTTGAATTCCCGCAAGCCGGGCAGGTTGAGTATTCCAGTTTGTTTGATTCCGAGGCGGGCAACCTCCAGTCAGTCTCGCCGATTATCACACGACCCCGTACCGGGGCCTTGTTCGATTGTGTAGTGAGTAATTTGCAAGGAACCTGGTTCGAGTTCGAGCCATTCATCCGGCAAGTGAAACAGGTACTGAAACCGGGCGGGATTTTTTGTTTTTCCGCATTTGGCCCCGATACCCTGGCTGAGGTTTACCACGCCTGGAAGAAGGTGGATATCTGCCCTCATGTTCATCCGTTTATCGACATGCACCATCTGGGGGACACGCTGTTGAAAGCCGGTTTTGAGAAACCCATCGTAGATACGGACTGGATGCGGGTCGAGTATGCGGACCGGTTGACCGTAATAGCGGATTTACGAAGTGAAGGGTTTATCAATCTGCATGCCGGGCGCAGGAAATCACTCACTGGCAAGCAACGCTTCAGACAATTTGAAAGTCACCTGTCAAAGCATACGGAAAACGGGAAGAAGCTGGTGATCACGTTTGAAATCATTTACGGATATGCACAGAAATCCCGGCGCCCGCAAGGACAGGTTCTGGTCAATCCGCCAGCGGCAATCCACGATTGACGGGCGTCGCTCGACAGCCCGAATCGAAGACCATGCCTGTAACCGAACTCGAAAATGTTTTTATCTCGCTTGACGACGGGCGTCGCCTGTCTGCCCGTATCTGGCTCCCCGACGGCGCCTCAGACTCCCGCCTTTTCCAGCTCAAGCCACTCCTTCAGGGAACTTCCGAATGGAGTCATGACGTGGGTGCGGTAGGCGTCCCGCTGTTGCAGTTGGTTGTACCAGGCCTCGATATTGGGTAGGGACGGGCGCTCGATATTCAGGTGGTAATAGCGATAGAGGATGGCTCCCAGCGGGATGTCCGCCATGGTGAAGTCATCGCCGAGGATGAATGACCGGCCTTCAAGGTGGCGGTCCAGGATTTTCAGTTTCTCGCCGGTGAGTCGGGCGCTGGCGCGGATTTGCTCATGGTTCTGTTCTTTTTCCGGCGTTCGGATCAAGCCCCAGAATGCGGGATAAAGGCTCGGCATTACAGTCGATTTGAACCACTCCATCCATTGGTCTGCCAGCGCACACTGCTGTGGGTCCGCGGGGTGCAGGGCGCCGTGACCGTATTGCCGGCACAGGTATCGAATAATGGCATTGGATTCCCACAGGATAAAGCCGTTATCGTTCATGGCCGGAACCAGGCGGTTGGGATTGATGGCGCCGTACTCGCTCGAATCCAGCCCGCCGAATGTGCCGCCGATGTTGTGGCGGACGTGTTCGAGCTTCAATTCTGCAATGGTCCATAAGACCGGAATAACATTACTGGAATTTTTCCTGCCCAGGATTTCTAACATCAGGGTTCTCCGAAAATCAGGTTAAAATGGGTTAAACGGGTTTAAGGTTTACAAGGTATTGATAATGTCGGCGGCCTGTTGCAGGGTTTCGTCCTGCTTGGCGAAGCAGAACCGAATCATCCTGTTGTCGGGTGGTTCCTTGTAGAACGGGGATAACGGAATCACCGCCACTCCCTTTTCCTGTGTCATCCAGTTGGCGAAATCGGTATCCGTCTTGTCCGAAATCCGGCTGTAATCAGCCAGCTGGAAGTAGGTTCCGGCTGATGGCGGCAGCTTGAACCGCGAGCCTTCGATCATCCGGCAGAACCGATCCCTTTTTTGTTGGTAAAACGCCCCGAGTTGCTGATAGTTCTGTGGGTTGGATTCGAGAAAATCCGCAATCGCCCATTGCATCGGCGTCGGCGTGGTGAACACATTGAATTGATGAATCTTGCGAAACTCTGTGGTCAGTCCGGCAGGGGCGATACAGTAGCCGATCTTCCAGCCGGTCACGTGATAGGTTTTGCCGAAGGAAAAGACTGCCATTGACCTCTTGCGGAGTTCATCATGAGTCAATACGCTGGCATGTTCCCTGCCGTCGAAGATAATGTGTTCATACACTTCATCGCTGAGCACAAAACAATTCAGTGGGCGTATTGCCGCAGCCAGATTATCGAGATCTTCCCGGTGCAATACGCTGGCGCTCGGATTATGCGGCGAGTTGATAATGATCAGGCGCGTGTTGCTGTTGAGCTTTTGTTGCACAGCCGGCCAGTCGATACTGTAGTCCGGCAGGGTCATCGGGATGTGGATGGTCTTGCCGCCGGCCAGGGAAACCGCGGGCTCGTAGGAATCGTAAGCCGGGTCGAATACGATGACTTCATCGCCGGGTCGCACCACGCAATGAATCGCGCAAAACAGGGCTTCGGTGGCGCCGCTGGTTACGGTGATCTCCGATTCACTGTCGATATCAATCTGACTGTTGATTTTCAGCTTGCGGGCAATGGCTGAGCGCAACTCAGGTATGCCGATCATTGGCGGATATTGATTGCGGCCGTTGCGAAGGTAATAGTCGACACGGTCGATCAAGTCTTCATCGGGTTCAAAATCCGGGAATCCCTGGGACAGGTTGATCGCTCCATAGTCCTGCGCCATTTTTGACATAACGGTAAAAATGGTTGTGCCGGCGTCGGGTAACTTGCTGTCCAGTTTTAGTGACATGTTCGAAAGTTGTGTGTTCTGTGTGTACAATCTGCGCTTTGCAACAGCTTTATGGTGAGATAGTTGAAAATTATTACCTGGAATGTGAATGGCATTCGCGCGGTTGAGCGCAAGGGGGAAATTCAGAATTTTATCACAAGCCATGATCCTGATGTATTCATGATCCAGGAAATCAAGGGGTCTGCCGATCAATTCAGTCCCTGGTTGACTGCCCACGACGACTATCACCAGTACTACAGCAGTGCACAGAAAAAGGGCTATGCGGGCACTTCGTTGTGGGTGAAGAAAGCCCTGTATGAGAAGCTGGAGAAGGTGGAGTTTGCCACTGCGGCGCCGAATGCGCCGAATGCGGACGAGGGCCGGATTTGTCACTTTTCCTTTACCTTGCGCGGAGATCATTGGGATCTTTTTTCGATTTATTTTCCGAACGGCGGCAAAAGCGAGGAGGCCTGGCGGGAAAAGCTGGTGTTTTATGACTGCATTCACGCTTATATGTCCGTATTACGCCAGCAGGGCCGGGTGGCGCTGGTCGGCGGCGATATGAACGTGGCCCATCAGGCGATAGATCTTGCGCGGCCAAAGGAGAACGATGGCAAAATCGGCTTTCATCCAAAGGAACGCGCCTGGATGGATCGCTTGGTCGAAGATGGCTGGGTGGATGTCTGGCGAGAGAGAAATCCCGGTGTCGCTGATGTTTATTCCTGGTGGCATGCGGTTTCCCGCGGTCGGGAGCGGAACGTCGGTTGGCGGATTGATTATTTCCTGATGGACCGGGCTGACCTGGAACGGGTTACGCAGATCCACTACCTGAATGATCAGATGGGGTCGGACCATTGCCCGCTTTCGCTTACCCTGAAATAGTTATGAATATGAATATGAACTGGAACTATCCCACCGCCATACGAGTCGGCGCCGGGCGGGTTAATGAAATCGCAGCAGTCTGCAAAACATACAATATGACTGCGCCGCTTGTGGTCACCGATCCGGGTATCGCCGTGTTGCCGATGGTGCGGGAAATCGTTGATACTTGCCGTCACGCCGGATTGGGAATCGGGGTTTTCAGTGATGTCAAAGCCAATCCTTGCGGGGAGAATGTCGCCGCTGGCGTAGCCGTATACAAGGACGGGAATCATGACAGCGTGATTGCTTTGGGCGGCGGCAGCGCTCTGGACGCTGGTAAGGCCATTGCGGTCATTGCCTTGCAGGAATGCAGTTTGTGGGACCTGGAAGACGCGGGAGATAACTGGATGCGGGCGGACGCCGACCGGATTGTTCCGGTCGTGGCCATTCCCACTACCGCCGGTACTGGCTCGGAAGTAGGCCGCGCCGCGGTCATTGTCAAGCGGGACGAGCGCCGCAAGGTCATCGTGTTTCATCCCGACATGTGCCCGGATTGCGTGATACTGGACCCTGAACTGACCATCGGTTTGCCGCCGATGCTGACTGCGGCGACTGGCATGGATGCGTTGTCTCACAACCTGGAGGCTTTTTGTTCTCCACTGTTTCATCCGATGGCGGAAGGGATTGCGCTGGAAGGCATTCGAATGATCCAGGAAAATCTGCCTGCCGCGGTTGCCGACGGCGGCGATATCGAGGCGAGAACCCGAATGCTGGTGGCCTCCTCAATGGGAGCGACCGCGTTTCAGCGAGGTCTCGGCGCCATGCATGCGCTGGCTCATCCATTGGGCGCAATTTATGACGCGCATCATGGTACGCTCAACGCCATCCTGATGCCATACATACTGGTAGCCAATCAATCCGCCATTACGGAACCGATTGAGAGGCTTTCCCGCTATCTCGGACTTGAGCCGGGGTTTGATTCCTTTCTCGAATGGGTGATGGAATTACGCGCCGACATTGGCATCCCGAACACGTTGCGGGAAATCGGCATTGGCGATGAGCGAGTGGAGGAAATCGGTGAAATGGCGGTCGTTGACCCTTCGGCTGGAACCAACCCAATCGCCTTTGATGCAAGAACATACAGCAAGATAGCCGCCAATGCGGTGGATGGCAGACTCTGATTCCAATCGCGTCTCTTTGGGGCGCTCTGTTTCTATTGGCTGTAGCGCCGTATTCCGTAAACCAGGTAAATCAATGCAAAGGCGGCGGATAGCCAGTAAATCGGGATCAAGACCCAGGCGCCGGGTTCGGTAAGGTATAACCAGCAACCCATGAGGCCGAAGATAAGGGCGATCGCCGCTTGGGAATAGTAGCTTTTCAAGACAAGATAGTCGTGCGAGCAGGTTAGTTTCGCCAGATCATAGAACCGTTTATTCATCGCCAGCCTGAAAAAGGCGGTACAAAAAGTAATCACCACCAGGAACAGATAGAGCGCTTCCAGGCTCAACGTGTCTGTGGTCAGCGCTCGAAACGCCCACGACAACGCATATAAAACGACCGCGAGCCGATAGATTTGATTGCGTCCCAGCCGGTCAATCGTGTTTTTCAGCAAATAGAAGATCACGCCGAACACGACGGCCAGTGAAAGCACCATAATGCCGAGGCGGGAGAAACTTTCGTGAACCAGTAAAAACAGGGTGATTACCCAGAAGAAACTTTCTGCGAACAGGAAAAAGCCGTCCAGCAGGAATATCAGCCGCGAGTTTTCATTGTCCCGGAATCGGACCACTTGCCCCAGGCTCAGACAGTCATGCCGGGTCAGGACGGCCGGATAGTCCGGTCGATTCCAGGTGACCATGAAATATCCCACTCCCGCGATCACCGCCGATATGACCAGCAGATAGATCAGACTGGTTGTTTCCAGCAGAAAGCCGCCAATCAGAATGCCGACCTGCAACGAAAAACCAACCATGATTTGCAGGTTTCCGTATTTGCGCCCGGAGGATTCAACATCAATCAGGTCGAAAAACAGCGCGCGCAAGGTGGTCCAGTAAAAACAGTTGTAGATTCCATACGTTATGCCCAGCGCCAGCAGTGTCGGGCGATTCATTTCCAACAGGTGCACGTTGAAAATCAGGATGATTTCCAGAATCAATGACAGCGCAATCAGTGGCCCCAGGCTGATTATCAGTCTGAGCCGGTCCCACAACCACAAGCCGCAGCAAAAACCAATTCCGGCCAGCGAGATGAACATCGAAATATCCCCCAGACCAAACTTCTGGTTCCACAGATAAACCGGGATGTAGAAGGGGAAAACTCCGATCAGCAGGGAGTGCAGCCCCAGATACCGATTGAAAGTGCGGCTATCGGGCGGCGTTTTCAAAAAATATCCCGGTCCGTAATGTCCAGTTTTTCCAGTTCTTCCAGCGCTTCATGGAAATCTTCGACCGGGCCGTATCTTGGATAGTGGTGCATCTCGATATAGGGTCGGGAATTGACCTCGATAAAAATGCACTTTTGCTCTGAATGCGGGATTTCGATCCCCTTTTCAAAAATTACGTCAATGCCGAGTATGTTGGCGCCGAACATTTTGACGACTTCCGTGAACAGGGATTTGTTTTCCTCGGCAATGGTATCCTGATTGATGGTTTCGACCACGCCTCCGGGGGCCAGGGCAACCCGGTGAAATATCTCAACCTGTTGCCCGTCCCGGGGGATGGATGACAGGTCGAGATTCTGTTTTTGCAGATGCCGGAGCGCATGGTGGTTTTTGGAGATCGGGAAAATGGTCGGGTGCAGGTTCATTTCCTGGCGAATCGCGTTCTCCTTGTCGATCAGCGCTTCTATGGTGTCCTGTCCATTGCCCGTGACAAACGGCGGATATCGCCGGATTACGGAGATCAGTCCCTGGTCCGTGGTCAAAACCCGGTAGTTGGCTCCCTTTAAGTATTGTTCAATCATTGTGGTCGGCCACCAGACCTTCGCCCGGAATATCGCCTGCCAGAGTTCGCGGTAATCTTGTATCGGGAAATAACTGCCGCGTGAATAGCCGCTCACATTCGGTTTTATGACCAGAGGGAAGCCATGCTGACGCGCAAATCGGTGTGCTACCGAAGGCCAGAAAAACACCTGGCCGCGCGCGTGCGGGATATTGTTTTTCTGGAAAACCGCTCGCCCCTGCGCTTTTGATCGGCAGCCTTTACGTACTGCCAGCGTATTGAAATTGCTGCAATCATGCATGTATCGTTCACTGATCCAGGCATAGACCAGCGCTTTGAGCCTCCTCATATTCCCCTCTTTGTGAAATTGGTGAAAACGCTTTTGCGGTTGTAGAGCATGATTCGGGTATAGATCGGTTTTTCTGCAAGACTCTTGTCCCGAACCCGGGTCAATCGCGCAAGAAACATCATGTACTGGCGAATCATTTTCCATAAATCCCGGAGTTTGTATTTTGGGTCCAGCATGTGAATCGGCATCGGGGTATACAGGTTCAACTCAATCACCTGGAAATTCCCGGCTACCAACTGTTCCGGCGATTGGGCGCGGACGCTCAAGCGTGATATTGCAAACAAGCCAATCCGGTTCAAAAATCCGTGCAGGGTCTTTTTCTGTTCTTCGGAGAACTGAGCGGTCAAATCCTGATAGTGTGTATTTCGGTTATGGATACTGTTTATCGGGTTTGGTTCCCTGCGATTGATTGTTTCGGTGATCGAAAATACCGAAAACCGATTCCTGTCGCGGTAATCCCGTAAACAGAATATCTCGAATTCCCGTTTGTGGATCGCCCCCTGTTGCAGTAGATAGGGCGCCTTTGACGCGGCGATTTCCTTACGAATGAATTGCAGTTCTTCCGGATTATCCGCCCGGCGGATTCCTTTGGCGTTTTCGCTCCATTCGGGTTTCAGAAAAACCGGAAAAGAAACGGGGGTAGACACGCCATCATCATAATCCTGTTGCAGTCGCCAGCGCTCGGGAATCAGTCTGTCCAGATCCATTTTCGAAAACACTCCCTTGCGTTCGTTAAACCAAGGCGAGTTTAACTGAAAGTACTTGCAGGGCTTGGTCCCGATCAGGCAGCAGTCAATCATGTAGGTCGCCACCATGACGGCGGTAATCTTCACAGGCGGGCACCGGCGTTAATATCTGAAAATGAAAATCCGATTCCCCACCACAGGTATTATCGGGCCGGTTTCCCGTTTATGAAGAACATCACAATGCCCAGGATCAGGATGGAAAGCGCCGCATAGAACAGGGAGCCGCCATCGGATTCTCCTTCGTGCAGAACCACAATGCCAAGCGGTGTAGCCAGATGAAAGAATACCGCGCCGGCCATGACCAGCGCAGCCATGGCGCCGCCGATACGATGAAATCTTGCTCTGACCGGCTCTTTCCTGTCGTTGCCGACGCCGATTTTGGCAAGCAGCCAGATCAATCCGGGGAGGAGTAGCGTAAGCGAGGTCAATATCTCAAAACTGCCCACAGCATAAGGGCCGATACCGGCAAACAGGGCGCCGGCGCCCTGCCCCAGAATGCCCGCTATCCATTCGCCTATGGTGTCGAATATATGGCGGGTGTCGGGGTGGCCGGTAAATTTGTAGGGAATCGAGAGCAGGAACACTTGACACATCCAGATTGCCATGGCCCAGCTTGTTATTGCAATTACCTGTTTCTTCATGATCAAAGCTACTTCATCTTGTCGGTGACACTGTTGATCTTGTCCTGCATCGACTGCTCGCGGTCCACCCGGGTGCCTAAGCGTATAGAGGCGCTGATCCGGGGAGCGCCCATTTCGTGAACTTTCTCATGGCAGCGTTTCAGCGCCGCCATTACCTCATCCCACTCGCCTTCTACATTGGTTCCATAAGCATGCAAGCGGATATCCAGACCGGCCTCATTAAAAATCTCCTGACAAGCCACAACATGACGGGAAACCGATACGCCGGCTCCGATCGGAATAATACAAATATCTGCCAATGCTCGCAAAATTCTACCCTCCATATTATCAGCTGACTTAAACGGGATAACCCTATCATACTACTTAACAGGGAAATCACCAATTATTGCAATGAACGATTGCAATGAACGAACCGGACTTCCTGACTTCCTGACTAATGCAAGATGGGGGAGTCGATGGTAGAATTTGCGGATGAAATAGACATGAGGAGCATCTTGAAAAGTGGATACCTGGGAAAAAGTGGTGATCGGCATTTTCATGGTCGTGTTGCTGTTCTGGTTTTTGCCTGGAATCAAGCCCCGGCTGAAACAGGACCGGGATGCGCCCAAAGACTGGGCCGGAGCGCTAATACCCATCGGGCTGGTGGCGCTTTTTGTGATTTTCCTGATTTCTGCCGTATAGCTGCTATTGCTATCGTCTGCGGCTCTGCGGACTGTGACTCCCTGACCCCGGAATAGATTACCTGTTTTTGACGTGGTGGATGATCAGATTTTCCATGCCGGACGATTTCCCGATATGGGGAAGCAGCTGGATATCAATATCTGGATGCCGGCGCTGTACGCTTGAGATTTCATCCGGCACATCCCGGATAACGTGATTGCCCCTGGCCAGGAAGTAGGGGAGTATTACGATTTTTGTTGAACCCTTTTCGATCAGGTTGAACAAACCAGCGGCAATACCCGGCTCCGCCATTTCAAGAAAGGCACATTCAACCTGATCGAAATCATGCGCCGCATTCTTCAAACGCTCGGTCAAATCCTGGATTTCCCGGGTTGATTCGGCGTTTCTGCTGCCGTGGGCGATGATTAACAGCGCGTTCATTGGCTATGATTCCTGATCAGATGACTGATCATTTCAATATGCCGTGGCTGGTCATTCAGGCACGGGATATAATGACAGGCTTTGCCTCCCGAATCGAGAAACAGTTGTTTATTCCGGATGGCGATTTCTTCCAGTGTCTCCAGGCAATCGACGCTGAATCCGGGGCAAATCACATCGACTGATTCGATGCCCTGTTCGCCCCATTCCTGTAATGTGTGATCGGTGTAGGGTTGCAGCCATTTTTTCGGGCCCAGCCTGGATTGAAAGGAAAGCTGCCACTGTTCCGGGTCGAGTTGCAGATTTTCCGCCAGCAATTTTGCGGTTGATTCGCATTGTTCCCTGTACGGGTCGCCTTGTTGCGAATACTGTTCCGGTATGCCATGAAAAGACATCAGCAGTCTGTCCGCCCGTCCGTTCTTTCGCCAGTGTTCTTCGACAGAATGGCTCAATGCCCCAATGTATTGCGGTTCATCAAAGTAGTGACAGACAAACCGGAATTTCGGCATGGATGGCCAGGATTCAAATACCCTCAGTACTTCGTCCTTGGTTGAGGCGGTGGTGGTCGTGGAATATTGTGGATACATCGGCAGGATCAGATATTTCGTGGCGCCGGCCTGACGCAGCCTGTTCAAGCCGTGTTCAATCGACGGCTCCCCGTAACGCATGCCGAGTTCTATCCGGACATTCGGCGGTAATGCAGATTGCGCCCAGGCTTGAAGTCGCTCAACCTGGCTTTGACTGATGGCGAGCAGCGGCGAACCCTGATCAGTCCAGATTTCCTGATAAGCCTCGGCGGACCGTTTCGGGCGGGTATTCAATATGATGACATTCAGTATGAACCACCAGACCGGCCGGGGCAGCCGGACGACTCTGGGGTCACTCAGGAATTGTTTCAGGAACGCCCGCACATCGGGTGTTCGCGGGGATGCCGGCGTGCCGAGATTGTTGATCAAAACGCCGGTTAGCGGATGGTGGTCAGGCATGGGTCGTGAACATCAGCAAAACTTGAACAGGATCGTCATAAAATTGCGGTTGGTGAATTGTAACGCGCATTTAATCTGCATGATCTGATAAAAGTCGTTAGAATCCTCAAATCCGAAAATTTCAGAAAATACCATCAGGAGAACCCGGCTTTCATGTCACAACCGAAAACCCTTGAACCAGGGAAACCGGGGCAAACCCCGGATTGCATGATCTCTGCAAGAGCCGCATTTGGACTGGACATTGACCTTGAAGTGCCCGGTTTCACTCAGCGCGATGAACATGTGCCTGAAATTGACCCCAATTATTGTTTCAATCACGATGTTACGCTGGCGCTATTGGCCGGGTTCGCGAAAAATCGCCGGGTACTGGTGCAGGGTTACCACGGAACCGGCAAGTCAACCCACATCGAGCAGGTCGCCGCCCGGCTGAACTGGCCCTGTGTGCGGGTGAATCTGGATGGACATATCAGCCGCATGGATCTGGTTGGCCGGGACGCCATTGTCATTCGACAGGGCAAACAGATTACCGAGTTTCAGGAGGGGATTGTTCCCTGGTCCCTGCAACGTCCGGTGGCCCTGGTTTTCGACGAGTTTGACGCCGGCCGCCCGGACGTGATGTTCGTGATTCACCGTATTCTCGAACGTGACGGGAAATTTACGTTGCTGGATCAGAACCGGGTGATCAATCCCCATTCGGGGTTCCGATTGTTCGCCACTTCCAATACGGTCGGACTTGGCAATCTGAACGGACTGTATCACGGCGCCCAGGTATTGAATCAGGCGCAGATAGACCGCTGGAATATCGTCACTACCCTGAATTATCTTTCCGTGCAGGAGGAAGTGGATATTGTATTGGCTCAGGCGCCGACTTTTTCTGATCGGGTTGAGACGGTGAGGGCGATGGTCGGATTGGCGGGACTGACTCGCAACGGCTTCTCTGCCGGAGATATTTCTACTGTCATGTCTCCGCGAACGGTGATTACCTGGGCGGAAAACACCGAAATATTCGACGATGTCGGCAAGGCGTTTCTGCTGTCATTCCTGAACAAGTGCGATCAGGCCGAGTATTCGATTATCGCGGAATACTACCAGCGCGCTTTTGGTGAAGACCTGAAATACGCGATCACGCAATCGGAATGTTCATCAATAATGCCCGTTCTGTAAAACCGTCATGGCAGAAGAAGCGCGGCGGCGATTGATTGAGCGCCATTGCGCCGCTTCCATTCGGGCGTTATCGGCAAATCCGCAGGCACAATACAAGAGACAGACCCTTTTCCTGAAAGGCGGAGCCTGGTCGTTCCATGTGCCTCATCTGCTGGCCGATGCGCTCAAGGACCCCTTCTCCCGCAATCGCGGGGTGGCGGACTGCATTGCGCTTCGCCTGATCCACGGCGACCTGTCCCTGCATCGCTCATTAGCGCCGCCGGAACCTGTCGCCAGGTTGGCATTCGATATTCTGGAGCAGCTGAGATGCGAGGCGTTGGCGCGGGAAAACCTGGTCGGTATCCAGCGGAATGTGGATGAAGCGTTCGAGCAATGGTGCCGACAAAGTCGGGCAAACGGGCTGGTTGAAAATGAACTGGGGTTGTTGATTTACAGTCTGGCCTGGATTGTCCGTACCCGACTGACCAACCGGGTCCAGGATGGAGAGGTGGAAGGACTGATCGAATCGGTGCGATTCAGGCTGGCGCCGGTCATTGGCGATGATCTGGCGATGCTTGCAAAGCGGATTGACAATCAGCGGGAATATGCCCGCCACGCGTTGAACATCGCACAGGCGGTCCATGAAATCGCATTGTCTGTTGGCGGTGACATGGTTGACAGGCATCTGGCCGCGCTCAGGGAGCGGACTTTATTGCCGCCGGTTGATGAAGCCGATGATCGCTATGTGGAATCCGAAATCGGCGCCGGTGGTCAAATGGAGGAGGGGGCAGACCAGGAGGACCAATATCATGTTTTTTGTACCGATTTTGACAGGTTGGTGGTGGCGGAGAGTCTCTATCGTCTCGACCAGAGGCGAAAACTACGCGCCGAACTGGATCGAATGATCAAGGCCCAGACGGTCAATATATCGCGCTTGGCTTTGCGGTTGCAGAGCCTGTTTGCGGCGCCGCGCCGGGCGGGGTGGCAGGATGGTGAAGAAGAAGGCTATCTGGATGGGCGCAGACTCAGCCAGCTGGTATCCAGGTCTGGTTATTATCGGGTCTTCAAACAGGAAAAACAGGCGCCGCATTGCGATACCGTGATCAGTTTCCTGATTGACAACTCCGGCTCCATGAAACGGCAGCGGTTTCAGGCGGTCGCCATTCTGGTGGACATTTACTGCCGGGCGCTGGAGCTTGCAGGAGTGTCCACGGAAATACTGGGGTTCACCACCGCCGGTTGGGCCGGAGGCGAGTCGATCAAGGAATGGCGCAAAGCGGGGGCGCCTGAATATCCGGGCCGCCTGAATGACCGCTTGCATATTGTTTACAAGAGCGCCGAAACCAGTTGGCGGCGTTCCCGGTATTCGATCGCCTCGCTGATGAATCCGGTTCACTTCAAGGAGGGGCTGGATGGTGAGGCGTTGCAATGGGCAGAGCGCCGTCTGCACAGCCGGGTCGAGAGCAGGAAGTGTCTGGTCATGATCTCGGATGGAGCGCCGATGGAAAGCGCAACCCGCAATCACAACGATCCGTTTTATCTGGAACGCCACCTGAAACAGGTAGCAGGCCGCATCGAACGCGCCGGTCAGATCGAATTGAAATCAATCAGCGCCGCCCTGGATCTGGATGAGTTTTTCAGCGAATCCATTACACTGGATTTGACCGGAACGCTGGATCATCGGGTTTTCGGCGCCCTGGAACTGCTGTTTAGCGCGCGCCACCGTCCGCACGCCTGATCATCGTAGGGGCGGGTCACTGTGCCCGCCCGTCAATCGTGGATTTCTGCCACCACCCCGTCATTCCCGCGAAAGCGGGAATCCATTACAGTCATCCATATATCGGATAACAATTCCCACAACCGACATCGGTCGCATACGGAGAATGACGCGGGCACCCACAAGGGGCGCCCCTACGCATCATTACATTACGGTCATCCATATATCGGATAACAATTCCCGCACTTAACGTCATCGTAGGGGCGGGTCACCGTGCCCGCCCGCCGAAACTTACTGGAACTTTACTGGAACTTTACTGGAACTTTACTGGAATTATGTTAATATGTTTCTGGTATTGATATAGCAAGATTACGCCCATGTTTGCACCCGATTTCCAGATTACGCCGGCGCTAACCAAAGCGCTGATGGATATTGAGGTGAGCCGTCAGGCGGTTTCAAGCCTGCCTGTTACTGTCCCTGTTTTAACCTCTTTACGGGAATCTGCGCGCTTGCTTTGTACACATTATTCGACGCGGATTGAGGGAAATCGCCTGACACAAGAACAGGTGGAAGAGGTAATTCATGGCGGCACATTTCCCAATCGTGAGAGAGATGAACGAGAGGTCAAAAACTATTATCAAGCGCTGGATTTCCTGGATGCGTTGATAAAAAGAAAGGCGTCTCCGATCGCAGAAAAAGATATACAAACTCTGCATGGTCTGGTGATGGATGGAAAAAGAAAGGCCACGCCTTATCGCGATGGTCAGAATGTGATCAAGGATAGCGGTAGCGGCGCCATCGTATATATGCCGCCAGAAGCTAAAGACGCGCCGGGACTGATGTATGAATTGGTAGCTTGGATTAACGGGGAAGTGAGTCAGGCGGAGTTACCCATACCACTGATTGCAGCCATCGCACATTATCAGTTTGCAACGATCCACCCTTACTATGATGGTAACGGACGTACCGCCCGCCTGTTGACCAATCTCGTTTTGCACAAATCAGACTATGGTCTGAAAGGGATTTACTCACTGGAAGAATATTATGCCGGAAACCTGCGAGCCTATTACGAAGCGTTGAGCATTGGTGAATCGCATAATGACTACTTTGGCCGCGCCGGGGCCGATATTACCGGATGGATCATGTATTTCTGTGAGGGCATGGCGAGTGCCTTTGCCAATATACGACTAAAAGCTACAGAGGCATCCAGAGGAATGATCACGGATCACAGCGCTCTTTTACGTGAGCTGGATCAAAGGCAAAAACAGGCGCTTTCCTTGTTTGAAAAAAGCAAGTACATCACCACAAGAGAAATTGCCGGCTTGCTGGGTGTTCATATACGAACAGCTTTAAATCTGTGCAATAGATGGTGTGATGAAGGTTTTATGATTCAGCTTGGGGAAGCCCCTAAAAGCCGCAAATATGAACTGGCTGAACAATGGATGGAGTTAGTGCGATGATAATGATGATTGACAATCAGGACTTTACGGCTCGCATTCCTGATAGAGGAGCGCTGCGCTGAATTATAATCGTAGGGGTGGGTCACTGTGCCCGCCCGTGTTGGAACGGGCATCAACGATACCGGGCGACCACAGTGGGTCGCCCCTACGACATCAGGCCGGGGCAGGCTCTATGCATCATTATATTACGGTCATCCATATATCGGATAACAATTCCCGCGCTTCACGTCATCGTAGGGGCGGGTCACCGTGCCCGCCCGCCGAAAAATCGGTGGGAGACTGGCAATCCGGACTTCAGATCCGGTGAAGCAGGTTACGGCTTTCTCCATAACCGGGAAATCGGCACAGCGTGAAGGCGCTCGCCGAAGGGCGCGCTGGTTTCTCCGTCATAGAGTACGATGCCACGAGCGAAGCGGTCTCCGGCCGCTTTTTTGAGTTTGCGCAGGCCACCAAAGTCAGTCGGCTTGACCGTTGCCGATGCCTTGATTTCTACGCCAGCGATAGCGCCGGATGGCTGCTCAATGACGATATCCACCTCGGCGCCATCCTTGTCCCGGAAATGGAAGAATTCCGTCTGCATATCCTGCCAGCTTGCCTGTCTACGCAATTCCTGGAACACAAATGTTTCCAGAAGATGTCCCAGCAAACCTCTGTTCGCTGTCAGCGTCCCGGTATTGGCGCCGAGCATGGCAGCGGCGAGTCCGGTATCGGTGAGATGCAGCTTCGGACTCTTGATCAGTCGCGTCAGGCGGTTGCTGTGCCAGGAGGGGACGCGCTCCAGCAAGAAAAGCCTCTCAAGAAGTGTGACGTAGTTCTCTATGGAAGTCCGGCTGAGCTCAAAGGGCGCGGCCAGAGCGCTGAGGTTGAAGAGTTGGGCCGTTTGCGCGGCGGCGGCGCGCAACAGCCTCGGCAAGACATCCAGCGAACGAACCTGGCTGATGTCGCGCACATCGCGCTGGACAAGAGCCGCGATATAATCACGATACCAATTCGCCTGACGCCTCTCGGTCGGACGCGCCAGCGCCGCGGGATAACCACCGGAAACAATTTTCCGGGCAAGTTGCCGTCCGAGTCGTTCACACTGGAACACCGGAAAACCGTCCCCGAACAGAGCGCTTATAAAGTCTGTATCCGGGGGAGATGGGACAGTCGGACTGGTGAGCTCATACTGTGTCAGAGGATGCAGTGGTACCATTTGCAGACGTCCCGCCAATGATTCCGACAGTTGGGGAACAAGAAGTACGTTCGTGGAGCCTGTCAGCAGAAAGCGCCCCGGTATTCGTTGGCGATCCACATCTATCTTGATGCTTTCAAATAATTCCGGAACACGTTGGACTTCGTCCAGTATAACCCGTGCAGGCAGCGTGGCGACGAAACCCATCGGGTCAGTTCGGACGCTGTCTCTCGTGACCGGGTCGTCAAAACTGAAATAGCTGTAGTCGCGATTTTGTGGGATGTATCCCCGGACAGGCGGGTTATCACTCCAGGTAATCGGCTGGGTGACTGGATCGCCAAGCCAGGTCAAGGTGTCTGGCGCACAAGTGATTTTAGCGAGTGTTGTCTTGCCACACTGGCGCGGGCCGTGAATCAGCACGACCGGTGAATCATCGAGCGCTTCGACAAGCCGGGGGCTGATGGGCCGAGGATAGAGTGCCGGGTTGGACATCGGCTGATTGTAAGTTTAATGCGCGGCTGATTGCAAGTTTAATGCGCGGCTGATTGCAAGTTTAGTGTACGTCTGATTGCAACCTTTGTATGCGGCTGATTGCAAGTTTTTCCAACAGTCCTCAACCTGCGTAGAGATCAGGTTCCATCCTCACCACAAGAGAAATTGCCGACTTGTTGGGTGTTCATATACGGACATCATTGAATTGCGGTCACCACAAATCGAATGTGGATTCCCGCTCTTAACGTCATCGTAGGGGCGGGTCACTGTGCCCGCCCGCAGAAAATCGGTGGAGGAAACGAAATTTGGCGCTCCAGGAGAAGGGCATCCCAGGTTATTTGTGGCTCTCGACTTTCGCTCGCTATGATACACTCTGGTAAGGAATGAACCATGTCCAGGACCACCAGATGAACCTCCGATTCACCGCCCTTATTCACATAGTATCCGGGATTTTCCGATGAGCAATTCCGTTACTGAGCGGACGGGCGCGTATCCGGCTGCGGAAGCCGGGGAGAAGTTTGACCGACTGAAGACCCTGCTGCGAGAGATGTTCCAGCTGGATCGTGGCGACCTTGATTTCGGTCTCTACCGCATCATGAATATGAAGGCGGGTGAGATTGAGACATTCCTCGACCGTGACCTGCTGCCACAGGTGAAAACAGTCCTGGCGGGAGTGGCGGATGAGGAGCGGGCGCAAATCGAAACCGGGCTTGATCGTGCCATCAGGCAATTAAAGGCGCTGAAAGCTCCGGTGGAAGATAACGAAAAGGTGCTTGACTTGCGCGAGCGACTGGCGAAGGCCAAGGCGGATGCCGAGTCCGAGGCGGACGCATACAGTCACCTTGCCAATTTTTTCGCCCGTTACTACAAAGACGGAGATTTCATGTCGCTGCGGTGCTATTCCGGCGGCGGACGGACTACCTACTTGATCCCGTACAACGGAGAGGAAGTGAAACTCCACTGGGCCAACGCCGACCAGTATTACATCAAAACGACCGAGAACTACGCTTCTTACGCTTTTACCGTTGGTGGAGGGGAAGCTGAACGCCGTGTCCGCTTTGAGATGGAGGCAGCTGATAACGAGCGGGACAACGTCAAGGAAGCTGAGGGCAAGCAGCGCCGCTTCGTACTCGGCTCAGGAAAGGACGCGGTTGTGTATGATGGGGATGATCTGGTTATCCGGTTCGAACATCGGCCGTTGACGGAAGGGGAGAAGAAGATATGGACGGGTAATGGAGCCAGACAACAGGGTCGGATCAACGGGGTATCGGCGGAGAGGGTTCTGGGAATCCTGGAGAAATCGGCGCCGGATTGGCGGAACTTGCTGGTCGCGCCGGCGCCAACGGAAGCCAACCCGGAGCGGTCGGCGCTGGCGAAGCACATCGAACGCTACACGGCGAAGAACAGTTTCGACTATTTTATCCATAAAGACCTGGGTGGTTTCCTGCATCAGGAATTGGATCTGTACCTGAAGACCGAGGTTCTGAATCTGGATGATCTGGCGTTGGGCGATACGGAACGATTGCGTCGCGCTCTGGCGCGAATGCGGGCTGTCCGCTTTATGGCAGGGAAGATCATCGCTTTTCTCGCGCAGTTGGAGGACTTCCAGAAAAGTCTCTGGCTGAAAAAGAAATTCGTACTGGAAACCCAATGGTGCGTGACGCTGGATCGTGTACCGGAGGCGCTCTACCCGGAAATCGCCGCCAACGGGGCGCAGCGCGAGGAATGGGTGGCGTTGTTCAGTATTGATGAGATTACGGGCGATGTTTGCAATGGTGGCGTTGGGTACAGCGAATCATTGAAAACGGCGTTCCTGAAAGCGAATCCCTGGCTGATGCTGGATACGCGCCATTTTGACACGGATTTCAAGGCTCGCCTGCTAACCGCCTTATCTGATGCCGGTCCGTTGGACGAGCAGACCGATGGACTGCTGGTTCACAGCGAGAATTTCCAGGCGCTGAATTTGTTACAGGCCAAGTATAGAGAGAAGATTAAATGCACCTATATCGATCCCCCGTACAACACAGCAGCAAGTGAAATTGCCTATAAGAACGATTACAAACACTCATCTTGGGCTGCAATGGTTTTTGACCGTGTGCTGCTCGGTGGCCTACTCATGGAGGATGATGGTGTTCTGTCTCTTGCGATAGATGACTACGAACATAATCTTGCTAAATCAATACTCATACTTACCCTTCCAAAACACGATGTCCAAACAGTAGTCGTTAACCATTACCCTGGGTCTGGTTCAGGTCGTGGCAATGTGTCAAGTACTCATGAATATAACTTGTTTTGTGTGCCTGGCGGAAGTGACACGCTTGTGGGGTCTAAGCGATCTGGTGGTTATAGATTCCGCAATTTCAGGCGATCTGGACAAGGCGAAAATAATTTCAGATGGGGCCGTCCGAATAGCTTTTTTAGCTTGCTTGTAGATCCTGCGACTTTTGCTATTCGTGGTGTTGAGCATCCGGTGTATGGCGAAAGTTATCCGACTAGTCAAACGAAAGAAGGCTGGGTTAGAGTTTACCCGGTCGGCGAGGACGGACAGGAAAGAGTCTGGAGTCGAAACTATGATTCTACTTTGACCCTCTGGAAGGAAGGTAATCTCGAATGCACATCGCGAATGACCATAATTCAAAAAATCGAAGATGTTGGACGAAAAATCTTAACAAGCGTTTGGTTTGATAAGAAATTCAATGCTGTTGTTCATGGCACGAACCTCCTTACCGACCTGTTTGGACGAGCTGGGCAATTTTCTTATCCAAAATCGTTGTACACTGTTAAAACAGCACTTGATGCCATGATTGGCGATAGAGACGATGCAGTGATTCTCGACTATTTTGCCGGTTCCGGTACTTCCGGCCATGCCGTCATCAATCTGAACCGCGAGGACGGTGGTGAACGCAAGTATGTCTTGGTCGAGATGGGCGACCATTTCGACACTGTGATGCTACCGCGCCTCAAGAAGGTCGTTTATGCTCCGGAATGGAAACAGGGCAAGCCGGTCACTCGCCACTATGGCATGACTCAACTTATCCGGTATCATCGTCTGGAATCCTACGAGGATACGCTGGACAGTCTGGTGCTTACCCCACCGGATGGCGACCTGCTGGCTGATAACGAGCCCGCGATGGTCGAAGATTACCGGCTGCGCTACGCGCTGGGTGAGGAGACCGCAACCAGCCCCTGCCTGTTGGGCCGCCACTTCGCTGACCCTTTTGCCTACACCCTCTCTGTCGTGCGGGACGGCGCGCGCCGGGAGACCCCGGTCAACCTGCCGGAGACCTTCAATTACCTGCTCGGCCTGCGCGTGGAGTCATACCGGCGCATTGACGGCGTACTTGCCATCGCTGGCAGGAATCCGCAAGGCCAGCGCTGTCTGATTCTCTGGCGCAATCTGGAGACGATGGACAATGAGACATTGGGAAGCTGGTTCACGAACAACCGGAGACAGCTTCCCCAATCATTTGATCTGGTCTATGCCAATGGCGACCATACGTTGAATGCGATTCGTCACCCGGGCGAGAAATGGACCGCCGAAGCCATCGAACCGCTTTTCCGTGAATTGATGTTTGAGACTTGAGGCGGAGAGCATCGTCGTGAAGAAGGAAGAATTGATCCAATCACCATCGGACGACGTTCCCCCTCACGTTGTCCTGTTGGGGGCAGGGGCTAGCCGCGCCGCATTCCCGAATGGCGATAAGTCGGGTCGCCCGCTTCCGTTGATGAACGACCTTGTGGATGTCGTTGGCTTGAAGTCGCTGGTAGAGCGAACTGGTGAGATTTTCGGCAACGATGAAAATTTCGAGCAGATTTATTCCCGAATTGTATCTGATCCGAAATTCAGCAACTTGGCGAAGAAGATCGAAAACAAGATCAACGACTACTTTTCTTCTCTCCGTATGCCAGCATCAACAACAATATACGATTATCTTCTTCTATCTCTCAGAGATAAGGACGCGATATTTACATTCAACTGGGATCCGTTTTTGTTCGATGCCTATAAGCGATACAGGTATAGGTATGTTGTGCCGTCACTTCCCAAGATATTTTTCTTGCACGGCAATGTTCGGATTGGAATGTGTCCAAACCACCCCGAAGAATGGGATGAAAGGCAACAGAAGTGCTCTATTTGTTCAGAGCAACTCACCGACGTGCCATTGCTCTATCCGGTCGAACAAAAAGATTATTCCACTCACCAATACATCAAAGGAAGCTGGGAAGAAGCAAAACATTTTTTCAAAAAAGCGTTTGTTCTGACCATCTTCGGGTACGGCGCTCCGACTTCAGATAAGGATGCTGTGGAATTGCTTAAATCGGCATGGTTCGGAAGGAGCGATAGGAAATTTGAACATATCGAGATCATAGATACAGCATCAAGTTCTGATCTTTACGAACGGTGGAAAGGCTTTACCCCAACCAAACATCTCAATCTGATATATAGTTTTGAAAAATCCTGGATAAGCATGTATCCCAGACGATCCGTCGAGTGTTTGATGATCCCCGTCTATTGTGGCGAACCAGCCGAGACTTTTCCTTTGGCGGAATCGGAAAATGTACAAGACATACTCGGACACATTTCAGATATTACCGAATGGGAAACGAAAGACGATTTGAGTCAGGAGTAAAGTCATGACTCCCCTCGAAAACCGTCTTGTCCTGCACCGTTTTCTGTGCCGGGAGTTCGGTCATGTTGATCTGGCTGCCATGCTGGAGCGGTTGCGCGATGTCCCTGCCGGAATTGCCGCTAGTGGAGAGAGCGAGTACGCCCGCTTGCTTTATCTGAACCCCGTCAAAGCTGGAATCAACTCCGCCCAATTTGCCGACTACGACGCCGAGATTATGGCAATCAGTACCCGGCTGCGTATGACTGGCGAGCATGGAAGGGGATGGAAGCCGCACCAGTATCTTGCCTTGCTATTCACCGAACACTACCTGCGCCGCTATTTCGAAGATCCTGACAAGCTATGCGAAGAATTGAACTATGTGAAGCGACAGGACCCGTTGACCTCGCGAATGCCGAACTATGCGATGGAAGAATTACGCACTGTCGCTGTGCAGAGCGCCACCGGCTCCGGCAAGACCCTGGTTATGCATGCCCACATCCTGCAATACCAACGCTTGGCTCGCGCGGCAGGTAAGCAGATCAACAACGTCATCCTGGTGACGCCGAACGAGCAAATGTCCGCGCAGCACGAACGCGACCTCATATTCAGTAATCTCTCCGCCCGGTTGTTTTCGAGCGAGGCCAGCGCGGACCTGTTTTCATCCGTGGAGATCATAGACCTAAACAAGCTGGCCGAGAAGAAGGGCGTGAAGCGCGTCGCGGTGAGCGACTTCGGGGAAAACAATCTGGTGTTGGTGGACGAAGGGCATTTGGGCGCGTCGGGCAAGGTCTGGCGCGAGCGGCGGATGGAACTGGCGCGTGGCGGTTTCACCTTCGAGTATTCCGCGACTTTCAATCAGATCGTCGGCAGGGACGACGTCTTGCGCGATGTGTATGGCAAGTGCCTGCTGTTTGATTACCCCTACCGCGCATTCCATGCGGATGGCTATGGCAAGGACTACTCCATCTCCAACCTGCCTCAGGGCGCGGAAGATGACAACAGCGACATGTATTTGCTGGGTTGCTGCTTAAGTTTCTACCGGCAAACCCGCATCTGGCGTGATGGACGCGCTGGCTGGACGGAGTTCAATGTGACTCGCCCGCTCTGGGTGTTTCTCGGCAAGACAGTAACCGGCAACTCCCAGGCAGACCGGCAGACCCAATCGGATATCGTGCGTATTCTCGATTTCCTGGGTTATGTGCTGGCGCAGGGTGACCGGATTCGATCCATGATCGGTCGTCTGCTGGACGGCGCATCCGGGCTGACCGATGAAGCGGGCGGCGATTATTTCTCTGGCCGGTTCTCTGATCTGGCAAGCGACGGCGCTGCCAGGATCTATGATGATATGTGTAATACCCTGTTCCACGGAGCGGGACGACTGCATGTTGTTTATCTGACCGCCGGTGATGGAGAGATGCACCTGCGTACCGCCGACAACGCGGCCTTCGGCGTGGTCAATGTCGGTGACTCGGCGGCGCTTTATAAAATGCTGGCCGAAAACGCCAATCCTGACTTCGATGTTGAGCGGGAGGCCGGATTCACCCGGCGGCTGTTCGCCGATGTGGACCGGGAGGACTCAACCGTCAACATCGTGATCGGAGCGCGGAAATTCATCGCTGGCTGGAATTCCTGGCGGGTGAGTACGATGGGGCTGATGCATGTCGGTGTCGGTGAGGGGCCGGAGATTATCCAGATGTTCGGGCGCGGCGTGCGATTGAAGGGCTGGAACATGAGTCTGAAGCGTCATCGGATGAGCGAAGCTCCGGCGCCCGCCGATAGTGGCCGGCTGGCGGAACTGGAAACCCTGCGTATTTTCGGATTGCGCTCCAACTACATGCAAACCTTCAAGGAACTGCTGGCGAAGGAGGGTATGCAGGTCGAACGGGAAACCGTGGTGTTGCCGGTCACCTGGAATTTCGCGAAAAAAGACCTGAAAATCATTCGTCTCAAGAAGGAACAGAGATATGATTGCTCCGATCAGCGACCGCTCCTGCCGTCCCCCGGCAATCCGGACAGTCCGAAAGTGGAGATGGACCTGTATTCCCGTTTGCAAGCCGTGGAGTCCGATGGTCGGTCAACCGACGAGGAAACTACGAAGACTCCGGTCAAGCTCGAAGCGCGTCACACCGCCCTGTTCAATCGCATGCGAATCTACGACAAGTTGCTGGTTCGCAAGCAGCGGATGGGCTGGCACAATCTGACTATTGACCGCGCAGTTGTTAATGAGTTGCTGGACCGCGATGACTGGTATGAGCTTCATATACCGCCGGAACGGTTGAAGGCAAAGAGTTATGCGGATGCCCGGAAACTGGAGGATGTCATCATTGAACTGATCTCCGGGTACGTTGATCAATTCTGGCGGAGCCAGCGTCGCAAATGGGAGTACGGGAATATCGAGGTGACGAAGCTGGATGAGACAGACCCGAACAATATCGGTGAATACCGGCTGTCGGTGGATGCAACGAAAACGCAGTTGGTTGACGATATTCACGCCTTCAAGCGCTATCTCGAAAAAGGTCCCGTTTACCCCCTGAAACTTGATGTCATCATGACCGACGTTCATGCCTACAAGCCTCTGCTGTACGCCACTGGCAACAGCGAGGTCAAGGTTCAGCCGGTTCCCCTGAATGGTGATGAAAAGCGGGTGGTCGAAGGTCTGGTCAATCTGGCGCAATCCGGTGACCTTTGTCTGCGCGGACGGGAACTGTTCCTGATTCGCAATTTGACCCGTGGCCGGGGTGTCTCATTCTTTGACGATTTCGCCTATTACCCCGACTTCATCGTTTGGTTGACGGAAGGCCAGAGCCAGCATATCGTCTTTCTTGATCCCAAGGGACTGGTCCGGTTCGGCCCTGAAGAACGCAGGAAAGTGGAGCTGCACAGCGACATCAAGGAGATCGAGAGCCGGGTGAGAGAGGACCAACCGGGTTTGTTTTTACATGCTTATGTGCTTTCCGTCACGCCGCCCGGCAAGATTGGTGACAAGTTACGTACCCGGAAGGAATGGGAAAATCAGGGCGTTTACTTCCTGAACGAACCCGACTGGCCGCAACAGGTGATCGGGCATGTTCTTGGATCGGTTTCCTGATTTCTCCCACCGGTTCATCCATCGCCTGACGATTCGCGGGCGACCACAGTGGGTCGCCCCTACGCATCAGGCCGGGGCAGACTCTACGATAACGGTTACAGACTCATTCCGTCAATTACCGCGCAGAAGCGGTGCATCCACGAATCGAAATTGCTGTCACCTGTATATCGAACGGCAATTCCCGTGTGTAACGTCATTGTAGGGGCGGGTCACTGTGCCCGCCCGCAATCTGCAAAGTCTCTTGTAGAAGTAAGCGATGCTGGAAAGGCGCTCCAAGCTGATAGTCTGTATTATGGGTAGTAGTTCTCGGAAAACAATTCAACTTCTTCTATTGGAATAATTGGAGGAAGTTCCTCAAGTTTACCTTGGTCAATAACTTGACTCTCGTCAATTATTTTTCGCAAGTCCTCCTGTAACCATTCACTGTTCCAAGGTACTTTGGTTTTTTTGTTTACCAACTTGCAAAGTGGTGCGCCAAAATCTTTTTGAGGTAGAAATCTCAAGCTGATTCTCTGAAGCCAGATTTGCATATGTTCAGTATTCGGAAGCGTTGAAAACTTCTCTTGTATCTTTTCAATGGTTTCTTTTTTTGACTGCTCATCATCAAGGAAGCTGATAAGTTTGCTCAAAATTGCGAAACAGATGGGATAGCTTCTTGGGTTATGAAACGCAATATCAACCACAATACTGATCAGTGGTAATGGCGAGCGATATTTTTCCTTTTTACGAAGGCGTTTGTAATATTTATTCAAAGAGACCAATAAACTCCCGGCATTTGGATGTTTCATGCTGTGATCATGAATAATCAAAAGATGTTTCTGCAAGCTCCTGTCATGCTGTTTTCGAAAAAGCCAGTCCAGCTTGTCTTCTTTTATTGACGAGCTTATCACCTGATCACTGGTTTTGGTTTTTTGAGGGTTTAGCTTGAAGCCTAAATCAATCATCACTTCAGTGAGACATTTGAGGATTTTTTCTCCATCTTGTCGACTGTTTATAAAGATGCGATAGTCATCTCTGTAGCGAAGAATTTGACAATTATTCTTATCGATTTCGTTTTCTGTCAGTTTTTTCGCAAGCTCAATGTCCGCATAACCAAGCACCATCTCCGCAATAAAGTCCATCAGCGCCGAACCCTGAGGAATACCATTGGTTTGCCCTTGTCGCATGTCCTGTATGTGGTGATCAATTATGTTTCCAATCAGTTTCTTGTTATTTCGTTCTTGTTTTGCAACGCTCTTGGTATGGAGTGCCCATGCGATTGAATGGGTGTAAATGGCGGCGTAACAATCCACAATATCTGTATGGATGAGAAGTTCATAGTCCAATGACAATTCAATGGATTTTTGTTCAACGTTCTCCCACCATTGCCTTACTTGTTTTGCTTTATCCTTTTCTTTTTTCAATGACTCAACGGGCAAACTCAAGCATTTGATATGTCTGTTTTCTTCGAAAGTCTTGAAGCGTTCGCAGATCTGATTCCAGCTACATTCATCAGTAATACGATGAACGAGTGAGACATATAATGCCGGATGAACAAGCTCCAAAGAGCGCCATGCGTACCTTCCATCCTTGTTGTGTAAAACACGGTAATTTATATCCTCGGTAGAGCGTAATAACTTATGGTCCCTACAAAAATTGGGTATGTTTTTTCTTTTGAATTTGGCAGAAATATTTTTGAGTAGGTCGTTGAATTGAAAATATGGAGGCAGGTCTATTGTGCAGTAACTTTCAGATTTGAGAAGAAATTTCCGAGCTTCTTTAGAGGATAGCTCTATAATTGGGTGCGATTTCGGGGCCTTGCTAACCAAAGCTGGCTAGCCAGAAGATAACAGCAGCTTCAACGTCGGCTTCGTTAAGGATGGTCATGCCCGTATTACTCCACGATACCAGAACTCTTGATATATCTTTCACATGGTAATCTCGGTGATGGCATCGCGCAACATCGCAAAGCTGTGCGACCGGTTATGTTGTACATTGATGTGCCTGCCGATAGCGGTAGCTGCTTGTACTTTTGCCAAACCTTGCCTGAAGTAGCCAGACTTCATCATGATACGTTCGAACGCTTCCCATGTGCCGCCTCGGACCGCATCAGGGTCCCGGTAGCGGGCCATGCCTGGAATGTTGGGCGATACGTTCGGATAAGCCTGACACACTGCTTGCCAATCGCCGAAATACCATGCTTCCAATTCTTCGATCGCAATCCTTGTGACGATTTGCCAGTCAGTATTTTTGGCGGCTTGTCGTGAGAGAAGACCGGCATTTTCGCAGATTGTCTCCAGTCTGGATTTGAGTTGATGGCAATTTTCGTTGTCCCGGTCCACGATCAATACAATGCGATAATCGGTTGGCAACCAGGTTGAATAACCCTTGAGGCGGTCTCCGAGCTTTCGTAACAGCGCATGTTTACCCTGGTACGCATGTATTGTGAAACACTCATCAGGAAGAATCTGGCATAGCCATGCGCCCAGAAACGCTTCCATGGAACGTTCTTCCACGAGGAACTCCAAATGTCGGACCAGCATATCAGCTTGTGCCTTCGTTCTGAACCGGCATCCCACCTTTTGTCAGGGGGTCCCCGACTCCGAAATGGCCTTCCATCCACAGGTCGCCCAACTGAGCGCCAGCATCCATAAATGATTTGACTTTGTCGTTCTCATTCAATGGGTGGCATCTCGTGTAGCCATATTCGTCACGCCACAACACTCTCACTTCATGGGGTCGCAGCGCGTCCAGGAAGAACGGCGAATGCGTGGTTACGAGGATCTGCGTTGACTCGGACGCTTCCCGACATTCTTCTGCCAGCCCATAGAGCAGGCGAGGATGCAGGAAATTTTCGGGTTCCTCAATGCCGATGAACGGGGGCGGGTCCGGATCGTTCAGCAGGACCAGATAGGCGAGCATCTTGAGTGTACCGTCCGACGCAAAGCGGGCCATCACTGGCTGGGAAAAAGGCGCATCCTTGATTTTTAACAGTAACCTCCCGTCTGGCATTTGATCCGCCGTCACTGTCTGGATTTTAGGTACTTTTCCCCGGAGCTTGTCAAAAATATGTTCCAAACGATCCGGGCGCTCCTCCGACAAGTACTGGATGACATTGGCCAGGTTGTCGCCAGTCTTGTTCAGACGTTCCTGTGCCCCTGCTTCCGGTTGTCCCCGAGCGTCCTCGGACGAAAGACAGGATACATGCCATCCTATGATGAAATTCCGTATCGCAACGACGCGGGGGTTTTCCGCCAGTTGACCGAGTGCATTAACGGCCAGCGTATCCGCAGAACTCAGTGGAATGTCGACCCGTTGGTCCTGTGAATCGGGCAGGTCGCCTGAGACAACCTGCCCAACGCCTTCGGTGTAATCAAGAAACCTGAAGGGCGCACCATATTGCCCACGCTTCCAACGGAGCCATTCCCGCATTACAACGGGTTTGCCGTTTCTTTCGTCTACTTCGAGGTGATAACTGATCAGCGGAGTGTCTGGTCGTTCGCGATACGCGATTTCGATCAGAACAGGCCCTTCCTCGCCACGCGATTTGAGTTCACGAGCTTTGCCGCGTTTCTCCCACGCCCGGCGCAACCCGTTCTCGAAGCATTCGGACAGAAAAGCGAAGACATCAAACAAAGTGGATTTGCCACTGCCGTTCGGACCCAAAAGTACGGTTAGGAATGTCAGATTCGTTAACTCGATATTTCGTAGAGCCCGAAAATTCTGCACCTTCATGCGCTCGATTCGTGGCGGCGCCGGGCTTTGGTCTTCCACCATCAGGTCTTCCAGATTGATTCGCAGAATCGGTCGATGCCGGTCTGGGCCACGATTCCCAGAGTCAGTTTATGAGTGGTTTTCATTTATTCTCTACCGATCAACAATAACATCGGCATCCCGCATTGAAGGCAGATGCGCGATTGCACGATAAAAACTGTATAACATCCGGCCTGTTCCATGTCCAGGTAAATCAAGGTAAATCAAGGTAAATCCGGGGAAAATCAGGTGGTCAGTTTGCGGTAGATGTCCGCTACCTTGAGGGGGAGTTTGCGGACTTCGTCAATTACGGTAAAACTGGCGTGACCATACATGTGGGGCAGGTAATCGCCGGCTTCGGTGTCAATGGTGATGCAAAAGGGATGAATACCGCTATGACGCGCTTCCAGCAGCGCCTGGCGGGTGTCCTCGATTCCATATTCACCCCGATAGCCGTCATAATCATCCGGCTTGCCGTCCGACAAGGTGATCAGAATCCGGGTTTTCGCTTCCACGTTATTAAGAATACGTGTGAGATGGCGAATCACGACGCCCATCCGGGTATAATCCTGGGGCCGCAAGCCGCTGATTCGGGCGCGTACCTCCCGGTCATAGTCCTGCTCGAAGGTCTTGATTTTATAGACTTCGCAGCGATTGCGGGTCATCCCGGAAAATCCGTAAATGGCGTACTGGTCTCCCAGAATCTCGAGCGCCTGACAGAGCAGGATCAGGCTTTCTCTTTCCGCGTCGTTGATCCATCCCTTGGTTGACCCGCTGACATCGACCATGAATATGACGGCCAGATCCCTTTCCTGCTTTCTCATTTGAACATAGACCCGATCCGTCATTTCAACACCGGTGAGCCGGTCCGCGTGTGCGGTGACCAGAGCATCCAGGTCGATATCATCGCCAGCGGATTGCGCCTTGAGAATACGGTCTTCGCCACGCAGGGCTTCAAAATGTTTGCGGATGTCGGTGACCAGGTGAATATGGTGCTCCAGGGTTCTTTGCGCGAAATCATCGTAATGCGGATGGGCGGCCACTTCACGCAGCGCGCACCAGTTCTTGCGCCAGGTCTGCCGGCGAAAATCCCACTCATCGTACAGGAATGCTCCTTCCTTGTGCCAGACGCCTTTCCAGACATCTTCGGCTGGATTATCTGGCTGGTTTCTGTTGTCATAATCACCGTCCCCGGCCGCAACCAGCCAGTCATCCGGGATGTCGTCAAAATCCTGGAACATGGAGGTCAACAGGTTCTCGAGCTGCGGTGGCGCGTCGAGCGGTTCTCCATCCAGAGTGACCTGGGGATTCCCCTGCTCATCCACTTCAGCATCGAATTGCGCCCCTTCGACCTGCAACGGCTCTGAGTCAGGGTTTTGTCCGTTGAGAATCGACTCCAGCAGTTCATTCAGGCTCCATTGCAATTCGGCTTTGTCCGCTTCCATGCGTTGCTCCATGGTCATTTCGGCGGCGTCCAGGTTGAGTTCGCCCTGGTATATGAATGGTTCCGGCCAGGGCATTTGCAGTGCATACAGTAAGGAGGTGGCTTCCAGGGTCTGATATACGGTGGCATCGGGTTGTGACAGATCGTTCAGGATTTTTTGCCACGTGGCATCCTGCACGGCGGTTACGGGATGTAGTTGACCGATCTCCCGGGCCAGCCCTGGCAGCTCTCGCTCTATACAGGCGTTGAGCCGCCAGGTTTCGAGTATGTTGAACAGTTTCAGGGCGCGTCCGCTATCCGCAAACCCGTTCAGTATGCTGCCGAGATGGGGCGAGTCCGGAGCGGGGCGCCGGAAGGTGCCGAACCAGGTTTGCGCCCACAGGTGAACCGTCATGATTTTATACAACCGATAATTTTCCTGGCGCTGGTTGAATCGGTTGATTGTCGCCGGCAGCCAGAGTGTCTCGGTATCGGTAAAGGGGCGGTTGCCTGACTCGATTTTGAGCGTTCGCCCGGACAGGCCGCAGACAATGGTTTCAAGAACTCCCCGCACCTGCTCCAGGGTGACGGTGACATGGCTTAGTCGAAACTCCCTGGCGAAGGACTCTACTTTGTCGAATGCCGCGCTTCCGGGATACAGCCCTTCCTTGTCATAGATATCCATGGCATGCAGGAGCCATTGGCGCGTTCCCCGGGTCTCCATCAATTTCAGCGCCAGTGGAGCCCTTTGTACGAACTGCCAGGCCATTTCGGCGTTGGATCGGCGGATCACATCGGTCCAGTGCAGCGCGAAATCCTGGTGACGCCGGGGAAGCGGGAGCAGACCCCGTACCAGCTCTTCCGAGGTACGGCGGGATGAAAGCACCGGGTCAAGATATTCATCGAGCAGGGCTTCGAGTTTTTCGTAATCAAGCTGGCTCATACGTTAAAGCGAAAATGCACGACATCGCCATCGCGGACGATATAATTTCTCCCCTCCAGCCTGAGTTTGCCGGCGCCGGCCGCTCCCTGTACTCCACCGTATCGGATGTAATCGTCCCAGGCGACCGTTTCCGCGCAAATAAAGCCGCGTTCGAAGTCGCTGTGTATGACTCCTGCTGATTGTGCGGCGGTGGCCCCGGTCGCAATGGTCCAGGCTCGCACTTCTTTGGGTCCGGCGGTAAAGAAGGTGTGTAGACCGAGCAGGGAGTATGCGCAGCGAATGACTCGATTCAGTCCGGCTTCCCGCAGCCCCATTTCTTCGAGAAATGGGGCGATATCCTGTTCCGGCAATTCGCTCAGTTCCTGTTCCAGCGAAGCGGATATCGTGACCACTTGCGCCGACTCACTTTCCGCCAACTGCCTGATGACGGGCAGGCGCGGATTGCAGTCATAACCGATGTCCTCGACGTTGGCGATGTACAGGACCGGTTTGTCAGTCAGGAAACAGCATGGTTTCAGGGTTTTTCTCGCCGCCGGAGACAGGTTCATTGAACGGATCCTGGAGCCGTCATTCAGATGCTTGCGGACTGTGTGCAGTAATCCGGCCAGCGCTATTTGTTCCTTGTTCCCCGATTTCCCCGCTTTTTCGGCGCGACCGATGGCTTTGTCCGCGGTCTGGATGTCGGCCAGTATCAGCTCGGTATTGATCGTCTCGATATCGGATACGGGGTCCACCCGGTTCGACACATGGGTGATATGGTCGTCTTCGAAGGCGCGAACAACATGAACGATGGCGTCCACTTCCCGAATATGGGCCAAAAAGCGATTACCCAGCCCTTCTCCCTGTGAGGCGCCTGCCACCAGTCCGGCGATGTCAACAAATTCCACGGTGGTTGGAATGACCTTGAGTGGTCGAATGATTGCCGCCAGCTGAGCCAGCCGGGTATCGGGGACTTCGACGATGCCGACATTGGGGTCAATCGTGCAAAAGGCGTAATTTTCAGCCTGGGCCTGGCCAGATCCGGTCAGTGCATTGAATAATGTGGACTTGCCTACATTCGGCAACCCCACAATGCCGCATTGGATGCCCATGTTACGCTCCGGAGTCTGCGGGATTTCGGTGGAGTGTATTCATCGCCTGCTGGTAATTCCCGCAAAGAATGTCCGGCATGACTGCGATTGCCCGCTCAATGGAGTCTTCAATCCTGCCGATTTCAGCCAGCGAGGGCCTGGACAGTACAAAATTTGACACATCCCGATGACTGCCCGGATGACCGATACCGATACGAATTCTCGGGAAGTCGCCGCAGCCGAGTCTGGCTATGATATTGCGCAGGCCGTTGTGACCGCCATGACCGCCGCTTGTCTTGAATCGTACCACGCCCGGCTCGAAATCGACTTCATCGTGAATGACCAGAATATGTTGTGGCGCGATTCGATAATACGATGCCATGGACGCGATGGACTCACCGCTCAGATTCATGAATGTGCACGGTGTGACTACCCGCACCCTGTCGTTGTGATGTTGGAACTGGCCTGTTTTCGCCTTGAATTTCTTTTCCGCCGAAAGGGTGATCCGATATTCGGGTTGCAGACGTTCCATAAACCAGAACCCGACATTATGCCGGGTCGCGGCGTACTGTTGCCCCGGATTTCCCAGCCCGGCTACCAGCGCTATTTTAGCGGCTTTCACATTGATTCGGAACCGGGCAGGTTCGCAGGACTGCCCGTTCCAGGTTCAATCGGAGCTTCCCGCGTCATCTTCCGTGAGGTCAGCGGCCGTGTCCTCGGCAGTGGGTTCGACTCCAACCCGGCGCGCGGTCACAGAAACCACCGCATGGTCGTGTTCGTGGCCTTCGTCGTGCATCAGGGCCGTGACCTGGACTCCTTCCGGCAGTTGAATATCCGAAAGATGCAGTGATTCGTTCAGCTCCAGGTGAGTCAGGTCAAGCTCAATGTGTGCCGGCAAATCCTTTGGCAGACAGGTAACCTCAACATCATTCATCAGGTGACTGATTAGCCCCCCGGTTTTGACGCCCGCACACTCTTCTTCACCGATAAAGTGAATGGGCAGAGATATGGTCAACGCCTTGTTTTCGTCAACGCGCTGGAAATCCGCATGCAGGATATTGATTTTGTGAGGATGGCGTTGTACGTCACGAAGAATCACCTGTTCCTTCTGGCCGCCCGTATTGATAATGATAACGGCCGAGTGGAATTCTTCCTTTTCCAGACTGTGATACAGCACGTCGTGGTTGACGGCGATACTCAGGTTGGGTTTGCCGCCGCCGTAGAGTACCGCCGGAACATCGCCTTCGCGGCGCAGTCGCCGTACCAGATTGGTGCCGGAACGCGCCCGAAGCCGAGCGGTAAGTTCAAATTGATCTGCCATTTTTTTACTCTTGATTCAGTTGATTAATCTATAAACAGGTTGCTGATCGAATCACCCGTGGCAATGCGGCGAATCGACTCGGCCAGTAGTTCGGCGACACTCAGTTGAGTGATCTTTTCGCATTCCCGCGCCCGCTCACTCAATGGGATCGAATTGGTTACCAGTAGTTCGTTGATTTGCGACTTCTCAATCCGGTCAATTGCCTCACCTGACAATACCGGATGGGTACAGCTTGCGAGCACCTTGATCGCGCCGTGTTCCTTCAATGCGCGAGCCGCTTCACAAAGGGTATTCGCGGTATCGACCATATCATCTATCAGGATACAGGAATGGTTCGATACATCGCCGATAATGTGCATGATCTTGGCTTCATTGGCCTTGGGTCGCCGTTTGTCAATAATGGCGAGTCCGGTTTCAAGCTGCTTGGCCATTGCCCGGGCGCGTACAACACCGCCGACATCCGGCGAGACAATCACCGGATTGGGTAATTGTTTGCGCCACAGTTCACTCATCAAAACCGGCGAACCGTAGATATTGTCCGTAGGAATATCGAAATACCCCTGAATCTGGTCCGCATGCAGGTCCATGGTCAGTACCCGGTCCGCTCCCGCAACGCTGATCATTTCAGCCACCAGCTTGGCGGAAATGGCGACCCGGGCTGTGCGCGGTCTGCGGTCCTGTCGGGCATAGCCGAAATAGGGAATCACCGCGGTAATCCGGCCAGCGGAAGAACGCTTGACCGCATCGATCATCACCAGCAATTCCATCAGATTATCGTTGCTCGGAGCGCAGGTCGGTTGCACGATGAACACATCCCGGCCACGCACATTCTCCATCACCTCGACATTGATTTCCCCGTCACTGAATCGCCCGACCATGGTCTTGCCGAGGGGGGCGCCGAGAGTGCGGGCGATCGCGATCGCAAGATCGGGATTGGCGTTGCCGGTAAAGAGTGTCAGATTCTCGGGGGATACCATGTTTGATTCAGGGTTTTTGCTGTTCTGGCTGGGGTGGGAGGATTCGAACCTCCGAATGCCAGGATCAAAACCTGGTGCCTTGGGCCACTTGGCTACACCCCAATTATCAGTTAATCGTCGAACATCCGGATTTGAAGAAGTGGATACATTGCCGATGATTCGATTATAACCGAGTGCGATTATAACCGGATTCCTCTTGAAAAAACGCCGTATTTTGATTGCCAGACCAGCGCCTGTCAATCGAAATTTGACATCGAAATTTGACAATAAACGCAAATATCAGGGAGCTTCAAGGGAACTTCGAGACTCGATTTGGCGGATTCGTCTTGATAAACTCCAGATTCCAGTTACCGGCTACAGACAAGATGACCCATCCTATTGACCAGGCGTTTACCGCTGATTCCATGAGCGGAGTCAACCCGGAACCTACTTATTCCGGAGCATTGAGCTTTGCCCGGCGCCGGTATTCGAAAGACTTGTCCGATGCGGAGCTTGCGATCACGGGGGTGCCGTTCGATACCGCGACCACCAATCGCCCCGGTACGCGATTCGGTCCGCGGGGGATTCGGGCGGCTTCTGTGGAAATCGCCTGGCAACGGAACTGGCCCTGGGAGTTTAATGCGTTTGAGTTGATGAAAATTGCGGATTATGGAGACTGCCTGTTTGATCACGGCCGTCCGCAAACCATTCCCGACTGCATCCAGGCTCATACAGAATCAATCCTCGATACGGACACGGCGGCGCTGACCCTGGGTGGGGACCATTTCATTACGCTGCCGATATTGCGCGCCCACGTCAAGAAACATGGGCCGGTATCGTTGTTGCATTTTGATGCCCATACGGATACCTGGGACGATGAAGACGGGCGGATTGATCATGGCACGATGTTCTTTCACGCTGTAAAGGAAGGGTTGGTGATTCCGGAGGAATCTGTTCAGGCGGGAATACGAACAACCAACGACGCGCCTCTTGGCTTTAACATTTTTCCCGCCGACTGGATTCATGCCAACGGTGTCGAAGCGCTGGTTCGGCAGATCAGGAAAATCCTCAAGAACCGGAAAACTTACCTTACGTTTGACATTGACTGTGTGGACCCGGCTTTTGCTCCAGGTACGGGCACTCCGGTTTGCGGAGGGTTGAGTTCAGCCCAGGCGTTACAGATTCTCCGCAATCTGAGAGGCGTTAATCTGGTGGGAATGGACCTGGTGGAGGTTTCTCCGCCTTACGACCATGCAGAGATCACCTCGTTGCTCGGCGCATCCATCGTCTATGATTTCATCGCGTTGTATGCCGCCAGACATAAACTGGGAGAGAAATTATGAGTCATTCTAACGCTCCCGGATGTCATTCAGGGCGCGAGCCACCCGGGCATGGAGGCGGGCCGGCAGCCGCTCCCGGATTCGTCTCGCGGCTGCTTCGGACTCACATTGGAGAAAAACTGAAGCGCCACTGCCGTTCATTTTGGGCCTGCCGTACTGATTGAGTATCGTGAAGGCTTCCTCGATTTCGTGATACAGGTTCCTGGACACGGCTTCCAGATCATTGCAGACCCGGCCCTGGTGAAAGTCGAGCTTTGAAACAGGCGGGTGGTCACGGCAAAGATCGGGATGTTGAAAAACAGCCCGGGTGGAGGCGCTCGCTTCAGGAATACAAATACAATACCAATGCGGTTCAGGGTCGAATCGTTCAAATTCATCACCGATTCCGCGGGCCCAGCAGGAGTGTCCGTAAATGAAGACCGGCACATCGGCGCCCAGCTGTTCCGCCAGCGACTGGAGCTCGGAGCGAGGCAGACACAGTCGCCACAGTCTGTTCAATGCGAGCAGCGTGGTTGCGGCATTGGAGCTGCCTCCTCCCATGCCTGAACCGGGGGGGATGACCTTGCTCAGGGTGATTCGGACTCCGGGCGGGTTTTTTAATCCCCGGCTCGAAGCCAGCAGTTCCGATGCGCGAATGATCAGGTCGGCTCGGGGCAGATTGTATGGGTGATCATCCATGCGCGCGATTCCCGGCTCGCCGGTCAGCTCGAATCTCAATACATCGTGAAAGTCCAGAAACTGGAAAACGGTTTCCAACTCATGGTAACCATCGGCGCGTTTGCCGGTCACGTGTAAAAACAGGTTGATTTTCGCGGGTGACCGCAAGCTCAGGGAAGCGGGAGATTTTCCGGGTATCATGATTGAACGGACTGGATATCATGCCAGCTTTTCAGGACAACCCGAACCTGCAATTCATCGCCCAGGTAATGGCCGTCTTCGTCAAACACTTCAAGTTTCCCCGGCAGTGAGGTAATCGTGAATTTGCGCGGCAGCGAGAACTTCAGGATGGGCTGATATTGCGTATATTCGATATGCCAGATGCCCTGGTTGAAACTCATCAGACGTCCGGATGCGTTGATTTTCAGGTCGTTCGCACCCTCCCCCGGCAAGCCGCGGGACCACCGGGTCATTTCATCAAAAGGGATGTGCCAGCCCAACCGTTCATACAGAACCTGTTCGGCGGATTGGCCATGGATGACTCGCCCCCCGACATCCCTCAATACGGCAAAAGTCGGCGACGATTCAATCAGGATGCGGCCACCGCCGAACGGGCCGTATAGCTCAATGTTCTGTCCAGTGGACGCATACGACCAGTTGAGTGTTACAGAACTTCCTTTGGAGCCGCTCCTGATTCCTACCTTGCCCTTTAACGACCAACCCGATATTCGGGCATGAATGGATTGATGTTGACTCCATAGTCGCAGGCGCTGATCCGCGGACACCATATCCGGTTTTGGCATGGTGGAACAGCCGGACAACAGGACAATCAAAATGATTGCAAATGTTCCGCGGAGGGTTATGTTACTGGGAGAGGCGTTCAATGGTTTGTTTCAGAACTCCGTTGCCGGGGTCCCATTCGCTCCCCCTTTCCCATATTTTACGAGCTTCCTCCCGGTTTCCGGTGACCCACAATACTTCACCGAGATGCGCGGCGATTTCTGCGTCCTGGCGCGCGTCCAGGGCCAGCGTCAGGTATTCGATGGCCTTGCGGGTATTGCCCAGCCGGAAATGAACCCAGCCCATGCTGTCGAGAATGAACGGGTTGTCCGGCAGCAGGGTATTGGCTTTTTTTATCAGGGCCATCGCTTCTTCAAGCCGGTTGGTCTTGTCGGCCAGAACATAACCAAATGCGTTATAGGCATGGGCGTTGTCCGGCTCGATTTCGATCAATTTTCGCATGTCCCGCTCATGCAGGTCGAGCCGGTTCATCCTGGCCGTCACCAGACCGCGGCTGTAAAGCAGGTCAGGCTGATTCGGGAACTGCTCCAATCCCTCATCGAGTACCTGTTTCGATTCAATATAGCGGTCGTGTTCCTGGAACAGCAGGTCCTGTTGCAGTATCAGGCGAATCTGATCTTCATCGGAGGCCGCGTCAATTTGCCGCAGGTGCCGAACCCCTGTATCCACTTCATATCGTTTCGACAGGATATTTGCCAGTCTGATCTGCGCCTCCAGATAATGTTGCCTCGAGACCACGCCGTGCAGGTAGTTCGATGCGTCCACGTAATTATCCTGTCTGTATTCAATATCAGAAAGGTAGAGCCGGGCTTGATCATTATCCGGGTCCAGTTGCAGGTTGCGGGTGAGATAATCCCGTGACCGGGCCAGATCACCCTTTTCAAAATAGATGACCCCGGTCACAAATAAAGCTTCCGGCGCTTCGGGAGTCATGTCCAGGGCGATGTTCAGCTGCGAAAGCGCGGCTTCCATGTCGCCGTTTTCGAGCAAATGGCGTACATACTGCAAGCGGAACCGAAGGTGTTCGGGATGGGCTTCCAGGTGTTCTGCCGCAAATTGCATGACCGACCGGCTCGCCTTGTTGCGGTCTTCTTCAGCGGAGTCATCGTGGTCACCATAGCGCAGTTGAACCAGAAGCAGGGTCGCGGGGAATTCCCAGTCAGGCTCAAGAGTCAGAACCCGGTTCAATTGTTCGACATACCGCTGTGGCTGATTCAGTCTTGCAGAGACAAGGGCGGCGGTCAGTTGTAATGCCGCATTGTCAGGCCGGGATTCGACCACCTCGCGCAGCAGCCCGAATAAATCGGGGTTTTTGGTGGCGGCGAGCGTTTCGGCGATAGTCTGGAAAATATAACCATGCTCCCGTCCACACTTTTCTGTCAGGTCAGCGAGCAGGCCAAGGCCCGGGGCCGTTTCACCCAGTCGGAAATGCGCCCTGGCAACCAGCAGGGCGGTCAGATAATCATCCGCTGTGAATGGCTCCAGTAATCGGGCAAGGTCAATCGCCTGCTGAAATTCCTGGTTGTTCACGGCCATGCGAATGGACTCCCGGAGCAGACGGGGGCTGCGGGAGTGCAAGGCGGCCCGGGAAATGTGTTCAAGCGCGGCTTCAGGCTGGCTTTGTTGCGCTGCGATGAGCGCCGTAATTACGTTATGGAGAAGTTCCGTATCGGGCGCTAATGGCTCAGGCGGGGACGGTTCCCCGCTGTCAGGGAGTTCGGTTACTCCGATTTCGTCCTCCTGTATGACTTCCGGATTCATCTGGCACCCCCAAAGCGTTACAACCAGTCCGGCAAGGATTACGTTCCTGAATGTTCTGATGAAAAGAGGCGTTGGAGTATGAGGCGCCATTAATATCTGATGAGTCGCAAGATCAAGGGTTTGGCCTGTCGGTAAGTCGTATAGCGGCTCGCGTAAAGCGATTTATTTATCGAACCGCATTATAATATGCGGCTGTACTGATTCATTTGCAACCGTTTTCGTATCCACCGTTTTCGTATCCGCATTTTTCTGGAATCTGATAAAACCTGTCCTCTTCCGCTTGATCTGAACCATGCACCTGCTGGCATTAGGCCTGAATCATAACACGGCCCCCATCGAATTAAGAGAGAAGGTCGCTTTTAGCCCGGATCTGATCCAGCAGGCGCTCACCGAGCTGACCGGGGAAGTGGGCGCCAGTGAAGCCACTATATTGTCTACCTGTAACCGCACCGAAATATACTGCCGGCAGAAACGGGATCATCCGGGAGAAGTTCTGGCCTGGTTGTCCGGTTACAGCGGGCTTGCGGCCCCGGCCCTGAAGGAGATCATCTATCAGTTCCCGGACGAGGAAGCCGTCAAGCACGCTTTCAGGGTAGCGTCCGGACTTGACTCGATGGTGCTGGGAGAACCCCAGATTCTCGGCCAGATGAAAGACGCATTCCAGACGGCAGTCAGGGCGGGGGCTACCGGCAAGATTCTGAATCGGTTGTTCCAGCATACTTTCAGCGTAGCCAAACGAGTCAGAACCGATACCGATATTGGCGCAAACGCGGTTTCCGTGGCTTATTCGGGGGTCCGCCTGGCGAAACGGGTATTTACCCGACTGGAAGATCAGACCGTGTTGTTGATCGGCGCCGGAGAAATGATTGAGCTGGTTGCCCGCCACCTGAAACAGAATCGGGTGCGGCATATCATTATTGCCAATCGTTCGATCAAAAGAGCGCAGAACCTGGTGCGGGCAGCGGGCAGCGAGGCGATCTCCCTGGCGCAAATCCCCGCCCGCTTGCCGGAGGCGGACATCGTCGTGACCTCCACTGCCAGCGCTTTGCCGATTCTCGGCAAAGGCGCGATGGAAGCCGCGCTCAGGAAAAGGAAGCGCGCTCCGATGTTTATTCTTGATCTGGCGGTGCCACGGGATGTCGAGGCCGAGGTGGCCCGTTTGCAAGACGTATACCTGTATACCGTGGATGATCTGAGGTCAATTGTCGATGAGAACCGGGCGATACGCTTGCAGGCTTCTTCAAGAGCCGAAACCATGATTGACTTCCAGGTCGTCAAATTCATGCGCTGGATGCGTTCTCTGGATTCGGTTCCGGCCATTGTCTCTTTCCGGGAAGGGCTTGATGATTTGAGGCGAGCCGAGCTCGCTCGCGCGCTGAAAAGGCTGGAAAACGGGAGCGACCCGGTGCGGGTGGTTGAGCAGCTTGCGCGGGACCTGATCAACAAGGTCGCCCATCATCCCAGCCAGGTCATCAACCAGGCCGATGTTGAAGAAGACGCGCATGTGATTGCAGCCGCCAGAAAGCTGTTCAATCTGTAACCACTTGCCGGCTACTCCTCCCGTAATGCACTCCTCCACCAGACAAAAACTGTTGCAGGTTGTGGAACGTCATGAAGAAATCAATGTGCTGTTGTCTGAGCCCGACATTATTTCCGACCAGGGGCGGTTTCGCCGGCTGTCGATTGAACTGTCGGAAATACTGCCCGTTGTCGAAGCCTTTGAAACCTGGAGAAAGCTGGATGATGAAATCGTTGAAACCCGCACCATGATGGAAGATTCAGACAGCCTGATACGGGATATGGCGAGAGAGGAATTGTCTGGTCTGGAGAGAGCCATGCAAGGCTGTGAAAACACTCTGCAACAGCTTCTTCTGGCTAAAAACCCGAATGATTCCAGGAATGTCTTTCTTGAGATCAGGGCAGGAACCGGCGGTGATGAGGCCGCGCTGTTCGCTGGCGACCTTTTCAAAATGTATTACTCTTACGCAGAAAGTCTTCAGTGGAAGGTGGAGATAATCAGCAGTAGTGAAGGAGAACACGGAGGATACAAGGAAATCATCGCGAAAATAGAAGGGTCAGGCGCTTATTCAAGATTGAAATTCGAGTCGGGCGCCCACCGGGTGCAGCGTGTGCCGGAAACCGAGTCCCAGGGACGTATTCATACTTCGGCATGTACGGTTGCAGTCATGCCGGAAGCGGACGACATGGATGAAATCGAGATTGAATCCGCAGATCTTCGCGTCGACACATTCAGGGCTTCGGGGGCGGGGGGGCAGCATGTCAACAAAACGGATTCCGCGATACGCCTCACCCATTTGCCGACCGGGGTTGTGGTCGAATGCCAGGATGAACGGTCGCAGCACAAGAACCGGGCGCGGGCAATGGCTGTGTTGAAATCCCGCCTGCTGGAAGCGCAAATTCAACAGCGGCAGAGTGAACAGGCCAGTACCCGCAAGTCCCTGGTGGGCAGTGGGGACCGGTCTGAACGTATCCGAACCTACAATTTCCCGCAGGGGAGAATCACCGACCACCGCATCAATCTGACATTGTACAAGCTCGATGAAGCGCTCAAGGGGCGTATTGATCCGATTATTATGCCGTTGATTTCCGCTCATCAGGCACACCTTCTGGCAGATTTTGATCAGGCTTGAGAGCCGGTCTGTCATCATCTACCCTGGCGTCAATGACGGTTGATGAGTCACTGCGCTGGTCTGGCCGGCAGTTGTCCCCGCTAAAGAGCGGTGACCGGGATGCCCGAATCATCCTGTGTCATCTGCTCGGAATTGATCTGGCATTGCTGATTGCGAACGGTGACCGGATACTGTCCGCGGACGAGGAGAAAGAATTCAAATCACGGGTGCGGATGCGCGCGCGAGGGCTGCCGGTAGCGTATATTACGCATTGCCGTGAATTCTGGTCCATGAACCTGAAGGTGGATGAACGGGTTTTGATTCCCAGACACGAAACGGAATTGCTGGTTGAAAGATGCTTGTCCGCCGTAGCCGGCAACCGCAAGCCGAAAATCCTGGAGTCGGGTACGGGCAGTGGCGCGGTGGCCCTGGCCCTGGCGACGGAATTGCCCGCAGCCAGGATCGTGGCGACCGATGTAAGCCAGTCCGCGCTGGATGTCGCAAAAATCAATCAGGAGAACCTCGGATTAAGAAATATCCGGTGGCTAAAAAGCGATTGGTTCGATAATATCGAAGCGAGCCGGTTTGATCTGATTTGTTCCAATCCGCCTTATATTGCGCCGGATGACATTCATCTGGCCCAGGGCGATTTGCGTTTTGAGCCGATGGGCGCCCTGGTCGCGAAGGACCAGGGATACGCCGCATTGGATGAAATGATTGAGGTCGCTCCCGGATTCCTTGAATTTCAGGGTTGGCTGGTACTGGAACATGGCTATCAGCAGGCCGGACAAGTGAGGCAGAAAATGATCGACAGAGGTTTTTCCAGGGTGGTTACACACCAGGACCCCGGCGGCAACGACCGGGTTACGGAAGGATACTGGTTCCCTGGTTGCGGGCCCCGTCAGGCGGGTGACTGAGCAATGGTTTCGTCCATGAATCTGCGTAACCTGGTTGCAGCCTGCGCCGCCATTTGTGTGTTCGGTCTGGCATTCGGCATGACTTACCCGCTGTTATCACTGATCCTGGAATCAAGAGGGGTTTCCGCCAGAATGATCGGCATCAATTCGGCCATGATGCCGATCGGAATCCTGTTGTTCTCGCCAGTGATTCCGATTGTAGCCAGAAAATTCGGGTCGCGGAATGTCGCCATTGCAGCGGCTCTGGCCACCAGTGTTCTGCTGATCAGTTACAAGGTTTTCGATACGCTGGAATCCTGGTTCATCCTGCGTACACTTCAGGGCATGTCGATTTCCACGCTGTTTGTGTTAAGCGAAATGTGGATCGTCAAGTTTGCCGGCAGCGCCCATCGCGGCAAAGTGGTGGCAATCTACAGCAGTGTTTTATCAGCCAGTTTTGGCGCCGGTCCCGCTATAATCAGCTGGATCGGAATACAGGGCTGGACACCGTTCATTGCGGGCGGCATTGTGGTTTTGTTTGGCGTGTTTCCGCTTTGCATGCTGCGCGAAGGGAAATTGACGACCTCAGAAAAATCCCGCAAGACAGGCATTATTGATTTCGCGCCGATGGCTCCGATGTTGCTGGCTTGCGTTTTCGTGTTCGCTATTTTTGATGCGGCAACCCTGTCCCTGTTGCCAGTGTACGGGATTCAATCCGGCTTGACCGTGGCCGTTTCGGCCTTGGCGCTGACGGCGCTGATTGTCGGTAATACGGTATTACAATTCCCGGTTGGATGGCTGGCGGACAAATTCCCCCACCGGGTGGTGTTGGCGGGTTGTGCGCTGGTTACGTCCGCGATGTTGTTGATCCTGCCAATGGTGATGGCAACCCCGTGGATGTGGCCTGTGCTGATTCTGGCGGGAGCAGCCGGTTATGGAGTCTATACCGTATCGCTGACCTCGTTAGGCAACCGGTTCGACGGGGTAGACCTGATCAACGGCTCCGCCGCGTTCGCGTTAATGTGGGGAGTCGGCGCTCTGTTAGGCTCGGTGTCCGGTGGGCTGGCGATGGAAGGGTTGGGTCATCACGGACTGCCCCTGCATCTGATGGTGGTCTACCTGATTCTGGCCGCAGGACTGGTGTGGCGCGGCCTGAGTCTGGCCCGGCGCCGGGAGTAAAGAAGGGAAGGGGTATGGAGCAAATGGATGATCGTTAGTGAGATCGGTTATAACGAACAGTATAGTGGCCGTTTTCAGTTTTATCGAATATGTCATCCACCTGGGGATGGCTGACAGGCAGGCCGCTATCATCATTTTGCAGATTTTGCTCGGACACATAAGCAACATATTGAGTGTCCTGATTTTCCGCGAGTAGGTGATAAAAAGGCTGCTCCTTATGAGGTCTTATTGTCTCCGGTATGGATTGATACCATTCTTCCGTATTATTATATTCCGAATCCACATCAAATATGACACCACGGAAGTCATAAACCCGGTGACGCACGACCTGACCAATCTGGAATTTTGTGTTCTTGATCAATGTATCCGGAACCTCCAGGCAATGATTCATGAGAGGGTTCCAATCATAACAAAAAGAAACATATAAAGACATGAAAAATATAAAAGTATTGCTGGAAAGCCGCAAGTTCGAGATTTTTATTATTGCGCTGATTGTGATGAACGGGGTGATCCTGGGACTGGAAACCGATGCCCGCGTGATGGGGTGGATAGGGCCGGCGCTGATCATTCTGGACCAGATCATTCTGGGAATATTCACCATCGAAGTCGTGGCGAAAATGTTTGTTTACAGATACCGCTTCTTTCACGAACCATGGCGGATTTTCGATTTCCTGGTGGTTGCCATTTCGTTGATTCCGGTGAGTGACAATCTTTCCATATTAAGGGCGCTGCGGATTTTGAGGGTGCTGCGTCTGATCAGTGTTGTGCCGTCTCTCAAGCGGGTTGTGGGAGGGCTGGTTGCGGCATTGCCGGGAATGGGCTCGATAACCTGTTTGTTGCTACTGGTTTTCTATGTATTTTCCGTGATGGCGACGAAATTGTATGGCGGTGATTTCCCGGACTGGTTTGGTTCGATTGGCCTGTCGGCCTACTCGTTGTTCCAGATCATGACCCTGGAGAGTTGGTCAATGGGCATTGTCAGGCCGGTGATGGAAGTGTTCCCGATGGCCTGGTTCTTTTTTGTCGTATTTATATTGTGTACATCGTTTACGGTGTTGAATCTGTTTATCGGGATTATTGTATCCGGCATGCAAACCGAGCATGAAGTAGATCAAAATACCGAGCTGGCCGACCTCAAGGCCCGACAAAACGAAATAGTGACAAAACTGGATGCGATCAGCAAGCAGATCGAAAAAATTTCCAGGTGATGCTTTTCTGGTGTGGTTCGGGATTGAATCGTCCCGCCCGTATGTCGTGGCGACGCCCCGATTCAGTACTGATTAAAACCGGACAATTCATTTGCTTGTAACGCTTTCTTGAATACGCTGTCTTGAATACGCTTGACGTAAGGCGTATTCAAGAGTAAGATTGAACAGCAATAATTGATTATCGGAGGAAAAATGATCCAGGGATTTGCGGACAGGAGAACAAAAAGGTTCCATGAGGGAAAAGGCGTGGCCGCCTTCTCGGGCTTTGAGCGCACAGCACGGCGAAAGCTGAATGAACTGGACGCAGCAACGGCAATCAGAGACCTCAGACGGCCGGGTAGCCGGCTGGAAGCCCTCAGGGGCAACCGAAGGGGTCAATGGAGCATTCGAATCAACGACAGATGGAGAATCTGTTTCGAATGGCCCAAGAGTTCGAATGGGTCCACCAATGTGGAAATCGTTGATTACCACTGATGGTCAGAAACCAACAAACCAAGGGGACAAAAATGGCAGAAGCAATCCACCCGGGGGAAACCCTGCATGAAGACCTGAAGGCGCTTGGCATGAGCGCGGCTGAACTTGCGAGGCAGATCCATGTGCCCGTGAATCGAATCACGGAAATACTCAATGGGCGCCGTGCCATCACCGGAGATACGGCGCTCCGCCTGGGGCGTTTTTTTGATACGTCGGGCGAGTTCTGGCTCAATCTGCAGAAGCTGTATGAATTGCAGCTTGCGGAGCAGAAGATCGGCATGGATATCGAATCGTTGCCTACGTTGGCGGAATCGGGTTTCTCATGGCAGCGGGCTGAATTGGCGCAAGGCTGAATTCGGCGTCAACAAGCCGGCTTCCCGGACGTGATCCGGGACTGAATCAGGGGTTCACGCATCGTAAGGTCATACCCCGTAACTCCCGGTATGAATAAGGTCTTTTTTGATCTGGCATCCAATTATGAAAGAAGACAGTGAACATTCCCGACTCGCGGGCAGGTTGCCCGTTTCCCGGTATCCTTTCGACTAAAGGAGCGGAATCACCCCACGTATGATCTCTTAAACTCAGACGTAGCGCAGGCCGGCGGCCTAGTCTTATCGCTTGTACTGGTTTCTTTATACCCACTATTTTAATATGGGCGGTGGCTTCATCCCGATCCTTATATTCCGGGACGCTCCGATCAAAACTTCCAGGAACCAATCCGTATGACACTATTTCAAGACTTCCACCACACCTGTTATCGGTCTCCATCCGTGATAGATAAGTCACAACAGTGCCGTCGTCTTCTCGTATGAATCTGGGCCGGCCCTCTAATGGTAGTAATGCGTCATCTGGTCTGTTGTCGCCGAATATCGTAACTTCATCTGCATCTTCACCTTCACCGGGTATCGTAACGGGTTCGATCTGTTGCGACACCGGTTCTGTTGCTTGTGTTGGTTGGTCTGTCTGTCCTTGCTCTGTTTGTCCGACTTGTCCGGCTTCTCCGGCTTGTCCAGATGTTGTTGATCCGTCTGATGTCTGTGCATGAGCAGGCAGTATCACGCTGTTTACAATCGGTTGATGCCATGCCGTGATTGCCACGCCTCCGACGGCCAGACTTTTTATGATTTGTTGCCGTTTTTTCAGATTGGTCCGTTCAATTTCTTGATTCATGATGAATACCTGTATTGTATGGATTCAAAGAACAGGGCCGCGCATGCGTAAGCATCCACGGGGATATATGGACAGGGGGTACTTGCATAAGTCCGTCAGGAAGACGGACAGGAACTCAAACGGCGCAGATTGTCTGGCGTTTGTTAAGCGCTTGAATTTTCTACGAAATTCGGGGGGGGGGGGGGGGGGTAACATATTGTTTTTGCTGAACTTTTCATTATTTCCGTGCAATCCTGGCCTGTTTCAGGATGATCCTGGCCATCGCGGCCTGTACACCGGGCGATGCCCGAAAAACCGGGAGAAAGGTTAGCCAGGTTCATCTCTGTAATTCTCATGTCCGTGAGAATAAACCAGCCATAGGTACAATGTCAAATGCCGCCCCGCAGCTTTTATGCCTTGGAGAGTAGCGCCACAAGTTCACCCGGACTGATCACCTCAACCCCTTCACTTTTTGGATACCGATCACTGTCCGAATATACGACGAAGGAGCGTTCCGGGCTGATGTCTTCCCGTGCATGGTGGAATCCCTTATCGATCTTCGGAGTGAGGCCGCGCTTGATTTCAATTGCCCACAGCTTGCCGTCGGGCATCTCCAGCGCCAGGTCGATTTCGGCGCCGGTAGCCGTCCGGTAAAAGTATGCCCTGGTCCGTTTTGGAGCCGCGCCAAGCAGGTTTTCCAGTATGAACCCTTCCCAGCTTCCACCAACGACCGGATGACCCAGCGCCGCATCCCGGTCATCCAGTCCGAGCAGTGCCACCGCCGGAAACTGGCTCAGCCGGTCACGAACAATCTGTAATTTATGGCGTAGTATCATCCCTGCAATTATGGCATTGCATGCCAGAAATGCAGGATGTTTGAGGAGAGTCAGTAAAAATCCGGTTCTTGAGAATTTCTGTGAGAATTTCTGTGAGAATTTCTGTTGACATCAGGATGGCGCTTATATAGCATTTAACCTGTATTTTGACAGGGAGTAGTCATGTGGGCTATCGAAACGACCGACATCCGACCCCAGACGGAGAGGGATATTGCTTTGCGCCGGCAACAAGACCGGAGACGAGAAAAGATTTTACGGAGCGATGATCCGGGTTGCTGATCGTGAATTCACGGCGCATCTGGAGAAACTGAAGAAAGGGTAGCATGATGGCAAGAACGCTTGATCAGATATTGACCACAGAGAAGCCCGAAGTGGTTGTCAAAGCGCGGGAGAAAGCGGCAGAGATGCTACTTGACATCCACTTGGCAGAGTTGCGTGAGTGTGCACAAAAAACCCGGAAAGAGGTCGCGCATATTCTTGGGATCAAACAACCGACTGTGGCGGGTATGGAGATGCCTGGCCGTGACCTGAAACTGTCGTCCCTGAAGCGCTATGTAGAAGCGACCGGCGGCAAGCTGCGTGTCGATGTCGAGTTCCCCGACGGCACCCACTACGGATTCCCGGTCTGACCCCGGAAACCTCAACCGACCTGATGGAAGCGCGGCGAATTGATCAGGTCGGGCGTGTCTACGAAGGTGTTCCCTTTATTTCTCCTGTGCAGTTTTCTCACCGTACCTTAAGGCTGTCGGCGGTCGGGGCTTCGCCGCGCAATCGTCGTTGCACCAGGTCATCGAGCCAGTCGGGGTCCATTTCCGGGACCGAAGACAGTAACAACTCCGTATAGTCTTGCCAGGGCGGTTCCAGGATTTGCTTCTTCGGCCCCTGCTCCACAATCCGGCCCTGGTACATCACCACAATTTCATCTGCAATCGCCTTGACCGTAGCCAGGTCGTGGGTGATAAACAGGTAGGAAACGTTGAGATCATTCTGCAGGTTTTGCAGCAGGTCCAGAATGCCTTCGGCAACCAGCTGATCGAGAGCGGAGGTCACTTCATCGCAGATGATCAGTTCCGGCTCCGCGGCCAGGGCGCGGGCAATGCAGATACGCTGCTTTTCCCCACCGGAAAGCTGGGCCGGGTAGCGCTCCATGTAGCTGCCGGGAATTTCAATTTTCTCCAGTAATTCGAGTACTCGCGCTTCGTTGGCCTGACCTGAAATATCGTGATAGAACTCCAGCGGGCGGCCAATAATCTCGCGGATTTGTTGCCGCGGATTCATCGCTACGTCGGCCATCTGGTAAATCATCTGGATGGAGCGGAGATTTTCCTTAGTCTTTTCCTTCAGCGCCGGAGGCAATACTTCTCCCCGGTAGGTGATGGACCCTGTGGACGGCGGCAACAGTCCGGTAATCACTCTGGCCAGCGTACTTTTGCCGCTTCCTGATTCTCCAACGATTGCGACTGTCTTTCCTTTTTGCAGTTTGATGTTGATGTTCTTCAGAACATCCTCCGTTGCTCCCGGGTAGCGCGCGGTTACGTTCTTCACTTCCAGTATGGTGTCTTCGCGCGGGTCGGCAGCCCTTTGTTCACGCAGGGAGCGGACGGCCAGCAGCCTGCGCGTATACTCCTCTTTCGGGTTTGCCAGCATTTCGCGGGCATCGCCTTCCTCGATCAGGTCGCCGTAACGAAGCACCATGATACGGTCCGCCATTTGTGCGACAACGGCCAGATCATGGGTAATGTAGATAGCGGCGACATGGCGCGCTTTCACCGCCTCCTTGATGGCGGACAACACCTCAATCTGGGTGGTGACATCCAGCGCCGTTGTCGGTTCATCAAAAATGATAATGTCCGGGTTGCTGCCGAGCGCCATGGCGGTCATCGCTCTTTGCAGTTGTCCGCCGGATACCTGGTGCGGGTATCTTTCACCGATGGTATCCGGTTCCGGCAAATCAAGCTGTTTGTAAAGTTCCCGCCCGCGAACGGCCGCTTCGGAGGGTTTCATCTTGCCGTGTTGCACCGGCGCTTCGACAAACTGTTCAAGAAGCGTATGCGCCGGGTTGAATGAGGCGGCGCTTTGCGCCACATAGGCCACCCTGTTGCCGCGAAGTTCCCGTAGGGCAGACTCCGGCTGGCCGGTCAGTTCCATCCCGTCCAGTTTGATCGAGCCTGAAACGATCCGGCATCCGGGCTTGGTATAGCCCAGGGCACAGAGGCCGAAAGTGGATTTTCCGGCGCCGGATTCGCCGATCAGGCCCACGATTTCTCCGCGCTCCAGGGTCATGGAGAGACTGTTTACGATCGGGGTCCATTGTCCGTCAATCTCCGCTTCGATCAGAATATCCCGGATTTCCAGCAGGCGGTCAGTCATGGCTTGTCGTTCGGGTGGTCGCTTCAGTGGTCATCGCGCAAACCGCTGGCTTTATGCACCAGGGAATCAACCAGCAGGTTTATACCGATGGTGAGCAGGGCGATACACGAAGCGGGTATCAGGGGATGCAGGAATCCCCAGGCAATCCCTTCGGAATTGGAGCGAACCATCGCGCCCCAGTCGGCCAGCGGCGGTTGCAGTCCCAGCCCGAGGAAGCTCAGGCCGCTGATCAGCAGGAATACGAAGCAGAATCGCAGACCAAACTCGGCAGCCAGCGGGGTCATCGCATTGGGCAGGATTTCCCGCTTCATGATCCACCACAGACCTTCGCCGCGCAGTCTGGCGGCTTCGACATAGTCCATCACCTCGATATCCATCGCCACCGCTCTGGCAATGCGGTATACCGGCATGGCATAGATGACGCCGATCACGGTGGCCAGGACGAAAAAGGAGGTGCCGACAGCGGAGACCACAATCAACGCGCAGATCAGCGTCGGCACCGAGATGACGATATCCACGATCCGGCTCAGCAACTGGTCAATCATTCCGCCCTTTGTCGCGGCGACGAAGCCCATTACACTGCCGAGGGTGAACGAACAGATTGTGGTCAACAGCGCGAGTACGATTGTGTTTCGCGCCCCGAAAATCAGCCGGGACAGCATATCCCGGCCAATAATGTCCGTGCCGAACAGAAATTCTCCGCCAATCGGTTCCCACACGTCACCCACTATCTCGCTCTCTCCGAATGGCGCCAGCCAGGGCGCGAAGATGGCGCAGACTGAAAAAAACGCAATGATGAATAATCCGACCCGGGCGCTCCAGTTGAGATCCCGGACGTATTCCAGTATTTTCATGCCTGTCTTTTTCATCCCTGTTTCCGGTGCCGCAGTCGCGGATTGGCGGTGATGGAGAGCACATCCGCCAGCAGGTTCAACAGGATATAAGCCGCCGCGAAGATCATAGCGGTGGCGCGCACTACCGGCATGTTGCGAAGCTGCACCGAATCCACCATCAGCGCTCCCAGACCGGGATACACAAATACTACTTCTATGATCACCACGCCGACCACCATGAATGCGATATTGAGGACGACGACCTGGATAATCGGCGCCCAGGCATTGGGCAGGGCATGTTTGACGATGATCCTGGCAGGCTTGACGCCTTTCAGTTTCGCCATTTCGATATACGGGCTGGCCAGCAGGTTAACGATGGAAGCGCGTGTCATTCGCATCAGGTGCGCGATGGAGATCAGGGTCAGGGTGAAGATCGGCAGCCCGGACACATAAAACCGCTCCCGGAATCCCATATCTTCCGATACGTTTGAAATGGCCGGGAACAGATTGAACTTGACCGCGAACAGGGCCATCAGGATATAGGCCACGAAAAAATCAGGCACCGAAATTGTGCTCAGGGTGGTGACTGAAATACCACGGTCAAATCCGGTGTTTCGATACAGCGCGGCCACAATGCCCAACGCGATGCCCAACGGAATGGCTACCAGGGAGGATAGCGCGGCGAGATAAAGTGTGTTGCCGATGCGGGCGCTGATCAACTCCTGGACGGTTCTTTCATTGGCCAGGGAACTGCCCATATCCCCCTGCAGGAAATTGAATAGCCATTCCAGATAGCGCACCATCAGGGGGCGATCCAGATTCAGTTTCGCATGACAGGCAGCGACTGTTTCCGGGGTGGCCATCTGCCCCAGGATCGCGGTACAGACATCACCGGAAAGCAATTCCACGCCGACGGTGATCAGCAATGAGATCGCCAGCAGGGTGAACAGGCCGAGGCCGACCCGGTTGGCAATCATGCGAAATAAAGAGCTTTTCATCCGTGGCAGGAGTTGGAACTCAAGGCGAGACAGAAAATAAAAAGGCGATCAGGGATTCCTGACCGCCTTTTCGTTGTACCGTGTTCAACGGTGAAACACGTCGGTGGAGATTATGCGAACCACCAGCGAGCGGCGCTTCGGCCGCCATCGAGTTCCCAGTTTCCCGCGAGCCTGGCCGGTCTGCCGAGCGCGGTCGAAGCGGCATCCACATTATTGGCGAAACAGGGCACAACCACACCGCCTTCGTTACTGACGATCATCTGCATTTCAACATATATATCCCTTCGCTTTGCTTCGTCGAGTTCAGAGCGTCCCATAACCAGCAATTCCTCGAACCGGGCATGATTCCAGAAGGTATCCGTCCAGTTACCGCCGGCCTTGTAGCCAATCGTGAACATCCAGTCGGCAGTCGGGCGTCCCCCCCAGTAGCAGGCCGACCACGGCACATTCATCCAGACATTGTCCCAATAGCCGTCTGGCGATACCCGCTTGACGGTCAGATTGATCCCGGCCGGGCGAAGCGCTTCGGCGTATAACTCGGTAGCTTCCACGGCGCCGCCAAACGCGGCATCGGCTGCGGATAGCTCCACATCCAGTTTGTCGTAGCCAGCCTGTTTCAGATGCCATTTGGCTTTGTCGGTATCGTATTGACGTTGAGGCAGGTCGGACGCATGGTAGTTCTGGGTTGAGGCGATCGGGTGATCGTTGCCTACCGAGCCGTATCCACGCAACACCGTGTTGACGAAGCCCTGACGATCCATGCCATATTTCAACGCCAGACGCACGTCATTATTGTCGAACGGCGCAACCCGTACATCCATCGGGTAAGTGTAGTGTTTGGTGCCGGAAACCTGAAGCACATCGACATCGGGTTTTTTCTCAAGCAGGCCGGCGGTCTTCAAGTCACAGCGCGCAATGGCGTCAACCTGGCCGGTCACCATGGAATTCATCCGGGCAGCGGTATCGTTGATTGCGGTGATATGGACTTCATCAAAATTGCCTTCGTTTTCCTTGAAGTAATTCGGATTCCGTTTTGCCGTTGCCCGCACACCCGGTTCAAATTCGACCAGGCTGTATGGGCCGGTGCCGTCGCCGGATGCCCAGTCAATTTTACCCATGTCATCCGCCGCGCCCATCAGGATATGATAGTCGCTGAGCAGATAGGGGAAATCGGCGTTACCGCTTTCCAGGGTAAATACCAGAGTGTCGCCATCCTTGGAAAGAGCGCCCATTGATTCGGCCACCGATTTGGCGTTGGACGTGGCGCTTTCGCCACGATGATGTTCGATTGAAGCGATGACATCATCCAGATCCAGGGATTTCCCGCTATGGAATTCTATGCCCTTTTTCAGTTTGACCCGCCAAACGGCAGCGTCAGCGGAAGGTTCAAGTGTTTCCGCGAGTTCCGGAACAGCCTGCCCATCGGCATTGACTTCAACCAGAGCATTGCGTACCGTGCCCTGATTCAGGGTGATCATGAAGATGTCGGAGTTACTGTCCGGGCTCATGGAATCCCCGGTGTTGGCGCCGCCCAGCCCCATTCGATAAATACCGCCCTTTTTCGGGGCAGCTTTAGCAGCCTCACTGTAAAGCGCCGGCGCCATTGCGCCTACGCCAAGCGCCATTGCGCCCTGCATGAAGCGGCGTCGACTTATCTGGTTCTGTGAGACCTGGTTTTGCAGTTTCTTAACTTCGTTTTCTATACTCATTATTACATTCTCCGGGAAAGGGGTTACAATGCTCCCGGGCGCTTGAACCCGGGTAGCGGCGTGATCCTGATTTAAGAGATACTTTCTGACCTTATTATAGACCTGTCATTTCCAACTAATCAATCTTACGGGTCGAACATCTTACGGGTCGAACTGTCAAAGATTTCCAAATTGTAATATTACCGGGCATTGCCGATACTGGCGAGCAGACTTGAAAAGAGATAAATCATGAGAACGAACGCCCGTGTAGTGATTATTGGCGGTGGTATCGCCGGGTGCTCGACGCTGTATCATCTGACTCAGGAGGGCTGGACGGATGTCATCCTGGTAGAACGCGATGAACTGACTTCCGGCTCGACCTGGCATGCGGCGGCCCAGGTCACCCGGTTCGGCGCTAACCAGACCATGTTCGCGCTAAAACAGCATAGCATCAATCTGTATCGGCAATTAGCGGCAGATCCGGATTTCCCGATCAATTACCACATTACCGGAGGCATGCGGCTTGCCCACACGCCGGCTCAGGTCGATATTTACCGGCATTACGTTGCGGTTGCGGGCGGGGTGGGGGTGGAAATGGAGTTTATTGACGCCGCAGAGGCGGGCAGAAGACATCCATTGCTGCATACACAGGGATTGCTCGGCGCCTGGTGGGACCCGCTCGACGGCGATATTGACCCGGCGCAGCTGTGCGCCGCGCTAACCCGTCAGGCGCGCGAGGCTGGCGCCGAAGTCCAGCGATTCAATCCGGTTGAACAGATCACCCGCAAAGCGGGCGGCGAGTTCATTGTGCATACCCGCAACGGCGACATCACTTGTGAGATGGTCGTAAATGCCGCCGGATACCGGGTCAATGAAGTCGGACGCATGCTGGGCGTGAGCCATCCGGTGACCTCGATGGAACACATGTATTTCCTGACTGAACCGATCCGGGAAATCGAGCAACTGGATTTTCGTGTCCCCATCATTCGCGACCCCGGTGACGATTTCTATTCGCGCCAGGAAAAATCCGGCTTGCTGGTCGGTGTTTACGAACAGGATTGCAAAACCTTCGGCATGGACGGTATTGACCCTGATTTCACCATGTCGCTGTGCCCGTCTGACCTGGATCGCTGTCTGGACAACATGGAGGGTATCTTTGCCCGTCTGCCCTGTCTTGAACAAGCCGGGATCCATACGGTGGTCAACGGCCCGATCACCTATACGATTGACGGGGCTCCGCTGGTCGGACCCATTCCCGGCATACCGAATGCCTTTGCCTGTATTGGATTGCGGGCCGGAATCGGCGAGGGAGGGGGGCATGGCAAAATCCTGGCGGAGTGGATGGTGCATGGAGAGTGTGAATGGGACGCCTGGTATCTGGATCCGCGCAGGTTTACCCGCTACGCCAATACCGAGCATACCTGTCTGAAGGCGGTCGAGGATTACAGAAATGAGTTTCACTACCATCTTCCGCATGAACATCGCCCGGCGGCGCGGCTGGCGCGCACGACTTCGTTGTATCCGGTACTGGATGCGAAGCGCTGTGAATGGGGGGTGGTTGCAGGTTGGGAGCGCGCCTTGTTTTTCAAGCCCGATGATGACTTTGTCGATCAGCGCAGTTACCGTTTTACGCCGACTATGGATATTGTCGCAAGGGAGGTGAAAGGGATTGTTGAGGGGGTTGGCATGATGGAGGTGTCCGGCTTCAATCGCTATGAGATCAAGGGCCCGGGCGCCGGTGATTTTCTGGATACCCTGATTTGCGGCGCCATGCCGAAGGTGGACGGACAGGTCAGGCTCTGTTATCTGTTGACCGGGAAAGGCAATGTACTGAGCGAGGCGACCATAACCAGGCTGGGAGAGGAGCATTACTGGTATGGTTCGGCGGCGGCCTCTGAATGGCATGATCGGGACTGGTTGAACCGATACAAGCCGGATTCCGTCCGTATCTGTGAACTGGCGGGCAGTCATACGACTCTGGTCATTGCCGGACCGAGGTCACGCGAGTTGCTGCAATCGGTGTCACCACGGTGTGACTGGTCACAGCAAGCCTTGCCCTGGCTGCGGGCAAGACCGATGTTTATTGGTCACGCGCAGGTACTGGCAATGAGTGTCAGCTTTTCGGGGGAACTGTCTTATGAACTGCATGTTCCGAATGAACAGCTCTATCTGGTCTGGAAAATACTGGATCAGGCTGGCCGGGACTTTGATATGATCTATTTCGGTCTGTACGCTACGGAATCAATGAGGGTTGAGAAAGGCTATCTCCACTGGAAGGCGGATCTGATCTGTGAATACAACCCGATGGAGACCGGGCTGGACCGATTTGTAAAGCTGGACAAACCGTTTTTTGTCGGCAGGCAAGCCCTGTTGGAGCAAATTGACCGGCCCCCCCGCAAACGCATGATCTCACTGGCGGTGGACTGCGGTCTTGCCTGTGCCCACAGTGGCGCTCCGGTTTTCGCACAGGGACAACCGATCGGTTCGGTGACTTCAGCGGGATTCGGGCATCGTACAAAGCTGAATATCGCATACTCCTTTATCGACCCGGCCCGGGCAGAAATCGGGACGGAGTTGGAAATCGGGATTCTCGGTGATCGTTACCCGGCGCGTGTGGTCCATCCGGTTCAATACGATCCGGACAATTTGCGGGTGCGTGGTTGATTGTGAGCGGGAAACGAGCAAGAACCAGAAGGGGAGGGATTCGCAGCCGGGAAGCGATGCGCGCGCTGCGTAGCAAGCCACCGGAGTATGACCCCTGTCCACCAGGTCAGCCGGGCGGACAATACCGCCCATTGTCCGAGACAGAAATGAAGGACATCCTGGATACGGCCCTGAAGATTCTTGAGGAAATCGGAATGGGGCAATCTCCGCAGGCCCTGACAGACCGGGCATTGCAATGCGGCGCCTTTGTCAACGACTCGGGGCGGTTGTGTTTTCCGGGCGCAATGGTTGAGGATATCGTTGATGGAGCCGCCAAATCCTTCGTGTTTTATGGTCGGGAGTCGAAGCATGACTTCGAGGTCGGGGGAGACCGGGTCTACTTCGGGACAGGCGGCGCCGCGGTGCAGACTCTGGACATGGAATCGGGGGTTTACAGACCCTCAACCCTGCGTGACCTGTATGACTTCGCGCGCCTGACAGATTGCCTGAAAAACGTGGCCTGGTTTACCCGTTGTTGTGTGGCAACCGATGTGCCGGACAATTTTGATCTGGATGTCAATACCGCATACTCGCTGTTGTGCGGGACTACAAAGCCGGTGGGCACCAGTTTTTTCGTGGCTGAACACGTCGCCCCGATTGTCGATATGTTTGATCAGGCTCTGGGCGGGCCAGGCCGGTTCCGGCGGCGCCCCTTCTGTAAGGCCCATATCAGTCCGGTTATCTCGCCGTTGCGTTACGGCGAGGATGCCTTTGATGTGGCCATGGCCGCAATGGAGCGGGGGATGCCACTGAACAATATCATCGCCGCGCAATCCGGGGCCACTTCTCCCGCCACGATTGCCGGTATGCTGGCGTCCACCCTGGCGGAGACACTGGCGGCATTGGTAATGGTGAATATTTTCAAACCCGGTTATCCGATGATTTTCTCCAACTGGCCTTTTGTAATTGATTTGCGTACCGGCTCATTTGCCGGCGGTGGGGGAGAGATTACGTTACTCAATGCCGCTTCCGCGCAATTATCGAACTGGCTGGGTCTGCCGTCCGGGGTCGCCGCCAGTATGGCGGACGCAAAGGCGGTGGACGCGCAGATGGGGATCGAAAAGGCTCTGTCCTCACTGGCGACCGGACTTGCGGGCGCGAATATGGTGTATGAGTCTTCCGGCATGATGGCGAGCCTGCTGGGGGCTTCCCACGCCGCGTTTGTGGTGGATGATGAAATGCTTTCCCATGTCTACCGGATCATTCGCGGAGTGGAGGTCAACGAAGAAACCCTGGGGTTTGCAGCGATTCAGGAAGCGGTTGCCGGTGAAGGCCATTTCCTTGGTGGCAGCCATACAATGGAAGCGATGCAAAAGGAGCACTTTTATCCGAAACTCGCGAACCGGGACGATCCCCGTACCTGGCAGGAGAGTGGAGCCCGGGATATGTGGCAGCAGGCGCATGACCGGGCCGCCCAGATTCTGGCTGGGCGCCATCCTGGTTATCTGGACAGGGTGACGGATAACCGGATCCGAAGCCATTTCAATATCCTGCTCGAGCGGCCAGTCTGATATAAAACATGAAATCATCGCATGGCGGATCGTTTTGGTTGTATGATCGGGTTTTCAATTTGAATATATTGATGTCATCAGGAGTCGGAAAATGAATGATTTGATGCAAGACATACTGCGTGGTTGCCGGTCTCTGCCTGTGGTGAGTCTGGAAGCGAACCAGACCATACTGGCAGAAGGCGACCGCACCGGCCTGATCTATATCTTGATCGAGGGCGAGGTGCGGGTATCCAAACGCGAACTGGAAATTATCCGGTTGACCGAACCCGGATCAATACTCGGTGAGATGTCCGCATTGCTGGACTTGCCACATACAGCAACCGTGACAACCCTGGCTCCATCCCGTTTTTACCGGGTTGAGAATCAACCCGGGTTTCTCAGGAACAATACCGATATTTGTTATCCACTGGCGGTATTGCTGGCGCGCCGTGTCAACGGAGTCACCAATTATCTGGTGGATATCAAGGAGCAGTTCAGTGACCAGTCCAATCACCTTTCGATGATGGATGAAATACTCGCGACGATCGTCAACCAGCAGGGTGAAGACCCGCAGCCAGGCTCTGATCGCGACCCCGCTTGACAGACTTTATATAGTGATCATCCGCCCGCGGGGGTATTGTAGACAGGCACAGGACTTGCCGGGCAACCGCGGGCAGGTCGGCGCTATGTCCTGATTTCGCCGATTTCCTGTAACCAGGAAGGGATTGTGGTGGCGCTTTGGGGCGGTCGTTGCAAGGACTGGTCCAGCGCCACCCATTCGCCACCGGCAAGCGAATGCCAGTGCGCGGTCTGTCGCCGGAAATCCAGAGCGACGTGGGGCGGAAAGCCGCCTCTTATCCGGCCGGAATTGAATACCCAGGTGTTCCCGACCTGATCCACCCAGGAGCCATTATCGACAAAGGGCGCCTCGTGGATATGCCCGGTCAGGACCATATCCGGCTGGTAGTGGTTGATCCATGTCACCAGGTCGGAGTCGCCATAATGACGTTTGCCGGTCCAGCTGGTCGGGGAGTTATCCGGCGGACCATGGTAAACCCAGACCCAGTTCTGTTTTGGTTTGTCAGCGTCTGTGGCCAGCTGGCTGGAGACGATCTGTCTGGTTTTCGGGCCGTCCCACCATGGGCATACGGTGAACAGTGTATCATTGATCATGACACTGTCGCCATCGGTGACGATTCCCGATTCGCGCACCGGCTCCAGCCAGCGGGCAATTCTTTCGCCATGATCTCCGCGAACATCCAGATCATGATTGCCGGAACTCACCAACAGCCGGGTATTGGTCTGTAATCGTTGCAGATACTTGAGGATCACAGGAATCTGGATACGCATGTACACATGGGAGCGGGCATCAATTTGATCACCGGCCATGACAACGACATCGAATTGGCTGGCGACACTCAAAACCCAGTCAAAGTGTTTCAGCACATAATGCAAATCAGAAACCAGCAGACATTTCATGGTATGGAAGATACTTTGGGAAACTATGGGGTAGTCTACAACATTTCCTGTACAATGCAGCGACCCGAAGTCCTGCAAACGGGTGGCGGCGTACACAAGGGATTTGGCAAATTGCGTTAAAAGCGCTTACATTGTGAACCGTAGTGTATTAACATCAGATTCAATGAACACAGATGGAAACCAGATATGACAGCGTACATAATTGACACGCTGGAAGCCACAGAGGAACTGAAACAGGCCGGTTTCAATACCGAGCAGGCCAAGGCCATGACGAAGCTGGTCAAGTTCCAGGGGGAACAGTTGGCGACAAAGGCCGACATTGCCGGAGTCCGGCAGGAAGTGGCCGGAGTTCGACAGGAAGTGACCGGGTTGCGCTGGATGTTCGGACTACACTTTGCCCTCACCCTGGTCATTCTGGGTTTTCTGTTTGCTATCTGGCGTGATGTATCCAGTTTATCCAGTTTGATGGCGGGCGTTTGATTTGCATTGCGACCCGGCAATGCCCTGGGGTATGATCGCGCGACTTGCCTGCCGTGGCTGGGAGCGGGTGTGTTCTGTGTATCTCAGGATGCGGGTAGACTATAATTATCGGAATTGAATCGGGCTTCAAATCAAATGGCTGTTGTTTCCCTGACTCCGGATTTAACCTCCATCAGCGAGTTGGAACAAATACTGGAAGAGTTCGCGCACAGTCACGGATTGGCCGTGCCGTTGCAGTTGCGCCTGAATCTTATGCTTGAAGAATTGGTCACCAATAGCGTAGACTATGCGTTGTCGGCTGTGGGAGCGCCCGAGTTGAATATCAGCCTGTCTGTAGAAGGTGATTTCGTTGTCGCTTCCCTGAAAGACAATGGTCGGGAGTTTGACCCGTTCGAGGAAGCGCCTGCGGCGGATACGTCTTCAGGACTGGCGGATCGACCGATCGGCGGTCTGGGTGTGTTGTTGACCAGGGAATTGGCTGATGAATGTACTTATGAAAGAACAGATGAACGTAATTGTGTTACCTTACGATGCAAACTAACCGGAGAAACTGAATGACAAAACAGGTTAAACAGGATCAGGACAAGTTGACGGTGAAGACGGAGACCGCGACGACTGGCTCCGGAGAGGCGTTTATTGTCTGTCCGTATGGTCGGGTGGACGGCAGTACGGTGGGTTTGCTGGACAGCGCAGTCCGGGAATGGACGGAGAGTGGTTCCGGAGTATTGATATTTGATTTTGTGCAGACGAGTTATATCAGCAGCGCCGGATTGCGGGTGTTGTTGTTGAGCGCTCGCAAGATGCAGTCCGGGGGAGGCAAGGCGTTATTCTGTGGATTGGCGCCGCACATTGCGGAGGTATTCGAGATCAGTGGATTCAACGCGATTCTGGACATACGGACGAACCGGGATGATGCGCTCACTTCCCTTTGAATATCTACCCTGGGCTATATTGTGAATGTCGATCATGTACATTTACCGTGAGTGTCTGGCGCGCGCGAGCAGTTCGGGTCCGAGCTGATTAGTCGGGAGAGACGGGTCATGAATACACCGTTCGCCCGGGTGTTAGTGGTAGACGACGAAGAAGACCTTGAATTGCTGGTTCGCCAGAAGTTTCGGCGCCGCATTCGCAAGGGAGAACTGGATTTTTTGTTTGCTCATAACGGCATGGAGGCATTGCAGACACTGGAGGAGAATCCGGATGTGCATCTGGTGTTGTCCGACATCAATATGCCGGTTATGGATGGCCTTGCGTTGCTGAAACAATTGGCTTCCGCCAATCCGGACGTGCAGGCGGTGATCGTTTCCGCGTATGGAGATATGGCGAACATTCGTACCGCCATGAACCGCGGGGCCTTCGATTTCCTGACCAAGCCGATTGATTTCAATGACCTTGAGATCACGATAGAAAAGACCATCAAACATGTGCGCGCCATGCAGCTTGCGCTGGAGTCACGTGACCGGCTGGTCGCCATCAAGCAGGAGTTGGAGGTCGCTCGACAGGTACAGGATTCAGTACAACCGAAGGCGTTGCCGGACAGCGAGACCCATCAGGTCAGCGCCCTGATCATACCGGCGCGTGAAATTGGCGGTGACTTTTACGATTATTTTTATCTTGACGATAACCGTCTCGGTTTCGTGATTGCTGATGTTTCCGGCAAGGGAGTTCCGGCGGCGCTGTTCACCATGGTCACCCGGGCATTGTTGAAGGCTTCCTTGCAGGGTTTCCAATCGCCAGGTCAATGTCTGACTCTGGTTAACGACCTTTTGTGCGAAGACAACGATTCGTGTATTTTTATCACGCTTTTCTTCGGAGTGCTGGATGTCAGTAGCGGGGAGCTCGAGTATTCCAATGCGGGTCACAATCCGCCCCGCCTGATACGTTCGGGCGGGGAAGTGATGGAGCTGCCGCGGACCGGGAATCTGGTTTTGGGTATACTGGCGGAACACCAATTCAATAATGAGCGGCTCCGGTTAAATCCGGGAGATACGTTATTCCTGTACACTGATGGAGTCACGGAGGCTGAAGACGCTCGCCCTGAGGAGTTCGGAGAAGAGCGTCTTGACCGCCTGTTGTCGGAGATGTCGTCGGCGACTGTGCGGGAAATAGCCGAAGGGGTGGTCGTTGCCGTGCAGGAATTTGTTGCCGAAGCGCCACAATCGGATGACATCACCTGTCTGGTGGTGCGGTTGCGGGATACGCTTGACGCTATTTCGGGCAAATAGTTTCGGCGTTTGTCAAAGTGGAAAAGCCTGCTCAGGGTATGGAGGCCGGGAGTGTGGCGCGCGAACAGAATCTGGAAGAACTGAAACTGCGCGAAATGTGGGCCAGGCAACGGCTCAAACTGGTGGAGAGGCTGAGTGGGCAACTGAAGGACAAGAATATGGCCCTGGAGCAGGCTCTGGAAGAACTGAAACTGCGCGAGACTTCGGCCAGGCAACGGCTCAGACTGGTAGAGAGGCTGAGTGGGCAACTGAAGGATAAAAACGCAATCCTCGAACGGACGATGCAGGATCTGAGGGAGGAAAAAGACCGCTCGGAACAACTTTTACTGAACATCCTGCCTAAGGAAATCGCATCGAGACTGCGGGCGGGAGAGTCGGAAATAGCGGACATATTCCCGTCCATCACGGTTTTGTTTGCCGATATTGTTGGTTTTACAGAACTGACCGAGCGCCTTGGAGCCCGGCAGATCGTGCGTATACTGGGAGAAGTATTCGCGATATTCGACTCCTGGCTTGAAACCTGGAACATCGAGAAAATCAAGACGATCGGCGACGGTTATATGGCGGCGGGGGGGCTTACCGGATCATCGTCCGACCATTATCAGAAAACCGCGAATTTCGCGATCAGGATCCGGGATGAATTCAGGGTCTGGTCCAGCCGCAATGATTTGGGACTGCAACTGAGAATCGGCATGCACTCGGGCCTGGCTGTGGCTGGAATTGTGGGTAGGCAGCGTTTTTGTTACGATATCTGGGGGGATGTGGTGAATGTGGCCAGCCGGATGGAAACCACGGGTCGTCCCGACAGTATTCATGTTTCAGAGTCCATTCACGCGCTGTTGCGGGACTCCTTCGTTTTTGAGGAGGTTGGCGGCATACAGGTCAAAGGCAAGGGTCTGATGCATACCTGGTTGCTGCACTCGGAACTGCCGGCATGATAGAACTCATCGTCGGCGGCGCTCGCAGCGGCAAGAGCCGCTATGCCCTGGAGCGCGCGAAACACAGCCATGCCAACTTGTGGTTTATCGCTACGGCCCAATCGTCTGTAGCGACAGACGATGAAGAAATGGCGGCGCGTATACTCAGGCATCAGCGCGAACGCGGGCCTGAATGGCAGTTGCTCGAGGAACCATTCAGGCTTTCCGGATTGATCGACCGATTCTCGGAAGGAGACGCGGTGGTCGTCGATTGTCTGACACTCTGGTTAAGCAACTGGCTTTGCCAGCAATCGTTGAGCGGGTGGCAACAGGAAAAGCGCGTCTTTTTATCCGGCCTTCGGCGCTCACCGGCAAAATGGTTTCTGGTGTCTGGTGAAACCGGGTTGGGTGTTGTGCCGACCTCGGCGCTTGGCCGGCAGTTTGTTGACGAAAGCGGCTGGTTTCATCAGGAACTTGCGGCGATAGCGGATCAGGTTGTGATGGTATTATTCGGGTTGCCGCAAATCCTGAAACAACCGGAACCGAATCACCCGAAATAATCGCAATGATTGATCATTTGAAATGACCAAAACCTCGTCATTCCCGCGAAAGCGGGAATCCATCCCGAAGCAACCGCAATGATTGATCATTTGAAATGACCCCCTGGTATCTGGACAAAAGCCGGCGGCTGGACGAGGAGATACGCGACCAGGCATGCAGCAGGCAGTTGACCCTGACCAAGCCGCCCGGCTCTTTAGGTCGGCTTGAATCAATAGCGGTTCGGCTTGCGGCCATGCAGGGCCGTATCCGGCCGTCTGCGGAGCGGGTCGAGATTGCTGTTTTTGCCGGAGACCACGGCGTTGCCCATGAAGGGGTGAGCGCTTTCCCGCAGGCGGTCACAGTGGAAATGGTCAGGAATTTTGTTCGCGGCGGAGCCGCGATCAATGTTATGGCCAGACAGTTGAACGCCGGTTTGACGGTGGTCAACGCCGGTACGGCAAGCGAACAGAAATTTGATTCTCCTGTAGTGGACCGGCCGGTTGGAAAAGGGACGGGGAACATTGCGGTTGAATCCGCAATGAGCCGGCGGCAGTGTCTGGCGGCGTTGCAGCTGGGGAAAGACATTGCCGCCGGTTTTGCTCAGACCACGACCATTGTCATTGGTGGTGACATGGGGATTGCCAATACCACTGCCGCCGCCGCTCTTGCGGTCGCTTACGGGGTTGCGGACGCCCCGAACCTGGTCGGCCCCGGTACTGGCCTGGATGTCCAGGGGGTACGACACAAGTTGGCAATCGTTGACAAGGCAGTCGCCAGGGTGGGCGGAGATGACGATGCCTTGAGATTGCTGGCGGAACTGGGAGGATTTGAGATTGCGGCCTTGACAGGTTATTTTATCCATGCGGCGCAAAGGGGAATGACGCTCCTGGTGGACGGGTTTATCTCCTCAACGGCTGCCCTGGCCGCTTGCAAAATCAACCCTTCGGTGCGGGAGTGGATGTTGTTTGCCCACACTTCGGCGGAGCCTGGCCATGAATTCATCCTGCGGGCGCTTGCGGCTGACCCGCTATTGTCTCTTGGAATGCGTCTCGGAGAGGGTAGCGGCTCGGCGATTGCCGTCTCCCTGCTGCGTTCGGCATGTGCGCTGCAAAATGAAATGGCGACATTCGCCGAGGCTCAGGTTTCCGACCGTGAATAAGCGTATCCAACCGGATTGTACACGGATTGACATTCTGCGCCACGGCGAGCATGTCCTGGGTGACGCTATTTGCGGGGTAACCGACCCGGAGCTTTCCGGGGCCGGATGGCAACAACTCCGGGCGCAGATGGAGCGGCTGGAAAACGCGGATTCCGGCTGGGATCTGTGCGTATCCTCCCCGCGCAGAAGATGCGTGTCATTCGCGCGGGATTTCAGTCAACGCCATCAGATTGACTGCATGGTTGACGATGGTTTTGCCGAGGTGGATTTTGGCGAGTGGGAAGCGCTGTCATTCACACAGATTTCAAGACGGTATCCCGGTCAATGGAAGGCCTGGATCGGCCAGCCTGACCAGCCGGCGCCCCATGGCGGCGAGGTTTATGCTGATTTTCTGGGGCGGGTGCGCTACGCCTTTGGTCGATTGATCGAAACACATCGGGGCAAACGAATCGTTTTGTTCGCGCATGGCGGCGTAATCCGCGCCATATTTCATAGCGCCCTGGATCTGCAAGCGGATGCCCTGCACCGATTCAATATCCCCTATGCCTGCCACAGCCGGATGATGGTCTATCATGAGGACAACCAGGCAAACTGGTATCAGCTGGACAGCCATAATACCCTGTATGCGCCATTGTCTACGGAGCCGTAGCGCATGTTGAATGATTTTGTGGATGAATTTCGTCAGGCGCTCGGGTTTTTGACCCGCATCCCGCCGGGTCGCAACTTCACACATCAGCCTGAACTCGCCGGCGCCGCAGTCACCTGGTACGGGTGCGCGGGACTGCTTTGCGGTGTGCCGCTGGTCATTTTCGGCGCGATCTTGCAAGGCTGGCTGGCGCTTCCCCCGGAACTCGCGGCCGTATTGACCCTGGCCCTCTGGGTGGGCGTCACCGGCGCCCTGCATGTTGACGGTCTGGCAGATTGTGGCGATGCCTGGATGGGCGGATTTACCCGGCAGCGATTTCTGCAAATCATGCGCGATACACACTGCGGGGTCGGCGCCATCGTATTCACGAGTCTGGTTCTGGTTATCAAGGCCATCGCGCTGATCGCGCTGTTTCGGCAGGGCGCGTTACTGGCCGTCCTGTTTCCATTAGCGGTCGCGCGAATCACCCTGTCCATCGCGATTCTCCGCTTCCCTTATGTCCGCGAGTCCGGGGCGGGGTCGGCGCTGTTCCAGAGTCTGGATTCACGCTCGATCCTGATCACCGGGGGGTTGGTCTGTTTGCTTCTCTGCGTCATTTCCCTGCCCGGGTTTATCGTCTCCGTAATCGGGGGCGCTCTCGGCTTTGCCCTGGTATGGTGGGCGCTGGTCAGGAAGGCCGGCGGATTCACCGGCGACATTTATGGCGCCCTGGTGGAAATCTGCGAGGCCGCCGTACTGGTATCCCTGACCACATTGCTATCGGGTCAATAATTAAAGCGAGTCTGATATGAACAAGGTATTTCCACGCTCTCCGGGAGCCGACACCCCTCCGGTAGCCATGACCGGCCAGGGCTGTTATCTGATTGACAGCAACGGCAAAAAATATCTGGATGGCTCCGGCGGCGCCGCGGTATCCTGTCTCGGTCATGGCGACCGGGAAGTGATCGCGAAGGTCACCGCGCAGATGAATCAACTGGCCTTCGCCCATACCGCTTTTTTTACCAGTGAACCGGCGGAAGAGCTGGCTGACCTGCTGATTCGCCATGCCCCCGCCGGGCTCGACCGCGTCTACTTCGTGTCGGGCGGTTCCGAAGCGATTGAGACGGCCATCAAGCTGGCCCGACAGTATTTCCTGGAAAAGGGGGAGACGGGGAGACACCGGGTGATTTCCCGCCGGCAAAGTTATCACGGCGGCACTCTGGGCGCGTTGGCGGCAGGCGGAATCAACTGGCGCAGTCAACCGTTCGCGCCGTTGATGATGGAAACCCGTCATATCAGCCCATGCTACGCCTGGCGAGGACAGCGAGAAGGGGAATCGGAATTTGATTACGGGCAACGGGTGGCGAATCACCTGGAGGATGAAATCCAGGCTGTCGGGTCGGCTCAGGTGATGGCGTTTATCGCCGAGACTGTGGTCGGCGCCAGCCTCGGCGCCGTACAGGCCGTGGGCGGGTATTTCAAGCGTATCCGGGAAATATGTGACCGCTATGGTGTCCTGCTGATTCTGGATGAAGTCATGTGCGGCATGGGGCGAACCGGCTCACTATATGCCTGTGAACAGGAAGGCATTGCGCCGGACATCCTGGCCATCGCCAAGGGGCTGGGGGCAGGCTATCAACCGATTGGCGCGACGCTGTGCAGCCGGGAAATTTACCAGGTGATTGAACAGGGCAGCGGAGTCTTCAAGCACGGGCACACGTATCTCGGGCATCCGGCGGCCTGTTCCGCCGGGCTGGCTGTTGTTCATGCCCTGATCGAGCGCAACCTGATCGAGCGTTGCAGGAAACAGGGCGAGAAACTGCATGCCGCGCTTGCGGCGCAATTTGAATCCCACCCGTATATCGGCGATATCCGCGGTCGGGGGTTATTTCGCGGACTGGAGATTGTACGGGATCAATATAGCAAGGAGCCTTTTGACCCTTTCCTGGGGGTCAACAGAAAGATCAAGCAAGCCGCCTTTGAAGCCGGACTGATCTGCTATCCGATGGGCGGCACGATTGACGGCTACAAAGGGGATCATGTCCTGCTGGCGCCGCCTTTCATCATTGAGGATGACCAGATTGACGAATTGTGCGAGAAACTCGCCGTCGCCATTGATTCGGCCACCAGAGACGCTGCATGACCGAAGACCAGAAACAGAAACTACAAAGGCAGCTGTGGAGTATCGCCAATGAACTGCGCGGCAAGATGGATGCCGATGAATTTCGCGATTACATTCTTGGATTCGTTTTCTACAAGTATCTATCGGAAAAGCAGCATCTCTACGCCAATCGCTTGCTGGAGACCGAGGATGTCAAGGATTACCGCGAGGTCACCGATGAAGAAGACATGGCGGCGATTCGTGAGGAATCGTTACTGAAGCTCGGCTATTTCCTGCGACCGGAGGAATTGTTTTCTGCCATTACCGCCAAGGGCAATACCAGCCTTGAAGGGCAAAGCAACTTCGTTCTCGAAGACCTGCAAGCCATTCTCAATCGTGTCGAGCAAAGCACGATGGGTACGGAGAGCGAGGAAGACTTCAACCAGCTGTTCGAAGACCTTGATTTAAGCAGTACCAAGCTGGGCCGCGCCCCGGATGCGCGTAATACCCTGATTGCCAAAGTGTTGGCCCATCTGGACCAGATCAATTTCGGGCTGGCAGAATCCGACTCCGATATATTGGGAGACGCTTATGAATACCTGATCGGTCAGTTCGCATCGGGCGCCGGCAAGAAAGCCGGGGAGTTTTACACTCCGCAACAGGTATCCAAAATCCTGGCCAAGATCGTCACTTGGACCAAGGAACGTATCAAAAGCGCTTATGACCCGACATGTGGTTCCGGTTCATTGCTGTTGAGGATTGGCAAGGAAACGGAAGTCAGCGAGTTCTACGGACAGGAGTTGAACCGCACCACCTATAATCTGTGTCGCATGAACATGATCCTGCATGACGTGCATTTCAGCCGATTTGACATCCGCCAGGAAGATACCCTCGAACATCCGCAGCATCCGGATTTGCAGTTTGAGGCGATCGTCGCGAATCCGCCTTTCTCGGCGAGGTGGAAGGGCAAGGACAATCCATTGAATGAAACGGATGACCGCTTCAGTCAGTACGGCGCTCTGGCGCCGAAAACCAAAGCCGATTTCGCCTTTGTCCAGCACATGATTCACCTTATGGCGGAGAATGCAGTGATGGCGGTGGTATTGCCGCACGGAGTATTGTTCCGGGGCGCTGCGGAACAAGCGATCCGTAAATACATGATCGAGGAACAGAATATTCTGGATGCGGTGATCGGGTTGCCGGCCAACCTGTTTTACGGCACCAGCATCCCCGCCTGTATTCTGGTACTGAAGAAATGCCGGGTGCAGGACAATAATATTTTGTTTATCGACGCCTCACAGCATTTCGAGAAAGTCGGCAACCAGAACACGCTGACCGATGATCATGTCGAGAAGATTGTCGATACCTGGCGAAAACGCGAAGCCATTGACAAATACGCCCATGTTGCCCATCTGGATGAGATCAGGGAAAACGATTACAACCTGAACATCCCGCGATATGTCGATACATTCGAGGAAGAAGATCCGGTGGATATTGGTGCGGTAGCCAAAGACCTGAAAGCCCTGGAGATGGATATGCGGGAGACGGACCGGGCGATTGCGGGGTATTGTCGGGAATTGGGGATTGAGTGGTCCCGCTTTGCGGATTTGATTTCCCGGTCCGGGTGGTGATTGGCGCTGATTATACAAAGTTTTTTCTGGTGGATGTCAAATATCTGTTCGGGATATGTCAACGCATTTCTGTAATGTCCTCTTTTCATTGAGGGGTATTGATGAAGCAGGTTCAGTTCTGTTGTTGTTCTGTTGTTGTTCTTGACAGTAATCAGTAACTCGTACAGACTGCTGAGGTAGAGATTGCGGTTGCCAGTCGGCGGCTCCGTTGGCAACAGCGAGGTGCGACCCTGGATAGACCGGATGGTTTGATGTATGAGAATATCGGTTACTTACCTCTTGTTTGTGGCTCTGTCCCTGATTCCGGTTTGGGCAGGACAGTCAACGGCAACTCCCCCCACAACCTCAGCCGAACTGAACCTGACATTGGACGAGGCGATTCAACTCGCTCTGCAACGTAACCGCGGTTTGCTCAATCAGCGTCTGGAGCGGGAGACGCAGCGATTTTCACTGGATGTTGCGCAGGACCGGTATCGTCCGCAGTTTACGGTGCGTTCGAGCGGCAGTCACGACCGGGATGACGAGACCGCGGAGGTGGGGTTCGGCGCTGATTTACGTGTTCCCACAGGCGGTACGCTGGGTCTGGGAGCCAGCGAATCCCTTTCTGGAGAGGAGATTGGTGAACAGGCGTCGACCCTGAGCTTTTCCCAGCCGTTGCTGAAAGGCGCTGGCGCGGATATTGACCAGGCGCAACTCAAACAGGCCGGCATATCCGAGAAATCGAATATTCTCGCCTTTCGCGGGACGGTCAGCGAATTGGTGGTTTCGACTATCCGCGCTTACCGGGCTCTCAGTCAGGCATTCAGGCAGGTGGAAATTTCCGAAGACTCTGTACAAAGAGCCAGACAGCAACTGGAAATTACCCGCACCCTGATCCAGGCCGGTCAGCTCGCGCGCCGGGAAGTGACTCGCTCTGAAGCAACCATCGCAAACCGGGAACTGGCGCTGCTGCAAGCCCGCAACCATCTTGATTCAGCAAATTTCAACCTGATCAGCACACTGGACCTGGACAGCTCCACACGGATTCGTCCACGGGAGAATCCGGGAGTCGAACAAATCCGGCAAGTGGGTATCGAAGACCTGAATGCCCGGCAGAGTATCGATATTGCGCTGGCGCACAGGCCGGACTATCGCGATGCAACGCTGGCCGTGGAATCGGCTGAAATCTCTTTGGCAGTCGCTGAAAACAACCGCTTGCCGGAGCTGTCGTTCGACATAGAGGTAAACCGCGCCAGGAATCCGGGTAGAACCAGCCATCAAGCCAGTCTGAACCTGACGATGCCATTGAATGACCGCTCGCCACAGCTGGAAATTTTGCAGGCCGAAAACCGTTTGACAATGGCCAGACGAAACCGGGAAGAGTTGCGCGAATCAATCAGTGTATCCGTGCTCCAGGCCATGAATGATGTTGAAGTGGGATTTCGTGTAGTGGAGCTGGCGGGTGAAGCGCACAAGCTGGCTGAGGAAAACCTGACCATTGAGCAAAACAAGTTCAGCCAGGGATTGTCCTCGACTTTTGAAGTATCTGCCTCGGAAGTCGATCTGGTAACTGCGGAAAACTCCGAGACGGATGCCATCATTGGTTATCTCAATGCGCGGATGCGGCTGGATCAGGTGATGGGAGTGACCCTGGAATCATGGGGTATTGAGGTAGAAACGGTGTCTGAATAATGGAACGAGACCTCGTAATTTATCGAGACATCCTTGAGAATCTGCTGGATGGAGTCATGGTGGTTGATTTTTCCGGTTCCATCAAAATTGCGAATGAGGCAGCCTGCCGAATCTTTGATATTGACCGGGATGCAGTCATCGGACAGTCTTTCGCGGAAGCCTTCATTTTGTACGAGGGTTTTGACGAATTCACCCAGATTGTTCTGGATGCGGCGATACGGCGTATTTCGGTGGCGCGCCGCGTGAGCGAAATACGAATCCGGGACGAGGTCCGCTCCATCGCAATTACCACTTCATACCTGTCATCCATGCGCGATGGACAGGTTGAACCGATTGCGGTCATTGCCGTTTTCACCGACATCACGGAGCTTCGGGAGCTGCGCGAGGCTGAGCTGCGGCTGCATAAGGAAAATGAATCGCAACACAAGGAGCTGCGGAAAGCCTACCGCGATATCGAGTCTGCCAATGCCGTGTTGTCACAAATGCTGAAAAAGGTGAGAGTTGCCCGCGGTCTGTCAATCGTTGGGGTCGCCGGTCTGTTTCTGACAGTGGCCGGTTACTACCTGCAACCACTGGACTCGTTCAATCTGCGCCCGTTCGACGCGCTCGTCAGTGCAGTGGAGTCGGCGGTTTCAGACCCGCCCGCCGATGCTGCGGCAGAATCTTCCCCGCTATCGAACCTGCAAACCATGATCGTAGCGTCAGAGCATCTTCACTCGACCATATCGTTACGCGGTCACCTGGCTCCGGGGCACATTGTGGGTGTGTTCAGTCCCATCGACAGTCACATCAAGAATCTGTTTGTGAGAAATGGCCAGCAGGTGAAAAAAGGCGATCTGCTGATGGAACTGGATACCGAAAAAATGCAGATCGAATATCGACAGGCGGAAGTGGACTACATCCGGAAACTGGAGTACCTCAGAATACTTGAAGATTGGGAGAATGGCGCTGAAATGGCGGATGCCCAAAGAAGGTTTCGGCGCGCCAGGCTGTCACTGGATGATTCGAAAAAGCAGCTGGAGCGCAGTAATTTCCTGCTCTTGAAGGGAATCATTCCATCTTCCCAGCAAGAAGAAGCGCAAAGGAGTTATGAAGGGCAGTTGCTGGATTTTGAAGCGGCTTCCCAGGAGTTGGCCTCCGTGAAGAACAAAGCCAATGCGGAAGAACGACAGATTGCCGCGCTGGAGGTTGAGAATGCACGCAGTCAAGTGAAGAAACTGGAGGAGAAGTTAAGCCTGAGTACCGTTGAGGCGCCGATTTCAGGAATCATTCAGGAGGGAGCCGGCGGTGTCTACCAGAAGGCGCTGACCGCAGGTCGATCATTGACCCAGGGGGAACAGTTGCTGAATATTGCAAACTTTGAACAGGTCGCGGTTTCCACGACCGTTGATGAGATTGATGTTGGGAAAATCAGGGTGGGGCAGCCGGTATGGATTACGGGGCCGGGCTTTCCGGGCTTGCGGCTCGCAGGAGAGGTTACACAGATCGCCGCCCGGGCCAGTGGCAATCAGTGGGGTGATGGAGGGTCGCCGCGGTTCGAGATTAACGTTGCCCTGGATGGATTATCGGCGGCTCACCGGGACGTACTGCGGGTTGGTATGTCCGCTCACGTTACGATTGTCGTCTACAACCAGCCGGCAGCGCTTCTGGTGCCGATCGCCGCGGTAGAGAAGCGACACAACGGGACGTGGGTGCGGGTCTTCAACCGGGAAACCGGCAGCGCTGAGCGACGCGAGGTTCAACTGGGTCTGACTACACTGGATTCGGTTGAAGTAGTCAAGGGGATCCGGCATGGCGAAGAAGTGGTCCTGCCGGGAATATAGAGCAGGTGGCGCGGCCACAATCCACTGAACGGTTGATGAATCCGAAATTGAGTGAGCGGGCGCGTTTGCATGGTGGGTTGCAGCTGGTGAATGTCTGCAAATCCTACCAGATGGGGCCGATTACTTCGACTGTGTTAAGTGGCGTCAATCTGGAAGTCAACCGCGGGGACCTGATTTCAATTACGGGGTCGTCGGGCAGTGGCAAGACCACGCTGATGAATACGATTGGTTTGCTGGACCGACCGACTTCAGGTTGCTGTATTTTTGACGGGCAGGATTCCTCAACCCTGAACGATACACAGCTTTCAGTATTGCGCGGACGGCATGTCGGGTTTGTCTTTCAGTCCTTTCACCTGCTGGGGCAACTGAGCGCCCTGGACAATGTTGCCTTACCGCTTGTTTATCAGGGCGAAGGTCGTTCACGGATGAAACAACGCGCCTTGGCGTCGCTTGAAAAAGTCAGTATGTCCAGGTGGGTCAATCACCGGCCAGACCAACTGTCTGGCGGTCAGAAGCAGCGGGTTGCCATCGCCCGGGCGTTGATTGTCGAGCCGACCCTGTTGCTTGCGGATGAACCCACGGGCGCCCTGGACGCGGACACCGCGCAGGATGTGATAACCTTGCTGAAGCAGATGAACGCTGAACAGGAGATGACCGTCCTGATCATCACACACGACCTCACCGTAGCCCGGCAGTGTTCGCGCCAACTGCGAATCGACAGGGGTCAGCTGCTCAAGACGTAGAATACCGATGCCTCGACTCATTTCTGTAGTACGCGCCAATTCACGCGAAGCGCTCACAAGCCTGCGCGCGGCGCGCTTGCGTACTGTGCTGGGCCTGCTCGGAATTATGATTGGAATTTCGTCCGTTATCGCGATGATCTCGCTCGGCGAGATCGTGAAACTGCAAGCTCGCAAACAGTTCTCAGCCATTGGCGCTAATGTTCTGATCATTCGCAAGTCATCTGATGAAGCGCCCGCGCAAGGAAAGGAAGTAGAAATCGGTTTGGCGGATGCCAGGGAAATGGCGCATTCAGTCCCGTCAATTACGGATGCGGCTGCCCGTATTTCCGGTCATGGGCAGTTTCGTTATGCTGGCAAGGACATCGGGCGTGGAGATATTCAGGGTGTCACTGAATCGTTTGCCAGAGTCAACAGGCTGTCCATGCAGTCAGGGCGATTTATTTCTGATCTGGATATCGGGCGACAGTTTTGTGTGGTCGGCGAGACCATCGCGATGGCGATGCGCGAGACCGGCGCGACTGAAATTGAAGGGTCACTGATTGAACTGGAAGACGACTTGTGTACCGTGATTGGCGCCCTGGCGTATACGCCGGAGAACTACGCGCTACCCGTCAATATTGCGGCAAACGCATCGGTGTTCATTCCTGTCAGTACCGCGAGCCGACTCATATCACCCCCCGAAATTGATGTCATTATCGCCAGGAGCCGTGACGATGTTCGTCATGAGCGGGTCGCCGATGAGGTTCGTGATTATTTTCGCGGCAGGAATCCGGATTTGGGGGTGGACGTTGTCAGCGCCAGACAGCTGATCATGCAGATGGAGTCACAACAGCAGCTTTTCACGTTGTTGTTGGCGGCTATTGGCAGCATCTCTCTGGTTGTCGGTGGGATTGGCATTATGAACATCATGCTGGTTTCCGTTACTGAAAGACGGCGCGAGATCGCCATTCGCCGGGCGTTGGGCGCCCGGCGCGGGGATATCCAGAGTCAATTCCTGATTGAATCCGTGATTCTGACGATGACCGGGGGGGCGCTGGGTGTGGCGCTGGGTCTGGTCGCTACCTATGTGATTTGTCAATTTACAGGATGGGATTTTTCCATCTCATCGCTGTCCGTAGTCAGCGGCTTCGGGATTGCCGCGCTGGCCGGCTTGTTTTTCGGGTTTCAACCGGCCTGGCAGGCCGCTCGACTGGACCCCATCGCAGGGCTGCAAAGTGGTGGTTGAGGCGCCGGAAATATCGTCTGTTGTCGGGTGATGCCCGCCCGCAACCGCCATCAGCTGTATACGGAAATAACGCGGGCACCCACAAGGGGCGCCCCTACGATATATGGAATCTGCAATTCACGACATCCATAGCCCGAAACATCATTCCCGCGCCATCCATCATCGTAGGGGCGGGTCTTGTGCCCGCCCGCAGCCGTCATTGACCGTATACGGAAATCAACGCGGGCACCCACAAGGGGCGCCCCTACGATATATGGAATCTGCAATTCACGACATCCAGTACCGAAACATCATTCCCGCGCCACCCATCATCGTAGGGGCGGGTCTTGTGCCCACCCGCAGCCGTCATTGACCGTATACGGAAATCAACGCGGGCACCCACAAGGGGCGCCCCTACGCTATATGGAATCTGCAATTCACGACATCCAGTACCCGAAACATCATTCCCGCGCCACCCATCATCGTAGGGGCGGGTCTTGTACCCGCCCGCAGCCGTCATTGACCGTATACGGAAATCAACGCGGGCGACCACAGTGGGTCGCCCCTACGATGTCAGGCAACCGCAATGCCTGTATACTGAACGCTGATTCCTGTACCAACCCGCTATCAGCGCGTCCCGAGACATCTCAGGAGAATTTGAGACTGATACCAGAGACGGTTTATATAGGCTTGTGTTAAAGGTTGGTTTTCGGAGCTCAAGTTACGAAAAAAAGCCGTGAACATTCCCGAATCTCTGGCAGGTAGCGCGTCTATGCTTGAATTTATGGCTGTAAAAGGTTCAGCAATTAGCAACACTAAATTCAACGGCGCCCTTCGTGTGTTTCTGGTGCCTGTTACTACCGGCGTTTGTATCCCTGTTACTTTGATCCAGTAGTCTTCATCATCCGGTATTCCCGGACCGTGATACCGATTAGCTAATTCAATTCTTGCTATCTGGATCGTTTTGCACTGCTCGGCGTTTCTTATTTGGATTATCTTCACGCTGGCGTTTGGTCGTCTTGGCAATAGTTCCAATCGGTCATGATTGGGTGCGGCCGTTTTTCCCTGCTGTTGCTGCTGGTTCTGTTGCGGTACGGCGGTTTGTTCCTGGTTGGTCTGCCCCTGATTGGTCTGCCCCTGATTGGTCTGTCCTGTCTGCCCGGATTGTCCGGCTTGCCCGGACGGGTTTGCCGGGTCTGCTGATTGCTGTGCATGGGCCGGCAACAGCACACTGTTAATGATCGGCTTTTGCCATGCCGTAACCGCTAAGCCGCCAACGGCCAGACTTTGGATGATTCGTTGTCGTTTCTGTAAGTCAGTTTTATTTCTGCCCTTTATATCGGGGGGGGGGGGGGTACAGATTTCATTTCATATTCTCCGATTCAGCTTATTCGCTATATACCAGATTTTTGGCCGTGTGTCACTTTTTAAGTTGCGCCCCTTTAAGTTGCGCCCCAAATTCCGCGATAGAGATTCAGTATTGAGGTTTGATGCGTTCTATTGAGTGTTCTGGTGCGGGTCTTCTGATTCATCCGAAGTGACCGGGTGAATCGGGGATGAGGCAGGCCGGGCGCGTACCGCATAAGCCATACCCCGCTCCGAAGCATAATCCAGTATCCGCGACTGGTAGCCCGCCGCATCTATCCTCTCCGTCACCAGCAACAATCCACTGCGTGAAGTCAATTTTTCGTGTAAACACCGTTCTTGTTCTGTTCTTGTTCAGCGTTTGCAATCTTCGGGGTGGGGGTGTTAGTCTGTCAATCAGCATGAAACCGAAATTCGACAAAACCCTGGTGATCGCGATTTCGTCAAGGACTCTGTTTGATATGTCCGAGAGCCACGATGTCTTCGAGAAGGAAGGTATTGACGCCTATTGCAAATACCAGATCCATCGTGAAACGGAGAAACTGGAGCCGGGTATCGCCTTCCCGATGGTCAGGAAATTTCTCGCCCTCAATAAAAACGCCGACAAGAATGCTCCGCATGTGGAAATTGTCCTGATATCGCGAAACAGCGCCGATACGGGGTTGCGCGTATTCAACTCGATCCAGCATTACGGGCTCGATATAACCCGTGCCGCGTTTACCGGCGGCAGTACGGCTTATCCGTATGTTGAGGCGTTCGGCGCCGACCTGTTCCTGTCGGCCGATCAGTCGGATGTCCGCAAGGCGCTGGAAACGGGCCATGCGGCAGCCACCATATTACCCTCCCGAACCGATCAGTCGGATGTCGGTCAACTGAAGATTGCTTTTGATGGCGATGCCGTTATTTTCTCGGATGAGGCAGAACAGATTTTCCAGGAAAAAGGGTTGTATGAATTCACGAAAAATGAGAAGCAGGCCGCCAATCATCCACTGCCCGGCGGACCTTTCAGGAAATTTCTTGCTGCCTTGCACCAGATTCAACGCAATCATGATGAATCGCCGATACGGACCGCCCTGATCACTGCCCGGGCGGCTCCCTGCCATGAACGTGTCATCAAAACCCTGCGCGCCTGGGAAGTCCGGATTGATGAAAGCTATTTTCTGGGCGGCATGGACAAGGCGGAATTTCTAAGGACCTTTGACGCCGATATTTTCTTTGATGATCAGGCCGATAATTGTGAATCAACCAGAAAATATGTGCCCACCGGGCATGTGCCGAGCGGTGTCGTCAATCGCTGAACCGGCTTGATGATTCGGGCAGCAGTCGTTTCCCGTAGCGGGCGACCACTTCAGAGTTGCCCCTGTGCAAGGCGCATGATCGAATCAAGGCAGCATCCGTTCCCCGGCGTATAGCGACGCCAATTCTTCTCCTGGTTTGATGATATAGTATTGATCATCATCAACCATGACCTGTGCCGGGCGCGGGCGCGCATTGTAATTCGAGCTCATCACAGAACAGTAAGCGCCGCAAGTCCTGACCGCCAGCAAGTCATTTTCCCGGACCCGCAGGGTGCGCTCCTTGCCGAGAAAATCACTGCTTTCACAGACCGGGCCGACTACATCATATACTGCGGGTTGCAGTGCGGGATTCTTCCTGACTTCAATGATCTCGTGTCGGGCCTGGTACAGGGACGGACGGATCAGGTCATTCATACCCGCATCCACCACACAAAAATTCGAGATCTCTCCCTTCTTCAGGTAATGCACGCGGGTCAGCAATAGGCCGGCGTTGGCCATAATCGCCCGCCCCGGTTCGATGGCGATCTGGATGCGGTCCGGACGGCGGCGTAACTGATCGAATATCATTTTTCCGTACTGCTCCGGGCTGGGCGGTTGTTCGTCGAGATAGCGCACTCCGAGACCACCGCCGAAATCAATCTGCGCCAGCGCGATGCCATGATCGTACAGCTGGTCGACGAAGTGCAATACCCGTCCCAGGGCGTCGTGGTAGGGTGACAGTTCGGTGAGCTGGGAACCAATATGACAGGCTACGCCATGAATGGCGAGATTCGGGTCTTTTGCGGCGGCCAGATAGATGGGCAGGGCCTGGTCAGGTGACAGTCCGAACTTGTTGTTGCGAAGCCCGGTCGATATGTAGGGGTGGGTTTTCGCATCGACATCGGGATTGATTCGTACCGAGATTTTCGCAACCACGCCGAGCTCGCTGGCAATATGGCGGATGTGATCGACTTCGCCGCGGGATTCAATGTTGAAGCGGTTGACTCCGGATTCGAGCGCCAGACGGATTTCCCAATCCTGTTTGCAGACACCGGAGAAAATCACGCGGGACGGATCCCCTCCGGCCTGAATCACTTTCATCAGCTCGCCGCCCGATACGATATCAAAGCCTGAGCCCAGGCGGGCCAGCAGGTTGAGAACGGCCAGGGTGTCGTTCGCTTTTACCGCATAGCAAATCTGGTGAGGATAGTCGCCGAATGCGTCATTGAAGGCATGCCAGTGTCTTTCCAGGGTTGCGCGGGAATAGATATAGCACGGAGTTCCGACTTCCCCGGCAATCCTCGCCACATCCACGTTCTCGGCGCACAATGTGCCATTGCGATAGTCAAAGTAATCCATGTCATGACTCAGGACAGACCGGCCACAGTCCCGGCAACCCTCGCGTCCACCCCTTGAATGGATGACACTTCATCTGTCTGTCTGGTTCATTCATATTCCCCAAAATATCTTTTCAGAAAATCAAATACTTCCATCTTTTGGTCCTCTGATGCGGATTGAACAATAGCAATCACATTAAGCCACCCTGTTTCATCATCCCAATAATTCTTCTTCATAACCTGATGGCGCCCACAAAGCGGTTGCCATTTTGTCGCGTCTTTGGGGTCAGCATCAGAATATATTGCATGCGGAGTTTTGTGGTCTGGTGTCAGTTTGACAGTTCCACCACCAACTGGATCAATGTCGCCATTGCCTAATGAACAAACAACTCCATTCTCCACCCATGAGCACTTGTTATCGTGATTATCAAGAACCTTTCTCCATATTTTTGAAGTCGGTCGGGTACGACTTGATGCAGAGGGCCTTCTTTCGGCATCGGGCATCATGTATTCACTAACCTTCAAATGCCCACGGTTCCTCCATGACAAGATGGTATAGCCCTTATCCGTCCTCAATTCTGATAATCTTTGATGCCAGTTTTCGGGGACGCGGCCGGTTTTAGGGTCCGTCGACACCTTAAGTAATTGATCTCTGGTCACTACCTTACCTAAATTATCCAGAAAAAACGATTCAATTCTCGCTCTGATTGACTTCTGCAAGTATGGGCCATAAATCTTCGCGTTTCTATCTTCCATGTTTTGCCTTGTAATTTTCTATTCTTGTTTTCGTGATTTCAATATAATCTTCAGAGTTATCGCAGAGGATTGAATTACGATTAAGTCTCAAACACGCTTCCCCTGTAGTACCAGAGCCGCACATTGGATCCAGCACAGTATCGTTCTCTTTGGTGGACATGAGAATTAATGGTTCTATCACCGCCAAAGGTTTTTGTGCAGGGTGTCCTGTCTGTTCCGACCGACCGACAAATCCAATATTGAGGGGGGATTCTATTACCGTTGGCGGTCCTGGAATAAAGCGCATTTTTCCTGTTCGCAACCGCTCTCGTTGTTCATCATTCATGAAGTGCTCCGGGTGTACCCTGGCGCTTTCAGATGAGATATGCAAACAAGTGTTTTGTGCAGAACGCCACCCTCTAATCATTGAAGGACAGTTTTTATAGTACCATGTAAGCCACGCTCTAAGTTTGAATCCAACGGGAATATGTGTGGTTTGAGGTGCGATTATCTCAGGGAATCCCCACACAAACACATGATCTGAAATCAGGCATGACGCATGAATGATCCCCGTTAGCCAATCATCATAGTCTGGCCTATTGCCACCAACTCCCTTGTTATACCAAGGATCAAGAATGACAGCGCTTACTCGCTTTGATGCTGTAATTGTATCCATGACATCGGCTACAGGAAAAATTTTGACTGTATTCTGGTTTTCTCCCGGTAATTTACGGGAATCAGATTTCCTCTCGTGCACTAACTGTTCCATAACTATTTAATATATAAGTTCGCCAGTCCCGGCAACCCTCGCGTCCATCCCTTGAATGGATGACACTCCATAAGATTGGTCAACCGACGGGTCTATCTGTTCCTGTCCGCTCTGGTCAGGGGGCAGGTACAGCGGCCCTTTCTGGCCACAGGCGGTCAGCCACAAACCACTGAGCAGGCTCACAAGGAGTATTTTTTTCATTGCTGGATTCTATCCCGGATCGGGCCCTCTTGCATTGAGTAATTCCCGCGCTTTTACAACCTGTTCACGGACCCTGGCCGGAGCGGTGCCGCCGAAATGATCCCGCGCATTGACCGACCCCTCCACGGTTAGTATCCGGTATACATCTTCTTCGATGAGATCACAGAATGACTTCAGTTCGTCGATCTTTATGGCGGATAGCTGTTGCCCGGAAGCGATGGCATGGTTGACGATCTGGCCTACAATCTCATGCGCGTCCCGAAACGGCAGGCTCCTGCCGACCAGATAATCGGCAAGGTCGGTAGCCGTGGTATGTCCACCAGACGCCGCAAGCAGCATGGCGTCACGATGAATGGTGATTTGTGGAATCATTGCGGTGAAAACCTGAAGGCATAAAAGCAGGGTATCGACCGTATCGAACAAGGGTTCCTTGTCCTCCTGATTATCCCGGTTGTATGCCAGCGGCTGTCCTTTCATCAGGGTCAGCAAGGTCACCAGATTACCGATTGCCCGACCGCTTTTGCCACGGGTCAGCTCCGCGACATCGGGGTTTTTTTTCTGCGGCATGATGCTGGAGCCGGTACAGAACGCATCGCCCAGATCGACAAAGCGGAAGGACTCTGAAGACCATAGCGCCAGTTCTTCGGATATACGGGACAGATGCACCATCAAAAGGGCGCCATGACCCAGAAATTCAACGATGAAATCCCGGTCTGAAACCGCATCCAGTGAGTTCCCCGACACCTCATCAAACCCCAGTTCCCGGGCGGTCATTGTACGGTCAATCGGGAATCCGGTTCCGGCCAGCGCCGCGCTGCCGAGTGGACAGACATTGATCCGGCGTCTGCATTCGCGCAAGCGCTCAAAGTCCCGCTGGAACATTTCGTTCCAGGCCAGAACGTGATGTCCGAAAGTAACCGGCTGGGCGGGTTGCATGTGGGTATAGCCCGGCATGATGGTTGCGGCTTGTGTGTCGGCCAGCTCAACCAGCGTGTACTGGAGCCGGGTCAGCTGATCGCCGATCTGATCCAGCTTTTGCCGCAGATACAGCCGCATGTCTGTCGCAATCTGATCATTTCTGCTGCGTCCGGTATGGAGTTTTTTACCGGCTTCGCCGATTCGTGCAGTCAGCGCCGATTCGATATTCAGATGGACGTCTTCGAGGCTTTCCCGCCAGTTGAATTGTCCATTCTCTATTTCGAGGCGAATCTCTTCGAGGCCATTCCTGATCTGATCAAAATCAGCGCGGGTGATGATGTCCTGTTTGGCCAGCATTCGCGCATGAGCGATGGAGCCGGCGATATCCTGTTCGTACAGGCGGTAGTCAAAACGGATGGATTGCGAATACTGTTCCATCAGTGAATGGGTGGGCGCATCGAACCGCCCGCCCCATAACTTTTTGCCTTTACTCATTTCGGTCAGCCGATGCGGGAGATTTTAAGCAGTTTTTTCAGGTCTTTCAGGAGCAGGCGCGGCTCCAGGTCTGCTGGAATAACCATCATGGCATTACCCAGCGGATCAATCAGGATCGCGTCGTCTTCGCCGATGCCGTTCTTGCTGAAGATGGAGCGAATCTGATTTTCCAGGCCCTGGTCTGATTCAATCAGGAGGCTGGCGTCGACGTGTTCGCTCTGCAACCGGCCCAGCAAATCTGGGTCCTGCAGGATCAGGTATCGTTGAATCCGATTGCCGTCCTTGCCGACCGCGATGCGTGTCTGGCGGGTATTGTAGATTGATTTCCGGCAGGTATCGCCGCATGGTTGTCTAACCAGATGTACCATCGTCCAGAATTTTCCCAGCGACTCCAGGTTAGCTGTATGTTGTCCGTAGCGCTCGTTCTCGAATGCTTCCAGCGGCACAGCCGGCTGGATCAGGGGCGCGTGATTCGACTGGCCCGCTGGCGCCTGACTGGCGTCAAACCCGTAGTACCAGACGAAAGCGCCCAGCAACGGCCCCAGAAAAACCGCGGCCACCACCATCAGTTTCCATCTGGATTCCAGTGCGTTCGATTTTTCCAGGTCAGTTTTCATTGGTTTTATCCGCTGTCATCAAGGATTTCTGTCTGTGGCCGGAGCGAAGCCAGATTATGCCGAAAACAATCAGTACTACGGCCAGTCCCCACCATTGCGCGGCATAGCCAATATGGCGGAGCGCGTTCATTGTGTATGGTTTCCAGATTCTGGTCAACGATTGATTTTCGTTAAGGTCAATGACGAGGACGGCGGGAGCTACTCGCAAGCCGAGGGTTCGCCCCAGAGCGGCGCGGTCGAAATACTGAATGCGCCGCGGCCAGGCTGCTTGATCGGTGAAGGCCGGCCCTAAAGTGAATCCGCTCCCAGGGAGTGTCAACTGCCCCTTGACGGTGACGCGGTCGCCGCCATCCACATCCGTACTGTCGCCCACGTCCCGTAGGGGCGGGTCTCCGTGCCCGCCCGTGATATTACCGTCAGCGCCCGTACCCATCCCCGCAACCGGCAATATCTGTACATCGGTACTCCAGCCGAGGTTGACCAGGATCACCGTATCATCTTTTTCCAACATGAACGGCGCCCATACCTCATGTCCCACTACCCCGTTATAAACGCGATTCTCCATCAGGAACACCTTCTCCGGTAGCCATTTCCCGTCCAATTCAACCTGCCGGTGGTTCAGCGTCCGCCAGTCATCTCCGACTCGATCCAGCCTGATCCGGCTGTCCCCCGCGGCTGCGATCTGTCGGTCAATCGCCTGTTTTTCCAATCCGCGAACCAGCTGCCAGCCTCCCAGAAAAACCAGTATGCCAAATCCCGTAAAATACAGGACAAGAATAATAATTTTTACTGGTTTTTTATTCATTTTCGTGATGATATGCCAGTCTGTCATCCACCATTGATTGCGGATATGTTTTTCAAGATTGCACTGGTCGCCCTGTTACTGTTCGTCATCGTTAGCCTGTTTAGCGCATTTTACTATATGATGAAAGACCCGTCCGGCTCTACCCGGGTCGTCAAATCTCTGTTCATCCGGGTCGGGTTATCGCTGTTCATCATGGCGCTTCTGGCCGTCGGCGCCAAAATGGGCTGGGTGACACCGCACGGATTCGGGCAGTAAATTTGTAATAGAAATCATTGTATCTTTTAAGGTACAATAAGGGTATGTATCAGGTATCCGAAACAGAAGAATTTTATATTTGGCGAACAGGATTGAGGGACCAGCGGGCGAAGGCTGCGATTGTACGCCGATTGGAACAAGCACAGCAAGGTAGCCTTGGGGATCGTAAATCACTCGGTAGAGGATTGTATGAAATGAGAATTCATACAGGTAAAGGTTATCGGTTGTATTTTGTAATCCGTACCGGGGTTCTGGTTATTCTGCTGCAAGGAGGCCATAAAGACTCCCAACAACGTGATATTAAAGTAGCAAGAACGCTGGCCGAAAAACTGGAGATTGAATAATGAAATTAAGAAATTTTGATGTATCAGAAAGTCTGGGTAGTCCAGAGATGATCAGAGAGTATCTACAGCAGGTAATCGCGGATGGTGATATGGCCGAACTGACCAGGGCCATCGGGCACGTAGCGAAAGCAAACGGCATGACGGAGCTTGCTGATAAAACAGGAATTGGCCGCGAGAGCCTTTATCGGTCATTATCAGGTGAAGTGTCGCCGCGAGTGGATACGTTAGCCAGAGTTTTGGCTGCTTACGACTTGCGACTGGATATAGCCCCGATTTGAAGAGGCGACCAGCTACAAAATATAGACAAAAATAAACAAGCCCAGCCAGACCACGTCCACAAAGTGCCAGTACCAGGCGGCCGCTCCGGTTCCGCTCCGGCAACCCGGCGTGACTTCAAAGAGGGAATATATAGATTGATTGGCAATCCCATAGCTTATCAAATTTCCTGAATGGACGGCTTCCCACGCTTGTCAATATTCATCTTGAACTTGCGCCCCATTTCTGCTTTTTTAGGCTTCGGGGGACGCTTGTGTGGAACTGTGCCCATCTTGAAGAATGCACAGGCAGATTTATCCAGTTTCTTCTGTATCTCCTTTTGGTTCATTATGGTGTAAATTGCTGTTATGTACTATTATCAATGAATGGGAAGAGAAGAATTACGTCTGCGAGAGAATTGGCAAACTCTAGCCGGGTCTTTGGCTATTTTAGCTGAACAAGGTTTTTTCAGCACTCTGGAGTATTTGTTTGAGGGAACCAGTTACAGAATCGTTGATAAACCAAAAGAATTTTCGAGGATTTATGAGGACTGGCCACTTCCTAAAGAAGAAGAGCGGCAGATATATGATCCAGGAATTGCATACAGGCACGGATTCCAGCCTGATTATTCGATAGAAAACTCTGCAACCGGGAGAAAGATATTTGTTGAAATAAAGCGCCAGGATGGTTGGGTGGAGGGGTTGCCAAGAAGCGCTGGCAGAGGAAATGCACATGAAAGGTTGTGCAAGTACTTTACGCCAGGACTCATAAATGTTGTTGGGGCGGAAAGCAAAATCGTACACGGTCTTCCATTCTGGGTTGTCTTTGTTGGCAACATAACGAGAGACCCCTGCCGGGTTAGAGAGATTACATGCTGGTTTGACACCTACACGGATCATTTTTTCTTCTGGCGCAATCAAGATGCTGATTCATTGTGTGAACATTTTATTGACAAGATTGCTCACCTGTTAGATTGAGCTGTTTAGTCAGGTAATTGTCAAGACCCCAACTGTCCCATCCTTCTCTGCTATGTCTGGCAAATAATTCTATTTTGGGTTGATTGGGAAACATTTTTTCGATTCCTTCGGCAATCTGTTCCGGTTTCTGGCTATGTTTTCCCCTGGGGACTTCAACGAGTTGTTTAATGTTTCTTGCGCCTCTTGGTTGAGGTATTCTTCCCCGCTTGAATAACAGACATACTTCGCAATACGATAGAGTATACTGCCCCGGGTTGTGATTCATTTTGTTCCAGATAAAGGCTATTGTCTTATACTCAAACCCCCAAGCTCTTCCTAATGAGATTGCCTGCTCTAAATGCGGGTTGGTACTCCACATAAATAGTAAGGCGTCATCCTCTGCAATACTGTTTATAGGAAGATTCTTTAATTCCTTTGTTGGCAACGTTGGGTATTTGAAGCACGCCGAACTAACAAAAATATCCCGCTTCCATCCGGGATTCTCATTCAATTTACCGCTTCGGTCGAACTGCATTTTGCCGTTGTAATGCCAGGGAGGGTCCGCATAAATGATTGAATATTTTTTGCTTGGCAATTTCGGGAAAATGTCCAACAAAGGGTTTTTTTGCAGTCTGTTCTTGAATTCTTCATTATAGATTGAGTAGCTGCTCATGCCGTTTCCCTGTTTATGGTCTTTGTCAATCATGTCATCAACTCCTCATTCCCACCACATGCAATTCGCAGACTGTGAAGCATATACCACGCTGGGACGACTATTTACAAAATATAGACAAAAATAAACAAGCCCAGCCAGACCACGTCCACAAAGTGCCAGTACCAGGCGGCTGCCTCGAATGCGAAATGACGTTCTGCGGTGAAATGGCCCTTGATCGCGCGAAACAGCATCACCGTGAGTATGATGGCGCCGAGGGTCACATGCATGCCGTGGAATCCGGTCAGCATGAAAAACGTCGAACCATAGATGCCGCTGGTCAGTTTCATGCCTTCATGATAGGCTTCGACATATTCCACACCCTGTAAATAAACGAACAGGAAGCCTAAGGTCACGGTCAGCAACAGGCCGATGATGATTTGCGCCCGATGCTGCGCCTTGATGGCATGATGCGCCCAGGTCACGGTCAGGCCGGAAGTCAGCAGGATCACCGTATTGATGAACGGCAACGGCCACCAGCCCATGTGGAAATCACTGCCCCCAAGATCACCGGGGCCGTTGGTCGGCCAGATCTCTTTGTAATCACTCCACAGATAAGTATGTGTAGAAGCTCCCGAACCTTCACCCAACAGCCACGGAACGGACAATTCCCGGGCGTAGTACAAAGCCCCGAAAAACGCCGCGAAAAACATCACTTCAGAGAAAATGAACCAGACCATTCCCATGCGAAAAGAGCGGTCTTCCCAGGATTTGTAAGCGCCGGACTCGCTTTCATGAATCACCGTGCCGAACCAGCCGAACAGCATGACGACGAAAAGCGCAAAACCCGCTACGGTGAATTTCATGCCGATCTCACTGCCGTTCAGCCAGGCCCCGAATCCGCCCGTCATCAGGGTGAGCGCAATGGAACCGACGAGCGGCCACTTTGCGGCATCTGGAACATAGTAAGGAGCGCGCGCTGTTTCTGACATCAGTTGTGCCTCTGTGTTATTTAGTTGATTCGACTGTTTACATCAAAAAAAGTGTAGGAAAGCGTCACCGTGCCAATATCCGCGGGTAACGCCGGATCCACTACAAAAGTGAGAGGCATTCGTTTCTGCTGGTTGGCCTCGAACACCTGCTGGTTGAAACAGAAACATTCAATCTTGTTGAAGTGGGTTGCCGCTTTGGCGGGTGCGACACTCGGAACCGCCTGGCCGACCATGGTCTGGTCGCGCTGATTGATGGCCATGTATTGCGCTGTATATTGCTGCCCCGGGCGGATCGTCATTTTCTTGACCTCGGGGTAAAAGTCCCACGGCGCGTTCTGATTCACGGAACTCACGAACTCAACCTTGACCAGCCGGTCCGGATCCACCTCAAGGGTATTTGCCTGGGCGACGCTGGTGCGGCCGGTTTTCCCATTCAGGCCGGTCAGGTCGCAGAACACATCATAAATCGGCACCATCAGGTAACCGAAGCCGAACATCGCAATCGGTATCAGGAACAGATGCCAGGTATTGATCTTTTTCTTCATTACAGTCGGCTCGTAGCGGCCATGAAAATAAACCCGAAATAGATCAGGAAGGCGACGGCAAATAATATGATTACCGTTATTCTGGCGTTTTTTGTCGCCGATCGTCCCATTTCCCATTACCCTGCCGAAAGACCCCTATTTGATGACAGGCTGCGGGTCGAAGGTATGGTACGGCGGCGGAGAACTGACCGTCCACTCCAGCCCGCGCGCTCCTTCCCAGACCTGATCGGTAGCCTTTTTACCGCCACGAATACATTTGACCACCAGTACCAGCAACAGAATCTGCGAAAAGCCGAAACCAAACGCGCCGATGGTCGCGATCTGGTTGAAATCGGTGAACTGCACCGCATAGTCGGGAATCCGTCTCGGCATACCCGCGAGACCGACAAAGTGCATCGGGAAGAACAGGATATTGACAAAAATCGTGGATAACCAGAAATGGGTTTTGCCAAGTCTTTCATCGTACATGTGGCCGGTCCACTTGGGCAACCAGTAATAAACTCCGGCGATGATGCCGAAAATTGCGCCCGGCACCAGTACATAATGGAAGTGGGCAACAACGAAATAGGTGTCATGATACTGGAAATCAATCGGGGTCATCGCCAGCATCAATCCGGAGAACCCGCCGATCGTGAACATGATGACGAAGCCCAGCGCGAACAGCATCGGCGTTTCGAACGTCATCGCTCCTCGCCACATCGTCGATACCCAGTTGAATACCTTGACCCCGGTCGGCACCGCAATCAGCATGGTGGTGAACATGAAGAAGAGCTCTCCGGTCAACGGCATGCCCACGGTAAACATGTGGTGGGCCCATACGATGAAGGACAGAAATGCGATGGACGCGGTTGCATAGACCATGGAACTGTACCCGAACAGCCGCTTGCGGGAGAAGGTCGGAATGATTTCAGAAACCAGGCCAAACGACGGCAGGATCAGTATGTAGACTTCCGGGTGTCCGAAGAACCAGAAGATATGCTGGAACATGACCGGGTCGCCGCCGCCGGCCGCGTCAAAGAAGCTGGTGCCGAAGTATTTGTCCGTCAGCAACATGGTCACGGCGCCGGCCAGTACCGGCATGACCGCGATCAACAGGTAGGCGGTGATGAACCAGGTCCAGACGAACAGGGGCATTTTCATGTACGTCATGCCCGGCGCCCGCAGGTTCATGATCGTGGCAATGATGTTGATGGCGCCCATGATGGAGGATACCCCCAGCAGGTGGATGGAAAAAATCAGATAGGGGAAGGCATTGCCGGTTTGCAGTGACAGGGGCGGATACAGGGTCCAGCCCGCCGCCGGTCCGCCGCCTTCCATAAACAATGTGGAAAGCATCATGCCAAAGCCAAAAGGCAGTATCCAGAAACTCCAGTTATTCATCCTCGGCAGCGCCATGTCCGGCGCGCCAACCATCATTGGCAGCATCCAGTTGGCTAACCCGACGAATGCCGGCATCACCACGCCAAAAATCATCACCAGCGCATGCAGCGTCGTCATCTGGTTGAAGAAATGCGGGTCCACGACCTGCAATCCGGGCTGGAACAGTTCGGTCCGGATCACCAGCGCCATGGCGCCGCCAATAAAGAACATGATCAGCGAGAACCACAGATACAGGGTGCCAATATCCTTATGGTTGGTGGTCGTCACCCAGCGCATCAGTCCGGGCGCCGGGCCATGTTCATGGTGGTCGTCATGATGGGCGGTTGTTGCGTATGCGTTCATCTTCATTTATTCCTTAAAGGTGTCGGTTCTTTAGTTCTCGTAATTTGCCTGAGCTAGTGTACGCGAAGGTTTTTAATGGTTGCCGGTTGCACCACATCGCCGGTATCGTTGCCCCAGGCATTTCGTTCCCAGGTAATGACCGCCGCCAGATCCGCGTCATTGAGCTGGGTGGAGAACGCCTGCATCGCGGTGCCCGGCTTGCCGTTCATCACCACATCAATATGACCTTCGAGGTCTTCAAGAGCCATTGGAGTAGCGACCAGTGACGGGAATACCCCCGGGATGCCCTGGCCATTCCCCTGATGGCAGGCAACGCAGTAGGTCGCGTAAACGCCCTCTCCCCTTTCCATTAACTCGTCCATTGCCCATTCGCGATCCGCAGAGTTCGCCGCCGCCTCGGCTGCGGCCAGCTCTGCCGTCACCCAGTCGTCATAGTCGCTTTGTGACCTGGCGTCGACCACAATCGGCATGAAGCCGTGGTCCCGGCCACACAGTTCGGCGCATTGTCCGCGATAAATGCCTTCTTCATCAATAATCATCCACATTTCGTTGATAAATCCCGGAATCGCGTCCTTTTTAACCGCGAATGCAGGCAGCCACCAGGCATGCAGGACATCGCTGGCGGTCAGCAGGATGCGTACTTTTTTGCCCACCGGCAAGACCACGTGCCGGTCGGTTTCCAGCAGGTAGTTTTCAACGCTGGCCGGGTCAATCCCGGAGTCCAGTTGCGCCGCTTCGCGGCTGTCCGCATGAAGGTTGCTGATAAACCGGATGCCGGACTCCAGGTATTCGTATTCCCATTTCCACTGGTGGCCGGTGACTTTCAGCGTGATTTCAGCATCCTCGGTCTGTTCCATCACGATCAGGGTTTTCGCCGCGGGAATCGCCATCGCCACCAGGATGATAAAAGGGACGACCGTCCAGGCAATCTCCGCCGTCATGCTTTCATGGAAAGTGGCGGGTTTGACTCCCCTTGACTTGCGATGCCGGATGATGCTGATGGTCATTGCGCCAAACACCACGACACCAATCCAGAAGCAGATCCACAGCACCATCATGTGCATGTCGAACACTCTCCGGCTGATTTCCGTGACCCCTTCGGTCAGGTTGAGCTGCCAATCGGCGGAAACGGTGGGGCTGATCGTCGACAGGAGTATTGCGGACAGAATCGCAGATCTGAGAACGGACATTCGTTCAAATATTTTCATTATGATTATGGGTCCTCACCGACAGTAAAGATAAACCGGATGGATAGATACGATCATTGCCTTGTGCAACATGAATTTTCCAATAAAATATATTTGATCAACGGTCAGAAACGTCCCGGTTGAGAGTCGCTTCAAGTGCGACCGCGATTATATCAAATTATGGATGATTGCAAAGGTGGAATACAGAAAAGGTGGAAATCAACGCGGGCGCCCACAAGGGGCGCCTCCCCGATCAAGCCGGGGACAGGCTCTACGGTGGTGAGGTGGCTCTCTTTCGCCTGCTGAACAGTTCCCGTAATTTGCCAATCAGCCTGGGAATACCGACCAGCAGCAGAAACGGGAATATGCCGTATGCTACGATGCCGACTGGTCCGAACAAACCGCCCATCAAACTGGCCATGACCGATAACGGCGTGGCCAGGATGGCTGCAATCAGCAACAGGATGCGAAATCTGGATGTTGTACCCCGCAACAAGAGCTGGAGCAACAACCCGATCAACCCGCCGGTGACAAAGAACAGCCCGAGCCCGAGCCATACATGACCATCCGGAGAACTGGACAGGAAGGAGTCACCGCCAAACCGATACAGAACAATCAGAACCTGCAGGACACACATGGCCAGACCACAAACAACCGGGAAAAACAGGTAGCTCCGTCTGAAAATATTTGCGATTCCTGTCATGAGGAGGTGGCAATCAGGAATCAGGCATCCAGGATAAAGGCGCGAAGAAAGATTCGCGCGTAATGATCGATCAGCAGGAACGCGAACAGAGCGCTTAAATAAAAGATCGAATAGCCAAAGGTTTTCATCGCATATCGGTCGTCCGGGGAGCGGTAGAGCCGCACCGAGTAAAACACGAAGCCGGCGCCAAGCGCCAGGGCGCCGGCCAGATAGATCGTACCGCTCATCAGGGTGACGAACGGCATGATCGTCACCACCACCAGCAAAATAGTATACAGCAGGACATGCAGCTTGGTATAGGCAATGCCATGAGTGACCGGCAGCATCGGCACCTGCGCCCGGCTGTAGTCGTCGACGCGCTTGATCGCCAGCGCCCAGAAATGAGGGGGCGTCCAGACAAATATAATCAGGAACAGCAGCAGCGCTTCACCATGAATCTCGCCGGTTACCGCAGTCCAGCCGAGGACCGGCGGCGCGGCCCCGGCTGCCCCGCCCAGTACGATGTTCTGGGGGGTGCTGCGTTTCAGGAACATGGAGTAAATGACCGCATAACCGACCATGGAGGCCAGGGTCAGAACCGCCGTCAGCACATTGACAAAGCCCAGCAGAATCACCATGGACATTGCCGCCAGGGTCAGCGCGAACGAGACTGCCTGCCGACCGCTGATATTGCCTTGCGGCAAGGGTCTGCTCCGGGTGCGTTCCATGCGGGCGTCAATTTCCTCATCAACCCAGTGGTTGAGGGCCGCTCCGGCCGAGGCGGCCAGCCCGATTCCGATCAATCCCCAGAACCAGGCGTCAAAAGGCACCGCCCCTTCGGTGGAAAGGAACATACCGGCCAGCGCCGTGAACAGGATCAGCAACACCACTTTCGGTTTACACAGATGCAGATATTCCTTCCAGTCAAAAGGCCGGGGGAGAGTCTGTGTCAGCTTCATTGTGATCGGGTCGGGCAAGGGATTGATCCGGTAATCTAATGAATGAGTCAGGTGAAATAGTACCCGAATTTTATCAAAAAAGTGCAAACAATCCGGTTTATTTCGTTATCATTGACCGCTTGTGATTCAATATCAATTGACAACCCGAGCTGAAATTATGTCAGAAACACTGCTGATCAAGTCCGACCTGGAGCGAACCGGAGCCAATAGCTGGGCCAACGCCTTTCGGGATTTCGATATCGATCTCGTCGACTGGCAGGAGTTTACCGACAGGGATGATATAGATTACGCTCTGGTCTGGCAGCCACCGCCTGGTTTTCTCGAACAGTTTCCAAACCTGAAAATCGTCTTTTCGATCGGGGCGGGAATTGATCACCTGAAAGGCGAGGGTATTCTACCCGCCGATGTTCCGGTTGTGCGGATGGTTGAAGAAGGGCTGACGGCCGGCATGGTGGAATACGTCGTTTACCAGACGCTGCGCTTCCACCGGCACATGCCGCAATATGAACAGGATAAAAAGGATCGTCACTGGGGGGAAATTGTGCAGACCCCGAGCCGCGACCGCACAGTCGGCATTTTAGGGCTGGGGGCGCTGGGACAGGCCGCGGCCGGATTCCTGATGGCGCTGGGTTTTAACGTCATCGGCTGGAGCCGGAGCGAAAAAACCATAGTGGGGGTCAGGAGTTATTTCGGCGATGATCAGTTGGAGGCGATGCTGTCGATCAGCGAAATACTGGTTTGCCTGTTACCGGGCACCGACCGGACGCGGGGCATTCTGAACGCGGACAACCTGGGTAAACTGCCCGCAGGAGCTTGCCTCATCAACGCCGGCCGCGGCGCCTGTCAGGTCGAGGCGGACATTATCGCGGCGCTGGACGAAGGACAGTTGGCCGGCGCCGCGCTCGATGTATTTGAAGTCGAGCCGCTACCGCAAGCCAGTCCGGTCTGGGACCACCCGAAAATTTACTTTACCCCGCATGTCGCCAGTATGACATTACCGGCATCCAGCGCAATCCATGTTTACAACAACATCAAGCGGTTTCGCAATAATCTGCCGTTGACTCACGTTGCCGATATGGAGCGGGGGTATTAGTGCCTCTCCGCTCCGAAAGCGCCCCGCACATCGTAATTGCCGGCTTGTGATGATACGTAGAAGGTCCCCAGCACGCTGCCCGGGGCGTTGGCTCCGCTCGGCTGGTAGAACTGCCCACTCATCTGTGAGCTCGACGGGTCGGGCGCCTCCGTGCCAGAGTGAGTACCAGAGCCTGCGTTGTAGGTTCGTGATGCGTTCGATGTGACATGCACACCCACATTCGTGAATGAGCCGTCGTTGTTGATGGTACCGTCACTGAATCGGATGACCGCCACCCCGCGAGCCAGCCAGTCGGCCAGGTTATCCTTGACCGTGTTATTCGCGGCAATTCCAGTAACGGGGTCGACAGTTCTGTCCGTGGAGCGGTAGCCCCCGTCCGGGGTGTGGTAGTAGTTGACGCCACCGTGGGCGTCAATATCCACCCGGCCATTGATCTTCATGGTATCGAAATTCGCCGTGAAGGTTGTCGGAGCGCCATCGAAGGTGCTGACGCGCCGGGCGTTATCCTGATTCCACTGCATGATACCGGCGCTCTCCCCATGATAAGTCGCGGTTGTGCCGGCGCGGACACTGGCCATATTCCTTGCCGCTTCGGAGCCGGCGGAGAAAATCCGGTACTCGATGTTGGTCGGTTTGGCGAGCCAGCGCTGTGCGGTCTGGCCGGCGCTATCCGCCTCCATGTCGTATTCCAGCCAGTAACCGAAGGAACGGTAGTTATTCGTGCCGGGGTCTCTCTTTGCGGCGACGAACCAGCGGTCAATGCCCGTCTTGTAGGTGTAGGTGGATACAGTGCGAAAGCCGGTTATCCTGCTAGTCTGACCTTCGGTACACGTGGTGGGGGTACATGGAGCCCATAAGGTATGTGACCTGGATTTCCTCGTGTTCCAGTGCGACCCGTGCTCGCCATCGTAACTAGGTTTGCCAAAGCGCGCGATGGACCAATCATGGAATGTGCCTAAGACCCAGCGGTTGTTTTCCCAGCGTCTGTTGCGAATTTTGACCTTTTCACCGCGAGCGGATATATGTTGGTCAGCGCTACTACTGAACTCTGCCCTCACCTGTGTTTGAAAGGAGCCGCGATTGGCATATCGCACACGCTGTGTTTGTTCACGGGTGTATTCTATTGTGGGTGTATTGAATGTGGGTGTATTGAAGCTTCCCGAATTGCAGTGCTCTCCACCCCGGTCCCGCGGTACGCAGAGTGACTTGACGAATCCGCCGGGCGCCCGAAAAGTCACGAGGCGGCCAGCGCTAGAGACCGACAGCCGCACATTGGTAGTCGCAGTGTCCGACTCCCTGAGCTGATAGCGCAACGGAATTTCGTTGCCATTGTCCAACGTCCCGGTCTGCACCGGAACCTGTTGCTGGACTACCTGCTGTTGCGGTTGTTGATCTGTTTGCGGTTCTGTTGGTTGGTCTGTTTGCGGCTCTGTTGGCTGATCGACCACCTGTTGCTGGTCTGCCGGTTGGTCTGTTTGCGGTTCTGCTGGCTGATCGGTCACCTGTTGCTGGTCTGCCGGTTGTTGGGTCTGTGTCGAAACCGGAGGAAGATCAAACACCTGAATGCCCGGGCTGACGCTGCCGATTGATTGTGACTGTGTTCCGGGGGCGCCCGCCGCAGCGCTGGATTCGCTGTCGGTTGAGCTGGCCGGGGCTGTGGGACTGTCTGCGGAAGTCTTGCCGGAGGAGGTCTTTTGGAGGATGTCTGTGGCAGTATTGCTGGTGGATGGCGCGGCGTTAATCGCTGCCCCCCCCCCCCCGCCGCAGGCTGTCAGAAACAAGGGAACCAACAGAAGCGCAATAAGACGATAGGTGTTCATGATCTGAATAACCGTTGTTTTTACAGTAGGAAAGATAGTATTTATCAAGTTTTCAGGTACATGTCAAATTTTTATTGGGGAGGAGTCATGACGACAGGTGGTGCCGAAGGAGGGACTCGAACCCTCACGCCGTGAAGCACAGCCCCCTCAAGACTGCGTGTCTACCAAATTCCACCACTTCGGCTGTTTGCGTTTTTTTCGGCTGTTTGCGTTTTTATTGTTCCGGTATCGCGGGGATGTCAGAGTCCCCGGTTGTTACTGCGTCTTGCGTTGTTGCTTCGGGATCGGCTGTTGTTTCCCCAAGCTGTACGTCTATCTGGTTGATGACGGATTCGGTCAGTATACTGGTGTTTTCCCCCTGCCGTGTGTACAGGTAGGCCAATACCAGACTGGTAATGAAAAATACGGTTACCAGGGTGGAGGTAATACGACTCAGAAAGTTGGCCGAACCTCTGGCGCCAAACAGGGATTGCGAGGAACCACCGCCGAACGCCGCGCCCATTTCCGAGCCTTTACCCTGTTGTAGCAGTACCAGCACAACAATGGTGACTGCGATAATTAAATGAACGACCAGCAGGAGATTGGAAATCATGATTGTATAGATTGTGATTGACTTGTAGTTTCGGTCAGGCCGCCAAAGCAGATGCCCAGGAAGTCTTCCGCTTTTAATGAGGCGCCGCCGACCAGGCCGCCGTCAATATCGGGTTTTGAGAGTAATTCGCCGGCATTATCCGGCTTCATGCTGCCGCCATACAATATCCGGCAGACTTCAGAGACGCCGGGGTCATGTCGGGCCAGCTGTCGGCGAATCACCTGATGAATTTGTCCGGCCTGCTCCGGTGTGGCACAAAGACCGGCGCCGATGGCCCAGACTGGCTCGTAAGCGATCACGATATTTCTGAATAATTCGATGCCCACCGTATCAATTGCCGCCTGGACCTGCCGTTGCACCACTTGTTCAGTCGCGCCGGACTCCCGCTCTGCCCGGGTTTCACCGACGCATAATATCGCGCTCAGTCCATCGGCGACCGCTTGCCCGGCCTTGTCTGCCACTATCTGGTCTGATTCGCCGCACAGGGTGCGGCGCTCGGAATGCCCGACGATGACATGGCTGCACCCGCAATCCAGCAGCATGGTTGAGGATATCTGGCCGGTCAAAGCGCCGTTCGGGTTCGCCGCCATGTCCTGGGCGCCCAGCTGGCAGATACTGTCCCGAATGATTGGTTCAACCGTCGATAACAGGGTAAAGGGAGGGCAGATCAGAATATCCGGATTGCCCGTGTTCTTGCCGCTATTCTCGCCGCGGTCGCGGATACCGGCGACCATATCCCTGCATACCGCTCGGGCCATGGCTTTATCGCCATTCATTTTCCAGTTTCCAGCGATCAGGGTTGTACGCATTGTTACTCAATAATCCGGTCAAAAACAGACCATGGCGGTGAAGGTTTTTCGGCGGCTGGATATTACCGCCCATGGCGACATAAAGCAATCATCATGTCCATCATCATGTTCATCATCATGTCTATGCCCGGATATGGTGGGCACGGCTGGCCGGGTATTTTTATGGTTCTTGCGCCTCCTTGTGAGCGGCATGATAGGGAGAGTGGGCGGCGACCGCTTCCATGTAGCGCTGTACGCCGGTCTGTTCGCGCCGGACAAACTGCGCGATGGCCTGATTGAACGGGTTGTCTGACATCCAGTGCAGGGAACGGGTGCGGGTCGGCTCAAAGCCGCGCGCGATTTTATGCTCGCCCTGGGCGCCGGGGTCGAATCGTTGCAGCCCGTGTCGAATGCAGTATTCAATGCCCTGATAATAACAGACCTCGAAGTGCAGGCAATCAATATAGTGGTCACATCCCCAATGACGGCCGTACAGGGTGGTATCGTCACTGTACAGCAACGCTGCCGCGACGCTTTGTCCATCCACTTGCGCGGATACCAGATGAACCTGGTCGGGCATGGCTTCGCTGACCGCGGTGAAGAAAGCCGGGTTGAATGCCGGTATGCCGTATTTGCGGTCATAGGTTTTCTGGTATAGCCGGGCGAACTCATGCCAGTTCGCCGCGCTTGCTTCATTGCCATTCAGCCACTGGATCTGCACGTTTGCCTCCACCACTTTTCTCCTCTCGCGGAGGATGGTTTTCCTCTTTCTGGATTTGAGCGTTTCCAGGAAATCCCCGAATCGGGTATAGCCGCGGTTATGCCAGTGGAACTGGCAATCATAGCGTGAGACAGCATCCAGCCGATTGAGTAGCTGGTAGTCGCCGGGTTCCGGGAACAGGCAATGAACGCCGCTGTATCCGTGTTCCCGCGCATAAGTTTTTGCAGCTCTGACCAGCTTCTGCGCCCATTCTCCCGGATGTGTCCCGGCAATCAGGATACGTTGACCACAAGCCGGGGTGAACGGCGCCGCATTGATCAGTTTCGGGTAGTATCTGACTCCGTATTGGTGGAAGGCATTGGCCCAGGCATGGTCAAACACGAATTCGCCCCAGGAATTATGCTTTTCATAAACCGGCATCGCGGCGACCAGGGTTTGGTCCTGTTGGCAAATCAGGTGCCGGGGGAGCCATCCGACCTGCTCGCCGACACAGTCAAAACGCTCCACCGCAGATAGAAAACTGTGATTCAGAAACGGGTAATTTCCTCTGACGAGCCGGTTCCACTGTTGCGCGGGGATCTCGTCAATGGAAGCGCAAACGCGAATATCCACAGGCGCTTCAGTGGTCATCACGGTGACCACCCCGGTTGCCACCCCGGCGCCAGCCGGAAACAGGTCTTGCTCCGGTGAAGATCAGGCATCGGTCTCTCTGAGAATCGTGATCGGGGGGCGGGACAAGATACGCTGGCTGCTCCAGATACCAGCCAGTCCGATCAGTATGGCGGAAGCGGGTGGCACAAGGCCCCATGCCCACCATGTCGGTGTGTAATCCAGCTCAAAGATGCGCCAGTACAGCAGTGCAATCGCGAGCTCCGCTCCCAGTACGCCAATCAGGCCAGCGAGGAATCCCATGCTGGCAAATTCACTCCATTGGTTGAAGCGCAGGAGTTTGCGGCTCCCCCCCAGGGTGCGGATCAGGGCGCCCTCATGAAGCCGCTCGTTCATACTGGCCTGAATGGCCGAAAGGGTGACCAGGAAGCCGGCCGCCAGCACAAAGAGAAGAATGGCCTCTATAGCCAGCGTGACCTGGCTGATAATTGATTGAACCTGCTGTAAGATGGCGTCTACCTCAAGCAGGGTGATGGAAGGAAAGGCGCGCACCATGTCCACCAGCAGTTTCTTGCGTTCGCTTTCGAGGAAAAAACTGCCGATCCATGAGGCGGGCAGGGCATCCAGCGCCCCCGGGTTGAAAACCATGTAGAAATTGGGCTTGAAATTGTCCCATTTCACGCTACGCAGGCTGGTGACCTCGGCGGTCCAGTTACGGTCGCCGGTGAAAAACATCAGTTCGTCGCCGATGACGATGTTGAGACTCTCCGCTAATTCGTTTTCTACCGAAACGCGGATATGCCCTTGATCATCGGCTTGCCACCACTCCCCGGCGATCAGCGTGTTGTCCGGCGGCAGGTCTTTTGACCAGGTGAGATTGAGTTCCCGCTGGATACCGTCCTCGCCCTGCTCCTCCTTGCTGACGTGATCCAGAACCGGTATGTCATTGATACGGATCAGCCGTCCGCGAACCACCGGATACAAACGCTCAGCGGCAATCCCCTGTCGGGCAGTGAAGTCGGCCCAGGCATCGGTTTCATGGGACTGGATGTTGAGCACGAAATGGTTGGGGGCATTTTCCGGCACGGTCTCCTGCCAGGTGGAAACAAGTTCCGTCCGCAACATCAATACCACCAGCATGGTCATGATGGTCAATCCAAAAACCATAGTCTGGATCACGGTTCCCTTTTGTCGGCGGAGGAAATTCCGGACGCCGGCGCGGATGCTGGTGGGAATCAGGAAAAGCGCCCGCCCCAGCAGGCGGAATATCCCGCCAATCACCAGCGCGGCAACGGCGATTACCACAGCGCTGCCGGCAACCATTCCCAGAGTCAGGACGATATTGCCGGTATAAATCCACATCAGCGCCACAATCAGGAGCAGCGTCGCGCCGTATACCAGCCTGGCGGACAGGGGCAGTGGGCTCAGGTCTTTACGCAGTACCCGCTGGGGCGGCGCCGAGCGCAGCCGTAATACCGATGGCAGGGTGAAGCCGAGCAACGCCGCGAAGCCGAGAAACAGGCCGGACAATACCGGCATGAGGCCGATAGCCGGGACATTTTCAGGCAACAAGGTCTTAAGCGCCGCAATCAGGCCGGCCTGGGTTGCCCATCCGAGCAGGTTGCCCAGAATCCCACCGATCAGCGCCAACAACAGCAGCTGCAACACATAAATACCGAGAATATCGTTCTGTCTGCAGCCGAGGCAGCGCAACAATGCGCTGGTGTCATAATGGCGTTCACTGTAATGCCGACCGCTGTTGGCGATGGCCACCGCCGCCAGCAGCAAGGCCACCAGACTGGCCAGGCCAGTATATTGCCTTGCCTTGTTCAGGGCTTCATCCAGCGCCGGGCGGTCTTCGGCGAGATTGTGGATACGTTGCCCCGGCTTCAACCTGGGTTGCAGCCATGCGCGAAAGCCGTTCACCTGGTCCGTGTCCCCCGCGAACATATTCTGATAGCGGATACGGCTTCCGGGCTGGATGATCCCGGTATCCTCAAGGTCGTTCTGGTGGATCATCACCCGCGGATTGAAATTGTAGAAACTGTTGCCGCGGTCGGGTTCATAAGTCAGGATTCGAGTGATCGTAAAGGCCGTTTCTCCGATCGTGATGCGGTCTCCCGGTTCGACCCCCAGAGCGTGCAATACCCGAGCTTCTACCCAGGCCTTACCGGGCGCCGGGCCAGTGTTTACTGATTCTTCGGCGCCGTAGAGTTCGCGAGTCACTCGCAAGCTCCCTTTCAGGGGATAGTGGTCATCTACAGACTTGACCGCAACCAGGAGAATGTCATCGTTGCCGGCAATCGTGACAAAGCGCTGTGTGCCGGCGACTTCGAGATTGCGCCGTTCCGCTTCCGCTCGCACCGCTGGATTGAATGGTCTGCTGCCGGACAGTACCAGGTCACCGCCAATGACATGTTGGGCATTGATTGACATACTCCGGCTGAGCCGGTCTGTGAAATGGCCGATAGCCGTGTGGCTGACGATGGCCACCACCAGCGCAAGCAACAGTATGGTCAGTTCGCCGCTACGCCACTCCCGCAACATCAGGCGGAGTGAAAATGCCAGGAGCCGGGATGGTTTCATTGGCGCGAATGAAGCCGCCCGCATTCCATACTGACGCGCCGCCCGCACCGCTCGGCCAGCTCCAACGCATGAGTAACGAGAACCAGGGTGGCGCCATGATCAGCGTTCAGGGTGAACATCAGATCAGCCACACGGCGGCCGTTTTCGGTGTCGAGGTTGCCGGTGGGTTCGTCGGCGAATAAAATAGTGGGTCGGGTGACGAACGCCCGCGCTATCGCCACTCTCTGCTGTTCGCCGCCGGAAAGTTGACGTGGATAATGGGTGGTGCGGGCGCCGAGACCTACCCGTTGCAGGATTTGGGTCGCCTGGGAGATGGCATCGTTCGCGCCGGTGATTTCCAGGGGCAGGCTCACATTTTCCAGCGCTGTCAGATTGGGCAGTAACTGGAAGGACTGGAATACGAAACCCACGTGGTCTGCGCGAATGGCTGCCCGCTCGTCCTCATCCAGGGCGGTTATATCATGACCAGCCAGTGTGATGCGCCCTTCGCTGGGCTGGTCCAGCCCGGCGAGCAAGCCGAGTAGCGTCGATTTCCCCGAGCCGGAGGCGCCCACGATAGCCAGGGTTTGTGCCGCAGCGACCTCAAGATTAATATCCTGCAGTATGTTGAGGGCGCCGGATGCCACCGGCACGGTTTTGCCGACCTTTTCCGCGCGAATTGGCAAGTCAGGTTGTGTCATGAGATAAGGATTACCGAGATATAAAGCGATTCCATTAAAGTGCGGTTCCATTATCGAGTTTCAAGGGAATTATATATAATTCCCTGTTTTAATCGGATGGGATATTGGATAGCGCTATCATGATGAAATCGGATGTATCTTCCCGTAGCGCGATAGCGGGCTGGTTATTTCTCACCTGGCTGGGCTGGTTTCTGGCCTGGCCAGTATCGGCGACGGCGATGACCACAAAAATTCTCCTGATCGGCGATAGCTTGAGTTCTGGCTATGGACTGGCGGGGCCTGGCTGGGTGGAGTTGACCAATCGGCAATTCGCCCGTGAAGGGCACGACATTCATATCGCCAATGACAGCATCACCGGCGATACCACGGCCGGAGGGCTGGCCCGGCTCGCTGACGGCATTTTGCGTATCAACCCGGATTGGGTGTTGATTGAGCTCGGTGGCAACGATGGGCTGCGTGGTATCCGCCCGCGGGTGATTGAGGATAATCTCCGCCAAATGGTGGAGATTGCGGCATCCCGGGGGGTGCGCGCAATGCTGCTCGGGATGCGTATTCCGCCCAACTACGGCACGGCCTACACTGCCAGATTCGAGCGGGTCTACGAGAACGTGTCTGCGGACACCGGGGCTCCGCTGTTGCCGTTCTTTACCGGCGAACTGGTATTGGATCCAGCGTATATGCAGCCCGACATGATTCATCCCAACGACGCGGCCCAACCCCTGATCCGGGATCGTGTGGCGCCGTTTTTGTTATCGGCGACCAAGCTTTTCACAAAAAAAGCGGCTGATGCGGACGGGTCGAAACCGGACCATTCTATTTGCTCTTTAGCATTACACACAGATGTTGACCATACTCATGATCTGGCTATAATGTTAGCCAGATTAACTCAACCAGGGAGGACAAGGTTATGTTCGTCGTCAATGTTCATCAAGCCAAGACCCAACTTTCCCGACTGCTGGCACAGGTCGAGGCGGGTGAGGATGTCGTGATCGCCCGGCGGGGCGAACCGGTCGCGCGGCTGGTTGGCTGCAAACCTGCAGGTAAGCGGCAACCCGATGTCCTCAAGGGGAAAATCGTCATTCCAGAGAGCTTCTTCGACCCGTTGCCTGAGGAAGAACTGACGGTATGGGAAGGTAAGTAGCGGTGCGGGCGCTGCTGGATACCCATGCGTTTCTTTGGTGGGTTACGGACAGCGGACGTCTGTCTCGAATAGCGCACAGCGTGATCGCGGATGAGTCGAACAATATCGTGGTCAGCGCGGCGTCCGCCTGGGAAATCTCCACAAAGTTCCGGCTCGGCAAACTGCCGGGGGCAGAGGCCGCGGCAATTGATATCGCTGGCATTATCGCCAGCCAGGGTTTTGAGGAGTTGGCAATCAGCGTCGCAGGGGCTGAACGCGCTGGCCGATTGCCCGGTCCTCACCGTGACCCGTTCGACCGAATGCTCATCGCCCAGGCATTAGCCCGCGACCTGGCGGTCGTGTCGGTCGATGCGGTATTCGACCGCTACGGCGTCAATCGGCTGTGGTGACGAAAGCAATTTTTTCAGGCGTGGTGTCGGTGGCCTTTGTGAAGAGATGCGCGGGAGCATCGGGGCATCGGCGAGGCTATACTGCATGCAATATCTCTCCTCGGATTCGCGTTCCATACGAGGGAACACAACTATTCTCGAAAGTCGGAATTCGTGTCTGGAATGGAAAATAAAAGGTTATTGGTAACCAAAAACTGTTGACTGAGTTCGGGGATAAAGTCTATCATAGAGCGCTTGAACAGTAAAAAGCCCCACATATAGTGTTCTGTGTCGATAAGACTCCACTATATATATGATTTATAACGAAATTGGAATATCCCCGGATGATTCGCGCAGCCACTGAAAAAAACCATGATAGCGAGTCTGATTCGCTGGACGAAATTGCTCTTCAACCCGCCGCGCTGGATATCTGGGATAAAAAGTATCGGCTGAAAACCATGCGCGGTGAGCCGGTGGACGCGGATGTCATGGCAACCTGTGATCGAGTGGCGAGGGCCCTGGCCGAGGTGGAGCAGACTCACGAAAAGCAAAAGGAATGGCACGAGAAATTCCTCTGGGCCTTGCAGCGCGGCGCCATCCCGGCCGGGCGGATTACCTCCAACGCCGGCGCTCTGGAGCACAAATCAGCGACCAGCACGATCAACTGCACCGTTTCAGACATCATCCCGGATTCGATGAATGGGGTGCTGGCCTGCGTTCATGAAGCGGGATTGACTCTGAAAGCCGGATGCGGGATTGGATACGAATTCTCCACCTTGCGCCCCAAGGGCGCCTTTGTCAGCGGCGCCGGAGCGTATACCTCCGGCCCGCTTTCCTTTATGGACATATTCGATTCGATGTGTTTCACGGTCTCGTCTGCCGGTGGACGGCGTGGCGCCCAGATGGGCACCTTCGATATTTCTCATCCTGATATTCTGGAGTTTATTCGCGCCAAGCGCGAAAACGCGCGGCTCCGTCAATTCAACCTGTCCTGTCTGATTACCGATGAGTTCATGCAGGCGGTGCGGGACGATGCCGAGTGGCCGCTGTCTTTCCCGGCCACCCGGCATGAATTCGAGTGCGGGGAATACCGGATGATCTGGCGGCGATGGCCGCATACAGAGGATTATGTAACCAACGAGGTGGGGGATGTCGCCTGTCGTGTTTACCGCACCATTGGCGCGAGGAAACTGTGGGACACGATCATGAGCTCCACTTATGATTATGCCGAGCCCGGGTTTATTCTGGTGGATCGCATCAACGAGATGAACAACAATTGGTTCTGCGAAAATATTCGCGCCACCAATCCCTGCGGAGAACAGCCGCTACCGCCTTATGGAGCCTGTTTGCTCGGCTCGGTAAATCTGACCCGGTTTGTCCGCGACCCGTTTACCGATGAAGCCCGGTTCGACTGGGACGAGTACCGGGAAGTGGTCGCCGTCTTTTCCCGTATGCTGGATAATGTGGTTGAAATCAATGGCTTGCCGCTCGCCAAACAGATCGACGAGCTGCAGTTGAAGCGTCGTCACGGCATGGGTTTCCTGGGGCTGGGCTCCACCTTGACCATGTTGAAGATGAGATACGGCGATGAGCGGTCGCTGGCCTTTACCGAGCGGGTTGCCAGGGAAATGGCCACGGTCGGTTGGGAAGTGGGGATTACCCTGGCCAAGGAAAAGGGGGTTGCGCCTGTTCTTGAGCGGGAATACACGGTGACCCGGGAGATGCTGGCTAAACGCCCGCAAATGACAGCGGACGGCTTTTGCGAAGGCGACCGGGTCAAGGGTGCGGTATTGATGGCCAGATACAGTCGTTATATGCAGCAGTTTACCGAGGAAATACGCAACGGGATTGAAGTCAACGGCTGTCGTTATACCCATCATACCTCAATCGCGCCCACCGGCACAATCAGCCTGTCTCTGGCGAATAACGCCAGCAACGGAATCGAGCCGAGCTTCGCCCACAAATACAGCAGAAACATCATTCGCGAAGGCAAGAAAACCAAGGAAAAAATTGACGTTTATTCCTACGAATTGCTGGCCTACCGTCAGTTGGTGAATCCGGTGGCGGCGCCCGCCGGGGAGAACGAAAACGAAAAGTTGCCCGATTATTTCATTACCAGCGAGGAGGTAACGCCGAAACAACATGTGGATATACAGTCGGCGGCGCAGAAATGGATTGATTCATCCATCTCGAAAACCGCCAATGTGCCGACGGATTTCCCGTTCGCCGAGTTTCAGGACATTTATCGGTATGCCTGGGAGAAAGGACTGAAAGGTTGCACCACATTCAGATTCAATCCTGAAGTGTTTCAGGGAGTGCTGGTGAAGGAACAGGATCTGAAGAACACGAAATACCAGTTTGTTCTCGAAAACGGCGAGGTGGTTGAGGTCAGGGGGGACGAGGAGATTGAGTATGATGGCGAGAGCCACACCGCGGCGAATTTGTTTGATGCCTTGAAAGAAGGATATTACGGTCGATTCTAGTGACTTTTATCGGCTCCCCGTGATGATTACAGCAATTACAGCAATTACAGCAATTACAGCAATTACAGCGCCAGCCAGCCAGCAAATCCTGTCGAGGTTTTAATGACTATAAAGATAGACCAGAGAATCGTTGACTACAACGTGACCAGACCCTCGGCCCCAGGCGTCGGCGACGCAGATACGGCGGAATTGACCGCCGCGTCATCGGCTGTAGCCGATGCGGCGCAGCAGCGGATTGTCCAGATGCACGAAAAGGTGGTTCGCCCGGAAATGCTGGTTGGCAATACCTACAAGATCAAGACTCCGGTCTCCGAACATGCGTTTTACATTACGATTAACGACATCCTGCTCAATCCGGGCACTCCTTATGAGAAGCGCCGGCCTTTCGAGATTTTTATCAACTCGAAAAACATGGATCACTATCAATGGATATCGGGGCTGACACTGATTATCTCTGCGGTTTTCAGGAAAGGAGGCGACGTTGCCTTTCTGGCCAGCGAACTGCGTAGCGTATTCGACCCCAAGGGAGGTTACTTCAAACGGGGTGGCAGATATATGCCTTCGCTGGTCGCTGAAATCGGTGATGTCATCGAGTCCCACCTGAAAATGATCGGCGTGATTGTCGAGTCGGGGCCGGACCAGCATCAGCAGGCGCTGATCGACCGCAAGCGCAGGGAATATGAGCAGAGTCATGCCCACTTTGCCTCCGACACACAGGATAGCGCATTTCCCGCTGGAGCCATTCTGTGTAACAAATGCAATACCAAAGCCATGGTCTTCATGGATGGCTGTATGACCTGTCTGAGTTGCGGCGAAAGCAAATGCGGGTAGCGGTCGCGCTTTAGAAAAGCCGTGTCTTTCCGGCAGAAAGCATGTGCTAAAAATCAAATCGGATCTTGCGGATTATTTCGGGCATTGTCGCTCTCAAGCCGGGCCATCAGGGTTTTCATATCTTCGGGTAATTCGCTGCGCCAGCTGACCTCGATATTGTTGCGTGGATGAATCAGTGTGAGTTTTTCGGCATGCAGAGCCTGTCGCCCAAACGTCTGTAGACAGCGCCGGAGTGGCTCGGACGCTGCCGGTGGCAATCGGGTGCGTTGTCCGTACAGCCTGTCACCGACAATCGGGAAGCCCCGCCAACTCAAATGTACGCGGATCTGGTGGGTACGCCCGGATTCCAGACTGGCCCGCACCAGGCAATGGTGACGATATTTTCTTTTGACACGGAAATGAGTGACCGCGGTCTTGCCCTGCGGGGTGACCGTCATACGTAACCGATCCTGCCGGCGCCTGCCGATGGGCTGGTTGATGGTTTCTCCTGAAATCATGACGCCGTTGACGATGGCGAGATACTGGCGGCTCATTTCCCGCCTGTCGAGCTGGGCGATCAGATGCTGTCTGGCCTGTTCGGTCTTCGCCACCACCATTAATCCGGTCGTATCCTTGTCGAGCCGATGAACAATTCCCGCCCTGGGCAGTTTAGCCAGCTCGGGATTATAATGGAGCAGGCCATTTTGCAAGGTGCCGTTCAGGTTGCCGGCGCCCGGATGGACGACCAGGCCGGCGGGTTTATTGATGACCATGATGTGAGCGTCCTGCTCCAGGATTTCCAGGTCAATCTGTTCGGGAAGACAATCCGCAGAGGAGGGACAGGGGAGCAGAATTTCCAGTGTTTCTTCCCCCGACAGCCTGAACTTCTGTTTTGCTGATTGCCCGTCTATCTGTACCAGCCCCTGCCTGAGCCACTGCTGAATTGCATTTCTGGTATATTCAGGCAGCAGTATCGAAAGCGCCTTGTCCACACGTTCGCCCTTCATTTGCATGGTAGAACGGATAAAAAGACGGGATTCGGATTCTGACATGACGATTCAGTTATGGCACAATGGGCGCTTGAATGGTTATAATTAAGACCTTAGATCAAGCAAACCCGATTCTACCCCATAGTGAAAATCCCGTGCCAATGACAATTAAAGCCGGACAGGCGCACAGCTCCCCGATCAATGCCTGCCCTCGACCTGAGCGGGGGCCGGGGACAGGCTCTGTCCCTGCGCGAAGCCGGTTTTTCAGCCAGACTCATCCAGGCAGACAGCTGGCTGTTCGACTGTTCATCATGATTCTGTCCTGCCTGTTGGTGACCGGCTGCGCCCTGTTCAACAAGGATAAGGAAGAGGATGAGGATAAAAGCGTCGAGGAGCTTTACAGCGAGGCCAGGGCAAGCATGGATAAGGGAAGCTGGGAAACGGCTCTGCAGCAGTTGCGGACGCTGGAAGCGAGATACCCTTATGGCAAGCACGCGACCCAGGCCCAGATTGACACGGTCTATATCTATTATCGAACGGAGCAGACCGGGCTGGCGCAAGCGGCCGCAGACCGATTCATCAAACTGCATCCGACCCATTCCTCGGTGGACTACATCTATTACCTGAAGGGCCTGTCCAGTTTCGAGGAAGATTCGTCGATGCTGGGCAGACTGCTTGGGCACGATGACCTGAGTGATCGGGACGCGTCGCCGATGTATAGCGCCTTGACTGCCTTCCAGGAGGTGTACACCCGTTTCCCCGACAGCCAGTATGCCGCGGATGCCCGAGTCAGAGCCCAGCGCCTGCTGGAGTCGATGGCCAGAAATGAAATTGTGGTCGCGAAATACTATTACCAGAAGGATGCTCATGTAGCCGTAGTCAACCGGGCCAGTGGAGTCGTCCAGGACTATGCTTCCACTCCCGCTGTCGAAGAAGCGCTGGCCCTGATGATGTCGAGTTACCGCAAGATGGGCATGAATGATCTGTCGGACGATGCCCGCAGAGTGCTTGAGCACAATTTCCCGGACAGCGAATACCTTGAACAGCATGCCGACATCCAGGCGGATGGCAGCAAAAAGAAAACAGGCTGGCTTGCCAGACTTGTGAGCCGTTTCAGGAAACCCGCGTCTGTCGAAGAATAAATGTTCTGATCCTGTGGTTCAGGAGCAACAGTAGTGCCGTCGCGGATACCGTAATACCATACGCGGTCCAGTGTAACTGCCAATCACACGCGCCGTGTTGTTTGATGTTTCCTATGAACCGAGGTCGAGAATGTGGGATAAAAAACTGCCTTTCGGGATATTGATTGGCTCCTCAATCGTGCTTCGTAGTCGTGCCCCCCACAGGTGGACGGCCAGAGCGTCCTGGAGATACTTGTCATAAGTTTCATTTTTTGGCAGGAGAAGTCGCTCATAATCCTTGTATTCAATCGGATAGAAGTTTTCGGCTGGAAGCGCATGGTGGTCTTCCCCGTTTTTACGCAGAAACCAGGTCAGGGCTCGCGGGCCCCATACGCCCCAACGCTGTTGTGACACATGGACGGGAAAACCAATCCTTTTCCTTAAGGTAAGGTTCAGAGTTACCCTTTTTCTATGTTCAAAGGGTGGAACAGGGTAATAATCCTCACAAAATTCGACCAGGTCTGAAAGAGTTGGGGAGTTCTCAGGAAGAGAAAGAACCGCGTTGGCAATGGATTTATCACTCTCCCAAGCGAACAGGTAACCGTTGGTCGGTTGCAATGGCTTCAAGAGGAACTCATCCATATCCAGCCAGATCAATCCGGTTTGTTTTATCATAAGATAGCGAAACTGATCCGCATATCCGGCCGGACTATTGTATTTTCCGGTAAAAAAGACGGGTCGGTCTCCTGTAATCTCTTTGGCATCCCGGACCTGAACGCCTTCCGGCACACCCTTCACCTCGTTGTGGACAAAAAGAGTCACCTCATGTCCTTGCCCCATCATTGAGCGCAAGCAGGCGCGTTCTAATCTGCCAAGTTCAGGTCCGTACCAGAAGGCGCCGATTCCTGGAAGCGATGCGGGGGGGGGGGGGGGGGGGTAGATTGAGTCAAGACGAAGACGGGCCCATTAGCCCTGGGATGTGGTGTGATTGTGGATAATACTCCATTGAGTGTCAGGAGGGAACTCATTTACTTCTGGTAGTTATTTCTGACGCAGAGTTCAGGGTTTCAGGCAGTATTAAAGGATCGGCCTCGCTCATGATCTCCAATCCTGAACAGGACGGGAACGAGGCGTACTGCTATGGGGCGGATAAGGTCGGAATAATACATAACGTGTCCTAAATCAAGCATAAATTGCAGATTTCAGCATTAGCCACATTCCACCCGAATCCCCAGCAGATTGCGTTCCGCCTGCCCGAAGACAAGCGCGATATGATGAATCGGCTTGCCCTGATTGTGGTATTTCTCGCTGTAGCCCTTCTCCTTGATTTGTGCCATCGCCTGGCTCAGAGCCGCCTCTTTACCCGATTCATCTTCTGCTACCTTGAATTCCATGATAAATACCTGACCGGCATGAATCAGCGCCATGTCTGAACGACCCCGGCTAGTGGACTCCTCTACCCGAACCTCCGCCTCCAGGGCTTTGAAGATCATATACAACAGACTCGCATACCACGACTCATACCGACTCAGATTGGCGCTGTCATGCCATGGATGCGGTATCCCGGACAGATATGCCCGAAACTCTTCGGCAAATCCATCAAAGTCTTGATCTGCCAGTAATCGAAGCAACCCCATTCCCTGCTTCGTGATTTGGTCGATACCTGTCACATAGCGCAGCAGTCCCCGGTTCAGACTCAACTCTACTTCATAGTTCGGATAACCCAGACGGTATTCGGTCAGGCCTCCTGTCTGTTCCTTACCCACAATAGTCAAATAACCGGTCTGGAACAGCAGGGCATCTATGTTATAGCTCTCTACATCAAAGGTAGAAACCAGTTCCCGGTCTGCAGTACGATGCTCAAGTTCCATCGGGCTGATTTTATTCTTGACTAACTCCCGGTACAGAAAGGTCGGTGTGCCAGTACGGAACCAGTGCGGTTCATATTCCCGACCATCAAACAATAGCAGTACATCATAAGGGTTGTAGACTTTCTCCTCACCCGACCAACTATAGCCGTTGTACCAGCGACGGATTTCGTCTCGATCAAGCCCCGGCAACTCTGGAGCGAATACGGTATCCATGTCATTGTCCGTATAACCGCAGATGGTGGAATATCTTGAGTCCAGACTGATGTTCTTCAGGTTGTTAAGACCAGAGAACAGGTTTACATTGGAGAACATACTGACGCCGGTAATGAAGACGAACCGGATATGTTCCGCGCTGCCCTTGATGATGCCGTAAAACCCTCTCAAGTAATCCCGGTTGGCTCTGGCCATTTCTGGTTCTTCCAGTACATCCAGGATGGGTTTGTCGTATTCGTCAATCAGTACCACGACTTCACGCCCGCTCTGTTCATGCAGACGATCCAGTATGTTCCGCAGGCGGCGGGGACCCGTGTGCGACGCAGTGGCGTGAGCAAGGCCGTAATGCCGTTCTACACTTTCCAGCTGTTCGATAATATCGCCATCCAGATCACCCGCTTCTGTGTGTTTGCCGTCGAAGCTTAACCGCACCACTGGATGCTTTTGTTCCGGGTTCCAGTCCCAGTGGTCGTGAATATCCAGCCCCCGGAACAGCTTTTCATTGCCTGAGAACAGTTCGCGCAGGGTATCGAGCAGCAGACTCTTGCCAAAGCGGCGCGGGCGCGACAGGAAGTAATAGGACCCCTGATCCACCATCTGCCGGATCAGGGGGGTCTTGTCTACATAGTAGCAGTTGCGCTCCCGGATATGCCGGAAAGTCTGGATGCCGATCGGAAGTCGGCGGCGAGCCATGTCCTGATTCTCATTCATTATCTGAACATCATAACATGAGAACAGCAGTCAATATATTCAGGCTGGGGAAGTTCAGGCTGGGGAAGTTCTGGAAGTACCGGCTCGGGGATTACCGCATTATCAGCAGCATTGAGGACGAAAGAGTACGTATCCTCGTCGTTCGAATTGGAAACCGGCGGGAGGTATACCGGTAGGCGCTACATGCCCAATGGCTCTGGTCAGTTCGGCCATATCACCATCCGCGATTACCTGCTGTAGATACTCTCTGATCATCTCTTTTATGGGAAATGCAGGCCAGAATGTATATTGTAATGATTACACTATGCTACTTATAGTCTGTAGACTCAAAGGCATCCAACCCGGGAAGCTACTATTATGTCAGCGGCGCCGGGATACTTCGAGAAGTAAATGGGTAAGAAAAGATTTAGAACACCCAGTATCGGGTTGAGGCGAATCCTTGCAGAAAATATCTGTACATACAGAAAAATCAAACAAATATCTCAGGAAGAGCTTGCCGATTTGTGTGATATCCATCGAACTTATGTCGGTTCGGTAGAAAGGGGAGAGAGAAATGTAACTTTGAGTACATTGGAAATTTTCGCCACAGTTCTTGATGTGGAAGTTTCAAGACTTTTGACTAAAGAGGCATTCAAGGATGGCATCTGATAGGGGTGGCTCGAATTTATATGTTGAAGCTATCCGGCAAAGTGGTTTAACGATTTATGATCGTATTGCAATTGGTGATCCCGAATTATGGATTCCGACATCAATACTTGAAGGCCTGCTCAATGCGACGATTGTGGGAGTATCTCTTGCTGGATTACCACTTCGTTCCCGCTCAAAGGTGGTCAAAGAGCATGTTTGCCGAGCGCTTGGCTATCCGGTTCCAGCCAGTTTCACAAAAACGCAGCCACGATTTCCAGGCCAGTATTTCGATACCTATGTTCAAAAATCCAGCAACTTGCAGATTTGGAATGAGGCTATTGCACATACGAGACGCTATGTGATCATCCGGGTCGGAACGGATAACGTTATTGATAGAGTGAAAGTGGTCACGGGAAATACTCTGGTTCAATTGGATACCACTGGAACGCTCACTCAAAAATATCAGGCTCGAGTAGTTCCTGGAGAGGCGAAGGCAGAGCTTATTGCTGCTGCAGATACGGAGCGTCTCCAGCGTTCTGTGCGGTCATATATTGATCTTGATCTGGCGGCAAGCCCAATCAGCAATCCTGAAGTGCAACAACTTTTCTCGATCAGACAGGTATTTGAACGACTTCGGATACTTATTGGGAGAACATTTCCCGATACTGGCTATGATCAGGAACGTAACCGAGGCGCAGCCTTGCATCAATTGGTGTGTGAATATTTAGGCTATATCGACTATCAGGACGATGGGCAGTTCCCGGATATACGCCATCAGCTTCTCGAAGTGAAGTTACAGACTTCACCAACAATTGATCTGGGTCTTGTATGCCCGAATAGCGAAGAGATCCTTGACATCCCTATGGTTGGCGGTCAGCAAGTTCGTCACTGAGATGTTCGTTATGCTTTGTTTTATGCGAGGACGGATGGAGAGCTTGTCACGTTGACACATCTGTTTCTCACAACAGGCGAAAACTTTTTCACGCGGTTCCCACAGTTCCAAGGGCAGGTAATTAACCGGAAGATACAAATCTTACTCCCACCCACCTTTTTCGACAGTCAGGCCAAACGACTTCCAGATTAAATGATTCAAGTCCTGTTGGAGTTGAACAGCTTCGTCAGAGGGAATGCAATCATATATCTGCTTTGCTTTGGCAATGATTGTCTTGCCAAGAGAAGTTTGCGGGTCCGGGAGCGGGAACTTCTCAACATACTGGGTAATGTAACGCCTCCGGCCTGCGTAAAGCTTGTTGTTAAAACGGTAGTCGTAGAACTGTTCAGCAAACGTTGAATTACCCACAGCGGCGGCAAGCCACAGCAAATCAACTTGTGCCGGATTTTTGCAAGCAAGCCAATAACAATCACCATTGACGATAGATCCATCCAGGTCAATCCAGAAAGTTGGTTCGCTGGCGATATCGCGGAATACGAGCTTGGGGCGGCGCCAGGCATCGGGATCTTGCGGGACCCAGATTTCAAACCATTTTCGACCTGATTTAGTAAGGTATTGACGGTTCTCAAGGATGGCTCGATGGGTTTCTAGATATGCCTTACTACAAGGGTATTCGGCAAGGTCTACCGCCTGTCGGCGGCCTTGCGCAACTTTGTGTGGATAGAGAATCCTGGTCAATTGCTGTTCACTAAGAGGTTTAAATCGTCGGGCAATGCGGTGAGTTGTAATTGGCTTAAGAAGTTCAGGAAGATCGTTCTTGGGGAGGCGCTGCCAATCGCTTCGGATAAAGACCTTATCAGCGCATGTCTTTACACCGACGCGTATTTTTCCAATATCACGGAAGGAGCCCCAGCTGTGAGCATTTACAGTGGCCAGCCAGGCGTCAACGGCCTTTGTAGTTATCCGCCATACACCACCAAATGTCCCGCTTGTATCCAGCTTTCCATGCCGAACGTTGAAACGTCGGCCATCATTGATTTCGATGACACCCTCGCTGCCAAGCGCATTGAGCGGATCGGTCGTAATTTCTTTTGCTGAACTGGAGGTTTGATAGATAGACGTAAAGCCCGGAGTCTTTTTATTGCAGCCGTTCTTGTTCTCGGCGAGCAAAACTGCGGGTAAAACTGCGGCGTTAAACAGTTTGGTATCACCCAAATCCCAAACATGCCGAACGTCAAGATGTTCCAGTAAGGCTCGCCTTACGGAGGAGCCAGACCTGGTTGTCATGAAACGATTGGAAACGATGATTCCAGCAATGCCATTTGGACTCAGTACACGGGATATGCCGAGTACAAAAGCGTGATACAAGTCTACACGACCCGCTAAATTAAACTGTTTAGCGAGTAGTTGTGCCCGCTCTGCCCCCAGGATCTGAGTGCGTACATAGGGCGGGTTCGCAATGATCAGATCGTAGGTTTTGGGAGCGACTGAGCCAAACATGCTGGTCTGGTCGTTGAAGCTGAAGTGTTCAAAGGCATGTTCAAGGAAGTTGCCGTATTCAAAGTGTTGGAGAACGTTTGGGAATTGTTCCTTAATTCTTGCTGCCGCAGTATCCAGCGCTTTCCTGTTTGTCTCGAAACCATTGACCTCAATTGTAAGATCTGTCTGGCTAGTCAGGTCATCAAGGAGACTAACCAGCAACTCTCCGTCACCGATGGCCGGGTCAAAGACTCGAATCCGACGGTGAGTCGGGAGTTTACTGGCGGCCTGTAAAATTTTTCCGGCGACAAAATCAGCAAGAATCCTGGGTGTATAGGTAATTCCACCCGCCTTTTCCCCAGTGACGAAATGGTAGCGCTTTACCAGGTGTGACCGGTGTGATCGGTGTAGCGCCTCCATTAAACAGCCTCCAGAACTTTAAAACATATATGTAACAAGGCTACTTATAGTCATCTATAATCGGAGGAAAGTCAAACGCTGGATGTTGATTCTTTACTCCCGACATTCATTCGTCCCTAACACATTCGCCCCTAACACTCCCTGCGAATAAGAATTGCATGTTAAACTCATAGCCACGTTTCGAAAAGGATTCACCCAATGGCCCTCCGACGGCACAGCATCCTGAATTTCAAATGGATCAAGTATTCACCTGGAGGGAATACGCAATGAGCCAGATACCGATTTATGTTATTAACCTGGATGAAGACCGCGACCGGCTCAATGCTATAACGCGCCAGCTGGATGATCTGGGTCTTTCATTTACCAGGTTCCCGGCATTTCGGGGTGCGAATATCCCTGATCAATGGAAACCGCAATTTAAGGACAGCCCCATTGGTGATGGGGAAATTGGTTGCTATGCGAGCCACCTGCAATGTATGGCGGATATGCTGGACACCGATGAATCAGCCAGGGTGATCCTTGAAGATGACGCCGTTCTCTCGGATAATTTTCCCGAGTTGCTGGAAATTCTTCCCGGTTGCCTCCCTGATGACTGGAATATCGTTCGTTTGTACATGAATAAACGAAGACCATTCTTTGTCAGGGAAAGTCTGCCAAAAGGCTTTGATTTAATTATCTACAAGCGCATCCCCACCAGCGCGGTTGGCTATATGATAGACAGGAAATTTGCGCAAATGTTCACAAACTTTTATCCAAGATGCATGGCCATTGATCTGGATATGAAATACCCATACCTGTTTGGCTCATTTCAAACCTATGGCATATTCCCTCATCCTGTTTCCAAATCATCCAGCGAATCGAAAATTGACAGTATAGGAAGAAATCAGAACAAGGCGACACGCAGGAAAAGATGGTTCAGATTACAAATTTATCAAATTCAGACTATCGGTTTCTGGTTTCCCCTTCGCTATCTTCTCCGTAAGATATGGCGATCAGTGAGCACAATGTAGTCCGGGTCACTACCGGTTCACACCTGAGCCCTCACTAAGTTTTTGTGTTCCGGTTCATCGTCATCGGAATCATGCGTTCAGTCACCCTTTCCTCAATCAGGTCGCTGACCGTTTCCGGCATTCGGTAAAGGTCGGGGTTTTCTCCATACTCAATGCCGTTTTGGCGCCAGCCAGCGCGGTGGCTGGTGGTCAGGGCATCGTGCAGTTCCTGGTTGAATTGTTGCTGTACAAAGGGTGAGCCTGAAACGATACCCGCTTGCGCGTCGGCAATATGGTGCGCATAACCGCATACATCGGTAACCAGAACCGGCAGTCCGGATGCCACGGCTTCGATCAGTACAGACCCGGTATTTTCCTCCCGCGCCGGGTGGATCAGCAGGTCACTCGCGGCCATCAGTTCCACAACGTCATCCCGGCCACCGAGGAAGCGGACTTTTCCGGCCAGACCGGAGCGGCTCGCGAGTCGCTGATAGCGGGTTGCCTTGTCCTGTCCGACGACCAGCATCACGGTGTCCTGACGAAGCGCTTCGGGCAACGCGGCCATTGACTTGATGGCGCGATCAAGACCTTTTCCCTTGAAACCGGAGCCAATAAACAAAAGCAGGGACTGGTGATCTTCCAGCCCAAGCTCTGCGCGTTTCTTGTGGCGCGCGGCGGCAGGGCGATGCCAGGGTTTCTGCCTGATATCGAGATTCGGGGGTACTGGCCTGAATCGACTTTCCGGGGTGCCGTAGCATTGTTGATACACACCCTTGGCATGGTCTGAAAGCGACAGGATGGTGGTGGATGCCTGGATGTCAAAAACGGCTCGTTCATAAGACTGAAAATGACGGAAACGCGGGCTTATCCACTGGTACAGCGAGCCATGGCGCCTGGCCCGGCTGGCATAGCAAACGTCCGCACAATAATACAGGTCTAGTCCGGGCATCTTGTTAAAGCCAATAATCGCGTCAAAATGCTGACGGGCGGTTACTTCCCTGAACTGCTGATAAAACAACTTGTTCCGGGTATGGTTGGCAAGAGCCGAAACTTTCAGCACGTTGATCGGGATTGCGGCTGGCCGATCTCCCTGCCATTCACGGGTATAAACCTGCGCTTCATGACCGCGCTTGTGGCATTCCTGTGCGACCCGCAGGAAATCCCGCGCAAGGCCAGACCAAGGGAAATACCGGAACAGACAGAATGCCAGTTTCATGGGCTTGTGAGTATTCCGGTCAATCATGTTGTGTAATCGGCGCGCTGTCCACAGCCGACATGGAACCCAGTCGCTTTTCCCACTCCCAGGCCGAGCGGCAGATCGTCTCGAGGTCATCGTATTGCGGCTGCCAGTTGAGCATCTGTCTGATTTGGTCGCTGTCTGCAATCAGTTGCGGCGGGTCGCCGGGTCGTCGTGGCCGAACGTCCACGTCAAAGTCCGTATTGCTGACCGATTGAACACATTCAATGACTTCCCGGACACTGAATCCCTTGCCATACCCGCAATTCAGGAGCCGGGTTTTGCCCCCGTCCTGAAGGTAACGCCAGGCGTCAAGATGAGCGGACGCGAGATCATCGACATGGATATAATCCCGGATACAGGTGCCGTCCGGGGTATCGTAGTCATCGCCGAATATGGACATCCCGGGACGAATGCCACAGGCGGTCTGGCAGGCCACTTTGATCAGATGGGTGGCTGACCGCGAAGCCTGCCCCAGCTTACCGCCCATATTGGCTCCCGCGACATTGAAATACCGTAGCGCAATGTAGTTGAAATCGCCCCCGGTCGACTCTGCGAAGTCGTGCAGCATCCATTCGGTGATCAGCTTGGTTGTGCCATAAGGATTGATCGGTCGGGTCGGGTCGGCTTCATGGACTGTGCTTTTCCCGGCGGCGCCATAAACCGCGGCGCTGGAGGAGAATATGAATTGGGTGACTCCCTGTTCAATGCAGGTTTCGATCAGGTTGAGCGAACCGAGTACATTGTTGTGATAATATTTTGCCGGGTTTTGAACCGACTCACAGACCACAGTGTGGGCTGCAAAGTGCATTACCGTTTCGATCTCGTGCTGTTTCAGAATTTGACTGATCCGCTTCCTGTCGTGGATGTCTTCCTGGTAAAAGACGGCCTGCCGGGGCACTGCCCATTCATGGCCTGAGTAGAGATTGTCCACAACCACAACCGAATTTCCGGCGGCCAGCAATTGCAGGACCGTGTGGGAACCAATGTAGCCGGCGCCGCCGGTGACCAGGATTCTACCGGGCAATGGTCTTACGGGTTTATTCGACAGCAACACGAGGAGGTGATCTCGAAATCAGAATTTGCCATTGCCGCATTGAGTCTGGCTGTAATGCCGGGCAATTCATCCGTGTCCTTCCTGTGGCGCAGACATTCCGCCAATCCGTGCAATGCCCATACATTGTCGGGGTGATGATTGCAGCGATTCAGTTTGTCGTTCAGTCCGAGATCGGTTCTGTAAACTTCTTCAGCCTCTGCATAGTGTTCCTGCTGGATCAGCAACGCGCCAAGCGCATGCCTTGGCGGGTGCATCCAGGGCCAGGGTTCGGAGTAGGCGAGACGATCATTCAGTTGTACGCTCTTTCTCAGAAATTCGAATGCCTGATGGTGGTTTTTGCTGTGATACTCCAGTTCACCATTCAACATGTTCTCGGCGACAGCCAGAATGTCGAGCGCCGGGTTGTTGAATACTTTGCGGTCTTCGGGAATCCTCTTCAGTGACTGGTAGAATTGATACCGCTCTGAGCGGGCTTGTTCGATTTGTCCGAGCGCGGCCAGACTGACTCCCCTGGCGTAATGCTGCATGGAAGTGGAAACACAGTAAAGCGCGGGATTATCCGGCATCGGCAGATCGACGATTTCCCGCCACTTTCCGAACCGCACCAGGACATGTATTCTGGTTGAATAATAGCCTTCCAGCAACATGGTGAGAAACGGTCGGTGCACAATTTCCAACAGGTCCTGCGACACCGTTTTACATAATGCTTCCGCCGCCTCGAAGGCGGGTTGAAACCGCCCCATCATCATGCAGGCCAGCATCATCATGTGCAGGTTATGGCAACGCGATGAGGTGTAAAAGTTGTACGGTCCGGCATAATCCAGATATTTGCGGTCTGCCCGTATTGCCTTCTCGCTGATGATTCTGGAGCGGTCATACAGTCCGCACAGGACGTAGATATGGCTGGGCATGTGCACCAGATGGCCGGCATCCGGGCACAGGTTTTCCAAAGCATCTGCCGAGGTCAGCGCTTTTTCCGGTGTGGGCGACATTTCCAGGCAATGAATATGCAGATGCAGGATGGCCGGATGCGGGGCGCTACCGGATTCGCGCATCCGGGAGAGCGCCCGCTCCAGTACGGACAGACACTCCATCGTATCCGCGCCAGCGGTTGGCTGGCCGGTGTTCACATCCCATAACTTCCACGGCGTTCGTATCATCATGGACTCGACGAACAACGCGGCAACATCCAGGTCGTCGGGGTATTGGCGCCAGACTGCTCGCATGGCCTCGGCCCAGGCGTCATCCCGGGCCTCGAGTTGCTCCAGCGAACCACTGTGGTTTGACGGAAATCTTGTGGATAGCGCGTCGATCAGAGACGTTTCCACAGCGGATATTCCGGCGCGCAGTGAGCGGGCGGCGCCGATGCTGTCGTGACAAAGCCGGATGCAGTGGTCTTTTTCCTGTTGACCCAGCTCTCGCCATGTCAGGTTGTAGAACGGAGCCGAGCCATAAGCAATCCCCCAGTATGCCATGGCGCAGCGGGAGTCATATTCCAGGGCCTTGTAAAAACACTTGACCCCTTCTTCCTGGTTAAATCCATAGCACCAGTTCAGGCCGCGGTCAAACCACGTTTGCGCTTCAGGGGAGGAGGTCGAGATCGAGCGGCTGTGAGCGCCCAAATCAAAATAATTGTTCATTCGTTATCTTCAAATCGAGCCGGGCACAGCGCTTCCCGATCAAGCCGGGGACAGGCTCTGTCCTTACGCATCTTTCGTGGATTCCCGCTTATCAAGGGATAAGACTGGCTAACGCCATCCCCCAATCGTACCAGAAGCCGCAATAAAAAAGGCGCCTTTTGACGGCGCCTTTTTCAAGTCCTGTGAGACGGGGGATTGATTACATCATTCCGCCCATGCCACCCATGCCACCGCCCATATCGGGCATGGCGGGAGCGGGTTTGTCTTCAGGTACTTCGGCGATCATTGCCTCGGTTGTGATCAACAATCCGGCAATGGAAGCCGCGTTTTGCAGCGCTGTACGGGTTACCTTGGTCGGATCCAGAATACCCATTTCGATCATGTCGCCATATTCACCAGTGCTGGCGTTGTAGCCATGATTGCCACTGTTTTTGGCCACTTCATTGAGTACGACAGAGGCGTCGTCGCCGGAGTTACTGACGATTTGACGCAGTGGTTCTTCCAGCGAACGCAACACAATCTTGATACCGAGATCCTGATCCTGATTTTCGCCCTTGACACCGGAAACAGCATTGACACAACGAACCAGCGCCGTACCGCCACCGGGAACTACGCCTTCTTCGACTGCGGCACGGGTAGCGTGCAGCGCGTCTTCAACCCGGGCTTTCTTTTCCTTCATCTCGATTTCAGTGGCAGCGCCTACCTTGATCACGGCAACACCGCCGGCCAGTTTGGCTACGCGCTCCTGCATTTTTTCGCGATCATAGTCAGATGTAGCCTCTTCAATTTGAGCCCGGATCTGATTGACACGACCTTCTATCTCATCGGAACTGCCGGCGCCGTCAATTACCGTGGTGTTTTCCTTGGTAACCTGGATACGCTTGGCCTGGCCGAGATCATCCAGAGAAACGGCATCCAGATTCATGCCGACTTCTTCGCTGATCACCTGCCCGCCAGTCAGTACCGCGATGTCTTGCAGCATCGCCTTGCGCCGGTCGCCAAAGCCGGGAGCCTTGACCGCACAGACCTTGACAATACCGCGGATATTGTTGACGACCAGTGTCGCCAGCGCCTCTCCGTCCACATCTTCTGCAATCACCAGCAGAGGGCGGCTGGATTTGGCAACGCCTTCAAGGGTGGGCAGCAGGTCACGGATGTTGGAGATTTTCTTGTCGTGAATCAGGATGAAGGGATTTTCCAGATCAACCGACATGTTATCCTGATTATTGATGAAGTAGGGAGACAGGTAACCGCGATCAAACTGCATACCTTCGACCACTTCCAGATCGTTTTCCAGCGCGTTTCCTTCTTCTACGGTAATCACGCCTTCCTTACCGACTTTCTCCATCGCTTCGGCGATGATGTCCCCTACATTCTTGTCGGCGTTTGCCGATACGGTGCCAACCTGGGCGATTTCCTTGTGATCGGTACAGGGTCTGGACAGTTGCTGCAGTTCTTCAACGCCGGTGATAACCGCCTTGTCAATGCCGCGCTTGATATCCATCGGGTTCATGCCGGCGGCAACGGCTTTCATGCCTTCACGTACAATGCACTGGGCCAGTACGGTGGCTGTGGTTGTACCATCACCCGCAACATCGGAAGTTTTGGATGCGACTTCCTTGACCATTTGCGCCCCCATGTTTTCGAGCTTGTCTTTCAACTCGATTTCCTTCGCGACTGAAACACCGTCTTTGGTTACGGTGGGCGCCCCGAACGATTTGTCCAGCACGACATTTCTACCCTTGGGCCCAAGGGTAACCTTTACAGCGTCTGACAGGGTGTTCACCCCTTTTAGCATGCGAGCGCGTGCGTTCTCGCTAAATACGACTTCTTTAGTGGCCATTTCTACAATTCCTCAAAAATTTGTTCTTGCGTTAAGATAATGAATCAACCTTCGATAATTCCCATGATGTCGTCTTCGCGCATCACGAGCAGGTCTTCGCCATCAATCTTGACTTCAGTGCCTGAATACTTCCCGAACAGCACTTTGTCGCCAACTTTGACATCGAGACCCCGTTGGTCACCATTATCAAGCACCTTGCCATTTCCGGCTGCCAGCACTTCACCTTGCATCGGTTTTTCGGTAGCGGAATCAGGAATGACAATTCCACCTGGGCTGGTTCGTTCGTCTTCGACTCGTCGAATGACGACACGATCATGAAGCGGACGGATTTTCATACGTTCATATCTCCTGTTGTTTGGTTAAAAAGTAAATGCGGTGAGTGGTAAACAAAAGATCAATCTGTGGTTTATTAGCGCTCACCTTGAGCGAGTGCTAATATAGTGGCGAAGATTGAAAAGTCAAGAGTCGAAACAGAAATTTTTTGATCTGTCCGGGATGCAGGGGTCCACTTCAGGGGAAAATGAGTTGTACCAGATTGCGGATACGCACAGAAAGCCAGCGGACGGCTGTCTCTATCCGCCCCGGACGGGCGTGTCGAAGATGTTCGGCGGGCGTGATCAGTTGCGCGGCATATTTCTCTTTCAGTTTGAACACCGCGCCGTGGTCAATCGGCTGACACAGTTTGAACAGGATCAGGGAGAAGACATTGAGGCGATGACCGCGATGGACCGCCGAAACAAAATCGACAAATACCGGGCGCTGTTGCGGCGTCATCAGAATGTTGGTGGTATTACGCAGGTCACCATGCACTACTCCGTTGTCGTGGAGCGCGTTGATCAGCGCCTCAATGCGGGGAATAAACTGTACCCAGTCAATTCCTTCCTTATACAGATCGGTCTGCCGGGCCGGGATAAACTCCATCAAAAAGGCCTGTCCGGACAGTTTTCGGATGAATCCGGGCACTCCCTGCACTTGCTCCAGAGCGTGCAGCGTCCTGATCTCGCGGTAGACCAGCAACGGCGCGACAAACCACCTGAAACCCTTGTTCGATCCGGAGTAATCCTTGAGAATGGCTTGCTCGCCGCAGGTTTCGAGCAGCAGTACATCCGCCCGTGTGCTGCGGGCATAACGAAGCGTTTCGACCGCACATTCCCGCAGTTCCTGATAGCTTAGGGATTGAAGTGCAGACAAAATGATCGCCCCGCGTTGTGTGTTTTGAATCTGACTGGACCGGGACCGGCTTAGTCCAGGTCCTTGTATTCGCCTTCTATTATCCGGTTTGACCGCCGGGTATCTTGCGGTTCAGAAGCGCCCCGGGGTTGCCTGGTTACCGGGTTGACACGGCGCAGGATTCCCTTTTTCAGTATGGTTCTGATAATCCAGCGGCGCAGGGGCGGGGTGAGGAAGACAAAACCGAGGGTATCGGTGAAAAATCCGGGGGTCAATAATAATGCTCCGGCGATGAACAGGAACAGCCCTTCAATCACCGCAAGGGCGGGTATTTGCCCCTTCAGCAGCTGCATCTGCACCCGGCCGAGGGTCGAAAATCCTTGCACCCTGACCAGAAAGGCGCCGAGCAAGGCAGTGAATACTATCAGAAATATCGTGGTCCCGGCGCCAATTACGGAGCCAATTTCGATCAGCAGCCAGATTTCGACCAGCGGGACGATGAGAAAAATCAAAAACAGCGCTTTCATCTGGTATATTTTACACGACCCGGCTTGATATCGGGCAGATCGGATGCACATATATTACCGTAACGACTTGATTGGCAAATCAATCCCGATAGCGGGATTGCAAATTGAAACAGGCATGACCAAAAAACCGCTGATTGCCGGACTACCCGTGATTTCAGGATTGGCGCTCCTGCTTGTCCTGATTTTACAGTTCTGGGGTGGTTCCTCCCATGCACAAAATCTCAAGGAGAATCTGGCGGAGCCGGGTCTGAAGAAGGAGATACGGTCATTGTTGGGGAGCAGCTTCACCCAGCAGGAATTTCTGCCGGTCAATGAAGCCTTCATGCTGACCATACAGGCGGTCTCACAAAACAGTGTGAGCGCGGATTTCCGGGTGGCCGAGGGCTATTACCTTTACCGGAATAAAATTCAATTCACCACGTCGCCTGCAGATTCGATTGAATCCATTGCGCTGCCTTCAGGGAGAGTAAAACAGGATCCGTATTTTGGCGAGGTGGAGATATATGAAGCGGATTTCACGGCGCCGGTCGGATTTTTGCGGGACATGGCCGGGCTTACACTGCATGCCAGTTATCAGGGATGCGCCAATGACGGCATTTGTTATGCCCCGGTCAAGCAGACGTTTGACCTTTCCAATCCGCAGGATGTTGTGCCGGCCAGCCGGTCATCCGGCAGCGGCGCCGATAACGGCCTAACCCGCAACCGTTCCATGCCGGCTCTGGTTCTGGCGGCTTTCGCCGCCGGGCTTTTGCTCACATTCACTCCCTGCGTACTGCCGATGATTCCGATCCTGTCCAGCATTCTGGCGGGGCAGGGAGCATCCCTGACGCGAACCAGAGGCGGCTTGATTGCATCGTCTTATGTTCTGGGAACCGCAGTGACCTGGGCCTCCATGGGAGCGCTTGCGGGCGCCACAGGAGATCAGCTTCAGGCGTATTTTCAGAATATCTGGGCGATTGGTCTGTTGAGTACATTACTCGTCGTCATGGCTCTGGCAATGTTTGGTGTTTTCACCATCCAGATTCCGGGCGCCGTCCAGGAAAGAATCCAGCGCCGGACCCAAAGTCTGACCGGGTCCGTTCCACTGGTTTTCCTGCTGGGTCTGATTTCGGCATTGATTATCGGCGCCTGTGTGTCCCCGGTATTGATTTCTGTGCTTGGCATTGCAATAGCTGGCGCCAATGCGTCTCTGGGGGCTGGATTGATGTTTGCGATGGCGCTCGGGATGGGGTTGCCACTGATTGCGCTGGGTGTGGGGGCGGGGTATTTCATGCCACGGGCTGGTCCATGGATGGAGAAAGTCAGGCAGGGATTCGGGGTCCTGTTGATCGCACTGGCGATCTGGTTTCTGGGGACGCTGCCGCAAGTCCCGGTTCTGTTGCTGTGGGGGGGATTTTTTATCTTGCTCAGCGCCTTTGCCGGAGCCGCCCGGCGAAGTGATGGTCTGGTCTCAAACTGGCAGCGCTTCGAAAGGGGGGTGGGAATCATCCTGCTGGTATGGGGTATCGCAGTGTTTGTTGGCGGCTTGTCCGGTCAGAGGGAACTTTTCAGACCTTTGCCGCCCTTGCTGTTCAACAGTGTTCCGGCAACCGGCGACCTTGCCGAAACTGTTCAGTCGGCGCGGATGGATGAGTCGGTATTTGTCCGGGTATCCGACCTGGCGGAATTGCAGCGGCAACTGGAAACCGCAAAATCAGACAACCGGAAAGTACTGATTGATTATTATGCGGATTGGTGTGTCGATTGTGTGCGGATGGAGGAAACCACTTTTGCCGACCCGCGGGTCCGGCAGAAGCTGAAGGCCGAATTTGTCGCCTTGCAAATTGACGTGACCGACCCGAAAGACTCCCGCAAGAAACAGCTGAAGAGAAAATTCGGGATTTTCGGACCGCCGGCGACCATCTTCCTGGATGAGAACGGGCAGGCGCTGGACGATCAGTGGTTTTACGGTTATATGGACAGTGAGGCATTTCTGGCCTTGCTTGCACAATTGTAGCTGTAATTGAAACACTGATTGGAGGATGGCGTTTTGAGAAAAAACTGGCTGCTCGGGATTTTCGCCCTGATTTTCATGCTGGCTGGCGGCTGGCTCGGCGTTAAACAGTTTTCCCCGCGCCATAACGCGCCGACGGCTGTATTGCAGCAACTGGAATTGCCGGATGTCCGCAAGAAACTCCGTACAGGCGAGGAATGGCTCGGACAGGTGGTGGTGGTCAATCATTGGGCAACCTGGTGCCCCCCCTGTCTGGAGGAAATTCCGATGCTGATTGAATTCAATGCCGCAATGTCCGTACAAGGCGTACAGGTGGTCGGGATTGCCCATGATCTGCTGGATTCGGCCCGTGCCTTTGGCGATGAGATCGGTATCAATTACCCGTCTCTGGTTGCCATTGTCGGCAGCAATGAATTGCTGGCTTCTCACGGTAACGATAATGCCGGAGCGCTCCCGTTTACGGTGATCTTCGACCGCGACGGTCAACTCGTGAGTACCCGTCTCGGCAAGCTCGACTACCCGCAACTGAGCCGCATGGTAGAGCCGTTTTTATAATATCTGGCGGCTATCCCGCGCCGGGCATGGGCAATCGAATCTAGCCTGAGATATTATCTACCCAGCGCTGGCGGGCGGAATTGGACGGGTCTTTCAGGGTCTCCTTCAGGGTTTCCTTTTTCCAGAATGTGGCGCGGGATTTGAGGTGTTCCATCATCTCGCGACAGGCCTCGAACGCGGCCTTGCGATGTACGGACCACGTAGCGACCAGAACGATGGAATCATTCGGCAGGACCCGGCCGACACGGTGCAGGACCAGAAGTTCCAGCAGACCATGGCATGACATCAGGAGTTCGGCATGGTCGGTCAGCAGTTTCTCCGTCATGCCGGCGTAATGTTCGAGAACCATGTCGTTGATCGGTTCCCCCTGATTGAAGTCCCGCATGGTTCCGGTGAAGGCGCTACAGGCGCCGTAACTACCCGGCAGCAGGCCGCTGTCGTTCTGGTAGCGGGCCAGTTCCAGCCAGGGGTCGAATCGGGATGGTCGAATCTCAATCAACATTTCATCCTCCGTTGACTGGCGGGAAAAAAGCGATTTCATCACCGTCAGCAACCATCCGGTCAAACGCCGCATATTCCTTATTGACCGCACACAGCAGATTTTCCGGGGCATTGGATTCGCTGATCAGCGCCCATACTCCGGCTACTGTGATCGGTTTTGGCAAATCTATTGGTTTTCTGTCAATCCCGAGCTTTTCACGCAGGCTGGCAAAGGTTCTTACTGTAACAACCATATTTAAGGTAAAATGATCCAATACCAGATTATCGCATATTTTAGCGCTTCCTTCAGCTGCCACAGGGACCAGCCATGCCAGATACAGTAAAACGTGAGTTCATTGCGACCACGATTTCGGTACTGACGATATCCGACAGCCGAACGGCAGGTAATGATAAATCAGGAGATACACTGGTCAGCCGGTTGACCGCCGCCGGCCACCAGCTGCATGAAAGGCAGATCGTAGCAGATGACATTTATCAAATCCGGGCGGCGGTTTCGAGCTGGATCGCGTGTCCGGCGGTGCAGGTCGTGATCACGACCGGAGGCACCGGCGTCAGCGGCCGGGACGGTTCCCCGGAGGCCATCGCGCCCCTGCTTGACAAGACGCTGGACGGATTCGGGGAAATGTTCCGGGTTCTGTCCTACGATGACATCGCCACCTCGACCCTGCAATCGCGCACTTTGGCCGGAGTCGCGAACGGAACTTATGTTTTCGTTCTTCCGGGTTCAACCGCAGCGGTGCGGCTGGCCTGGGATAAACTGATCGTTCACCAACTGGATTATCGTACCCGTCCCTGTAATCTGGTTGAAATGATGCCGCGACTTCTGGAAGTGAAGAAATCCTGAGTATGGCAAGAAAGTCCCCGCCAACCCTGCCGGAAGCCGAAGCCCCAGCCAGAATCGGGGCGGTGCCGATGGCTGAGTTCGCCGAGAAAGCGTATTTGCATTACTCAATGTACGTGATTCTCGACCGGGCTTTACCCGCGATTACGGATGGGTTGAAGCCGGTCCAGCGCCGCATTGTCTACGCCATGTCCGATCTCGGACTCCACGCTACCGCCAAATTCAAGAAGTCCGCCCGCACCGTCGGCGATGTGTTGGGAAAATTCCATCCTCATGGCGATACCTCCTGCTATGAAGCCATGGTTTTGATGGCGCAACCATTCAGTTATCGCTATCCGCTGATTGATGGTCAGGGAAACTGGGGCAGTCAGGACGATCCCAAATCGTTTGCCGCGATGCGCTATACCGAATCCCGTTTGACCCGCTATGCCTGGTTGCTGTTGGAAGAAGTAGGCCAGGGCACCACCGACCGGGTGCCCAATTTCGATGGCACTCTGGAAGAACCCCGGCAGCTTCCGGCGCGGTTGCCGAATGTATTGTTGAATGGCGGTTCAGGTATTGCCGTCGGTATGGCAACCGACATTCCTCCCCATAATATGCGCGAAGTGGTGACGGCCTGTGTACGATTGCTTGATGAGCCGGCAAGTACGCTGAGCCAGATTTGCCGACACATAAAGGGCCCCGATTTCCCGACCGAAGCGGAAATCATTTCCAGCCGGAAGGAAATACTCGATATCTACAAGTCCGGTTATGGCGGAATCAAACAACGGGCCGCCTGGCAGGGCGAGGACGGCAACATTGTGGTCACGGCTCTGCCTTATCACGTTTCCGGGGCGAAGATTCAGGAACAGATCGCCGCGCAAATGCTGGCGAAAAAATTGCCGATGGTGATGGATCTGAGAGATGAATCCGATCATGAATTCCCGACCCGGCTGGTTATTGAGCTGCGTTCGAACCGGGTGGACCGGGAGGCTTTGATGCAGCACCTGTTCGCCATTACTGATCTTGAGAAAAGCTATCGCGTCAACCTGAACATGATTGGCCTGAATGGTCGCCCGCAGGTGTTTGATCTGAAGACGCTACTTGTGGAGTGGCTTGAATTTCGTATTGACACGGTCAGGCGGCGGTTGCAGTTTCGCTATGATACGGTACAGTCCCGGCTTCATGTTCTGCAGGGATTGCTGGTTGCCTTTCTGAATCTGGATGAGGTGATCCGGATTATTCGATACGAAGAAGGCCCCAGAGTGGCATTGATTGAGCGGTTTGCCTTGAGCGAGCTACAGGCGGACGCGATTCTGGATACCCGTTTGCGCCATCTGGCGAGACTCGAGGAAATGAAAATCCGGTCGCAGCAGGAAGAACTGGAAAAGGAAGCGAACGAGTTGCGCATCCTGCTGGAGTCCAGAGCCCGACTGAAAGCCGTTGTCCGGGATGAATTGCTGGCGGATGCCGAAGAGTATGGCGACTCCAGAAGATCGCCGATTGTCGAGCGCACAGCGGCTAAGGCATTGGATTATAGTGAGCTGGCGCCAGCGAAGGACGTGACCGTGATGTTGTCCGCCAAAGGCTGGATTCGGGCCGCGACTGGCCACGATGTCGAAATAGACAAGCTGAACTTCAAGACCGGAGATCAGAGCCTGTGCTCGGTTGAGGGGAAAACCAGCGATAGTCTGGTCGCTATTGATTCGGACGGCAGAACCTATTCGATAGCCGCTCACGACTTGCCTTCTGCCCGCAGCTTTGGCGAACCATTGAGCAGCAGTTGTACGCCGCAGCCGGGCGCGACCTTCCAGGGACTGATGATGGGTGACGAAAAATCCCAATATCTGCTCGCCACCGATGCCGGATACGGATTTGTCGCGGCGCTTTCGAACATGAGTACCCGAATCAAGGCCGGCAAGTCGATTTTGCGGGTGCCCGACGGGGCCAATGTGCTGGCGCCCCGGGCAATCGCCGATTTTGACGATGACTGGATCGCCGTGGTTACCAGCGTTGGCAGATTATTGATTTTTACCGTCGGTGAAGTGGCTCGGTTGAACCGCGGCAAGGGCATACGATTGATCAATATCCCGGCGGCGAAGTTTCAATCGGGTGAAGAGTGCGTGGTGGATATCGCCGTTTTCCAGGAAGGTCACAACCTGCGTATTGACAGCGGCAAACGCTACCTGAATATGAAACCTGTCGATTTTGACCACTATGTAGACGGTCGGGCAAAGAGAGGAAAGTTCCTGCCGAAGGGATTTCGTCGAGTCCGTTCGATTACGCCCGTTGCGAGATGAAGTTCCTGTAAAATCCACTGACCCCTTGTGGGGAATTACCTGTTGAAATATCCTGTAGAAAATGAATATGAGCCAAGCCCTGTTTGAATCCGGCCTTGCTGACCTTGAGTTGTTGCACCGGGGGAAAGTAAGAGATATTTACGATGTAGATGAAGATCATTTGCTGATCGTCACCAGCGACCGTCTTTCTGCCTTTGATGTCGTTCTGCCCCAACCGATTCCGGGCAAGGGCGAGATACTGACGCGGGTCGCGAATTTCTGGTTTGATCGAACCGCGAACTTGATACCGAATCATTTGAGTGACAAGACGCTGGAGCAGGTTGTGCCCGACGCCGGGGAGCGGCGGGCGCTTGCAGGGCGCGGCATCGTCGTGAAAAAACTGAAACCGTTGCCGATTGAGGCGATTGTCAGGGGGTATCTGATCGGGTCGGGCTGGAAGGATTACCAGAAGACCGGAGCGGTATGCGGGATTGCCCTGCCTGAGAATCTGCGGCAGGCAGACCGTTTGCCGGAAGCGATTTATACTCCATCCACCAAGGCGCAAGCGGGCGCTCATGATGAGAACATCAGTTACCGGCAAACGATCGAACTGCTGGGTGAGGAGCTGGCCGGGCAGGTTCGGGATTTGAGTCTGGAGATTTATACGAGCGCGGTGGACTATGCGGCGGCCCGTGGCGTCATCATCGCCGATACCAAATTTGAGTTTGGTCTTGATGAGAACAACACCTTGCATTTGATTGATGAAGTCCTGACCCCGGATTCATCCCGATTCTGGCCGATGGCCCAGTATCAACCAGGCGCCAGCCCGCCGAGCTTTGACAAACAATTTGTCAGGGATTACCTGGAAACCCTGGATTGGGACAAGACCCCTCCGGCTCCGCAACTGCCGGAGGAGATCATCACCAGAACCGCACAGAAATATGCGGAAGTGGAGCAGGCGCTGACATCCTGAACGGAGCGGCAACGCCGGGTATGGTGATGAGGTGATGAGTCAATGAGTTGATGATGCGATGAAATTGAAAATCCGGTTCCAAAGCGCCGAGGCCCGGCTGGCTGGCGTTGACCTGGAAAAACTTCTGGAAGGGCTGGAGAGTGAAGGACGGAAAAGCGGCGCGCCGCCGGGCGCAATCCTGTTCAAGCATGACCGCGCCACGACGCTATACCGGATGCCGTCTGCAATGGGTGATTTGATGATCAAACGATACAATACGAAAAACCTGTGGCATCTGCTGCGGAGAAATTTCCAGACCAGTCGAGCCAGGAACTGTCTTGAAATGGCGCAGAAATACAGCGATGCGGGGCTGCGGGTGGCACAGCCGGTTGCGGTGGTTGAGAGCCGGTCGGGGCCGTTTGCCGGGCGCTCCTGGTATGTCAGTCGGTTTGTCGATAGCGTCACACTGTCGGATTATCTCGGCGTTGAAGACTGGGCCATTCCACTGCGCTCCATTCGGGGAGAAATTTCGGCATTGTTCGAGATTTTCCGCGACCATGATTTGTCCCACGGCGATATGAAGGCGACCAATCTGCTGGTATGCGATGATGACCTGATGGTGATTGACCTGGACAGCGCCAGACAACACCACTGGGGGGTTTTTCATCGGCTTGCGCTGCGGCGCGACAAGATGCGGTTTCTGGAAAACTGGGAGGAGCGGCCATTGTTGTACCGGCGTTTTGAACAGGTACTCGCGCATATCCGGGTGTAGAGGAAGATGAAGACGAAGATGCTGAATCCCGAAGAACTGATGAGCCGGTTGTGGCGAAAGGACGCAAGCCTGTGGCAAACCGCATTCGCGAACGGTGATGAGCCGGACCAGTGGATGGGGTGGCTGGATGCGGTTGAGTGGATGCGCGAACATATCGAGCCACTGTCCGCCTGGGCAGATGAAGTCTGTCAATCCGGCCGCTACGATCATGTGGTCTTGCTCGGTATGGGTGGGTCAAGCCTGGCTGCCGGGGTATTTGCCGGGGTATTTGCCGGGGTATTTGCCAGTCGCCCCGGTTTTCTGGAACTGAGCGTGGTGGATACCACCTCTCCGGCGCAAATCAGCGCTCTGGATTTCGATTTTGAAAGGACCTTGTTCATTGTTTCCAGCAAGTCCGGCGCCACGCTGGAGACCATGGATCTGTTGGCCTGGTTTTATCATCGGGCCGCTGCGAAATATGAGAATCCGGGTGAACGATTTATCGCCATTACGGATGCCGGGTCCTTGCTTGAGCGGGAGGCTTTGAGGTCGGATTTTTGCCGTATATTTCTGAATCCCGCCGATATCGGCGGGCGTTATTCGGCTTTAAGTTTCTTTGGCCTGGTTCCGGCGGCGCTGCTCGGGGTGGATCTGCATTTACTGTATGAAAATCTGAAGGAGTTCTGTGACCAGGTGAAAGCGGGGGACGACACAACGGTCACTGAGCTGGCCCGATTGCTGGGCGGCAATGCGTTGGCGGGCAAGAATCAGATGTGGCTGAATACTGCGAAACCGCTCCAGGCTCTGGTGGGCTGGATTGAACAACTGATTGCCGAAAGCGCCGGCAAAAATGGCATGGGGCTGATTCCGGTTTATGATGACCCTGCGGCCGGGTGCAGCCAGGAGACCTCGGGCCGCAGCTTCACAATAAGCATCGGCGCTGATTTCGGTGATGTCTGTTGCGCTCGCCAGATTGCCCCGGCGGCGGATTCAAGCTGGTCGTTACAGGAACCTTATGATATCGCCAGGGAATTTTTTCGCTGGCAAATGGCGACTGCCCTTGCGGCGGCGATGATGGACGTTAATCCCTTTAACCAGCCGGATGTGGAACAGGCGAAAAGACAGACCCGGACATTTGTCGATTCACCGCAGGCGGTCGGATTCAGGAGTTTGATGGAGACCGATTTTTGTACTTTTTATGCCGGTGACGCCCTTGCGGACGGCTCTTGCTACAGTCGGCTGGTGGATGTGTTCGAGCGCTTCCGGTCGAGCCTGTCGGCGGTTGAATATCTCGGCATGATGGCCTGGCTGCCAGGATTCGAGCCGCTCAGGGAGCGTCTTTGGCAAATCAGGGCGCAGTTATCCAGTTGGTTCGATTTGCCCACAACCTTGGGCTTCGGTCCGCGCTACCTGCATTCCACCGGACAATTACACAAGGGCGGTCCTGTGGGTGGCTGCTTCATCCAGATTACTGACTCCGGGTTTGAATCCTTGCCGGTGCCGGGCCGTGAATACAGCTTCGGCGATCTTCATCGCGCCCAGGCGGATGGTGATTATCGGGTTCTTGAAAACAAGGGGCGCCCGATCATGCGGATTGAACTGAAAGGCGACAGGCTAAAAGCGCTGGACCGTCTGCATCAGGGGTTAGCGGAAATGACCGGATTGGGGTTGGCGATTTGACCTTGCGGACGGATTGATCCACTTCAAATATCTTCGATTGGCGACAATATGCTCACATTTCAACAGTTGATCATGACCCTCCAGCAATACTGGGCGGAGCAGGGTTGTGTGCTGATGCAGCCTTATGACATGGAGATGGGGGCCGGCACATTTCATCCGGCGACCTTCCTGGCGGCAGTGGGGCCGGAGCCGATTCGCGCCGCTTATGTCCAGCCGTCCCGGCGTCCCACGGATGGACGTTATGGTGACAATCCCAACCGATTGCAGCATTACTTTCAGTTCCAGGTCATCCTGAAGCCCTCTCCGGACGATTTTCAGGACCTGTATCTGGGGTCATTGACCCGTCTGGGGCTGGATATGTGCAGGGATGATGTCCGTTTTGTTGAAGATAACTGGGAGTCCCCAACGCTTGGGGCCTGGGGGCTGGGTTGGGAAATCTGGCTGAATGGCATGGAAATTTCCCAGTTCACTTATTTTCAACAGGTCGGTGGCCGCGATTGTCGCCCCGTGAGCGGGGAAATCACTTATGGGCTGGAACGCATTGCGATGTATCTGCAAGGAGTGGATTCGGTATTCGAGCTGGCCTGGAACCAGGTCGAAAAACCAGACACCGCGGGGCAATATCAATACGGTGATTTGTATCTGCAAAATGAACAGGAGCAGTCTGCCTGTAATTTCGAACATGCCAATGTCGGGGTTTTGAGGGAACAGTTCGAAAGCGCCGAAACCACCGCCGGTCAGCTATTGGAACAAAATCTGTCCCTGCCGGCTTACGAACAGGTTTTAAGAGCCTCCCATACGTTCAATTTACTGGATGCCCGCCGTGCAATCGGCGTTACAGAAAGAGCCAGATACATCGGTCGGGTGCGAAACCTGGCCAGGGGCGTGGCGGACAAGTACTACGAGAGCCGGGAAAAACTCAGGTTTCCGAGAGGGAAGGCCGGGTCGTTTGGTTCAAAATCAGGAATGAAGCCGGAGGTTTGATGGTGTCGAGTGGAAACAATTCCCCGGTCGCAAGAAAGCTTCTGCTGGTCGAGCTCGGCGCCGAAGAGTTGCCGCCGAAAGAGTTGAAAGGTCTGGCGCAATCATTTGCCACGGCTTTTTATCAGGGACTGGTTGCGGCGGGGCTGGCTGAAGACAATCCGGCGGACATGAAGTGGTATGCGACTCCCCGGCGTCTGGCGGTCGCGGTCAGTAATGTGCTGGCCAGGCAACCCGACCGGGTCGATACGATTCGGGGGCCGGCGGTGCAGGCCGCATACAATGAGCAGGGCGCCCCGACTCGCGCCGCGCAGGGGTTCGCCCGCTCCTGCAAAGCGCCGTTGTCTGCGCTGCAGGTCAAACGGACTGAAAAGGGCGCCTGGCTGGTTTTTGAAAAGAAGCGGTCGGGCAGCGGGCTGGATGAAATTGTGACACAATGCCTGGAGCAGAGCATCCGTTCCCTTCCCATATTAAAGAAAATGAGGTGGGGAGAGCGTGAAGTGGAATTTGTCCGCCCTGTTCACTGGCTGCTGGCATTGCATGGCAGCGCTCAGGTGCAGGTTGAAGCGCTGGGACTTGAAGCCGGCAGAACGACAAGGGGGCATCGCTTTCACAGCGCCGGCTGTATTGAGGTATCCTCTGCCGATCAATATCCTGATTTGCTGAAAACTAAAGGCCGGGTTATCGCCGATTATGATGAACGTCAAGCCATTATTAAAGAGCAGGCGGAACAGCTCGCAACCGAGGCCGGGGCCAGGGTCGTGATCCGGCAGAATCTGCTGGATGAGGTGACCGGACTGGTGGAATGGCCGGTTGCCCTGGCCGGGGAGTTTGACCGGCAGTTCCTGGAATTGCCGGAAGCTTTGCTGATTGCCACCATGGCCGGTCACCAGAAATATTTTCATGTGGTTGATGAGCGCGGTCAGATCGCGCCCATGTTCGTGACGATCAGCAATATAAAAAGCAAATCCCCCGGGCGGATACGACAGGGTAATGAACGGGTATTGCGCGCCAGACTGTCTGATGCCGGGTTTTTCTGGCGAACCGACCAGAAAACCCCGTTGCGAAACCGGGTCGGGGATTTAAGGGGCGTGTTGTTTCATGACCGGCTCGGCTCGATTCATGACAAGGTGGAGCGTATCCGGTCGCTCAGCCGTTTTATTGCCGGGCAGCTGGAGGTGGAGCCGGACATCGTGGATACGGTTGCCGAGCTTTGCAAGGCGGATCTGGTCACCGACCTGGTCGGGGAATTTCCGGAGTTACAGGGCACGGTTGGCAGACATTACGCCAGCAATGAAGGTTACGGGAGAACCATTGCCGATGCGATTGAGGCGCATTACCAGCCACGCACCGCCGCAGACGTGGCGCCGGCTGAGCCGGTGGCAATATGCGTCGCTCTGGCTGACCGGGCGGACAGTCTGGTTGGGTTGTTCGGCTGTGATGAAATTCCGGGCGGGGACAAGGACCCGTTCGCCCTGCGCCGGGCAGCGCTCGGAGTGTTCAGGATCATCGTGGAAAATCAGCTGGACCTTGATTTGCATACGCTATATGACGAAACATCGAGACTCTGGTTATGCGGACCTGATACATCATCTGCGCGTATTGTCGAGGCCGGAGACGAAGAGAGCCGCATGAATCTGGTTGCTCGGGTTTATGATTTCACGATGGAGCGTTCCAAAGGCTATTTTGAATCACAGCGCTACAGCGCCGATGAGTACGCCGCCGTATCCGGCGCCCGGCCAGCGCCAACCCGACCGACCGACTTCGCCCGGCGTATCCAGGCAGTTCATCACTTTTTTAACAACCACACAGGCGCTGCCCGCTCCCTGGCCTCAGCCAACAAGCGGATCGGCAATATGTTGTCGAAGGGCGACGGTTCCATTTGTGCACAGGACTTTGATGCAGGTCTGGTTTGTGACCCGGCAGAGAAAGAGTTGGCCGCTTCGCTTGATCGCGGCAGTACTCAGGTATACTCCTGTTTCCAGGCGAATGACTATGCCGGAGGACTGAGCCGACTGGCCGGACTGAAAGAGCCGGTGGATCGGTTTTTCGACGATGTCATGGTCATGCACCAGGATCAAGCCATTCGCCGCAACCGATTGGCGTTGCTGGCCAGGATTCGTCAGTTGTTCCTGGGGGTCGCCGATATTTCGAAAATCAGGATCAAATCATGAACCCGGACTCTTTTACTGAAATGATGGATGAGGTGCGTGGATTCCATCGAAAACATCGCTTTAACGAAAATGGCGGCGAAGATATGATCTATCGGGTCGCGCTGATGGCTGAGGAACTCGGAGAAATTTCCGCTTGTGTCAGCAAGGGCAAATCGGCAGAAGAGCTGGCCGAGGAATGTGCAGACCTGTTGATCCTGTTGCTCGGTAATGCGATTGCCGCGGATTTTGATCTGAACCAGGCGTTCTGGCAGAAAATGCGGCGTGTCAACCTGCGCCCCGGTAAAATGATTGATGGCCGGATTCGGGTGTCGGATTTTCCACAGGCTGGCGGTGATGATGAGGCGCCGTCAAAGGCGCCGGATTAAGGGTAAGGAGGATTTGAAAAACGTGGACAACCGGAAACTGATCGCGCTGGACCGGGATGGGGTCATTAACCAGGATTCAGATACCCACATTCGCTCGCCGGAGCAGTGGGTCGCGATTCCCGGTAGTCTCGAAGCGATTGCCCGGTTATGCCGGCAGGACTATCAGGTCGTGATCATAACCAATCAGTCAGGAATATCGCGTGGATATTACTCGGTCAATACCCTGAACCGGATTCATCAGAAAATGCTGGATGAATTGAGTCATTTCGGTGGCGAGATCAGCGCCTTGTTCTTCTGTCCGCACAGTGATGAGCAGGGTTGCCAATGCAGAAAGCCAAAGCCGGGAATGCTGCTGGAACTGGCGCAACGCCTGAAATGCAAGTTGAATGATGTTTATGCGGTCGGCGATTCCTTGCGCGACCTACAGGCGGCGCAATCGGCGGGAGCCAGGCCGGTTCTGGTCGAGACCGGCAAGGGTCTGGGCACATGCAAGGAGCTGGAGTCCGGCCTGTGTCAGGAGAAATTCGGACGAGTGCCCCGCTTCAGTGATCTGGCTGCTTTTGTGGATCATATCCTGGCTCCGAATCATCAACCGCCATCGCGGCGGCAGAGTTGGTCCCCGGCCCCTGCCCAGGGCGCGGGCGGGCCTTGATTGGGGAGCGCTGTGTTTGCCCGCATCGTCAAAAGAATCGGTGAGAAAATGAAAACAGGCCGGTTGTTGTGCACATCCCTGCTCTACTATGTCGGCCAGCTGGTGAGTACAGTCGTCGTTTGTTGTCTCGCCTTGCTGTGTTTTGCATTGCCTTCCCTGACCCGCGCCAGAGTGATCGGGCTTTGGGCGCGGTTCAATATCTGGACACTTGGATGGCTGTGCGGTATTCACTATCGCATATCCGGAGTGGAAAACATTCCCTCTGGCCCGGCCATTGTCATAGCCAATCACCAGTCCGCATGGGAAACGCTGGCTTTTCAGTTGATTTTCCCGGCGCAGTCTTATTTATTGAAACGGGAATTGCTGTGGATTCCATTTTTCGGATGGGGTTTGGCGCTGAACCGTCCGATTGCGATTAACCGATCAAAAAGAATCCGGGCGCTGGATACTCTGGTGAAGGAGGGCGTGATCAGGCTGGAGGAGGGCCGCTGGCTGGTTATCTTCCCCGAAGGGACACGCCGGGAGCCGGGAAAGATGGCGAAATTTCAGGTCGGAGGCGCCATGATCGCGGCAAAATCAGGTTATCCAGTGGTGCCGGTTGCCCATAATTCGGGACTGTTCTGGCCCAAAAGAAGTCTCCTGAAACATCCGGGGACGATTGATGTCGTGATTGGTCCGGTGATCGAAAGTCATGGCCGCCGCGCCCGCCAGATCAATCAGGAGGTTGAAGAATGGGTACTATCGAAGCAGAAAGAACTGCTGCCATCGTAGGGACACGCCCCATCCGTCATCGTAGGGACATTCCCGCTTTGCGGGAATCCACAATGACGGCAGGCGCAAGCAAATCATTCCCCCCTTGAGGGGGAATCACATTCCGCGCAAGCGGATGTGATGGGGTATTTTACGGATTCGGCGGGGTATTCCCGCTTCGCGGGAATACCCTTACCACCGCACCACCCGTCATTCCCGTGAAAACGGGAATCCACGACCTCATGGAATCTGTATTACCGATGCGTAGAGCCTGCCCCCGGCTTGATCGGGGGGGCGCCCCTTGTGGGTGCCCGCATTATTTCCGTATACGGTCGATGACGGTTGCGGGAGGGTACAAGACCCTCCCCTACGATGACGGCAGGCGCAAGAAAATCAGGGGCAAGCAAATCATTCCCCCCTTGAGGGGGAATCACATTCCGCACAAGCGGATGTGATGGGGGGTATCCCGCTTCGCGGGAATCCTGTCACCACCGCCCCACCCGTCATTCCCGTGAAAACGGGAATCCACGACCTCATGGAATCTGTAATTACCGATGCGTAGAGCCTGCCCCCGGCTTGATCGGGGGGGCGCCCCTTGTGGGTGCCCGCTATCGTTTGAACCCTGTTCCGGCGGTTGCGGGAGGGTACAAGACCCTCCCCTACGATAACGGCAGGCGCAATCACTCCCCCCGCAGACCGGGGAGTCCAATCCGCAAAGCGGATTGGGTGGGGGGTATTTTACGGATTCGGTGGGGTATTCCCGCTTCGCGGGAATCCTGTCACCTCATTACCACCTGACCCCCGCTTCCACCTTCATGCGATGTTCGGATTGGTTGTCATTCTCATGACGGGTGAGTTTCAACCCCAATGTCCGCTCACTTCTGCCGATAGTGGATTGCAGCCGCCAGCCGAGTGTGGTTTCTCGCTCTTGGGCGTACAGACCCACCCCCAGATGTGGATGGGCGGTATAGCGTCCATCGCCGATGGTAAAACCATACCCCGCTTGCGCTTTGAATCGTTGCCCTGTAGCGGATTGCGCCGGTTGCAGGGATTCCGCGGTCAATAATCGCTCCCGGCCCGAAGACACCGTACCCCAATCCTGTTTCAGCGTAAAGGTAAATCCTTGCTCAGCCGGAGACGGATTAAATCCCATGGACAGGGAAAGTCCCCGATCCTTTATATCTGAATCATGATGGGTAATCAGACTTCGGCCATTGATTTGAAGGTTCAGTCCGCGCCGGGAATCGGTCCATTGGACTCCGCCCCCGACTTCCACGCCGAATCCACTTTCAGCGTCTCCGCCATCATGACGCAATGCGGATTCCCAATTCATCTTCAGCGCCTGTGCCGCAGTGAATCGGGGCAAGCCGGGGATTGCGGGGATACGCCCACTGCCTTTGATTCCCACCCGCATCCTCGAAGCATGCGCCGTGGCATGGTTCAGTTCCAGTCCGTCTGTGACCGCCTCGGTACGGGTTCTCAACCACAGCGCATCGGTGATGATAGACAAAGTACGATGGGCTTCTTCCCGGAGGATGGCGTCACTGCCCAGGGCCACAAAGGCGGTATTCGTATCCGTAGTGAGGTCTTGCCTTTCACTTCTGATGAGGGTGAGGTCTCCCGTACCATAACCCAACGCGCCCCACAGCGTCATGCGGTCATTTACTTGCCGGGACATCCACGGCGTCAACAGGGTCTGTTCGGATTCAATCTCTCCTTTGTTTTTCGTCTGGTATTGTCCTTCTGCCTGACTATACGACAGAACCAGACCGCGTTGTCCGTGGGTATGGGTCTGATCGACTCCGAGCAGGGTGGTGAGGACTTCTCCATCCAGGGTGGTTTCTCCACTCTGGCCGTCAAACTCGGAGAAGGCGCCCTGTGCCCAAAGGGAAGCGATGGAACCATCGGTTGCGGTTGCACTCCACGACATCGACGAATCAGACAGTAGTTCAGACAGGGTGATGGCGCGGCTGTGCGGTCTGGCGATGGAGCCGGGGGGCTGTGTCCAGGATTGTATTTCTTGCGGGGTTTGGGTATCCATGCGGTATCCAGCCAGTCGGGCGGACAGTCCGGGGGTTGAAGTGGATTGTATGCGCTCGGAGATACTGTCTATGACGTGTCCGGCTGAAGTACGAGCGAATCGTGTCTGCCAGGGCAAGGCCACGGTGGTCAGGTCTTCGCCGACGAGAACCGCCAGTTGTCCGGCGGTGGCTTCCATGGCCGGGAGCGTATGATAGTTCGGGTCCTGGGATGTGACGCGGTGCCTCAGGCTCATGCGGCCTTCCCGCTGCGCGGTCAGGGTGACGGTTTGCGGGATATTCCAGTGATCCGGCACAAAGGTCAACGTAGAGGGCGTGGCGCTCACCACGTCCATCGTGGCGGCCTGCGCGACAGAGGCGCTGGCGAGAGTCGGGGAAGCGCCAGGCGTCGAGGAAGAGCCATTAGTGGAGGGGAGAACCGTCACCTGCACCGGAGCCTGGGGTTCGCTGGTCAGTTGCACGGTATATTGTCCGGTTTCTCCGATCTGGTCAATGCGTAGTCCCTGGGTGGACAATGCAATGCCGGCGGTATCATCATCGTGAATCTCTATCGTTGCCAAAGGGTTCGGGGACAGGCTATAGCCGTCCGCCGGTTGCAGGGTGATGGTGACCGAGCCATCTTCTTCGTCGATGAAGTCCTGGAGGGTGGGAATCATCAGGGAAGTGATGGCGCGGTCAATGATGCGGGGCTTCGCTCCGATGGACTCCGGGGTGGTGAAGTCGCCCTGTGCGGCAATGGTGAGTGGAACGGTAATCGGTTCAACCGGCGCCGGTTCGGCGGTGATCGTGAAAGTCGCTACGGAGCCTTCGGTCAGGGCGCCGGATTGCGCCTGAATGGAAAGAAGCGGAATCACGGGTTGCGGTTCGGGTGGTTGCGGCTCTGTGGGGGTTTCTCCCGGTGTAGTCGGGGTAGGTTCCGGCAAAGTCCCCGGTTCGGTGGATGGCGGAGGCGGAGGGGGAGGCGGAGCCGGGGTGGTGTCGGTGATGGTGACCGCGACATTGCCGGTGATATTGTATCCTCCGCCGATGGCGGTATGCGCCAGGGTCACGGCGTCATTGGCGCGGTCGTTATCGGAGGCCGCGGTGACGGTGACGGTCTGTTCGGTACTCCACAGATTCGCTCCGGTCGGGCGGAAGGTCAGGGTATCCTGATTCCCGTTCGTACCGGAATCGGTGTCAATGGTCAGGTCGGTACTGGCGTGACCGCCAATGGTCACGGTCACCGCGCCACCGGGTTGGGTAGACAGGCGAACGGTGTAGTTGCCGGTGGCGCCTTCATTCACGGTTAGCGTCGCCGGCAGGACCAGTCCCGGACTGTCGTTGTCGGTAATGGTGATTTCCGGGGTTTCATTTTCTGTTGCACCGTATCCTCCACCGGATACAGCATGCGTCAGGGTGACGCGGTCATCCTCGGTATCGTCATCTTCGGCCGCGCGGATGGTGACGGTCTGTGGCTGATTCCAGTTGGTAGTGGTGAAGATCAGGTCTTCGCTATTGGTAAAGGTCGTATCGGCGTCTGTGCCGTCGATGGTGACTTCGGTACTGTTGGCGGTAATGGTGACGGTGACCGATGCGCCGGGTTGGGTATCCAGGACGACGGTATACGTGCCACTGCCGCCTTCGGTGACGGCCGGGGAGGTGAGGGTCAGTCCGCGGGTGTCGTTGTCGGTGACGGTGATTGTGCCGTGGTTGGCGGTGACCGAGCCGGTGGCGGCGGGAGCGGTGTTGGTATTGACCCCCATTCCGGTGGCGGTCAGTTTCGCGGCATTGCCGGTCGATGTGGCGGGGATGGAGACGGTGATGGAATCAGGGTCTGCGTCCGCGTCTTCTGTGGCAAGTACAGAGAGAGTGGCTACGGTCGCTGAACCGCCGGCGCTGCCGGTGAAGGTGACGGTATGGCCGGTCAGGGAGATGGCGTTTGAAGTCGGAAGATACAGACCGAAATCGGTGTTCAATACGCCGCCACTGAACTGTAACGGAATCGCCAGAATCTCTCCGGCGCGCAAGGCGCGTCCCAGGGTCAGGACGATCTGCGCCGTGGCGGTACTGCTGCCTTCGGTCGCGTCGGTATCCGGCGTGGTCAGGGTGACCGTAGTGGCGTCGTTGTCATGGACGGTGACTTGTGCGAAAGGAGCGGGATCGCTGATGGTGTATCTGGCCGGATTGGCGGTGTCCGCGGCAATCGTGATCGTGACCGGGCCGCCGGGTTCATCAATGGCGTCAGCCACCGTCGAGAGTGGATAAGGAGTGGAACCGGAAGTCGGAATGGATACGGTACGGGCGCCCTGAACCGTTGAAGCCAGAAAGTCGGCGTTGCCGGCGTCCGTAATGTTCAGACGGACGGTCAGGGAGGAAGCCGGGGGCGGGTCGGCGCTGAGCGTGAAGCTGGCCTGGTTGCCCTCGGTCAGCGAGGCGGCGGAAGCGCGGGCAATGGTAATCACCGATGCCTGGTCATTATCAGCAATATCTACCTCAAAGTGATGGGTGAGTGTGCGGTCGCTGCGCGCCGCGCCGCCGCGCACCGTGGTGCCGCGGCTCGAATGACCGAAGCCATTGGCGCCCGTACCGTCCGGTCCCAGTTCCACGCGCAGGGTTTCGGTACTTTCGATGTCTGTATCATCGGTCGGCGTCAGTTCCAGCGTGGCTATCCGGGCGCCAGCGCCTTGTAATATCACGACCGGGGTCAGGGTATTGGCGCCGGTGATCGATACGCCGGTATTCAGATCGGTCCCACTCTTGGTCGTTAAGGTGTAGTCGCCGGCGGTAATATCCGTACCGGAGATGACCAGTGGCACATCGACCCGTTCACCGGCTACCAGCGCCCGGTGGTCGAGCCGGTTGTCCAGGGTCAGCCTGAACTCGGCTTTGGCGGAACCGCCTTCGGTCAGATTGCCGGAACCCTGGCGGTCGAGTCGTACCCGGGTCAGATCATCGTCCTGGCTGACCATGCGGATGGGATTGCCGGTACTGGACAGGGATACATCGGAAGGCAGCGGATTGTCGGGGTCTTGCGACAGGGTGATGGTAATGGTCTCATCGGGATTGTCGGCATTGAAAATTGAACTGTCTCGGCCTGATCCCTTGTTGTTGGTGCGAATGTAAGCATTGTTGACTGAGTGGGAGGTCTGCCCACTGGCGATGACGCCATCGTGACAGCGCGTTGCGTCCAGAACATTATTGGTATTCTGGGTCCAGTCATAGCTCGGCACCGAAGCTGTTGGCGCCAGGGAGGAGACAAAGCAGATGCGGTAGTGGGTATCACTGTTGCGCGCCGTCCCCAGACGGACCTCGGCGCGGCTGGCCAGATTGCCTGTTTCTTCTACAAAGGGGTTCGCGCCCACTGAAGTCAGGCTCAGCGGGACGGTGTCATTGGTCAGGATGGTGAAGGTGTGGGCGGGTCCAAAGGACACGTCTCCCGGGGTGACGCCGGACTGGGCGGAGGCCTGAAAGGTGATGGTCTCGTTCGGTTCAATGGTCACATCGCCCTGGACGCGCAGCGTGTACTCGGCGAGGGCGCTGTTCATCGTGAGCTGAGCGGGTGAAACCAGGCAGTTCTGGGCGTCGAAGCCATGGATGATGGCCGTCCCGGACGGGGTCAACAAGTCATAATCGGTGGCGCGGACGGCCGTACCCCCCAGACAGAATTTAACCTGTATGGATTGGGAAGTGTATACGGGATCTATGCGCAGGTTGACGGTATAGTCATTATGACCGCTGTCCCCTTCGGTTGCGCCCGAAATCTTGTTGTTTGAACTGTTGGTGACATCTACCGTGACATGGTGGGTGTCATCGGTTTCGATGGTGTGGGTGGCGGTTGCTGTGCCGAGGACCACACTCGTCGGGCTGCCGACCAGACTCACGGTGGCGGTGACGGTTTCATCGAATTCGATCACGGTGTCGCCGTACACGCGGACTCCGATTGCATCGAGTTGGGTCGTGTTGGCGGGGACCGTAGTATTGATGCACGTTCCAGCCGCCACGATATTGGTATTCAAGGCTCCATAGTCATGCGTTGTATCCCGTGCGCCGCTGAGGAATCGGGTTGCGTCGCCAGAGAAACAGACGGAAATGTGAATGTTGCTGCTGCGGGTTTCGGACAGCGAAATCCGGAAGTATCGGTCGGTACTCGAACTGTTGCCCTCAACGGCGTCGGCGGGGGCGGAGATTGATAGCGTGGCGGGGTCGTTGTCGACAATGACGATGCTATCGTTGGTAACAAGGCTCGGGGTAGTATAGCCCGAACCGGGAGCTATAGCCACCTGGATCAGGCTGTTGCTCCCATCGATCTCGTCGTTCACTGTGGGGATTGTGTAGATGGCGCTGAGATCACCTTCCGGAATGGTGATCATCTTGGATCCTTCCTCTCCCGACGCGACGTGATCACCGCTGGTTTCTGCTATATTCAGGTTGATTTCCAGCCCTCCGGACGGAGCCGCAGCGGTGAGGCTTATTGTGAACCGGGCGGGCTCGCCTTCGGTCACGGTAGCGGTGACCTTTAGAATATCAGCAACTATCTGGGCAGAGGCTTCGGCGGTGAAGCCGGTGAGGAGGGGCAGCAGGAGCAGGGTGGAGAGGAAGTAAGGATAGCGGCAGGGATTGACGGTGGCGGGCAACCACCAGGGATTGCCCCTACGATGACGGCTGGAGACGCGGGTTGACGGCGGCAGGTCGGGAGAATCAGTCGGTCGCCGGTTGTGGATTCCCGCCTTTGGCGGGAATGTCCCCCCATCACACCCGCTTCGCGCGATGTGATTCCCCCTCAAGGGGGGAATGATTTTACGGCCCCAAAACCTCGTCATTCCCGCGCAAGCGGGAATGACGGATGGGGAATCAGGCGGACCAGAAGTTGCCGGGCGGGAAGAATCAGATAGTCGGGGATTTGCCGGGCGGGAACGGAGCCGCCATGCGGAAGCCATCATGCCCGAAGCCCGGACCGGGCTGGCTGGCTGGCTGGCTGGCTGGCTGGCTGGCTGGCTGGCTGGCTGGCTGGCTGGCTGGCTGGCTGGCTTTCATTGTAACAGCATCTTTCAGCTTACTTGTCAAGTGGAAATTTAGTTTTTGTTCGCGATTCGACATTAGAGCGGGCGGGCACGGAGACCCGCCCCCCCGATCAAGCCGGGGGCAGGCTCTACGATGGGGGGTGGGTGTAGCAGCATCTTGCCATTCAGCTGTCAAGCAGAAATTTAACTTTTGTGCATGATCCGGCATCTGAGCGGGCGGGCACGGTGACCCGCCCCTACGATCAAAGCCTGCCCTCGGCCTGATCGGGGGTCGGGGGCAGGCTCTACGATGGGGGGTGGACATATCTGATTCTCTTTTGATCATGTCTTGTTCCTGCTTGTGCTCGTTCAGTTCGTGTTCTTTCTGTTGGATTCCCGCTTTGCGGGAATACCCCCCATCACATCCGCTTTGCGGAATGTGATTCCCCCTCAAGGGGGGAATGATTCTACCGAGTCAGCCCGCTACCAGACTGGCCACATCGCGCCAGACAGCGAACACAAAACCCAAGACCACCAAATTCAAGGTAAACAAAAATCCGGCGATAATCCCGAATGTCCAGCGCAACCCGGCAATGTCGGCCTTTGTCGCCAGGTCTTCCCCCTGGTGCGCTACAGCCTCGGCCACGGCTTCCGCCTGCTCGGTCTTGAACCCGGCCTTTTCCAGCTTCCGCATGGTCGCCAACGTGTCAATCGCTACTGTCATGTTCGGTTCCCGTCTGTTCCTTAGCAATTATACATTAAAAGGGTGACTATTGTCCGACACTGCATCAGGCTCGTTCCATGTATTCGCCGGTGTCGGTGTTGATTTTCACTTTTTCACCAACGGTGACAAAAGTCGGAACGCTGACCTTGTGCCCGGTTTCCAGGACGGCAGGTTTCCCACTGCCGGAAGCGGTCTGCCCCTTTACCACACCCTCGGTATCAACCACCTCCAGCACGACGGCCGCGGCCAATTCAATCCCGATCGGGGTCTCGTTGTGAAAATTGATCCGGACATCGGCGCCCTGCAATAAAAACGGGATCTGGGTTTCGAGTTCTTCGGCGCTTAAAGTGACCTGCTCGTAATTATCGTTGTCCATGAAGACATAATCCTCACCATCCAGATAAAGATACTGCATTTGCCGGGGTTCGACATACGCCTTCTCCATTTTATCTTCCGAGCGAAATCGTTCGTTGAGTTTGATACCATCTGATATACACTTCATCTCCAGTTGCACAAATGCGCCGCCCTTGCCCGGCTTGACATGGTTTTTCTTCAGTATTCGCCACAGTTTGCCCTGATACTCCATCAGATTGCCGATGCGGGCTTCGAAGGCCGGGATTTTCACTGGAACGGGTTTCCTGATACCGGGTGGATGAACGGTTCGGGATTATATCCATTCGCGGCAGGAAATATCAATAGGCCGGCGCCAGACAATCATGAGCGATAACAAGCCCTGTTTTGACGAGCGCCAGTTTCTGGCAAGCGTTTCAGAGCGGCCAGGGGTCTATATCTTTATGGATGAACAGGGCGGCACACTGTATGTCGGGAAAGCCAAAAACCTGAAAAAACGCCTCCGGAGCTACTTCCGCCCGGCCTCCCTTTCGCCGAAAACGCGCCTGATGGTTTCAAAAATCGCTCATGCCGAAACCCAGCAGACGCACACGGAAAGCGAGGCGCTGTTGCTTGAATACAATCTCATCAAGGATCGGCGCCCCCATTACAATATCACCTTGCGGGATGGCAAAAGTTTCCCCTACATCCGGTTGACCGAGCAGGATACCTTCCCCAGATTTACGTTCTATCGCGGCTCCCGGACCTTGTCGGGGCGGTATTATGGGCCTTATCCCAATTCTGCCGCGGTTCGGGAAATGCTGGCGCAGTTGCAGAAAATCTTCCGCTTGCGTCAATGTGATGATACTTTCTTCAAGAACCGCTCGAGACCCTGCCTGCAATACCAGATCAAACGATGCAGCGCACCGTGTACAAACCGGATCAGCGCCGATGATTACCGGGAAGACATCCGTCAGGCCAAGGCCATGCTGGCCGGCGAAGACAGCCGCCTGATGGATGAATTGGCTGCGATGATGGAACAGGCGTCCGATCATCTCGATTATGAAAACGCGGCGATTTATCGTGATCGTATCGCCTTGTTGCAAAGGGTCCGCGAGAAACAATATATTTCATCGGATGCCCGGGATGCGGATGTGGTCGCCGTGGCGGCCCGTTCCGGCATGGTCTGCTTTGGCGTCACCTCCATTCGCCGGGGACGAAATCTGGGCATCCGGTTTCACCTGCAACCCAACGCGCTGGATCAATCCCCGTCCGCATTGCTGGAGGTCTTTCTGGCGCAACATTATTTCGGCTCGGCAATGCCCAAGGAGATTCTGTTGAGCGAAGCGATTGACAGCCGCGCGTCCCTGCAGCAGGTCTTGTCCATTGAAAACAAAAGGAAAGTCGAAATCAGGCAGCATTGCCGTTCTTATCGTGCCAGATGGATTGAGTCGGCGCGGTTGAATGCGGCGGATCATCTGGGACGTTACCTGAACCAGCGCAGCCAGATCAGCAGTCAATTCACCGCGCTGGGGGATTACCTGTCGCTGGACGAAACGCCCACCCGCATTGAGTGTTTTGATATCAGTCATACCATGGGAGAGAGAACCGTCGGCGCCTGTGTGGTATTTGATCAAAACGGCGCCGTAAAGTCCGACTATCGGCGGTACAATATATCCGGTATCGAACCCGGCGATGATTATGCCGCGATGGAACAGGTCTTGACCCGGCGTTATAAAAAGATGCTCAAAAACGATGGCCTGGCTCCTGATCTGGTGATTATTGATGGCGGCAAAGGGCAGCTGGGTGTGGCGAGAAAGGTCCTTGAGGAATTACAGATGCTGGATGCGGTCACGCTGATGGGGGTGTCCAAAGGGCCGGAGCGCAAGGCCGGGCAAGAACAATTCCATCTGTCCGGCGCGGCTGCTCCGCTCCAGCCGGCGGGGACTTCCCCGGTTTCTCATCTGGTGCAACGGATTCGTGACGAAGCGCATCGGTTCGCGATAACCGGACATCGTCTGCGCCGCGGACGCGCCAGGAACCGCTCTGCCCTGGAACAGATTGCCGGAGTGGGAGACAAGCGCCGGCGCAATCTGTTGCGGCATTTCGGAGGGACCCGGGAAATCAAGCGCTCCGGAGTCGAGGAACTTGCGAAAGTCCCTGGCATCAGCCGCAATCTGGCGCAACGGATTTTCAACGAGTTGAATCGGTGAGTACTTTATTGTCATGCTGAACATTCCCAATCTGCTGACGCTGTTCCGCATCGCCCTGATTCCGGTACTGGTGGTGTTGTACTTCTGGGAGCTGGAGATTCGCTCCATACTGGTGACCGGGGTTTTTGTCACCGCCGCCATAACCGACTGGCTGGACGGGTTTCTCGCCAGGAAGATGAATGCAACGTCGGCGCTGGGCGCTTTTCTCGATCCGGTGGCGGACAAGCTGATTGTTTCCAGCGCGCTGGTGCTCCTGGTTTCTGACCTGGACGTGTTGGAGCGCGTACTCCATCCACTGTTATTTTCCGTCTCCGTGTGTGTCATCATAGGCCGCGAAATCGTCATCTCCGCGCTGCGGGAGTGGATGGCGGAACTCGGTGAGCGCGGCGTGGTTTCGGTTGGAGTTCCGGGAAAGGTGAAAACGGTATTCCAGATGGTTTCCATTCCCCTGATGCTGTACGCCGAACCGATACTGGAAATCCCCGCGTTCCGTGTCGGCGAGATCGTTTTTTATGTTGCCGCGATTCTGACCCTGTGGTCGGTGTGGACCTACCTGAAGGCGGCGATGCCGTATTTGTTGGAAAAAAACGGCAGTTGACGGATAATCAACCCGGTATTGGCTGAAATCAGACCGGGCCTTGGCTTAATTGCCATGTTGGGCTTAATTGCTATTGACACTATCCGATGCTCGGCTAGAATCAACATCCCCGAAAATTTGTAAGCGGGAATAGCTCAGTTGGTAGAGCACAACCTTGCCAAGGTTGGGGTCGCGAGTTCGAGTCTCGTTTCCCGCTCCAGTATTTTGCGCCCCTGCGTGTATTGTCGGCGCCAGGGTTCCTGGTTTTCGGGGTCAGCGATATGGCACACTATGGCACACTTGCACCAGAGGCCATGGACAAAAGATCTAAGGGGCTGAGTGGCAGAGTGGTTATGCAGCGGCCTGCAAAGCCGTTGACCTCGGTTCGATTCCGGGCTCAGCCTCCAGCCTGTGATTTCGGTACTGTTTGCCCGGGTGGCGGAATTGGTAGACGCAAGGGACTTAAAATCCCTCGATGGCGACATCGTGCCGGTTCAAGTCCGGCCCCGGGTACCATGACCAAGGTGCTGGAAGGCTAAGAAATAGCTCCAGGGTTGGTCAATCATAAAACACCTCATCGGTTGCGGGAGGGCACGGAGACCCTCCCCTACGATGACATTAATCACGCATCTGAATTGTGTCTCCTGTCCATATCGTCCGCCATCTCAGCCAGCGTGTTGAAATAAAAATCGTAATCCGGCCAGGTTTCCATCCGGGCCGTGGCTCCCCAATCCCCTTTTTCCTGCAAGCGCTGCCGGTCGATCCAGGCGTTGGCGAGTCCGAAAGCCCGCGCCTGCCGGTGGTCGTGAAACAGGCTTTGGGCAGTGTGGAGAACGCCCTCCCTGCGGATGCCGAAGTCAGCGTCAAGCCGACTCAGCATATATTCAAAATTACGTGGCTCCGGCTTGTAGCTGCCAATATCCTGGGCGGTATAGACGGCATCGAATTCGACTCCGAGCTTGCGCTTGGATGCGGCGAATCCAACCCGGTCCACGTTGGACAGAATCACCAGCCGGTAGCGCCGCTTGAGCCGGCGCAATGCGTCCGCGCTGTCAGCGAAGGCTGGCCAATGGGCAATCGCGTCTGCGAATGCCTGATCCAGTACAGCCGTTGAGCGCAGGCCGAACCGCTCAGCAATTCGCTGGTGAGTGATCCTCAACATATCGCAATAGCGCCTGTCCGGCGCCTCCCGCTCAAGCGCCTTCTCGATGTCAGCAAAGGCCCCGAGTCCGGCGCTGCGATCAATGTGCCCGACGCCATTGTCCATCAGGAGCGGCTGAAGGGCATCCCAGATGCCGGTTTCCCAGTCAATCAGGGTTCCATAACAGTCGAAAGTCAGCGCTTCGTATTGGTCGATTTTTCGTGAATTCATGGATTGTCTCCAGTTTGCAACGGTAATGGAACAGCCAGTTGTTTGCAACGTGCGAGTATCCTCGATAACTGAAATCCGCCTGAACATGGTATCATCTATCTCCGGCAAGACTTGAAGCCGCCGAGCAAATCAATCCAGCCGAACGGGTTCAGCCCAAAGAGCCTTTTCCGGGCAACTTGTTCTCCAGGACCCGAATGACGTGCCTGCGTCTGTATCGCTCGAACGGATCAAGGCCCTCAATCCCCTGATAAATGCCTTGTGAGTGATTTTCACATGGGTGGTTGTGTTATGGGTGAGCCGGTCAGGGTCTCCAGCCGTCAGACGGGTCGAATCAACGTGCAAAATCTTCTTTGAGCCGTACTGTCGCCCTCTTGGAAACGCCAGATTTTCTGGTGCAGGCAAGTGAACCCCCACCGCCAGGCGGTGTTCGTCGATCCAGGGTGGATTCAGGCCGCGAAGCCCGACTTTAAGGAGGAGAGCGGGAACGGAAAGCACAAAGGTCTGTGGCTTCCAGTGTGACCATAGACTGGTACAGCCAGTCCAGCCGGAAGTTGTTCTTGGCAAAGCGCACACACAGTTGGCGGGCTTTGTGAACCAGATACGCCGCCGTTTGCATCACGTAACGGATGATCGGTCGGATGCCATGACGACGCGCCTTCTTCGGTAACGCCGTGTACTGTACCGCCCGCAGCAGAACCTGTGCAATCTGACCCAGGGCGTAGAAGGCCTGGTTGGCGCGGTAGCTCCGGCACGGTGGGTGATGCAGGTCCATGTCCCGCAACGGACCCTTGAAGGCGTTCTCCTGACCCTGCTTGCCCCGGTGACGAAGTACTAACTCTTTCAGGGGCAGATCGTTCCGAGACACCAGAATGACCGTATGACGCGGCGCCAAAAGAGTCTGGCCGTTCTGACTGTGGCATCGAACCACTACGTAATCCTGCGTCCGCTCCCAACCACTCGGACGGTGCGTGGCAAAAATGGCTTCCTCCTCCATACCCATATCCGTCCACTCCGAATCAGGAAGACCTTCCAGTTGTTCCAGTATCGGCCTTTTCCAGCGGTCATTCGTCAGGCTGATCGAATAGTCCCAGCCCCGCTTCGCGCATTCACGAACCAGAGCGCCCTTATAATACGCATGGTCCGCCCGAAACCAGACCGGCGCATCCTTTGGCAGCATCCCCGCCGTCCAATGCAGCAACTTGCGCCAGTTCTGCGTCACCCGTCCACCCCCCGGTTGCAACTGACCCGCCGACCACAAGCCGCCTACAAACGTCCCGTGCAACCAGTAACCCCGGTTGCCGTTGTAGTCCTTCCCCGTCCGCTCAAACAAGTGTCCGTCTACCTCAATCCCCGTAGCATCCATGAACATCGGAACATATCCCTTCGTTTCTACCTCATGGGCAATGATGGACGGCGCGACCCGACCCGCGAATGCCACCGCTGCATGCCACAGCCCCTGGATGTCTGTAATATCCAACCGGGATAACCATTCCCCCGCGCGGCGCGACTCAGGAACCCAACGCAAGCCCAGAAGAAGACTCGCCGCCCGGTCTGACCGCAACCCATCCAGGTCCGATAACGAACCATGACCACGCGCCAAACAAGCGATGATGGACCACAGAGTCTCCAGGTCCGAAGCGCCCCGATTGCGAACCTTTACCGAAACCGCTCCGTCCAGAAGATCAAACAAACCAAACTGATGGGCAGTTCGAGCCAGTATGGAGGACCCACCAAAGGACGTCAAATCCAAATCCGTGAACTCAAAGGTTACCTTCGGAGGACGAACCTTCCGAATCTTCCTGGCGCGACCCTTCCCGTTCTTCCCCGCTTTTCGATGCTTTTTCATATCACTCAACAGGTGAGTTTTCAGAAACCCTATTTTTCCATATAATCCCTTGATACCTCTCACCTTTCTCACTCAAACACTTCCCTTATCAGGGGATTGGGGACACCGTTGGTACATAGTATCTATTGGTAAGTCTACGCGGGTATCATATCAAAATAACTTATACTTGGTACGGGTAAAAATAGCCCCATAGCATTTCAATGTGCTTGAATAATTGAGTATTCTGAAACATACAGGAGATAAAGATTGAAAGCTGGCCCAATCGAAATTGGAACTTTATTACAAAATCGGAACCGCTATTGCGTTCCAATTTACCAACGGCACTATGTTTGGAACAAAGACAAGCAATGGGAGCCATTTTGGCTGGATATCCGCACAAAGGCGATTGAACGTCTTAGTGGCAGGGAGCGGCGGTTTTCCCATTTCATGGGTGCAGTCGTCCTGGAAAGCAGAGGTAACCCGAGTGTCAAACAAGTACCATCGTTCCAAGTCGTTGATGGTCAACAACGATTAACCACATTTCAACTTTTCTTGACGGCGGCACGCCACTACGCCATTGCGATTGGCCATTCAAGTGCATCGGAAAATATCCAACGCTATATTCTCAACAGCGATCCACACCTCATGGAAGACCCGGACATAGAAATATTTAAAGTCTGGCCCACCGAAGCTAGCAGAGAAATGTTTAAAAATATTGTTTTGTCGGAAAACAGGGACGAACTGCACAAGAAATACCACGACTACTGGTACAAAAGGCGTGATCGAATTTATACATATAGTTACATACCGAAACTGTTGGGCGCTTATGGCTATTTTTACGACCACATAAAACATTCCGTTGAAACGGATGACTTGTTTGATGACCTTGAGGAAGCGCCTGAAGTTGGGACTGAAGGCTCCTCTGATGCTGAGAGTAGTATTCCACGGGAACTAAAATTGGATGCAATTTGGCAATCGCTTCTTGAGGAGTTCAAGATTGTTGAAATTGTCCTGGATGAAGGCGATGATGCCCAGGTCATCTTTGAGACCCTGAATGAACGGGGCGAACCATTGCTGGCTGCGGACCTTGTTCGAAACAATATCTTTCAGCGTGCTGACGCGGCCCGGGAAGATGCTGAAATTCTATTTTCTAATCACTGGAAACCATTTGAAGATAACTTTTGGGGTACCTTAGACAAGCAAGGTCGCTATAAAAAACAACGAATTGAATTTTTCCTGGCACACTTCATTTCCGGGAAAATCGCTGGGGAGGTGACGCTGTCAAAACTGTTCTCGGAATACAAGGCATTCCTTCGCCCTAAGCGAGGAGAGTTGAATTCCAGATATCCAACCGTAGAAGCTGAAATCAAGGACCTGGCGCATTATGGAACAATATACCGTGAACTGGTCGAGCGCGAATCGGATACTACATTGGCCAAGTTTTCACGTCGATTGAGACCGTGGGATGTAACAACTTTTTACCCATTGATTTTACGTCTATGGGAGACTGAAAAACTTGGTATGAGCGACAAAGAAAGTGCCCTGGAAACTCTGTTGTCGTTCATTGTGCGACGAGCGGTCTGCAATCTGACGGTAAAAAACTACAACAAGTTTTTTCTCTCTGTTATTGAACACCTTGATAAACATGGCTAGTCACTTGACCAGCTAAACAAGTATTTATTAAAGCAAACAGCAGAAAGTCGAAGGTTTCCAAAAGACGAAGAATTTGTCCAGAAACTATTGCAAAGTCCAATATACACGCGGCTAGGGCCAGCGCGCACTAACGCTTTTCTGATTGATGTCGAGAGACGCATGCGCGGCAAACTGCAAGAATCAAAAATCTTACCTGACGGACTCAGTGTCGAACATATAATGCCTCAGTCATGGCGAGAGTATTGGCCATTGACAAATGGAGTAGAGCCTGGTAGCGATGACTTTTTCCGTGCAGATTTTGATTTTTTAGTTGTGGAAGATGAAAGCGCCGTTGGTCAGATTGTGCGCCGAAACCGATTAAAACACAGCATAGGGAACTTGTCGTTAGTCACCCCTTCTTTTAACAGCAGATTGGGCAATAAGGGATTTACAATAAAGAGAACTGAATTTGCGGAACAATCTGTCCTGATGTTGAATAAGGATATTGCAAAAGAAACGGATTGGGACGAGCAGAAAATCGAGATGCGGAGCAAACATATTTCAGAACTCGCCAAAGAGATCTGGCCTGTTCCCGCTTTCATTCCAGAGACCTGCACATAAAAATTCGACCAGAATCAGCGTTCATGTCCAGCGAAATACGCAAAGGAAATGCACTCGCGCTGTTGCCCGGTATCATTTGGCCATCTCCAGCGCTACGCAAAGGCAGTGCTACGCAAAGGCAGTGCTACGCAAAGGCAGTTGACATCTACCAGGTAGAACATTACATTAAAGTATATTCTGACAACATATACAAGGTAGATCAAATGCACAAGGCCAGTGTGTTCAAGAACAATACCAATCAAGCCATCCGGCTCCCGAAGTCGCTGTCTTTTCCGGAAGGAATCAAAACCGTTGACGTGATTGCTGTAGGAAGGGCCCGGGTGATCGTGCCGTCGAAAGACAGTTGGGATCATTGGTTTGAACAGCTTGAAGCTGTCCCCGACTTTATGGCAGACCGCGAGCAGCCGGCAGAGCAGGAGCGTGACTTGTTTGAATGATCAAATATATGCTGGATACCAATATCGTAAGCTATACGATCAGGAATAAACCGATAGAAATACGAGAGGCATTTACGGCACATCACGGGCAAATGTGTATTTCATCCGTGACTTTGATGGAATTGATCTTTGGCGCTGAAAGGCACTCTCAGACCAGGACATTGATGTCGGCCATTGAAAGCATGGTATCCCGCCTGGAGGTTCGGTATTTCGATGAGGCCGCCGCTGTTCATACGGGTGAGATTCGGGCAGAACTTGCCGCGCAGGGAAAACCGATTGGCCCGTATGATGCCATGATTGCAGGTCACGCCAGAGCCAGTGGATTGATTGTCATAACCAATAACACAAAAGAATTTTCCAGAGCGCCAGGCTTGCGTGTTGACAACTGGGTGACTCAATAGCGTAAATATTTCTTCATAGCTCTTCAGTTGTCGGTGTGTCGGGAAACGGAATATGCTATTGTACGATTTATCCAAAACAGGTCGGCATTATTATTCGCAACTTTATATCATGGGTCTGACTCACTCTGAAATTACATTAAGCAACCCCCGGCGGCCTGAACTGGCTTCGGTCACTATTGATGCGCTGGCCGATACGGGCGCTCTGCATTTGTGTATTCCAGAGCATGTGTCGATCCAGCTGGACCTTGATGAGGCAGAACAGCGGGAAGTCACGCTTGCGGATGGTTCGAGCGAGAAGGTTTCTTATGTTGGTCCGGTCAAATTGGCGTTTATGAACCGTGTCGGGTTCGCCGGCGCTCTCGTTCTGGGCGATCAGGCTTTGATTGGAGCGATACCGATGGAGGACATGGACCTGGTTGTGATACCGGGTAGCCAGACATTGGCCGTTAATCCGGACAGTCCGAATGTTCCGATGTCTTTCGCCAAAGGGATGCGCGGGTGATTGACGGGTCGGCTTGCATCAGCCGCGATTAACAGTTGAATTGGACGCACAAAGAGGCTTTCGTTAACTCGTGACTCTTTTGACTCATGGTTGATTTCCTCTGAATTTCAATTGTTCCGGCCCGGAGCGTCCGGAGCATACTGGCTTAATGCCTGCCGGAGACTTGTTGCGATGGCCTCGCGCAGCGATACCGGCTTTACAATTTCAATGCCGGCGCCCTGTGACAATATCCACCATTTCAACTGCCAGCTATCGGCAACGGTGGCAGTCAGAACTGCTTTCCCGCCTTTAACCGTGATGGATTGATCGTCTGATACCGGCGTTTCCTCGAGGAGCCGGCACAATCCGCTTTCGATATTCGCTTTCAGCCGGATCGTCTGGCCTGCGCCAAAATTCATCCCTCCGGCGGCGATGTAGTCATCAACCGAGAACCCGTATAGTCTCGTTGTCGCGTTTGTTGTCGTTCGCGCCTCAGCGATACGGTGGACAGCATACAAGCGGATGTCCCTGTATTCATAGGCGGTGGCGACAAGATAAGTGGTTGGCCCTCGCTGCACCAGCGCCAGTGGGTGTATTGTCAGCCATTGTGGTTCCTCTTGCCCAAGCGCCTGATAGCTGATTTCGAGTTGCCGGTCTTTCAGCAAGGATGCCTGTACGCGCGCCAGCACATCCTCATCTATTCCTGGCGGTGATAACGACAAGGCAGGCTGCACATACCTGAACTTGTTCGACCAGTCAGAATTCCGGTTCTGTCGGGGGAGCACGGATAATTTTCCGCCTGCCTCGCGGAATCGGCGCTCGAGCGCTTCGATCATTGATTTCGGCAGGAGCGGTCTGAGAACGCTTTCCACAATCTTTATTGACAGCGCTTCCACGATCGTTAGCGCAGGAAATTCGGCGCCGCTTCCCGGCATCCATCGCCACCGATACGGGGCGCTCTCATCATCGCAGGTAATGCCGAAAGAGACGGATAGTGCGACCAGGTCTCTTTCAACGGTGCGTTTGCTGATGGTGATGCCTTGTTCTTCAAGGCGCCTGACGATCTCGGCGGCCGTCTTGCCGCCCTTCCCCCGCGGCAGGAATTGCAGTATCTCCCACTGCCGGGTCATGGTTTCATGGTGATTCGCCTTAGGCGCCATCTGTCCTCTTATCAATTCTTTAGACAAAGCCGACCGCTCTGTGGGCCTGTTCCTTGTGCGAACATTCTGTGACCAGCGCATTGACCAGGTCCTGACCATTCTTTAGCGGCGTAAACCGATGAACCCTGGCCGCAACCGCAAAGTCTCCGGGGGTGAGCCGGTTGAGTTTATCGAGCTGTATTTTCAATTTTTTACTCCTGGCCGAAAACCCGTATGTCCTGGCCTGTCGTCGAAATAACAACCAGGCCTGTTCAGAGTCAAGATAATCAAATTTCGACTTTACATCAAAACGCCGCATGGTGGCCGGGTCCAGCCCGTCCATCAGGTTGGTTGAGGCAATAAAGACACCCGGGTAATTCTCCAGTTGGGTCAAAAACTCATTCACCATTGAAACCTCCCAGGAGCGGGTTGCATTACGCCTGTCCTGCACAAAGGTATCGACTTCATCAATCATCAGTACGGCTCCGTCCCGCGCGGCGCTCTCGAAGGCGGCAGCCATGTTTTTCTCAGCCACTCCAATATAGGGAGACAACAGGTCGGAAGCTCGCTTTACGACCAGCGGTATATCCAGTTCCCCGGCCAGCCAGCGGCCGAAAGCGGTTTTGCCCGTTCCCGGTGGACCGTAGAGGCATATCCGACCGCTTTTATTCCCTGAAAGCCCTCTGGCCAGCGCTTTCAGGTCGGTTTCCGTGTTGATAAACGAAGGATCATAATACGTTGGAAGCCGGTTGGCGTCCATACCCGGCCTGACCCGATGCCCCTGCGCTTTCAACGTACTCCTGATCATGTCCCGCAGACTGGCCTCGACAGTTTGCCGCGGAAGTTCGTCCCTGATACATCGCAACACCGATATGGTCCGGGTAATAACTGCCGGAGCTAATTCCTCAATATCCGCCAGATACCCCATACACTCTTGGGACACCATATCCTGGCACGCTTTTTTGATAATCTTCTCACGCTGCCTTCTGGGTGGTATCGGCATTTCGATCACCATGTCGAAACGCCGTGTGTAGGCTGGATCCACCCTTTCCACACTGTTCAATACCCAGAAGGCCGGCGCCTTGTTTTCTTCCAGTACACGATTGATCCAGGCCTTGCTGCCGTGATTGCCAGAGCCGCCGCCAGAAAGCCATTCAAAACGCCGTTCAGGAAAAATATCCTCTGCTTCTTCAAAGACCAGCAACGCATGATCATGCTGTGTGAGGAAAGACTGTGCGGCGTGGTATGAGCGTAACCTGAGGGTAGATTGGACAGAGTCCCCGTCTTCATCTTCGCTGGTCACTTCGTACAATGCACAATCCAGGGTCTTTGCCAGCACCCTGACCAACTGGCTTTTGCCCGTTCCCGGCGGGCCATACAGCAGAACATTGACCCCGTGCCGGCCGGTCTGGCGGACATGCCTGAGGTAAGAGAGGAGTCTGTGAACGGGTTCATTGATATGGCTGTAATCCGCTTGTGACAGCTCTGGCGGGGCGGCGGGAATCAGGCGTCCTCTCAACAATTCAATGGGTTCCAGCACTCCTGCGACAGCCGCCTGAGCCACTTCGCTGGACAGGAAATCCAGCATATCATTCAGTTTCATGCAATGTCTGCCGTGTCCGGCGCTGACAGTGAGCAGGCCGGTTCTTGAAAGCGCTGAACCTTTTTTCAGTGACTCTTTCACCGCGGCAGGCGGCAAATCCAGAATGACCGATACGGTCTTGACAATTTTCACCAGAGACAGGTCGCCCAGAAGATCAGTGGCTTCTTCGAGAAGTTTTTCGTTTTTCAGCAGGATGACAAATTCCAGAATACGGCAATCCACCTCATTCAACCTTGCGACGACTGCAATTCGTCTTATATTTTCCTGCAGCACAGGGTCTGTCACGACAGGATTCAGGCTCGCTATATCAGACCGATAAATAGCGAATAATTGATTGTGCGCCTTGCGCCCATCGAAATCACGTTGTTTACTGAACGGGCCATCGACCCATTCGCCCAGGCCCACGGCCCTCGCCAGGTCGTCACAGTCGAAGTGATGCGAGTCGATAAATTTACGGGCTCCATGCAGTTCGCAAAGAATCCTGAATATCCATACTTTCAGGCAGGCTGGCATATCGTCCAGGGTTTCGGTATTCACCGAGCGATTCAGCGAGGGGCGGGGGTGATGTTTTTTCATGATCTCTACCGGATGTGATAGAGCGAGCATAGTTTATCCTGCCGACAGAATATGTCGCGCGGAATATTGATTAGGGCAATTGCCATCAGTCTTCGGACAGTGGTGAGATCACCACGGATTACGGCGCATTATTACATCGACAAGTCGACTGTCACCTGGGGTTGCTCAAGGCGGTGGATGCGGTGATGCCCTACTCGCGTGACTCTCGCTAAATCCGACACCGTCAGTTGAGTTTGTTAAATCGGCGTGTTGATGGCATGGCTTTGGAATATGAAGACCTCAACGATATGCCTAAAACGGGATATCATCATCAACATCTTTTTCAGGCTGTTGATCACGATGTTGTTCTTTATTCTCTGGCGCTAGCCCCCAACTTTGAATCACATCATCCAAAGGGAAAGTTTCCTCTTTCGACCAATCCACGAATGGGGCGGCTGTAGCACTCCATGGCTCTTGTGACGGTATTTTGATTTGTACGCGGGAGGGTACGTGAAGCGCACTCCCGAATACAATTGCTTCCCCGGCCGACAAGACAGTTACCTGATCCAGCAATCGTTGAGCTTGCTTGGGGATAATGCGGCGAAAATAATCAATATCATCCGGATTTTGAAGGCGGTGCGAAAAGAAGTTGGCACATTGACTGATAATGGTTGGACTGATTTCACTAGGACGCTGACTTGCGACAATCAAAGATAAGCCGAACTTACGACCTTCTTTGGCAACACGCTCAAATGCTGTCCTTGATAGTATCTGACTTCGATTCTCAATAGTGCGAGCAGGACGAGCGTAATTGTGTGCTTCTTCAAGAATCAAAAGCCAAGGGTATTTACTACGCACGTCCGGGCGCAACATTTCTCGGGATTCCAATAACAGCCGTCCCAGCAAAGCGCAGGCAAAGGGCAATACTTCCGATGAAAGCATAGAAAGATCAAGCACTGAAACTCTCGATTCCGATCTTTCCCTGATGCCTAGCCTTGTCATCCAGTCTCCAAAAGATCGGATTCCCTGCTCCTCAAAATTAAAGAATGATTGCCATCTGCGATCATCAAGCCGTGTTTTTAATCTAAGCTTCAGAGTCAGCAGATATTGGTCAATCCGTTTATTGCCCTCATTGTCGGTAGACCGATCAACCAAGTTCGGGTCGCGAAATTCACGCAATGCCACAAAACGGGGAGAATCTGCCGATTTGGCAAAGTTGATGCCTTCATTTTGCCGTCTAGATATAGCTTCCAGCAGCTCCGTCCTTATATTCAGCAATTGGTCCCTGACTGCTCTGTCATTTGAAATCTTTCTCCACGTATCCGTGCTATTAGGAATCCAATCAATCGATTTTCGCACTGTTCCCCAATCTTTATCGGTGGCATATTCCGCTGCGTGCTTGATATATACATTTATACTGCTATCTGCTGGCTGGCGAGGATCATCAAGCCAGGCAACTGCAGCATCGATTTTTGTAATCGCAACCTGTAAAGGATCGTACGTACCGATATGAGCAGGGTTGGCTTTAGCTATCGCCCACCAATCTTTTAAGGTTGGCTCTTGGGTTGCTTCCGAGGCTTGTAACCAGTCACATATCTCTCCGCCATTCATGAGCCAGGCGGGCAAACAGAACTCTTCACCATTCAGATATATCTTATTCGGTCCGCGCTCATAATAAACTTTATCTTCAACTAGAAAAGCATTGGCATATTCTCCATTAATATCGAGAATAAATATGTGTGGTTCTACGTTATCAGTTGTCATTTTTTCATGCTCAATGACACCACGAAGAAGACTTGCGACCGTATAGGATTTACCTGAGCCTGTATTACCGACAATAGCTAACGGACGGGAAAAAAGATCATTGAATGAAGCTTTAACCTTGGTATTTTCGTCACCAGTATGATGACCAATCTCAAGTGGGAAATCGTAATCCTTGCCATCCCAATTTCTGGGGCGGTTGTGTAGCGGTGGATGTCCGAAAATTCCTGTTAATACATCTGGATTGGCAACTTCGGCTGGGGTGTCTAGTGTCGGTAGCACTGTGATCCCTGTATCAAATATCCAGTCCTTTCCAACCTGCTTTACTGTACCAAGCAATTGGACAGACGCTATTCTGCGAGGCTTTGTAAGCTCAAGAGATAGCTCATCGTCCGTCGTGAGATCATAAGATTCTCTGGCTTCAAGATCACTCAGAGTACCTATTGCATGGATTCCTGCCCCAAGATCGAAAGTAAGAAAAGAATTTATTGCAACTGCCCGCTGAACACCGTCGGGGGTAGCTCTTGAAGATGATTTGGCTTCCTGTGAGAGTTCAACCTTGAGTCTGAAGCCGTTGACCGACACAACATGACCGATAACGCGGGGCTGCTCCATTAAACACTACCATCTACTTTATCTTCTGATTTTTTAATCTGGTCCTCAAATCTTCTTAGACGCCTGAAATCCTCTAGCCATTTCACATCAGGCATGACGTTCTGGGCAAAATCAGAGAAGGTAGCATTTTGATATGAACAAGAATTTCCATCGTCAAGTCGCTCTGTAAGCACAAACGCTCTCTGTCCGAGATTTTGATAACGACTAACACGTTCTACAATAGCACTGTCTGGATTCGGTTCAACAACAAGCATGACTAATGAGGGGTTCATTAATGCGGTTTCTATTATTCTGTTTACATGATCGTCACCAAACCCATATCCAAGAACTATAAGAAAAGTTTGGGGTTGGTTGAGGCGGCCATGGAATAACCTGAACAGATGTGCGTACGGCATATCCAACGTTTGTCTGAATTTCTGTGACGTTGGCATAATGCCAAAGGAACCAATCTCATCATACTGACTGGATTGCAACTTAGTAGCTTTTTCAGCAGGGTTACTGCCTCGATACTCTTTGAACATCGACAGATTTCTGTGCTGTGCCCGATAGGTTCCATTGTCAGCAAACCAATGGATAGACCCATGAAGCTTGTAAAACTGAAGGAATTTATCAAAACGCCGCACTCTTCCTTCTGCTACATCACCGGGATAGTAGACATCCAACCCATAGACAGAAGGATCAAAACGTGAGGATGCCTTCCCAGAAAAGCCATCAAAATATTGAACCCCAAGTTCTTCCAATGCCTGCTCAAACAATGTGTCATAATTCAGAGTGAAAAGATGTGTTCGACCAAGATTAGTGTCACGCGCTATCAGCTTTGCTAAAAATGCAATGTGCCCTGATGAATTGGTTGTTGTATTTGTAAGCTCAGCGCGATCCAGTTCTAGGGCACACTCGGCATAAATCGCTTTCTCAATGAGAAATTTTAAATCTTGCTCATCGGTTTGACTCAATGTCAGATTAGTTCTATCAGAAGGATTTCTTTTCCACGATACGGAATCTATTGGTGATTTATCAGTAGAAACCAAGCCTGATGCATTGAAGAGATAACTTAACCAGTCTTCAAAATTTCCATCTCCAAAACCATTAGTTTTCTTCCACTCAATGATGGCTTTAGCGTCATTTGAAAGATTGCATTGTTCAACTGCATCAAGCACGAGACATTCAAGATTGTTTTCCAGAGGACCTGCCATCAATCGTCCACCAGACCCAATAGAACAACCGGCCGCTGTCAAAACGACAACGTTTTCCATGCGCAGCCATTCCGCGAGTAGCGCCTGCATTCGACGCATGCCTTCATCGACATTTTTAGCAGAAACCAAATCCTGGTTTTCCCCAGCCGCTACCGGAGATAAAAGTTTATATTTACATACTTCAGACATGCAGCAACCTCTTATCCTTAATGAAATGCTTCAAGTTTCCAAGTAAAGCATTTTTTAAATGCTTACAGTTCATTCTTCAATTTACGCTTCTTCTTGCGCGTACCCAAGCTTACTGGATCAGATGGGTCACTTGCGATGCGGTAAGCCTTGAAAACATGTTCGCGTCCGGCATTCAGGTTAGGCACATGATTTGTCGTGATTTGATTCGTCCGTAAATCAAAGCTGTAGGCTACAACAATCTCATCAACTTCACGTCGTACCAAAGTACCAACCTCTACCAAGTTATCGTCAACTCGATGATCTTCGGGAATAATCAGAGTTCGACGGTGTGTTGTGCCTTCGGCAAGCGCAAAAGGCGTAGGTGCCACATACATTTTCCTATCTCGAACAAGAATATCACCATAGCTGCCGAATTCCCTGAAACTTCTGTTCTTGTGAATATAAGTGTTGTCAGCATTCAGGAAACTGCCGTGACACAAGACAAGATCAAGCACCGGATAACAGTTACCGTCAGGGTCTTTTGGATAGCGGCCAAACACGTAATAGACTTGCCGTCCGTTATGCTCACCACGAGGTACTTGGCTATTGCAGTCATAGTCAGCCTCTCTTCCCGGATAAGCCAGTCCCTTAAGCTCGAAACCTTCTGTATTGTGCACAAGTCGGAAATCTGGATACAAATTTCGCCCTGGCGAGTCAAAATTCAGGCTCATGGATTTCAGACGATCCTTGAACCAGTTCTGAAAGTGAAACTCCTTATCGTTACGGCCTTCTCGTTCGATGAGCACACCATTTTGTATGGCCTGTACGCAAGACTTGAATACTGAAGAAACTTTGGACACGACTTATTGCGCTCCTTTTTGCTTTTGTGGTTTTTCTTCTTGTAGTGAGTGGATTTGTTCTATGAGCGTTTCGGTATCGCCAATCAAATCATCCAAAATTTGCATCGCATCTTTAATTGAATGCACGTGTGAAAGTTGACGGAGAATCTGGGCCATAGCGATTACACGTACATCATTGCGGCTAAGGCGTCTGTCGGAATCAATCAAACGGCGGGTCTGGTTAATCACCACAGGCGTGACTGCACTGAGTAAATCTCCATTCCATGCGTGTTTTTTTATCTGCGAGCGTTTACGGCAGACGATGATGATATCGAGGTCAATCGGCTCTTTCGCCTGTTGCTTTGGCATGGCCACCGACATTTCCGCCTTAATGGGCTGCGCAGCCGTAATACCGAAACCAGCCTCCATCAGCGCACGTAACACACAACGCCAACCTTCCGGCCTGGAGTGGTGGTAGGTAAAGGCCAATAGTCCTTCATCTTTTAGAACCCTGTGCGCTTCTTTCCAAACACCGGACAAGCGATCAGTAAATTCGCTAGCTTTGGCATTTTGGACTTCACGCTCGGAACGTGTGGTATCTCTCCGTCGGTATCCGTCACCTCCAAGGATATGTCGCTGCCAGACATGAAAGAAGTCAGCGAGTTGAGAGTAATGAACGTTATCAAAGAATGGTGGATCGGTCAGGATGGTATCTACTGAACAATCCGGCAGATCGGTTACGCTTGAATCACCACATGAAAGGTAAACCTGCTTGCCGTCCGCAAAGGACGCATAATTTTCGGCTACAGGAAAGCCGATCTTCTCGGACAAGCCATAAACTTTTTCGGTTTTCTTCTTGGTTGCATTTTGATCCACCCGCAGCTCGAACGGATTACCAGCATAGTCGAGCGCCCGGCGTATTCTCCCCTCGAACATCGTAGAAAACGAGCCTGAGCTTTTAGGCGTTCCCCATAGATTGGCCTCAAGAGGAACACGCTCAGGCTTTAAGATGTGGTGTGCAAACATATGACGAACAGCGCCAGTACCTTCACCCTTATAGGATGCAAACATATTGTTAAATTCCAGAGCACCGGAAAACAGACAGGTAAAAAGCTCCCGCAATACTGGAGAGTCGACTTCTCTAATGCGATCAGCAAGGATAGATAAACAAAGAAGTTGGCGGGCATTAAACATCTGATGCCAATAGCGGTAATTATAGCCCATTGCTTGGTTGGTATTATGACCAGAAGTGATTTCGACAATCGGGTATGGATTCTTTTGCCGGGAAAGTGATCGCTTTGCTTTGGTGAATATCTTGCGATCTTCTTCTGTAATAGGAAGATAGGCTTTGACCCCGTCAGGCATTAAAACTAGCTTGGCATACAGTCGGTGCTCTGGCGGATTGTCAGAGGTGCGAACGGTTTTGGCAATGGGGAATTTATGGTCACATGATGGACATGTTGCTGATTGTCCGTTTGCAGGCCCATGGCTTGGATCAAAGGTCTTTTCGCAGGATGAGCATTGGGCTTCTTTTGCATCATAGCGGACCTCATTAATCCCGCCGCAGGACGGACAGACGGCTTGGGAGCGGGGATATTTCCTCGGATACGCATGCTGTGCAAAGATCATCGAAGAAAATAAATCTACGGGAGCCGAGCAGGATGGGCAATCTATAGCTTTGACCCAAAAGTAATATAGGACATCCGCAACACTACCGTCTGAAAGGATCGTGTGGTAGTAGCTACGTACCTTATCAGCAATATCACGTTCAATGGCATGGAAGGTATCAAGGATGGCCTTGCGGTCATAAACAGACAGGGCGCATTTGACTAAAAAATGTGCAACCGGATTGATATCACGGCCAATGCCTTTCGCACCCAGTTTTACCGCTTCGGCTACGGTAGTGCCACTTCCCATGAAAGGATCGAAGACAACGCCGTTTTTGACACGAACAGGCTTGTAAAATAGATTGATCAGATCGGTGCCGCTTGGGGCAAAGGCTCCAATAACCATGGCCCGAAATACGGTGCCAAGACGCTGTGCCCACCATTTATGAATGTGGGTGGTCGGGCGATTTATTTCTTTGCGCCAGCTTTCCGTTTCCGCAACGTCGCTTAGCGTTTCAAAAGGGAAATCATCGTCCTCAAGAGCACGTTGACCGGGTGAAGATGTAAGATAGATCATCGAATCTTCGGGACAATCAAATGGAAGCTGGACTGTTTGCGCCCCCGCAAACGCCTGCCAGCGAATCGAGGCGCTACCTGTCTTTGTTACTAACATAATCCGTTTTCCATGAATTCAGTCATAGCGGTTTGCCTCCACAGATTTTAGCTATAAGAACGCTGTTTTCGTGTTGTCAAGAAAGCGCGACACAGCGAGGCGGATCACATACCGGATCGACAAAGGCAGACGTTGATCTTCGACAAAAGTGCACAATGCTCCATAGTCACCCGAGTCCAGAGAAATAGTGAAGCACTTGGGTGGCTTCATCTGGGGCATACTGGAATACCTGTACCGACTGGTAAAGACATCATTTTACTACAAATACACCATAAATGTGCCGCATAGCCTTAGCACGCATAGCCTTAGCGACAACATCCTCTTTCTGGATTGTAAAGGGAAAGAATCGCCTGTGCAGGAATTTCTTGAGCGCCACTGGCCGTATTATCTGGAGCTTTCGTCCCGCAGCCGATCAGTTGGCACTGACCAGAGATGCGCCGTCAGTCTCCGGACAGGAGCATGAGTCCGAGAGAGAAAAAGCCGAGTAAACCGAATCCCGTGACCAATGGAATCACTGAACTGTCGTAGGCGTAACCGATGAAATAGCCCAGGGTCAGGGAAATAAATGTGGTTGCCGACCCGATCAGGGAAGATGCCAGCCCGGCCACATGACCCTGTGGTTCCATGGCTAGGGCGTTGACATTGCCGAACAGCATGCCGGTACAAAAAAAGGTTACTCCCAGGTACACCATGAGCAGCCAGAGATCAGGTTGCTGGAACTGGCAGTAAATGAAGAAGGCGAGGGATGTCACAATGGTTACCGTGAGACCGGCGCGGCACAGGAAACGCATGCCCAGACGCATCACCAGCCTGGAATTCACCATGGAAGCCCCGCCAATGATCAATGCAAGCACCGCGAAATAGGCAGGGAACTGCGCTCCGAGACCATATATATCCTGAAAAATCTGCTGGGCAGAGTTCAGAAAGCCCACGAATGCCCCGAAAATCATCCCGCCCGCCAGGGTGTAGACCACGGTCACCCGGGTTTTCAGTATCCCGACAAGTGATCTTCGAAGTGCAGTCAGTGTCAACGGTCGTCGTCTTTCGGGTGGCAGGGTTTCGGGTTGTCGGAGATAAAACCAGATCAGGGTCATGCTGGACAATATCAACAGGGCAACGAAAATGCCCCGCCAGGAAGCGAATAGCAGGATGGTCTGTCCGAGCGCTGGGGCAACTGCGGGCACGAGAATGAAAACCATCATCACCAGTGACATCAGGTGGGCCATTTCTCTGCCTGAGGTACCGTCCCGAATAATGGCAACCGTCAGGATGCGGGGGGCTGCAGCCCCGAGACCCTGCAGGAATCGGCCAAACAGGAGCCACTCATAAGTCGGGGCAACCACGGCGATGATGCTGCCGATGATAAATAGTCCGTAGCCGAAGAAAATCGGGCTCCTTCGGCCCAGAAAATCCGAGACCGGACCATAGAACAACTGGCCCAGCGCCAGTCCAAGAAACAGGATGGTCAGGACCAGTTGCCGGTCATTGTCATGCATCAGGTCAAGGTCGGAACTGATCTCGGCGAGGGCGGGCAGCATGGCGTCAATAGCCAGCGCGACGAGGGACATGTTGAGCGCCATCAGGGCGACAAATTCTTTCTTCCCGATTATATGCAGTGGGGTCAGGTCGAATTTCTTGAATCGGACTGTTTCCCGGAAAAATTTCTGTAACATTCTGTCAAAAACCATGCCGAGTCTGATATATAATCCGGTTGATTTTTTATCTGTGTAGTATAGATCCGAGAAAACCAGGAGATAATTTTATGACTGAAAAGAGTAAGTGCCCTGTCCATCATGCGCCGGACCATTCTGCCGGGGGCGGAACCACGAACCGGGATTGGTGGCCGGGCCAGTTGAACATTAACATTTTGCACCAGCATTCTCCACACTCCAGGCCACTGGCTGACGACTTTAATTATGCTGAGGAATTCAAGAGTCTGGATTATGAGGCGCTGAAGAAGGACCTCTGTGAGTTGATGACGGCGTCACAGGACTGGTGGCCGGCTGACTATGGCCATTATGGTCCGCTCTTTATCCGTATGGCCTGGCATGTCGCGGGGACTTATCGCATCGGCGATGGCCGTGGCGGCGCCGGCACCGGCAATCAGCGTTTTGCGCCGCTCAACAGTTGGCCGGACAACGGCAATCTGGACAAGGCGCGTAGATTGTTGTGGCCGATCAAGCAGAAGTACGGCCGGAAAATTTCCTGGGCTGATCTGATGATCCTGGCTGGCAACTGCGCTCTGGAGTCAATGGGATTCAAGACGTTCGGGTTTGGCGGCGGTCGGGAAGACGTGTGGCAATCCGAGGAGGACATCAACTGGGGCACTGAGAATGAGTGGCTTGGGGACAAACGCTACTCTGGCGAACGTGACCTCGCGACACCGCTCGGCGCCGTGCAAATGGGTTTGATCTATGTCAATCCGGAAGGGCCGAATGGCAACCCCGATCCGGTTGCGTCCGGAGCCGATGTCCGCGAGACGTTTGCCCGCATGGCGATGAATGATGAGGAAACCGTTGCCTTGACCGCCGGTGGACACACTTTCGGGAAATGCCATGGCGCCGGTGACGCCGCCCATGTCGGCGCAGAACCGGAAGGCGCCCGCATTGAGGAGCAGGGTTTCGGCTGGAGCAGCAGCCATGGTTCCGGCAAGGCCGGGGACGCCATCACCAGCGGCATCGAGGGCGCATGGACGACCAACCCAACCAGCTGGGATATGGGCTATTTCGACAATCTGTTCGGTTACGAATGGGAGTTGACCAGGAGCCCGGCGGGCGCGAATCAATGGGCGCCGAAGGATAACGCCGCGGCTGACGCGGTGCCGGATGCGCACGACCCGTCAAAACGCCATGCGCCGATCATGACTACGGCGGATATGTCCATGCGAATGGATGCGGCCTATGAGCCGATTGCGCGGCGTTTCCATGAGAATCCTGACGAGTTTGCAGACGCCTTTGCCCGCGCCTGGTTCAAGTTGACGCACCGCGATATGGGGCCCCGCGCCCGTTATCATGGTCCGGAGGTTCCGGCGGAAGAACTGATCTGGCAGGACCCGATTCCCGCGATTGATCATGAGTTGATTGAACACTCTGACATTGCCGATCTCAAGGGCAGGATTCAGGCTTCCGGATTGTCCGTGTCTGAGCTGGTTTCTACAGCCTGGGCATCCGCGTCCACCTTCCGGGGTTCGGACATGCGTGGCGGCGCCAATGGGGCGCGTATTCGTCTTGCGCCGCAAAAAGACTGGGCGGTTAACCAGCCGGATCAGCTGGCGGTGGTATTGCAGGTTCTGGAAGGCATCCAGCGTGATTTCAACGACTCGGCGGCGAATGGCAAGGCGGTCTCGCTGGCGGATGTGATCGTTCTGGCTGGCTGTGCCGGCGTTGAGCGGGCTGCCAGGAATGCCGGATACGATGTGACGGTTCCGTTCACACCGGGTCGCGCCGATGCGGCGAAGGAGCAAACCGATGTGGAATCTTTCGCCGCGCTTGAGCCGACTGCGGACGGATTCCGTAATTACCTCCAGGCAACGCCGACTGTAGCCGCAGAGCAGTTGCTGATTGACCGGGCACAGTTGCTGACACTGACCGCGCCGCAGATGACGGTTCTGGTTGGCGGCCTGCGCGTTTTGAACGCAAATGCCGGGCAATCCCGACACGGGGTCTTCACCCGCCGACCAGAGACTCTGACCAATGACTTTTTCGTGAATCTGCTCGACATGGGCACCGCCTGGACACCGACTTCCGGGGACTGTGATCTGTTCGAAGGGCGCGACCGCGCGACCGGCGAACTGAAATGGAGCGGCACTCGCGTCGATCTGATCTTCGGTTCGAACTCGCAGCTGCGGGCTCTTGCGGAATTCTATGGGTGTGAGGACTCCGGGCAACAGTTCGTACAGGACTTTGTGGCGGCGTGGGACAAGGTCATGAATCTGGATCGTTTTGACCTTGCCTGATTATGGAGAAACACTATATATCTGCACAGGATCTTCTTGAGGACTCTTACCGGCTGGGGGCGCAAATAATCGAAAGTGGTTTCCGCCCGGATTTTATTGTAGGCATTTGGCGCGGTGGCGCCCCGGTAGGTATTGCCATTCAGGAAATGCTCGAATATTTCGGCATCAGGGCCGACCACATTAGTGTCCGGACTTCCTATTATACCGGAATTTCAGAAACATCCAGCAAGGTGCGGGTACATGGACTGGACTATCTGGTTGATAATCTGGCGCCGGAGAATGCACTGCTGATCGTTGATGATGTTTACGATTCAGGTCGAAGCATAGAGGCGGTACTCAGGAAAATCGCCCTGCGAACCAGACGAAACATGCCGGAACAGGTAAGAGTCGCGTCCCCCTGGTACAAGAGCGCTAACAATAAGACCGAGCGTGAACCGGATTACTATGTCCATACGACTGAGCAGTGGCTGGTTTTTCCACATGAGATTCTGGGGCTGTCGGAAGAAGAATTGATACAGAAAAAAAATGAACTGATGAAAATAATCCAGGCGGTCAATATCGCAAAATTACATATTGCATAATTTCACCGGCTTGTATATTCTGATGCCACTTTGAAGTGGTTTGACTGTACCCCTTCCTTTTCTTCATACTTTCTTTTGATCACGGGACTTTAAGATGGTTGACGATAATTATGATGACGATGAACTGGATTTATCGTCGTTGCCCGACGATGAACTCGTTGAACAAATGCACGATGATCTTTATGACGGGCTGCGGGAAGAAATCATAGAAGGCACCAATATTCTGCTGGAACGGGGATGGCCCGCCACCCGGGTTCTGGATAATGCTCTGGTAGAAGGCATGCGAATTGTCGGTATCGACTTCCGTGACGGCATTTTGTTCGTTCCCGAGGTATTGATGTCGGCCAATGCGATGAAAGGCGGGATGGAAATACTCCGTCCGTTACTGGCCGAGACCGGCGCCGAGCCGATTGGCAAAATGATTATCGGCACCGTGAAAGGGGATATTCATGATATTGGCAAGAATCTCGTCGCCATGATGATGGAAGGGGCGGGTTTTGAGGTGATCAATCTCGGTATTGACAACCCGGTGGATAATTACCTGAACGCGATTGAAGAACACAATCCGGATATCATCGGTATGTCGGCGCTACTGACCACCACGATGCCCTATATGAAAGTGGTGATCGATACGCTGGTGGAGAGGGGCATTCGTGATGATTATATCGTGCTGGTTGGCGGCGCCCCCCTGAACGAGGAGTTCGGTCTGGCCATTGGCGCCGATGCTTACTGTCGGGACGCGGCGGTTGCGGTGGAAACAGCGCAGGCCAAGATTGCCGAAAAACGCGCCGCGTAAAAACCCGTAGTCACGTTGCCGTGATTGAACCGTTGGCTGTTTGAAGTTCCTGGTGAGGCGCTTCCAATGAAAAAAGTTCTGGTGATTGCCTGTGGCGCCCTGGCCCATGAGCTGGTCCGGGTCAAGAGTCTCAATCGTTGGGACCATGTTGATATCCAGTGTCTGCCTGCCGAATTGCACAATCATCCGCAGAATATTCCGCAGGCGGTACGGAAAAAAATTCAGGATCATCGCGCAGACTATGAAAGCCTGTTTGTGGCCTATTCGGACTGCGGGACCGGGGGATTGCTCGATAAGGTACTCAGAGAGGAGAATGTCGAGCGATTGCCGGGCGCTCATTGTTATGAGATGTTTTCCGGTAAGAAACAATTCCGTGATTTGCATGAATCCGAGCCCGGAACCTTCTATCTCACCGACTTCCTGGCTACTCATTTTGACCGGCTGATCGTCCGCGGATTGTCGCTGGACAAATATCCCCAGTTGAAAGACCAGTTTTTCGGCAACTACAAAAAACTGGTTTATTTATGCCAGAAGGAAGATGCCGCGGTCGAGAATAAAGCAGAAAAGGCGGCTCAATATCTGGGCGTGAGTTATGAAAAAGTGGTGACCGGGGACAGGCATTTAGAATCTGAACTTCAAGTTCGGCTGGCCGGTTAAGTCAAGGAAATACTGCAATCATCGCGTCCTGATTCCATCTCACCAGAGGCTTGCAGGTTTTAAGGTTTTATCCAGAGATATCTTATGGCTCAATTGATTACGGTTTACTGGCGCGACATTCCTGCCCAGGTGATCGCGAAAGAACGGCGAAAAGCCGAAAAAAGACAGCTTTCGGAGCGTTTCTCCGAAGCGATTGACGCAGCTGCGATGCGCGCCGGCAAGGCTGGAACCGATGCCTATCTTGAGGAATGGAGACGGGTTTCCGAGCGTTGTTGCGGCGATGACCTGAAATCCGTAGCAGAGGCGAAAGCGGCCAGTCTGGAAGCATTATATGACCGGGAAAGATTGATTGAACTTGTGCGTAATCACGGTAATGATTCCGAAGACCGGATCCAGTCCTGAGACCTTCAGGCGGTTTTGAGATGGCCGGAGCAATAAAACAGGCAATTCTCCCCCGGTTGACTCACCCGGGCGAGTCATGCGAAACGTAACAAAAAACTTGCAAATCAGGTTAAAAGAGAACAGGCTATGACGGATACGGTGATCAGTTCAGCTACCCGGGAAGTGCGTATCGGCTTCGAGCAGCCATTCGTGATTGTCGGAGAAAGAATCAACCCGACCGGGAGAAAAATCCTCGCGGAAGAAATGAAAGTCGGGGATTACAGTCGGGTGCAAAGCGATGCGCTGGCACAGGTTGCGGCGGGCGCCGCCATGCTTGATGTGAATGCCGGGATTCCACTGGCCGATGAGCCGCAAATTCTGGCTGAGGCCATTCAACTGGTGCAGTCGATTACCGATGTTCCGCTTTCCATTGATTCTTCCATTGTGGCGGCGCTGGAGGCAGGCTTGCAGGTTTATCAGGGCAAAGCCTTGTTGAATTCGGTGACGGGAGAGGACGAACGGCTTGAATCGGTATTGCCGCTGGTCAGGAAATACGGCGCGGCCGTGGTTGCGATTTCGAACGATGAGGCCGGTATATCCGAAAATCCGGATGAACGCTTTGATGTCGCAAAAAAGATCGTTGAACGGGCCGCGGATTACGGGATTCATTATAGTGATATTGTGGTTGACCCGCTGGTCATGCCGGTCGGCGCCGTCAATAGCGCCGGTCGCCAGGTATTGCATCTGGTCAAGCGGCTGAGAGAGGAGTTGAAGGTGAATACCACTTGCGGCGCTTCGAATTTCAGCTTCGGCATCCCGAATCGAAAGGGCATGGATGGGCATTTTCTCAGTATGGCGATTGGTGCAGGCATGACCTCGGCCATCACCAACCCGCTTCATGAAGAAGTGATGCAGGGGGTCATGAGCGCAGACGTGGTTATGGGACATGACGTAAATTGCGCGCGCTGGTTGAAAAAATATCGACAGCCGACCGAAGAAGGCGCGGGCGGCGGGCGCGCTAATCGCCGGCGTCGCAGGGGATAACCCGGTTCTAACGAAAATGAACGAGGCCAGCGCAACCGTACAGGTCGTCTTTACACCGTCCGGCAAGCGCGGTGAGATTGTGCGCGGGAAGTCTGTGCTGGAGGCGGCCCAGCAACTGGGCGTGGACCTGGACACCGTGTGCGGTGGCCGGGGTATTTGCGACCGTTGCCAGATTGATCACAGCATCGGCGAATTCGCCAAGTTCCGCATCCATTCCAATGTGGAAAACCTGTCCCCCCAAAGCGCCAGCGAGAAGGAGTTTTTTGATGCGCAATCGCCTTTGACCCGCAGGCTGAGTTGTCAGGCGAAGCTGCTCGGAGACGTGGTGATCGACGTACCGCCGGAAAGCCAGGCGCACAAACAGGTGGTTCGCAAACGGCTGGATGTGCATGACATCACCCTGAATCCATCTGTTCGACTGCACTATATCGAAGTGCCCGAACCCGACATGCACGATCCAACCGGGGATTTGCAGCGCACCCAGGATGCGCTGGAGTTCGACTGGGGCCTGTCTGGTGTTTCATTCGATTTTCATTTGTTGCCTTCATTACAGGGCGTATTGCGACAGGGAGAGTGGAAAATAACGGTTGCGGTGCACCGTGGGAAGCAGGCAATTGCCATCTGGCCGGGGCTGAAAACCAGCATTTACGGCGTGGCGGTGGATGTCGGTTCGACCACCATTGCGGCGCATTTATGTGACCTGATCAGCGGCGAGGCGATTGATTCAGCCGGACGAATGAATCCCCAGATTCGATTCGGTGAAGATTTAATGAGCCGGGTTTCATACTTGATGATGAATCCGGGCGGTGAAGCGGATATGACCCGGGCCGTTCGGGTTGCATTGCAGGGGTTGATCGAAGATCTGGTTGCCGGAACAGACATCGCGTTGACCGATGTGGTGGATCTGACACTGGTGGGGAACCCGGTCATGCACCACTTGTTGCTGGGTATCAGTCCGATTGAGCTGGGCGGCGCTCCGTTTGCCCTGGCCACGGACGCGGCGCTTGATATCCGGGCCGAAGATATCGACCTGGAAGTCAATGCGGGCGCCAGAGCCTATATTCTCCCCTGTATCGCCGGTCATGTAGGGGCGGATGCCGCCGCCGCCACGCTTTCCGAGGCCCCCTACGAGCGCAGCGAACTGACCTTGCTGGTGGATGTCGGCACCAATGCGGAAATCGTGCTCGGCAACAACCGGAAAATGGTAGCGGCTTCCAGCCCGACCGGCCCGGCTTTCGAGGGCGCACAAATCAGCGGCGGCCAGCGAGCGGCGCCGGGGGCCATCGAGAGAGTGCGAATCGACAGGCAAACCCTTGAACCCCGATTCCGGATTATCGGCAGCGAATTGTGGTCGGATCAGCCCGGTTTCGCGGAGGAGACCGCAGCCACCGGCATTACCGGAATATGCGGCTCAGGCATTATAGAGGTGATGGCCGAGATGTATCTGGCCGGTCTGATCCGGCCGGATGGCGTGATTGATGGTAATCTGGCTTCAAGAACCGGGCGATTGATCCTGAATGAGAAAACCTGGAGCTACAAACTGTATGACGAGGGGCAGATCCAGGTATTGATTACGCAGAATGATGTACGCGCAATCCAGTTGGCGAAGGCTGCGTTGTACGCCGGCGCCCGGTTGTTGATGGATAAGCTGAAAGTGGACTCGGTGGACCGGATTCGCCTGGCGGGAGCATTCGGGGCGCATATCGACGTCAAATATGCGATGGCGCTCGGGATGATTCCGGACTGTGACCTGGTCCATGTCAGTTCTGCTGGCAACGCAGCCGGAGCCGGCGCTACCATTACCCTGCTTGATATTGATGCGCGTTCGGAGATTGAGGACGCGGTCAAGCGAATCCAGAAGGTGGAAACGGCGGTAGAAGCCAGGTTTCAGGAACATTTTGTGGACGCTCTGGCGATACCGCATAAAACGGCGACATTCGATCATTTGCGGCAGCAGGTCGATCTCCCTCCATCTACCGAAGCCGATGCCGGGGCCGGACAACCCGGCGGCGGACGACAGCGCCGCCGTCAACGCCGTCACTCCCCCTCCAGGGGGGAGTGATTCAACAGATCCTGTCACTCCCCCCACTGAGGGGGAGTCGAAGAAGCCGGGCGCAGGCTGATTCGGTGGGGGGCATTCCCGCCACAGGCGGGAATCCACGATGATATGGAATCTGTAATTACCGATGCGTAGAGCCTGCCCCCGGCTTGATCGGGGGGGCGGGTCTCGTGCCCGCCCGCTATCGTTTGAACCCTGTTCCGGCGGTTGCGGGAGGGTACAAGACCCTCCCCTACGATAACGGTCGGGAATCCAATCACTCCCCCCTGGAGGGGGAGTCGAAGAAGCCGGGCGCCGGCTGATTCGGTGGGGGGCATTCCCGCCACAGGCGGGAATTAGCGGGAATCCACGGGAATCCTGTCACCACCGCAAAGCCGCTTCTATCCCGATCCGATGTTCGGTTGACGGATTGTTGTCATGCTCCTGTCGAATGGCTTTTACATCCAGCGTCCGTTGGCTTTTCCCGATGACGGATGATAACCGCCAGCCAAGAGAAGTCTCCCGCTCTTCGGTGTCCAGACTGTGCTCCAGATATGGATACGCCGTATACCGTCCGTCCCGCATCTTGAACCGATACCCCGCTTGCGTCGTGAAGCGTTGCGAAGCGGCGGAATCGGTCATATCCATCGCATCGGCCTGGAACAATCCCTCTATACCCGAAGATACCGTTCCCCAGTCCTGTTTTATAGTGAACGTGAATCCCTGATGAATCGGCGACGGATCATAACCCATCGCGACCGATACGCCCCGCTCTTTTATCTCCTCATCATGATGAACGAGCAAGGTACGTCCACGGATTTCTATATCCAGTCCGCGTTGCGGATCTTGCCAGTGAACCCCTCCCCCTACTTCGACTCCAAGGCCTCTCTCGGCGTCTCCGCCGTCATGACGCAATGCGCTCTCCAGACGGGTCTGTATCCTGCCACTCTTGCGGGTCTGGCTCCAACTGCCTTCTACACCCAATCGCATTCTCGAACCATGCGCCGAAGTGGCATCGAGTTCCGTGCCGTCTGATACCGCATCGGCGCGGGTTCTGAACCACAGGACATCACTGATTAACGACAGACTGTATCCATCAGTTGGGGCTTTCAGGACACCACGACTGCCGAATGCAATCAGTCCCGTGTGAGTGTCGGTGGTCAGGTCTTCGCGTCCGTTTCGCTGGATCGTGAGCTCTCCGGTTCCATAGCCCAACGCTCCCCAGAACGTGATTCGATCATTCACTTCCTTCGACAGCCACGGGGTCAGCAGGGTCTGGGTGGATTCGATCTGTCCCTGGCTACGGGACTGATAATTCCCTTCTCCTTGACTGTGTGACAAGACCAGTCCGCGACGTCCACTGGCGTGTGATTGATCCAGTCCGAGCAGGGCGGTCAGGACTTCTCCATCCAGGGTGGTCGTCCCGCTCTTGCCATCAAACTGTGACCAGGCGCCTTGCGCCCAGACCGAACCGATTCCTCCGTTTGCTGATTCTCCGCTCCATGACATCGACGAGGCGGATAGAAACTCTCCCATCGTCAATGAACGGGTATCCGGTTTCAGGATTCCGGTGACCGTGTCGGGTCGAGACGCTTCCACTGTGTACAGAGATTGCAGATCTTGTGTATGGCCTGTGTCCATGGAGTATCCGGCCAGTTGCACTTGAGGACCTGCAACCGGAGTCGCTTGAATGCGACCAGCGATACCATCGAGCACGTGTCCGGCTGAGGCGCGGGCAAAGCGGGACGGCCAGACTCCGGCGGCTTCGGCCGGTGGCGCTTCGTCATCGTCTGCAATCATCAGCGTAGTCCGGTTCTGAGTGCCGAGGGTATAACCCGTACCGGATTCCAGTGTCAGAATCAGGGTTTCATCTTCTTCATCCACTGAATCATTGAGAATTTCTACCGGGAGGGTGACCGTAGTGGCCCCGGACGGGATGGCTATTGTGCCGGGGGTGGTGACGGTATAGTCTGTATCCGCTGTGGCGTCGCCGTCGAGGGTATAGCGCAGGGTCAGGTTTGTGGTCGCAGCCGGAACCAGATTCACCACCACATTGTGGGCGCCGGAACTCTCGGAAACACTATCTGAAACAGAATCGAAGGACACAACCGGCGGAGTCGGTGGCGGTGGCGGTGGCGGGGCAGGACGCCGCGGTGGTGGTGGCGGAGCTTCGGCCAGGATGGGGCCGATCCAGTTAGTGCGTATTCTTTCCCCTATGCCACTGCCGTCAGTGTACGTCACCTCAGCCTGGATATATTTGCCGACGAACGCTTCGGGAATCGTGTAGGTATTTGAAGCGGCTCCTGAAATGACTTGGTATGATATGCCACGATTATCCTCTTGACCCCACTCGTAAGTCAGGGCGCCGTCTCCGTCGGGGTCGGATTGGGTGCGGGTTACGGTCAGGGTTTGACCGACCCAGCGATTGCCGGTGATCGAGAAAGCGGCGTCTCCGGTATCTTCAAAGAGGGTTATGGTGACCATGGCAGGGTTCCCCAGGTTGTAGTGGCTCTGGTCTGTAAAGGTAATCGTGATGGTCTCGCCATTGTCCCCACTCCCGTCATTGAGGATTGTGCACGGGAATAGGACGTTGGTAAATCTTTCGGTTCCCGATGGCACAGTGAAGGTTCCGGTTCGGGCGGTGTAGTCGGCGTTCGGTATCGTGTAGTCCTCTCCGGGGGTTGCAGTGCCGCCCAGGGTATAAGAAAGGACCAGGTCGGCGCTGAGATTCTGGGTGACACGGAAAACCAGAGCGTTTATGCTATTGTTATCCAGAGTCCCGGTTGTTTCGGCCACGCTGTGAGTCCCGGTCACCCAGAATACGTTGGGGGTCTGTGCGGTCGCTTCGGGAGTGAAGCCGACCAAGAGCGGCAGCAGGAGAAGAACGGAGAGGAAGTGGCGGATAGGATAGTGGCAGGTATTGACTGTGGCGGGCAACCACCAGGGATTGCCCCTGCGATACCCCCCATCACATCCGCTTCGCGCGATGTGATTCCCCCTCCAGAGCCTGTCCCCGGCTTGATCGGGGAGGGGAATGATTTTGTGGCGGCGGAGCCTGACCCGGTTTGATCGTAGGGGACGGTCTCCGTGCCGTCCCGCAGGGGAAGAATCAGATAGTCGGGAAGTTAATCGACGAAAGAGACCCTGGCTGGCTGGCTGGCTGGCTGGCTGGCTGGCTGGCTGGCTATCATTGTAGCAGCATCTTTGAAGCTGTTTGTCAAGGGAGAATGCGCTTTTTGTTCGCTATCCGGTATCTGAGCGGGCGGGCACAGTGACCCGCCCCCCCGATCAAGCCGGGGGCAGGCTCTACGATTTGGGGTGGAAGTGGCTGATTCTCTTTTCATCATATTCTTGTTCCTGCTGTTTCGTGACTCGTTGCCTCTGTTGGATTCCCGCTCAAGGGGGAATGATGCTTGTGTGGATTATGGAAGGTTTCCCGGTGTTATGTCAATAACGGTTCAAATTATTGTTGACAATACGGAGTGTGTGCTGATTCAATTCCGCTAACGGAAATGCGCTCCCGCACTCGTTGCCGGGCTTTTCGGATACAGTTGCGTCGCTATGCGGGTTTTTAGTAATTCGATAGCATGACATTGGTGAATTCTTGTTTCGGCTTGGGTCGACATTTACAGGAAATATAAGGCGATGAACCAATCTTCTGCGAGTGCTCCCGGCGCCTCAGCCCGGCGAAAAACGTGGTACTTCACTCCGGCTCTTCCACTGAAACATGCGGCGCCTCTTGAGCCTCCGTTCCGGCTGGCCTCTATCCTGAAATACCTGCTTGATGAGTGGCGACCGCTGGGTCTGCGATTCATTATTCTGGTCATCTCCATTGTGATATGGACATGGTTCACGCCAGCCATTGAACGCGCGGTTGTTTTTCAGGCGGACTGGATGCTGGAAATCCTGATTCGGAATCTGGTTGTCGTGCTGGTGGTTGCGGGTGGCCTGCACTGGTTACTGTATGTTTTCCGTAATCAGGATGATGAGAGCCGATATATTGCCCGGCCTTTCGCCAGAAATTCCAGGATATTTCATTTCCGCAATCAGGTGCGGGATAATATGTTCTGGACACTGTGCTCTTCTGTGCCGGTCGGCGCCGGGTTTGAATGTCTGATGCTGTGGGGATATGCCAACGGCCATATTGCCCTGCTCACCGTTACCGAAAATCCAGGCTGGTTTATCGGGTTGACGCTGCTGGTTCCGGTCTGGAGCGGAATTCATTTTTACTGGTATCACCGACTGCTTCACGTCGGCCCTCTGTATAAACACATCCATTCCTGGCACCACAAGAATGTCAATATCGGGCCATGGTCGGGTCATGCCATGCACCCGCTTGAGCATATCGGGTTGTACTCTGACCTGTTGATCTATTTCCTGATCGCATCCCATCCGGTGCATGTCATTTTCAATGCCATGCTGCATACCATTGGCGGGCCGGTTTCCCATTGTGGTTACCACAGGATCAGACTGTTTCGCGGATTCAGTCTTCAGTGGGGAGACTTCTATCATCAGCTCCATCACCGCTTCATTGACTGTAATTATGGAACGCCGGAAACACCCTGGGACCGGAAGTTTGGCAGCTTTCATGACGGCACCGAGGAAGGAGACCGGCTGATCAATGAGCGTCGACGCGCCCTGGCCGAGAAGGAGACGGCGCGCTCTTCCTGATGGTGGCGAGCGGCCTGACGGCCCGGCGCGGGCGAATGGTTATAGCGCCTCTGCCACCCGGTCGCCGAATTCCTCGGTACTGACCAGGGTTACGCTGGAACCGGATGGCGCGGCCAGGTCGGCAGTCGAATAACCGGCGGCGAATACAGACTCCATCGCCGCCCACACATTTCTGGCTTCAGCGGCCATATTGAAGCTCATATCGAGCATCATGGCGACGGAACCAATCATCGAATATGGATTGGCGATGTTCCTGCCAGCAATATCCGGCGCCGAGCCATGCGAAGGCTCGTAATAGGATTTATCCGGCCCCATACAGGCGGAAGGCATCAGCCCCAGTGAACCGAGCAGGCCGCCAGCCTGATCGCTCAGAATATCGCCGAACATATTCTCCATCAACATGACGTCGAATTGACCCGGATTCAGGCATAAATGAGTGGCGGCGGCATCGACCAGCATGTGGATGACTTCAACTTCGGGGAAATCCGCGGCGGTTTCATCAATAATGTCTGTCCATAATATGCTGGATTTCAGGACATTGCTCTTGTGAATGTTATGCAGCTTCTTCCGGCGCTTCATGGCGGTGGCGAAGGCGACATCGACGATTCGTTTGATCAGCCTTTCGTCGTATTCGAGCGTTTCCCGGACATAACGCAATCCCTGTTCATTGACGCCGGTTTCCTTTTCTCCGAAATAAATCCCGCCAACCAGCTCGCGGATGATCATGATGTCGATGCCATCCCCCACGATCTCCGGCTTAAGCGGTGAGAAATGACCGAGCGAGGGCGGCAGGTACACCGGCCTGAAATTGGCGAAGGTATCATAGCGGCGGCGCATCGGCAGCAGGGCGCCGCGTTCGGGCTGTTCGTCAACCGGGATTTTTTTTGACTCCTCGTGACTCAGGCCGATCGTGCCTTTCAGAATCGCGTCCGCCCGATCACAGATTTCCACTGACTCCGGGGGGAAGCTGCTGCCGGTCTTGAACCATGCGGATGCGCCAAAAGCCGCCGGTATCAGGTTGAAGGTTACTTCGTTGCGTTGTTCGATCACCCGCAGCGCCTTGACTCCCTGTTCCATGATTTCCGGGCCGATGCCGTCTCCGGGCATCAGGGCGATATTGTATGTATTCACGGATTCGTACCTGATTTTCAGTCAATCCGCCCAGCCGGGCGGGCGTTTTTCGATGAAGGCGTCAATCCCCTCGATGGTTTCTTCGAGCATCATGTTGCCGGAAATGGTTTCAGTCGCGCCCTGATAGGCGGTGACAAGATCCTGGTTGAGTTGCTGATAGAACATTTTTTTCCCCAGGCTCACCACCCGGCTGGGGTGGCGGATGATTTTCCCGACCAGTTCAGCGGTTGCCCGGTTCAGCATCTGTGGTTCGACCACTTGATTGATCAGGCCGTATTCGAGCGCTGTGGAGGCGTCAATAAAATCTCCGGTCATCAGCATTTGCATGGCGCGTTTGCGGGATATGTTGCGGCTCAATGCCACGGCGGGAGTTGAACAGAACAGTCCGACCCGGATTCCCGATACGGCGAATTGTGCGGTTTCACAGGCTATAGCCATGTCACAGGTCGCAACCAGCTGGCAACCGGCGGCGGTGGCCATGCCCTGGACGCGGGCGATCACCGGCTGCGGCAGATTGACTATTTTCTGCATCATTTCGCTGCATTTGCTGAACAGCCGGTGGTGCGCCGCACAGTCCGCGTTTTCGCGCATCTGCTTCAGATCGTGTCCGGCGCAAAAGGCTTTGCCGTTGGCCGCGAGAATGACCGCGCGGACCGTGTCGTCCCCGGCTATGGTATCCAGCGCGTTACAAATTGAATCGAGCAATTCTGCGGACAGGGCATTGTATTGACGCGGACGATTCAGGGTGATGGTCGCAACCGATCGCTCCGTCTTTGTAATCAGATGCCGGGTTTCAGTCATCGGCGAGCGGCGCTATTCATTTGTCGGCGGCTATCGGCGGCGGGTATCGGGGTTGATCTCGCTGGAGCGGCTTATCTGGACTGGTCCATCATGAATTGTACGGCGGCGGTGACGGCCTCATCGCTGAGCGCCGGATTGCCGCCCTTCGCCGGCATGAATCCGGTGGCTCCGGTATAACCTTCGAGTGCGTGTGTGACCAGTGTGTCGAAGCCCTGCTCAAGCCGGACTGTCCAGTCATCCACATCGCCAACTATCGGCGAGCCGGCGATACCGGCGCTATGACAGGTTGCGCAGGTAGCCTGATAAACGGCTTCACCGTCTGCGGGGGCGGCTTCGGATTGCCCGGATGGGGCGGCGGCGACCTTGTTTTCATCGACATTGAGGACGCCTGTTGCAGAGATCCGGGCCTTCAGGGATTCCATGGAATTATGGTTTGCGACTGCCGCCAGAGAAAACAGCGAGGCGAGGCCGGACAGGATGGTGATACGCAGAATTTTCATATTCATCGGCAACTGGTTTTGATTAAAGGCTGACACCGGACATTTCGACCGACACGCCGATTCCGTGACTGCCGGATTATACCGGATTCCGGGCCAGACTAAACACCCTCTTGCAAGTTAATCGCAAGCCTTGTATAAAGGCTAAGGTAATTAAAGCTAAAGTCTCCCTAATTAAAGATATTGAAACAAATAAATTTAATCATTATTACAGAGGATTAGATATGGATAACGAACTTTCATCGCTGGTCATCATATTCACCGAGTTTTACTACTGGCTCACAGTAGTACTGATGTTCCTGATTCACGTCGGGTTTTGTATGTATGAGGTCGGCGCTTCACGATACCGCAACCACATGCACACTTTAATGAAAAACACCATGCTGATTCCATTGGTGACGGTGACGTTTTTCTTCTTCGGGTGGTGGATTTATTTTGCGTTCGTCAATGGCCCGGGCATCAACGGCGGGCTGGTATCCGCTCCCTGGGCGGTTCCCTGGAGTGAATTGATGGGCGCTCACATGGGCGGTTCTGCGGTACAGGGTTCCCTGACTGCTGACGATACCGCGTACTGGGCCCGTATCAATGGCGTGTTCTGGGCCGCCTTCCTGCTTTTCTCGTGGACGGCCGCGTCTATTGTTTCCGGCGCTGTCATCGAGCGGATTCGTCCCAGCGCCTTCTGGCTGCTGGCTATCCTGATCGGTTCGGTCACCTGGATTATTGACGCCGCCTGGGGATGGTCCTGGAACGGCTGGATGGTACAGATTCTGGGCTATCATGACGCTTACGCATCCGGCGTGATTCATGCCGTAGCCGGTGGCTTCGCTCTCGGCGTCCTGGTGGTTCTCGGGCCGCGTATCGGCAAATTCGCCGCCGATGGCACACCGCGAAACATCAACCCGCATAACCCGTGGCTGGTAACCATCGGATTGTTCCTGATCTATACCGGATTCTGGGGATTCTACGTGGCCTGCAATATCCCGATTATAGATGTGTACGGGGCCGCCATGCTGGATGTCGCCGACAAGACGTATTTCAGCGCTACCAATATCTACCTGCAACCGACCACACTTTCGGCAATTACGCTGAATTTCCTGATGTCATTGTCCGGTGGCTTGATGGCGGGATATATTGTCTCGAAAGGAGACGCTTTCTGGACCTATTCCGGAGGTCTTGCCGGTGTCATCGGCGCTTCTGCGGGGAATGACCTGTATCATCCGATTCAGGCCATGCTGATTGCGGCTGCCGTGGTTTGCGTCATCTATAAGATGCACTTCTGGGTTGAACGCCGATTCAAGATTGATGACGCGGTGGGCGCTGTAGCGGTACACGGTTATGCCGGATTCCTGGGGGTGGTGATTGCCGGCTTCATGTTGTGGGGCTATCCCTCTTCTCCATTCGAGGGCTACGCGACCATTTCACCGTGGGGACAATTCCTCGGCGCCATCATCATGTTCTTCGTGCTTGGATTCGTTCCGGCCTGGATTTTGTCGAAGATCCTGAATGCGTCAGGCCTCCTGCGGATTCCACGTGAAATCGAGATAGCCGGTCTGGATATCAATACTGTCGTGGAAAATGAGGAGGATGCCCGCGCTGTTCGGGAAGCCATCCGCAACGAAGCGCAGACTTGAGGATTTGAGTCAATCAACACTAATTTAACTGATACCTGGAGATTATTATGGCAACTGGTATGGTAGAAAACTGGGTCAATGTCGATGTGGCAGGCCCGATATACCCTTTCGTCGGAGCGGAACCCCTGTTAGTCGTGCTGGGACTGGCATTCTGGATAGGTTGGCACATTGTGCAAATGAAAGAGGAATCCAGTGAGTTAGGCAACGATGTGAAGAAGATCACCGACAGCGGCGGGATCGGGGCCTATCTCGACAAACATTCCTGACGGGCAATTCCCAGGAAATGACCCTTCCACGGTGTATGCCGTGGAAGGGTTTTTGTATCCATGATTCACCGGGCGCTCAATTCCATACCCGCCAGGCCGGTTCTGTACATCGCGCCATTGATTGTCGTTGCGGTCATGGTTTTTTATTATTCCAGCCTCAGAAGTGAATGTGTTGGCCGGGCCAGCCAAAGACAGGCGTTCGCGCAACACGCAAGTGAAGCGGCGGCATCAGGTTCAGCGCTGAACCTGTCGGATATTACGGATTTCCCGTGGCAGCAGGTCAAGGGGTTTGTGGAATTCAAGCCGCAGTACCGCACCCGCGGTTGCCCGTTTGGCTGGGACTGGTCGGGTGAGCGGCGTCAGCAACTGATTGCGGCGGGATTATTGTCGGTACTGATTTTCTTTCATGAAGGGTCGGTATCCAAATACATCGAGTTCCGTGGCGACCGGGTTCTGATGGATGACTTCGAGCAGGCATTGACGCCGGATTCGGCCGTGTTTACTGTTGAATACGCAGGTTATGACGGGGTGGGCGATGCCGGCGCTCCGGTTCGACTGAGTGTGACTCCTTAAGACTGGTCTTTAAGGTTTATCTGCCTGAGCCAAGCAAATCCCTCTTTGCCTGGGTCAGGTGACGGATCATCAGACTCGAAGCCTCTTCCATATTTCTTTGTTTGATGCTTCTGACCAATGCCGAATGGTGTTCGTTGTATTGCCGGATCTTGCTTGCGGTCAGGATGTTCGTTTTACTGTGGCTCCATTGGGCATGGCTGCGAACATCATTGATTTTCTGATAGATCCAGATCAGTAGCGGGTTGTGTGAGCACCGCGCCAGCATGAGGTGGAATTCCTCATCCGCCGCCGAGAAATTGTCGGGGCTGTGGGTTGAACGCAAGACGTTATGCAATGCCTGTTCCAGGTTTTTCAGCTCGCGGTTGTTGGCGTTCAATACGACCAGCCTGACAATGTGGGGTTCTATCGCCAGCCGGGTTTCGATCAGTTCCAGCGGGCTGGTTTCTTCGGCAATATCATCCTGCTCGAATCGGATGTCATAGCTTACATACGTACCGCTGCCGAATTTTTTTTTAACCAGAGCCGCGTTTTCCAGCTGTTCCAGCGCGGTCCGGACTGTGCCTCGCGCAACACAAAACTGCTCCGACAAAGTGCGCTCGGAAGGCAGTCGCGCATTATATGGATAATCCCCATTCATGATCGCGTCCCGAATGCGGCTAAAGACTCCGGACGTTCCGGTAGTCACTTGCAGGTGTTGTTCTGTCATTAACGGTCAGTCAATTGAATGATGTTGTGGAGAATGGTATACAAATGGTATAATAAATTATCGCCTGATCAGATGAACAGGTTGCAAACTTTCCTTGCATCCTGTTTAATATCCGAAACCATGCAAGATAACCATCAAAACGGTATCTATTTCAGAAATACTGCAAAGCTGTACCGTTTTTATACCATATCAATTGTTCAATGACAACAGGAGATCAATTATGGCTTTTCCCGGACACAGTGATTACGTCATTATCGGCGCTGGGATTCATGGCCTGAGCACGGCTTACCATCTGGCTTTGGAGTTGAAGGCCAGGGGGCGGGGCGATGGTCGCGACATACTCGTTGTCGACAAGACCTCCATTGGCGCCGGCGCGTCCGGTATCGCCTGCGGCGTGGTACGCAATAACTACTTCCAGCCGGCCATGCGTGAATTGATGGCGCAATGCGTTTCTGTATGGGAAAGCGATGCCGAAGCCTACAGCTATCATGCGGTGGGCTATATGCAGATCAGCCCGGATTCGATGTTCGAGGATGTAGCGGCCATTGCCGAACAGCAAAAGGGCATTGGCTATGAATCGGTTTTTATCGAAGGTGAAAAGGCCTCGATGAACTACATGAAAGGCCTGTTCGATGATTGGCAGGCGCAGGGAATCACTTCGGTTCTGCATGAAAAAAGGGGAGGCTACGCCAACAATACGCGGTCACTGTACGGTCTGGCCGGCAAGGCGGAAGCGGAGGGCGTCCGGATTATGACCGGCGTGACGGTGACCGGATTCAACGCGGACCATGCCAGCCGCGCGGTTCGTGAAGTGGTTACCGACCGCGGCAATATCTCCTGTGACCAGCTGATCGTAGCGCCCGGCCCCTGGGCCAGACTGCTGTGGGAACTGCTTGAATTGCCGGAGACGGTGGACATCAAATCCGGCAATGGTGAAGTTCATACCGATATTCCGATGTGGGTCTACTGGTCTTTGCAGGAGGGAACGCTGGGCGTCGACCCCGCAATGCAAAAGACCAACGACGGCGGCATGCCGCCGGTGATTCACGTCGATTCCGATTCTCCTCTTTATTCCGATGTGGACGGATCGTTGATCACGGATGAGATGTGGGGAATCTATTACAAACCCGATTTCCATTTCAACGGGGTACAGGGCGGGGCTGCGCCATTCCCGGTTGAGACCGACCTGGATCAGGTTGCAGTTGACCCGTATGGCGTTGATTCCCCGGATTTTGTGGTTGGAGCACAATTCGCGCACATGTGGACTTCCGCATTGGCCCATTGCCAAAAGCGGTTTGAAGGCCAATCGCCGAAGTACAATAATGAGCCTTCCGGCGGAATCGGCGCTTTTACTCCGGATAGTTTCCCGGTGTTTGATCGTTTCCGCGATAACTGCTACTTTATCGCTGACTCCAATCATGGATACAAGATGATCGGTGTCGGCAAACTGGTGGCGCAGGAACTGGTCGGGTCACAGAGCGCGTTGCTGGCGCCTTTCCGATTCTCAAGGTATCATGAAGGCCGGCTTCATCCTGTCTCAAACAGCCCGTTTCCGTGGAGTTGAGAACACCGCGCACCCATACTTTAATGCCCATTGGAGAATAAAATGGTTAAAGAAAACAAACCTGCAGAACAAAATACGACATCCGCGCGCCCAACCAGCCGCATCCAGACCTCCACCGACCTGGAACGTTGCGTCAACGCTCCGGGGCGGGCGGAACGGGTCAAACAGGTCCGTGAGAAAATACAGGAAACCGGAGTCACCTACGTTTATTTCCAGTTTGTTTCGGTTACCGGCCGGATTGTCGGCAAGGGCATCCCGGCGGACCACTGGGAGAGAGTATCGGAGAAGGGATTTCAACTGGTTTATGGTTCAACCGCCAATCTGTTTCTTGACCGCCACGGCAGTTATATCGGCTACGGCCCGGAAGCATCGGAGTTGGTCGGTATTCCTGATCCGGAGACCTTTGTCCAGCTGCCGTGGGACCGGCGGATTGGCCGCGTATTCTGTACCTGTTACCGTAACCGCGAGGAGCGTGTCAATCCGGGCGCTCATCTGACCTCGGATTGTCGTGGAAACCTGAAAATTATCCAGCAGGAGTTCACGGAGAAACACGATATGCACATGCGCGCCGGTACTGAACCGGAGATGATGTGGCTCAGGCTGGATGAGAACCGCCAGCTCAAGGGTGGTGTAACCAAACCCAACTGTTACCATATTGACCAGTTTGAGGAATTGCGGCCGGCTTTCATGCAGGTGATCGAATACGGCCAGAAAATGGGCTTTGACATGATCCAGGGGGATCATGAAGACGCGCCGGGACAGCTGGAATTGAACTGGATGTACGACGATGTGGTGCGAAACTCGGACCGGCTGACCACCTATCGTCAGATCTGCGCCCAGGTCGCCCGTGAAAAGGGGTTGCACGCCTGCTTCATGTCCAAGCCGTTCATGAATGTATCCGCGTCCGGCTGTCACCATAATGTTTCATTGTGGTCCGGCGGCGAGGAAATCATCAATCCGCTGCACAACGAAACGCTGCCGGGGATGGATGGCGTATTCACCTACCTTGACGGTGGCGAGAATCATTTTATGCCGGATCCACAGATTGACGAAGTCAAGCCCGGCCCGGTCGGATTGCAGTCAATCGGTGGCGTCATTGAGCATCTTGGCGCGTTGACTTCCATCGGCTCGTCTACGGTCAACTCCTACCGGAGATTGTGGGATACCGGCTTCTGGGCTCCGGTTTTTGCGGACTGGGGATTTCAGAACAGAACCTGCGCCCTGCGGGTATCGGCGCCGGGTCGGTTTGAATACCGTTCGGTTGACTCGATGGTCAACCCGTATCTCATGGGCGGCGCCCTGCTGAAGGCTTTTGATGATGGCATTACCCGCAACCTGGATCCGGGAGAACCGGAAGAGCGCAACATTTATGAGGCGATGGACGCCGGCAAGCAAGTCAAAAAGCTGCCGATGACGCTGGGAGACGCGCTCCGGGAACTGGAAAAAGATGAAGTCATCCGCTCGTCCATGCCGGGTGAAATGTACAAGGTCTATCATCACTACAAGAATGATGAGTGGGAGCGGTTCAATCACTCCGTGTCCGATTGGGACCTGGCGAACTATCTCGATTGTCTGCCTTGAGGCTGCCGCTTCAGCAACAAAATCAAAACCCGATTCAACCTCAGGAGGAATTACATAATGTGCGGTATCGCAGGACTTATCCATAGAGGCAAAAGTTCCGATGTCGGATCAGAAATGACCTTGATGCTTCAATCGTTGAAACATCGGGGGCCGGACTCCACCGGGTTCGCGCTCTATGGCCATCCCATGAAGAATCAGTATGTTATACGCTTCAAGGTCGCCGAACAGGAGGACATGAAAAGCGGATTCGATATACATCAGAAGGTCATTGAGCGCCGCCGCGAGGTGGATGCGCGTCTGGAAAAACTGGATGTTTCTGTCTTGAGCCGTGACCGGGTGACTGACTATTCTCACCGTTATACCTTTTCTTTCAACGGGGATATGCGCCGTCTGGCTGATTACGTCGAAGACATTGAGGGAGTGGAAATCCTGTCGATTGGTGAGGGACTCGAACTGGTCAAGGACCTGGGAGACTCCGAACAGGTATCGCGACAATATAATCTGTCGGGCTTTGAGGGTACTCACGCGATTGGTCATACGCGGATGGCGACCGAGTCCGATGTGGATATTCGCTCGGCACATCCCTACTGGGCCTATCCATTCAATGATGTGTCGGTCGTCCACAATGGACAGCTGACCAACTACTGGAGTTTCCGCCGGGAAATGGAACGCCGTGGGCATCGCTTCATGTCGAATTGCGACTCCGAATTGATCGCGGTATATATTGCCGACCGTATGGGGGAGGGAGACGACCTGGAAGCGGCCATGACCCGTTCGGTGGAAGAACTGGACGGTGTCTTCACTTATCTGGTCGCGACCAGCGATCAACTCGGTATGGCGAAAGATGTCATGGCCGCCAAGCCGATGGTGTTGTATGAGAGCGAGGATTTTGTCGGGCTGGCTTCTGAGGAGGTTTCAATCCGCAGTATCTTCCCGGATGAAATTCACACATTTGATCCTTATGAGGGGGAGGTCCGGGTATGGCAGGCGTAGACCACAAGTCCCATGATATGGGACTGCATGCAGAGCAGCTGAAGGGGCGCACCCAGCAACGGTTTTTCAGTGCCACTGAAGAAGAAAATTATACTTATCCGTGGTCGTTTGAAGTCGAACCCGGGCGCGCGGCCGAATTTGATGCGCTGGCAATGGAATCGACCGACATCAACCTGAAAATTCGCGAATTGATGCAGCAGGGATATGGTTCGATCACGGTTCGCAATCCGCGCGCGCGCCATGGCGTCGGAGTCGGTATATTGAATCGTGTCAACATCAATTTCGAGGGTTCTCTCGGCTATTTTGGTTGTGGTCTGATTGATGGTCCGAATATACGGATCAGTGGTCGTGTCGGCTGGTCCTGCGCCGAGAATATGATGGCCGGAACGGTTGTCATCGAGGGCAATGCGGGGTCGACTTTCGGCGCCGCCATACGAGGAGGAGATCTGGTTTGCAAGGGCGATGTCGGCTCCAGAACCGGCATTGACCAGAAGGGGGGCACCATCATCGTCGGCGGCAGAACCGGCGCTTTTTCCGGATTCATGATGCAGCGCGGACGCATGGTGATTTGCGGGGACGCCGGCAAGAATCTGGGGGATTCGATGTACGACGGCGTCATCTATGTTGGCGGAGAAGTGGCCGAACTCGGTGTCGATTGCGTACCCGGTGAAATGAACGAAACCGAGTTGAAGTGGCTCACGCAGAAGTTGGCAATGTATGACATTTCGCCGGCGCGCGGGGTGGAAAACATGAAGAAATTTGTCTCCGGGAAAAATCTGTGGAACTACGATAATCTGGAGCCCACCGAGAAAAAATTGATCCTCTGATATTCCACAACACTTATATCCAGCGATAACCAAAATGTCAAAATCAAAAAGAGATACCAGCCATCTGGGGCAGAGTTTTATATTCCCGCCAGAGGTTATGGATGATATTCATATCAAGTCAGAGCTCGGACGATACCGTATGCGCGGTTTTTCCTTGTTCAAGAAAATCCCGAGCTGGGATGAACTGACGTTTATGCCCGGCACGTTGACCCGCTTCGTGATTGAGGGATACCGCGAGAAATGCCTGACCAAAACCGTGATCGGGCCGAAAGCCAAACGTCCGCTCGAACTCGATATTCCCGTCTATATCACCGGCATGAGCTTTGGCGCGTTATCTTATGAAGCGAAAACCGCATTGGCGCGAGGCGCGACCATGGCCGGGACGGCCACTTGTTCCGGCGAAGGCGGCATGATCCCGGATGAACGCCGATACTCGGAAAAATGGATGTATCAGTGTATCCAGTCGCGTTATGGTTTCAACCCGAATCATCTGCGGCTGGCGGATTGTGTCGAGTTTTTCATCGGGCAGGGCTGCAAGGTGGGACTGGGGGGGCACCTGATGGGTCAGAAAGTCACCGATCAGGTGGCTGAAATGCGCTCCCTGCCGGCTGGAATCGACCAGCGTTCGCCAGCCCGTCACCCGGACTGGCTGGGGCCGGACGACCTCGCGTTGAAAATCAACGAGGTGCGTGAAGCCACCAACGGCGAAATTCCGATTCAGCTGAAACTCGGCGCCGCGCGGGTGTATGATGACGTTCGGATGGCGGCCAAAACCGGCCCCGACTCGATTTATATAGACGGTATGGAAGGCGGCACCGGCGCCGGTCCTCATCTGGCGACTGAAGAAACCGGCGTGCCGGGTATTGCCGCGATTCGTCAGGCGCGCCGCGCTCTGGAAGATGTCGGTAAATCCGGTGAAATCTCGCTGGTCTACGCTGGCGGAATCCGCAATGGCGGTGATGTCGCGAAAGCGCTGGCTCTGGGCGCCGATGCGATTGCGATCGGTCATGCCGCGTTGATGGCGCTGAATTGCAACAAGGATATTCCGGAAGCGGATTTTGAAAATGAAATCGGTGTCGAAGCGGGCCACTGCTACCATTGCCATACCGGGCGTTGTCCGGTCGGTGTAGCGACCCAGGACCCGGTCCTGCGGCAACGCCTGAACCCGGACGCAGCCGCGGAGCGGGTGTACAACTTCCTGCATACGCTGACCATCGAGGCGCAACTTCTGGCGCGCGCCTGTGGCAAAACCAATATCCATTCCCTTGAACCCGAAGATCTGGCGGCGCTCACCATGGAGGCTTCCGCGTTGGCCCAGGTCCCCCTTGCCGGCACTCAGTACACGGTCGGGCGTCCCGACATGACCCGTTTTTGAAGGGCAGGCAGACTTTTAGCATCAGGAGATGAAACATGAATAATGATTTAGACCGATTTATCGAATCCGACGGTCTGGATTCCGACCGCGAAAAGGACATTGGCCAGCATATTGGCTACCGCTACGATGTCAACCTGGTTCCGGACATGGAGTGCTGCACCGATTTCCTGAAAGCCTATATGAAAGTTATGGGCTGGCGGGACCTGAACTGGCTGGAAGATGTACACATGGGGTATGAAGAAGGCCAGCCGGCCGTATTTGACCGCAATATCAACGGTTGGGTGCAAATCCCCCAAACCATGGGGTTGCCGGATAACCAGCAGGACCGGGACATGATCGCGCGTGAATTGCTGGTCAAGTTCCAGATGTCGAAGTCCCACCCGATGGTAGACCTGATGAACGCTTATCGAAAGTTCTGACCCAGGTCCCGACGCGATGGGGCCGGGGCGTTGCGTAGGGGCATCCCTCTGTGGTCGCCCGTGTTGAAGAACCTGCTGACAGTATGACGAAACTCAGTGTCAATCTGAACAAGATCGCGCTTCTGCGGAACTCCCGCGGCAGGGATTATCCGAATGTGGTCGAGTATGCGCGTAAATGTATCGCTCTCGGGGTGGACGGCATTACTGTACATCCTCGCCCGGACGAACGCCATACCCGCAAGCAGGACGCTTACGACCTCGGGCTATTGTGCGAACAGTATCCGCAGGTTGAATTCAATATCGAAGGCTATCCGACACCGGATTTCATGACGATGGTTGAAGTCATCAAGCCGGACCAATGCACCCTGGTTCCAGACGATGAAAGCCAGCTGACCTCGGATCATGGCTGGGACATTGACGGTTCGACCGCAATACTGGCGCCGGCGCTGGAACGTCTGTCTGACGCCGGAATCCGCAGCTCCCTGTTCGTTGATCCGGACCCGGCCCGGATTGGCGCCGCAGCCAGGGTTGGAGCGGAGCGGGTCGAGCTGTATACCGAAGCCTGGGCCAATGCGTTCGGCCAGGCGGACGAACAATCGGTGTTCGATCAATATCTGGAATCAGCCATAAAAGCGAGTGAACTGGGGGTTGGAGTCAACGCCGGTCATGATCTGGACCTGAACAACCTTCCACGATTCCTGGAGATATCGGGCATTCTGGAAGTCTCGATCGGGCACGCGCTGACCATTGAGTGTCTGTTTCAGGGTGTCGAGAGTGTCATACCGCGCTATCTTGAGATTTGCTCGCTACATTCGTCTTGACACTCCAGGATAGCGACTCACTTCCCGAACGTTTCCCGTGTTATGATGGTCGGGTGATGAACACAGAACAAACCCTGAGCCGTCGCCGCCTTCCAATCGGAATCCAGACTTTCCGGAACTTTCGGGAGGACGGGTGCTACTATGTGGACAAGACCCCCCTGATCCGGCAGATGATTGATCAGGGAGATTACTATTTCCTGTCCCGCCCGCGGCGCTTCGGCAAGAGCCTGCTACTCGATACCCTGCATGAACTGTTCGAGGGCAACGAGGAGTTGTTCCGGGGGCTGGATATTCATGATCACTGGGACTGGAGCCCGCAACAGAAGCATCCGGTAGTGCGGATAAGCTTCGGTGGTATGTACAACAGTCCGGAAGCGCTGGAGAAGAATGTTCATACGCAGTTGACCCTTATCGAAGAAGGAGCGGGTCTTGACCCGGCTCCGCCCGATATGAAGGGGCCGGATCGTCTCTTGTGGCTGATTGCCCAGTTGCATCGAACCACCCAAAACCCGGTAGTCATTCTGGTAGATGAATACGACAAACCGATCCTGGATGTACTGGATGACCCGGACATGGCGAGAGCCAACCGCGACTACTTGCGCGGATTCTACGGCATCATCAAGGACAGCGCCCGCCATATCCGCTTCGTCTTCATTACCGGCGTCAGCATGTTCTCGAATGTGAATCTGTTCTCCGGTCTCAACAACCTGAAGAACATCAGTCTGGATCCAGGATACTCCACCCTCTGCGGCTATACCGACCATGACCTCGATACCGTATTCGCGCCAGAGTTGCCGGGGCTTGACCGGGATGAGATTCGGCGCTGGTACAACGGCTACAGTTGGTTGGGGGAGGAGAAAGTCTACAATCCGTTCGATGTGCTACTGCTGTTTTCAGATCGGGAGTTTGAGCCTTACTGGTTTCGCACGGGGACGCCGACCTTCCTGTACCGGGAGTTGGTCAGGAATAAAATCAGTCCGATGGAACTTACACGCCACACAGTAAGCAAGGAACTGGTCTCGACATTCGATATCACGAGTTACCATATAGACGCCCTGCTGTTTCAGACCGGCTATCTGACTATTACCGCAGAAGAACGGCACGGTTCCCGCACCCGCTACCGTCTGGATTATCCGAACCATGAAGTAGAAATGAGTCTGAACTATGGTTTGTTACGGTATGTAACGAAGGATGACTATGCGGATGAACAGGGAGATCGACTGCTTGAATTACTGGCGAAGCGGGATTTTGATGGTTTTGCCGGAACCTTTCAGGCCTATCTGGCGGGGATGCCACATCCGTGGCATGACCGCGCTGGTTTGAGTCATTATGAGTCATGGTATGCGAGTCTGTTGTATATGAGCTTTATCGCCTGTGATGCGGAGGTTCGGGTGGAGGAGTCCACCAGCCGGGGTCGTTCGGACATGGCGTTGATTCATGGTGATCAGGTATTCGTCATGGAGTTCAAGGTGGTGGAAGATGAATCCGGGAAAGAAGCGGCTCTGGAGCAGGCCATGGCGCAGATACAGGAGAAGGGATACAGTGAGAAATACCGGAGCCAGGGCCAACCGATTCATCATATCGCGCTGGCTTTTGGGCGGACGGAACGGAACCTGCTGGGGGTGCGGGTGGAAGGGGTGGGGTGAGGTCTGCTGGATTCCCGCGCCTTGCACCCAACCACATGGAATGGCATGATTGACTGAACTCCCCACCCCAAAGAACAAAAAACAATGACCCGCCACCAACTCCCGATCGGCATCCAGGATTTTCGTACAATCCGGGAGCAGAATTGCTACTATGTAGACAAAACCTCCCATATCCGGCGGCTGATCGAAATGGGGAGTTTCTATTTCCTGTCGCGCCCGCGCAGGTTCGGCAAGAGTCTGCTGATCTCTACATTACAGGAACTGTTCGAGGGCAATGAACCCCTGTTTCAGGGTCTCGACATCCATGACCATTGGGATTGGTCGGTTCAGCATCCGGTGGTACGACTGAGTTTTGACGGCAAACACAACGAACCCGGAGACCTCGCCCAAAGCATTGAAACCCAACTGACCATCATGGAGAGGAACGCTGGCCTCGACCCGGCGCAATCTCCCGGTTCAGGGCCGGAACGCCTGCGGGATATTCTGGATCGTCTGCACCAGACCACCGGCCAACAGGTTGTGGTACTGGTAGATGAATACGACAAACCCATCCTGGACGTACTGGATGACCCGGACATGGCGAGAGCCAACCGCGACTACTTGCGGGGATTCTACGGCATCATCAAAGGCAGCGCCCGCCATATCCGCTTCGTCTTCATCACCGGCATCAGTATGTTCTCGAATGTGAATCTGTTCTCCGGTCTCAATAATCTGGACAACATCAGTCTCGACCCCAACTACTCCACCCTCTGCGGCTATACCGACCGCGATCTCGACACTGTGTTCGCCGCGGAATTGCCGGGGCTTGATCGGGACGAGATCAGACGCTGGTACAACGGCTATAGCTGGCTGGGGGAGGAAAAGGTTTACAACCCGTTCGATGTGCTGCTGCTGCTGCGGGGGCGGGAGTTCGAGCCTTACTGGTTTCGCACGGGGACTCCGACCTTCCTGTACCGGGAGTTGGTCAGGAATAAAATCAGTCCGATGGAACTTACACGCCACACAGTAAGCAAGGAACTGGTCTCGACATTCGATATCACGAGTTACCATATAGACGCCCTGCTGTTCCAGACCGGCTATCTGACCATTGCCGCAGAAGAACGGCACGGTTCCCGCACCCGCTACCGTCTGGATTATCCGAACCATGAAGTAGAAATGAGTCTGAACTATGGTTTGTTACGGTATGTAACGAAGGATGACTATGCGGATGAACAGGGAGATCGACTGCTTGAATTACTGGCGAAGCGGGATTTTGATGGTTTTGCCGGAACCTTTCAGGCCTATCTGGCGGGGATGCCGCATCCGTGGCATGACCGCGCTGGCTTGAGTCATTATGAGTCGTGGTATGCGAGTCTGTTGTATATGAGCTTTATCGCCTGTGATGCGGAGGTTCGGGTGGAGGAGTCCACCAGCCGGGGTCGTTCGGACATGGCGTTGATTCATGGTGATCAGGTATTCGTCATGGAGTTCAAGGTCGTGGAAGATGAATCCGGTAAGGAATCTGCTCTGGAGCAGGCCATGGCGCAGATACAGGAGAAGGGATACAGTGAGAAATACCGGAGCCAGGGCCAACCGATTCATCATATCGCGCTGGCTTTCGGGCGGACGGAACGGAACCTGCTGGGGGTGCGGGTGGAAGGGGTGGGATAAGATGTGATTATGACAATCGACATCAATTCCATCATACGACTGAGAGAGCCCGGGCTGGGTGAGCAATGGTCAGGCCGGGAGCGTTATCTGGTTCGTGGCGGCGCTGTCATTGCGGCGCCGATGATGCCGGGCGATAACCTGGAGATCGTGGATCCGGAAGGCCGCCAGCCAGCGCTCGTTTTCGCGTTTGACGCTTCCGGCGCCGATGTGACCGCCGCTCTGGGGGTTGAACCCGATACCAGCACGGCGGCGATTGCCCGGATGCTGGAGGTTGATAACCCCGGCGCCGCGAAAATTCGCCGCAAGCTGCAATCCTTTGCTGTTGATCTGGCAGGTTGCCGGGCTGTCGAATTATTGTCCGGGGAGACCGCAGCCGGTTCAAGCGTGAAACTGACCTCGGAGCGCGAATTGATCTGTCTGATCTGCGCTCCCGGTGAAGCGATGGCCGTGGACGGCTCGGGTGACCCGCCGACCGACCTGGTTGGCTATATTACCCGCGCAAACCCCGGTTTGTTGATCGAAAACGATCTGCCGGACCCGCTCGGTGACGAATTGCAGAGTTTTCGGGTTGACGCATCAACCGCGCAAGGCTACGAGGTCCGGGCCGGGGAGTACATCCAGATCATTGATGTCGATGGGCGCCAGTGCTCTGATTTCCAGTGTTTCGACAAAACTGCGTTGGATCAGGGCAAGACCCGGAACCTGAGCGCCACCACGACCCGTTCGCTGATGGGCAGCGCCTATCCCGGGCCGGGGCTGTATTCCAAATTCTATGATATTGACTTCAAACCACTGGTGGAAGTCGTGCAGGATACCTGCGGCCGCCACGACAGTTTTGGCGTGGCCTGCACCCGCAAATACTACGATGAAGCCGGTTATCCCGGACACGTCAACTGTTCGGAAAACTTCAATCAGGCGCTGACCCCCTGGCCGATTGAACCGCGGGCGGGATGGCAGGCGATGAATCTGTTTTTCAATACGTTTTTTGATGATTCATACCTGTATATGTTTGATGATCCCTGGTCGCGCCCGGGGGATTATGTATTGATGCAGGCGTTGACGGACCTGGTCTGCGTTTCGTCTGCCTGTCCCTGTGACATTGACCCGGCCAACGGGTGGGCGCCGACAGATATTCATGTGCGAACATATACCGGCGAAAACCTGTTCAAACGCGCCATCGCATTCAGAAAAACCACCGACGCGGAACCTGAAATGACACAAGAAACCGGCTTTCATAACAAAACCTCTCAACTGACCCGTAATTTCTCGGAATACAATGGCTACTGGCTGGCCGACCACTTCACCAATCTTGGCGCCATTGCGGAGTACTGGGCCTGCCGGGAAAGAGTCATCGTAACCGACCTGTCGCCATTGAGAAAATATGAGGTGACCGGCCCGGACGCCGAAGCGCTGATGCAGACCTGCGTGACCCGCGATGTCCGGAAAATGGCGAACGGGCATGTGGTCTATACCGCGATGTGCTATGAGTCAGGCGGTATGATTGATGACGGTACGGTGTTCAAGCTCCGCAACCAGAATTTCCGCTGGGTGGGCGGCAATGACACTTCGGGCCTGTGGATTCGCGAGCAGGCGGAAAATCTCAAGCTCCGGGCCTGGGTCAAGGATTCAACCTCCGAGCTTCACAACTTGCAGGTGCAGGGGCCGAAAAGCCTGGAAACGCTGAGAAAATGCGTCTGGACCCGCCCGGACCAGGCCCGTGTCGAAGAACTCGACTGGTTCCGGTTTTCAATTGCCCGGATCGGTGATGCCGATGGCCCTCCGATTATCTGTTCCCGAACCGGCTATACCGGCGAGCGGGGATACGAGATATTTTGCCATCCCCGCGATGCGGAGGCGGTTTGGGATGCGGTTTGGGAGGCCGGACAGGAATTTAGAATCGCGCCGCTGGGTCTGGAGGCGCTGGACCTGTTGCGGATTGAGGCGGGCCTGATTTTCGCCGGTTATGAATTCTGCGACCAGACTGACCCGTTTGAGGCGGGCATCGGCTTTACGGTTCCATTAAAATCCAAACAGGATGATTTTATCGGCCGTGAACAACTTCTGACGCGCAAGCAAAACCCTCGTCAAAAACTGGTTGGACTGGATCTGAACGGTGAAGAAGCCGCCACCAATGGCGATCCGGTGTTTGTCGGACGTGAGCAGGTTGGCGCGATTACCAGCGGCATGATTTCTCCTGTCTTGCGGAAGAATATCGCCCTTTGCCGGATGAAGGTAATCCATACTGAGCCCGGAACCCGGGTGGAGGTCGGCAAGCTGGACGGACATCAGAAACGGATTCCGGCAACGGTCGTTCCATTCCCTCATTTTGATCCGGCGAAGGAGCGGGTACGGGGGAATGACCCGTAACACCCCCGGTTATCCGGGCATGCCGTCCGTTATTTTCAGTGGAATGATCCGAATAAACTCGAGTCAGGCGCCCAGGTAGCTCTCCAGAGAATCGTCGAGCGCATTTTTCCACGGAGTATGGTGAGACGGCGCCATGGTTCCGGTCAACGGGGATTTGTGTCCGTGGTCACGGAACGTCATGATATTTTTCTTTTTGTTTTTCTTCCACTCATAAAAAGCCTGATTCGAGTCTGCCGTGTCGAAGTGCGGGTAATCAGTCATGGCCATCAGGCGCATCGTATAGTCCCCCTGGTATTTGATAGCTCCGTAATCATCGGCGATGTGGTCCTCGGCTTCGCGCCATTGATCAGTATCCGCATGCATTTCGGATTGTGACGGGACAGTCAGCCGTCCCAGGATCAGGTCCCGCGCGTACCAGGCCTGGGCGTCAAACATGTTGAAGGTATACCATTGATCCTGCATACCGAGGTACATCAGTTTCGGGTTGTATTCCCAGACCACACCGTTGTACAGATTCACCGGGTACAGGCGGTTGCTGGTTCTCAGTCTCAGTTCTTCCGCCATGAACGGGAAGTGGTGGAGGTAGCCGGTGCACAGGATAATCGAATCCACGTCGCAGGCACTGCCGTCCTTGAAGGTGGCCGTATTGCCTTCCACCTTTTGCAACAAGGGAACTTCCTGCCAGTTGTCCGGCCAGGTGTATCCCATCGGCGCCGTGCGGTGGGATACCGTGATGGATTTCGCGCCATACTTCCAGCATTGCGAGCCGATATCCTCCGCCGAATAAGAAGTGCCGATAATCAGAATATCCTGACCCTTGAATTCCAGTGCGTCACGGAAATCATGGGCATGCAGAATGCGGCCGGGGAAGGAGTCGAAGCCATCGAATCGGGGTACATTGGGAGTTGAGAAATGGCCGGTGGCGACGATCACATAGTCGAATTCCTCACTGTATTGCTGATCTTTTACATGGTCCTGTACGACCACGGTAAAGGTTCCGCTCGCATCATCACAAGTGATGTGCCTGACCGTCGATTGGAAGCGAATCAGGTCGCGCACTCCGGCTTTTTTGACACGGCCGGCGATGTAGTCGAACAAGACGGCGCGTGGCGGGAACGAGGCGATGGGCTTGCCGAAATGTTCCTCAAAGGAATAGTCGGCAAACTCCAGACCTTCCTTGGGTCCATTCGACCACAGGTAGCGGTACATACTGCCATGCACGGGCTCTCCGTACTCATCCAGCCCGGTACGCCAGGTATAATTCCATAAACCTCCCCAGTCGGATTGTTTCTCGAAACAGACAATTTCCGGAATTTCGGCTCCGGTTGAACGGGCTGAGGTGAAGGCTCTGAGTTGGGCCAATCCACTTGGCCCCGCTCCGATAATTGCAACGCGTCTGGTCATGATTTTTCTCCTGCGTTTATTTTGGAAACGGAGTTCCTCCACTTAAGACCAGCAAATGGATGGTTTGTCGAAAGCAGAGGAATGATTCCTGAATTTTAGATTGCCGACCTGTAAATGACAAGAATATCTGTTCGGGATGGAGTATGATTGGTCAATTATGCACAGTCATTTGTTCAAGCGATAGCCGGAATGTCAGTTCAGTCCGACACTCGACCTGCGGTCACGATCAATACCCTGAACCGGATTAAGCGGGAGGGCAATAAATTCGCTTGCCTGACCGCTTATGATTATTGCAGCGCCCGGGCGGCGAGTAAGGCGGGTATGGAGGTACTGCTGGTCGGAGATTCTTTGGGAATGGTGATACAGGGTCATGACAGCAGTCTGCCGGTTACGATCGAGGATATGGCTTATCATGTTCGCTGTGTGAAGCGCGGCAATCTGGGCGCCCTGATCATTGCCGATCTGCCTTTCATGAGCTATTACTCGGAATCGAAGAGCCTGGAAAATGCCGCAATACTGATGCGTGAAGGGGCCCATGCGGTCAAGCTCGAAGGCGGAGGCTGGTTGGGGGAAACCACGCGATTATTGACGGAAAGAGGTATTCCCGTGTGCGCGCACATTGGTCTTACTCCACAATCCATTAATCATCTTGGCGGGTATCGGGTGCAGGGGCGGGACCCCGGACAGGGTCAGGTCATCATTGAAGAGGCGAAAATCCTGCAACAGGCGGGAGCCAGTCTCATTCTGATCGAGTGTGTTCCGCGGACTCTCGGCAAGAGACTGACCGATTCGGTCAAAGCGCCGGTTATCGGAATCGGCGCGGGCGCGGGCACCGATGGACAGATTCTGGTCTGGCATGACCTGCTCGGTCTGTATCCGGGTAAAACCGCAAAATTCGTGAAGAATTTCCTGAAGGGGAACCCTTCCGGTATACAGGGGGCGCTTGAGGATTATGTAACCCAGGTCCGGCAGGGGACATTTCCTTCCGCCAGTCATAGTTATGATTGATACGCCCGGAGGTTTAAGCGAAATGATCTAAAACTCTGCCCCGGGGTCGCGCTGTAGCAGTTTTTCCACCGCGGCGCCCGGATTGGCGTTGTGACGGACAATGTTGTAGACCTGTTCGGTGATTGGCATGTCAATCCGGCGCTGGCGGCTGAGTCTGAATAATTCTGTGACGGTGTGGATGCCCTCGATTTCCTGCCCGATTTCTGCCGCCACTTCGTCCCGTGGTCGTCCGGCGCCCAACCCCAGACCCAATCGACGATTGCGTGACTGATCATCCGTACAGGTCAGGATCAGGTCGCCCACTCCGGTCAATCCCATGAAGGTTTCAGGTTTCCCGCCCAGGGCGACTCCGAGCCGGGACATTTCCGACAGTCCGCGGGTAATTAACGCGGCTCTGGCATTGGCGCCATAACCCAATCCATCACTGATGCCGGCGGCAATCGCCATTACATTCTTGATCGCTCCGCCCAGCTGTACGCCGATCGGATCATCACTGAAATAGACTCGTGCAGAGGGGGTGCGGAACCACATTGCCATGGATTGGGCATGGGTGGCTGATTTTGACGCCAGTGTCAATGCGGTGGGAAGCAGTCTGGCGGTTTCCAGGGCAAAGCTGGGGCCGGATAGTACTCCCAGTTTTTCGGTGTCGGGAAATATCCGGGCTGCCGTATCACTCAACAGGCCGCCACAGTGTGTGTCAAAGCCTTTGGCGCCCCAGATCAGCGTTGCCGAGGCGGGGTTCTTGCCGCGGGCTTCGATTCGGGTTTTCAGGTCGCTCAGCGCCTGATGAAAAGCATGGCTGGGCACGACTACGACAAAACACAGTTCATCGTTGATTGCCCGGTCGAGGTCGGGTTCGACTACGAGGTTGTCAGGCAGGTTGACTCCCGGAAGATAGTGGTCATTGCGTCTGTCGCGGATGAGCGGATACAGGGTATCGGGATTACGTCCCCACAGTGTGACGCGGTCGATATTGCCGCACAGAAGAATGGCGAGAGACGTTCCCCACGAGCCTGCCCCGATAACGGTGACATGACCGGGGCGTGGCAATGTCAATGATTCGGGCGGGCACAGAGACCCACCCCTACGGTGGGAGAGTGACATGATCGGGGGCATCCGGGACCATCAGTTTAACGATTCCGGCGCCGCGGCCTGGGCTTCTCCTTCCTGTTCCCTTTTCGCATGGTACATGGATTCAAAGTTGATCGGGGCGAGTAAAAACTGACTGAATCCTCCTTTGGTGATCAGGTTGTTCAATTCCTCGCGCGCGAATGGCAGGAGGATCTGGGGGCAGGTCACTTCTGTTATGATCTGCCAGGTTTCCCTGTTCGGGTGTTCGATTTCAAACACTCCCGCCTGGTGGACTTCGGCGAGAAACAGGATGGTCTCTTCATGCTTCGAGGTGACGGTGGTTTTCAGGACGATTTCCGACAGTCCCGCTTTTTCATCAACGTGCCGGTGGTCAATGGATACCTGAAGATTGTATTCGGGTCTGATTCCGCTGCGGGTAAATATGCCGGGCGTGGACGGAGATTCGAATGAAGCGTCTTTCAGGTATATCGTCTTTATAGAAAATTTCATGATGGGGCCGTCATGCGGAGGGATTGTGTATGTAAATGTCTAACTCTTTTCAAGGGGCAGGTTCTCTTTTTTCCAGGCGTTGAGTCCACCTGCAAGCAGATAGATGTCGGAAAACTCGTTCTTTTTGAGAATGGCCATGGCCTTTTTTGAGTTATTTCCGGTGTCACAGGTTAGCAAGAGGGGCTTTTTCTGATATTTTTTCAGCTTGCCGAGGGAATTTCCCAGCACACTGAACGGGATGTTGACCGCCTGGGAAATGTGTCCGCTTTTGAACTTGTCCGCCTCGTTGACATCGACGATTACCGCCTTTTCCCTGGCCTGGAGTTGGGGTAATTGTGCGGGAGTAACGGCTCTGGGGTCGCTCACTCCGTGCATACTCAACAAAAACACGATAACCAGCAGCATGGCGAACAAATACCAGTACTCGGTGATGAATTCGATATACATTGCAAGCGGGATGAGGGTCGGATCGTTGCCGGATTGTACACCAATAACATTCATTAGAGTAATACTGAAGTCGGTCAATGGTTAGTGGTACACTGTCAGCCTAAAATCGAATCATTGCACAAGCGTTGGATTATTTTTCAGGAATGTTTGCAGACATGTTTTCAAAAGTTGTGCGACTGACCGGCATTTGGCTTTGCCTGCTTCTGGTCATCGGCTTACCGGGTTTGTCGTTTGCCCAGGATGAGGCGAACGAAGCCTTGCCTTTGGAGGACTTGCGGATTTTTTCGGAAGTGTTCGGGAAAATCAAAAGCGAGTATGTGGACCAGGTGGACGACTCGACTTTGCTTCGAGGCGCCATTCACGGAATGGTGAGGGAACTGGACCCTCACTCGTCATTTCTGGAGCCGGAAGATCTCAAGGAACTCAGAATTTCGACGGATGGGAAATTCGGCGGTCTGGGGATTGAGGTAACCATTGAAGACGGGTTGATCAAGGTGATCAGCCCGATGGACAGTACGCCCGCGTTTCATGCGGGGATTCAGCCAGGAGACCTGATTCTGATGCTGGATGGCGCGCCGGTTCGGGGTATGAGCCAGAAAGAGGCGGTGGACAAGATGCGCGGTCCGCCCGGTTCTGAAATCAGACTGACTGTTTCCCGTGAAGGTGAGCCTGATTCCATCGAGGTGACTCTGGTGCGAGCCATTATCAAGGCGGCCAGCGTCAAAGCGCAACTTTTGCAGACCGGTTTCGGGTATGCCAGATTGTCGAGCTTCCAGAGTGGCAGCGCCCAGAGTCTGCGGAAGAAGATCGCCGAATTGAAAGACCAGAGTGGATCGGCTCTTCAGGGTTTTGTGCTGGATCTGCGGAATAATTCGGGCGGTGTTCTGGCTGGCGCTGTAGCAGTCAGCGACCTGTTTCTGAGCGGTGGTGAAATCGTTTCAACCAGGGGCAGGACGGAGTTATCGGCGCAAAGCTATACCGCATTGCCCGATGATGTGATTGATGGCGCGCCGATGGTTGTTCTGGTCAATGGTGGCTCTGCTTCGGCGTCGGAAATTGTGTCCGGCGCCCTGCAGGATCATCAACGCGCCATTATTATGGGCACCAAAACCTTCGGCAAGGGTTCGGTGCAAACTATTATCCCGATGGGTAATCGGGGAGCGCTGAAAATTACTACTGCACGCTATTACACACCGTTGAACCGCTCCATCCAGGCAATAGGAATTACTCCGGATATTGTGTCCGAGCAGGCTGAAATCACAAAAACGGACAGCGACCGACCATCTGTGCGGGAATCTGATCTGGCGCATCATCTTGACAGTGAAGGCGAGAGTGATGAGGAGACTCCGCCACTTTTGCCAGATATTCAGTTGATTGATCATGACAATCAGCTAAAGGAAGCATTTAATTTGCTGAAAGGCATGGCGCTGGTTCGGGAAAGAGTGAAGACCAGTGGATAGCCCGGGTTGAAATCCATTGGTTCGGGTTGTCGCTTCAGGCGGGTTGTCGCGGTCACAGATTATTGCGGTCACGCCGTTTCCGGAGCCAGACCTGAATGGACAGATGCCCCTTTCTTGCCCACTGGAAATCCATTGAGAGAATCACGAGACCCAATGGGATCATCCAGATGCCCAGTACCGGCAGAAACCAGAATATGCCGCCGATGAGCAGCAGCACACCAAATATCTGACGCAGCAAGGCCGGCATAGACCGAATCTTCCCAAGAAATGGTTCAATGAACATGAATTTCACAAAAATGTATTCAATGGGCAACGATTTCGTTATGCTGAACGGAGTCGCGGAGAATATCAGAATTACCCCGGATATTGCCAGATTTATTGCGGATCGACATTTTGGCATTGGTTGTGATCAGATCATCGTGGCCGAGAAAGCGCAATCCGGAAACCATTTCAGAATGCGGATATTCAATAGCGATGGCTCAGAGCCGGGGCAATGCGGAAATGGGGCCCGGTGCTTCGCGTGGTTTCTGCGCGGACAGGGTCTGACTGCCGATACGGTTATTCGTGTTGAAACCAGCGCCACCGAAATCGCGCTTGAAATTCATGATGACGGTACGGTCACCGCCCGGCTGGAGCCCCCCGACTTTGCGCCCGAACAAATTCCATTGCTGGAGCCTGCGGCGGCTTTGCGTTATCGGGTGAATACGGCGGCGGGAGAAGTTGAATTCAGCGCCCTGTCGGTAGGCAATCCTCATTGTGTGATTGCGGTGGACAACGTTGATTCTGCGGATGTCGCCCGATTGGGGGCGTTGATGGAAGGTCATCCGGCTTTCCCCGCCAGAGTCAACGTTGGTTTTTCGCAAATCGTGTCTGCGGATCAGATCAAATTGCGGGTATACGAACGAGGAGTCGGGGAAACTCTCGGATGCGGCAGTGGAGCCAGCGCGGCAGTGGTGGCCGGAATTCGAAACGGTCAGCTTCAACACGATGTGACGGTGACGTTGCCCGGCGGGAGCGTTCAGGTTGGTTGGCGGGGGGAGGGCGCTCCTGTTTTTCTCCGTGGCTCGGTTCATGAGGTGTTCGCCGGCAATGTGGTTTATAATCCCGCTTGAGGAAAATGCCCACACTGCTTTGGACAGATATGCCAAAACCTGAGGAAGTAATCAATTATTTGAAAGCGAATCCCGACTTTTTCGAGCAGCGCGAAGGGTTGCTGGTTGAACTGGGTCTGGGTGATGCAGGCAGCCGCGCCCTTTTTTATGAGAGGCAGTTGCAGGTGCTAAGAGACCGGCTGACTCACCATCAGGCTAAAATCGAATTGATTGTTGACGGGGTCAGGAATAATCAGAAACTCGAATCCGATTTTCTTCAGGTCGCGATCAGCCTTCTGGCGAACAGGGAGCATGACGACAGCGCTGTACAAACGGTAAACGAATTGATGAAACAGCAGTTCGATGTTGGTGAATCTGTGATTATTTTGAAATCCGATCCAAACGCCCCGGATCCATCTCGTTATGACGCGATGCGCCAGAGAGTGGCGCATAAAGGATCGGTTTGTGATGATCGTCTTTCGAGCGCCTTGCGCGAATCAATTTTCGGGGCGAATAACCAGTCTGTTTGCTCCTGCGCTTTTATTCCATTGTCGTTCGAGGATGAGCTGCTAGGTGTTATGGCGTTGGGGTCGCATTCCCGAACCCGTTTTGTGCCGGATGTCGGGGTGATGTTTCTGGACCGGCTCGGGCTATTGATTGGCGGTTACCTTCAGGGTCGACTGTTCTCCAAATGAGTCCATTACAGGGGAAAATAGACCAGTTTCTGGGATATAAGAGACGGCAGCGAAAACTGTCTGATCATTCCCTTGCGGCATACAGCAGGGATTTACAGAAATTACATGACTACGCCTGTCAAAAAGCAGTGGCCGACTGGGACCGGCTGACTGTTGACGATGTCCGCTCCTTGCTGGCCGGATTGCATCAAAAGGGGTTGTCCGGGCGTAGTATCCGGCGTTTGTTGTCGGCCTGCCGTACCTTTTATCAATACCTCCTGAAAAATGAATACGCGCCGATCAATCCTTTTATCGGCGCCCGGGCTCCCAAATCTCCGGGCAGGTTGCCGGCGACACTGAGTGTGGATGAACTGAGCGGGTTGCTGGATCAGCATGACGACTCCACTCTTTGCGTTCGCGATCACGCCATGCTGGAGCTTTTTTATTCCACCGGGCTGAGGCTGTCGGAGCTGGCCTCACTGGATACCGATTCAATTGATTTTGACCAGAACCGCATCCTGGTGACCGGCAAGGGAAACAAACAGCGTATCGTTCTGGTGGGAGGCAAGGCGGCGGCGGCTCTTGCTAACTGGCTCGGCAGGCGTTGTCAGCTGGCAAACGAAACCGAGCGGGCTCTGTTCACTAATCTGCGGGGAGGGCGGCTGAGTGTCCGCGGTATCCAGTACCGGCTGAACCGATGGGCGAAAATCAAAGGCTTGGGGCGGCGATTACATCCCCACATGCTGAGACATTCCTTCGCCAGTCATCTACTCGAATCCAGCGGTGATCTGCGGGCGGTTCAGGAGATGATGGGGCATGCTGACATCGCGACAACCCAGATTTATACGCACCTTGATTTCCAGCATCTCGCGCATGTTTATGATAAAGCGCATCCCAGAGCCAGGAAAACAGATCAATAGACAGCGCCGGGGTTCTTCGGCGGCGGGCGCATTCGTAATTGATATCTGAGGTCATCGGCGATATAGTCCGCATCCGGTTTTTTCCAGATTTTCATCTTTTTAACGGAGTCTTTTCATGATTAGCTACTTACCGGTCATTCTGGGTGTTTTCGGTTTGCTTGCGGCGTTTGTCGTATACAGAATGATTTTGAAGTATCCGGCGGGAGAGGGGAAGGTGGCTGAAATCGGCGACCAGATCCACCGCGGCGCGATGGTGTTCATGCGGCGCGAATATACATATCTGTTGATTTTTGTGATGATTGTCGGGTTGTTGATTTTCATATCCGAACTCGGTGTCAAAACCACGATTGCCTTTCTACTCGGTGCCTTGTGTTCGGGCGTTGCCGGCTATATCGGTATGTACGCCGCGACTCACGCAAATACCCGGACCACTGCGGCGGCGGCGAGGGAAGGAGCGCAGAGCGCTTTGGCTGTCGCGTTTTTCGGTGGTTCTGTGATGGGGTTGTGTGTCGCCTCTACGGGATTACTCGGTATCGGCATCCTGTATCTGTTGTTTGGCGGCGACCCGGAAACCGCCCACGTTATTCACGGGTTTGGCATGGGCGCTTCCTCGGTCGCCCTTTTTTCCAGGGTAGGGGGTGGAATCTTCACCAAAAGCGCCGATGTGGGCGCGGATCTGGTCGGCAAGGTTGAGGCCGGAATTCCGGAAGATGACCCGCGTAATCCCGGCGTTATCGCCGACAATGTAGGCGATAATGTGGGAGATGTGGCCGGTATGGGGTCGGATATTTTCGAGTCCTATTGCGGTTCGATGATCGCGACCATCGCGATCGCCTCCACCCTGCCGGTTGCGATGCTGGGCCTGCTCGGAGAGCGGCAGACCCTGATGTTCCTGCCACTGGCGCTGGCGTCCGCCGGGCTGCTTTGTTCGATTCTGGGCATCCTGATCGTCAAGCTGAACTCGGCCCGGTCTCCGGAGCTTGCGCTTCGGATCGGCACGATCGGCGCCACCATCATCTTTATGGGTGCGGCCTGGGGGGTGGTGAGCTATCTGGATGTGTCAATGAACGTGTGGGGCGCCGTTGTGGTGGGAGCCGCAGGGGGCATCGGCATCGGCCTGATTACCGAGTACTACACCGGAGGCAGTCCGATTCGCAAGATCGCCAAAAGCGGTGAAACCGGCCCGGCGACGGTGATGATCACCGGCTTGTCTGTGGGTATGGAGTCTGTTGTGGCGCCGCTGTTGATTATCAGCGCTATTATTCTTGTATCCAGCAGCCTGACTGGATTATACGGTGTCGGTATCGCCGCGGTCGGTATGCTGGCTACGGTGGGAATCACCATGGCTATTGATGCTTACGGCCCGGTCGCCGACAATGCCGGCGGGATTGCGGAAATGTCCGGTCTGGGTGAGGACGTGCGCGAAATCACGGATTCCCTGGATGAGCTGGGCAATACGACTGCCGCGATCGGCAAGGGTTTTGCGATTGGCGCGGCGGCTCTGGCGGCGCTCGCTATTATTTCCGCATTCATCGAAACCGTGTCTCTGCTCAAGCCTGATTTTTCATTGGAGCTCAGTGACCCGTATGTCCTGGCGGGTATGTTCCTGGGTGGGATTTTCCCGTTTTTGGTCTCCAGTATTACCATGAACGCGGTCGGCGCCGCCGCTTTTGACATGATTCATGAGATTCGGCGCCAGTTTCGGGAGATTCCCGGTTTGATGGAGGGAACCGCGAAGCCGGATTCAGACCGATGTGTTGACATTGCCACTCGCGCCGCGCTCAAGCGAATGATCCTGCCCGGCGTGATTGCGGTCACTGCACCGCCTCTGGTCGGTTTTGGCCTGGGCGCCACCGCGCTCGGTGGTATGCTGGGCGGGGCCTTGCTCGGTTGCGTGTTGATGGCGCTCACCATGGCGAATGCCGGCGGAGCCTGGGATAATGCGAAAAAGTATGTCGAAAAAGGTAACCTGGGCGGCAAGGGCTCGGATGTTCACGCCGCCACGGTGGTGGGTGACACGGTAGGCGACCCCTTCAAGGACACCTCGGGGCCTTCGATGAACATTCTGATCAATGTGATGGCGATCGTCAGCCTGGTGATTGCTCCTCTGCTGTAGTTCATGGCGGCGGATTCAGTTTCGCCAGAGCCGCGTTGTGCAAACCGGGGTTGGCTGAAGCCAGCACATCCCCGGCGGACTTCAGGGTCAGTGAGTCGCCCCGCCAGTCACTGATGACACCGCCAGCGCCGGTGATGACCGGGACCAGCACCAGGAAGTCGTAAGGCTTCAGGTCCGCTTCGCACATCAGGTCGTTAAATCCGGAGGCGATCAGGCCGTATCCATAACAGTCTCCGCCGAACACCCGGAATTTGCAAGCGCCGGTCAGGCGGGCAGCCTGTATGGCCGTCCGGTCATCGAACATGTCCATGGTCGTGGTATAAACCGAGGCGTCTTTCAGTTTCTGCGTGGTTCGAGTGTGGCAGGCTTTCCCGTTATGGGTCGTGGGCCGTCCGTAAATACCGACCCATCTTTCGTCCAGTATACAATGATCAATCATGCCGATGACCGGAGTTCCCTGGTAAAGCAATGAGATCAGCGTACCAAAAGTCGGCATGCCGGTCGCGAAACACTTGGTGCCGTCAATCGGGTCAATGACCCACTGCCAGGGCGTATCACTGTGGCGGGTTCCGGTTTCTTCACCCAAAAAACCGTGCCCGGGATGGCGCTTGAGAATAATGTCCCGAATGACCTGTTCTGTCCGTTGGTCCGCGATGGTGACCGGGCTGCGGTCTTTTTTGTTTTGCACGGTCATATCCGAGCGAAACCAGGCCCGGGTAATGTCTCTTGCCTGGTCAGCCGCCAGATGCGCGGTATCGAGAAATGACTGTAATGGCTTGTCGGGGGGGCGGATCATGAATGAATCTGCATGGATTTAACATAAAAGAGGATTTTAACCCATAATGATTTACGGTAGAATCCGTTGCTGATTTTTGCCGCTAACCCTTTTCGAGGAGAATCCGGAACATGAAAATACTGGTTCCAGTGAAACGTGTAATTGACGCCAATATCCGGGTCAGGGTGAAGTCTGATCACACGGGCGTTGAAACCGCTAACGTTAAAATGGCGATGAATCCGTTTTGTGAAATCGCAGTGGAGGAAGCGTTGCGATTAAAGGAGGCGGGTCATGCCGAAGAGGTCATTCTGGTTTCCGTTGGAGCGGAAAAATGTCAGGAAACCATACGCGCTGGCCTGGCTATGGGAGCCGACCGGGGTGTTTACATCGCCGCGCAAGACCATCCGGAGCCATTGACGATCGCGAAGATGATCAAAGCGGTGGCGGTGCGGAAATCCACCGATCTGATTATTCTGGGTAAGCAATCCATTGACGATGACAACAACCAGACCGGGCAGATGGTCGCGGCGCTGACGCAGCGCCCACTCGGCAGCTATATCTCGAAAATCGAGAAAAATCCGCAAGGGTTTTTGATCACCCGGGAAATAGACGCCGGGCTGGAGGTACTGCAGATCACTTCTCCCGCCGTGGTCACCACAGACCTGCGTTTGAATGAACCGAGGTATGCCTCCCTGCCGAACATCATGAAGGCTCGCAAAAAACCGATTGAAACGCTCACTCCCCAGGAACTCGGTGTCGATACACAGCGCCGGGTGATCGTCCTTGAGGTGAATGAACCGCCAGCCCGTCAAGCCGGGGTACTGGTGTCCAATGCAGCTGAGCTGGTGGATAAACTGAGAAATGAAGCGAAGGTGATCAAATGAGAATTTTAGTGATAGCGGAACACGACCAATCAGCGCTGGCGCCCGCCACGCAAAACACGATCACGGCTGCCGGTCTGATTGGCGGCGATGTGGATGTGCTGGTTGCCGGTCAGGATTGCGGCGCGGTGGCGGCTGCCGTTGCCCGCACCGTGGGAGTGAGCCGGGTTCTGGTTTGTGACGACCCGAGCTATGCTCATGATATTACCGAAAATACGGCGTTCCTGATCCAGTCAATCATGGATGGGTATTCCCATGTCATGGCTCCGGCTACGACTTTTGGCAAGGCTCTGATCCCTTATACGGCGGCGTTGTGCGACGTTCAGGCTGTCTCGGACATCAGCGAAGTGGTGGATGGCGATACCTTCGTCCGGCCGATTTACGCGGGTAACGCGCTGGCCCGGGTTCGGTCAACCGACCCGGTCAAAATGATTACCGTCCGGACTACTGCGTTTGAATTGGCGGATGGAGAAAGCGGAGACGCTGAAATTCATGCTGTTGAGGCGGCCAGCGCCACTGGCCACGTCTCGTTCGTCAAGCAGATGCTGAGCTCCAGCGAGCGTCCCGAACTGACTTCCGCCAAAGTAGTCGTATCGGGAGGTCGCGGCATGAAAAACGGCGAGAATTTCGGCATGCTGGAAAAGCTGGCCGATCAACTCGGTGGCGCGGTCGGCGCTTCACGCGCGGCCGTGGATGCGGGTTTTGTGCCCAATGATTATCAGGTGGGGCAGACCGGCAAGGTGGTGGCGCCGGATTTATACGTGGCGGTCGGTATTTCCGGCGCGATTCAGCATTTGGCCGGAATGAAGGATTCCAGGGTCATTGTCGCTATCAATAACGATGAAGAAGCTCCGATCTTTCAGGTTGCGGATTATGGCTGGAATCAGGATCTGTTTGACGCGGTGCCGCAGTTGCAGACTGAGCTGGAAAGTAATTGACGGTCCGGGACATCCGACCTGGAGTATGTAACCGTGAATTTCCGGCAGTCTGCGCTCACACAACTCGAATCTCTGCCACGAGTTGAACTCGGTCATTATCCGACTCCGATTGAATCACTCGAAAGGTTGTCCGCGAACTTTCCGGGCTATCACATTCGGGTCAAGCGAGATGATTGCACCGGGCTGGGGTTCGGAGGCAATAAGGTTCGGCAAGTAGAGTTTTATCTCGGTGATGCCCTGTCACGAGGTTGTGACACGATTTTGAGTACCGGGGCAATCCAGTCGAACTGTATGCGGACGATTGCGGCCGCAACCAGCAAACTGGGTATGGATTGTCATATCCAGCTGGAAAACCGGGTTCGTAACAGCACCGATGAATACCAGAATTCAGGCAACAAATTGCTGACCGGACTGTTTGGCGCGCATATTCATTATTACCCAGACGGGGAAGACGAGGAAGGCGCGGATCAGTCGCTCGCCGATATGGCTGACCAGTTGAAAGGGGAAGGCAGGAAGCCTTACATTATTCCCCTGAGAGTAGTGCGCGAGCCGAAAGGCGCCTTCGGTTATATGGTTGCGGCGAAGGAGATGCTGGAACAGTTCAGGGAGCTGGACTGGAAGCCCGACCTGATTGTGGTGGGTTCCGGCAGTGGCTCCACTCATGCCGGATTACTGATGGGGCTGCGGCTTCTGGAATGTGATATACCGGCGCTCGGCGCCTGTGTCCGCCGGGATGCCCGGGCGCAATTCGCCAGAATCAAGGCTCACTGTGAAAATCTGGCGAATATGCTGGATATCCGGCCACTGGTTACGGCTCAGGATATCTGGACCGATGACAACGCTCTGGCGCCGGGGTATGGTCAGATATGCGAGGGACTGAAAGATACGATTCGTCTGGTCGCGACCACAGAGGGGCTATTGCTGGATCCGGTGTATTCTGGAAAGGCCATGCGCTGTATGCTCAATTTAATTGAAAATAATGAACTCGCCGATTACAGGAATCCGCTCTTTATCCATACCGGCGGCGCTCCGGCGGTATTTGCCTATCGGCATGATTTTCAGGAGCTGTCGGATTAAGCTGTGAACGGCGAATCCTGCCGCGCGGCGCCGCTTGAAGGCGTTACCGTTATTGATTTGACGCGAGTCCTGGCAGGCCCGTATCTGACCATGATACTGGCAGACCTCGGCGCCTGCGTGATTAAGGTGGAGCTGCCTGGTCGCGGAGATGACGCCAGGCAATTCGGCCCTTTCCAGGATCAGCAATCCATTTATTTCGCCTCGATCAATCGTGGCAAGAAAAGTATCGCGTTGAATCTGAAGGATGCGGATGATCGGGTGGTGTTTGAAAAACTGCTTCTGTCCGGCGATGTGCTGGTTGAGAATTTTCGCGCTGGCGCCTTGCACAAACTCGGCTATGGGTGGCAGGAATTACACCGCATCAACTCCCGATTGATTTATGCCTGTGTTTCCGGTTTCGGTCATACCGGCCCGTACAGGGAGCGTCCCGCTTATGATCTGGTTGTCCAGGGTATGGGAGGGGTGATGAGTCTGACCGGCGATCAGGATACCGCGCCCAATCGGGTGGGTACTTCTGTAGGTGATATTACCGCTGGCCTGTTCGGGGTGTCCGGGGTGTTGGCCGCGCTTTATGATCGGGAAAGGACGGGTGAGGGGCAACAGGTGGATGTGGCCATGCTGGACTGCCAGGTCGCCATATTGGAAAACTCCATCGCGCGGTATTTCGCGGAAGACAAAATACCCGAACCGATTGGAATGAGGCACCCGTCCATCACGCCTTTTGCCGGATTCCGGGCGAAAGGGGATGAGTACATTATTATTGCGGTCGGCAATGACGCCATGTTCCGGAAATTTTGCGAAGTGATTGGACGCGAGGACCTGCTGCGAGACAGCCGCTTCCGCTCAAACAATCTGCGAACGGAAAATTATCAACCGCTCCATGATGAAATCGAGCGCAGCCTGAAAAGCAGAGCGGTTGCCCAATGGCTGGCGCTTTTGCAGGAAGGCGGGATTCCGTGCGGCCCGATCAACAATATCGAACAGGTTGTGAACGATCCTCATATACGGCACAGAAACATGATTATATCGGTTGCCGATCATGGAGCCGATGCCAAACGGAATGTTCAGATGCCGGGCAACCCGATCAAGTTTTCCGGATACGATGATCCGAAAACCCGGCGCAGGGCGCCCCGGCTGGATGAGCATCGCCAGCAGATACTGGAATTCCTGCAACAGGAATGATCAGGTTCGGGTATTCTTTCCGCCCAGGTTTTTCTCGTTCAACTCAAGCAGTACCGGGCCGGCCTGGGAGAACGCTCGTTCAAGTTCCGGTCCGAGTGATGACAGTCCGGGCACTTCCCAGGCATCCCAGTGGCAGGCTTTCGCCATCGCGATAAAATCAGGGTTTCTCTGGAAGACTCCGGTTCGCCTGATATTCGCCTGATCCATGTCATCACAGATTTGCTGGAGCGCATCGTTGTTCCAAAGCAGTACGACCAGATTGAGATTCAGTTCTGAAGCCAGGGTCATTTCCTGCATGGTATATTGCAGGCCGGCATCCCCGACAAGCGCCAGGGCCGGGTTGCCCGGATTCGCCAGTACCACACCGATTGCCGCCGGTAATGCGTAGCCGAGTGTCCCGTACCCTGTCGGATGCAGCCACTGGCGCGGACGTGACATGGGCAGATAATCAACCGCTGTATAAGCAATCTGTGTCATATCACTGACAATGGTGGCCTGTTGCGGGATGTGATTGATAATTTCAGTCAGCGCCTGGATATGAATTTTTTCCTTGTCGGTCATCTCGGACTGATGCGCCGAGCGGGCAGACTGACAAATAGCGTGAGTCTGTTGTATACGCCCGGGTTCGGGAGCGGACAAGGCCCGCGATACCCGCCGCGAGAAGTCGATACAGTCGGCCTGGATGGTGATGGCCGACGGTCCGCGATGTTCGAGGGCATGCGGACAAAGATTGACCCATACCTGGTTTTCAGGCAGTTGCAGGCGATCATTCCAATGATCCGTTTGCGCAAATTCGGTTCCCAGGAACAGAGCCAGATCCGCATTTTCCAGTATCTCTTGAACGCAGGGGGCGCGTAACTGGGCGCCTGCGGTCAATGGGTGTTCGGGAGCCAGAGTTCCTCTCCCGGCGACCGTTGTCAATACCGAGAGTTGTCCAATGGAAGATGAGCCTGAAGGATGAGGTGTATTTCCAAAGATCCAATCACTCCCCCCGCAGACCGGGGAATCACACTCCGCGCAAGCGGATGTGATGGGGGGTATTCCCGCCTTGCGGGAATCCACAACCATACAGAATCTGTAATTACCGATGCGTAGAGCCTGCCCCCGGCTTGATCGGGGGGGCGGGTCTTGTGCCCGCCCGCTATCGTTGATACCCGTTCCGGCGGTTGCGGGAGGGTACAAGACCCTCCCCTACGATGACGGTCGGGAATCCCCTCACCACCGCACACCCGCTTCCACCTGGATATGATGTTCGGAAGGTTGTCCGGTATGGTCATGACGAGTGAGTTTCAAGCCCAGCGTCCGTTCACTTCTGCCGATGGTGGATTGCAGCCGCCAGCCGAGCCGGGTTTCGCGGTCTTCGGAGTTCAGGCCAACCCCCAGCCAGGGACGGGCGGTATAGCGTCCGTCCCCGACTGTGAACCGATACCCCGCTTCTGCGGACAATCGTTGCGAAGCGCTGGACGCATTCTCCACAATGGCGTCCGCGTTGAGCAATCGCTCCCTACCCGAAGACACTGTGCCCCAATCCTGTTGCAGGGTCCATTCCAGTCCCCGTTTGATCGGTGAAGGCTCAAAACCCATTGAGATGGACAACCCCCGATCTTTAATATCCGAATCATGATGGGTAATCAGACTTCTGCCCTGGATTTGAAGATTCAGTCCGCGTCCTTGATCTATCCATTGGACCCCGCCACCGACTTCTATTCCAAAGCCACTTTCCGCGTCTCCGCCATCATGGCGCAAGGCAGACGAAAGCCGCGTCTTGAGCGTCTGTCCCGCAGCGAATCGCAGTCCGTTGATTGCGCTTGTACGCCAGTCGCTTTGGACTCCTACCCGCATTTTCGAGACATGCGCCGAAGCGTCCTGTAATTCCAGTCCACCCGCCACTTCATCGGAGCGGGTTCTCAACCACAGGGCATCGGTGACGACCGACAGGGTACGGTGGTCTTCTTCCTGGAATAGAGCGTCACTGCCCAGGGCAATGAATGCGGTATCGGTATCGGTGGTGAGGTCTTCTCTTTGGTTTCTTTTGATGGTGACCTCTCCTGTGCCATAACCCAACGCTCCCCAGATGGTGAGATGGTCATTGAAGTCTTGTGACCACCACGGAGTGAACAGGGTCTGTTCGGATTCGATCTCTCCACGATTACGGGATTGATAATTCCCTTCTCCCTGACTGTGTGACAGAACCAGACCGCGTTGTCCGGTAGTATGGGTTTGGTCGACTCCAATCAGGGTAGTGAGGACTTCTCCATCGAGGGTAGTTTCTCCACTCTTTCCATCCAACTCTGATACCGCGCCTTGTGCCCAGAAGGAAGCGATGCTTCCGTCTGTTCCGGTTCCAGTCCAGGACATCGACGAAGCGGGTAGCAGTTCGGACACCGTTACGGCGCGGCTGTGCGGTTCGGCGACGGAGTGGGAGTTCTGCATCCAGCGGGATTGCATTTCTTTCGGGGTTCCTGTATCCATGCGGTAGCCAGCCAGTCGGGCGGAAAGTCCGGCCGTAGGCGTAGATTGAATGCGCTCTGCGATGCCATCGAGAACATGTCCGGCCGAGGTTCGGGCCAGGCGCGATTGCCAGGAAGCGGCGACTGCGCTCCAGTCTTCTCCGACCACAACCCGCAAGCGTCCCCGCGCCGATTGTATGCCCGCATAGTTCGGGTCAGTAGATGTCATGGCATGAACCAGCGTGATGGTTCCTTCTTGTTGTGCGGTCAGGGTGAAGGATTGTGGCGTATTCCAGTTATCTTGTGTAAAGGTCACACTGGAAGGCGAGAAGGTGACGATGGTGGATTCGGACGGTATCCGGGTGACGGTGACCGCGGCCGCCGGTTGACTGGTCAGTTGCAGGGTATATTGTGCGCTTTGTCCAATCTCTGGTATGCGCAGTCCCGATACAGAGAGTGTAATGCCGGCGGTATCGTCATCGTGAATGGTCACGGTTGCCGAAGGGTGGGAGCCAAGGCTATAGCCGTTGGCCGCTTGCAGGGTGACGGTGACCGAACCATTGGCTTCGTCGAGGAAGTCAGAAAGCGTTGGAATCATCAGGGAAGTGGTGGAGCGGTCTATGGTCAGGGTCTTCGCTCCAGTGGATTGCGGGGCAGTGAAGTCGCCGGATGCGGCGATGATGAGGGGTACGGTGATCGGTTCAACCGGCGCCGGGTCGGCGGTTATGGTAAAGGAAGCGACCGCGCCTTCGGTCACCGCATCGGAGGACGCCTGGATGGACAGGACGGGAATCACGGGTTCGGGCTCTGGTTCCGGTTCCGGTTGTTGTGGCTCTGTGGGGGTTTCTCCCGGTGGAGTCGGGGAAGGGTCCGGCTGTGTGGGTGGATTGACCGGATTGGTCGGTGTCGGATTGGTCGGTGGTGGATTGACTGTGCCCGGATTCTGCGGAGCCGCATCATCATCATTGACGGTGACGGAAGCGGAACCCGAACTGCCGATGGTATAGCCGGAACCACTGGCAATCGTCACCATGACCGGGCCATTGGGTTCATCGGTGGTGTCCGTTTCGGTCGGCACCGAATAGGTTGCAGAACTGGAAGTGGTGCTGGCCGGCTGGATAGTGACAGTTTTTGTGCCCTGCTGGTTGGATGCAGAGACAAAGTCCGAGTTCGGAGCGTCGGTTATGGTGAGATTGACGGTCAGGGCGGATTGTGGAGGCGGCATCGCGGTGACGGTAAAGGTCGCCGCAGTGCCTTCGATGACCGGAGAAGTTCCAGCGGCAATGGTGATCTCCGGCAGGGTCTGGGTTCCCGCATCGGTCAGGGTAATCTGTCCGTTGCCAGTGCGAGAGCCGTTCGCTCCGCCATTGAGACCGGTTGGAGTCAGGGCGCCGAGACTTACGGTGACCGTCTCATTGTCCGTATCAGCATCAGCCAGGGCGGTCAGAATCAGGGTGGCGGCAATCTCTGAAGCGTCGGGGCCGGTGAAGGTGACAGTGGAACCGCTCAATGTCACTCCGGTCGGAGTTCCCGACAACGCCAGCGAGAAGTCAGTGTTCAGTATCCCGCCCGTGAAGGTTAATGGAATCGCCAGACTTTCAGTGGCCAGGTCCACGCTCATAGCCCGTCCCAGCCTCAGGGTGATGCGGGCGGTGGCGGTACTGTCGCCTTCGGTCGCGGTGTCACCCGGCACAGACAGGGTCACGGCAGTCGGGTCATTGTCGATCAGGGTCAGTCTGTAAGTACGGGCAGAACCAACGGTATAGCCGGAACCGTTATTGAGGGTCAGGGTCACGTTCTCGATAAATTCATCGGTCGTATCATCGGTGACGATGATCGGGATATTGACCTGATTGGCGCCGGCAGAAACAGCGATTGTGCCGGACAGGGCGGTATAGTCTGTATTGGATGTCGCATTACCGGATACGGCGTAGTTCAGGGTAATGTTCGCGGGCAGAGCCGGGCTGAAATTAACGCGCGCATTGTGGGTGCGGGCGCTGGTTGTACCGCCTTTTTCGGTGTAATTCTGTAAGGCGGTATGGAAGGTGACTTCTGGCAATACCGCCGTGTCATTATCAGACAGGGTGAACATTCCACTGCCGGCGCCGGTGGCTTTACAGTTGGTGGTGCGACAGTGAAAGCCGGTGGTGCGCAGGCGTATGTCGTTGGGGTTGGTGCCGGCCTGTGCGGGAATCGAGACGGTGACCGTTTCATCCTCGGTATCGGTATCCTGGGCGGCGGTGACAATCAGGGTGACTGACATTGCGGTGGCGCCGGTAGAGGGGCCGGTGAAGGTGACGGTGGAACCACTCACGGTCACTCCGGCTGGATTTGGATTGTCCATCTTCGCCAGGGTGAAATCATCGCCTAAGGCGCCGCCACTGAATTGTAACGGAATGTCTAATCTTTCCCCTGAAACCAGTCCACGGCTCAGGAGCAGGTTGATCTTTGCGGTATCGGTGGCGTCGTCTTCATCGGCGGTGGAGTCTGTCACAGACAGGGTGACCTTGGTGGGGTCGTTGTCGACGATGTCGTAATGGATGGTAGAATTACCGAGTGTATAGGTATTGTTTTCAGAGGGCAGGAGGGTGGCGCGAATCTCTCCGTCGAGGCGGTCGGTGATGTCACTTCTAACGGGGGCAGTGAATCTCTGTTCACCGGCTCCGTCTCCTGATGCGGTAAATGAGAGGGTGTGCGCGCCGGTATTGGGGGTATGGTCTTGCGCCGATTCAATGCGGATTCTGGCATCCCGGGCAACGGTAAAGGGCGGGGTGGCGGTGACGATGAATACAGCCAGAGTGTCGGCGGATTCTTCGAGTCTGTGAGCCGGGTCGCCGTGGCGAGGATTGACAGGCATGGTGCCGTGGCTGAGGGTGAGGACGGGCTGGTCGTTATCATCTATCGTGATGGTGGTACTGGAAGGACCGCCGATGTCGATGCCATTGGGGGTGATGCTGCTGATGGTGAGAGTGAGGGTTTCGGCGAGTTCCTGTAACGTGTCTTCGGTGGTCTGGAGGGTGACCGTGTGGGAGCCGGTATTGGCCGGGATGGAAGTCGCGGCGGGACAGGTATAATCAGAGCCACTGGTCGCCGTGCCGGTGCAGGTGAGCGTGACTACGGTATTGGTACTTTGCGGACGCACCAGGTTTAATGTGACCGAAACGGAGTGGCCTTCGGTGACGCGGTAGGTCGAAGCATCGAAACTGACGGCGGGGTTGTCGTTGTCAAAGATACCGATAGTAGCCGATATCTGCGAATTGTCTACGGTATAGCCTGATCCTGTTTCTACCCTTACAGTGAGCTGACCGGTACTCTCATCCGTATTGTCGTTTATTGTGGGGACTGTGTAGATGGCGGAGGATTGGTCGGCCAGGATGGTGACTGTTTTATCACTGCCCAGGTTCTCCGGGGCGACAAAGGCTTCATTCGTACCCACAGTCACTCTCAGACTCACCACCAGATTCGCAGCCGGGGCGGGAGTGGCGGTTATTGTGAAGGCGGCGCCTGTACCTTCGGTCACCGTATTGGAGTTTTTGGCAATGGTGACAACTGGCGTTTGGGCGGTGGCTTCGGCGGTGAAGCTGGCCAGTAGTGGCAGGAGGATCAGGGCAGAGAGGAAGTGTCGGAAAGGATAGCGGCAGGGATTGACTGTGGCGGGCAACCACAAGGGATTGCCCCTACGATGACGGGTGGAGCGGGTGGACGGCGGCAGGTCGGGAGAATCAGACGGCTGACGGTTGTGGATTCCCGCTTTCGCGGGAATGCCCCCCATCACATCCGTGAAACGGATTGGACTCCCCCTCCAGGGGGGAGTGATATTGTGGCGGCTTGATCGTAGGGGACGGTCTCCGTGCCGTCCCGCGCGGTTGTGGATTCCCGCCTTCGCGGGAATGACGGATGGAGAATCAGTTAATGGACAAGAGTCTTGCTTGCTTGCTTGCTTGCTTGCTTGCTTGCTTGCTTGCTTGCTTGCTTGCTTGCTTGCTTGCTTGCTTGCTTGCTTGCTTGCTTTATTGTAACAGCATCTTTCAGGCCGATTGTCAAGGGGGAATTTGGAGTGGGCATGGCTGATTCTCTTTCGATCATGTTTTTTGTTCCTGGTTGTGTTCGTTGTTGCGTGTTGTTTCTGTTGGATTCTTGCTTATCATAGAGAAGCCCCCCCCACCAAATCCGCTTGCGGATTGACTCCCCCTCAAGGGGGGAGTGATTGGCTTGTGCGGATTATACAAAAATTTTTGTGGTGGATGTCAAATATCTGTTCGGGATGTGCCAGAGATGGCCCCAATCCGGGAAATTATCGCCAAAGCCTGGAATCCTTTGCTGGAGAATTTTATTGACACCAGATGGATCGGTCTTCTTTGATCACTGGCAGACATGCCGGGGCGTCATTCGGATTTTCTGCTGTCGCGCCAGCGATAATAGAAAATCGAAGGGGCGAGAAACCAGGGTTTTCGCCGATAATACAGGCGGCTGGGGAATGTCAGATGATCAATAGCGGTTTTCCCTTCCGGGTCGCCGACCGCTTTCAGTCCGGCCTTCATGCCAAAATAACTGGCCAGGGAAATACCGGAACCGCAATAGCCCATACTGTAATGAATGCCGTCCCGGGCGCCGATATGGGGCATCTGGTCAAACGTATATCCGACGAACCCCATCCATGAGTGACTGATTTTGACAGATTCCAGTTCAGGGAAACGCTGTAACATCAGTTTCCGCAACTTTGGGGCGCTGTTTTGTGGATTGGTTTCGGTGATCGAAACACGACCGCCAAACAAAATACGTTGACGTTGTGGGCAGAGCCGGTAGTAAACGACGACTTTCAGGGTATCGGTAACGACTCTGTTTTTCGGGATCAGTTTTTCCGCTAATCCGTCCGCGAGAGGCTCGGTTGCAATGATATAAGAGCCGATCGGTATGATTCGGCGTCGATGCCACGGCGTGAGTCCGGTCGTATAGCCGCTGGTGGCGACAATTACCTGTTTAGCCAGGATCGTGCCTCTGGATGTCTTGACCCGGTGGCCATCCCGGTCTGATGAAATATGGTTCGCCTTGCAATGACTGATGATTCGGGCGCCGCGCGCTTTGGCGCTGTTCAGCAGTCCCTGATGGTATCGACCCGGGTCTATGGAAGCATGGTGAGGATGAACGATGCCGCCATGATAATAATCAGAGCCGATTTCACTGGCCTGCTGCTCCCGTTCCACAACCCGGGCCTGGTGATTCAGCTGTTTGGGTGTGTTCTCGATTTTTTTGCGGAGCAAATCCAGTGCCGCAGGCGAATGAGCCCCGTAAAAGCGGCCGGTGCGGCGAAAGTCGCAGTCAATTCCGTTCTCATTGACTGCTGATTCCACCCAGTCCAGCGCATGGTTGCCCTCGGACAGAATGGCAAGGGCGGCGTCTGTTCCGTATTTTCTTTGCAGTTGACTGAAGGCTGGTTTGATGCTGGTACTGACTTGCCCCCCGTTTCTGGAACTGCAACCCCAGCCTGCGTCCTGTGCGTCAATCACCACCGTATGCCGACTCCGTTTCGCAGTTTCAATCGCAGCCGACAACCCGGTGTAGCCGGAGCCGATAATCAGCACGTCTGCACGGTCCGGCAATGCGCTTTCATCCGGCTCAGGCCGCGGCGCGCGCTCCCACCAGAACGGTGTGGTCTTGAAATCCGCAGTAAACAGGTCGGTTGTCTTGCCAGGCATCAGTGGATGGTATAATCAAAACAGGCTCTTTCGCAAGATACCGAAAGAATATTCCGTTGTATACTGAAATTCAGCCATATCGGGTATTATTGGCGCTCCCATAACTCCTTGACCTGAAGGAAAACGATCATGAATCTCCCCCTTACCAACACCGCCTTGCTGGAGCTTGATCAGCAGCATCTCATCCATCCTCTGCACCATACCGAAACTCATGCGAAGGGTCGGGTCTGGGTCAGGGGGGAAGGTTCGTTTCTCTATGACGCTGACGGCAGAAAATACATTGATGGGTTGTCCTGCCTGTGGAATGTGAGCGCTGGTCATGGCCGCCCGGAGCTGGCCGACGCCGCTTACAAACAGATGAGTCAACTGGCGTTTTCATCAGGTTATACGGGTGGTTCCAACAAACCCGCCATTGAGCTGGCCGAACGGCTGTCGACTCTGGTTTATCCGGGTATCAATACTTTCTACTTCACCTCAGGCGGCGGAGAGTCTACCGACAGCAATATCAAGCTGGCCCGGTTTTACTGGAAGGTAAAAGGGCGACCGGAAAAAACCAAAGTGATCGGTCGTGAGTGGAGTTATCACGGGACTACCTTCGCGGCTATGTGCGCGACCGGCATCAAGGCATACTGGCCCATGTTCGAGCCGAGAATCCCCGGTTTCAGTCACATCCCTTCTCCGGACCCCTATCATTACCCGATGCCCGCAGACGGTTCATCCCAGGGTATTGCGGCAGCCAACGAACTGGAGAAGGAAATCATCAGACAGGGGCCGGAAACTGTAGCGATGTTTATCGCCGAACCGGTGCAAGGCGGAGGCGGAGTGATTCCGGTGCAGCCGGATTACTTCCAGCGGATACGCGAAATATGCAACCGGTATGATGTCCTGCTGGTCGCTGACGAAGTCATTACCGGCTTCGGCAGAACCGGGCAAATGTTCGGCCTGGAGCGCTACGGGATTGAGCCTGACCTGATGCAATTCGCAAAATCAATTACTTCAGGAGCGATTCCTCTGGGCGGAATCGGCATGACCGATGAAATTGCACAAACCATCACTTCCAGCAAATCCCCGTGGATGCACTCCTATACCTACAGTGGTCATCCGGTCTCTTGCGCGGTCGCTCTCGCTACTTTGGATATAATTGAGAAGGAAGACCTGCCGGGCCAGGCGGCTACTAAAGGCGAAGCCATGCTGAAAAAACTTCATGAGGCCCTCGACGACCATCCCCATGTTGGCAATGTTCGTGGTACGGGCATGATGCACGGCATCGAAATCGTCAAGGATAAGCAGACCAAAGAATGGTTTGACGCCGATTTTGGTCTCGGCGCGAAGCTGACCAAAGCGTTAATGGATCGGGGGCTGTATACCCGGGTACGCAACGAAATCATCTGCATTGCGCCGCCGCTGAATACCGATGAGGTGGTCCTTGATCAAATGGTGGACATTTATCGGGATGCGATTGTCGAGGTTCTGGGGAGCTGAGCTCCGCGAGATCAGGCCAGTTTTGTACGTTTTTTCTCCACAGTCTGATCAAACCTTGATCTGTCGATGATAAATCGTTCGTGTGTGCCCTGGCAAATCAGGTCGAGATCATCGTAACCACGCACCTCGAATTTCAGCCGTCGACCATCTACCTCCACAAGCTCCACTTTGGCGGTTACCGTGAACCCGCTCGGTGTCGCCGCCAGATGGCTCATATTGACATGAGTCCCGACAGTCTGCTGCCGTGGCCAGTCCAGGCAGGGAATGACCGAGTTCATACAGGCCCACTCCATGAATCCGACCATGAATCCGGTCGCGAAGACCTCCGGCATGACCTGGAACTCAGGAGCTTCCGGGTATAACGCCGGCACCATTTTCGCTTCCGTAAGCCTGAAGCTGTGCTCGAATTGGATGCCGGGTTCCAGTGGTTTTTTCATTATTCAGTTCGTTCAAAAATGTCGTGAGGCAAGCATCCGATTATGCAAAACACGCATAACCTTAATGCCGTAAGAGGTTTTACGATAATAAACCGTGTGGCGCTTTACCGGATATCGCCTGTAGCCTTCACGGATATGGTCGCAGGCTGTGCCAACTCCAAAATTGTTCGCCAGAAACGCAAAAGCATCTGTCAGGTTGTTAACATAACGTTCTGTTTGTCGTGCGTCCCACTCGGTCGATGAAAATCGCCATACGGCCTCCATATCGTCTCTTGCTTTCGGTGCAAGGCGATATTCAGCCATGTTTTGCTTTCATTTCCTGTTTAAACAGGTTGCCGTCAAAAGGCTGCGGCTCGCCGGATTCCTCAGCCTCAATCAACGCCGCACGGATCGTTTCAATTTCGGCGTTTACGGCTTGATCGCGACGGATCAGATCACGGATATACTCACTGTTATTGGTGAATTTCCCCTCTGCAATCTGCGCCTTGATCCAGCCGTCTTGCTGGTCGGTCACGGTGATTGTTTTGCGTGTGACGCTCATGAAATGGCCTCCAAATGGACATGTGAAAAATCATATTATTGATGTAATTTATCATACGCCATCTTTTTTGAAAAGGTGTTAGCAACAAACAGGAATGTCTGATTATATAGCACAGGGTTCAGCGATAACCGGATTTCTGTGTGTCCGGTTCGAACACGATCTCAGGTATCACGACCTCCCAGGAATCACATTGGACTTGTTCACGATACTCAGGGGGCGTGATTTCCCGGTTCCAGCCGATGACGGCTAATACTTCGGCGGATCGGTAGTGTGTGCCAGCAGGTGGCTTGAAGCTGTTGGCGAGGCGTCCCACGATTGTGCCCGTTCGATCCAGCAGCTCCCAACGCCCCTGATTGCCAATGCGAGTGTCCAGTGAGTCACCGGGCGATAGCGCGGCAATGGAGCGGTGAACCGGATGGCGGTCACTGCGTCTTCCGGCAAAACCCAGGTCCACATTCTTAAGACGGGTGCGGATGTAACGATAACCCAGCTCCTTCGGGGCGAGTGGAAGATCGACCAGCTCGCGCCGCATTACCGAACGATTGCCGGACAACGCTTCCAAAAATTTATGAGGTTCCTGAAAGCGCGCGAGTGTGAGAGTTTGCCGCGCCCGCGTCATCGCTACATAGTACAGTCGGCGCGGGGCATCCGGGTCCTCGTTGGCGCCGATACGTTCCCAACCGCCGTCCAGCACGGTCACATGGTCGAATTCCAGCCCCTTGGCGCGGTGTCCGGTCAACAGCAGCAAGCCATGCTGGCGACGGCGTATCTCGCGTCCCCATTCTGCCAGCCACTCAATGAAATGGTTGACCGGTATTTCTGCTCCATCGGTTTCCAGTTCATGTTCCTCTATTGCCTGTTGCAGCAGGTTGTTCCACGAGCCGGATGGCAGCGCTTTTATCCAGTCACGCAGAGTCAGGCTGTCGATGATTGCGGGGTTGAGTCCGCGCAACCACTCCACCAGCGTCCGGGTTTCACGTAGTTGCCAGAATCCCGGAATTTCCTCGTTGCCCATCTGCGAGGGGATGTTATGCAACTCACAGAACGCGCGTACCGGAGCCAGATACTCCCACTCGCGCGCGATGACCGCACAGCGAGACCAGTCCCAGTCCGGCGCAATCCTCGCGAGGCGCTGAAATTCCATCATGACGGATTGCGCTTGCGAGACCGGGTTCTGTCCGGCTGGCAGGATTTGTACACGTCCTCGCGAAACGGAGTCAAGTTTTTCCCATAGCCCGCCCTGAAGATCCTGCCTCCGCGCTCGATTGATACGGGCCGGATGGCCAGCCTTCATCCGCTCCCGCGCTGGTTCGATTACTGCGTTGGCGGCTGCCACAATGTGTGCCGTAGAGCGATAGTTCTCAATCAGGTAAGTCGGTTTCGGTCCGTAATCCGTCTCGAATCGCCGGATAAATTCCACCGACGCGCCATTGAAGGCGTAGATATTCTGATCGTCATCACCGACCGCGAATAGTGTCAGCTTGCCGGCGTCATCTCCGAGTGTTCGCCCGGCCAGGGCGGATATCAGATCGTACTGATCCGGGCCGATGTCCTGATATTCATCCATCAGGATCCAGCGAAACCCTGCCAACAGACGTTCGCGCTGTTCATCCGCTTCCTCTGGAAACAGGTCCTCGCCGCGCAGTAACTTGACCGCATGACGGACCACTTCCCGGAACATTTCATCGTCGGGATTTTCCGCGCGATTGGTGAAGCTGAATCCGGTCAGTCGCATCGCCAAAGCATGGCAGGTGAGTACGGTCACTCCGCGAGCGTCATCACCGATCAATTCCACAAGTCGCCGCCGGATATCAATGGCAGCGTGACGGTTGTACGCCAGGGCCAGTATTGTGCGGGCGTTCTCTCTTTTCGCGCGTATCAGCCAGGCGATGCGGTGTACCAGTACGCGAGTCTTGCCGGAGCCGGGGCCAGCGAGTATCAGCGCATTGATCTGCTCTCGCTTATCGGCGACAATTCTTTGCTGGATCGGGTTTTTCAGGCTCTCGACGATCGCGCGCCAGGATTCGGGAGTAGTTTGCCGGCCAATATCCTTGTCCCGTCCGGGTAGCCAGCGCGCCAGAAATTTTTCCTCAGGCAGTGCAAAGTAGTCCATGGCCAGACGCATTGCATCACTGATGGCATCCAGGCCGCGCTTCGCGAACTCCACCATAACGTGGATTTGCAGGACTTGCCCTTGATAGTGAAGTGCAAGAGGCTCGAAGTCCGCTTTCGCGAAACCGCGTCTTTTCTGATGTTCCTCCAGGCGGATTGTCATGGCCGGACGGAATACCGCCAGCCCCTTGTTGAGGCGAATCACATCCAGTTCATGCAGCCATAGCAGGGCGCGGTCCAGCAATCTGGAGGTGTCCCTGACCGTGCTCTTCAAAACCAGATCCGACTCAATCGTTTGCAACAGCTTGCCAAGTGTGGTCTCGGCCAGCAGATCCGTCCCCCGGCTACCGGGAGGAAGACAGCCGACCAGATGTTCCAGAAGGAGTCTGGCTCCGTCTCGGCGCAGCCGGGCGGTTTTATCCAGCGCCTGCCATTCCCGTTGCAGAGTGACCCACACTATCTCCGCGTCCTGCTTGCGTACAGTCAGGCTGCCCGCAGCGCCGCCCTCGCCGCGGCCGTCATAAGCGATACCGCGAATGATGCGCCACAAATACTCCGGCAGGGGGTTGGACAACCCCTGATTCCGCAGGATCTGGGCGGCAATACGCAAATGCAGGGACGAAGTATCTCCCTTACCCTGATCCGGCGCTGTCTCACGCATGTGGGCGATCAGGGCAGTCTCCAGCGCTTCCGCTTCCTCCAGACGCTTGACGGAGGAGCGCTTCACGCCGACATGAACGAACGCGGTCAGCGCCGTGTCATTATTCGAGATGCCGAGCCGTTCGAGATCGTACAGCGCCTTGCGAACATCTTCCGGACTCAAGCCAGACACTCCCATCAATTCGTCTGTGGTGACGCCTTCGTCAGCGTCCGCCTCAATCAGAGTTTGGGCGATATGCAGCAATTGATCGTGATAAGGACGCTGGATGTCCGCTTTTGCGAGCCGTTTCTCCGCTTCCTCGACCGAGCTTACCCGCAGAGAGGACGGGAACAACTGGACGAAGTTTTCTTCCCGGGTCAGGAGTTCTGTTTCTTCCAGCCAGGAGACAGCGGTGCGCACGCGGGTATCGTCGGTGACTCCGTCTTGATTGAATGCCTTGTCCTCATCTTCACCGAGAATCTCGCCCGCTGTGGCAACTACCTCACCAGCGAACCGCTTTTTCCGATCCAGATTGCGGAGCGCCCGGAGAATGCCGTGTATTTCTGCCCAGGTGAGTCGTGAGTAGGCCGACATGCCGAACTGACGTTCGACATCATCCGGCGTATACAACAATACGCAACGCGCTGTTTCACGATCCCGTCCGGCTCGTCCGGCCTCCTGAAGGTAGTTCTCCAGAGAGCCCGGAATGTCGGCGTGTATCACCAGCCGCACGTCCGGCTTATCGATCCCCATACCGAAGGCGTTGGTCGCCGCAATGACGCGAATCTCGCCGTCTATGAAGCGATGTTGTACATCCTTCCGAGTCTCCGGCGGTAGCCCTGCGTGGTAATATTCCGCCGCCACTTCCTTTAATTGAAGGTATTCGGCAACCTCCTCGCTGGTTTTCCGCGTTGCACAGTAGATGATTACGCCGCCCGGCGCTGCTGGCGGCAAGTACTCCGCCAGAATTTGGTAAATATCGTGAAATTTCTTGTCTGTTGAGGTCGGAATCACCTCAAATATCAGGTTGTCACGCTTCGTTCCGCCGTCGAAAACGATCAGATCGAGCGCCAGCTTGTCCCGAAAATGCCGCTGGATGTCATCCACCACATCCGGCTTGGCGGTCGCGGTCAGGCACAGTATCGGTGGTATCGGCTCCTTACCCGCCTTTTCCCGGATGAAGCGGCCCACGTACCGATAATCGGGTCTGAAATCATGTCCCCACCGCGACAGGCAGTGCGCTTCGTCCAGTACCCAGGCGCCGATTTCGCGTTGCTCCAGCGCCTGGCGCAATGAGCGGACGCGAAGCTGCTCCGGCGAGATGATCAGGATGCCGGCGCCCCCCAGCCGCACCCGGTCCAGCGCATCGGCTCGCTCCGGCATCGACAACATCCCGTTGACGGTCACACACGAGCCGATTCCGCTCTTCTCCATGCCTGCCACCTGATCCGCCATCAGCGCGACCAGAGGGGAAATTACTACCGTCAAGGCGCCGGTCTTGTCGTAGCGCGACAACGCCGGAATCTGGTAACACAGTGATTTGCCAGTACCCGTGGGCAGAATCCCCAGCACATGTTTCCCGGCCATCGCCGCTTCAACAATGGACTGCTGCAAGGGGCGTCCGTCATCATCCGCAGGTTCGGGGCGAAAATCGTCAAAGCCGAACCAGCGCTTCAACTCCTTGCGCGCATCGTGCCGCTCACGGCACCAGTCACATGCAGGGTCAATACAGGCAACATTCCTGAGGCGACGCACCAGATGTCCAGCTTGCGGGAACTGGTGGCGCACCCAGGGCGGCATGACCGAGTCGCCGCCGGCAACCGACAGCCAGGCCAGTGCGTAAGCCAGCGCCCATCCGTATTTTTCCGCTTGTGCCGTAATCTCTCTGCCCTGAAGTTGGCAGGCGACGCCTTCCAGTCGCCGGGCTATGTTTGAGCGGGCTTCGGTATCAGAAGGGCGGTGAGAGCGCCGGATATCGGAAAAGAGTTCGTCGAGAGCGCGATCCATTCCTTGAGGTTCTGGCGTAGTCAGCCAGTGCCAGGCTGCCAGCAGGTCCGGCGCGGCTTTGCGGGCTTCCCGCAACGCTTTCCACTGGTCGCCGAAAACCTCAAGCGCGAGACGCGCGTCCAGTTCCGGGTTGTTCACCTGGACGCGCTTGAGTCGGCCGTCCTGATAGTGCTTGACCAGGGGGTGATAGGGCTTGCGGGGAAACGCGAGAGGGCTGAGTCTCAGGGTGTCTACCGCCGGTAGTTTCAGGAGACGCAGGTCGGGTTTGGCCGCGGCCAAGTGGGGGAGGTCGAATACGATCAGATTGTGCCCCAGAACGAAGGAAGCTCCGTCCGCCAGATCATCAAGCCGGGGCAGCGCAGACGAAAGACCCTTGCCAGAATGAATCAGGCGTTCTCCGGTATCCCCGCGGACAGCGCCAAAGGCGAGGATGCGAGCGTCTTTCTTGCTGACTTCAAGGTCAAGTGAGATGCAACCGGGCTGAAAAGGTTTTTCCTCCGATGCCAATGCACCCGGTTCGTCTCCGGTATGTGGTGGAACGTCCCGGATATTGTGTGGATTACGCAAACGACTACCCTCAATTCTTGCTGAACTGAACCTTCGGCAGAATTTTGTTTCAAGATATTGTATTTGCGGAAGATAGCATATTTTCGGTGTCGTTTATTGGTAGCGATATGGGGTGTGTCCGTGTATCTTCTCCAGCGTGGCAGAAATGCCTTTACCGACAGCGCGTCAGGCTGGACAAGGTGACCTTGCCAAGTATCAACATTGCGGGGCATACACAGGAACAGTAACTATCAACCTACCAAGCGGGAACTGCAACAGGCCCGATTGTAGACGGCAAGAAGAACGGAATTTGGGTAATGAAATCCTCGGATGGCAGGATTCCGGGAATGGTGGTATAGTCCGAACATTGAAACAATCAGAGAAACCAACCATGACACCAGAGTTATACGCGATTATCGGGGTAGGCTTGGCATTGGCCGGAATACTTGTCCCGGCCAGCAATCGCCAGAGCCGGGATATTGCCGAGCTACGGCAACAGGTGAATCAGCTTGCCCAACAGGTAAACCAGCAGATTAACCAGCTTACGCAACAAGTGGGGCATTTGTCCGGCGTGGTGGAAGGGTTGCGGGTGAAGGGTTGCGGGTAAGGCCGAACATAGAAACAGGAACAGACCGGGATTGATAGCGGGTTATCCTGAAAATGGTCGGCCAGTGGCCTGCCGATATCCGGATTTGTTTCCAGAAGCGTGAATTGTCGCCCAATAGCTTGAGCGGCACGTCTGGCTGCCCGAGGGTTCTTTTCTGCCAGAAAACGCCTGCAACGTTCCAACCCCCTCGCTGCGTGTTCAGTAATAATTACTCGTGGCACGGGGGGCTTCGGTTTCCTTGTCGGCGCCCCAGGTATTCAGCCAATCGCGTACTTCCTGTCCGGTCAGATGTTTTCCGGTTTCCTGATAAGCGGCCCAGGATGTCAACGCATCCTGTTTGAAACGTTCCTTTGCCTCCTCACGTTCAACATACTCGCGGATCGCTTCACTCATAAGCCGAGATAGAAGACTCCAGGGCTTGAATGCCAATCTCAATTTCAGCTTCATTGTGAGATGCCAGATCGATTACCTCGCTTCTGCGTTTGTCAATGCGGTAGCGGTAGCGGGTGTTGTTTTCGGCAATGGGGTTGTGTTCAGATTTGGTTTGGTCAAGAATCTGGCTTGCATGTTTCAAGACTGAGACCCCGTTGACAGATAAAACTACAATGAAGAAAAATTTCCAGGAAAACAGCACTTAATGATGTTGGTAGATAACACAGAGGGTTAAGCACGATGAAACTGGAATGGCGAGACAAACTACTCCATCGGGCCGGTATTGAGAAGCCGGATGGTAGACCTCTTTATCAATATCGTGTCACGGATGAAGAGTTTGAGATGCTGAAGTCCTCCCTTAACGACATTGCTGATCATCAGACAGGTATTAATAATTCCTTGAAAGATAGTTCATTTAGTCTTGCTTTCGTAATCTACGGGGCAGAGTGGTGGCGTCGCCACTATGCAGGCAATTGGAGATGGGAGGACATATTCAGTTCATTTGGAGCAGATGTTTCTCGGCTTACACCCAATCAAAGAGGCTATCTTGTTGAAACTGGTCTGCGCCGGTGGCAGCGCAAGGTAAGAACAACCAACAACTATCGAAACTTTCTGGGCTCGGTGGCCATTGAGGGCGGGTTGCCACTCAAGCAGATGGCGAAGGCCAGTGGTTGGCTTCACTCTACACTAGGCCAGATTACCAGACGTTTCGTAAAACTGGGTGAAGATGGATTTGAACCGGGTTACGTTGTGCGCCAATACGCGCATTATTTGCCGCAGACTTACAGGAGAGAGGAGGTTTATGAGATTCTCGGCGACATGGTTTCGGCTGCCGTGTCTCTCAAAAAGACACATGATCTCATTTCTAAAGATGATCCCATCATGTGGTTGAATCGCAATGTTCCTGAATGGCGAGAGCAATTCCCGCTCCCTGTTGATGATGATGCGGGCAATGTCATTCTCACGGAAATGGTGAGGACGGCAGTCTCTTCCGAACAGGATATCAATGCTGTTTCTATTGAGGGTGTTCGATACTTGTCTGGTGTTTCAACGGGTGTACTCAAATTGAAGTATCTTTTGACGGCTCAGCGCTTTTACTTGTTGCAAGGGCTTTTTACAGAAACAGAACAAACAGATATTCCGTATCGCTTCCAGGTTGAATTTTTCAGTCAATCAGGAAAAACATGGCGTTTTGCAGATGCTTATCGCGTGCACTGGAAAGGGCAACCTGCTATCAGGATGAATAATACTGAACTCGAACTAAGTGATGAAGAGGCAGTGGATACCATCAGAATGCGCTTCAAGTATGTTGGAGGTTCGTTTCTTGAAAGGGAAGTCGGCACAGAGGGTCTAAACAAAACAGTACCCTGGGTTTTTGTAAAAAGAGGTGATCGCTGGCAGTTTGCAGGACAGGCATCACAGAAACTCAAAGCAGACAGAGCTGTCGTATGGGTGCCATTTGAGCTTGATGCACAGTATGAATCTGGAGGGTTGCCTCACAAGATTGGTGAGGACAGTAGCGGAATATTTTTTGAATCTGATAAAAACCTGATTATCTCGAATACTGAAGATCATGAAGATCAGTACATCGTCAAGGTAAATCAGGATGAAGAAACAGCAGTCGAATATCTGCTCCTCGGGAAACGGCTCAATTATGTCTGCTTGCCATCTGAGGTATTTATAGGAAAACCAGAACTATTGGTCGTCAACAAAATTACGGGGGAGCGAAGAAAAGTCAGCGCTAACCGGATAAGAACAAGAGCAGTTAGATCAGGTTTGATGCCATGGCGTACCTTGACTGATACACCCCCGGGCGTGCATGAGCTCCAAGTGCTTGACGACGATATGATAATGTATCGAAAGAGAATCGGCTTTCTACCAGAGGGTATGTGTATACAACATAAATCTGGCGCCTCTCCAATGGACGGGTCAATCAAGATTGATTGTATGAGTGGTTGGCAAGCTGCTTGTTTAAATTCTACAGTTAGATATCATACTGAGAATAAAGACGGCTTACTTGAACTCACCTTGTCAGCGTCACAACCACCACCTGCTGACATAGAAATTGAATTTTGCTGTGATGATGCACTGTACCCAATTCGGGCTACGGTACCGTATCCTTCCAAAGGAGCCATTTTTGTTGATCCGAAAGGTACGCAGTCATCTGCTTCATCGGACCTGTTCCTTGATGCACTGCATGGCTACCGTATTAGATTTTTTGCGGGTCACCGTCGTAGATCTACCAATATCTTAATCCGTTTAGGACTAATTGATTCAGACTTGCCGGATACAAGAGATCTGTATATAGAATTCAATCCGCTGTTGAGTGGGAGTGTTGTGGATTTGCCTCTTGTGGATTTTCTAACGGATATACGGGAATTGTTAGCGATCAGCAAAAACCTGGATGCCTGTGTGAAGTTTACTCTGCTTTACGGAGGTCAAGAATTAGTGAATCTTCGGATTCAGCGCTTCAGAGTGGTGATCGAACCGGATAGGACGACAGGCGAAGTAGCGCTTCCGCCAAATGTATTGAGTGACTTCGATATAGATGAGTTATCAAGCATCAAACTTGAAGCAATGCGGCTTTCCCAGCCGGAACAAGTGCCCCTGCTTCTGGAAAGCAGGACAACGCAAGGAGTAGAACGTGGTGTCTGGGAGTTTTCACCTGAATCACGGTCCCCCGGTCCTTGGCTAATCTATCCGGCAGAGAATAGCGGCGCACTTGCAAGACCTCTATTGTGGAATGTTCCTGGTCATCAACCATCGACAAACATTAAATCAATTCACGCTGCAGTGTATATTGATGACCCACAAAAACGTCAGGAGGCATTTCAAAAACTGTTCCTGGAAATGGCAATGGATCACACCCACTCGGGATGGGGATACCTGAGCTGTCTTTGGAAGAAATACCAACACTTGCCACTGACCAGCTTTGATGTTTGGAAAGCTACACTATCCAACACCGATTTGCTTGCAGCCATGGTGATTCATCTGGAAATGGAACCCGCCACTCTGGAACGATTGCAGGAAGAAATGCCAGTGTTGTGGGAGCTTATTCCCATCAGTACGTGGGAACGGATACTGAAAGCGTACCGGGATAACTTGAATATTGTTATTGACGATGAAATTGTAACCACTCTTCTTCGGGATCGGATAGAGCAAATCGCAGAACTTAATGATGCCATGGGAACCGTTGCAAAAATCATAAAGCAGCGTGTCCTTAATGAACCTGATAACGAACTGGATGTAATGAAGCAACCAAATGCTGAACAGATAACTGTGGGACTGATTGCCAATGAACATCAAATACTACTCCAGCGCCAATCAGATACACAATGGCCAGAACTGCTCAAGGGGGAGATTGAGCAGAAGTGGTCCAATTTACCTGGCTCTCTGAGTCGATTGATTCAAGGGGATCAGTATCATCGGGCCACGGTGGTTCATCTCCCTTTTGTGCTTGCCTACAGGTTGTTTTTGGACTCGGAGGATCTGGAGGCCCCGACCCACATCTTCAAATATAGAAGACTTAAACAGTTCGATGAAGACTGGTATAACGCAACATTCAATTTCGCATGCGGGTATTGGTCGCAACAGCATAGGTAATTTTTATGGAGCACTACTTTCAAGACATCGTAAACCGTATAAATCAACGCTCATCAGAGGCTACGTTGAGTTTGTTGAGTATAACTCACCCCGGGCTTCGTCGACACCTGAATGATATATATGCCAGGCCAATCTCATCTCCCGAGAGTTTCCTTGCCGATCCGGTTTTTGAACTGTTGTTTGGTTGGAAAGAAGATAAAGCCACTATGGCTGATTTGGCAGGAGACCTCCTGCAACCAACACTTGTTGACGCAATGGATAAACCAGCGAAGGAATTTCAGAAAGAATTTTCATTCAAGAAAAACTGGAACCCCTATCGACATCAAATAGAGGCTTGGCGAAAACTCTGTAGAGATGACGCTCAATCCATCGTTGTCACCAGCGGTACTGGCTCTGGCAAAACAGAATGCTTTGTCGTTCCGGTGTTGAATGACCTGATTTCAGAGTTCAGTGTAACGAGGCAACCACTGATCGGAACCAGAGCCTTATTTATCTACCCACTCAATGCACTTATCAACAGCCAAAGGGAACGCCTGCGTGCCTGGACAGGAGCTTTTGGGTCGAATATCAGGTTTTGTCTTTATAATGGCAACACCAAAGAGAATTCGAAAGCAATTCTTCAGAGCGAGACCCCTAACGAAATTCTGTCAAGAGTACTACTGCGTCGAGAACCCGCTCCTATACTCGTAACTAACGCTACCATGTTGGAATACATGCTGGTCAGGCAGGTAGATGCTCCCATTCTGGATCAATCTCAAGGAAAACTTCGATGGATAGTGCTGGATGAAGCGCACACCTATGTTGGCTCACAAGCGGCAGAACTGGCATTATTGTTAAGGCGCGTGATGTATGCATTCGGGGTTGAAGCGCAAGATATCCGCTTTGTTGCCACATCCGCAACCATCGGTGACGAAGAAGGTAATGAAAAACTCAAGAACTACCTTGCAAGTATTGCCGGTATTGATGAACAGCAGGTCACTGTGATTGGTGGCTCTCGATCAGTACCGGAACTTCAACCAACTTCAGAATCAACCGAGACAGTTGAACAACTTCGGGCCATTGATACGGGACAATCTATTTCGGCGAATCGTTACAAGAAGTTATCCGGCAATATGATCAGCCGAAAAATCCGTGACCATCTGGTTTCAAAATCTGGCCCTGCGACTCTATCTGAGCTTACTGCAGAACTATATGGCGAAGAGAAGGCGCATGATTCTGTTGCTCATCAGAAAACACTGTCCTGGTTGGATATCTGTAGTGACACAAAGATTGAAAAGGAAGGTAAATCAGTCGAATCTTTTTTGCCATTGCGTACACATCTTTTTCACCAAGTACAGTCTGGTCTCTGGTGTTGCGCAGATGTGGGATGTACCAGTAAGAAAGGTACAGCACTTGAGGCGGAGTGGCCGTTTGGGTTTGTATACACAAACCAGCGTGTGTCCTGTGGTTGTGGTGCACCGGTCTACGAGTTGACGTTTTGTGTTGAGTGTAATGAGCCACACCTTAAGGCTTGTGATACTAATAGGCGTTTAGTTCAATCCACCAACGAGATCATTGATGAATTCAGTCTTCAGATTGAAGATGAAAGTGACGAGGAAGATGGGATTCATATACAGGACCTAGTCGTTCTGGCGCCAGTTGCATCAGATGACACCACAGTTCAGGTTACTGTTTCCAGGCAGAGCTTTGAGATCAATAACCCGGTTGATACGTTTCCTGTCAATTTCTGTATCAATAATTTGCAATGTGCAAATTGTAGGTATCGTGCCTCCCGGTTCAGAGCTGTATTTCGATCATGTTTGTTGGGTACGCCGTTTTATGTCAGCAATACAGTGCCTTCATTGCTCGAATTTTGTGAAGACGGAGACAAGCCGAACGAGTCTCCGGGCAGAGGCCGTCGTTTGATCACTTTCACTGATAGCAGACAAGGGACAGCACGGATTGCTGCCAAGATACAGCAGGATTCTGAGCGTGACCGTGTCAGGGGTATTATTTATTCCGTAGCTGCAGAAAATAGCAATAACATGTCTTCAGAAAAAAAAGAAAAAATAGAGAAAGATGCCAATGAGTATGAAGAAAGTGAATGCAAACTTCGAGCAGCGGGTTTCAAAATAGAAGCAGAGAGATTCAAGAAACTTGCTGAGGAAGAGAGGAAGAAGCTCACCGGGCGGTCCAACCTGACTACGGTTAGTTGGCCTGAAATGGTTTCCCGATTAAGAGCCAGTCGGGATATCAACACTTGGATGCTGGACTACTATCAACACCAAAACCCTGCACTTTTCAGTGACTCTGGTGGTGGACAAGTGCTCGCTGAAATGTTGCTGATTCGAGAATTCGCACGGCGACCGAAAAGACAGAACAGTCTTGAAACACTTGGACTCGTTGGTGTCATTTATCCAGAGTTGAAAGACGTATCGACACCCCGCGAATGGGAAAGGCTTGGTGTCAATCGGGATGACTGGCTCGCTTTTTTAAAACTTGCCTTGGATTTTTACGTGCGAGGAAACACAATTATTGACGTACCAAAAAGTTGGATTAACTGGATGGGGGGTCGGATTTATCCCAAAGACGTGATGTCACCAGACACGGATGAAATAATATCAAAAGGTATTATGCGGTGGCCATTAGCAACAACGGAACGAAACAGTCGGTTGGTGCGTATTCTGAGTTATCAATGCAAGTTGGATCCAAGCAATGCTCGTGATAGAGACCGGATCAACGAAATCATGCGTGCTGCCTGGAAAACTCTAACCGCAACGGGCATATTAAGTCTGGTTCCGGCGACCCTTTACTATCATCTTAAACGGGAAAAATTAGCATTCAGGTTGATTACAAATGGTTTTGCCTGTCCAGTTACGCAACGAATCATTGATTCGACTTTTAAGCAAGTCACGCCATATCTGCCACTACATCCAGACGGCAATAATTTTCTATGCTCACCCGTCAAGATTCCGATCTACAGACCGGATGTGTCACAGCTTCGAAACGAGAAAGAACGCCTTCAAAAAGCCCGGGGCTGGATACAGGACCAGCCGGAAATAGCAACACTACGTCAACAGAACCTGTGGACAGATTTGAGTGACCGTATCATTGAAGGTGGTCGGTACTTTCGTGCCGCTGAACACTCGGCACAGCAATCGGCAACCAGGTTGTCGAAGTACGAGCATCTCTTTAAACGAGGGAAACTAAATGTACTTAGCTGTTCTACTACCATGGAGATGGGCGTGGATATCGGTGGACTCTCCCAGGTTGCAATGAACAATGTACCGCCACATCCAGCAAACTATCTGCAGAGAGTCGGTCGTGCTGGTCGAAGAGGCGAGACTCAAGCTCTTGGTTTTACTATTTGCAAGGACAATCCACACGATAAAAATGTCTTTGCTGACCCGATGTGGCCCTTCAAAACACATGTTCCCAGTCCATACGTGACATTGGATAGCGCGCGCATTGTTGAACGTCATATAAATTCTATGGTACTCGCACACTTTTTTTGTCATGTGATGACCGTCACCCAGAAACAGACAACGGTACTTAATTGTGGTTGGTTTTTTCATAATGAAAGGGGCGATTTAACTCCGGCAGACAACTTCATCGGTTGGTTGGAAAGAACTCTGGTTGATGGTATCCCCCTCCGATTACGACAAGGACTGGGCACATTGGTGATACGGACGCCATACTCTGGTGTAGACCCTAAGTTTTTGGTCGAGAAAACCAAAAAGTCGATAATTGAGGTTAAGAATAATTGGGAACCTGAGCACAATCGCATTCTGGAGGAATTTGAAGCAGTGGCTGATCTTTCTAAAAACGACCCCTACAAGCGTCGAGTTGAACGTGACCTCAGGAGTACCCAGAACGCATATCTTCTCGCAGAACTTGCGACCAAGTCATTTTTACCTGGATATGGCTTTCCTACCGGGATCGCGATTTTTGATCCTTACAATGTCCACTGGTTAATCCGCTCACAGAATGATCCCAGAGAGGATAATATTAGTCGTGTGAGGGATAAACCTGGTCGAGACTTGCCGATTGCGCTTCGTGAGTATTCTCCGGGCGCCACTGTGGTGCTTGATGGACTTGTTTACAAATCTGCCGGGATAACTTTGAATCGCTTTGCAGATGCAGATGTCATTGAGAATCAACTGATACGGATTGAGTATCGCTGCGCTGCCTGTGGTCACATAGAAAATGTTGCCGGCTCTGCATTTGATCGGCAATGTGCTCAGTGTGATGCAGATATACGCCTGATTGATGAAAGGAGGTACTTGCAACCAACTGGTTTTGCGGTTGATTTCTACGTGTCACCGACCACTGATGTTTCACATCAACCGTTCATCAAGACCCAGGAACCCTGGGTCACTGCAAGTAATGAATTGCAGTCGTTGCCTACCCCAAAACTTGGTAAATTTCGTGCGAGCAGGGATGGTCATATCTTTCATCATGTATCAGGAGAAAACGGAACCGGTTATGCTGTATGTCTACGGTGTGGTCGCGCTGAAGGAATGCCTGAGAACGGTGAGTATCCTGCCAGTTTAAGACCAGGGGTTCCTCACAGGAAGCTACGTGGTAGACCTGGTGGCGAGTCCTCAGCGAATTGTGATGGACCAGATAGTCACCACTCAATTGCACACAATTTGCATCTTGGGGCAACGGATCAAACGGATGTTTTCGAGTTATACCTCAAAAGTCCGGTGGAGAACCACTATTTCAGGCATTCGGAGACGGTTGATGACACGAGACGGTTGACCTGGACTTTATCTATCGTGCTTAGGCAAGCTTTAGCAGATATTCTAGGTGTAAACGCAAGTGAGATGGGCTATGCCGTAAAGCCGTCCAGACTGGCCGATTGCAACCATGCAGTCGCCGGTATTGTCCTATTTGATGAATGTGGCGGTGGTGCTGGCTTTGCCTCGGCAGCGCCCCGACATCTTATTGATATGTTTCATAGAGCACGTCGTTATCTTAAGTGCCCTGCAGAATGTACATCAGCATGTCAGTCTTGTCTTATGGGGCACGATACGCGATTTCATCATGATCTTCTCGACCGTCACCTGGTTTTACAATATCTGGATAACGACTTTTTTAATCGCCTGGATTTGCCCAAAGACCTGAAGATTTTTGGTGACAGTACAAGCTATATGTATGAGTCAATTACAGCGGCAGTCACCCAATCCATACAGTCGGGTTCGGAAGATTTGACGATATTTTTGACTGGCTCACCAAACGAGTGGGATTTAGCATCTTCCGGTCTAAAAAAATATATCGTCCGATGGGTTGAACAGTTCAAAAATGTGCAACTTGCATTGTGTGTGGATGACATCACGCAACTTGATGAGTCTGTTCGAGAAGATTTATGGCTATACACTCAACTTGGTGCAAAATCGGGTTTGATATCCGATGATTCAAACATTGTCCTACAGACTTCTTCTGATAATTGTGTGATGACTATAGGCAGCAGTAAAAGATCTACTACAATCCCCAATGCTGATTTTTGGAGTATACCTGAACAGGTGCTTCTGAATTCCAATGAATTTCCCAAGGTCACCGGAATAGTAAAAATTAACCACGACTCGCTGCGTTTGCAATCTGCCCGTGAAGACAAAGAAGTTGAAATCACGAATGAACTGGATGGTGAGGTTTCTGAATTTGGAAATGAACTTTGGAAACATCTTGCCGCTCAGTCCGATTTTTTAAAGAAGAAATTATCAGACGGAGATGACCTTGTCGAGGTAACTTATTCCGACCGATACCTATACACTCCGTGGGCCGTCATGCTGATTGCTGAAATTTTAGGGAAATTGAAGTGCTTGAATTCTGTCAAGTGGCATGTTCACGAAGCGCTCATTGAGACTGGTAACAGAAAAGACAATAGACAGACATCAAATCGAGGTTTTTTCACAAACTGGAACGATCACCGGACTCGATTGAATGTCACGAAAATATGTCTGTCAAAATTTAAGATTGCATCATCTGTTGTTGCCTTGGAGCCTACAGTGTTACCGCATGGCAGGGTTCTTAAACTAACGTGGCAATCAGGAACTAAAATCACGCTTCGATTTGATCAGGGTGTCGGTTACTGGCGAGGTGAGCAACAAGGTGGTTTAGGGGTTCTGAATCATCTTGATACACCGGAGAAACAAGCATCAGAGATGATGCAAGCTCTACGTCACCTTGAAGTAAAAGGGCAAAGATATCCAACTCAGGTGTTCATAAAATCTATTCCAGTAGCCTGATATTTTGTGGGGATGGAGCAGTCCCTTCATGAGGTCCGGTGAGCAACATTGAGTCAAGACAATTGATTCGGATTTAGCCACAGGTCGCCTGGTTCCAAGTCGAAATACTATGTTCATGGATTCCCCATCATAAACCAGCTTCTTTCTGATGGCGTAAGGCAAGCACATACACTACGTCAAGTTCGGGTTCATAGCGATAAAGAGCGATATAGCCGGAGTTTCCGAAGCGAATAATCAATTCTCGAAGTACTGCATGGTCAGTCAGTGGCCTGCCGATATCCGGATTTGTTTCCAGAAGCGTGAATTGTCGCCCAATAGCTTGAGCGGCACGTCTGGCTGCCCGAGGGTTCTTTTCTGCCAGAAAACGCCTGCAACGTTCCAACCCCCTCGCTGCGTGTTCAGTAATAATTACTCGTGGCACGGGGGGGCTTCGGTTTCCTTGTCGGCGCCCCAGGTATTCAGCCAATCGCGTACTTCCTGTCCGGTCAGATGTTTTCCGGTTTCCTGATAAGCGGCCCAGGATGTCAACGCATCCTGCTTCAAACGTTCCTTTGCTTCCTCACGCTCAACATACTCGCGGACCGCTTCGCGCATGATCCAGTGTGCTGAACGCTGATAGGTGTCGGCGAGGCGCTGGATTCGATTTTCCAATTCATTGTCAAGTTTGACGGAAGTTGCCATCGTAAATTCTTTAAGTAGTGTCTGGTGATGTGTGAATAATATAACACAATCCGGGAGATGGCGTGGGAAGACCGGGACGACAGAAGACCGGGACGAGCACAGAAGGACCGTATCTACCTGGGCTTATATCAATACTGATAAGCCGAGATAGAAGGCTCCAGGGCTTGAATGCCAATCTCAATTTCAGCTTCATTGTGAGATGCCAGATCGATTACCTCGCTTTTGCATTTTCGTCGGCATAATTAAAATCATCACCTACGATAAATTTAGCCCATATAGCTACAGCAGCGACAAGCGCTATTACTATAATACTTATGACCATAAATACTTTGCCGCTGATGCCCGCTATCCTTTTTGTGTGAGGTGTGTGAGGTGTGGTTGTCCGACCGCAGGCATTTTCAGCGATATCGAGGTGTTCTATAATCCGGCAAAGCGGCATAGGTCAATGGAATGTTGTCGCCAGTAGAGTTTGAAAAGAGTAGTTAAGTATGGTTATGGCTGATAATGTATCGCCTCAGGTCCGTAGCCGCATAATGGGGCGGGTCAAATCAAAGGGTATGAAGCCGGAGATGCGGGTAAGATGCCTGTTGCATGGTCTCGGTTATCGCTATCGCTTGCATCGAACCGACCTACCCGGCAAACCTGATCTGGTATTCCCATCACGTCACAAAGTCGTTTTTGTAAACGGCTGTTTCTGGCACTACCATACCGACTGTGAACGGGTTCGAATTCCTGCTACCAATCGAGATTATTGGCTGACCAAACTGAAGCAAAATCAAGCTCGTGATACACACAATATTGCATTGTTGGAAGAAAATGGTTGGGAAGTGATTACAGTATGGGAATGTGAATTGCGAGATATAGCGATAACTACCGAACGTCTCCAGGCTTTCCTTGGGAAGCCTGGGTCAACCCGAACCCTATGATACTGCAACACGCGGGTAGCAATGTGCTATATTCCGGTCATGAATACCGGATATACAGGGAAGAAAAAAACCGTCCGATTTATCGACCTGTTTGCCGGTATTGGCGGGTTTCGTTATGCCATGCAAAATGCGGGCGCCGATCTTGGTGCGGATGTCGAGTGTGTCTTCAGCAGTGAGATTGATCAGGAATGCCAGAGAGCCTACGCAGAGAACTTTGGCGAAACCCCACACGGCGATATTATGGAGATAGCCGCGCAGGACATCCCCGACCACGACATTCTGCTGGCTGGTTTCCCATGCCAGCCGTTCAGTATCATCGGCAATATGCGCGGCTTTGACGATACCAGAGGGACATTGTTCTTTGATATAGCGCGCATATTGGCAGAGAAGAAACCGGCGGCGTTTGTGCTGGAAAATGTGAAGTTGCTGGTTGGGCACAGCAAGGGACAAACCCTGAATCGGATTTTGGAAACTCTGGACGAGTTGGGATACTACACAACTTATAAAGTGTTGAACGCTCTGGATTTTGGTCTGCCACAGAAAAGGGAGCGCGTCTTTATTGTTGGCTTCCGCTCCCCACGCTATTTCAACTGGCCTGCTGGAAACATCCCGATGCGTCCATTGAGTGAAATCCTGGAAGAAGACGTTGCCGAAGAATATTTTGCCTCCGGTCGTATCAGGCGGAAGAGACTAAGCAAGCAAAAGCCGACGAAAGAACCGACCATCTGGCATGAGAACAAGGCCGGCCATATCAGCGCCTATCCGTTTTCGTGCGCTTTGCGCGCGGGCGCTTCTTACAACTACCTTCTGGTGAACGGCGAAAGAAGGCTGACTTTACGGGAAATGCTGCGGCTCCAGGGATTTCCCGAAGAAACCAGGATTGTTTGCAACTATTCGCAAACCAGGAAGCAGGCGGGCAATAGTCTTCCTGTACCTGTGGCGCAGGCAGTCATCAGGAATCTGATACAAGCCACAGATTGGGTGTCGACATTTTCTCAAGAGGAAACCGATAAGCTGGTGATTGATGATATTGTTTTGCAGCAAACAGCATGGGGAGCCAAAACGGCAAAGAATCGCCGACCTTCCACTGTCTCAAAAATCCGTCTCATTTCCGGGCGCAATTCACCATTATTGAAGATGTCCCCAAAAAGCGTCTGGCAATTAAAATCAAGGAACCGCCACAACTGGATAGAGAGGCCGTCCTGATTGTCTTTTGGGGGTAATTGCATGAGCGGTCTGAGGCCCCGCTCAAGCCGGGGGCAGGCATTGATCGGGGATGGAAGTGATTATTGATACATGGACCGAAATGATGTCGTAGGGGAGGGTCTTGTACCCTCCCGCGAATGATCGGTACAGGTATCAACGGAAGCGGGCACCCACAGAGGGGCGCCCCTACGCATCGGTAATTGCAGGTTCCGTATGGTTGTGGATTCTCGTGCTTCCTCACGCTCAACATACTTGCGGACTGCTTCGCGCATGATCCAGTGTGCTGAACGCTGATATGTATCGGCGAGGCGCTGGATTCGATTTTTCAATTCATCGTCAAGTTTGACGGAAGTTGCCATCGTAAATTCTTTAAGTAGTGTCAAGTGATGCGTGAATAATATAACACAATCCGGGAGATAGCGTGGAAGACCCGGGACGAGCACAGAAGGATCGTATCTACCTGGGCTTATATCAATACTGATAAGCCGAGATAGAAGACTCCAGGGCTTGAATGCCAATCTCAATTTCAGCTTCATTGTGAGATGCCAGATCGATTACCTCGCTTCTGCGTTTGTCAATGCGGTAGCGGTAGCGGGTATTGTTTTCGGCAATCCTCAACTCGCTTTGTTCAATCTCAAGGCTTAACCAAGAGCGTGGACGGACAATGACAATACTGCTTTGAAGAGCTTTAAGAGCAGATTCTTCACCGGGTAAATACATCAAGCAACTGGTGTGACGAAGCTCTATCAGCCCATCATCCAATTGCTGCGGATCATTTTCCCCTTCACAGTTCCAGAGAATCCGACTATCTTCATGCCAGTAGAGAACCAGCTGGCTTTGGAAAAGATCAAGCCGGATTGGTTGGGCCGGTTCAATTTGTGACCACTGTTGTTTGGCTGAACGCAGTTCTTTTGAGTTTTCGTCAGCATAATTAAAATCATCACCTATGATAAATTTAGCCCATATAGCCACAGCAGCGACAAGCGCTATTACTACAACACCTATGACCATAAATACCTTGCCGCTGATGCCCGCTATCCTTTTCGTCAGAGGTGTTGACGGTGGCTCGTCTTCCAGATACTGACCGGCCAGTTGTTCAGGTGGGCCGAACATATCGAGTAATGACTGCGAGTCGCCCCCTGATTCTTCAATATGGCTTCGTATTTCCTGTAATATGTCTTCACGCGCCTGTCGATTCATGCCAGCCAATGCCTTTTTAAGCTGGTCCATATATTGGTCATTGTTCATATCAGTTTCCCAAGTTGTTCGAGCGATTGCTGGTTTAGTGCGTTGACATTCAACATTTTTGGCAAAACAGATTTCCCGACACGGCTTAATTCATAATAACGACGCGGGTGACCACTCAATGAAGGGGTTTCCCACTTTGACACCAGCCAGCCGTTTTTATGCATTCGGTTAAGCAGTGGATATAAGGTGCCTTCATTCACCTCTATACCGGCCTGCTGGAACACTTGTAGCAATTCGAAACCGTAGGATGACTTTTTCTGCTCAAGTGTGGTGAGTACACACAGTTCAAGGTAACCCTTGCGGAGTTGTGAGCGCCATTTCTGATATGGATCTGTTTCCATAGAGAGATTAAAACATAAAATACTGTGCAATGCAAAGTATTTTATAAGATAAATTTCGGGATGGAAACATGATTGCCGCGGGCGGGCACAGGGATCCACTTCTACGATAGCGGATGGCGCCAGGGATGTCGGTTGTGGATTCCCGCATTCGCGGGAATGACGGGAACGGGCGGGCACGGAGACCCGCCCCTACGATAGCGGATGACGCCAGGGATGTCGGTTGTGGATTGTTTGTGGATTCCCGCCTACGCGGGAATGACAGGTGGGGGCGGGGAATTGACGAAATGAGGGGCGGGTTGTGGGTTGCCACGGGCGGCACAGAGGCCCGCCCCGCGATTACGGCTGGTCTGGCCGGATCAGCAGAACGCCTGAAGCCCGGTTTGGGCGCGGCCCAGAATCAATGCGTGGATGTCGTGGGTGCCTTCATAGGTATTGACCGATTCCAGATTGCATAAGTGCCGGATCACATGATACTCATCGGATACGCCATTGCCGCCGTGCATGTCCCGCGCCTGCCTGGCGATATCCAGGGCCTTGCCGCAGTTGTTTCGTTTGATCAGGGAAACATTTTCTACCGGGCAGGCATTTTCATCCATCATTCGTCCTACCCGTAGACTGGCCTGGAGACCTAACGTAATTTCTGTCTGCATATCGGCGAGCTTTTTCTGGATGAGCTGGTTTTGCGCCAGCGGTCGACCGAACTGGGTGCGCTCGAGAGTATAGGAACGGGCTGCATGCCAGCAAAACTCGGCGGCTCCCATGGTGCCCCAGGCAATGCCATATCGCGCTTTATTGAGACATTCAAAAGGCCCTTTCAGTCCTTCTGCTCCGGGCAGTATATTCTGTTCCGGCACAAACACATCCTTCATCACGATCTCGCCCGTGCTGGATGCCCGCAGGCTCATTTTGCCTTCAATTTTCGGAGTTGAGAATCCTTCCATTCCCCGTTCCAGAATAAACCCGCGGATCACTCCGTCGAGTTTGCCCCAGACCACAGCAATATCGGCGACCGGGGCGTTGCTGATCCACATTTTGTTGCCGTTCATCAGATAGCCGCCTTCTACGGTTTCTGCCCGGGTTCCCATGCTTCCGGGATCTGACCCATGATCCGGCTCGGTAAGACCAAAGCAACCAATCAATTCGCCCCGCGCCAGCTTCGGCAGATATTTCAGTCTTTGTTGTTCGTTGCCATGGCTGTAAATGGGGTGCATGACCAGAGAGGACTGGACGCTCATCGCGGATCGATAACCACTGTCCACCCGTTCCACTTCGCGGGCAATCAGGCCATAGCAGACATGATTCATTCCGGCGCACCCGTATTTCTTTGGAATGGTGCAACCGAGCATTCCCATCTCTCCGAAGCGGGTCATGATCTGCGGGTCGAATTGTTCGTTGCGGTTCGCCTGTATGATTCCAGGCATCAATTCGTGATCGCAAAATTCCCGGACGCTGTCTCTTGCCAGCCGTTCTTCTTCGCTTAACTGGGTATCCAGAGCGAATGGGTCCTGCCATTGGAATGGGGTTGTCGATGCGGTCATGATACTCTCTCTACAGATTCAGGTTGATTGGTTGTCGGACAGGCACAGCGCTCCCCGATCAAGCAGGGGACAGGTTCTGCCCCTACGTCCTGAATGCGGCTGCCAGCGCCAGTACCCCCGAACACAACAGGACCCAGCCATGCGCCGGCATCAGGTCGAGACGCTGTCGATCCGGCATGAAGATGACCGAAAGCAACACAAGCCCCACACCGAGAATGGCGTACAGGAGCTTTTTATTGTTGACGGTCATCTGGTTTTTCAGGTTTTTGATCTCCTGATCCCGGGTGTGCATGACCAGATCGTCATTCTTCATTTTGTGCAGTAGTTGATGCGTCAGTCCAGGCAATTCCGGCGCCAGCGTAAACAGGTTGGGCATCTCCCGCCGGATTGCCCGGATTGCGGCGCGAGGTCCGATCTGTTGTTTCATCCATTTCTCCAGAAACGGTTTTGCTGTCTCCCACAGGTCCAGTTGCGGGTATAGTTGACGGCCCAGACCTTCGATGTTGAGGATGGTTTTTTGCAGTAATACCAGTTGTGGCTGGACCGGCATGTCGAATCTTCGGGCCACCCGGAACAGGTCTACCAGAAAGTTGCCAAAGGAGATTTCACTGATCGGACGGGAAAAAACAGGCTCACACACGGTTCTGATGGCGCCTTCAAATTCCTCGACATTGGTGGTTGGCGGTACCCAGCCTGCCTGTACATGCACTTCCGCCACCCGATGATAGTCCCGATTGAAAAAGGCCAGCAGATTCTCCGCCAGATAGCGTTTGTCGGCGGCGCTCAAGGTCCCCATGATGCCGAAATCTACCGCCCGATATTGCCCGCACTCGCTGACAAAGATATTTCCGGGGTGCATGTCCGCGTGGAAGAATCCGTCCCGAAAAGCCTGCGTGAAAAATATCTCGACTCCGGTGTGGGCCAGTTTCCGCATGTCGATACCGGCTTCCCTGAGTCGCTTGATGTCCCGAATCGGGATGCCCCGGACTCGTTCCATTACCATGACGTTGCGACGGGTATGTTCCCAGTAGACGGCGGGGACATGAATCCGGTCATAATCCCGAAAATTGCTTTTCAGTTTGCTGGCGCTGGCCGCTTCACGCATCAGGTCCAACTCGTCATGAATGGTTTTGTCGTAATCCGACACAATTTCCTCAGGCTTCAACCGCTTGCCCTGCGACCAGTAGCGATCCGCCATGCCAGCCAGAGTATGCAGTAGGTCCAGATCCCGCTCTATCACTTCTTCGATACCGGGCCGGATCACCTTGACAACGACTTCTGTGCCGTCATGAAGCTCAGCGTAGTGGACCTGCGCGACCGAGGCCGAGGCGGTGGATTCGGTTTCAAACGACCTGAAGTGATTATTGAGCTTGTCTCCATAAGCCTGTTCGATGATACGGATTGCCGTCTCACCCGGAAAAGGCGGCACCTGATCCTGTAGTCTGATCAGAGAGCGGGCGATATCGTCTGCCAGCAAATCCGGTCGGGTTGACAGGATCTGGCCGAACTTGACAAATACCGGCCCCAGATCTTCCAGCGCCAGCCGCAAACGCTCGCCGCGAGGTAAATCGCGATTGCGGGTAGCCGGCACAAGTTTGAACAGGAATGTCCACGGCCAGAACAGGTTCACCGCGGACAGAAACTCGTCCAGTCCGCGCTTCCTCATCACCCGGGCAATTCGGAACAAACGGAATATTTTCCGGTTCATGGCGCTGGAGAGTCCTTTTCCGGCGCTGAAGCCGATGAGCTGGTCGAAAACGCCAGCAGTCTGATAATTCTTTGTTCAATACGATCCACATCCGCTCTCAATTCATTGACTTCGTCACAGAATCGTTGCCAGGCGAGATGGGTTACCAACAGTTGTTTTTCCTCCTGGAGATATTCGGCCGCATTGGTTCTCGACAGCTCCACAGATTCAGCGGCCCAGTCATTCAAATCCCGCAGGATGTTTCCCATTTTTCGAGCCGGGGTATCGCCGACCAATCCGGCCAGTCCTTCTTCCCAGTCAATATCGAGTTGGGACAGTACTTTCCCCAGAGCTTGTCCGGCCTCTGCGTCTCCCTGCATATTGATCTGGCTGTTGGCGGACAGATTGATCTGTGAATCTGGTCGGGCCAAGCGGATGAATGCGGACAACGGCCCGCTCAGGGTGACATCCGGTTCGCCGTCACACGCTTGCTTGAGTTCCAGGCCGTGGTCGGTTGGAATCAGGTACGCGGTAATCTGCGGCGCGGTCATTTCCAGGCAAAAAATCCTGCCTTTCAGAGCGGACAGTTTCTCCCGGCCGTCGGGGTCCAGGTCAAGCAGGAATCGGGTGACCCGGTTTGATAAAGCGGTCAATGTATCCATAAGGAACAACGGTTCATGGTCATTCAATATCTGAATCCGATATGCAATGCGACGATGCCGCCGCTTAGATTATGGTATCGAACCTCGTCGAAGCCAGCTGAGCGCATCATGTCCTGAAGGGTATCCTGGTCAGGATGTCTGCGGATGGATTCAACCAGATAGGTATAACTGGTTTCATCGTTGCTGATTATCTTCCCGAGTCTGGGGATTACCTGGAAGGAATAGAGATCATAAACAGGCCGAAGAGCCGGAATCACCGGCCTGGAGAACTCCAATACCAGCGCCCGGCCACCGGGACTGGTCACCCGACACATGGATTCGAGCGCTTTTTCCTTGCGGGTTACGTTACGCAGGCCGAAAGCGATGGCAACACAGTCGAACTGATTATCTGCAAAAGGCAGATCTTCGGCATCCGCAATGGCGTATTCGATATTACCGACCCACCCCGCGTTGATCATTTTCGCCCGGCCCTGATTCAGCATATTCTGATTGATGTCGGTCAGGATTACTTTCCCGGCAGCGCCGACTTGTCCAGCCAGTTTCCGGCTCAGGTCGCCGCTGCCCGCCGCCACATCCAGCGCCTGGCCTCCGGGTCTCAATCCGCTTTGCGATGCGGCAAAACGTTTCCATAAACGGTGGACACCGAGCGACATGCAGTCATTCATCCGATCGTAATTGTCCGCGACGGAGCTGAATATCTCGTCTACCATGCCGGCTTTTTCCGATTCCCGGACTTTGCGATAACCAAAGTCGGTTGTCTGTTCAAAATCCTGTTGGTCGTTTCCGTTCATTTCCTTAACGTCTGAGCGAAGATTTTCCCGCGGAGCGCTTTTATTTTGCGCCGCTGTCGTCAGGAATCAGGTTTTCTGGTTACGCCCGCATCTTCCAGCCGCTGCAAATAACGTTCCCAGTTCTTGTTGTGGTTTACGGCCAGCTGGTAGAGCGTGTCCCAGGAGAAGATGCCGGTGTCATGACCGTCATCAAAAACCGGCTTGACACCATAGTTCCCGACTGCTTCCAACGAGTCAATATTGACATTTTCCTTGCCGGTTTGCAGCACATCCTGGCCCGGACCATGCCCCTGAACCTCGGCCGATGGAGAGTGTACGCGAAGATACTCGCAACTTAAAGAGTAGACCTCCTGATCAAATGAAATCGTCAATATCCGGGTTCTGCGGTTCAGGTTGATTTCTTCGGGAACTTTCTTGCTCATAAAATATGACTCGGATATGGCTTCAGGTGAAGTCTGTATTGTACGCGAATTTGTCTTTGGCTGTGGCGGCAAGGGGGGTGGTTGGGTGGTTTGCGGGCGGGCATGGAGACCCGCCCCTACGCGAGCCAGTCGGCCAGTTCTTGTGCATAGTAGGTCAGGATGCCGTCGCATCCGGCCCTTTTGAAAGCGGTCATGGTTTCCATGACCACTGCCTTTTCATCAATCCAGTCATTTAATGCGGCTGCCCGGAGCATCGCATATTCCCCACTGACCTGATAGGCAAAAGTGGGCATTGCAAAATGCTGTTTGACCCGCCAGATAATATCCAGACAGGGTGTGCCTGGCTTGATCATGACCATGTCAGCGCCTTCCTTGATATCCATCGCGACTTCCCGCAACGCCTCATCTCCGTTCGCCGGGTCCATCTGATAGCTGAATTTATTGCCACCGGCCAGGTTGGAAGCCGACCCTACCGCTTCTCGGAACGGGCCGTAGTAGTTCGACGCATATTTCGCCGCGTAGGAGAGGATTCGGGTATTGATCAACCCGTTCTCTTCCAGCGCCATACGGATGGCGCCAATCCTGCCGTCCATCATGTCCGAAGGCGCAACCACATCGGCGCCTGCCCTGGCATGGGATAATGCCTGTTTGACCAGCGCGTCAACGGTAGGATCATTGACCACATAACCGGACTCGTCAATCAGTCCGTCCTGACCATGACTGGTATAGGGGTCCAGCGCGACATCGGTTATCACTCCGAGTTCAGGAACCGCATCCTTGATCGCAGCAATCGCATTTTGTACCAACCCGTCCGGATTCCATGCTTCTACCGCATCGTCACTCTTGGCCTGTATCGGGGTTACCGGGAAAAGTACGACAGCGGGAATACCGAGGTCACGGCATTGCCTGGATTTTTCGACCAGTAAATCAATCGACAGGCGGTTTACTCCCGGCATGGACGGCGCCGGCTCTCTTATCGCATAGCCCTCGCGCACAAATAGCGGTTGAATCAGGTCAGAAACCGTCAGTGTTGATTCCCTCATCAATCGACGGCTGAATTCGTCCCGGCGCATTCTCCGTAGCCGGGTTCGTGGCCAGATACCTGCTAACTGTGACATATAGAGTTCGTCTGGTCGCTGTCAGGATGCTTGCTGTTTTTTGCCACGGACCTTTTTTGCGGGAGTTTTCTTCGATACCGGACGCGCGGTTGTCTTTTTTGCGGCAGCCTTTTTTACAGGGGGCTTTTTTACAGGGGGCTTTTTTACAGGGGGCTTTTTTACAGGGGGCTTTTTTACAGGGGGCTTTTTTGCGGATGTCTTTTTTGTGGGGGTCTTCCTTACAGGGGGGCTTTGGGGAGCGGCCTTTTTTACGGGCGCCTTGATACGATTCACCTTGCCGCCGGCAATGATTGTGGTATCCTCCTCAATAACGGTATCAGTTGCTACCTCCAGTGTCTTGATTTGCAACGGCCGGATTTCGAGGTCGATCATGTCGCACAGTTTTTGGTAAATCTGGTCAATGTCACCGACACCCATCATGGTGCGCAGCTTGTGCTGAGCCCGGTAATAGGTGATCAGGGGCGCGGTTTCTTGATGGTAGACCTTGATCCGTGTGGTCGCTGTTTCCACCGTGTCATCATCGCGCGACTGGAATTTACCGTGTCCGCATTTGTCACATTTGTTTTCGACTTTCGTGGGGGAGAAGTATTCATTGTAGATGGCGCCGCACTTTGCGCAGGAACTTCTCCCGGCTATCCGCTTTACCAGAACGTCTCCATCAACATCGATATTGATCGCGATTTGCAGGGGTTTCCCCAGCATGCCGAGCAGGGTATCGAGTGTCTGTGCCTGGGGAATACTTCTGGGATATCCGTCAACGATGAAGCCGCGTCTGGTATCCTTCTTTATCAGCCGCTCCTCAAGCAGCTTCGAAACAATAGCGTCACCGACCAGTTGCCCTGAGTCCATCAGTTCCTTGACCTGTTCGCCCAGTTCCTGATTGTTTTTGACAGCATCCCGTAACAGGTCGCCGGTGGATATCTGCGGAACACGATAACGCTCAGACAACAGTTTGGCCTGTGTCCCCTTGCCCGAACCCGGACCGCCTAAAATTGCTATTCGCATGGCTGTAACTCGCAGTTGCTTTGTCTTGTCGGTTTTGGGGGAAAAGCCTACTCGTTGTTGGCTTTGAGATCAACCACCTGGCTGCACCTGTCTGCAATCTGGCTGCAATTGATCGGGTTCGATTGTCGCATCAATCCTTGTCCAGGAATTTTGTCCAGTCCACCGATGAGTCTCCACAGGCCAGAAACCAGGGATTCAGAATATCGGGTTTGTTGTATCGGAGACGGTTGCCGTCCGGGTCAATCAGGCGGCCTCCGGCAACATCCAGTATACAGTGAGCCGCTGCCGTATCCCATTCAGAGGTAGGGCCGAGCCGGGGATAAATATCTGCCGAGCCTTCAGCGACCATACATATCTTCAGCGAACTGCCCATCCTGATAATACGGGCCCTGCCAGCCTGACGTTCCAGATTCTGACGAAAGCGGACGGTTTTCGGGCCGGCGTGGGAATGGCTCTGCAACAGGGTCGGTTTCTCCATGTCGATGGTTCGTGTGCGGATGGACTCACTGGATGAAGCCCCGTCCCGGCGAAAGGAACCGCTCCCGGACGCGGCGTAATGGCTGATATTTTTCACCGGAGTGTGCACGACGCCCAGTATGGGTGAGCCATTGTCAATCAATGCGATGTTTACCGTGAAGTCTCCGCTTCCGCGGACGAATTCCCGGGTGCCGTCCAGTGGGTCCACCAGCCAGAACCGGGTCCATTGCCGACGCTCTGCAAACACTTCCCGGTTCGACTCTTCAGACAGAACGGGGATGTCCGGGGTCAGCGCCGTCAGCCCGTCGAGGATGGTTTCATGAGCCCGCTGGTCGGCTGCTGTCAGTAAAGACCCGTCTGCTTTATGATCCACTTCGAATGGATTTTGATAAACTTCAAGAATTTCCCGACCTGCGGCAACAGCGACAGTCAACACGTCATCCAACAGTGTTTTCATCAGCGAATGACTCCGAAGGAATGAAAAGGGCAAGCGTGACCAGCGAGGCGTGAACTTGCGTGAACCGGATTCAAGGTTATCATAATATGCGGCCACCCGTCATTCCCGCGCTTCCCCGTCATTCCCGCGAAAGCGGGAATCCACAACTTGCGTGAACCGGATTCAAGGTTATCATAATATGAGCGGGTAATGTTCATCGCGATGCAATCGACTTCTTCCTTGATGCAGACTTTTCAGGCGAGGGTGGCTTGTGGCGAACTCGAAATGGATCCGTCCCAATTCGCCGCAGTACAAAAACTCGATGATCTCCACCATCAATTGATTACCCGCCCGCAGGTTTCAAACCGGCTCCTGGCATGGCGCTGGAATCGGTTTGCGCCCCCCGGTCGGACGATGATCAGGGGGTTGTATCTATGGGGAGGGGTCGGCGCCGGCAAGACATTACTGATGGACCTGTTCTACCAGTCATTGCCGCCCCGGTCAGCCCGGCGCATTCATTTTCATCGTTTCATGCAATCCGTGCATGATGAAAAAACCAGGCTCCGGGAACGCTCCGATCCACTGGATCTTGTCGCCGGGAAATGGGCTTCGGAATGGCGCGTGCTCTGCCTGGATGAGTTTTCCGTCACCGATATTACCGATGCGATGATTCTGTCCGGGCTGCTCCGACACCTGTTCCGGCGGGGTGTCGTATTGGTCACAACCTCGAATACCCAACCGAAAAATCTGTATGCAGATGGGTTGCAACGGCGCCGCTTTCTGCCCGCTATCGAGCTGTTGGAAAACCATACGGTTTCGGTCCAGGTCGATAATGGTAATGATTATCGCATGGTTCATTTGCGTGACGAGGCTATTTATCATATTCACCGCGGCGATGAGACCACAGCGAAACTGCGCCGTTGTTTCGAGGGTCTTACCGGCGCGCGGAGCAGTGGCCGGCAATCAGTCACAATCAATGAGCGGGCGGTCGAAGTGTGTGCGGTCGAGTCCGGGGTCATCTGGTTCGAGTTTGCCGGATTATGCCAGACTCACCGCTCGAAGCTGGATTTCATCGAGATTGCCCGCCAGTACCATACGGTGATTTTGTCGGATATTCCACAGTTGAGTGCGACTATGGATGACGCAGCCAGACGGTTCATCGAACTGATTGATGAGTTGTATGACCGCAATGTCAATCTGATCGCTTCTTCAACCCGGTTACCTGAGCAGATTTATGTTGGCAAAAGACTGGCGGAGCCGTTCAAACGCACAGCCAGCCGCCTGGTCGAGATGAGCTCGGACGACTATCTTTGTAGACCGCATTTGTCCTGAATTGATCCGGGACCACCGGAAAACGGTGGGGCGTACCAGGTTTACAGATTTGCGTCAGATTTTGCCGGAGGCAATCAATCCCAGCGGGTCATCGGGGTCTATTGTATCCATGAACACCTTCCCCCGGTCCTTGTTGGCGACCTGATAAATCAGCCCCAGCCAGTTATTGACAATGGCTTTGCCGGTATCTGCCCACGTGATGTCAACCAGGCGGGACAGTTCTTCTTCGGGGAAGGGTTTGAGGTTTCCCCGATTGTCCTTGTGTTGCAGAACTTCGCGTTCATAGGCAGTGATTATATCCATTGCCTGAGCAGGGAAATAATGTTCGGGGGGAGGCGTTAAATCCGGGCGGACTCCATTGATATATCGGACAACTTCCCTTTTATACTCTTTCAGGAGGCTGACCGCGTCATATTCCGGGTGCCCCTGGAAGAAAACAAACCGCAATCCGTCGGGACTGACCCCCAGGTGCAGGTCTGATTCCCGGCTTTCAGCCAGTACGAGCAACCCCGCTTGCCGGAACTGCCTGGAATTGACCTCATAGACATGGGAATGCGGCGCATTGAACCGGCTGTCAATGTTGATAGTCAACGGATGATACTGGTCGGTGATGCGGTTGGAGTAGACTCCCCACCTTTTGCGCGGCAACGGGTAGCGTTCAATCCCCCATAATTGCTGGACGATGGCGTGTGTCGCCAGACAGGAACACATCACCGAACAAACATTGGTTTTTGCCCACTGGATCACTTTTTCAAGAGGCTGCCAGAAGGGTTCCCGGGAAATATCACTGAGCGCCGGATTGGCCCCCGATAAAATCAAGGCATCCAGGCCGGATTCCTGTAGCTCTTCAAAGCTGCGGTAAAATTTATCAATATGCCGCCTTGCGGATTCTTCTCTGGGAATCTCCGGGAAGGTAAACGGGTGCACATAAAATTGCGCGATTCGATTACAGGAGCCGACCAGTCTCAGAAACTGCCGTTCGGTGGCCTGCAACGCCGCATCGGGCATCATATTCAAAAGACCGATGTGCATTTCCCGAATGTCCTGTTCTTGCGCCCGGCCCGGAGGCAGCACTTCCTGACCTTCCCGCCGAAGCCGGTTAAAACTGGGTAAATCGGAATGGGCGACCAGGGGCATATCGAATCCTAATCAGTGGGCTGGTCGTGCAGGCTACTACAAATCAGGTCGATGATGTCTTTCTCGTCTCGCATTTCAAAAATCTTTTCTGCATGGATGGTATAACCGTATTGGCGCGCGATGGATTGATACTGTGATTTGCGAAAATCCACCAGATGCGGAAACACCCACTGGAAGAACTCATCCGGAATGATCTCACTGACCTGTTTCAAACCATTTTCTTCGAGATACATTTGCAGGCGCCGGTCGAGGAAATCATTTTCATAAAATAGCGGCTTGGGGTTCTGCAAGGCTCGCTCCATCAACAACTGTTCCATCTCGTCGCTTGCTTCGAGATACAGGATTACAGTAGTTTCCGACAAATCCTGCCAGCATTCGTCATCGTTCAATCCGCAAACACTGCCGCCGGCGTCATTGACGAAGTGGGGGTTTTGATAGTCCTGTCTGGCTTTTTTCATAAACCGGCCGACATCGGCCATGGCCTTTACTTCCGCATCGCGGAAAAGCGCCTGCCGGCGCTTGAACTCGCCGACGTCCAGGCCGCCGGATTCCGGGTTGCCAATCATGCCGAGAAACTTTGAAATCGGGTGCAGATGGTCGGTGGTGATGTTGTTGCGGATGTGAATCGAATCACTGATCAATAAATCTCGAAGAAATGCGTTTTGCATCGCATGGGCTTTTATATTGTCCAGGATATGTTCATCCAGATATCGGGTGCCGATCCGGTAATCACCGGAGTAGTGAAACCAGGTGTCAGAAGGCAGTTTCGAACTGAATGTGGTTTTCCCCACGCCGGACATGCCAAGCAGGGTAATGGACTTGTTCGGCCACTCCCGGAATTGTCTGGCGGTCAATCTCATCTCAATATCCGACCCACGGATTGCAAAGGCGTGATTTTACAGGAACAGAACCAGTATGATCACGCCCAATATCAGCCGATAGATTACGAAAGCCATCAGACTGAAGCGTTGTACGAATTGCAGGAAATAATGCACACAGAAAAATGCGACACTCGCTGAAATGAGGGTTGCGAAAGCCAGGATTTCCCATTGTGTCTGCCACTGCACTTGAGTCGAATCAACCAGGATATTCCTGGCCTGCCAGATTCCAGCCAGCGCAATGATCGGAATGGCCATCAGAAACGAGAATCGGGTAGCGGCTTGCCGGGTTAATCCCGCCATCATGCCGGCGGATATGGTGATTCCGGAGCGGGAAGCGCCTGGAATCAGCGCCAGTACCTGGGCACAACCAATCAGCAAGGCATCTTTCCAGCCGAGAGACTCCAGTCTCCTGGTCTTTTTCCCCAGCCGGTCGGCCAGGCCGAGAACAATCCCGAAAACAATGGTCGCAAGGGCAATCGGCGCCGGTTTTCTCATCGCATGGATAATAAAATCTTCCAGTATCAGACCGGCCATGCCGGTAAGCGCCGTAGCAACCACGATGAACCAGGCCAGTTTGCTGTGAATGGTCGTCTGGCCGGTACACAGGGAGCGGAGCCAGTCGCCCAGAATCAGGAACAAGTCCTTATGAAAATAGATGACGACCGCAGCCAGAGTACCGACATGGATGGCGACATCAAAAGGCAATCCCTGATCCGGCCAGTCAAACAGTGAAGGGAGCAGTACCAGATGCCCGGAACTCGATATTGGCAGGAATTCCGTGATCCCCTGAAGCAGCGCCAACCAGAAAGCCTGAAGCCATTCCGTCATAGTCTGTGCCGGTAATTCTGCATCGTGAATCCGCTTAACGGCGCCTCGTGATTTCGGGTCAGGGCGAGTACCTTGAACAGTTCTCCCATTTCATGCGGCAATGTCAGCTTCCTGATTTCCTGATTTCGCGCCAGCGATTCCGGGTCGGGTTGTTCAAAAGATTCGTCATTGAACCCGCCATCATGAGAAAACTCCAGTAATTGTAGCGAAAGCAGGAATGCGGCCTGATTACAGTATCCCGCCAGCTCCATCCCCGTTTCCTGCGCCGTTGCCGCCAGGGCGCTGAAATCGACATGAGCGGTAATGTCCTGTAACCCCGGCCAGAGAAATGGATTGTCATGGGCAGTATGTCGATAATGACACATCAGCGTCCCCCCCATCCGCTCCCGGTGATAAAATTCTCTTTGCGGGAAGCCGTAATCAATCACAAGGATCACACCCTGGCTCAATTGTTCTCCTATTGTTCGCAACCAGGCTTCCGCTGCGGCCCCGATCTCGCTTTGGTATCCGGCTGGCAGGTCGAACCGGGACAGCCGCTCGGCCAGCCCGGGCGCCAGCGGGTCGGATGACAGGCTGTATCTGAATTCCTCATTTTCAAGACCCACTCCGATTTGAAGAGGGGCTCCGTGATGGTCAATCTCGAATCGGGTAACCGGCAGCGCGTCCAGCAATTCATTGGCAATGACTACCCCGTGCAGGCCGGATTCCGGGAGATCGGTCAGCCAGCTTGTGGTCTGTAGGAACTCCGGGTTATGTTCGGCAATGGTCTGTTTCTGTCTGTGTTTCAATTCCGGGCTGGTTTCCATGATCAGATATTGATCCATGCGGCTTCCACTTTGTTTGAAGTGATTCAGTATGTCGCGGGCGAGTTTCCCGGCGCCGGCGCCAAATTCGATGATGGTGCGTGAGGGTTGTGAGGTCTGGTTGCTGGATGATATTTTTTCCTGTTGATCAAAAATTTCCATGCACTGTCGGGCGATACATCCGGCGAACTGGCTGCCAAGCTCCGGCGCGGTTACAAAATCGCCATCGGCTCCCAATTTAACTGAGCCGGCGCTGTAGTAACCGAGTCCGCGAGAGTATAATGCCAGGTCCATGAATCGGTCGAAGCCGATCCATCCCTGATTGTCTCTGATCTCATCGCGAATCAGCCGGGAGAGGGTGTCGCTGTGTTGCAGTTGAATCGGGTCAGGTGGATTTGGCACGGCGCGGATGAAATCAGTCCTTAAGGCAGGCAGCCGAGTATACAGGCTTTGATAAATCGTGAAAATGAAATAATGTGTACCACAACCGATGAAAACAGGTGTGACTCGGACTCGGACTCGTCTGGCAAGGTCATACTGATCACCGGCGCGGCGCGGCGAATTGGCGCTGGCACGGCGCGTTATCTGCATGCACAGGGCATGCGTGTCATCATCCATTACAACCAAAGCGCAAGGCAAGCAAGGTCATTGAAGCAGGAGTTGTGCCGGATTCGTCCTGAATCGGCTTGGATCATCCAGGCCAATCTCAGGGATATTGAAAGCCTGGAAGAGATGCTGCGCACAGCCATTGACCAGGCCGGGCGGCTGGATGGTTTGATCAACAATGCCTCGGCCTTTTTCCCGACGCCTCTGGCTTCGGGCGCCGAGCGGGAGTGGGATGAATTGATGGCGGTCAATCTCAAGGCGCCCTGGTTCCTGTCCACAGCCGCCGCGCCTTTTCTTGAAAAGACCAGGGGCACGATCATCAATATCATTGACATCTACGCGCAACATCCGCTTCGGGATTATGCGGCCTATTGCGCTTCAAAATCCGGTCTGGTCTCCATCACCCGGTCGCTGGCTCAGGAACTTGCCCCGCATGTGCGAGTCAATGCAATAGCGCCGGGCGCGATTCTGTGGCCGGAAAATGATGATAACCTGGATGCCCGTCAGCAACTGATTGCCCGCACCCCGCTCAAACGAATGGGTGACCCGCAGGACATCGCGAGAACCGCGCATTTCCTGATTTCCTCTGCGGATTTCATTACCGGACAGATGATCAACGTGGATGGTGGTCGCACCAGCGCATTTCTTGAACCCTGAGCAATATGATTACATACAGAACTTTTCTCCACAATATGATTACATACAGAACTCTCTCCCTGGTCGGTTTTTTGACCTGCGTCGCGCTGATTGCCACAGCGCTCTATTTCCAGTACGCCGCAGGGCTTGATCCCTGTCCGCTTTGCATTTTCCAGCGCATTGCCTTTATTGCCCTGGGCGCCGTGTTTCTGGCGGGTTTCGTACACAACCCCGGCGGCTGGGGCAGAAAGTTTTACAGCGGGCTTGCAATTCTGGCTGGCCTGATCGGCGCCGGCATTGCGGCGCGTCACGTCTGGCTACAGAATCTCCCGGCTGACCAGACGCCCGAGTGCGGCCCCGGTCTCGACTTCATGCTGGAAGTGATGCCCTTCACGAAAATGCTCGAAACCGTGTTCAAGGGGTCGGGGGAATGTGCCGAGGTGCTCTGGACGCTATTCGGTATATCCATGCCCGGCTGGAGCCTGATCTGGCTGATTGTGCTGACCCTGTTGGCGTTTTCGATGATGTTCAGGCGAGGTTGACTGAGCCGTCATTCCCGCGTAGGGGCGGGTCACCGTACCCGCTCGCAACCGTCATCGACCGTATACGGAAATAACGCGGGCACCCACAAGAGGCGCCCCTACGATATATGGAATCTGCAATTCACGACATCCATCACCCGAAACCTCATTCCCGCGCCACCCATCATCGTAGGGGCGGGTCTTGTGCCCGCCCGCCAGCCCCCCCCCCCCCGCTATCAGCGCGTCCCTTCACAAATAAGGGTTGTGATCCTTCTGAGTTCTGTCACGTCTCTTTTATTCAAAGGTCTGAACGTAGCGTTTGGGTTCTCATTTAAAGTTACTGGGTTGGTCGGAGCATTAAGAAAAAAAGCCGTGAACATTCCCGAATCTCTGGCAGGTTGCGCGTTTCTATTGCCTGATGCCGTGTCTATGGATGTGTCTAAAGAGAATACGTCCCCTGAAAAATTGTTTATCAATCTAAAACTCAACGGCGCCTTTTTTTCGTTGGTATGGGAGTATTGGCGTATCGGTGTTTGTATCCCTGTTATTTTGATCCAGTAGTCTTTTTCAACCTGTCCCGGAGCGTGATAAAGATCAGCTAATTCATATCTTACTATCTGGATCGTTCCGCAATCCGTGGCGTTTTCGTAGATAACTGTAAGCGTATCGCCTCGTGGCAATGGTTCCAACCGGTCATGATAGGGTTCGCCCGGGTTTCGTTGCTGGTTCTGTTGGTTCTGTTGCGGTACGGCCGTTTGCTCTTGGTTGGTCTGCCCCTGCTCGGTCTGTCCCACCTGTCCGGCTTCTCCGGCTTGCCCGGACGGGTTTGCCGGGTCTGCTGATGTCTGTGCATGGGCCGGCAACAGCACACTGTTTACAATCGGTTTCTGCCATGCCGTAACGGCCAGTCCAACGGCCAGACTGCGGATGATTTGCTTGCGTTTCTGTAAGTCGGTTTTATTTCTGCCCTTTATATCGGGGGGGGGGGGGGGTACAGATTTCATTTCATATTCTCCAGTTAAGACAACCCGACATATACCAGATTTTTGGCTGTGTGTCACTATGCAGTCCGGCTACATGATTCTGCTTTGGGTTGTTGTGCCAGTGAGTTTCTGTGTACATAAGTCATCAGACTGGGGATGCCGGGTTCGTAATCAGCCCCTCCGATTCGCCAGATATAGCCGAGTTGATACAGTTGATCCAGTTTTTCCAGGATACGTCCGTCTGTGACCGCATCATCATCGCCCGCCATTCCTTTGGCAACCGCTTCTTCCAGTGTGCGTTCATGCAGAGTCGGCTGCCCGCTCTGTATGAAAACATCGGCCACACTTTCAGCTACGGGCAGCAACCTCATTCTCCTGATCTCATCGAAGCGGGTCTGATACATGGTGTCGCGATCTCTGTGCGCCTCGGATTCTATTTCCCGGAGCATCTCCAGGGTGACCCCGGTCTGCCCGGTCTGCGCCAGCTTGCGGGCCAGACAGTCTCCCCAGATTTGCAGGAAGAAGGGGTAGCTGTGCGTGTGTTCCACAATTTCTTCAACCACTCCGGGAGCGAAGGATATACCAGCCTGTTCCAATGGTATGGTAACCGCTTGCCCGGCTTCGTCCGGTGACAGGCGACCCAATGGGCATATCTTGCTGCGCCCCCAGAAGGAGGCATTGGTCTTGCCCAGCGCCGCCATCAGGTTCGGAGTGCCAGCCAGCACCAGCAGGAACGGGTGACCTTCTGAACGTAAATCCTGACTGACATTGAGCAGGACCTGCCCGACTTCGGGTTTCAACGTGTGCGCTTCGTCAATCATCAGGATTAAGGGATTGCCCTGACTCCTGGAGCGCAGCAGGTTCTCCAGAGTAGCGGCAGGAGCGGAGTAATCCAGCCCAACGCTGGCCCCGGCAACTCCTATGTTGGTGGAAAGCTCGACGGTCTTGACCTTGTCCCGTAATTTCCGGGCATCTCCCATTGTGAGATTTTCCAGTCCGTCCGGGGTTTCCAGTTGATAGGGCTTAACCCATAGGATATCCAGCTTCGCTCCTTCCTCCCGGAGGGTCTCTTTCTGCAAGTAACGGAGCAGGGCGGTCTTGCCGTTGCCTCGTGGACCGTAGACGATCATGTTTTGGCTGATTGGTTGCCGGTCTTTCAGGGTCCTGACACATCTTTGGAAATATTCCTGTTCATGTTTACGACCAGCCAGATAGGGCGGTAAACCGCCATCTCCCGGTCGGAACAGGTTGATCAAATTCTGATTGCTCATCTTCTACCCCTCAAATCTTGCCTGAGATAGATGATACCATGTCCGGGCGGACTTTTAGAGCGTTAGGCTGTGTGGGTGTTAAGAGCAAATAGAAATGTTCGATCCGCCGCGCACGTTCGGTTTGATTCGTCATTCCCTTGATAAACGGGAATCCACGAATAACCAGGGCGTTTGAAATGTTGTTTGATCTTTGTCCGCGGCGATTGAATGTTGCGTAGGGGCGGGTCACCGTACCCGCTCGCAACCGTCATCGACCGTATACGAAAATCAACACGGGCGACCACAGTGGGTCGCCCCTACGATGTCAGGCAACCGCAATGCCTGTATACTGAACGCTGATTCCTGTACCAACTCGCTATCATCGCGTCCCGAGACATCTCAGGATAAGTCGATCCTGATACCAGGCCAAGTTTATGTCGGCTTGTGTTAAAGGTTGGTTTCTGGAGTTCAAGTTACGAAAATAAGCCGTAAATTGTCCCGAATGTCTGGCAGGGTGCGCGTTTTTAACGCCCGTGGCGGTCTCTATGCTTAAATCTAACGGGATGGTTGTAAAAGGAGCAGCAATTAGCAACACTAAATTCAACGGCGCCCGTCTGCTTGGGTCGTGCCGGTCACCTGATGTCGGCGTTTGTGTCCCTGTTACTTTGATCCAGTAGTCTTTTTCAACCTGTCCCGGACCGTGATACCGGTTAGCTGATTCAACTCTTGTTATTTGGATCGTTCTGCACTGACCGGCGTTTCTTATTTGGATTATAGACACGCTGGCGCCTGGTCGTCTTGGCAATGGTTCCAATCGGTTATGATCGGGGTCGCCCCGTATTTCTTGCTGTTGCTGTTGGTTCTGTTGCGGTACGGCCGTTTGCTCTTGATTGGTCTGTCCCTGTTCTGTCTGTCCCACCTGTCCGGCTTCTCCGGCCTGCCCGGATGAGTTTCCGCTTGTCTGTGCATGAGCGGGCAATAGTACGCTGTTTATAATCGGCTTCTGCCATGCCGTAACCGCTAGTCCACCAACGGCCAGACTTTGGATAATTTGCTTTCTTTTCTGTAAGTCGGTTTTATTTCTGCCCTTTATATCGGGGGGGGGGGGGGGGGGTACAGATTTCATTGTATGTTTCTCCGATTTAACTTATTCGCTATATACCAGATTTTTGGCCGTGTGTCACTATGCAATCCGGCTACATGATTCTTCTTTAGGTTGTTGCGTCAGCGAGTTTCTGTGTACATAAGAGATCAGACTCGGGATGCCGGGTTCGTAATCAGCCCCTTCGATTCGCCAGACATAACCGAGTTGATACAGTTGATCCAGTTTTTCCAGGATACGTCCGTCTGTGACCGCATCATCATCGCCCGCCATTCCTTTGGCAACCGCTTCTTCCAGTGTGCGTTCATGCAGAGTCGGCTGCCCGCTCTGTATGAAAACATCGGCCACACTTTCAGCTACGGGCAGCAACCTCATTCTCCTGATCTCATCGAAGCGGGTCTGATACATGGTGTCGCGATCTCTGTGCGCCTCGGATTCTATTTCCCGGAGCATCTCCAGGGTGACCCCGGTCTGCCCGGTCTGCGCCAGCTTGCGGGCCAGACAGTCTCCCCAGATTTGCAGGAAGAAGGGGTAGCTGTGCGTGTGTTCCACAATTTCTTCAACCACTCCGGGAGCGAAGGATATACCAGCCTGTTCCAATGGTATGGTAACCGCTTGCCCGGCTTCGTCCGGTGACAGGCGACCCAATGGGCATATCTTGCTGCGCCCCCAGAAGGAGGCATTGGTCTTGCCCAGCGCCGCCATCAGGTTCGGAGTGCCAGCCAGCACCAGCAGGAATGGATTACCCTCTGAACGAACGGTCTGGCTGGCGTTCAGGAGGGCTCCTGCAATCGGTGGCTGTAATCTGTGCGCCTCGTCAATGATCAGGACAAAGGGTTTACCCTGACATCGTTCCTGCAATATCTTGCGTACTGTCGCTGACGGACGGGACAGGTCTATTTCTATATTAGCCTGAGCAAACCCGACACCACCAGAGACTCCGCCAGACTTGAATCGGTCTCGTAATTTCGGGCTATCCTCGGTCAGGCGAGCCGACAATTCAATCAGGGTTCCCATCTCATCCGGGGTTTCCCACAGAATATCCAGCTGATCTTTTTCTACCCGGAGAGTCTCTTTCTGCAAGTAACGGAGCAGGGCGGTCTTGCCGTTACCTCGCGGGCCATAGACGATCAGGTTTTGACTGACCGGTTTCCGGTTCTTCATGGCCTCGACACAATCCTGGAAATACTCCTGTTCGCGTTTGCGCCCAGCCAGATAAGGCGGTATTCCACCATCTCCGGGTATAAACAGGTATTTCAAATCTATATTGCTCATTTTTATCCCCTATCAGGCTGCACTATCCTGCACCAATTCAATGGTGTTGTCAAAAACAAAATCAGGTGCAAAATCAGGTGCAAAATCAGGCGCTACTGATTTAATTCTCGGTAGTAAGATTGACGTTGCATCTCCGTCATCGCAGAGATACCCTGAGGTTATCCGGTATCAGATCTGAATCTGGTATCTGAAAGCCCGCCCAGCGCTTCGCCTATCAGGTTCACGGCTTCGTCAATATCCCGCTCGCTTGTTGCGAAGCCAGGACTGAAGCGTATGGATGCCTCCGCGTCTTCGTGGGTCAAGCCGATGGCTCTGAGAACATGGGATGGCTCAGTGATTCCGGACGTACAGGCAGACCCGGTTGAAGCGGCGAGACGAGGTTGCAATGCCAGCAAAATATCATCAGCGCAAAACCCGCTGAAACAGATATTGACATTGCCGGGATGACGGTTTTCCCCGGTGCAACCATTCAATCGGGTGGGCCACGGCAAGCGGGTTAATTGTTCAACAAAATAGTCCCGGCGGTTGCGCAAGAGCGCTCGCTTTTGCTTAGTCTTCTTATCGTTCAGGAGCTCGGCTGCGGCGCCCATGCCGACACACAGGGGAGTGGGAACAGTCCCTGAGCGCAAAGCCTTTTGTTGTCCACCGCCATAGATGAGAGGTTCTATGTGGTTCTGCAATTCACGGCGTATATAGAGTGCCCCAATCCCTTTTGGGCCGTACATTTTGTGCGCGGAAAGACTCAACAGATCTACATTCCCGGCAAAACCCCGTAAATCCATCGAAACAGGCGCCTGTGCGGCATCGCAATGGAATATCGCACCTGCCTTTCTGGCAATTTTAGAAATTTGCTTGATGTCCTGTATCGTTCCAATTTCATTATTGACCGCCATAATGGATACGGCGAGCACATCTTCATCCAAAGCCTCTTCCAGTTCCGATAATAGTATACGGCCCTGTCTGTCAACGGGAAGCTGATCCACTTGAAAGCCAAGTTGATCTGAAAGAACTTGCCCGGCTGCAAGCACACATTTGTGTTCAATTTCGCTGATGATAAACCGTCTTCTCTTGCCTTCAGGATGTGAGCGTCTGGCGAGACCCAGCAGGGCCATGTTATTCGCCTCGGTGGCTCCTGACGTGAAAATAATTTCATCGGGATCAGCCCCGATCAAACTGGCGATTTGCGCTGTCGCTTGTTCTACGGCAAGTGAGCTTCGCCAACCAGGGTTATGGGAAGAATGCGGATTGCCGAACAATTCTTTAAAATACGGCAGCATCCTGTCCAAAACGTACTGATTGACCGGAGTGGTTGCCTGATGGTCAAGATAGATGGTTTCGAAAATCCTCATCAGATTGACTATAGCACATCCTGTATATTATGATTGAACTGGATGAGTCATCCAGTAAGGAAAGATCAACTGATGTCACACAGGAAGCTCCGAGATGCCGCATAGGCCATTTTATGACCCGAACTATCGTCCGCATTTCTCGGGTCATGAAACATTCCCGCTACGCTACGGTTGGCTGAAAAAGGCGTTTGACCGGGTTGCGGAAACCGAAGGTACACCCAATAACAAATCTCGGTGTTGGGGAGAAGATGCCATAGCCCGGTTCGGCGTCGGGAAAAATATGGTTGCATCCATACGTCATTGGGCAAAAGCGGCAGACATTATCCGGGAGCCTGCTGATACCAATACGGTTGAAACGACCGAGCTTGGCCGGATGCTTTTTGGGGTCAATGGTTTGAACGGGTTGGACCCGTACATGGAGCACCCTGCCACTTTGTGGTTGCTTCACTGGCAATTTGCGGCGCGTCCTGAGCGAACGACATGGTTTTGGGCGTTCAGCCACTATCCTGCCGTGACTTTTGAACGTGACAGTCTGATCAGGAAGCTTGATCGCCTTGTGAGTGAGCGCGGGCGGTCGCGAGTCGCGCAGACTACGCTTAAAAACGATGTCGCCTGTTTTATCCGCACTTATGTTGCGCGGCAACCGTCCGGGAAGATCGGACACGATGACGCCTTGGAATCCCCGTTGACCGAATTGGGGCTTGTAAAAGCCATAGGGAAAAATGATGGCTTTCGTTTTGTGCGAGGTCCGAAACCAACCCTGGGAGATGGCGTTTTTGTTTACGCGCTTATTGATTATTGGGCGCGTTTTTATTCTGATACCGCTACATTATCGTTCGAGGCCATAGCCCATGCGCCGGGAAGTCCGGGACGTGTGTTTCAATTCGACGAGAACGATGTGGTTGATCGTCTTACTGCACTCAATGACGTTACCAGTGGCGCATTCCGGTGGTCGGAAACTGCCGGACTCAAACAGGTCATCTGCAACATTGATATTTGTTATGAGACAGCGCCTTCCTGGTTGTCTCTTGATTACGATTCGCACTTCGGGAAGGAAGCCGCCTGATGTTCCTGAAAGACCGCGTCCGCATTGCCCGCCGTTTCATGAGGTCGGTACGTATCGACACGGACCTGAGTGATAATGCCGCATTGGAAGGATTTGTTTGTCCAGAATCTTCTGCCGATGTGCTGAACACTATGGCGCGTCATGTTTCTGAAACCGGGCAAGGCGCGTTTACCTGGACCGGGCCTTACGGGAGCGGAAAATCAAGCCTTGTTGTTGCATTGAGCGCATTGCTGAATGGTAGCGCTGTGTTACGCGAACAAGCCAGGAAGGTTTTTGGGCAAGGTCTTACGGATACAGTTGAAGCGGCGTTGCCGCCGGGCACAAACGGATGGCGTGTGGTTCCGGTGGTCGGGACGCGGGATAATCCGGTTCGCGTGATTGGAGAAGCGATTTTAGGGAGAAGGGTCGTATCACGGCGACCTCGTGGCGGTTGGACCGAAAAGAATCTGATGAAGGCGTTGACGAACGCCGCCGAATACAAGCCCGAAATATATGGCGGTATTGTGTTGTTTGTCGATGAGATGGGCAAGTTTCTGGAGGCAACGGTACGCAATGGATCTGACATTTATATTTTCCAGCAACTTGCTGAAGCGGCCTCACGGAGCAATGGGCGATTTCTGATTGTCGGCGTGTTGCATCAGGCATTCGATGCTTATGCCTATCGCCTTTCCCATGAAACACGGGATGAATGGAGCAAGGTGCAAGGGCGCTTTATTGATCTGGTTGTCAATGCGGCGGGAGAGGAACAGATTGACCTGATTGCCCGCGCCATAGAGAGTGATTATCGCCCTGAAAACCCGAATAAATTGTGTGCTGGAGTCGCTGCGGTCGTATATCCGAATAATACCCGACATGCCCGGTATCTGGCTTCCGCGCTTGAAGCATGCTGGCCCCTGCATCCGGTCGTTACCTGTCTGCTTGGCCCCATATCGAGACGACGTTTCGGCCAGAACCAGCGCAGCATATTCGGCTTCCTGAACTCATCAGAACTGTATGGATTTCAGGATTTCCTGAAAAGCGCCAAAGAGGATGAATTGTACAGCCCGGACAGGTTGTGGGACTATCTTCGCGTCAACCTGGAACCCTCTATTCTGGCATCACCAGACGGGCATCGCTGGGCTTTGGCGACCGAAGCCCTGGAACGATGTGAATCTCTGGGTGGTGGTGAGCTTCACGTAAAGCTGTTGAAAACCATTGCCGTTATGGATTTGTTCAAGGAACGGTCAGGACTTGTTGCGAACTTCGAAATACTAAAAACCTGTTTCCCTGAAATATCCTCTGGAGAACTCCAGGAAGCCTTGTTCCAGCTGGATAAACGGTCATTCACCCTCTTCAAAAAGTTCCTTGGGGCGCATGCCATTTTTGCCGGGAGTGATTTCGATATCGATCAGGCTGTACGATCAGCGCTCGAAGAAACAGGTGAGATTGATTTCAAGGCGTTTGAAGCGCTTGCGGGTATTCAACCTGTTGTCGCCAAGCGGCACTATCACGAGACCGGAACGTTGCGGTGGTTTGATGTGAATGTTGTACCGACTAACGCGCTGGTTGATGCAGTCAAGTGTTTCCAGCCTGAAAACGGTGCAACAGGTCAGTTTTTACTCGCAATTCCAACCGCCGGAGAAAGTGAGGAGGAAACAAAAGAGCTTTGTTGTGAGGCGATGAGTTACAGCGGCCCCTGGGACAGCATGGTTGGTATGTCGGAAGCATCCTGTACCATTATTCCATTAGCCCGTGAGCTGCTGGCGTTGGAATGGGTCAGTGACAGGCGCCCCGAATTAGCCGGTGATCCTGTGGCGAGACAAGAAGTTTCCGCGCGTCTTGTGGATGTGCAGTCCCGGGTCGAAATTGAGTTACACAGGGCTTTGGATAATGCGTTGTGGTTTGGCGGGGATGTCCATACAGCTAAACGTCTTCGGCAGGCCGACCTGAACCACATTGCATCCCGACTGGCGGATTGTCGTTTTGAGCGAAGCCCGTGTCTGCATAATGAATTGTTGAATCGACAGAAACCATCGGGAAGCGCCATTGCGGCGCGCAATGCCTTGTTGCGACAGATGGTTTTGAAAGAAGGAGAGCCGAGGCTTGGAATTGCAGGGTTCCCGGCGGAAGGAGGATTATTTGCTTCAATACTGGAATGGTCCGGGCTTTACAGGCAGAACGACAAAGGTTGGCAATTTGTGTCTCCCCTAAAAGATTCCGACCCCTGCCGTTTGTTCCCTTTGTGGGAGGCCGCGCTTGAATTCGTAAAAGAAAAAGACAGTCAGACGGTTGCTGTTTCTGCAATTTTTGATCTCTGGCGTAAACCACCTTACGGCGTAAAAGATGGCCTGATGCCAATTCTCGTTGTAGTGTTTATATTATCCCAACGTGACAAATTGGCTATTTACCGGGAAGGCGTATTCAAGGCTCGATTTGACGATGTGGACGTTGACTATCTGGCGAAGGATGCAGGTTCCATCCAGTTGAGGTGGATGGACTTGACTGATATATCGCGCCGACTATTGTCGGATATGGCGGCAATCGTGCGTGACTTCGATGACGCCAACCGGCTTGTTGACCTTGAACCCATTGACGTGGCGCGTGGTCTTGTGGCGGTCTATGAACAATTATCACCATGGACCAAGCGGACCATGCGGTTGTCCACAAACGCGGTGCGAATCCGTGAGATGTTCAAACGCGCGCGAGACCCGAATAAGTTCCTGTTTGACGATGTGCCCGAAACCCTTGGCGAAAATATCTCTGCTATCAATGAGAGTGCCCTTCGCAATATCGTAAGAAGTGTTCATGAAGGCCTGGAGGAATTGGTTCATGCCTATCCTGCAATGCTTCATCGGTTGCGCGATACCATGCTCGCAGAGTTGCAAGCGCCGAATACCTCTCCGCAATCTCTGGCGGAATTGCGTGACCGCGCCGAAAACATCCGACAGGTTGCCGGAGACTTCAGGCTTGAAGCGTTTATCAGCAGGCTTTCGCAGTTCGACGACAGCGACGCTTGTTTTGAGGGCATTGCCAGTCTGGCGGCCAACAAGCCACCGCGTCACTGGATTGACCCTGACCTTGACCAGACAACAGTCGAACTTGCCGACCTGGCGCAGAAATTTCTCCGCGCTGAAACATACGCGCGTGTAAAAGGGCGGCCTGACAAACGACACGCCATGGCTGTAGTGGTTGGCATGGATGGTCGACCGACCCCTGTTCATGATGAATTTACCATTACTGACCTGGAACGGGTGGAAGTGGATGCGCTGATTAAAAAAGTAGACGCGGCGCTTAACAGGAGTGGCGAAAGGCGGCGTAACGTAATCCTTGCAGCGCTGGCCGAATTGAGCGCTCACTATCTCAAGGAAGCGGCGGCGACCCATTCCATAGAGAGCGGGAGCAGGGAAAGGAAAGTGTCATGAGTATCACAAGCATGGAACGACATGTGCTCGGTTTGTCCGGCGGGCGGGACAGCGCGGCCCTTGCTGTTTATATGCGGCAACATCACCCGGAACTGAGCATAGAATATTTTTTCACGGACACGGGCAAAGAATTGCCGGAAGTGTACGAATATCTCGGACGATTGGAGGGTTTTTTAGGACAGCCGATATTACGACTGAATCCCGACCGGGATTTCGATTTCTGGCTGAAACAATACAATGATTTTTTGCCATCGCCCCAAAGCCGCTGGTGCACCAGGCAATTAAAACTACGACCGTTTGAACACTGGCTTCGTCCCAGGCTTGAAGCCGGGGAAACCATCTACAGTTATGTCGCTATTCGTTCAGATGAGGAATATCGTGAAGGCTATGCCTCCAAAAACGACAGGCTGATTGTGCGCCTGCCTTTCAAGGAAGCCGGGATCGACAAGGCTGGTGTCCTTGAGGTCCTTGACAGCGCTGGCCTGGGTTTGCCGGCATACTACTCATGGCGAACCCGTAGTGGCTGTACCTTCTGTTTCTTCCAGCAAAAAATCGAATGGGTTCGCCTGAAAGAGCAGCATCCCGAAGCATTCGAGGAAGCGAAGACTTACGAAAAAAACTCTGTCGAGCACGGTTCTCCATTTACATGGAGCCAGGGAGAATCGCTGGACGAACTGGAAAAGCCGGAGCGGGTTGAGCAAATCAGGCAGGATCATGAAAAGCGTCTGTCACGCCTGCGGTCTAAAATACAGCCCAACCCCTTACGTTCCGATCATGAACCTTTGGATATTGATGATCTGTATGGGCAGGCCAAGGTTTGTTTGGCATGTCATAAGTAGTCTGCATGCACTATTCATTCAAAGCATCCGACAAAACTGAAAAAAACTCTCCCCGTTTTAGGCTGCCTTCTCAATTTCATCTAATATCGTCCAAAGAGGTTTGTCATCCGGGTCTTTGAGAAGCTGGAGTACATATGGGAATCCAGCGTTAGCCATTGAAAGAGCATAGTCGAATACTTTCCTATGGTTGGCCAATTCTTTGATTGAGGTAATAGCCAGGTAAGCAAGTTGTATATGATCAATGCGATACGAATCGCCAGATAAAATTATAGCTGGTGTAATGTTACTGGTGTCTTTTTCAATTACTGGTTCAAGGCCATTTTTGATGGCGTAAATGAAAGCAAAATACCATAGGTCAACCTGTCTATTAAAAGGTGCAAACTCGTATGTCACTCTGCCTCCGCCTGTCTGGCAGTGTTTTTTAATATCCTCGGCATACTTTTTTGGTATTTCTATATTGTATGCTGCGAATGGGTTGTCTGACATTTAAGCTACCTCCGCGTCTTTTCTTTTACAAATTTCACATGCCTTGTTGTGATTGCATGCACACTTGATAATTCCGGCATCTTTAACATCAGGTTCATTTTTGAGCATTCTCGGATAGTGTGCCGGATTGGTCAGTGTGTAAACTGCCCCCGCATACTGGTCCAGAATTTCCTCAACACCTTTAATCTCGTCGTGTGTCAGGAATAGAATGGCTTGTGATCCCTCCTTAACAGTTTGAAGTAATACAGATTGCTTTACATACCCGGACATCATGCCAAGTGGAGTGTCGATTACATTCGGCGCTTCAACTTCAGATACTCTGGTTAGCGCAAGAATAAAAGCTAAAGTTATAGCGCGTCTTGATGCACCATTAAGGTCCTGGTCGGGGTCCAGTTGATGTCCACCAGGACCGAAAACAACAATGTCATAGTCATCGGTCAATCTGGCCTCTGTAATCAGAGTCAAATCATTTTTTTCAGGGTCGGAGCCGATCATTTCGAGAAATATTCTATTCATTTCGGCACTGACTTTTCGTAACTCTTCTGTTTTCAGCCGGTCAACGATTGAGCTAAATATAGATTGTGTGAGTCGGGATAGTGTTAGCTTCCCTGCGGAAGAACTTGTTTTTCCAATTTTTTTCTCAACTTTTCCTCTATCTGCTTCAGCATCTTTCTTCCTGTCAGTAGCATCCTTTATTTGCCCATTTATCATGCCCAGTGATGTGTTTATCCTGTTGATTTTACTATCGATGTTTTCTTCCTGTTCTTTAAGCTCATTGAGCATCCTGTCATCTAACTCTTTGATTGAAGCATCCAGACCAGAGTATTTCTCTTCTGCTGTACGAAGAGAAGATACGGTGTTCTGATACATCCCCTGGTATGAGGTATAGCTTTCGATCCAGTTATTTTTAGCAATATCGAATTCTTCACTGCGTACCCTATAAAATAAACTGGCAGCACACTCATGGATCATGTCAGATTCTCGACTAGAAGAAATAGCGTGTTTTATTTTTGATCGTCTGAACTCTCCTTCTTCGATACCTTTCCTTAAGTCTGCACCGCAAAAACATGAATTACTATCTAACAATTCTTCCAGAATAGGGATATTAACTTTTGGCAGTTTCTTGTCTTTGTTAAGGTTGTTAAGTGTATCCTTCGCTTTCTTTGCGATGTCACCCAGGAAAATTTTTGACACCTGCTCATTAGACGTAAGCGAGGCAATTTGTTGTAGTTGCTTTTCAGCGTTTGTTTTATAGTTTGTGATTTGACACCTAGTGGAGTTGATTTCGCCGACGAGTTTCTCTTTGTCTCCCAGTTTCAAGGCTTCTTCTATTTGAGCTTTGATTGTTCGTAGTTCCTTTTCGCCAGAATTTTTTTGATCTTCAAGATCCGAAGAATCTTTCTCCCATTCAGAAATATCTTCGGTCCATCCCCCAATTCTGTCATTTAATTGTTCAAGTTGAGTCTTGTAATCGGTGTTGTCTATTTCTTGTCCGAAGCGCTTTGATACATTCTCTAAATGTCGCACTGTAGTGTTCAGATACTCTATTCCGAGTAATGCTTCTACTGCATTACTGACACGCTTTCTTTTTACACCTCGTGTCGCGGCAGCTTCGATAAAAGACATTGCACTATCTCCATCGGTGAAGTAAACATCTTTTAATGACTCTGGCAGAGAGTTTTCAATCACCCTGTTTGCTTCGGCATCATCAACAGGCTCACTTCCCGAAAGTGATATTCTAAACATCTTAATGCGCTCTGATTCGCGCCGGACACCGGATTCAGTATCGGAATATTCAACGCAGGAGCGAATTAAGCGGTAATCGGAAGCTCCTAATTCTTGTGAGCTTCGTCCTGTACTTCTGATGTGTTCGACTCGAAACTCGATTTCTACAGATATATCAACCTTTCTTTCGCCTTTGGCTTTCAGGTCAGCTGGGAACAGTTGAAATTCACTCTTCTTGGGGAGTGATTTGGATCCGTATAGTCCCCACATCAAGCCGTATTCGCAAGTTGTTTTTCCGGTTTCGTTGGCTGCCCGGACCACTGTCAGAGGTTTTTCTTCATCGGTGGAGAACTCGATAGTTAAGTCTTTCAAGAGTCTGAAGTTTTTGAAAGTTGCCTTAATTAATTTCATTATCGTTCCTGAAAGTCATCTGCTTTTCGGGATATTTCACCCTTTATTTCATTTACTATTTGCTGGCTCCCGCCCTTTTCTAGGTTGGATTCGATCATATATATTTTTATACATAGTTCGCCAAGTACTTTCTGTTGTTCTTCGCTCAATTCTTGATTGGATACCTCCGACTCAATCATTGAGTTTATTTTTCTAAATGAAATTGTCATTTTTTCCTCATCAAATTCAAAAGTTTATTTGTAAGATATATCGATCCACCTTCTTCCAGGCCATTCTGACTCAGTTTTGTAAAAAACTTTACTCTTTCATACTCGGACCTGATCATCGACTTAAAATCTCCGTCCAAAGATTCATCAAGGGATGGTGGAATTACTATCAAATCGTGTAGTATGGCTTTTCGCTTATTCGTTGATGGTGAAAGTCTAAGGATTCGACCTAGCCGTTGTATCCATTGTCTTTTTCCGGTTTGACTAGCCAGAAGGTAGGCTACCTCGGTTTGGGGGACATTGAACCCTTCGTCAAGAACCCTTTTTGATGTTAATGCCTGTAAATCACCGTTGCTAAACGATCTTACCAAGCGTTTTAGTGTGTTTGGGTTTTGTGTTTCTTCTTGTGTTATCTGATGAAACTCCAAGCTTCTAGTGTTCAATACAGCATTTACTTCGTTTAGCTGTTCTGGAAATTTATCGGTACAGAATATTAGTGTCCGTTGTATGTCATCTTTTGATAGCGGTAGAACCTGATCAAAAACATCTATTTTTTGTGATGCAGACTCGATTATTCGGCGTCTCTTCAGGAAAAGCCTTTTTAGACGTTCTTTTGTATGATCTCCATCTGAAAAGTTACTTGCGTATGAGAGTTTCTTTATTTCATACGTTATGTCCAGAAAATCCTCCTCTTCTTCGGCAGATAACGATACTTCATGAGTATAGTATTCGTATGGTACAAGGCAATTTCCTATTGCCTTGTCTAACGGGTAATCAAAAACAACATCTCCGAAATAACGAAGCAAAAATGCATTCCCATCGTCATCAAATGCTCTTTCATATGTTGCAGATAGTCCTAGCCTATATTTAAAGTACTCAGGAGGGGAACTCTTAAATCCTTCTGATCCGAGATTATGCACCTCGTCGCCGATTAACAAGGTGGGGATATCTTTTGATAGTACCTCAATTTGTGTTGAATGAGTGCCCTTGAGCGAGTCGTGAGTAATCAAGAGAACTTCGACTTTTGATAAGCCAAGCCTTAGTTTCCGTCCAGCCTCTTTTAAACTCCTTTTTACTGTTTTTGCGTTTGATCCTAATGTACTGATGGGCTCAACGGAAAAACTTCTCACATCTGAGTGCCATTGGTTTAGCAGGGCAGTAGTTGGTACGGCAATGACTACAAATAATTTATCCAGATTTTGTGAAAGAAGGCTGGCTGCGATTAAAGAAGTAAGCGTTTTCCCGCCCCCTGTAGCAATGGAGAGAATGCCTTGGCAGTCGTTTCCAAACCACGCTCTGACAGCTTGTCCCTGATGTTTATAAGGGCCATCTTCATATCGAAGCCAGGAGGGAATCTCGAAACTTGACTCCTTAGGCTTAGGCAGGGTTGTCGACTCCGAAACTTCGTTGGTTTTTTGCGCTTGATTGTAGAGGTCTTCATACTCTTTTTCACTTGGCGGATTTTCCGAGTAGTAATCCTTTATCAGTCGTTTCCGCAATGCCTGCGGAATGGGGATGACCATACAATTCTCTTCTTTATTCGCCCAGAGACGATCAAACTGGAGACGGAGCTTTTCGACAATGTACTTTTGGTTGTCATCTGCCCAGGAATTGGCGACGGCAACCTGTTCAAAATTTCTCATAATGCCTGAGTAAGTAACATTGCTCGATCCATGGACGGCAATTGAATTTTGGTCGTCTTCAAACAGCCAGACCTTGGGATGAAAAAGAGCACCCTTGAGCAACGCAATCTTGATTTCTATTCGTCCTGCACGCAACAGCCATGAAAGGCACTTGAGCGTGTGTTGCTGTAAGATGTCTACGGAAATGATAATATCCTCTGTCAATTCTTCAGCTACTTGGTCCCGAGTCTTTACCCCATGTTCGATGGCCTGATGATCTTCCTCACTTAGAAAAGGGCTGACAAGAAGGCGGAAGCTCCTTGTCGAACCGGCAATGTAGGTGGCCAACCCTGGTGCAAGCGATGCCAGTACTCCACTTGAGAAAAACCCGACCATACAATCAACTTGCGAAGACTCCTTGAATCCCGGGATCAATACTTCTTCAGCAAGCGGGTCGGATGGCAATACATAGAGTGGTCGCGTTTGTGAGAGTGCTTTTAGTGACCCCGCGAGTTTTTTCAACTTTGAATATCCTTGATGAGTAAAAACAGATGTGGGGTCGGTCAAACTTTCCTCAAAGCCAAACTAAAGCCTCCCACTGATGTTGAATGATAGACGGGAAAGTGATCAATGGGAAGTCCGAATGACCGATTCCGAATGACCGATTGTGTGAATCAATCGAGTGAAGTCATCAGCCAGCCGGTAGCCAGGCTGATGGCGGAGGTGATGGTGGGTATATGAAACAGTGGGAGTTTCCAGTTATCCAGGATTGGCCGGGGCTTGAAGGAGCGGACTCGTTTACATCATACGGTAAAGCGGTTATCGCGGATGTTAGGGAAACACGGAGATATTGCATGGGGAGCGAACATACTCAGTGACAGACAGTATATAATTTCAAGATAGTACAGGAGATAGAGGAATATGACATGACAACCCTGAAAGATGAAATTGCAGCATTCGAGAGAATGCGTAGCGACCTTGAAACAGGACACTTTGGAGAATGGGTCGTCGTTCACGATGAGAACCTGGTTGGAACGTATGACTCCCTTGACGATGCTGCGAATGAAGCAGTAAAACTCTTTGGCCGCGGACCTTACCTGATTCGGAAGGTTGGCGCTCCGCCAGTTACCTTGCCAGCCTCCGTACTTTACAGACCGACCCATGCAAGTTGAATGCGGCTTCCTTACCCCACAGGATTTAGTGGAATTCGGTCCTACATTACATGTTCAGATTGGTTTTGACTCAACCTATCAACTCAATGGTGGAAACGGGCCCAATCTTCTGACAACAATATATCCAGCGGGTGTAAAGATTTCTGTTCAGACAGGCACTCTGTCACCGAAAAGAATAATAAACTGATTCAGTGCAGCCTCCCACCTCTGCTCTGGTATGGGGAAGCTTACGGTGCTTTTGCGGTTTATTACGCAACATTATTGCTCCAACATCAGTAACCGTCTCAGCATGCGTACAAAATGAGAACACACAGGCGATTACGCTGAGAATTATTCGCTCAGCGCATCCATCAAGGCAGACATCTCAAAATTCAGCAAAAACTCTGAATAATGGCTATTGAAAATATCCACGAGATAATCACATAGGTCAATATCTTTATCTCCGTCACCAGGGGATTGCCCCGGTCCTTTAATCGTATAGTTCCGATTCTTGATGATCATATACAGAAATATGGTATGAAAGTATACGGTAGATAAATAGCGTCGATTCGATATGACAATTTGTTCCTCGGTCTTCAATGGAGATTTGTATGACTTTAGAATTTTGCTATCCATGTTGATAAAAATAGTGTCTAACTTGTCCTCTGAAACGAATGGATACATAACTGATTCGTAGTCAAAAGTTATTCCTTGATTCTCCAGTTCTTCCCAGCATTTTTTTCCTTCGACCGGAGATTTGAAGACCTTCTGTAGCTTTGGAAGTCCTATGGATTCCGGTTCTGGTTTTCTTTTGATATTTTCAGGGTTGTTTTTTTGTTTGTCGGATATATTTACAATAAATATTTGCTCCAGGTCACCCTCTGGCGATGTTAATGAAGCCTTTACAGTGGTTGAATCACCGACATTCATATTATCTGTGGGTTGCATATTGACGCGAATCTTTCCCTTGCTGGGGCTGGATATTGAAATATTGAAAAGAACATCAATATCTTCGGGTTTGCCGGGTGCATCTCCTCCTGCGTTATCATTATCTGATGGCCCTAAAATGGAAAGAACAAGCTCCCCAGGCTCTTCTATTCGATCAAAATACTGATCTTCAACGTCAGTTGAGAAGAGAAGAGTTCTATCTCCCTGAGCCGGGATTTTCGTAACGGGGGCACTGTTACTCTTTGAATTTAAGTCTATATTAAAGAGGCTGGGAAACCTTTCAGGATTAAATTCATTTTTGTTGTCTGGTTTTTTGCTTTTCTTTATCCTGTTATTTTGTTCTGCACTATCCCCTTTTCTGTCTTTCAGGTTGAATGTTTGATTCAATAATTTTATCAATCCACTATCCAAAGGAAGATTTTTACTCAAATCCTGCAATAGCTCATTGCTTGATTCGGCTTGGCTAGTCAGGTTGTCTTTCCGTTCCTTGTTTATTTCCCTGAGTCTTTCCCGAGACAAGGTTTTGGCGAGTTCAGCTCTTAGTTTATTTGATTCGTTACCATTCTTTAGCCTGTCTCTCGAGGCCATAAATAGCTCATTTCGAAATTCCAGCTGTAAACCACCACAATCAACGTGTATCAATAATTGATCTTTTAGAAAATTAAACTTGAGAGTCCTTGTTATAAATTCAGAAGTATAGTGACCGTGTACTTGACCATTCAGAGAGAATATAACCGACATGTTATTTTTAAAGAACTCTCTTTGAATCGTATCTTTGGTTTCCTTTACTGTTCTGTCACTGAGACGCGGATTAAACACATATACCGTTGCCTTGAAAGAACCTGTATCAGGAGAACTACAGGTTTCCGAAAATGTTTCCTGGATATATTTATTTCCCTCTATTTCCATTCGTCTCTTCAAGCCATAGAGGTCGCGGGTCAGATTTCTGTCATCCGGGTAACGTTCCTTCTTGTCTATCGTATAAATCGGAAGCGCCGGTTCGAATAAATATTCATTAATACTTTGATTCAAATCCCGTGATATGACCGAGCGTGAGCCAGCTGGTAGTTCGTATGAATATAATTTGATGATCGAGCCGGTGGTAAATTTCCTGTTATGCAGTCCTATATCCAGCGAATCAATATCAAAGGCTGGAATTTCACCATCTACAGTCAGGTACTCATACCAGGTATTTTTTATGGTTGATTTTTCGTGCTCGTTTAACGGATGTTTGCGAAGGAGAGTGAAACCGAATTTCCCATCTCCCTTGAAATGCTTGGAAGCAATAAGCTGATAACGTTTTTTTCCACAAAAGACGACCGCCCCTGCACCCCCCATATTGTATTTACCCTGAACAAATTGAATTTCGTTTTTGTTTCCTCTCAATAAGGAGAGAAATGTATTTTCGAAATTCGCGGGGTGTTGCCCTTCACCATTGTCATAGATGGTCAGGGATGTATCTCTCCTCGGACCATCTGCAATTATCTGTATGTCTTCGGCTTGCTGGCTTCTGCTTCCCGGCAAATCCCAGTTGGATGAGTTTGGGAAAAATTTCGATATTGCGTCTTCAATACTTTTTGGCGCATCAGTAGATTTTGGTTCGATTCCTTCCTCGTAGCAGCGTTTCATCAATATGGCATCAATCGAGTTCGTGATTTTTTCTACTAACGCGGGGATTGGTGATGCCTGTTGATTTTCAATTACGCCAAAATTGCTTTCAGTATTTCCGTATGGGATCCAATTAACATTAAAACTCCTTTCTGTTGTTTCAATTATTGGATCAAGTTCAGCTTCAGTTGATGCTGTATAGAAGTCGAAAAATAGGGACTTCAGTGATTTTGTATTGTCTTTCAAAATTGTCTTTCAAAATTACTGATGTTCAGGCAAAGGCATACTCAGTCAAACACACTGCGCTCTGAAAGCAGCTTTTCGAGAGCGGGTCTGTCTTTTGTTCCCGCGTGGTATTTACCTGCATTTGATGTCAACAATATAACACAGGCGGTACGGCACGGTGACCGTCCCCTACGATCAGGCGGGGCAAGCTCCGCGATGAGGGTTGGAGCGGAAGATTGGGGTTGGTGGATTCCCGGCATCGTAGGGAATGACGAAAGTAAGGGGAGGGTGAACCGGGTTTGAAGTTCTACGGCTGGAATAAACTCAGTATACACAGATATCCGGCTACCTCTCGATGCCGTCGTCCTGAGCCTTCGCCCGGTTTTCCCGGAGTTTCTGGATCTGTTTTTTCAGTCGCGATGATTCTTCTTTAGGTTATTGTACCAGCGAGTTTCTGTGTACATAAGAGATCAGACTCGGGATGCCGGGTTCGTAACTATCCATACCGGAATAATTGACTTGCCAGATATAGCCCAGCTGAGCAAGCTGGTCGAATTTCTCCATGACGCGACCGGCTGTGATCGGTAGATCATCGGACAGTCCTCTTTCAACCGCTTCTTTCAACACGCTACCATGCAAAAGATAGGGTTCTCCGCTCTGTATGAACGCATCGGCAGCGCTCGTGGCTACGTCCAGTAATCCCATCCTGCTGATTTCGTTGAAGCGATCCTGATACATATCGTCGCGAATGTCGGTCACCGTCTCGTTCACTTCCCGAATCGTATCCAGGGTAATTTCTGTCTCCCCGGTTTGAGCCAGATTTTGAGAGATACAGTCTCCCCATACTTGCAGGAAAAAAGGGTAACAGTGGGCGCGGTCAATGATTTCATCAGCCACGCCGGATGTAAAGGATATACCCACTTGTTCCAGTGGTACGATGATCGCCTGCCGGGCTTCTTCAGAAGACAGACGGCTCAAACGTATTTTTTTACTACGCCCCCAGAAGGAAGCATTGGTCTTGCCCAGCGCCGCCATCAGGTTCGGGGTGCCGGCCAGTGCCAGCAGGAACGGGTGACCTTCTCCGCGTACTGTCTGGCTGGCGTTCAACAACTCCTCGCCCATCTGCGGGTTCAGACGATGCGCTTCATCAATAATCAGGATAAGGGGTTTACTCTGGCATCGTTCCCGTATCATATCCTGGATGGTCAGCATTCGCTTGGACAGGTCGATCTCTACATTGGCTTGCGCGATGCCGAAATCGACTGAAAAGCCCCCGGAAGTGAGTTTGCGGCGAAGGCCGGAATGATCGCCGACCAGAAGATCAATAAATTTGCCTGGATGTTCCAGTTCCTTCGGGGTGCCCCACAGAATATCCAGCTTCGCTTTCTCCTCCCGGAGAGTTTCTTTCTGCAAGTAACGGAGCAGGGCGGTCTTGCCGTTGCCGCGCGGGCCGTAGATGATCATATCCTGACTGATCGGTTTCCGGTTTTTCAGAGCCTCGACACAATCCTGGAAATACTCTTGTTCATCCTTGCGGCCAGCCAGATAAGGGGGTACGCCCCCGGTTCCGGGTGTGAATAGTCTTATCAAATCCTGATTGCTCATCTTCTACCCCTCAAATCTTGCCTGAGATGGATGATACCATGTCCGGGCGGACTTTAAATCGCTCGCTCTGCGATGAGGGTTTGTGCGGGAGATGGTGGTTGGTGGATTCCCGGCATCGTAGGGAATGACGAAAGTAAGGGGAGGGTGAACCGGGTTACTTGATGTGACACAAGCGGGACAGCACAAGAGTTCGTCTCCCACGGGTATTTTTGTTGTTCAGGGTTTGAACAATCTGTATTTTGCCTTGTCTGAAGTTTTCCTGATTGTCTTGTCCAGTGTGGCAATAGGGCAGGATTGCTTGAACGACAGAATGATATAGGCCGCGTCATACACGGATATACCGTAAGTATGAGAGAGGTTATATAGATTTGCCGGTGTTTCCGAGCCACGAATCACTGTGGATAAATCAAACAGCCAGGTCAGTTGACTCGTACATCGAGATGGAGGTAACTTGTTTCTCTTGCAATAAAACTGCACTACAAAAGCTGCTTCACAGGTCCAGATATACGGAACGATGACTTGCAGGTTTTGTGAGTGGACTGCACTTAGCACATTACGCGCAAAGGTTTGGTCGACATCAGAGCCATCGTGGAATAACCAGCGCATCATCACGCTGTTATCTACTACCAGCGGATTGTCCAGCAACTCGTTCTGTTTTAACGTTCTAAACGCCACGATGGCGCCCTTTCGAGATTGCTTCATTAACAGGCTCGTTGACCGGTGTCGGTTGCAAGTGCAATAGGCGTTCAAGAGCTTTGTCCCGCTTGTTGCCAGGGTTGTTCGTAAGCGCACGAATTTCGGCAATGGGCTTGCCGTGTTTATAAATAATGGCTGATTCACCACTTTCAGAAACCTGATTAACGATATGGTTAGCCTGTCTGTTTACTTCGAGCATCGTAACTTTCATTGGGGAATCTCTTTGATGTATGTAGTAATGTATGTAATAGTAGCGGGATAATATAATAAGTCAATGTTTAATGCGATGCAGGGTATCCAGATGAATACTATAGTTTTTGTTTGTTTTCATACGGACCAAGAAATCTTTCACCGTTAAAGTGAATCAGGTGTGTTGGCGCATCCGCGCACCAAACATCAGTTTCCCAGGAAATTTCTCCCAAATATCTCGCCATAACACCACGGTCCGGGAATGCTGTAATATATACCGGCCTGGGGCTTGCATCTTCAAATAAAGTGGCTAATTCATTATGCCGTTTGGCATCAACAGGACCGTGGCTGGTCACAGATTCAATCATTTGCGGCTAAAGTTTCCTGGTTGTCGAGCCAGGTTTCCAGAGTAGCTTTCCAGGCATCTGTGCCAAACGTCGAAATAACCTGGCAGGCTTCCTCACTGATTTGATAACAGGCTTTCGGGCTGTTTACAGGACGGTCCGGCTTGTCGGGGTTGTAAAGAGCAATACCCGCTTCAACAAATTGATGCATGGTTTGGCGGCGAAATGTTTCTCGGGTATTGGGTGCATATTCCCTCCCGTAACTTTCGCGCGCATAGTCCATGATGGGAGTAATACCCATCAGAGGTTTTTGAAGGTCGTTCCACTGTTTTCCAGGCTTCAGATTCAAAAGAGCGAGCAAGGTTAATGCTGAACGTTCATTTTGTTGCTCTCGTGGCATTCCCAAAGCTTTCAGAATTTCCAAAGCCTCATTGATTTTTTGTTGAGCGAGCAACGGATTCATATCTTGTGCCATGTGTGCGATTTCACCTTCAATAATATGGTCAATTTCTTCCTGGGTGAGCGCCAGGCCGTCCGTTTGTTTTCCTATGCGTTCCAATGCTTCCCGGTCCGGGTATTTCAGTGAACGCAAGTCCGTCGCATTCACTTGAGTATGTCCATTAAACTGCCGGAAAAATCTGTCTACGAGACTGCTATTCAGATAGACCGACAAGCCCTTTGCCAGAAAGGGGGGGATACCACTTTGCTTCGCATGAAATACATTTAAATGATTCTCAAAACCAATCCATTCTCCTGGTAAATCTGATCTATATACCGAAGCGACAATGCGTCGTCGTTCTTCCTTTGACGTGAAGCGTCGTGTAATGACATAATGGTTCTGATTTTTCCATAACCATTTCCGGCTTTGCGCTGAAACATGGATAGCATTGGGTTTTTTCATGGCCTTTGGCCATTCCAGTTTCCCATGTTGAAAATGTGCTGCATACAGAAGTGGAACCGATCCGCTTTCCGGTTCCGCGCACAGATCATTTTTTAGTCTGAAATCAACTACCGGCCCTGTCGATACCTGTATACCCAGTTCAGACAAGGGCGCTGTAAAATATGTCATTCGGTCTGCAATACCCTGTTCGAGATCATCCGTAGCTATATGCACAAATTGATCGGGGTCGTCGTTTCCCCTGATCACGCTACTATATTCAACAGACCGTTGCGTCATATCCCTGCCAACACAAGAGCGGGTATGATGATCATATTCAAACTGACCGTCCCGGCTCGTGGTAATCGCTATCTGTGATGGTTTTGCCCCTTTCACAGCGTGAATAATAATATTTTCCTGCAGAACCTCATCCCCCTTGAATACACAGTTTCGCTTCTCGAATATATGGATATGACGCACTGTCATCATCGTGAAAAACTGTTGCCTGAATGGTTTGAAGTAAGGTCCGTTACAAAATGATCTCGGTACGATAGCAACCATTTCACCACCATCCTCAAGACGTTTGGCTGCCAGATACATGAATGCTGTATAAAGATTGGATATTTCAATTCCTGCCTTGCGTGATGCCAGACGATGCCCCGATGAGGAGCTGATTTTTTTGTAGGGTGGATTCATGATGACGTGGGTAAAGCCATCATCAGCCAGAGAAGTAGTGGAGCCAAATATGTCTGCCTGATTGGCTGGATAGTCAAGGATAAAGTCATCCTCGCGTATTATGTACTTTGGTTTTATATGGGCAGACTGACACTGAGCCTGAGATTCAGTCAGAGTATTTTTCAAATATTCGATGAGTAGAGGTTCAATCTCATACGCCACCAGTTCAGCGGAATGAGGCTTGGTAGCGGCATGACACAGTCGTTCCACTAAAGCCGCCGTTAAAGAGCCCACTCCGGCTCCTGGATCAAGGATACGCAAGTCTCCGGTAAGGTCGCTAAACAAACTTGCCATAAAACGACCAATCGGAACGGGTGTCATGTATTGACCAAGCACAGGGCGTTTCTTCGGATCAAGCTTAAGAGATGCATCAATCCGGTAGAACTCGGTGGTCTCGGCAAACGCTACCCGGCTCATTATTTTCCTGACCTGAATTTTACGATCATTATGGCGCTCCACTACTTGAATATATCATAGGGGACGGCACGGAGGCTGCCCCCCTACACAAGCTAGTATTCCATTTCCCGCTCTGCCGCCATTTCTCTCACTATGGCCTTATGGACCATTGCCGTAAACCAGTCAATCCAACCGCTGATATTATTTCCCTGATGGTCTTTGCCGTAGCGGTTTAATTCCCGGTAGTAGGATTGACGCTGTATTTCAATTGTCTGGGACAACTGCATATCAGGAAGATTCGCCTGGAGCAGAATCTGCTCTGACAATGCCCGGCCGATACGGCCGTTGCCATCGATGAATGGATGAATCCGTTCAAACCACAGATGCGCGAGAGCCGACTTGACCGGCGCCAGCAATACCGGATTATCCAGATCCTGACCGGATAGCGCCGGGGCGCTGCCAAAGGGTAATTGAAAGGGACGGTTGTACCATTCGATAAAAGAAGCCATCAGGGATTCAACCCGCTCCGGCGGCGGCGCTTCATACAGAATTCGCTGCCCGTCTCCGATGACTACGCCCCCGCACCGATATTTACCGATTTGTCCCTGATATCGTTTGTCCTGTTCCAGATATCCCAGTAATTGTTGATGCAACCCATGCAACCAGTCTCTGGTCAATGGCTCATGGATATTCCTGCGAGACGAGATCAACATCTGTACAACACTGGTAGCGCCTTCGTCGATATTCGGATCCACAGGATGCCCGGCTCGCAGCAGGGAAGTCGCAGCGGAATGAAGATCACCGTAAGAAAGATGTTCTCCTTCGATTGCGCTGGTAGCGCGGGCTTCCCTGGCCAGGGAGCGTATCGCCTCCTCACTTTGTAACCTTGATACGTCCGTGTGAATCGTATTTCCATTGCGTTCTTCTGTCAGTTTATAAATCTTCAATAACTGCCTGATGGTTGGTTCCGACACAACGTATTCCCATACCGGCCAGTCCGCTCTTTGCCATATCCAGTTATTTTTCATTCAGGCCGAGATATAGAACAACAATAATACAATAGCCAGTAGCGCCGAGGTAATCAGAGCCATTTGCCGCACCGACCATGACATCAGCAGATTGTAAGACTGTCTACGCGCTACCGGCGTCAGCGCCACCGCCATACTCGTGAGCATCGTTATCCAGCCTTGATGCAGGCGGCTGGCGAATACCGTGACGCAGCCATAAAGTCCGGGCCAGAGTTTTCGGTAAAACCATTCGCTGTCGAGATTGGTGGACTTCAGTTCGGGTGGATACAGTCCCTTCAACTGTAACCAGATAAAGGCCAGCGCCGAGAAAAACAGCAGCTGGGTCTGTTCCACGACATGGGGGATGTCGAACGGGTTGTAATCCACCGCAAACGGCAGATAACTGTATAGCAACCAGGGATAGCAGCCAATCAAAATACACAGTAAAGCGGCTATCGACATGGCGATCAGCATGTGTACGGGGGCCTCGGCCGGTCGTTTCCCGGAATCATGGGCGAAAAAGGCAAAGTAGGGTATTTTGATGCCGGCATGATGAAAAACTCCGGCAGACGCGAACAGCATGGCCAGCCATACTATTTCATGATGCTCCATCAACAATGCGGCCATCACCATGGATTTGCTGACAAAACCACTGAACAGGGGGAATGCGGATATCGAGGCTGCGCCGATAATGCACAGGCCGGTAGTTTTGGGCATTGACCGCGCCAGGCCACCGAGTTCGGAGCCGCGCATTTCCCCGCTGCGAAACAGCACCGCTCCCATTGACATCATCAGCAGGCCCTTGAAAATGACATCGTTGAAAGCGTGCGCCACCGCTCCGTTGACCGCCAGTTCAGTACCGATACCGATACCGCAAACCATGAAGCCGATCTGGTTGATCATGCTGTATCCGAGCACCCGCCGCAGGTCGTTCTCGATGACTGCGAAGAAAATCGGGAAACAAGCCATGATGGCGCCGACATAAATCAGCAGATCGAGGCCGGTGAATGAACGCGCCAGCGCATAGACGGCCACCTTGGTTGTGAATGCGCTCAAAAATACCGTGCCGGAAGCAGTCGCCTCCGGGTAGGCGTCGGTCAGCCAGTTATGCAGAAGCGGGAATGCGGCCTTGATACCGAACGCCAGCAACAGCCATTTCGCGCCCGGATGGTTCAGATCCAGCGAGCGCACGGCAATATCTCCGGTTTCATGCAGCATTACCAGAGCGCCACTCAACAGCAGCACCCCGGAGACAATCTGGAAAACCAGATAGCGCAGGGCGGCCCGGATTGCCGCCGGGGTACGTCTTGCGGTGATAAAGAAAACCGAGGTAATGGCCAGGCATTCCCAGAATATGAAAAAGGTCAGCCAGTCACCGGCGAATACTACTCCGAGGGCGCTGCCCGGATAGAGCAACGCTACCGCCTGCTGGGGCCGGTCGTTGACATGCCAGGCATAAATAATGGCAATGATCGCGGCAATGTGGAACAGTACGCCGAAAATAAAACTCAGCCGGTCTACCTGAAACAGCACCAGTTGCAGATTGGACCATTGCACGGTCCAGGACAGGGATTGGTCCAGCATGAGCAGATTGAACAGCCCGATGACCGGCGTCGCCAGCAGGATGATCTTGCGTAAGGTTCCGTGAACCGACAGGCTCAGGACCGCGCCAATCAGGAAGATGAGAAATGGAGCATTGATCATTTCGGTTTCGCTCCTGATTCTGACTCCGGCTCCGATTCTGATTCCGGCTTGCGGTCGTAGTATTGTTCATCGCGCATCAGCGGCTTTCTCATCCAGGTTGCGGCCAGCACCAGTACGACACAGGCGACGAAGCCGAACAGGCAGGTGAAGCCGAAAAAGACCCACCAGTGGTCGCCATGTTTCGCCACAATCAGATCCAGTAAAACCAGGAGTCCACACAACCCGAAAAATCCGCTCAGGCCGTTGCGTAGTGAGGCGGGCAGTTGCCTGAATCGTGCAGCCATGCTATCCGTTTTTTGAGCCGTCATGTCGCAACCTGTTGAACGAATACCGCCAGATCATCGGCGATGAAAAATAACGCGACGCTGATCAACGCAGTCACCACAAGCGGGACAATCATTGCGTGGCGGGTTTCCAGAGACTGTCCCGAATTTTTACCTTTCAGGAAAAACGCTCGTAATGGAATGGTGGTCAGGTAATACACATTCAACAATGAACTGATCATCAGTACCGCCAGCAGGGCGATCTGTCCCTGCTGCAGAGTACCCAGAGCCAGATACCACTTGCTCCACAAGCCGCCCGCCGGCGGCAGTCCGGCCACTGACAGCGAGGCGATGAAAAATGCGGCGAATGTCCACGGCATGGCCCGGCCCAGCCCATCGAGTTGCGAGACTCGGGTCTTGCCGGAAAGGATGATGATGGCGCCGGCGCAGAAGAACAGGGTGATTTTGCCGAATGCGTGCATGGTGATATGTAGTCCGCTGCCCGTCATGGCCATCTGGTTGGCCATCAACGCTCCCAGCACAATATAGGATAATTGACTGACGGTTGAATAGGCAAGGCGGGCCTTCAGGTCATCCTGGCGCATGGCGATGGCTGAAGCCAGCAGTATGGTCACTGCGGGAATCCAGAGAATCAGGTCGTGAAATGGCAGCGATTGCAGGGTGTCAAAACCGAAAATGTAGACACTGATCTTGAGAATGGAAAATACGCCGGCCTTGACGACCGCCACGGCATGCAACAAGGCGCTGACCGGAGCCGGCGCCACCATGGCGTTGGGCAGCCAGCGGTGGAAGGGCATGACCGCGGCTTTGCCGATGCCGAACAGAAACAGGAATATCAGGAGGCCGACCAGAATCGGTGAGGTGTCGGATAATACTCCCCCGGACACGAACGAAAGTCCCTCACCGTAACGGCTCACCAGTACAATCGCGAGCAGAAAAAATAATAGCGAGGTAGTCAGTAATACACCCAGATAAACCCGACCCGCGGTAAGCGCGGCCGCGGTACGGCTGTGAGTGACTAAAGGCCAGGTGGAAAAAGTCAGTATCTCGTAAAACAGGAAAAGGGTAAAAAGGTTTTCTGCAAAAGCGATGCCCATGACACTGCCAATGGCGACACAAAACAGGGCGTGGAAACGAGTCTGATGCTGATCGTTCCCCGCTTTCAGGTAGCTGATGGCATAAACCGAGGTGATCGGCCATAACAGACCGGAGGTAAGCGCAAAGGTAAGCCCTAATGGTTCGACATGAAAGGCGATTCGCAGGCCGGGCAATACCTGGAACAGAACCTGGGCCTGATGATATTGGTCACGATACGCAAACAGGATAACCAGCAGGAGCAGGGTGACCAGTCCGGTTATGATCAGCGCGGCATCCCGGGCTGCGGGCGCCTTTCTGCCAGCGACTATCGCACAGGCGCCGAGCAATGGAGACAGGACGCACAGGCCGGGCAGTATCCCTGCCAACATTACTTGAGCCCGCCGATGTCGGGGTTAACCAGACTGTGCGCGGCCAGCTCCGTGACCCCGGTCAGCCAGGTCGCATTGAGTCCAAACCAGAGCCCGATAACAGTCATCAAAACCAGCGGAAACCACTCGACGAACCGGATTGCGGTGGATTGTGCGCCAGACTCCGGATGTGCCGGGTTTGCCCACAGAATTTCCACGATCCTCCAGATATAGGCGGCGCTGACCAGTGAACCAGCCAATACCGGAATCGCCAGCCACCATGAACCCTTGTCGATTATCGCAGTCACCAGCGCCCATTTGCTGACAAAGCCGGTTGTACCGGGGAGACCGATCAGGCTGAGACCGCCGAACAGCAGAATATAGCAGACAAAGCGATGATGATGGGCGACACTGCCGAGATGTTTGAGCCTGTCTGTGCCGGTTCTGGCAACAAGAATTGCGACCGCCATGAAGATCATGGCTTTGATGATCGAATGATTGAACAGGTGCAACAGCGCGGCGGCGGCTCCCGCCGTTGTGCCGAGGCTGACCCCGACCACAATATAGGAGACCTGCCCCACACTGGACCAGGCGAACATCCGCTTGAGGCTGGATTCGCGCAATGCGAGCAGGGGCGGGATGAGCATACCAAGAATGCCACAGATGATCAGTATCCAGTCCAGCGGCATGGCCAGAATACTGAAATCGGCGCTGAACAGGTCGTGCAGGAAACGAAGCAGTACATACAGCGCCACCTTCGCCGCTGTCCCGGACAATAAAACCGTGACCGGAGCCGGAGCGTAGTGATAGGCATTCGGTAACCAGTCATGTAATGGAAATATGGCGCATTTGATACCAATACCAATCACAAAAAATGACAGAGCCATGATGATTGTCCGATCCGCTCCCCGGTCGGCAATCCGGTCAGCCAGGTCGGAGATATTCAATGTTCCCGTCTGCATGTATAAAAGCCCGACCGAAAGCAGTATGAAGGTCGCGCCGACGGCGCCCATAATCAGGTAGCGGTATGCCGCGAGCAGCGCCCGGTGGTCGCGGCCACAGCTGATCAGCACATAAGTTGCCAGCGATGAGATTTCGAGAAACACGAACAGGTTGAAGGCATCGTTGGTGACCACCATGCCATTTAATCCGGCGATACACAGTAACCACGCCGCGAAAAAAGCGGGGCGGGTGGTAGCGGCATTGCAATGGTTGCCGGAGAGACAGAAAACCGCGGCCAGCAGGTGCACCAGATTGATGGTCAAAAGCACGAACGCGGTGACGTGATCGACGATATATTCGATGCCCCAGGGGGCTGCCCAGCCGCCCAGTTCATAGATGTAGTGGTGACCATCCAGTACACCCGCCATCAGCGTCGCACTGATCCCGAACATCACGATGGCGGCGGTCAGCATGAAACCGCGAGCCACCGTCCGCTTGCCAATCACGATACAAAACGGCGCCAGCAACATCGGCACAATTACCTGCAACACTGGTAAATGGCTGGCGGTGAGCAGAGTCATGGAATAATTTCCGGTTCCACGTCCGGGTTGTGCTGGATTTCATTCTCATCGGCGGTTCCGTAAACGCGGCGAATCCGCACCACCAGCGCGAGTCCAAGCGCCGTGGTCGCCACACCGACGACAATGGCGGTCAGAATCAATACATGGGGCAGGGGGTTGCTGTAGGTTTCAATGGATGGCTCCAGAATCGGCGGGTGACCGCCCGACACTTTGCCCATGGTGATAAACAGCAAAAATACCGCGGATTGAAACAGGCCCAGTCCGATCAGTTTCTTGATCATGTTGTGGCTGTCAATGACGATGACCAGACCCAGCGCAAACAGGGTAACGGCGACCCAGTAGTTGAGCAGTCCCGGTATCCAATGAGATAGAGCCGTATCCACCACAGTCAATCCTGATTGCGGGCGAAACAGATGAAAAGGGAAATCATGGTAAACGCGACGGTGATTCCAACACCGAGTTCAATCAGCAAAATACCGATATGTTGTCCGCCTGTCGCAGTACTGGCCAGGGTGGAATAATCGAGGAAATTTCCACCGCGCCACATTGCCGCCACGCCGGCGCCGGCATACAGCAGCGCGCCGATTGCCATGCCGTTGGAAATCCAGCGTTCGCTCACAATAGCCAGCAACCTGGTTGAACCGCGCAGCAGGCCGTAGGTAATCATCCCGGCGCCGAATATCACGCCGGCCTGAAATCCGCCGCCGGGACCATAGTCACCATGAAACTGTACATACAGGGCGAACAGTAAAACCAGCGGGATGATGCGGAGCAGGGCCGTCTTCAGGACTGGATTGGTTGCAGTGATGTCATTCTGGCGTTGTCCGGATTCCTTGTCTGTATCCGTATTGCCGCAGGGAAGCAGCAACAGTACCGCAAGACCGGCAGTGAAAATCACGACTACCTCGCCGAGTGTATCGTAGCCGCGGTAACTGGCCAGTACCGATGTCACGACATTGGGGATGCCGATTTCCATACCGGATTGGCCGATGAATCGCGGCGCAAGGTGTAAATGAACCGGTGCCAGCGGGTCGCCGTACATTGGCATATCCAGTGTTCCGACTATCAATAGCGCTCCCAGGCCCAACCCGACTACAACCGAGATCGCGGAGGGCCAGCGGGGAGTATGCAGGAATTCATCCCGGCGCCGAATCACGGCCAGGAGCAGAACGGTGGAAATTCCGGCGCCTACCGCGGCTTCCGTAAAGGCGACATCCACCGCATCCAGAATCACGAAAAGAGTGCAGAGGATCAGGCTGTAGGCGGCGGATAATAAGGTAATCGCGAGCAGGCTTCCGCTTCGCAAAATCAACAGGGCGCAGGCCAGCAACAGGCCGAGCAGGCCCAAGTCCATTGCGATGTTGATACTGTCAATCATTGAATGGACTGGTTCACGATGGCTTGCCGGTCAAGGAGCGCAGGCCGGACTTCAGAGCGGTTCGCGCCAGTCCGTGAGAGTTCACGGGGGACAGGAAAAATAACAGGATGACCAACAGGAGGACCTTGAACGCGACGACCACTGAAGTCGATAGAATCAGAAGACCCAGTAACACAAGCCATGCTCCCAGTGTGTCGATTACACCGACGGCGTGAAGCCGGCTGAAGCCATCGGGCAACCGCAGCAGGCCCAGACTGCCAACCAGTACGACCACTGAACCCAGGATTAAAAACGCCCCTCCGAACAGTTCAGTCATTTGTTGTGTCCGGGGTTTTTGCGGTCATCCGGCGATTGAGACAGTGGATCAATGCCAGTGTTCCGACATAGTTGATCAATCCGTAAAGCAGCGCGATGTCAATATATTGCGGATGACCGACCGCGAACAGCCAGACGGAAATCGCCAGAATTATTTGGGTGGTAAAGGCGTTTACTGAAATTGCCCGGTCAAACCAGGTGGGGCCCAAGCCGGTACGCGCCAACGAGCACAACATGGACGCAAGGAGCGCCAACAGAACCATAAAATACAATATTTCCATATAGTAATTATAACTTGTTCTAACCGGAAACCAGTTTTCTCACCCGCTCCAGCATCCGGTTATCGGAAAAACTGCCTTCGGCATCCTCCAAAAGCCCGTGAACCTGGATTTTACCTTCGGTCACATCCGTACTGACCGTGCCCGGCGTCAGGGTGATCGAGTTGGCGTAGATGACTTGACCGAGCTCATCCAGGGTCGATGTTTCCACTTCGAATATTTGCGGAGAAATCCTCTGGCCGGTGACAATCGCCCGGATTACTACAAAATTGGATTTGACGATCTCGAGCAACAACCATCCAGTGTATCGGAGCAGTGGCAACGGAGCCAGCGACAGAGCGGTCAAGCCGGTTTCAGTGTGGATACGATGATAAATGATCAGGCAAATGACACAGGACAGCAATCCAAGCCCGAACAACAAGCCGGAAGTGTGACTGAGTCCTGATAACAAGAACCACGTTGTCAGCAGGACCGTAAGCAGAGTAATGTGATGACGAAAGTTCATTGCATGTTCTACTGGAATGGTTAATGACATTGTATCCTGAGGCAATAGGGAAATATAATCAATTCTCCTGATTACGCAACCCCCGGCTCTGCCGGATTCATTGAAATCGCCCGGCGCTGGCGCAAGACGGTTGGCGGTGGCATGAGGCAATCCGGAATACTGGCCGCCGCGGGATTGTTCGCGCTGGAAAATAATGTGGAGCGCCTGGCTGAAGATCATCAACTCGCCAATCATTTGCATGCACAACTGGAGCAGATTGACGGTATTCAATTAACCACCGGACAAGCCAATACCAATATGGTTTTCTTTAACCTGAAAGATGGGAATTATGATGGTTTTTATGAGTTTGCGAGACGGCAAAACGTGCTGTTTGGCGATCGTCACCCGATCAGAATGGTCACCCACAAGGAGCTTTCGAGGGAGCTTGTGGATGCCGCAATATCGCGCTTGTCCGGGCTTTTCTCCTGATTCCCGCTATATCCGCTGCGCGCGCTTCTCGGAGTGGCACAGGCTACCACCGATATCCGAGGTTGAAGCTGGCGCTGTTGTGTCCGGGTTCGGTCCAGAGATCAAGAGTCAGGTCAGGCGTGTAGGGCGCGTCCGGCTTAATCCGGTAGCCGAGACGAGCCTGCGCGGATGCGCTGTTGCTCGTTCTACCACCCAGTGTCATGTAGGGACTGCCGACCAGGCCGCGTCCGCGCGGCAGACCGTAGGACATCCCCAACTCCCAGCTTCCATCACCTTCTGTTTCCGGCAGGCCGGGTAAGGCCCCAGGGCTGAGAAAAGCGTTCACTCCCCCTGAGGACGCGCCTCGAATCCGTGGTTCAGCCCATGCGGAAAACCCGGTTTCCGTCTCAGGAGACGGGTCGTAGACAACGGGTATCGCGAAGCCCCAATCCCGGAAGTTCCCGTCCTCGTGCAACGCCAGAGTCCGACCCTTGATCGAGACACCCAGGCCACGCATGGGATCCGACCAATCCAGTCCACCCCCAATCTCAAGACCCCAACCCGTCTCCGCATCGCCGCCGTCATGGCGCAATCCCAGTCCGAACCACGGACGCAGGTACCTGCCGGAGTCCAGCTGGCGCTGATGGAATCCTTCCAGTCCGAAGCGTAGCCGTGTCGTCTTCCCGGATGTTGCCGCAAGTTGTCTTGTCGCTTCTGAGGCGATACGCATCCATAATATATCCCCCGTCACGTCGACACCGAAGCCGTTCTCTGAGTCAGGCTCCAGCAATGTTCCATCCAGGCCCACCGCCGCCATGCGCCAGTCGATATCCGATTGTAGCGCGTCTCCGCTTTCCAGCGTCAGCCGCATCTTGCCTTGCCCCAGGCCGGCGGTGCCCCAGAAATGCAGACGCTCGTTGATATCCCGCCGTGCATACGGCGCCAACGTCGTCAGGTCAATCTTGATCTTTCCTTCTGCATCACTTTCATTCTGGCGGTATTCAACCTCGCCCCGATTCTGCGACACCATCAGTCCGGCCAGCCAGTCTTCCTTTGTCCGGTCCGCTCCCAGCATGAAGCCTGTCACCTCGCCACCTTCCAGCGAGACCGCGTCTGACCGACCGGCGAAATCCGACCTCGCCCCACGCCCCCACAGCGTCAGCGACCCGTCCGCTTCCAGGTCTTGCGTCATCGTAAATGATGTCTCTGTCACGACCTCCTCACGTGTTAGCGTGCGCGGCTCTCCCGCATCATCCGATTCCGTCGGCCAGGGCACCGTTTTTTCTACGCTATCAGGAGCGTCGATATTGGGCGCTACCACCAGGGATGGCGGCGCGTCGTTGACTGTTGCCGTGTCCGTCGTGTCGGGGCTCTTGTTCAACGTCACGTTCACTGTCACGCCACTGTCCGCGTTCACTGTCACGGTTACCTCCGCCGTGGGCTGGTTGCCCAGCGTCACTGTATAGTTACCGTCGTCTTCCGTGACATTTACCGTGGCGACCTCGTTGATATTGCCGGTCTTCCCGGTCTTGATAGTCACTGTTTGTGACCTCTTGTCGTCTGTCGCGTCCGCGACGTTCAGTTTCACTGTGAGGGGCTTCGTGGAGCCGGGAGTTAATGTCATTGTCGGCGCGTCCGGCGCGTCCGGCGCGTCCTCCGTTACTGCCGTTTCCGGCGCCTCGACCGGAAACGCTGGCGCATTTCCTATGGTCACCGCCACATCCGCCGTCAAGCTGTCGTAACCCCCGCCCGAAGCCGTATGCCTCAGTATCATCTCTTTGCCTGAATCCTCCGGTTCCAGTTCTGGAGCCGGGACTGGAATTGGAAGCGCCTGACCGGCAGTTGATCTTTCAATCCCGGCGTTCCGGTCTGTTCCGATGTCCCGGAGCCGCGCAGAGATACCGTCCAGTGTCTGTTGTGCAACGGTGCGGCCGAGTCGTGTCAGCGCCAGACGCGCCACCTGCTCCGCCAGAACCTTGTTATCGGAATCGGTGATAGTGATTGTTGTTGAATACGTAGTACCCAGGTCGTAATACTCACCGTCTGTCAGCGTCAGGACAATTGTCTCCGAAGTTTCGGGTATAAGGTCATCTATCAGGGTAACCGGGATGGTCGCCGAGGTTTCTCCGCGCACAACCGCAACCGTGCCCGAGAGCGCCTCGTAATCCTGGCTGGCTGTTGCCGTGCCGCTTACCGAGTAAGCCAGTGTGATGTCCGAGGCTGGCGCCGGGGTAATCGAAAGCGCCATATCAACTGTCCAATTGCCCTCCGCTATTATTGCGCTGGCCTTCTCAAACTCCGCAAGCGGGGTAACGACCTCGTTATTAACAGGTCTGTCCGCTGTTGCCGGGTCATCGTTGTCGAGCGCCAATATCCGCACCGTATTGAGGCGCACCGTGTAGGTCGAGGGGCTGTCCGCGACTGTCACCGTCACCTCTCCGTCCGGTTCGTCTATGTGATCGTCAATTATTTCCAGATCAAATGTGGCATTGCGTTTGCCAGCCAGAATCATGATCTCCCTGTTCCCTTCTTCAGTGTTTTCCAGAAAGTCACTATTTTCGGCATCCACGACGTTCAGGCTCACTGTAATATCTGTCGGCGGGGTGGGGCTTGCTATCACGGTAATCCGTACAGTCTCGCCTTCCGGCGCCCTGATTAGACCTGTCGACGCAGCGTGAATCCCGTTCACCCTCTGAGCCGTTATAAAAATGCCCGGCATATCGTCGTCCGTCACTGTCACGGTTACGGGGTCGATGGGGAGTTCGTTGTAACCGGGGTCGCTTGAGGTAGACGTATGGCGAATCATTACCGTCTCGTCATTGGCGTCGTTGTCATCAGTTGCCCTTACCGTCACTGTCTGCGCCTGATTCCAGTTTGATGTAGTGAAAGTCAGAGTCTGGGATGAGCCGGCCACGCCGCCGCTCCGGTTTACTGTCACACCGTTTTCCGCGTTCACCGTGATGGTTACATCCATCGTCGGCGGCGTGGCCAGTCGTACCCTGTAGGTTCCGGCTTTGCCTTCCTTTACCGTCATCTTCACAGGCGAGACCAATACCTTTGGAATGTCGTCATCTGTCACTGTTACCGTCAGGTCTTCCGTCACCGACCCGTAGCCGCCGCCCGACGCCGTATGCGTCAGGGTTACTGTGTCGTCCGCCGTATCCGCGTCCGCCGACGCCGTCACTGTCACCGGTTGTGTCCGATTCCAGTTTGATGTAGTGAAGATCAATCTGGTTTTATCGAGCGTCAGGTCGGAGCCTGAATGTCCCGAGATATCCACGGTCACTGTGTTCGTTGGTAGCGCAGCCAGCCGTACCCTGTAGGTTGCGGTTGAACCTTCCGTCACCGGCAGTAGCTCGGGTGAGATCAATATTCTGGGAGGGGTATCTGTTATCCACCTGTCGCTGTAACTGATCGCGGGTATGATGTTGGCATTTCCTGAAACAACACTGAGTTGTTGGACGCGAATAGATTCTCTCCGTTCGACACGACTGTCTTTCAACGCGCGGATACGGAACGAGACCTCCGATTTGCCCTTGGGCAATGTGACTTTGAAATAGTAGTAGCCTGTATCACCGTCCTGCGCTTTCTCAAAAACGGCTGGGTCATCAATCCTGTAATCATGCCTGTCGATCTTGAGAGGGTCCGTTGCGCGTCCAAAGGGATGGTAGATTATGTACTGTACGGTGATGTCTGCCGCAGTATTGTTTCCATTGGCCGTGTACAGCCTGAAGACCATATCCTGACCTTCGGGACACCCTGCCGGATGTTGGTGGGTTGTGCATCCCGCAGAGGGAGTTTGCGCCTGGACGCTGTCCTGCATGAACAGTAACAGAATCAATCCGGAAAACAGGTAACGAGCTATAGTAACCATAGGGTTTTGTGAAAACCGAAGTGTATGGAATTTCCGATTGGCTTGCGTACTGCGGCAGGAGTGATTGAAAAATAAAAAAACCGTTCACACACGGGGGGGGGGGGTATTTGTATCCCAACATATCAAGGTCCATCTGAGTTTATTATACTGTTTATTATACTGTGCTTACATGAAAAAATGGGGAGACCCTAGAGTGGCCCATGTGTTGACAACGATGTAGAAAAAACCGGGATAAATGGTTCCGGTAGTGAAAACAATGTCCCGCAGGGTGGACATCGTCATTATCTGCTGCGTCACATTCAATGATGTTAAAATCCGCCAATTATTTGGAATTTGCCTAAATCATAGAATTAAATCAATTAAAAACACGAGTTGCTCGATTGATTTCCAGACAAACTAAAATCCTCATCCTTCTGCGCACCGAATCCAACATCCACTGGCGAAAGGACCGGGGCAGGAAGCCAGAGCGCGAGCAGGTACAATTTCCCTGGTTCTGGAACCACGGTGAATTCACGGGAGACCGCATTAACGACATTCACCTGACCAACGCCGAAAAACGCACAGCCCGCGACCGGGCAGAGGCAAACAGCCATGACTAGTTACACACATCAGGATTGGCCCTACCCCGGGTCACGCTGGTGGAAGTTCGATTTCCACACGCACACACCGACTTCTGCTGACACCTACTGGGCAAAACATCAGGTATCACTATCGTCAAAAGAGTGGTTGCAGCGTTACATGGATGCCGGGATTGATTGCGTAGCGATCACCGACCACAATAGCGGCGCTATGGTTGATGATCTCAAGGTAGCCTATGCCCGAATGAAAGAGCAGGCGGATGCGGGAACTCCGCCTGATGGTTTTCGTGAATTGACGTTATTTCCCGGTGTCGAGCTTTCGGTTCAAGGCGGCTTTCATTTGCTCGCAATTTTCGACCCGGACACAACGACCAGTACGATTGATACCCTGCTGGGGCAGGTGGATTATGACCGGACCAAGGGGGATAGCGACGGAGTAACACGCAAGGGTGCGGCCGAAGTGGTTCGTATCATCCTGGATGCCGGTGGTATACCGATTCCCGCCCATGCCGACCGACCGGGTGAAAATGGTAAGGGATTGCTGGCTGTGCGTCCGGGAACACAAGAGTGTCAACTTGATGCCAACACTGTTCGCCAGGTGCTCGATACTGATGGCTTGCTGGCCGTGGAATGGGAAGATATGAGTCATCCACTACCGGATTACGTCAAGAAGCAATCCGGGAAATTGGCGCGGGTACTGGGCAGTGACTGTCACAGCTTCCAGGGCAGATCGCCCCCTGGTTCCCGTTATACCTGGATCAAGATGGCGAGCCCTACGCTGGAGGGGCTGCGGCTGGCCCTGCTGGATGGCAACGGAATTTCGATCCGCCGGAGTGACGACGACGAAGAGTTCGAACCGTTCCAAACGCCCGCACACTTCATTACAGGTATGGAGATTGAGTCTGCACGCTTTATGGGTAACGGCACACCAGAGAAAATTGTCTTCACGCCTTACTACAACGCGCTGATCGGAGGGCGTGGTACGGGTAAATCGACAGTTGTGCACTCACTTCGCCTTGCCTGTCGGCGCGAGGATGAGTTGCGGCATCTGGGAGACAAGACAGAATCCTATCGTCAGTTCAGGAGTTTTTCCGAGGCGGTTAGGGGGCGTGATGGCGTTGGTGCGTTGCGTGAGGACACCGAGATCAGGGTTGAACTCATGCGCGAGGGAGTCGTACACCGGTTACGATGGCGACAAGATGGTAAAGGCCCGGTGGTTGAAGAGCAAGACGAGGATGGCGATTGGCAGGCTACGGACAGTCAGGCGATCAACGCCGAGCGTTTCCCGATCAGGCTTTATTCGCAGGGACAGATTGCGGCTATGGCTGGAGACAGCCGTCAGGCGTTGATAGACGTGATTGATGAAGCAGCCAATATCGGAGAACTGCATCGCGCTCTGTCAGAAACCAGGGACACTTATTTCTCACAAAGGGCAAAGTTGCGTGAACTGGACGGGAAGTTGGCTGGGAAGCCGGAACTGGAACGCAAACTTGCCGACCTGAATCGCAAGATCGAAGCTCTGGCCCAATCCGATCATGCCGAGGCGCTCAAGGCTCATCAGCAAGCTCTCCGTCAACGACGGGAGATTGATACAACTCTCAGTCAACTACAAGCTACACCAACACAAATCAAAACTCTGGCCCAAGAGCTCCTGCTTGACGACTGGCCGGATGGCGCCTTTTCTGCCGTGCAAGATGGAGCTGTTCTTGTATGGAGAGTTGATGCCGGGCATCTAATAAGCGGGGCTAGAGAGGAACTGGAACGAGTTGCAGACACACTTGCCGTGAAGGTGCAGGCGCTTGCTACTGACGAAAGGTTGGGCGGATGGCGCCAGTCTGCCGATCAGGCCCGGAGCGCTTATGAAAAACTTCAAGCCGAGCTTGCAGAGCAAGGGGTCACCGGCCCACAGGCTTTCGGAAACCTGATGCAGGAGCGACAACAACTTGAAGCAAAGCTGAAACAATTTGATCAATTACATGGAGAACGAGAACGTTTCCAGGCCGACAGTGAAGCCCAGTATCAACGTTTATCTGGTATTCGTCGGGATATTACGCAGGCACGCACCGAATTTGTGGTGAGTACATTAGCGAAAAACGACTTCGTGCGTATAAATATAGCTGGTTTCGGGTTTGACGCGAGGAACATTGAGCGCAGTCTGCGCGATGTGCTTAATATACAGGGTGGCCGATTCGAATACGATATCCTTCGGCAGAACGATACCGGCAATCCTGCCGGTGGGCTGGCATTTGATCTGGCGCAGGCTGAAGGAGAGGGCAAATTGGCAGATATCAAGCAGCAGTTAACTGATGTTAGTGATCATTTTCACGGGCACTTCAACAACTACCTCCATCGTATGCACGAGAAACCCGAGTTTGCTGATCACATACGCTGTTGGTTCCCGGAAGATGACCTGCAGATTGAGTACAGCCGCAGTGGGGATGGACAAGATTGGTCGGCTATCACGCAGGGCTCGCAAGGGCAACGCTCGGCGGCATTGCTGGCATTTCTGCTTGCGTTCGGTGATGATCCTCTGGTGCTTGATCAGCCCGAGGATGATCTTGACAACCATCTGATCTATGAACTGATTGTGCGCCAGATTCGAGAAAACAAGCTGAGACGGCAACTCATTATCGTCACACATAATCCCAATGTGGTGGTTAATGGGGATGCGGAAATGGTACATGCTTTTGATTTTGCCCATGGCCAGTGTCAGGTCACCGAGCATGGCGCACTGCAAGAAAAGAATGTACGTGAAGAAGTTTGCGGAGTCATGGAGGGTGGCCGCGAAGCATTCGCCCGCCGCTGGGCGCGATTGGGTCGGGAGGTCTGAGATGTTTGCAACACGTGGTGAACTGCTGGACAAAATTCGCCTGGGCGAAGACAGCTTTCTGGAACTGAAAGAGGTGCGTTTTTCCGGTGACAAGATCCGCGGCCCTGAGCAAAACGATATTGCCAATGAACTGGCTGCCTTTGCTAACAGTGGTGGCGGCGTACTGGTGCTGGGGGTGCATGACATAACCCGCGAGGTAGTCGGTGTTCCAGTCGAACGGCTTGACTCCGTAGAAGCGATGATCCACCAGGCGTGTACAGATTCAATCGACCCGCCTATAGCGCCGGTGATTGATCGGCTTACCCTACCAGACAGTACGGGAGCAGAGCAGCCGGTGATGCGCATCGAAGTGTCGGGCAGTTTGTTTGTACACCAAAGTTCCGGCAGGTATTATCATCGAGTCGGGTCATCAAAGCGACCTATACCATCCGATCGGCTGGCTCGACTGTTCCAGCAGCGTAGCCAGTCCCGTCTGATTCGTTTTGATGAAACGCCAGTGCCCCAGGCGACGCTTGCCGACCTTGATGAGACACTGTGGCTCCGCTTCGGGTCGCCGCGTTCGAGTGATGCCCCGGAGCAATTGCTTTCCAAGCTGGCAATGGCTTCATTGGATAATGCCGACGTATGGAGACCAACGGTGACCGGAGCGCTCATGGCTTGTCGGGAAGCCGAGCAGTTCCTGCCTGCCGCTTTCATTCAGGCCGTAGCTTACAGGGGGGCAGATATTGAAGTGCAAACCGAGTCAGCTTATCAGCGTGATGCACAGGACATTACAGGTCCACTGGACCAGCAGATATCTGCTGCGTGCAATTTTGTGCGGAAGAATATGCTGAATGCGGCTCGAAAGCGCGTGGAAGGTGGTCGCGAGGACTTGCCGCAGTACGATATGCTTGCTGTATTCGAGGCTGTGACTAATGCTGTCGCACATCGAGACTACTCAATGGCGGGCAGTAAAGTACGCCTGAGGTTGTTTGACAACAGGCTGGAGTTGTACACGCCCGGACTGCTCCCCAATACTATGACGCCCGAAAGCCTGCCTTATCGGCAGGCCACTCGTAACGAAGCGGTCACCAGTCTGCTCGCACGCTGTCCGGTTGTGGGAGACGAGTTTACAGCCCATCGTTCCCGCATCATGGATAAACGCGGTGAAGGTGTGCCGATCATTTTGTCTCGTAGCGAAAAACTGTCAGGGGAAGTCCCCCAATATCGCCTGATTGACGATTCGGAACTCCTGCTGACGATTTACGCAGCCGATATAACATGATTTTTCCAGGAAAAGGCAAACGACATAATGACCAGACCCGTAATAGATCTACGCAGTGATACCGTTACCCGGCCCTGTGCGGCCATGAGACAGGCCATGCAAGAGGCGGAAGTTGGAGATGATGTCTATGGCGAAGACCCGACCACTACGGCGTTACAGGAGCGTGTGGCGGAAATAACCGGACAGGAATCGGCGCTGTTCTTTCCTTCGGGAACCCAGAGCAATCTGGTCGCGTTGCTGAGCCACTGCCAGCGAGGCGATGAGTATATTGTTGGCCAGACCGCGCATACCTATAAATATGAAGGAGGGGGCGCCGCCGCGTTAGGCGGGATTCAGCCACAACCACTGGAAAGAACTCCGGCGGGGATCATTGACCTGAATCGCATTGAAGACGCGATCAAGGCCGATGATATTCACTTCGCCAAAACCCGGTTGCTGGCGCTGGAAAACACCACGACCACAGGTATCGCCGTTCCACTGGATTACTTCAGGCAGGCCCGACAGTTGTGTGACCTTCACTCCATCGCCATGCATCTGGATGGCGCCCGGGTGTTCAACGCGGCTACCGCCCTGGGCGTTGATGTTGCAGAAATCACTTCTTTGTTCGATACGGTTTCAGTCTGCCTGTCCAAAGGGCTGGGCGCGCCGGTGGGTTCGGCGCTGGCCGGCTCTGCCGGACTCATTGAAATCGCCCGGCGCTGGCGCAAGACGGTTGGCGGTGGCATGAGGCAATCCGGAATACTGGCCGCCGCGGGATTGTTCGCGCTGGAAAATAATGTGGAGCGCCTGGCTGAAGATCATCAACTCGCCAATCATTTGCATGCACAACTGGAGCAGATTGACGGTATTCAATTAACCACCGGACAAGCCAATACCAATATGGTTTTCTTTAACCTGAAAGATGGGAATTATGATGGTTTTTATGAGTTTGCGAGACGGCAAAACGTGCTGTTTGGCGATCGTCACCCGATCAGAATGGTCACCCACAAGGAGCTTTCGAGGGAGCTTGTGGATGCCGCAATATCGCGCTTGTCCGGGTTTTTTCTATGAGCCGCCGCCACAAAAGAGAAAGGCCGCCGGCCGCGGCGCCGGCCTATATCACCCGGAAAATCCCGTATTTCGAGTTTCTTGATGAAGAAGGACTGGTTGCCCTGGAAGAGCAGGCTGACTGGTTGATGCAGGAAATCGGACTGGAGTTCCGGGGCGACCCGGAGGCGCTGAGACTCTGGCAACAAGCGGGGGCCGATGTCAACGATACCCGGGTCAAGTTACCCCGCGGTATGGCTCGCGAGCTATGCAAAACGATCCCTTCCGAGTTCATCCAGGTTGCGCGTAATCCTGCCCGCAGTGTCCGAATCGGTGGTCGCTCCCAGGTTTTCGCCTGTGTTTTCGGGCCGCCTTTTGTGCGCGACCTCGAAAGAGGGCGCCGCTATGGCACCATGCAGGACCTGGAAAACCTGGTGAAGATCGCCTGGCAACTGCCCAGCATTCATCACACCGGACTGGTGATCTGTGAACCCTGTGACGTAGCCGTATCCTGGCGTCACCTGGACATGCTTTACAGACATATACGTTACAGTGACAAACCCTTTCTCGGCGCCATCACTGCAAAATCAAGGGCGCAGGATTCAGTGGATATGGCCAGGGTGTTGTTCGGCGAGGAATTCATGCAGGACCACTGTGTCATTATGGGTAACGTCAACACCAATTCGCCGTTGCTGATCGACAAGGTGGTCACCGAAGCGGCCCGGGTTTACTGCGGGGCAGGGCAGGGGCTGATTGCGGCTCCGTTCATTCTCGGCGGCGCAATGGGTCCGGTGACGACGGCGGCCTCTATTTCCCAGGCCCTGGCGGAAGCCATGATGGTCGGGGCGTTTACCCAGCTGGTGCGGCCGGGAGCGCCTTTCGTATTGGGCAATTTTCTGTCATCCATGAGCCTGAAAAGCGGCGCTCCCACTTTTGGTATGCCTGAGCCGGTCATGTCGAATTTCATTATCGGGCAGCTTGCCCGCAGATTGGGCATTCCATTGCGAAACGGCGGATCGTTGACGGCCTCCAAACTGCCGGACGCGCAGGCGGCTGCCGAAAGCGCGGATTCGATGATGTCCACGGCTCTGGGCGGAGCCAATTTTGTATTGCATGCGGCGGGTTGGCTGGAAGGGGGGCTGGCGACCGGCTATGAGAAGCTGGTTCAGGACGCTGACCGGCTGGGCGCTTATCAGGTGATGTTGTCCGGCTTGCCGCTGGATGACAATGCTCTGGCCAGGGAGGCGTATCATGAAGTCGAACCGGCGGGGCATTTCCTGGGCAGCGCGCATACCATGGCCAATTATCAGACCGCCTATTACGATGCGGTCCTGTCGGATAGTGAAAGTGTGGAGCGGTGGGAAGAACAGGGGGCGAAGGATTCTGCGAAACGCGCCTTTGAACGCTGGAACCGGTTGCTAAAGGAATATCAGCCACCACCGCTGGATGAGGGTATTGACGAAGCGTTGAGAGAATTTGTTGAAAAGAGGAAAAGGCAAGTCCCTGAAGCCTGGTACTGATTGTTTTTCATGGTAAAAAAATATTCAAGGTAAGCGAATGCAGTCTCACGCAAAAGTAGTGATCATTGGCGGCGGTGTTGTCGGCTGCTCGATTTTGTTTCACCTGGCCCGGTTCGGCTGGAAGGATTGCGTTTTGCTGGAACGTGATGAACTCACCTCCGGCTCCTCCTGGCATGCCGCTGGTCAGATTCATACGATTTCCTCGGACCCCAATATCTCTCGCTTGCAGGGTTATACGATCAATCTTTACAAGGAGATCGAACAAACCTCCGGGCATTCGGTCGGTATGCACAATACCGGCGGGTTTTATCTGGCCTCTAATCAGGACTGGTACGACTATCTGAAGCGGGAACGGTCGAAGGCGCGTTATATGGGGCTTGACCAGGAATTTATCTCTGTCGAGGAAGCGGCCCGCCGGCATCCGTTAATTGATCCGAAACACTATGTCGCCGCATTGTGGGACCCGCTGGATGGTGACGTTGATCCTTCTGGAGTGACTTATGCCTACGCCAAGTCGGCCAAAGTTCATGGCGCCGTCTGGCATACCCATACGCCGGTTATTGAAACCAGCCAGAAAGCGGATGGAAGCTGGGATGTGGTTACGCCGAAAGGCACGATCAATGCCGGGATGATCGTCAATGCCGGTGGATTGTGGGCCAGGGAAGTCGGGCGTCTGGCCGGATTGCATTTGCCGGTTCAACCGATGGAACACCACTATCTGTTGACCGAGGATATGCCTGAAATTGCCGAACATGTCGCCGCGCGCGGTCAGCGTCTGCCCGCCGGAATTGATTATGAAGGCAACATCTATTTCCGACAGGAACAGCAGGGCATGCTGCTCGGCACCTACGAAGCGGTTGCTACGCCGTGGTCGGTCAGCGGTACGCCGCAGGATTTCGGGCATGACCTGCTGGAGCCCAGACTGGAGAATATCGAGCAGAAACTGGCCGTTGGTTTCGAGCGTATCCCGGCGTTGGGGCGGGCGGGTATCCGCAAGATCATCAATGGCCCCTTCACCTTTGGCCCCGACGGCAATCCCATGATTGGCCCGGTGCCGGGAATGAAAAATTACTGGGTGGCGGTCGGGGTGATGGCTGGATTCTGTCAGGCGGGCGGTGTCGGTCTGTGTATGGCGGAGTGGATGATGGATGGCGAACCGTCGATTGATGTTCGGGCCATGGATATCGCGCGATTCGGGGATTATGCCTCGCCCCATTATGGAACCGTCAAATCCACGGAAAACTACGAGCGGCGGTTCATCCTGACTTTCCCCAATGAAACACTGCCGGCGGCCAGACGGCAACGTACCACCGGAATTTATGATCGCCTGATCGCTAAGGGCGCGGTGATGGATGCCGGTTTCGGCCTGGAACATGCGCTGTGGTTCGCCGATGGCCCCGAGGATGCCTGGGAAGAACCTTCTTTCAGACGTTCGCGGGCGCATGATTATGTCGCGGCTGAAATCAGGGCGGTGCGTCAAGCGGTGGGAGCGGTCGAAGTCGCAAACTTCGCCAAACATGAATTCAAGGGTCGGGGTTGCCGCGAATTTCTGGATCATGTCCTGGCCGGATTCATACCTGCGCCGGGACGGATCACACTGACTCCGATGTTGACTCCCAAAGGCAAATTATACGGAGACTTGACGGTGGCTTGCCTGAGGGAGGATCATTTTATCCTGTTCGGTTCAGGCGCGGCCCAGCAGATGCATCGCCGCTGGTTCGAAGGGTTGCTGGAGAAACACGGCGGCGGCGACAGCGAGGTAAATCGTCAAACAAGCTACCGGAATGTGTCGAGCCATTATCATGGCATCGCGATTTGTGGCCCGAATTCGCCGGAGTTGTTGCAACGGATCTGCCGCGACGATGTTGGTGGTATTCGCTTTCGTGACGCGCGTACAACCTTTGCGGGTGGCGTGCCGGCCATCCTGATCCGCATGTCATTCTCAGGAGAATCGGGTTACGAAATTCATGTGGCGCCGGAATATCAACTCAAGCTGTTTGAGGAGATCGAACAGGCTGGCGCAGACCTGGGATTGAAGTGGTACGGCGCCCGGGCGCTGATGAGTATGCGGTTGGAAAAAGGCTGGGGCGCCTGGACGCTGGATTACCGCCCCGATTTCACCGCTGGTCAGTCTGGCCTGGATGTGTTCATCAACTGGAAAAAGGATTTTGTCGGCAAAGAAGCCGCGCTGGCGGAAAAGGAAGCCGGTGTGGACAGGAAACTGGTGACCATGATCATTGAACCCACGGATGTTGATGTCTCCGGGGATGAAGCGATCCTGAAAGATGGGGAATGCGTTGGCTATGTCACCTCAGGCGGGTACGCCCACCATGTCGGGCGGTCCCTGGCGCTCGGTTATGTCCCGGTCGCTCTGGCGCGGGACGACATGCCTCTCGAAGTGGAGATCAATGGCGCCTTTTATCCGGCTAAGGTGCGCCTTGCTCCGCTCTATGATCCGGCTGGGAAGAAAGTCCGGGAGCCGCATTCCAATTGAAGCAATCAGGAAACTTAAGGATAGGAAGGTTATCAGCAGGCCGGAGCAAGGTCGGTTTGTATCGCGACATATACCCATCTTGCAGTTCTGGTTCGTTACGCTCACGCCACAAATAAGAATAAGGCAATGGAATTGGTACATGAAGTGTTTAAATCTGTTGAGGCGATGAATCCGTCAAAAGACGCAAACACATACTGGCAAATTGTAAATAGGAGAATGCTCGATTTTGATCAAAAAATTACGAAAATATGGAAAGATGAAAAAAGAGCGTCAATCGAATCCATTCATATATCAAAAGAAGAAGCCATGGGTTTCCTCGCATTACAGAGAGAAAGAATAATGCGACTCTCAAAAGAAGAAGCAATCAAGGAGGTATTGAGGCTAAATAAAATTGAAAACAAACTTGGGGCCGTCAAATCCGTCCGCGATAATGGACTCATGAGCCTCGGATAGGAATGTCTGTGAATGAAAAATACATAAATAAAATCACTTTAGGCGATTGTCTGGATTTTATTCCTGATTTAACCGACAACAGTATTGACCTGTTTTTGTCGGATATTCCTTACGGCATCAGTCTGGACGATTGGGATGTACTACATAACAATACGAATTCTGCCTTATTGGGTACATCACCGGCTCAGGAGGGCAAGTCGGGCTTTAAACGTAGAGGAAAACCAATAAACGGTTGGGCACAGTCCGATAGAAATATTGGGTTAGAGTATCAGCAATGGTGTAAAGATTGGGCGGTCAAAGTTTATCCGAAGATGAAAGATGGCTCTTTCCTGTTTGTCTTTGGGGCGAGAAGGACTATACACAGGGTGATCAATGGGTTTGAAGACAGTGGCTTCTTACTGAAAGATACCCTGGCCTGGAAAAAACCATCAGCCCATCACAGGGCTCAAAGGGTCAGTATTGTTCTTGAACGCAGGGGGCTTGTTGAGGAAGCGAAAAAATGGGAAGGCTGGCGGCTGGGTAATCTGGCGCCAATTTGGGAGCCAATAGCCTGGTTTATGAAGCCTTATAAAATTGGAGGGACTATTACCGATAACATTCTTAAACACGAAGTGGGCGCCATCAACACGAATGAATGTAAGGTGAATGGCCCAAGTCCTACAAATTTACTTGATTTCGGCTTTAGAAAAAATGAACCACGGATACATGAGGCGCAGAAACCGCTTGATTTAATAAAGTACCTGATCATGCTTACGACGCAGGAGAATCAAGTTGTCCTTGATCCATTTATGGGTAGTGGCACGACGGCAGCAGCGGCAAAGATATTAAAACGTAATTTTATTGGTTTTGAGGTGAATTCTGAATACCATCAGGAATCATTGGGGAGAATTTCAGAAGCAGGGAGTCATACTGGAGATTTACCGTTATTGCAGCAAACGCTGTTTTAGATGAACGTCTGTACCGTTCTATTTTAGTGTTGTGCCTTCAAGAACAAACAATGGCAACTAAAGATGCCACGGGAGAGGAAAAATTTGGGAATCATATACTTAATTAGACAAAAGGAATTTCAGAAAAGATTAGACCGGATGAAGTCGCGTCAAGGTACAGCCTTTTCTGGTGTAGACCCGGAAATGCTATCAGACGGGATTTACATGGTTGGGTATTATGTTGAAGGCGGAGTGGTGAAGTTTGCCGATATTTCAAAGAAGTTGATCGAACAGTTAGGAGTTGGAATAAAGCCTTACATCGCGTCATTTTATGACGGAGTTCGGAGATGGCCTGGCGTGGACAATTCAGGGATGTCAACACATGAAGAAGTAGATGAAATTATCGCTAATGACTTTCAAGAGATTGAGGTGGTAAAAATGTACAAGATGACAGCAGGGGAGATACTGGACATTCTGAGAGCATCTATTCAGGAGAATTACCCGAGGTTTTGGATGGAGCTGGGGAGTCAGGCAGCAAGAGAGGAGTGGGAGAAGGCGCAGGTGAACGGGGCGCTGGAGCTACAGAAGGGGCTGGAGCACAACCCGAACTTTCAACAGGGGGGAATGAGGGAACTGGTGATTCAGCGAGCGCTGGAATATCCGGGGAACCCGGACTACGATCCAGTGGACCCGACGAACGACTGGCCGAACGAGCAGGACAGGACGGAGTTGAACCAGACGATGGGGCAGGAGATGCTATCAATGTACAAATAGATCGGTCGGCCAAGGATCCGTTTGATGAGAGCAGGTCATCGCTCCAGAAAGCCAAAGACAACCTGGAGGCTGTTAAAACCATTATCCGGATGCGAGCAGATGGGCGCAATCAAGCAACACCTGATGAACAGCAGGCGTTGAAGCAATTTGTCGGATGGGGAAGTGTAAAAGGGCTGTTTCAAAACCAATGCGGCAAATTCGGAAGTGGCTTTGAATCGATGGGACGCGAACTGAAAACAGTACTGTCATCGGAAGAATATCTTAGGGAATTATATACAGAGTTAGACAACATCAAAAATAGGGGGGATAAATAGACAAAATCCGGGCAGTCATGGCGCAGATATAACAAATTTTCACCGATTTCCTGGCTTATATAATTCCCTAAAGTATCTATGTATTGCGGATCAACCATCGGAACCGCAGTTCGGATCATGGATATGCAAATCCATCGGTTGCTACACAAAAGACGAATACCAACACACAAAGAGGAAAACTACCATGATGACCTTCAATTCAATAGATGTTGAAACCGCCAATGCAGATAGATCCAGTATCTGTCAAATAGGAATTACTCATGTAGTAGATGGAAAGGTAGTAGATACCTGGCAATCCCTAATCAACCCGGAAGACTGGTTTGATGAAATGAATATAGATATACATGGCATTAAACCGAAACACGTAAAACATAGCCCTACCTTGCCACAAGTACGCAATGAGCTAAGAAAGAGATTAAGGGGTATGGTATTAGTCAGTCATACAGCATTTGATCGGGTAGCCTTTGAACGAGCAATGAAGAAGTATGATCTGGAACAGTTACAGGTTACCTGGTTAGATAGCGCAAGGATAATAAGAAGGGCTTACCCGGAACGTTACGGACAAAGGGGCTATGGCTTGGGAAATGTAGCACAGGATATGGGTATAGAATTCAACCATCATGATGCTTTAGAGGATGCCAAAGCCGCAGCATTGATAGTATTGAACACCTGCAAGGAAACAGATACAGATATAGATTACTGGCTGGAGGAGTTAGAAGATTACTGGACGAATACTACGAATACTACGGATACTAGAAAGGTTTGGAAACGGTTCGAGAAGACCCCAAAGGTAAAGGATTTTGTGCCCAATGAGAAAGGACATCTATACGGGGAAACTGTTTTGTTTACCGGCGAATTATCTATATCTCGCACTACCGCTATGTCACATGCAGCAGAGGCAGGCTGTAAGATAGCCAGCACTGCTACAAAGAAGCTGACATTGTTGGTGTTGGGAATACAAGATCAAGATAAATTGAAACAAGGATATGATAAGAGTTCCAAACATCGAAAGGTTGAAACTTTAATCAGGAATGGACAGGGCATACAGATATTATCGGAAACGGACTTTATGGAAGTAATAGGCATTGAAGGCGCAGCAGATATTGTGGAAAAGGGATACAGGGAGAAAGAAGCAGAGAAAAGGAGGAAAGCGGAACCGCCAAAGAGTAACCGTCTGGAGATGGTATTGGATATGGAGGAGATATGGGAAACCTGTTTGGAAACCGTTGCAAGAAATCATAATGTAGAAGTGGAGGTTGTGCGGGAAAAGATTGAAAAAGAGATATCAGGCTGATGCAAATTGAAAATCTCGATTGGCTGATCCGCATGGACACTATGCCATTGCATCTAATCCATTTGGAAAGGGGGCTAACAGTTGAAGGTAACTGATTGAAGACTTGAGTGATAATGTGCTGTTATTGCCATAACATCCTAATCCTCCCCTTTTTTACCTAAAAGCATAAAAAAAGAAATTATGAAGCAATCGCTTTAATTTTTGATCGCTTGGATATTACCATCGGTATCGCCATCTTCTTCGCACTCTATCATACGATTGAGTCAGGTATTCTGTACCAGACCAACGATGTACTCCTATTCCGGCGCCAGCTCGAACAGCGTTATTTCATTGAGTGAACCCAGTCTCATCAACGGTCCCCAGGTGCCGGTGCCGGGTGATACATACAGATGGTGATGGCGCTTTCGATACAGCCCGCTAATGTGGTTGAATTGCTGTTTGACGATCAGGTTGAACGGGAAAATCTGTCCGTTGTGAGTGTGTCCGCACAGCATCAGATCAATGCCATGATCCATCGCCGCTTGCCAGCCGTGCGGACGGTGGTATAGCAGCAGGCTGAACTGGTCCGGGTTGTTCGCGATCTGCGGTAGATGAATATCGACCTGGTCCCTGCGGTCTGCGTCATCTATGCCGATAAAGTTGAGTTCTCCGGCGCTTTGTGAATCCTGTCGTAATGTATGCATGCCAAGACGCTTCGCAATACCCAGAATCTTGTCCAGGTCGGCGTACCGTTCATGATTGCCAATCGTGAAAAACATCGTAGCCTTGATCTGGGCTATGGATTCCAGCGCTTCATAATCAACCGAACTGCTGTCGATCAAATCTCCGGTGACGGCGACAAAATCAGGTTCAAGGGCATTGATTCTGTTGACGATACGTTGCATGAATCCGCTTTGCCGCGAACCGATATGGACATCGCTGATCTGGACAATCCGGTATTTACGGCTGATTTTCGGGCTTTTGATTCGTAGTCTTTTGATGGACAGATGGTGAGAGGCCAGGATTGAAAACAGTACCAGTATCATGCCGGTGACGAGGACTGCCGAGGCGACAAGCCGGTCATCCAGGCCGGTTACCCACCGCACCGGCTCGGCAATCAGCGCAAGAACAGCGAATACGAAGCTCATTCCGAACCAGTGCACAACGAGGTAGCGAATTTTCATTTTTGGCCCGCTGAATGACCAGTACATACCGGCCAGACCCGCTAACCAGACGGCGAGCGCAAGGAAAACCGTGAATTCGATTCCACTGCCATACCAGCTGGTCAAGCGGCTGACCGGCCAGGCAAACACGAAGCAGCAGGCGAGAGGAAACAGGATATTGAAGCGGAGACGGGTATTGGGTTGTCCGGATGCCATCGCTGGAGGATATATCAGTACCAGTTGAAATGAAATTGACAGAACTGATTTTTATGGACGGATCCCGGCTCTGCCGGGGTATAATACGGCTTTGGAATCCAGGGGACACTAAAGCTGAAATCCGCACACAAATTACGCAAGACCAAGGTCATCGCTACCATTGGCCCGGCCTGTGATAACGTCGATACGTTAAAGGCCATGATTGAAGCGGGCATGAATGTCGCCCGCCTGAATTTGTCCCATGGGGATGTGGAATCTCACTCCCGAACGCTCAATCGGGTGCGTCAGGCGGCGATGGACATGGATGTCGCGGTAGCGGTCATGGTGGATACCCGAGGGCGCGAAATACGTACCGGCAGGCTCAATGCCGATACTGTGCTGCTGGAACGTCACCAGTCATTTTCGATTTATGCAGGGGATGGGATCGGGGATGAGAGCGGTGTCACCGTTTCCCATCCGACTCTGTGCCGGCATACCAGCGCTGGTGACCGCATATTGATTGATGATGGTCAAATGGAGTTGATTGTGACTGCTGTCAAGGGAGATGAAATCCAGTGCCGGGTTGAATGTGGCGGTTTACTGAGGGATGCCAGAGGCGTCAACCTGCCGGACAATAAAACCGCGTTTAACGACATTCCATCCGATGATACTCTGGAAATTGAATTCGCGGCGGCCAATGACGCTCAGTATATTGCCGCTTCATTTGTTCGAAATGCCAGCGAAGTCGTGATCATGCGTAATGCGCTCAGGAGTCGGGGCGTGCGTATCCCGATCATTGCGAAGATAGAAAATCGGGAAGGGGTTGACAATATGAACAGCATCATTGCGGCGGCCGACGGTATTATGGTTGCGCGCGGTGACCTCGGCGTCGAGCTGGAACTGGGAGAAGGTCCGACCGTTCAAAAGCGGATTATCCGGGCTACCGTAGCCCAGGGTAAACCCGTGATCACCGCTACCCAGATGCTGGATTCGATGGAACGGAATCCGAGACCGACCCGGGCTGAGGTCAGCGATGTCGCCAATGCCATTTTCGATGGCACTTCCGCTGTGATGTTGTCCGGTGAAACCGCGGTCGGCAGGCGTCCTGTCGAAGCCGTGAAAACCATGGTCAGTCTGGCCCGTGAAGCGGAGTCCGGGTTGCGTCGATTCGGCTATCTTCAGCAAATTCAACCACATCCCGCCAACGAGGTTACAGAAGCGGTGGCTCAGGCCTCAATCACGATGGCAAATCACCTGAACGCGGTTGCTATTATCGCATTGACTGAAACCGGATTCACTTCCCGCCTGATTTCCAAATACCGCCCCGATTGTCCGATTCTCGCTATCACCACCTGTAAATCAGTGGTCAGCCGTCTGGCCATGAACTGGGGCGTATTGGCCATTCACTATGAGGGTGACGGCAGTGACGATGAGAAAATTGTTTTCGCTATCAATCGCGCCAAAGAGCTTGGCTACGTCAACAATAATGACCTGTTGATTCTGACTGCGGGGAGCTCGAGGCAAGCCGGCAGTACCGACTTGATTCGGGTTGTGCGGGCCAGGTAGGTCCGGCTCACGGCCTGGATCAAATCATGACCCGGCGCCAGATATAAACGCATAACATCGCCAGCGACATGATTACGATGGCGGGCCTGATCACTTTCTCGCCCATATTCAATACGACCAGAGAACCCAGATACGCTCCGGCCGCAGCGCCTGCAATCATTACTGCTCCGATCAACCAGATAATTTTTCCGCTGACAATGAATGTGACCAGCGCCGCCAGATTACTGGCGAAATTCAGCGCTTTGGCATTGGCGGTGGCCTGTACCAGGTTTTTACCCAGTAAGGCGACTCCGCCCAAAGCGTAAAACGAACCGGCGCCGGGGCCAAAGGCGCCATCATAAAATCCGATCCCCGGCGCCACGATATGACTAAAGGTTCTGTGTCTGGGCGCGGTCGGTTTGGACATCCGTTCCGGGAGATGGGTCGAATGATTAAAAAACAGGAAATACAGGGCGATTAGCAGCAACACAACCGGGGTTACGAAATCCATCGACCCGGCAGGCATATACTGTATCGCAATCGCTCCGAATACCGCCCCCGCCAATGCCGCGAGGAACGGCCTTTTTATAGTTCTCAAATCAATCTGCCGTTTTGCAATCATCGTCACCGCGGCAGTCAGGGTTCCAAAACTGCCCTGTAGTTTGTTGGTAGCGATGGCCTGGACAGGCGGTGTTCCGACCAGCAGCAGGGCAGGTATGACCAGCAATCCTCCTCCACCCGCCAGGGTATCCAGAAACCCGGCGACGAATGCGACGGCGATCAGGAAAAACAGAATCTCGGGTTGGGTGAAAATTTCGATGACGATTGTACGGGTTGGCTGAGTCGAGATCGGGTGACCGAAACCCGCGATCAGGCTTGACCATCAGTTTTCAGGTGCAGCGTAGTCGTAGGGAAAGCGCATTCGGCGTTGTGGTCTTCAATAATCTTCAGGATGGCGAGCATGACTTCCTGCTTGATTCTGAAATATTCCTTTCCGTTTTGTGTCCTGGTGAAGCAGTAAATAAAGAAGTCCAGTGATGACGGAGCGAATGTGGTAAAGCTGACCATCAAGGTCTGATCCGAATCAATTTCCTCGTGGGATTCGAGATAGGTTTTTACCTGTGCAACAATATCGTCCATTGCGACGGCGTCATCGTAGCGAATGCCAATGGTTTCGTAAATCCGCCGGTTTTTCATCCGGGTGATGTTTTCAATCGAAATGGTCGAAAAAGTCGAGTTGGGCACATACAACGCCCGGCTTTCCAGGGTTCGGATCAGGGTTATCCGCCACCCGATCTTTTCCACTATTCCTTCAATTTGCCTGTCGGGAGAGCGAATCCAGTCGCCGATGAAAAACGGACGATCCAGATAAATCATCAATCCGCCGAAGAAATTGGAAAGCATTCCCTGGGCGGCAAATCCGACCGCGATACCACCGATCCCGCCGAACGTCAAAACCCCCGCGATGCTGAGTCCGAGGGTTTGCATGGCTACCAGAGATGCAATGATAAATACCACCAGCCGCAACAATTTGCCGATGCTGGTGACCGCGAACTGATCGACTTCTTCACCTTTTTCGGTTTTCCTGTGGATCAGGTTTTGCTGGACATTATTGATGAATCGAATCACAAACCAGGCGAGTGCGGTAATCGCGCCCAAATCCCTGGCTGAAACGATGGCCCCCGCAATCGGTGTATCCAGGCCAGCCGTAGCGGTTTCACAGGCCAGGCCGATACCGACCACCCAGATCATCAATCGCAAGGGAGGAGCGAGCGCATTCAGGAAGGCGCCATTCCATGATAATTCACTGTCGCCCAGACGTTTGTGCAAAAACGCCAGGATGCCCCGGGTCGCCAGACTGAAGGCCAGAGTCACGCCCAGAATCACGACCACCTGCAAAGTCAGTGAATCCCGGTCAAACAGATTGAGTAATGAGTCAGGCATTGTTCTGTATTCTGTCGGTTTGTCAGTCAGCCGTGGGGGGTAGCCATTCCTGTCTGGCCCATTCGGTATAACCGCCGTTCAGGCTGTAGCTCTTCCCGAACCCCTGATTGCTGAAAAAATCCGCCGCGCCCTTGCTCATGTTACCGTGATAGCAACAGACGATCAGTGGCCGCGATTTGTCCGCGCCTTCGATAAAAGACTGAACATTGCTGTTGTCGATATGGATGGCATTCTCAATATGCCCCGATGACCAGGACGCGGCATCCCGAATGTCAATAATAATCGGGTCTTCGCTGTCGATCAGCGCCCTGGCGTCTTCAATGTCTATGTTCTCGAATGGCATACGGGGAGCCGGCGAAATTTCTGGTCAGGTCAAGAGGCGTGTATCATAACACCAACCATTGAGGATGGAGAACTTGTCGAATAAGAAAAAGGAAGCGGGAACAAGACCGGGAAGGGTAAGAGCCTGGAACAATTACGGCAAGAAATGGGGCGGGACGGCTTGATTGTCCGGCGGTCACCAGAGGATTGAACGAACTGGATGGAGTAGCCGGGAATTGTGGCCGGGAATTGTGTGTCGGGGAATTGTGATATATTCCCGAACATTGAAACCAACACCGGAGAACCAGACATGAAAACAACAATCAGACTCATTACCGCCATGATCCTGTTGCCGATTGTGTTCGCGGCCAATGCGGAAACGGTGAGATGTAGCAAACAGCCTAACGGCTTTGACGCTTACCATTGCAAAACAGACAGAACCAACTGGATTTTCGGAGGCAACGGAAATGACCACCTGTACGACCACCAGTACGGAGGCAGAAGAAATGACTGGATATTCGGAGGCAGAGGAAATGACCATCTGTACGGCGGCAAAGGCCACGATACCCTGCTCGGAGAAGATGGCGATGATCGCCTGTACGGCGGCAAAGGCAACGATAAACTGCTCGGAGACGATGGCGATGACCGCTTATTCGGGGAATGGGGCAATGACACACTGCTCGGCGGCGAAGGCAATGACTGGATAGGCGGCGGCAAAGGCAATGACAAACTGTACGGAGAACAGGGCAACGATACCCTGTACGGATATTAGGATACAGACTTTATGAACGGAGGCGCGGGCAATGATTACCTGTACGGCGGCAAAGGCAACGATACCCTGTACGGGGGGGGCTATGGCAACGATACCCTGCGCGGAGGCAAGGACGAGGATCACCTACGCGGAGACTTCGGCAATGACTGGCTGTCCGGAGGCACGGGCAATGATTACCTGAACGGCGGCGAAGGCAATGATCAGTTACGAGGCGGCAACGGCAGTGATTGGATGCTTGGAGGTCCGGGCACTGACCACTTGAATGGCGGCAATGGTAACGACTTCATGGCGGGCGGTTCAGGCCATGATACTTATGACCTGACCGATCAGGACGACAGCCGGGATGTGATCCTGGCCGACAAGTCCGACAACATTAAGGGACAATTCGACAACATCCAGCGCGTCAAACTGGAAGCGGTAACCTTGCCGAGTATCCGCGTAGCGGGCAAGACCTACACACTGGACGCAAGAGGCTTAAAAGGCTTTGCCCATCGAGTAAATGGCGCGGATGTTGTCTATCTGAAATAAGTAGCCGGATTGATAGCGGGTTGTCCTGAGGGCAGAGCGGATCGGGGAAATCCATAAGAGAAAACACCAAAAAAGAACAGACGGAGAACAAAACATGACAACCGTAGCGATTGACACACTGGCCGCAATGCGGAAGCTGGAAAAAGCCGGATTCAAGACCGAACAGGCCGAAGCAGTAGCCGAAGTTATGGCGAACCAGTCCAGCGAACTGGCGACAAAGGGCGATATTGCCGGGTTGCAGCGGGAAATGGCTGGACTGGAGAAATCACTAAAGGGGGAAATTGCCGGAGTCCGGCAGGAAATTTCCGGATTGCGCTGGATGTTCGGATTACATTTTGCTTTTACGCTGGTCATGCTGGGTTTTTTGTTCGCTATCTGGCGCGATGTATCCAGTTTGACGGCGGGCGGTTGATAGCGACAGAACAACCGGAAGAAATCCGGGTTGATCAGGTGGCGCAACCCGGCCAGACTAGGAACACCAGAAAAGAACAGACAGGCGACGAACCATGGCAGCGTATACCATCGACACACTGGCACAGCGCGGGAATGAAAGAAGCCGGGTTTGAACCGAACCAGGCCGAAGCAATGGCTGAAGTTATGGCGAACCAGTCCGGCGAACTGGCGACAAAGGCAGGCTTGGAAGCGGTAGAGAAATCCCTACACTAGGGAATTGCCGGAGTCCGGCAGGAAATTTCCGGATTGCGCTGGATGTTCGGGGTTCAGTTTGCGCTTACCCTGTTAATCCTTGCCCGCGTGTTCGACTTCATCGGGGCGCCGGGGCAGTAAATCATCCAGTCCAGTTTGTCGGATCGGACGAACTGAGCGTTTTCCAATCTTCCACACTCCCTTCTCGCGGAAGGCGGGAATGGTCTGGCGACGGGCGGCGTTGGTGACGGCGGGGGCTGAAAGGCCATTCTGCTTGATGTGGTCCGACAGTCTGACGATTTCTTCTCCTCGTAAATAGCTTGTTCTTTTGTGCAGGGACTCCATCAGAGCCAGCGTCATAATGTTCTCCATAGACTTGGTCTTTTTGCCGTCCCCATAGTCCCTGAATGCCCGATAATAGCGGTTTTTCTCCGAGTTACGGACGATCAGGCGAGGCAGTCCGAGTTGCAGGAGTTGGAAGTTGATAATGACCCGCCCCATGCGGCCGTTGCCATCGCAAAAGGGATGGATCGTCTCAAAATCCAGGTGAAATCGGGCAATCTTGTCGAGGAACCATGAACCCAGGTCGCTGGAATATTCGATGAGAATGTTATCTATCATGCGTTCTACATGCTCAGGCGCCGGCGCTATATGAGTACCCACCCGCACATATTCTCCCTGCTGACGAAAGCGTCCGGCGATGCTGTCATCAATGCCGCCAATGAGCATCTGATGCAAGAGCGCCATCAGGTCTTTGTTCAGTTCGCTGTCTCTCGCTCTGGCGCGTTTGTATTGTGTGACGCGAGCCAGGTTTTTCGCCTCGAAGACTTCCCGTACAGATACATCGCGGGACAACATCTGTTCCATCAGGATTCTCTCTGTTTCCTCCAGAGTGAGAGTTGAGTTCTCGATTGCGTTCGAGTTGTACACGCTTTCGGCTATTTCCACTTCATCAATCATCGCCAGCAATGATTCCCGACCCAGGCGCAAGGTATCGTACTCCTGTTTCAGAGTTTGGATACGGTCTCTTATTGGCCGGGTGGTTGGCATACCGCCATTATACTCTATTCACGGTATATTATGAGAATAACGTGAATAGAGTCGTAAATATGATAATCATTCACTGAATATAAATGATAAACAGTGAATAAACTATATAAGCGGGTAAACTACAGAGGTAGGGGCAGGTCTTCATGTCTGCCCGTGAACTGGCGGGAGTTGCGTATGCAGGCTAACGCCGATGTATTCTGCGTCGGCAACATGGCAACATCTTCGAGATATTTGACTGTTGCTGACTTCACTTGCTCTCACCATGTATCATGGTATGTACCGGTCAATGTCCAGCGCCCCATGAAACACGCCAAGCACATCAATCCAATCTGAGCTATTGCAGAGTAGATAGGCGATCCGGTAATGTCCGTAAAGCAGCACACGGATTTCCCCTTCTTCCTCTGTACGGTAGCGATAACCGATTTCGGGGAAATCAATCAAAGTTTGCGCTTTGTCGTAGATTCCATGTATCACCCGCGCCGCCGCATCGGGATTGTCCAGCGCGATATAATCGAAGATGTCATGCAGCCACTGTTCGGCTTCACGAGTCCATCTCAGTTGTGCCATTGTTTGATTCGCCGCTCCATCTCGTCGTTTCCGACCACTCGATCCGCGCGGGCATCGTCCATCCCTCTGGCCACCATGCGCTCAAAAGCCAGTTCCCGCATAATTTCCTCGTAAGAGGCATCCTCCGGCTGGGTCTCCAGCACCTCTCGCACTAATTCTTTTACTGTGGACATAATCGTTTCCTCTATTCAATTTGACAGAGTCTGGTTTTTATTCAGGCGGTTCAGGGGCTGGTCGTGATTTTGATCATACACTGTCTGATACGTCAATCTCTGTACCGCCTTCGGTACAAAGGCCAACACCAGAAAATACAAGGACGAGTTCAGTCTTGCTGTCAAATGTTGATCTGATCATACATCGTGATCACCTCTGCCTTCTGGTGGGGTTTCCTTTTTTCGCCTGCTCTCCTTCCCAATTCAAGGCTGCATCGCGGGTTGTCTTGTGTCCCACTTGTTTGATATGACCGCTATCCCCATAATTTTGTTTATGTTCCCGTTCACGCCTGTCCAAATCGTTGGTTATTCCCGTATGAACGATCCTGTTCCCCTGTTTGAAGTGATATTTGTAAGTATCTCTTGCCATTTTTCAATCCTCCGAAGGTAGGCTCCAAGTATATCCGTTGCAATCATTAAAAGGCGAAATTTTGGGATACATTGACCATCTTTCATCCAACTCCGGGCAGCCACACAGAATTATTTCAAGGTTTTATTGGTAAGCTTCTTCGCTTTGGCAAAATCTTCCTGGGCGCCTGCATCGTTTCCTGAATCTCGCTTGGCGTTTCCTTGATTGTAGTACGCTTTGGCATCTTGGGGATTGAGTTCAATGGCCTTGTCGTAATGATCTCTATGTTCCTAACGGGTATTTGCCTAACACTAAAATTTTGACTATACTGGTCCTGACACTTTAACCAAACAGGTCATTTTATGACAACTGCAACCGTATCAGAACTCAAAAGATCAATCAGCGCTTGCCTGCGCCAGGTCAAGGCGGGTGAAGAACTGTTAATTACCGAGCACGGTCGTCCCGTTGCGCGTCTGTTGCCGGTCAAGGATATTGCGTCTTTGCCCGCAAGCCTGCTGGACATGGAAAAAAGAGGCTTGTTGAAACGCCCTGAAAAAATCCTGTCAGCAGATTTCTGGAACCTGCCGCGCCCTGCAGACCCAAAGGCAACAGTACGTTCGGCAGTCTTGCAGGAACGGCGGGAAGGCTGGTGAAATTTTGGGATACATCGGCTATTGTCCCCTTATGTATTGACGAACCAGACTCTGCCACGGTGCAGGACTTGTTGGTTAATGACTCCTTTGTTGTCGTATGGTGGGGTACACGCACCGAATGTGTTTCTGCATTGATGCGACAAGTGAGAACAGGCGACTTGACAATTCATGATGAGCGAGTCGCCCGTCATGTGTTACATAACCTGATGCGGGTCTGGACAGAGATACTACCGGGTGATGCGTTACGCAGTACGGCCGAACGGATGCTGGCGGTGCATCCCTTGCGGGCCGCCGATGCCTTGCAACTGGCAGCCGCCATACAGTGGTGCCAGAGCCTGACAATCGGACAAGGCTTTATTTCCTTTGATCAACGGCTGCGTGACGCGGCATATCGGGAAGGCTTTACTGTTCTTCCCGAAGGGTGTTGAAACAAGTGAAAGTGAAAACAATCATTACCTTGTCTTTAAGCGCATATACCAACTTCGAGTTGACTATATTTTCACAATTAGTCCTTGAGAATCCTGATTTATGCAAACGTCAAAATCATTTCTGAATAGTTTCCCCAATCCAATTGTCTAATTCAGTTCTGATAGTATTCCAACCGGTCGCGGCCACCGCTTCGGCTTGTTCGGTGTCCATCCCGGCGCCTTTCAGTTTTCGCGCCGCTTCCAGTGTGTTGATGGTGTGCGCTGTCGTGGTCGGGTTTCCCCGTCTATCAACTCTCGCGGTCGGTCGCGCCCGCTACCGGCCTTCCCCGCAAGCCTTCAAGCCTTCCAGCAACCCGGACAAGTGCCCCACCTGTCGGGCAATCTGTGTGATCTGTTGGCCTTGCTGGTTGACCTGTTGCCGCAGGCCATTGATTGCCGGGATGATCGCGCCAGCCAATGCCAAGCCTACGCCGATTATGGTTAATACCTCTGGTGTCATCGGTTGGTTCTCCAGCTTGATTCAATGTCCAGGACTGTACAATTTCCGGCTGTTTGTCCACGCTCCGGCCTAGCGGACAGCCTGGCGGGCGCTGACCAGTACATCGCCACCTAATGAACGAATAAATTTCTCCAGAGTATCGGCTTTGGTATTGTGGCGTGGATTCAGGATACGACGTACTTCGCTTTCTTTAATGTCCAGGGATTTGGCAATGGCTACTTTAGTCTGACCGGATTCACGGAACTTGATATAGGCAGCCGCTTTCAGCGCAGTGGTTACTGGCACTGAAACCAGTCGTTCTCCAGCTTGTTCAGCCGAAGGTTCGGGAATTTCCCGACCTTGATTGATACAGCCACAAATGGCTTCATCCAGGGCATCGGCAGCCTCGACAAGCGCTTCTTCAATCGTATTGCCTTGGGTGATTGCTTCTGGCATATCCCGGCAGGTGACAACGTAGCCGCCCTCATCGGGGTCTTCGGTGAGAATCACAGGGTAAATATATTTCATGGCGCTCCTACCAATTTATAGAATTCCAGAGCATTTTTGGATGGCGCATTGATTTTCAGCATACGTTCCGGCGCATCGTGTTGACCGGAATTTGGCGCTGTCCGTGTTTGTCGTTTCGGCACCCCGATATTTCTGACACTGATAAAACGTTGTTGATAATTGTTTTCCTGAAGGAATTGCGGCTTCCCCCAAAAACCCTGACCAATGGCGCGGCAATAGGCTACAAGGCATTGTGCCCCGATCAATTGTTTTTTGATCTCATTTTCTGGACCTGCTTTGCCGCTTTTCATTTCTATGTATACAATCCAGTTTGCCTTGTGGTTACTGGCTATAATCACAAAATCGGCCCGTTTACATTCTCCTTTGCTGTTTTTGAAAATCTCTTTCGGTGATGGGAAGGCATCTGCTTTGAACGCGATAGTATTATCGGGAGCGTTGCGTATCTCCAGGGAGTATGCCGATTGTTGTCGGTTGCCGGGCTCCTTCAGAACAACAGTCTTTTTTCTGTAATGATCTTGAATCGGGGCTAACATATCGTCGCGGATCAAGTCTCGCAACACATCAAAATCAGACATCATTCATTTCCACCCCATACGATGGCATCCTGGATATCATTCATTTTGTTGATGGTTTCATCGAAGCTGCGCGCCTCAATTCCAAATTCCGGATCTATATTGGCTGGTATGAGTGTCTGGTGTCGGCTTCGCCTGCTTTTATTTTCCTCCAGTTTCATCAACGCTTTCTCTGCTATATAAACCTTGACCTTTTCTGTCGCCATCAGTTCTTCGCTTTTGTAGCCTTCTTGTTGCGCAATTTTCTGCAAGTGAGGCCTGTCCCGCTTCAACATAATCAGGGTATTGAGCTCCTTGACAATATAGTCGCTGTGTGTGGTCATGAATACGCGAATACCCAGATTCACCAATCGGGCAAAGAGTCGGGCTATGCGACGCTGATTTTCCGGATGCAGGTTTAGCTCCGGCTCATCCACCATCAGCAGGTCGCCGGGCTTTGCGACATGACGTAGATAAAAACCAATGTCCAACAGGGAACGCGCCGCGCTGGAGCTTTCGTCCATAGCCAGTTTCAGTTGTTTACGTTCAGGCTTGAAATAAATCGCGTCATTACTTCCTGCGATGTATTCTCCCCCGATGATGTCAGCGAAATCATTCAGTATGTGTGGATGGTTTTCGACAAGGAAGCTGTCTTCTCTGGAAACGTTTTCAAGTTTCCGGATAAAATCCACGTTGATCTGAACCGGCAAGGAGTAATCCTGATAGGACTTGAACAGTAGTTTCATCGGATCAAAGTCTTTGTCCGCCCGACTCATTTCCTCCAGTAGACGGTTTCGGGCAAAATTCAGTTCTTTACGGAAAATCACCGCGCCGGTGCGCTCTGCGCTGGCAATAAATGGCCGGGTCAGATATTTATCGAAGAGTAATTCAACAATTCCGTCTGAGATTATTTCCTTGATCATTTCAACAGGTACTGTTTTTTTTCCGTTATCCATTAGCAGAGAGACCACCAGATCCTTTTCTCCTTCAGCCTTGGACAGGGAGAGAAAGTCGTCTTCAGCGGACCGTATTCTACGCTCAAAGGAACGATTCCTTAGCCGTGACATTGTTTCCGATTCAAGGAATATTTGAAATTCCGTATCTTTAAACCGACTTGCTTGCGAGGCAAAGATTCGCGGGAGTTCCCGGGTGTATCTTTGGCAACCGCTTTTAAGAATGTCGTCCGCATCTATAGTTTCAATATTAATCCGGGCTACACCATCCTTCAGTAGGGTTTCAATTGTTTGACGATTGATTTTGACTTCCAGTAAATGTTTCCAACCCCATAAGAATCCGAACAGAGCATACGTTGCGTAAGTTTTCCCCGTATTATTGCCGCCGCAAATAAGGGTCAAATCGCCTAGCTCAAATTCCGCCTGTTTGAGGACACCGAGGTTTTTTACGCTTATTTTCATATCGTTAGTGGTTCAGGGGCTGGTCGTGATTTTGATCATACACTGTCTGATACGTCAATCTCTGTACCGCCTTCGGTACAAAGGCCAACACCAGAAAATACAAGGACGAGTTCAGTCTTGCTGTCAAATGTTGATCTGATCATACATCGTGATCACCTCTGCCTTCTGGTGGGGTTTCCTTTTTTCGCCTGCTCTCCTTCCCAATTCAAGGCTGCATCGCGGGTTGTCTTGTGTCCCACTTGTTTGATATGACCGCTATCCCCATAATTTTGTTTATGTTCCCGTTCACGCCTGTCCAAATCGTTGGTTATTCCCGTATGAACGATCCTGTTCCCTTGTTTGAAGTGATATTTGTAAGTATCTCTTGCCATTTTTCAATCCTCTGAAAGGTATAAGCTCCAAGTGTATCTGTTGCAGACATTAAAATGTGAAATTTATGGGTGGAATTGATTTCACCAAACTTCAATTCCAAATCCGAATAGTTCCTGCCTCGCTTCTACCTTCCAGGATGTGTTAGCCATACCGCGATAGACCAAAAGTCTGCCTTCCAGCTTTTGCGGCCAGGCATGAAATTCTTCAACGCTTTTTATCGGTTCATCCATCTGCGTTACTCTTTCGTTTTTTCGGATACGTCTGTGTTCCATACCCGCTCCACCGCCGACTGAATCTTCTTCTCGAAACGTTCGATTAGCTCGCGGTTGGCGGCCACCAGCGTTTGTTCGGCTTCGATTTCAGCAACGATGGATTGCTGGGTTTTGAGGGGTGGGAGGGGGATTTCCAGCTTACAAAACCTTGATTTAGAAATTTCCTTGAATGTACCACCACTGGCCCAAGCGTTCATAATAGGTACAAGTTTCGTCATAACCAGAGCAACATATTCAGGTATCGCCTGCAATGGATTATTGATAATGATATTTTTGAACCCTTGATTTGTTGCCAATGGTGTTCGATTAATGCCAATTCGGCCTATGGTGGCACGAGTTGAAACAATAACGGAGTTTTCTGGGATCAGTTTCGCTGACGATTTAGCAAGACCAGTCTCGCTGATTGTGCGTTGTGTAGTTCTAATCTTAGCGACAGGGTCGGTTGGTGGTAAATCAACCAATGTAGCCCACGGTATGCTCCCATTCCAGTATTCCCCTACACTGGATTTCGGCGTTCCACCGCTTTCAACGCGAAAAAACTGTGAATCTCCCAGAGATACCATCGGCCATTCAGGATCAATCACAATGTGTGGCTGGTAGTTATCAATCACCGCCCGTGCCCCGTCTATCACCCGTTGGTATCCTTCAATCTCCGCCACGATTTCCCGCTGTATTTCCAGTGGTGGCAGGGGGATTTTTATTTGCTGGATGTCGTCTTTATTTATTGATGCGAATGCTGCTCCTGCGTTTCCTATTATTTCTGATTCCAAACTACGCAGAATATAGAAGATATAGTTTGTAAGCATCCGATTCTCGTTTGGCCTAATGGCGGCGATTCCTCGACCTATACAGATTCGGCTTGTCGTTAAGTTGACAGGCCCGACAGGGGCACGCACGGACATAAGAATGTCGCCTTCCTCGGCGAATCTCTTTGGGTCAGTAGTCCATTTTGTCGGCTTGCCAATAAACATTTTTTTAAACTCGGTTTTTCCTTGATAAAACGGCATCCCTATACCAGTATCATTGTATGATTTCCCCGGCGGTGATTGTCCAGCGACAACTTCCGCCACTTCACCCAATGGCACGATAAGGAATTTCGACAGACGACTTTCATGCCTTCGATACCGTTCCCCACTCAAATTATATTCGCCATCCTCCGCAATCTTCTCCTTGCCAGTGATCAGCCCAAGCGTGGCCGTGTAATCCGCTTCAGGTTCCGACACCTGCCCGGTCGGCGCTGGCTCGGAACCGCCGACCGGCTCCTCCGCCCGCAGTCGCCGCAGATATTCGGTAATTTCAGCCTTCACCTTCGGCAGGTCGTTCTTCGCAATCGCCCGTCGTTGATCGCCTAAGTCAAATCCGTCGTTTTCTACCTTGAAAAATGCGATGCGGTTCGATCTTCTCGCCAATGCCCTGTCCAGGACCAGAATGGATGTCTTGACCCCGGAATAGGGTTTGAATACACCTGCCGGTAGCGAGATGACGGCGACCAGATATTTCTCCACCAACATCTTGCGTAGCTGCCTGTGGGCGTTCTGACTCTGGAAGATGATGCCTTCCGGCACGATAATCCCGGCGCGTCCTCCCGGAGTCAGGTGCTCGGCCATGTAATCGACAAACAGCACTTCGCTGCGTTTGGATTGCACCGAAAATCGGCTATGCGGGCGGATGCCGCCCTTGGGTGACATGAACGGCGGATTGGCCAGAATCACATCGGCATACTCGTTCCATCGCTCCTCACTGGTCAGCGTGTCGTATTCATGGATTTGCGGCGCTACGAAACCGTGCAGATACAGATTCACCAGCGACAGGCGCACCATGTCGGGTGAGATGTCATAGCCTGTGAAGTTGGTCGCCAGCTTTCCCTTTTCGTCCGGGGTCAATCGGGATAGGCCGGATACCGGATTTCCCTCATTGTCCTGTCCGCCTTGTGAACCCCGGTTCGCTTCCAGGATATGTTTGTAGGCTGAAATCAGGAACCCGGCAGTGCCGCAGGCCGGGTCGAGTACAGTCTCGTCTTTTTTCGGGTCGATAATGGCGACCATAAAATCAATGATATGGCGCGGGGTGCGGAACTGTCCGGCGTCACCCTGGGAGCCGAGTATCGACAACAGGTATTCAAAAGCGTCGCCGAGACGTTCGCTATGGTCATAATTGAACTCGTCGATAATCTTGAGAAAAGCGCGCAGGGTCTCCGGGTCGCGGTAGGGCAGGTAGGCGTTGTTGAAGATGTCTCGGAATAGTGGCGGAATGGCCGGATTTTCCGGCATCCGGGTGATCGCCTCGGCGTACAGGTTCAGGGTTTCATGGCCGCCCAGCCCGGAACGCACCAGTCGCGGCCAGCCATAGCGGGCGAAGTCGCCTGAGAAATACTTGCGCTGGCCGCCCAACTCCTCGCTGATGGAGTCAATATCATCCATGAATTTATAAATCAGCGCGATGGTGATTTGCTCGACCTGGCTCTTCGGGTCGGGCACCTTGCCGACGAGAATATCGCGAGCGGTGTCAATACGGCGTTTGGTGGCGGTGTCGAGCATATACAAGCGCTACATCGTGAACTGGTTCAATGATACGTAATCTTTGACATACTCGGGAATCAGGCCACGGTATTTCTCTGGTACTGCCGTGAAGTCACGGGTGGAGAAGGTCGGGTTGGTGGCGAGATCGGTATAGTCCCGATTCTCGATAATGTGCCGGATATAATCACTGGTGACGTAGGCTTTGAAATAGTTGCGGATGGCCGGGATGGATTTGGCTTCCTGCGGTTTGTAATCGGTGACGAACTTGGTGAATTCTTCTTCCAGCAGTTCATCCCTGGATTTGAAGCGCGGGATGAGGTTGAAGACCTTTTCCAGAATTTCTCGCAGGGTCAGTCGCCGGTCGGTTGCGGCGGCTTTTCTCAGCTTTTCCAGGTTGTAGTATTCCTCGGGTCGGTCGAACACCTCGCGATTGACATAGTCAATGACACGGTCCCATTGCCCGGCTTTGACCGCCTCGACAATGGTCGGGTCTTCCCGCACTGCATCTGCGAACTGATCGAAGAACATCCGATCAATTTTCATGCCTTCGTGACCGATTTTTTCTTCCTGTATCGAGTTGAGAATATCGGCCCCCAGATGCTCATAAGAACCATCAAGCCTGACCGTTCCATCGGTTGCATTGCTTTTCCCGGTCCCCGTCTTTGGCCGGGGTAGCTGGATCACCTCGTCATAATTGAATTCGGTCTCGAAGTATTCGCAGTTGCCAAAGAAATCAAACAGTTTGAACGCGGTTTTTTCCGGTTGCGTAACGTAGCCTTTCCGTTCATTGTCGAACAGCAGTTCGAGAAAGTTGTGTCGGCGGGTGCCGCGCCCCTTGATCTGGATAAAGTCGGTGGGTGAGAAGATGGGACGGAACAGACCGAGATTGAGAATATCGGTACAGTCGTAGCCGGTGGTCATCATGCCAACCGTGACACAGACGCGAGCCTTGCTGGTCTTGTATTCGGGCAGGAAGTTGGCCGAACCCAGCAGGTTGTTATTGGCGAAATTGACCGTGAATCTCTGCGCGTCCTGGATTTGCGAGGTCACCTGTGCCGCAAAATCTGACTGATATTTCCCCGGAAACAGACGGTCGGCCATCTGATTGAGTATTTGCGTCAATCTGGCTGCGTGGTTCTGACTGACGGCAAAGATAATGGATTTCCCGATCTCGCGGCTGATCGGATCACGCAGCGCATGGTCAAGGAAGGTCTTGCAGAGAATCTGGTTGGTGGACTCGGAGAAAAATCGTTGCTCGAACTGGCGCTGTTTCCAGGTTTCCTCCCGGTCATCACCGGTGTCGTCCGTGATGGAAACGACGAATCCGTCTTCGGAGAGAAGCCGGGTTGTCACATCGGTACGGGCGTCAATCACGGTCGGGTTGATCAGGAATCCGTCCCTGACGCCATCCAGCAATGAATAGCGAAAGGTTGGTTGTCCACTCTCGCAACCAAAAGTGCGGTAGGTGTCGAGCAATAACCGGCGTTCGCTTTCACGCGGGTCGCGGGCTCCAGCGCCGACTTCGGCGGCAGCGCCTTTCAGATAGTCGCGGGGTGTTGCGGTCAGACCGAGTTTGTAGCCGACAAAATAGTCGAACACGGCACGGGCGTTACCGCCTATTGAGCGATGAGCTTCGTCGGATATGACCAGATCGAAGTCCGTCGGTGAAAACAGTCGCTGGTATTTGTTGTTGAACAACAGCGATTGCACGGTACTGACCACGATCTCGGCTTTCCGCCAGTCATCCCGTTTTTCCTTATAGATGACCGTAGAGAAGTCCGCCGACAGGAGTCCGACAAACGCTTTTCGGGCCTGTTCTTCCAGTTCCAGCCGATCCACCAGGAACAGCGCCCGGCCAGCGTTGCCGGAGCGTAGAAACAGCTTGATGACCGCCGCCGCGGTCAGGGTTTTTCCGGTTCCTGTCGCCATCTCGAAAAGAAAGCGGTCACTGCCTGCCTGTACCGAACGCTGCAATGCGTGAATCGCGTTGATCTGGTAGGCGCGCAGGAAGCGCAGGTTGTTGGCCTGAATGAAGCCGGGCCGCTCGGTCGGGTTCTTCCAGGCCGCCTCGGCGGCATAGCCGGGTCGCTGGGTCAGGACGATATAGTCGTCACCAACCGGCTCATCAATCAGGCGTTTCGGGTTGGGCGTAACCTGTTTGCAGCCAGCCACCGAGTCTGGAGTCGGGAAGGTGGTGATGATCCAGGGATTGCCGCGTTCAAGGTCCCAGAAATAGTGCAGGTTACCGTTGGAAAGCAGGCAGAAGCGGCAGTTCTGGGAACGGGCGTACCTGCGGGCCTGTTCTTTGCCGACCAGGGGGTTTTTGTCTTCGGCCTTGGCTTCCAGCACGATCAGCGGGAAGCCTTTGGCGTCAAGCAGCAGGAAATCAATCCGACCCTTGCTGGCGCTTTCGAAGTCATTACCCAAAGCATCCAGATCAGACTCATTGATCGCGGCGCCGTGTTCAAGGAGAATATTGCCGGGTCCGCCTTCCTCGTCGAAGAAACGCCAGCCGGATTGCTCAAGCAGCTTGTTGATCTTGATTCGGGCAGTGGGTTCGTTCATGTGAAGAAGAAAATCAATCGGTCACCCCGGACGATACAGCCGGAGCCTGAATGACGCAACCGCTTATTTTCTGCTTATTTTCTGCTTATTTTCTGCTTGACTCGGGTCGGATAACGGGTATAGTCTGCGATTTTTTTCAACATCGGTTCAGCACAATGACCACGCCACTTCAATGGCATCGCGCCGTACCATTCTCGCAACTGGATGACGAAGAACCTACCCAGGTCAGGATTGGTGATCAATGGATCGCCCTTTGTAAACTGGGCGATCAGGCTTTTGCCGTAGATGACATCTGTACCCATGAATATGCCTCGCTTTCAGATGGGATGATCGAGGATGGCTGTATCGAGTGTCCGCTGCATCAGGCTTTATTTGATATACGAACCGGCAAGGCATTAACTCTTCCGGCGGTCGTCGACCTGGCGGTGTATTCAGTCAAGATTGAAGATGGTATAGTCTGGGTCGGTGTATGAGGTAGAGAGCTTGCATTTGATTCGGAGGGAATTCAATGTTGTCACGAGATAAAGAAAACTTCCAGCCCTATTGCGGTTACCACCAGAGTTTTTCGGGGGACCATGATCATGAACTGGCCGAGACCGGCGCTGGTACTGTGATGGGGGAGTTGATGCGGCGCTACTGGCATCCGGTGGCGCTCACGGCAGAGTTGAAAGATCGCCCGAAGCGGGTGCGGGTGATGGGCGAAGACCTGGTTCTGTTCCGTGACCACAGTGGCCGTATCGGGCTGGTTCACAAAAACTGTCCTCACCGCCGGGCTTCGCTGGAATTCGGCCATTGTGAAACCCGCGGGATTCGCTGCTGCTATCACGGCTGGTTATTCGATATTGATGGCTCCATACTCGAAATTCCCGGACAACCCGGAAATTCCGATAGCGCCGCGAATATTCGACAATCCAGACGCCTCGGCGCCTATCCGGTGACTGAGTTCCGCGGGTTGATTTTCGCCTGGCTGGGACCGCCACAGGAAAAGCCCCGATTTCCTCACTACGATGTCTATGATCTGCCCGACATGGTGATGACTCCTTATGCGGCGGCGTTCAACTGTAACTGGATTCAGGTGCTTGACGCGATCGTGGATCCGGTGCACACCGCGTTTTTACACCAGAAGCAGTTCACAGACGGCTTCGGCGTGGTGGGTGAATATCAGTTTTATGAGCGTAACCAGATCCGTTTTCTGGGCACGGCGACAAGACGTGTGCACGAGAATGCCTGGGTGCGGGTGAACGAATTGATTCTGCCGAATTTCACCCAATCAGGGGCCGCCTTCGCGACCGATGGGACTCAGGTAAAGTATTTCGGGCGAAGCGCGTTCACGCGCTGGGTGGTTCCGGTGGATGACGAGCGCTGCATCGCTTACGCCTGGGCTAACTTCGGGGCGCGCGGAGACCCGCCGGAGTTCAATACCCGGGAGGGGATCGAGAGAATCGAACAGGGCGAGGTCATGTCCCGCACTTACGAGGAAAAGCAAGCCAGCCCGGGAGACGTGGAGGCGGTTGAAGGAATGGGCGCTATCTCCGAACATTCCAAAGAGCATCTGGTTGCGGCAGATCGCGGGGTTATTCTTTACCGGCGGCGACTACGGCGATTGGCCCGCGATCTGGCCAAAGGCAAGCCGCCGCCCCAGCCGGCCGATTTGCAGCCGGGGGCAATTCCGACTTACGGCAGCGATACGGTGGTACATGCTCCGGCCAGCGAATCGCTAAACGACAGCGACTATCTGCGGCAGATAAATGATCAGGTTATGGATGTCATTTTTCAGGGGGACGAACGTAAAGGCCAGGCGCGTGACGACTTCATCATCAGCGAACTGAAAAAAACGAAAGGAACGGTTGCGGCTTGACCAGAACCGTCATTTTAATCCGACATCTATAGCGACTCCGCCAGTGACCACTTCACGCAAAACCAGGGTTCATATCAAGAACAACCACTTCTCTGCCGATACCTTTCCGAATACCGTGGAGGGCGAGGCCGTCTTCACCATCACCCGGCAAAGATACCAGCGCAGCGCCAGCGATTATCCTGATATTGCCCGGCGGCTGGATGTTTTCATCGACTGGGACACGGATCATTTCGATACGTCGATGGCTGATGCCGAAGTGTTGGTGACCTGGGATCTGCCGACCGGGAATCTCGCTGAGCGGGCGCCCAACCTGAAATGGATTCATATTATTGGCGCCGGGGTTGAGCATCTGACCCCGATGAGCTGGCTGCCCGATGGCGTACAGCTGACCAACAACAAGGGCGTACATGCAGCGAAGGGGGGTGAGTTCGGGCTGATGTCGATACTGATGCTGCATAATGCCATGCCGACCATTGTCCATAATCAGCGCAGCGCTCTCTACGATTCGATTTATTCAACACCGATCGCCGGCAAAACCCTGGTCCTGATCGGGGTTGGCAGCATTGGCAAGTCCGTAGCTTCTCATGCCAAAGCCATTGGCATCCACGTGATTGGAGTCTCACGCCATGGTCGCCCGGTTGCTCAGGTCGATCAAATGGTATCTGTGGAGCAGCTGGAACAGGTATTGCCTGAGGCTGATTTTGTGTTTGTGGTCACCCCGTTGACTGACGAAACCCGAAATCTGCTGAACCGGCATCGCCTGGGTCTGCTCAAACCAGGCGCCGGGCTGGTCAATATCGGGCGCGCCGCGGTGATTGACTATCCAGCGCTGATTGAAAAACTGAAAGATAGTTCTCTCTCGGGCGCGATTCTGGATGTGTTCGATCAGGAACCCTTGCCGCCAGACTCCCCTTACTGGAACATACCCAACCTGATTGTCACCCCCCATATTTCCGCAGATGACGGAAATGCGTACGTTCCAATGACCTTGTCGGTGTTTTTTGAGAACATGAAACGCTATCTGGCTGGCGAATCATTGCAGAACCGGGTCAATCCCGACCTGGGTTACTGAACCCCGGTTATACAAGCCGGGCGACCATGCCAGGGCAGGGCGCGGACGCTGGAATTTCCTGCAATTATTCGAGATTACTGTCGATAAACGCGGCGAGTTGAGATTTTGAAACCGCCCCTACTTTGGTTGCCTCAACATTTCCGTTCTTGAACAGCATCAGGGTGGGGATTCCACGAATTCCGTAGCGGGGAGGGGTTTGCGGGTTTTCATCAATGTTGAGTTTGGCAATCTTGATCTTGTCCCCGTACTCTTGCGCGAGCTCGTCGATGATTGGCGCGATCATTTTGCACGGACCACACCATTCCGCCCAATAGTCAATCAGGACCGGCCCGGTTGCATTGAGGACTTCCCGCTCGAATGATTCGTCGCTTACGTGTACAATATTTTCAGACATGGTAATTTGTTTTGCAGATTATTTTTAATAACGCGAAAAAAGCCTCCTCCATAAGGCTTTTTTCGCTGTGAGATTAAACGGAAGGCTACTGCGGAATTTCTCCCTGCACTCCTTCGACATAGTAGTTCATGCCGTGCAGGGCGCCATCGTCCAGTGTTTCACCTTCCCCGATTACTGATTCGCCCGCCTGATTGCGGATGGGTCCCTGGAACGGATGCAGGCTGCCATCGCGGATACCCGCAATGACTGCATCGGCGGCGGCCCGCGCATCTTCCGGCACCGCCTCTCCGTAAGGCGCGATCACTACCATGCCGGGATCAATGCCATCCCAGGTATTCGTACTCTCCCAGGCGCCGTCCATCAGCGCCCGCACCCGGCTCACATAATACGGCCCCCAGTCGTTGACAATGGCGGTCAGCTGGGCAGTTGGAGCAAACGCCTTCATGTCGGAAGCCTGCCCGAAAGCATGAACCCCACGTTGTTCCGCTACCTGCAATGGCGCCGGAGAGTCAGTATGCTGGGCAATGATGTCAGCCCCCTGGTCAATCAGCGCTTTGGCGGCATCCCCCTCCTTGCCCGGATCATACCAGGAATTGACCCATACCACTTTTACGACCGCATCCGGGTTCACCTTACGCAGGCTTAAAGTGAATGCGTTGATGCCACGGATGACTTCCGGAATCGGGAATGACGCGATATATCCGACTACTTCGGTTTTGGTTACATGACCGGCAATCGTGCCGATGACCGAACGGCCTTCATAAAAGCGCGCGGAGTAGGTGCTGAGATTGTCACTGCGCTTGTATCCGGTGGCATGTTCGAACTTCACATCGGGAAACTGTTCCGCCACCTTCAGGGTCGGGTTCATATAGCCGAACGAGGTCGTGAAGATGATGTTGTGTCCGCTGGACGCGAGCTTGCGGATAACCCGTTCCGCGTCCGCGCCTTCGGCCACACTCTCTACAAACGAGGTCTTGACGCCGAGCTCTTCTTCCAGTTGTAATCGCCCTTTGTCGTGGCGGTAGGTCCAGCCATGGTCCCCCACCGGGCCGACATAGACAAACCCGGCCTTGATGTCCTCGGCCTGAGCGGCGCCCCAGCCTAATGAAACAGATAGTGTGACTCCCGCAAGAGTCTTGATCAGTGTTCTTTTGTGCATAGTGAATACCTCGTGAGTATCGGTTGACAGGTTGGGTTTCAGGATTTTTTATGATTCCCGGGTTGCATGTTTGATCGGCTTCCTTGAATCAGCTGCCGCGGTAGGTGGAGTAGCCCCACGGACTGATTAGCAAAGGGACATGATAATGTGCCCCGCCCTTCGCTACATCGAAGATGATCTCCACATGTGGATAAAATGTGTCCACTCCCTGAGCCGCGAAATAGCGGCCAGAAGCGAAAGTAATACTGTAGGCGCCGCCGGGCAGTGTCTCGCCACTGAGCCATCCCGCGATCCGCCCGTCCGTGTCGGTGACTCCCTTCGCGAGCTCGACCCGGTCCGTTCCGGCGCCCCGCCAGAGTGTTGCCGCCACTCCCCGGGCGGGTGTCCCGTGGGACAGATCCAGTATATGTGTAGTGATCTGGCTCATGGAGTACGGCGTATCATTCAGGCGGCGTGATTTTGGGAGATATTATAAAGATTGAAATAGCTTGTCGTGGACCTTACAGTTTTCGCTCCGCTTCATTATCGCTGTATTGCGAAGCGATGTCATCCAGTTTTTTGAAGAGTAACAGGTGTCAACTCCCGGGAGTGGGTTGGTGAATGTGGTGGCTACGCCCTGATTCGAACAGGGGACCCCATCATTATGAGTGATGTGCTCTAACCAGCTGAGCTACGTAGCCATATCTTGCAGAAAATCTGTAGATTGCCCGGTGAAGTGGGGTTGCGGAGCGTACCGCAATCGGCAGTTTGACGCAAGAAACATTGTCAAGAACAGACACCTTCCATCAGTTGGCGGGCAGGCAAGTGGCCTGCTCCTACGGTAGCGCGGGGTATTGCCGGAATGTGAAATTCGATGATTTGTTTTTGCATTTTCATTGGACAGACACTATAATCCGCCCATTCAGATTCGTTGAACTTCAACCGTGACTTCCCTTTTTGCTACAGTTCCTTAAGGTGGGTCCCATTCCTGTTTGCCAGATAATGACAAGTACCATATCCATACATAACAAGACCCCGAATACTGTGCCCGGTTTCGAGCTTGAGGAAATCGACGGGGAACTCCTGCTGTATTCGCCAGAGTTAAACCGCTCGATCCACATGAATTCGGCGGCTTCACTGATCTGGCGACTGTGTGATGGCAAAGTGACCGTTGCAGAATTGATTGAATTGCTGGCCAGCGCTTTCCCGGAAAGCAAGGACTCGATTGAGCAGGACGTAAGCGATACTATCGATCTGTTGGTCCAGCACGGCGCGGTTCAACTGGTCGGTTAACCACCTCTCGAATTTGTGCATGGACAGAAGGGAAATATCATTTGACGGCTACAAGGTGGCAGTCGAATTCATGCATCCGGAAGCCAGCGACCTGTTGGCGTTTCTGTTTTCTGATCTGTCAGGGGAAGCTGGCGCCAAAAGTAAGGCGACGTTCCTGATTGAGAAGGAAGAAGCATCAGGACATGATAACTGGAAGCTGTCGCGGGACGGCGAATCGCTTTATACCGGGGAATGTGTCGCCGGACTTGGTGTTATGCTGATGGGTGACGTGTTGCACCACCTGATTTGTGATAACCGTCAAAGATTGGCTATTCATGCAGGACTGGTTTCCGATGACAACGGCAGTATTTTGATTCCCGGAACCAGTGGCGCGGGGAAAACCTCGGTGACGACCTGGTTGATGACATGCGGTATGCATTACCATACGGATGAGCTGGTGACCATTGACCTCTCGACCGGCGTTACCAATGCGTTCACCCGGCCACTCAATGTCAAAACCCGCGGAGTGCCAGCGATTCAGTCCATCGTTGATCTGGAGGCGAACCGGGAGCAGATCAAGAGTTCTCCTGAAGTCACCATGGTTCCCCACCGATTGGTGAATCCGGATTTCAAGATGGATCTGCCGGATATCAAGTGTATTATTTTCCCGAAGTTTGTCCGCGATTCCGACCCGGAGCTTACCAGACTGACCGGAGCGGAAGCCGGGCTTGAACTGATGCGAAGTAATGTGATCGCCAGAAACCTGCCCACACACGGATTCAATGAGGTGACCCGGCTGGTCAGGAATATCCCGGCCTACCGGGTTCATTACCGGCATTATGACGATTTGTCCGCGCTGATCGACAAAATCCATTAACCTGCCCATCTTTGATGCGATGTGAGTGATGGATATGGATATAGGTGACCATACCCATTTATTACGGCTCTGCTGCCGACTGGAACTTGACCCGTCAATCAGACAGCGATTCAGGCAATCGGCTCTTGAAATCCAGGATTGGAGCACACTGATCACTGAAGCCGAATCCCACGCGCTCAGCAATCTGCTGTACACCCATCTGTTATCCTGTGATATTGCGATTCCGGCTCAGCCCACTATCCTGTTCAAGGCGCTCACGGCGAAACATCAGCGTGTAAACCGTGAACGCTCAAACGCGCTGAATGAAATCCTGGACAAGTTTGCACAAAAGGGGATCGAAACCATACTTTTGAAAGGGATGGCATTGATCAACTGTCTGTATCCGGATCAATCTCAACGTCCGATGGGGGATATCGACATCCTGGTTCCGGCCTCTAAAACCGTTTTGGCGCAACAGTCATTGCGGGAGATCGGTTATCATGCGGAGGATCGCAAGCAAGGCCATCGGTATGATCATCACCATCTGCCCATCGCATCCTGTAGCCGTAATGGCATGGTTATTCAGGTCGAGATTCACCGCGACACCCTGTCCGGCGATGTAACCGAAAGTATGTCGTTTGATGAGGTGATTTGCGAGGCGAATCCGATCACGATAGATGGTCGGCCGTGTTTTACCTTAGGGCATCACGACATGCTGAAACATCTGTGCCACCATACCTTCGAGCCATGCGACCGGATCAAGCTGGGGGCGGTCGCCGATATTTACGGCTATGCCACACGGTATTTCGATCAGATAGACTGGTCATGGATGAAGGAGAAACAACCTCATACCATCAACACCCTGCGCTGCCTGCATTTCCTGTCTCCGTTGCCGGTTGCACTAGCTGAGCGCTTGAGCGCTCCGACGGTCAGAGCTCCGTCCGGTGTCGGCAACGTATTCCCGACGTTATCGAGTATGGATAACAGGCCTGACTCGTTCGCCGAAAAAATCGGCAGGCTGGTGGCATATTCTCTTTGTTCAGACTGGGGGCTTCATATTTATTATGCCGTACCCCCGGAACGAAGTCTGACCCAAGTCCGGCTCATCCGGCACCCGGCAAGGATGTTTTACTGGATTGCCCGGCGCTTATGGGCCAGCTTCCGGAGTCTTTGTCAACAAATGCGTTGACAGTAAGTGCAAAAACCAGTTTGTCAGGAGGATGCCGGATCGTCAAAAACCAATATCAGGTGTTGCAGGAAGCCCGGTACATTACGATTCGGGAATTTAAGTGAAATCAGAGGCATAAGGTTACCTTACCACACCATGCCGGAAAACGCTGTCAGTGCGGCCCCATTTTTCATTCACATACATTTCCCTTATCAGGGGATTGGGGGGATATGCTGGGGGGATATGCTTGCATAAATAGCAATCATAGAATATCCTGTGTCAGTGAACAGCAAACACCGCAGGACCCTTGCCGCAGTATTCAGGAAACCAGTCTCGGCCAGTATTGAATGGACTGCGATCGAAAACCTGCTGCTGGCCACAGGAGCAAATTTGATTGAGGGGCGAGGGTCACGAGTGCGATTTGAAAAAGAGGGGAAGGTTGCAACGTTTCATCGCCCACACCCCACCAAAGAAGCGAAACGCTATCAGGTAGATGCCCGGGATTTTTTGGAACAGATCGGAGTGAAGCCATGACGAACACCATGACCTACAAAGGCTATACCGCCCGTATCGACTATGACGACGATGATCATCTTTTCACAGGACGAATCGCTGGCATCCACGACATCGTGGGCTTTCACGCCGACACAGTGGACGGGCTGCAGGAATCCTTCCATGAGGCGGTGGAAGATTACCTCGAAGCCTGCGTCAGGATCGGAAAGGAGCCCCATAAAGCTTATTCCGGGCAGGTCATGTTCTGGATCAGCCCCGACGTTCATCGCAAGGCCGCAGTGAGAGCCGCGCTTGAACGAAAGAGTTTGAACCAGTGGGCCGAGGAAGTGCTCAGGCGTGCGACAACAGATGCATAATCCGAATCGGCAGAACCTTGCTCAATAGAATCGGTGGTCAGGGTATAGTGTAGTTTTTGATTGAATGGTTGCTGTAAAAGTGGTGACCCTGAAACGATACCTGTTTCTGCGCTGGTAACATGATTTGCATAGCCGCATAGTGGTTTTCCCAACCCGACGCACACCAGATAGCCAGACAACAGACCGTCTCTGCCATGCCAGATGCAACTTTTCCAGCCACAAGTTCCGCTTTACCATAAATATATTTTACATTTATCCGTCTGAATGTAAAATATATTTTCAATAACTATCGCTGGCGGCTTGGGTCGCGTCAGCCATAGTTATAGCGGTGATCACTTTCGCCTCCCACATGTAACCAATGGATGTCAGGAAGACACCGGCTCGTCAAAAACCAGTATCAGGTGTTGCAGGAAGTCAGCCACGCTGTTCGGGTCCGAGGATAACTCGACCCACTCAAACTCGCTGGTCTTTCTCTGGCTTGCTTTTGCAGCCTCTTTTCTGGCGCTGGATCTGTGGGTGACATGCAAGAATGACTGATTGGCGGAAACTCTCTCGAACCGGATGCGGTATTTATCCAGCTTCGTATTGCCTTTGGCCAGCGATGTGAGTATATCCCGGGACATTCGGGAGATATAGGATGCGTCCGGGTCCTCTGCCCGTGGCCTTTCGATCCAGTCAGTTTCCATCGTGCCGGCTTCCGGGTTGTATTCAACCAGATTGACATTGCTCAAGGCCCAGAATCGGTTTACTGTGTCCCAGGCAGATTCCACGCTGGTATCAACTTCCAGACCGTGTATATCGTCCTTTTTGATGATTCTCGCGCCGACTATTTCGGGGAGTATCCTGATTTTGTTCTGTTTGCCTGCTTCCAGATTGTCGAGCACAGTCTGGTCGGTCGTATTGATCAGGTCGGGTGGAACTTCGAGTGACACCGTGGTTGTCGGCTTGTACAGTTTCGCTTTTTGTTTTTTGGCTTTTGCTTTCAGTGGTCTGTGCTTCGGCGCATCCGGGTCCAGTTTCTTGAGGTCCTCAGGGCCGCTTTGGGGTCCTTCGGTTTTCGACTCGAACAGGGATGATCCGCAGCCGGAGATAAGCAGAAGCAGAGTAAACGCTATGGCGGTGGCAATCGATCGGATAACAGGTAAGTGCACTTTTGATGACCCGGAAATGTAAGTGAAATCGAAGGCACAAGGCTACCACACAATGCCGGAAAAGCGCCAGAATTCTGTCGCGGGATCACACGACCTTCAAGGGGTGCGCTTTTGGCGTGGACACTTCTACTATCAGCCGCGTTCCACCCGAATTGCCAGCAGATTCCGTTCCGTCCGTCCGAAAGCCAGCGCGATATGATGAATCGGTTGGCCCTGATTGCGGTATTTATCACTGTACCCCTTCTCCTGTATCTGCACCATCGCCTGAGCCAGAGCGGATTCTTTCCCGGATTCATCTTCCACCACCTTGAACTCCATGACGAATACCTGACCGGCATGAATCAACGCCATGTCCGAACGCCCCCGGCTGGTCGCTTCTTCTACCCGCACTTGGGCTTCACAAGACAGGAAATTCATGTACAGCAGACTCGCATACCAGGACTCATACCGACTCAAGCCGGCGCTGTCATGCCACGGGTACGGAATCCCCGAAAGATAGGCCTGGAATACTTCGGCAAAGCCGTCAAAGTCCTGTGCCGCGAGTAATTCAAGGAGTTGTTTCCCCTGCTGCGTGATGCGGTCAATCCCGGTCATGTACCGCAGCAACCCCCGGTTCAGACTCAATTCGACCTCATGATTCGGATAGTCCATCCGGTATTCGGTCAGGCCTCCGGTTTGTTCCTTGCCGACAATAGTCAGATAGCCGGTCTGGAACAACAGGGCATCCATGTTGTAATCCTGTATATCAAATGTGGAGACCAATTCCCGGTCCGCAATCCGGTTGGTCAGTTCCAGCGGGCTGATCTCCTGGCGTACCAGTTCCCGGTACAGGAAGGTCGGTGTCCCCGTGCGAAACCAGTAAGGCTCAAACTCCCGATCTGAAAACAGCAGTAGCACATCAAACGGATTGTAGACTTTTTCCTCACCGAGCCAGCTATAGCCGTTATACCAGCGCCGAATTTCGTCCCGGTCCAGTCCCGGCAATTCCGCGGCGAACACGGTGTCGAGGTCGCGGTCGGTATAGCCGCAGAGGGTGGAGTATCCTGGATCCAGACTGATGTTCTTCAGGTTGTTGAGACCGGAGAACAGGTTTACATTCGAGAACATACTGATGCCGGTGATAAAGACAAACCGGATATGGCGGGCGCTACCCTTGATGATGCCGTAGAATCCGCGCAAGTAGTCGCGGTTGGCTCTCGCCATGTCCGGGTCATCCTCCAGTACGTCCAGGATGGGTTTGTCGTATTCATCTACCAGTACCACAACCTGCTGGCCGGTGGTCTGGTGCAGACGATCCAGAATATCCCGCAGGCGTTCCGGGCCTGAACCGGGAGATTGCGCCGAGTCAAGACCGGCGTTTCTCTCAATGATCGTCAGTTGGGTTTCAATGCTTTGGGCGAGGTCTCCGGGTTCGTTGTGTTTGCCGTCAAAACTCAGTCGTACCACCGGGTACTGAACCGACCAATCCCAATGGTCATGGATGTCGAGTCCCTGAAACAGGGGTTGGTTGCCCTCGAACAGTTCCTGTAATGTATCGATCAGCAGACTCTTGCCGAATCTGCGTGGGCGCGACAGGAAATAATATCGCCCCATTTCGATCAGCCGCCGGATATGGGAGGTTTTGTCTACATAGTAGCAATTCTGCTCCCGGATTGTACGAAAATCCTGGATGCCGATCGGGAGTTGGTGGCGGGTCATTGTTTTTTGTTCTTTGGGGTGGGGGGGTTCAGTCAATCATGCCACTCCATGCGGTTGGGTGCAAGGGCGCTGGGCGAGGGCATGACAGGGTGCGGGTATGAATCCGGTTTATTCCGACCTTTTTCGATAAATGACGTGTGTCAACCCCGACTCATCGGTTCGAGTGGTTTCGGTGACCTGCCAGATATGCGGGTCGATAAACGGGAAGCGTACCGTATCGGGCCGGTCAATCCGGTCCGGTACATAAGTAATGTCGAGCCGGGTCAGCCACTCGAATGCGGCCTGGTAGATCTGCCCGCCGCCAATCACCCAAATGTCCTGGTGGATGTCCTGATTCTTACATGCGGCCAGAGCCTGTTGAATCTGATCATAGTGTTCGATTGACTTCACGGGACTGCGGCTGATGACGATATTGCGCCTTCCCGGCAACGCTCGGCAGTTGATCGACTCCCAGGTTAGCCGGCCCATGATGATGGCGGCGTTCATGGTGATTCTTTTGAATCTTTTCAGGTCTTGGGGGTAATGCCAGGGAATACCACCATCCAGGCCGATGACCCGGTCTTCGGTCATGGCGGCAATGGCTCCGATTACCGGAGGTGTGGTACTGTCAGACACGCGCTTGTACCGTTATACCGCGACCTTGAACGAAAGCGGAGGGTGTGGGTGGTAGTTGTGCAGTACGAACTTCGCCATGATCTCCCCGGTATCGAGTGACAGCAGCGATTCAATATCCTCCAGTGAACGAATCGACGGGCAGATTTCCAGCGATGGCAATGGCCGTGGAGTACGGGTCAATTGTTGCTTCAGCCCCGGAATATGATCGAATTGGGCCATGTCTCCGTTTGCTTTCGCGGTGTAGATATGCGCGTCAATCAGCGTATGACCGAAAAGTCCGGCAGGTATTCCACTGAATCTTGAGAACAGTTCCAGCAAAAAGGAATATCCCGCGATGTTGTAGGGTACGCCGAGGGCGATGTCACAACTGCGCTGGGTGAGATGCAGACACAGGCTGGGCGACCCGTTTTCGTCATACTGGACGTTGATGACCCAGAAAGCGTGGCAGGGCGGAAGAGCGCTGGTTTGCGCGTTACCCGGCGCCCAGGCGGAGACTACCATCCTGCGGCTTGTCGGGTTGGTTTTCAACTGCTCGACGAGCCAGGCGATCTGGTCGTTGTTGCCATGATCCGGTAGAGGAAAATGGCGCCAGAAGTTGCCATAAGCGCTCGGCACCTTGCCGTTTTCGTCCGCCCACGGATCCCAGAATTTGCAGTTATGCCGCCGAAGCAGGTCAATATCCGTATTGCCCGACAAAAACCAGAGGTTTTCAATTACGATGTTCTTCCAGGATATTTCCTTGGTTGTGAGCAAGGGAAACCCCTCGCGCAGATCAATTTCATAGTTGATATTGAATGTGGAGATCGTGTCCACCCCCGTCCGGTTCGTCTTTCTTTGGCCGGTTTCCAGGGTTTCTGTTACAGCGTCGAGATATTGTTTCAATTTCCGTTTTCAGGTGGGGTCGGCAGGGCCGGGGTCAGGTTCGGTTGTCTGGAGAAAAATAATATTCCACCATTTTCCTTGCCAGAAATGAAGATTTAACATACCACTTTTCCTTGTTGATGCAAAGAACGGCGAACGCGATTCTGCGCTCACCCCGCTCTGCGAATCCGACAAACCAGTCGTATTTTCCCTTGGGCTTGTAGCCCGTCAATGAACCGGTCTTGCCGCCGATGGCGACATCTTTCAGTACACTTTTATGTAGTTTGCGAAAAGAGTTCCTGGCTGACCCGGCTTTGACTGTCGATTGCATCATATTCTTGATCTGGTCGGCGGCTGACTCGCTCATCACAGGTGAAAGAACCGGCTTTTCATACACATAGACCGGGATGCCATGCGGGTCGATCAGCGAGTCAACCAGTACCGGCATGACCAGATTCCCGTTGTTCACGGCGGTGGCTGCGAGCGTTGCGCCATGCAGGACCGACAGGGTATTACGGTCGGTATAGCCGGATGCCATTTCCGCGACCTGCCACTGGTCATCGGGATCCAGTTCAATGTGACCATTGTCAAACGTGAAATCCGAAGCGAATTGACTGTTGAAACCAAGTCGATACGCATAATCCAGCATGGTATCGCCGCCCACCGTCACGGCTCCGACCCGACCGAATATGGTGTTGACGGAAGTTGCGAAAGCCTTGTCGAAGGATATGGTTCGGGTCCATTTGTTGTTTTTGTGCCGGAGTACGTTTTTCTTGTACAACGAAGTGGTTTTGCCATTGTACGGGATCAGGGTCGAGCCGGTCAGTTTGTTTTCATTGACCGCGGCGATCGCCGTGATAATTTTTGAAACGGAAGCCGCGGGAAAAGAATTGACCAGAGACAGATTCTGGTGGTTTCCCCCGGCTCGAGTGGAGTCGGTCATCGCCAGAATCCTGCCCGAATCCGGCTCGATCGCAACGACCACTCCATAGTCTGGATTGTATTTGGCCAGTAGCTCACGTACCTGATCCTGTAGCCCGGAGTCCAGCGTATAAGTCACCATCAGCGGGGTAGAACCTGAAATCTCCGGTACGATGATCTGAGCGGGGAGCGTCTCATTGTGGACGAACGGGGTCAATGTTTCGGCGATAGTTCGTGCTGGCAGGTTCGGTTTTCGGCCTGCTTCGGTATCGCCCGGTCCAATAGCGGATGGCCAGACTGGAGTAACAGTTAAAATCGCTATCCAGGAGAACAGGGTGAAAATCAGGAACATCGGCTTTTTCAGAACATCGGCTTTTCAGGAAGACTGCTGGAGTAGTGTGTCCTTTGCCAGATTGATCTGACTGGCCAGATAGTCCGAGCCGCCACGGTCGGGGTGGATTTTTTGCATCAGCCGGCGGTGGGCGTCGATAATTTCCTCCTCGGTCGCTCCCGCTTCCAGTCCCAGTATCTCCAGCGCTTCCGCGACATCCATCGACACGGATGGGGGTGGCTGGGAGCGGGCATGATTTCCGCCGACTTTGCCCCGGCCAAAACCATCCCACAGCCTCTTGACCATCATGACCCGGTTGATCCACGGCAGGGCGGCGCCGAATATCGCCATCAGCACATTGCCCTTGGTGATGGCCAGCCCCACTAACAGGATTGCCGCGCTCCACAGCGCAATGCGGATGAGCGATTTATTGCGTCGCTGGCGGTCAGCACGGTGATACCAGGCCAGATACCACATGATGCCGACCACTGCCACCAGCGCCAGGAACAGCCGGGGCGCCATCAGTTGGGTTTGATAACAGACATCCGGCTATTATAATATGGAATCACGAGCGTAGGGACAACGCTTGTTCGTTCAGGCTTTGAGCGGGACCACCACGAAACGGGAATAACTGTCTTTCTGGACAAGCAGCAATATGGATTCCTTTTCCTGTTCTTTCGATTGCCGGATCGCTTCGAGGACATCGTCCGGTTTCGAGACCTTCCGCGCGCCGACCTGTTTGATGAGATCGCCTTCGCGCAACCCGCGTTGCGCGGCCGGGCTTTGCGGGTCAACATCGACGATGACCACTCCTGAATCCGCATCTTCAAGGCCGTATTTCTCGACATGAGCCTGATCCAGCGCCGCCAGCCCCAATCCAAGCTGGCGGTCTTCAGCATGACCTTCCTGAGTACTGGCCAGGGTCGCGGTGTCCAGTCTTCCCACTGTGACTGTTACCGAATGATTGCTGGTGTTTCGCCACAGTCCGATATTCACTTCCTTGTTGCGGGCGCTCCGGGCGACCAGCTTCGGCAGGTCCCGCATGGTCGTGACTTTCTTGCCGTCGTATTCGAGAATTACGTCCCCCGATTCGATACCTGCCTCCCAGGCCGGGCTGTCCTTGACGACTTCGGTTACCAGCGCCCCGCTTTCATCCTGTAGTCCGAGGCTTTCGGCAATCTCTGCGGTCAATTTCTGGATCTGGACACCCAGGTAGCCACGCTCGACAATGCCGGTTTGTTGCAGTTGGGCGATCACGTCGCTCGCTACGGCGGAGGGAATCGCGAACCCGATTCCGATATTGCCACCATTCGGTGAGTAGATTACGCTGTTGACGCCAATTACCTGTCCCTGGGTATTGAACAGTGGGCCGCCGGAATTACCGCGGTTGATCGATGCGTCGATCTGAATAAAATCAACCAGTTGTCCAGCACGTAAATCCCGTCCGCGCGCGGAGATAATGCCGCTGGTCGTAGTGCCGCCCAGGCCGAATGGATTGCCAATGGCGATTACCCAGTCCCCCACCTGAGCGTTATTGGAATTTCCAAATTCGAGCCAGGGCAAGCTTCTGTCGGCGCTGATTTGAAGCAGCGCCAGATCGGTCTTTTCGTCAGTTCCTTTCAGTGTTGCCGGGAAACGGGCGCCGTCATCCAGCACGACTTCGATTTCATCGGCGTCTTCGATGACATGATAATTGGTGACCACGAATCCGTCCGCGTCGACAATGAACCCGGACCCAACCGCGGCGCTCCGGCGTTCGGGGTATTGATTCTGGTCATTGTTGTTATCAGGTGCAGGCGTGTTACGCGGGAAGTTGAACGAATCTCCGAAGAAGCGACGGAAGAACTCTTCCAGTTGTTGCGGAGGCTGGCCCTGATAACGCCGGTTGCCGGAGCCGGAACGATCGACATAACTGGTTACTGAAATGTTGACCACTGCCGGTTTCACTGCCTTGACCAGTTCGGCGAAGCCATCGTTGACATCAATACGGGATAACTGTGCCGCCGCATGGGCGGGTTCTGTTTTCGCAGTTGCAGGCGCTGATAAAGCCGCCGTTACGATCAGCAGGGCAGCCACTGCGATGGTTGTTACGCGGGAAACCCTGTCTTTTTTCATGAATACGGCGCCTGAATGTTTTTTGCTCATTGATAAACTTCCCAAGTGTAGCCAAGTGTTGGATGGAATGATTAAAGCAGGAAATTGCTTAATACAGGATGAATGGCGGATTAAATCGGTGATAGAATTTGAGTCATGAACAGAACTGTCGCGAAATCCTTGCTGTTTTGTGCCCTTGTCTGGTGTCGATGCCGATGTCGATGTCGATGTTAGTCGGGTGGCAGGCGATGAAAGTTGTGGGTATTGGCTATGATATATCGACAGTTGTGGAGGTGGGGGTATGAATCAATGGGACTATCCGGGCGCCAGATGGTGGAAGTTTGATTGCCATACGCATACTCCGGCTTCGGATGATTTTATGAAAGGCTGTTCCGAAGGAGAGAAAAAGAAGGTAACCCCCGAATTCTGGTTACGCAAATTCATGGAGGAGGAAATAGATTGCGTAGCCGTCACCGACCATAACGGAGGGGTATGGATTGATAAATTAAAAACTTCCTTGCAGGCGCTATCGACAGGTGGAGATGGCCAGCCGGAATGGTTTCGGCCGTTGTGGTTATTCCCTGGAGTTGAAATTTCAGTACATGGCGGCGTACATCTTCTGGCGATTTTCGATCAAGAGAAAACCAGAGCTGATATTGATTCATTGCTTGGCGCTGTCGGTTATAGGGGGGATAAAGGAGCGAGTAACGATGTCACCGAAAAAGCATTATCTGAAGTGGTCAATATAGTGCATGAACGCGGTGGGATTGCGATTCCAGCTCACGCAGATCAAGATAAAGGGCTATTGAAGTTGGCCGGCGCTACTCTGGAGCAGGCTCTGGACAATCCCAACCTTTATGCCATGGAACTGCGTGATGAAGGGTTTCTGAAGCCGCAGCTTTACCGGGACAAGAAGTTGAACTGGACGGAAATATGTGGCTCTGATGTTCATAATTTCCGTTTCGGTAATTTTGGCAGGTTTACCTGGGTGAAAATGGACAGCCCTTCCATCGAAGGACTGAAACTGGCCTTGCTGGATGGCAGTACTTCGACCGATCGCGATATGCAGGCTGACCCCAATCGCCACTCCGATAGGATGATTGAAAAAATTTGTATTGAGGGGGCGAAATACATCGGCCGTTCGGAACCTTCACATCACGTCTTCAGCCCCTTTCTTAACACCATTATCGGAGGTCGGGGTAGCGGGAAATCAACTTTGCTGGAATTTATGCGTCTTGTGTTGAGACGCAAACAAGAGATACCCGAGAGCCTTCGCACAGAAAGTCAAAAATATTTTCATGCCGAAGAAGATGGCTTGTTGACGGAAGAAAGCAAACTGGCGCTGATTTACCGTAAGGGCGATACACGCTATCGGCTTCGCTGGTCGATGAGAGCCGATGTGCCTTCGTTAGAAATAGAGTCAGAGAGTGGGTGGCAAGCAACGGAAGGTGAAATCAAATCACTGTTCCCGGTTTACATCTATAGTCAAAAGCAGATTTATGATCTGGCGCAACAGCCGGATGCCTTGCTCGATATTATTGACCAAGCCCCGTCTGTTGAGTATGAGCGTTTTGAAACCGAAGAAAATGTACTGGTGAACAAGTACAAACGAATTGTACAAAAAATCAGGGAAATCCAAGGAAAGGTAGAGAGAAAAGACAGGCTGATTGGCATGCTGAATGATGTTTCCCGGCAGATTGAGCAGATAGAGAAATCAAGACATAAAGAGGAACTGCAAAATTATCGTCAACGTCAGCGGCAAATGACAATCATAAGAGGATTGGAAGAGGATTGGCGCTATATGGTCTCAAGGATTCGTGAAACGCATGAAGATACAGCCCCCGGACAATTTGATGAACAGGTTTTCGATGTCCACAGGGATATTCTGGACGCAATTATCAGGGCTGATAATCAGTGGAAGGATATCCGTGAAGGCTTGGCGCTTCTGGGTGACCGTGCGCAGGGTGTAATTGATAAATGGGAGCGGGAAAGCAAACAGGCGGAATGGATGCAAAGTCTGAAAGTCGATATACAAAAATACGGGCAATTACGCACTCGACTGGAACAACAAGGTATAGACCCTGAAAAATATCCCCTGTTATTGCAACAACAGGCACAATATACAAAGGAACTTGATCAGATAGACGAATATGTCGAACAAGTCGAAAAGTTAAGGCAGGACAGGTTGGATGTATTGAAGGAGTTGCAAAAAAACAGGATAACATTGACTGAAAAAAGAAAATCATTCCTGGAATCAGTATTGCGAGACAACCAATCGGTGGTGATTGAGATAAAACCGTTCGGGCAGGCTTGGGAAGATGTTGAAAACAGCATCCGACAGTTTCTGCAATGCGAGGAGCGCTTCGATAAGGATATTCAATTATTGAAGAGTCAATATCAAAACGGAGTGGATAAAATCACCGCTGTCGAGGAGATCAAGCAATCTTTAATCAAAATTCGTATCGGTAAAGAAAGTGCACAGGATCAGCGGTTTGCCAAACATCTGAAGAATTTGCCGTGGGAATCTTTCAGTGACATCGAGTGTTGGTTCCCGGAGGATGGATTGAAAATCACTTTCGGGAACAATGCCCAAAATATTCAACAGGGGTCGCCGGGCCAGAAAACGGCAGCGTTGCTCACATTTATTCTGTCCTATGGAACTGAGCCGCTACTTCTGGACCAACCCGAAGATGACCTTGACAATGAACTGATTTACAGTTTGATTGTTGAACTGCTACGCAAAACCAAGTGCAAGCGCCAGATAATCGTGGTTACCCATAACGCCAATATTGTCGTCAATGGCGATGCGGAAATGGTATTGCCGTTGACGGTGCACGGAGGAAAATCTTTTATCAAATGCGCTGCCAGTATTCAGAATTACAGCATCCGGCAGAAAATATGCGACATCCTGGAAGGTGGAGAACAGGCGTTCCAACAGCGATACAAGCGCATCCATCTGGAAGAGTCGAAATGACCGGCGGTGTGACATGGTTGTTGGAGAAACTGGCTCTGGGTGAAGATTCGACCATCGAATTCAAGGAACAAATCACAAATCGTGATAGTGTTGCGGCGGAAATTTCAGCTTTTGCCAATGGCCGCGGGGGAACGCTGGTGGTGGGAGTGAGCGATTCGGGGCAGATCATCGGAGTGAATGACATAGTCGAAGTCGAACGTAAAATAATTGAAATATGCAACGACAGTATTGAACCTGAAGTACAAATATTCACGGAGAAATTGAGACTGGAAGACAGGTCGATTTTGAAAGTTGACATACCGCGCAGTTTATACACACATAAAGCAACCAACGGTTACTTTATTCGCCAGGGAAGCAGTAAGCGGGAGATGTCGCCTGATCAACTTGGACGCTTGATGCAAAGTCGTTCGCAGGCGCGCATTATCAGTTTTGATGAGCAATTTGTGCCGGACACTGACAAGACGATATTACGAAAAGATTTGTATGAGCGGTTTATTGGGGAAACAGAAACAGAAGAACAAACTGTTGACCTGCTTCGTAAAAGGCGATTATTGATTGATGACAATGGTATATGGCGCATATCCGTGGCGGCTCTTCTCATGTGTACCGACCGCTCGGATGACTATTTGTATAACAGTTTCATTTCTGCTGTTTGTTATACCGGGTTACACAAGGACGCTAATTATCAATTGGATGCCAAGGATTTCAAGGGACCACTGGACCAACAAATCTTGGATGCCTGCAAGTTCGTTGAAAAGTATAACGCAGTGTCGGCGAGAAAGAATATCGGCCGACGGGAGCAGGCGCAGTATAGTATGAAGGTGGTTTTCGAGGCTCTTGTCAATGCGGTGGTGCACAGGGATTATGCAAAGCATGGATCGAAAATACGCCTGTTCATGTTTTCTGACAGATTGGAGTTGTATTCTCCGGGAGCATTGGCGAATACCTTGACTGTGGATACGCTGCTTTATAACCAGATTACCCGTAATGAGTTGTTGGCCCGCCTCCTGTCGGAATTGCAGATTGATAATAATACCATTCGTAAAGAGGCGGGCAGACGATATTTCCTGGAACGGCGTGGCGAAGGGGTTGGTATTATTCTGAGGGAAAGTGAGCGTTGTAGTGGTAAAACTCCGTCTTATGTAATGCACAGTGAAGAATTATGCCTGACCATTTATGCCGCTGGATCATTACAGAAAATATGAGGATGTCCCGGATTTACTTCCTGTCCGCTCAAAAGGATAAAGTGAAATTGAAGGTAGTGGTGGTTTTGCTGTCGTTGCTGGTGGCTTGGCCAGTGATGGCGGATGAGATAGACGAATACGAGAAATTCCTCTTATGGAATGATTGCCAGCCAGTCAGTTTGAATGTGATGGTTGATATTGAGGGTCTGGAAGGAAGCGGTTCTACAAGACGAAAGCGGCAGGACCTTGCAAGAGAACGGATACAAACAACTGTTGAAAGTCGATTGAGACGCGCGCGGATATATACCGATGACTATAGCAGTCATGGGAGTGTGGCTGCCAGTATCACAGGGTATTCCGGGGATTCGATAATCCCTGATTCTGTGTTTTTTTCCATAGAGATTCAGCTTTTTTTACCCGTAGACAGGCCGAAAATCGGACTTGAACAATTTTATATCGCAACATGGCAAACGGATTGGTTCGGAATCGGTGATAGCGGGGATGTTCTGGAAATTGTAGCTGAAAAAACCGATCAATTTATCAACGAGTACCTACGGGTTAATGCAAAAGCGTGTAAATAGCCCCAAAATACAGAAATCTTTTTCTGATCGTTTTTACCCCGCTTATGCTAATATGTCCTCCTGTCCAGCTGACCGGGGGAACAGTATGACGGTTACAACAGATACGTACACGATTGTTGGCGTGGGTGTGGCGTTGGCGGGGATGATACTGGTATCCAGCCACCAGCAAAGCCGGGAGGTTAGCGAGCTACGGCAACAGGTGACACAGCAGATCGCGCAACAAGGGCAACAGATCGCGCAGCAAGGGCAGCAAATAACCCAAATTGCCCAGGAGGTCGGGCGTTTATCCGGGTTGTTGGATGGTTTGCGGGGACGTCCGTTTGTTGACGGGGGTGGAAAACCGGACACAAGCGGTTGATGAGTTAATCCTCGCTATAAACCGTGCGCCCCTGAATCAGGGTCCTGACTACCTTGCCTTGCAGTTGTGTATCGAGGAAAGGCGAGTTGCGGCCGTTGCTTTGCATGGTATCCCCATCAAAGACCCAGGAGCGGGCAGGGTCGAACAGACACAGGTCAGCCTGGGCGCCGACGGCGAGATGTCCTGCGTCCAGGCCGATGATCGTGGCCGGATTCGAGGTGACCGCCGCGATTGCGGTCTCCATCGACAGTTGATGATTGTTGACCAGGTGGATGGTCAGTGGCAACAGGGTTTCAATGCCGGCGATTCCTGCCGCCGCTTCGCTGAAGGGCACCCGTTTGGCGTCAATGTCATGCGGCTGGTGATCCGAGCAGATTGCCCGAATGCAACCTTCATTGACTCCCCGGATCAATTCCTGTCTGTCTTTTTCGGTGCGAAAGGGCGGCATAACCTTATATTGGGTATTGAAAGCGCCGATGTCATTTTCTGAGCACAACAGGTGATGAATGGAGACCGAAGCGGTCACCGGCAATTCCCGATTCTGCGCTTCGGCAATCATGCTGACCGACCGTCCGCATGACAGCAGGTTGAAGTGGGCGCGCGCTCCACTGGTCTCAATCAGGGCTATATCCCGTGCCACACCGACCGTCTCCGCCGCTTCCGGGATGGCTGGCAACCCCAGACGGGTGCTGATTTCACCTTCGTGGACTACGCCGTTGCCCTGTAACCAGGAATCCTGCGGGTTGATGAAAACCGGGATGTCGTAAGTCGAGGCGTACTGCATGGCCCGGCGCATCAACAATGTGTTTTCGACACTTTGCAGCGCGTTGCTCACGCCGACACAGCCGGCATCCATCAGCATCGCCATATCGGTCAGTTGCTCGCCCTCAAGGCCGACCGTAAGCGCTCCTAACGGATGAACGACCGCGAATCCCGCGTCATCCGCCCGATCCTGAATCATGTGCGCCATGGCCGGAGTGTCAATGATCGGGAAGGTATCCGGCGGAGACACCATGCGGGTAATCCCGGCGCTCACGGCAGCGCGGGCTTCGGTTTTGATGGTGGCCTTGTGTTCTTCCCCCGGTTCCCGCAATCGCGCGCACAGGTCCACCAGCCCCGGAAAAATATAGTGCCCGGTCGCATCTATTTCATGATCGAAACCGGGCGCTTTGGCAGATCGTCTATTCGGGACTTGCGGCGGTGCGTCTATTCTCGCCACCCTGCCGTCGTGGATATACAGGTCTGCTCTGGCGTTGACACCGTTGGCCGGGTCAACCAGATGACCGTTGCGGATCACTGTATTCATGCCGATTCCTTCTGGTTTTTCATAATTTTTGTCATGACCGACATTCTGACCGCGATGCCGTTGGTCACCTGATTCAAAATCAGGGAGCGCCGGCCGTCAGCCACATCCGATGAGATTTCAAGGCCCCGATTGATCGGTCCCGGGTGCATGACGACCGCGTCTGCTTTGGCGGATTTCAGTTTTTCCGTGGTCAGCCCATAGCGATTGAAGTATTCCTGTTCACTCGGGATCAGTTTGCCGTCCATACGTTCACGCTGAATCCGCAGCACCATCACTACATCGACATCATCCAGTCCTTCGAGCAGGTCGCCTGTCACTGAAACCCCCATCTTTTCGATTTCCGTCGGGATCAGGGTGGCCGGGCCAATCACCCGAACTTCGCGGGCGCCAAGAATGTTGAATGCGTGGATTTGTGAGCGCGCCACCCGGGAATGGAGAATATCTCCGACGATGGCGATTTTCAGGTTTTTGAAGTCCCGCTTTGTCTGACGGATGGTAAACACGTCCAGCAGCGCCTGGGTCGGGTGGGCATGACGCCCGTCTCCGGCATTGATAACCCGGACGTGATCGGGTAGATGGCTGGCAATCAGATGAGCGGCGCCGCTGGCATGGTCGCGGACGACAAACAGGTCTGTATGCATCGCTTCCAGTGTGCGCACGGTATCCAGAATGGTCTCTCCCTTGCTGGTCGATATTCTGGAGGCGTTCAGATTGATCACATCGGCGGACAGCCGCTTGGCGGCAATCTCGAATGTGGTGCGGGTGCGGGTGCTCGGCTCAAAAAAAAGATTGACCAGTGTTTTGCCCTGCAACAATGGAATTCTCCGGATCCTTCTCTCGCCGGCGCTGATGAACGATTCGGCGGTATCGAGAATGTCGATCAGGGTCTTTTCAGGCAGGCCGTTGATGGTCAGGAAATGCTTCAGATTGCCGTTGCTGTCAAACTGGATGGAGCTGTCTGCTGAAGTCATGATTCGCTGTTTTTCGATGGTAAGGACAGTTATCCTTCAAAAAAGGTTTCGAGGATTAACTGTGCCGCCAGGTTGTCGCGCTCCCCGGCATGGCTGTATCTCATTTTCCGGCCGGGTGGGGTGGCCACGGATAACAGGTGATCGGCGGTGTTGCTGGACAGCCTTTCATCAGTCCAGGTTACCGGCAGGGCGTAGCGTTTTGCCAGGCTGGCGCCGAAAGTCCGGCAGAGACCGGACATTTCGGTTTCCTCTCCGGCCATCGAAACCGGCAGCCCGACAACCAGCTCTGATGGTTTCCATTCATCAATCAGGCGGTCAACAGCGACCCAGTCCGGAATACCCTGGCTGGATTTGATTGTGGTCAGCGCCTGACAAGTCTTCGTGATCCGGTTCCCGGTCGCGGTGCCGATCCGTTTCAGGCCGAAATCGAATCCAAGTACTCTGGAGCCAGTCATCGCAATCTTCAGACCCGCTCCGGTTCAGGCAGGTTCCACCTGATTACAGAACCGATTGGAAACGAGAAAATGGTTTTCCTGTGTGGATGGTTTGTGAATGGTTTGTGGCTGCTGGTCACAAGCGAGGCATTATTATTGGCTGTGGCATCTGTTTTGGGATTGAGGGAATTATATACGATAGTGTCCGCGCATGATAATATTCCGGCGCCAAAAATAAAAATACAGGAACCCTGATTGAACCATACAGATACGAATACGAAAGAGTCAGTGTCGGTGCAGTTTATCGACCTGAAGACCCAGTATCAACGTTTGCAGGTGGAAATTGACGCCGGCATCCGGCGCGTCCTTGAGCACGGCGCTTACATCATGGGTCCGGAAATCGGAGAGCTTGAAGCCGGTTTATCAGCGTTTTGCGGCGCCCGGCACTCTATCTCCTGTTCAAGCGGAACCGATGCCCTGCTGCTCGGGCTGATGGCCTGCGAGGTGGGTCCGGGTGACGCCGTCTTCACTACGCCGTTCACCTTTTTCGCCACGGCTGAAGTGATCGCATTGCTCGGTGCAACCCCGGTATTTGTCGATATTGATGAACGCACATTCAATCTGGATCCGAACCGGCTGGACGAAGCGATCAGGCAGGTCGTATCCGCGGGCCGGTTGACGCCACGCGGCATTATTCCGGTCAATCTGTTCGGTCTACCGGCGGATTATGACGCGATCAACGCCATTGCCGCAGAGCATCAATTGTTCGTGTTCGAGGATACCGCGCAAGGGTTTGGCGGGGAGTACAAGTGCCGTAAATCAGGCACACTGGGAGACTTGTCCGCCACCAGTTTTTATCCGCCCAAGCCATTGGGTTGTTACGGAGACGGCGGCGCGGTATTTACCAGCGATGATTCACTTGCCGAGAAAATCAGGTCAATCCGGGTGCACGGTGAGGGGGTTGACAAGTACGACAACATACGGGTCGGACTGAATGCGCGCATGGATTCGATACAGGCGGCCGTGCTCAAGTCCAAGCTCACGGTGTTCGCAGACGAGATCGAGCAGCGCCAGCGGGTTGCACAGAACTATCAGGAGGCCCTCGCCGGACTGGTTGAAATCCCCTGGATCCCGGCGGACTGCAAAAGCGTGTGGGCGCAGTATTCCGTATTGTCAGATCACCGTCAGGCGCTCCGATCGGCGTTGCAGGCATCCGGCATTCCCACCGTGGTTTATTACCCAACCCCCTGTCACCTATCCACCGCGTTCAGGAATCTGGGCTATCGCCGCGGAGACATGCCGGTAGCGGAAAGCGTGTCCGGGCGTATTTTCAGTTTACCGATGCACCCGTATATAGAGGACGATTTTGCCGGGCAGGTGGCGGCAGCGCTCCGAAGCGTAGTTTGTAAGGGGAGCGGTCGGGGTCAGGCCAGCGCCGGAGGAGGGTGAACGGTTCCGGCCACGGTGGCGTGGCTTGCGCCAGTGACCGAAGGCAGGGTCGAAGTCAAACCATTCAGGGTGCGCCAGGCCATCCACGCGAAAGCGGCCGCCTCAACCCATTGTGGGCCAACGCCCAAGGCCAGTGAAGATTCGACTGTTGCGCTCGTCTGCTCCTTGATCAGTTCGACCAGCAATGAATTGCAGGCGCCGCCGCCGCACAGGTAAACCGAGTCAACAGGTGGCCACAGGGCATTGATCTGAGTGGCAATACAACTGGCGGTCAGAGCCGTGAGTGTGGTCAGAATATCTGTGTTGTTTGACCGGGCTCCACCTTGCCAGACATTCAATACGTCCTGCAGCCACCCTTCGTTGAAATATTCCAGTCCCGTGCTTTTGGGTTTCGGAGCATCAAAATAAGGATCTTTTTGCAACAGGGCCAGCAAATCGGGTTGTATCTGTCCGCCTCTCGCAATTTCACCGTTGTAATCGAAATTCCGGTTGAAATGCTGGCGACACCAGTAATCCATGAAGGTATTGCCGGGGCCTGTATCAAAGCCAACGATTTTCGCGTTCGGATCTTTGGGTAGCCAGGTGATATTGGATATGCCGCCGATGTTGACAATGACGCGATGCTGTTCGTTATTCGCGAAAACCGCTTGATGAAATGCACAGGCGAGAGGGGCGCCCTGTCCTCCCATAGCGATGTCGGCGGAGCGGAAATCGGTGACTGTGGCATGGCCGCTCAGCCTCGCCAACTCTTCGCCACTTGCCAGCTGGATCGAAAACGGCGGATTGCTGTTCGGGCTGTGATGGACAGTTTGCCCGTGGCAGCCAATGACTGCGACCTTGCGGGGGGCAATTTTGTGAATCAGCTGGTTGGCCACATCCGCGTACAAGCCGGTCAATTCAATGTCCAGGCCGTCAGACTGCTTCTGGTGCGTGATCTTGCGCGCAGTCAGTTTGCGGATGCGGTTGCGGATGGTCGCAGGGTAGCTGATACTGAGGCTGGCGGCAATGTCGGGCTGGTTGTGGTTTGTGATGGCAAGGACCACGCCATCAATGCCATCCGCGCTGGTCCCGGACATCAAGCCAATCGCGTAAACGGTTTCTTTTGTTTCTGACATCCGGGTTGGGGGCGCGACCGTCAATCAGGAAGGGTGAATGAGGTCCTACAGTGTATTTTCGGTGCGGGCGAGCGGAATGCGGTTCAAATAGTCGAGTTCTCCAGCCCATAAATTGGCAAGTTCGAAAAACCGCTCCCTGTGTTTGTCCGGGATTGGCATTGATTTCGGAAGTTCGACAGTGGTCGGGTTGTGGTGCACCCCGTTGATTCTGAATTCATAATGAAGGTGAGGGCCGGTAGCCAGGCCGGTACTGCCTACATAGCCGATTATGTCTCCCTGTTTGACACGCTTGCCCGGGGTTATGTTCTTTGCGTAACTCGACAAATGGGCGTACAGCGTATCGTATACTCCGGCATGACGGATGATGATGGTCTTGCCGTATCCGCCCTTTCGTTTGGCCAGAGTGACCAGCCCGTCGCCCGTGGCCATAACCGGCGTTCCGGCCGGGGCGCCATAGTCTACCCCCTTATGCGCCCGCCACACCTTCTTGATCGGATGCAGGCGGTTATGGCTGAATGCGGAGGTGATATAACCGAACTTGAGCGGGGAGCGCAGGAATGTGCCGGTGACACTACTGCCATCCGGGGCAAAGTACAGCGATTGTCCCTGTTCATCGGAGAACCGGATAGCCCGCCAGGTTTTGCCGGAAACAATCAATTCGGCGGCAATAATTTCGCCTTCGCCGATTTTCTTCCCGTCAAGAAAAAGATCTTCGTAGATAACCAGAAACTGATCTCCGACCCTTATATCGCGTGAAAAATCAATCTGCCATCCAAACAGATCGATTGCCTTGTACAGGGTTCCAGGCGACAAATTCGTCTCGGACGCGGCTTCCAGCAGACTGCTGTAAATAATCATCCGGGCATTGTTTACCCGGACTTCCGGACTTCTGGTTTCCGTGTAAGCCAACCAGGAACCCTGGTCTGCACATACGTTGAGTACATCGAATTTCCCCAGCTTGTATTGCAGCAATTCAAGTTCCCCTTGCCGGGTTTTCTTCAGTCTGACTGTTTCTCCGGCCTTGAAATTCAGTAACGGTTTCGCTTCTTCAATCCGGGCGATACGATATGCTTCCTTGCTGTCAAGACCATGACGCATGAAAAGATGAGACAAGGTGTCTCCTTTTTTGATTTTTGCGTCTATCCAGGGTGAGTCATCCGGGGAATTGCCGGTGCAGGCTCCTGCGGTCGCAATCCCCCCTGCATCAGGCAGATTCGCTTGCAGGGTCAAGCTGCATACCGCCAGCAAAGCCAGTAAGAATACCTGTACGAAAAGGCGCATGCCGACTATTGACCCGTGCATATTCCTGATTATTGGTTCGCTGTCATTCTACTTGCAAACTATACACTGTACCGGTTTTTTTGGCAAAGGTCAAAATCAAAAATGTCAAATCAAAAATGTCAATTAAAAAGGTCAAAATTAAAAATCCTGGCATTAAAAATCCTGGCAAATTGTCGCGCTGCACTATCCGGTTATGCTATTGTCACGTTC
>CBDBQH010000003.1:0-685000 GCA_965208975.1 Candidatus Poriferihabitaceae bacterium | reverse complement strand
GGGGGTAGAGCACTGTCATGGCTAGGGCTGCATCTAGCGGTACCAACCCATAGCAAACTCCGAATACCTGTAAGTACTATCACGGGAGACAGACGGCGGGAGCTAAGTTTCGTCGTCGAAAGGGAAACAGCCCAGATCGCCAGTTAAGGTCCCTAAACACATCTCAGTGGGAAACGATGTGGAAAGGCTCAGACAGCCAGGAGGTTGGCTTAGAAGCAGCCATCCTTTAAAGATAGCGTAATAGCTCACTGGTCGAGTCAGTCTGCGCGGAAGATATACCGGGGCTCAAGATGTGTACCGAAACTGCGAATACCAGTTTACTGGTATGGTAGGGGAGCGTTCTGTAAGTCTATGAAGGTGAATCGTGAGGTTCGCTGGAGATATCAGAAGTGAGAATGCTGACATGAGTAGCGATAATGCGGGTGAAAAGCCCGCACGCCGAAAACCCAAGGTTTCCTGCGCAACGTTCATCGGCGCAGGGTGAGTCGGTCCCTAAGGCGAGGCAGAAATGCGTAGTCGATGGGAATCAGGTTAATATTCCTGAACCGTGTATAACTGCGATGGGGTGACGGAGAAGGCTAGGTTAGCCGGCTGTTGGATGTGCCGGTTTAAGCGTGTAGGTCGGGACTTCAGGAAAATCCGGGTCCTTTATGATTGAGACGTGATGACGAGCTCTTTTTCAAGAGCGAAGTAATTGATGCCATGCTTCCAGGAAAAACCTCTAAGCTTCAGGTTGTACGCGACCGTACCCTAAACCGACACAGGTGGGTGGGGTGAGAATCCTAAGGCGCTTGAGAGAACTCTGGTGAAGGAACTCGGCAAAATGACACCGTAACTTCGGGAGAAGGTGTGCCTCCGTAAGGTGAAGAACTTCGCGTTCGGAGCTGAGGGAGGTTGCAATAAAGAGGTGGCTGCGACTGTTTACTAAAAACATAGCACTCTGCAAACACGCAAGTGGACGTATAGGGTGTGACGCCTGCCCGGTGCCGGAAGGTTAATTGATGGGGTTAGCGCTTGCGCGAAGCTCTTGATCGAAGCCCCGGTGAACGGCGGCCGTAACTATAACGGTCCTAAGGTAGCGAAATTCCTTGTCGGGTAAGTTCCGACCTGCACGAATGGCGTAACGATGGCCACACTGTCTCCACCAGAGACTCAGCGAAATTGAACTTGCTGTGAAGATGCAGTGTACCCGCGGCTAGACGGAAAGACCCCGTGCACCTTTACTACAGCTTTACACTGGATTTTGAACCAGTATGTGCAGGATAGGTGGAAGGCTTTGAAGCGGAGACGCCAGTCTCTGTGGAGCCATCCTTGAGATACCACCCTTGCTTGTTTGGAGTCCTAACCGAGGTCCGTTATCCGGATCCGGGACCGTGTATGGTGGGTAGTTTGACTGGGGCGGTCTCCTCCCAAAGAGTAACGGAGGAGCGCGAAGGTACTCTAAGTACGGTCGGAAATCGTATGGTTAGTGTAAAGGCACAAGAGTGCTTGACTGCGAGACAGACACGTCGAGCAGGAACGAAAGTTGGTCTTAGTGATCCGGTGGTTCTGTATGGAAGGGCCATCGCTCAACGGATAAAAGGTACGCCGGGGATAACAGGCTGATACCCCCCAAGAGTTCACATCGACGGGGGTGTTTGGCACCTCGATGTCGGCTCATCACATCCTGGGGCTGTAGCCGGTCCCAAGGGTATGGCTGTTCGCCATTTAAAGTGGTACGCGAGCTGGGTTTAGAACGTCGTGAGACAGTTTGGTCCCTATCTGCCGTGGGCGTCGGAGACTTGAGAGGAGCTGCTTCCAGTACGAGAGGACCGAAGTGGACGTACCTCTGGTGTTCCAGTTATCATGCCAATGGTATTGCTGGGTAGCTATGTACGGACGGGATAACCGCTGAAAGCATCTAAGCGGGAAGCCCCCCTCAAGATAAGGTCTCCCTGGAACCTTCGGGTTCCCTGAAGGGTCGTTGAAGACTACAACGTTGATAGGCTGGGTGTGGAAGTGCAGTAATGCATGTAGCTAACCAGTACTAATTGCCCGTGAGGCTTGATCATGTAACACCCAAGAGGCTTAGGCCTCGAAGGGATTGCAACAGGCATCCTTTAAAGACATGCGCCAATGACTACCCTGATCTGTATGCACGGGAATCCGTCCATACAGAAATCAGCATGAAAACAGTGACTTGTGACCTTATAAGGTCGGCAGGTGGCTGTTATGACCAGTTTGCCTGGTGACCATAGCAAACGGGAACCACCTGATCCCATCCCGAACTCAGAAGTGAAAACGTTGTGCGCCGATGATAGTATGGGGTCTCCCCATGTGAAAGTAGGTCATTGCCAGGCAATTCACTACAAAAGCCCTGCCCCGTTCTTCACTTGCGGAGCGGGGTTTTTTATGCGGATTATTCGGGTCTGCGGTAGGTGGAGGGAGACGGATTGCCGGAGTCGGACAGGACAATTTGCCAGAGCTGCAGATCTCTTGCCCGAAACGCGCCCGCGCATACTTGCAGATAGTACTTCCACATTCTGTAAAATCGGTCGGAATAATTGTCCTTCAGTTTTGGCCAGACCTGGTCAAAATTGCGAAACCATGCCATCAGGGTACGGTCGTAGTCGGGTCCGAAATTATGCACGTCTTCAATAATCATCAGAGACTCGCAGGCTCGCGAGATTTGTCGTAATGAGGGAATTTCCCCGTTCGGGAAAATGTATTTTGAAATCCAGGGATCAACGCCCACCCTGGAATTGTTCTTGCCAATGGTATGAAGCATGGAACGAGCTCCATCACACAAACACTTTTTGACCACTTTCATGTAGGTACGATAGTTTTTGTGGCCGACATGCTCGAACATGCCAAGCGAGACCACGGCATCGAATTTTTCATCAATGTCCCGATAGTCCTGTAGCCTGATTTCCACCGGCAATCCCCGGCATAGTTCGACGCCTAAGGCGACCTGTTCCCTGGAAACGGTGACGCCAACGACTTCGGCGCCATAGTTTTCGGCGGCAAATTTGGCAAAGCTGCCCCAGCCACAACCGATATCCAGCACTCTCATGCCTTTTTCAAAGTCAAGTTTCCGGCATACCAGATCCATTTTCTCCTTTTGTGCATCATCGAGATTGTCGGCATGGGCCCAGTACCCGCAGGTATAAACCATCCTTTGATCCAGCATTTCCCGGTACAGGTCATTGCCGGCATCGTAGTGTTTTTCACCGACCTGGAATGCGCGTGACTGTTTTTGCAGATTGAATAGTCTGGTCTGAATCCAGGGTATGATGTGGCTGAGAAACCGTTGATTTCCAGAGAGATCGGCTCGCATCAGACGATTCATCATTTCATCGAGCCGAGCACAGTCCCACCAGTTGTCCATCCAGGATTCGCCCAGACCCAATGAGCCGTGCAGCAGGATGCGTTTGAAGAACGCCGGATTGTTTACCTGAATGTCCCAGGGGTTGGGGCCGTTGATCAAGACCCCGGATCCATCCAGGATTTTTTCCACTCTCTGTTGCGCGAATCCCGGATTATCGGGTTCAAATTTTTCTGATGTAAATTCTGCCATTTCTCCCAAATCTTTCAAAAACGCGGACATCCTGCAAGATGAATCCGATCTCACAGGTGATTATATTACCCAGTGATTATATTGCAATGCAGTGACTGTCAAGAGCGATTTTCCGGTGGCGCGCATGGAGGGGGGTGACCATGACGGCGGTGTTGATGAATGGCTAATCCAGCTCGATATTCACCTTGAATCCACCCTTGTCACTCATCGTCAAATGCCCATCAACCACCGCATAGCTCCATTTGGCGCTTTTGCGTAATCCGCCGAGCGGGTAGACATGCACTCCGCGGATGCCGGAACCGGGATCATTGGCCGCGTAATCGGCCAGCTGGGCAACCAGTTTATCGGGGGTGTTGACGGACATCAGCCGGGTCACGTTTTTCGTCTGCCGGGTCAGGAATTTAATGGAATTGCCGATGCCGCAGTTTCTGGCATGCATCAGCAGGGTTTTCAAGGTCGCGAGGCCCGGTATGCCAATGTGAATGGGCAGGTGGTTACCGTCGGCCTGCAACATCCGGTCCCAGGCGATGATGGGTGCGCTTTCGAAGGCAAACTGTGTGACCAGGTGCATTTCGGCGTCCGTTCGCTGGCTGAATTCATTTTTCCATTTCAATGCGGAGCGGATCGCCTCATCGGACATGTCCGGGCTGCCTTCGGGGTGGCCAGCGAGACCAATGGTCGTGATGCCGTGTTTGTCGAACAGTCCCGTGTCGAGCAGTTGCATTGAGTCGTGGAAGTCGCCGACCGGATTATCGACCGCTCCGGCGATACATAACACCCGATCTACACCCGCTTCGGCCGCCACCCGGCTCAAGTACTGATCCAGTGTCCTGCGGTTGGCAATACTGCGGGCCGCGAAATGCGGGACCGGGATAAAGCCTTCGTCACGAAGCCGTTTTGCCACGCTAACGGTGTCGTTAAAATCCGACCCCGGCAGGAAAGTGATATACACAACCGCGCCGGGGCGCAGATGATCCCTGAAATCAGTGATTTTAGCGGCAGAAGCCGGTGTGGTTTCAGCGGTAAATCCGCTCATGAATTGCTGAATCTGCCGAATCTGTTGATCTGTGTTTGTCATAAGTTATGGACTAGCGGAAACAAACCCCCATTATATATCCCGCTGCAACCTGCCCGAACAAAAATTTCCGGCCATGAAGGAGATTGTGCTGTCAGTGCAATTCTGGTGGAAAGGCGTAGGGGACGCTTGCCATTGTCGCGAGGGTCGTAGAGAATCAGGTCACGGTGGACGGGCTTGAACATATATCCGGGGAGGCAACATGACCGTACTGAATCCGCAACGGGTTAATTTGATTACGCTGGGCGTTACTGATTTGGCGCGCTCCCGGGAGTTCTATCAGGCTCTTGGCTGGCAGGTTGCCGAGGATTTGCCGGAAGTGACGTTTTTCCGGATGCGTGGTTGTATGCTGGGTCTGTTCGGACGGGATGCACTAGCCAGAGATCAGGGACGTCCGGGCGCTACACTTGGTACGGGCGCCATGACGCTGGCGCAGAATTTCCCGTCCAGAGAGGAGGTCGATACCGCATTCGTGCAAGCCCTGTCAGCGGGCGCCAGTTCGTTAAAACCGCCGCAAGAAGTTTTCTGGGGTGGTTACTCCGGCTACTTTGAGGACCCGGATGGTCATGTCTGGGAGCTCGCCCACAACCCGTTCTGGTCGCTGGATGCGGACGGTTATCTGGACATTTAAGTCGCGATTCTGAGCCCCGGCCTTCTGTCATTCCCGTGAAAACGGGAATCCACGACAATACGGAACCTGCAATTACCGATGCGTAGGGACGGGTTGGGAATCATTCCGATATTTGCGGGAGGGCACAGAACTCCCCCGTTCGGAGCCGGGGGCAGGCTTTACGATAACGAGTTGGTTGCCGATCCGTTTTATTTGCTTTGCCGGTATAGCTGGATGGTGAAGATCACCAGCGCCAGTATGCCTGCGGCGAACACGATATCTCCCGGAACCCGCGCCCAGACCAGGCCTTCCATCAGTTCACTGTGCACGAACTCTGCCGAGCGGGCATACCAGTAGCCGTGCTTGTAGGCGTTGATGGCCTGCCACGCCCCTTGCGGTAAAAGCGACAGGAAGACCATCATCGCGAGGCCGATATTGAAGCACCAGAATGAGATTTTCAGCCATTTGCCCTGCCAGGCGGCGGAGTCGGTCAATCCGCGCAGACAGAACAGCATCAGACCGATTCCGAGCATGCCGTATACTCCGAACAGCGCCGCATGGCCGTGGGTGGCGGTGGTATTCAGCCCCTGCATGTAGTACAGCGCCAGCGGCGGGTTGATCAGGAATCCGAGCAACCCGGCGCCGACGAAATTCCAGAACAATACCGCCGAGAAAAACATCAACGGCCATTTGTAATAGTCTATCCATGGGGCTTCGCGTTCCATTTTCGAGTGGTTGTACGCTTCAAATCCGATCACTACCAGCGGGATGACTTCGAGCGCGGAGAATACGCCACCGAGCGCCAGCACTCCGATTGGGGTGCCACTCCAGTAGAGATGGTGAAAGGTGCCGAGGACGCCACCACAGAGGAATATGATGGTTGCGAACAGTACAGAGATGGTGGCGGTGGACTGGCGAAGCAATCCCATTTTGACGAACAGCAGGGCGATGATAGTAGTTGCAAATACCTCAAATACGCCCTCAACCCACAGGTGCACGACCCACCAGCGCCAGTATTCCATGATGCTGATATGGGTGTTCTGCCCCCACATCAGGCCGGCGCCATAGAGCAGGCCGATGGAGGTCGAAGCGACCACCAGCAGCCAGATCAGGGAGGTGTTGCCGCCGCTTTTGAAGGCTGGCAGCAGGGCGCGAAGCATCAGCGCCAGCCAGACGAGCAGGCCGATGAACAGGAACAGCTGCCAGAATCGACCGAGGTCCACGTATTCGTAGCCCTGGTGCCCGAACCAGAAGTTGGCGGTCAGGCTCTCAAAATACTGGTTGATACCCAGCCATTCCCCGGTCATCGACCCGACTACGATGATCAACAGGCAGATATACAGGAAATTGACCCCGAATCGCTGAAAGCGGGGTTCATGACCGGAAACCAGGGGGGCCACGTACAGGCCGGTTGCCAGCCACGCGGTCGCAATCCAGAATACAGCCAACTGGGTATGCCAGGTTCTGGTCACCGAATAGGGCAGATATTCCGCGAGTGGAATGCCGTAGAAATCCTGTCCTTCTACGGCATAGTGGGCGGTCACCGTACCGAGGAGTATCTGTACGCCGATCAACGCCACCACGGTGCAGAAATATTTTCCGGTGGCGCGCATGGAGGGGGTGATCGTGGCGGCGGCCAGCAGATTGGTGGGGGAGGTTCCGCCTTCCGGCGCCATGTCATCCCGCCATAAGTCGTACTGTTTCGCGTAAAACCAGACCAGGGCGCCGATTCCGGCCAGCAGCAAGAAGATGCTGACGAAAGTCCATACGAACAATTCCACGCTTGGCGTATTGCCGACCAGTGGTTCATAAGGCCAGTTGCTGGTATAGGAAATCGAGGCGCCGGGCCGGGTTGCGGTTGCACTCCAGGAGGTCCAGAAGACAAAGGCGGACAGCGAGTGCATATCGCCATCCGACAGGGTGGTGGACGGAGAAAAGGCATATTGCTCTCTCAGCCGTTGCGAGGTCTCGGTGCCGGTATTCTGGAATATATCTGAGTAATGGGCGCTCACCTGCCGGATTGCGCGCGCCCGGTTTTGTGAAACCGTGACCGCGCCGGTCCCGGAGTTCCAGGTATTTTCCTTCATTTCAAGACGGGCTTGCACTTTCAGCGCCTCTTGTTGCGCGATGGGAAGCGCCGCATAGTCGGTATTCCAGGTTTCCTGCGCCGAGAGTTCGAGCAATGCCATGACCTCCCGGTGCAGCCAGTCGGCGCTCCAGTCAGGAGCCAGGTAGCTGCCATGCCCCCAGATTGATCCTTTCTGCATGCCGCCCAGCGACTGCCATATATTCTGTCCGCGGTTTATGTCGCTGTCGGTAAACAGCGATTCGCCATCGGCGGATTGAACAATGACCGGAATAGGCGGAACTTTCTGGTAGATCTGGCCGCCGAAATAAAGCAGTATCGAGAACATGACAATCATGGATAAAGCAAAAATCAACCATAATCGGCGAACCGTAAAGGTAATGTTGTAATCAGTCATGGGATATGGGCCTTATGCCGGGTTTGGAGTTGATTTTCCAGGTTTGCAATGAGCGGTTTTCGCCACCCGGACAGCTTAAGTCACTCGTAAGCCGGTTTGCCTTGACTTATATCAATTTGACTCACAATAGATGCGGACGAGGACGAAAAGACCGGCGGTGTAACCATCTGAACAGGCGGCATTCGAGAAATTCCGGGACGAACTGAAAGAGGAATACAGAAATGAACGAAAAGCGAGATAAACAAGTTACCAGTTGGCAGAAACTGCAAAAGGAAGCATTAGCGCGGGCCTGTGCGCGGGCCTGTATAATGTAGCCTGTTTGGGCTACACTATCAGACTCAAGCAATAAGCAGGAGGGTAATATGGCAGCAACCGGGGTTGTACGCGCTCGCGTTGATGAGCGTATGAAAGAGGAAGCCACCGCAATATTGGCTACCATGGGGCTTACCGTGTCTGATTTCGTGCGTATTGGACTGACCCGGGTAGTGAGCGAACAAGGATTGCCGTTTGAAATGCGAGCGCCTAACCGACTCACCGCAGAAACCCTCGCCAGGAGTGAGCGCGGCGAGGATATACACCGAGCTGAAGATGCCGAAACCCTGTTTGAAGACCTGGGTATTTAGTGCGTACCCCGGTCTATTCCGGCCAGCTCAAGCGTGACCTGAAAGCGGCCCGGAAGCGTGGCAAGGATATGGCGAAAATCAAGGAACTGATATGCTTGTTGATTGATAAAAAACCGCTGCCCCCACAATACAGGGATCATCCGCTTAAAGGGCAGTGGCACAGTTTTCGGGAAGCCCACATTGAACCGGACTGGTTGCTGATTTACAAGATCGACAGCAACGAAGTGCGTTTTGAACGAACGGGCAGACATACGGACTTGTTTGATGAGTGAATACGGTTTCCTGACATCGTAGGGGCGCCCCTTGTGGGCACCCGCGTTATTTCTGTATACGGTCGATGATGTTTTGCGGGCGGGCACAAGACCCGCCCCTACGATGATGGGTGGCGCGGGAATGATCAAACCGCCCATAAACTGCTTACTGGCAATGCGAGGCAGCGGTCTGCGAATGGAAGTAGATTGATCTCCCAGGTAGAAAACAAGCCCCGTTACAGGTCTGAAGCGCCTGTCTGCCGAAGGAGAGCGTAGAGGGGAAAACCATTCCCGTCATGCTCCGCGAACAACCGTAATCACGAAGACAATTCCCTGATTATCAAGATGAAAGTTTGGATACGCTTCGGCATCAGGAACCATTTTTCAAACGCAAAGTCACACATCTTTTCTGGATCCATGCAATGCTTGTGCTTATGAACCTCCCCCGTATATTCACCGTTTGTGGAGAACAAATACCAGTCACAAGGGTCCTTTTCGTCATAGCCATAGTCGTCTCTGTTTATGTTTACACCTTGCTTCACTTGCACCTGTACAGTCCTGCCCTCTGCACTCTTCAGAATAAATTCGGTTTTTACCGTGGCTCGCTTGCAGGTGCTCGGAATGAGCCTGTAGCCAAACTCTTCCTGAAGATAAATCCCAAGAATATCTTCGCAATCGTCCGTCCCAATCAGAGACCATAGATCAGGGTCCAGAACTTCAATCTTGTAGGTGTTCGTCTCGCTTAATTGGTTGTAAAGCGCTTTGCTATAACATTCGACAGTATCACTATAAACCGCCTGAACAGTACGACCCAGACCGAAGCTGTTCACCACTTTACCTGGTGCAGAGTCCACGTTTCCCACTCGATACCACTTACATTCCCTTACGTTCACAACATCAGCGGTGCGGTGGTCGCCCACCGTGCGGTATTCCCAATCACCTGTGACCCTGGCAATATAGTATGTCCCGTTCCAATCTCGGGTCCAACAAAGGTCACCTTTACACATTCTATTACGAATTGCGTTGACTGCCGGCCACCAGCCTTTGTTACCTTTCTCGTAGTACTCCTTTTCACCGAGTTCGTAATAGGCATTCCAATCAAGAGGCTCATCCTTGGGAACCGGCCAACCGAGCCCAAGAATACCGTTGTCAAAGCAAAACTTTCTTGGATCAATGCTACTATCAGCATCAGGGCTAATGTTCAAACGCCAAATTGTCATATTATCATGTGTTATTTTAGGGTCAAAGGGCACCATGAACCGAAGTCATACCGGTATTCATCTCGGCTCGCTTGAAAGGTAGATACTCCGGCAGATTGTATACTAGAAGCTTCGCGGATTGTACAGTAGACACCTCGTGGCAAAAAGGCGCAACCGGGAATCGGGTTGACCAGGCGAAGCAAGCCAGGCAGAATAGAAACACCAGGAAAGAACAGGTGGAGAACCAACCATGACAGCGTACACCATCGACACACTGGCCACAGCGCGAGAACTGCAAGAAGCCGGGTTTGAATCGAATCAAGCCGAAGCGGTAGCGAAGGCAATCGCGCACCAGGGCGACCAGTTAGCGACAAAGGGAGATATAGACGGAGTCCGGCGGGATATTGCCGGGTTACGCTGGACATTTGGGATTGTCGCCGGGTTTCTGTTTGCCTTGAATCTGGTCATATTGGGTTTGGTGTATCAAGGCAACCAGCAGACCAACCAGCAAATCAACCAGCTGACGCAACAGGTGGCGCACTTGTCCGGCGTGGTATTGCCGGGCACGGACAGGAATTGATAGCGCGGTTTCCTGAAACCCGGACAATCGGGCATGTTCGATAGGGTAGCCATTGAAACGCGCTTGCAGGAGGTCACATTTTGCCCGGATTGAAGCCTAATTGCCGAGATAGCTCCTGAATCGGGTCAGGTCATGGACTTCAATGGTTTTGCCGGAAACTGAAACAATGCCTTCATCCGTCAGTTCGTGGAGGATTCGCGATAGTGTTTCTGGAGTGATAGATAATCGGGATGCGATGGTTTTTTTGTCAACTCGAAGGATAATCTGTCTGTCGTCGCTGTTTTTTAACTCGTGGTTGAGGTATTCCACCAGGCGGTATCTGGCGTGGTGAAGTGATAACAGGTCCATTTCATGGAGTAGCTGATGCAGACGCTTGCACAGGTCGGCGAATAATGCGAAACACAATTCCTGTGATCCGGACAAGAGCTCGATGTAGACCTGGTTGCTGAAACGGTACAGCAGGCAGTCGTCGACTGCGGTGGCGCTGACCGGATATCTGGACTGTTCCATGAACATCACCGCTTCTGCGAAAACGCTGCCCTTACCAGCAATTTCGATAATCTTTTCATGACCCTGCCGGGAGGTGCGGAACAATTTGACATGGCCATCCACGATCAGGTAAAAATGTTCTGCCGGTTGACCGTTGGTAAACAGGATTTCGCCTGCGGTCAGACGCGCCGGGCAGGTTGAATGGATGATCTGTTGCAACTGGGCTTCATTCAACACTCGGAACAAATGGTTCTCGAGCAGGATTGAGCGGTTTACATAAGTGCATGGCTGATGGATGGGCATGGGGCTTTTCCCGATTGTCTTTTGCCAAGTATAATGGATCGCCAAACTACAGATAAAAACTCTCACCCGGAACTTGCCTTGATTACCCGGATTTTACTTGTTGCGCTGCTTTTTTGTTCGAGTTTTGCCGCCCTGGCCAAAACCTGTCCGCTTGTGCCGATCACTAGTCCTGCCGACCGCAAGGACTATTGCTATATCGAACTGGACAATCGGATGAAGGTTCTGCTGGTTTCCGACCCGACTACGGACCTGTCGGCGGCGGCGCTGGATGTTTATGTCGGCAGTGGCTCCGATCCCGATGACTGGCAGGGGTTGGCGCACTTTCTGGAACACATGCTTTTCCTCGGCACCCGGAAATACCCGCAAGTCGACGAATATCAGGAATTTCTCAAACATCACGGGGGGTTCGGCAACGCCTGGACCTCGTTTAGCCATACCAATTACCATTTCAGTATCGGCACGGATTATCTGGAAGCGGCGCTGGATCGGTTTTCACAGTTCTTTATTGCGCCGACGTTCGACCAGACCTATGTAGACCGCGAGAGGTCGGTGGTTCATTCTGAATATCAGGCCAGGAAGAAAAACGAGCAACGCCGCCTTTGGGAGGCGCGCAAGCAATGGTTGAACCCGTCCCATCCGGCATCACGGTTTTCTGTCGGTTCGCTTGATACGTTGCGCGATCGCGACGGGATTTCGGCTCGCGACCGGCTGATTGAGTTTTATGGACAGCATTATTCGGCCAATATCATGACGCTGGTTGTTCTCGGAAAAGAGCCGATTGACCAGATGGAACGGATGGTCCGGCGGTATTTTTCCGCGATACCGGATAAAGATATTGCTCCGCAGAAATTCACCCAGCCCTACATGAATCCCGAGCTGGTCGGCTCCCGCTTGAACAGTGTGCCGGAAGAACAACAAAACAGTGTCAGCTTCGTGTTTCCAATGCCGTCGACGCTGAACGAGTATGATGCCAGGCCGCTGGATTATCTTGCCAATCTGCTGGGTCACGAGGGTGAAGGTTCCCTGTATGCCGCGCTCAAGGAGGCTGGCTGGGTGGAGGGGTTGAGCGCGGGTCGGGGTTACATGGATCAGGTGCAGGGGCAGTTTGAAATCAATATCCGGTTGACCCGGCAGGGCTTGCGGCAGATTGACCGTATCGGAGAGAGTGTGTTCCGCGCGGTCGCGCTGATTCGGGATGCCGGTATCGAGAAATGGCGGTTCGATGAGCAGGGGCAACTGGCGCAGATCGACTTTCGTTTTGTCCAGGAACGTGATCCGGCAAGGGTCGCGCAATCGCTGGCTTCACGCCTGCATCTTTACCAGCCGCCGGATGTCTTGCAGGGACCGTATTTGTTTCGCGCTTTTGACGAGGCGCGTATCCGGCAGCTGCTGGCTCGGCTGAATCCGGGAAATGTCTATATTAATGTAGTTTCACAGGGCCTTGAGACCGCTCACATCGGCAAATACTACGATGTTCGCTACGGCATCGAAAAGATACCCGATGAATGGAGCGCCCGCTGGAACAGGGCGCTGGCGCCCCCAATGCCGTCGGTGGAGCGGGAGATTGAATTGAGCCTGCCGGTCGCCAATCCGTATATCCCGCAACGGTTGGAGCTGAGCGGATTTGAGAACCCCCCACCCATCCCGCAATCCATCCCGACTGATTCCGGCATCAGGCTGTGGTATCAGCCGGATGATCAGTTCGCTACACCGCGGGCCAATTTCTACTGTAGCATTCTGTCACCGGCGGCCAACGACAGCGCGGATAACGCGATGCGGACCGAACTGGTTGTACGCCTGATTGCAAGCCAGCTCGACAAGGCGGTCTATCCGGCTTTGCTGGCTGGCCTGGACTATGACCTGTATCGACATGGCAAGGGGATTTCGGTGAAGCTGAGCGGTTACGAGGATCGGCAATCAGAGCTTCTGCGACTGATTGTCGCCGCGTTCGCGCAGCCGCAATTCGAGCAGCGGAGTTTCGACGTGGTCAAGGCCGGATTGCAGCGTGAATTGAACAATGTTGGCAAGCAGACGCCGTCTAACCAGTCAGTCCATGAGTTGTACCGATTGTTGCTGACGCCGTACTGGACCGAGTCGGAGAGGTTGCAGGCGCTTGCGAATATGACCCTGCGGGACGTTGAGGAACATCTTTCCCGGCTTTTCCGGTTCGTTATGGTGAATTGCCTGTCGCACGGGGATGTCAGTCTTGACCACTCACTTGCGCGGGTGGACATTCTGGACTCGTTGTTCGTCAACAGTGAATTTGTTGAAGAAGACTTCGTTCCCAAAGTTCGTATTCTTGATCGGTCAAAACGGTATCTGAGGACAGTCGGGACGGAACATACCGACTCCGCCTTGTCATGGTACTATCAGGGCTGGCGACCCACGGTCAGGGAAAGGGCGAAAGCGGCGTTGTTGGCGAGTCTGCTTGAATCGCCTTTTTATACCCGGTTGCGTACCGACAGTCGGGTGGGATATCTGGTTTACAGTCATGTTCTGAATATATTGAGAATGCCGGCGTTGTTGTTTTCCGTACAAAGTCCGAGTCATTCCCCGGTGCGAATCAAGGCGTTATTTGACGAATTCACAGAGGATTTTGGCAGGCAACTGGAGCGGATGAGCGAGGCGCAGTTTGACAAGTCCCGGGCTGGATTATTGATCGAGGTACGACGACAAGACAATAATCTGGCCGAGCGCAGCGACCGTTACTGGACGGAAATTGATCGGGGGGAATTCGCTTTCGATAGCCGGCGGCAATTTGATGAGGCGTTGTCGTCGTTGACCCTGGCCGAAGTGCGGCAATACTTTCAGGATCTGGTTGCCTCGCCGGGAGGGGAACTGGTCGTGCAGATGGCCGGTAATCGGGAGCATGCAGGCGATGGTCTGATTCGGGGACAGGACTGGGAGGTAACGGGAGACGCGACCGTATTTCGGCAGCGGGTTACTGAACACATACAGGAATGATGGGCACATCACTCTCCAGCGAAGGGGAAATCGGAAGAAGTCGGGATAGTGGCTGGCTGGTTCGGTGGGCGCGCAACACTAAAGAGCGTTGTAGCATTGGGTGTAATATAAAAGTTGTAATATAAAAGTTGTAATATAAAAGTTTGAATTTATGAATTGAATCAGTTACAGTTAGCGTTCCTGCATCCTTGTGGACTTTTTCGGAACGGTTACTGACGGATAAAACGTTATGAGCGACAACAATGCATTGGTCCGGTTTGAGAACATCCAGAAGAGCTATGATGGCGAAACTCTGGTGGTCAAGAACCTCAATCTGGATGTGGCGGAGGGGGAATTCCTCACCATGCTGGGACCTTCCGGCTCCGGCAAAACCACCTGCCTGATGATGCTGGCCGGATTTGAACCGGCTACCCACGGTGAAATCTGGCTGAAAGGCCAGGGTATCAACAATGTGGCTCCGCACAAGCGCGGGATTGGTATGGTTTTCCAGAATTATGCCCTGTTCCCGCACATGACGGTCGCTGAAAACCTGGCGTTTCCTCTCGAAGTTCGCAAAATGAGTAAAAGCGAACGTGAGGAACGGGTCAAGCGGGCGCTGGACATGGTACAGCTTGGCGCGTTTGGAGACCGCCGACCGGCGCAGCTTTCCGGTGGACAGCAACAGCGTGTCGCGGTCGCCAGATCACTGGTTTTCGACCCGGATCTGGTGTTGATGGACGAGCCACTCGGCGCCCTGGACAAGAACCTGCGTGAGCAGATGCAGTATGAAATCAAGCACATGCACGAGAATCTCGGCCTGACCGTGGTCTATGTGACGCATGACCAGAGCGAAGCGCTGACCATGTCGAATCGGATTGCCGTATTTGATGATGGCATTATCCAGCAGTGCGCCCCCCCGGCTGTGCTCTACGAGAAACCGGAAAACGCATTCTGCGCCAACTTTATCGGCGAAAACAATCGTTTTCTGGGCGTGGTTTGTGAAGACCTCGGTGACAGCGTCAAGGTTGAAATTGACGGCGGCGGCGTAGTCCACGCGAACCGGATCAATGTGGAAGGCGTCGGCCATCGAACCACCTTGTCCCTGCGCCCGGAGCGGGTCGTTGTTTCCCCGCAGGCCGGTAGTCTTCCGAACATTTTCACAGCCAGGGCGGAAGAACTGATTTACCTCGGTGACCATATCCGGACGCGGTTTACCGTTTGCGGTCATGATGACTTTATCTGTAAAATTCCAAATTCCGCCGGACTAACCAGTCTTCAGGAAGGCGATTCTGTGTCGATTGGCTGGAACGTGGAGGATTGTCGTGCACTGGATGCGTCCGATTGATGGTTGCGAGATGCGGACAAGCCATGTTTTTTCGTTTTATTTTTTGATAACAAATGTTTCTTGAATCAAGAGGAGAATCTCTATAATGAACACAACTCTTAAACAAACCCTGCTGGCGACGGCGACATTCGGTCTGGTTACCGCGGTACATGCGGAAACCGAACTGGTGATCGTGTCATGGGGCGGCGCTTATACCGCAAGCCAGCAAAACGCTTATCATGAGCCGTATATGGCGCTCAACCCCGATGTCAAAATCATTAATGATGACTCCGCTGGTGAAGCGGTCGCCAAAATCCGGGCAATGAATGAGGCTGGCAATGTGACCTGGGCGCTGGTCGATATGGTGCCTTCTGATGCCATCCTGCTGTGTGATGAGGGCTTGCTGGAAGAAGTCAACCACGATGAAATTCTGGCTCCGGCTCCGGATGGTTCTCCGGCTTCTGTCGATTACGGAGATATGATCGTATCTCCCTGCTTTATCCCGACCATCGTTTATTCGACTACGTTCGGTTATCGCACCGACCTGGTCAGCGAAACGCCGACCTCTATCAATGATGTATTTGATCTGGAAAAAATCCCCGGTAAACGAGCGCTTGAGAAAAAGCCGATCGGCAACCTGGAATGGGCATTGATCGCGGATGGTGTAGACCCTGCTGATGTCTATGATGTAATGAGTACCGATGAGGGCATAGAACGCGCCCTGGCCAAGCTCGATACCATCAAGGACAGCGTAATCTGGTGGGACAAGGGGGCGCAGACTCCGCAGTTGCTGGCGGATGGCGAAATCGTCATGGGTTCAACCTACAACGGTCGCCTGTTCTCGGTCATTGAGGAGGAAAAACAACCGATCGCGATGATGTGGGATTGGCAGGTATTCGATCTGGATGGCTGGGTTATCCCGAAAGGGGCGCCTCATCGTGAGGAAGTTCTGAAATATCTGCGTTTCGGGACCGATACCCAGCGTCTGGCGGATCAGGCGAAATTCATTTCCTACGGTCCGGCCCGAACTTCCTCGGCGGCAATGATCGGCAAGCATGCGACCCTGGATATTGAAATGGCGCCGCACATGCCGACTGCTCCGGATAACGCGAAGACAACCCTGCTGTTCAATTATGAGTTCTGGGCTGACAATCGTGACGACCTGACCGAACGGTTCAATTCCTGGCTGGCCCAATAAGTTCGGTTAGGTGACTGGCGCCAGGTCACAATGGATCATCGGGGCGATTGGTTTGTGCCCCGATGATCCTTGGTTTCCTTAAAGACAAACAGATTGAATGAGTGATACCCCAGGTGGCTAACGCAACGGCAACGATGAATCAATCGGCAGGAACCCTGGTTACCGCCGATGGGGTTCCTCTGAAGACCAGTCTGGCCCGTGCCCAGCGGCGTGGAAAACTGAAAGCCATTGGACTGGTCGTTCCACTCTTTCTTTTTATTCTTGTTGCCTTTTTCGTTCCGATAGTCGATATGTTGTTCCGCAGTGTCGAGAATCAACTGGTCGGACAGGTCATGCATCGAACGGCTCCGCTGTTACATCAATGGGATGAGTACAGTGGAGAATTGCCGGATGAGACTGTATTCGCCGCATTGGCGGAAGATTTCAGGGAAGCCCATGAAAAAAAGTCGTCCGGCAAGGTGGGGCGGCGGCTGAATTACGAAAAGCCCGGTTTCTCCGGCTTGTTCCGAAAAACCGCTCGCAAGGTAAAAACGCTTGAGCCACCCTACCAGCAGGCGTTTGTTGAGCTGGATAAAAAGTGGGGAAATATTGAGAACTGGAAGGTTTTCAAGAGGGAAAGCGCGGCATTTACGATTTCCTATTATCTGGCGGCAATGGATATGGGGTATGGAGAGACCGGCGATATTGTACGTAACGATGACAAAAGGCGGATTTATCTGAAGCTGTTCTGGCGAACGATCTGGATGAGTCTGCTGATCACCGTGCTCTGTCTGGTTCTGGCTTATCCGATCTCCTACCTGCTGTCGGTGCTGCCCACCCGGAAAAGCAACCTGCTCATTATTCTGGTATTGTTGCCGTTCTGGACATCGTTGCTGGTCAGGACTACGGCATGGATTGCGTTGCTGCAACAAGAGGGCGTGATCAATGATTTTCTGGTCTGGCTGGGATTTGTCGCTACCGATGACCGCCTGGCGATGATTCACAACCGTACCGGGACCATTGTGGCGATGGTGCATATCCTGTTGCCGTTTATGGTCTTGCCCCTGTTCAGTGTCATGAAAACCATTCCGCCGAGTTATATGCGCGCGGCCAAATCGCTGGGCGCGACCCCGTTTACCGCATTCGTCCGTATTTATATGCCGAACACGGTTTCGGGGGTTGGCGCGGGCGCCATTCTGGTATTCATTCTGGCTATTGGCTACTACATTACCCCGGCGCTGGTGGGTGGTCAAAGCGGTACACTGATCAGTAACTTTATCGCTTTCCACATGTCCAGTTCGCTGAACTGGGGGCTGGCCGCCGCGTTGGGTTCGATCCTGCTGGTGATCGTGCTGGTTCTGTACTTCCTGTACGACAAACTGGTTGGCATTGACAATATGAAGCTGGGATAGAGCCGAAGATTATGTCCTTACCCGCATACACAACCCCGTTGGAAAAAGTCTGGCACTATACCTATCTGGGGATTTGCGCTCTGATATTCTTTTTCCTGATCGCGCCCATCGTGGTCGTGATCCCTCTGTCGTTCAACGCTGTGCCGTTTTTCACTTTTACTGAAAAAATGCTGACTCTGGACCCGGCAGGCTACTCGCTCAAATGGTATGAGGATTTTTTCACCAATCTGAACTGGCAGGGCGCCGTTGAGAACAGTTTTATCATTGCCGTATTTTCGACGCTGATTTCGACCACTCTGGGTACTATAGCCGCCCTCGGTCTCAGTCGTGAAGATATGCCGTACAAATCAGCCGTCATGGGGATACTGATTTCCCCGATGATTGTGCCATTGATCATCTCCGCCGCCGGAATGTATTTTTTCTACTCCAAGGTCGGGCTGTCTTCTACCCATCTCGGCGTGATACTGGCGCATGCGGCGTTGGGCACCCCGTTTGTCGTCATAACAGTCACCGCGACACTGGTTGGCTTTGACCATAGCCTGATTCGGGCCGCAGCCACTCTGGGCGCGTCTCCGACCACCACATTTTTCAAAATCATCGTGCCGTTAATTTTGCCGGGTGTCATTTCTGGCGCGTTGTTCGCGTTCATCACCTCATTTGACGAGGTGGTCGTGGTGCTGTTTGTCGGCAGCTATGAACAGCGCACCATTCCCTGGCAGATGTTTTCGGGTATTCGTGAACAGATCAGTCCGACTATCCTGGCCGTGGCGACGTTGCTGGTTATTATGTCCATCCTGTTGTTGTCCACCATTGAGATGCTGCGGCGGCGCAGCGAGAGATTGCGCGGCATTACTCCGCACTGATAAACCACCGCCCCTACCAATCCCGCAGATTTCAGTCCAGTGTTCCCCCGGACTGGTGGATGAAATTGGCTTCCAGCAGTTCTTCATGTTCCGGCCACCACATATCCTCCGGCGGATGGCTGAATATCTTCTGTAAAAACGATTCCGCTATTCCCTGTGCCCTGAACAGGTCAAGGTCTTTGGCCTGTTCCTCTGCCAGATCGAAATTCGGGTGAATTGTGAATGTCTGGTATTGATGAAAGCCGAGCCTGGCATTTACTCCGAGGGTGCGCCTGACACCTGCGGCAAATGCCGTGGTGCAGGCAGACATACAACGATCCAGACTATAGGTATTCAATCCGTTTTCCCGGATTACTCTGGCCAGCCCGCGGCCTTCTGAAATCTGTCCGCCATCGCTGTCCAGAATCACTCCGGCAATGTTCGGATGTTGTTCAATAAATTCAGAAAACCGCCGGGTGATTCCGGGCTGTACGGGTCCTGTTAAATGCACGATCGTGCCCTGATTGACCAGCTTGAAAGTATATTCCGGTGGAACCACATAACCCTTGTGCGGGTTCAGACCCTGTCGGTATTTGGCCAATGACTGGTAGCTGGAAAATGCCGATGCCAGGGTTGCCACGATACTCAGCACCACAATTCCCTGGACGGCGATGACCCAGCTTCTGTCAACACCTCGTTGCAGGGACTTTTCGCAGGTACGCAAGACTCCGATGACCTGCCAGGGATAGATAATCAATCGCGCGAAAATCGAGAAGATCAGTACTGCTGAACTGACCACAGCCTCGCCGTAAAGGAAGGGAGGGTAGATGAACCTTTCCAGGAAATTCAGTATAAAAAACAATAAAACCAGATTGACCAGACAAGCGTGAGCCAATGACAAATCGCCGCGCCAGTGTCGCTGAATGTAATGAATCAAATTGCTCCCACTCCAGAACCCGGATACAATTATTTCGCCGCGACCCGTTGATTGAATTCGTCAATCAATCGGTCCCATTCGTCCGCCTGCCCGGAAATGTCGTCCCAAAAGGACTGCTTCCTCCTCAAGTTGAAATCCTGAACCGGGATTCCTCGTTGCTCGACCCAGGTATAGTAGCCGAGATTGAAAATACGTTGTTTGTCGTTCGAGGAAAGCTCGAGCACATGGGCGGGTTCACATCCTGACAGGGTACGGCCGAAAACCTCGGCGGCCTGTGTTTCGCCGAATGGACCGTTGAAGTATTTCTGCCGGGTATGTTCGATTTCGCTGGTATAGAGTTTCGCTCCGTCCGTCGCGATGCAGAGGATGAAGTCGTTGCGGTCCAGGTCCTGATGCCGGGCTATTTTGATGGCAGTCTGAATGTTCGCCAGACCCGATAGCCCGATGTGCCTGAACTGCGTAAGCAATGGTTCAGAAACCCCGCTCCGCGCCGCTACAAACCGGAGTCCCTCACGGGTGTTGAACAGAACATTCATCAGGTCGGGGCCTGAGTCTGAAATGCCGACCACATAGTCCATGTTCAGGACATTGTGTATCAGTGGAATATGTTTGTCGCCAATACCCTGTATCCGGTGCTCTCCGTAACCATTATTGAGCATGGTGGGACATTCGAGGGGTTCTGTGGCAATGATGTTCGAACCGAATCTGCTTTTTAGATAATCTCCGGCGGCAATGGTGCCGGCAGACCCGGTTCCGGCTACCAGTCCATACAGACGATCTCCCTTGTCCGCCAACTGTTCATACAGTCTGCCCAATGAAGGACCCGTTACATTCCTGTGGCACAGATAATTCGCGAACTCACTGAACTGGTTCAGAATCACATTGGAAGGGTCCTGGGCGAGGGCATCGCAGGCATCATAAATTTCCTTGACGTTACTCTCCGAGCCGGTCGTTCGGATAATGTCCTGTTCCGGTTGGAGAGTCCATTGTCGCAGCCAGTCAAACCTTTCCTGGCTCATCTGTTCGGGCAATACCGCCACCCCGCGACAGTTCAAGATCCGGGAAATAGCGATACCGCCCCGGCAATAGTTGCCGGTTGATGGCCAGATTGCCCGGTTATTCACCGGGTCCATTCCGCCAGTGACCAGCCGGGTCACCAGACAGGCATAAGCGGCCAATACCTTGTGAGCCGCGATCATCGGAAAGGTGTCGCCGATTGCAACCACTATCCGTGCCCGGACACCACTCAGTGCGGCGGGGATTTCCAGCCAGGTCGGCGATGATCTTATCCGGCTGCCCGGATGATCGTTGAACCAGTGAATACGGAACAGGTTTAGCGGGTCGGCCTGGTCCATGGGTACGTTCTGTAGTTTGTCCAGAATGTTCGCCGGAATTGTGGTGGGGTTCGCAAGTTCAGCGAAGGTGGGTAGCACAATGCGATGCCGCCTGGCATGGGCAATGGCTCGATCCAGAATATCCTGATCGAGCGCTACAGGTTTGATGAGCAGTTTTGACATGGATTTACCAGGGTGATGAGAGAGCGGAGATAAAGGAGCCATTCAGTCTGCGTCTGTAGCCATGCCATAGTCATCCCGATACCGTGATATCGCTTCAAAACAAGTCTCGAATTTCGGGTTTTTCCGCACAAAGGCGATCAGGTCTTCCAGCTTCAGCAAGGCATATACTGGTATCTGGCATTGTTGCTCAATCATTTGTACGGCTGAAAGATTCTCATTGGCCACGATCTCCTGTCGGTCCAGGGCGATGATGAGAGCGCAGGGCGTGGCTCCGGCGGCGCGAATCAGCTCAATGGATTCGACAACCGAGGTTCCGGCTGTGATGACATCGTCCAGAATCACTACATTGCCTTTCAGTCCGGCGCCGACTATATTTCCGCCTTCGCCATGATCTTTTTCTTCCTTGCGGTTGAACGCATAGTCAACGCGGGCGCCGTAGCGCTGCGCCAGTTGCACGGCGGTTGCAGCTACCAGCGGGATGCCCTTGTAGGCCGGGCCATACAGCATATAATCGTATGTTATTTTCTCCGATAGCAACAGGGCATAGCATCTGGCTATGTGGGCAAGCAGGTGGCCATTATTGAATAATCCGGCATTGAAAAAATACGGGCTTTTCCGCCCTGATTTGAGTGTATACTCCCCAAACTTCAAAATATCGTTTTCAATACAGGTTTGCAGAAGTTCGATCTGGTATGACTTCATGTTTTCAGTCTGAGTCCGGGATTTACCCGCTTGTCTCCAGTTAAGGATATTATACAGGTCTGGTTGACCCGGCGGGAATCCATCTGTTCCACGGCTGGAGATAATCCGTGACGGATACTCCCACCTCTGCCATTTCCGCGCAAGCGGAAACCCATTTGCCATCCAGTATGCAATGGGGCGCAACATTGCGCTCATTTTTCCATCCGCGAGTGATTACGATGTTGTTTTTCGGGTTTTCCGCCGGATTACCGTTGATGTTGATATTTTCCTCGCTGTCGCTGTGGCTCAGGGAAGCGGGAATCGAGCGTTCTGTGGTCACCCTGTTCAGTTGGGCCGCGCTTGGCTATTCGTTCAAGTTCATCTGGGCGCCACTGGTTGATTCCCTGCCGATACCCGGATTGACCCGTAAACTGGGCAGACGCAGAAGCTGGATTCTGCTCGCGCAATGGATGGTTATTCTGTCGATATCCCTGATGGCGTTACAGGACCCGTCATCCGGCGGCAACAGTCTGACTTATATGGCGCTGGCCGCCGTGTTGCTCGGGTTTTCTTCGGCTACCCAGGATATTGTCATTGACGCTTATCGTATCGAGTCGGTGGAAATCAGGCTGCAGGCATTGATGTCGTCTACGTATATCGCGGGGTATCGGATTGGAATGCTGGTTGCTGGCGCCGGAGCGCTTTATCTGGCGAGCTGGTTCGGTTCCGCCTCTGGACAGTATCTCTATACGGCGTGGAAGTTCACTTATCTGGTGATGGCGGCCTTTATGCTGATCGGAATTGTGACTACATTGCTGATTCCTGAACCCGCTGATCATTCAGGCCGTACCCGACAAGGGGAAGCCGGCGTCAGGGCTCATCAGATTGATGAGAAATTTCATGTTCTGGCGCTGTTCGTTTGTTGTGTTATCGCTTTTATTTTCACCTACCGGATGTCGGCAGAACTCGCATCCCGAGCCGGCGCCATGTTGCAGTCAATTCTGCATAATCGGGCGATTGCGGGTATCGTGGTTGAATTTGCAAGGTTGACAACGGGAGCCCTGGTTGCCGCCGGTATCGCAATTTCACTGGTCAAACTGAATGTGGTCAAAGGAGGCGGGATGAACACGCTTTATCTCAAGCCCGTACAGGACTTTTTCCAGAGATACGGATTGAGCAGCGCCTTGTTTCTGCTTGCTCTGGTCGGACTGTATCGAATCTCGGATATTGTTCTGGGTGTCATCGCGAATGTGTTTTATCAGGATCTCGGATATTCCAAAGTCGAGATCGCTACGGCTTCCAAAGTATTTGGCTTAAGTCTGACCCTGCTTGGCGGATTCCTCGGTGGGGCGCTGGCGGTTCGGTTCGGAGTCATCCGGATTCTTCTGCTCGGCGCCATCCTGTCCGCTTTCACCAATCTGTTGTTCCTGCTGTTGGCGCGGGTCGGCTATGACATGAACTGGCTGTATGTTGTAATTGGCGCGGACAATCTGAGCGCTGGCATTGCGACCGCTTCCTTTGTCGCTTTTTTATCGGCCTTGACCAATATCAAATTCACCGCTATGCAGTTTGCCATTTTCACATCGGTGATGACCCTGATCCCGAAGATGCTGGGCGGATATTCAGGGGCAATGGTTGACGGTCTCGGCTATTCACAGTTCTTCATTATCACGACCCTGCTCGGCATTCCGGTGATTGTCCTGATTCTGTTTCTATCACGGGATTCCAGATTTTCCTGAACCCCCGGTTTCCCTGATCGTACCGGTCGCGCTCAAATCAGCAGGCTTCGACCCAGGTCGGTCAGCGGGTGAACGACCAGACGCTGTACCAGATTCAATACCAGCAATGCCAGAATCGGGGTCAGATCAATGCCGGAAATTGCCGGAATCAGTTGCCGGAATGGACGCAGGACGGGTTCACTCATGCTCGATACCAGCCAGGCTGCCGGATGTCTCGACATTGGCGCCACCCAGCTCAATATCGCGCTGGCAAGAATGATGATGATCAATATCCAGGTCAATGTATTGATGGATTCACCGAGCGCGAGCACAAACGCGCCAGCGGGGTGGGTCGGGAATCCGGAGACCGACAGCAGCAGCATGGTTTTGGCAAATGCGACTAGCAGGATGAGCGCGATGATTGCCAGATCAAACCCGAAAAGCCCGGGTATGAATCGGCGGAGGAGCTGCAGGGGAAGGTTTGTGGCGCTGATGACCAGCTGGCAGAGCGGATTCCTGAAATCTGCCCGCAATAGCTGGAACAGGAATCGCAGAATCACGATGATCAGGTAAAAACCAAGAATGGTTTCGATTGTAAAGCTGAGCGCGTTCTGTATATAGGGCATTCAGGTTCCTCCCAGCGCGTTCGCCAGTTCGTTGGATTTTTCAATGGCCGCCTGGATTCCGTCCGCTATGATCCGGTTGATTCCATTTTCATCCATAAAGGACAGTGCGGCCTGAGTGGTTCCTCCGGGTGAGGTGACTTGCCGACGTAGCTGGTCAGGAGGATGTTCACTGGCCAAAGCCAGCCGGGCGGCTCCCAGTGCGGTTTCAAGGACCAGAGTTCGCGCGGTCTGTTCATCCAGTCCGTTAGTTTTAGCTGAGTCAATCATGATCTCCATCAGCTTGAAATAATAAGCCGGGCCGCTGCCAGAGATGCCGGTTACGACATCTATATCGCGTTCACTTTCCACCTGTACCACCGGGCCGACGGATTGCATCACGGATTGTGCGGTCATGCGTTGCTGTTCGGTAGTTCGGGAGTTCGCCAGCATGGCGGTTACGCCACTGCCTACCAGGGCCGGCGTGTTCGGCATTACTCGCACAATCGGTAATTTTGCGCCCATCCAGCGGATGATGTCGGCAATCCGGATGCCAGCGGCAATCGACAGAACCAGAGGCTGGCTCGTTCTTAACAGATGATTTACTGAGGATATGGCTTGTTCCATCATTTGCGGCTTGACCGCGAAAACGATGATTCCGCCGTTCTGTACACAGGCGGGATTGTCCCCATATACCTGGACACCGAATTGTTGTTGTAGCCGGGTTCGTTGATTCTCCGATGGGTCGGAAACATGGATCTGAGCCGCCGTCCAGCCGGATGCGATCAGCCCACCTATGATGCTACGCGCCATGTTGCCGCCGCCGACAAACGAGATCATCTGGTTTTCTGTTGTATGATTCATGCTGTCGGAACTTCTCCAGGTCCAGTGAGGTTTGTGTTATCGTGGTCGTGGCCCGAAGATGGCAGAGCCAATCCTGAGACAGGTGGCGCCTTCGGCGATAGCCGCTTCCATATCCGCAGTCATGCCCATCGACAGTTGATCAAGGGGATGCCCTTTCCCTTTGAGGTACTCAAGATGTTCCCGGCACCTGGCAAATACGGCGCGTTGCTTCTCGAAATCCGGATCCGGTTTCGGAATAATCATCAGACCGCGCAGCCTGAGATTGGATAGCGTTTCGATATGGTCGGCGAGCTTTTCGGATTCGCATATCCGAATGCCGGATTTGGATTCTTCCTGTTGCAGGTTCAACTGGATCAGTACATTGAGCGGCTTTAGTCCGGTCCGGTAGCGATCCAGCCGGTCGGCCACTTTTGTCGATTCGACGGTATGCACCCAGTCAAATTCATCAGCGATCATCTTGCTTTTTCTGCTTTGTATGTGTCCGATGAAATGCCAGCGGGGGCGGTGGGCGATACTGTTGTTCCCGTTTCCCCCGTTTTGGGCGCAATATCTGGCAACCTGATCTATTTTCCCTATCCCTTCTTGCAGAAAATTCTCGGCAAAGTCGATGTGCCCGTTCTCCAGCAATGTGATGATTTTCTCGACCGGATGACGTTTGCTGACCGCGATCAATGATATAGAGTCACGCGAACGCTGATATTTTTGGGCATACTGAGCCATTCGTTGCCGGGTTTGTCGATAGCGTTGCAGAAGTGAATTTTCTTCGCTTGTCATCACGGCATCGCGTATTACGGGTCGTTAGTTGTGAACAGGTTGTGTGGATTGTATCAGACCGGATGCGTCGGGATGTGATATTATCCGCCTTGTTAAACGGATAGACTGAATACTTGCGAATACACGCTGGATTACTCCTGTGAAAATTGACGGCCATCCACTTCTTGATGTCGGGATTATCGGCGGTACAGGTTATACCGGGATAGAACTGCTGCGGTTGCTGGCATCCCATCCCCGGGCCAGGGTATCGGTCATCACCTCCCGCGAGGAAGCCGGGATTCCGGTCGCAGAATTATTCCCTTCCCTGCGGGGAGTGTGTGCTTCCCGGTCAAGCCGGGAACAGGCTCTGATTTTCACTGACCCGGCTGCAGCGGATGTGGCTGCCTGTGACCTGATATTCAGTGCGACTCCCGGCGGAGTGGCGATGAAGCATGCCCGGTCGTTGATGGCAGATAACGTCAAACTGATTGATTTATCCGCCGATTTCCGGCTGCGGGATGTCGCCGTCTGGGAGCGTTGGTATGGACTCAGACACGCTTGCCCGGAACTGGTCAACGAGGCGGTTTACGGTTTGCCGGAAGTCCATCGGGAGTCAATTAAAACCGCCCGGCTGATTGCCAACCCCGGATGTTATCCGACGGTTATTCAGCTGGGATTTCTGCCATTGATTGAAAACCGGTTGATTGATGTTACCACCCTGATCGCCGATGCCAAGTCCGGTATCTCCGGCGCCGGCCGGGGAGCAAATCGGGTGACCGCGTTTTGTGAGGTGGCGGAATCGTTCAAGGCGTATTCGGCATCGGGTCATCGTCACCTGCCGGAGATAAAACAAGGGTTACAGGAAGCCTCCGCTGATCCGGTTGAGCTGGTCTTCACCCCGCATTTGCTGCCGCTGATCCGGGGTATCCATGCGACCCTGTATGCCCGCCTGTCGAAAGAGGGCGCGGCGCTGAGTCTGGACCAGATTCAGCAGATTTTTGTCGAGCGTTACCGCGCAGAGCCGTTTGTCGATGTGCTGGAGTTGGGATTGCATCCGGATACGCGCAGTGTTCGGGGTACGAACCACTGCCGGTTGTCGATTCATCGGCCACAGGGTGGCGATACCATCGTTATTCTGGCGGTGGAAGACAATCTGGTAAAAGGCGCCGCCGGACAAGCCATCCAGAACATGAACCTGATGTCAGGATTCTCCGAGACCACCGGCCTTACGGACATCGCGCTGGTTCCCTGATTATGGATGACGGCTACGGGATGGCGCTTCAGATCGTTTCCAGAGATGTTGTTAATTACGACATTCATATTGTTGTGGATTCCTGCTTATCAAGGAAAGACGGGGGCAGGTGTCGAATTTGTGGTGAACGAGCGTTGCATTTGCGGTGATTAGCGTTCATAATCACCGCAAAATGTGCGTCGAATATGCTCTATATTCACCAGAACGAGGATTGGCCGAATTTCACCTGGAACAGTGAAACACTGTCACCGGAGCTTGCCGCCGCGCGCTACGCGCAAGGTCAACTGGTCGGTCGGATGCGGGCTTCAGGATTCAGGCTTCGTCAGGAAGCCAGCCTTCGGGCATTGACTGATGATGTGGTTCAATCATCGGCCATAGAAGGCGAGCGACTCAATCCGCAAGAAGTTCGTTCCTCCATTGCACGTCGTCTCGGATTGGATGCGGGTGGACTTGTTGCGGCGCGGCATCAGGTAGAAGGGATTGTCGAGATGATGCTTGACGCGACACAGAATTTTGCAACGCCGCTAACCGCTGAACGGCTGTTCGGTTGGTATGCCGCCCTGTTTCCGACCGGGCGCAGTGGCATGCGCCGGACCACTACAGGTGCATGGAGACCGGAAAAAGCGGGGGCCATGCAGGTTGTCTCCGGCCCCATCGGTCGAGAGAAAGTGCATTTTGAGGCCCCGGCCGCGGATCGGTTGTGCAATGAAATGAGCGATTTCCTGAAATGGTTCAATACACCGGCAATAACAGACCCTGTGTTAAAGGCGGGAATTGCACATTTGTGGTTCATAACCATCCATCCCTTTGAAGATGGCAACGGCAGAATCGCCCGCGCCATCATGGATATGGCGCTGGCGCGCGCGGATGGCAACAAAGAGCGTTTCTACAGCATGTCCTCACAGATCGAAGCTGAGCGGAAAGACTATTACAATAACCTTGAGGTACAGCAAAGAGGAGGACTCGATATCACAAGATGGCTCGGCTGGTTTTTGGGTTGTCTTGGCCGTGCATTTGAACGTGCAGAGAAAACGCTAACGGCTGTACTGTATAAGGCGCATCTGTATTCGATCATTAATCAGCTAATGATCAATGAACGCCAGAAAATCGTCATTGACCGGATGCTGGAGGACGATTGGGAAGGGTATTTGAACACATCCAAATATGCGAAGCTGGCCAGGACTTCCAAAGACACGGCTTTACGTGATATTCGTGAGTTGCTGGCTGGTGGTATCCTGGCCCGGAACCCGGGCGGTGGCCGCAGTACCAGCTATCGGCTGGCCAATATCTGATGACGGGAGGAGTGCCGCATCCTGATGAAAATAGCCAGTATCATCACCAGTAGCGGGCCGCTCAATACATTGATTACGGTCAGGCGGTGTCCCAGCTGGTCTATGCGCTGGCGGATTTGCAGACGGATGTTCCGTAAATCACGCCGCATTGCGACCAGCTCGGACTGAATTGCGATGGCCTGTTCTTTCAGTGGTGAGGGCAATACGGATAAATCGTCAATACCGGCGGCGGCGCGGACTTCGGTCAATTGACGTTCAAGCTCTGCCACGTTTTGCCAGGTGGATCGCTCGTTGTTCCTGATTTCTTGCCGAGTGTCCCTGAACAACTGCTCAACCCGGCTGAACGGACGGCTGGTCGGGCCTCCTGGAGGTGGGAGGCGGGTCTGCCTGCTGTAGAGTTGTGCCAAAACCGGACGGGTCATAATGATTGGAAGCGGGTAAGTGGTTGTTATTTTACACAAGCGACACGTTTCTTTATATAATCCATATCAAATAATCACCAAACCTTATATAAGAGGCACACGATCAGTAGGACAGGTATTATCCATATAATACACAGACTGAAATATCACTCCCCCCGCAGACCGGGGAGTCGAATCCGTGAAGCGGATTCGGTGGGGGAAAAAATCATTCCCCCCTTGAGGGGGAATCACACTCCGCAAAGCGGATGTGATGGGGGGATATTGAATTGTACTGAGAAAGGTGGACACTTTAGAATGGGGATCCTCAGGAGTGTCCAATGAAGAACAGAAACACAGGAACAAGAATATGATGAAGAGAGAATCAGATACTTTTATACCCAATCGTAGGGGCGGGTCACTGTGCCCGCCCGTTCAGATGTTGAATCGCGCACAAAAGTTAAATTCCCGCTTGACAGCTGAATGGCAAGATGCTGCTACAATGATTGCCAGCCAGCCAGCCAGCCAGCCAGCCAGCCAGCCAGCCAGCCAGCCAGCCAGCCAGCCAGCCAGCCAGCCAGCCAGCCAGCCAGCCAGCCAGCCAGGGACTCTTTCGTCCATTAACTTCCCGACTATCTGATTCTTCCCCTGCGGGACGGCACGCAGACCGTCCCTTACGATCAAGCCCGCTCCGCCACCTCCTTTCCGCCCTGCTCCTCCTGCCGCTACTGTCCGGATTCGTCACCGAAGCGGGGGCGCAGACCATAATATCCATCTCAGCCCCCACCAGTGTCGCCGATGAGGGCAATACCGGACTCACGGAATATTTCTTCCCGATCAGTCTGAACCAGGCGCCTACCGATGCTATCCTGTTTGATGTATGTATCACCCGCAGCACAGCGACACGGGATAAAACCCCTTTTTTCCCTGGGTCAGAAGACCAGTTATTTATCAATTTTACCCCGGGTGAGGACTACATATTGACCGATACTGGAACCCTGGTTTCTGGAGACGGTTGCGCCCGCACGGGTCTCGAAAGTACAGATTTGGGTGATTCTCTATCTGTCGATAATTTGGTTAGCATTCGCGTGTACGGCGACAACTATGTGGAGGCAGACGAGACGATTACCCTCACTCTGACATCGCGGAACTCTAATGCTACCGTCAACCCATCGGCAGGCGCTGTCACCTTCACGATTCGCAATGACGATACCCCGGTTCCGGTCATCACCCTGCGCAGGAGCGGGAGCGCGACCATCACCGAAGGGGACTCGGCGGTCTTTACCCTGACCGCCAGCTCTGCCCCCGCAGCCGATCTTACGGTGCATCTTCAAGTGAAGGATGGCGCCCTTCAAGTGGCGACGGATGGCGCCGGCGCATTTGGCACATTTATGGCCGACCTGCTCGGAAACGCAAACCAGATAGCCGGGCTCGCCCGGACCGTGACCTTCCGCAAGGGCTCCAGGCGCGCTATCCTCCGGGTGCCGACGCGGGATGACCTGACCGATGAGGACAACGGCACGATCCACGCCACGCTCCAGCGAGGCGCCGGCTATGCGGTCAGTCTTTCCTCCTATACCGTCACGACCGCCGTCCACGACAATGATGAGGCGCCCGCGTCCACCCCCACCCTTTCCCTGTTGCCGGGTCTGTCCTTTCTGGAGGGCTACCTGGGTAGAAGCAACATCAACTTTGCTCACAGTTCCTGGATACGGGTCTTCCTGCCGGCGGCTCCGACCGCAGACTTTAGTTATCAGATCTGTGTGGACGCCGAATCCACCGCCACCTGGGACAACAATGGCGCCCCGTCAGATGAAGAGGATTTTCGTCTCGATGCGTTTGACCAAAACTTCAACTTTTCCCACCTTACGGATAGATGCTGGACAGGGACGGTTGAGACCTCAAGCTATGCGACGAGGTTTGCGGGAGGCCAGAGTCACAATGTCAAAAGTGTGAAGCTGATATCCTACGGCGACACCGAAATCGAAGAGAACGAAACCATCATTGTGACCTTAAGCCTGGTCGGCTCTCCCGCGGGAGTGACACTCGGCACATCGCGCGTCGTCTATACCCTGGAGGACGATGATACGCCACTCCCCCCCTTGCCCCGACCTTCCACGCCCGCCCCGGAGCCGGAGCCGGAGCCGGAACCCGAACCCGAACCGACCCCTGTCACCCTGTCGGTAGAAGCGGGGCAGGTAGAGGAAGGACAGCCGGTAATGGTCACAGCCACTTTGGGACAGGCATTGGACGAAGAAGTACGCATCCCCCTGACCCTGATCGCCGGCAGCGCCGAAGCGCAAGACTTCGGCACATTGAGCGAAATCGTGATACCGGCGAATCAGACGATGGGTACAGGACAGATGGAGACCTTTGCCGATACGGACCCGGATGACGAGACCTTGTCGATTCTGCTGGATGAATCGAAGTTGCCGTCCTCGCTCCGTCCCGGTCAACCCTCGCGGGTAGAAGTGACGATACGGGATGTCGAACCCTTGCAGGGCGCGGTGACCGCCTGGCAGACGCGCTTTGCCCGCGCTGCGACCGGACATGTACTCGATGGTATCGCCGCTCGCATCTCGGCCACCCCGACCTCCGGCGTTCAAGGTCAACTGGCCGGATACTCCATACACACCGGCCACACAGAAGAAAACCCATTGTTGTATCCGCATGCGACCCACAACCCGTTCCCCGCAACCCTGCCGGATACCCGCTCCCTGACGATGGGAGAGTTCCTGTCTGCTTCGTCAATGTCGTGGAGTGGTGAATCCACCAACGGAGGAATCGGTTCGGTCTGGGCGCAAGGCGCCTGGTCGGGTTTTGACGGCAAGAGTGGAACGACCACCCTGGATGGAGAAGTCCTGACCGCCCTGCTCGGACTGGATCAAACCCATACTACCGGAAGACGCGGACTGGTCTTGTCACACAGTCAAGGAGAAGGGAATTATCAGTCCCGTAGCAAAGGACAGATCGAATCCACCCAGACCCTGCTGACCCCGTGGCTGTCCAGGGAAATGAATGATCGTCTGACCATTTGGGGAGCATTGGGTTATGGAACCGGAGAGCTCACGATCCAGCGAAACGGACGCGAAGACCTGACGACCGACACCCGCACGGGACTGATTGCATTCGGCAGCCGTGGCGCATTGACCCCGCAAGAAGACACAGACGGAGTCCGCCTGTCCCTGATCAGTGATGTCCTGTGGTTCAGAACCCGCATGGATGGGGTGGCAGACGGCATGGAACTATCCGCAGATTCGGCGCATAGTTCGAGAATGCGATTAGGCATAGAAGGTAGTTGGAGCCAGACCCGCAAGAGTGGCAGGATACAGACCCGTCTGGAGAGCGCATTGCGTCATGACGGCGGAGACGTCGAGAGAGGCTTTGGAGTTGAAGTAGGGGGAGGGGTTCACTGGCAAGATCCACAACGCGGACTGGATATAGAAATCAAAGGGAGAAGTCTGGTGACGCATCATGATGAGGAGATAAAAGAAAGGGGCGTGTCTATCTCGATGGGTTATGATCCGTCCCCCATCCATCAGGGATTTGCGTTGACAGTGCAACAGGACTGGGGAGTGGTGTCTTCGGGTGTGGAGGGATTGTTCCAAGCCGATGCGATGGATATGACCGATTCCGCCGCTTCGCAACGCTTCACGACGCAAGCGGGATACCATTTCAAGGTGCGCGATGGACGGTATACGGCGTATCCATATCTGGGTCACAGTCTGAACGCCGAAGAGCGGGAGACTTCTCTTGGTTGGCGGTTATCATCCGTCATCGGGAAAAGCCAACGGACGCTGGATGTAAAAGCCATTCGACAGGAGCATACCGGGCAAGCGTCCGACCATCGTATCCAGGTGGAAGCGGGCTTGCGGTGGTGACAGGATTCCCGTGGATTCCCGCTAATTCCCGCAAAGCGGGAATGCCCCCCACCGAATCAGCCGGCGCCCGGCTTCATCGACTCCCCCTCCAGGGGGGAGTGATTGGATTCCCCACCGTCATCGTAGGGGAGGGTCTTGTACCCTCCCGCAACCGCCGGAACAGGGTTCAACGATAGCGGACAGGCACAAGACCTGTCCCTACGATGATGGCGGGGGCGTTTGATTACGGTTGTGCCCCCCATCACATCCGCTTGCGCGGAATGGCCACCCTTCAAGAAACCACCGGACAACCTTCCGACCATCGTATCCAGGTGGAGGCGGGCTTGCGGTGGTGACAGCGGGCGGGCACGGTGAAGTGTACTGAGTTTAGTGGACAGTTAATTCAGAGACACGGCTTTACGTGATATTCGTGAGTTGCTGGCCGGTGGTATCCTGGCCCGGAATCCGGGCGGTGGCCGCAGTACCAGCTATCGGCTGGCCTGACGCCGCATCCGAATGAAAACAGACAGTATCAGTACCAGTAACGGGCCGCTCAATACATTGATGATGGTCAGGCGGTGTCCCAGTTGGTCTATACGCTGGCGGATTTGCAGACGGATGTTCCGCAAATCGCGCCGCATTGCGACCAGCTCGGACTGAATTGCGATGGCCTGTTCTTTCAGTGGTGAGGGCAATGCGGATAAATCGTCAATACCGGCGGCGGCGCGGACTTCGGTCAATTGACGTTCAAGCTCCGCCACGTTTTGCCAGGTGGATCGCTCGTTGTTCCTGATTTCTTGCCGGGTGTCCCGGAACAACTGCTCAACCCGGCTGAACGGACGGCTGGTCGGGCCTCTGGCCTGGATGGTTGATAACTGACCCTCGCTACCGAGCGCGATCAGGTTGCCGAGGAATGCCAGATTATCGTTAATCGGTCGGGTCATCACGCGGCTGCCCAGATGCGAGGTCTGCAACGCGAACTGATCAAACAGCCAGTCCACGTCCGCAATGGCGAAAGCCTGCGGCTGTCCGGCGGCGGAAGCGCCGGGCGCCGGCCCGGATGACTGGAAGGCCGACTGGATGTTGCCACTGAGCCGCGCCGCCACCATTCGCTTGGCGTCCCCATCCGGCTCGAAGTCCCGGGCCAGTGCGGAGGGGGTTCGGGTGGCATAGATTGAGCGTGATTCCGACCCCGAATCGGCTGTAGTACTGACCAACGGGGTGAGTATCACACCGTCGGGCGGGTCGTCCGTCATCTCAAACCAGCCGGGCTCGATCAGCAACAGGTTGTCAATACTGGATATTCCGATCAATCCGGATGCAATATGTGCCCGGTTGAATCGCATCCAGTACGGGAAACTGATTCTGGAGAGGTCATCGCTGAGCGCGACCGGAATACCTAATTCCCGGTCTCCCGCTATCCGGTCACCGACATACCTCAACCCCCAGGACAGAAGCAGGTCCGAAATATCGTTGATTTTTGCCGATGGCTGGAATTGCAGTTCATTGCTTGGCTGGTCGGAGCGGACATGCGGGTCCATCATCACAATCAATGTACCGCCGTTGACCACGAATCGGTCAATCGCCTGTAACATCGCTTTTTTTAGCGCCGTGCTTTGTATCACGATCAGCACATCAATATCTTCCGGTAGCCGTTCATCGAAAAAAGGGACCAGCGCCAGATTGTGACTGCGTTTCAATTCCTCCACAAACGATAATCCGGCGCGAGGATTGTTCAGGGAACCGGGTGGAATCAGCGGGCCGAGCAGGGCAATCCGACTGGAATCCTGCCGTATGACCTGGCGAACAGACGAGATTAAATCGTATTCCAGGAAATGCTCGCGCTGGATATCGAGATACGGCAGTGTCTTCACTCGCTCATGGTACTCAATCGTCATACCCAGATAAAAGGTGTCACCGGATGACATCGGCACAGATTGCATCCCGGCCCGGAGCGCAAGCAATTCGGCGTCCGTGTCCGCCACCGGATCAATTTCCTCAATTTTCAGGTTCCCTCCACTGTGCCAGGCAAGCCGCTCCAGCAGATTTCGCGTTCGGCGCGCATGCGACTTGATCGCTGTCGGCACGTTGCCTTGACTCGCGCTCCAGAAAAGCCGGGCCCGGGTTTCGTTCGGTGTTTGAGCCAATTCGTCCAGGGTTACGCGGCTTAAGGTAAATTCCTTCTGTTCAGTCAGATCCAGATGGAGCGGGAGTCCGGCGGCAAGGGTTTGTATGAGCGCGAACACAATGGCCGGAGGCAGAATAGATGCTGCCATCCGAAACGCTATTCTGCGCCGGGGGGTGGTGCGTCGGGCGGCGACTGCTACCGAGCAGACAACCAGGACCCAGGCGGTCAGAAGCAGGAAATAACTCAAATCGGATAGTGTTACAAATCCGGAACAGAGCGTATCGAAGTGAGCGCCAGGGACCAGCGAGTTGAGCCATTCAAGCGCCTCTGGTGAAACAACATTGCTGAGCAGTGAATCAAATTCCGATGAACCGAAAATCGTTATCACGAACAGCGCCAGTACGCTGACCACGAAGGCCGCAACCGGTTCTCTCAGAATAGCCGCAAACAAAAGAGAAATGGCCAGATACAGGGCAAGTAGCAGAAATGCGGCCAACCAGACCGAGAAGATGACCCCCGCATCCGGTTCACCCAGCCAGGCCAGTGTCATCGGGAAGGGGAGCGTGAACAGCAGGGTTACCGCAATGACGACAAGGCCGGCGAAAAACTTGCCGATGACCAGTTCCGCGGCATAGACCGGCAACGTCATCGCCAGCTCGACACTATGATCGGTGTGTTCGTCCGGCCATGACCGCATGGCCAGCGCCGGCATGAAAATCATCCCGAGCCATGGGATGAATATCTGCCAGGAGCGCATGCTGGCTTCATCGGTGGTGTAGAAATCAGCCACCATGAAGACGCAAAGGCTGAGCGATACCAACAGCCCGGTCATGAAGATGAAGGTCAGGGGGGAATAAAAAAGGATACGCAGTTCATGCCGGATGACTGCAACGGTCCGGGTTACACATCTCCTGCCGCCGGACAGGTTTTCAGATGGTTTCAACCGACCAGACTGAAAAACGAAGCGGACAGGCTGCCCCGGTCATCAATCAGGTCAGTCACCAGCTGGTCGGCGACGATGACCCCATGATCAATAATGATGGCGCGGTCGCAGATCTGCTCCGCTTCTTCGAGTATATGGGTGGAAAGAATAATCGTCCGGTTACAGGATAGCCGGGTGATCAGTTTCCGTATCTGGCGTTTTTGCAGCGGGTCCAGTCCATCGGTCGGCTCATCAAGGATCAGCGTCGGTGGTTCATGCAGCAGGGCCTGGGCCAGCCAGACCCGTTGCCTCCAGCCTTTGGAAAGATGACGCAGGGGGGTGGACATCACACTGTCGAGTTCCAGTTCCGCGCAACACCGGTCAATCGCCTGTTTTCCCCGGTTGCCGGATATTTCACGGGCTTCGCTGCAAAACCGCAGAAACTCGATGGTAGTCAGATGTCCGAATCCACCGGGCGACTCGGGTAGATAACCGATCATGCTCTGGGCCTGGCGGCGCTGGCGCACCACATCGAAACCGGCAATGGAGGCGCTACCTGAGGCAGGAACCCGAAAGCCGGACAGCATTCGCATGGTCGAGGATTTGCCAGCGCCATTGGCTCCCAGAAAGCCCACGGTCAAGCCTTTCGGGATGGAAAAACTGACTTCGGAGACGACGGTTTTACTGCCGTATCCGAACGTTAATCTGTCGGCGGTGATCAGTGCGTTCACTTAGCCATTACGAAATCCGGCGATGATGAACAGCAAAACGCTGCATCCGGTCACAATATACCCGGTCATGCTCCATGGCTTGCGTTGCGCCGCATTGCGGGCCGGGCGGCTGGCGAACATCACGATTGCTGCACCGATCACGGCCAGGGTGAAAACCACCTTGCGCTGGGTCAGTAAATCAAGCAGTGCGATCAATGGTCAACCTTGTCTGAAGGCTTCGATCAGCCCCGATGACTGAGCGGTTTGATCACTCTTGAAACTTTTCATTGCTTCTTCATGTAATATCTCCAGCGCAGTTGCCTTGTATTGGTATGCTTCCGGGGAGTTCAGCATGTGAAAATCCCGCGGGCGCGGCAGGTCGATATGGATCGTGTGCCGGACCTGTGCCGGACGGTTTGACAGAATGATCAGCTTGTCGGCGAGAATGATCGCCTCTTCTATTTCTGATGTCACAAACAGATGGGTGCGCCGGTTTTCTTCGAACAGTTGCAGGAAAAACTGTTGCATCAGTTCGCGTGTCATCGCATCCAGTCCCCGGAACGGCTCGTCCATGATCAGTACCTGAGGATGATTGATAATGGCTCGCGCCAGTTCGGCCCGTCTCTGCATTCCGCCGGATAACTGGATCTGGTATTTATCCTTGAAGTCGCTCAGGCCGACTTTGTCGAGTAGCCGGATCGCCTCATCGTGCAGTTCTTTTTTCGGCATGTCGCCGCGTACTTTCGGTCCGAATACGATATTCTGGTAGGTTGTCATCCAGGGCATCAGGGCGGTTTCCTGAAATACCACCATACGGTCATGTGACGGGCCGGTAATGGGGACGCCATTGAGCAGCAGTTTGCCGGATTCCGGTTTCTCGAATCCGGCCACCAGATTGACCAGGGTGGATTTGCCGCAGCCTGAGGCGCCGACCACTGCGGTCAGTTTTCCCGGCTCGACTTCCATGCTGAGATCCAACACAACATCGTGCCAATCCCATGGTTCGCCGTAGCCCTTGCTGACATTGTGCAGTTCGATACGGCCATTTTCCGCATGGGTCGCGTGATTCGGGGAGCCAGCGTTCTCCGCTTCGGGTTTTGGATTCACGGTCATCAGTATTTCCCGGGTCAGAACTCCCTAAAACAGTCGTCGCCACGGCATGCAGTAATCCCCCAGAGTGCGGATGGCGCTGCTTGACAGATACCCGGCAATGCCGATACTGATCATGCCGACCACGATCTGCTCCAGTGACCCGCCCATATAGGAATTCCAGATGAAGAAGCCTAAGCCTCCTCCGCCCTGGGTGCCACCGCCGGATATCATCTCCGCCGCCACCACCACTTCCCAGGTGATACCCATGCCTACGGCGGCCCCGGTGAAGATCGAGGGCAGGGTAGCGGGCAAGACGATTCTCCAGAACATGTCCCATCGGGTAGCGCCCATTGACTGAGCGGAGCGGAGCAGCCGGATATCAATGCTCCTGGCGCCGCCAAGCACATTGATCACAACCGTGAAGAATGCGCCGAGAAAGGTTACGAACGCAATGGATAACTCGTTGGTCGGCCAGAAGATCAGTGACGCCGGCACCCACGCCAGCGGCGGGATCGGGCGCAGTATTTCAAATGGAGGGAAAAATATCTCACGGAAGTAACGGTTGACGGCCATCAACAGGCCGAGCGGGATACCGACTGCCATCGCCGCCAGGAATCCGAGCAATACCCGCTTGAAACTCAGATACCAGCTTTCCCAGTAGCCAACCAGTGGAATGACTTCCGTCCAGGCGAGGAACACCGCCGTAGGCGGAGGAATCAGTCCGATCAACGGCAGCATGACACCGGACCAGTCGTCCCATCGCGAACCGATCTCCCATAGTATCAGCGCGATGATGATGGCCTTGACACCGCGCCACAGTGAGATATTTTGTCGCAGCTTCTGCCATCGTGTACGGCGGACGGTGGTCATTGTGATTCCCCGGAGTACCCGGCCTCTGTTTTTATGACAATGTAGTTGTGTCTGCCCATCAGGCCAGTTCCCGCTCGCCTGCTTCGAACGCTTTCAGCGCTTCTTCATGCACGGCCTCATTCGTTTCATCCACCAGCAAGCGAAATTGTTCTGATGACAGAACATGGTAATCACGCGGACGCGGTATGTTGACATCCAGTATTTTTTTCACCTGGCACGGTCGGGTGGTCATGACTACCACCCGGTCACCGAGGAATATGGCTTCCTCCAGGTCATGGGTGATGAAGAACAGGGTAACCCGGGTGCGATCATACATTTCGAGCAAGGCTTCGTGCATGATCGATTTGGTCAATTCGTCCATGGCCCGGTATGGTTCATCCAGCAACAGTACTTTCGGGTCATTGATCAGAGCGCGGACAATTTCCGCTCGCCGCGCCATTCCGGACGAGACTTCCCCGGGATATTTCTCGCAAAAATCACCCAGTCCGGCTTCCGCCAGCATATCCCGCGCCTTTTCTCCGGCCTGCTTTTTGTTCAGCAATCCCTGTACGATCGGGCCATAAGCAACATTATCGGCCAGGGTTTTCCAGGGGAACAAGGCGCCGTTCTGAAACACCACCACGCGGTCCGACCCCTGCTCAGCGAGAGGCCTGGAAGGGCCGCATAACAGTTCTCCATCCAGCTGGATCTCGCCTGAGGTGATCGAATGAAATCCCGCAATCGCGTTCAGCAGGGTGGTTTTTCCGCAGCCACTCGGGCCGACTACCATACAGACTTCTCCCGCCGCGATTTCGAGTGTGCAGTTGTCCACGGCCATCACATTGACTCCTTCCGGGTCGTAGATCTTGGTGACCTCGCGGATGCTTATTTTGCCTTTGCCTGTTTTTGATTGAGTCATGAGCCTTGCGGGTATTTATCTGTTTTCCATAGCCAGCGCGCGGGTACGCCACTGCATCATCCGGTTGCCGACCATCCGTACCATCACTGAAGTCAGCCAGCCGACAAAACCGAGAGTAATCATACCAATCACCATTGGCACGGTGACATTGTTCATATAGGCGTCAACGATCAAATAGCCCAGCCCGTAGTCTCCGGAGACCATCTCGGCTGCAACCAGGGAGAACCAGGCGACTCCGATGCTGATTTGCAAGCCGGTGAACATGAACGGCAATGCCCCCGGTACGACTACGTTCCAGAATATATGACGGGGTTTGGAGCCGAGACAGCCAGCGGCGCGGAAATAGGATTCATCAATGGAGTTGACGCCGAGCAGGGTGTTCAATGTGGTGACGAACAGAGAAGCCAGCGTGGCCAGAAATATGACCGGCGCTTCAAATCCCTTGAACATGAGGATGGATAACGGCACCCAGGCCAGGATCGGTATTGGCCTCAGGATCTCGAGGATCGGGAATGTATAGTCGCGAAATTTTCCTGACCAGCCCATGAACAGGCCAAGCGGCACCCCGATTCCGGTCGCAATCAGGAAAGCGAAGAAGATGCGGCGGCAACTGACATAGATGTGTTCGTAGAATTCTCCAGTGAATATGGATATGCCGAGAAACGGTTCCGGTGAGAACAGTTCTTTCATCACCACGACCGGGCCGGGCATTTTCTCGAATCGGGGAACCTCGAACGCTTCACATAACAGCCACCACAGCCCGATCCAGGAGCAGACTCCGACAACCATCAGATACGGGCCGGATGTTTTCATACGCCGACGGAGGCGCGTTGAAAAGACGGCCATGTTACCGGGTGCGGGTGGACGTCTGTTTGATTGTGCGGGTTTGGTATTATCCATTGTCGGTCGCCACTGGCATCCCCGCTCCAAACAACCCGTCGGAGGGCAGGGATGCCCTTGTTAGCAAGAAATCAGTTCATTGAGGTCGCTTTGATCACGGCCAGCGGGCTGGTCAGGCCTCTCTCCTCAAGAATCTGTCGGGCTACGCCGTCCGCCACACCGCCATCACGAATGACCGGCGCCGCAGCCGGCTTCTTGGGCAGACTGTGCAAGAAAGCGGTGGCGTTGTCGAGCAGGGTCTGGACCCGCTCGGTGACGATGAAATCAAGTTGTACCTTGACTTCGCCGCCGCCCTGGCTTGCCGGCCAGCCGCCGAACATCGCATGCCAAAGAACGGACTTGTCGATTTTCTCGGTCTGGGATTCGGCCAGCGCCGCAACCTCATCCGCGTTGGCCGGATCCGCCATGAAAAGTTGTGCGTCCAGTTCGGCTTCCAGCCAGCCTTTGTGCACATCCGGTCGTTGCTCAATCAGGTCGTTCAGCATGACCATGAAGGCGCCGTCCAGCGCATCAAAGTCTTCACCACTGGCGGCTCGCCGGGCGATACCGGACATGACGATCTTGGACGCGGTGGGTTCCCAGATTGCCGCAGCGTCCAGCTTGCCGGCACGGAAATTGGTGGTAATGACTTCAATATTCTGGTTCAGGTAGCGATCCGGGGTAATTCCCGCTTTCTGGAATGCCAGTTGGGCGAACCGATCCGTGCAGGCGCCGTGAGGAGCGGAGGTGATCTTGCCGTCCATCCACTTCACCGCTTCGGAGCCATTGGCGAATTCAGGCGCGTCGTTGCGTACCAGGAAGATGTTGCACTGTTGTTTGGATGTACCCAGAGCCGCGACGATACGCATGTCTGTGCCACCACGTTCCTTGATATTGCGGAAAGTCGAAGCAATTGCGGGCATGTCCCCCATGTAGCCGATATGCTGTTTCTCACCGGTCATGGCGTTGACGATCACCGAACCCTGCAACCCGATCTGAAACTCGACGGTTGAACCTTCAGGCAGATATTTTTTCCATAGTTGCTTGCCGTTATTGACGACTCCGGACCAGGATTCCGTGTAGTAAGGCTGGTAGCCCACGACCAGATCAACCTTCTCGCCCGGATTCCCGAAATCGACATCGGCTGACGCCATTTGTGACACACCGGTTGCCAGTACACAGGCGGCTCCCAGCTTCGTTAATAAACTCAAATACGATTTTCTCATCATTATTCTCCTGGTGGTAATATTAATTGAACTTGTCGTAGCGCACCTGATGCGCCGGTATCCGCAGATCCAGAATCAGGGGTCGGATGCAGGCATCCACCAGCGGCTGTGGCCCGGCGATATAGACCATGGTATTGGCGGCTTGCGGTGTGATCGAGGCCAGGGCCGCTTCATGCACCCACCCATAGCGGGTCGGCATTGGCTCGCCGCCCGCGGAGGTTACTTTGCCGGTCGTTTCATCGGATAGCACGACGTTGATCGACAAGGCCTCGGGATGACGCGCCTGTATCGCGCACAGGCGGTCTGCATAGAACATGTCGGCACGGCTCCTGATACCAAAAAACAGGCTGGCCCGGTGTCTGGCGAAGTAATCGGTCATCGAGGCTTTTTCAAGGATCGACATCAATCCTGCGATACCCGAGCCGCCGGCAATCAGCAACAGGTCATGCCCTTCATCGGTATGGAAGGTTGCGCGTCCCAGCGGCCCGAACAGTTCAACCTCGTCGCGGTCGCGCGCTTCATCAAAGGCCCACCCGGAAAAAGCGCCGCCCGGCTTTCTCTTGATGATGAACTCAAGGGTATCCGTCTGTGGCTTGAAATTAACCATCGAATAGGCGCGCCGCCCGGATATTGCCGGCGCTTTGATGGCGAAAAACTGACCGGCATGAAAGCGCACTGGCCGCGGCAGCCTGACTTCAAAGCGGATTACGTCCGTGGTCAACCGGCTCCAGTTCGAGGCGATGCCGATGTGGTGATCGGGTCGGAAGTCGTCATCGCGAAAAGGCTTGATTCGTGCCGGGACGGTTAGCTTGCAGGCTGATTGCGCGGTGGCCTGACACAACAGGAATTCCTTTTTGGCAGTCCGCAGGTTTTTCCGTCCAGGCGCTTGCGCCCAACCCGGCTCCAGTTCACCCTGAGCCAATCGTGCCCGGCAGGTTCCACAGGTTCCGGTGGCGCATTCGTAGGGCAGAGGGATACCGGCTCGCAATCCGGCATACAACAAATTTTCATTCACCGCGGCGTCAAATCGGTGAACCTGATCCTTTTTTTCAATTTCGATCAGCATGGCCCTGTTCAGTTTATTCGGAGATTCCGCCTAGTCATCATCTTCGTCATCAAACTCATATTCCAGTTCCTGATCCAGAAAAACCAGGACCTGACCTTCTTCGTTCCTTACCTCGTACATCAGCAAAGGCTTTTCGGCCGGGCCGCGTGGTTCTCCGGTTTTTATGTCCCATTGCCAGAGATGGCGGTCACAGGTCAGAATACCCCCCTGGCACAATCCCGAGTTCTCAAGGTATTCTTCCATGTGGGGACAGACCGGGGGGTAAGCCCGGTAGGTCTCACCGATTTTGGCAATCACCAGTTCAATACCGTCAATCTCCACTGCTTTCAGCGTGTTCTCGTGTACCTCATCCGCAGCGCAGGCAACTTTCCAGTTCATGATCAATCTTTGTTCTTCAAGGTTGCGGATTCAATAACAGGATGGGTTCAAATTGGCCAGTGCGAACCCTTGTCCAGCCGCCGTGTATCCAGTCGCACCTCTCTTTCGGCAAACTTGATCTCCTCTCCGTCAATGAGGAAATGGTCGTTGTACCGGCCGACCAGAAACAGTCTGGATTCCCCGGCGTCAACATGTGAGTTGATGCCGTCCAGCTGCGTCTGAAAAACCGTGAAAGAGGTCACCGCGGTGGCGGATTTACCATCTGCGGCAATATCGACCCGATATACCACACCATGTCGTTTCAGAGGCGAGGTATCCGAGTTGTGCTTCGGCAGCATTCCGGTCAATTTCGCCATATAGTCGCGGTTGCCGCTGATATAAGTCATGTCGGCCTGAATCTCGGGACTGTATGCCCGAATCGCGTACTCGAAGTTATCCGCGCACAGATTCAGCCATGAGTTCCAGTCCAGGTCGTCCTGGAACAGGCAGGTGGTGTAGATCAATTCCTTGATCTTTTCCCGGATAGAGGAGTCGTCTGCGGGCATTGCCATTTTCTGATTGGTTTCCTGATTCATTGATTGCACTCCCGGATTACATATTCGCGCTGGCGCGTTGTGTGTGATCCGCGACACCCTGCATCTTGTGGGCGGCGAAGTTCAAATCCGGATTGCTTGGCGACCGATCCAGCCAGCGCCCCCATTCTTCATAATAGTGGCGCATGCCGTTTTCATCGTGGATGGTCTCGTTTTCATGTCGGCCATGCAGGATGGTGCGCTTTTCGGCGGAAGGGTGCATGCAGGAACCCTGGGCAGTGACCGCGAGCAGGTCTTCATGCAGGTTACGTCCGAACGGACCCCATATTGAGTTATGGTGATCAATTCTGGTCTGGCGCTCGGCTGGCGTATCACTGGCCAGACCTAACCCCCGAAACTCGATCATCACCCGGTCCGGGCCGAGCGGAGTCATCAGGTCACAGCGCAGCGCGGAGCCACGCAGGTTGAAATTGACTCCCGGAAACATGTCGATCATGTACCAGTGGTTAGGCGGCAAGTGCGGGAAAGACAGCGATTCACGCGATTCAAACCCTTCATACTGGTCATACTGAACCTCGAAACTGCCGACATTGATATGGCCGTTTTTGAAACCGCTGTTCTTGCGCGCGAAGTAGGCATCGTTAAATCCGGTGATCCGGTTATGATAATGCAGGAAGTCATGATAGAACTCACAGTTGGTATCATGCCACAATTTGTAATTACAGGGGATGATCGCCTTGTGGTAATGAAATACTTCCAGCGGCTCTTCATTGAGTGACGGCGCCAGACAATCGAGAGCGCCGGCCGCAAATTCCCCGACAGTCATGCCGATGTCGTCATCCAGGCTGACCCATACGAAACCGCCGAACCAGACTTCGCATTTCAGTTGCCGCAAGCCGACATCCGCGGTGCACAGGCGCTCCTGGTAACCCTCCTCCCGGCGCGTGATATTGACGCACCGGCCCTTCATGTCAAATTGCCAGGCGTGGAACATGCAGGTCATGGTTTTCGGTGTGCCCGATGGCGTGCCTCGCTTGAAGCTGCCGGCTGGTCGCCGTTCAATCATGTTGCCGCGATGCGGGCAGACATTCAGGAAGGCGCGAACCTTGAGATCCTTGCCGCGAACCACGATCACCGGCTCTTTGGCGATGGTCATGGTGCGAAAGTCGTAAGCGTGTTTCAGCTCGGATTCATGGCAGACCGGAATCCAGGTTTTTTTCCAGATCTTTTCCAGCTCTTCCTCGAAGATATTGCGGTCAGAATAGATTCTGCTGTCCACCCATTCACCGGGTTGCAGGTTCGGGGTCGCGGTCCATTGAGCATGATTTCTTGATGACATGATTACGGTCTCCTGTATTGACGAAAAGGATTGTGATTGTGTGAACTCCGGGCTGGTGGAATCAGTCAGTCTGTTTCAGCATGGATTCCCAGTTCACCCGCCTGGCGAACTTTTCCCGCTCTTCGGGTTTCATGTAGATTGTATGTTCCGGGCCAGGATAAATACGTTCCCTGACTTCGTCCCGGTAGCGGATAAATACATCTTCCATAATCGGAATCAGATCGGTGTAGATTTTCGAGTGCCGCGGCACATGCTCTTCATACAGATGGAACAGGTCGGAAGTAATGATATGCACTCCATGCGCCTTGTTGCCGGCGCCCAGACTGATGACCGGCACGGGCAGTACTTCTGCCAGATATTGACATACTTCCTCGGAGGTGACCTCGCATAAGAGCGAGAAACAGCCCGCATCCACCATGGCCCATGCGTCATCGACCAGTTCCGCCGCCCGGTCGGCGGTTTTCCCCTGAGCGAAGAAGCCGCCCAGTTGCGGCATTCGCATCGGCGTAATACCGATGTGCCCCTGTACCGGAATACCGGCTTTGACAATCGCCTCGATATTTTTGGCATGATGCTGGTTGCCTTCGCATTTCATCACCTCGGCATTGGCCTCGGCAACGAAACGCCCGGCGTTCTCAACTGCCTGGTCTGGAGAGACGTGGAAGCTCCAGTACGGCATATCGACCATACGCAGGCCGTACTGGCTGCCGCGGTCAATCGCTTTCGCCATCATCATGACTTCGTCGAAAGTCACCGTGACGGTCGATTTGTGCCCGAACAAAATCATGCCGCCGGTATCGGACACACACAGAATGTCGATTCCCAGACGGTCTGCGAGGACTGCGCTGCGGTAATCATAGATTGCCATTTGCACGATCTGGTCATCTTCGCGCATCTTTCGTTGCAGGTCTCTGATTGTGACCTTTTTTCTTCTCGTGGCTGCTTCCGCCATTATTGTCTCTCCGGTGTTTTAATTTGTGTTATAAAAATTTATTGGGCATGCAACATACTATTGAATAGGCAAACATATAATCAGGCAATGATTTGACTGTCAAAGAGCTTTTTCTTATGAATTGATAGCTTGTGCCTTAATTTATGTATAAAACAGCTTGTCTGTCCTATTGCCCGATTGGCGGCATCATCATGACCCCGCTATCTTGAGCAGAATGAACAGGCCGACCAGAATCATCAGTATTGAGATGCCCTTTTTCAGATAATTGGCAGGTACGGTGTGAGCGAGGTTGGCGCCCACTATGGCTCCACATGCCAGCGCCAGCGCCAGACCGGCGCTCAGCCTGAGGTCAATCTGTCCATACAGGGCGTTTCCCAGGGTAGCCATCAGGGCAATCGGGATCTGGATCACCTGGGACAGGCCGATTGCGATTAAAACCGGCGCCCGCAGCCAGAGCATGATCGGTACCAGCAGCAATGGCCCGCCGGTGCCGGTCAGCGCCGAACCGATGCCGGTGACGAAGCCGATTACCAACAGGCTGTTGCCCGAAGCTACCGATTCCTGTCCGTTTTCAGACGGTCTGCTGGCAAGGGCATGGATACCGGCAAAAAGAATCGCTACGGCGATTCCGGTTTCGAGCGCAAGGGCTGGCACAAAGGGTAGCAAGAAGGCGCCGAGGAAAGCGCCCGGCAGGGCGCCCAGACAGACCCGGGCCACCATGGTGTGATCAATCGTGCCGTGTCGCGCATAGATGATGGCTCCTACCGTGCCGGTCACGAGATAACTCAGATTGCAGGCTGGTATGGCGGTATGGAGCGCCACGTCACCGAGATACTTCAGCGCGGGGACCAGCAATACACCACCGATACCTGCATGGCCGATCAGCAGGCCGATGATGACGATGACAATGGCGAGTGAAAGGCTGAACGGGAGAAACATGCTGGCTGGCCGGAGTCAGGTATCTGTGCATAATCAAGCGCCGGATCATGCCAAAATTTACGATTCGATGATACACTGGAGGACAAGCCTTTATTCAGGGAACCTGAGCCGTGTTCTGTACAATCCGGTAGTCCATCTTGTTTCTCAGACAGTTTCAATATCTGGTTGCGCTCGAACAGGAAGGTCATTTCGGTCGCGCCGCGGACAAATGCCACGTTTCCCAGCCGAGCCTGTCCAGCGCCCTGAAAAGCCTTGAAGAAGAACTCGGCATTCCGATCATTCTCAGGCAGCATAAATTCCAGGGTTTTACCGAAGAAGGCAAGCGGGTAGTCAGTTGGGCAAAGCGTTTGCTGGCGGATCGGTCGGCGATGCTGGAAGAGTTGGCTATCATGAAGAAAGACCTGCATGGCCGGCTCAGAATCGGCGCTACCCCGATGAGCTCCCCCCTGTTCCCGACTGTTAGCCAGTTGTTCCAGAAGCGCCATCCGGGCTTGCAGATCGACATTCAGTTCATGGCGCTGGACCGTCTGGTACTGGGGCTGGCCAACTTTGAGATTGATGTCGGCATTACCTATCTGGATGATCCCGAACTGGACCGTTTTGTCGCCTTGCCCCTGTATGAAGAACCGCTTTACCTGCTGCTTCCCGACAATGACTGGCTGGATGACCGCTCCACTATTTCATGGCGGGAAGCGGCTGCGCTGCCACTGTGTCTGCTTTCCAAATCAACCCGTGAACGGCGGGTGATGGATGATGCCTTCACCAGCGTCGGTTGTCAGCCGACCCCTATTCTGGAATCCAATTCCATTTTCCAGCTGGCCTTCCACGCGATGGCGGGAGATCTGGCCACCATTGTACCGAAACGCTTTGCGCACCTGCCCAACACACGGCAGAAAATGCTGGTCAAGCCAAGTGTGGCGCAAACTCTCGGTTTGATCTGGGTTTACGGCAATCCGGTTTTGCCGATGGCCAGCGCGACCAGTACGCTGTTGCGTGAAGCGCTGGAATCCGGCTTGCTGGAAGAATTCAGCCTGGTTGGTGGCAGGGGCGGCTGAGGCACGGGAATGACGGGTTGATCCAGCTATCATCGCAGGGCCCCCCTTGTGGGCGCCCGTGTTGTTTCTGGATACGGTCGATGATGGCTGCGGGCGGGTACAAGACCCGCCCCTACGATGATGGGTGGCGCGGGGATGATGTTTCGGGCTATGGATGTCGTGAATTGCAGATTCCATATATCGTAGGGGCGCCCCTTGTGGGTGCCCGCGTTATTTACGTATGTGTCCGATGTCGGTTGGGGTGCGCCCACCTAACCCCAGGGCAGTGAGAAGGTTTTGACGCTGGTATAGCTCTTCATGGCCTCGATCACGCCTTCCTTGTAGCCGAGACCGGAGTCCTTGACGCCGCCGAATGGCGACATTTCGGTACGGTATCCGGGCGCCTCGCGGATGTTGACAGTGCCGGTCATCAGTTCATTGACGAATCGGTTGATGTATTCAAGGTTGTTGGTGCAGACTCCGCTGGAAAGGCCGAAAGCCGTCGAGTTTGCGACTTCAATGGCATGATCAATGCCGGTTACCCGGATAATCGGAATCGGCGGGCCAAAGGTTTCCTCGCGCACCAGCTCGCAATCAAACGGAACGTGATCGAGTACCGTGGGTGAATAGACCGCGCCCTGGCGATCGTTGCCGTATAACAGCTTCGCGCCCTTGTCGATGGCGTCATTCACCCGCGTCTGGAACAGGATTGCTGCCTGTTCGGTGATCACGGCGCCGACATCGGTGTCGGGTTCCATCGGGTCGCCGTATTTGAGCCGGGCGGCCTTGTCAGTCACCCGCGCCGCAAACTCATCGGCAATTGACTCGACCGCCAATATGCGTTTTACCGCGGTACATCGTTGCCCGGAATTGCGGGTAGCGCCCTGCACCGCCATTTCCGCCGCTTCATCCAGGTCCGCGTCCTCCATGATAATCAACGGGGAATTACCGCCGAGTTCCAGTACCGCGCGTCTGTAACCGGCAGTTGCGGCGATATATTTACCAACCGGAACACTGCCGGTGAAGGTGATCAGGTCAATATGCGGATTGGTGATCATTTCGTCACCGATGTCGTCGGGTAACCCGGTCACGACAGACAGCATCGGTGGTGGCAGCTCCGCTTCAAGCAGCACATCCGCCAATGCCAGCGCGGTCAACGGGGTCAGTTCGGTGGGTTTGGCCACCATACAGTTGTTGGTCGCGATGGCCGGAGCGATCTTGTGGGAAATCATGTTCAGCGGATGATTGAAAGGCGTGATCGCCGAAATGGCGGTCAATGGTTCACGCTGTGTGAAAATCTTTCTTTTCTTGCCGTGAGGGGTCAGGTCACAGGAAAAAATTTCGCCATCATCGAGAATACACAACTGGCTGGTCAGGTTGAAAACATCGCAGGCGCGTCCGACTTCATACAGACTGTCCTTTTTTGACAGGCCGCATTCGGCGGTGATCAGATCCGAGAATCGATCCTTTTCTGTAGCCAGTGACTGTGCGGCTTGCAACAGGATCTGCTGGCGCTGATAGCGGCTCAGCCGCGGTCGGTAAGCGGCAGCCGCCGCAAATGCGTCCGCCACCTGTTTGCGGCTGGCGCGCGGAACCGTGCCGACCACTTCATTGGTAAAGGGATTGTGGACTTCAACCGATTTTCCCGTATCCCCGTCCACCAGCGCTCCCGCGATACACATTTTATGGTGGTTGGCGTCAAGAGTTTTCATAGGGATTCTACTGTTCGGGCAGGGGGCGGAGCCTGCCTTTAATCGGCAAGGTGGTTGAGAACGATGTCGAACACATCGAAATTGTGCAGTCGAGCCAGCCGCTCCCGCTCCAGGGATGGCTTGGCCTTGCGGTTGAAAATCAACGGTACGGTTTGCTCACTGACGCCGCCGTGTGAGCGCAACGGCGCTTCCAGCCCGGAAAGATCATGCCGGTCTGCGCGAGTACCGATTACAGTGTTGCGGTCCGACAGCACGATGAGGTCGCCCATACGATCACCAGCCAGCCCGAATTTCGCGCAGCCGTCGGCGTTGGCAAGGGCCAGCTCGATACCCGCGATCTTCATCAGGCTGGAGGAGAGTTCATCCAGCCTGGCGGGGTCTTCAAGATAAATAGTCGCGAAAGAACCGAGAGCGCCATGATGAACCACATAAGGGTCGGTGATCGGCAATATGACCCGGCCATTGCCGGCGCCCAACAGAGCGTCCACATCATCTTGCAGATAGATTATATTCGGCTGGCCGTCGCGATCGTGTTTGGCGTTCATGCCGTGATCCGCGGTCAGGCCGATGATGGCGCCCAGCTGATCCAGTTGACTCCAGTAATCATCCATCATGGCATAGAAGCGGTTGGCGCCGGCGCTGCCGGGAGCGAATTTATGCTGGATGTAATCCGTTGTAGACAAATACATGATGTCCGGGCGCACCGATTCCATCAGTTTCACCCCGGCCTTGAAAATAAATTCCGAAAGCCCGGCGCTGTAGACCGGGGGCACGTCCATCCCCACCATGTCCACCACATTGTCGATGCCGTTGCGACAAAGGTCCACTTCACCGGATTTCTCCGATGAGAAACAGATCGCCGCATGATCGTCACGACTGCCGTCCAGACACAATTCATTGCCAAGCAGTCGCCTGAGCTTGTCTTTCGCGGTGATGATGGCGATTTTCGCGCCGGCGTCCTGGAATGCCTTGAACAGGGTTGGAGCGCGTAGTAAAGCCGGGTCATTCATCATCACTTCAGCGCCTGTCTCCCGGTCATGGTAGAAGTTCCCGCAGATGCCGTGAACCTCCGGCAGGACCCCGGTGACGATGGACATGTTGTTCGGATTGGTGAAGCTGGGTATCACGCAATTCGCCCGCAAATCGAGGCCGCGTCCAGCAGCGTCCTGTGCGTTCGCCTGCCCGGGGCCAATCCGGTCACCGCCGATCAACTGTGCCATCCAGGGCATGACTCCCGCCCGTACCGCTTCGATGATATAGTCCGGTTCCGACCCGTCGACACAGACGACCACAACGGGTTGTTGCGGCCAGGCATATTTCCGACCATTGACGGTAACGGCAGGTTTTTCAGATGGCATGGTTTTAACTGGTATGCGGGTATGCGGGTGTGCGAGTGTCAGGATGTCAGAATGTCAGGATTTCCAAATTGACGCCGATTATACGATAATATAACCGTTCATAACCTGATTCACAGATCTGTAAATTCCATAAATAACGATTCGTTTCACCACCGGATAATTCGGAGTAACCATGAAATCTTGTTTTTCTCTCACTTATAGCCTGTTCGCCGGGGTTTGTCTTGTAGTTTTTTCGTTCACGGCACAGACACAGACCCACCACCGAATCATGGTCGAAAATGCGTGGGCGTTACCGCTGCCTGCTGTTGCGGTCAATGGCGCTTCGTATCTGACGATTCGCAATCACGGGCAGGATGACGCTCACGCGGATAATCTGGTCGGCGCCCGTTCGCCGATTGCCGCGCAGGTGGAAATTCACAATATGATCCACAGTGAAGGGCAGATGAAAATGCAGAAAACAGAGCGCGTCGAGATTCCGGCGCAAGGCACGGTGGTATTTGAACCGGGCGCCACGCACATCATGTTGAATGGCCTGACCAAACCGCTGGTCGAAGGAGAAATGTTCCCGCTCACTCTGGAGTTCGAGAAAGCGGGGGAGGTCGATGTGATGGTGAGGATCGGTCTGCAACATGGCATGAAGCATGGTATGGAACAGGACATGGATCAGGATATGCAAAAGCGCGCGCATTGACTCGCATGGCTCCGGCATTGACGAAACAGACCCCGATGCAGACGTTCACCATCGACAATCTTGAATTGCAGTGCGGGGCCACGCTGCGACAAGCCAGCCTGGTCTACAAGACTTACGGTGAATTGAACGCCGCTGGCGATAATGTGGTGGTGTTGCCGACCTTCTATACGGGAACGCATATCCGTAACGAGGGCTTTTTCGGGCCGGGGCGGGCGATTGATCCTGAGCGACATTTCATTGTCTCGATTAACCTGTTCGGCAACGGTTATTCCTCCTCACCGAGCAACACTCCGCCCCCCCATGACGGCCCCCGCTTTCCAGTCGTCACGCTGTATGACAATGTCTATGCCCACAACCGATTGCTGGAGGAATTGTTCGACATACAGCGAGTCGCATTGGTTACAGGCTGGTCAATGGCGGGCTGCCAGTCCTGGCAATGGGCGGCGCAGTACCCGCACAAGGTACGGGCGATCCTGCCGTTTTGCGGATCTGCCAAAACATCGGTTCACAACCAGGTTTTCCTGGAGGGGGTGAAGGCCGCATTGACCGCCGACCAGACTTTCAATCAGGGAGACTATTCGGCGCCGCCGGTCGCTGGCTTGAAAGCCTTTGCCCGGGTTTACGCCGGGTGGGCGTTTTCCCAGTCTTTTTATCGGCAGGGACTCTTCCGGCAGCTTGGTTTCGAAAGCGCTGAAGCGTTGTTGCAGGACTGGGAAGCGGACCACCTTGCCTGGGATGCCAATGATCTGTTGTGCAAGCTCGATACCTGGCAACGGGGCGATATTAGCGACAATCCGGTCTACAATGGCGATTTCGAGCGGGCCTTGTCGTCGATCCGGGCCAGGACGATCATTATCGCCTGTGATCGCGACCTGTATTTCAGACCTGCTGACAACGAAATTGAGGCAGCCCATGTGCCGGGTGCACAACTGAAGGTGTATCAATCCCCCTGGGGGCACTGCGTCGCTTCTCCCGGCAACGACCCCGGATTTACCGACTTCCTGGACGCCAACATCCGCCGGTTGCTGGACTGATGGCTGTTCGCCCCTTGCCATGCCGTCATGAGTGATTCCACTCAACCACCATCCGACCGCAGTCCCGCGACATCCGATATTGACGACTGGCAACGGCGCGCCACCTCCGAGTTAAAGGGCCGAAGTCTGTCGGATCTGCGCTGGCAGACCCCGGAAGGCATTGAGATCAAGCCGTTGTACACCGCCGAAGATCTGGATCGGATTGCCCACCTGTCCTCGTTGCCGGGGAGCGCTCCATTCACCCGCGGACCGTGGGCGACCATGTATGCCGGGCGTCCCTGGACTGTGCGGCAATACGCCGGATTTTCCACTGCGGAAGAATCGAACGCGTTTTACCGGGCCAACCTGGAGGCTGGCCAGACCGGGTTGTCGGTGGCGTTTGATCTGGCGACCCACCGTGGCTACGACTCCGATCATCCGCGGGTTTCAGGCGATGTCGGCAAGGCCGGAGTGGCGATTGATTCGGTCGAAGACATGAAAATCCTGTTCGACCGGATTCCACTCGACAGAATGTCGGTTTCCATGACGATGAATGGCGCCGTGCTGCCGGTCATGGCGATGTTCATCGTCGCCGCCGAGGAGCAGGGGGTCACCCAGGCCGCGTTGTCCGGCACATTGCAAAACGATATTCTGAAGGAGTTTATGGTTCGCAATACCTATATCTATCCGCCACGGCCGTCGATGAAAATTGTCTCCGACATTATCGGTTATACCGCTCGCAACATGCCCCGCTTCAACCCGGTTTCGATATCGGGGTATCACATGCAGGAAGCCGGAGCCACCATCGTTCAGGAACTCGCCTATACCCTGGCGGACGGGGTGGAATACGTGCGCAGCGCGATAGAGAGTGGTCTGGAAGTCGATCAGTTTGCGCCGAGGCTGTCTTTCTTCTTCGGTATCGGTATGAACTTCTTCATGGAGATCGCAAAATTGCGCGCCGCGCGAACCCTGTGGGCATCCCTGATGGAGAAACACTTTTCACCGTCGAATCCGGCATCGAAGAGACTACGGATGCATTGCCAGACTTCAGGTGTCAGCCTGACCAGCCGGGACCCCTACAACAATGTGGTTCGCACCACGATTGAGGCTCTGGCGGCAGTGCTGGGCGGAACCCAGTCGCTGCACACCAATTCCTTCGACGAGGCGCTGGCCCTGCCGACGGAGAACTCCGCGCGCATTGCCAGAAATACCCAACTCATCCTCAATCATGAGGCGGGTATCTCCCATGTCATTGATCCGTTGGGCGGTTCTTATTATCTCGAAAGCCTGACCGACAGCCTGGTGCGGGAAGCGGACAGCCTGATTGAAGAAGTGGAGCGGATGGGCGGCATGACCCGCGCGGTTGAGGCCGGGCTGCCGAAATTGCGTATTGAGGAAGCATCGGTCAAAAGACAGGCCCGGATTGATCGGGGAGAGGAAATCATTGTTGGAGTGAACCGTTATCAGGCCCGGGAGGAAGGCGAGGTTGACATTCTCGTGGTGGATAACAATGTGGTTCGCGAATCCCAGATCGAGAGATTGAAGAATGTGCGGAAAAACCGTAACCCCGACCGGCTTCGCGCGGCGCTGGAGGCCTTGAAGCAGGCCGCAGTGAGCGGACAGGGCAATCTGTTGGCCGCATCCATTGAGGCAGCCCGCGCCCGCGCCAGTGTCGGCGAGATATCCGATCTGCTGGAGTCGGTATATAATCGGCATCAGGCACAGCCGGGAACTTTGGGTGGAATATATGGCAGGGCATATCAAGGCGATCAGGAATTTGACATGTTGAAGACCCGAGTCGGGAAATTTGCCAGACTGTGCGGACGTCGCCCCCGTATGCTGGTGGTCAAGCTGGGGCAGGATGGCCATGACCGCGGCGCCCGCACCATCGCTACCGCATTCGCTGATATGGGATTCGATGTGGATATTGGGCCCCTGTTCCAGACTCCGGGCGAGGCCGTCAACCAGGCTATCGAAAACGATGTACATATCATCGGCGTCTCTTCCCAGGCAGGTGGGCACCGGACTTTGGTGCCAGCGGTGATGGCGGAACTCGAAGCCGCGGATTGCGCCGGCATACAGGTTGTCTGTGGGGGCGTAATCCCCCCGGCAGACCATGACCTGTTATATGCGGTCGGTGTGTCTGCGATTTTTGGCCCGGGCGCCAACATTCCAGAGGCGGCTGTCCGCATCCTGGAACTTCTGGAAAAGCGGCCGGAGCCGAATTGATTGATGTCTGAAATAATCGAACAGCTGGAGAGAATGCGCGCCCTGGCCAAGCTCGGTGGCGGCGATGCTCGTATCCAGGCGCAGCACTCCAAGGGCAAACTGACCGCCAGGGAGAGAATCGACATTCTGTTCGACGAAGACAGTTTTGAGGAGTGGGACATCTTCGTGGAACATCGCTGTACCGATTTCGGTATGCAGGACAAAACCATCCCCGGCGATGGCGTGGTGACCGGTTTCGGCGCCATCAATGGACGGCTGGTTTTTGTTTACAGTCAGGACTTCACGGTATTCGGCGGTTCCCTGTCGGAAGCCCATGCGGAGAAAATCTGCAAGGTGATGGATCAGGCGATGAAGGTCGGCGCTCCGCTGATCGGGATCAGTGATTCAGGCGGCGCCCGCATCCAGGAAGGGGTGGCGTCGCTTGGCGGCTATGCCGAAGTGTTTCAGCGCAATGTGATGGCTTCGGGAGTGATTCCCCAGATTTCCCTGATCATGGGGCCTTGTGCCGGCGGCGCGGTCTATTCTCCCGCAATTACCGATTTTATTTTCATGGTCGAAGACAGCTCTTATATGTTTGTCACCGGGCCGGATGTTGTTCGTACCGTGACCCATGAGGAAGTTACCGCAGAAGATCTCGGCGGAGCCAGAACCCATACCACCCGATCCGGAGTGGCTGATCTGTCGTTCGAGAATGACGTGCAGGCGCTATTGATGACCCGGCGGTTTTTCAATTTCCTGCCGCTCAGCAATCGGCACAAACCGCCTCACCGGCATACGGCCGACGATCAGGGCCGGGCGGAACCATCGCTGGACACATTGATACCCGACAATCCGAATTTGCCTTATGACATGAAGGAATTGATTTTCAAAGTGGTTGATGAGGGCGATTTCTTCGAATTGCAGACCCGTTACGCCAGCAACATCATTATCGGGTTCGGCAGGATGGATGGGCGTACAGTCGGCCTGGTCGCCAATCAGCCGATGGTTTTGGCCGGTTGTCTGGATATCAACGCTTCTGTCAAGGGCGCCCGCTTTGTAAGATTTTGCGACGCCTTCAATATCCCGATTGTCACTTTTGTCGATGTGCCCGGATTCATGCCCGGAACCAGCCAGGAATACGGCGGCATCATCACTCACGGCGCCAAGCTGCTGTTTGCCTACGCCGAATGCACGGCGCCGAAAGTGACCGTAATCACACGCAAGGCGTATGGCGGCGCCTACGATGTGATGGCTTCAAAACATCTGCGCGGAGATGTCAACTTCGCCTGGCCAAGCGCTGAAATCGCGGTGATGGGTCCCAAAGGCGCGGTCGAAATCATTTTTCGTGAGGAAGCCAGGGAGCCGGAACAGCTGGAACGCCGGACTGAAGAGTATCGCCGCAAGTTCGCCAACCCGTTTGTCGCCGGGAGACGAGGCTATATAGATGATGTGATTTTCCCCCGCAATACGCGAAAACGGATTTGCCGGGCGCTCGCGATGCTACAGAACAAGAGCCTGACAAATCCATACAAGAAACATGACAATATCCCGCTTTGATCGAAAATCCCGCAAACCCCGTGATCATTCTTGAGAAAAGATGTTCAGTAAAATCCTGATTGCCAACCGCGGCGAAATCGCCTGCCGGGTCATTCGTTCCGCGCGGGCCATGGGGATCAGTACGGTGGCCGTCTATTCGGATGCGGATCGGGAAGCCAGACATGTCATTGAGGCGGATGAGGCGGTTCATATCGGCGCTGCGCCGGCTTCCCAAAGCTATCTGCTGGCGGACAGGATTATTCAGGCCTGTCAACAATCCGGGGCGGAAGCGGTGCATCCCGGTTATGGCTTTCTGTCGGAAAATACCCGGTTCGCGGAACTCCTGGCGGAGCGCGGGATCGTTTTCATCGGGCCGGGAGCGCGCGCGATTCAGGCCATGGGGGACAAGATCACTTCCAAGCGGCTGGCGGAACAGGCGGGAGTCAACACCATTCCCGGACATGATGGAGTAGCGCCTGATGCGAAAAGCGCAGTCGTGGTCGCCACACAGATCGGTTATCCGGTGATGATCAAAGCCAGCGCCGGCGGCGGCGGCAAGGGTATGCGGGTTGCCCGTGATGACGCAGAGTGTCTGGACGGTTTTGCGCGCGCCACCAGCGAAGCCCTGTCCAGTTTCGGTGATGGCCGGATCCTGATAGAGAAATACATTGAACGGCCCAGGCACATCGAGATTCAGATTATTGCCGACAGCTATGGCAACGTCATTGCCCTGAATGAAAGGGAATGCTCCATCCAGCGCCGCCACCAGAAGGTGATCGAGGAGGCGCCTTCGCCATTCCTTGATCCCGCCACCCGGTTGGCGATGAGCAAACAGGCGGTTGCCCTGGGACAAGCCGTGGATTATCAGTCAGCCGGTACGGTCGAGTTTATCGTCGACGGTGACCGCAACTTCTATTTTCTGGAAATGAACACTCGTCTTCAGGTCGAGCATCCGGTGACGGAGCTGATTACCGGACTGGATCTGGTTGAGTGGATGATCCGGGTGGCGGACGGCGAAAAGTTGCCGGTTACCCAGGAGGAGATCGGGATCAACGGCTGGGCCATGGAAGCGCGGATATATGCAGAGAGTCCGTATCGGGGCTTTTTGCCTTCCACTGGCCGCTTGAGGAAATACCGCCCGCCTGCAGAAGGCAGTCATGTCCGGGTTGATAGCGGAGTTGCCGAGGGGTCGGAAATTTCGATGTTCTATGATCCGATGATTTCCAAGCTGATCACCTGGGGGGATACCAGAGATCAGGCCATTCAGTTCATGCGGCGCGCGCTCAGTCAGTATTATATTCGCGGAGTCGATACCAACCTGCCATTTGTTCAGGCGATCATGAATCATCCGCGTTTCCAGAGTGGTGATATTTCGACTGATTTCATTGCGGATGAATACCCGGACGGATTTGCTCCTTTGATGCTGTCTGTCGCGATGACCGGCAATCTGGTTGCGGTTATGGCTGCCGTGTGTTTCAGGCTGATACGGAGGGCAAGCGCTATTACCGACCAGATGCCGGGTTACGGCGGGAAACCCGGATCCGAATGGGTGGTGATGATCGGCCAGGAGACGCATCCGGTCAGAATCAGGAAGGGGGACGGCTCCAGTTCCGGCGGCGGGGTTGCATGGCTGGTAGAATACGACGGACAGGAATATGTGGTGGAGGACGAGTGGTCACCGCTGGAAGTGGTCTATAGCGGCCAGGTAAATGGCGAGTCCGTTGATATGTTGCTGGAAAGAAACGGGTTCAGCTTCGATGTCACTTATGAGGGTTGCCAGAATCGGGTTTTCATGGTGACCGCCCGCACCGCGGCGCTGAATCGGCGAATGCCGGTGAAACAGATGGCAGACCAGTCCCGTTATCTGCTTTCCCCGATGCCAGGGTTGCTGGTTTCGTTGTCTGTAGAAGTCGGGCAGACGGTCAAGGCAGGGCAGGAACTGGCTGTGATCGAGGCCATGAAAATGGAAAATTCCCTGCGCGCCGAGCGAGATTGCGTGGTCCGGGAAATTCTGGTCGAGGCCGGTTCGGTTCTCGAAGTTGATCAGCCGGTTATGGAATTTGAAGCAGTCGATTGACATTGAGGCTCTGCGCTCGGCAGACCGCAAGTCACTGGCCCGAGGCATCACGTTGCTGGAGTCCACCCGTGATGACCACCGCAGGCAGGCCGAAGCTCTGATTCAGCAAATCCTGCCATTTTGCGGTCATGCCATTCGCATCGGTTTGACCGGTGTCCCCGGAGTAGGCAAATCCAGTCTGATCGAAGTACTGGGAAATTATATGATTGCGGAGGGTCACCGGATTGCCGTGCTGGCTGTAGACCCCAGCTCTACCTTGACCGGAGGCTCGATTCTCGGTGACAAAACCCGGATGCCGGCGCTGGCGACCCACCCCAATGCCTTTATCCGTCCCACCCCGGCCGGAGTGACGGCGGGTGGAGTGGCGCGCCGTACCCGCGAATCCATTTTGCTGTGCGAGGCCGCCGGTTTTGATGTGATCATAGTCGAAACCGTGGGCACGGGGCAATCCGAAACCCTGGTCAGCCAGATGACGGATGTATTTCTGCTGATGTTGCTGCCCGGCGGCGGAGATGAATTGCAGGGCATCAAACGGGGGGTGATGGAACTGGCCGACATTGTAATCGTCAACAAGGCCGATGGCGATATGGAATCCCGGGCCAATCGGTCAGCGGCTGAGATCAGGCAGTCCCTGCGGCTGCTCCGACCGGCGATTGGTGAGTGGGAGGTCCCCGTGATTACCGCATCCACCACCGAAAAAACCAATATCGACCGGATATGGGCCAGTATCCAGGACTACCACAGACTGCTGAGCTGTAGCGGCCATCTCGAAGCCAGGCGCCAGACGCAGTTGAAAATCGGTTTATGGAGCGAAGTGCGGGAAATGCTGCTGGACTCGTTCAGGAACGCCGCCGCTATCGAAAAAGCCATCAAGGAAGTGCAGGAAAAAGTATACAGGGGAGAGATGTCTCCGTCCGCCGCGGCAGGACAACTGGTTTCCCTTTTCCTCAATCACTCCCCCTCCCCGATCAGGTCGAGGACAGGCTTTGAGGGGGAGTCCGCGATACAAGAGCCTGCCCCCGGCTTGATCGGGGGGCGTCAGCCCGTCGGAGAGCGGGTGGGGGGAAGAACGCCGATGGCGGACAAATGATCGGCAGATTAAATCACGTAGCCATTGTCGTGCCCGATCTCGATACGGCGGCGCAATTATACGGCCAACAATTCGGCGCAGAGGTCTCGGCGCAAATGGCCATGCCCGAGCATGGTGTAACTACGGTATTCGTCAACCTGCCCAATACCCGGATCGAACTCCTGCATCCGTTGGGAGAGAATTCGCCGATTGCCCGGTTTCTTGAGAAAAACCCCGATGGCGGGATGCATCATGTCTGTTTTGAGGTCGCCGACATCCACGAGGCCGTGACCCGATTGACGGAGCAGGGCATGCGGATACTCGGAGATGGCCGGCCGAAAACCGGCGCTCACGGCAAGCCGGTGATTTTTCTTCACCCCAAAGATGGTCTCGGTACTCTGATCGAGCTTGAGCAGGTTTAGGGAACCCGCGGCCTTATGGTTGTGCAGGTGATTTTCCGTGTCTTGGAGCGATAACCTCGAAAACGAACTGGCCGACAGCGCTCTGCAACGGATTGCCCCGGCGCTGAGTGCGTCTGTAGCCGATGTAATGCGGCAACGCCGACACGGGTATTTTGATGAATGGACGGAGATCATCCACGCATTGCCGGCGCTGCATCCGTCCGTACTGGATTTCAACGCGGACAAGGTTGTGATCGGCAGCGCCGCCGATACCGATACCGCGACCCGACAGACCCTGCGCGAACAGCTTCTTGGGCTGCACCCATGGAGGAAAGGCCCGTTCGAGGTATTCGGTGTCACCATCGACAGTGAATGGCGTTCGGACATGAAATGGCGCCGCCTGCAAGATCACATACAACCCTTGTCTGGCCGCACGGCGCTGGATGTAGGCTGCGGCAATGGCTACTACCTGTACAGAATGCTCGGCGCCGGCGCCCGCTTCGTATTGGGTATCGACCCTTCATGGCTATTCATGGCACAGTGGGAGGCGCTGAAGAAATATACGCCCCGGATTCGGGCAACGGTTTTGCCATTGCGTTTCGAGGAATTGCCGCTGGATCGTCTGTGTGAAGAAAACGGGTTGTTCGATACCCTGTTCAGCATGGGGGTCCTGTACCACAGAAAAGATCCGGAACAGCATCTGTCCGGCTTGCTCAACTGCCTGAAACCGGGCGGTGAACTGGTGCTTGAAACGCTGATTATCGAGGGTCGGGGAGAAGATTTCCTGATACCGCAAGGGACTTACGCAAAAATGCCCAACGTCCGCTCCATCCCGACCGAACCGACTCTGGCCAGGATGCTGGAAAGGGCGGGATTCGCCCACATCCGAACCATCGACATTTCACGAACGGAGCCATCCGAGCAGCGGCGGACCGCCTGGATGACCTGGCAATCGTTGTCAGATTTCCTCGACCCGGTTGACCCCCGATTGACCGTCGAAGAGTATCCCGCCCCCCGGCGCATCATCATCCTTTGCGAAAGGTCTTTTTGATCCGGGTTTTCCATCCATCATTTCCATCCATCATCTTGATGTGGTATTATTATTGATACTATAATAAAGGATATGGTTTTTGTGTTACGTATAGAAAAACTACTGGAAGCCATCAAGACAAACCAAAAAAACATTCGCTTTTCTGATTTGACTAAAATATGCGACCACTACTTTGGATATCCACGACAGCAGGGCACAAGCCATAGAGTCTATAAAATGCCGTGGGAAGGTGACCCACGGGTAAATATTCAGAAAGGCAAAAACGGAAAAGCAAAAACATACCAGATCAAACAGGTTATTGCTGCCATCGACAAAATAGAAGGGGGAGAAAATGGCAAATCATGAACATTATACATACCGCGTTACCTGGTCAGAAGATGATAATGAATATGTTGGATTATGCGCTGAATTTCCGAGCTTGTCTCATCTTGATGAAAGCCATATAGCCGCTATGCAGGGCATGCTTGACCTCGTAAAAGAAGTGGTAGCCGATATGCAGGCTAATGGCGAAACCGTGCCCGTTCCACTTTCTGAAAAGCATTTCAGTGGAAAATTCCAGATTCGGATTCCACCGGAACAACACCGCAATCTTGCAATAACGGCAAGTGAACAAGGAATAAGCCTGAATCGATACGTCAGCTCAAAGCTGTCAGGATAAAGTCGCAAGAAAACCTCCGAATGCCGTATCCGATGTAACGCAATGCTTACAGGCCTCATTCCACCCCTTCCACCCGCATCCCCAGCAGGTTCCGTTCCGTCCGCCCGAAAGCCAGCGCGATATGATGAATCGGTTGGCCCTGGCTCCGGTATTTCTCACTGTATCCCTTCTCCTGTATCTGCGCCATGGCCTGCTCCAGAGCAGATTCCTTACCGGATTCATCTTCCACGACCTTGAACTCCATGACGAATACCTGATCACCATGAATCAACGCCATGTCCGAACGACCCCGGCTGGTGGATTCCTCCACCCGAACCTCCGCATCACAGGCGATAAAGCTCATATACAACAGACTCGCATACCACGACTCATAATGACTCAAGCCAGCGCGGTCATGCCACGGATGCGGCATCCCCGCCAGATAGGCCTGAAAGGTTCCGGCAAAACCATCAAAATCCCGCTTCGCCAGTAATTCAAGCAGTCGATCTCCCTGTTCATCCGCATAGTCATCCTTCGTTACATACCGTAACAAACCATAGTTCAGACTCATTTCTACTTCATGGTTCGGATAATCCAGACGGTAGCGGGTGCGGGAACCGTGCCGTTCTTCTGCGGCAATGGTCAGATACCCGGTCTGGAACAGCAGGGCGTCTATATGGTAACTCGTGATATCGAATGTCGATACCAGTTCCTTGCTTACTGTGTGGCGTGTAAGTTCCATCGGACTGATTTTATTCCTGACCAACTCCCGGTACAGGAAGGTCGGTGTCCCCGTGCGAAACCAGTAAGGCTCAAACTCCCGACCATCGAACAGTAGCAATACATCGAACGGGTTGTAAACCTTTTCCTCACCGAGCCAGCTATAGCCGTTGTACCAGCGCCGAATTTCGTCCCGGTCCAGCCCCGGCAACTCCGGCGCGAATACGGTATCGAGGTCATGGTCGGTATAGCCGCAGATGGTGGAGTACCTCGAATCCAGGCTGATGTTCTTCAGGTTGTTGAGACCGGAGAACAGATTCACATTCGAGAACATGCTGACGCCGGTAATGAAGACGAAGCGGATATGGCGGGCGCTGTCCTTGATGATGCCGTAGAATCCCCGCAAATAATCCCGATTCGCTCTCGCCATGTCCGGGTCATCCAGTACATCCAGGATGGGTTTGTCGTATTCATCTACCAGTACCACAACCTGCTGGCCGGTGGTCTGGTGCAGACGATCCAGAATATCCCGCAGGCGTTCCGGGCCTGAACCGGGAGATTGCGTCGGGTCAAGCCCGGCGTTTCTCTCAATGATCGTCAGTTGGCTTTCAATGCTCCTGGCGAGGTCTCCGGGTTCGTTGTGTTTGCCACCGAAGCTCAGACGAACCACTGGATATTGAACCGACCAGTCCCAATGGTCATGGATATCGAGTCCCTGAAACAGGGGTTGGTTGCCCTCGAACAGTTCCTGTAATGTATCGATCAGCAGACTCTTGCCGAATCTGCGCGGACGCGACAGGAAATAATATCGCCCCATTTCGATCAGCCGCCGGATATGGGCGGTTTTGTCGATGTAATAGCAATTCTGCTCCCGGATTGTGCGAAAATCCTGGATGCCGATCGGGAGTTGGTGGCTGGTCATTGTCCGTGTTCTTTGGGGTGGGAGTTCAGTCAATCATGCCACTCCATGCAGTTGGGTGCAAGCGCGCGTGACGTTGAACCATCTGTTCCCGTGTGTTCTTTGCCAACATGCGAAAATCCAGCCGGTGAGCGTTATCCGGCCACTCTTTAACCGGGTCATCCATTGAGATGCGTCCCAGCAATATGGAGAATTGAACGTAATTGTATTTTGCCAACACACCCGGGCGGGCATCATCCAATGATTTTCTCCATAATTCCAATGACACATCCCGCCAGGCAAAACGCAAATCATCCAATGACGCATAATCCATCACATGCCAAAGATAACAGGATGAGTTGCGTAATACGGTCCATGGTGGTCCGTTCCACCAGACATATCCGGCGATGGTCCAGCGCCGGGGTGTTTTCGCTAACGGGGTTCGTATCCTGGGGATAGGAGTACCCCTGAAACGGGTTAATTCCCGGTGTGGGTCGTAACCCAATTCCTGTATGTTATAGTCTGTTGTCATGGTTTTCCACCCACATTCCCGTCCGGGGGCGGGAATCCTCATACCCGTTATTATAAATCCAGTTCGATTTCTTTTGATGTTATTTTTTCTTTCAGCAAATTCTGCGCGAATGTCCGTATTGTTTTCAGACTTTCAGGGCCCAGATCTTCATAAATGTGATAAGGCGGTGAAGATAAGATTCCACAGACGGAGTCCAGTCTACGGTCTTTCAATACAAGGTCACAAGCCGCCCGGCACCAGTTGGGCCATGCTTTAACAGCGAACGACATATCTTCATAGTCTCTGGCTTGTTCCCTGTCGAAACAGGCTTCAATTTTTGTAATAATCAAATCAATTGGATGAGCCACCAATACGCCATTTGACGCCCGGTTCGAAGGTCGGGAAGGCATGGGTATCAGGTGACCACACTCCATGAATGTGATTTTAATATCACGATTGTCCCCCGCTATCACTGCATCAATCATGCCCCTTCCTCCCATTACCTCCCTGGCCTTTTTCATGAAAGGTAATTTGCTGACGAAGTTTTTATCAATGACAGGTTGAGGCGTTGCAAAATCAAAATCAGTGGATTTACGATGCCCCAGATACAAGGCAATGGCCGTTCCCCCATATAACCGCAGGTCTCCCGGCAGAGGTCCCATGGACCGCCACAGACGTAGCATGTCATCGTCCATAAAATCCTCCGCCCGATCCGGGGTATCATTCATCTTCATGTTCTCCGCACTCTCTCGGTCAGCATACCGTGAAGTATAGAGTATATCTCCATAAAGCCCCGCTCCCTGATATGATTCCTGACACAGGGATTGCATATCCAGCAAACCTGCGTCCCCGCTTTCCTCACCTTCAATCAGACCGAAACCACCTTCACCGCCGCCAGATTGCGTTCTTTTGCGCTGAACGATATACCGATCAGATGGATGGGTTGACCCCGGCTCCGGTATTGGTCGGCATAGCCCTTTTCCTGTATCTGTTCAATCGCCTGATACGCCGCATCCTCGCCGTCCTCGTCTCCATCGGTCATCTTGAACTCAAGCACGAATACCTGATGGCCATGCAATACCACCATGTCTGCCCGCCCGCGACCGGAAGAATCCTCTACCCGCAGGTCCAGCCCGATAGTGCGAAAACAGGCATACAGCATACCGGCGTACCAGGCTTCATAGCGGGCTGGCCCGGTGCGGGTTTGCCACTGATAGGGAATCCCGGCGAAGAATGATTTGAGGCAATCCGTGAATCTGTCAAAGTCATTGGCAGCCAGCAGACGGCTGAGTTCATCCCCCTGATCCGCTGTTTCGTTTCTGCGTCCGGTAATGTAACCGAGCAATCCATAGCTCAGACTGTGGCGTACCTCGAAGTTGGGGTAATCCAGCGTATAGAGAGTTCGCGGACCGCGCCTTTCCTTTGCCGTAATGGTCAGATAGCCGGTCTGGAACAAGAGAGCCTGAATGTCAATGTCATCAATATCGAAACTGGAAATTTGTCTGGAGTCTGTGGTCAGACTCTCCAGTTCCAACGGACTGACTTCCTGTTCCTGCATCATACGGAACAGGAAGGTCGGAGAGCCGGTCTCGAACCAGTGGGCCTCGAAGTTGCGGCTGTTGAATAACAATAGCAGATCAAACGGGTTATAAACCTTCTCCTCTCCGAGCCAGCTATAGCCGTTATACCATTTGCGAACTTCATTCCGGTCAAGGCCGGGCAGTTCCGGCGCGAATACGGTATCCAAGTCGGTATCGGTATAGCCGCAAAGGGTGGCGTAGTTGGGGTCAAGGCTGATATTCATGAGATTGTTAAGACCGGAGAACAGACTTACTTTCGAGAACATACTGATGCCGGTGACGAAGACGAAGCGGACATCGCGGGCGCTGTCCTTGATGATGCCGTAGAATCCGCGCAAGTAGTCGCGGTTGGCTCTGGCCATGTCCGGGTCATCCAGTACATCCAGGATGGGCTTGTCGTATTCATCTACCAGTACCACAACCTGTTGGCCGGTAGTCTGGTGCAGACGATCCAGAATATCCCGCAGGCGTTCCGGGCCTGAACCGGGGGATTGCACCGGGTCAAGACCGGCGTTCCTCTCCATGATGGCCAGTTGGCTTTCAATGCTTTGGGCGAGGTCTCCGGGTTCGTTGTGTTTGCCACCGAAGCTCAGGCGAACCACTGGATATTGAACCGACCAATCCCAATGGTCATGGATATCGAGTCCCTGAAACAGGGGTTCATTGCCCTCGAACAGTTCCTGTAATGTAGAGATCAGCAGACTCTTGCCGAATCTGCGCGGGCGCGACAGGAAGTAGAAACTCCCCATTTCGATCAGCCGCCGGATATGGGAGGTTTTGTCTACATAGTAGCAATTCTGCTCCCGGATTGTACGAAAATCCTGGATGCCGATCGGGAGTTGGCGGCGGGTCATTGTCCGTGTTCTTTGGGGTGGGGAGTTCAGTCAATCATGCCACTCCATGCGGTTGGGTGCAAGCACTGCGTCCAGCACTGCGTCCTGCATAAGCCAGGGTCAGGTCAATCAAAGGTATTTCGCCACCGCTCCGCGCTCCGCCGTGGCTCCAGCACAATAGTGCGCCACCATCTGCGATGAACGCCAATTTCCGGCCAACATGACTTCCTGCATGGACGCGCCGCGCCGGGTCAACTCGGATGCCAGGCCGATACGCCCTGAGTGGGTCGTGATGCGGCCTTCTACTCTTGCGTACTCTGCCATCCGTTTTACACGATAGTTAGCTGTTGCTTTATTCATGTCGCCGAATACATAAGCATCCGGCTTTATGTCCGGCAGCGCGATGGCCTTCACCGCGTCGGCACATCCGTTTTTGATCAGGCGTATGTCTGTTTCGTCACCGATCTGGTTGGTCTTGCTGGTGCGGACACGAATCAGTAAGGCGCCCGGTATGTCCTTTGACTCCCGTATGTCTTGCCATTGCAGTGCAATCAGTTCGGATACCCGCAAACCAGCCTGGAACAACAGACCGATCATGGCCTGGTCAGTCAGCCCCCTTGCGGTGGCTTTCTCCATGTTTTCCCGATATTTGCCACCCCGTCCAGTCGGGCGGGGGTCGCAAGCCCGCGCCATCATCATCGCCACATCTTCGACAGTGAGTGGGTCAGACTGGCCGCGCCCCCGGCTGGAATGTTCCCGGCATATTCTTTTAATCGCGGCTTCTGTCTTGCGGCCACGCGGTGATTGCCAGTTATTGATCTTTGCTCGAAACACGGCGGCGGCGATAAACTGTTTGATCGTGGACGGGGCTTTCCCTTCTGCTTCCAGCGCCCGGACAAATGCGGCCATTGTCGTATCATCAAGCTGTCTCCGGCTTTTGGCTTTTAGCCATTCGTCAATGCGCTTGTTCAGCCTGGCATAGGTTGTTGCGGTTGATCTGCTGATGCTTCCAGCCAGGTCGTTGCACTCTTCGGAGGTAATCCCCGCGGTATCTGGCAATCCCGGCAGCCTTGTCTGTGCAGCGATGGTATTATTGGTCTGGTTCATATTACACCTTATCCTGTCGTTGGTTGTTGGAAATATGAACTGTACCGGACTCGGAATTGATTTTTGAGTGCAATCACAAGGAAAATTTTATCCTGTGTTGTATTCGAGCCAGTTCCCGGTATCATCCAGAATGCCTGCCCGCGCCAGGACGGCAATACAGGGTTGCAAATGCGTCTGATAGTTTTTCCAGCGCTCTTTCGAGCAGGTGTAGATACCCTGCCGGACTTGCCAGATATTTTTAAGGTCTGTACGTGCTTTTGCCTGATGGTGAATCTGGTACATTCGCTATAACAAGCCCACTCCCTTTTTAGCTTCCTGCCTTATGGCTTGCATATCCAGCAAACCTGCGCCCCTGCTTTCCTCACCTTCAATCAGGGCAGCGCGTAACGCTTCGAGTTTCGAATCCGCCTCTTTTTCTTCCAATAGTCGCAAACCATCTCTCACTAGTTCACTGGCAGAGGCATAGCGACCTTGCCTGACATGGGATTCGATGAAATTATTCCAATAACCGCCAAGGCTGAACGTCTGTATCTTTGTTTGTGCCATCATTCACCTGCCTGCATTACCAATAGTAAGATATATTCTTACATATAAGATGTATTCCTGATTCTGTCAAGAATAGCGGCATTCGAATAGCGGCATTCGACACACAGGATTGGGTGACCAATTATGGAGAAAAGTGACATAAAATTCTTATTACTCCTGGATGATGTCACCCGCCTGTAGACAGGTTATAGATTGAGTGAAGATTGTTTGCAGGGATTTAGACATTCCAGACTCCTGCCCATAAAAAAAACGGGACTGTCGTAATGACAGTCCCGCTTGATTGGCTTGCGTTCAGTTTGCTCAGAAATCCAGACTGATGCCGAACAGGTGAACAGTTTTGTCTTTACCCTTGTCATCGACCTTGAAACCATCGGTATCCTTCTTATTGCCCTCGTACAGCAGCTTCAAGCCTCCGCCCAGATCATGGTAGATACCCAGGGTGACATCACTCGGGTCGTTACCAGCTGCATTGTCATCTATGTCAAGGTCAGCACGGCCCGTGCCGAGCATGGCGGAGGTATTACCGAAGTTACCACCTACCCAGAACTGGGTCGTGCTGGCATCTAATGTATCTTCTACACCGTCAATATCCACTGAATGCTGTGCAACAGATGCCCAGTAATTGCCTATGGAAACCTTGATAGCCCCGCCCATTAAAGAGTGACTATCTTCGGTATCGTCGATAGCAGCCGCGAGGGTGATATTATCATTCACCGCAACACTGACCGCAGCAGCCAACCCATCGCCACCTTCTTTTTCTGATCCATCCAGTCGTGCATCGAGTTCCAGGGAAACCGGGCCGAATGAATTAGAGTACTTGATCGTGTTGGGGGTGCGGAACGGTCCGCCTCCATTTTTCAGAGCCTTTGCTTCTTCCTCTGAAAATCCAAATTCCTCAAGTTCGTCCGCATAGAAGCCGAATAACCCGTATGTAAGCCCCCCTACATTGAAGGTTGGATCCACATGCACACCGACCTTGTTATAGTAGGCGCCCCATTGTTGACCGAGATCAACACTACCAAAACCACCGGAAACCCCGACTGTGGCGATACGGGTATTGGCAACGCCAGACCCTTTTACATCTGAGTCGGTGGTGAATTCATAATGAGCGGAAGCGGTCATGCCGTTACCAAGATCCGAACTGGCCTTGATGCCGAAACGGGAACCAACATTGATAAAGTCAGTTGTGCTCTCCCCTACCTCTGGATTGACGAGCTGGATCCCCTGATGGATACGACCATATACAGTCACATCCGCTTGAGCTGCAACAGGCGCCATCAGCGCTGCCGATACGGCGGTTGCAATAAGTGTTTTCTTCATCTTTTACCTCTGTGAGAATTATAGTTGTCGATAATTCTTGAGGAGGGATGAAAGGAATCGGGAGGATTCGGGAAGCATTGCTGAATGCCGTGGTCCATCGTGATTATGCTGTGGCCGCGCAAATTCAAATCCGGGTTTATGCGGACCAATTGAAGATCTGGAACCCTGGAGAGTTGCCCCGGAATTGGTCTTTGGAAAAACTTCTGGGACAGCATCCCTCACAACCATTCAACCCGGATATTGCAAACGCTTTTTTCCGAGCTGGTGAAATAGAATCCTGGGGACGAGGTATTTATCGTATCTTTGAATCCTGCCGAGAGGCGGGTACGCCTGAGCCAGTCATACAAGTGCAACCGGATGTATGGATCAAGTTTATGTTTTCAGATGCTTACGTTGATAGCATTGAGGGACGCACCAGTGGCGCAACTACCCAAGAAACTACCCAAGAAACTACCCAAGAAAAAATTCTTGCCTTGCTGCGTGAGTACCCGGAATTTACCGGTACGGCATTGGCAGCCCGTATTGGAATTACTTCTGATGGCATCAGATACCACCTCGATAATCTCAGGAAAGCAGGTCGTATTCGTCATGTTGGGCCAACCAGGAAGGGTCATTGGGAGGTTATGGATGATATTGACAGGAAACTTTGACGCAAGTGCAGATGAAGGGGATTTTTATAAATGTATTTTACATTTGGCGGTCTATATGTAAAATACATTTATGGTAAAGCGTAACTTGTGGCTGGAAAGACTGCGTCTGGCATGGCAGAAGCGGTCTGTTGTCTGGTTATCGGGTGTACGTCGGGTTGGCAAAACCACACTGACCCGGATGTTACCCGATGCGACTTACATGAATTGTGACCTTCCTTCTGTAGCAAGGTCTCTGGAAGACCCTGAACTGTTTCTGCATGATCATTCGGATAAACAGGTATTGATTTTTGATGAAGTTCACCGCCTGCCTGACCCAAGCCTGCTGTTAAAAATTGCTGCCGATGAATTTCCTCAGTTGAAAATACTGGCAACAGGTTCCTCAACGCTGGCGGCAACCGGTAAATTTCGGGATTCTCTCACGGGACGTAAACAAACCCTGTTCTTGTGTCCTGTGTTGTGGGAAGAATGCGCCAAAACCTTTGGCAGACCCCATCTGGATCATCGCTTGTTACACGGTGGCTTACCTGAGCTACTTTTATCCAATCAGAAAAGCTCCGGGTTTTTTAACGAATGGATCGACAGTTTTTATGCGCGTGATATTCAGGAGCTTTTTGGTTTTCGTAATCGGCGGGGTTTTTTGGCCTTGTTTCGATTATTGTTACGGCAAAGTGGCGGCCTGCTGGACTACACACAAATGGCAAACAGCATCGAATCAATCACACGCCCTACAGTAATCTCTCATGTTGCCGCAATGCAAATTGCCCATGCGGTGCATCTGCTACCACCCTACCATGGTGGTGGCAGGCGGGAAATCGTGAGTCGTCCAAAATGTTATGCCTTTGATACCGGCTTTGTCACCTTTGAAAAAGGATGGAGCAGTATTCGGGACGATGACCGGGGAATACTGTGGGAGCATCTGGCGCTGGACAGCTTGCGCTTTCGCTACGCGGATGATGATATTTTCTATTGGCAGGATAAATCCCATCGAGAGATAGACTTTGTGGTACGAAAAGGGAGCGACCGGGTTGATACATTTGAATGCAAGATCAACCCGGACAAATTGAATCCGGCCAGTATTCAGGAATTTCGTAAATGGTATCCAAACGGTGAAAATTTTATCATCAGTCCATTCGTGAAGCAGTCCTGTAAAATTCGCCGGGGAGGGATCGTTCTGACCGTTGCCGGAATGTGAACAGTCTCGTTTGATCGTGGACGGGGCTTTCCCTTCTGCTTCCAGCGCCCGGACAAATGCGGCCATTGTCGTATCATCAAGCTGTCTCCGGCTTTGGTGGCGGGCGGGCACAGTGACCTGCCCCCCGGTCAAGTCGAGGGCAGGCTCTACGATGTCGTATCGCCCGTTCTTTAGTAGTATTGGCTTGCTAATTGGAGCGAAGCTTCTCCATAAACCGGGGCAGGGAAACAAAGACGACATCATCACCGATTGGAAATTCATCATCACCGCCATAAAGGATATATTTCCGGGTTGCGCCGACATCATCGCAAATTTGGCTGTAGTGTTTACCCGGTTTGGGGGCTGTGCCGTATTTGATTTCCACAGCCCAGATTTCCGATGATGGCATCTTGATCACCAGATCAATCTCAGCCCCGGCGGCAGTGCGATAAAAGCAGGTTTCAGCGCGGCGCGGCAAGACGGAGTGAATATTCTCGACGACAAACCCTTCCCAGCTTTTGCCCAGCGCCGGATTGGAGAGTAAGGCGTTGTAACTGTTAATGCCCAGCAAACGGTGCTGGATACCACTATCACGGATATAGTAGCGCGGTGACTTGACCAGCCGTTTTTTCACATTCGCATGCCATGGCTCCAGACGTCTGACCAGTAACAGGTCCGTCAGTATATCAATGTAATTTCTGATAGTTTTGCCATCAATTTCCAGGTTGGCGCCCAGTTTGGAATAGCTCACAGGCTCGCCTTGCAAGTGTGCCATCATCGTCCACAAGCGGCGTAACCTGCCGGCGGGCACTCGAAAACCCATTTGCGGCACATCGCGTTCGAGATAGGTACGGATCAAATTCTCAAGCCAATCCATGGCAATATTATCATCGGTGGCCAGATAGCTGTCCGGGAATCCTCCTCGTAGCCAAAGCTTTTGCTGGTTTGGCTGATCCTGTCCTGTTTCCAGAATATTCAGCCCACCCATTTCAACATAATTGATACGCCCGGCAAGGCTTTCAGAAGATTGACGCAGTAAATCCATAGATGCTGAGCCAAGCAACAAAAACTGACCGGATTTACGGCCCTGTTCCCTGTTTTTATCAATCAAGCCCCTTAATATCATAAACAGATCAGGAACCCGATGTATCTCATCCAGAATGACGAGCTTACCGCCCTGGGCGCTTAAAAAACGGGTGGGGTCGCTGAGCTTCAGCATATCTTCTGGCGATTCCAGATCCAGATAGATTGAATCCATGCTCTTCGCCAGAGTTTTGGCAAGCGTTGTCTTACCTGTCTGACGTGCGCCAAGCAGCGCCACCGCAGGCGCCTGCAAGATATTCTTCTGAAGTTTCTCTGTAATCCAACGAATCAACATACCTTGTATATTAGGACTTTAATTCCGAAATTACAACGAAAACGATTGGTCCGGTCATTCGACACACAGGATTGGGCGACCAAATGGAGAAAAGTGATATGCAATTCTTACACTCCCAAGTGATGTCGCCCGCCTGTAAGCAGGTTATAGATTGAGTGAAGAGTGTTTGCAGGGATGTGGACATTCCAGAATCATGTTCATAAATCAGGACTTTCAGGCCGAAACCACCTTCACCGCCGCCAGATTCCTGTCTTTTGCACTGAATGATATACCGATCAGGTGGATGGGTTGACCCCGGCTCCGGTATTGGTCGGCATAGCCCTTTTCCTGTATCTGTTCAATCGCCTGATACGCCGCATCCTCGCCGTCCTCGTCTCCATCGGTCATCTTGAACTCAAGCACGAATACCTGATGGCCATGCAATACCACCATATCCGCCCGCCCGCGACCGGAAGAATCCTCTACCCGCAGGTCCAGCCCGATAGTGCGAAAACAGGCATACAGCATACCGGCGTACCAGGCTTCATAGCGGGCTGGCCCGGTGCGGGTTTGCCACTGATAGGGAATCCCGGCGAAGAATGATTGCAGGCAATCCGTGAATCCATCAAAGTCATTGGCCGCCAGCAGACGGCTGAGTTCCTTGCCACGCTCGGATACTTCCCGTCCCTGTCGACCGAGATAGCCCAGCAAGCCCTGATTCAGACTCTGGCGTACCTCGAAGTTGGGATAGTCAAGGGTATAGAAGGTCTGGGCGCCATCCCATTCCTCTTCGGTAATGGTCAGATAGCCGGTCTGGAACAACAGCGCGTCAATGGTGATGTTCTCCACATCAAAGGTAGAAACCAGGTCTTCATCACAAATCCGATTCTCCAGTTCCAACGGGCTGACTTCCCGTTCCATCATCATACGGAACAAGAAGGTCGGAGAGCCGGTCTCGAACCAGTGAGCCTTGAACTGGCGTTTGCGGAACAACAACAACAGATCGAACGGGTTATAAACCTTCTCCTCTCCAAGCCAGTGATAGCCGTTATACCATTTGCGGACTTCATCTCGGTCAAGGCCGGGAAGCTCCGGCGCGAATACGGTATCCAAATCCCGGTCGGTATAGCCGCAAATGGTGGCGAACTCCGGGTCAAGGCTGATGTTGTCCAGATTATTGAGACCGGAGAACAGGCTCACTTTCGAGAACATACTGATGCCGGTGACGAAGACGAAGCGAACATCGCGGGCGCTGTCCTTGATGATGCCGTAGAATCCTCGCAAATAATCCCGGTTGGCTCTGGCCATGTCCGGGTCATCCAGTACATCCAGGATCGGCTTGTCGTATTCATCTACCAGTACCACAGCCTGCTGGCCGGTAGTCTGGTGGAGGCGGTTCAGAAGGTGTCGCAGGCGTTCCGGACCTGTGAGTGGCGATTGGGGCGGCTCAAGACCCATATTGCTTTCTGTGATGGCCAGTTGGCTTTCAATGCTTTGGGCGAGGTCTCCGGGTTCGTTGTGTTTGCCACCGAAGCTCAGACGAACCACTGGATACTGAACCGACCAGTCCCAATGGTCATGGATGTCGAGTCCCTGAAACAGGGGCTCATTGCCCTCGAACAGTTCCTGTAATGTAGAGATCAGCAGACTCTTGCCGAACCTGCGTGGACGCGACAGGAAGTAGAAACTCCCCATTTCGATCAGCCGCCGGATATGGGAGGTTTTGTCTACATAGTAGCAGTCCTGTTCCCGGATTCTGCGAAAATCCTGGATGCCGATCGGGAGTTGGTGGCGGGTCATTGTCCGTGTTCTTTGGGGTGGGGAGTTCAGTCAATCATGCCACTCCATGCGGTTGGGTGCAAGCGTGAGCCCGTCATTCTGAGCCCGTCATTCCGGGTATAAAAAAACCGGGCTGCGCCTGACGGCACAACCCGGTTGGATGAAGCAGGCTCGAGACTAGAAGTCGTACTTCACTCCAAGCCAATGATCAGTAACGTCTGCGCCATCGCCATCATTATCGAGTTTTCCGCCTTCGTACATCAGTGTTAAACCACCACCCATATTGCGATAAACACCGACGGTTATACCACTTGGGTCGTTGCCAGGGGTAGCGTCGCCGCTATCCATGTCAGCGTTGCCCAAGCCCACCTGGAAACTGGTATCTCCCCAACTACCGCCGCCCCAGAACTGGGTCACGCTGGGTTCAACTCCATTACCATCGGGATTCCGGGAATGCCGGACGATGGCCAGCGAGTAGTTGCCCAAGGAAACCTTACCCTGAAGAGCGGTCAGCCTTTCATCATTGCCATCGTCAATTGCGCCTGAGATGGAGATCGCGTCATTAACGGCAAAAGTGGCGCCCACGGCGAAACCATCACGGTACTGATTGCTGGGATCAGAATCAACCGGGCGCGCATCCAGTTCCAGGGAAACCGGACCGAATGAATTGGAATACTTGATAGTTTTGGCAGTTCTGTACTTTGATCCAAGTCCGCTTCTCTTCTGCCAGTACAAGACTCCGATACTTTCGAAGGTAGGATCAAGATAGGGAACGTTATTATAATAGGCGCCCCACTGGTTACCCAGGGTGATGCTGCCGAAACCACCGGAAACACCGACCGTACCAATACGGGTGGCCGCAACGCCGGAATCATCCTCGGATGAATCCGAATTGGTGCCAAATTCGTAGTGGGCAGACGCAGTCATACCGTTGCCGAGGTCCGAACTGGCCTTGATGCCGAATCGGCTGCCACCGCTGGCGAAATCAGTTGCGGAATCCGAACCATCTGTACTATTCAGCCATATTCCATGATGGATACGACCATATAAGGATACATCCGCTTCCGCTTGAGCTGCAACAGGCGCCATCAACGCTGCCGATACGGCGGTTGCAATAAGTGTTTTCTTCATTTTTAACCTCTTGAAAAATTATAGTTGTCGATAATTCTTGGGAGGGATGAAGAAATCCAGGAAGTAATTTCTTAAAATCGATAAAGGCATCGCGGATATTCAGGCAGGCCGTGTATCCGACGGTGAGGATGTTCATGCCCGGTTAAGACGGCGCGTTCTGAATGCCAGGCTATATTGAAGATAAATCCGGTATTACCATTGTCCGGGTATTGCATGATCGTATGAATCCAGCGACGTATTTGGGGTAAGAACTGACAAGAAAACAGGCGATGGAAATTTTTTATGAAACGTGAGAAGGGAGCGTGAGAAGGGAGCGTTGGAAAAGGCGGCATAAAGTGGTATAAACCAGTTATGAATGAATTGCTTGAACAAGCCATCCAGGCGATACGGAAGTTACCTCCTGCGCGTCAAAATCAAATCGCTGAAAGTTTGGTCATGATAACTTCTGACCAGGCCCGGGAATACACGCCGGAACAAATAGCGGCGATGCATGAAGGAGTGAATCAGGCCAACGCTGGAAACTTTGTCTCCGAACAAGAACTTCTTTCACTATTTGCGAAATATCGTAACGTATGAAACTGCGCCTGACGCAGCGCGCGTACAACGATATTGTTGATATTGACCAGTATATCGCAAAAGAGCAACAACGCCCGGCGGCTGCCAAGGCAATTCTGGACAAGATCCATAACGCTCTCAAACTCATTCAAGACATGCCGGAAAAGTTATTTCCCCAAAACGCGTGAAATGACTATAGCGAGCATTCCCTATTTGTATCGTTTACCGGATTCATGCTGACAGTATCGACGTGTTGACCGTTTTTCATGAATCTCAAGACCCGGGCAAAAAGCAAAGCTGACCCTGGAACCTGGATTCCCGCTCCCGCAGGAATTGACAGAGAAACAGGCGATGAAAATTTTTTATGAAAATTGTTAATTTTTTGTAATATTTATGTATAATATGTGGTAGAGTCGCGTTGTGATGACTGCAAGGCATCTCAAAACCTGTCAAAATCACCAGATTCCCGGTAAATCGGGTAGGCAAGAAGATAAAACTGGCGGCGGATGTTTTGCAGAACATTGCAACAAAATTTATATATAAATTTTTTTGTTTTGTATCAACTATAATTCTCACAGAGGTAAAAGATGAAGAAAACACTTATTGCAACCGCCGTATCGGCAGCGCTGATGGCGCCCGTTGCAGCTCAAGCGGATGTGACTGTATACGGTCGTATCCATCAGGGGATCAAACTGTCCAATCCGGAAGTAGGAGATAGCATGACTGATTTTATCAGTGTTGGTTCCCGTTTCGGTATCAAGGCCAGTTCGGATCTTGGTAATGGTATGACCGCTTCGGCTCACTACGAGTTCACTACTTCCGCGGATAAACCTGGGAGCGGAGAGGCTGGGACCGTAGATTATGAGGGCGGAGGAGTTCCCAATACCCGTATCGCCACAGTCGGTGTTTCCGGTGGTTTTGGTAGTGTCAGCCTCGGTAATCAGTGGAGCGCCTGGTATAACAAGCTGGGTGTGCACGTAGACCCGACTTTCTATACAGGTGCAAGCCACTTCATCGGACACTTCCGCACCGCCAACACCATCAAATATTCCAACTCGTTCGGTCCGGTTTCTTTCGAAGTGGATGCGCGGCTGGATGACGCCAACGACGGTGGCGGTGATGGAAATGCCTTGGGTGTCAGTATTGCGGCGAATGACAATATCACCCTCGCGGCGGGTATTGACAATACCAAAGATGGAAACAGCCTGACGGGTGTAGCCATTCAGGTTTCCCTGGGCAATTACTGGGCTTCTGTCGCGAATCAGTCACAGGACCCGGATGATGACAGCGCTCCTGAACCGAGCACGACCCAGTTCTGGGTAGGTGGCAGCTTCGGTAATACCTCGGCCATGCTTGGTACAGGTCAACGTGACAATGATATAGGTGATGTGGCCGGTGGAGAACCGAGCGATGTTACTCTGGGTGTCTACCATAACCTCGGTGGCGGTTTGAAACTGCTGTACGAAGGCATCAAGAAAGATACTGATGGTACGGGTGGAGATCAAACCGACCACGTGTTCGGCATCCGTCTGGATTTCTGATCCTTACAAACCCAATCTGCTTCATCCAACCGGGTTGTGCCGTCAGGCGCAGCCCGGTTTTTTATTGGTCACGTTGCCCTGCCATCTGTTTCATGCGCTGATTACCCCGAATTGATTTTCTATTGCAAATTTGACATTTGATGTTAGATTTGCAGGTATGTATGAAAGACAGCTCACCCGGGAAATTACTGAAGCGCTGACCCATACCCCGGCTGTAGCCCTTCTGGGTCCGCGACAGGTCGGCAAAACCACGCTTGCGCTTGAAATTGCCAGGGAGCGGCCTTCGGTTTATCTTGACCTTGAAAACCCGGAAGATCTCCAGAAACTTCAAGACCCTGTCCATTATCTTGGTTTGCATGCGGATAAACTGGTGGTCCTCGATGAGATTCAACGTTATCCGGGTTTGTTCATGTCTTTGCGGGGCGTGATTGATGCGGGTCGCAGAGAAGGCAAAGGCAATGGGCGTTTCCTGGTTCTTGGGTCGGCATCCAATGATCTGCTGCGGCAAAGCTCTGAGAGTCTGGCCGGACGCATCCGTTACCTGGAGCTTTCGGGACTCAATCCTTTTGAAGTTGAAGCTCTGGACAGCCAACATCTGCAACGACTCTGGGTGCGCGGTGGTTTCCCCGACAGCTATGTGGCGCCAAATGACGCCGAGAGTAATGAGTGGCGCCGGGACTTCATCAGAACCTATCTGGAACGAGACATACCCCAGCTGGGGCCACGGATACCCGCTGCAACCCTGATGCGCTTCTGGACTGATGTGAGGAAAGGCTTCCATATCGCTTGCGATGATTTGGGCGTCAAGCGTAAACTGGTTGTTTATAGCGGTGAAGATACGTTTTTGCTGGGCAATGAAACGACCGTCATCTCTCTCCCTCTTCTGTTGGGGGAATTACGGGAACATTCAGGCTGACCCGACGCGGGCTTTTATTCGGAGGCGGGTCACTGTGCCCGCCCGCAGAAGTTGGTTTGGGTCGGGACTTTCAGGCCGGAACCTTCAGGCCGAAACCACCTTCACCGCTGCCAGATTGCGTTGTTGTGCACTGAATGATATGCCGATCAGATGGATGGGTTCCCCCCGGCTCCGGTATTGGTCGGCATAGCCCTTTCCCTGTATCTGTTCAATCGCCTGATACGCCGCATTCTCGCCGTCCTCGTCTCCATCGGTCATCTTGAACTCAAGCACGAATACCTGATGGCCATGCAATACCACCATATCCGCCCGCCCGCGACCGGAAGAATCCTCTACCCGCAGGTCCAGCCCGATCGTGCGAAAACAGGCATACAGCATACCGGCGTACCAGGCTTCGTAGCGGGCCGGCCCGGTGCGGGTTTGCCACTGATAGGGAATCCCGGCGAAGAATGATTGCAGGCAATCCGTGAATCCATCAAAGTCATTAGCGGCCAGCAGACGGCTGAGTTCCTTGCCACGCTCGGATACTTCCCGTCCCTGTCGACCGAGATAGCCCAGCAAGCCCTGGTTCAGACTCTGGCGCACCTCGAAGTTGGGATAGTCGAGGGTATAGAAGGTCTGGGCGCCATCCCATTCCTCTTCGGTAATGGTCAGATAGCCGGTCTGGAACAACAGCGCGTCAATGGTGATATTCTCCACATCAAAGGTAGAAACCAGGTCTTCATCACAAATCCGATTCTCCAGTTCCAACGGGCTGACTTCCCGTTCCATCATCATACGGAACAGGAAGGTCGGAGAGCCGGTCTCGAACCAGTGAGCCTTGAACTGGCGTTTGCGGAACAGCAACAGCAGATCAAACGGGTTATAAACTTTCTCCTCTCCCAGCCAGCTATAGCCGTTATACCATTTGCGGACTTCATCCCGGTCAAGGCCGGGAAGCTCCGGCGCGAATACGGTGTCCAAATCCCGGTCGGTATAGCCGCAAATGGTGGCGAACTCCGGGTCAAGGCTGATGTTGTCCAGATTGTTGAGACCGGAGAACAGGCTTACTTTCGAGAACATACTGATGCCGGTGACGAAGACGAAGCGAACATCGCGGGCGCTGCCCTTGATGATGCCGTAGAATCCTCGCAAATAATCCCGATTCGCCCTGGCCATGTCCGGGTCATCCAGTACATCCAGGATCGGTTTGTCGTATTCATCTACCAGTACCACAACCCGTTGGCCGGTAGTCTGGTGGAGGTTATGCAGAAGGAATTGCAGGCGTTCCGGGCCTGAACCGGGTGATTGCGCCGAGTCAAGACCGGCGTTTCTCTCAATGATCGTCAGTTGGGTTTCAATGCTCCTGGCAAGGTCTCCGGGTTCGTTGTGTTTGCCGTCAAAACTCAGTCGTACCACCGGGTGCTGAACCGACCAATCCCAATGGTCATGGATGTCGAGTCCCTGAAACAGGGGCTCATTGCCCTCGAACAGTTCCTGTAATGTATCGATCAGCAGACTCTTGCCGAACCTGCGTGGTCGCGACAGGAAATAGAAACTCCCCATTTCGATCAGCCGCCGGATATGGGAGGTTTTGTCTACATAGTAGCAGTTCTGTTCCCGGATTCTGCGAAAATCCTGGATGCCGATCGGGAGTTGGTGGCGGGTCATTGTCCGTGTTCTTTGGGGTGGGGAGTTCAGTCAATCATGCCACTCCATGCGGTTGGGTGCAAGTGTGTGGGTCCTTTTATGTCGGTAAGGGATTTTCCGGTTTGTGAAATCATGGATTTCAGCGCTGACAGGTCATGGCTGATATCGGTTGATGATTCTTTCTGGTTCATCAGGTCGCCGACAAAATCAGGTAGTGGGACGGTTTTCCCGGTCACTTCCCGGATCGCGTCGGGAAACTTGGACGGGTGGGCTGTACCGACCACGACTGTGGGTGCGGATGAATCATCTTCCAGGCGCGCGGCGGCAATACCGACAATCGAATGCGGGTCGATAATTTCTCCGGTTGCGCGCCAGGTTTGCCTGATCTGCTGGCGAATCTGCTGGTCGTTGATGCTGTACGAACTGAAACATTGCCTGGCGCGGTCCAGTAATACGCGGTCAATCCGGAATTGCCCGGATTGGCTGAAAGACTGCATATAGCCATTCAGCCTGTCGCTGTCGTGGTCAAGCAGTTCAAACAGGTAGCGTTCGAAGTTGCTCGATATTTGGATATCCATACTCGGAGTCAGGGTCGGCGTGACCGTTCTGGTCTGCATGACCCCGGTCTGGAAAAATCGGGTCAGGATGTCATTGCGATTGGAGCCGATAATCAGTCTGTTGATCGGCAGGCCCATCTCGCGGGCGACATATCCGGCCAGAACATTGCCGAAATTTCCGGTTGGCACTGAAAAATTGACTGGTCGGTCCGGGGCGCCGAGTACCAGGGCGGCCCGGAAAAAGTAGACGACCTGGGCGGCTATTCTCGCCCAGTTAATGGAATTGACGGCAGAAAGCGAATATTTTTGCTTGAATTCCAGATCATTGAACAATGCCTTGACCAGATTCTGGCAATCATCAAAGGTTCCGTCCACTGCCAGATTATGAACGTTGTCATCCAGCACGGTGGTCATTTGCCGGCGTTGTACATCGGATACCCGGCCTTTGGGGTGCAGCATGAAAATCCGGACTGAATCAAGCCCCCGGATTCCGGCGATAGCGGCTGAGCCGGTATCACCTGAGGTAGCTCCGACCAGAGTACAGGAGGTGTTATTTTTATGCAGAAAATGCTGAAACAGTCGGCCCAGCAGCTGCAGCGCAAAATCCTTGAACGCTAATGTCGGGCCGTGGAACAGTTCCAGCAGGAACAGTTGATCGTCCAGTTGCTTGATCGGAGCAATGGCTTCATGGTGGAAGTTGCGACAGATGTCCGTTGACAGCCGATGCAGGTCCGTCGGTGAGATTGAATTGCCGACAAACGGGCTGATAATCGCGCAGATCAGCGCCGGGTAGTCCTTGCCGCGCAGGTTGCGAATCTCGTCGGCGTTCAGGCGCGGCCATTGCGAAGGCAGGTACAGTCCTCCGTCGCTGGCCAGACCGGTCAGTGTAGTCTGTTCAAAATCCAGGACAGGGCCGCGTCCTCGAGTGCTGATATATTCCAAGCAATAGTTCTCATTTCACCAGGCGCCGGATTTTATCATCGGGCAGGTGAAGATTCAAAGTCGGAGGGCTTAAGGTCGGTGGAGTAATACGGATTCCCGCCTCCGCGGGAATGCCCCCCACCGAATCAGCCAGACTGCGGCTTCTTCGACTCCCCCTCAAGGGGGGAGTAATACGGGAATGACGGTTGGGGGTAAGGTTGTTGTTTCGGGTGCGCGGGGGTTGTTCCTGCTTCGGGTTTGGGAATACAATCGCGTTTTTATTGGAAGTTCAACATCTTTATGGCAATTCGGGAGATACTGGTTTATCCGGATCCACGATTGAGGCGGATTTGTGATGCGGTTACTGATTTTGGGCCGGAGCTTGCGGCTTTGGTTACCGATATGACGGACACCCTGTATGCGGCGCCGGGTATCGGTCTGGCGGCGGTGCAGATCAATGTGCCGAAGCGGGTGGTGGTGATGGACCTGTCTGAGGAACATAACCGACTCCAGGTCTTTGTCAATCCTGAAATCACGGTTTTGGACCCGGTTATGGTGGCGGGAGAGGAAGGCTGTCTGTCCGTTCCCGGATTCTGGTCGAGTGTGAAAAGAGCGAAACGGGTGCGGGTTGACGCCTTCGATGTCAAAGGCAATCCGTTTCAGATTGAGGCGGATGAATTACTGTCTGTCTGCATACAGCATGAGGTGGATCATTTGAACGGCCGGGTTTTTGTCGATTATCTGTCCCGTCTGAAACAGGGGCGAATTCGGCAAAAACTGAAAAAGGAAGCCCGGCAACCCGCCGCGATGGCTGTTTAAGTATCGACATCTTGAATCCGGCCATGCGCGTGGGGTTTGCAGGCACTCCGGAATTTTCGGTCCCATGCCTGAAGTCTCTGATTGACTCTCCTCTTTGTGATGTGGTCGCTGTGTATTGCCAGCCTGATCGCCCGGTCGGTCGCGGACGGAAAGTGTCGCCCGGCGCGGTCAGGCAGTGCGGGCTGGAGCATGGCCTGCCGGTATTTCAACCGCAATCATTGCGGCAGCCAGACGTGATTGAACAAATGGCGGCGCTGGAGATGGATTTGCTGGTGGTGGTTGCTTACGGCCTGTTGCTGCCGGTCGCGGTATTGGACCTGCCTGGCCTCGGATGTGTTAACCTGCATGCTTCCGTGTTGCCGCGGTGGAGAGGGGCGGCTCCGATTCAACGGGCGATAGAGGCGGGGGACCGCTATTCGGGTGTCACCCTGATGCAACTGTCAGCCGGTCTGGATACGGGTGATATTTTGTCTGTCCGCCAAAGCGAAATTCCAGCCGACAGTACTGCTGGCTGGTTGCATGATCGTCTGTCGATGCTGGCAGCCGATGTGCTGGCGGAAAATCTGCAAGGGTTGCAAGACCGGACGCTGACGCCGGTAGCCCAGGATCCATGCCGGGTCACTTATGCCAACAAGGTGTCGAAGTCGGAAGGCCGGGTGGACTGGACACAGTCGGCGACGACGCTGGAGCGGAAAATTCGTGCTTTCAACCCCTGGCCAATGGTTCATACCCGATTGGAGGACATGGATTTGAGAATACTGAAGGCCCGTGTTGAGCATCAGACGCAGACTGGCCGGGTGGGGGAGGTTGTCAAGGTATCTGCCACTGGCATTGTGGTTCAGACCGGCGCCGGTACGCTGAACCTGGAGAGGGTTCAAAAATCCGGTGGCAAGCCGGTCGCGGTGCGGGATTTCATCAATGGAACCCGGGTTACGGCGGGCATGGCGCTGGCCTGAGCGCGGCAGCCAACTCCTGATTTTAAGATTATTCATGTCGCTTTCCCTGTCAGGCGCTTGTGTGCTTCAGCGAGTAGTGGATGGCGGACAGTCGCTGGAGCGGGCGCTGGCGACAGAAGTCGAATCATTTCGAGGCAACGCTTCGGCGTTGAAGGAGCTGGCGTTCGGCGGTTGCCGTCATTACATTTTCCTCGATGGTATTGTGTCGAAACTGCTGGCAGTTCCGATCAAACGCAAACGGCGTCTGCTTCATTTTTTGATTGTCGCGGCGCTTTATCAAAAGGAATTCATGCAGATTCCGGATTACGCCGTGGTCAATGAGACGGTCTCCTGTCTGGAGGGCGCCCGGCTGGGGTGGGGCAGGAAGCTGGTTAATGGCGCGCTCAGAAACTTTATCCGAGACCGTGAAAGTATCATTCAGTCTATCGGCTCCGGCCATGTCGCCGCCGGGTTTCCGCAGCATCTGTATGATCTGATCGGGAACGATTGGCCGGATTATCTGGCTCGAATTGTCGCCGGGTCGAACCGCAAACCGCCGCTGACCCTGCGTGTGAATCAGCGTCTCTTATCCCGCGCCGGCTATGAATCCCGTCTGGCGCAGAGCGGCATCGGGTTTGTCTTCGCCGCGGATAGTCCGGTCGGCCTGACTCTGGAGCGTCCGTTGCCGGTGCATGAGATTCCCGGATTTGCCGATGGCCAGGTATCGGTACAGGATGAATCCGCGCAACTGGTTGTGGCGGCGATGGCGTTGTCCGACGGTCAGCGCGTTCTGGATGGCTGCGCCGCTCCCGGAGGCAAGAGCGGCCTGATTCTGGAATCGGTTGCAGGCGCCGTGGATCTGGTGGCGGTGGATCTGCCGCACAGGGTTGCAGCTATCCGGGAAAATCTTGTCAGGCTGAAACTGGATGCCCGCGTGGTTGGCGCGGATCTGAGCCAGACGGAGACGTGGTGGGATGGTAAGCCGTTTGACCGGATTCTGCTGGATGTACCCTGTTCGGGTAGCGGCGTGATACGCCGCCACCCGGATATCAAGCATCACAGGAGATTGTCGGATATCGAACAATTCGCCGGGCTGCAATGCGCGATGCTGGATTCGGTCTGGCCGTTACTGGCGCCGGGGGGCTTGATGCTGTATGTGACCTGTTCGATATTTCGCGCAGAAAACGATCAGGTCATTGGAAAATTTGTTAATCGGAGGGACGATTATGAATTACAATCCTTAGACGAGAAGTTCGGAATGGTCACACAGTTTGGTCGACAAAGATTACCCGGAGTGCATGCCGGTGACGGGTTTTACTATGCGAGTATCCGGAAACAGCGAAAACACAGCACAGTCTGAGCGGGTGACCTGATATGAAGATCGTCATTCTGGGCGGCGGGCAGGTCGGCTCTTCCATTGCCGAAGTCCTGTCGGGGGAAATCAACGACGTGACCGTGGTGGATCATGACCGCAGTGTTCTTCAGACCATGCAGGACAGGCTGGATATCCGCACGGTGCAGGGGAAGGCTTCTTCTCCCGAGGTGTTAAGGCAGGCCGGGGTAGCCGATGTTGATCTGGTGCTTGCGGTCACCAACTCGGATGAAGTCAATATGGTGGCCTGTCAGGTTGCTCATACAGTGTTTCATACCCCGACCCGGATTGCGCGGGTACGCTCCTCCGATTTCCTGAATCACCCGGAAATCTTTTGCAGGGAAGCGATCCCGATTGACGTAATTATCAGCCCTGAGCAGATACTCAACAATCAGATCCAGCACTTGATCGAGTATCCCGGCGCCCTGCAGGTGATTGATTTTGCCGCCGGCAAGATTCGTCTGGTTGGGTTAAGGGCCTATTATGGCGGGGCGCTGGTCGGGCATGAATTAAAGGATCTGAAAGATCATCTGCCCTCGGTGAAAACCCGGGTCGCGGCGATCTATCGGCAGGAGCGGGCTATTATTCCGACCGGGGAGACCATTATCGAAGCGGACGATGAGGTCTTTTTCATTGCCACCCGGCAGGATATCAAACAGGTGATGCAGGAGTTGAGGAGCATTGAGGAGGTTGGCCGGCGGGTATTCATCGCCGGCGCCGGCAATATCGGGCTTCGTCTGGCGCATTCGCTGGAAGAGCGGGGCTATCAGGTGAAGTTGATTGAACATAACCATGAGCGTGCCCGCAGGGTATCGGAGGAGCTGGAGAATACGGTCGTATTGCGCGGTGATGCGGCGGATGAAGAACTGTTGCGTCAGGAGAACATCGGTGGAACGGAGGTGTTCTGCTCCCTGACCAATGATGATGAAGCGAATATTCTGTCTTCCATGCTGGCCAAGAGGCTGGGCGCCCGGCGGGTCATGGCGATTGTCAATCGTACCGCTTATATCGATCTGGTCGAGAGTAGCGTACTGGATATCGCCATCTCGCCGAGGCTGTCCACAGTCAGCGCACTGTTGTCACATGTCCGGCGGGGGGATGTGGTGGCGGCTCATTCATTGCGCCGCGGCGTGGCGGAAGCGATTGAGGCGGTAGCCCATGGTGACCGCAAGACCTCCCGGATTGTCGGTCGCAGGCTGGCGGACATCAAGCTGCCGGACGGAGCTACCATCGGCGCTATCATGCGTAACGACGAGTTGATCCAGCTGCACCATGACGCGGTGATTGAGGATGGGGATCACATCATTATTTTCGTGATCGACAAACGCCGTATTCCTGATGTCGAGAAACTGTTCCAGGTTTCCGCCACTTTCTTCTAGGTTGTTCCGGTAGCCGTCCCGCAGAATCGAATCGAAGCCATGCAATTTCTCGGCGCTGTCAGGATATTAGGGATATTGATCGCACTGTTTGGCAGTACGCTGATTCCGCCGATTGCGGTTTCTATATGGTACGCGGATCAGGCGCACACTGCTTTTATCACGGCTCTGGTGATTCTGCTTATAACCGGCTTGTTATGCTGGTGGCCAGTGCGCGGCTACAAGAGGGAGTTGCAGTTACGGGAAGGTTTCGTGGTTGTGGTGCTGATCTGGGTAACCCTTTCAATCATGGCCGCCGTGCCGTTGTTGCTGGTGGATACTCCCGAAATGAGGGTGGTTGACGCCTTGTTCGAGGCGACCTCGGGATTGACCACCACCGGAGCGACCATCCTGTTGTCACTCGATACCCTGCCACATTCGGTATTGTACTATCGCCAGCAACTGCAATGGCTGGGCGGGATGGGCATTATCGTTCTGGCAGTGGCGGTCCTGCCAGCGCTGGGGATCGGTGGTATGCAGTTGTATCGCGCGGAAACCCCGGGGCCGATGAAGGACGCCCGATTGACGCCGCGTATCACCGAGACCGCCAAGGCGATCTGGTATATCTATCTGGGACTGACGAGCGTGTGCGCAGTGGCCTATTATCTTGCCGGCATGAGTGCATTCGATGCGATTTGCCATGCTTTTTCTACTGTTGCGATTGGCGGGTTCTCCACTCATGACGCCAGTCTCGGCTATTTTCAGAACAACACGATCTATCTGCTGGCCTGTCTGTTCATGATTCTGGCGGGTCTTAATTTTGCGCTGCATTTCACTGCGGTTCGCGGCCTGCGGGTCTCTGTCTACCTGAAGGACACTGAAGCGAAAGTCTATTTCGGCGTGATATTGATGGCGGTTATCGTGACCATATTCATGTTGACCAGCCATCGTACCTACGACACTGCACAGCATAACTGGATTCAGGGAACGGTTCAGGCCATATCCATCGTCACCACGACCGGGTTTACCACCGCGGAGTTCTCGTTATGGCCGACCTTTGTACCGTTATTTTTGATCCTGCTCAGCACGGCCGGCGGTTGCGCCGGGTCTACCGCCGGGGGCATGAAAATTGTCCGGATAACATTACTGTTCAAACAGGGGTTGAGGGAAATTTCCCGGCTGGTTCATCCGAGCGCCCTGATTCCGATCAAACTCGGTGGTAAACCGGTTTCTGATGATGTAATCAATGCGGTGTGGGGATTCCTGTCGCTTTACATCTTCAGTTTTACTGTGCTGCTGATCCTGATGCTGGCCACCGGTTGCGACCTGTTGACGGCATGGACCGCAGTGGCGGCGTCATTGAACAATCTGGGGCCGGGACTGGGTGATGTCGCGCATAATTACAGGAGTATTTCTGATGGCGGAAAGATTATCCTGACTTTCGCGATGCTGCTCGGACGCCTGGAGTTGTTTACCCTGCTGGTTCTGGTTTCCCCGGTATTCTGGAAGGGCTGAATCGGTAGGGCTTGTCCCCCCACCAAATCCGCTTTGCGGATTTGACTCCCCCTCAAGGGGGGAGTGATTGTGTCAGGGACGGGCACGGGCACTAAGACCCGCCTCTACGATGGTTGCAGCCAGCTATTGACCCGTTTGATGTCTTCTTCATCCAGGTCGCCGACGGCGCGTTCCAGCTCCAGTACCGAGATGATGTAGTCGTAGCGCGCGCGCAGGTAGTCTGTTCGCGAGCGTGACAGGTCGCGCTGGGCATCCAGCACATCCAGATTGGTGGTCAGACCGGCGTTGAACCCTTCTTCTTTCGCTTCCAGCGCGCTTTCTCCGGCGGTAATCGCTTCGAACAGCGCCTCGACCTGACTGATCCGGCTGGTCGTGGTTAAAAACGCGGTGGTTGTCTGAGTGGAGACCGTTCGGCGCGTCTGTTCCAGCAGGCTTTCAACCTGGTTATACCTCAGCCCGGCCTGCCGGGTTTTCAGTTTGACCAGGCCCCCGTTATAAAGCGGGAATCTCATCTGTACGGACAGATGGGTCGTGCCGGAACTGCTTGAATACGGACCGGAGTCGCCACGGGCATCGGTCTGGCGATGGCCTCCGTCCAGACTGACCACAGGAAGCCGGGCGCTCTTCTGGCGTTCGATTTCAGTGTTTGCAATAGCCAGTTCGAGTGATTGAACAGCCAGAGAAACATTGTTCGACAATGCCCGATCTACCCAGCTATCCATATCATTTGGTCGCGGTAATTCCAGCGGGGCGGATTCACTCAGTGGCCGTAATGATTGCGGGGTTGCGCCGATGATCTGTTGCAACAACGCGATGTTATTATTGATGTTATTGTGGGCCATAATCTCATTGGCTTCCGCCTGCTTGAAGCGGGCTTTTGCATCGAACAGGTCGGTGCGGGTGACCAATCCTACTTCAAGCCGGTCGCTGGCCAGATCCATTTGACGCCGGATCGCGATCTTCTCCAGTCTGGCGACTTCTGCGGCATCGCGCGCCGCCAGCACATCGAAGTAACGATTGGCGACACGCAGGATCAAATCCTGCCGGGCCTGGAGCAACTCCAGCCCCGATATTTCCACACGCTCCCGGCTCTGGTCGATCCGGAGCCGGTTTGCCTGGTTATACAGCGGCAAATTGACGTTGAGGCTGAGGGCGTAATCATCGCTTTTTGCGCGATTCGGGTTTTTGTTGTTCACCTGGTCCTCTGCCACACTTGCGCTGACCGTGACCGCAGGCCGAAAGGCGGCGCCAGCGATCGGTAATTCCAGGGCGCTGGCGCTGTGAGCCAGTATCTCGGCCTGATAAACCGGATCATTGGTCAGCGCCAGGGAGTAGATGTCCCGGAGATCCGTAGCCAGACTGTTGCCGGGCAAGCTGCCGCACAGGATGATTGTCAAGGCAACCGCTATCAGGCCATGGCCCTTTGCTCCGGTCACGGGCCGCGCGACAGGTCTAAAAGTCGAAAGTGATTTGTTCATGGACATTTTCCAATCTGGGGACGCTGGTTTCGAACAGGGGGGTTTTTTGTCCGCTGCCCCGCACCATGACCACTTGCATGGCGGGGGCGTTGCCTTCGATGCCGACGAGTCTTCCATGGCGATGAATCCTGTTCAGGAAAACGGAGCCGATCAGGGGGACGGAGCCAGTAACCAGTACGCGGTCGAATGGTTCCCGGAGGGCCTGATCTTCACAAAAATGGAAGCAGTCGGCGCAGTGCAGCTCGACATTGTCAAGCCCGGCCATCGCCAGATTCCGTTTTGCCTGCCCGGATAATTGCGGGTGAATCTCGATGCTGGTCACCTGTGCGCCGAGTGAGGCCATCAGTGCGGCGGTATAGCCGGAGCCGGTTCCGACCTCCAATACACGATGCTCCGGCTCCAGGCGCAGGGCTTCAATCATGCGGGCGCTGACTTTGGGTTCGAGCATGACCTGGTTGTCGCCTAAGGGAATGCGGGTATCGACGAAAGACAGATGCCGGTAGCGTTCCGGCACGAAATCCTCCCGCCGAACTGCCCCCAGAGCATCCAGCGTCCGCGTCGCCAACACATTCCAGGGGCGGATTTGTTGTTCGATCATATTGACGCGGGCTGTTTCGTAATCCATGGCGGGGGCTTAAGGCGTTTGCTCAGATGTATCACACGATCATATCAAAAAATAAAGGATGGTGGGGTTATAATCGGGTGATGTCTTCTGATAAAAAACGATTTCGCGCTCATCCGTACATCCCACTTTAAGGTGAAACATGATAGATATTGACATCCATGAAAAAGTCGAGGTCGGTGGTATATACAATATCCCCGGCGGCGGATTTGTCGTTGAGCTTCGCTTCAAAAGCGCAAGTTACCTGTTCGATAAACAAGGGTTGCAACACCGCATTGTCGAGAGAAGAAAAAAGGGGGTTGACGCTTCCGTGGAAGAGTCGGCTTTGGCGCAGATCAGCAATTTCGGCCCGATATTCGAGCGGTGACCAGTCGCCGTTTGCAGTGGTATCGGCCCCGCGCGGGGTTGTTGGCCGGACTGGATGTGGCCGGTATTCTGGCGGCTTACTTTCTGGCGTACAGGTTGCGGTTCGGTGAATGGGCATCGCCATTTTCCGGCTCGTTGTGGATGCTGGTGGTGGTCGCAATCCTGGCGTTGTATGTCATGGACATGTATCGGATGGATGACAGCCGGGATCCGGTCAGATTCAGTGGCGATGCCCTGGCGGCCGCATTTATGATCGCCACCGCCAGTGTGTTCGTCGTCTACATTCTCGGCAAAGATCAGTATGAGCCGATTTTCGGCCGTGGGGCGCTGCCGGTCGCGCTGACTCTGTTTGCGCTATGGGCGGCGTTGTCCAGATGGTTGTTTGCGAAGTGGTATCAGCGCGCGATGGGAGCCATTCACTGGCTGATGATCGGCGCTGAAGAGTCCGTTGCGCGTTTTAATCAGGATGTACAGGAAACGGCATCGCGCACCGCTCCCTCCAGGGATGTGCCCCGGTTCGAGGCGCTCACCGGGATCGATGAGATTGAGTCCTGGATCAGGGACCACCCCGAGCGCTCCTGTATCGTTCATGATGACCCATCGGCGCCGCAACTGGAACGGCTCATCAAGCAGACGGAGAAGCGGGCGCCAATACTCAGTGTCACCCGTTATTATGAGCAGTATTGGAAATTATTGCCGGTGGATCATTTTGAAGAAGAGATGTTGTATTCGAGTCGTCATGACCCCGCGCATGACCGGGCCGGATTCCGGGTCAAGCGAATTGTTGATTTCCTGATTGCCGTGGCCGCCCTGCTTGGCGTGTCTCCGCTGATGCTGGTGGTCGGGGTGATGATCCGGTTGCATTCTCCGGGCAAGGTAATCTACCGGCAGCGCAGAGTCGGTTTGAATGGCAAGGTCTTCACTCTCTACAAATTCAGAACCATGTTCGAGGATGCGGAAAAGTCGGGTGTGCAGTGGTCGGCGGTGGATGACCCGCGAATAACCCGGTTAGGGAGATTTTTACGCACTTCGCATATAGACGAATTACCGCAGTTATGGAACCTGATTCTGGGTAATATGAGTCTGATTGGGCCGCGACCTGAACGCCCGGAGTTCGTGTCCTTATTGCAGCGGGAAATCCCTCACTATCTGGTTCGCCACATCGTGCCACCCGGAATAACCGGCTGGGCCCAGGTCAAATACCCGTATGGTTCATCGGTTGAGGATGCCCGCCATAAACTGGAATACGACCTGTACTATATCAAGAATCATACGCTCAGACTGGATATGATTGTTGTCATAAAAACCTTTATGGCGATGTTGAAGAGGCTGGGCCGGTAGGGTCTTGATTTTACCGCGGGGATTCTGGCGGTTTTTTCCGGGCGGTCTTCTTCACGGCGGCCTTTTTCGCAGTGGTTTTTTTACTCAAGGTCTTTTTTACCGCGGTTTTTTTCCGAGTCGTCTTTTTGGCAGTGGTCTTTTTTGCCACGGCTTTTTTACGGGTCGTCTTTTGGGTGTCGCCTTTCTTCTTCCTGGATGGCGGCTTCGCGTTTTTCAGCAGTTCAACGCAGTCTTCCAGGCTGAGGGTATGCGGTTCGACGGTTTTCGGCGCGCGCGCGTTTTTCTCTCCGTCCGTTATGTATGGCCCGTAACGGCCATTCAGTACCTGTATCCCATGCTCTTTGAAATCCAGTATCAGACGCTTCGAGTCCGCTTCCTTTTTCTCCGCCACCAGCTCAAGGGCGGTATCCCGGGTCACCGTCCACGGGTCATGGTCACCGAGAGAGACAAATTTATCGCCATATTTGATGTATGGCCCGAACCGGCCAATCGCCGCCGTCAGTTTTTCACCTTCGGGTGATTCGCCCAGCGATCTTGGCAGCTCGAACAGTACCAGGGCTTCCTCGAAAGTGATCGAATCCAGCTTTTGACCGGTGCGCAGACTGGCGAATAGCGGCTTTTCTTCGTCATCGCGAGTGCCGATCTGGGCATAAGCGCCGTATCTGCCCATCCGCACCGACAGCGGCCTTCCGGATTTGGGGTCGGCGCCGAGTTTCCGCGACTGAATGACATCATCCCGGCTGACCGTTTCGTCTTTCTCCCTGACCTGTCGGGAAAAGTCATCCCAGAATTTCCTCATCAGAGGAATCCGCTGTTTCTCTCCGCGTGATATTTCATCCAGTTCATCTTCCATTTTTGCGGTAAATTCGTAATCGACATAGCGGGTAAAGTGATTCGACAGGAATTGATTGACGATCTTGCCGATTTCAGTCGGTTCGAAGCGGCGGTTTTCGAGTGTGACGTATTGCCGGTTTTGCAGGGTGCTGATGATTGAAGCGTAGGTGGAAGGTCGGCCAATGCCCCAGGCTTCGAGGGTCTTTACCAGTGACGCCTCGTTATAACGGGGTGGAGGTTCGGTGAAATGCTGCTCTGGATGTATTTTGATCAGATCGACTTCCATACCCTCTCGCATATCCGGTAAAAACGTTTCCCGTTCGTCCTTGTCGGCGCGGTCATCGTAGCCTTCCAGATAAACCGCCATGAATCCCGCAATCCGTATGGTCGAACCCGAAGAACGGAAGATACCGGCGTCCCCGGCTTTCAGGTCCACAGAAACGGTGTCAATGGTAGCGTGGATCATCTGGCAGGCGACCGTCCGTTTCCAGATCAGTTCATACAGCCTGCCTTGATCCGGGGATAGCCGGGAGCGCAATCGGGCGGGGGTCTGGTTGACCGAAACGGGGCGTATCGCTTCGTGCGCTTCCTGGGCGTTTTTCGACTGGTTCCTGAACGCTCTGGGGCTTTCGGGAACTGCCGAAGCTCCGTATTCCCCGGCAATGAAATCCCTGATTTCGGTTATAGCCTGAGCGGCCAGCGCAACGGAGTCGGTTCGCATATAGGTAATCAGCCCGGACGAATCCTTGCCGGAGCCGATTCCTTCATACAGTTGTTGTGCAATCCGCATGGTTCGCTGTGTGCTAAAGCCCAGTTTCCTGGAGGCTTCCTGTTGCAGGGTTGAGGTGGTGAACGGTGGCGCCGGATTGCGTTTTCTTTGTCGTTTGGTGATTTTTGCAACCTGCAATTTACCGCTTGCGGCCTGTCTGAGCGTGGTGGTGGCCTGATTGGCCGATGATTCATCGGTAATGGAGAACTGGGTGAGTTTTTGATCCAGATAATGCGTCAGCCTGCCGGAAAACTTCTGCCCCGCAGTATCCATGTCGGCTTCAATGGTCCAGTATTCCTGGCGCGCGAATTTCTCGATTTCCGCTTCCCGCTCACAAATCATCCGCAGGGCCGGGCTCTGTACCCGGCCGGCGGACAATCCTGTGCGCACCTTTCTCCATAACAGGGGGGAGAGGTTGAAGCCAACCAGATAATCCAGCGCGCGCCGGGCCTGTTGCGCCTCAATCAGGCTGGTGGAGATTTCCCGCGGATTGGCCACCGCTTTGCGGATGGCCGTTCGAGTGATTTCATGAAATTCGACCCGGTAAACCGGCTTGTTTCCGATGACTTTTCTTTGCTTGAGCAGTTCATACAGGTGCCAGGATATTGCTTCGCCTTCCCGGTCGGGATCAGTAGCCAGATAGAGTGAATCGGCTTTACGCATTTCCTTGACAATCAGATTGACATGGGGCTTGTTGCGTTCGACCAGTTCATAATGCATCTCGAAATCATTGTCCGGGTCAACCGCGCCCTCCCGGGGCAGAAGGTCACGGACGTGACCATAGGAGGCCATCGCCTTGAAGTCGTTGCCCAGGTATCGGGACATTGAGCGCGCCTTGGCCGGAGATTCGACGATGATCAGGGGTTTTCCCATTGGTTGAGTATTGTGTTTGAAGTTATCGGGTGGAGGCTAGTGAGCGCAATCGCGCGCTCCTTCAAGAACGATCGATTCGGTCAATTCGTAAGTTCCCTCCCCGTCGGTACAGCAATTCAGGACCATTAATGTGACCCATTTGACGTGCTCTGGTTCAATGTCCCGGTCATCCAGCGCCATCAGTTGATCGATCACCATCTCCCTTGAGATCCTGTTGAGTACGCCGCATTGCTCCAGTTTCAGAAGCAGGCCGCGGGACTCGGTATCCAGACGCGCCTGTTCCATCGCGCAATAGTGTCGAATTGCGGGCTGTTCAATGTCCAGTGAATCCTGCGGGTTATTTTCACAAAGAAGCGCGAGATTTTCCAGCCAGTCGAAAGCCAGGTTAATCATGGGTTGGCCGAAACCGGCCTGTCTCAGCTCCAGCTCCAGGGTTTCCTGGCTCCATTGCGCCTCATCCGCCGCGCACAGGTCATTCTCGAACAGGAAAATTAGAACATCCAGAACATTTTCTTTCATTTTGTAACGACCTCATCCGATTTTTCCGGTTTTTGCTGGCAGTGATCAGGCCGGCAGTCTCTGATAACTGCCGTTGGTTTCGACAATCAATCCCTGTAATTCCATGTTGGTCAGAATGGATGAAACCTGCTGTGCAGTCAACCCGCTCTGTTCAATGATCCGTTCCATCGAAATCGGGGCGTAGTCTATCAGGTTGTACAGCGGATTTTCATCCCCGATTGTTTTTACGGGCTGTTTTGTTTCATTTTTGACAGCGGATGGCAGGTTATCGAAGTGCTGCAGTTCTTCCACGATGTCGGTAACCGACTCGACCAGTTTGGCGCCCTGCCTGATCAGGAAGTGGCAGCCACGGCTGGTCACGATATGAATAGAGCCCGGGATGGCGAACACTTCACGGCCCTGTTCCGCCGCCAGCCTGGCCGTGATCAGGCTGCCGCTGCGAATGCCTGCCTCAACCACCAGGACACCCAGTGACAAACCACTGATAATCCGGTTTCTCAAGGGGAAGTTGCGTGACAGGGGAGGAGCGCCAGGAGGAAACTCGGTTACGATGACTCCGGTGGATGCAACCTCATGATACAGATTCCGGTTTGATTTCGGATATATACGGTCAATGCCGGTACCGATAACCGCGACCGTATGCCCGTTCATGGAAAGGCAGCCCTGATGGGCATGACTGTCGATACCCGAAGCCAGGCCGCTGGTGATGGTCAGCCCCATGCTTGCCAGTTCCGCGGCGAAGGATGCGGCCGTTCTTTTCCCGGAAGGGCTGGCGTTGCGGCTGCCGACTACCGCGAGTTGCGGGTTTTGTAACAGTTCGCTTCGTCCCCTGACGAACAGGCCGAGAGGCGGGTTCGGGATTTCATTGAGCAGGGTGGGGAAACGCGGATCATTGAAGCCGATATACTGGCATTGCAGTGATTCCAGTGTTTCAAGGTCTCTTTCGATGGGGGTGGCGCCGGTGTCTTTGGGTCGCTCCAGGATGGCGGTTGTTTCAGCGCTGGAATGGACTCCGGTCTGGCGCAGAGTCTGTGCGCTGGCGTTGAACAGGGCGGTCGGGGAGCCGAACCGCTCAATCAGTTCGCGCTTGCGGGCAACAGAAACGGATTTCAGATAGATCAGTGTCAGCCAATCCCTTAACATGGTGTGATTTCCTTAGGGTAGTGACTTTCAGATTAGCACAATGCGGGAAAAATTCAACCGCCGAACCGTAAAAATCAAAGAACGTGAACTGGAATGTGTTTCGCATAGCGAATTTTTATGTATAATTCATGATTCGCCGATTCGTCAAAAAGTCAGATTAGCCGGATAAGAATATTGAGGTGATGAAGATGATGGGAATGGGGATGATACCGAACCGTAGGGGCGGGTCACTGTGCCCGCCCGCTCATAAGTCAAATCGCGCACAAAACGCGAATTTCCGCTTGACACCTGAATGGCAAGATGCTGCTACAATAGATTGCCAGCCAGCCAGCCAGCCAGCCAGCCAGCCAGCCAGCCATGAGTCTGTCCGGAGTGGGTATCTCCGGTTCGCCTGGTTCGCGACTCCGGTGTCTTCTGGTTACTGTCTTGCTGTTGCTGGTAGTGTTGCCATTTGTCGCCCGCGCTCAAACTCCTGTTCTGACGATCTCTCCGGCCTCCTCAATAGACGAAGGACAGACCCGCACCTTCACCATCGCCGGTTTTCCCTCTGACTGGACCAGCGTTGCCACCACTAATTTTTCGGGTGTTGGATCGACTGCGACAGCAAGCAATTGTGCGGCATTTTTCGGAGCGGGATTGGGTGTTGCCACTGATATTTGTATCGACGGCCTCTCCGAATGGGACAGCGTGAATCGCGTTTATACGATTCGCCTGGTCTCGCCTGCCGACAGAATAGCCGAAAGCGGGCATGGCGTGACTATTGAATTTCAAGACCCTGACAACACCTCCAGAACGGCCAGTATCACGATCCCGATAAACGATGCGGTTCCACCCACGTCGTTCGTCTCGGTTTCGGTCGTTGGTTCTTCCTCCGTTGAGGAAGGTCAGCCGTTCACCGTCCGGTTCAACAAGTATCCCGAAACCACCGTGCTGAACTACCCCGTCACGGTGAACTACTACATCGCGGATTACCGCGGTGTCCATGTGAGTGTTTCGCAATTTAATTCTGAGAGTTTTTTGCATCCGGAGAATCGCCGGACCGCGACGATTCCGGCCGAGGTGCACTCCGTGGATGTGACCATTCCGACGATGGTGAGCAACACGCTGGAGGGCGATAGTCCGGTGGACATCATCATGCTGGGAGGAGAGGGCTATGGCCCGGCTACAGGCAAGACGAGGATCACGGTTACGGATGGTCCCGATACGCCGAACTGGCCCGAACTGAAAATTGATGATGTATCTTATCGCGGGGTGACCGAAGGCGAGGCTGCGAGATTCAAGGTATCCGTTGTCAACCCTGTCGGCTCGTATCCGAACAAGGCGCCGGCTCCCCTGCGCGTCAGGCTGATGGTGACGGACACTGGCGGTTATGTTGCCGATGACCATAAAGGCGAAATTGAAGTAGTCCTGAATACTGGCGATATTGGCAAGTATGTCAGTGTGCCCACCATTGGAGACGGTGTGGATGAGCCGGACGGCGCGGTGCGGATGGAGTTGCTGGCGAGCGCCGACAATCCCGCCCGGTACACGCGAGCCGAAGATACGAGTATCCCTCTGGCGCGGCGCTTTTCGGCATCGGTGACGGTGAGAGACAATGATGATCCGGCGCCGGGCTCCAGGACTGCGGATAGTCCGTTGACTCCGATAGCGTTCGGACAGAACGGTGGCGCCCCGACGATTGATGCGGCATTGATTGCCGAAGTCAAGGCGCATATTGCCGACTTCACCGCGCGCAACCATGCCGGTGGTGTCCGCGACTGGAACCTGATTCTCGATCGACTGCAAGGGCGTACCGGCATGAGTGATGAACGGATAGCCGCCTGGCTGGCGCGTTCCCGTCAATACGGCTGGTCCGATGGCATGACCACCTTACCGAAAGTGCAGATCGCATTAGCGGCGCAGGCCGCCTGGACACCGCCCGCCGACATCCAGCCGGTTGGAGTTCCCGAAGAACCGCAACCCGTTCCGGTGATTATCCCGTCTGTGCAGATTACCCCCGGCGCCGATATAGAAGAAGGCGAAGCCGCGAGTTTCACCCTGACCGCCACCCCGTCTTTGACTGAGCCGTTGAGTGTCAGCGTAACGGTCACGCCCACTGGCGCCTTTGGCTTGGTCGCCGAAGAACGCATCGTCACCCTTCCGATCAGTGGCAACGCCACCTTGAACCTGGCGACCGTCAATGATACGACTGATGAACCGGACGGCGCGGTCACTGTCACCGTAAACGCCGCCGACGGCTACACCCCCGGTTCCCCGTCTACTGGAGTGGTCGCCATCCGCGACAATGATGAACCGCCGCCACAACTCTCCATTACCGCCAATACTTCCTCGATTACCGAAGGAGAAAGCGCCGCCTTCACGATACGCGCCGACCGCGCCGCCGATGCTGATCTCCCCGTGAGCCTGACCATCGCGCAAGCCCCCGGCAGTGATTACCTGTTATCGACCGATGAAGGCGCTGCCACCGTCACCATAGAGCAAGGCGCCACCACCGCCACCTACCGTATCGCCACCCAGGATGACGCCACCGACGAAGCCGATGGTTCCGTAATCGCCACCCTGAACCCGGCAACCGGCTACCAGGTCGCGCCAACGCCGAATGATCGCGCCACCGTGAATGTCACCGACAACGATGCCCCCGCCACTGGCGCCGTACTGTCTATAGAAGACGCCACCACGAAAGAAGGGGGCTTGCCGGTGATCGGCTTCACGGTACGCCTGTCGGCCCCGCTCGCGCATCGGGTACGGGTACGGGTCACCACCCGCCCGACCACCCCGCTCTCGGCGGAACCGTACAAGGACTACCACCCGAACACGAACTACGTAGCCTTCAAACCGGGTCAGACGGAAAAGACCAACTATGTCTATGTCTACAACGACAACCACAACGAAGACCCCGAGACCTTTGAAGTGATTCTGTCACAGGCGGAAGGCGCCGCGATACAGGACGGCGTAGCCGTCGGCACCATTGTCAACTCCGACCCGATGCCCGCCGCCTGGCTGTCGAGATTCGGCCGCGCCGTCGCCGAACAGGCCCTGGATGGCATTCAATCCCGCCTGTCGAGCGCCAACGCCCCCGGACTGCAAGGCGCCGTAGCCGGCCAACCGATGCGTTCCTCTGCTTCCCGGCACAACCCGGAGAGTGGGTCTGTCACTACAGGGTCTGTCACTACAGGGTCTGTCACTCTATCTGCCCCCGGCCAGACCTTGCCGTCGGCAGTGGATTCTGTTTCCCTGTTTCCCGAAGACAGCGGACACACCCTGACGATGCAGGATGTGTTGCGCGACAGCCACTTCACGATGACTTACGATGCGAACACCAATGGAGATCAAGCCGCCATCTGGGGACGAGTCTCACAGAACCGTTTTGACGGACGAGAAGGCGACTTTCTGTTGGATGGCGAAGCCACCACCGCCTTACTGGGCGCCGACACGGTGCGCAACGACTGGCGCATCGGCCTGGCCTTCTCACAAAGCAGCGGTGAAGGGGACTACACCGACCGCAACCCGCGCAACTGCGCGGGACTGGACGCCGCCACCCGCATTGTCTGCAACGCAGCGATTGAAGAAGGCGCGGGACATATTGAGACCTCGCTGAGCGCCCTCATTCCATACACCGCCTATCAGGCCTCTGAACGCATCCAGGTGTGGGGAGCGGCCGGAGCGGGTAGTGGAGACGTGACATTGACCACGCAACTCAAGAGTGAATACCGCGCCGACACCGACTGGAAGATGGTTAGCGCCGGACTGCGCGGAGACTTAACGCCAGGACAAGACAGGCATCCGGCCCTGTCATTCACCACCGACGCCTTATGGAGCCGCACTACTTCTGAGCGGACGCACTCCCTGGCCGCCTCCCAATCGAACGTCCTCCGCCTGCGGGCCGGACTGCAAAGTGTCTGGCGCTACCAACGAACCGATGGCAGCGAATGGAGACCGCGCCTGGAAGCCGGCGTTCGCCATGATGGTGGAGACGCCGAGACCGGACTCGGCCTGGAAGTGGGCGGTGGACTGGACTGGAAGGATGCGAAGCGTGGACTGCGCCTGAGTCTGTCCGGTCGCACCCTGATGACGCATGAAGACCAGGATCGCAAGGATCGCGGCATTTCCGCCTCCCTGGTGTTTGATCCGCAACCGGATAGTGAGCGTGGCCCCGCATTGGCCTTGCGTCAGCAACTGGGGGGTTCGGCCACCAACGGACTGGATGCGCTGTTTGCGGATCAGACGTTGCCAGAACGCAATGCCACAAACAACCACCAACGCTGGACGATGCAGGCGTCCTGGGGCTTGCCGATGAAGGACGGAGACTGGACCGGCAGCCCACAAATCGGATATGGCTGGAGCCAAAACAATCGGGAATATACTCTTGGCTGGCGCTTGACCCCGGCCAAGGCCACCGCCACCCATTCGACTGACTGGTCATTCGGATTGACCATGAAGCGTATGGAAAAACCCGATACCCCCGAACACCGGGTCGGATTCGAGGTCAGGATGACGTGGTGAGAGGGAAAGGGCTTTGCCCTTGTATCACGGACTCCCCCTCAGGGGTGGAGTGATAAGATCTGTTGAATCACTCCCCCCCTTGAGGGGGAGTCCAATCCGCAAGCGGATTGGGTGGGGGGATTCCCGCCGTAGGTGGGAAACGGCGGGCGGGCACGGAGACCCGCCCCTACGAAATGGTAGTTGCAGGGATTGACGGGATGTGGATTCCCGCCTACGCGGGAATGACGGGAAAGGGCGGATGCCCGCCCCTGCGAAATGGATCGTGCGATGAACGATGCGTAGAGCCTGTCCCCGGCCCCCGATCAGGCCGAGGGCAGGCTTTGATCGGGGAGGCGCCCCTTGTGGGCGCCCGCATTGGTTTTTCGGTTGCGTTCGATAACGGCTGCGGGCGGGCACAAGACCCGCCCCTACGATGGCGGTCGTGGTCTCATTCCGTCATTCCTGCGAAGGCAGGAATCCACGATAATATGGTTCCCGTACTGAACGATGCGTAGAGCCTGTCCCCGGCCCCCGATCAGGCCGAGGGCAGGCTTTGATCGGGGAGGCGCCCCTTGTGGGCGCCCGCATTGGTTTTCCGGTTGCGTTCGATAACGGCTGCGGGCGGGCACAAGACCCGCCCCTACGCATCGGTAGTTGCGGGAATTGACGGGCTGTGGCGGCGGGTTGTTTAATAACCCTGGAACCAGTAAGATCGGCGGTTCTGAAATTGCAATCCACTTGAGGAAGAAATGCTGAAAGGTAGCCTGGTGGCGTTGATTACGCCGATGCTGGATGATGGCGTTGTTGATTACCCCGCTCTTCAGAAGCTGGTGGATTTTCATGTCCGCAATGGTACTGACGGGATTGTTTCGGTGGGCACTACGGGGGAATCGGCAACCCTGACCATTGATGAGCAACTGGAGGTGATCGCCCGCACTGTCGAATTTGCCAATGGCCGCCTGCCGGTCATCGCTGGTACTGGCGGCAACTCGACCGCGGAGGCCGTGGAGTTGACCAGCGGGGCCGCGGCGCTGGGCGCTCATGCCTGTCTGCTGGTTGTGCCCTATTACAATAAACCGACTCAACATGGCCTCTATCAGCATTTCAGGCATATTGCCGAAGCGGTTGATATTCCTCAAATTCTGTACAATGTTCCGTCACGAACCGCGCTCGATATGGATAACGACACGGTCGTTCGACTGGCCGCCATCCCCAATATCACAGGTATCAAGGATGCCACTTCGGATATTCCCCGGGTGGCGGATTTCAATCAGCGTTGCGGCCCGGATTTTGCGGTTTATTCAGGCAATGACGACACGGCTCTGGAGTTGGTCAAGGCTGGTGGTCATGGTTGTATTTCGGTGACGGCTAATGTTGCGCCAAAACAAATGTATGAGATGATGGCGGCGGCGGTGCAGGGTGATTTCGCCACTGCCGGGGCGATCAATCGGCGGCTGGAACCATTGCATGATGCGCTTTTCCTGGAATCCAATCCGATTCCGGTAAAATGGGCTGTGCATGAAATGGGTTATGTCGGCACAGGGATTCGATTGCCGTTGACTGTGTTTTCCGGGCAGTATCATGAGCGCCTGCGGGAGGCGATGGCGTTTGCAGGGGTTGTGTGCTGATTGTTCCAGGCGCTGACGCGCTATCCGAATTTCGCAAGCAAAAAACTCTTGCGCGGATTCAGGAATTCGCGCCTTCGTGCGTCCGTATCGACGCAACCTATTATTATTTCATTGATCACAGCGCAACGCTGCTTCCCTGGCAGTATGCAATGGTCGCACAGTTGCTGAATGTCGATGCCACCAATGATCAGCCAGCCACGGCAACCCGGCCAAAAGGCGATAAACAACTGACGCGGTATGCGGTTCCCCGGCTGGGGACGATTTCTCCGTGGTGCAGCAAGGCGACCGATATATTTCATCTGTGCGGTCTGGGTTCGATCAGTCGGGTTGAGCGGGGTATTCGATGGCAGTTTGCCGGACTCGATCATCTGCCGCGTGAATCCGCCGCTGGAGTGATTTATGATCGAATGACCGAATCCCTGCTCGACAATGAACGCGATACCGAGGCGTTGTTTGTTCGTTGTGCCCCCGCCTCCCTGACGGTGATTGATTTGCTGGCGGGGGGGGCGCAGACTCTCGATGCGGCGGATCGGGAATCCGGTTTCGCGTTGAATCGGGAGGAGAAGGAGTACCTGCTGAAACAGTTTGCCGAATTGGGCAGAAACCCTACGGATGTCGAATTGATGATGTTCGCCCAGGTCAATTCCGAACATTGTCGGCACAAGATTTTCAATGCCGACTGGAATATAGACGGCGTCAACCAGGAGCAGACCCTGTTCTCGATGATTCGCGCCACTCATGAGCAAAACAGCGGCGGCACGTTGTCGGCCTACCGGGATAACGCGGCTGTGCTGGAAGGTCTCGGCTCGGGGCGGTTTGCCGCACACCCTGAATCCCGTCTGTATTCGTTCGTGGATGAGTCGGTACACTTCGTTGCCAAGGTGGAAACCCATAACCACCCGACCGCAATTTCTCCCTTTGCCGGCGCCGCCACTGGCTCAGGCGGGGAAATCAGGGACGAAGGAGCTACTGGCCGGGGAGGGAAGCCAAAAGCGGGACTGGTCGGTTATTCGGTATCACATCTGCGCTTGCCCGGCTTCGTACAGCCCTGGGAGCCGCCGCTGCAAAAACCGCGGCGTATCGCCGGGCCATTGCAAATCATGCTGGAGGCTCCGGTCGGAGCGGCGGCGTTCAATAATGAGTTTGGCCGCCCCAATATCGGCGGTTACTTCCGTACTTTCGAGCAGGATACCGACAAGCCGGGTCTGCGCTACGGCTATCATAAGCCGATCATGCTCGCCGGCGGGCTTGGCAATATACGTCCCGCGCATATTGTTAAAAAACCAATACCGGACAATACGCCCATCGTAGTCCTGGGCGGACCAGCCATGCTGATTGGTCTCGGTGGCGGAGCGGCTTCCAGCATTGCTTCCGGGGACAGTTCTGAATCGCTTGATTTCTCTTCTGTGCAACGCGGCAATCCGGAAATGCAGCGGCGTTGTCAGGAAGTCATTGATACATGTTGCGCGATGGGCCAACACAACCCGATTATTTCCATCCATGATGTCGGGGCGGGCGGCTTGTGCAACGCTCTGCCGGAACTGGTGCACGATTGTGAATCAGGCGGCAGATTTGAACTGCGCGATATATTGAGCGCGGAGCCGGGCATGTCGCCACTGCAGATCTGGTGTAATGAGTCCCAGGAGCGTTATGTCCTTGCGATTGACCGGCAGCGCTATGGGGAGTTCGAGCGAATTTGTCACCGTGAGCGATGTCTGTACGCCAAAGTAGGTGTGGCTACGGACGAATCCACACTCAGACTGACGGATTCGCGCTTTGAGACACCGGATACACCGGATACAGGGGATGTCCGTTGTACGGATGTTGCCGCGGTTACGGTTCCGCCGATTGATCTGCCGATGGAAACGCTGTTCGGGTTGCCGCCGAAAATGTTTCGCAACGTGGTTGCCGAACCCCGGTCTGATGATGAGCCGGACTTCTCCGCTCTCACCATTGGCGATGCGGTGGAGCGGATACTGGCATTTCCCGCGGTAGCGGACAAGACCTTCCTGGTGACCATCGGCGACCGCAGTGTCACCGGCCTGATCGCCCGCGACCAGATGGTGGGCCCCTGGCAGACTCCGGTAGCGGATGTCGCGGTCAGTTGCGCGGCTTATCGAGGGTTCGCGGGCGAGGCTTTCGCCATTGGCGAACGCACCCCGCTCGCGGTCATTGACGGGCCAGCCAGCGGCCGTATGGCGGTTGGCGAGTCCATTACCAATCTGGCCGCCGCCTGTATTGACGACATTGGGCAAATCCGATTGTCGGCGAACTGGATGGCGGCGGCTGGCGAAGAAGGACAGGATGCCCGGCTTTATCAAACCGTTCAGGCTGTGGCGCTGGAATTATGTCCACAGCTGGGGATTTCCATTCCGGTGGGCAAGGATTCCATGTCCATGAAAACGGTGTGGCGGGATGAACACGGCTGCCAGCAAAAAGTGATCTCTCCGTTATCCTTGATCATCAGCGCTTTTGCGGCCGTATCCGATGTTCGCAAAACATTGACCCCGGTTCTTCGGACCGGCGGTGAAGCGACCGATTTGTGGCTGATTGACCTGGGCCGGGGGAAACATCGACTGGGAGGAAGCGTTCTCGCCCAGACCCTGAACCGGGTCGGGACGAATGTGCCGGACCTGGATGACGCCAGCGACCTGAAACGCTTCTTCACCCTGATTCAGGGACTCAATCGGGATTCCTGTCTGCTGGCCTATCATGACCGCTCAGATGGCGGCCTGATTGCCACCTTGTGCGAAATGGCGTTTGCTTCACGTTGCGGGTTGTCGATTGATCTCGGTTCGTTAAATGGAGGATCCCTGCCGATTCTGTTCAATGAAGAGTTGGGCGCGGTGATTCAAACCCGGCGGGAGCAGCGCAGCGAAATTCTGTGCCGCGCCCGCTCTGTGGATATGGAGGATTGTCTGCATCGAATCGGTCACCCCGTTGCCGGTGACCATATACGGATCGTCAGACAGGGCGAGGTCTTGTTCTGCCGCAGTCGCATTCAGTGTCACCGGCTGTGGTCGCAGACCTCCTGGCAGATACAGCGCACTCGGGATCATCCCGAATGCGCCGATCAGGAATACCGGCGCCTGGATGACGAGGCCGACCCCGGCCTGTTTTGCAGTTTGAGTTTCAGTCATGAAGAATGCGTCCCGGAGCGTCCCTCCATGCGCGTGGAGTCCGCGCCCAATCTCGCTCTGACGCGGCCAAAAGTAGCCATCCTGCGGGAGCAGGGGGTCAATGGACAGCTGGAAATGGCCGCGGCTTTTCACAGTGTCGGGTTTGACGCAGTCGATATGACCACCACGGACCTGCTCAATGGAGTGGCGCTGGATGATTGCAAGGGATTGGCTGCCGGCGGCGGATTTTCGTTCGGCGATGTGCTCGGCGCCGGGCAAGGGTGGGCAAAAACCATTCTGTTCAACGCGGAACTGAAGGAATGTTTTGAGCGATTTTTCGAGCGGTCGGATATTTTTGCCCTGGGTGTGTGTAATGGTTGCCAGATGATGTCTTCAATCCGGAGTATTATCCCTGGCGCTTCGGACTGGCCGCGGTTTGTTCGTAATCAGTCGGAGCAGTTCGAGGCGCGTTTTATCATGGTGGAGGTATGCTCGGAAAAATCAATTCTGCTGCGCGACATGGCCGGGTCGAAAATACCCGTCTCTTGCGCCCATGGGGAAGGCCGGGCGGTGTTCGCGAATCCGTCCGCCATGCACAGGGTGCAGGACTGTGAGCAGACGTGTTTACGGTATATCGACAATCGTGGCCAGCCGACCACTGTCTATCCGTACAATCCGAATGGCTCCGTGAATGGATGGAGCGGATTCACCAACGACGATGGTCGGGTTACCATCATGATGCCCCACCCGGAACGGGTTTTGCGAACGGTCGCCAATTCCTGGTATCCCGATGACTGGGGTGAATACAGCCCGTGGGTCAAAATGTTCTTGAACGCTCGCGACTGGGTGGCGTAGATGGTGCGTTACATGGCGGTGTAATTGGGGCCGCCAGCTCCTTCGGGCGAGACCCAGGTGATGTTCCCGGTCGGGTCCTTGATGTCACAGGTTTTGCAGTGTACGCAGTTCTGGGCGTTGATTTGCAGTTCAGGCTCCGATTCTGTGTTGATGAATTCATACACGCCGGCGGGGCAAAAGCGTTGTTCCGGTCCTGCGTAAATCCGGTAATTGGTTTCTACCGCCAGCTCGGGTTGCTTGAGTCGCAGATGCCCCGGCTGATCTTCTTCATGGTTGGTACTGGACAGATAGACCGAGGAAGTCTTGTCGAAACTCAATACGCCGTCCGGTTTCGGGTACTCAATGGGGGTGCAGTCACTGGCTGGTTTCAATGATTCATGGTCAGCGACCGGGTCGGTGAGCCGCAACGGCAATTTGCCGGAGAAGAGACTCTGGTCGATAAAATTATAAGCCCCGCCGAACCAGATGCCCAGCCGGTGCAGCGCCGCGCCGAAGTTCCGCGACCGATAAAGTTCCTGATGAAGCCAGGAATCCTCGAAAAGGGTCTGATACTCTTCGAGACTGCCGCCACCGTGCAGATGGTGGTACACCGATTCCGCCGCGATCATGCCGGATTTCATGGCAGTGTGGGAACCCTTGATTTTGGAAAAGTTCAGTGTGCCGGCATCGCAGCCGATCAGCAGGGCATTGGGCATGTGCATCCTGGGCAGGGCATTGAACCCTCCTTTTGTAATCGCCCGGGCGCCATAAGCGATGCGCTCGCCGCCTTCCAGATATTGCCTGATTTCGGGGTGATGCTTGAAGCGTTGCAATTCATCAAACGGACTGAGCCAGGGATTGCTGTATGACAGATCGGTAATCAATCCCAGCGAAACCTGGTTATCGCCGAGGTGGTAAAGAAAGGAGCCGCCGGATGCCCCGCGCCCGGACAATGGCCAGCCCGCTCCGTGCACGACCAGCCCCGGCTGATGTTTGTCGGGAGTGATTTGCCACAGTTCCTTGATGCCGATGCCGTAATGTTGGGTCTGTGTGTCCGCCGCCAGCTCAAACCGTTCAATCAGTTGTTTGCCCAGATGCCCCCGGCAGCCTTCTGCAAACAGGGTGACCTTCGCACGCAGTTCCATGCCGGGTTCCCAGGAGGCTTTGGTTTCGCCGGTCGCGCTTCGCCCCATTTCTCCGGTGGCCACCCCCTTGACGCTGCCATCCTCATGGAACAGGATTTGTGAAGCGGGAAAACCCGGGAATATCTCCACTCCCAGCCCCTCGGCCTGCTCGGCCAGCCAGCGACACAATTCCCCCAGGCTGATAATGTAATTGCCGTCATTGTGCATCGGGGCGGGCACCATCCACAGTGGCAGGTTCCATGCCTTTTCGCTGTTTCTGAATATCAGCGCCCGATCTTTCGTCACTTCAGTGTGAAGCGGCGCCTCGCGTTCTTTCCAGTCTGGAAATAATTCGTTCAGGGCGCGTGGTTCGAACAACGCCCCGGACAGGATGTGAGCGCCGACTTCGGAGCCTTTTTCAAGAACAACGACCGATAATTCCTGTTCTCGTTGCCCGGCCAGCTGCATCAATCGGCACGCGGCGGACAAACCAGCCGGGCCAGCGCCCACAATCACCACATCCACTTCCATTGATTCACGTTCAGGGTTCTGTTCAGTCATGCCTGTACTCCCGCGTATGGGTTAATCGCCAAAAAATAATCTGATATTCTGTTGTCAACAGGGTTAAAATTCCAGCCCCTCGGAGGATATTGTGAAATAACCGGACAACCAGAATGATGTCTACGATACAGCCAAAAGCCGAAACTGTAAATGACGCGCCTGAACAAAGGTCATCTGTTCGCGCGTCTTTTGATGCGGTGATGACACCGAACTATGCGCCTGTGGAGATCATGCCGGCCTATGGTAAAGGCTCGCGCCTGTGGGATATCGAAGGGAATGAATATGTCGATTTTGCCGCGGGTATCGCGGTCTCTGCGCTGGGTCATGCACACCCTGAACTGATCGATACCCTGATGGAGCAGGCTCGTAAATTCTGGCATGTCAGTAACGTCATGACCAATCAGCCGGCGCTGGATCTGGCTTATGCGCTGTGCGCGGCGACCTTTGCCGAACGTGTTTTCCTGGCAAATTCCGGGGCGGAGGTGAATGAGGCCGCCCTGAAACTGGCGCGGCGGTATGCGGTGGATCATTTTACGCCGGAAAAATACGAGATTCTGGCGTTTGACCATGCTTTCCACGGGCGGACGCTGTTTACTGTGTGCGCCGGCGGTCAGCCGCAATACAGTAGTGGTTTCGGGCCGAAGCCAGCGGGTATCTCGCATTGCCGGTTCAATGACGCTGAGGCTGTGCGGGAATATTTTGCCCAAAATCAGGGGCGCGTCTGTGCGGTGATAGTCGAGCCATGTCAGGGTGAAGGAGGGGTGGCGCCTGCCACCGTGGAATTTCTCAAGACATTGAGGTCATGCTGTGACCGGGAAAACGCGCTTTTGATTTTTGATGAGATACAATGCGGGATGGGTAGATCCGGAAGTCTGTATGTCTATCAGAAGCTGGGCGTAACGCCGGATATATTGACCACGGCCAAGGCGTTGGGCGGCGGTTTTCCGGTTAGCGCCATGTTGACCACGGCCGATATTGCAAAGAGTCTGGTGGTGGGGACTCACGGCAGTACTTTTGGCGGAAACCCGATGGCCTGCGCGGTTGCCTGCAAGGTCCTTGAACTGGTCAATACGCCGGAAATGCGGCAAAACGTGGGGCTGGCCAGTCAGCGGTTGATCGCCGGCCTTACGGCAATCAATCGGGAATTTAATGTTTTCAGGGAAATCCGCGGCCTCGGACTGTTGCTCGGCTGTGAACTCGCGCCGCGCTATGCCGGTCGGGCGCGGGATGTGCTGGCAGCCTGTACACAAAAGGGATTGCTGGTACTGAATGCGGGGCCGGACGTGATCCGGATAGCGCCGGCCCTGAACATCAGCGGCCCGGATATTGACCAGGGCCTGCGAATCATGCGTGAAGTCATGGCGGCTATTGCCGCCGCCCCATCCGCTATCGCGGAGCGTGACTCCCTCTCGAGGGGGGAGTGATTGTCTCCCCGATTTGCTCGGGGAGGGAGTGTATGCGGGGTTGTTTCAACAGGGCCTTGACCGATGAGGAAGAGCGTATGGTTCCCTGTCCGATGTATGCTTCATGATTTTTTTCAATATCGGGCAGCTTGTACAGATAGTTCACCATCAGACCGAAGGAGTGTTGCATACCCCGTTCCGACTGATCTCCCAGCCAGTTGATCTGTTCAATCCTTGCGCCGTTGTTCAGGTGGAAGTTCGCGACCGAATCCCGGGCTCCGACCCCCCGCTTCTGATTCAGCAGATAATCCGCGCAGACTCGCATCAACAGGGGCTTTACCGTGTTCGAGATTGCTTCATTCCTGGCCCAATCGTTGCGGCTGTCGAGAATCAGCGCGTTCAGGAGGACGGCTTCACTGTCACTGAAAGCAGATATCCGCTCATTTTCCAGTTGTTTTCTGACGAAATCCACAAGCCGCGGAATCGGTGACAGTGTCGAGAAGGTTTTCAGGTTCGGGAAACTTCTTGTCAGGTCGTCAACCACTCGTTTGATCAAAAAATCTCCGAGGCTGACTCCTCTCAGTCCGGGTTGCGTATTACTGATCGAATAAAAGATCGCGGTATTTACATTTTCCGGATTTTCTACCGGCGCGGCGTCGTCGAGCAGTTCATTCACGTTTGTGGCCAAACCATCAACCAGCGCAACCTGTACAAAAATCAGGGGTTCGTCGGGCATTCCCGGATGGAAAAAAGCGTAACAGCAGCGGTCAACATCCAATCTGTTTTTCAGATCATCCCACGACTGAATTTCGTGTACGGCTTCGTATTCAATCAGTTTTTCCAGTAAGGAAGCCGGTTGCTGCCAGGTGATTCTTTTCAGTTCGAGGAAGCCAATATCAAACCAGGATATCAGCAGGTTCTGCAGATCCTGGCTCAGGGCTTCGAGATCGTTGTGCCGCTTTGAGAGCCGTAGTATATCGGCCCGCATGTCAACCAGAAACCGGACGCCACTGGGCAGGGCGTTGAATTGGGTGAACAGTTTGAGCCAGGGTGGGCGCAATACGGTTCTCATTTTTTCCGGCATCTCCGGATCATCGGGATTTTCGAGGTATTCCCTGGCAATGGTTTCCAGCGCGCTCCGGTCAATCCCGAATTCCTCGATCAGCAGCCTGAAAAAACGATACTGCCCCTGATTATTCAGTTTGAGATAGGCTTGTCCCAGACTGGCGGCGCGGACGCGGGCGGATACTTCCCCGCCCCTGCTCTCCAGGCAGTCCTGCATCTGTGTTCTTAATTGTTTCAGGTCGCGGTCGGGCAGGTCCGGATGCAGCCTGAAAGCGCCGGCATTGCCGGAATGTGAAATCCGTTTCCAGCCTGACACGAGGTTGTCCAGTGTCCGCTCCAGCACGGATTGTGTGGTGTTTGATCTGATCTGCATCTGGCGAATTATGACATATTCGGATTTTTTAGGGATTTTTGTGGATTTTGTGTATAATGACCTCATCATAATTATGAAACTGGAGTATTAAACATGAAAAAAACGATAACCCCTGAAAGTGTTCCGGGAGAGCTAAACTATTCCGATCTGTCCGCTTACGATAAGGGACTGGTCGAAAAAGCTGTGAAAAGCCGTTATTCCCGGCGCGATGTGCTGAAACTGATGGCAGTGACCGGTGTTTCAATGGCTACGGCGCAGAACCTGTTGAGTAGCGGCGGGGCAGCGATGGCCATGACCCCGAAAAAGGGCGGCAGTATCCGCATGGCGTCCAACCTGCACGGCCCGGATGATCAACTGGACCCGACACAGTTTACCTCGAACATTGACTACTCTCGTGGACGCGCCACCTATAACAGCCTGGTTCAGCATTCCAATGAACTGGTTCCCCAGCCTGAACTGGCGGAAGCATTCGAGCCGAACAGTGACGCCACCGAGTGGAACTTCAAAATCCGCAAGGGCGTCGAATTTCATGACGGGTCGCCATTGACTGCGGACGATGTGGTTTACAGTATGAACCGCCATTTGGGTGACGACTCCACTTCGGTCATCAAGTCGGTTCTGGCTTCGGTCGGAGAGTGGAAGAAAATGGGTTCTCATGAAGTGCGGGCAGTGATGAATTCACCGAATGCGGATTTGCCGACCCTGCTCGGATTGTTCCAGACCAAGATTGTCAAGAATGGCACGACGGGTGAGGGTAACGGCACCGGCCCGTTTACCCTGGAATCGTTTGAACCCGGCGTGAAATCCGTCCACAAGCGTAATGAAAACTACTGGCGCGAAGGCGCCAATCTGGACGCTTGTGAAATCACCGCGATCACCGACCCGGTTGCCCGCGTGAATGCCCTGCTTGCTGGCGATATGCAGATGGTTTCAAGCATCGAACCGAAGGCGTTTCGTCAGATTGAAGAGGGGGACGGGGTTACCTTGCTGTCGATACCGGCGGCGACCCAGGTCAGCATCTGCATCCTGAAAAATACCGCGCCGGGCGAAAACGATGATTTCGTCAAGGGTATGCAATATATCATGGACCGTGAACGTATCGTCAGGAAAATCCTGAAAGGCAAGGGTTCGATCGGCAATGATACGCCGATCATGGCCGCGCACGGGCCGGATTTTTGTTCGGAACTGCCACAACGTGAGTTTGACCCGGACAGAGCGAAGGACTACTTCAAGAAATCCGGAATCAGCAGCGCCGAACTGTATGTCGCTCCTGTCGTACCCGGCGTCGAGGATGTCTGTCTGCTGGCCCAGGCGAACTGCGCGAAGATCGGATTCGACCTGCAAATCAAGAAAGTGCCTACGGACGGATACTGGGGCGCCGTGTGGATGGTCGAACCACTGAATGTGGTAACCTGGAACATGCGCCCGACGGCCAATTCACAAATGGCGATCCAGTTCGGCCCCGGCGCGGCCTGGAATGATACTTACTGGAACAATGAGCGTATGGGTGAATTGCTTACACTCTCACTGGCGGAAACCGACCCGGTCAAACGTCATGCGATGTATTGCGAAATGCAAACCCTGATCCACAATGGCAGTGGTATGGTGATTCCCGCCTTCACCAATATCAATGATGCGATCGCTGATAACGTCATGGGAGTGCCAACCGTTCCACTGGGACAGGTAGGCGCAAGTGAATGGCCTGAATTCTGCTGGCTGGCCTGATTGGGGACTCAATTTACGAGATTACAGATTCCCGATTTGACGACTGATTGCGGCCTGCATAAGCAACTCTTTATGCAGGCCGTTTTTTTAGCCTGTCTATCAGGACATTAACTACAATTTCAGGAGGGACATAGCTTATGATGACGCAAATGGTTTTGCGCCGGATTGTAATCGGTTTTGGCACCTTGCTGGTGGTGTCCGTGATCGTTTTCCTGGCGACCAGTATCCTGCCCGGAGATGTTGCCCAGATTCTGCTGGGACAAAGCGCAACCCCGGATACCCTGGCCGCCTTGAGAAAGGAACTGGGTCTGGATCAGCCGGGGTACGTCCAGTATTTCTCCTGGCTGGGAAACATGGCAACCGGCGACCTGGGTATATCCAAGGCCGGAGGAGCGACCATCACGAGTCTGATCAGCGGCCGTCTCGGCAATACCATGGTCATGTCGGGCCTGGTTGCCGCGATTTCAATACCGCTGTCGATCGCGCTCGGCCTGTGGGCGGCCATGCACCCGGGAACCTGGCTGGACCGTCTGGTCACCTTTGGTACGTTGAGCCTGATCTCTGTACCGGAATTCTTCATCGCCACGGTTCTGGTTCTGATTCTGGCGGTCGAGTTGCATTGGTTGCCTTCCACGGCATACATGACGGGCGATGAAACCTTTTTTGAATTGCTGGGGGCGCTGGCGATGCCGCTGATTACCCTGGTCATCGTGGTTTCGGCACAGATGATCCGGATGACCCGGGCCGGCATCCTGAACGTGATGAATTCGCCCTACATTGAAATGGCGATATTGAAAGGGGTGCCTCGACGACGAATCATACTCCGGCACGCCTTTTATAATGCGATCGGCCCGATTGTCAATGTAATTGCCCTGAATCTGGCTTATCTGGTCAGCGGTGTGGTTATTGTCGAAACCATATTCGCTTACCCCGGCCTTGCCAAATTGATGGTAGACGGGGTACAGACTCGTGATCTGCCTCTGGTTCAGGCGTGCGCAATGATATTTTGCGCGACCTATGTGGCGTTGATACTGGTGGCGGACGTGGCCTCCATCCTTTCCAATCCTCGCCTCAGAAACCCGAAATAGGGGGAGATAACCATGACTGACAATAACGACATGAAAACAAAAGAAGAAGAGGTTATCGCGAAGCTGGATACCTATGATGAGTTGCCTGACGCCCCGCCGAAAAGACGGATCAAGCTGTCATGGGTGGGCAAGATCTCGGTTGCAGTGGTCGCTTTCTGGCTGGTGATTTGCGTCATCGGCCCATCCATCGCGCCCTGGCATGAAATGGATATGGAAGGTGAAGACAGTTTCCTGGACGCCTACGACAATTTCTATCTGGGCACGGACTATCTGGGAAGGGATACCTTTTCCAGAGTCATTTTCGGCGCCAGAAATACCATCGGAATTTCACTGGCCGCCACATTGCTTGCTTACGCAATGGGAATCACGCTCGGTATACTGGCGGCGGTCAAGGGAGGATGGATTGACATGGGTATCAGCCGGATCAACGACGCGATATTATCGTTGCCGACCATCATGCTCGGCCTGATCGTGATTGCCGCGCTGGGCTCCTCGATTCCGATACTGGTCGGAACTGCGGCGGTGATCTATGCCACCAGTGTGTTTCGAATAGCGCGCGCTCTCGGTCAGGACATTATGGTGCAGGATTTCGTAGAAGCGGCGAAAGCGAGAGGGGAAGGTGTCTGGTGGATCATAAAAGCGGAAGTGCTGCCCAATGCGGCCATGCCGTTAGCGACCGACTTTGGTTTGCGGCTGGTGTTTGTCGTGTTGTTTATTTCCAGCCTGAGCTTCCTCGGCCTGGGTGTCCAGCCTCCGGCGTCCGATTGGGGAGCCATGGTGCGTGAAAACCTGGGCGGTTTGACCTACGGCTCTTATGCGGCCATCTGGCCGGCTTTCGCTATCGCGACGTTCACCATCGCTATCAACTTGATCGTCGATGATATTTCCGCCAAATCCGGCGGCAGCCTCGCAAAGAAAATGGTGTAGAACGATGGAGAAAAAAGACAAACTGCTCGAAGTCAAAGGTCTCAGAATCAGCGCAACCAATGATGACGGGGTAGAAATACCGATCGTCAAAGGGGTTGATTTTGATATTCATAAAGGTGAAGTGGTGGCCCTGATCGGCGAGTCCGGTTCCGGGAAAACCACGATCTCACTGGCTTCTCTGGCCTACACGAAGCCCGGCCTGCATTTCGCGGGCGGTGAAGTCCTGTTGAATGGTGAGGATGTGCTGACCATGGCGCCGTTGCGTACCCGTGAAATTCGCGGCGCCAATGTCGCTTATCTGGCACAGAGCGCGGCAGCTACATTCAACCCCGCGATCACCATTGGCGAACAGGTTACAGAGTCCGCTGTTCTGCACGGCATATTCAATCAGGAGGAGGCGACCCGGCGGTCGGTCGAGTTGTATCATGCGCTGGAGTTGCCGGATGCGGACCGCATTGGTTTTCGCTATCCACATCAGGTCTCCGGCGGTCAGTTACAGCGGCTGATGGCGGCCATGGCGTTGTGCGGCAAACCGGATCTGATGGTTCTCGACGAACCGACCACCGCACTCGACGTGACCACCCAGATCGAAGTCCTCAAAGCCTTCAAGAAAGTGATTCAGGAGGAAAACTCGGCGGCGATTTATGTCACTCACGACCTTGCAGTCGTTGCGCAAGTAGCCGATCATATCGTGGTGCTTTATGGCGGCGAAGTGATGGAGCAGGGTTCAGCCGACCAGATCATCAATAACTCGCAGCATGCCTACACCAAACGCCTGATGGCAGCGGTGCGCCCGACCCCGACTGCGGGAATGGGGGTTGAGGTGGGCAGCGAACATGATCGCGAACATGCGGCGATCGAAGTGAAGGACATGACCGCCGGATATGGTGGAATCGTCAACGGCGAGCCCAAGGTGCCGGTGCTGAGAGACGTGAATGTGGAAGTCAGGAATGGTCATGTGGTCGGCGTGATCGGTGAATCGGGGTGTGGCAAATCAACCCTGGCCCGGGTCATGGCTGGATTATTGCCGCAGGCGAAAGGAGAAATCATACTGGAAGGCCAGGAGCTTGAAGGCGCATTGTTGGACCGCAAGCGGGAAGAATTGCAAAAGGTCCAGTTTGTGTTCCAGATGGCCGATACCGCATTGAACCCGAAGCAGGTGATTGGCGACATTATCGGGCGACCACTGGAGTTTTATCATGGTTTCAAGGGCAAGGAGAGGCACGCCAAGGTGGCGGAAATCCTGGAGATGGTCGAATTGCCAGCGGAGTTTGCCAGCCGTTACCCGATGGAATTATCAGGTGGCCAGAAACAACGGGTCAATATGGCGCGTTCACTGGCGGCGAACCCTGAGGTCATGTTGTGTGATGAAGTCACCAGCGCGCTGGATTCGATAGTCGGCGCCAATGTCATCAAGTTGCTGACGGCATTGCGCGACCGGACGGGGGTCTCGTTCGTATTTATCAGTCATGATTTGTCTACCGTTGCCTCATTCGCGGATGAAATTGTCGTACTGTACGCTGGCCGGGTGGTGGAACAGGGGCCGACCGATGAAGTGCTGACTCCTCCTTTTCATCCTTATACCCGATTGTTGATCAGTTCAGTTCCGGAAATGAGACTGGGTTGGCTCGAAGATACCATGAAGAAGCGTGAAATGGCGGTGGGTATTGCCAAGGGAGTCGAAATTACTGCTGTGGGTTGCCCATTTTATAATCGTTGCCCGTGCGGGATTGAGGGCACCTGTGACCAGCAAAAGCCTCCGGTGCTTGAACTGGAAGACGGTCATCAGATCGCTTGCCATTTAAGTGTGGAGAGACTCCATGCCGAGGAGGAGGAGACACAGAAAATCCTGAAAGGTTTTGAAAGACTGGGGCAGGGTAAACCCGCCGAATCTCCGGCAGCCAGGGCGTAGCCATCCATGCCGATCATTGATTTAATTCGAGAGAAAATATCATGAGTAAATATCCCGCCCTGGATGCCATGGGCATTCACAACCCGGAGCAAATCGAACGGTTTACCACTTTCATGTCTGACCGGACAGATATTCTGCGTATAACCTACAATCGCAAGAAGGGTTCCATTTTGCCGGTGAGCAAGAAATACCGGTTCCCGCAGCTAAAGAAATCAACCATGGTCGATAGCGGAACCCGTAAAACGGAAGTGATTTTTGAGAGCTCGGCGGAATTTCGTAACGCGGTGGCGGAACTGGGGCATTTAATGGATTCCCATAAAAGTGTGGAAGAAACGCGCAAACTGATTCTGGCGGAGATAGCCATTCTGGAAGAGGAGGTCGCGGCGCATATCGGGTATATCAAGTCACTGATTGACAAGATCTGACTATTGGCCGGTTGTGGTGGTTGTGATGTCCAGCTAAAGTCTCTGGATGGACAGGTTGGGCTGGTGGGACTGGAGGTTCGTCAGGGTCAGGGGTTGACCTGCGGTTATGATGGCCTGCGCCGCCTGGAAGGCGTTGTTGCGGATGATCAGCAGGTGGTCCATCGCTAAACAGGTCGGGTTGCCGGTGACTGAAGGGTCGGGATTCTGGCAAAATTGGTTTGTCGCCAGGACATCGATCATTTTGTCTTCGAGTTTCGATTGGTTGTCAAGGAGTTTTTTCCTCGGATTTTTGATAAATTCACGGCTGCCGTTGATGATGACGATATTGTCCAGGTTTTGCCGGAGACTCAAGTCCAGGATGCGTTGCTGGGCCGCGACCAGATCATCCGTTTTGGTGTCCAGGGCATCTGACAGTTCTATTTTTTGTGTGATGCGGTCTATGGAAAGGCTTGCCAACTCTTTCAGGTTACGTTGCCAGGTATCGTCGGAATCCGACAGCCAGAATATGGTATCGAATGCCCAGAGCGGGCCGCGCTTCTCCTGTATGAACCATGCGTTCGCTTGAGCGGCGGCTTGCGGGTTGATGTGGTGGGAGAAGTGTTCAAGCAGTTCCGTGACGGGCATTCCCAATTCGTCCCAGCCAATCAGGTAGTTACGGATGCGGTCTTCCCAACTGTTGACATAGCGGGTGCCGTTCGGGCGTCCAAAACGATGGGACCAATACAGGAATGGCAGGCACAGGACCTTGCCGCCTTGCTGGCGGATTTTCTCGTGGATATAACCTTCTTCTCCACCGAATCCACGAAATTTCCGGTTGAAACCGGGCCAGGCAGCCCGGCGGCAGGCGAACAGGCCCATGCCCTGTAGTGGAATTTCAAAGGGTTCGCCATCGCCGTTTTTGACGCGCGGATTGGTTCCCCACACACCGAAAAAACCTCCGTTCCAGCGTTTTTCCATGTGTGTGCTGAGGTGATCAAGATTGAAATTGTCGTAGCATAGCGGCCCGTGCAGCAGGTCGACACTGTCGGGATGATCGGCGCAATATTCCAGCAGACGGCTTAACGCGCCATTGTGCAGGAAAACATGGCAGTCCACGCACAGTACGAATTCCCCCCGCGCCTCGGCGAATATCCGATCTCTGATCGCGGTGCTTTTGTATTCTGCGGCGGGGAGGTAACGAATCTGGCCGATCTGCCGGCAAAACGTGGCTACAGTCTGGCCGTGGCTGGAGTCGGGGTTGTTGTCAATGACCAGCAATTCAATGTCCGGCAGCGCCGCGCGATGGTACAGTATGATCGACATGATGGTGAAATAGACTCCATCAAAATCATCGTAGGTCGCCATGCCAATCGTCAGTCGGGGGGCCGGGGGCGAAGTGATATTATTGAGGATTTGACTGTCGGCGCCGGATGATGCCGTGGTGGGTGAAGTATCCGGCAAGGGGGGGGGTGGGGATGCCGTCGGCTGTGTTCGCTCTGATGGTTGGGTTCCCCCCTCCGGCGCAGTGCGCCGACTCCCCCTCAAGAGCCTGTCCCCGGCTCGATCGGGGAGGGGAGTGATGCTGTGCGTTTGTTTGATATTGTGTTGCTCCGCCAGCAACTCTTTTCGTTGCTTCTCGATTTCTTTCGGCAGGTTTTTGTGTTGGCCCAGCTTGTCGGCGTGGCCAATCGCGACATCCGACCGACCGAGTCCGGCGCTTAAGTTTGCCGCCATCATCCGCGCCGAATAGTGATAGATGGATGGTTCGACATACCGGGCGAGCGCTGGCTGTGGCACGTCAACCGCCAGCTCAAGCAGGGTCAACGCCCGTTCCGGCTCGTTGTTGGCTTCGAAGATTTCGGCCAGACGCATGAACGGTTCCAGCCTCTTAAGGTCCTGTTCTATACAGGCGCTGAGCAGGTCCAGCGCCGGCGGGATGCGGTTTTTTGAGATGTGGATTACGGCCAGAAAATATCGGGATTGCCAGTAAAGATCGGCCATATCCCCATCCGCCTGGCCGCCATCGGTCACCTGCTCCGCCACCGCCTGAAAGTATTGTACGGCCTTTCTGGTTTTATTTGATTGCAGACAGGCGCGCGCGGTGGATAACAGGATATTGAATCTGGCCGCGGTTGCGGCTTGTGCGGGTTCGGAGTCCAGCCGGCAATGGAGGCGCGCGATATCGTCATTCAGGGTGGGAATCTTCCTGAGCCGGATTCCGTCATCGCGCAGGCGGGGCAGTATATGGACATGGGGCGCCGCGTCACAGATATAGTGATCGTCAAACAGGATTTGGCCGGCTTGTCCGCTGGCGCTATCCAGGAACTCGACCGTAACATCGCTTCGCAGAAGCCGTGGTTGATGCAGCGAGAAACGCGGGGCGCGAATTTCCATGAGGCCGATCTGTGCTCCGGGGGGCAGGGAAATAGCGGGCTCCAGGCACTGTATTCGTTCGTCCGCCTCCAGCATCAGTACTGTGTCGGCCATTTCTCCGGCGAGGTTGAAAGCATGGCGCCAGGCAGTGGCGAAGTCGGTCAAGTCGTGGGGTATCGTTTGGCCGGGCAGGTGGCCGAGGATTTCTGCGATCAGTTTGGCGGATTTTGACAGTTGTCCCCCCACCAGCGCGGGGCGCTGACTCCCCCTCAAGGGGGGAGTGATATTGTTGATCCCACCAGCGCAGGGCGCAGACTCCCCCTCAAGGGGTGAGTGATGTGCGGCTGGCGGTTGGCAGGTGAGGATTACCCAACTGTCGATAAAAGGGGCGGCGCTTTCCAGGCATTTACGGGTGATTTCCGTTGCGGGGCGCAGTACGATGGTCAGACAAATTGTCCGGTTGTCGGCATTCACGGTATTTTGGTTACTCCGGATTCAGGGCTGTTCGGGCGGAATTATAACCTGTTCGAAGGGAATCAGGGCATCCCTGATTCCTTGCAGAAAACATGGAAGGGCAGGATTCGGGTTCCGCGGTTGAGATAGTCCCTGGAGCCGGTATGTACCTGATAAAACATCGGAATATCAGTCCGTTGCCGAAAATACTGGATAGCCGGGCTGACCTTGTTTTCTCCTGTTTTACATTCAACAGCAAATACGGGTTCTCTGTTCTGCAGGACCACAAAATCTATTTCCCGCCGGTCTGTATCCCGGACAAACCGCAATTCCATCCGGTGGCCTTCGATATCCTCGATATGGTGGCAATATTTCAGTAAATGGGATGCCACCAGATTTTCAAAACGCGCTCCGGCGGAAGGGACCTGGGACCAATCCCACATATACAGTTTCTTCTCTTTTTTTACCGCTCTGATTCTGGCCGGTCCATAAGGTGAAATACGAAAACAGACATACATATTCTCCAGAATGGTGATCCACCTTGCCACCGTCTCGTGCGCAACCTGCAGGTCTTCCCGGAGATTTCTGACTGACAATGGTGAGCCAACCCGTTCAGGCAAAGCCTCGGTCAACAATTCGACCAACCCGATTTCCCTGATGGTCTCCAGGTCACGGATATCGTCATGGACCACTCTTGCGATACGTTCCTTCTGCCAGCGTCTCCAGTTTCTTTCATCGGCGCGGAGCAGGGGTTCCGGGAATCCGCCGAATTTCATCAATAATTGCAGGTCTTCCCGGCTGGGCGCCGAACTGATTTCCGTGAGTGAAAAAGGATGCAGCCGGTGGTAATGGTATCGGCCTTGCAGGGAGTCTCCTCCTTTTCGGTAGTAATCCAGTCGCGCTGACCCGGTGACCAGTATTGAAATATCGTGGTGACTGGTATCATAGAATCCCTTGACGAGGTTTCGCCATCCCGGGTACTTATGAATTTCGTCAAGGACGATCCTTTTTTGATCGCCGGGTAATTCGCCTCTCAGCAAGGTTGACCGGGCGGATACGTCATCCCAATTCAGGTATCCCGGATGTCTTGCGTTTTTCGCATTCAGCCAGGAAAGAGCGCAGGTAGTCTTGCCGACTTGCCGTGGCCCGCCAAGAAATACCATGCGGGTTTGCAAATCTTCTGCAATCGGTGCAGATAAATACCGCTTCAGTGGGCTGTTCTGCATGAGATTTGTATTGTCCAGTCTACTTTACTCATGAGTATAGTAGAGTGAATACGATTTTACTAACGAATATTCGGGGTGTTGAATGGCGGGTACGGCGCCAGCGGATTCCCTGAATCAGTCATTCAGTCGATCAGTTTTCGTCTGGTGGCGCACAGCTCGCGCGCGAATTCGAGAAATTCATCCATCGCCCTGAGGCGGAATTTCTGCCGTTGATAGACAATCGAGAACGGACGGCGGATGGGGTTGGTCAACGGTATGGCGCGTAATGACTTCAGGAGCAGTTCCTTCTCTATGGTTGCGACGGAAACAATCGAGATACCCAGTCCCGCCGCGACCGCATTCTTGATGGATTCCGGGCTGCCGAATTCCATGATGATATCCAGTTCTTCAATATCGAGACCCTGCCCGGTCAGCCAGTTTTCGATTACTTCGCGAGTACCCGAGCCTTCTTCGCGTCCGATAAACGGGTGGCAACGGACCCGGTCGGCGCCGATCTGTTTGTATTGATCGAGGGGGTGGCCGGGGGCGCAAATCACGACCAACTCATCATCCCAAATCACATCGGTGATCAGGGTCTTGTTGTTGACCGGGCCTTCGACAATGCCGACATCAATCTGGTTGTTCTCGACCATCTGGATGATGGAATTGGTATTGGCCACATTCAGGCGCACCCGGACATCCTGGAATTTCGATTGATATGCGCCTATCACTCCGGGAATGAAATATTCCCCGATTGTGGTACTGGCGCCGACGATTAGCGGACCTTGCACGTCTCCGGTCAGGGTTCGGATCTGGATATCCATCTCCTTGTGCAGGGCGATAATCTGGTCTGCGTATTCCTTCACGACTTCGCCGGTGCGGGTCAGGGTGATTCGATTGTGTGTCCGATCGAACAGACGTGTATTGAAGTATTCTTCCAGTTGACGAATCTGGAATGTTACCGCTGGTTGGGTCATGTGCAAGGTCTCGGCCGCTTTCGTAAAACTGAGCAGTTTCGCTACTGTGCCGAATACCTGGAGTCGTCGATCAGCCAAGATGGGGCCCTTTGGTATGGTGATGGTTGATAATGATCGGTCAATGCTTGAAATTTGCATACCTGACCCTTATTCTACTATACTATCCCGGTTGGCGGTAAGTGAGGCGCGTATTCCAGGCGCGTTCTGCCGAATCCGGTTTTCCAGATCCATATATTGAGGTGAGAAATTAAAATGGCAAGATACGAAACTGCAGTTGCGCGTCCGGCTGTGCGCGGCATCGAAATGAACCGTGTTCTGAAAAACACCTATATACTGCTGTCGATGACGCTGCTGTTCAGCGCTTTCACGGCGGGTTTGTCCATGGCGATGAATTTCCCGCCGCTGGGAGCTATCATCACCCTGGTCGGGTATTTCGGCTTGCTGTTCCTGACCAGCAAGTTCAGGAATTCCGTTCTCGGGCTGGTGTTCGTCTTCGCGTTGACCGGATTCATGGGACTGACTCTCGGGCCGATTCTGGGTTACTATATCCACGCGCTTTCTGGCGGCAGTGAAATTGTGATGATGGCGCTGGGCGGTACAGGGGTTATTTTTATTGGTTTGTCCGGCTATGTTCTGGTCACCCAAAAGGATTTCAGCTTCATTGGCGGCATGCTGATGGCGGGCATTCTGGTCGCGTTTCTGGCGATGCTGGTCACCCTGATCTACCCGATGCCGGCGCTGAGTCTGGCAATTTCGGCGATGTTCATTCTGTTGATGTCGGGCATGATTCTTTTCCAGACCAGTGAGATTATTCATGGTGGGGAAACCAACTATATCACGGCCACAGTGACCCTCTATGTCTCCATCTTCAACATATTCATCAGTCTGCTTCACATTCTGGGAATTTTCAGCGGCGACGACTGAGCGCCATCGGTTCACGGATGCAGTAGAATATCGGTGGGGGTAAAATCACTCCCCTCCCCGATCAAGCCGGGGACAGGCTCTTGAGGGGGAGTCAATCCGCGAGCGGATTTGGTGAGGGCAAAATCATTCCCCCCTTGAGGGGGAATCACATTCCGCAAAGCGGATGTGATGGGGGGTATTCCCGCCAAAGGCGGGAATCCAACAGAAACAACGGGTCACGAAACACCAGGAACAAAAAACATGATCGAAAGAGAATCAGCCACCTCCCATCGTAGAGCCTGCCCCCGGCTTGATCGGGGGGGCGGGTCACCGTGCCCGCCCGCTCAAATACCGGATCATACACAACCCCCATACCCGCCCGCTCTAATGCCAAATCATGCACAAAAGTTAAATTCCCGCTTGACAGCTGAATGGCAAGATGCTGCTACAATGATTGCCAGCCAGCCAGCCAGCCAGCCAGCCAGCCAGCCAGCCAGCCAGCCAGCCAGCCCGGGCTTCGGGTTCGGGCATGAAGGCTTCTGTATTGAGGCCCCGCTCCCGCCCACTCACTCCTTGTCCATCTGATTCCACCGACAATATCATTCCCCCCTTGAGGGGGAATCACACTCCGCCAAGCGGATGTGATGGGGGGCAAATCACTCCCCCCTTGAGGGGGAGTCCAATCCGCAAAGCGGATTGGGTGGGGGGATTTTCCCGCAAAGTGGGAATCCACTACTTCCTCTCCGTTTTACTCCTTCTACCACTACTCACCGGCTTCATCCCCGAAGCCACTGCCCAAACTCTAACTCCCCTCGCCGACCGAATCGCTCCCCCCGCCACTTTGACAGTCGCCGAGAATGCCGGTCAGCATAACATCGTCCTGACTGGTCGGGTGGATACGGTTCCAACTGCTATAAGCACTGGTTTTGATCAGGACGACAGCACAGCCACGGGACGCACAGGCGGCACGGCCTGTCAGGCGGGCGATGACTTTCACAACGTTCTCAATTACAATCTATTGATCACCAGTACGGCAACAACCAGTCATACCATCACTAGTTTTACGGTGTGCGAGGACACGGTCGATGAACCGGACGAAACTATCGACTGGCAGTGGATTAGTGGTATCAGCGAACCATTCAATGGCGCAGCTGGTAATTGCAACAGCAATACCGAGTGCCGCACCATCATCACCATCACCGACAACGACCCCACCGTCGTTGCCCTGACCCGTATTGGCATAGGCCCTGTAACCGAAGGCACCGCGATCGAGTTCACGGTCGCGTTAGGCCGCGCCCTGGTAGCCGGAGAAATCATTGACGTGCCGTTATCCATCGGCGGCACAGGCGTCACCACCGCCGACTGGAGTCTGGCACCGAAGGCCGGTGCGAATCTCAACACCGGCGTCACCCTGAGCGGGCAGACCACCGCCACCCCGCAGGTGAGCTTTGCCGGCGTCGGAGCGCAGGTCGCCACCCTGCAACTGACCCCGACCGCAGATAGCGTAACCGAGGCCAGTGGAGAAACCTTCACCATCGCATTGGGGGCGGACGGCTCAGGAACCAACGGTTTCGACCGCGCAAGCCTCGCCACCAATGTCGGCGGCGGCGCCAACCCGCATGCGTCTGCCGCTTCCAACACCTTCGATGTAATGGTCAATGACCCCACCATCCACACCCTGTCGGTGCGGGTTTCCGCCAATGCGGTCGAAGGCCATTCAGGAATTACTTACCGGGAAGTATTCTTTGACGTCACCCCGGCGCGTGCCGCGAGTTTCAACTTCCGCGTCTGTTTCGGTGGCGCCGCGCAACTGCGACTGTCTGCCGCAGACCAGACCGCCGGCCTGGCCCTGGATTACGGCATGTATTATCTCTTTGGCGGGAATTACGAAGCTACCGCCACACCGGGTTCAGTGACTGCCGCCTGTCCCGAAGGCGTCACAACCGTCCACAACTTCTTCAGAAGCGACAGGCGGTATTTTATCGGAGTCACCGGAGACACCACAGTCGAACCTGATGAGACCGTGACCATCACCGTACAAAGAGAGACCGGCAACGCGCCGGCCACCCCGGCGGATGTCGTGATTTCAGCAACGAACGCATCCGCCACCTACACCGTTCAAAACGATGACAGCGCGACCGTTGCCTCCTTCGCTACTGCTGCCGGGAGTTTTACTGAAATAACGGGGACAACAGACGCCCGCACACAGACTGCCCGAGTGACCTTCAGTCCGGTTCCACCAACCGACATCACCCTGAACTACAGCGTAACCGGCACCGCGACTTCCGGTACGGATTACACCGCCCTGACCGGCACGCAAGCCGTCACTTCCGGCGCCACCCATGTCGACATTCCGATTGTGATTACCGATGATACGACAGACGAAGCCCGCGAGACCGTCATCCTGACCCTGAACAATGGGACGGGTTACACGGTCAATGCCAGTAGCAATACCCATACCCTGACGCTCATCGACAACGATGCCACCCCGGTAACTCTGGCGCGTAGTGGTGGAACCAGCGCCATTGGCGAGGACGGCGGCACGGCCACCCTGACCGTGACCCTGGGACGGAGATTGAGAGCCACAGAGACCGTGACGGCGCCATTGACCGTGACCGGAAGCGGCATAGTGGCGGGGGACTACACGCTGGCGTTAGCATCTGGATCAAGCCTCAACTCCGGGGTGACCCTGCTCACGACCAACCCGCACAGCGCGGCGACTCCGGCGGTGGTATTCAGCGGACACGATACCAATACGGTACAGACCGCGACACTGACCTTAACGGCGGTAGAAGATACCACCGATGAAGGCGCCTCAGAGACCCTGACAGTCGGCTTTGGCTCCTCTAGCCGGGCGGTCATGAGCAATCTGGATCGAACTTCGGGCACGGGCGCCGGTGGCACCACGCCGACCGGTACGGTGGCGGTTGTGATTACCGATAATGATACACGGGGACTGACCTTCTCCCCCGCCTCCCCGCCCCTCATGGAAGGCGGCAGTAATACGTATACTGTAAAACTCAATACCCAACCAAGCGCGGCGACGGTCACGGTCACGATTAGCGGTCACGCCAGTACCGACCTGACCATTGACACCGATTCCGGTACGAATGGCAATCAGAATACCTTAACCTTCAACCCGACCGGAGCCAAACTGTGGAGTACGGCGCAGCCCGTCACTGTGACAGCGGCCGAAGATGACGACACCACGGATGACACCGTTATCCTGACGCATCGCGCTTCTGGCGGCGATTATGGTTCGGTCAGTCAAAACCTGAATGTCACCCTGACCGATAATGAACCGGAACCGAACGTATTCTGGGCCGACAGCCGCACCACAGGAACTGTAGACGAATCCGCCGGCACGATTACCGCAAACCGACTGGAAGTGACCCGCGAACTGGAAGAGGCTTTGGTGATTTCCTATACTTTAAGTGGCAGCGCCATGGCCGGAACCGACTACACCATACCCGGAGCGACCTATAATCCGGATGGAAGCGGCAGTGGAACCTTCACCATCCCGGCGGGCAGAGCGTTTGATTTGGGAGATCAGGTAGACTTTCCGATTACCCTCACCCCGGACAATACCGCAGACAACGGCGAAACAATTACAGTGACCCTGACAGACGGCAATGGTTACGGCTTGGGAACCGGCGTCTCATTCACCCGAACGATCATCGAGAACACCGGCGTCGCGACGTTCTCCATCACCGGCAATGCCCGGGTCGGTCAAACCCTGACCGTCACCCGCACCGCCAACGACCCCGACGGCAATGGAGCGGGGGCGCTGACTTACGGGTGGGGCTGGAGAGAATCCGCGCAAGACAACACCATCACCCAGATTGTCCACAATGCGGCCTCCTACACCATTCCAGCAGAACACCTCGGTCGCCTCATCACGTGTACTATCAACTATACCGACGGCAATGGCTTTGCCCACAGTGTATCAGCAGGCCATGTCGGCCCCATCCTGGCCGTGCAACCCGATCCGGTCGATCCACCGCCCTCCACCCAACCGGGGACTACTCCGGACCCTTCCCTGACGACACCGGGAGAAACCCCTACAGACCCGCAACCACCGCAGGAACCACAACCACCGGAACCCGAACCCGTGATTCCGCTTCTTTCCATCCAGGTGCAATCCGACACCCTCACCGAAGGAGCGGTCGCTTCCTTTACCGTCACCGCCGACCCGGTGCCGCTTGAACCCATCTCCGTATCCCTCACCATTGCCGCACAAGGCGACTTCACCACCGCCGATGCAACCGGAGCGAAGACCCTGACCATTGATCGCGCCACCACTTCCCTGATGATTCCCACCCTCCAGGACTTCATCGACGAAGAAGATGGCTCGGTCACCGTCACCCTGCAACCGGCGGATGGCTATACCCTCACCACCGATTCCGCCACGATTGCCATTCACGACGACGATACCGCCGGATTCCAACCGTCTGCACAGGGACTGCGGATTCCCGAGATTGGACAAAGCTCGCAATATACAATGCAACTGATCAGTCAACCGACTGCCCCGGTCACCATCACCCTCAGCGCGCAACCCGGCGCCGCAACCGTCACCCCATCCCTGACCTCAGCCTCCGCAAGCCCCCACAATGCCCTCATACAGCCCGAATCCACCATCGTCACCTTCTCCCCGTCCAGTCTGACCTTCACGAAAGACAACTGGAACACGCCACAAACCTTCACCCTGACCGCTCACCAGGAAGGAGCCGTCACCCTGATTCATGTCATCACCTCACAAGACCCGAACTATGCGGCCATGCAGTCCCGGCAGGCGCCGTTGCGGGTTGTGGTCGGCGAAGACCTGACCACTGTCGCCATCCCCTGGCAAACCCGCTTTGCCCGAACACAAGCCGGACACGTATTAGACAGTATCTCCCAACGCATACAATCCACTCCGACCCCCGGACTGTCCGCCCAACTGGCTGGTTACCGCATGGATACCCAAACCCCGCAAGAAATACAATCCTGGACACAGCCCCCCAACTCCATCGCCAGACCGCACAGCCGCGCATTGACCCTGTCTGAACTACTGTCTGATTCGTCGATGTCGTGGAGTGCAACAACCGATGGTTCCATCGCTTCCCTGTGGGCACAGGGCGCCTTCTCGGAGTTTGACGGCCAGAGTGGAGAAACCACCCTCAATGGAGAAGTCCTCACCACCCTGATTGGAGTCGATCAAACCCATACCCACGGACAACGCGGACTGGTTCTGTCGTATAGTCAGGCAGAAGGACAATACCAGACGAAAAACAAAGGAGAGATTGAATCAGAACAGACCCTGTTGACTCCGTGGATGTCCCGGCAAGTGAATGACCGCATGACGCTGTGGGGCGCGTTGGGTTATGGTACGGGAGACCTCACCCTCATCAGAAGCGAAAGGCAAGACCTCACTACGGATACCCATACCGCCTTTGTGGCCCTGGGCAGTGACGCCATCCTCCGGGAAGAAACCCATCGTACCTTATCGATCGTCACCGATGCGCTGTGGTTGAGAACCCGTACCGAGGCGGTCACAGACGGACTGGAACTGAACCATGCCACGGCGCATGCTTCAAGGATGCGGGTGGGAATCAAAGGCAGTGGGCGTATCCCCGCAATCCCCGGAATCCCCCGATTCACTGCGGCACAGGCGCTGAAGATGAATTGGGAATCCGCATTGCGTCATGATGGCGGAGACGCTGAAAGTGGATTCGGCGTGGAAGTCGGGGGCGGAGTCCAATGGACCGATTCCCGGCGCGGACTGAACCTTCAAATCAATGGCCGAAGTCTGATTACCCATCATGATTCAGATATAAAGGATCGGGGACTTTCCCTGTCCATGGGATTTAATCCGTCTCCGGCTGAGCAAGGATTTACCTTTACGCTGAAACAGGATTGGGGTACGGTGTCTTCGGGCCGGGAGCGATTATTGACCGCGGAATCCCTGCAACCGGCGCAATCCGCTACAGGGCAACGATTCAAAGCGCAAGCGGGGTATGGTTTTACCATCGGCGATGGACGCTATACCGCCCATCCACATCTGGGGGTGGGTCTGTACGCCCAAGAGCGAGAAACCACACTCGGCTGGCGGCTGCAATCCACTATCGGCAGAAGTGAGCGGACATTGGGGTTGAAACTCACCCGTCATGAGAATGACAACCAATCCGAACATCGCATGAAGGTGGAAGCGGGGGTCAGGTGGTAATGAGGTGACAGGATTCCCGCGAAGCGGGAATACCCCACCGAATCCGTAAAATACCCCCCACCCAATCCGCTTTGCGGATTGGACTCCCCCTCAAGGGGGGAGTGATTGCGCCTGCCGTCATCGTAGGGGAGGGTCTTGTACCCTCCCGCAACCGCCGGAACAGGGTTCAACGATAGCGGACAGGCACAAGACCTGTCCCTACGCATCGGTAATTACAGATTCCATGAGGTCGTGGATTCCCGTTTTCACGGGAATGACGGGTGGTGCGGTGGTGACAGGAGTCCCGTCCGTTATCGTAGGGGAGGGTCTTGTACCCTCCCGCAACCGTCATTGACCGTATACGGAAATAATGCGGGCACCCACAAGGGGCACCCCTACGCATCGGTAATACAGATTCCATGAGGTCGTGGATTCCCGTCTGCACGGGAATGACAGGGTGGGGCGGTGGTGACTCCCCCTCAAAGCCTGTCCTCGACCTGATCGGGGAGGGGGAGTGATTGAATTGCCGTTATCGTAGGGGAGGGTCTTGTACCCTCCCGCAACCACCGGAACAGGGTTCAAACAATAGCGGACAGGCACAAGACCTGTCCCTACGCATCGGTAATTACAGATTCCATGAGGTCATGGATTCCCGCATTCACGGGAATGACGGAAGGGCGGGAATGACGGATGTGATGGGGGGTATTATGTCGGGTTATGAACGGATTGGTGCAGGACGGCGCGTTTGCGGACAGGCACAAGACCTGTCCCCCCGATCAAGCCGGGGGCAGGCTCTACGATGACGGATGGGGCGTTTTGATTACGGTTGTGCCCCCCCACCGAATCCGTGAAATACCCCCCATCACATCCGCTTGCGCGGAATGTGGTGGTGGACCCATACATACATGGACCCATACATACATTTGACAGAGTATCTTTTGTTCGGCTAATATCATCGTCTTCGGTTGATGTGTAATCCTTCCCGATTGGCGCTTGTTTTTACGACGTTCGCCGAATTTCTATAATTAAAATATTTTTTCCTTTGGAGTGAATTATGAATAAACTTAAAACTGTTACGGGCATGTTTTCGGCGGTCGCCGTCGCTGCCTCTCTTTCGACCGCGGTGCAGGCTGCTGAAGAAGTCAACGTGGCCTTCTTTCTTGAGTGGGCAACACCCAACATGATCGCGAAAGTCGACAAGAGTTACGACAAGGCTATGGGGGTTGATGTCAACTGGGTTGACTTCACTACTGGCACAGCCATGACGGAAGCCATGCTTGCTGGCGATATCGACATTTCCTACTCGCAAGGCCTGGCGCCGTTCGTGACAGCAATCCAGCAAGGCGCTCCATTAAAAATGGTGGGTATTGCTGTTGTTTATGAAGCAAACGATTGCTTTGTTCGCAATGGTCTCGGTATTGACGCCTCCAACGCTTCTGAGCTGGAAGGCAAAACGGTTGCTGTGCCGTTGAACACCATGGCTGATTTTGCATTCCGCAAGTATATGTCGCATTACGATGTTGATATTTCAACCATGAAAATCGTCGATCAGGCGCCACCTGACGGCGCCAAGTCACTGGCTGATGGCGCTGTGGATATGGCTTGTATCTTTGGCGGCGCGTCCGCGCAGGCCGCGGGTGAAGTGGGTACGCCGATCATGAGTACTCAGGCGAAGGTGGATGCTGGCATCGGTTCTTTTGATGTGGTCTCCGTAACCGAAAAATTCGCCACAGAGAACCCTGATCTTGTGAAATCATTCCTGGAAGCGACAGACGAAGTCAACAGCTCCTGGAAAAGCACAGACGCACAGTACAAGATCGTTGCTGAAGCATCCGGCATGGATGTGGAAACAACCAGAGCCCAGATGGACGCATTCATTGTGCCTTCCAACAGGGAACAGATGGAACAGTATTTCGGCGAAAATGGTATTGCCGCTGAAGCTGCGGCTTCTCTCGGACTGGTATTCTCCGATGCGACCGACGCTGCGGCGCTGGCTAAAACAATCGACGGTTCTTTCCTCGAATAACAAAGAAATTGCAAGAACAGGAAGAGGCCACGATTTGCGGCCTCTTCTTTCTTGTATGGTCAGTACACGATTGTCGGGATTTCAGGAAGGCGATGGCAGACCTGGTTTGTAAAGACCTCAGTATGACGTTTACCAATCCGCAAACGGGCGCGGATATTGAGGCTTTGAAAGACATCAACTTCACCCTGAAAAAGGGCGAATTGTTGTCTGTGCTTGGCCCCTCCGGCTGTGGCAAAACCACACTGCTGAATATGCTTGCCGGATTCCTGATTCCCACTGCCGGTCACTCATCTCTCGGTGGCCATGTCATTGATGGTCCGGGTGTTGAGCGGGGAATGGTTTTTCAGCAGGGCGCATTGTTTGAATGGCTGCCCGTTTCGAAAAATGTTGACTATGGTCTGCGGATGAAAAACGCCGACTCTGGTGAAAGCAAAAGACTGGTCGAGAAGTGGCTCGATATTGTTGGCTTGCAGGGGTTTGGTGACACACCCACTTATCAATTATCCGGCGGCATGCAGCAGCGCGTGGCGCTGGCCCGTTGTCTGATCAATGATCCGGATGTGATTCTCATGGATGAACCGCTGGGCGCCCTTGACGCCTTGACTCGTGAAAAGATGCAATCACTGGTTCTTGAGCTCTGGAAAGAAACCGGCAAGACCATCATGATCATCACCCACTCAGTGGAAGAAGCCCTGTTACTCGGTGAGCGTCTTTTCGTTATGGCCCCTCGCCCTGGCCGTATATTCAAGGAATACAATCTGCCGTTTGCCGAGCGTGGCCTGACAGAATCGCTTCGGGAAATCAAGCAGGACGATCACTTTTCCAGCGTCCGCGAAGAAATTCTGACGATGATCTGGGATATGGAAGAGGAGATCATGGGGCGTGTTTGAGTGGCTTTCTGATAACCGCGCGTCCATAGCGGCGGTAATCATCATCCTGCTGGTGGTTCTGTTTGTTGTTTCTATCGTTATCGGCCGACGGCAGACCGTGTTGCGGGCAAAGGACAAGGTTTTTGGCGACCCTGAACGTACCATAGGCGGCTGGTTTTGGGCGGTGTGCGGCGTCAGCGCCTTGTTGCTTGCCTGGTTTTATTATTCATGGGGCGTGGGGCGCGCGTATTTCCCGAACGCGGCCAATGAGATGTGCCAGATTGCCAAGCTGGAGGAGGCTATCTCGCCAATCACCGCAGCGTTGCCCATCGGTTCCCGCTACTATAAATCCACACTTCTGGTCTCCCGCAATACGAATCAGATTCGGGAGCTGGAAAGCGAGTTGCCAGCGGACGCTTTCTCGGTGGAAGAACAGGCCGAACTCCGCGACATCATTGTGCAGATAAAGGGTCTGATTGCCAACTCTTCTGATCCTGCGAATCTCAACCGGGATTCCGAGAGTCAACTGATTACATTCGGTGAGAAACTGAATGTACTGACTGATGAACTTCGCGCCGGAGCGGCGAACCTGACACCCACGGAGGAGTCCCTGGCACAACCCAAGTGGGGTGTCACACATACGGAAATTCCCGTATTGCCGATGACTGCGAAAGGCGTGTTATTTGACAATATCGCCAGCAAAGCCGCAGAACTTACATCAGAGTTTGTCAAGATCAGGAATCATATCCCGGTCAACAATGTACTGATTGCCAGCATAAAAAAGCGTATCGAAGCGCTCAAGATCGCCAACCAGTCCGCCGACAATGACGAAGCCACTGCACAAACCCGCAATGCGTTTGTCAAAGCCGTTGAACGTATTTTCAAACGGCTGGATGATGGCTTGATTTTTCCAGCCACTTCGCTGGATGGCATCAACACAGCCATTGTAAATCTCAACAACGCAAAGGATGAGGCGCGTGGCTCTTTAAGTCTGGTTGACGCCGTGTTCTTCCCCGGCAAGGGTGTCGTCAAGTCAAAGACCCAGTGCACTGAGCAAGGTTCAGCGCGATGGTTGCCGAAACCCACCGATGTGGTCGCAACGTTCGGGCGGTTGTCCAACCCCGATGTCGACGGCGGTGGTGGTTACCGCGGATTCCCCCTTCTTTGGTGGAAATGGTTGCCAGTGAGTGATGTGGTGGGTTTCGTTGTGCCAGACTGGATCGCTGACATCTGGCCGGGTGAATATGCGCGCCATGACGCCACCGGCCAGATCAGCCCAGAATTCAAGGATAAACTGCTTGCATTTGTTCAGGGTGAGGTCAATCTCGGCTCGATACCCATGCTTGACGGGCATATCTGGGATTCACTGTTTCGTGTATTGGTGGCGCTGGCGCTTGGAATACTGATTGGTGTGCCACTGGGCCTGTTTATGGGGGTCTCGAAGTTCTTTAAATCCTTCTTTGACCCGCTGATCGAGCTTTACCGTCCGGTTCCGCCGCTGGCATGGGCGCCGCTCATCCTGACCATTTTCGGTATTCAGGATGACGGGAAGATATTCCTGCTGTTTATGGTTGCTTTCGCAATCATGGTGATATCGGCTCGAACCGGGGCATCAGGAACCCAGCTGTCCAAAATCCGGGCGGCACACTCTCTTGGCTCAACAGACCGGCAGATTATGTGGAACGTGATTCTACCAAACGCCATGCCGGAAATTCTCACCGGCATCCGCATTGCAATCGGTGTTTGCTGGGGAACGCTGGTCGCGGCCGAGATGCTCGCCGGAACGACTGGCATTGGCTTTATCGAAAATATCGCCCGTACCGTGTCTGATTACGAACTGATCTGGGTGACGATTCTGATCATGGGGTTGTTGGGACTATTGTTTGATTTGATCATGCGATGGGTAATTGCCAGAACCATTCCATGGCGTGGAAAGGGGTGATTCGGTTTACCGGACTGGCCTCACTGGCGGACAGGCAGGGGCCTGTCCCTGCCCGATTGTGGTTGGTATTTTATTCTCCGTAAGGGCTGATGGCGCGCCAGTTGAACATCGGTTGAGCCGCTTTTATCTGCCGGTTTTGTTGGTGAAACTTTATTTTCAGCGTTTCAGGTGATTTTTCAATCCCGCCGAATGCCGGGAATATCTTGCATTCAGAGGCTGCGCTTTTTTCACCGCCGATGAAGCGGGCGTTATATTGCTCGCAGATGGCCTGGACATTACGGAAGTACTGATTACGCTGGACGTTGAGAAACTCAACCGCCTGAGCGAATGCCGGTTTCTCATCGCAGGACAGGGTAATTCGATTGTGCGGATCAATGCCGGTTGGATTGAGATGCCCGTAGATAATAATTTCTCCGCAAAGGTTTTCATTCGAGCGGAAATAGTCTTCGACTGAGCGAACGTATTCCAGATTCCATTGCCAGAAACGGGTCATGGAACCTCGCACCTGATCCGGATCAAGCGCGAAATTGGCATCGGTATGGTTTTTATAAATATATGGACTGTCGGGTAATTGAGTGCGGGCGGCAAACGGGATGGCTTCCCTTAATATACGCATTTGTTCCGGCTCCCTGAACATTTCTGCGTGATGCAAGCGGATGCCGGCGATGGTGGGGAGTTCAGCTTGCGGGTCGTCAACCAGGTCGAACAGGAAGTCCTCCGCGCTGCGGTGACTGTAGCCGTTCACGAAAATCAGGCCATCAGCGCCCGCCTGCCGGCATTTATCGGCCAGGTCCTGTCCGCGCCGGGTGGTCTTGTTGTTTATGCCCTGATTCAGCAGCGGTTGCATGGATGAAACAGTGACATGTTCCAGGCCAAGAATGATACCCTCCCTCCCGGAGGCGGCTGATACGGCTTCGTGATCAAGGTCCAGGTAGCAAAAAGGCGACAGATGGGATAACAACCCGGCAAGACTCCCCGGGTCATTGTCAACCGGCAGGGCAAAAGCGATTTCGTTTTCCGGCAGGCGGTGAAACCGGCACCGAACGGCGGATACCAGCCCGCTCCAACCCAGAGTGCCGGCATAGCCCTTGAGTTCAGAGCCGACAATATGCTGGCTGTCCCAGCCGTCCAGCAGCGCAATTTCGAGGACGCTGTCACTGAAGTAGCGACGCTGCGGGCCCATGCCTCCGGTCATGAAGGTGGCGCCGACCTGGGCGTAACTGTAACTGGTCAAATCGGCGCCGAGTACCCGATACGCGCTTCCCGCCTGCTGAATCAGGGACTGATTCAATTGATCCAGAGTGATCGCGGCTCCGGCCACGACCTCCATGGATTCCATGTCGATAAAGATCTGGTCCAGACCCACTTCGTCGATTTCAGGTCGCCCGAAAAGCGCTTCGGGTTTCACCGCCGGTTCGATCCTCAAGCCGATGATCGGCTTCCCGTTATCGGGCCTGACCCTGAACAGGCCCTCGCCGGAAGAGCCGCCGGAAATGGGCAGCAGGCAGATATCCTCGCCATGATTACGCCGGATTGCAGACAGCGCTTCCAGCAGGCCTCCGGCAGAGGAGCAGCCGTGAACCGAGTATGCGGTATCAAAGAGTATGGCGGCGTTCTCGCCATCCACCATGCCGGTTTTGATCGGTTGCAGTTTCATGAGTCATCAGTGTCTGGTAGTGGAGATAGGGGGTTGGGGGATAAATGTTTAACTATAAAGTCTGGCAACAATACTTTCCATGTTATAGACTTGTGTCTATGGAAGTTTATTTGCAAAAACCCGAGCAAAGAAATATCTCAATCAGTTTCGAACTGGACCCTTTTATTACTGAATGGGCCTCGGCACAACAGCGGTTTATCACAACGATCACTCAGGAGTTCAGAGAGTTACTACCGGTTCGCCCACAGGATTTCAGTGCAAACCCTTCAAATGAACTTGGGGAGTCATACTGCAAATATCGTATATTCGGGGGTGCAAGTACAATTGTCCTTAACCCCGACACTCTGCAACTGAATTTCGTAAATTTGAATCAAAATGATGATGAGGTCGTAATTAAAATAATTCAGAGAGCATTAGATATACTGTTAAAAGGCACCGGCGGTTATTTGAGAGACCGCTTCCTTCTTACTTCCAACTGGCATGTCCAGGTAATCAACAATGGAAGCGCTAAAATTTATCTTGATCAATTTACCTTGAAACAATCTGTGGATGCAGTTAAGACAGATGAGATGGTAGAGTACCAACCATCCATAAAAATTATACTCGCTGATAAAGATAAAAATTGGGAATTACATCGATCAGTCGAAAAGTCCGAATTGTTGCCTAATAGCTTATACGTAACCACATATATCTTTGTTTCATCGCCTGATATTGCGACCTTTGAAGATCAGAGACAGTTGGTCGGACGAATTTATGACTTGGCCGATCAAGCGGTTGGTTTAAGGTATCCTTGAGAAAACAATGGAAACACAACCTATTAACAGCCCAACATCCGGCTTGACTGGGGGCAATCAGGTGTGGCAAACACAGGGAAATAATCGTCAAGCGTTGCAAAGCGATATCCATAAATCATGGCAATCAGAGCATCTTCCGCCACCTTTTGACCTTCCGGGTTTATCGACCCTCGGTTCCCAATCTCGAAACCCGTTCATCTCAACCGAAGAATTACATGACTTGTTGCGACAAACATTCCTTTACAACATACCGAAAGACGAACCTCGCAATGGATGGATTGCGGATGCGATAGAAGAATTAAAAAACATAGATGAGGAAGTGGCTGAGGAAGCGCTGCCGGAGATTAGTGTCGATACTAAAGAAACGGTAGAAAGAGTCATTTTGGCGTTGCCAAAACACCCGATTGCTCCAGCTATCTACCCGACTATGGACGGTGAGATTGCTATTTATTTCAAGTCACCGGATAGCCCTTCTTCCGTTTTGATTCTGGTAGCGAACGATGGTCAGGCTGCTTGTTTTTCTCATATTGAAGGAAAAAATCGTCGGGCCCGATACGGTGATTCGTCCGAACTCCCGGATGAATTCGTGAAGGAGCAACTACGGGCATTGAAGAAACAACCACTTTTCAAAGATATTTGAGTGTGCAGCTTCCAGCCCTTGGAGATTCTGAAAATCTCGGTAGAAGTGTGTTTTCAAGTAGAGTTGCCAAGCGGGCCAGGAATCAGGATATAGTCATCCCGGAAATTTTTCTTGGACCTTATGGAGAAGACTCGATCTCTGTAGATCGCATGGACCACGCTTCACGGACTGTTCTGGCTAAACTCTCCAAAGAGAGAGGGAGAAACAGGATTCCTTCTAGAGATTTTTATGGTTGGGCAATCGTGAAAGCAAGTGATGCGGCGTTAAACGGAAGAACCATACAAGCAACGCCTGACGATACCAACAAATACCATGCCGATATTTTTCTTAATCTGCCTGATAATGATGAGCGGCGCGACATACAAAAACAACATGCTGTTGAGCTGGCGACACGTTCTGAATGGCAGGATGCCCCTGAATGATGTTTCTGCTGTTTGTACGGGGGCAACTTACAACCATGATGATAATTAACAGGCTGGGATTCAACGAATAGGATTTCAAAATGGAAATAACTGCGGACGTATATCTCGGGGATAGTAAAGAGCAATTGAAACTGCTCCCGGAGAATTCTGTTGATCTTATAGTGACATCCCCACCCTATGCAGACCAGAGAAAGAATACCTATGGCGGGACTCATCCTGATGATTATGTGGAATGGTTTTTACCTATATCCGAGGAGCTTTTACGTGTTCTTAATCCTGCGGGGACATTTATGCTGAACATCAAGGAAAAAGCAGTGAAAGGGGAGCGTAGTACTTATGTTATCGAACTGATTTTAGAAATGCGTAAACAGGGCTGGTTATGGACAGAAGAATTTATCTGGCACAAGAGAAATTGCTACCCTGGGAAGTGGCCGAATCGTTTCCGTGATGCCTGGGAAAGGCTTCTTCAATTCAATAAAGATCGTAAATTCAACATGTATCAGGAAGAAGTGATGGTTCCCATCGGCGAATGGGCAACATCGAGATTAAGGAACCTTTCTGAAACCGATAAAACCCGTGATCATTCAAAGGTGGGGAGCGGGTTTGGTAAAAATGTTTCAAACTGGCTTAATCGGGATAAGACGTATCCAACAAATGTTTTACATCTGGCCACAGAATGTAATAACAAAAGCCATAGCGCCACTTTCCCGGAAGGATTGCCGGAGTGGTTTATCAAACTATTCACAAAAGAAGGAGGGGTGGTTCTTGATCCTTTTATGGGGTCCGGAACAACATTAGTTGTTGCAAACCGGATGAGACGGAACTCAATCGGTATTGACATAGTTCCTGAATACTGTGAAATGGTCAGACAAAGATTAAGTCCCGTTCAGTTGTATCTATTTGAACCAAAGGCAGATTATGAAAAAGCTGAATCCTGATGACGTATTAAAATACGTTGAAGAAAATATTGGTATTTTTCATCGAAAACGTATCCAAAGTCTTGACAAGCTAAAGTTATCGAAAGTTCTACAACGGAAAAACCCATATCTTTTCAAAGCTAAATATGTGCTGACTGCTGATCAGATTGTAAGAGGGCTGGCGGACGCGCATATTTCATCTAACGAAGAAACAATCTTCGGTGATTGGCTGGAAGGGCTTGCTATCTTTATCAATAACAAGGTCCATAGTGGACATAAGTCTGGAATACGAGGTATTGATCTTGAATTTGAAAGCGACAACACGAGATATATCGTAGCAATTAAATCGGGACCAAATTGGGGTAATAGCTCACAAATAGCCAAAATGGTAACGGATTTCAAAACGGCTAAAAGAACATTGAGAACCAGTAATTCAAAATTGAATATAGTTGCTGTAAACGGGTGTTGCTATGGAAGGGACAACAAACCAGATAAGGGTGACTATTATAAATATTGTGGTCAGAGATTTTGGGAGTTCATATCCGGGGATAGTGAATTGTTCACAAGAATCATTGAGCCTCTTGGACATAAAGCCAAAGAAAAGAACGATGAGTTTATGGATTCTTACTCACAAATGCTCAATAAATTCATCAGAGAGTTCGTGGATACATTTTGCAAAGATGATGGGAAAATTGACTGGGAGAAATTAGTCCGTTTTAATTCCGAAAGCAGAAAACCCAAAAATAATTCTAATTCATCCTGAAAACCCACAGGATTGAGTATATATACTCCCCCGACCATGACGAAATTATGGAATCAGTTTTGTTCGGATATCGCTCCTTTTACTGTCCATATCCCTGCCGAAGAGTTTGACTACACGGTCAATATTTCTCTCAAGTACCACTATATCTACGCGGAAAACGCGAAAGTTGCCTGTTCCACCATCAAGTTGATTCTTCAACGGATGGAACTGGACGACCCGGATTATCACCCCGAAGATCTGGTTGACCTGCATACCCGGATTTTCTCTCCGTTGATTCGTCCGGCCCAAGTCAAATCCTTCAGCCGCTACATCAAACGGCTAGATGTGATTAAATTCTGTTTTGTCAGGAATCCATACAGCCGGCTATTGTCGGCCTGGCTCGATAAAATCGAAAACAATATGCCGGCAAAAAAGGGGATACTCAGGCAGCTTGGCTTCGACCCGGAGGATCTGGGCCGTCCGGTGTCCTTCGGGGAATTTGTCCGTGCAGTGGCTGGACAATCCATTTGTGCAATGGATCAGCATTGGCGGGTTCAGTATTACCAGACCTTTCAGGATCAGATACATTATGATTTTATCGGACGTTTTGAGTCGCTGGAAGAAGACCTTGAATCCGTACTGGGTATGATCAATCCAGGATTCCGGACATTCTGGGGGAGGGAAGACCGTCATGCGACAAACTCGGAACAGCAACTGAATGCCTGCTATACTGACGAGATTGAGGATCTGGTTTACAGGATATATCGCAAGGATTTCCAGCAGTTCAATTATCAACGGATGTGAGAATGGAACTTTTTCGGGGTTTGATTGACTGATACCTGCACGTAAGTGAATCAGTGAATACGAGGAAAATATGAGCGAAGCATTCGAAAAACCGCCCGCCATTTCAGTGGTCATTCCCGCGCGCAACGAGCGGGACACCGTCGCTACGGTGGTCATGTCCGCAATCTCATGCCCCCTGGTTGATGAAGTGATCGTGGTCGATAACGGTTCCACCGATAACACGGCGGGGGTCGCCAGGGAGGCCGGCGCCAAAGTTCTGGATGAACCGGCTGCCGGGCAGGGCAACGCATTGCGGACAGGTTATACCGCGGCGCGTAATGACTGGGTTGTAAAACTCGATGCCGACCTTTCCGGGTTCAGCCCGACCCTGGTGGAGAGGTTGCATGGCGCTGTCGGCCCGGGAGTGGGGCTGGTCAAGGGATTGTGGTTTGACGCCAACGACAATATGCCCATGACCCGTTTGATGGTCAATCCCGCCATTGCCATTATGTTCCCCGGCTTGTTGCATATTCGCGCGGTCAATTCCGGCTTGTTCCTGTTTGACCGATCGCGTATCGCCATCCGTGAACTGACCGACGGTTATGGCGCGGACCTGGATGTGATGCTGCGCATGCACACGGCGGGATGGAAAACGGTTGAAGCGCAAATCGGTCAGATCAGCCACAACACACGCAATCTTGAGCACTACAACAAGATGTCAGAAACCCTGCTTCGGTTTCTGATTGATCGCCATGAGCAGGCCGCCCGAAACCACCTGTTTATTGTGACGAACACCGCAGAAGATATCATCACCTGTTCTCTTGGTCTGGTTGCGAAAAAACTGAAAAGCGGCAGCCGCGTCACCGTATTTCTTGAGCGCGACCGTGGGTACGGAGTGAATATACTGCAGGAGGTTCTGGCCGACTACCCTACATTTTCCATTCAACCGATAACCGCGGTCAATGAGCTCAATGTACTGCCGTTCAAGCGCAAGACCACAATTATTACCAGCTGTATCTCTCGGCCTGCCGATGCCGATGACCCGATAGTCAGCGCGGCCCTCAGGCTACAGGGAAAATTCAACAAAACAGGCCACCATGGAATTCTGCTGATGATGCCGGTCCATCAGGGTGGCCGGTTCGCGACCGACTTCCGACCGGATGTTCGGGTCGATATCAGTCAAGTCGTCCAGGTGAAAAAATACGCCCAGGAAGCGTTGGGCGAAGGTAGTGAGGTGGCCCGGGAGTGGGTCAGCGCAAGCGGGATGGCCCGGTTGCAGTGGAACGGGCAGTTCAATCCGGAAGCCACCGAATCCTTCCAGGCTTTCGACCACAAGGATATTTCTCCGCCGTTTGTCATTCTGTAATCGAGCCGGCGCACAGTACTTCCCCGCAGACCGGGAGTCTTCAGGTTTGTGATTGAGTCATTATATGCCGGGGCCGATTTTCGAAAGCGCCCGGTCCGGGGTCAGTCGGGTCATGCAGTGGTGGTGTTTGAGCGGGCATTCCCGTTCAAAACACGGGCTGCATTCAAGATTGAGATTCAACAGGTCGGCGCGGTCGGTCAACGGCGGGGTAAAATCGGCGCTGCTCGCTCCGTACAGGGCGATCACATGCCTGCCTGTCGCGGCGGCGACATGCATCAGCCCGGAGTCACTGGTCACCACATAACGGGCACAGGAAATCAGGTCCACGACTTCTTCGAGGCGGGTTTGCCCGGTCAGGTCAACACAGCCGTCCGCGTTCAGGTGATTAATCTGTCGGGCGATCGGCTGATCATTTTTAGCGCCAAAAATCCAGACTTGCCAACCCGCCTTCATCCGGTCTCGGGCGACTTGAGCAAAATGTTCGGCTGGCCAGCGCTTGGCGGAACCGTACTCCGCTCCCGGACAAAAGGCCAGTACCGGCTTGTCGAGTGTCAATCCGAATCGGGACAGGGTTGCGTCTAGCTGCGTCTGGTCAATCTGTAATTCCGGATATGGAGGCATTCCCGAGATCGTTTGTTCCCGGTCCATTCCGAGCGAGGCGTAACGCTGTACATTTGCAGGGGTCGCCCGCTCATCCAGGCGCCGGATATCATTCAGCAACCCCCAGCGTTGTTCGCCGACAAACCCGGTGCGTTTCGGGATGCCCGCGAACCAGGGAATCAGCGCCGACTTGAAAGACCCCGGCACTACGATCGCCTGATCAAAACGATATTGGCGGATGCTTCGCGCCAGTCTTCTGCGGGCGCCGAGCTGAAGTCTGCCGTGACCGACCGACATCTCGATGGTCGCGTCGACTTCGGGCATTCTTTTCAGGATCGGGGCGCTCCATGCGGGCGCAAGTACCGTGATACGGGCTTCCCGTGAACCGGCTTTGATGATCTTGAACAGGCTTTGAGCCATCACCATATCACCGACCCAGGAAGGGCCAACTACCAGGATTCGGGTATCAGCCAAGGTCAGTTGCGGACCGATAATCACTCCTCTCCCCGATCAAGCCGGGGACAGGCTTTGAGGGGGAGTCACAATCCGCGCAAGCGGATGTGGTGGGGGGTGGTATCCGGGGCCTCGAGTACATAAAGCGTTCCGCAATAAGGGCAGAGTTCCTGCCCGCTGTCTTCAATCGGCAAATAGACTTTGGGGTGGGAATCCCACAGGCGTTTACCGGGCATCGGGCAATGCAGTGGCAGGTCCGCCGCGGTGATTTCAACCCGGTCACGATCATTGGGCACATCGCTGCCGCTTGCCGGAGTCTTTGCGGTCGTTTCCGGTCGGTGGAACTCAGACATAGGTCAACCAATCTTCATATTCGCGGATACGGCCGTGCACAGCATCGAAGAAGCGCGACTGGATTCGCTCGGTAACCGGCCCGCGGGAGCCGCTGCCAATCTTGCGGTTGTCCAGTTCACGGATGGGCGTGACCTCCGCCGCGGTGCCGGTGAAGAAGGCTTCGTCGCAAATATAGACCTCATCGCGGGTAATCCGTTTTTCAACCAGTTCCAGTCCCTCGTCCGCGATGATCCGGATAACCGTACTGCGAGTGATACCGTCAAGAGCGGAAGTCAGATCCGGGGTATAGATTACGTTGTCCCGTACAATGAACAGGTTTTCACCACTGCCTTCCATCACGAAACCATTGGTATCCAGCATGAGCGCTTCATCGTAGCCCGTGTTGATGGCTTCCTGCAGCGCCATCATCGAGTTGATATAGTGTCCATTGGCTTTGGCCCGGCACATCGCGACATTGACATGATGGCGAGTGTATGATGATACCCGCACACGGATACCGGCTCGAAGGCTATCTTCGCCCAGATACGTCCCCCATTCCCAGGCGGCCACGATGACATGTACCTTCAGATTGTCGGCCCGGATGCCCATTCCCTCCGATCCATAAAAGGCCATCGGGCGCAAATACCCGGTTTCCAGATGATTCTGTCGGATCGCCTCAATCTGGGCGTCAATCAGCGTCTGCTGGTCAAAAGGGATATCCATGCCCAGAATATGGGCGGACTGGAACAGCCGTTGGGTATGCTCCCGAAGACGAAAAATCGCGGTGCCTCCCGCCGTCCTGTAAGCTCGCACTCCCTCGAACACGCCCATCCCGTAATGCAGGGTATGGGTCAGCACATGAGTGGTGGCGTCCCGCCAGGGAATCATCTCCCCGTCCATCCAGATGACTCCATCGCGGTCACTGAATGACATGACACTCTCCGGTGACCGGCTTTTCTGTCAATGTTTTTCCCGCAGGCGCTGTATCCACGTTTATGCTCCAGTTCAAGGTTCTCGCAATTCGGTCTGTAAAATAAACCACCGGCCTTCGCTCTGTCAACCAAAAGCCTGTTGCCAGACTTCTTTCACCGCCTGCCGCTCGGCCAGTAACGCCCCTTGTTCGATCAGAACCGGGCGGTCCATCAGTTTCAGGTCCAGAGAATGGCGCAGATAGGTCTGGTAGTCGGTCAGCAGTCGTTCTCCGTTCAGGGCATCGATCATGTCATGGGCAATCAGGGCTTCGATCAAATCTGCGGTGGTTCTGGGTTCAGTCAGAGCCGGACAGTCGTGGGCATGACGCAAAATCCAGTACTGAATCAGAAATTCGATATCAACAATGCCGCCCTCATCCAGCTTGATATCGTACATCTGTTCGGTTGATTTGCAGTTTTCCTGAATCATCTTGCGGCGCATCCCGGTAATGTCATCGGCCAGTTGATTCGGCTCCCGCTGCATCGTCAGAATCGTCGTCCGCGCCTGTTCGAACTGATTAACCAGATCCCGGTTGCCGACCACTATGCGGGCGCGAACCAGCGCCTGATGCTCCCACGTCCAGGCATCATTCACCTGATAATCGAAAAATCCCGAAAGTGAAACCGCCAGGGTGCCGCTGCGTCCGCCCGGACGGAGCCGCATATCCGTTTCATACAGCAGTCCGGCCTGGGTTCTGGTACTCAGCAGATGCACCAGCCTTTGTCCCACACGGCTGTAAAAGTATTCGGCCTGACTTCTGGAAACGGGATTGTCCGCCAGCATCGTATCATAGCAGACCACGACATCCAGGTCCGAATGATAACCCAGCTCGCCACTGGCGAACTTGCCATAAGCAATCACTCCACCAACACAGGGAGCCGCCCCCTGTTTGCCTTCAACAAACCGAACGGCATCGTCAAATACCCGGCTCAGCAATACTTCCGCCAACTGCACCAGCGCCCGGTGGATATCCGCCACGCTCAATACTCTCGACACGTCTGCCGCCGCAATACGAAGCACCTGGGCATGCTGAAACTCACGTAACGCATGGGTGCGGCCTTCCGCATCATCCGCCTCCAGCTGAGCCAACCGACGATCCAGTTCATTTTCCAGTTCCCGGTCGTCCCGGCTCCTTATATCCAGAATCGGATGGATCAGTTCATCAAGGATCACCGGGTGGAGGCCGATATGACGTGATAGCCATGGACTGGCAGCACATAAATGAAGCAGTTGCTTCAGCGCGATCGGGTTTTCGATCAGCAGGCTGAGATAAGCTGAACGTCGCCCAATGGCTTCAATCACACGGATAAATGCAGCCATTGCGCGCCCGCTATCGTTGTGCGTACCGGCTTCCCTTAACGCCAGCGGGATCAGGCGGTCTATCCGGTCGCGCTCAATGCCGGAGAAAGCCTGATAAAGCCGGCCTTCCCGAAACGCCTTTAACAGCTGCGGAGTTGAGTTTGAAGCCCCGAACCCGACCTGTCCCAGGACTTCGCCGGATTGCGATTCGTCCAGCTTCCCTTGCCACAGATCAACCAGTTGCTTCTGCCGGTGGTGGTTGCCTGATGAATCCACGGCCTCATCCAGAATCATCCGAAACTGGCTGTGAACCAGGTTGCGATGTGCGTCGAGCTGTTCGACATAGTGGTCCCAACTGTCAAAACCCATACTCCATGCCAGCCGGAGCTGAGCGGGATGTGATTGCGGCAGCATCTGGGTTTGTCTGTCCCGGGTCATTTGCAAACGGTGTTCGGTGTTCCGGAAAAACCGATAGGCCGCGGTTAGCCTGGCGCAAGACTCGCCGTCAATCACCTGGAGCTTCCTCAAAGTGTCCATCGCCGCATACACAGAGGGGGTTTGCAGAAGGTGTTCACGACCACCCCGAATCAGTTGATGGCTCTGGATCAGAAACTCCACTTCCCGGATGCCACCCCAGCCCAGCTTGATATTCTGGTCGGAGTCAGCCTGTTCAAGCTCCCGTTCGATCATGCCTTTCATCTCCCGGATAGAGTCAAATGCGCCAAAATCCAGATACTTGCGGTAGACAAACGGTTTCAGGGTAGCCAGAATCTCCCGTCCGGCATTCTCATCGCCAGCTACCTGGCGAGCCTTGATCAGTGCGTAGCGCTCCCAGTCACGACCATGGGTCTGATAGTAGTGCTCCATGGCGGAACCGGACAATACCAAAGGGCCATTACTGCCGTTTGGCCGCAAGCGCATGTCGGTACGAAACACAAAGCCATCCGCGGTCACCGTCGCGATCGCCGAGATGATCTTCTGTCCCAGTTTGATGAAGTAAACCTGGTTGTCCACGCCATCGCGCCCCGACTCCGGATGAGTATTTCCAGGGTGATCATAGGCGAAAATCAGATCCACGTCCGAGGAGTAGTTCAGTTCGGAACCGCCCAGTTTACCCAGCCCCAGGACTACCATCTCCGCCGCCTCCCCATTGACGCCGTATGGCTTGCCAAGCCTTTGTGACAGCCAGCGGGAATGGTGGGCAAGAGCCAGACCGATGGCCTGCTCCGCGAGCGCCGACAGATCGCTCATGGTTTCTTCCAGGTTCGAAAACCCGGCCAGATCCCGCCAGGCAATCCTCACCATCTCCCGCCGCCGTAACTGACGCAATTTCCGATGCAGAGCCTCCTCATCGGCACAGGTTCCGATGCGTTCAGCGATTACGCCGCGATAGCCGCCGGGTGAGTACGATCGGTCCAGGTCTCCGCTTTCAAGCAGGCCAATCAACAGCATGGGGTCGGAAATACAGGTCTGGCTGATGAAATCACTGCAAGCCCAGACCGCTTGCAACTCCGGGCGGGACTGGCAACGATGCAATGCTTCTGTCCTGCTGTTGACCAGTCCGCCGCGGGTCATGGATTCCACAAACCGTCTCCATTGCCGCTTTGCATCCTGTTTGAGTGGTTGGGGCAGGTTGGCAGATGTCACTTTATGATGGTTGTACCCGTGAGCCATAGGTCGTGATAGAGAATAGTGAGCAACAGGATTACAATACCGGATTGGTGGCAGTTATTATAAGCGAATCGTGAAAACGGAAGTACCTTATCAGGAGGACATCTGTGTGTATGGTATCATTCGTCTACGACGAAACTTGAGGGTAGAAAATGAGCCAATCGGTTATATCTGGCGAATCGGAGGGGCTGATTACGAGGCCGGCATTCCAAGTCTGATGTCTTATGTACATAGAATTCATTGGGACAACATTGTTTCTGACAGGCGAGAGTAATTTGCCCAAGTGAGAATATCATGCCGGGCAGCTGTATGAATTCGCAACCGCTTCGGGAGGTTTGGTTGGGAAGTTTATCAGCCTGAAATGTACAAAATGAAATTACTACTTTCAATTTGTACACTCTGTTGGTCCGCTGATTATGATGATTGAAGCAGATGATTCCCTGAATATCACCGAAGCGTCCGAATATGGTCTGCTGGCAGTCGGCGGGGACCTTGCTCCCCGGTGTCTGTTGTCCGCATACAGCAAGGGAATTTTCCCCTGGTACAACGAGAATCAGCCGATCCTGTGGTGGTCTCCGGATCCTCGATGCGTACTTGTGCCTGCCCGATTCCATTGCTCCCGGAGCCTGGCGAAGTCAATCCGGTCGCAGGGGTTTCGTTTCACTCTGGACTCGGCGTTTGAGCGGGTGATCCGGGCTTGCGCGGCGCCAGATAAGGGGCGGATGGAAACCTGGATTGGTGAGGATATGATCGCTGCCTACACCCGCCTGCATCACCTCGGCTTTGCCCATTCAGTGGAAACCTGGAAGGGGGATTGCCTGGTCGGCGGTCTGTATGGCGTTGCCATTGGCAGGATGTTTTTTGGTGAGAGTATGTTCAGCGCCGTCACTGATGCTTCCAAGTCGGCGTTGAAATTTCTGGCGGAAATGCTGGATGAAGCCGGTTACCACCTGATCGATTGTCAGGTTACTTCTGATCATCTGCTGAGTCTGGGCGCGGAAGTCATCCCGCGCAGCGAGTTTATCGCGAGGCTTGAGCGGGCCTGCGGACACTCCATCCGTCCCGGGAAGTGGCCGACCTGACTTGTCGCCATACCAAATTCGTAATTCTCGTATACGGATGTCGGTTGCGGGGGGAATGATGGCAGGGCCTGCCCGCAACGCTCATTCGATGAAGTCCTGGCCGATTTCAAAGTCGAATATCCGGTCCAGCTGAAACTCGCTGATTAAGCCATCCACGGCTTTTTGGCCATGTTCCCTGGCTACCTCGGTCAATATCAGTTGGGCTGAGTGGCGATTGTAGGAGCCGCCAAAGTCCGCCTGTACCTTGATCAGTTGTCGTGCTTTATCCAGAGTCATCTTGTCAGGCCGTTGTTATGGGTTGAAGCCGGATCGCAGTTTCTTCGCGACCGGCCGGTTCTGCAATCGGACATAGTCGGGCAGGCCGTTCCGGTAGGGGGGGTAATCTTCTCCATGCACGAGCGGAAGCAGATAATCGCGGCACTCCCGGGTGATCCCGAAGCCGTCTGCGCTGATAAAGTTTCGCGGCATCTTTTTTTCCACATTGGCGACCTGAGCCAGTTCCGTTTTACCGATTTCCCAATGGTAGGGGCTGTCGCTCGTCCGCACAATGGTCGGCATCACTGCGTTCTCTCCATTCAGCGCCAGTTCAACCGCTGTTTTGCCCAGCGCGTAAGCCTGATCGACATCGGTCTTCGATGCGATATGCCGGGCAGAGCGTTGCAGATAATCCGCGACTGCCCAATGGAATTTGTAGCCCAGATCCTGTTTTACCATGTTAGCGACCACCGGCGCGACGCCGCCGAGCTGGGCATGGCCGAAGGCATCCACCAAGCCCTGATCCGACAGGAACTGGCCAGAAGCGTCCATGACTCCTTCGGATACGACGATGGACACATAGCCGTGTTTTTCAACCCGGTTTCTCACTTCAGTGATAAACTTCTCGCGGTCAAAGGGAATTTCAGGAAACAGGATGATAACGGGTATCGGGGTCTCGCTGTCGTCTGCCAGAGCGCCGGCGGCCGCAATCCAGCCGGTATGGCGGCCCATCACTTCCAGCACGAAAACCCGAGTCGAAGTTCTTGCCATCGAAGCCACGTCAAAGCTGGCTTCGCGGGTGGATGTGGCGATGTATTTCGCTACCGAGCCGAAGCCCGGGCAATTGTCGGTGATCGGCAGATCGTTATCTACGGTCTTCGGAATGTGAATGGTCTGGATTGGATCATTCATGCTTCTGGACAGCTCGGCAATCTTCAGACAGGTATCCGCCGAGTCACCGCCGCCGTTATAGAAGAAATATCCGATCTGGTGCGCCTCGAAAACCTTGATCAGGCGTTCATAATGTTGCCGGTTCTCTTCCAGTCTCCCCAGTTTATAGCGGCACGAACCAAATGCCGCGGACGGGGTATGGCGCAGTCTGGCGATGGATTCATCTGATTCTTTCGAGGTGTCGATCAGGTCCTCGGTCAATGCTCCGATAATCCCGTTCCGTCCGGCATAGACGTTGCCGATCCGGTCCCTGTTTTTGCGCGCGGTTTCGATCACGCCGGCCGCCGATGTGTTGATTACGGCGGTCACGCCACCGGATTGCGCGTAAAACGCATTTCTGGCCTCTGTCATTTTGTATCAATGCCTTCGCGTTCGCGCTCGTGGTCCGATTGGGTTTGCAGGACGGCGGCCACACATTCATCGAGTTCGCTGAATTCCTCAATCCCGGTGCCATACTGTTCATGCGGGGTATAGAAAAACTGGGATCGGAAGCGAAAAAACCCGGTCTTGAACACGACAAAGCTGGCGCCGCGCTCATGCCAGAAAACCGTCGGGCAAGATGTGGTTTTTTCAGGATCGTTCTTGTCCAGGCTGAGGTCGCAATCTGCTAGCTGTATTTCCACGTCCTTCTTGTAGCGCTGGGTCAGCATTTCGCGGATGCCATGCAGCTCGACATCGGTAAATTCAGGTATATGTTGCATGGGTCAAGCAAGTCTTTGTGTTCATAAATTCATGTATATTCCTTCTATCTGCGATGGGCCACGAATTCTTGCGCCGTCAACCCGATATCGTGAGCAATGCGGCGTAGCAGAATCGGTGACAGGTCACGGCCGCCATGCACCGGAACTGTCGTCGCCCGACCATCAACATGACGAAAGCGTTTGTGTGAGCCACGCTGGCGAACTTCTTCGAAGCCCAAGGTTGAGAGGATGGCAATGACCTCTCGCGGTTTGAGAACAGGAGTGCGAGTCACACCCGGTATCAGTCTACCACGACAACCTGCGTACCGACGAACTCCCCTACCATCATTGCAGGTATGTCGTCATCGGAAATCATGGCGATGACTTCTTTAAGATTGTCGTTGAGTTCCTCAAGTGTCTCGCCCTGACTTTGGGCGCCGGGAAGGCCGGGGATGTAACCAACATAGAGTTTTGTGTCTGGACAGCGTTCGACAACAGCGGTATGGCTTCGGCTTCGGGGATTCGAGTAGTTTGATGATTTCATGTTCGCACTATGCTATGCACACATTCACAAAGTACACCCAATCGTATCAGCCATCCTGCAGTATGTCCATCAAAATCAGGCGTTGACAGGTTTCCTGTGAGCGCAAGTTTATGTGTAGAACCTGACCCGAAATGAGGTTAGCCAAGCGGTGTGGCGCGTTGATCGGATTGCTTTATTCGATATTTTTGTTCTGGTTCCATGAGTAACGACACCTGCCGCTCAGGTTCACCGTGCACTCTGGCTGCATGAACATAACTTTCCAGTTCATGCTGTTTTTCAAGCTCTTTCGCCAATTCAAAGAATGAAATCCTGCGAAGTACGTCAATCGTCACGGGTCTCTTGGAATCAACAAAAACAAGGGAACGCAAAAATTCCAGGGCTGGCCGGGAAGACAGGAGTTCATATAAAAGTTGAGTGTGAAAATCCGGGTGAAAATCCGGGTTGACCTGATGGCGCAATCCGGCCAGAATAGGAACATCAAGAAAGAATCGACAGGCATTGAACCATGACACCAGAGTTATACGCGATTATCGGGGTAGGCTTGGCATTGGCCGGAATGATCATCCCGGCAATGAATCGCCAAAGCCGGGATATTGCCGGACTACGGCAACAGATCAACCAGGACATTACCGGACTACGGCAGGAAATGAACCAGCAGGGGCAACAAGTCAATCAGGACATTGCCGGACTACGGCAAGAGATCAACCAGATTGCCCGACAGGTGGGGCGCTTGTCCGGCTTACTGGAGGGCTTGCGAGGCCGTCCAATAGCGCCAGAGCAACCGGAAGGAATCCCGGTTTAATAGCGCGGTTATCCCGGACTGGATAAAATCCCGGCCAGTCCATCCACAACCCGACCAGCGTTGCGGGGTTCGTATCGAGAAAAGACCAACGCGGGCAGAATCGGCGCAAGGCAGACCGGCCAGATAACCGAGCGGGATTGAACTTGAGTTTTTAAGGGATACCACTGTAAACGGGAAGCCGGTCAAGGCCGGAGACCCTGGTCTGCCAAATCTTTTTTTGATATCTATATTACGTATAAAATACTTAATGTATACAACAGGTCAACAGACGATAAGCCACAACTGAGGGAGGTGAGAAATTGTCATAATCCCGTAAGTATCGTAGTATTGAACGAATCCATTGTTTGATCTTAGATGAAAAACCTGCTTGTGGCTACTAACAGCCTTACCGATAATGACCGGGAAATCGAGTCAATCAATCAACGTCTTCATACGTTGGAGGAAGAAAGGTCTCGGCTCCTTTCTCGTAAGGCCGAGATCGAATCGACGACCTCTGATTTAATTGTAACTTCATCTACGTTAGCTCCAAAAGCCAAAGTAGCGTTATTTCAAAAATTCTTTGCAGGACGGGATGATATCTACGCTTTTCGCTGGGAAAACAATGCAGGAAAGACGGGTTATGCTATAGCCTGCCGCAATGAATGGCAGTCCGGCCTTTGCAATAAACCTAAAATCAAATGTGGTGACTGCACCAACAAATCTTTTAGAGCATTAGAACCAAAGACCATCTACGACCACCTTTCTGGCGCCCAGACTGTTGGGCTATACCCGCTCAAGCGTAACAATACCTGTCAGTTCCTGGCAGTGGATTTTGATAAATCGGATTGGCAGCAAGCGGTGAAATCATTCGCTCAGGTTTGTGACAGTCACGGTATTCCCTTTGCGATTGAGCGCTCCCGGTCGGGAAATGGTGCGCATATCTGGATATTCTTTGAGAAAGAGGTGATTGCAAAAGATGCGCGTCGTCTGGGATTTGAGCTGCTGGACCGTGCGATGGAAAACTATCCGGGCTTATCGTTTGATTCTTATGATCGTTTATTCCCGAATCAGGACACAGCGCCAAGCGGTGGTTTTGGGAACCTGATCGCACTTCCTTTGCAGTATCGCCCCCGCCAACGCGATAATTCCGTATTTGTTGACCGGCAGTTGGTTGCTTACTCTGATCAATGGCAGTTTCTTGGCGGCCTTAAACGGCTAGATTCCGATAGGCTGCATAAGCTCCTTCATCAGTTCGAGGGCGAAATACCAGTGCCAGAGATCAAACTCTGGGAACAAGATATTCCTGTTGCTCGCACGAAGATTGAAAATTGCCCTGATAACCTGAAAATCGTACTGGCTAATCAAGTTTTTATTCCTGTTGACACTTTGCCATCTGAATTGTTGGTCCGTCTAAAGCGTCAGGCCAGTTTTGCCAACCCCGTATTCTTCAAAACACAGGCAATGCGCTTCAGTACTCATGGTATTCCTCGCTATATCAGTATGGCTCGCATTGAGCGGGGGTATCTGATTGTTCCCCGTGGGTGTCTGGATGATATCCAGCAATTACTCACCAGACAGAACATCTCGGTTGAGATCGCTGACGAACGGGAATCTGGAAATCCGTTGAAAAGCATCCAGTTTTTGGGCAAGCTGCGCGGTGATCAGAAACATGCAGTTAAAAAATTAGTCGATCACGATGTGGGTATTCTTCATGCACCAACGGCATTTGGGAAAACGGTGGTCGCTATCGGAATCATTGCCAAGCGCAAGACAAATACTCTGATATTGGCACATACCCGGCAGTTGGTTGATCAATGGAAGGAGCGCTTGTCAGCCTTTCTTGAAGGTGTAGACATTGGCGTGGTTGGTGGGGGTAAACGCAAGCACACTGGCTGCATTGATATTGCCACTTACCAAAGTCTTTTGAATCGCAAGGACAATAGTGTAGATCCGTTGTTGTTAAGCTACGGTCAAGTCATTATCGACGAGTGCCACCACATATCGGCGCCTAATTATGAGCGCCTTCTGTCAGATGTCAGGGCCCGCTATGTTCTCGGACTCACTGCCACGCCAGAGCGACAAGACGGTCATCAGCCGATTATTTTTATGCAGGCCGGCCCTGTTCGTCATCGTGTTAAAATAGATGAGCAGACCCGGTTTGAACAGCAAGTAATTATCAGGCCCTCTGCGGACAAGCCACCCGAGCTATTGGTTTCAGAAGAGAGACCACATATTTCGGATGTTTACAGGTGGCTTATGGGGTCTGAAAAACGGAATGAGTTAATCGTACAAGACATCGCCACTCAAATTGAAATTGGTAGCAACCCATTGGTGTTGACGGAACGCAGGGAGCATGCCAGGTTGCTTGGTCAAGCATTGTCTGATCAAGGATATGAAACCATCGTTTTACGGGGAGCAATGCGGCCCAGGGAACGTGCGCAAGTAATGGAGAAAGCCAAAACCGCACAGGCGCTGATTGCCACTGGCAAGTATATTGGTGAAGGCTTTGACCTTCCCAGGCTGGATACATTATTTTTGGCGCTACCGATTTCCTGGAAAGGATCTCTTGTTCAGTATGCGGGGCGTATTCACCGAGTGGTTGAAAACAAAGAGAAAGTGACGATTTACGACTATGTGGATAGTGCGCTACCGATGTTGCAGCGTATGTTCCAACGCCGTTGTAAAGGCTATGCGGCTATGGGTTATCGTCTGGTTCACAACGGAATTTCCCCATAAACCTCTTGTTATTGCAGACTCTTTTAGCCCCCGGACCAGACCGTTCCTTAATCAGGGGATTGGAAGGTCAGTAAAACGATTCTTCTCCGTCCGGGCGGGTCTTGAAGCGCTTGTGCGACCAGAAGTACTGGGCCGGCGCATTGGCGATCAGGTCTTCGATGGCCCGGTTCATGGTATTGGTGTCTGCGAGCGCTTTTCCACAGGGATAATCCTGTAGCGGAGGATGGAAAATAACTTCTATTCCGGCTCCGAAACTTTTGATCCTGGCCATGCAGGGGATTACTTTTGCCCGGGTTGTGGCGGCAATCTTGTTCAGGGATGGAAGGGTGGCCGCGCGGATGCCATAGAAGGATGCGAATACGCCTCTTTCTTCGCCAGGGTCCTGGTCCGGCAGGTAATAAAACGGGGCGCCATTGCGGATGGATTTGATCAGGCTGCTGGAAATTCCCTTGGAGCTGTACATGGTATCACCAAAGCGGGTACGGCGTTTCAGTACAAACTGCTCCATGAACGGGTTTTTGTGTTTCTGATAAATACTCACCATATTGAATTGGCTGAACAGCAGTCCGCCGAGGAATTCCAGGCAGCAAAAATGCGGGACCAGTAGAATAACGTTTTCGCCCCTTGCCAGATGGTCATCGAGAATCGCCCGATTTCTGAATGTGGTAATGGCGGCCAGCCGCTTTGCCGGCGCCCACCAGGCCCAGGATATCAACAGGAAGCCCGTCGCCATGGCATGAAAATGGGTTCTCGCAAGGTTTCTGATCTCCTGATCCGGAAGGTCGGGAAAACAACGCTCAAGATTGATTACGGTGATGCGGCGCCTTGATCGGTAAAACCGGAAGGCGACCTCGCCGATCAGTATACCGGCCGCATGCACCATCCTGAACGGGGCCAGACTGAAAAGCCACAGTACACTCAGGCATATTCGAATCGGTAAATTGCGGATGGATGGGGGCACGGGGGCGACTGTTTTTGGAATATTGTTCAGCAAATCCGGGTTTTAACCTTAAATAACACGAGATTAAATGTTAGAATTTGCCCACCTGTCACCATACAGGCAACCCCGGCATTTTACATAAATTATTCAAGGGTTCATCATAATCGTTCATGAATGGTTTATGTATACATTGTTCACAGATAATGGTTGTATTCGCTAAATGATCGAGCCAATTCAACTCACCTTCGAAATGGGTGTGGTGATGGCTATTTTGCTGCTGACTGTCTATCTGTTCGCGTTTGAGGTGGTCAGGGTGGATGTGGCCGCTATATCCATCATGGTTCTGATCGGTCTCACTTCGCTTGTTCCCGGTTATGATGGACTGGTCGCAGTGGATCAGCTGTTCAGCGGGTATTCCAGTAATGCGGTGATTTCAATTATGGCGGTGATGATCATCGGGGCTGGACTGGACCGCACCGGCATCATGGGGCAACTCGCGTCCAAAATCCTGAAAATCGGCGGCAGTACGGAAGGCCGGGTGATCCTGATTATTTCCAGTGTGGTTGGGGTCGTTTCCAGCTTTTTGCAGAACATTGGCGCCGCCGCGCTGTTTTTGCCGGTGGTCAACCGCATCGCCAGACGGGGAAACCTGCCGATTTCACGGTTGCTGATGCCGATGGGTTTTTGCGCCATTCTGGGTGGAACCATCACCATGGTGGGGTCGAGCCCGTTGATCCTGCTCAATGATCTGATTGCCAACTCGGCTACGGAGTCGGGCCGTGGCCAGGATATGTACCAGTTCGGTCTTTTTGCCGTGGCGCCGATCGGTATTGCGCTGCTTTTATGTGGTGTCTGCTATTTTATGTTTTTGGGGCGATTCGTTCTGCCGGTGATCAAGGACAAGCCCGGTGAGTCCGGTAATATGCTGAAGTATTTCCGCGACGTGTATGGCATAGAAGGGGAGGTTTATGAATGTGTCGTCACCAGGGACAGCCCGCTGGTCGCCACCACGTTATCAGAGATCGACGCCGCCGGACGGGCAGGATGGATCATTGCGATCAAAACCGAAAACAAGGTCGTGGTGGCTCCAAGAGGGGATTCCGAGATCCAGGCTGACAGTGAAATTGCAATCATGGGACGCAGGGACGCAGTTTATCGGTTTGCGGAAGAAAACCGTCTGGAGATCAAGCATCAGATGGATGTGTTCGCTGAATTGCTGAGTCCCGGCAGTTCGGGCATTGCTGAGGTCGTTATTCCGCCGGACTCTTCAATCATCGGTAAAACTGCCCGGGAGATTTCTCTCCGAAGACGTTATGACGCCACCATATTGACGGTTTTCCGGGTCGATGACGTGATCGATACTGGCATAGCCGAGTTGGTCTTGCAGGCCGGGGACACGATGGTTCTGCATATCAAGTGGGAAAACCTGGGGGCGATTTCCGATAATAACGATTATGTGGTGGTCACCGACTTCCCGCGTGAAAATCTGCGTCCGGAAAAGCTGAAGTATGCCTGCGGGTTTTTCGCGCTCACCCTGTTTCTGGTTATTTTCACCGATATACGTTTGTCGGCGGCGTTGATGACCGGCGCGGTCGGCATGATTCTGTGCGGGGTGATCAATATCGAGGAGGCCTATCGGTCGATAGGCTGGCAAAGCGTATTTTTGCTCGCCAGCCTGATACCGCTCGGCATCGCGGTGGAAACCAGCGACACCGCCGCCTGGGTGGCTCAACAGATACTCTATTATCTGGGGGATGTGCCGATCTGGGTACTGCAAACCGTGCTGGCGGTTCTGGCAACCATATTTACGCTGGTGATGTCCAATGTCGGGGCGACGGTACTGTTGGTTCCGCTGGCCATCAATATCGCCATTGGCGTAGGCGCGAATCCGTCTGTGTTCGCATTGACAGTAGCCCTTGCCACCTCGAACTCCTTTTTAATCCCCACCCACCAGGTCAACGCGCTGATCATGGGTCCCGGAGGGTATCAGGTCATGGACTTCATCAAGGCCGGGGGGATTATGACCGTGATGTTTATCGCTGTCATGATCTCGATGCTCAACTGGCTTTATCTATAGGCTCGGGTTGTCCCACTGGCTCTTCGGACAGGCTCTGTTGTTACGTTGCCGGTTGCGGGTCATGATGCGTAGGGGCGACCCTCTGTGGTCGCCCGCGATGGATGGCGCCTGGACGGGTAGGTTCTGGGCGGGGGCGGCTCTACGCCGGTTGCGGCGCTTTTACCTTCAGTTTCTGCTGCCAGATTGCCGGGGCGGTATGATGAACCGATTGCCCGTTGCTGTCGACGGCCACGGTGACCGGCATTTCATCCACATCGAATTCATAAATTGCTTCCATGCCGAGGTCTTCGAATGCTACTACCCGGGCAGATTTGATCGCTTTTGAAACCAGATAGGCGGCGCCGCCGACTGCGATCAGATAGACTGACCGGTGGTGTTTGATTTTGCCGATTGTCTCCAGCCCTCTTTCCGCCTTGCCGATCATCCCGAGTATGCCCATTTTGTCCAGCATCAGATCAGAAAACTTGTCCATTCGGGTCGCGGTGGTCGGGCCTGCCGGACCCACCGCTTCATCGCCTGTCGCCTCGACCGGGCCGACGTAATAGATGAACTTGCCAGTGAAATCGACAGGTTTCGGCAGGGGTTGGCCGCGCTCATGGTATTCGGCAATTCGTTTATGGGCTGCGTCCCGGCCAGTCAGGATTTTGCCCGACAGCAACAGGGTTTGCCCCGGTTTCCATTTGCGGATGTCCTCCCGTGTAACCTGAGCGAGATTGACTGAAATCGTGTCATCACTTTTTTCCAGGGCGATGTCCGGCCAGTCTGACACTTTGGGCGGTGCAAGGGTGGCCGGGCCTGATCCGTCCAGCGTAAAATGGGCATGGCGGGTGGCGGCGCAGTTCGGAATCATCGCCACCGGCAGTGAAGCGGCATGGGTCGGGTATTCCTTCACCTTTACATCCAGTACTGTGGTTACCCCGCCGAGTCCCTGGGCGCCGATGCCGAGCCGGTTTACCTTGTCGAACAGTTCCAGCCGCAATTCTTCGGCCTGATTCGATGGCCCCTGTTCTATCAACTGCTGGATGTCAATGTGTTCCATCAATGATTCCTTTGCCATCACCATGGCTTTTTCGGCGCTGCCGCCGATGCCGATTCCGAGAATCCCCGGCGGGCACCAGCCGGCGCCGATTTTGGGGACTATTTCCAGTACCCAGTCGACGATACTGTCGCTCGGGTTCAGTATGGTGAATCTGGATTTGTTTTCAGAGCCACCGCCTTTGGCGGAAACGGTGATTTCCAGGGTGTCGCCCGGGACTATTTCCGTGTGAATGACGGCGGGCGTATTGTCCCGCGTATTCTTGCGCGCGCGATACGGTGGTGAAACAATGGAAGCGCGTAACGGATTATCAGGATTCTGCCAGGCCTGACGCACGCCCTCATTGATCATGTCATGCAGCGATAATTGTGCGTCCCAGCGAATATTCATACCCACTTTCAGGAAGATTACGACAATCCCGGTATCCTGGCAGATCGGTCGTCTGCCTTCGGCGCATAGTCTGGAATTGACCAGAATCTGGGAAATCGCGTTTTTGGCCGCTTGCGATTGCTCGCGCAACCAGGCCTGATGCATCGCTTCCACGAAATCCGGGGAATGGTAGAAGGAAATATACTGAAGCGCGTCCGCCACACTGCGGATGAGGTCGTCTTGTCTGATTACGGTCATTGTGAGTTTTCGGATTTGAATTGTGGATTTGAAGGGTAACTTGATTCCATTATCGCGTACAATACGCCGGCATTAACATTCTGTCGTCGAGTCCTGGAATCTGTAGCTCCTGGTGAAATCCTGCCCTGTCATCGCGATTTTCCTGTTTTTTTGTGTGACCAGTGTATCACTTTATCCTGATACCGCTGTCGGACATCATCTGGTTGAGCGCTACCAGCTGGATTGCAGTGAAGATTTTCCCTGTCCCGATTCATTGCGTCGGCGGATTGATTTCTGGATACAGGTATTCAAGGATTGGGGTAAGGAGAGCGCTATTTTCCATAATCCGGATCACCCGGAGCGAGTCTATTCGGTCGTTGGTACGGGCAAGGGATGCAGCAGGAGTGTCCGCAAAAAAGTGAAAAATGAGCGGCAACGCCTGAAGACCGCGCTATACAACGCCGCGCACAAAATCGAGTCCGGCGGAAAACTGAATGTTGAAGAGCGGCATCTTGCCGGATTGTTCCCGGACAGGAATCCGCGGAATATGCGGCGGGCCGGGGAGAACATCCGTTGCCAAAGCGGAGTCCGGGACAGTTATATCGAGGGCTTGAAGCGATTCCAGATCTACCATCCAATGGTGGATGCGACGCTGGAGCAATACAATTTGCCCTACGATATTCGCTATCTGCCTTTTGTCGAGTCCTCATACAATCCGGCAACCTATTCGCGGGCGGGGGCGGCAGGAATGTGGCAGATCATGCCGGCAACGGCAAGAAATCTGGGACTGGAATTGAACGCTGCGATTGACGAACGCCTGGACCCGGAAGCGTCGACTCATGCGGCTGCCCGTTATCTGGTGGATGCCAGAAAGGTCCTGACCACAGTGGCCCGCTCCATTGACCCGAAGATCGAGAACCAGGAGATCAACCCGTTCATCATTACTTCCTACAATTATGGCGTCAACGGAATGCGTAGGGCGCTCCTGCAGGTGAAACCGGATTACATGACGGTATTGGAGAGGTATAAATCGCCGAGTTTCCAGATTGCGGTCAAGAATTTTTATTCGAGTTTCCTGGCGGCCCGGCATATCGAGAAAAATTCAGCCGCCTGGTTTGGCGAAATCAACTCCGGCGAGGTGTCCCGATATCAGACCCTGGTGCTGAAGCGGGCCACCTCGGCCGACCGCATCCAGTCTGTTTTCAATCTCCGGGAGAATAAATTAAAGCCATTGAATCCGGCGTTGACCCGGTTTGTCTGGAATGGATGGCGGTTGATTCCGGCTGGTTACCGGCTCAAGCTTCCCTATAGGGCTGACGGTTATCGCTCCGCTCTTGCCCTTCTGGCAACCCTGCCGGCGGAGGCGTTCGCCCCGGGTACGGACAGTTATATCGTGCGTAGAGGGGATACCGCTTGCGGGGTGGCGCGGGCGCTGAAGGTCAATTGCCGACAATTGATCAATATCAATCGACTGGGGAAAAAGGCGGTGATCCGGATCGGACAGAAGCTCGTCATCCCCCGCAAACTGGCGGTGCTGGAGGAAACTGGCGGCAAGAATCCGATTACCCGGGTCTCCAGCACGGTTGGCCAGGCTGTTGTTCACAAGGTCCGGCGTGGTGATACGGCCTGCGGCATTGCCGGACAGTATGGCGTTAAATGCCGGGTGTTGATCAGCGCGAATAATCTGGACAGAAGGGCGACTATACGGATTGGTCAAAAACTGACCATCCCCGGCGTTGCCGGAAATCCGCAAGTGGTGGTGTTGAATGAAGATAATCGCTTTATCGTTCGTCGCGGCGATACCGCCTGTTCTATCGCCGAGCTGCTTTCGGTCAGCTGCCGGGAGCTGCGGAAAATCAACAAATTGAATAGCCGGGCTACCATTTATCCCGGACAGAAACTGAAGGTTCCGGGGCTGGTTGTGCCCGATACCACGGCAACGGCTGCACAGCTGGCCCGGGTGGAGCAGGTGATCACAGAAGTCAAGCAGTCTCTGCCAGACAAAGACAACGGTCAGACCGAAAAAGTCTTCGAGAGTTCGTCATTGACCAACCTGCTCGATACCTTGCCGGACCTTGCTGTATCGGTGAGTGAGTCATCAGGAAAGCCGGTATACAGAATCCGGGTGGAAGCGGATGAAACCCTGGGGCATTATGCCGACTGGCTGGGTCTGGGCTCGACTCGCAAGCTCCGCAAACTGAACAATACGACCGCCAAACGGCTGCGTGTCGGGCAATCCCTGGAATTACCGATCCGATCCGGTGATGAGGTTCAGTCCTTTGAGCGAAAGCGGATCGAATACCATCAGGTTTTGAGCGAGTCCCTGAAATCGCACTATACCCTGATCGGGGTCGTGCAACACAAGGTCAAACCCGGTGAAACCCTGTGGCATCTTTCCAATGAACACAGTTTCCCGGTATGGTTGTTTAACCGCTTGAATCCGGGAGTGGATATCCGCCATCTACAGGCCAGCCAGATGATTCTTCTGCCGGAACTACAGAGAAAATAACGCTTTGGGCTTTTACCGGAAACTATCGACAAGCTGGCATGAACAACGCTCGCTGCTCTGTGTCGGACTGGACCCGGACCTTTCAATCCTGCCGCATTCGCTAAAGACCGGCGACAATCCCCTGTTTGAATTCAACCGGGCGATCATTGATGCGACAGCCGGATTTTGCTGTGCGTTCAAACCCCAGATTGCCTGTTATTCCGCTCACCGGGCAGAGCGTCAACTGGAGAAAACCATTGATTACATCAAGACCCGTTATCCTCTGATTCCGGTTATTCTTGATGCCAAGCGCGGCGATATAGGCGCCACTGCAATCCTGTATGCCCGGGAAGCCTTTGTGCGTTACAATGCCGATGCGGTTACCGTCAATCCGTATATGGGGGGAGACACTCTGGCTCCGTTTCTGTCTTTCACGGAGCGGGGGGTGATCGTGCTTTGCAAAACATCAAACCCTGGCAGCGGGGATATTCAGGATCTGACGGTCGCCGGTGAGGAGGTCTACACCAGGGTGGCTCATCTGGCTGTCAACCGTTGGAATGCGAATAACAACGTCGCTTTGGTGGTCGGCGCCACCTACCCGGAAATCATTGGCCGGATTCGACGGATCGTTGGCGACATGCCGTTGCTGATTCCCGGTATCGGGACACAGGGCGGGGACATTGAGGCGGCGCTGGCCAACGGCTTGACTGTGGACAAGACCGGGCTGGTGATCAATGTTTCGAGAGCCATTATTTATGCTGGCGTCAATGGCCGGGATTTTGCCCGGGCCGCGGCGGACAAGGCGGAACAGTTGAATCAGACCATCAATCAGTTGCGGGCCTGATGAATACTCAGCATACTGCCCGCGCCAAAGGCATACGGGTTGGCCTGTTCGTCACCTGTCTGGTTGATTTGCTGCGTCCGCAGATCGGCTTTGCCGCGGCACGGTTGATTGAAGCCTGTCATTGTCAGGTTTTCGTTCCGACTCAAAGCTGTTGCGGCCAGCCGGTTTACAATGCCGGAGATGAGGTGAAAGCCGCCGGGCTGGCCAGACAGAATATCGAAATTTTCGAGCCGTTCGATTATGTGGTGGTCCCGTCCGGGTCCTGTGCGGCGATGATTCGGGAACACTACCCGAAGCTGCTTCGGGATGATGCCACCTGGTATCCGAAGGCGCGCGATCTGGCTTCGAGGACTTTTGAGTTGTCCCAGTTTCTGGTTGATGTCATGAAGGTTGAGCCGGATGCGGAGGTCACCCGTGATTGGCGCGACTCCAGGATTACCTACCATGATTCATGCTCTGGATTACGGGAACTCGGTATCCGTAGCCAGCCCAGAACCTTGTTGCGGCAACGAGCGGGAATCCAGGTCGATGAAATGACCAATGCCGAAATCTGCTGTGGTTTCGGCGGTACTTTTTGCGTCAAGTTTCCGGAGATTTCCACGACCATGGTGGACGACAAGATAACCGGGCTCCATCAAACCGGGGCACAGCTGCTGCTGGGCGGGGATCTGGGCTGTCTGATGAATATCGCCGGCAGGCTCAAAAGAACCGGAAGCCAGGTACAGGTGCGGCATTATGCCGAGTTGCTGGTTGGGGACGACGCCATTCCCGAAGGGGCCGGCCCTGACCAACCGATTGCTGGTGAATAGCATGGAAGTCCTGTCCCATAACTTCAAAACCGCTTCCCGCGTCGCCTTGCTGGACACGGAATTGCAGGCGGCGCTGGCCCGCGCTGAAGGTGGATTCGTCGATACCCGGCAAAAAGCGGTTGATGATCTCAAGAACTTTGAGTCTTTCCGGGAGTATGGCGAGCAGGTCAAGAACCACACACTGGAACATCTGGATTACTATCTGGAATTGTTCGAGCAGAATGTGGAAAAAGCCGGAGGCCAGGTGCACTGGGCGCAAAACGGTGAACAGGCGAATCAGATCATTCTCGATATATGTGAAAAAGCGAACGCCCGCAAGATCACCAAGGGCAAGTCGATGGTGTCGGAGGAGGTGGCGACCAATGCGGCGCTGGCTGGAGCCGGCTACGAAGTGCTGGAAACCGATCTCGGGGAATACATCATTCAACTGGCCAACGAAACGCCGAGCCATATCATCGCTCCGGCAGTGCATAAATCCAGGGAACAGGTGACGGAGTTGTTTCATCAACATCATGCCGGGCTTGGATATGACGGCAGGGTAACGGTTCACGAGGAGATTGTCGATCAGGCGCGTCAGGTACTGCGAGGGCATTTTTGCAGCGCCGATGTCGGCATCACCGGCGCTAACTTCCTGGTCGCGGAGACCGGTTCCGTTGCGATTGTTACCAACGAAGGGAACGGGGATTTGACCGCGACCCTGCCAGGGGTGCATATCGTCACGGCGAGTATCGAAAAGATCATTCCCGACCTGACCGCGCTCGGTGGTTTCCTGAGATTGCTGGGGCGCAGCGCCACCGGCCAGACCATGAGTGTCTATACTACCTTGTTCAACGGCCCCAGACGCGAGCATGACCTCGACGGGCCGGATGAATTCCATGTGGTTCTGCTGGATAACGGCCGTAGCGAGATTCTGAACGGAAGTTTCCGCGACATATTGCGCTGCATCCGCTGTGGCGCCTGCCTGAATCACTGTCCGGTCTATACCCGTATTGGCGGGCACGCTTATGGCTGGGTTTATCCCGGGCCGATGGGGTCGGTATTGACTCCGATTCTGGTCGGGCAGAAAAATGCGCCGGACCTGCCTTACGCCTGTACTATGAATGGTCGCTGCCAGACAGTTTGTCCGGTGAAGATTCCATTGCCCGACCTGATTCGGACGCACCGTGTGCAACTCAATCGGATGAAGGCGGACAGCGCCATCGGCAGATCCGGGTTTTCAGTATGGTATCGGCTGGCGAGGAGTCCGGGTTGTTATGTGATGATTACCCGTATCGTGACGCAGTTGCTCCATATCCTGGCCCGATTGAAACCCGGTGGGGCCAGGGGGCGATTCCGTTGGTTGCCCCTGCTCCGGCCATGGACGATAAGCCGTGACTTTCCAGCGCCCGGCGTATCCACCTTCCAGCAGATGTGGAAAAAACACGGAGGGGAGCGGTGATGAATGCCCGGCAAACCATTCTGAAAACCATCCGGCGCCAGAAGCCGGAACGCGGTTCCCGCAAGCCGGATTTCCGCATCCCGCTACCGATTCCTGATTTTGGTCCTGACCAGCCGCAAGACCCTGCTGATCGGTTCATTCGCCAACTCTCACAGGTTCATGGTACCTGTTGCACGGCGCCTGACTGGAATCGGATACCGCATGCGGTCAGCCGCTATCTGGCGGATATCCGGCAACCTGAGCGGGTGGTCGCTTCGCCGGATGAGGATTTCTACTCCCTGGACTGGGGTGGTATCGCAATTGAATACCGGGCCGCGACGGCATCGGACCGGGTTTCGGTCACCCGCGCTTGCGCGGGGATTGCGGAAACCGGCGCCATCGCGATGGTTTCGTCTCCAGCCTCTCCGGTTACGCTCAATTTCCTGCCCGAAACCCATATCGTCGTACTGGAGCGGAGCAGACTGGTATCGTCCATGGAGCAATTCTGGTTGATGTCCGAATCCCGGCCAAGGGCTATCAATTTTATCACCGGCCCCTCAAAAACCGCGGATATCGAACAAACCATTGTTTATGGAGCCCATGGTCCTCGCCGTTTCCATGTGTTGTTGGTGATGAGCGGTTGACGCGGGGATGGTTCCAGATCGAAACGCTTCAAATGTTTTATGCAATGGCTACCGACTGTTTTCGGCCGGGTCACCGCAGTGCGTTCGCCCCCATGTCGAACATCGGTGAGAAAAATCGCTGAATCGGCCCGACCCGGATGAAGTCCTTGGGTGGATAGCCCATCGAGCGCATCAGGTCATTGTGGCAGATCGTGTCGAGCACCCTCAAGACAGGAGGCTCCTCGCTTTCGATCATGAGACGTTCCGTGAGCCAGTCGGGTTGCGTTTCGTCGAGCGACCCTGCTGCTATCATCCGAGCCTCCAGCGCGATGAAGCGGTACTTCAGAATGTCATGCTTTCGGGCTTTGCGCGCAGACCCGATTACCAGGTCCAGTCCGGCGAGCGCCGATACCAGAGCAGCCGGGAGTAGGCTTGTCCAGATGGGCCAGCCCTGTGCAAATTCCGCTGTGAAGGTCACAACGGCAGAGGACCCGCCGATCAATACCAGGAACAGGACCAGATTGTGGGAACGGTCGTAAAAAGAAACGCGTCGGTCGTGGTATCGAACGGATCGGCGCACTCCAAAGAGGAGATCGTCGTATTCGGTAGTCGGATTTTCGTTCATTTTTTGGGAGGCTTCCGGGGCGGTGGTCGGTATGTGTCCGAAATTTCCGGCCGGTCTCGCGGCTCACTCCGATCTTCCTTCAAGGGTTTGACGCTTGCGGTATCGAGATTGAGATCGCGTTTGTCCGTTCCGGATTCTTTCTTGTTTGTGTCTTTCAAAATAACATACCTCACATGGTGTTTGTCAAATATACCACAGGCGGGCGGAAATCAATTGTAGCGAACCTTCGACCATTCGGCAGTGTTGGCTTTTGCCAGATCGCCATAACTGATAAAACGCCTCTCTTTATGCTGCATTGAGGATTGCGCCGTATGTCACTCCCGCGCAAGCGGGAAAGGCGGGAGGAGGGCGGGAATTGACGAGGTGGATCCAGATCGAAGCGTTTCAAATGTTTTATGCAATGGCTACCGACTGGTTTTCGGCCGGATCGCAGGCTTTTTGTCGACTATGGCTGACAGGTAACTGACGCAGGTTCTCCACAACTGTACTGGTTTTTTCAGCAAGGTCGATCGTCACAAAACGGACAAAATGCCCCTGTAGTTCGGCCACCTCGTCCACATCGAAGTGGATAGACGGATAAAGAAGCATGCCCTCGGAGTTCAGCGAGAGCGGATCGTCGTCGCGTTCCTGACTGCGGAGGTAGGCGTAGAGTTGATAGATGTGACCGGTCTTGAAACTCTGACTATCGTCAAACCGGGAACTGATCAGGATGTCGGTGAACTTGGTGTCGATGATGATCCGTCGTTTCTCCTGCTTGTTCTCCAGGATGATGTCCGTCACCATTATCGGAAGGTACATGCGAATGCCCGGTGATACAGCGCCGACAGGCCAGTGATATTGCTTGCCCGCATAGACGCGCATCCGTCTTCTCGTGGCAACTCGGCAGAGAAAAAATTACCAATCGCGCGTTCGAAAAGCTTTCTGAATTCCGTATTTTCGCGTTGGGACTGAAGGAGTGAACGCGCTCCTTTCTTCTCGGTGGGCAGGACGAGATCGAAAACGGCACGGGCAAGCGAAACCATCAACCGGTCCGCCGCCTCATGCCGTCCGACCTGATCAGATGCCATCTCTGCTCGTGACGGTATAGCGCCACTGACACCGGCACGGCCAAGAGCGCTGGCCAGGGTTTTTGTCCTGCGAGCAAGCTCTTGGTCATCAAGCCGCCCACACAGCGCTTAGGGCTGCGTGCACCAGCCGATTCCGCGGCGTATCGATGGTGAGTTCTTCAAATCGGCAGGCAACCTCGCCACGACGGAAAAGATCGCGGGACTCTGTCTTCAGGATATCAATCCTGCCGCGCACGCGCTTCAGTGTGTCTTCGCGTCTACGGTAGCCAAAGCTGAGGTTACGCCTGAGGCGTGTTTCAACGACATGACATAGAAGTCGCGCAATCAAAGACTTGAAGTCGGGTGAGTCCTCAATCTCAGCTTCGAAGCGCCCCTGGAATCGCGCTAAATCATAGGCATACAGGAAAAGGAGCCAAACATTGCGTACCGGTATCTTGCCATAAGCGAGTCGTGCCGCATCTTCGCTCTCCTCATCAGATTGGGGTACAACGCTCACAGGCCCTGTAAGAGTTGTGTTTTCGATGCCCTGGCTTTATCCAGATTGTCGAACCAGTACTCCTCAAGAAGCGGTTCAATTTCCGTCTCAACGATCTCGCGAAACCACGCTCTTGCATCTTTGATCTGCTCACCTGATGCGGGTGTCACATAGCTGTGACCGATTTTGAATTGTGCGCCGAGTGAGCGGTCGGCGGTAATCTCATCATTCAGTTTAGTCATGCGCTGCCGGATTTCAATGAGAACATCTTCAGTGATGCCCGCCTGTTCAGTACACCATTTGAGCCAGCTTTCATTAAGAGCCGTTTCAAGGGTGACGAAAGCGAAACGGCGACGGAGTGCGAGATCAACGAGGGCAAGCGAGCGGTCGGCAATGTTCATTGTGCCGATCACGAAAAGGTTGTGTGGGATGAAGACGCGCACGCCGTGCTCGCGGCGATAGGCAAGCTCAATCGCTTCCTCTTCCTTGCGTTTATCGTTTTCAAGAAGAGTAAGCATCTCACCGAAAATTTGGGCGGGGTTGCCGCGATTGATTTCTTCAATGATGACGACAAAGGGGTCAGGTTCGGCACGCGCCGCCTCTACCGCTTCCAGGAAAGCGCCATCAATCAAGGACAGTTGACCATCACCATCAGGACGCCAGCCGCGTATGAAGTCCTCGTAGGATAACGACGGATGAAACTGGATAAAGCGCATTCGTTTGCGGACGACAGCACGATCCTTCGTGCGAATAAGCGCATAGCCAAGTCGTTTTGCGAGCCAGGTCTTGCCAGTACCGGGCGGACCTTGAAGGATGAGGTTCAATTTCTTCTTCAAGCGCGATAGAGCCAAATCGAGGGATTTCTGTGGGAGGAAGCAGCCATCTTCAAGAATGTCGGTAATCCCGTATGGAGAGATTTTTGTTTCGTCGGGATCGGGATTGGTTTCTTGTTCGATATTGGTCTCTGGTACATAGCGGGGAAGCCAGTATCCATAATCCTGCCTATGGCCGTCGAAGGTGAACTGGATGAGCCGTCGTGCGCATTCATTAGAGACCTTGGCTTCTGTAATGGTATTGGAGTAGGCGTAGAAGTACCACTTTCTTGGTTCGTCAAACTGCTGCCAATCCACCTTAACCGTCCAGCCATCCGTTGTCACCTCGGTGATCGTGCCAATCGCCTTAATGTCCATAACACGAATCTTTTGGCCCTGATTATCAAAGGGCAAATTATACGTTTGAAAAAAATCGGATTTGATGGCGATGCGGTCTCCGGGCTGCATCCGCGCCACATGCTCTGTATATTTAGCTTGTTTCTTGCCGTTCTGCCAGATACCTTCATTGCAGAAGCGTTCCGTGTGATCTTCTTCGCCCCACATCGCACCGACGAACCAAAAACGCCTGTTTTCATCGTCGAAAAGATCGCTCACTGCATTTTCTGAAGAAGTTATCAACTCGCCGGGGGCAGTTTCGGCCCAGGCAAACACGGCCTCTTGCTGCTCTTTGATGAAGTGCTCGGAGTCACTGACATCAAAGCCGAGATATTTGGCGGCATTGATAAAGCCGTTGCGTGCTGTGCCGTCAAGTTTTCTGGTCTTAATATTGTCCTGATTGACGACGATGGCACTTAGAATCGGCCAGCCATTTTCGACAGCGACCTTCATAAGGTCGCCCAGATGCTGGGATATTTTGTAGCGAACCTTCGTCCATTCGGCATTGTTGGCTTTTGCCAGAGTGCCATAACTGATACAGCGCCTTTCTTTCGCTGCATTGAGGATTGCGCTGTATGTCTTTCCCAAGTCAAGTTGATCAGTCATGGCAGGAAGTATACTCGTAGAACATAATTTCGCGTAGTTGAATTGTGCTCGGATTCAACAAACTCTAATCCAATTCAACATTCACCTTGAATCCACCCTTGTCATTCATCGTCAAATGCCCATCAACCACCGCATAGCTCCATTTGGCGCTTTTGCGTAATCCGCCGAGCGGGTAGACATGCACTCCGCGGATGCCGGAACCGGGATCATTGACCGCGTAATCGGCCAGTTGGGCAACCAGTTTATCGGGGGTGTTGACGGACATCAGCCGGGTCACGTTTTTCGTCTGCCGGGTCAGGAATTTAATGGAATTGCCGATGCCGCAGTTTCTGGCATGCATCAGCAGGGTTTTCAAGGTCGCGAGGCCCGGTATGCCAATGTGAATGGGCAGGTGGTTACCGTCGGCCTGCAACATCCGGTCCCAGGCGATGATGGGTGCGCTTTCGAAGGCAAACTGTGTGACCAGGTGCATTTCGGCGTCCGTTCGCTGGCTGAATTCATTTTTCCATTTCAGAGCGGACAGGATTGCTTGATCGGACATGTCCGGGCTGCCTTCGGGATGACCGGCCAGGCCAATCATGGTGATGCCGTGTTTGTCGAACAGTCCGGTATCGAGCAGTTGCATGGAGTCATGGAAGTCGCCGACCGGACTATCGACCGCTCCGGCGATACATAACACCCGATCTACACCCGCTTCGGCCACCACCCGGCTCAAGTACTGATCCAGTGTCCTGCGGTTGGCAATACTGCGAGCCGCGAAATGCGGGACCGGGATAAAGCCTTCGTCACGAAGCCGTTTTGCCACGCTAACGGTGTCGTTAAAATCCGACCCCGGCAGGAAAGTGATATACACGACCGCGCCGGGGCGCAGATGATCTCTGAAATCAGCGGTTTTAGCGGCAGAAGCCGGTGTGGTTTCAGCGGTAAATCCGCTCATGAATTGCTGAATCTGCCGAATCTGTTGATCTGTGTTTGTCATTGAATGTGTGGTAGCGAAAACAAATCCGCGATTATATATCAGGCTCCGCCCATATCGGACAACTCTCCAGGGCAATTGCGGATTTGATGGGAGGTATTCCCGCGGTTGTGCCCACCCATCGAATCAGCCAGCGTTTACAGACGGTGGAGGAGATTCGTTCGTTTTTGGGGAGGCTTTAGGTGGGAATCAGCGCTGATTCCCGCTTCATCCCTGTGCCGGGGGCGGTTCACTCCGTGGCAGGCATGAGGTAGAATCAACGGTCACAAGCGGTTTAAGGGTGTAGGTGGTGATGCCGACGGTTTTAGACGTAATGACGTAGACGTAATGACGAGCCTGTCTTCGCGCTAAGGTGTGCTAACGTGAAACGAGTTATTGGTTCGACGAATCTCTGAGTCGGCCCAGAATTTTCTCAAGAAGCAATATTGCGAATTCAAAGGGAATAATCGAGTGAACCAACAAGTTATTAATGTTTCGCCCCAAAAGGCTAACCTAAAGAGAAAAATTCGGCGGCACCTGCGACAGATAGGATTTCGGAAACTTGACGACGGAACCCTGTCGATGTGTAGCGATGGTAAAGACGCAATTCGGGCACTCCATGGTTATCAAAGAAATGACAGGTTGGAAAAGAACCGCGAATTCTTGCTCAATCGTACTCCCGCACTTTTGACGCATTTCGCGTCTGGATCAGATATCGAACCAGAATGCATATCGCCTGTATTAGAGAAAATTGGGGCAGGGACATGGCAATCCGAACTATTTCGACTAGCGTCTCTTACATGGTCTGTACCGGTTTCGAACGGCTTTGGTCGCAGGTTGAGATATCTCGTGTGGGACAACCATAATCGGAAGTTAATCGGATTGATTGCTATTGGTGACCCGGTATTTAACCTCGCAGTTCGTGACAATTTGGTAGGTTGGGATGTGCGAGACCGGGGTGCTCGCTTAGTGAACATCATGGATGCATATGTACTCGGCGCAGTTCCACCGTACAATCGTCTCTTGGCGGGAAAACTGGTGGCATGCCTAGTCCGAACGAAAGAAATATTCGAGGACTTTCGGCGTATATATGGTAGTTCAAGCGGCATAATATCGGGTCAAAAAAAGAATGCCCGACTCATAGCGGTGACAACATCCTCTTCAATGGGCCGCTCCTCTGTCTACAACAGATTGAAACTGGACAATATCGAGTACTTCAAATCTATCGGTTATACAGGAGGATGGGGGCACTTTCATATTCCTGATCGACTGTTTGGGGAACTGCGGGGTTACCTCCGCAGTATTGGTCATCCGTATGCAGATCGTCATCGTTTCGGAGCTGGGCCAAATTGGCGATTGCGGACGACGCGTGCCGCGTTGAAAGAGTTAGGATTCAGAGATGACTTACTCCGTCATGGTATCCAGAGAGAGGTTTTCATTTCATTCCTGGCGTCAGAGGGGGTGGAGTACCTTCGAACCGGGAAGGGTGAACTGGATTGCTCGACGCTGTCCTCCGTGGATGAAGTGTCTTTGTTGGCCCTCAAACGCTGGGTTGTACCTCGGGCAGAACGGAGGCCGGATTATCGTGATTGGGAGCGCACGGAATTGGTGGCGATGTTTGGTCGCTACAGTCAGCAAATTGATGCTAAGCTTTTACGGACCAGTTAGTCCGACAGGCGAAAAACGAGCGAGTGAAGATAGCGATGTCTGATTCCCTTGATGACTGGCAAGATCGACTCGAACAGCATTTCGAGGCACTTGCTGGAAGTCGATCAGAGTCGGGTCTCGACATCTTCGCACTTGAGCATGGATTGGATGAGGCTGCCTTCGAGGAGATCTCGGCACAGCTCCGTATACAGTTGAAGAAGAGGCTACATTTATCGCCACACTGGCTGCTATGGGTTATTTATTTGACGGAGCATGGTTATAGGTACGAAGGTGATGAGTATTGGCCCTCATTCGAGCAACAGATGCCGGGTTGGGATAGTAAGAAGCGTTATCAGGTCAGGCGGTGGTTTCGAAAGTTCCGAGGGACTTACGCAGGGGTGGTGCCTACAGGGCGGTGGGCTGAGCATTTCAGTATCATCTCGCGACCAATTACACATGCTATATTACCGAAGTATCTGCAAGTTCAATTTGCGAGGACACTCTATTATCAGCGCCACCGCTTGATCGGCTTGACATCGTTAAAAGCAGGCGATATAGGCAGGCGACTGGCAGGTAATGCTCATCATTTGTCAACTCGTTTCCAGGAATTTCTGCAGCAAGAGGAATTGACGGGACGGATAGTGCTTGCACTTCTTGGAGAGCAATCGGCTGAAGGAAGTGAGCCCATCTACCCGCCGACCCTTGACCGCATTGTTGAAGATTTGGAGAAGGTTCGCAATGCGCGTGAATGGCTTGGAGAAACGCGACGGTATGTCAAAGACCGGTTTGCCGGGATCGCAACGGGTTTACCGGGTGTTGGGGCAGGTAGTACTCGCCACAAACGGCCTGACCGAGATGCAGCCGAGTTCGACATCAAACCTAACCTATATCTGGGCCATCGTGGAGGAGACGATTGGATTGTATGGGTGGAATTACCGTCTTTCAAGGAGATCGCCTCATTAAACTCTGACATTCGATCATTCATCAGAGCAACGAGATGCTACCTCAATGGCGCGGACGATTATAAGCCTGGCGGGTGGCTACTGTTTGGCAATAGAAAGGGTGTTCTCAAGCGGTGGCCCGATTCGAAGGAGCCGATGATTCGCTTCGAGCATTCACATGGGCTTCTTGAGAACCTGCTTCAAATTGGATGCCGCACCACACCGGGTCCTATTTGGTTATACCGAGTTGGGCAGGATGGCACTGCACGGGAAATTGTCGGCGGGATTGTTCGTCCTGAAGGCAGATATATCATTGTCACGGACAAGGTGTGCAGCCAGTTGCGATTTGGTATGCAAGAGCTTGGAATTGATTGTGCCGAAGTTTGGGCTTATCGCTTTAAAGTTCCATCTGATGTATCTGCCGAGTTCACCGAATGGCTTGCCGAATTCAACCTGCAGGTAGCGCGTACAATTCGCGTTTGGCCTGCCGGTCTCCCTGGACGTGGGTGGAACGGTGAGGGTCAAAGCGAATGGCTTACGACAGAGAGCCCAGTTTTTGGGATGGTGCACGACCATCCCGTGGGTGGGTATGTGCTTCAACTTGATAGGGAACCCAAGATAGAGATCAAAGCAGGGCCATGCGGGCATCCGACGTTTATCCGGTTGCCACGATTGCCGGAAGGTGAGCACATCCTTACGGTCAGGCGAAGCGAAGCGCAGTTCTTGAAACAGTTATCAACACCGGAGGCGGAAGGACATATTGAACTTCACGTGAGGGAACCAGAGCCATGGATTCCTGGTGTCGCATCGCATTGTGGCCTGATCGCGAGTCTTGATCCTCATGACGCGGGCTTGGAAGCACTCTGGAGAAACGAAGTGAGTCTTTCGGTGATTGGTCCGCCTAGCAGATCGGTCACCACCAGCATTCGACTAGCGGACAGAAGGGGAGACAAACTCCTGTGTGAACGAATTGGAGACCGTTTCGATCTGCCACTTCGGCCAGAGTTTTGGTGGGAGAAGTTTGCTGGATTTTTGCAGCAAGAGAAAAACACTTGGGCCTATCTGGAGGCTGCGAGCGGCGAACTGGAAATATTTGCCGAAGAACTCGGACGAGTTTCGTTCCGATTTGAACATGAGGTTCCTCCTTTACGATGGGTTCTTGACCACGATCAACGCAATATCGTCGCGAGATTGGTTGATGATACTGGTATTGAAAAGTCCGAACCTAAAATTTTGTTTTTTAACATGAAGACCCCACTAATTGGAAATTGTCGTTCGTATGATATAGCCTTAGCCGGGCAGGTGGTTGAGCAGCCGGGAGGTCTGTTGTATGCAAGGCAGGGAGATTTTGAAGATTTTGTGGTTGTCAGTTGCAAGCACACCCTGACGAACTTCAAGGATTTGCAGATTTGCTCTGATTTGTCACGATTGCGGAACAGTCCAGTACTTCCTGTAGACACTTTGCGGTTGTACGCAAGATGGCACAATGCGAGACTCTATGGACCGCTTATCAACATCAGATGGAAAAAGATCAAAGATGAATATCTGTCCCTCATTTACGAGAAACTCTGCGGGCAAAACTGGGCGAAAGCGGAAGCATTCTTACGCGAGTCACCAGACCAGCAACAGGCACTCGAAACACTTTTGCGATTGGTCGAGAAAAAGCCGACAGACTTTAGCATGATGTTGCGCCATAAATGTGAGCAGTTAAAGGGTGGTATCCACCATAAATCCATGTGGTATGTGAAGTTGGTCAACGATCATGTGTGTACGGACCGAAGACTGTCTGAGTTTGCATTTAGTTTGGCTACGGAAGCTCATCGGGTTCCAGAGGTATTCGAAAGCGATCTTGGCAAGTTACTGAATGATGTCCGGGAAAATCCGGCTGTATTGCGCGGAGCGCGTTTTCTCGAATGCGCGGTTCAGTTGGCGCGGCAAGCTTGATGCCTGGTCCGGATTTGTAGAATGATAGAAGAGATTACAAGGGAAGAGGTTCTTGTCGGGTGTCGAGAAGTGCTTGGATTAAGTGATGTTGACAGTGTTGTTGCCGATGATGACTTGTTGACAGCTTTGGTGCGGCGAAGCGCAGGAATTCATTGCCCATGCTCGCGAACCGTCCTGCGAAGCTCTGTTGTCGATGCTCTACAGCATCTGTGTGATTCGGATGAGGATTTACCGGGCCGTATTGAAGCGATCATTGAGGGTTTGATCGTAGTGGGCGACCTGCTGGAGTTGCATGATGTGAGCATCGTCGACCCCGATGTTAGGGGAACATGGGTATTCGCCGCTCCTCCGAGCTATGTCAAGAGGGAGAGTGGTGAGATATTTGTCATTGGGATAGTTCCAGATCAGGATGCGTTTCTGCCTGAGTCTCTAGTGTCCCGCATTAGCATGAGAGGCGTTACGAGGCTGATCTTGCCGGAGGCGAATGAAGACCTAGTAGTCAAGCTGGACGATCAAGGCTTGCAGAGATTGTCCGAGAAAACTTGGCTTCGGAGCCCAAATCCAGAACCGTTCGACCAGTTGCTTACCCGCTATGAATGCCGGTTGGCAGAAAGGTCTCTCGCAGGTACTGTCAACGAAATGGAAATTCTTGACGGAGAGAAGCCGGTTACGTTTTATCGGGGGCGTTGGTCGAGTTGTACCGGGAAGAGTGGAATATACGTGGGTAGGCGACCTCAGGAATTTGGAGCGCCGATTTGGTGCCTGGCTGAATTAGTTGCAGGAAATGTCATTAGGTTCCTGGATTTGCCAGCAAGTAAATCGCGGTGGCGTGGGTGCGATGAGGCATGGCATTTGCAAATGGCGATTGATGCGAGGCGTGGTCAGCCTCAGCGATATCGGATTCAACTATGTGGTGATGAATGGCGTTTTGATTTCTTCTCGCCATTGCCGACATGGTCTGAGAGGCGCTTCATCATGTTTGGCCGAACTGTGCCCCAGGAGAAGTGCCTGATGTCATACGTGCTGCCCGACGGTGCGGCTAGGATTGAAGAAAAATTTCTGCGGGAGTGCCTTTGGTTATCTCGTATTGAAGAATCTTGGTAGAGGAAATTATGCAATCGGCGCAAGAATCAATCAAGCAACTTCACCGTGCGCTTAGTGACTATATCGAAGCGACTTATCATATAAGCGCTCCGTCTCTTATCCGACACCGAAAAAAGCTGCTGGCCCAACCCGGGATTATTCATCAGGTACCCTATCTGGAATCGACACCACGTTACCAAACGGGCGAACGCTTGGGGAAGATGAAAGGTCTTCCGGTAGCGGCGTTGGAAGCGTATTTGTCTGTGTCGAAGAAAGAGAGAGATCACCCACAGCTTGTTTACGATCCGCTATATAGTCATCAATCAGATGCAATACGCAGTTGTCTTATCAATCGACAAAATCTGGTAATCATGACTGGGACGGGTTCCGGAAAAACGGAATCGTTTCTGCTGCCCATACTTGGAAAACTTGCCCACGAGGCGAAAAATAAGCCAGTATCCTTCAATGTGCTGTCGGCCATGCGAGCACTTGTTTTGTACCCGATGAATGCACTCGTGAACGATCAATTGGGGCGGTTACGGGGCTTGTTTGGAGATCCACGGATTGTAGAGCTTTTTGGGAGTTGGTCTGCTCGCCCTCCTCGTTTCGCTCGATACACAAGCAGAACTCCGTATGCGGGTATACGCACTGCGAAGAAAGATACGAGCAGGCTGAAGGCATTTGATGAGTTTTATGCTGATATTGAACGCAATTCAAGGTCGGATAATCTCGAGGAGCGAGAGAGGGCACGGAGGCTTCTCTCGGAGTTGAAGAAACATGGGAAATGGCCAGCCAAGTCCGACCTTACTGCGTGGCTGGGCAGAAAAAACAGTCAATGGCAGAATTCAAAAACAGGAGAGTTTCAACGGGCAGTAACTCTACCCGACGATTCGGAACTGCTAACGCGACACGAAGTGCAAGCCGCGCCGCCGGACTTGCTAGTCACTAACTACTCAATGCTTGAGTACATGCTAATGCGACCCATTGAGCGTCCTATTTTCGACAGGACGCGCGAGTGGCTGGAAAGCAATCCCGAAGAGAGTTTCTTGGTGGTGCTTGATGAAGCGCATCTGTACAGGGGTGCCGGCGGCGCAGAGGTGGGGCTACTTATTCGGCGACTAAGGGATCGGTTAGGCATTACTAAAGACCGACTCCAGGTTATCTGTGCGACGGCAAGTTTCCGGGACCACGATTATGCACCAGAATTTGGTGCACAACTGTCGGGTAATCCTGCGAATTCTTTTATCTCGGTCACGGGTTCACTTGACCTGAAAGCTGATGAGGCGCACGGAACAGAAGCGGATGTGGAGATACTGTCTTCGGTCGATCTCGAACAATTCTATGGGGCAACTACGGATTCCCAACGCATTGGTATAGTCCATCAGCTACTCGAATATCGTGATGTGTCGGTTTGCGACACTGTCGAGTCAGTACTCTACGAGGCATTATCGGACTTCGGTCCAATGAAGCTACTCATCAACTCAACAATGGAGGAGGCGCAACCGATCAGTGGGCTCGGCCAGAAAATTTTCCCGACAGTTGCTGTCGAGAAAAGTGATTCTGCACTTACTACCTTGATGGCACTCGGGAGCGTGGCCCGCAAGGAACCGAACACGCCAGGATTGTTACCATGCCGCATTCACAATTTTTTTAGAGGTCTTCCGGGGCTTTGGGTGTGTATGGATTCTGATTGTTCGGAAGTAGGTGAAGAGGCTAGGGATGGGATTTGTGGAAAAATGTACGGTCAACCGCGGGAGCATTGCAAATGTGGCGCGCGAGTCTTGGAACTGTACACATGTCGGAATTGTGGAACTGCATATGCCAGGGCATACACCGACGATGTCCTTGCTCCGTCTGCTTTATGGGCAGAGCCCGGACAGCATCTTCGGATGTCGACCGGAGACACTGAGCCGCTACTTGCGATTGACTTGTTGCTGGAAGAACCACCGGATGACGGGACAGTAGAAGTTGTGGATTACGATCTCGAAACAGGGCGACTGAATCCACGAATACTGGGCCAACGCATGCGCAATGTCTTTATTCGAAGCGGGCGGGTATCCGACTCCCTCAATGAAGACGAAGAAGCCCCAAATAGTCTTGATGCATGCGCGCAGTTTGTAAGATGCGCAGTCTGCAAAAAAACTGCGCGCTTTGGTCGATCATATGTTCAGGATCATCAAACCAAAGGAGATCAGCCCTTTCAGGCTCTGGTTTCTCGCCAGGTTCAAATTCAACCGCCAGCGCCGATAGAGGCAAGCAGTTTTGCTCCTTTGCAGGGACGCAAGGTATTGACGTTTTCGGATTCGAGACAGGTTGCTGCCCGATTAGCACCTAATCTTCAACTGTATACGGATCGGGATTCACTACGGACACTTATTGTTTGGGGATATCGAAGACTTCAAGGTTTGGTTGGCATGGAGCGACTGCTGAATCTTGATGATTTATATTTGGCCGTATTGCTCGCATCAAAGATATTGAATGTGCGTCTGCGGCCAGAGGTCAAATTTGGCGAAAGCTTCGGTGCAGATCGGGTAGTTGCAGAGGCCGTAGAAAACGGGGTGCTGGGAGATGATGCTGCACTCTTGGAACTGTGCATGGGACTCCGCAGCGAACGGCCGCCAGAAGCACTTCTTGATAACGTTGTGACAACGGTAAGGGATCGTTTCCTCGGGTTCGAGGCGTTAGCTTTAGCATCAATCACGGAGCGACCGAGCTATACAGAAAAACTTGAACTTTTGCCCGACATTCCTGGCGTAGTTGATAGTACGGAAGCAAAGGTGGGGCTTGCGAGAGCCTGGTTGCGGTGCTGGCAGGGTCACGGTTTCTGGTTGAATGCGATGCCTCCTGTTTGGTGGAAGAGACCACGGTCTCAAGGTATCAGCATCCGGGGACAGAAGGGCAAATTTGCTGCGATGGAGACTGTGCTTGGTGATAAAGTGGCTCAAAAAGCGTTTTGGAGCCAATGGTCACCTGAACTTCTCAAGTTGTTTACGGAGGATATGGGTGGGGGGGTCAGACGCCTGAGAGGCAATCAGTTGACACTGATGTTTGATGGGGCTTGGGTTCACTGCCATAACTGCAAATCGGTGCACCGACCAATATCGGGGTTATCGCGTTGCCTGGATTGTGGCGGGTCTAGTGTTCGGGCACTGGATCCGGATTCAGATTTGGTTTTTCTTGCCCGAAAAGGATTCTACCGAAAGGCTGTCACGGAAGCACTTGAGGTGCCGCCGCGGCAACCAATGGCGCTTATCGCCGCCGAACATACGGCACAACTGAACGCACCTCAAAATGAGGATGTATTCTCCAAGGCGGAAGAAAATGAGCTTCTTTTTCAGGATATAAGATTGGAGAGAGACGGTGTACAAGCGACAGCCATTGATGTCCTGTCAAGTACTACGACAATGGAGGTTGGCATTGACATCGGGGCGCTGTCAGGCGTTGCCTTGCGTAACATGCCGCCAAGTCGAGCCAACTACCAGCAGCGGAGCGGGAGAGCAGGACGTAGGGGCAACGCAGTAGCGACAGTTGTCGCGTTTGGTAGCGCTGATAGCCACGATGAACACTATTTCTCGGAACCGGATGGCATGATCCGCGGAGATGTGGTTGACCCAATTCTAACCCTTGATAACATAGATATTGTGCGCCGCCATATCCGGGCCTTTCTTTTGCAGAACTATCATCAGGATCGAATTCCTGAGATTAATCCTGGCATGCGGCACGATCTTTTTTCTGTGCTGGGCACGGTGTCAGAGTTCCGAAGCGGTGAATCAATCCTGAGCCGTGATGATTTTGAGAAGTGGCTTACGGAGCATGAAGAGACCTTAAAAGAAAGGGTTGGGTCGTGGATTCCTGATGAACTCTCGAAAGGGGACCGAGATGACCTTCTGCAAGAGATGAAGATTGACTGTCTGGCGGAAATTGATCAAGCTATCCGGTCCAGTAGTGTTGACGGAACTGGTACTGATGGTGATCCAGATGATGAAACTGGAACAGAAGATGTGCCAGAAAAGGGTGAAGAGCGATCACAGCAGTCGTGGAATTCAGGCAAACTTCTGGACCGTCTTCTCTATTGTGGAATTTTGCCGCGTTACGCTTTCCCAACCGATGTGGCGACGTTTCATGTTTTTGACCTAGAGCGTTCAACCAGCTTCAGGCCAATCATGCGTTTTGCGCCGTCACAGGGGCTGCCAGTTGCATTATCACAATACGCCCCCGGCAAACAGGTTTGGATTTCAGGTAAATGCTATACCTCAGGTGCTGTGTACTCGGCCATGCAGGATGAGCGATATGAGGCTTGGGGCGCGAGACGCATCTACATGGAGTGTTCTAATTGCGGGTTTGCCAGGACATTCGAGATTACAGAGGTAGATCGGGGGGAGATACGGGACTGCGTAGCTTGCGGTGGCAGCAGCTTCGGTCCGGGTCGAGTCTGGTTACGTCCTCCGGGGTTCGCCCACCCTGTTGATGTGGAGGAAGTCACCTCTCCAGACGATATGCCAGAGACGAGCTATGCAACGAGGGCCAAGCTGACAATGGGTACTCCTGACAAATCAGCGGATTGGGTCACAATTAACGACCGTGTGCGTATCTTGGTGGATCGCCAGCATCTTCTCGTATCCAACACAGGACCGAAAAAAGACGGTTACACGTACTGCACAAGTTGTGGCAGGATTGAGTCAAGCCATGAGCGTGAGCCGAAGCTTAATGACACACATCGAAAACCCTATCCTGAAAAAGACTCCAAGATAGTCTGCGAAGGGATAAATCCAACCAAGCACCTCATACTAGGGACTGACTTTATCACCGATATTGCGCTTTTTTCCCTCAGTGTGGAACCACCATTAAGTCTCCGGCCAGGTCATTCATCTACCAATATTGCGTTGAGAACTGTGAGCGAAGCATTGACCAAGGCGGCCTGCCAGTTGCTTGAAATAGAGGCCGGAGAGTTGATGGCCGAATTTCGACCGGCTCTTACATCTGAAGGGAAAAGGGGGTTGGAGGCAGAGATATTTTTGTATGACACGCTGGCGGGAGGCGCAGGGTTTTCCCGTTTGCTGGCTGACCGGGGGGGAGAATTGTTGGATAAAGCACTGGTTTTGTTGAAGGCTTGCCCGGAAGCATGCGATGCGTCATGTTACAGGTGTTTGCGAAGCTACAAAAATAAATTCGAACATAGTCTTCTGGATCGATATGCAGGGACAGAACTTCTGGAATATCTTGTGACCGGGAGACGGCTTGGTTTTGATCCAGAGCGTCTGCGTGGTGCAACCGTACTTCTGCATAATGACCTTTTACGCCAAGGCTTGGAAGGTATGGAGTTTGAACTTGACGTGAGGCTGGACAGCGATTCGGGTTGTTTGGTAGCACCAATTCTTGCGAAGGCAAGTTCTGGACATAAGTTTATCATAGCTCTTTCTGGCCCGTTGACATCTGATTGTCCCGCTGACCCAGCAGTTGCGGAATATCGAGAAAAGGGTGGCGCTATCCCGATAATTGTCGAAAACGAACTGGTAGTTCGTGGCAACCTCCCTTTTGCGACTAATGCGATAAGGTATGAGATTGAAAAGTGGAGGAGATAAAGAGAGTTGAAGTCGAAAATTTGAAGAGGAGGTCAAACAGTTTTGCCGGGTCAGGTACGGGGAGAGAGATTAGAAACGGCGGTAGATACTTTGGTCTTTCAGAGATGTTAAAGATTTCCTGTAAAAGTCACAATTTTCCAAATGCCAGTGTTCCCTCGTGAGGATATTTGGAAACCAGTTGGGATGAATTGTTGTGGGCGGCCTATCACCATCGGGAGGCCGAATACAGTTTATGTTTTTCAGTATGGACATCCCTCTTACTATGAAGCAGTATTCAGGGCATCTCTGGTACGTACGGCACTGACACAGAAACCATTTAGCTCCCAGGGAACCCTGGTGTATAATTTTGACTTGGTACGTACGGCACTGACACAGAAACCATTTAGCAGGTCACTTCATAGGACTGAAGCCTTTCGAGCTTTGGATCCCACCGAGAAAGGCGCTGTTAGCTATTTTCTTGGGATGACACTGTGCAATCTCTTCGCAAGCCGCCTGCTGGATACGCCATGGTTTACTTCATCTGGATATATTTCGTGATCAAAAGTGAAATTGAAGGCCGATGTGCAGATGTTGGAGTCGGTATCGCTGGTCGGGTGCGTTGAAGACGAGACTGTCGCCGGAGTGTGATCGTTTACTGACCCGACATCAGGTTTGATCGGAAGGTTCTCTTGATCCGTGCGGCATCGCGCGGCGCAATCTCCGCGGCTTCGGCGTGTTTGTCCCAGTTCTGGACGGCAGTGCTTGCTTTGTCCAGTATTTCCAGCGCTCTGCGCCTTTTTATGCCAATGGAGGCGGCGAACTGAAGGATATCGTCACGCTCAAAATCGTTCCGGCGCCCAGCCAGACTCATCTGGTGGTGGTCGGTCCATGCGCCGCCCGGATTGTAAGCGTAGGTGACATCGTAAGCCGGGGAAAGGGACCATTTTCCAGAGCGGTCCATCAAGAATGAGATATTCTTCACATGGTCATCCTGGTTGCGCACTATGATGTTGAAGACCGCCCGACGAAATTGCTCCTCGACTGCAACCATCCCGAGATCCAGGCTCTGGATCGTCATGACGGCTTGTTCATAAGAGTAGGCTGATGGGTCATTGAAATCGAAGTGCCGCATTGCTCCAAGTGACTGTATGTGGATCTTATGGCCGGTATCGTCCCGGTCGAATCGTTTCGTCATGAAGTGACTGCGGCCACCCTCATGATGGAGCCGACACTCCGACATCGTGATGCCAGCCGCGCGCGCCATTCTTGCGTAGGCGTATTCGATCTTGCCATATCCCTGAGGATCGGACAGTTCCTTATCTTTGTTGTTGGAAACACCATCAAACTTCAGGAGCCAGTGCTCGTATCCTGCATCGGCATCCAGTTGCCCGGAGCGAAATTCTCCGGTTTTCGGATTCCAGGCGAGAACGGCTTTCGCTCTGGCTCCACCTGCCGAAGCGCCAACGCTCAGAATGTCCTCAAGAGGCTTTGTATCACTCTTCCCGTCGAATCGGCCGATAAGGCTTGCGCGTTCATTGAGCGCCCGGTTCGCTAGTTCGACGAGCTGGTTAACTTCCAGTTTCTTCGTTCTCGTCTGTTCCCGAAGCGCTGGTTCAAATTCAAGGGCGCCGATGCCGCGGCGGCCGATGTAGCAGAGCCGGTTGACCGGGTTGAAGGTCTCCGGGCTCCTGCCGGTTACCGCCAGCCATGTGTCGATGAGTTGGTTGCCGAACCTGTCCGGCAGAGCATCCGCAAGCATTCCCGGCAGCCCCTTGAATGACTCCCTGTTGAGAGCCGGGAAATCGTATGGTTCTTTTCTAACGGGCATTGTCAGAGGTGCAACCTCAATGCCAGCGCCGACAAAATCCGGGTCGTACTGGAAGACTCCGAGGGAGCGCGTTTCGTCCCAGGATACAGCGCCAATGCGTCTCCCCCAGAGGATGATGTTTGCATCAGTCACGAGTCGTCACCCCATGTCCAGGGCGATCTGCGATTATCTTTTGGTTTCGGTCGCGCCCTTTGGCGTTCGGAGCCGATCCGTGAGACGCGCTCGAGCGGGCGGATTTGAGATGTCGGTATCGCGCCGAGGATTGCGTCGTCCAGATTCAGAGCCAGGACGACACGCAAGAAGGTATCGAGGGTTGATGGTTCGCCGGTTTCGAGACGTCTCAGTGTACGCACACCGACTCCGGCGTTTTTTGCCAGCATGGACTGTGTTATGTTGCGAGACAGTCGCAATCGTGCCAGGCGGGAGCCCATCTCGGTTTCGATTTGTCGGGATGTTTTCATTTATACATTAAGCAGCAGTATATTGCCTTTAATAGATATAAATTCCATACTAAAGGTCATATATTGCCGATAAAATTGACTCCTGTCAAGAAGCGGGAATCAGAAGTGGGAATCAGCGCAGTTCCGGCGGTATTTTGCAAACGGGGACAGGTTCCATTTTATGCCGGTTGGCTTTGTGCAGGCGGGTATAAATTTCCAGTACCTGGCGCTGGCGGGGATTTGTATCCGTGGGCGCCCTTTTTCGGTCGGGGCTATCAGAAGCATCGAAAGCGCGAGCCATGGCCCATTCCAGTTCATCGTAGCTGGCGCCTAACTGGTCTTCGTCAGAGCGGTTATCCCCCCACAATCCATCAGTTGGTCTGGCCGTCATGATCTCCTCGATCACTCCCAGGGTTTTCCCGAGCTGGTAAACTTCGGATTTGTCGAGGTCGGCGATCGGACTCAGGTCAACGCCTCCATCACCGTATTTTGTGAAAAACCCGACTCCGAAATCCTCAACCCGATTGCCAGTGCCGACCACCAGACAGTTGTGCAGTCCGGCAAAGTAATAAAGCGTGGTCATTCGCAATCGCGCGCGGGAATTGGCCAATGAAAGGGAGCGGGTTTCCTCGTTTTCAGTCGCTGGCATGGACTGGACGAATTGATCAAACACCGGGGTGAGATCGGTTCTGAGCGAAGACACATTGGGGAAATTGTTTTCGAGTCGGTCGATATGTTTCCTTGCTCTGGATTCCTGTGAGGATGCCTGACGAATCGGCATTTCGAGACATAATACCGAGGCGCCTGTTCTGGCGGCCAGGGCGGAAGTCACTGCCGAGTCAATCCCCCCGGAAACACCGACCACAAACCCTCCGGTCGTTGCTGTTTCGTTGTAATTGGCAAGCCAGGAGACGAGATGATTTATTATTGCCTCGGTTTTCATGATGCAGGTATGATACTGGATCAGTCCGATATTTCAATCAGCCGCCATGATACATTCTTACTATCAACACAACACACTCTCGTGGTTATGCCCATGGTAAAAACTATTGTCAGTTCCTGGAATGATTTTGATCCGTTAAAACATGTGATCGTGGGTCGGGCGGATCATACCTGTATCCCGCCCAATGAACCCGCCACGGAAGCGAAAATACCCCAGGACAGTGATATGCGCGGCATGTGGGGGCCGCGCTCGCTTGATACGGTCGAAAAAGCCAATTTCCGGCTGGATAACCTGGCCGCATTACTGGAGAGTCGGGGCATACGCGTCGATCGGCCCACGCCCCTGCAATGGAATCAGGCGGTGTACACGCCGGATTTTACGACTGCCTCCCAATTTGGTTGCATGCCACCAAGAGATGTGTTGCTCACTGTCGGCAAGGAAATCCTGAGCGCTCCGATGTCATTTCGCTGCCGGTATTTCGAGTATCTGGCCTATCATGATCTGATGCAGAGATATTTTGACGAGGACCCTGGCTTTCGCTGGGAGCAGGCGCCACGGCCCCGCTTGAGCGACGCTTCGTATAAACCGGGTTACTTCGATGAAATTACCATTGATGAAAGGCTGAAGCGGACCGCGGCGCTTGATTTTGTGACCAACGAGCATGAACCATTGTTCGATGCCGCGGATGTATGCCGTATAGGCAAGGATTTGTTCTGTCAGCATGGTCTGACGACCAACAGACGGGGGATGCGATGGCTCCAGCGTCATTTCCCGGACCATCGTGTGCATGCGGTCAACTTCCCGGGTGACCCCTATCCGATTCATATTGACGCCACGTTCGTGCCATTGCGTCCGGAGCTGATTATCAACAACCCGGCGCGCCGGTTGCCGGAGGCGCAACGCCGGATTTTCGAGGCCAATGACTGGGAGATTGTCGATGCGGCGGCGCCTGCCCATGAAGCTCCGCCACCATTATGCTATTCCAGCGTATGGCTGTCCATGAATTGTCTGGTCATTGACCACAAGACGGTGGTTGTCGAGGCCAGCGAAGTCCATCAGATGGAACAAATGGATCAACTCGGTATGGAGGTATTGCCGATTGAGTTTCGCGATGCATACGCCTTTGGCGGTGGACTCCACTGCGCCACTGCGGACGTATACAGGGTGGGCAGCTGTGAGGATTATTTCCCCAATCAGATTGCCGCTACATTGATCTGAATGCCGGGTATACGGATAAGGGCAGGAACTGGCATTGGATGTCAGCGTTCGTGGTTCGTGATTAGCGATGCGTAGGGGCGACCCACTGTGGTCGCCCGGTATGGCTATGCCTGTCAGCGGGTTAGCTGGTCACGTTGACCAGCGCGTCGGCGAACTGGTGCAGTTGTGCTTCATCTTTTAGTCCCGCGATGTTTATCCGGCCACCTGCAACAGCATAAACGGCGTGGTCATTACGCAGGCTGTCGACTTCCTCGTCGTTCAATACCAGCAGGGAAAACATGCCGCGATGATGTTCTATAAAATCCCATTGATTGGATTGGGTTTTCTCCCTGAGTATGTCGCTTAACTGTTTTCTCAATGTCAGTATGCGTTGCCGCATGGAGGTCAATTCACTTTCCCAATTCTTTCTCAGGTCGGTGTCCGACAGGATCAGGGAGACGATTGCAGCGCCATGATCGGGAGGCATTGAGTAGGAGCTTCGCGCATTGCTGGCGATGTGGTTGCGCGCGATTTCGGCGGTACGCGGGGTCTCCCCGACCAGCAGGGAACAGCCCACGCGGTCGCGGTAAAGCCCGAAATTCTTGGAACAGGAGCTGGCCACGACCATGGACTCCACCTGTTCAGCCATGGCTCGAACGCCATAGACATCCTCTTCGATCGAGTCGCCAAAACCCTGGTAAGCCAGATCAAAATAAGGGAAGAAGCCGTTTTTCGCGGCAAGAACGGCGATCTCGTCCCAGTTCGCGGGACTGAGATCGGCGCCTGACGGATTGTGGCAGCAGGCGTGAAAAACAACGATGTCGTCCGGCCCCAATGTTGTCAGTTTGCCCATCAGGGCATCAAAGTCCACTTGCCTGGTATGCCGGTCAAGATACGGGTAGGTATCGACACTGAATCCGCTTTGCCGGAAAATGGGGTAATGATTGCCCCAGGTCGGATCACTGACCCACAAGGTCTTGTCGGCGGCAATCCGGTACAGCATATCGGACAGCATCCTGAGGGCGCCGCAACCGCCCGGAGTCTGTACCGCCCGCACCCGCCCCATTCCCGAAAAGTCGCCGAATATCATATCGGCGATTGCGCTGTTGAATTGCTCATCTCCGGTCAGGCCGACATAAGCCTTTGTGGTTTGCTGGTTGTGCAGTCTGTCTTCCGCCTCCCGCACAGCAGTCATAATCGGGGTGACCCCATGGGTATCGCGAAAAACCCCGACCCCTACATCTATTTTCTGTGGGCGGGGGTCGTCCCTGAACATACCCAAAAGTTTGAGAATAGGGTCTTGTGCAACCGGTTCGAACTGTTCAAACATAATCTGATCTTTGTGAGTATGAATAAATGTGGACGAGGCGGACTATAACAAATTAAAGCTGCGTCTGATCAAGTAGAATAGGATATGAATTTCCGTTCCTTGCCTTCTGCGTCTCCGGTAACAGCGGGTCAATCCGGCAAACATTCCAGGGCGCTGGCGCTTGGCGTGTCTGCCGCGCTGTTGAGTATTTTGTGTTTCAGCGCTATGGACGCCATGGTGAAGTGGCTGGGCGCTGGTTATTCTGTCTGGCAAATCATGTTCTTTCGCTGTACTGTGGCGATGATCCCGATCTCGTTTTTTCTATACCGCGCAGGGGGTATTCGGATTTTACGGACAAACCGTCCGTGGATGCATGTCCTGCGATCAGTTCTCGGGATGCTGGCCATGACTTTCGCATTTTATGGCTTCACAGTCCTGCCACTGGCGGATGCCTCTGCGGTTTTTTACATGGCGCCGTTGATCGGGACGGCGCTTTCTGTCCCCATTCTGGGAGAGCAGGTCGGCATACGGCGCTGGCTGGCGATACTGATTGGTTTTGCGGGAGTATTGATTATTACCCGTCCAGGTGGGGCGGTATTCAATGCCGGAGGATTGTCGATGTTGATTGCGGCCTTCATCATCGGCATCAATAGTACGGTCGTGCGACTGTTGAGCGCCACCGATCAGGCCATCAGTATTACTTTTTACTTTACCCTGGTCGGCGCTGTTCTGACCACGATTGTGTGCATCTTCTCCGATTGGGCGCCGCCGGGCGGATGGGATTTGGTCCTGTTGATCTGCGTCGGGCTGCTGGGTGGATTGGCGCAATACACGCTGGCCTTGAGTCTGCGTTATGCGGCGGTCAGTATCATTGCCCCTTTCAGGTACTTGTCCATTGTAGCGGGGGGGGATCTTCGGTTATCTGATCTGGTCTGAAATCCCGGACAGCCTGACATTGGTCGGCATTACCATTATTATTGGCTGTGGCTTGTATTCGATGCACAGGGAAACAAAACTTGCCAGACAAAGTGATAACCGGGATAAAATACCGGACTATGATTGAGGAACATGGTTGAACCAGCATGAATAATCCGAACACAGTCGAATTATCAATCCGCTCCAAACTCGAAGCCCTTGAGCCGATCCACCTTGATGTATTGAACGAAAGCGGCAACCACAACGTGCCGGTTGGCTCCGAATCTCATTTCAAGGTGGTTCTGGTATCGGATGTTTTCAGGGACAAGGCATTGCTGGCCCGCCACCGGTTGGTCAATGAACTGCTGGCTGACGAACTGGCCGGCCCCGTTCACGCTTTGTCGCTGGACATCCTGACTGGCGACGAATGGTTTGACAAAGGCGGGAAATCCAGTCCCTCTCCTGAATGCCTGGGCGGTTCAAAGTTCAAGTGAGTTCTTCCGGGTTTCTCCAGAAGCAGGTTCCGGTGATAGGCTGATATGGAATTATTCACCAAAGCACAATCCTGGTATGGGGTTAGAAAACTTTTTTCCTGGTTGACAGGTATATTCCAGAGGAGTCCGCCGACATACCCGGTAATTCCAGACGAGTTAAAAGGTCTTCATGATTGCGGTTTGAGGGCATTGCACATAGTGCTTCCAGAAATACCACCTGAAGATATAGTAGATGCGTTTGGAAACTGCTGTGAATGGTGGCCTTACAAAGGAGTGACCAATAAGGAATTTAATATTGTATTATCCTATCTGAAAATCAGGGATCGCTTCGAATATTCGGCACCTGATGTTGTGACACTTGACTATTTATTACAGCAAGATAACGATATTTTCATAGCTCTCATATATGGACATAACTATCAGCTTTGCCGAAATTGATGAGTAATACCCGATTTGTATCGAAGTAATCGTTTATGATAAAACCTTTCCAGCGAAAGCAATACAACTTACAGGAGCGAATATGGCAACGCAAAACAACACGAAACGCCCATTGGGTTTTCCTCGCGTTGTTCAGGGAGATTGCCTTGATCTTATCCCGACGCTGTCAGACGAAAGTATTGATGTGGTAGTGACAAGTCCACCATATTGGGGACAACGTGAATCACTTGGCGGGGGAACAGAAACAGACCCGAGGGATTATATTGAGTTTTTGACTCAGGTTTTCACCTTGTTGCTTCCAAAACTCAAACAGCGCGGAATTATCTGGCTCAACATAGGAGACTCCTACAATACGCCAATAAATTGGGGAGGGAAAGATTATGTGTATAGTTCTTTAGGCGCAGACGGAAAAGGGTTTGACGCGACAAATGCAGCTTATGTAAAACCCCGCTTCAAACGCCGTGCTTTTATTGATGATATAACCCCGTGGCTCAAGTATGGGAATCTTCTTATGTTGCCACAAAGGCTACTGATACGATTGGTTGATGCTGGATATCTGTATAGAGGGGAGGTTTTATGGTCCAAGAAAAATGCCATGCCAGAAGGACGATGCCGGCGGCCTCACCGAAAACACGAACCTGTTTTCCTTCTTGTTCGGGATGAACAACACAAGTTCCGTACCGCCCCTCCTGTTCCAAGCGTCTGGCATTTTGCCAATGAAAGCATATCCGGCTTGCAGCATCGAAGCCGATTCCCGACAGAATTGCCGAAACGGTGTATTGACGCCTACGGCTCCCTCTCCCCGGATACGCTTGTTGTAGACCCGTTTGCGGGATCCGGCTCTACCGGTTTAGCCGCATTGCAACTCGGATGTCAATTTATCGGATTTGAAATTGATCCGGCACATGTTGACGCGGCCAATGAGCGGCTCATTCAGACATCATCACAAGTGTCTATTCAGTGTGATCAGTCGAAACAAGAGCAGCGCGGTTCAGGAACGCTGTAAACGTGTCGTCCGGATTCTGGAAGGTGCACGCAAAAATACGCGAGGAAGTTTGATAATCCCCCGGAGTGGGGACAGTATTGGTATTGTAAGAAAAACAGGCAGAGAAGTGACCATGTTCCTCAATGTCTTTCCTCTTGTCGCTTATAGTCTGTCGGTTTTCCGCCTGGCCAAATTCACCGCGGTTTATAGGCATGGCAGACGGGGTACTTTTTGCGTCCATAGTCCAAAAAATGGAGAGAAACCCGGCTTGGATGAGAGCTTGACTCATGGGTACGTCATCGGTTCTTCGCTCCGCAATACTTGCTTTGACATGAATAACACCAAGAAGTTTTTCAACCCCCTGTATTCGGTGGGTCACGACAATATCGGCCTTGTCGGGAATAATGCGTGAGTCATTTATTTGGTCAAGCAGATATTTTTTACGCCGGGAATCCTTGCGAATCAAGCTAACCCCCACTCTTTGCAAGAACTCACTATAGTGCTGTGTGAGAATTTGCTCCAGGGCCCAACCGCTTGTCCGCTTCCAACTCTGTTCAAGGTTTTTACGAAAATTTTCAGGGGGATGGTTTGTTCGGTCACAATATGCGCGATTCATTAAAAATGTCCAAATATCTGAGGGGTTGGCGTGTGGCCATGTTTTCATCGCATAAAGAAATGTCTTTGCAACAACACCCGAAGGCTGGTCTTGGGAAAGTAGCCCAACCTGTATTGCATTAATGATGGACTGAAATTCTACAAGGGTAGCATTACCAAGATCGTAGGTAGCATCATATTGATCGTATTTGAAGGTGAGAACGATACCCTGTGTCGCTTGGTGCGCTACCAGACCCTGCCCCTGGATGGAGTTTGTGCAGGGTTCTCGAAATAACTGGTGAGGCTCAATATTCAGCGCCGAGGCCAGACGAATAATCGTTTTTAAGGCGGGGTTGCGTTCGCCACGTTCAATACCACCGATATATGATCTATCAAGACCGGCCTTTTCTGCGAGTTGTTCTTGCGAATATCCGCATACTTCCCGGAATCGTTTAATGTTTTTTCCGAAAAAATAGACGCACTGTTCATCCATGCACTGCATTGTGGGGTTGCAACCGATGGAATACTAGTGACTAATCGTACCATTTCACCAAAAGCGAAAAATCGGCCTTGCCATCCAATCAATCGGAAAATCCACCAAAACAGCACAAGACCCCTTGAAAGATCACAACCTGCCCCCATTTTCGGCAATCAATCTTTCACCCGTTTACCTGTATAACCATGAGCACAAAAACTTCACCCCGGAATGACGCGGTAGAAACTCATTCATTTCAAACCGAAGTGCAGCAGCTGCTGCACCTGATGATCCATTCCCTGTACAGCGACAAGGAGATATTCCTGCGGGAACTGATCTCGAACGCCTCGGACGCCTGCGATAAACTGAGGTTTGAATCGCTGACCGATAACGCGCTTCTCGAAGACGATGGAGACCTCGGTATCCGGGTGGAAGCGAATGAGAAGAAAAGAACTGTGACCATCACCGACAATGGAATCGGCATGACCCACGATGAGGTAATCGCGGACATCGGCACCATTGCCCGCTCCGGCACGAAGGCGTTTCTCGAAAAGATGAGCAAGGATCAGTCGGCGGACAGCAGTTTTATCGGTCAGTTCGGTGTCGGCTTCTACTCCTGTTTCCTGGTCGGAAAAAAGGTCACGCTGTTGACCCGCAAGGCCGGAGCAAAGAGTAGCGAAGGCGTCCAGTGGATATCTGATGGCAGTGGAGAATATACGCTTGAGTCCATTGACCGGCCACAACGGGGAACGCAAATCATCATCCAGCTGAAAAAGGATTGCAAGGATTACGCCGGAAAATACCGGCTACGCAGCATCATCTCGAAATACTCGGATCATATTTCCCTGCCGATTCAGATGCAGAAGGACCCGGATCTGGATGACGACGGCAAGCCGGTGAAGGATCAGACCATCGAATGGGAAACCATCAACAAGGGCTCGGCGCTATGGGCGCGGGCGAAAAAGGACATTACCGAGGAGGAACACAATGCGTTCTACACCTCCCTCACTTATGATCCCGCCCCCCCCGCGATTACGATTCACAATCGGGTTGAAGGCAGGATGGAATACATTTCCCTGTTTTATATTCCATCAAAAGCGCCATTCGATTTATGGGACCGGGAACAAAGACATGGCATCAAACTGTATGTCCGGCGCATATTCATTTCCGATGACGCGAAAAAACTGATGCCGAATTATCTGCGATTCGTGCGCGGCCTGGTGGATTCAGCCGACCTGCCACTGAATGTTTCGCGTGAATTTCTGCAGCAAAACAAGGAAATCGACAAGATTCGCGCCGCCTCCGTGAAGAAAGTGCTAACGGAACTGGAAAAATTAGCCGGCAAGGATGAAGAAAAATACCATGCGCTCTGGCAGGAATATGGACGTGTGCTGAAAGAAGGCGTGATCGAGGATTTCCAGAACAAGGACACGCTGGCAAAACTGGCCCGATTCACAACCACTCACCGGGACGATGAGGCGCAGACCATCTCACTGGATGACTACATTGTGCGCATGCCGGAAAAACAGAAGGAAATCTATTACATTTCGGCTGAGAACCACACCGCGGCAAAATCCTCCCCGCACCTCGAAGTGTTCCGGAAAAACGGAATCGAAGTGGTATTGCTGACAGACCCGGTGGATGAATGGTTCGTCAGCCACCTGCGCGAATATGAGGGGAAAGCGCTCAAATCCATCGCCAAAGGCGGGCTGGATATCAACGACCTGATCACCACGAGCAAGGAGGAAAGCGAGAAGAAGGAGGAGGACATGAAGCCGCTGCTCGAAAAACTCAAAGAGACACTCAAGGATCAGGTCAAGGAGGTCCGCGTTTCAGACCGGCTGGTAGACTCGCCAAGCTGTCTGGTGGCGGATGAACATGATCTCGGTGGCAACATGGAGCGGATACTGCAATCAATCGGACAAGAGGCCCCGGTTGCCAAACCGATACTGGAAATCAACCCCGATCACCAGATCGTCAAGCAGATTGATGTCGAGGCGGACCTTGCGGATGAGTGGGCCAATCTCTTGTTCGATCAGGCCGTACTGGCGGAAGGAGCGCCACTGAAAAATCCGAACGAATTCGTCAAGCGGGTCAATCAGTTGCTGGTGAGATAGAGTCCGGCGGGGGCCGGTACAATGGCTGACGCCTCGACAGGATGCGTAGGGGCGACCCTCTGTGGTCGCCCGTTGTTGGCGTGGCCCGTCTCCCGACTATGGCGTCAGCCCGCCAGCTGCTCGTGGCGGTAACAACCGACGAGGTGATCGTTGACCATCCCGGTAGCCTGCATGAAGGCATAACAGATCGTACTGCCGACAAAGACGAAGCCACGCTTTTTCAGATCCTTGGCTAGCGCGTCCGACAACGGCGTATTGGCGGGGACATGTCGCGCCTCATTCCAGTTGTTCTGAATCGGCTGGCCATCCACGTACCCCCAGAAATATGCGTCAAGGGAGAGTCCCTGAGCCCGCATATCCAGGCAGGCCCGGGCATTTCTCACAAACCCGTTCACCTTCAGTTTATTGCGAACAATGCCGGGGTCATTGAGCAGTTCAGCGATTTTATCGGTGTCGTATCGCGCCATCTTTTCCGGGTCAAACCCGTCAAAGGCCTGAATATAACGCTCGCGTTTTCGCAAGATGGTGATCCAGCTCAATCCCGCCTGTGCCCCTTCGAGACAGAGAAACTCGAACAGTTTCCCCTCATCATGCAATGGCTGCCCCCATTCCGTGTCATGATAATCCCGATACAGCGCGTCATCGCCGCACCATCCACATCTTCTTTTATCCATCATATCCAGTTGCTCATGCCCTTTTCGATTGCATTCTTTCGCTGTGCCTGTCTGGTTACCGATTTGCATTTGCCTGCCAATGACCATCTCCAAAATCAGGAATACATGGATTTGACCGCCGATTGATGTCACAATCTTACCACTTGTATTGTGAAACAGGGGAACCATCATGACCAGACAAACGACCTCCGCCAACGGGCGCAAGTTTGATGACAGTGCCATCGCCGGGCTTATGGATGAAGTGGATGAATCGCGTCTGGTAGCCAGCCTCGCGTCCATGGTGGCCACGCCGAGTGTCAATCCGTTTGACGACAATGTGACGCAAAGCTGCCGTGAACTGGAGTTCGCCGACCTTTACCAGGAGCAGATGGCTGCGCTCGGCTTGCAGACTTCCAGACGGGAAGTGGTGGCTGGCCGCCCCAATGTGTTCGGACGAATGATCGGTCATGAGCGCAAGAGTGAACATAAAAAATGCGTGATGCTGGCGGGGCATATTGATACCGTGGGCGTTGCCGGCTACCCGGACCCGTTCAATCCGGTAGTCCGCGACGGTCGTTTATACGGCCGTGGATCGTGTGACATGAAAGCGGCGCTCGCGGCCTATATCGAAGTGGCCCGCATTCTGCAAGACCATAACATCCGCCTGGGCGGTGACCTGGTGATCGCCGGAGTGGTGGATGAAGAGCACGGCATGATCGGCTCAAAGGATATTTCCGAAAACGGCCCCATCCCGGACCTGGCGATTGTCGGCGAACCCACTGAACTGAAAGTATGTCATACCCATAAGGGACAACTATGCGTGCATATCCGGACATTCGGCAGGGCCTGCCATTCCAGCGTCCCGGAAACGGGAATCAACGCGATCAGCCTGATGGCCGATGTGGTCAAGGAGTTTGAGCGCTACTCGGATGATCTGGCCGCTCGCCCCGGGCACCCGGTCTGCGGACATGCGCGAGTCAATCCGGGGGTAATTCGGGGAGGTACGATCGCCTCCGCGGTGCCTGATTACTGCGAGCTGGAAGTCGACCGGCGATTCCTGCCCGGTGAAACTCCAGAGGTGATTACCGCAGAATACCAGGGTATTCTGGAAAACATCTCCCACCAGAACCCTGATTTCAGATACGAAATCGGATTGCCGACCGTGCATAACGCGGCCCTCGACACGCCGGTCGAATCCGAAGTGGTTTCGGCCATCGCTTCAGCATTCGAGACCGTACAGGGACGGCCCGCCAATGTCGGAGTATTCCCGGCGGCGACTGACGCGCCGCACTTTCTTTGTCCGGCGGTTGTGTGCGGTCCGGGGTCAATCTATCAGGCTCACACTCTGGATGAATATGTGACCATTGATGAACTGACAGCATCTGCGCGAATTTATCTGTGCGCTGTCTTGCGGCTTCTCGCCTGATACGTTAACCGGGGGTGCCGGGACGGTGGTCCGGTGCGTTCAGACCGCGACTGCCTTGCGTTTTTTGCTTTCCGCCAGACCGATGCCACCAATCACCAGAATCAACGCGACCGCATGATAGACCTGGAATGGCTCGCCCAGAATCGACACCGCCAGAATCGAGGAAAATACCGGAACCAGATTGACAAATATCCCGGCCCGGCCAGCCCCCAGTTCCTTCACACTCCGGATGAAAAACACCTGGGCAAGGAAAGAAGGCAGCAAGGTGATTAACAGCACCACGATCCATCCCTTCGGGGTCGGCCACTGTAAACTTCCCAGATACAACTCCACCAGGCTCAACGGCAACGATGCAATGAAGGCGGCAACGGAGACCACAGCGAACAGGCTTAATGCCGACACACCGGCGAACCTCCTCAGTACCAGCGCATAACCCGAATAAAGCAGACACGCGAAGAGCAGCAGGTAATCGCCCTGATTGATCGACAGCGAGGCCAGTTTCTCCAGATTGCCGGCGGCGGCTACGATGCAGACACCGAGTATGGTGATGATAGCGCCCAATCCCTGCAACAGTGACACCGGGACGCGGTACAAAAACCAGGCGCCAGCCAGCAGGAATATCGGAACGATGCCCTGGATAATACCGATATTCAGCGCTGTGGTAGTGTGGGCAGCCAGGTAGAACAATGCGTTAAACGCGGTGAAACCCAGCGCTCCCATCAGGAAAAGTACCGGGAGATGTGCTTTCAGTTGGTCCCATTCCCGATAAATAACCGGCCTTGCGAAAATAAACAGCAGCATCACCACGCCCAGCCAGCGCAGACTGACAATCAGCATCGGCGATACCTCACCGACCGCAACGCGAGCCAGCACAGAGTTGCCTCCCCAGCAAAAGGTGGTCATCGTCAACAGCAGGTATGCTCGGACCGTGGGGTTTTGTACAGTCACGGCAAATCAGTCGAACCGGATTGATTCAATACTTCAGAAAACCGTTCAACCAGAGGATGGGACTCGCCAAGCAATGCAAAAACAGCCAGCATTGATCTGAACGCCCGGTCTGCCATATCGGGGTCAGGACTCCGGTTTTTGATGGACAGCAATAACTCCAGAGCCGATTGATAATCGTCCGCCACCAGATTGAGGGCAGCCAATTGCCAGAGCGATGAGAAGTCATCAGGCTTCCCCTCAAGCCGCTCGATGAGGATTTTCCGTTGCGGCGCCAGCTGCGCCGTCCGAATCAAATCAGCATGGGCTTTGAGCAGACCGATTTCCGGTATTATGAGCGCCTCGCGGGGGAGCGAGTCCAGCAAGGAGGCCGCATTGATCGCATCTCCTCGCAGAAGAAGTTTTTTGGCGCGCTCCAGCGCATTGGCGAATGCCCAGTCCGGCGCAGCCTTGCCAGTCACAACATGGATTGCAGTATTCTGCCTCAGCGCTTTTTCGATCACTTTGCGGACATATCCTTCGGAAAACGCGCCATGCAGGGTCTCGACAATCTTGCCGTTCAGATAGAACTGAACGGTTGGAATGCTGATCACACCCAGTTCCCGGGCATATTTCCTGTGCCGATCCGTATCCAGCAGGTTGAGCAGAAACCGGCCTGAGAACTCATCGGCCAATTTGACCAGAACCGGGAGAAGTCTCATGCAGGGACCGGCATTCTGTGACCAGAAGTAGACCAGAACCAGACCCTTGAAGGAATTTTCAATCACCATTGTATTGAAATCCTCCGGAGCAATGTCATGAATATAGCTGGACCGGGACATCACAGAGTGGGTGCGCCAGCGCCAATATCCGTGTCAGCCAATAAACCCTGAGTCAAGACGACGATCCGAAAACCCGGGTATAATACTGCCAGGAACGCTCGAACCGGGTCTGATTCTCGCGCGTGTAACCGGAAAAATCAAAGTCAATCGTCGAATACGATTCCGACACCATTGACCAGATGGTTTCCCGCAACAGGGAGGCGCATTTCATCGCATGATAGCGGCGCCAAAGATCAGCAGTCACCGGGCGATCAAAATAAAGCGCCAGCAAATACCGCTCCTGTTCTTCTTCCAGTTCACTGTTCGACGCCAGATTGGAAAGGTCAAACAAGGGACTGTTGAATCCGGCATAGTCAAAATCAATCAACCAGATTTTCTCCCCGTCATCAATAAAATTGGCAGGCAGCAAATCATTATGCCCGAATACGATTTCAACCGGCCCGACAGCCCGTTCAAGGATCTGGGCAATGGCCATCAGTTCAGCCATCTGATCCATGTACGGGGAATCACTGTTTGTCAGCACATTGTGATAATGCCGCAATACCTGGAATACCCAGAACAGAATCGTATAGCCCTCGAATTCGAGAGGCATCCGCCGGTGGAAGCGTTGCAGCAGGTCAGCCAGTCGCCGCAGGTTTTCAGGATTTTTGACATCATCTCCTTCGAGCGTCCGACCATCAATGAAATCGATCACCAGCACGCCCGGCTGCCGATAAAAAACAGCCGGTGAAAACCCGCATTTGGCCGCAATCATCGAAACCCTGCCCTCATTCTCGCGCCACAAGAGATGCTCCGGGACATCAGCGCCCAGGCGCACTACATACTGATTGCCGCAATCCTCAACCCTGAAGTTATGGTTCGTCATGCCGCCATCCAGTGGTTCAACGTTGATCGGCCCGCGCCAGCACGGTAATGATTTTATCTGATTGAGTCGCTCTGCATTCACCGAAGACCCGTATAGATCAGTCACGAGCGGTAAGAAGCGTCCTTGCGGTCCATCATCCGCGTTACCGCCTCCCATGCCAGGGGCACATCAGAGAATGGAGCGTCATCGGGTGGCAGACCATAATCATTCAGCGATCGAATCACTTCATCATCAGGCACAATCCTGTTAGCGCCGGACGCCATCACATCAACCTGGACCTTGCAGGCATTTTCAAGCTGGTACAGCAAATAAAAGGCTTCCCCAACGGTCCGCCCGGCGCTCAGCAAGCCGTGGTTGTGCATGATCATCAGCCATTTGTCCGCGATACTTTCCCCCAGCAACCTGCATTCCTCCTCATTATTCGTGACCACATCATATCGGTGATAACAGACAGAGCCATTGACTTCATTGGCCTGTTGAGTCAACGGCAACAATCCCTCTGCCATACAGGAAACCGCCATCCCGGCCCGGGTATGACTGTGGAGCACGACATTGACATCCGGGCGCGCCTTCAATATCGCGGTATGAATGAAGTGTCCAGCTTCATTATACGGATAATCCCCGGCAACGGCATGTCCGTCAAAATCCACCTTGATCAGATTGCTTGCCGTAATTTCCTGAAAGAGCAGCCCATAAGGATTGATCAGATAGCGATCACTCTCCCCAGGCGCCCGGGCGCTCAAATGAGTATAAATCAGATCCGTCCAGCCATAATGGACAAAAGCCCGATAACAGCAGGCCAGTTCCTGCCGCACCTGCCATTCATGTTCACTTGTATTGCCAAGGTTTGTTTTCGATACGACCGCTTTCATCATTCTTTTCCCCACTGCTTCAAGACAAAAACCCCAACCAGAATTTCGACTGGCACCGGATTGTAGATTACACCAGAAATTGCAGAAAACATATATTTCAGGATTTTTTTTGAAATGATCTTTTTTGAAATGATCTCTTGCCACAGATACGGATGATGCCTATACTTGACCCCATGAGTTTCATCACAACCAATCCGGTCATTCAACCAATGCCACTGGCGCTGGTCTGTTGTTGCTGTACAACGGGGAGCGTCGGTCCGTACATGGTTGCAAATACCCTTTCCGATCATTGACTGTTACCTGACTTTTCATCTGACGCTCCCCGAAACCTGACTTCAAGGGCCAAGTTCTGCCTCATGGGTTTTTATTCAACTTCCGGAGCGTATTCAGATGTACCAGTATTCCCGAACCGATCAACAACCGGTTGATCAGCGTGTTATTCGATCTCGCGGCCAGACAAACTGCGACACCAGTGGTTCACGTCCCGTTATCATCCACCCGGATCAACTGTTCCGAGCAATTTCCCAACCGGATATATTGTTGGTGGATTTACGCAGTCAAGCGCAATATGACGCCGGGCACCTTCCAAATGCGGTATTACTCCGCTATGACTGCCTGGTCGAAATGCGACCGCCTGTACTCGGACTGCTGCCTGACGAAGAAAAACTCTCGGCGCTGTTTTCCGCGCTGGGGCTATCCCGGCACAGTCATGTCGTCGCATACGATCAGGATGCCGGAGCCGCAGCCTGTCGATTACTCTGGACGCTGGGCGTAATCGGGCATCGCGGGTTTTCGTTACTGGATGGAGGATACGCTTCCTGGGTAGCTGACGGACTGCCAACGGAACGCCAGCCTCATCAACCGGAACCAACCATTTACAACGCCAGAATCGGCAGCCATGGCATCCGCTCGAAAGAACAGATTCTGGAGAAACTGAATGATCCGAATGTGGTTTTACTGGATTCCCGGTCCGCTTCGGAGTTCACTGGTGAAGAGCCGCTGGCCGCTCGTGGCGGACATATCCCCGGCGCGGTTCATCTGGACTGGATAGAGGCTACCGACCCGACCAGAAACCATCAACTACTGGATGAACATACGCTTCGAATGAAGTACCAGAGTCTCGGCGTTGTACCGGAAAAGGAAATCATTGCCTATTGCCAGACTCACCGCCGCTCATCCCACACCTGCATTACCCTGAAGAGTCTGGGTTATGAAAACGTCCACGGCTACGCCGGTTCCTGGTCGCAGTGGGGTAATTGCGAGGATGTTCCGATTGAAACCAATTACCCCGAAGGAGCATGAGGATGACGACATGAGAAGTTATACCCGAAAACCCGATCACAATCCGGCAACACGGGCGGTCCGATGCGGACAGGTACGGGGACCCGAAGGCGAACACAGCGACCCGATCTATCTGACTTCGAGTTTCGCATTCGACAGCGCCGCACAGGCGGCGGCGCGATTCGCAGAAACGGAACCAGGCAATATCTACTCCAGATTTACCAATCCGTCCGTCCGCACATTCGAAGAAAGAATCCTGGCGCTTGAAAACGGACGGCATTGCACCGCCACCTCATCCGGGATGGCCGCAATCATGACCATGGCGCTGGCCGTCCTCAATCAGGGCGATCATGTAGTGGTTTCCCAAAGCGTGTTTGGCTCCACCATCAACCTGTTCAAGACCATTTTTTCGCGCTTCGGTATCGTAGCGGATTACGTTGACCTCAAGGATTACACGGCCTGGGAAGAAAGCGTCAAACCGGATACCCGGCTGTTCTTCGTTGAAACCCCCTCGAACCCCCTGCTCGAAACCACCGACATCCGGCGACTGTCCGCTATTGCCCGCAAACACGACCTGTTGCTTGCCGTTGACAACACATTCCTGACCCCGGTATTTCAGCAGCCACTCAGCCTCGGGGCAGACATCGTGGTCCACTCCGCAACCAAATATATTGACGGCCAGGGACGGTGCCTGGGCGGAGCCATCGTGGTCAATGATGACGGCATTGCACAGTCCCTGTACAAGGTCATGCGCTCCTCTGGCGCCACCCTGAGTCCATTCAACGCCTGGGTCCTGTTTACAGCGCTCGAAACATTGTCTATCCGTATGCGCCAACACAACGCAAATGCCCATCAGATTGCGACCTGGCTGGAATCTCAGCCGATGATCAAACGGGTCTGGTATCCGGGGCTTGAATCTCATCCGCACCACAAACTGGCTTCGCAACAGCAATCCGGATACGGCGGGGTGGTCTCTTTTGAGATCCATGGCGACCGCGAAGATGCCTGGCGATTAATCGACAAGACCGAATGGATTTCAATTACCGCAAACCTCGGTGACGCCAAAACCACAATCACCCACCCGGCCAGCACCACCCATTGCAGAATCACGCAGCGCGAGCGCGATCAGGCCGGTATCACCGATTCCCTGATCCGGTTGAGTATCGGCCTTGAAGATGTCGCCGATATCCAGCAGGATATTGCCAATGGATTGCGGGCTGTCTGACTAATCCATGGCGATGAGCGCTCCCAGAATGGCAGTGCCCAAACCGACGGCGCCGAACACGGCAAGCATCAACCGATTCTCCCGTCTGGCCATATCCGTCTTCCAGTTGGCCATATCCGCTCTCAATCGGTCAATTGCAGATTCGCCCTCTGCCTGCTTCGTATTCATGCGCTCCTCCAGGACTGCCAGTTGCTGCGCCAGCTTTTGGATTATCGGTTCACTCACGGCCTGATTCTATCACGACATGGACCCAATCCACTGCGGACCATCTGGCTTGTTTCAGGATTTGGCTGCATTTCTTTCCAGGGCTTCCTTGATCACGCCTTCCGCCACATTTTTCGGGCACGGCATATAGTGGGAGAACTCCATCGAGAACTGTCCCCGGCCTGAAGTCAGCGTCCGCAGGTCACCGATATAGCCGAACATATCGGACAGCGGCACATCTCCCTTGATACGGACACCCACAGTCCCGGCATCCTGGGAGCGGATCATGCCGCGACGCCGGTTCAGGTCACCGATTACGTCTCCGACATTGGCTTCGGGAGTGAATACATCTACCTTCATGATCGGCTCCAGCAACTGCGGGCCAGCCTTGCCCATGGATTGCCGATAGGCCGCCCTGGCCGCCAGTTCGAACGCCACCGCAGAGGAATCCACCGCATGGTAGGCGCCGTCCAGCAAGGTTACCTTGACATCAATACAAGGATATCCGGCCAGTATTCCGGTCTCCATGCACTCCCTGAACCCCTTGTCTATCGCTGGCCAAAATTCACGAGGAACATTGCCGCCGGTTACTTTTGATGCAAACTGATAACCGGAACCGGCTTCCGCTGGCTCAATCGTATAGTCAATTTTACCAAACTGCCCGGCCCCGCCGGTCTGCTTCTTGTGGATATACGTATCCGATACACTTTGCGTAATGGTCTCGCGGTAGGCCACCTGAGGCTTGCCCACTTCCACCTCAACTCCGTGAGTTCGTTTCAACAGATCCACCTTGATATCGAGATGCAGTTCACCCATTCCCTGTAAAATGGTTTCCCCGCTGTCATCATCCGTACTGACATGAAAGGACGGGTCCTCTGACACCATCTTGCCCAGAGCGACCCCCATCTTTTCTGAGGCCGCCTTGTTTTTTGGCGCGACCGACATAAAAATCACCGGATCGGGGAATACCATCGGCTCCAGAGTGGCGGGGTTATCCGGGTCACACAGGGTATGGCCGGTTTTGACATTTTTCATACCCAGCACCGCGACAATATCCCCGGCCTGCGCCGAGGTCAGGTCCTCCCTGGACTCAGCGTGCATTTCAACAATCCGTCCGATTCGCTCGGTCTTGCCGGTGGCGGTATTCAACACGGTCGCCCCCTTGGCGATGGTTCCCGAATAGAGGCGCAGGAACGTAAGCGCCCCGTATCGGTCATCCATAATCTTGAATGCCAGGGCGCGCATCGGTTTGGCGGGATCAACCACCGCGTAACTTCCGGTTTCGACTCCCTCAAGATCAACCTCGGGCTGTGGCTTGACCTCAATCGGGTTCGGCAGATAATCAACCACCGCGTTCAATACCGGTTGAATCCCCTTGTTCTTGAATGCGGAACCACAAAGGGTCGGAAAGAAATCGAGATCAATCGTGCCTTTGCGGATACACGCCTTGATGGTATCCACATCCGGTTCTTCGCCATCGAGATATTTTTCCATCGCAACGTCGTCATGTTCCAGAGCAACCTCGATCAATTCCTCACGATATTGCTCAATCCGGTCGGCCATGTCGGCAGGGGGTTCCTCTATTCGATAGTTCTGCGGATCACCGCTCCCGTCCCAGGCCCAGGCCTTGCGGGTCAGCAGGTCAACCACCCCGATGAACTCATCTTCAATGCCGATGGGCAACGTCAAAACCAGGGGTTTTGCGCCCAGAATATCCCTGATCTGATCAACCACACGATAAAAGTCGGCGCCGAGTCGATCCAGCTTGTTGACGAAAACGATCCGCGCAACCCCGGAATCATTGGCATAGCGCCAGTTTGTTTCGGATTGCGGCTCAACCCCGCCGGAACCGCAGAACACGCCGACGCCGCCGTCCAGTACTTTCAGCGAACGATACACCTCAATCGTGAAATCGACATGGCCCGGCGTATCAATAATATTCAGACGATGATCATCCCAGAATGCACTGGTCGCCGCCGACTGGATCGTAATTCCGCGCTCGCGCTCCTGAGCCATGAAGTCTGTCGTCGCTTCGCCATCGTGCACCTCACCGATTTTATGAATCTTGCCGGTGAGACTCAAAATTCGTTCCGTGGTAGTCGTTTTGCCGGCATCAACATGGGCAAAAATCCCGATATTCCTGTACTTCGTCAAGTCTTTCATGGTTGTAAGTGATTTGAATTTGCGCTAAAGAGAACAGTTGGGCAACAGCCAGACCCGGCCATTTCCAATGGGGCGCGATAATACAACAAATAGCCGGTTAAATCAGGTTATTTGTTGCATTTTAAGAAATTCAGTATTTGGCAATCAAGTATTGAATCCCCTGTACAGGAGTGGAATATCCAGGAGTGGAATATCCACTTGCAACAGTTATGGCGCCCGGGATAATATGCCATGAACCGAACCGGACAATTCACACATTTGTCAGGTATGGTCGTAAACTCTCCATCGCTAAATCGGGAACGTACTGCATTCACCACAGGTTAAAATGTATAAATTGGTAACCACATAATGAAATACAACCAGCTATATCAGGCTGATTGTGTGGAGTTCATGAAGAACATGGATGATGGCTGTATAGACCTTTGTTTAACTTCTCCACCGTATGATGATCTCCGAAACTATGAAGGCTATTCATTCCCTTTCGAGAATATTGCGCAACAGCTATATCGAATAACAAAACAAGGGGGCGTGGTTGTCTGGGTTGTTGGTGACAAGATAAATGGAGGCAAAAGCCTGACCAGTTTTCGACAAGGATTATACTTTCAGGATACAGGTTTCCAGATGCATGATGTGATGATCTACCAAAAAAAGAACACGCCATTCATGAGAAGCAATGCCTATACAAACGCCTTTGAATTTATGTTTGTGCTGAGCAAAGGAAAACCTGCAACATTTAATCCGATCAAAGAAAAGACGGTTAGAAGCGGATACGAAATGCTGGTCCACAACAAGGGCGCGGACGCAGTCAACCAGAAAGTTCTCAAAGAATTGAAGAAGGAAAAGACACGCACAAATATATGGGCTTATGCGGTCGGTCTTGGTGGCACGACATCAGACAAGATAGCCTTCAAGCACCCAGCCGTATTCCCGGAAAAGCTCGCTCAAGATCATATTTTTTCCTGGACGAACCCCGGCGACCTGGTGTTTGACCCCATGTGTGGTTCTGGAACAACCTGCAAAATGGCGCACCAGACCGGCCGAAAGTACATAGGGGTAGATATATCATCAGAGTACATAGCAATAGCAAAAGAAAGGATCAGATCGCTAACCATGGATTTGTTACATGCCTGATCACAAATGGGTTGCATGCTCAAAAGGGCATGGAAGACAACATGAAAACGGTATTCCTGAGGACAGAATCAGAAATTTCCGACCTGACTCTATTGGTTTAGTGAAAGAAGAAACAGAGGATATGGTTGTTGTTTGGTTAATTGGACGCGATGAGATATGGTCTGTTCCATTAAAAGAAACAAGACTTATAAACGTTAGCAAGACCGGAGACAAGTTTGAGTCCAAAATCTGTAACGTTTGCCACTGCTTATTACCAGTGGAAAAGTTTGACAAAAACCAAAACAACAAGCACGGGACGGTACGTAGACCAAGTTGTATAAAATGCCGAACAGACATAGACAAGAGAGCGCCGAAGTCTAAGCAGGCAAAAGCAATGGAGAAGAAACGGCCTGCTTTGGGGACTCCTTTTAAGTGCCCTATTTGTCGAAAGCGATCAATAGCTGGTGTTACCGCTAAAGTGGTAGCGGATCATGACCACCATACAGGGAATATCAGGGATTTTATATGCGATAGTTGCAACACTGGCTTGGGCCGGTTTAAGAATGGCGAAGATTTTCTTGAAAATGCGATAGCCTACCTGAAGGAGAGAGACACATTAATGACATGAAAATCAACAGCAAAGCGATACTGACAAGCCATTAAAGAAACGAAGTGCCCAATGCCAGAAACGAGAAAGAGAATTCGGGAAGCAGCCAAGCGTTCCGCTTCTCGCTTATTGCCCTGCCAGTAACCGCACCAATCTTTATTTGTTCTGGCCTGTAAACACTTTTTCATTAAGTCTCTGGCAATGTTACCGTTTGGTTTTAGGCGAGTATCTTCACGATATGCCACTTCATTGGCGTAATCATCTAAATAACGGTTTGAAATATGGTGGTGTTGACCATGTTGCATCCGTCTAAAGCGTGAGAAACAGGATTCAGCATAGTTATTGGTTACACCTTCATCAGAACGGTACTCAAGCGAGTGGTTCACTCGCTTGGTATCGAAATAACCGTGTAACGGGTCATACGCATTCGATTCATCAGCACAGAATTAAGTAAATATTTCTATTTATTATAGAAACTAAAAAGTTTATAATTAAAATAAATAATTAACATGGCATTAAGCAATGAATTACGAAGAGTTTAGAAGGCACATAGGCAAGGCTGGTTTAACGAACAAAGCCTTTGCTGAATTGGTAGCGATTAACGAGAAAAGTGTGACCAATATGGCGCAAAAACCAGAAGTTCCCAATCACTATGCGGTTATTGCATTATTGATGGGTGAATTGGCAGACAATAGCGTTGAGTTTAAATCAAAGATTTTGAAATTAGAGCTAAAGGAAGCCAAGCCTAGAGGCAGAGGATTTGAGTCCACAGGGGGCATGCAAAATGAATAACTTAAGAAGCAGGGTTGCTGAAGAGTCAAAGATGATAAATCTTACCCGTCACTTAAGAGTCATTCCAAAGAAAATATCTAACAACGGGCTAAATTTGGCAAGGTCTGCAAAAAAAGACGAGTTTTACACTCAGTTAGATGATATTGAAAAAGAACTAGAACATTACAAGGCGCACTTCAAGGGCAAGACTGTTTTTTGCAACTGTGATGACCCAGATGAAAGTAATTTTTGGCGTTATTTTGAAATAAATTTTAAAAACCTTGGACTCAAAAAATTAATATCGACCCACTACCACGAGTCACGATCAACCTATAAACAGGAGTTGTCTATTGATGAAACTGGTGAAAAAAGAGTCATAAGAACCAGCCTTGAGAAAAATGGTGATTTTCGCTCTCTAGAGTCTATAGCTATCCTGAAGGAGTCAGATATATGTGTAACCAATCCGCCTTTCTCATTGTTTCGTGAATTCATTGCACAACTAATTGAAATGGATAAGAAGTTATTGGTTATCGGCTCCATTAACGCTGTTACGACAAAAGAAATATTCCCATTAATCAAGGATAAAAAGCTTTGGATTGGTCAAAGCATCCGTAGTGGCGACCGTGAATTCAGAGTACCTGATAATTATCCTTTGCAGGCATCCAGTTATCGCGTAGATGATGAAGGCAATAAATATATTCGTGTTAAAGGCGTTCGCTGGTTTACAAACATGGATTATCAGGATAGGCATAAGGATATTGTTCTTTGCTGCAAATACCATGATGATCCAAGCAAGTATTCAACCTATGAAAACTTTAATGCTATTAATGTTTGCAAGGTTAAGGATATACCTGCCGATTATGGCGGTATAATGGGTGTTCCTATCACTTTCCTGGATAAATACAACCCGGATCAATTCGAGATTGTTATGCTCGCAAATGGCAACGCACGCACAAATACCCCACTAGACATCCTGGATCAAGTGGCTTATCGCCCACACTCAAAAGACAAGGGCGGAGTCGGCATAATTGATGACCAGCGTGTTTATGCACGAGTCCTGATTCGCAGAAAGAACTTATGACTAGCAATATATTCCGTGTGCCCTGCTCATATCAAGGAGGAAAGCAGCGCGTAGCGGCCCAAATCGTTGATCGTCTTCTTGAAGCATCACCGGACCCAAGTTCGCGCTTCTACGACCTTTGTTGCGGTTCTGGTGCTGTGTCTATTGAACTGGTTAATAGAGGTGTTGAACCATCACGCATTACGATGCTAGACATAAGTTCCTGGGGTGTATTTTGGTCTGCAATTGGCTTAGGAACATTCAATATGGAGGTTTTTGACCAGTTCTTATCCAGATTGCCGAGTGATAAGCGTGATTTTAAGACTCACTTATCGTCTATATCAACGCTTTCGGTGGGTGACCATGAAGCGGAACGCTATCCATTACTTCAGTCATGCTCCTTCGGAGGAAAGCAAATTTGGCGTAAAGGAGAATGTTGGGCGAATGCCTGCTTCCGTGACTACTGGGAGCCAACCCCGACAAGCATTCGACGCAGCCCCGCCAATCCGATGCAGCCATCTCCGACTGAATTACGTCGCCGGATTGATTCTCTTGTAAAAGGAATGAAGGGGGTTACTTGTCTTAATGTGGACATCATGTCGATTCTTAATGACCCTTTACCCAACAATGCTGTTGTTTATGTTGACCCACCTTACCAAAGCACTACAGGATATGCGTTTAATTTCGATGTAACATTGTTCATAAACCGCTTCCGCGAAATAAACCAGTCTCCATTGTTTATTTCCGAGGGAATTCCTCTGAATAACGAAGCCTTGATGCTAACATTTGGAGGAGCTAAGGGTGGTATTAGTGGCTCAAGGAAAGGAAAACACCAAGAATGGCTTAGTCTCTTCTAAAGCAGTCCAAGCCGCTTCGCACTCCGAGTAGAGCCGTTACGAGCCAAAATACTTGAAGCTGCCTCAAAATCATTAAGCTCAGATTCTGGGAACACAGACATAAAGTAGTAGTCATCATGAACCTTGGTAAAGGTGAGTATCTTTTTGACTAGGTAGTGCGCATCACCGTTGTCCCTAAAAGCGTCAGTGATCTTCTTTCCAGATGCGCTAACGCCTTTAATCTGGAGTCGCCAAGTACCATTTGCATTCTCTCCATCCGGAAAAAGTATCGTGTTGTCTAAATAGTCAATGCCCTCAAAGTTAATGGTTATATTTTTGGCTTCATTGGTTGAACTCGGGTTAAGTCCGAAAAACTCGACACCACCACGCATGAATTTGGGGTCGCCAAGGTCAAAAGGGGTTCCTTTGGGGTTTCCGTGATCAATTAGGGACTTCATTGACAGATCAAGGATATTTCGTGAACCGCCAGTCAATTTTCTGGTTTCAAGCCAAATAGTCTGATCTTTTTCATTTATAGGAATAGAAAACGATTCATTTGGAATATCAGAAACCACCGTAGATTCTTCTTTCTTAGGATTGGCAAGGCGTGGTAGCTTTGCTGTAGCACCATTACCGAACAACCTTTTTTTACTTCCATTCTGTGTAACGGTTTTAGCGCGAATGACTCGTTCGGCAATTTCTTTAAACACATAACCATTTTTGAGAAGCTTGTCTATGTCGCCTTGTGAACTTATTTCCATGAACGAGTCTTTAAGCAAGTTCAAATCCTTGATGTAATCGTCCAAGCTATTTAATATTTGCATATCATCAGCACTAGACGTTTCTAACGGAACGATAACTGAACTTTCAAAGTTAGTCCACAAGCCGCCGCCAGTAAGGTTGTGTGAGCCAACAACTATCAACCCCTTGTCCCGCCCTAAAATCTGATAGATTTTTGCGTGAAATGTTTGTTCTTTTTCGGAGTGCACCACATTCAACGAATCAGTAAGGAGCAGTAAAGATGTAAGGGCTTCATACGATGTCCCGCCAAGGTCAACACCCACGTAGATATTGACTTTTCCGCCTCGACCTCTAAATCTTTCGAGCGAGTCTTTGATCCTAAGCACCCCACTGTTTTTTGCGAAGGCAACTACGATGTTCAAAATATGATAGTCTTGTGAGTCTAGTAACTCAATAAGCCTGTTTCCGAGTTGCCCAGTAAAAGGTTGGTTCATCAGTTCCATAAAATTCTCCCGTGAGTAAAAATTTCATTTTAACTCAACTGTGCAACTACTACATAATTCCGATAATTTCTGGGATTATGTAGCAGTTGCACAATGATTTAGTCCGAATTACCGCCTAAAATAACAACCAATTCAACAGATTAGGTGGTTATTATGGCACAGTCTCATGTGGTTTCGGGCTTGTTACAAAAGCGTTCTGAATTAACGGGCATGGTTGAGCAAAAGAATAAGGAATTGACGGCTTTACAGCAGGGTTTAGCGTCTATTGATGGCACGATTGTTCTTTTTGAGCCTGATTATGATTTGAGAAGCGTTAAAGCTAAGAAAGTGCGGATTCAAAACCGCATACTTGAGCGGAGTTAAAAACCATCATAGATGCTTTAATGGTTCGCAAAGGCTTTGATGATCAAAACTATCAACCGTGGATAACAGTGTCAGAAAACGGAAATCCGGAAATTATTGATTTTGCAGGCTTTAAACACGTAATATTTCTCGAAAATTATGTGCCGGATGAAATCAAACACCAATAGCGATACACTTTACACTGTGACATTTTGATGCGAATCGTATTTTTCTCCAGCACATGCCCTTTGTGTATTGCTGTGTAATGTCCAAAACCGATAATGATTGACCCGAAGGGTCATAATCCGTATATTCCGCTTCTCTTTGCAGGTATGATCAGGGGATTGTAAAGTCGTAAAGCTGTATGATAAAGAATTCGGGGTATAGCGCAGTCTGGTAGCGCGCCTGCTTTGGGAGCAGGATGTCGGGAGTTCAAATCTCTCTACCCCGACCAGTTTTCAGGTTTTATCCGTTGCGCCCGTAGCTCAACCGGATAGAGCAACGGCCTTCTAAGCCGTAGGTTACAGGTTCGAGTCCTGTCGGGCGCGCCATTTGTGGCAAGAGACAGCAATCCCAAAATCAGAATTGCTGGTTCGTGACAACCGGACTTGCCAAACCGGACTTGCCAATATGGACAATCTGGCGTAATCGGCTTTAGAATGTGACTTGTTCACACCACCTTTGGAAAATGACCATGAACAAGCCGATGATGATGGGGGCGGATGAGCTGCCGGCGATCGGGAAATTTCACGATGACCCTGCCCGGTCCTGGACCCTGCCCGGCATCTATTACTACGACCCGACTGTCTATGCACGGGAAATGCGCGATATATTTGCCGACAGCTGGCAGTATGTCTGTCATCACAGTGATTTGCAGAACCCCGGTGATTACGTGGTTCGCGATCTCGGCGACCAGAGTGTGGTCGTGGTGCGCGACCAGAACGGCGCCATACAGGCGTATCACAATGTCTGCCGCCATCGCGCCCACCGGCTGCTCGAAGATTCCGGCAAGACCGGCGCCCTGATCGTTTGCCCCTATCATAACTGGACCTACACCCTCACCGGTGAACTGAAATTCGCGCGGCACAGCGACCAGATTGACGGATTTGACTGTGCTGAATTTGGTTTGAGCCCGGTCCGGGTGGAATCCTTCTGCGGATTCTGGTTCATTAACCTGAACGCTCAGGCCGCCCCCCTGGCGGATGATCTGGATGAACTGGAATGGGAGATCCGGGAGTTGAGTCCCGACCTGGAGCATCTCAAAAGGGCAAGCCGCCGGGAAATCAGGCTGGCGGCAAACTGGAAGAACTCGGTGGAGAATTATTCCGAATGCTATCACTGTCCCAATCAGCATCCCGGTCTGTCGCAGGATTCGCTGGATATGGGGTCTTACCAGATCAGCGTCTACGAGAAGTATCACAGCCATGCCAGCCGTGGAGCTGGAGGCGATGCGAAAGCCGCTTCATCCGACCATGATTCGGGGCGCGAGTTTGGCAGTTGGTTGCTGTGGCCGAATTTTGTTGTCGAGGTCTATCCGGGGGGCTATCTGAATATATTTTATCATTTGCCCGTCGGGGTAGAGGAAACCCTGCAAATCTGCGAATGGTATTTCCCGAACGAGACACCAACCGAACAACAACAGCAGGTAATTGACTTCATCGATCAGGTGCGCGATGAGGATGTCCCGCTTTGTGAAACCGTGCAAAAGGGATTACACAGCGCTGGCTACAGGCAAGGGAGATTTGTCGCGAACCGGGAGCGCAGCTGGTTCAGTGAGCATGGCGTACATGATTTTCAGAAGAAGGTTCTGCAGGCTCTCGGCGTCTGGTGAAAGTCTGCCGTATCTCATCCGGCGTTCACGAGTCTCAATCCGGGCTTCCCTGCCCCGATCTTCAGGCCCGGCACAAGCAAAGCCATACCCATCATCACTGAGGCCGCCGAAGCTGACTATGATTGATTCCGGCAAACCAGATATCATCAAAGCGGACATTTCTATTTGCTCTAACAATATCAGGGTGATTGAGAGCAAGATGTTTTTTTCGATGCCATCTGATATTATAAGACCTGTTAAAAGGTCTTTTAAAGGGTGAAAAATATGAGCAATACACACACCATTCTGGCCGATGTGAGCGCTGGAATTTCTGAGTTGAAGAAAAACCCGATGTCAGTTATTGAACAGGGCGAAGGCGCTCCGGTGGCGATTCTGAATCGTAACAAGCCAGTGTTCTATGCAGTGCCTGCTGATGCCTGGGCGGAGTTGATGGATAAGCTGGAAGATATTGAATTGGCCGCGATTGCCAAAGCTCGAATGGGGCAGCCGGAAATCGAGGTTCCACTGAATGAGTTATAGGCTGTTGTTCCGTGTAGATGCCAAAAAGGAATGGGATAAGCTCAACCCCGCCATAAAAGCCCGGTTCAAGAAAAAGCTGATTGAGCGTCTGGAGGTTCCCCGCGTTGAAAGCGCCCGGCTGAACGGCATGAAGGACGGCTACAAAATCAAATTACGCAGTACAGGGCATAGATTGGTTTATCAGGTTCGTGATAATGAATTGGTTGTGTCGGTTGTCGCAGTTGGCAAGCGTGAACGAAACGCTATCTACAAAATGGCATCGAAGAGAATATAGGATGGTTTGTGGATACCGGGCCGTTCCGCCTTCAGGAAAACCCGCTATCGTTTATTCCTCTATCGCGGTTTTCAGGCGCCTTTCCTATTGCCACCATTTACAGCCGGTTGTGGTTCCCGCGATTGTTGGGCTTGTGCTACTACAAACACCATCCACATACTGGACTTTGTGAACAGTGCCGTCCGTCCCGGTTTCTGTCCAAATTCCGTTCTTCTGGCCGTCTACTATCGGGCCTGTTTCAGTTCCGCCGTCTGGTAGGTCAATGGTTACTGTTTCCTGTGTATGCCCCGCAAGTGAAGCGGTCAACAGTACAATCAGGCTGATTATTCTGGCGGCTTTCATCTCTTTATCTCTTTGTGTGTGTGCTATCAAATATCGCGCCTGGAAGTGTTGGAGCTGGTTTAATCCTCTATCGTTTATTCTCTGATGGATGCCCAGTAGGCCGTGAAGACAGCGATCACTAAACACTCTGTCCAGTATTCAGACGCTACGGAGTTCGGGAATGAAAATATCGGTAACATCGCCAGACAGCCCAGCGCTGTTGTCGCGTAGGTTTTATTTATGTTGGTATGCCGCATATCCAGACAAATTCTGTCTTGTGATTGGTGGTTTCAGCCCTTTTATGGCTGAATTGTGCTTGTTTCAATCAGCACAGGCATTTTCCCGCGCTGGAGAAGTATTACACTTCTTATTGTTCGTGGCAATCGGATTTGATGATATAGACAGCCCGGAGTAATCGGCTTTAGAATTTGATATTCGCATCACTTCTATCGAGCGCGTGACTGTCCATCGACAGGTTCATCCGCGCCGCCAGCTCCAGGGTCGCGCCGCGTCCGCGGATATGAAACTCATCGAAGGTGGCCAGATCGCGGGTGGTCAGTTGCGCCAGGTTTTTCCCGCTTTCCTTCAGGGCGTCCGCAATCAGATCAGTCAGGGCTTCGCCATCGCCGTAGTGCGCGATTACCGGGTTGTGCATCGACTCTGTCATGATCTGCCTGGTATTCATGTATTTTGAACCTGTACATTAAACCAAATCCATCGCCAGGGACAGGTCGGGCGCCTGTCCGCAATTATTCGGGGCGATGCCGGGCCGTGTGATGCGGATTGGCCGGTTTTATCTGATATGCTTATGCCAATTCAAAGTCATGCTTTGAAATAGCCTGAATTTCTGTTAGGCTTCAACCTGTACCAACTCCCGCTCAGGCAGAGCGAATGGCATGATTATCCGGGACCTCACGCCAAAACTGATCAATGCGGCGACCCGGTCGCCCGCAATTACGCTCACCGGGCCTCGGCAAAGTGGCAAGACCACGTTATGCCGAGCCGTGTTTTCCCGGCATCCGTATGTCACTCTCGAAGCGCCGGATGACCGCGCATTTGCATTGGACGATCCAAGGGGGTTTCTGAATCAGTTCCCGGAAGGCGCGATTATCGACGAAGTGCAGCGCGCGCCGGATCTGCTCTCTTATCTGCAAGGTATCATTGATGAGGACGCGCAGCCCGGACGCTGGATTCTCAGTGGCTCGCAAAACCTGTCCCTGCTGGGATCGGTCAGCCAGTCGCTGGCCGGGCGAACAGAAGTTCACCATCTGTTGCCATTGACCTGGGGCGAGATTTCGCGTTTTGATTCGCCTCCCGGGGATCTCGAAGAGACTCTTTATGCCGGAGGTTATCCCCGCATCTTCGATCACAACCTGATTCCGGAAAATTGGCTCCGTTCGTATGTCGCCACTTATCTTGAGCGAGATGTGCGTACTCTCAGCAACATCGGCGATCTGGTGATGTTCCAGCGTTTTGTCGAATTGTGCGCGGGGCGCACTGCACAGTTGCTGAACTACTCGTCACTGGCGAATGATTGCGGCATATCGCAGCCGAGCGCGAAAGCATGGCTCAGTATACTGGAGGCGAGTTTTGTCGCTTTCCGCCTGCCGGCGTTTCACGGCAATCTGCGGAAACGGCTCGTGAAAATGCCAAAACTGTATTTTTACGATACCGGTCTGGTCTGTTGGCTTCTGGGGATCCGTCAGCCTGAACAACTTCGCTCACATCCACTGCGCGGAGCAATCTTTGAGTCATGGGTTGTCTCGGAGATTCTGAAGCACCGGATCAATCGTGGTGAGAGGGGCGGCCTGTATTTTTATCGGGATCGCAACGGGGCTGAAGTGGATCTCGTCATAGAAAGGCCGGATGGTCTTACATTGGTCGAAGCCAAGTCGACCATGACGGCCTCTTCAACCCTGTTCAATGGGGCCCGGCGTGTTCGCAGGCATTTCGATGGCGTTTCCCAATCCTGCAAGGTTGTGGTTGCCTATGGCGGTGAGCAGTTTCAGCAGCGCGAGGACGGGCGGCTGGTTCCCTGGCGAATGCTGCGCGCTGCGAGTCTGCTGAATTCCGAGTTCATCGTTTCGGTCTTCGCCGATGGCAGGCCAGTCGCCAATGCCAGCGTTCTGGTCCTGATGACAAACAAGGCCCGGCAACGGGTTGTGACTGACAAAAACGGAGAGGCGATGCCCAACCTGTATTCTGTTCATATTCCGATGACCGTCTATGTGGCCATGGAAGGTTTTACAGCGCATGTGGAGCGTGACTGGGTTCCGGCCGAATGTACGCTCCATATCGAACTGAAAGCGCTTCCCAACGGCAGTGGAGCCGTGTTTTTCGAGAACGGACAGGGTCGCATTCCAGGGCTGACAGGGAGATTGAATCCCATCCGGGACAGCCAGGACAGATTGCATCTTTACGCGGACAACATTTCTGTGAACGATGGGGAGCGGCAGCCGGTTCCGTTTGTTATTGGCGAGGAGTTGCGCGCCACTGACACCGATGGCAAGGAAAAGCGGCTGCGCGTCGTCGATGTCACGGGCCGGTCGGCCCTTGTTGAGTACCATTCAATCCGTGAGTGGAAGGAATCAGGTCATTAAACCCTTCACCGGATTGTATTATTCACAGGAATACAAGTAAACCGAATACGAGTCCATCGCCTGTCACCATATTTGTTCGGCAGTCAATCATTTCCGGCAGATTCCTGGTTGTTTCCTGGCGCCCGATCTGATCTTGAAATTGATACTTGTGTATCAATATCTGGCGACTTGATCTCTGCAAGCAGGGTCTGTACTACATGGCGCAATTCTGGCAGGCTACTGGTTGCATAAAGCCAGACCAGACGCGGCGCCACATGGTCGTAGCCATGGGCCAGGTAGTTCCGAAAATCGATGATGCGGCGCATTTCGGGAATCCGACCGGCGAGATCCGGATGATCCGCATTCAGGCGATTGATCACTTCACCGATGATCTCGAACTTGCGTTCGACTGCGGCCTGCGTCCGCGCATCGGACGAGTAGGCGGCGCTGTCCATGCCGTCAATGAACAACTGTATGTCGGCACCCGCCTGATCAATGTCCGTCAATAGGACTCGGGGGTCACGTCGCATAAACAAGTTCGCGGGATTCGTTGATGGAGGCACGCAGATACGGGTTGCGGAACTCGTGATTCTCGACCAGATCCACAGGGTGCCCCAAGACATCGCTCAGCGCGTCGACGAGACCGAAGAACTGTTCGAGAGGCCGCAGGTCGCTGTCGGGACCGAACTCGACAAGGAAATCGGCGTCACTGGTGTCGAGATTGAAATCCACGCTGCGCGCAGCTGACCCAAACACCTCAAGACGCACGACATCGTAGCGTTGGCAAAGTTCGGACAGATACTCCTTCTTGTCAGCGATGGCGGGGTGCATGCCTGACCCTCCCCGTGGGTGTCTCCAGATGAATGATATTGTTACCGGATTGTATTATTCACAGGAACACAAGTAAACCGGACATAAGTCCTCCTCTTGCCACTGTTCTGCGTGACTGGTTCAAGGGAACGATTAGTTGTCTGGAAATGCTTCCAGCAACCGGTCTGCGATTTTGGTCATCTGTGTGACGGCGTCATCTATGACCCTGTCTCGTTCGACGCCGGTCTTGAGGCGGATGGGGATATACAGAAATCCGTTTTTATAGTCCTTCACATCATCGAAGAGTGTACAGATCTTCTCAGAGTGACCAGCAACGCCAGAGAACTCTTTGTTATTGTAGTCGACCCTCCACCACAACGGCGTGACCCCGACATCGCGCCATACCTCAAGCTCAATCCCGAGCCACAAGCCAAATTTTCCTTGTACACGCAAGTAACGGCCAGCGGTGTAATATCCGTGAGTGGACTTCAAGTTCTTCGTGTCAGCGATTCCATTGCTTACGAGTTTATTTGTGATTTCTTCGATCAAGTCGCTATAGTTGATCAGGCGACGCGCTGTCTCTTGGTTGGTAACCTCATCAGAGCGAAGTGGCAGAAATGCTTCTGCATCCATCCGGTCCGTCAGCCCCCGTAGTTGGCGGATGTCCTGTCTGATGGTGTCGTGTCCTCCAGAATCGGCAGCGTACAGCAGTCTTTCCAAAACGTATTTCCAGCTCGTGATCAGCATGGTCTTACCGTCAACTTCGGCCCAAATTACGGAGCCCTTGCCGGCGCCATCCTTCCATTTAAGCTGTGCTTCGTGGCATCGTACCTTGAGCTCGTTCCAAATCGTGGAGATTCTCTGCTCTGGAACGATGAACACGAGGGCGGACGGAGGGGGTTCTACCGTGAGATAGGATACGGGCTGGGCGTCGGTCAGCCCGGCCCAGAATTTGTTCTCGATGAAGATATGACTATCACTGTCATAGATCGTCAAGTCTGGACGACTATCTCCATGTCCAAGTTCCGACTGGATGTGTACTGGCTTGAACTCCTTGAACTCCTTGAACTCCTTGAACTCCTTGAACTTGCTATTTGCTTCACGCAGCATGCCGAGGAACGACCAGGCAATATCCGGAGACGATTTCAGTATGAAGGCGAGTGCCTGTGTTGCCGCAGGTTCGCTCGGAAGCGAACCACCAAGAACGACATGCGCCAGTACGCTGTTTGAATTTGTTGTATCGGTATTTGACATGTCGAGGCCTCCAAATGAATAATACTACTATTACTGGATTAAGGGTACAGATGATTGTATCGGCTCAGGGTGGCTTCTGGGTGTTGTAAGGGCGGGTCTGAAGTGCCCGCCCGTTCCGGGCTCTGTCAATAACGGGCGACCACAGAGGGTCGCCCCTACGCATCATTATATTACAGACCCTGCCATCAAACCGCCCATCACCAGATAACCATCGCCTGACAGCGTCTTCTACGACCTCGTCCCGTTCAACGCTGATCTTGAAATTGATACATAAGTATCAATATCTATCAATTTTTCAATAATTGATAGATAAGTGTTATTATATCCCTGTTAATCGAATTGATTATTGATAATCGGGACAGGTGATGAAAAGGCCGGAAAAAGCTCCGACAATTTCAGAAATAGTCAGTGAACTGAGTGCAGAGCCGGGAAAACTTGGGAAACTGTTTTCCCGGGATGGTGAATCCATCGAGCCTACTGTAAAAGGCGAGTACCTGCACTGGTCAAAGCTGAAATATAAAAAACCGCCAGCCAGGTTTGACCACAGGCTTTGGTGGGGTGGCATAAAACTGGCCAGAAGCCAGTCGGCGAGAACCGTTCCACTCAAGGATTCAGGAGGAAGACATTTCAGCTTTACCATGCCGGATACGGTTCTCGAAAAGCTTCACATTATTGATGGGCAGGCGACCGGGCGAATCGCAATATCAGAAAATGTGGTAAACCCGGATACCCGAAACAGATATGTGGTGAGTTCATTGATCGAAGAGGCGATCCGATCCAGTCAACTGGAGGGAGTATCCACCTCGAGGAAAACTGCATCGAACATGCTAAGGGCAGGACGCAAGCCGAAGGACAGGCATGAGCGAATGATACTGAACAATTATTTTGCCATGCAATTTGCCAGAGAGGTCAGGGACAGGGAGTTGACACCTGAACTGGTTCTGTCCATGCACAAACAGGTCACAGATCAAACGCTGGAAAACCCGACTGCGGCAGGTAAACTTCAAACCAGTGACGATGCCAGGATTGGTGTTTATGACATCAAGAGCGGGAAACTGTTGCATGATCCTCCGCCCGCAGAGCAGCTTGAGACCAGGCTGGATGAATTATGCGAGTTTGCAAACCGGGAAAACAGCGGTCCACAATTCATACATCCGGTTGTGAAGGCAATAATCCTGCATTTCTGGATTGGTTTCGATCATCCATTTGAAGACGGCAATGGAAGACTGGCGCGCGCATTGTTTTACTGGTCCATGCTGAAACACGGCTACTGGCTGGTTGAATTTATTTCCATATCGCGAAGCATCCGGAAAGCGCCGGCAAAATATGGATACGCATACCTGCACTGTGAAACAGATGACAATGACCTGACTTATTTTCTGATCCATCAACTGGAAGTGATCATTTCTGCAATAGATGATCTGGAGAAATATATAACCAGGAAAACAGAACAGATTGCTGCGCTGGAGAAAAAACTTCAAGGTTCAGGTGATTTTAACCATCGTCAACTGGCGTTGCTGGGTCATGCAATCAGAGGCAATGGCAATCAGGAATACACATTCAGATCGCATCAGACAAGCCATGCTGTCGCTTATGCAACTGCACGCGCAGACCTGCTTGATCTGGAAAAGAAGGGTCTACTGATCAGGGGCTCTCAAAAAAACAGGGCAACCTGTTATTATCCGGCGGATGATGTGGAGACAAGAATCAGCAAAGCATCAGAAGATCAGCAGTGAATCCGGTCTGGTTTGAAAAGAAATCCGGGCGTGAGTCCAGAGCGACATCAATCTGAGCGGTATGAATTCGTGGGAGGAATCATCATTAAACTATCGACATTTCCGGTTTTGGTCGTCAAAATATCGGATGACAGTAATCAATCTTACTTAAACGTTGTAATATGGGAGAAATAAAAAATGAGCGCTATACGACAGTCAATGAGTCAACTGACGGATATTCAAATGACCTCGGTTCCATGGTCGAAAGTGATCGGAATCAGCGCCGCGATTTTGATGGGGGTGTTCATCATTTATGCGGTTGGTTTCGCATCTCCTGAGATCATCCATAATGCGGCGCACGATGGACGTCATGGATTGGCGTTTCCCTGTCACTGAGTAATGTTTGAATGGAGTGATCACTTGAATTGGGTGATCCATTGAATGGCGAATAGCTTTGTCTACCGGATTTTTTCGACCGCGGTAATTGCCGGCGGGGTTGCGGGTCTGTTTCTCGCGGTTATCCAGCATTTTACCGTAGTTCCAATGATCCTTGAGGCTGAGACTTACGAAATCAGGGCGGACGGAAGTGGTCAGACTCATGGTCATGATCAGCAATCCGGCGATGCTGATGGAGGGCACACACACGACGGAGAAGCCTGGGCGCCGGATGATGGATTTGAACGCGGTTTCTTCACATTTGCCAATACCATGATCATCGGTATCGGCTTCGCGCTGCTGCTGGTCGCCTGTTACGCCATCCGGAAGATGGTGACGGAGTCCCGGGTGACGCAATCCCGGGTGAATTGGCGATGGGGTATTTTATGGGGGCTGGGTGGCTTTGCCGCATTCCATCTGGCTCCGGCTGTCGGGATGCCGCCGGAGTTGCCGGGCGCGGCGGCGGTGGCGGATCTGGGCGCCCGCCAGGTGTGGTGGTGGCTCACAGTGGTATTGACAGGCTGCGGTTTACTGGCGCTCGCTTTGGCGCCGGGTTCCGCCCGCTGGCTGGGTCTGGCCCTGGTCGCAATCCCTCATCTGCTCGGGGCGCCGCAGACTGGTCATGCTGGACTGGCGCCGCCTGAACTGGCCAGCGCCTTTGTCGTGACTTCTCTGGCTACCCATGCGATTTTCTGGGCTGTGCTCGGGGCGTTGACCGCGCTCCTGTATGAGCGTCGTTCCTGAGGGACGCAATATCAGCCCGGACAGCAGCCTGCCTGCATATCAAAGATAAAGGGACTTGCGGGGGGTGTTTCCCTTTTTTCCTGTGTTGTTGTTATAATGCCGACCGGACAGGTGAATCCGGTGTTGCTATCGCTGTCCTGGATTTTCTGAATCATAACTATTTACCAAAACATCAAAAAACTGGAGTACACAAATGAATAAAGTAAACAGGAAACTCGTCGGAGCGCTGGTTGCCAGCGCGATGGGAGCAAGCGGTACAGCCTGGGCGGCCGATGTCGTGATCGGTGTGCCGAACTGGCCTACCGTGGCCATGACTGCGGATGTCCTCAAGGTAGTCATTGAGGATAACTTCGGGCTCGAAGTGGAATTGCAGAACGGCACCAACCCGATCGTATTCGAAGCAATGGACAGTGGGGCCATGCATGTGCATCCGGAGGTCTGGATGCCCAATCAGGTCAACCTGCACAATACCTACGTCAAGGAGAAAGGCACGGTAGCCATGAATCCGAACTATGTGGGCGGCCCCCAGGCGATGTGTGTGACCACTGCAACGGCCAAAAACACCGGCATCAAGGCGCTGTCTGAACTGGCTGACCCGGAAGTGGCCATCAACTTCGACAAGGATGGCAACGGTATGGGCGATATCTGGATTGGCGCTCCTGGCTGGGCTTCAACCAATATCGAGAAAATCCGCGCAAAAAGCTATGGCTACGACGCCACCATGGACCTGCGGGAAATGGATGAAACCCTGGCCCTGGCTGAAGTGGACGCCGCCATCGCCAAAGAGGAGAATATCGTATTTTTCTGCTATAAGCCGCATCACATGTTTACACTGTATGATCTGGTGATTCTGGAGGAACCTGCGGCTGATGAATCGCAGTGGACGCTCATTCAGCCAACCGATGACCCGGACTGGCTGGAAAAATCAGCCGCCCCCACAGCCTGGCCAGTGGCCCAGCTGCATATTCACTACGCGACCAGCCTCAATGACTCTCATCCTGAGGTGGCGTCATTGTTGTCAAAAGTGGCCCTGGATGGAGATTCGCTGTCCGACTGGGCTTACGCGATTATTGTCGACAAGGTGGATAACGCCGAGTATGCGAAACAGTGGGTGATGGATAACGCCGACCTTGTAAATTCGTGGTTATAGTCAGCGACAATCGGTTATATTGAACAGGCGGGCGACACATTGATGGATGTGTCGCCCGTTTTTGTTTCAGGAAAGCCGGCTTATCAGTGGGGGATACCGTGCAAGATATGAACAGGCAAGTCATACGTCTGGATGATGTATGGAAGATATTCGGGGAGCGCGCCGACGAGGCCATGCAGGCCGTGAAGGATGAGGGGTTGTCAAAACCCGAAGTGCTGGAAAGGTACGGCTGTGTGATCGGTGTCGCAAAGTGTACGTTCGAGGTCAGCTACGGTGAGATTTTCTGTGTAATGGGGCTGTCGGGGTCTGGCAAATCCACCATGGTCAGACATCTGAACCGGCTGCTCGAACCGACCTCCGGGAAGATCAATGTGCTTGGCAAGGACATGATGTCGCTGAATGAAACCGAACTGCGTAAAATGAGGGCGGCGCATATCGGTATGGTGTTTCAGCACATGGCGCTGTTCCCGCACCGTACAGTGCGCGATAACGTCGCGTTTCCGCTGCAAGTGCAGGGAGAGCCGAAGTCCAGGCGCTGGGAAGAATCCCAGCGTTGTCTCAGCATGGTCAACCTGGACGGCTATGAAGACCGTTATCCGAGGGAACTTTCAGGAGGCATGCAACAGCGCGTTGGCTTGGCCCGGGCCTTGGCTTCTGATCCGGAAGTCCTGTTGATGGACGAGCCTTTTTCAGCGCTGGACCCGCTGATTCGACGCCAGTTACAGGAACAGTTTATGGCGTTATCAGCAGAACTCGGCAAAACAACGGTGTTTATTACCCATGACCTGGATGAAGCCATCCGCATCGGTAACCGGATCGCCATTATGAAGGATGGCGTAATCGTCCAGATTGGAACTCCGGAAGAAATAGTGACCAATCCGATTGATGACTATGTAACCGACTTTGTCGAGGGTATTTCCACTCTGAAATTGATTTTTGCCCACACGATTATGGTGAAAATGGATGAGTATCAACTCGAGCGGGGAGATGATTTGTCGAAGTCACTGAGAACGTCCCATGACACGGACCTCTCCGGATTGATAGACCTGTCCGCGACTACCGATCAACCCATCGTCATAACAGATGACGGCAAAGATGTTGGAGTGGTCAACAAAACAACGCTTCTCAAAGGCATAAAAGGGGGTGACAACTGATGAAAGAAACCGGAATTGTGCCTGAGGCCAATAAACTGGGAAGCTCAGTAAAGGATTTTGTCGGAACCAGTGAATCCTATTATGAAAAGGAGTTTGACAAAATCCAGTCTGCCACGAAATTTCCGTGGAGCTTGAATACAATGGCGGCTGTGGCCGGCCCTTTCTGGGGTGCGGCGAGAGGACTGTGGGGCTATTTCTGGACTTTTATGGTGCTCGAAATTCTCGCTCTTGTGCAGATTGGCAAGGGGTTGTGGGGCCAGCTCGGGGCGGAAAAACTGGCCAGGGCGGAAAAGCTGACGACAAAATATACCGAGACACTCGCGCAGGCGGATGTTGCAAAGGCGGCGGGAGAAGCGGGCGCGGACGCCATTTATACACGCGCAGAAAACCTGAAAAAAGTGATTGATCGGCTGGTGGACGAAGCCGCCGCCGCTTCGGCAGGGGCGATTGGCTATCTGCTGGCCGGCATCGCGCTGTTTATTGTTTTCCGGGTGGTTCAGGGTTTTTACGCGAATATCAGATACGAGAAACAATATCTGATCTGGCGGGCCGAGCCGAAAACCACCCAGTCCGGCTTTCATTGGTCCTGGGCAGGGTTTGGCGGGTTGCTTTGGCTGGCGATCGTTCCCCTGACCCTGTACAAGTTTACGGTCGGCAAAATAGCTCCCGCCCTGACTCCCTGGGTGGGGCTGTTTCCGGTCGAGAAGAAGCAATACTTTTCACCGATCTCTACTTGGATGGATGACGGATTTGACGATATTTCCGTTAAATTCGGTGACGTTTTCGATGGTGTGGTCGTGACCATAAGAGCCGTACTCGATGGTCTTGAAACGGTATTTGTCGATACCCCCTGGCCAGTCGTAATGACCGTCATACTGGTTACCGCGTGGCGCCTGGCTGGCCCCCGGGTCGCCATATTCTCTGCGGCTTCGCTGGCTTATCTCGGTCTGTGCGGTTTGTGGGAGACCAGCATGATCACGGTGGCGTTACTGGGAGCAGCCGCTTTCTTATGCCTGTTGATCGGCATTCCTCTCGGCATCTGGTTCGGCAAGAGTCAACGCGCCTACAACGCCGCCCTCCCGGTTCTGGATTTCATGCAGACCATGCCGGCCTTCGTGTACCTGATTCCGATTATCGCTTTTTTCGGTACTGGCAAGCCGCCCGGCGTATTGGCTACCCTGATTTTTGGTATGCCGCCGGTAGTCAGGCTGACTGCTCTGGGTATGCGCGGCGTCCCGGAAAACACCAAGGAAGCCGCAATCGCATTCGGCGCTACCCGGTGGGAACTGATGAAGGACGTTGAAATTCCCCTGGCCATGCCCTCCATCATGACCGGAATCAACCAGACCATATTGATGTGTCTGTCGATGGTGGTGATCGCGTCATTGATTGGCGCCAAGGGGCTCGGTCAGGACGTGCTGATCGCGCTGCAATACGCGGCCAAGGGACAGGGTATGCTGGCGGGGCTGGCGATCCTGTTTGTCGCCATGGTGATTGACCGTATCATCCAGGGACATTACCGCAGATCCACCCAGGGACGCTGATAGAGTCTGATATATAACTGAACCGAAAATACAGGATTGAAATGAAGATGGCAAACAGACAGCATTCCCTGGATTATTGGGGCATCGACAATGATTATGGCGTCTTGACCGATGTGCTGTTGGGCAAGCCCGATTATTTCAGGTGGGTTGAGGCCGGGCCGTTGACCCGGCGTACACTGATGAATATGCACAAGACCGGCGTCGAATTTGATTTTGAGTTGGCCCTCGCACAGCATCAGGAAATGGTGCGAATCTATGAGGAAGAAGCGGGCGTTACCTGTCACTATCTGGATGCGGACCCGGTTTTGCACCGCAATTTCTTCGCCCGGGATTCCAGCGCCATGACACCGTGGGGCGCCTTGATCTGCCACATGCAGTTGAAATGTCGGCGCGCCGATTACGTCACCGCGATCCGGTTTTATCAGCAGAATCATATCCCGATCTGGAATTATGCTACAGCCGGACATTTTGAAGGTGGGGATTTCGTGATCCTTGAACCCGGCACGGTTTTGATTGGTTATGGCGGGGAACGTTCGGAACAGGCGGGTTCTGAACAGGTTGCCGACTTTGTCCGCGCCGAGGGCTGGGATTGTGAGGTGGCGCCGATTCCCGCCCTTTTCGTTCATGCGGATGGTCTGGTTGTGCCACTGGATGAGAAACTCGTGGTGACCTGTCTGGAGGTGCTGGAAGGATGGCTGATTGACTGGCTGAAAAAGAAAGGCTTTGATTTTGTCGATGTGAGTTTCAGTGAAGCCAAAGACCTCGGTGTCAACCTGGTCGCTCTGGGTAACAAAAAGGTGTTGTCGATGTCGAGCAGTGTCAGGCTGAACGAGAAACTGCGCGCGATCGGTTATCAGGTATTTGCTCCCGACATGTCCATGTTCACTCTTAACGGTGGGGGGGTGCATTGCCTGTGCCAGGCATTGCGGCGGGAACCTGTCTGATTGGTTTGCTTAAAGAATGGATATGACCTCAATACAAAACCTGCGGGTTGACGGCCAGCGCCTGTGGCACAGCATCATGACCATGGCCGAGGTCGGGCCGGGGGAAAAGGGCGGTTCCTGTCGGCTGGCGTTGACCGATGAAGACAGACAGGGGCGGGATCTATTCGTGAAATGGTGCAAGGCGGAGGGCTTGAGCGTCACGGTAGACGACATGGGCAATATATTTGCCCGGCGGGAGGGGATTCATCACGAATTGCCGCCGGTTTGCTCCGGCAGTCATCTCGATACCCAGCCGCATGGTGGCAAATTTGACGGGGTTTACGGGGTTCTGGCCGCTCTTGAAGTGGTGCGTACCCTGAACCGGAACCATATCGCGACCCGGGCGCCGGTGGAAATCGTAATGTGGACCAATGAGGAAGGCTCCCGATTTGCTCCCGCGATGGTGGCTTCCGGGGTTTTCGCGGGGTTGTTCGAGAAGGAATATGCCTGGTCGCGAGAGGACGCCGATGGCAGGACGATCAAGCAGGAACTGGAACGGATCGGCTATATGGGGTCGCAAGAGTGCGGTAACCATCCGATGGCCGCATTGTTCGAGGCGCATATCGAACAGGGGCCGATCCTGGAGCGCGATGGCGATCAGGTGGGTGTGGTTACCGGAGGACAGGGCCAACGCTGGTTCGACATGACCCTCTATGGCCAGGACGCTCATGCCGGGCCGACACCGATGATCGGACGGAGGGACGCGCTGGTCGGGGCCGCCGTCCTGATCCGGGCGGTCCATAGTATGGCGCTCGAACATGCGCCGGAAGCGGTGGGCACGGTGGGGGAAATCTCGGTTTCCCCTAATTCGCGCAATACCATTGCCGGCGAAGTCACATTGACCGTTGATTTCCGTCACCCGGATGACGGTGTGCTTGAACAGATGTCTGCCTCTCTGGCAACCCGGGTCGATACGGTCGCCAGAGACCATGACCTGGAAATCAAAAGCGAGGAAATCTGGCGCAAGCCCCCTGTCCGGTTTGACCCGGACTGTATCGAAGTGGTGTCAAAAGCGGTAGAAATGCTGGGCTATAATCATCAGAAAATCGTTTCCGGCGCCGGCCATGACGCCTGTCAGGTATGCCAGAAGGTTCCGACCTCAATGATTTTTGTGCCTTGCGCGGGGGGATTGAGTCACAATGAGGAGGAATCAGCGACGCCGGAAGACCTGGAAGCCGGTTGCAACGTCCTGCTACATGCGATGATGGGTATGGCGGGGTGTGGCGAATGAGCGACTACCCGGAATATGCAGACCCCATTACCCGACCACGTTATACCGGCATCCCGACATTTTTTCGTTGTCCGTACAGTGAAGACCTGGAGCAGGTCGATATTGGCGTAATCGGGGTTCCTTTCGATGGTGGCGTAACCAATCGTCCGGGCGCCCGTCACGGCCCCAGGGAAATGCGTAACCAGTCCAGTCTGATCCGGAAAATGAATCAGGCGACCGGAGTCAGCCCGCATGAGATTTGCAGGGTACGGGATATTGGTGATGCCTGGGTGCAGAAGCCGTATACGCTGGAAGGCAGCCATAACGAAATCGAGGCTTTTTACCAACGTGTGGTCAGGGCCGGCGTCATTCCGCTTTCCGCCGGCGGCGATCATTCCATTACCCTGCCGATCTTCCGGGCGCTGGCGGCGCGGCGGCCAGTCGGCATGGTGCATTTCGATGCGCACTGTGATACCGGAGACGATTACCTCGGCTCGAAGTTCCACCATGGGGCGCCGTTCAAGATTGCCGTTGATGAGGGGTTGCTTGACCCGAAACGCACCATACAGATCGGCATTCGCGGTTCATTGAACGCCCCCGATGTTTGGAAGTTCAGCCATGATTCCGGTATGCGGGTGATTTATATGGAGGAGTATATCGAGATGGGTTATAAGACCGTGATTGAAGAAGCGAGGAAGGTGGTGGGGGATGGCCCGACCTATATCAGCTTTGATGTGGATGCCCTGGATCCGGTGTTCGCGCCGGGCACTGGCACCCCGGAAGTCGGCGGCTACTCGACTGCGGAGGCGTTGATGATGATTCGGGGGCTGGACGGACTGAACCTGGTCGGTGGCGATGTTGTTGAAGTGGCGCCACCATTTGATCCCAGCGGCAATACCGCGCTGGTCGGCGCTACCATGATGTTCGAAATCCTGTGTGTTCTGGCGAAGGCGCGGGCCGGTACGGTCGGTGTCGGGTCCGTTTGATTGCTATACTGAAATCCACCTGACCGCCATGCCGAAATCCAGGTCGCCCAATGCGGTATGGCATCAACCGACCGTGACTCGAAGCCGACGGCGGCAACTGAATGGTCATCACAGCGCGATCATCTGGTTTACCGGATTGTCAGGTAGTGGCAAGTCCACTCTCGCGCATGCGGTCGAGGAGCGGCTTTTCCAGCGTGGGTGCCGGACTTTCGTTTTTGATGGGGATAATGTACGTCATGGCTTGTGCGGTGATCTCGCTTTTTCGGACAGTGATCGAAGCGAGAATATTCGCCGGGTCGGCCAGATGGCGAAGCTGTTTGTTGAGGCGGGAGTGATTGCGTTGACCGCGTTTATCTCGCCTTTTTGGACGGATCGCCAACGGGTCAGGATGATGGTTGACCATACCGAAGATTTTATCGAAATCTACTGCCAGTGCCCGCTGGAAGTGTGTGAAAACAGGGATGTGAAGGGTCTGTATCAAAGAGCGCGTAAAGGGGAAATTCCGGATTTCACCGGTATCTCATCTCCCTACGAAGAGCCGGAAAATGCCGATCTGGTGATCAACACCGCGGAAAATGATGTCCACCAGTGCGTTGAAATGGTCATCAAATTACTGGAATCAAGAGCAATCATAGCCGTCAAACAGGAACCGCGCTGATTTTCCCGTCAGGCAACCGCAGGGGGCAACCGCAGGGGGGGGTGCTTTATGTTCCAGTCTTTTATATAATCCACAGAGAAATAGTCATACAAGCCGGGAAGCCGAAAGCGGGAATCCAACAGAAACAACACGCACCAAAGCACAAGCGGGAATCCAAACATGATGAAAATAGCATCCACCACCCTGATTCGTAGGGCAAATCACTCCCCCCTTGAGGGGGAGTCAAATCCGTGTAGCGGATTTGGTGGGGGGAGCGGGTCCCTGTGCCCGCCCGCTCTGATGTCGAATCATGCACAAAACACAAATTTCTGCTTGACATCCGCATGGCAAGATGCTGCTACAATAATTGCCAGCCAGCCAGCCAGCCAGCCAGCCAGCCAGCCAGCCAGCCAGCCAGCCAGCCAGCCAGCCAGCCAGCCAGCCAGCCAGCCGGGGCCGGGCTTCGGGCATGATCCGGTCCGAATGCCGGGATGCCTCCCGCCCGGCAACCTCCCGACTATCTGATTCTTCCGGCAAAATCATTCCCCCCTTGAGGGGGAATCACACTCCGCCAAGCGGATGTGATGGGGGGCATTCCCTTCGCCATTTCCGGCGTATTCTGGCGGCGATAGGTTTACTATTGATTCTGGCCGTTCCTGTGACCGAGGTTCGGGCGCAGACTGTGACGATCAACGCAATCACGACAGCGGTAGGTGTATCGACATCGATCTCGGAGAGCAGTTCCACCTACGTCAATGTGCATTTCTCTAACAGCCCGACGCCGGGGGCTATGTATAGCGTGACCGTCTCGTATGGGGGCGGGGCGACGGCCGCGGATTACACACTGACGTGCGACCCGGACGAAGGGTTCTTCGTCAAGGTGGTGTCCTGCACCAGGTCCGGCGACACTTACACCCTGACGATCGGCACGGTCGATAGCGGGCCTAGTGGCCTGCGCGCCATCCGGGCCCTGAAGTTAACGGCCACACTTGACAATGAGGTCGAAACCGGTGAGACGGTGACCGTGACCGGTGACGGCTGTACGGGCTCCACCAACGCCTGCCGGAAGACGTTCACTCTCGTTGACCGACCGACCTCAACCACGGTCACTTTCGCCCGAGCGAGTTATGATATCTCTGAACACGCGCCCCAGGCCCATTCGCTAGTTCCGATCACACTGACTCCCCCTTTCTGGCAGGAAATCACCATTCCGGTCATTTACAACCGGGGCCGCACGGATACCGCCATATCGGGGACCGATTACACCCCGGCTTCGTCGGTCACCATTCCGATAAATACCTCGATAATATCAGTGGAGACCCTGATCCTTAATGATGCCATGGACGAATCAATGACCCCTGACCCGGAGTTTTTCACGCTCACGCTGGACATCGCCAACGCGACACCGGCGAACGTGGTCACGGCCGGGGGGATCACCGAGATCACGGTCGATATTGTCGAGACCACGGCCGTGGAATTTGTAACGGATATCGGCCGGGCGACCGAGGGGACGGACACCGTCACCAATGTGCCGGTGACGGTGGTGGCGCCAAAAGCGGACGCGTTCGTTCTGCGCTATCAGGTCACGGGGACAGCCACCCGGGGGGAACTGAACAGCCCCGAGACAGATGTGGTTATCCCCGAAACGGTCACGGTGGATGCCGGGGCGACCTCGGTCAACATTCCGGTGACGATTCGGGATGATCGCCGGTACGAAGGAGAGGAGACGGTGATTCTGACGTTGCTGGATCAAGAAGATAATAATATTTATGGATACAAGAAGCTTCTGGGGGGAACGTCGCAATATACCCTGACGATTGTGGATAATGAATCGCCGCCGCGGCGAACGCCACCCCCTGAACCGGAGCCTGAACCCGCCCCCGCCCCCGAACCGACCCCTGTCACCCTGTCGGTAGAAGCGGGGCAGGTCAATGAAGGACAGCCGGTAATGGTCACAGCCACTTTGGAGCAGGCATTGGACGAAGAAGTACGCATCCCCCTGACCCTGATGGCGATCACCGCCGAAGCGCAAGACTACGGAGCGCTGACCGAAATCGTGATACCGGCGAATCAGACGATGGGTACAGGACAGATGGAGACCTTTGCCGACAGCGACCCGGATGACGAGACCTTGTCGATTTTGCTGGATGAATCGAAGTTGCCATCCTCGGTTCGCCCTGGTCAACCCTCGCGGGTAGAAGTGACGATACGGGATGTCGAACCCTTGCAGAGTGTAGCCGGAGCCTGGCAATCGCGCTTTGCCCGCGCCTCAGCCGGACATGTACTGGATGGTATCGCTGGTCGCATCTCGGCCACCCCGACCTCCGGCGTTCAAGGACAACTGGCCGGATACTCCATACACACCGGCCGACCCGACACGGCCACCGGAATCCTGAAACCGGATGCCCGCTCCCTAACCATGCGAGAGTTCCTGTCCGCTTCGTCGATGTCATGGAGCGGAGAATCCACCCACGGAGCGGTTGGTTCGGTCTGGGCGCAAGGCGCCTGGTCGGGTTTTGACGGCAAGAGTGGAACGACCACCCTGGATGGAGAAGTCCTGACCGCCCTGCTCGGACTGGATCAAACCCATACTACCGGAAGACGCGGACTGGTCTTGTCACACAGTCAAGGAGAAGGGAATTATCAGTCCCGTAGCCAGGGACAGATTGAATCCACCCAGACCCTGCTGACCCCGTGGCTGTCCAGGGAAATGAATGATCGTCTGACCATTTGGGGCGCGTTGGGCTATGGAACCGGAGAGCTCACGATCAAGCGAAACGGACGCGAAGACCTGACCACCGACACCCGCACGGGACTGATTGCATTCGGCAGTCGTGGTGTCCTGAGCCAGGAGCCAACCGATGGATACAGTCTGTCGTTAATCAGTGATGTCCTGTGGTTCAGAACCCGCGCCGATGCGGTTGCAGACGGCATGGAACTCGATGCCACTTCGGCGCATGGTTCCAGAATGCGATTGGGCATAGAAGGTAGTTGGAGCCAGACCCGCAAGAGTGGCAGGATACAGACCCGTCTGGAGAGCGCCTTGCGTCATGACGGCGGAGACGCCGAGAGTGGTTTTGGAATTGAAGTAGGGGGAGGGGTTCACTGGCAAGATCCACAACGTGGACTGGATATAGAAATCCGTGGACGTACCTTGCTCGTTCATCATGATGAGGAGATAAAAGAAAGGGGCGTGTCGGTCGCGATGGGATATGATCCGTCTCCGGTCAATCAGGGATTCACGTTCACGGTGAAACAGGACTGGGGAACGGCATCTTCGGGTGTAGAGCGATTGTTCAAAGCCGATGCGATTGATATGACCGATTCCGCCGCTTCGCAACGCTTCACTACGCAAGCGGGGTATCGGTTCAAGGTACGGGACGGACGGTATACGGCGTATCCATATCTGGGTTATGGTCTGGAGCCTGAAGAGCGGGCGTATACGTTGGGCTGGCGGCTGGAATCTGTGATGGGTCGCAGTGCCCGGACGTTGGCATTGAAAGCCATTCGACAGGAGCATGCCGATCAGTCAACCGACCATCGCATCAAAGTGGAAGCGGCCTTGCGGTGGTGACAGGATTCCCGCAAAGCGGGAATACCCCCCACCGTCATCGTAGGGGAGGGTCTTGTACCCTCCCGCAACCGCCGGAACGGGCATCAACGATAGCGGGCGGGCACAAGACCCGCCCCCCCGATCAAGCCGGGGGCAGGCTCTACGCATCGGTAATTACAGATTCCATAAGGTTGTGGATTCCCGCAAAGCGGGAATACCCCCCACCGAATCAGCCGGCGCTTGGCTTCTTCGAATCCCCGGTCTGCGGATGACGTGTCTGACGATCATTTCCACAAGCCGGGCAGTCCGGGTTTTTGGGCAGCCGCATTTTCTGCCATTCCATCCGGTAAGCGTCGAATAGCCAGACCACTCCGTGAAGCTGTCCGTGCCCGAGCAGGACATTGACCGCTTCCATCGCCTGCATCGTGCCAATTACTCCGGTGACCGGCGCGATCACTCCTTCCATGGCGCAGGTGGCGCTTTCAATTCCGGTATCCGGGTACAGACATCGGTAACACGGGCTGTGTTCGTTGCGCGGGTCAAAAGTCGTAACCTGCCCCTCCCAGCGGATCGCCGCTCCCGAAATCAGGGGGATCGCGGTTTGAAGAGAGACTTCATTGAGAATAAACCGGGTCGGGAAGTTGTCCGTACAATCCAGAATCAGATCGACATTATCGCAGCATTCGACAAAATCCTCATGACCGAGCGAGTAATTCAGGGTTTCGACATGGATAGACGGGTTGATGGCCCGCAGTGAAGCGGCTGCGGATTCGGCTTTCAGTTGACCGATGTCGGTATGCTGGTGGATGATCTGTCGTTGCAGGTTGGATTCATCGACCACGTCAAAATCCGCGATCCTGAGGTGTCCGGTTCCCGCCGCGGCCAGATACAATGCGGCGGGTGAGCCCAGCCCGCCCATGCCGACAATCAACACAGTGGCCTGGATCAATCGGTCCTGCCCCGCTTCGCCGACCTGTGGGAGGCGGATCTGCCTGCTGTAGCGTTGTGCCAAATCCGGACGGGTCATAATGATTGGAAGCGGGTAAGTGGTCTTTATTTTACACACAAGCGACACATTTCTTTATATAATTCCCCTTAAAATAATCATACAAGTCACACATTCCGCAAAGCGGATGTGATGGGGGGTATTCCCGCGCAGCGGGAATCCAATAGAAACAACAGACTGCAACGAGTCACGAAACAGCAGGAACCAGACATGATGAAAAGAGAATCAGTCACGCCCACCCCGATTCGTAGGGGCGGGCCACCATACCCGCCCGTTCAGATGCCAAATCATGCACAAAAGTTAAATTTCTGCTTGACAGCTGAATGGCAAGATGCTGTTACAATGATTGCCAGCCAGCCAGCCAGCCAGCCAGCCAGCCAGCCAGCCAGCCAGCCAGCCAGCCAGCCAGCCAGCCAGCCAGCCAGCCAGCCAGCCAGCCAGCCAGCCAGCCAGCCAGCCAGCCAGCCAGCCAGCCAGCCAGCCAGCCAGCCAGGCTTCGGGCATGATCCGGCCCGAATCCCGGGATTCCTCCCGCCCGGCAACTCCTTGTCCGCCTGATTCCCCATCCGTCATTCCCGCGAAGGCGGGAATCCACAATCGCGCGGGACGGCACGCAGACCGTCCCCTACGATCCAGCCGGAGCAAAATCATTCCCCTCCCCGATCAAGCCGGGGACAGGCTCTGGAGGGGGAGTCCAATCCGTTTCACGGATTGGGTCAGGGGGCATTCCCGCCTATGGCGGGAATCCAGTGCGGGAATCCGCCATTTCCTCTCTGCCCTGCTCCTCCTGCCGCTACTGGCCGTTCCTGCGACCGAGGTTCGGGCGCAGACTGCGCAGATCCTCTCAATCGCGGTAGAGGGGACTTTCACGTCTGCCTCGGAGGGCTCTGACGTCTATTTCTTTTTGACTTTCTCAAAAGCGCCGACGACGGGGAGCACGTATACTGTCGATATCTCGGGCGATGCGACGATAGATACGGACTACACACTGACGTGCGCCCATAGTGAGGGGTACAACACCCGGGTGTCCTGCACCAGGACGGGCAATATCCTCACCTTGACGGTCGGTACAGTGGCCAGTGGGTTCAATGGCCGTCGTGCCCAGCGGGCCATCAAGCTCACGGCCGTGAGTGACATGGTGACCGAAGCCAGTGGTGAGATGGTGACCTTGACCGCGAACCCCTGTGGCGGCAACCCCGGCGCCTGTGGGAAGACGCTCACTATCAACGACCCGCCGACCTCCACCACGGTCACTTTCGGCTCGGCGACGTATCTGGTCCATGAAACGGCGGTTCAGAATATTGCACAACCGGTGATCGTCGTGGATCCCCCGTTCCCGCAGGCCATCACCATTCCGATTATTTACGACGACGACGACATGGATACCGCTACTTCGGGAACAGATTACGAGCCGGTTGCGTCGTATACTATTCCGGCGAATCATAGCAGAGTTAGTTTCGACATCAATATTCTCGATGATATCCACAACGAATCGGGATCGAACCAGGAGTTTTTCACGATCAAGCTGAACACTGCCATGGCAGACCCGGACGTGATCACAGTCGAGAATGACGACATCCACGAGACAAGGTTCGAGATTATAGAAGCCGTGACCGTGAACCTGGCGGGGGAGGCGGGGGAGGCGACCGAGGGGACGGACACCGGCATCAATGTGCCGGTGACGATTGTGGTGCCGGCGGAGGACTCGTTCCAATTACACTATCAGGTCACGGGGACGGCCACCCGGGGGGCGGCGGACGCTCCCGGGACGGACGTTGTTATCCCCGAAACGGTCACGGTGGATGCCGGGGCGACCTCGGTCAACATTCCGGTGACGATTCAGGATGATCGCCGGTACGAAGGAGAGGAGACGGTGATTCTGAGGTTGTTGGATCAACGAGATAATAATATTGGTGACTACAAGTGGCAAAAAGGGGGAACGTCGCAATATACCCTGACGATTGTGGATAATGAATCGCCGCCGCGGCGAACGCCACCCCCTGAACCGGAGCCTGAATCGGAGCCGCAACCGTCGACCCCTGTCACCCTGTCGGTAGAAGCGGGGCAGGTCGATGAAGGACAGCCGGTGAGGGTCACGGCCACGTTGGGACAGGCATTGGACGAAGAAGTACGCATCCCCCTGACTCTGATGGCGATCACCGCCGAAGCGCAAGACTTCGGAGCGCTGACCGAAATCGTGATACCGGCGAATCAAACAATGGGCATGGCACAACTGCCGACCTTTGCCGACAGCGACCCGGATGACGAGATCTTGTCAATTCTGCTGGATGAATCGAAGTTGCCATCCTCGCTCCGTCCCGGTCAACCCTCACAGGTAGAAGTGACGATACGGGATGTCGAACCCTTGCAGGGCGCGGTGACCGCCTGGCAGACGCGCTTTGCCCGCGCTGCGACCGGACACGTACTCGATGGTATCGCCGCTCGCATCTCGGCCACACCGACCTCCGGCGTTCAAGGACAACTGGCCGGATACTCCATACACACCGGCCACACAGAAGAAAACCCATTGTTGTATCCGCATGCGACCCACAACCCGTTCCCCGCAACCCTGTCGGATGCCCGCTCCCTAACCATGCGAGAGTTCCTGTCTGCCTCGTCGATGTCGTGGAGCGGAGAATCCACCCACGGAGGAATCGGTTCCGTATGGGCGCAAGGCGCCTGGTCGGGTTTTGACGGCAAGAGTGGAACGACCACCCTGGATGGAGAAGTCCTGACCGCCCTGCTCGGACTGGATCAAACCCATACTACCGGAAGACGCGGACTGGTCTTGTCACACAGTCAAGGAGAAGGGAATTATCATTCCCGTAGCCAGGGACAGATCGAATCCACCCAGACCCTGCTGACCCCGTGGCTGTCGAAGGAAGTCAATGATCGAATCACGTTCTGGGGAGCCTTGGGCTATGGAACCGGAGAGCTCACGATCAAGCGAAACGGACGCGAAGACCTGACCACCGACACCCGCACGGGACTGATTGCATTCGGCAGTCGCGGCGCATTGACCCCGCAAGAAGACACAGACGGAGTCCGCCTGTCCCTGCTCAGTGATGTCCTGTGGTTGAGAACCCGCACGGATGCGGTTGGAGATGGGACGGAACTGGCCGCAGATTCGGCGCATGGTTCGAGAATGCGATTGGGTGTAGAAGGTAGTTGGAGCCAGACCCGCAAGAGTGGCAGGATACAGACCCGTCTGGAGAGTGCCTTGCGTCATGATGGCGGAGACGCCGAGAGAGGCCTTGGAATTGAAGTAGGAGGAGGGGTTCACTGGCAAGATCCGCAACGCGGACTGGATATAGAAATCCGTGGACGTACCTTGCTCGTTCATCATGATGAGGAGATCAAGGAGCGGGGCGTATCGGTCGCGATGGGTTATGATCCGTCGCCGGTCAATCAGGGATTCGCGTTCACTATAAAACAGGACTGGGGAACGGCATCTTCGGGTGTAGAGCGATTGTTCCAGGCCGATGCGATGGATATGACCGATTCCGCCGCTTCGCAACGCTTCACGACGCAGGCGGGATACCATTTCAAGGTGCGGGACGGACGGTATACGGCGTATCCATATCTGGGTCACAGTCTGGACACCGAAGAGCGGGAGACTTCTCTTGGCTGGCGGTTATCATCCGTCATCGGGAAAAGCCAACGGACGCTGGATGTGAAAGCCATTCGACAGGAGCATACCGGGCAAGCGTCCGACCATCGCATCAAAGTGGAAGCGGCTTTGCGGTGGTAACAGGATTCCCGCAAAGCGGGAATGCCCCCCACCGTTATCGTAGGGGAGGGTCTTGTACCCTCCCGCAACCGCTGGAACAGGGTTCAACGATAGCGGACAGGCACAAGACCTGTCCCTACGATGACGGGTGGGGCGTTTGCTGACGGTTGTGCCCCTCCTTGAGGGGAGTTACAGCCCGCGATAGTTCGACTTCCCTGATCTGGTCAAAAAACGTGATATTTGTAAAATCCTGAGTGGTCAAGCGCGATTGCTTTGGTATACTCGTGAGCATACCAACGATCATTTGACAACAATCAGTCCATATCATGAAATCCTCTGGCAATAATGGCAACGCGAATAATATGGACTTGAGTTTTATGAGCGGCGCCAACGCCGGTTATCTGGAATCCCTGTACCAGGAAATGATGGAGCCGGATGCAACCCGTTCATTGTCTGGTCAGCAGAAGCAGTGGCAGACCGTGTTTTTATCGCTGCCGGCAATCGCCATCCGTCTCGATTCTTCCGGCGGAGAAGCTGGCTCCCGCACCTGGTTCGAGAGTCTGGAACATAAACAGGCCCAGGTTTCCAAGCTGATCATGGCCTGGCGTTCACTGGGTCATTTGCGGGCTGACGTTGACCCGATTGGCGTGATGCCGAGGGGTAGCGCCGAAGAGATTCAGCTGGAACGCTACGATCTTAGCGCCCGGGACCTCGATACGGAGTTTGATACCGGAGATCTGGCGGGGGGCGGACGAATGACCCTGCGTGAGATTCTCGATTTTTTGCAGGAGGTCTATTGCGGTTCCATCGGTTACGAAATCAGGTATCTGCATTCCCTGGAAAAGCGGATGTGGTTACAGCGAAAGGTGGAGATTGAATCCCGTGGTTCACCCTTTGCGGATGAGCTGCGTATCGAGATACTGGAACGCCTGACTGCGGCGGAAGGCCTGGAAAAGTACCTGCATACCCGATATGTGGGTCAGAAACGCTTTTCCCTGGAAGGAGGGGAATCACTGATTCCGATGATGTCGGATCTGATCCAGCAGTTCGGCGCCAACGGCGTCAAGGAAGTGGTGATCGGAATGGCTCATCGCGGGCGATTGAACGTTCTGGTCAATATTCTGGGCAAGGCTCCCAACGAATTGTTCAGTGAGTTCGAGGGTGATTATGAAACTGATTGTGAGGACACTCGGACCGGCGATGTGAAGTATCATCAGGGCTCGTCTTCGGACATCCAGACAGCTGGCGGCAATGTCCATGTGGCGCTCTCCTTTAATCCATCCCACCTGGAGATCATCAGTCCGGTTGTAGAAGGCTCAGTCCGCGCCCGTCAGGAGCGGCGCCGGGATTCCGCTCGCAAGCAGGTGATTCCCATTCTGATTCATGGGGACGCCGCGTTTGCCGGACAGGGAGTGGTGATGGAAACGCTGAATATGGCGGCTACGCGAGGATTCTCCACTGGCGGCACCATTCATATCATCGTCAACAACCAGATTGGTTTCACCACCAACACGCTGGATGCCCGTTCTACGGTCTATTGCACGGAAATCGCAAAACTGGTTCAGGCGCCGATACTGCATGTCAACGGTGATGACCCGGACGCGATCATTTTCGCGGCCCGGGTGGCGATGGAATATCGCATGAAATTTGGCGGTGACTTCGTACTGGACGTGGTTTGCTACCGCAGGCATGGACACAACGAAGCCGATGAGCCGACAGTGACCCAGCCGATCATGTACGGGAAAATAAAACGTCACAAAACCACGCGACAACTGTACGCGGAAAAACTGGCGGATGAGGGCATCATAGAACCGTCAACAGCCGATCTTATGGTGCGGCAATACCGGGACCGGCTGGATGAAGGTCATGTGGTTGCCGGTCAGGTGATTGATCCGAACAAATCGCTGATGACGCTGGACTGGACACCCTATCTGGGAGAGAACTGGCGGGAGGCGGTGGATACCGGTGTCGATCCTGAACATCTGGTTACACTTGCGGAAATCCTGTCGCGATCGCCGGATGATTTCATTGTGCACAAACGGGTTCAGGGCATTCTCGACGAACGGGTTGCGATGTCCGGCGGTTCGCTGCCGATGGATTGGGGGTGCGCCGAATTATTGGCTTATGCCACGCTGATTGACCAGGGCTATTCGGTTCGGTTATCCGGTCAGGACGCGGGCCGGGGAACCTTTTCCCATCGACATGCCACACTGCATGATCAATCGCAGCCGCGCACCCATATTCCATTGCAATATGTGGGAGCGAGCCACAGCGATTTTCTGGTCATCAACTCGCTGCTTTCCGAGGAAGCCGTGCTCGGTTTCGAGTTCGGTTATTCAACGACAGAGCCGAGGACACTGGTTATCTGGGAAGCCCAGTTCGGTGATTTTGTGAATGGGGCGCAGGTTGTTATTGACCAGTTCATCAGCAGCGGACAGGCGAAGTGGGCCAGGGTTTGCAGTCTGGTTCTGTTTTTACCTCATGGCATGGAAGGGCAGGGGCCGGAACATTCCTCCGCGAGGCTGGAGAGGTTCCTGCAACTCTGTGCAGAACATAATATGCAGGTCTGCGTACCGACGACGCCGGCACAGATATTCCACATGTTGCGCCGTCAGATGATGCGCTCGTTCCGGCGGCCATTGATCGTGATGACCCCAAAGAGTTTGTTGCGGCACAAACTCGCCGTTTGTGCGCCGGATGATCTGGCCCGTGGGCGGTTTCATCCGGTTTTGCCGGAGGTTGATCCGTTGCCTGCGGATGCGGTGAAAAAGATCGTCATCTGCTGCGGCAAGGTCTACTACGACATACTGGAGGAACGCCGAAACGCGGAGCGACAGGATGTCGCGATCATTCGTCTGGAGCAGATTCATCCATTCCCCGATGTCGAATTGCAGGCAGAAATGGAAAAATATCCTGACGCCAAAGACGTTGTCTGGTGCCAGGAAGAACCCAAGAATCAGGGTTGCTGGTATCAGCTTTTCTACTACCTGAGAAAATTATTGAATCGGAACCAGAGATTGGGTTATGTGGGGCGGGAAGGCTCTCCATCTCCTGCGGTCGGGTTCTTCAAGCTCCATCAGAAACAGCAGCAGAAAGTGGTTCAGGATGCGCTCGCTGTCAATGTTTAGTATATGAATCTGGCAACCATTTTCGGATAGATATCAATCATGACCATTGAAATAAAAGCGCCGGTACTCCCTGAGTCTGTGGCGGATGCGTTGTTGCTCGAATGGAGCAAGCAGCCGGGTGACCGTGTTCACCGGGATGAAATACTGGTTGAGGTGGAAACCGACAAGGTAGCGCTTGAGGTGCCATCGCCTGCGGACGGTATCTTGAGCGAAATCATTGAGCAAACGGGCGCTACCGTTTTGTCCGGGCAGGCGCTCGCTCGTATCGAAACGGGCGCCGATGCAGATGCGGGCGCCGGTGAGAAGGTGGATGATCTCACGGTTTTAACGGAAATGGCCGAGCAGGCCCTGACTGATATTGACTCCGTAAAAGCCGGTTCCCCAGGTACTGACAGTCCAGCCCGGGGCGTTCAGGAAAGCGGGGGTATTCCTTCCGCGGGCGGCGGAAAATTCGGCCCGGCCGCGCGCCGGTTGATGGATGAAAACGGACTGGATGCGGCGCAAATCAGCGGTTCAGGTCGTGATGGACTGATAACCAGGGAAGACGCGCTCCATCATATAGCCACTGCCGGCCGGTCGCGGTCTGGCAAGGGCGGCGCTCCGGCGGCGGTTGTCGGGGTTGGTCAAAGCGCTCCCGTGGAGTCCGCCCCCGCCCCTGCCGCGCCCGCCGGGGCTGATTCTGCTGCCCCGGATTCTGCTGGTGAAGCGCGGCGACAGAACCGGATTCCGATGAGCCGTCTGCGACAGACCATTGCGGATCGGTTGCTGCATTCCCAGCGCAATGCGGCCCTGCTGACGACCTTCAACGAGGTGAATATGCAGCCAGTGATGGAGTTGCGCTCCAGATACAAGGAAGCCTTCGAGAAAAAACATGGCGCCCGCCTCGGCTTCATGTCCTTTTTCGTCAAGGCCAGTGTGGCCGGATTACAAAAATTTCCCCTGGTCAATTCCTATATCGACGGAACGGATATTGTTCAGCATAACTACTGTGACATCGGTATTGCCGTGGCTTCTCCAAGGGGGCTTGTTGTTCCAGTGTTGCGAAGCTGCGAATCAATGGACTATGCTCAGGTCGAGCAACAGATACAGGAATTCGGCGCGCGCGCGAAACAGGGCAAGATCGCGATGGATGAACTGACCGGCGGAACCTTCACCATTACCAATGGCGGTGTGTTCGGCTCCCTGCTTTCCACGCCGATTGTCAATCCGCCGCAAAGCGCCATACTGGGTATGCACAAGATACAACAACGGCCAATGGCGGAAGAAGGTGAAGTGGTAGTCCGGCCCATGATGTATCTGGCGCTCTCTTATGACCACCGGATTATTGACGGCAAGGAAGCGGTTCAGTTTCTGGTTACCATCAAGGATATGCTGGAAGATCCGGCCAGATTATTGCTGGATTGTTAAACCTGATTGGCGCGCGCGAGGGGGACGAAACGATGTCGGATGAATTGGATGTAATTGTGATCGGCGCCGGGCCGGGGGGCTATGTCGCCGCTATCCGCTGTGCCCAGCTTGGGCTGAATACGGCCTGCATTGATAATCAGGTCAACACCGAAATCCACCCGGCGGGTGGAGCCAGTCTGGGAGGAACCTGCCTGAATGTGGGTTGTATCCCTTCCAAGGCGCTGCTGGATTCGTCCGAACAGTACCACCGGGTCACGCACCAGTTTCCCGCTCATGGCATTACGGTCGAAAACGTGTCTATGGACATTGCCACGATGCAGGAGCGGAAACGGGGCATCGTCAAACAACTGACGGGAGGCGTCACGCAATTATTCAAGGCCAACAAGGTGACATCCATTCATGGATTCGGGCAGGTGGCGGCCAACGGCAGGGTCCATGTTCTTGACCAGGATGGCGTTGTGACCGATACCCTGACTGCCCGTGAAATTATCCTCGCCCCGGGCTCTGTCCCGATCGAATTACCGAACATCCCTTTCGATCATGCGATCATGGTGGACTCGACCGGAGCGCTGAATTTTGATCATGTGCCCGATCGTCTGGGAATTATCGGCGCCGGCGTCATCGGGCTTGAACTCGGCAGTGTGTGGAATCGCCTCGGTTCGCAAGTAGTTATTATGGAAGCGTTGGAAGATTTTCTTCCGATGGCGGACCACCAGGTCGCCCGTGAAGCGAAAAGGCAGCTGACCCGGCAGGGCCTGGATATTCGGCTGGGGGCCATGGTTGAATCGGTTGAACGGGTGGATACAGGAGTGGGCGGCGCTCAGGTGAGCTACCGCCAGCAGGACCGGACTGTGGCGATTGAGGTAGACCGATTGATTATCGCAGTTGGACGCAAACCGGCAACCGACGGTCTGATCGCGCCAGATTGTGGCGTTGTCCTGGACAGCCGGGGATTTATTGAAGTGGACGACCAATGCAGAACCAGCGTGCCCCATATATGGGCGGTCGGCGATGCGGTACGCGGCCCGATGCTGGCCCACAAGAGCTCCGAAGAAGGTGTCGCCGTAGCCGAGCGCATCGCCGGTGGAGTCGGTCACGTTGATTTCAATTGCGTACCGTGGGTAATCTATACCGCTCCTGAAATAGCCTGGGTCGGCCAGACGGAGAAGCAGTTGAAGGAGCAGGGAGTCAAAGTCAGAACCGGCCAGTTTCCGTTTGCCGCCAATGGCCGGGCGCGGGCGATGGAAGAACCCGTCGGCTTTGTCAAAATGGTTGCCGACAAGGATACAGACCGGTTGCTGGGTGTGCACATGATCGGTCCTCATGTATCCGAGTTGATCAATGAGTGTGTGCTGGCCATGGAATATCAGGCCAGCTCGGAAGATCTGGCGAGAACCATTCACGCCCACCCCACATTGTCCGAATCGGTTCACGAAGCGGCGCTGGCGGTAGACCGGCGCGCGATTCATAAAGCCGGTTGATGCCGCCCATTTCAATCACTCCCCCCTTGAGGGGGAGTCACACTCCGCAAAGCGGATGTGGTGGGGGGAAGAGTCGGCGGGGGGAGCATAGAGCTTTGTGCCTGTCCGCAACAGATGCGCTGATGACAGAAGAAACCCGGTAGGAATAACTCCTTGTGAACCCGGCGAAAGAGATTTTCAAAGCATACGACATTCGCGGCGTGGTTGGTACTTCACTAACTGCGGATGTGGTCGAATGGGTCGGCAAGGCGCTCGGCAGCCAGATGCTTGACCAGGGCGTTAGCGTTTCGGTGACCGGCCGGGATGGCCGCTTGACCGGGCCGGAGTTGGTGGAAGCCCTGAATCGGGGTATTTTGTCGACCGGCTGCAATGTGATTGAAATCGGACAGGCGCCGACCCCGGCATTGTATTTCGCCGCCGCTGGATTGACAGGTGGAACCGGCGTACAGGTCACCGGCAGCCACAATCCGCCCGAATACAACGGCCTGAAAATGATGATTGATGGCGTCACCCTGTCCGGGGAGGCGATTCAACAGATCCGGCGGCGAATCCTGGATCATGATTTCAGGGTCGGTCAAGGGGAGTTGACCCACCAGGAGATACTGCCTCGATACTGCGATGCAATCATCCGGGATTTTTCCCTGCCGCGTTCGCTCAAACTGGTTCTGGATTGCGGCAACGGCGTGGCCGGTGACAGCGCTCCCGGGATATTTCGCGCGCTCGGCTGTGAGGTGATTGAACGGTTCTGTGATGTGGATGGAACCTTTCCGAACCATCATCCGGATCCGGGGCAGCCTGAAAACCTGCGCGACCTGATCCAGGCGGTGAAAGAACACAATGCCGATCTGGGCATCGCCTTTGATGGCGATGGTGACCGGCTTGGGGTGGTGTCATCAACCGGAGAGGTGATCTGGCCGGATCGGCTCATGGCGCTGTTCGCACAGGAACTGCTGCAACTTCACCGGGGCGCGGAAATCATTTTCGATGTCAAGTGTTCCCGTATACTGCCGGAAGTCATTGAGCGCAATGGAGGCAAGGCTACAATATGGAAATCCGGCCATTCGCTGATAAAAGCCAAGCTCCGGGAAAGCGGGGCGATCCTGGCCGGAGAAATGAGCGGCCATATCTTTTTCAATGATCGCTGGGGTGGTTTCGATGACGGGATTTACGCTGGCGCCCGGTTATGTGAACTGTTGAGCCGAAGCGAAAACCATCCGAGTGAGATATTTAGTTCGATTCCGAATACCATCAATACACCTGAATTGCGCCTGGAAATGAACGAAGGCGAACCTCATCGACTGGTTGAAGAACTGGTCAGGGCCGCACACTTCGACGATGCAAAAGTAAATACGATGGACGGTCTTCGGGTTGATTTCGATGATGGTTTCGGTTTACTAAGGGCCTCGAATACGACCCCGGCCATCACCATGCGATTCGAAGCCGACAATGAAAACCGGCTTGCATTGATACAGCAGAAATTCCGGGAGCTGTTCATCGCGGTAAGACCCGGGATCGAGTTGCCGTTTTGAGATGTTATAATATGCTGGCTTACGCCGATTTTTGTGATAAATCACCAGAGGGAAACCAATATGAACGAAACCCATATAATGGAAATCAACCTTGAAAGGTTGCAGAAAGAAACCGGAGATGGAGTAGAAAAAACCATCAAAACACTGGAAAAACTGAGAGAAGGACATTTTACGACCGTAATTACTGATCCGGATACCGGGAAGAAGATCACGCGGCAAGAATCGATCGTAGAGTCATGGGAGCATGACGAAACCACCGAAACAATAACGATCAGACTGAATCTGTCGTTAATGAAACGATTGGACCTGCTGGATGAAGAAGTAACATCAGAAGAACTCAGCAAGGCATTCATAGACAAAACCATGCACTGACACAAAAGCAAACAGGCCGATTGCAAGAACTGCGGCACACGCAAGGAATGCGGGATTTAGCGGCGTTTATATTCACGCCGCGCAAAAGGCGTAGAGGTAACAATCCGGCGGGAGATATGGGGGACAGTGGGTGATTTCATGGACCCGGACGGGAATATATGCTCGTTACGGGAAGAACCGTTGGACGGGTTATTTGATCTGTAACAAAAATCAGATCATTACTGGCCGAGGCTTACTGCTTTTTACCTTTGTTAGCCCAAAAAGATGATGCCATCCGGTAAAACTGGAGGAGAGACATGACAGATTGCAAGAAAATTCCGATTCATGTGACACACATGGGACAGCGATACGTGAAGGTTGAGGATTTGCTCCGTAACGAAAGTGTACAGGACACGCTGAAAAAGATGACTGCTCTTTGAGTTAGAACTTACTGGGTGAAATGGGACGACATCGTAAGAAGGCGTTCAAGTCTGGATTGAAATGTATGGCATAACAGTAAAGAAGCTCGCCAGGGACAGAGGCACATCCGCTGAGAAACTGATCGAACAACTCTTAGCCGAGGGTTCAATTCAAGTTAATGGAAAAGAGTCGGTCAAAATAACGAAGGATTCAATGGAGAAGCGGCGGTCAATCCTCCGTCCACTACATAACATTGTCCAGTGACGAATCGGGACTCGTCACAAGCCAGCCATACGGCCAGATTGGCGACATCGGCTGGCTGGCCCATTCGTCCGGCTGGATGACGCTGCAAGGCATCTTTTCTGGCATTGGAGGGGTTGTCTGCAACGTCGAATGCGGCATCCGCCATTTCAGTCATAATCCAGCCGGGGGAGATCGCGTTGCAGCGGATGGCGGGTCCATGATCCACGGCGATGGACCGGGTCAAACTATGAACAAAGCCTTTCGACGCATTGTAGAGGGTCAGGCCGGGGTCGGCCAGATTTGCGGAGATGGAGCCGATATTGATAATCGAGCCGCCCGTTTCCATGTCCGGGATCATTTCCCGGCAGGTTAAAAACGTACCCTTTGCGTTGACGCCCATCAGGGATTCCCAGTCTTCGTCTGTGGTCTCGAGTATATTTTTTTCAATCTGTATGCCGGCGTTGTTGACCAGTACACACATCGGTCCGAGCATTTCCCCAAAGCGCTGATTCAGGGCAACCACTTCACTGGTCTGGGAAACATCGGCGGTCATCCAGAATACCGAATCAGGAAGATCTTCCGGGCGCTCTCCTCTCCCGCAGGTCATCACGGTTGCGCCTTGCGCTGTAAATCGCTCCACAATCGCCCGCCCGATTCCTCTTGCGCCGCCAGTCACCAGGGCGGTTTTGCCAGACAGCGGTCCGGTTGCTGTCATTTATTACACCCTACCAACTGCCCCCCACCAAATCCGCATAGCGGATTTGACTCCCCGGTCTGCGGGGGGGAGTGATTGACTGTCGTCCGAGAAACCAATCATACCCAGTGATTGCTCGCTGGCCCATTCACACGGCCCGCATGGCGCTGACCAGATAATCCCAGACGTATTCGGTATAACTCCATCGCACCTGAATGTCGAATGCGGGGGTGTCTCCGGTCTTGTGCAGGAGGATACTGGCATGACCGAATCGGGTCTGGGCGCAATCGCCGACGGTGAATTTCGCCGGATGTAAATTCAACGGACAGGCTTTTGACAGCAATGCGCTGGCGTCGGGGCCGGCAAGATGCAGGACTGTGTAGTAATCGGTGACCTCGGTCGCGGCGAAGTGAGTGTCCGGGAGTTTCGCTTTCAGCGCCTGGATAATCGATCCGGTCGCATCCAGCGGGCAATGCAGCAACCACTCATTCGGACTTGTCCAGTAACAGGTCTGGTCTGCCGAAGCGTGTTGTGTGTTGGGTGTCAGCGGGAGTGGAACATCCAGTACGGATTTCGCGGTTGCCAGAAATTTCCGGTTTTCGGGGTCGCCACGCAGATTGATCTTGCCGCGCCAGGGTTGTTCCCGGAGGCGGTTTCTGCCTTCGATCGGTTCCAGGTTACAGGCGGGTGAGGTGGCCTGCCAGCCGGCTGATCCGGTTTTGTCGGGTGGCGCGGCGGTCGCGGCGTCATCCGCTGGGAGGTCGGCGACGGGCGGCACAGCCGCAGGCGCCGGCAGAAATACCGGGTCGGTCACGGTGACTTTGTGAGCGCTGCCGTCCAGCATTGGCACATGGAGTACCTGCCCCTTGCGATTAAAACCATCCTTGATCAATGCAAGGGCAATAGACCGGCCCACATTCGGACTCATATAGCTGGAACTGATGTGACCCAGCATATCCATCGGCGGGGCGCTCTTTAATTCCGCAACCACGTGGGCGCCTTCTGGCAGTACCCGTTCAGGGTCTTCGGTCAACAGGCCGACCAGTTGCTTGCGCCCCGGGCGGGCGGTGTCGGAACGGCTAAACGACCGTTTGCCGAGGAAATCTGCCTTGCTCTTCGATACGATCCAGTCCATGCCGAGGTCCATCGGCGTGACGGTGCCATCGGTGTCCTGTCCTGCAATAATGAATCCCTTTTCGGCTCGCAGTACGTGCATTGCCTCGGTGCCGTAGGGACAGATTCCGTATTTTTCTCCGGCCTCCATCAGCGCCGTCCACAGGGCCAGACCGTATCGGGCCGGGACGTTGATCTCGAATGACAACTCCCCGGTAAAGCTGATGCGGAATATGCGGGCGGGAATACCGGCAATCCTGGTTTCCCTTACCGACATGAACGGGAACGACTGATCGTCCAGCGGCAGGTCAACCAGTTCGCCCAGCACGTGTACGCAAGTCGGGCCATTCAACGCGACCACCGCCGGTTGTTCGGTCACACTTGTCGCAAACACTTCCAGCTCCGGCCATTCGGTTTGCAGCCATTCCTCGATCCAGTTCAGGACCCTCGCCGCGCCCCCGGTTGTAGTGGTGATATGATAATGATTCTCGCCGAGGCAACTGGTCACGCCATCATCGAATACCATGCCGTGCTCATTCAGCATTAAACCATAACGACACCGGCCGGGCGCCAGCTTGCTCCAGTCGTTGGTATAGAGCATGTTCAGCAAGCGGATGCAATCGCGCCCTTTCAGGTCAATCTTTCCGAGTGTGGAGGCATCGAGTATGCCGCAACTTTGTCGCACTGCGAGACATTCACGCTGAACGGCGTCATGCATGGTTTCACCTTGCCGCGGGAAGTAGCGGGGTCGCTTCCAGTCTCCGACATCTTCAAAAACTGCGCCATGCCGGTGGTGCCAGTCGTGCATCGGGGTTTTTCTGGTCTGCAGAAACAACTGCCGTCGATCATGCCCCACGATGCTGCCAAAAGTCAGTGGGGTGAATGGCGGGCGAAAGGTGGTTGTGCCGACTTCAGGAACCGGAGCGCCGCGAATTTCAGACATTACGGTCAAGGCGTTCAGATTTGAAGTCTTGCCCTGGTCGGTTCCCATGCCGGTTGTGGTGTAGCGCTTCAGGTGTTCCACCGACTGGTATCCTTCGCGGGCGGCCAGATGAATGTCGGCCACGGTGGCGTCATTGTGCAGTTCATGGAAATGTTTTTTGCGGCCCTGTCCGATGGGATGATCGGTCGGTAGTATCCACAATGGTCGCAATCCCCCGGATGATGCAGACAGATTTGCTTCCAGGGGGCTGACCCCGGCCGCCGGAGGCTGCGCCGATTCGGCACTGAACCCCGCATTGCTGGCCGCCTGGCGCCCGGCCCTGAACCCCTGGCTGAGACAGTCATCCAGACGATAGTCGGCATTGCAGGCGCCCGCCATGATGGCTGAGTTGCTGGCTGGCATCCGGTCGGCGACGAAGCAGTGCAGGTCGTCCAGATATTTGAGCTTGCCCTTCGCCTGGCTGTATAAATGAACGGTCGGTGTCCACCCTCCCGCAACCCCGATCAAATCGCAGGACAAACGCTGTTTGGGCCCGGTCACGGATGCTCCGTCCCCGCTGAGCGCCATGACTTCGATCCCCCGGATTCTGCCCCGCGCATAGTCGACTCCCGCAATGGTTTGGCCCGGATAGATGGTGAGCCCGTGGTTTTTTGCCCGTGCCTGGGCGGCGGATGCGGCATTCCCCCGCAGGTCAATGACGCATACCGTTGCGCCCGCTTCCTGTGCGTCCAGCGCGGTCTGCCAGACGCTGTCATTGTTGGTCAGCAATGCGATGTTTCTTCCCGGTAACACGGCAAAACGATTGATGTAACTGCCAATCGCGCTCGACAGCATCACTCCGGGGCGGTCGTTATCGGCGAATACCAGAGGCCGTTCAATGGCGCCGGTCGCGATCACGACCTGTCCGGCGCGGATTTTCCACAGCCTTTCGCGGGGAGATTTACCGGCGCTGGCCGGGCCGAGATGCTCCCCCACCTTTTGATTGGCCACCAGGAAATTGTAGTCGTAGTAGCCGGTCAGAGTGGTCCGCGTCAGCAGGGTTACGTTGTCCAGCGCTTCGAGCCGGGCCACGCTGTCGGCAACCCATTCGATTGCCCCGCCCCCGCCGATTGTCGAAGAGCGGTCGCTTAACAGCGAGCCGCCGAATTCGTTTTTCTCGTCCAGCAGAATGACTTGCGCGCCGGACTGTGCCGCTGTCAGGGTGGCTTGCAGGCCAGCCGGTCCTCCGCCGATGATCAGCACATCACAATGGGCATAGGTCTTGTCATAAAAATCAGGGTCGGTTTCAAGCGGAGAGCGGCCCAGCCCGGCAGCCTTGCGAATGTATTTTTCGTAGGTCATCCATCGCGATGCCGGCCACATGAAAGTCTTGTAATAAAAACCGGCGGGCAGCAGCCGGGACAGTCGCGAGCTGATCGCTCCCAGATCAAATTTTACCGATGGCCAGCAATTCTGGGAGGTGGCGCTGAGTCCTTCGTACAGTTCCACTTCGGTGGCTGGCATGTTGGGGATGGTATGCGCTCCCGACTCGAGTTGCACCAGCGCGTTCGGTTCTTCGCAACCGGCGCTGTAAATTCCCCGTGGCCGATGATATTTGAAACTGCGGCCAACCAGATGAACGTCATTCGCCAACAGGGCCGATGCCAGGGTGTCACCGGGATGTCCGAACAGGCGTTTGCCGTCATAATAAAATTCGATGGTCCTGCCACGGTCAATGCGACCGCCGGAAGCCAGCCGGTTTTTCCCGGCGTTGTTCGGGACGGGGGCGGTCATTCCTTCACCTCAGGGCGCGGTTCGCCGGGCTTGCAGGTTGCGTGTATGCGGTCGGTGACGGTATCCCTGACGACGTTGAACCAGCGTCTGCAACCGTGGCTGTGTACCCATCTTTCGTAATGAATGCCCTTGGTGTTTTTGCGGAAAAAGACATAGTCTCCCCATTCTTCTTCAGATAATTGTTCCGGGTTCAGGGGGCGCGTGATATACGCTTCTCCATGGGCGGTGAATTCGCTCTGGTCGCGCGGGCCGCACCAGGGGCAGTCAATGATGAACATCAGTGCGCCACCGCCGCCGCCGCGCCTTCGTCAATCAGGGCGCCACTGTTGAATCGGTTAATCGAGAACGGCGCCGCGATCGGGTGCATTTCACCGCCGGCAATCGAATGGGCAAATACATGGCCTGAGCCCGGTGTCGCCTTGAACCCGCCGGTGCCCCAGCCGCAGTTGAAGAACAGGTTTTCCACCGGAGTCCTGGAGATTAACGGCGAGCGGTCAATCGTCACATCGACGATCCCCCCCCATTGGCGCAGCATTTTCATTCTCGAAAATACAGGATAAAGCTCAAGCACAGGAGCCACCGTTTCCTCGATGACATTGAATCCGCCGCGTTGAGAGTAAGAGTTGTAGGTGTCCGAGCCAGCGCCGATGACCAGTTCGCCCTTGTCGGACTGGCTGATGTAGGCATGAATACTGCCGGACATGACGACGCAATCGAGAATCGGCTTGACCGGCTCCGATACCAGCGCCTGGAGCGGGAAGGATTCGATCGGTAACCGGAAACCCGCCATTTCGGCGAGTACGCTGCAATGTCCCGCCACTACGCAACCGACTTTTCCGGCGGCGATGAATCCCCGGCTGGTCTCGACTCCCTGAATGATGTTGCCCTGTCGCCGGAATCCGGTCACTTCACAGTTCTGGATAATATCGACGCCAGCCGCGTCCGCCGCTCTGGCATAGCCCCAGGCTACCGCGTCATGTCGGGCCGTTCCGCCGCGTTTTTGCAGCAGGGCGCCCATCACCGGGTAGCGGCAATTCAGATTGATGAATGGCACCATCTGTTTTACCTGGGTCGGAGTCAGGAACTGTGAATCAATTCCGTTCAGGTGGATGGCGTGGCCGCGGCGCCCGATTTCCTGCATGTCATGGACGTTATGCGCCAGATGAAGAAGTCCGCGCTGGGAAAACATCACGTTGTAGTTCAGGTCCCGGCTCAGTCCCTCCCACAGCTTCATGGCGTGTTCGTATATGGCCGCCGATTCATCATAGAGATAATTGGAGCGCACGATGGTCGTATTGCGTCCGGTATTGCCGCCGCCGAGCCATCCTTTTTCGAGCACTGCCACATTGTTGATTCCACACTCGGTCGCCAGATAATACGCGGTCGCCAGGCCGTGGCCGCCGCCGCCGACGATCACAACATCATAAGCCTTGCCTGGGGTCGGGCTGCGCCATGACCGTTGCCAGTTCTGATGATAGCTGATGGCGTTGCGGATCAGGCTGAATATGGAATAGCGGCTCATTTGCTGGAATTCAATATTTCAGGGTTGTTCCTGTTGAGGCCTAGAATTCGATACCCTGGGCGGCCATGACGCCCTGATCGAAAGCGTGTTTGATTTTGGTCATTTCAGTTACGGTGTCGGCCGCTTCAATTACCTGCGGGGCGGCATCCCGGCCAGTCAGGACCAGGTAGAGCCAGGCTGGTTTACAGTGGGTGATAAAGTCCGCGATTTCCTCGCCGGTAATCCAGCCAAAGCCGCAACAATAATTGATTTCATCCAGTACGACAAGATCAAATTTTCCGGAGAGGATTTTATCTTTGCTGAACTCCCAGATTTCCCTGCTGGTCTGAATATCCTGTTCAGGGTTATTGGTATCCCAGGTAAATCCATCGCCCATCACATGCCATTCGATATTATCAAATTTCTCGGCGGCCAGCTGTTCGCCGGTTTTCCATTTGCCTTTGATAAACTGGATGACACAGACCTTCAGTCCCCAGCCGGCGGCCCGGAATACGACACCAAAAGCGCTGGATGATTTCCCTTTTCCACTGCCGGTATGGACCAGTGTAACGCCGTCTCGTCTCTCTCTCGCTTTCATGACTATTCCAGGATTACCCCCCCTGAATGATACCCCGGTTACTCAGGGATACAAATTCCCCGTCGCCAACAATAATGTGGTCCAGCAGTCTGACATCAATCAGTTGTAACGCTTTTTGGATCTTGACGGTGATGTCGGCGTCGGACTGGCTGGGTTCGGCGACACCGGACGGGTGGTTGTGGGCGATGATGATGGCCGCCGCATTATAATGCAGAACCTGTTTGATGATTTCCCGCGGGTGGACCGAGGCCGAGCCCAGTGTGCCTTGAAACATTTCTTTGTATTTGATCACTTGATGCCGGTTGTCGAGAAACAGCACCGCGAATATCTCCTGGCCGCGGTCGCGCAGATGAAAGCTGAGAAAATCGTTGACCGATTCAGGATTGGTCATCACGTCCTGGCGTTGAATTTTCTGGCCCAGAAAGCGTCGCCCCAATTCCAGGGCCGCCTGCATGTAGGAAAACTTTACCGGCCCCAGTCCCTGAGTCCGGCAAATCTGGGACTGATTCGCATTCAGTACGCCTCTCAGGTCACCGAATCGCTTGATCAGCTCCCGGCTGATATCCACTGCCGATTTGCCGGGTACGCCGGTACGCAGAAATATGGCCAGCAACTCGGCGTCACTGAGGGCGCCGACGCCCTGGTGCAGGAGTTTTTCCCGTGGCCTCTCCAACTCTGGCCATTCCTTTATTGTCATGATTAATTTCCATACAAATACGTTACACTTCACATTGGGGCTTTTGGCAGGCGTACTACGAACGCATCCCGGACTTTGGCGCATTATGACATTATGAACACGGCTTCGACAATACATCCATCCAAAAGAATTCTGGTCGGCGTGACTGGCGGGGTTGCGGCTTACAAGTCACCGGACCTGGTTCGAAGGCTTAAGGAGCGCGGCGCGGATGTGCGGGTTGTAATGACCGAGGCGGCGCAGGCGTTCATTACTCCGCTCACTTTGCAGGCAGTCAGCGGGCATCCGGTTTCCCGGCATTTGCTGGATACGGACGCCGAGTCGGGTATGGGGCATATTGAGCTGGCGCGCTGGGCTGAAATGATTGTCGTCGCTCCGGCGACCGCGCACTTCATTGCAAAGGTGGCGCACGGGGAAGCCGGGGATCTGTTGTCCACCCTGATCCTGGCTTCAGAAGCGGAGGTGATCATCGCCCCGGCCATGAATCAGCAGATGTGGCAGAACCGGGCGACCCAGGGGAATATGGAAATACTGAAAGCGCGGGAAATCCGTATAATCGGTCCGGCCCAGGGCCATCAGGCCTGTGGAGAAACCGGCCCGGGGAGGATGGCTGAACCGGAACAGATCGCCCGGCAGATACTCGGTGACGGCATGCCGCGGCGGTTGGCCGGAAAGTCGGTTCTGATCACCGCCGGTCCGACCTGGGAGGCGCTGGACCCGGTGCGGGGGCTCACCAATCGAAGCTCCGGGAAAATGGGGTTTTCCATCGCCCGGGCTGCCATCGACTTCGGCGCGGATGTGACTCTGGTTTGCGGGCCGGTCAGTCTGGAAACTCCATCCACCGCCCGGCGAATCAATGTGACCTCGGCGCGGCAGATGCGGGATCAGGTCATGCGCTATGCCAGCGAGGCGGATATTTTCATCGCGGTCGCGGCAGTGGCGGACTATCGACCGATGCAGACGGCGCCACAGAAGATTAAAAAGAACGACGAGCAAACCACTCTCACCCTGATCCGGAATCCGGATATACTGGCGGAGGTGGCGGCGTTGGAAGACAGACCCTTTACGGTCGGGTTCGCCGCCGAAACCGGGAATCTGCTGGAACATGCGACGGCCAAGCTGAAGGCCAAGAATGTCGATCTGATCGTTGCCAATGAGGTGGCCGGGGAGCCGGTGTTCGACAGCGAGGAGAACGCCGTTACGCTGTTATACTTCCGGGATGAGGAGAACAGGAGGAAGGGGAATGTGGCGAAGACCGCCCTTGCCCGAACCAACAAGTATCCATTGGCTGTCCGGATTCTCGAAGAGATCGCTGGATTGTCAGGATACAATACCGGAACAAAACCATGATGACTCAATCGAAACAATCTTCCCTGCGTATCGGGCTTTTGCTGTGTGATGATATTGATGAAGAGGACCGGGAGCAACATGGCTCGTATACCACGATGTTCCAGAACGCCCTGGATGCGGATGCGGAAGAAATTCACCTGACCGCGATTCGATGTTTTGAGGGCGAGACGCTGCCGCAGCCGAGGGCATTTGACGGTTATTTGATTTCCGGGTCGCGCTACGGTGTATATGAAGACCGACCCTGGATAAAATCCCTGCAACAGTTTGTGGTGGATTGCTGGGAGCAAAATGTTCGTATGGTGGGTATTTGTTTTGGTCATCAGCTGATCGCCCATTCTCTTGGCGGCAGGACCGAGAAGGCTGAATGCGGGTGGGGGTTTGGCATTCAGGCCGCGCAAGTCACGGACAGAAAATCATGGATGGACGACTCGGGCCAGTGCATGCGGTCGCTGGACGATGGCCGCTACAATCTGGTTGTCATCCATCAGGACCAGGTGGTGAAGGTTCCGCCGGAATTTGAAACCATTGCGGCCAATGATTTTTGTCCCAACAGCATGATTGTCGCCGACAACAAAATGCTGGGTATCCAGGGGCACCCGGAGTTCGATAAGGAGTTCTGCGCTTCCAGGGCGGCATTCAGAAAGGAATTGATCGGGGCGGAGGTTTACCGCAATACACTGCGTTCCCTGGCGCAACAGGATACCGATTCAGCCATGGTGATGCAATGGATCCATAATTTTCTCCGTCAGGAGTAAGAGCTTCGAGGCACAGACATTCGCCCGCGACCCGGGCTATTCGCAATAAACGGGAGTCATAAAAATGATTATCAAGCAAATCTGGACCGGCAACTCTTACCGGAACTTCAATTATCTGATAGCCTGTCCGGAAACGGGCGAAGCATTGGCAATTGATCCGCTGGATCACAAGAAGTGTCTGGGGTATGCGAAAGAACAGGGATGGGATATTACCCATATCGTCAATACTCACGAGCACGGAGATCATACCGGCGGCAACCGCAAAGTGATGGCCGCTACCGGGGCGCGGGTGCTGGCCCATCATCGGGCGCAGACGGCGATTCCTGAGATGTCCCGCGGCCTTGCGGCGGGAGATGTCATTCGTGTGGGGAAAACCATAGAGATGGAAGCGCTGGATACTCCCGGACACACGATGAGCCATGTTTGTCTGCTGAGTCATAGCGAAACCCCGGCGCTGTTCAGTGGCGATACGCTGTTCAATGCAGGCGCCGGAAACTGTCATAACGGCGGTCACCCGAAAGAGCTTTATGAAACCTTCGCGCGGCAGTTGTCGGGATTATCCGATGACACACTGATCTATCCGGGGCATGATTACCTTCATAACAATCTGGAATTCACCCTGGACCGGGAACCGGACAACCAGGCTGCGCGCGCGCTACTGGATGAGGCGGCCAATCAGAACCCGGAAGAGGCCATGGTGACCAGTCTGGGGCAGGAAAAGGAAATCAATACGTTCTTCAGATTGCAGAATCCGCAGGTGATTGAACAGTTACAGCTGAAATTCCCCGAGATCGGCGACGATCCCGACCCGCAAACGGTATTTCTCAAGCTGCGCGAGTTGAGGAATAGCTGGTGAGGGTGCAGAAACTATAGTGAGACAGTTGTTGCATGAAAGAATAGAGATTAGGTAGAATACCCTGTATACACAGACGTAAATCAATAATGAGGATAGAGCGGATGGGCAAGATGTGGGGGGTAGCATGACGATTACGCCAGAGTTGTATGCTATTGTCGGCGTAGGCGTGGCGTTGGCGGGGGTGATTATCCCGGCTATTAACGGGTTGCGGCAACAGATGAACCAGCAAGGTCAACGAGTCAATCAGGCTATTAACGAATTGCGGCAACAGGTGAACCAGCTTACGCAGCAGGTCAACCAGCAAATGAGCCAGCTTACGCAACAGGTCAACCAGCAAATGAGCCAGCTTACGCAACAGGTCAACCAGCAGATTAACCAGCTTACGCAGCAGGTCGGGCATTTGTCCGGGGTGGTGGAAGGCTTGCGGGGAAGGCCGATAGCCGAATCAGAGGCGGACGGGCGTTAGGCCGTCGACAGGCTCAATGGAAGTGGACAGGAGGTTGCATCGAATTGGGGAGTTTGTATAATTCTCACAGAACAGAAACACAGAAACACAGGAACCAGAATCATGAATGAAAGAGCATCAGCCCCATCCACATCCAATCACAGGGGCGGGTCCCTGTGCCCGCCCGCTCTGATGTCGAATCGCGAACAAAAACTAAATTTCCACTTGACAAGTAAGCTGAAAGATGCTGTTACAATGATTGCCAGCCAGCCAGCCAGCCAGCCAGCCAGCCAGCCAGCCAGCCAGCCAGCCAGCCAGCCAGCCAGCCAGCCAGCCAGCCATGAGTTTATTTGGCGCGTGGCGGCGCGGGCTGCGGTTCCCGTCTCCGCCTGATTCCACCCGCCGCCGCCACAAAATCATTCCCCCCTTGAGGGGGAATCACATCGCGCGAAGCGGGTGTGATGGGGGGACACAACCGTCATTCCACGCGCCAACCACCCGTCTTTCCCGCGAATGCGGTGCGGGTATCATTCCCCCCTTGAGGGGGAATCACACTGCGCGAAGCGGATGTGATGGGGGGTATTCCCGCAAAGCGGGAATGACGAGGTTTTGGGGCCGTTTCGCGGGCATCCGTTCCTTTCGATTCCTGACTGCTTTATTCCTGGCTGGCGCGGGATTCACCACCCCGTCTTTCGCGCAGGTGACCGTACAGTTTGGCGCTGCTTCCTACAATGTAACGGAAGGGAGCGAGGCGCAGCTGGTCCTGGAGTTATCCGCCGCCCGCAGTGTGGATACGTTGGTCACTGTAATCAACATCTCTAACACGGCCACCGCCGTTGCGGACTACGCCAATGGCCCGTACCTGGCGACCATCCCGGCGCAGGCTACCAGCTTGACGCTGCGGATTGCGACGGTAGCGGACGACTTCAAGGAAGGAAACGAGCAGTTCACTGCGACCATCAGCACAACGGGCACCGCTGTCCCGGTCGGCTCCCGCGGCACAGCCACGGTCACCATTACGGACAACTTCGAGTTGTACGGGATTAATTTCGTCAATTCGCCGACCATCCTGGTCGAGGAAGACATCGGCTTCGTCAGAGTGCCGGTCCGATTAACCAGAGCGCTGCGAAAATCAATCTCTGTTGATTTCGTGTACACGGATCATATCGCGCTCGCTGGAACGCACTATACTCCGGTTTACTCCAGCGCCCACAGCCAGTTGCCTCTGGTCATTCCGGCGGGACAGAGGGACGCGGTTCTGGTGATTCCGATTCTCGATAATACGGCCCACAACAACAACGGGCTGTTCACCATCAAATCGACCAACCTCGATCTGGTGTCCGGCCAGAGTGACGCATCTATCGACATCGTCATCCGCGAAAACGAAGATATCTTATTATTCTCCACAGTAGCCGGCGACACCGGCATCACCGCTGTGGCCGGCGGGCGGCTCCATATCCACGCGATCCGGGGACCGATCGCCCTTCCCACTCCGGAGACCTACTACATTTTCTTCGGTGGAGACGCAAGAGCGGTGCCGGCGGACTTCGCCCCCGGCCCCTGGGCCCTGACCATTCCCGCCGGCTCCCGCCGGGGATCGGTGGTCATTCCGGTGATCGCGGACGCGGACGCGGACACCGAGACCTTCAATGTCGGCATCGGCTGGGGCGGCGTGGATGGCACGGTGTTCGACAGCACAACCGTCACCATCTACCCGAGGACCAACCCCATTCCGACTGTTTCGATTGAAGCGCTGTCGGAGAGCATAACAGAAGGTTCAGCCGCGACCTTCACGGTGACCGCCAGCCATGCGCCGCCGGAAGATATAGAGGCCTATGTTCGTTATGGTCAAAGAGGAGGAGACTTCCTCATGGCGGAAGAACCGGATGAAGCGGTCGCCGTCACCATTGCCGCCAACACCACCACCGGCACATTAACCCTGACCACGAAGGCCGACCCGTCGAACAATTCCGGTCGGATTGATGCAGTCCTGCTGGATCGTCATGACACGACGGACGGCGCCGCCAGCTACCCCTACACCGTGCGCGGCGTGGACTCCGCCGCCAGCATCGCGGTCATGGACGGGACTGACATCCCGATGCCGAGAGTCAGGCTCACCCCCCTCCGGGCGACCGCGTTTCGCGCGGTAGAAGAAGGAGAGAACCTGGAGTTCAGTTTGAGTGTCCATCCGGTGCTGGATAGCCCCCTGACCGTCAATCTGTCGATTGCCGAGCGTTCCCGTCCCGTCCCGAACTATGCGCCGGGCGGAGATCATGTGGCGGCCACCAGTCACAGCGTCACGATACCGGCCAACCAGCGCGCGTTCGGATTCTCCATCCCCACGGTCAACGATGAAACAGACGAACCGGACGCCATTGTGCGGGTACGTATCGAGAGCGGCGATGGCTACACGGTGAGCAATATCAAACTGTGGGATGTCACCGTCACCGACAATGATTTAACCCCCGACCCCAATACCGTCCCGGATAGCCATATCATACCGACCCTTCTCGGACAGAACAGTGGCGCCCCGACGATTGACCCGGCATTGATAGCGGAAGTCAAGGCGCACATTGCCGATTTCACCGCCCGCAATCATTCAGGCGGTATCCGCGACTGGAACCTGATTCTGGATCGACTGCAAGGGCGTACCGGCATGAGTGATGAGCGGATAGCCGCCTGGTTAGCGCGTTCCCGTCAATACGGCTGGTCCGATGGCATGACCACCCTGCCGAAAGTGCAGACCGCATTAGCGGCGCAGGTGTCCGGGACCCCGCCCGCCGATGCGCAAGTAGCCGAAGAACCGCAACAACCGCAACCCGTTCCGGTGATTATCCCGTCTGTACAGATTACCCCCGGCGCCGATATAGAAGAAGGCGAAGCGGCGAGCTTCACCCTGACCGCCACCCCGTCTTTGACTGAGCCGTTGAGTGTCAGCGTAACGGTCGCTCCCACTGGCGCCTTTGGCCTGGTCGCCGAAGAACGCATCGTCACGATTCCGGCCAGTGGCGCCGCCCCCTTGAACCTGGCGACTGTCAATGATACGACTGATGAACCGGACGGCGCGGTCACTGTCACCGTAAACGCCGCCGACGGCTACACCCCCGGTTCCCCGTCTACTGGAGTGGTCGCCATCCGCGACAATGATGAACCGCCGCCACAACTCTCCATTACCGCCAATACTTCCTCGATTACCGAAGGAGAAAGCGCCGCCTTCACGATACGCGCCGACCGCGCCGCCGATGCTGATCTCCCCGTGAGCCTGACCATCGCGCAAGCCCCCGGCAGTGATTACCTGTTATCGACCGATGAAGGCGCTGCCACCGTCACCATAGAGCAAGGCGCCACCACCGCCACCTACCGTATCGCCACCCAGGATGACGCCACCGACGAAGCCGATGGTTCCGTAATCGCCACCCTGAACCCGGCAACCGGCTACCAGGTCGCGCCAACGCCGAATGATCGCGCCACCGTGAATGTCACCGACAACGATGCCCCCGCCACTGGCGCCGTACTGTCTATAGAAGACGCCACCACGAAAGAAGGGGGCTTGCCGGTGATCGGCTTCACGGTACGCCTGTCGGCCCCGCTCGCGCATCGGGTACGGGTACGGGTCACCACCCGCCCGACCACCCCGCTCTCGGCGGAACCGTACAAGGACTACCACCCGAACACGAACTACGTAGCCTTCAAACCGGGTCAGACGGAAAAGACCAACTATGTCTATGTCTACAACGACAACCACAACGAAGACCCCGAGACCTTTGAAGTGATTCTGTCACAGGCGGAAGGCGCCGCGATACAGGACGGCGTAGCCGTCGGCACCATTGTCAACTCCGACCCGATGCCCGCCGCCTGGCTGTCGAGATTCGGCCGCGCCGTCGCCGAACAGGCCCTGGATGGCATTCAATCCCGCCTGTCGAGCGCCAACGCCCCCGGACTGCAAGGCGCCGTCGCCGGCCAACCGATGCGTTCCTCTGCTTCCCGGCACAACCCGGAGAGTGGGTCTGTCACTACAGGGTCTGTCACTACAGGGTCTGTCACTCTATCTGCCCCCGGCCAGACCTTGCCGTCGGCAGTGGATTCTGTTTCCCTGTTTCCCGAAGACAGCGGACACACCCTGACGATGCAGGATGTGTTGCGCGACAGCCACTTCACGATGACTTACGATGCGAACACCAATGGAGATCAAGCCGCCATCTGGGGACGAGTCTCACAGAACCGTTTTGACGGACGAGAAGGCGACTTTCTGTTGGATGGCGAAGCCACCACCGCCTTACTGGGCGCCGACACGGTGCGCAACGACTGGCGCATCGGCCTGGCCTTCTCACAAAGCAGCGGTGAAGGGGACTACACCGACCGCAACCCGCGCAACTGCGCGGGACTGAACGCCGCCACCCGCATTGTCTGCAACGCAGCGATTGAAGAAGGCGCGGGACATATTGAGACCTCGCTGAGCGCCCTCATTCCATACACCGCCTATCAGGCCTCTGAACGCATCCAGGTGTGGGGAGCGGCCGGAGCCGGCAGTGGCGACGTGACATTGACTACGCAACTCAAGAGTGAATACCGCGCCGACACCGACTGGAAGATGGTTAGCGCCGGACTGCGCGGAGACCTGACGCCAGGACAAGACAGGCATCCGGCCCTGTCATTCACCACCGACGCCTTATGGAGCCGCACTACTTCTGAGCGGACGCGCTCCCTGGCCGCCTCCCAATCGAACGTTATCCGCCTGCGGGCCGGACTGCAAAGTGTCTGGCGCTACCAACGAACCGATGGCAGCGAATGGAGACCGCGCCTGGAAGCCGGCGTTCGCCATGATGGTGGAGACGCCGAGACCGGATTGGGACTGGAAGTGGGCGGTGGACTGGACTGGAATGATGCGCAGCGTGGACTGCGCCTGAGTCTGTCCGGTCGCACCCTGATGACGCATGAAGACCAGGATCGCAAGGATCGCGGCATTTCCGCCTCCCTGGTGTTTGATCCGCAACCGGATAGTGAGCGTGGCCCCGCATTGGCCTTGCGTCAGCAACTGGGGGGTTCGGCCACCAACGGACTGGATGCGCTGTTTGCGGATCAGACGTTGCCAGAACGCAATGCCACAAACAACCACCAACGCTGGACGATGCAAGCGTCCTGGGGTTTGCCGATGAAGGACGGAAACTGGACCGGCAGCCCACAAATCGGATATGGCTGGAGCCAAAACAATCGGGAATATACTCTTGGCTGGCGCTTGACCCCGGCCAAGGCCACCGCCACCCATTCGACTGACTGGTCCTTCGGATTGACCATGAAGCGCATGGAAAAACCCGATACCCCCGAACACCGGGTCGGATTCGAGGTCAGGATGACGTGGTGAAATCACTCCCCCCCCAACACCCCCCACCCGTTCCCCGGCGGGCTTTGCCCTTGTATCACGGACTCCCCCTCAGGGGTGGAGTGATAAGAGCTGTTGAATCACTCCCCCCGCAGACCGGGGAGTCCAATCCGCACAGCGGATTGGGTGGGGGGATTCCCGCCGTAGGCGGGAAACGGCGGGCGGGCACAAGACCCGCCCCTGCGAAATGGTAGTTGCGGGAATTGACGGGATGTGGATTCCCGCTTATCAAGGGAATGACGGGTGAGGGCGGATGCCCGCTTCTACGAAATGGATCGTGCGATGAATGATGCGTAGAGCCTGTCCCCGGCCCCCGATCAGGCCGAGGGCAGGCTTTGATCGGGGAGGCGCCCCTTGTGGGCGCCCGCATTGGTTTTTCGGTTGCGTTCGATAACGGTTGCGGGCGGGCACAAGACCCGCCCCTACGCATCGGTAGTTGCGGGAATTGACGGGCTGTGGATTCCCGCCTACGCGGGAATGACGGGTGGGCGGGATTGACGGGTTGTGGATTCCCGCTTATCAAGGGAATGCCGGCGGGCGGGGCACGGTGACCCGCCCCTGCGGTGTCGGTTGCGAACCGTAAAAATCAATGGCAAATGCGGATACATACCCATATACTACGCTGCTGTATATTTCTCCGACCTTATATCCCGACCATGACCGACAGAACTGCCCAAGTCACTCGCGAGACCAAAGAAACGCAGGTACATATCAATCTGAATCTTGATGGTGTCGGGAGGGCGCAATTCGATACCGGGGTGCCGTTCCTCGAACACATGCTGGAGCAGGTCGCGCGGCATGGCGTGATTGACATGGAAATCACGGCGCGTGGTGATTTGCACATTGATGACCACCATACCGTGGAAGACATCGGTATTACCCTGGGGCAGGCGATGACGCAGGCGCTTGGCGACAAAAAGGGGATCTCGCGTTATGGTCATTCTTACGTTCCGCTGGATGAAGCGCTGAGCCGGGTGGTGATTGATTTTTCCGGGAGACCCCTGCTGGTCAGCCATGTTGATTACCCGGACCGGAACATCGGTGGCTTTTCAACCGCCCTGATCCATGAGTTCTTTCAGGGTTTCTGTAATCACGCGCTGGTCACACTGCATATTGACAATCTGCGCGGCGAAAACTCGCATCATATCGCGGAAACGGTGTACAAGGCGTTTGGCCGCGCCCTGCGCTGCGCGATTGCCGCCGATCCCCGGGTCACCGATGTGCCTTCAACCAAGGGAACACTGTAGGCGGGTTGCGGGCTCTTCGCCGCAAAAGTCATGAACAGGATAGTCATCGTTGATCTCGGCACCGGCAACCTGAGATCGGTCAGCAAGGCGGTTGCCTGTGTCGGCTCTGGTCATGAGGTCAGGGTCACCGCGAATCCTGAAGAGATTGCGACCGCCGATTATCTGATATTGCCCGGACAGGGAGCAATCGGCGCCTGGATCAGGAAAATCAACCACGACCCGGCGCTGGAGCATACGCTCAGGAAGCGTCTCGGCGAAGGTCCGGCGCTGGGTATCTGCCTGGGGTTGCAGGCGCTCTACGGCGACAGCGAAGAAAATCAGGGCACTCGTGGACTGGATATCCTGAAAGGGCGGGTGCGGCATTTTTCAAGCCATGAGCGGCACCAATCCACTGTGCCCGCGCAGCGGTTGAAAATTCCACATACAGGATGGAACACGGTTTCGATCGTCAACGACCATCCGCTATGGCATGGCATTGAAGACGGCGAACGTTTTTATTTTGTTCACAGTTATTATGTGGAAAGTGATGACCGGGGACAGGTTGCCGGAGAATGCGGGTATGGCAACCGTTTCACGGCTGCGGCTGCCCATGAAAACCTGTTCGCAACCCAGTTTCACCCCGAAAAGAGTCAGCGCGCCGGACTGCAACTCCTGAAAAACTTCCTGCGCTGGAACGGCGCCGTTTAGCCATGTTGTTGATACCGGCCATTGATATCAAGGACGGCAAGTGTGTGCGGCTGCGTCAGGGGGACATGAATCAATCCACGGTATTTTCCGATGATCCGGTATCCATGGCGGCGCGGTGGGTGGATGAGGGCGCGAGACGACTCCATATTGTTGATCTGGACGGGGCCATGGCCGGGGAGCCCGTGAATGCGGACCTGATTCACCGGATTGCGGAGAATCACCCGGATGTTCCAGTCCAGGTCGGTGGCGGCGTCCGTAATGAAGACACGGTCGAAGGTTATATTCAGGCTGGAGTGCGCTATGTCATTATCGGCACCCAGGCGATCCGGGAGCCTGGCCTGATTCGTGATTTGTGCGCCGGATTCGGGAGTCATGTAATCGTCGGCCTGGATGCTCGCGACGGGAAAGTTGCAGTTGAGGGATGGGCCAGGCTGTCCGGGCATGATGCGGTGGATATGGCCCGGCGTTTTGACTCCGATGGGGTGGAGGCGATCATCTATACTGATATTGCCAGAGATGGTATGATGGGAGGGGTGAATGTCGAAGCCACGGTGGAGTTGGCCCAAGCGGTGAATATCCCGGTCATCGCCTCTGGGGGGATTCACAATATAGAGAATGTCAAAAGACTGGCTGAGGCCAGCGGCTCAGGTATTATCGGGGCCATTACTGGCCGAGCGATTTACGAGGGCACTCTTGATTTTGCCGCAGGCCGGAAGGTCGCGGATGAGTGGTTCGTTGAACGCGGTAATGGCCTGTAGCGCCGGTGTGGATTGATGGCTTTGGCCAAACGCATTATCCCTTGTCTGGATATCGATAACGGGCGGGTGGTGAAAGGTGTCCGGTTTGTCGATATTCGGGATGCCGGTGACCCGGTGGAAGTGGCATGCAGATATGACAGACAAGGCGCCGATGAAATCGCCTTTCTCGATATTACCGCGAGCTCCGATGACCGCGAGACCATTTTACATGTGGTCGAACAGGTGGCCAGCCAGGTTTTTATTCCGCTTACGGTGGGCGGTGGGATTCGTACACTGGAGGATATACGCCGGATATTGAATGCCGGCGCCGATAAAGTCTCGATTAATACCACCGCGGTCAGAAACCCGGATTTCATACGCCACGCCAGTGAGCATTTTGGCAGCCAGTGCATTGTGGTGGCGATTGACGCGAAACAGGTTCCCGGTGTCCCGAAATGGGAGATTTACACTCATGGTGGCCGCAATGCCACCGGGCTTGACGCAGTGGAATGGTCTGAGAAAATGGTGTGCCACGGCGCCGGGGAATTGCTGGTTACCAGTATGGACCGGGATGGCACCAAAAACGGGTTCGACCTGGCCCTGATAAAGAAAATCACGTCTGCTGTTTCGGTTCCTGTCATTGCTTCCGGGGGGGTGGGAACCCTGGATCATCTCGCGGATGGAGTTCGCTTCGGCGGCGCCGACGCGGTGCTGGCCGCAAGCATATTCCATTACGGTGAATATACGGTCGAACAAGCCAAGAAACGCATGGCGGAGCGGGGTATCGAGGTCAGATGGGCATTAATGAAATGACAGAAAACTCAGTGATGAATGCAGCGCTGGATCAAATCAAATGGGATCAGGCCGGGTTGGCGCCGGCCATCGCCCAGGAACAGGCCAGCGGCAGGATACTGATGGTAGCCTGGATGAATCGCCAGGCATTGCAGGCGACACTGGAAGAGGGGCGGGCGGTTTACTTCTCCAGATCCAGACAGAAGTTGTGGAGAAAGGGGGAGGAGTCCGGTCACGTCCAGCAAGTTCGGGAAGTCCGGATTGATTGTGATGCCGATGTGGTGTTGATGCAGGTGGAGCAAATCGGTGGAATTGCCTGTCATACCGGACGCCACAGCTGTTTCTACCAGCTTTATCAGGACGGGAAATGGATTGCAGTGGAGCCGGTGTTGAAAGACCCGTCCGATATTTACCGCTGAAGCCGAGGAGTCCTTCCGCTTGAAAAAAATTCCCGCGCAAATTGGGTTTCCTGTGGAATCAGTGTATCATCGCATATATTTTAATTAACCTTCGTGGAGAGTTGTTATGTTCGGTCCTGGTGGAATCAGTCCGGTTCAGTTGTTGATCATCCTGGTGATCGTTTTGTTGATTTTCGGCACTAAAAAATTAAGGAATCTGGGTGGCGATCTGGGTGGCGCGATCAAGGGGTTCAAAAAGGCGGTAAAGGAAGAAAACCCGGACGCAGAATCTGTGCCGGAGTCTGAGCGGATTGAGGAAGCTGTCGCTGAGGCTGAGGCCGTGGAGGATGAGCCCGTTGCACAGAAACAGAAAGCCAAAGCCAAAGCAAAGAAATCCTGACCTTGAGCCAGGCCCCGATATCTGATGTTTGATATTGGATTCTGGGAAATGGCGTTTATTGGCGCCGTTGCCCTGGTCGTCATCGGACCGGAAAGATTGCCCGGATTTGCCCGCGCCACAGGTCATTGGGTGGGCAAGGGTCGCCGTATGCTGAACGAGGTCAAGTCCGACATCAGGAAGGAGATTCGGGAACAGGAACTGCATGAATTGAAGGATTTGAAACAGGAATTAGGCTCGGTTGCGAGCGATTTCAGGAAAGCGTCTGACAACCCGGATATACTGGGTCTCAAGGAGACCGGCAAGGAGATCAGAGAATCCATGGATGACGTTTCAGGCGGGCCGAAGAAGAAAACTGCCGCGAAGAAGGCAACCGCGAAAAAAACAGCGTCGAGTGTAGATGAGAGTGTAGATGAGATCGTAAAAAGCGAGCAAACCAAAAGCGCTAAAATCAGGCAGCTGTGGGAAAAGGGATGCAGCCGTGGGGATATTGCAAGACACCTTGGGTTAAGTTATCAGCACGTAAGAAGTGCGCTGATTGGCAGCAAGGGGCTTGTACGCCCGGCTGACGATGGCGTCCGCAAAATGAAAAAGAGCGGGTAATGGCGGATACTGAATCCAACCAGAGAGCCGGCGAGTCGCCGGAGACGCTGGTTACCCACCTGCTTGAGTTACGCGACCGGCTGTTGCGGGGGATTTTGTCCGTGCTGGTCTTTTTTGTCATACTCGCGCCATTCGCCAATACCCTTTATGAGGTACTTGCGCGTCCGCTGATGAGCGCCTTGCCGGAAGGCAACAGCATGATTTCGACCGAGCCTCACGGGCCGTTCTTTGTGCCGTTCAAATTCGCGTTTGCCTGCGCTTGCGCCCTGGCTGTTCCTTATCTGCTCTATCAGTTGTGGGCGTTTGTCGCGCCCGGTCTGTACAAGAGTGAAAAGAAGCTGGTGATGCCGTTGTTGTTGTCCAGCAGCGCCTTGTTCTACCTCGGTATCCTGTTTTCCTATTTCGCGGTCTTCCCCATTATTTTCCAGTTTTTCGCCAACACGGCTCCGGAAGGGGTGGCCGTGATGACGGATATCAACGCTTATCTTAATTTCGTCATTAAACTGTTCTTCGCGTTCGGTCTGGCGTTTGAGGTTCCTGTCGCTACCGTGCTGGTGGTTTACATGGGAATTACCGATGAAAAAAGCCTGGCCAAAAAGCGCCCTTACATCATTGTCTCGGCGTTTGTGGTCGGCATGTTGCTGACCCCCCCCGATGTTTTCTCCCAGACGCTGCTTGCGCTTCCTGTATGGGCCCTGTTCGAGTTGGGGCTGTACTGTTGCCGGTTCATGAAAAACCGGACGCAGACGCCGACACTCAAGTGGGGCAAATAGCGAACGTCTTTCGAATCGCTTTTTGACAGGGACGACGGCTGCGGGCGGGCACAAGACCCGCCCCTACGATGGCGGTCGTGGCCCCTTCCGTCATTCCCTTGATAAGCAGGAATCCACGATAATATGGTTCCCGTACTGAACGATGCGTAGAGCCTGTCCCCGGCTTGATCGGGGAGGCGCTCCTTGTGGGTGCCCGCATTAGATTTCCGGTTGCGTTCGATGACGGCTGCGGGCGGGTACGGAGACCCGCCCCTACGATGGCGGTCGTGGCCCCTTCCGTCATTCCCTTGATAAGCAGGAATCCACGATAATATGGTTCCCGTACTGAACGATGCGTAGAGCCTGTCCCCGGCTTGATCGGGGAGGCGCTCCTTGTGGGTGCCCGCATTAGATTTCCGGTTGCGTTCGATGATGGCTGCGAGCGGGTACGGAGACCCGCCCCTACGATTCGGGGCTGATTTTCTGGTGAATTTCCTGCCGCGACCATTTCGGTTCATGATATGCAAGGGCCACATTACTGGCTGTGAACCATTGGGCAACAGGTTGCAGTGATGGCTGGCGCAGTTTGGCGGCCAGCAATTTGATAACACGCGACAGGTGGCGCAGATAAACCGGCTTGTTGTCGCGTAGCCAGAGTCGCATGAAAATCCCGGCTACCTTGCAATGGCGTTGCGCTCCCCATACGGCGTAATGATGCGCGAAAATTTGCGCGTCCGGCGCCCGCTGGTCTGCCAGATAGCGCTTCAGGCTTCGGCTGGCCAGACCGGGTTTCAAGTCCCGGCGGGCATCTTCGAGCAGGGATACGACATCATAGGCGGGAGAGCCGATCAGGGCATCCTGGTAATCCAGAACCGCGCAGTGGTTATTGACCCGCATCAGATTATCGACATGATAGTCACGCAGAACCAGGGTCGGTTCCAGCGCCGGCAGGTCGTCAAAGACAGCCCGCCATGCCTCGACATAAGCGGATTTAACGCAATCGCTGACCGGCTCACCGGAGCAGGCCGGCAGATACCAGTCGGTAAACAGTTCCGCTTCCCGGATGAAGGCCGTCCAGTCGTATTTTCCAATGTCAAGATCGGTTGCGCGCGGATGATTGCGAAGAGCGGTCAGCAAGTCAATGGCCTGATCATACAATCCGGTTTCATCCTCATGAGCGGCGAGCAAGCGGGTAAACGTATCTTCTCCGAGATCTTCCAATAGAACAAAACCGCGCTCCGGGTCGGCGCCATGGATAGTCGGCGCCCGCACTCCAAGACATTGCAAGCGCTCCGTTATCCTGATAAAGGCGGCGGCGTTTTCATGTTCAGGCGGCGCGTCCATCAGCATCATGGAGTGACCGCACTGTTCAAGCCGGAAATATTGACGAAACGATGCGTCTGGCGGCAGTGCATGGAGCCTTGCGCGGGACCAGCCGCAGTCTTTGAGAAATCGGTTTCTCAAGGTTTGCCGGGTCATTTTCGACGGTCTTCCCACTCGTCTATCCAAGATATTTCTGCAGTCGGCTTTGCAGGCATGCGCGTTGTTTTCGGGAGTCCACCGGATTGCCGTCCCGGTCCGTGATGAAAAACGTATCTTCCGCTTTCTCCCCTACTGTCGAAACCTTTGCGGAGACCAGGCGAACCTTGCATTCGACCAGGGCCACGGCAACATGGTAGAGCAACCCCGGACGGTCCTGGGAGACAATCTCCATGATCGTGTAACCGAGGTTGGCCTGGTCGTTGAAGTGGACCGCGGTCGGCGCCTTGAATTGTCGCGCGGCCCGGGGTACGGCGCGCCGTACCGGAATATAATCTCCTGTGCATGACAGCAGTCGGCGAATTTCGTTAATCTGGTCGCTGCGCGAATGTGGCCCCCGGATTTTCTCGTCCGGCGTGTCGGTGACGAAAACCAGGATGCCCAGACCGGAGCGGGTCTGGTGAATTCTGGCATCCAGAATACTCAACCCCAGTCTGTCGATTGCCGCGGTGCTGCGGGACAGCAGATCTTCCGCCTCGGGCGCGACCACCAGAATTTGCCGGGCCTTGATTTCCGGGCGTTGACGAATCGCTGCCAAAGGCAGGTCGAGCAGGTTGGCGCGGCAAATCTGCCGGGCATGCCAGGCGCAGGTTTCGGGGCCGTTACGCAGGAAATACTCCTGGTCCAGTTGTTCCCAGAACTGGTGCAGTCTGGTTTCGGAGATGGATTTGGCTACCAGCTTCCGGATCGCCTGTTTGCGGTCATTGACGCGCTGGGTGATGGCTTGCGGTCCGCTGATGCCAGAGCGCAGGCGGCGCGATGTCGCGGCGTACAGGTTGCTCAATAATTGTCCTTTCCATTCGCTCCACACGGCAGGGCCGGTGCCGCGCATATCCGCTACAGTCAGCAGGTATAAATTGTCCAGATGCTCCTGATCACCCACCCGTTCAGCGAATCGGTCGATGACATGCTGGTCGGAGGTATCTTCCTTTTGCGCGGTCCAGGACATGACCAGATGATTCCTGACCAGCCAGGCGACAAATCGGCTGTCGTATTCCGACAGTTGTAATTGACGACACAGTTTCAGGGCGATTTTTTCGCCGACCACCGAGTGGTCGCGGCCACTGCCCTTGCCGATGTCATGACACAGCGCCGCCAGATACAGCCGTTCCCGCCGATTCATTTTACTGATCATGGCGCGCAGGACCGGGAACTCGCGCGGGTATTTGTCCAGCGTCAGCTTGCGCAGATTGCCGACTACAAAAAGTGAATGGGCATCCACCGTAAATACATGAAACAGGTCATGTTGCATTTGTCCGACAATGTTGCCAAATTCAGGGAAAAACCGGCCCAGCGCTCCGTAGGCGTTCATGCGTTGCAGGGCATGGGTGAGACCCTGTTGGAATTTAAACATATTCAGGAAGGTGGCGCGGTTTTCGGGGTCTTTCCTGAATGGGTTGTCGATTTTGTGCAGGTTGGCGCGCACCTGTCTGATGGTACTTGCGCGAACGCCAATCAGGTCGGTACGTCTTTGCATCAGGTGGAACAGCTCCAGCAGAGCGCCTGGACGGGTTTCAAACAAATCGGCACGGGCTGTTTCCAGATAACCGCCGATGGCGTTGAATCGGTCATTGATTCTGCGTAATCCAGGTTTTCCGGGGGTTAAAATCGCCTCCTGGAAGTGCTGCAGGGAAATCTCGTTGAGCAACTGTACTTCCTTGGCGGTGCGGTAGTAGCGTTTCATCATACTCTCGACTGCGAGATGGCCGCCCTGTTGTTTGAACCCCAGTTGTTTTGCCAGCTCTCTCTGGTAGTCGAACAGGAAACGGTCTTCACACCTGCCGGCCAGCAGATGCAAGCCGTTGCGTAGTTTCCACAGGAAGTTCCGGCATCGGATCAGGCCGCGGTATTCCTGTTCTGTCAGAAATTCATGATCAACCAGTTCGGCGAAGTCACTGGCGCCGAAATATCGGTTCGCAACCCAGCTGATCGTATGCAAGTCTCGCAGTCCGCCCGGGCTTTCCTTGATATTGGGTTCCAGGTTGTAGGCGGTGCCGCTAAAATGAAGATGACGGGCCTGTTGTTCCTTGAGCTTTTCCTTGAAGTATTTCTTCGCCGGCCAGATACTGCCCCGTCTTAATCGGGTTTGCAGGGCTTCAAAACAGACCGGGTCGCCGCAGATCAGCCGGGTTTCCATCAGGTTGGTCATGACGGTCAGGTTTTGTGAAGCCATCCGTATCGAATCTTTCAGCGTACCGACGTTATGGCCGACTTTCAGGCCCATGTCCCAGCAAAACCGGACAAAGGCTTCGGTCGTCTCCAGCTGTGATTGAGCCGCGCGCTCAGGAAGCAGAATCAACAGGTCGATATCCGATTCGAGGTTGAGCTGCGCCCGGCCATAGCCCCCGGTCGCGATCAGGCAGGGCGCTTTGCCAGCGCTCGGGAAAAAGCGCCGCCATGACCGTTTCAGTAACTGGTCAATCAACCAACTGAATTGATTAGCCAGAGTAGCGGCATTCCCCGTTTCGAGATGATATTCAGCGAGAACGTTGCGCCCGCGTTCCAGCGCGCGCCGAAAAATCCGCGCGGCGTCCGTTGTATCCGGACAGGCGCCGCGAAACTGATTCGCGTCAAACAGTTCGGCGCGGGGCAGCCGGCTCATGACCGGGTCAGGATTTCATGGCCACTCGTCGTCACCAGGATGGTATGTTCCCACTGTGCAGACAGACTCCGGTCCCGCGTCTCTACCGTCCATTTGTCCTTTAACAGCCGGGTTTCCTTCTTGCCGGCATTGATCATCGGTTCTATTGTAAAGGTCATGCCGGGTCGAATCTCCATTCCGCTTCCCGGTATCCCGTAATGCAGAACCTGGGGGTCTTCATGGAAGCGGCGGCCGATACCGTGACCACAGTATTCCCTGACTACCGAGAATCCGTTACTCTCGGCATGTTGCTGAATGACATGACCGATGTCGCCCAGGCGCGCGCCGGGCTTGACCCGTTCGATTCCCAGGGACATGCATTGCCAGGCAATGTCACATATTCGCCGCGCCCGGATCGAAGGTTTGCCGACCTGGTACATGCGGCTGGTGTCGCCATGAAAACCGTCCTTGATGACGGTCACGTCGATATTGATAATGTCGCCGTTCTTCAACTTCTTGCCGGAAGGGATGCCGTGACAGACAATGTGATTGACCGAGGTGCAGATTGACTTCGGGAAGCCGCGGTAATTGAGCGGAGCGGGGATCGCCTCAAGGTCGTTGACGATGTACTCGTGGCACAGTGTATTCAACTGATCGGTCGTAACGCCAGCCTTGACTTGCGCCCCGATCATGTCCAGAACACGGGCGGCCAGCCGGCCGGCAACCCTCATTTTTTCAATCTCTTCGGCGGTTTTTATGGTAACGGCCATGATTCCTGATGACCCGGAAGATGTCTTTAACCCGCGCCAGTCACTCTGGAGAATTTGAACAAGAACGCGCTCCATGTGAAACCACTCTCTGTCAGATTCTTGACAAAACGATGGGTGTCGAATGTGATGGCTTGAAGCATGGGCTGATTATAGATGTCCGGTCCGTACAGTACAAGAAGAATGATCGCTTGTGGGATTTTTTTGTTGTAATTCTTTTCTTTGTTATTATAATCGCGGGGGATTTAAGTGATGCTATCTTAACCGAACACAAACAGCCCCAATCCCCTGTCGGAGTGTTGTGAGATGATTGGCTATACCCCCCCCCCCCCCCCCCCCCCGCATCAGGTAACGCTCGCTCAGATTACACCGACCGCGAGATAGCGGATGTTTAAGCGCATCCGGTTTATATCGCTGCTGGTCGGACTGCACCTGGTTACCGGGTTCGGCGCTGTAACGCATGCGCAGCAGAACATAGTGGCATCGCTCGAGCGTACCGACAGTGGCGACATCACCGAGGGCGGCCCGGACAATGTGGCCGAGTTCACCGTGACGCTTGATCGGACGCTGGGGGCGGATGTGGAAAGCATTGAGGTGCCCCTGTTGGTGACCGGAGATCATATCTTCGACTCGGACGTAAGTTTCCGCTTGAAAGCCGGCGCCGGCCTCAATACCGCAGTTTCGCTGGAGGGTTCCACGGGCAAAACCCCGAGAGTCCGATTCAGGGCAGGGGCACGGGTCGCCACCCTGGAGTTGTTGGCCGCAGACGACATCACCACCGAGGGGGACGAAACTCTGACCCTCACCTTGCGTAAAGGCTTGCTGCTTTACACAGATATTAATAGAGAGGATGGCGTTGTTAACCCGCACGCCACGCAGCGCAGCTTCAGTGTGGTGATCAAGGACAATGACACGACCAGTGTAGTCTATTCGCTGGATGTCGCGCCCACCGAGGTCAAGGCAAAGGCGCTACAGGACGGTGACACGGTCACCCTGACCCTGACCCCTGAAGGCGCCACTTTCCCCGGAGTCAAAAACACTACTGGACGTGAACCTGGAGCCCTTCCAAATCACGACGGACAGCTTTCAGGCGGACAACTGACCGATGCCGCCAAGGCGCTGATCACCCTGGTCGATGCGCCGTCGGGCCTTGCGATTGACGATGTACGGTTACTGGCGCGTAAACAGGGAGTGCATGGCATGCCGTCGAATTTCTACCATCGTTCAGCGGAAATTGATCTGACCTGGAGCGGCAGCGCCTTTAGCGCCGATGATCCGGTGAGTGTGCGTGTGGACCGGCAGTTGTTGCGCTATCTCGGGCGTAAGGATGGCGGAGCGAAGATGGGTCGTTGGGATGATAATTTCCTGTTGCGTACCGCGACTCATCTCAGCGATGATTTCACGATCAAGGCGGTTTTGAATGTGACCCTGACCACGCCGGTCGCCACGGCGCGGGAAGGCGCCGATGCCGCGGAGGTGCGGCTGGCGCTGAGCCGGGCGTTACAGGCTGGCGAGAAGCTGGCGGTGCCGTTGGCATTCGCTGGTGGAACATTGGGCACCGACTTCACGCTGGCGTTGTCGGGGACGCCGACGCCGACCGGCGTTTCCCTGTCCGGCAATACGGTGACCTTCACCGGCGGTGCCACAGGTTCGGCGACGACGGCAACCATCCTGCTGAGCGCGTTACCAGACGCGGATACGGATGATGAGACGGTGATGGTCACGATTCCGGCGAGTTCCAGCGGCGCTGCGCCGACTTTGGGCGCGACTGGTTTAATCGGTGGCGCCGCCGGCCAGGTAACTCAGGGCCACGGTACGATCACGGTGACGGATGGCGAGACGATCACGTTATCCATCCCCGCTGACGCCGACGAAGGCAACTCCGGCTATACCGATTATGTTTTCGGGGTTACCCTGAGCCAGGCTCTGACCGGGGATGAAGAGATTGTGTTCGGCCTGGTCTTTGAGCCCAGCAATGTGGCGACCCGGAGAGAAACCGAGGGCGCCTCCGGCGACTATGACGTGCGGATGATTGATGATCGTAACAGCCTTCTTCCCTTGCAGTTCGGTCTCCTTTTGGGCCAGAGTATTAGCGCTTCAGACGGCACAGCTAAGAATTTACTGGTTGTTCGCGTATACGGAGATACCGAAATCGAGCCGAACGAGATGGTGATTGTGAATCTGTCGCTTTTCGGAAGTCCTGAACGGTTTGCTGCCGTCCGGCCTTCGAGAGCTTTCACGATTGTCAATGATGATGAACTCCCGACGGTCACGATTGCGCCGACGAGTGAGGTGGCGGTGACCGAAGGTTCGGGCGCGAGTTTCACGGTGACGGCGGCTCCGGCGCCGGCTACGGGTACGACTCTGACGGTGAACCTGAATGTAGCGGATGCGGAACACGCGGATTTTTGGGATGAGAAGGGCCAAGGGGAACAGACGGTAGAGATTTCGGATACCGGCGCGGCGATCTTTACGGTAGATACGGAGGAGGATGCCATCGACGAGCCGAGTGGCGCCGTGACGGTGACGGTGACGGCGAGCGCGGAGACCCCGGCGGACTATGCGGTGAGTAGTGCGAAGGGTACGGCGACGGTGGCGGTGAAGGACGATGACGAGACCGGAGTGACGTTGACCACGCCGGACCGGATTGCGATGGAAGGCAGCGCCACGGACACGGCGAGTATTGTGTTGACGCTGGGGCGGGCCTTGCGAAGTGGCGAGAGTTTATTGGTTCCGTTAGCGTTTGATGGCGGAGTTTTGGGTACGGACTTCACGCTGGCGTTGTCGGGGACACCGACCGGAGTGTCCCTGAACGCGACGACTGGAGTGGTGACGTTCATGGGCGGTGACGCCGGTTCGGCGGCAGCGGCGACGCTGGTATTGAGCGCCTTATCCGATGCGGACGCCGAGGACACCGAGGATAAGACGGTGAGGGTGACGATTCGGGAGAAGTCCACCGATGGCGAAGCGGTACTGACGGCGACCGGACTGGACGGTGGCGCGGCTACGGGCGAGGCGGACACGGGCGAGGGTCCGATTCGCTCCGGCGTGATTACGATTACCGATGTCACCCCGGTGGTCACGATTGAGCGGACTTCGCTTGGGATCATGGACGAAGGCGGCAATGCGGTTTTCCGGGTGAGCGCGACCCCGGCGCCGGCGGCGCCGTTGACCGTGAACCTGATGGTGACGGACGCGCCGTATGCGGACTTTGTAGCGAGCGGCGAACAAGGGCGCCAGATGGTGACGATTCCGCCTTCGGGTTCAGTGTCTCATGTCGTCAATACGCAGACCGACACCACCGACGAGCCGAGTGGTCCGGTGACGGTAGAGGTGGCGGCGAGTACTACTGACCCGGCGGATTATGTGCTCGGCGGCGACCCAGCCGCATCCGTGTGGGTGAATGATGATGACGACACCACGCTGGCGCTGGAGGTTACAGATGCGACCGCGACCGAAGGGGATTCCAGCGCCACTGCAACGATTCAACTGCGCCTGAACCGGGGGCTGTCACGCGCCCGCGAGACGTTAAGGGTTCCGTTGCAATTCGCCGGTGGCGTATTGGCAGACGACTTCACGTTGTCGCTGTCGGGGACACCGGCTGGCGTGTCACTGGTAGATGGCCAGGTGATTTTCGGTGGTGAAGTGGGCGATGGTCGGGTGCTGCGCCAGGATCCGGGAATCACCCCGGTCTCGGTGAATGTATTATTGACGGCCTTGCGCGACGGCAACACGACGAACGAGACGCTGACGGTGAGTCTCGGCCAGCTGGTGGCGATGGGACTGGATGTGACCGGCAGCCGGGTTGGCGACGGGCAAATCACGGTGACAGACGATGGCTTGACGCTGTCGCGGATTACGATTGCGCCGACTTCCACGGCGGCGGTGACCGAAGGGGGCGCCGCGAGCTTCACAGTAACCGCGACCCCGCCACCGACTGCGGACCTGGTTGTGACCCTGAATGTGGCGGATTCGGCAAGCGCGGATTATATCGCGGCAGGCGATGAGGGGAGCGATAGCGTGACCATCCCGTCCAGTGGCTCGGTGACTTATTCCGTAGACACGGTAGACGATGACCTGGACGAAGTGGGCGGAGCGGCGATGGTGTCGGTGGTGGCGAGTTCTGATACTCCGATTGCTTACGCGGTGGGCCGGCGAAGTGAGGCTCGTATCCCCGTGCTCGACGATGATGCCACTGTGGTGACGTTGACGACGCCGGACCGCAGCGCGATGGAAGGCAGCAGTAGCGACACGGCGAGTATTGTCCTGACCCTGGGACGGGCCTTGCAGTCTGGCGAGAGTCTGGCGGTGCCGTTGGCGTTCAGTGGTGGAAAATTGGACACGGACTTCGTGCTGTCGCTGGCGAGTGCGAGTCCGCCGTTTTTCAATGTCGCCTTGCGCGGCGATACCGTTACTTTCACCAGCAAAGCCCGGCAACAGGATTCGAGTATGGCGGCGGAAATCCTGTTGCATGCGTTAGCGGATACCAACACGGTGGACGGGTCGGTGACGGTTTCGATTCCGTCTTCGTCTACCGGCGCCGCGCCGAGACTGGGGGCTACCGGGCTGGCTGGCGGCGCCGCCGGTCAAGTGACGCGCAACCACGGCAACCTCCGGCTGATTGACAACGGCGGTTCCGCCCGGCTGGTGATTACGCCTTCGAGTCTGACGGTGGATGAAGGCGGCAGCGACACCTACACGGTGCGTCTGGCGACTGCGCCGACGGCGGATGTGACGGTGGCGATCAGTGGTCATGCGAGTACCGACCTTACGCTGAGCGCAGCCAGTCTCCGGTTCACCCCGCCCCCGGCCACTGAGGGCGCTCCTGCCCCATTCTTGTGGAGTACCCCGCAAACGGTGACGGTGACAGCGGCGGCCGATGGGGATGCGGAGAATGATGAAGTGACGCTGGCGCACACGGCATCGGGCGGAGGATACAACGCCGTGAGCGGGAATGTCGCGGTGACGGTGGACGATACGACGCCGGAGATTACGATTGAGCGGAAGAGTGGCGCCAGTGTGAGCGAAGGCGGCACGGCGACCTTCACGGTGACGGCGAATCCGGCGCCGGTGGCGGATCTGGAGGTGACGTTGAATGTTGCGGATGTAGAACACGCGGATTATCTGACGACTAGCCGCGAGAGCGCGACGGTAACGATACCGACCAGCGGGTCGGTGGACTACGAAGTGGTGACCACGGGCGGTGATTCCGAGACCACCGATGAGCCGGACGGCGAGATTACGGTGACGGTGAATGCGGCAACTGGCTACACGGTGGGTACGAACGGTTCGGCCACGGTGAAGGTCACAGACGATGACGCCACGGAGGTGACGCTGAAAGTAGAAAACGCGACCGTGGGAGAAAACGACAGCGTAGACACAGCCAGAATCAGCCTGACATTGAACCGGGCGCTTCGCGCGGGGGAATCGTTGGCGATTCCTCTGATGTTTACCGGCATAGACAATAGATTGATCATACTCGGCTCAGTACGTGGGGACGGCGTGAAGCGCAGTGGCCACACGGTGACTTTCACTGGTTCAAAGGATGGTTCGGTCGAATCAATCAATTTTGGCCTGAAGATTCTGTCTGATGACAACGCAACCGACGAGACGTTCACGGTGTCAATTCCGACCACATCCATCGGCGAGGCGCCAATACTGAGGACCAATTTGAGCGGCGGCGCCACCGGCAGTCGGGACGGCAACGGCCTGATCATGGTGACGGATGACGATGAAGTGGGGATTACCTTCAATCTGGAGAGCGTGTCGGTAATGGAAGGGGGCAACGGCAGTTACACCGTGGTCCTGGACACCCGGCCGACTGAGGCGGTGACGGTGACGATCAGTGGTCACGCCAGTACGGATGTGACGGTAGACACCGATTCAGCGGAGGGTAATCAGAACACGTTGACCTTTAACCCGACCGGCTCCGCCAAGCTGTGGAGTACTCCGCAGACGGTGACGTTCACGGCGTTGCACGATGCGGACACGGCGAATGACGATGTAACCCTGACGCATACGGCGAGTGGTGGGGATTACGCTTCGGTGAGCGAAGACCTGGAAGTGACGGTGACGGATGACGACACGGTGGTGACGATCACCGGCGGCGATGCGATTGAAGAAGGCGGCAATGCAGTGTTTACGTTGACAGCGAATCCGGCGCCGACGCGGGCGTTGACGGTGCATCTGAATGTGGCGGATGATGCTGACAGTGACTTTGTGGCTGGTGGCGAGAGGGGTCATGAAGGCGACCGGATGGTGGCGGTTCTGATGGGTGGCGCGGCGACTTATTATACGGTGCCGACGGTGAATGACAGTGGCGCCGATGCGGACGAATCGAACGGAAAAGTGACGGTAACGGTGGTGGCGGATCCGGCGGATCCGGTGACCTATGCGGTGGGCAGTACGGCGACGGCGAGTGTTGCGGTGCGCGACAATGACGCGACCACGGTGACGCTGGCGCGAAGTGGTGGCAGTGGAGCGATTGCCGAAGGCGCCGCCGCCACGTTGACGGTGACCCTGGGGCGCGCCCTGGTTGCGGGCGAGGAGATTACGGCGCCGTTGACGGTGAGTGGCGAGGGCATTGCGGCGGGCGATTACACGGTGGCGTTGGCGAGTGGAGCGAGTCTGAATCGCGAAGTGACTCTGAATACCAGCGCCCCGCACAGCGCGGCGACTCCGGCGGTGGTATTTGCCGGTCATGGTACGCAGACGGTACAGGTCGCGACCCTCACCCTGACGGCGGTGAATGACGAAGTAGACGAAGGGGTGTCGGAGACGTTGACGGTGGGCTTTGGTTCTGACTCGCGGGCGGTGACGAGCAATCTGGATCGGGCGTCGGGTACGGGTACGGGCGGCACGGCAGCGACGGGTACGGTCGCGGTAGAGATCACGGACAACGACACGGCGGCGGCGACGCTGGTACTGACGCCTGACGAGATTAGCGAAAGCGGAGCGGGCAACGTCTCGACGGTGACGGCGACGTTGAGTCATGCGTCGACGGTAGCGACCACGTTGACGGTGAGCGCGGCGGCGGTCTCGCCGGCGACCAGTAGCGACTTTACGGTATCGTCCAACAAGGTCTTGACGATTGCGGCGGGAGCGAAGGCGAGTACGGGCGTGGTGAAGATTACGGCGGTGGACAATAAGGTAGACGCCGCCAACAAGACGGTGACGGTGTCGGCGGTAGCGAGTGGTGGACACAGTACGGCGAATCCGGGCAATCAGACGTTGACGATAGAAGATGATGATGAAGTGGGGATTACGTTCTCGCCGACGAGTGTCTCGGTGACGGAAGAAGGCAGTGGCAGTTACACGGTGGTCCTCGATACGCAGCCGACGGCGGTGGTGATGGTGACGATTGAATCGGACAGCGCCGAATTGACAATCGCCGACACGGATTCGGTGATGCAGGGCATCCAGAACACGTTGACCTTCAATCCGAGCGGCCTGACCAAGCTGTGGAATGCTCCGCAGACGGTGACGGTGAATGCGGGAGCGGATGTGGACACGGCGAATGACGTGGTCACCCTGACGCATGATGCGCGTGGTGGAGATTACGCTTCGGTGGAAGAAGACCTGTCTGTGACGATTACCGACAATGACACACCGGGACTGTCGCTGTCGCCGGACAAACTGACGGTAGAAGAAGGCAGCAGTACAAATACCTACACGGTGCGACTGGCGACGCAGCCGACGGCGAATGTGACGGTAGCGATCACTTCGGATGTGACGGGGGTGACGGTTCAACCGGCATCCCTGACGTTCAGCGCGTCAACGCCGGCCACCTTGTGGAGTACGGCGCAGGAAGTGACGGTGACGGCGGCGCAGGATGACACCAGTACGACCTATGACCCGGCGACGTTGAGTCACACGGTATCGGGCGCGGGTTCGGGCTATGGCGCCTCGCAGAATGAAGAGCTGGTGGTGACGGTGACGGACACCACCGAACCGGAGATTACGATAGCGCGAAGCGGCGGCAGTGGAGCCATTACCGAAGGCGGTACGGCGACCTTTACGGTGACGGCGACTCCGGCTCCGGCGGAGGGTCTGGAAGTGACGCTGACGATTGCGGATGTAGCGAACGCGGATTATCTGACGACTGTGCGTGAGAGCGCCACGGTCATGGTTCCGGTGGGCGGCACGGTGACCCACAATGTAGTGACCAGCGCCGACAGTACCGATGAACCGGACGGCGAGATCACGGTGACGGTGACGGATGGCGCGGGGTATACGGTGGGTTCCGGTAGTTCGGCGACGGTGGAAGTGAATGACAATGACGCGACCACAGTCACCCTGACGACGCCGGACGCGGCGGCGACCGAAGGCAGCAGTACCCAGAGGGCGCAGATAGTCCTGACGCTGGGGCGGGCCTTGCGGGCGAATGAAATTCTGGCGGTTCCGTTGGCGTTCAGTGGCGGGGTATTGGGTACGGACTTTACGCTGGCGTTGACGACGGCGGCGACCGGAGTGGGACTGAACGCGACCACCGGAGTGGTGACGTTCATGGGCAGTGATGACCCCGGTTCGGCCACGGTTGCGACGGTGACGTTGACGGCTTCGCACGATGCCGATGCCGAGGAGGACACGATCATGGTGACGATACCGGCGGCGCACACCGGCAATCCGCGTTTGACGGCCACGGGTTTGAGCGGAGGCGCCACGGGTACGGTGACGGACACCCACGGCACGATCACGGTGAGTGATGATGATGAAGTGGGGATTACGTTCTCGCCGACGAGTGTCTCGGTGACGGAAGAAGGCAGTGGCAGTTACACGGTGGTACTGGCGACCGAGCCGACGGCGGTGGTGACGGTGACGATTGCTTCGGACAATACCGAATTGACGATAGCGGACACCGATTCGGTGATGCAGGGTATTCAGAACACGTTGACCTTTAATCCGACCGGAGTGACCAAACCGTGGAATACGCCGCAGACGGTGACGGTGAACGCGGCGGCGGATGTAGACACGGCGAATGATGCGGTGACGCTGACGCATACGGCCAATGGTGGTGATTACGCTTCGGTGGAAGAAGACCTGTCTGTGACGATTACCGACAATGACACGGCGGGACTGGTGATTGCGCCGAGTAGTCTGACGGTCAATGAAGGCAGCAACACAAATACCTACACGGTGAAACTGGCGACCGAGCCGACGGCGGATGTAACGGTGACGATTGGTTCGGACAATACGGATGTAACGATAGACGGCCCGGACGCTGGAACGGCGTTTACGGCCAGTGAGACGTTGACGTTCAGCGCCTCGGGAGCGAATCTGTGGAGTACGGCGCAGACGGTGACAGTGAGCGCGGCGCAGGATGTGGATGTATCGGATGATGAAGCGACGTTGACGCATACGGCCTCGAATACGGGCGGATACAACGGCGTGACGGGCGAAGTGGCGGTGACGGTAACGGATGATGATGAGCCGGAGATTACGATTGCGCGGACGAGCGGCGCGAGTGTCACCGAAGGCGGCACGGCGACGTTCCGGGTGACGGCGGATCCGGTTCCGGCGGGGAATCTGGCGGTGACGCTGACGATTGCGGATGTAGCGAACGCGGATTATCTGACCCCGTCCCGCCAGAGCGCGACGGTGACGGTTCCGACCAGTGGTTCGGTGGTTCACAGTGTGGTGACCACGGCCGACAGCACGGATGAACCGGATGGAGAGATTACGGTGACGGTGAATACCGGCACGGGCTATACGGTGGGTACGACTGATTCGGCGACGGTGGAAGTGAATGATGATGACGCGACCACCGTGACGCTGACCACGCCGGACGCGGCGGCGACCGAAGGCAGCAGTACCCAGAGGGCGCAGATAGTCCTGACGCTGGGGCGGGTCTTGCGGGCGGATGAAATTCTGGCGGTTCCGTTGGCGTTCAGTGGCGGAGTTCTGGGCACCGACTTTACGCTGGCGTTGACGACGGCGGCGACCGGAGTGGGACTGAACGCGACCACCGGAGTGGTGACGTTCATGGGCAGTGATGACCCCGGTTCGGCCACGGTTGCGACGGTGACGCTGACGGCGGCGCAAGACGCCGATGCCGAGGAGGACACGATCACGGTGACGATACCGGCGGCGCACACTGGCAATCCGCGTTTGACGGCCACGGGTTTGAGCGGAGGCGCCACGGGTACGGTGACGGACACCCACGGCACGATCACGGTGAGTGATGATGATGAAGTGGGGATTACGTTCTCGCCGACGAGTGTCTCGGTGACGGAAGAAGGCAGTAGCAGTTACACGGTGGTCCTCGATACGCAGCCGACTGAGGCGGTGACGGTGACGATCACATCGGACAATACCGAATTGACGATAGCCGACACGGATTCAGTGATGCAGGGCATCCAGAACACGTTGACCTTCAATCCGACCGGCCTCACCAAGCTGTGGAATGTGGCGCAAGAAGTGACGGTGAATGCGGGAGCGGATGTGGACACGGCGAATGACGATGTGACGCTGACGCATGGTGCATCGGGTGGAGATTACGCTTCCGTGAGCGAAGACCTGTCTGTGACGATTACCGACAATGACACGGCGGGACTGGTGATAGCGCCGAGTAGTCTGACGGTAGCCGAAGGCAGCAACACAAACACTTACACGGTGCGACTGGCGACCGAGCCGACGGCGAATGTGACGGTGACGATTGGGTCGGACAATACGGATGTAACGATAGACGGCCCGGATTCAGCGACGGCGTTCACGGCCAGTGAGACGTTGACGTTCAGCCCGTCGACGCCGGCCACCTTGTGGAGTACGGCGCAGACGGTGACGGTGAGCGCGGCGCAAGACACCGACACCGTGGATGATGAAGCGACGTTGACGCATACGGCCTCGAATACGGGTGGTTACAACGGCGTGACGGGCGAAGTGGACGTGACGGTGACGGATGATGATGAGCCGGAGATTACGATAGCGCGAAGCGGCGGCAGTGGAGCCATTACCGAAGGGGGTACGGCGACGTTCACGGTGACGGCGGATCCGGTTCCGGCGGCGGCTCTGGCGGTGACGCTGAATATTGCGGATGTAGCGAACGCCGATTATCTGACGACTGTGCGTGAGAGCGCCACGGTCATGGTTCCGGTGGGCGGCACGGTGACCCACAATGTAGTGACCAGCGCCGACAGTACCGATGAACCGGACGGCGAGATCACGGTGACGGTGACCGATGGTGCGGGTTATACGGTGGGTTCCGGTAGTTCGGCGATGGTGGGAGTGAATGATGATGACGCGACCACCGTGACGCTGACGACGCCGGACGTGAGCGCGACCGAAGGTGATGGGGATGAAACCGCCGAAATCACCCTGACGCTGGGGCGGGCGTTGCGGGCGGGAGAGAGTCTGGCGGTTCCGTTGGCGTTCACCGGCGGAACCCTGGGCACGGACTTTACGCTGGCGTTGACGGCGGCGACCGGAGTGGGACTGAACGCGACCACCGGAGTGGTGACGTTCACGGGTCGTGACGCCGGTTCGTCCACCACCGCGACGGTGATGCTCGCGGCTTCACAGGATGCCGATGCCGAGGATGAATCGATCACGGTGACGATTCCGGCCACAGACAGTGGCGAAGGGTCGATCCTGACGGCCACCAATTTAAGCGGTGGCGCCAGTGGCAGTCGGGATGGCAACGGCGTGATCACGGTGAGCGATGACGATGAAGTGGGGATTACGTTCAATCCGGCGAGTGTATCGGTGACGGAGGAAGGCAGTAGCAGTTACACGGTGGTCCTCGATACGCAGCCGACTGAGGCGGTGACGGTGGAGATTACTTCGGACAGCGCCGAATTGACGATAGCCGACACGGATTCAGTGATGCAGGGCATCCAGAACACCCTGACCTTTAATCCGACCGGCCTCACCAAGCTGTGGAATGCTCCGCAGACGGTGACGGTGAATGCGTTGGCGGATGTGGACACGGCGAATGACGTGGTGATGCTGACGCATGATGCGAGTGGTGGAGATTACGCTTCGGTGGAAGAAGACCTGTCTGTGACGATCACCGACAATGACACGGCGGGACTGTCGCTGTCGCCGACCTCGCTGACGGTGAGCGAAGGTGGCACAAACACCTACACGGTGCGACTGGCGACGCCGCCGACGGCGAATGTAACGGTAGCGATCACTTCGGACGTGACGGGGGTGACGGTTCAACCGACTTCGCTGGTGTTCAGTCCGTCGACTTCTGCGACGTTGTGGAGTACGGCGAAGATGGTGACGGTGACGGTGGCGCAGGATGACACGAGTACGACCCATGCGGCGGCGACGTTGAGTCACGCGGTATCGGGCGCCGGTTCGGGGTATGGAGCTTCACAGAATGAAGATCTGGTGGTGACGGTGACGGACACTACGGAGCCGGAGATTACGATTGCGCGCACCAGTGGCGCGAGTGTCACCGAAGGCGGCACGGCGACGTTCCGGGTGACGGCGGATCCGGTTCCGGCGGCGAATCTGGCGGTGACGTTGACGATTGCGGATGTAGAACACGCCGATTATCTGACCCCGGCCCGCCAGAGCGCCACGGTCATGGTTCCGACCGGCGGTTCGGTGGTTCACAGTGTGGTGACCACGGCGGATACGACCGATGAGCCGGATGGAGAGATCACGGTGACGGTGAATACCGGCACGGGTTATACGGTGGGTACGACCGATTCGGCGACGGTGGAAGTGAATGACAATGACGCGACCACGGTGACCCTGAAGACGCCGGATACCAGCGCGACCGAAGGCAGCAGTACGGCCACGGCGCGGATGGTTCTGGAGTTGGGACGCGCCTTGCGGGCGGGAGAGGTACTGGCGGTTCCGTTGGGCTTTAGTGGCGGCGTCCTGGGCACGGACTTCACGCTGGCGTTGACGACGGCGACCGGAGTGGGACTGAATGCGACCACTGGCGTGGTGACGTTCACGGGTCGTGACGCGGGTTCGTCCACCACGGCGACGGTGACGTTGACGGCCTCCCACGATGATGACGCGGCGAATGATACGATCACGGTGTCGATCCCGGCGGCGCACACCGGCAATCCGAGTTTGACGGCGACCAACCTGAGTGGCGGCGCCAGTGGCAGTCGGGTGGGCAACGGCGTGATCACGGTCACGGATGATGATGAAGTGGGGATTACGTTCTCGCCGACGAGTGTCTCGGTGACGGAAGAAGGCAGTGGCAGTTACACGGTGGTCCTCGATACGCAGCCGACTGAGGCGGTGACGGTGACGATTACCTCGGACAGCGCCGAATTGACGATCGCCGACACGGATGGGGATACGCCGAGCGACCAGAACACATTAACCTTTAATCCGAGCGGAGTGACCAAACCGTGGAATGTGGCGCAGACGGTGACGGTGAACGCGGCGGCGGATGTGGACACGGCGAATGACGATGTGACGCTGACGCATGCGGCGAGTGGCGGGGATTACGGTTCGGTGAGCGAAGACCTGGAAGTGATGGTGACGGATGACGACACGGCGCCGGTCGCCTCCTTCGCTACCGCTACGGGGAGCTATACCGAAAAAGCCGGAGCAGCCAGTGCCCGCACCCAGAATATCCGAGTGAACTTTAGCGCGGTTCTCCCAACCGACATCACCCTGAACTACAGCGTAACCGGCACCGCGACTTCCGGCGCTGATTACACCGCCCTGACCGGCACGGTCGCCGTATCCGCCAGCGCCACCCATGTCGAAATCCCGATTGTGGTGACCGATGATATGACAGACGAAGTCCGCGAGACCGTCATTCTGACCCTGAACAATGGGACGGGTTACACGGTCAATGCCAGTAGCAATACCCATACCCTGACCCTCTTCGACAACGATGCCACCACCGTCACGATAGCCGCAGGGTCGGACACCCTGGCGACCGAAGGAGACAGTAATGACACGGCCCAAATCACATTGACCCTGAGCCGGGAACTGTATGCCGGAGAGTCGCTCTCGACTCCAATCAGTACCACCACCTCGTCGATTGGCGCCTTCACCCTGGCGTTGTCGGGGACTCCGGCCGGAGTGACTTTCAGTAGTAGTGGCAGTATCGTCACCTTCACCGGCTCGGACACGGGCAGCGCGAGAGTGGCGACGTTGAACGTGACCGCTCTGGATGACGAGGATGCCGACGACGAGACGTTCATATTCCGTATTCTGCTCGCATCGGGCGGTCTGGATGGCGGTGTCACGCATTCCGGAACCGCCTCGATCACCCTGGACGACGACGACACGCGGGGCCTGACCCTCACTTCTCCCACGGTGATGGAAGGCGGCAGTGGGACTTATACCGTAAAACTTGATACAAAGCCGAGCGCGTCAGTGACGGTGACCATTACCGGTCATGCCAGTACCGACCTGACCCTCGATACCGATTCCGGTACGAATGGCAATCAGAATACCTTAACCTTCAACCCGACCGGAGCCAAACTGTGGAGTACCGCGCAGACCGTCACCGTGACAGCGGCCGAAGATGACGACACCACGAATGACACCGTCACCCTGAATCATGATGTATCGGGTGGAGGATACACTGCAACAGAAGATGAAGACCTGGAGGTCACGATTACCGACAATGACACGGCCGGTCTGGTGATTGCGCCGAGTAGTCTGACGGTCAATGAAGGTTCCAATACCAGTACCTACACGGTGCGACTGGCGACCGAGCCTTCTGCGGATGTGACGGTGACGATCACTTCGGACAATACGGATGTAACGATAGATGGCCCGGATTCAGCGACGGCGTTTACGGCCAGTGAGGAGTTGACGTTCAGCGCTTCGGGTTCGAATCTGTGGAGTACGGCGCAGACAGTGACGGTGAGCGCGGCGCAGGATGTGGATGTATCGGATGATGAAGCGACGTTGACGCATACGGCCTCTGACACCGGCGGTTACGATGATGTGACGGCAGACCTGGAAGTGACGGTGACGGATGATGATGAGCCGGAGATTACGATTGCGCGAAGCGGCGGCAGTGGAGCCATTACCGAAGGCGGTACGGCGACCTTTACGGTGACGGCGAATCCGGTTCCGGCGGCGAATCTGGCGGTGACGCTGAATATTGCGGATGTAGCGAACGCGGATTATCTTGCACCGGGCAACCAGGGCACGAAGACGGTGACGGTTCCGGTGGGTGGTTCGGTGGACTACGATGTCGTGACCACGGGCGGCAATTCCGAGACCACGGATGAACCGGACGGCGAGATTACGGTGACGGTGAATGCGGCAACCGGCTACACGGTGAGCAATACGAACGGTTCGGCGACGGTGGAGGTTGAGGACGATGACGCGACCACAGTCACCCTGACGACGCCGACGGCTACGGCGACTGAAGATAGCAGTACGGCCACGGCGCGTCTGGTCCTGACGCTGGGGCGGGCGTTGCGGGCGGATGAGATACTGGCGGTTCCGTTGGGCTTTAGTGGTGGCGCCCTGAACACCGATTTTACGCTGGCGTTGACGGCGGCGACCGGAGTGGGTCTGGACGCGACGACTGGCGTGGTGACGTTCACGGGCAGTGATGCCGGTTCGGCCACGGTTGCGACGGTGACGTTGACGGCTTCGCACGATGCCGATGCCGAGGATGAATCCATTACGGTGACGATACCGGCTTCGCACACCGGCAACGCCCCGATCCTGACGGCGACGAACCTGAGCGGTGGCGCCGCGGGCAGCCGGGTGGGCAACGGCGTGATCACGGTGAGTGATGATGAGGAACGGGGGATTACGTTGTCACCAACCAGTCTGACGGTGACGGAAGGCGACAGTGGCCGTTACACGGTGGTGCTGGATACGCAGCCGACTGGGGCGGTGACGGTTGAGATCAGTGGTCATGCGGGTAGCGACCTGACTGTGACCCCGACCAGCCTGACGTTCAACTCGTCTGGTTCCGAGAAGCTGTGGAATGTTGCACAAGAGGTGGTGGTAACGGTGTCGGAAGATGATGACACGGTGAATGATAGTGTGGTGACGCTGGCGCATGATGTATCGGGCGGTGGTTACGGTTCATCGGAGGATGCAGACCTGGAAGTTACGATTACCGACAACGACACACCGGGACTGTCGCTGTCGCCGGACAAACTGACGGTAGAAGAAGGCAGCAGTACCAATACCTACACGGTGCGACTGGCGACGCCGCCGACGGCGAATGTAACGGTAGCGATTGCATCGGATGTGACGGGGGTGACGGTACAACCGGCGTCCCTGACGTTCAGCGCGTCAACGCCGGCCACCTTGTGGAGTACGGCGCAGGAAGTGACGGTGACGGTGGCGCAGGATGACACGAGTACGACCTATGACTCGGCGACGTTGAGTCACACGGTATCGGGCGCGGGTTCGGGTTATGGAACTTCACAGAATGAAGATCTGGTGGTGACGGTGACGGACACGACCGAGCCGGAGATTACGATTGCGCGAAGCGGCGGCAGTGGAGCCATTACCGAAGGGGGTACGGCGACCTTTACGGTGACGGCGGATCCGGCTCCGGCGGCGAATCTGGAGGTGACCCTGAATGTTGCGGATGTAGAACATGCGGATTATCTTGCTTCGGGCAACCAGGGCACGCAGACGGTGACGGTTCCGACCACCGGGTCGGTGGACTACGATGTCGTGACCACGGGCGGCGGTTCCGAGACGACGGATGAACCGGACGGCGAGATCACGGTGACGGTGACGGATGGCACGGGGTATACGGTGGGTACGACGGGTTCGGCGAAGGTGGAAGTGCAAGACGATGACGCGACCCCCGTGACGCTGACGACGCCGGATACCAGTGCGGAAGAAGGCAGCAGTACGAAGACGGCGCGGATAGTCCTGACGCTGGGTCGGGCGTTGCGGGCCGGGGAGGTTCTGGCGGTTCCGTTGGCGTTCACGGGCGGAACCCTGGGCGCCGACTTCACGCTGGAGTTGACGACGGCGGACGGAGTGGGACTGTCCGGCAGTACGGTGACGTTCTCCGGCAGTTCCGGGGGTTCGTCCACGGTCGCGACGGTGACGCTGAAGGCTTCGCAGGATGACAACGCAACCGACGAGACGATCACGGTGACGATACCGGCGGCGCACACCGGCAATCCGCGTTTGACGGCCACGGGTTTGAGCGGAGGCGCCACGGGTACGGTGACGGCCAATCACGGCACGATCACGGTGAGTGATGATGATGAAGTGGGGATTACGTTCTCGCCGACGAGTGTGACGGTTGCCGAAGAAGGCAGTAGCAGTTACACGGTGGTACTGGATACGCAGCCGACTGAGGCGGTGACGGTGACGATTGAATCGGACAGCGCCGAATTGACGATAGCCGACACGGATTCAGTGATGCAGGGCATCCAGAACACGTTGACCTTCAATCCGACCGGCCTCACCAAGCTGTGGAATGTGGCGCAAGAAGTGACGGTGAATGCGGGAGCGGATGTGGACACGGCGAATGACGATGTGACGCTGACGCATGGTGCATCGGGTGGAGATTACGCTTCCGTGAGCGAAGACCTGTCTGTGACGATTACCGACAATGACACGGCGGGACTGGTGATTACCCCGACGAGTCTGACGGTAGCCGAAGGCAGTAGCGCCAATACGTACACGGTGCGACTGTCGACCGAGCCATCTGCCGATGTAACGGTGACGATTGGTTCGGACAATACGGATGTAACGATAGACGGTCCGGATGCTGGAACGGCGTTCACGGCCAGCGAGACGTTGACGTTCAGCGCCTCGGGTTCCAATCTGTGGAGTACGGCGCAGACAGTGACGGTGAGCGCGGCGCAGGATGTGGATGTATCGGATGATGAAGCGACGTTGACGCATACGGCGTCTGACACGGGTGGTTACGATGATGTGACGGCAGACCTGGAAGTAACGGTGACGGATGATGATGAACCGGAGATTACGATAGCGCGAAGCGGCGGCAGTGGAGCCATTACCGAAGGCGGTACGGCGACCTTTACGGTGACGGCGGATCCGGCTCCGGCGGCGAATCTGGCGGTGACGCTGAATGTAGCGGATGTGGAACATGCGGATTATCTTGCTTCGGGCAACCAGGGTACGCAGACGGTGACGGTTCCGACCAGCGGTTCGGTGGTGCACAGTGTAGTGACCACGGGCGGCGGTTCCGAGACCACCGATGAACCGGATGGAGAGATTACGGTGACGGTGACGGATGGCGCCGGGTATACGGTAGGTTCCGGTAGTTCGGCGAAGGTGGAGGTTGAGGACGATGACGCGACCACAGTCACCCTGACGACGCCGACGGCTACGGCGACCGAAGACAGCAGTACGGCCACGGCGCGTCTGGTCCTGACGCTGGGACGGGCGTTGCGGGCGAATGAAATTCTGGCGGTTCCGTTGGCGTTCAGTGGCGGCGCCCTGAACACCGATTTTACGCTGGCGTTGACGACGGCGGCGACCGGAGTGGGACTGTCCGGCAGTACGGTGACGTTCATGGGCAGTGATGACCCCGGTTCGGCCACGGTTGCGACGGTGACGTTGACGGCTTCGCACGATGCCGATGCCGAGGAGGACACGATCACGGTGACGATACCGGCTTCGCACACCGGCAATCCGCGTTTGACGGCCACGGGTTTAAGCGGCGGCGCCACCGGCAGTCGAGATGGCAACGGCGTGATCACGGTCACGGATGATGATGCGAATGACGCGCCCTCCGTGACGTTGACTGTGCCGGACAGCACGGCAATCGAAGGCAGTTCCAAGGCGACTGCGCGGTTGGTATTGATTCTGGGGCGGGCGTTGAGCGCCGGAGAGAGTCTGGCGGTTCCATTACAATTCACTGGCGGCGCCCTGGGCACGGACTTCACGCTGGCGCTGTCGACCACTCCGAGAGCCGGGGTAAGCCTGTCCGGTCATACGGTGACCTTCACCGGCAGTGACTTCGGTTCGGCGACGGCAGCGACGGTGATGTTGATGGCCTCACACGATGATGACGCGGTGAATGAATCGATCACCGTGTCGATTCCGGCTTCGTCCGCGAGTGGCAACCCGCGCCTGACGGCGATCGGTTTCAGTGGTGACGCCAGCGGCAGTCGGGATGGCAACGGCGTGATCACGGTGACGGATGATGATTATGCCGGCCTGGTCTTCGACCCGACCCGTCTGTCGGTGACCGAAGAAGGCAACAGCCGTTACACGGTGGTACTCAATACGCGGCCGACGGCGCCGGTGACGGTCACGATCACCTCGGGCGACCCATCGCGTCTGACGGTGAATGACACCGATTCGGGTACGCCGGGCATCCAGAACACATTCACCTTCCATCCGTCTGGTTCCACCCAATTATGGAATGTTCCGCAAACGGTGACCGTGACCGCGGCAGCGGACGAGGACACGGTGAATGCGGATGTGACCCTGAGTCACACGGCTTCGGGCGGCGATTACACGGGCAAGAGTGAGAACCTGACCGTCACCATTACCGACAACGATGTTGCGGGGCTGGTGATTACGTCACCGGGCCTGACGGTAGAAGAAGGCAGCGCCGCCGCCTACACAGTGCGTCTGGCGATGCCGCCGAGCGCGGATGTGACGGTGACGGTCGCCTCGAACCATGCGAATGTGACGGTAGATACCGATTCGGATACGGCGGGCGATCAGAACACCTTGACGTTCAGCCCGTTGACGCCGGCCACCTTGTGGAGCGCTCCGCAGACGGTGCGGGTGAGGGTGAACGCGGTGGCGGACGAGGATACGGCGAATGACGATGACGACACCCCCGTGACGCTGACGCATACGGTAACGGGCGCTGGTTCGGGCTATGGGGCCGGGCAGAACAAGGACCTGGATGTGACCGTGCTGGAGCGCGCCCGTCCGGGTGAGCCTTCCACCGTAGCGATGACCGTCCCTGAGCGAGTGAAGAAAGGAGACGATATCCTCATTGATTTCCAGTCGACGCCGGCGCAGGAAGAACCCTTTATGGTCTGGCTTACTCTTCATGAGAACGGAGATTTTCTTGCCGGACTGGATGTGGATGAGCAGGGTATTGCAACCCGCGTCCCGGTCATCATTCCGGCGGGCGCCGCCGGAGCGCGATACACCCTGCAAACCTACGACAATGAGGTGAGGACGGATTGGACGGAACTTACGGTGATTATGAACTCGGGAGAAGCCGGCGGCGTCTATCAGTCGGACCCGTCTGCGAATCGCGCAGTGGTGAAGGTGACGGATGATCGGCGCGCGGCGCACTGGTGGGCGGCGCTGGGGCCGCAAGCCCGGCTGCGGGCGATACGCGGAGAGGTTCTGATCAGTGAAGCGGGGGTCATCCAGAACCAGGAGTGGTATGACCGCAATCTCGCGCTTCTGGAGGTCGGGTACTGGGAATTGCAAAACTATCGAAAGATCGTCGACCACACGGTAGCGAGTCTCATTGGCGAAGGCGGCCATGAGAGCGTTGGCGCATGGTGGCAGACGCTGGATTGCGGCTGGCGCCGGGTCGCGGTCGGCGCTGGCCGCGGCGCGGACGAGGCGAGTCCCTGGTGCGCGGACTGGCCGGGAACGGCGGGCGCGGAGCGGGTACTGGATAGCGACCGCGTTGCCGAAGTGACGCGGATAGGTCTTGCGCTACTGGGTATTGAGTCTGTAGAGGCAGTGGATGCACAAGCCACCGCGCTGCGGGCGGAAGTCGCGGCGCTCACGGTAGCGGATGCACGGGTGATCGAGGCGGCGGATGCGGTTCTTGAATTTACGGTGAGGCTGAACCCGGCGGTTTCCCACGAAGTGACGGTTGACTATACGACGCGTGATGGCGCCGCGACCGCGCCGGCGGATTACACCGCGATCCAGGGTGTCCTGCGTTTCGCTGCGGGCGAGACGGAACATACCTTGCAGGTTGCGGTACAGGATGACGCGCATGACGAAGGCGAGGAGACGCTGGAACTTGTACTTTCGAACGCGCAAGGCGCGGCAGTGGCGCGGGCGGTGGCGACCGGCACTATTGTCAATACGGACCCGATGCCGAAGGCATGGTTGGGGCGTTTCGGGCGCGCGGTAGCCGAACAGGTTGTGGAGGCGGTATCGGGGCGGATGGAAGCGGCGCGCACTCCCGGCTTTTCGGGGCGTGTTGGCGGGGCGGCGCTGGATGGCGCGCCGGATGAAAAAGAGAGGGCGGCGCATGCCGAATCGGCGACACAGCGCGGCGCTCTGGAGTGGCATGGCGACTGGCCGGATTCTGTTGGCCGCTCGACCGATGAGAGTCGCGAGATGACGTTGCATGAACTGGTCATGGAGAGTGACTTCACGTTGACCGGCGAGACGGACTCGACAGACAGAACCCGCTCGGTCTGGGGACGGATGTCTGAATCCAGCTTTGACGGCGCCGAGGAAGCGCTGACTGTTCAAGGCGAGGTGGTGACCGGATTCATCGGCCTGGATATCGCCAGCGATGACAGGTGGCTGATGGGACTGGCGCTTTCCCAAAGCGAGGGCGAAGGCAATTATACGCTGAATCAGGGTACAGGCGGGGAAATCGAAACCCGGCTGACCGCGCTGACTCCCTACGGGCTTATGCGGCTGGATGAGGATCGCTCGATATGGGGAGCGCTCGGATTCGGCCAGGGCACGTTGACACTCAAGCCTGAACAAGACACGGCGGCGCGAACGGATATTGGCTGGCAGATGGCGGCGGCGGGTATGGAGACTACGCTTATTGAGACGCCGGAGAGTGGCGGCGCCGGACTTTCGACCCGCTCCGACCTGCTGTGGACGCGCGCGACCTCGGATTCGGCTGCGAATCTGGAGGAGGCGACGGCGGATGTGACCCGTGTGCGGGTGGGGCTTGCCGGGAGCTACCGGAAAAACTTTGAAAATGGCGGGGCGCTGACTCCGAAATTCGAGGCCGGACTTCGCCGCGATGACGGCGATGCGGAAACCGGATGGGGCATTGAACTCGGCGGCGGGCTGGTGTGGCAGGATTCCGTTCGCGGACTGGACTTGTCGATTGAAGGCCGGGGGCTTGCGACTCACACCGATGACGCCTTCAACGACCGCGGCTATGCGGCGGCGTTTGCCTTTGATCCGACCCCGGATAGCGAGCGCGGCCTGTCATTGAGCTTGAAGCACAGCGCCGGCGGTTCTTCATCCGGCGGCATGCAGACCATGTTCAGCGCCGGTGCGCCGCCAAAGAGCGAGGACACTGGCGACGCTGCGGCGAGATGGACGGCCGAGGCCGCATTCGGGCGTTCCGCCTTCGGCGGGCGCTTCACCGGCGTCCCTTATCTACGCCACGAATGGTCCGCCAACCAGGCCGATACGACTCTCGGTTGGCGCCTGGCGCCCAAAAAAGACCGTGAAGACGCTGGCTTCTCTATGGATGTGGAGGCGACCCGGCGCGACAATGACGAGGGTTCCACGCACAGTATCGGCGCCGCATTCCGCTTCCGATGGTGAGGGAAGCGGGCGAAGGAATAAATTACAAGGAATAAATTACACTTCATTCTTCAACCGTTATTAGTTTACAATACGCGCCCTGATCTGGAAGTCGGCGTCTTGCATAAGGCGCCGATAAAATTCGCACACGGCGATTATGTTTCTCCGGGTGCCGGCAATTGCATTGTCATGCCTTGCCGGTTGGGGAACAGTACCCGTGGAGGCTTAACCCATACCATCAAAAAAATACTTATGACTGACATTACCATGCGCCAGCTTCTCAAGGCGGGCGCGCACTTCGGACACCAGACCCGGTACTGGTCCCCAGCCATGGCGCCCTATCTTTTCGGTGACCGTAAAAAAATCCACATCATCAACCTGGAAAAGACATTGCCCATGCTTCGGGAAGCCATGAACTATCTCGGCGCCATGGCTGCCCAGAATAACAAGATCCTGTTTGTGGGCACCAAGCCCCAGGCCTCGAAATGGGTTCGGGAACAGGCTGTACGATGTGGCTCGCCTTATGTTGATCATCGCTGGCTGGGCGGAATGCTGACCAATTATAAAACGGTCAAAAACTCGATTGCGCGATTGAAAGAACTGGAAGAACGCATCCATTGTGGAGAGATTGCCAGACTGAGTAAAAAGGAAGCCCTGTCGCTGACCCGCGAATGCGCGAAACTGGACCGGACGTTATCCGGTATCAAGGATATGGACGGACTGCCGGATGTCCTGTTCGTGATTGACGTGGAACATGAGTATATTGCGGTCTCGGAAGCCAACAAACTGGGCATCCCGGTGGTTGCGGTGGTTGATTCGAATGGTTCGCCGGCTGGCGTGGATTATATCATTCCCGGCAATGACGATTCCTCACGGGCGATTCAGCTGTATCTGACCGCTGCCGCAGACGCCATCGAAGAATCGCGGATGGCCAGGCCCGCGATTGCTCCGGGTGATGATGAGTATGTTGAGGTCAACGAAGACGGCGAGATCATTGCCACGGACGGAGGGACGCGGAAGATCCCGGTTGTGAGCGAGCGTCCACCCGGTGACGACCCCGGGGCGGAAAATCCGGCGACAAAGACAACGGAAGATAAAGACAGGAAAGTGGTAAAGAAAAAGGTATTTCGGAAGAAGGTGGTGAAAAAGAAGACCGAAGATGTGGTTGATGCCGGGGGAACTGGAACCGACAATACTGGAACCGACACTCAGGAGAAAACATAAATGGCGATATCATCGGCGATGATCAAGGAGCTTCGGGCCAGAACCGGCGCGGGAATGATGGATTGCAAAAAAGCGTTGACGCAGGCGGACGGGGACATTGACCTTGCGATCGAATCGCTACGCAAGCAAGGGGCGGCGACAGCTGAGAAAAAAGCGGGCCGGATCGCGGCGGAAGGGGTTATTGTCGCGGCGCACAATGATCACGCAAGTGTACTGGTTGAGGTGAATTGCGAGACTGACTTCGTGTCCAGAGATGATTCTTTCAAGAGTTTTTGCAATGGGGTGGCTGAGGCTATCTTGCGGGACGCCCCGGTTGATGGCGAAGCGGTCGAGAGCGCCCGCCAGGAATTGATCGCCAGAGTCGGTGAGAACGTAAGTGTCCGGCGGTTTGCGCGATTCGAAGCGCACAGCGGTTTGCTCAGCCGGTATCTCCACGGCAGCCGGATTGGCGTACTGGTCAAACTGAGCGGAGGGGATGATGAGCTGGGCCGGGATATTGCGATGCACATTGCCGCCAGCCGGCCGCTTTGTATCTCGGAAGAAGAAATGGACGGCGCCGTACTTGAAAAGGAAAGGGAGATTTTCTCCGCCCAGGCCGCCGCAAGCGGCAAACCCGCCGACATTATCGAGAAAATGGTGAGCGGGCGCATCGGTAAATTCCTGAAGGAAAACACGCTGTTGGGGCAGCCGTTTGTCAAGGATACGGAGCAGACGGTCGGGCAACTGCTGACTGCGGCCAGCGCCTCGGTGGTGCAGATGACACGCCTTGAAGTGGGCGAAGGACTGGAAAAGCGAAATGAGGATTTTGCAGCCGAGGTCATGGCTCAGGCGGGCAGGGATTCATAAGGTAAGGTCTGAATGATTGACGAGATACAACGCGACGCCAGCCTGCGTATGCGTAAAACGGTTGATTCAACCCGCAGCGATATGGCAAAAATCAGGACAGGCCGGGCCACCGTCTCACTGCTGGATCACCTGTCGGTTGAGTATTATGGCGCCTTGACGCCGGTCAACCAGGTGGCTACCGTGTCCGTTTCAGACGCGCGGACGCTGATGGTGCAGCCATGGGATAAGAACATGATTGCCGCCATAGAAAAAGCCATCCTTGAATCCGAGCTGGGGTTGAATCCGGCGACTGCGGGGGAAGTAATGAGGATTCCTTTGCCAGCGATGACCGAAGAGCGTCGGGTCGGGCTTGTCAAGGTGGTCAAACAGGTTGGGGAGAATGGGAAAATCGCGATACGAAATATTCGTCGAGACGCGATTACGATGGTGCGCGACTTGCTGAAGGAAAAGGAAATTACCCAGGATGAAGAGAAAGCAGCCGAGTCCATAATGCAGGACCTGACTGACAAATATATTCGTATAGTCGAGCAAGTGGTCGCTGAAAAGGAAAGCGAGGTAATGGAAGTCTGATATTGAGTCATCATTCCAATGAATTTTCCGCATAGTCCCGGTAAGGTTCCCCGACATATTGCCATGATCATGGATGGTAATGGGCGATGGGCCAGAGGGCATGGGTTGTCCAGGGCGCAAGGCCATAGAAAAGGAGTGGAGGTGATACGGGAAATGATTCCGGTCTGTGGTCAACGGGGCATTCCTTACCTTACGTTGTTCGCGTTCAGCAGTGAAAACTGGAGGAGACCGGGAGTGGAAGTCAAATTCCTGATTGAGCTACTGACTCAATCTCTGGAAGAACAGGTTTGCCTGCTGCATGACAATCAGGTGCGGTTGCGCGTGATCGGTGACATCAATCGGTTTCCGGGTCGGTTGCAAAGAGCCGCCGCCGCCGCCGCCGAGCTGACTTGCAATAACGAGGCATTGAACCTGACCGTTGCCATCAACTATGGCGGACAATGGGATTTGCAGCAGGCTTTTCAATCTATTAGCGGTCTGGTTGAGAAAGGAGAATTGTCTGCGGATTCGATCACTCCCCAACTGATTGAATCCCGCCTGTGCACCAGTGGCTTGCCGGCGCCCGATTTGTTTATTCGTACCGGCGGAGAGCGGCGGATCAGCAATTTTCTGCTGTGGCAACTGGCTTATACCGAACTTTACTTTACGGATACTTTCTGGCCGGATTTTGATGAGGAAAGCTTCAATCAGGCGCTGTGCTGGTTTGCTTCCAGACAGCGCAGGTTTGGCCGGGTCGGGTCGCAGGTCGAAGCCGGAGTGTTCGCGGAACAGCCGCGGGCATTCAATGAGGCGTAAGAGATGTTGGGGACTCGCGTCGCTACCGGTTTGTTGCTCGCGCTGGTTGCTGTGCCGGTTACACTGTATCTCACCACCTTCTGGTTCGCGGTTGCGCTGATGCTGGTTATGCTGATCGGACTGAATGAGTGGGGCCGCCTCGTCACCTGTTCCCGACCCTGGGTTGTTGGCGCCGCTGTTGGCATGATTGTGGTTGGCTGGCAATCCCTGTTTTTCCCCGCGGGGCTGATCGTGGTATGCGCCGGGCTTTGCGTTTTCTGGATTTGTCAGATTCATCGTCTCGGCGCCGCCGGTTTGTCGCGGAGCTTGTCCGGCCCCCTGGGTGTTTGTGGCGGCGCCCTGATTCTCTTTGGTTGCTGGAGCGCCCTGGTTTTCACTCATCAACAGCCACAAACCGGAGCGCAGGCAACACTCGGGATTCTGCTGATCGTCTGGTCTGCGGACAGTTTCGCCTGGTTCTTCGGGAAAATGTTCGGTCAGCGAAAACTGGCCCCCGCAATCAGTCCGAACAAGACGGTGGAGGGGTTGCTTGGGGGCGTGTCGGGCTCCTGTCTGGTCGCTCTGGTCTATGCGGTCTTCGTGTTTGAGCTGTCCTGGTCCGACTGGCATTTGTGGGTCTGGGCGCTGGCCGCATTGTGCGGTTGTTTGATCAGTGTGGTCGGAGACCTGTACCAGAGCCGCTTGAAAAGAATCGCGGGAGTCAAGGACAGCGGCTCATTGCTCCCCGGTCATGGCGGGGCGCTGGACCGATTGGATGGACTGGTGGCCGCCGCGCCTGTGTTTGCCGGTATCTGGTGGTTTACGCTATGACGACCACGATTACTGTGCTGGGTTCGACCGGGTCAATCGGGACCAATACTCTGGATGTGGTATCCAGGCATCCGGGGGAATTTCGGATTTGCGGATTGTCCGCTCATCGCAATGTGGAGAAAATGGTTGAACAGTGCCGTCAGTTTCAGCCGGAGCGGGCCGTGATGGCGGATGCGGATGCGGCCAGGGAGTTGAGCGCCCGACTGGCGCAGGCCGGGCTCCGCGTTGATGTCGGCGGTGGCCAGTCGGATGTCTGCGCCCTGGCTGGAGAGTCCGGTGATTCCGTCGTTTGCGGAATTGTCGGCGCTGCCGGACTCCAGTCTGCGATTGCCGCCATCCGGGCGGGGAAAAAGGTTCTGATCGCTAACAAGGAGCCGCTGGTCATGTTGGGCGATTATATCGTGCAACTGGCGCAAAAGCATAACGCCTGCCTGTTGCCTCTCGACAGCGAACACAACGCTATTTTCCAGTGCTTGCCCCAGCACAGTCTGGTCAGCCAGGATGGCCGCTCACCGGACAACGGGCATCCGGGTATCGAAAAGCTGTTGTTGACCGGCTCCGGCGGTCCATTGCGGACGCTTCCACTCAAGATGCTGCCGACTGTGACTCCGAAGCAGGCTTGCGCCCACCCTAATTGGAAAATGGGGCCGAAAATATCGGTAGATTCCGCCACCATGATGAACAAGGGTCTGGAGCTTATTGAGGCCTGTGTATTGTTTCGGGCGCCACAGAACAAGGTGCAGATTGTGATTCATCCACAGAGTATCATCCACTCCATGATTGAATATATTGACGGCTCTGTTATCGCACAGATGGGCAGTCCGGATATGCGGATCACGATTGCTAATGCGTTGGCATGGCCCAACCGGATTTCATCCGGCGCAAAGTCCCTGGATTTCACGGATATTGCACGATTTGAGTTCGAGTCGCCGGATTACGAACGATTCCCCGCTCTTCGTCTGGCCCGGGCGGCGGCTGTGACAGGAGGGACGATGCCAGCGATCATGAGCGCCGCCAATGAGGTTGCTGTTGATGGTTTCCTGTCAGAACGGATTTCTTTTGATAGAATCGCGCAAATTGTACAGCGCGTGATGGACAGGATGACTGTTAGCATGGATACGGAGCCGGAGTCCGTGTTTGAGGCGGATGCGCAGGCGCGTGTCGTCAGTCGGGAACTGATTGCAAATTGAAGGCGTAGATTCAGACGCCGCATGTTACTATTCGCAGGTTCACAGGGGCAGGTCTCCGTGCCTGCCCGTCAGTTACACAAGACTTAAGGTGGTCATATAAGAGTATGGGTGGGTTCGGTTACAGTGTGTTCGGTTTTTTGGTTGCAGTTGCGATACTGGTTGCAATCCATGAGTACGGACATTTCTGGGTGGCGCGAAAACTGGGGGTCAAGGTGCTTGAATTCTCGATCGGATTTGGTAAACCCCTGTTCAGGTGGCGCTGGAATAATGGCTCTACACAATACACGATCGGCATGATTCCGCTGGGCGGGTTCGTCAAAATGCTCGATGAGAGGGAAGGAGAAGTTCAGGCCGATGAAGTGGACCAGGCTTTTAACAGAAAATCCCTCGCTGTCCGTAGCGCCATAGTCGCCGCTGGTCCGGCATTCAATTTTCTTTTCGCCATTCTGGCGATATGGCTGGTCTTTGTCGCCGGTTCGGATGATATTGACCCGCAGGTCGGGCTGGTGACCGAGGGTTCATTAGCCCAAGTGTCCGGATTCGAGGCGGGTGATGTCCTGATTGAGGTTGATGGCAAGGAGGTGAAAACCTGGGGACAGCATCAATTTTACCTGCTTGATCAGGCGATGAAGGGAAATCAGGTGGTCATGCGGGTATCGAATCCGGTTCTCGGAGAACGTGATCTGGGTATTGATTTCAGCGCTCTGGATCAGGCTCGTATCGCCGGTCAGCCGATTACTTCGCAAATCGGTATCTGGCCAGCCATTCCCGCGGCAGTGGTTCAGGACATTGTGGCAGACTCTCCCGCTGAGCGGGCGGGGCTGGTTCGAGGCGACCGGGTGCTTGCCATTGACGGGGCCGGCGTGAATAACTGGCTGGAGATGGCGACACGGATATCTTCGATGCCCGGACAGCCGGCGCTGTTGTCGGTTCTGCGTGAAGGAGAAACGCTGGAGTTAACCATAACGCCCGAACCGGTCTCTATTGAAGGCAAGGACTATGGTCGAATCGGGCTGTATCAGCCAACCCTGGAAACCACGACCTTGCGGCATGGGCCACTGGACGCCATCTGGCAGGCAGTGGACTACAACTGGAGAATGACCGTCATTACCCTGCGTTCCCTGGGGCGGATGCTCACGGCGCAAATGTCCCCGGAAAACCTGTCCGGGCCGATTGCCATTGCCAGACTGGCTGGACGGACTATTGAATCGGGGTATGATGATTTCCTGAAGTTTCTGGCCATTATCAGTATCAGCCTCGGATTGATCAACCTGTTACCGATTCCCGTTCTGGACGGGGGGCATCTGATGTATTTCCTGTTTGAGGCGGTTGTGGGCAGGGCTCCTTCGGAAAAAGCGATGATGCGGGGGCAGGTGGCCGGACTGGCGATGATCGTCATGCTGATGGGTTTCGCTTTTTATAACGATATCGCGCGCCTGTTATGAGTCAATGGGGAGCAACGTGATGACTCGTAAAGACGACACAGAAAATTGAAGTATTCAACGTATATAGATTGATGAAGAAACTCTCATTACCGGTTTTGTATCTCGCGGTTTTTCTTTTCATACCGCTTCGCGCCGTATTTGCGGTTGAGCCGTTCACGATCACTGATATCCGGGTTGAAGGACTGCAAAAGCTGGAAGAAGGGACGGTATTCAACTACCTGCCCCTGAAGGTTGGCGATGAAGCCGACGACGAAGAAATACGACTCAGTATCAAGGAACTGTTCACAACCGGATTTTTCAGGCGGATCGAATTGGAGCGGGAAGATACCACTTTGGTTGTCAAGGTGGTTGAGCGGCCTTCCATTGCCAGTATCACGATTACCGGCAACAGCAAACTGAAAACGGAATCCATCACGGCCGGGCTGGAACAGTTGGGGATTATCGAGGGCAGGATTTTCAATAATACGGTTCTGGCGAACGTCGAGAATGAGATCAAGGGCATCTATCTGTCGATGGGGCGATATTCGACTACGGTTGATGTGGCCAGCGAGGAACTGGAGCAAAACCGGGTTGCGATCAAAATTACGATCAGCGAAGGACGGGTTGCCCGTATCCGGAAAATAAACATCATCGGGGCGCAAAAGGAGTCGGTCAAGGCGATCAAGAAGGAAATGAAGCTCAAGGAAAAGCGTGGATACCGCTTGTTTTCACGGCAGGATCAGTATTCGAAACAGGAGCTGGAGGCGGACCTGGAGAGGCTCAGAAGCTATTACCAGAATCAGGGGTATCATGAGTTCGAGATCGTTTCATCGAATGTGGATATCTCACCCAACAAGCAGAATATCTTTATCAGCATCACGCTTAGGGAAGGCGAGTTGTATACCTTTGGGGAACTGACAGTCGAAGGGGTTGAGACGGACCAGATCGAAGATTTGATGAAGTTGATAGACATTGAGCCCGGAGATCGGTTTTCGCGGGGGGATGTCAGCCGCATTCGTACTGAAATGGTGGATTATTTTGCCGATCGGGGTCTTGCTTTTGTTGATGTGAACCCGGTATTTGATCGGGATGAATCGACCAAAACCGTCAACGCCGTATTCTCGGTCATCACGAATCAACGGGTTTATGTCCGCAGGATTGATATTTCCGGTAACCGGTATACTCGTGACGAGGTTATCCGGAGAGAGCTGAGACAATACGAGGGCTCCCTGTATTCAAAGTCGGCGGTGCAGCGCTCAAAGGACCGATTACAACGGTTGGGTCTTTTTGAGAGTGTTCAGATTGAAACCCCGAAGGTGCCGGGAACCGAGGATCAGGTTGATATGCAGGTAGTCGTGGTAGAAAGGAATACCGGCTCCATTTTGTTGTCTGCCGGTTATTCAGATGAGGAAGGTGTCCTGTTTGGTGTCGAGTTCGAGCAAAAAAACCTGCTGGGAACCGGCAAGAACCTGGCCCTGAAACTCAATAATTCCGATACCTCCAGTGTTGCGAGCGTTTCCTATACCAATCCCTATCATACCATTGACGGGGTCAGCAGGACGCTCAAAGCCTCTGTCAGGGAATTTGATTCCGGGGAAGTCGATACAGCCGAATATATTCTGGACAGCAGTACGCTGGGCGTGAGTTATCGGATTCCTGTCGCAGAGACTAACTCCCTGAATTACGGGTTTTCACTAGAAAGCCTCAGACTTGAGACCACTACAGAAACCCCACCTGAATTTGCGTCTGTGATCGAAGAGACTCCCAGCGCCGAAAACGGGTTGTTTACGGTCGGGTTGTCCAGGGATACGCGGGATCAGTTTTTCTTCCCGACCCGTGGTACCGCCAGTTCGGTTTCTCTGGAATCCACTTTCCCGGGAAGCGACTTTGAATATTACAAACTCAATTTGCAGGGTTCCTGGTATTTTCCGCTTTCCCCGGCCTTGACTCTGAAAGGATTTGCCGGAATTGGTTACGGTGATGGCTTTGGTGATTCGAAAGAGGAAGGACTCCCGTTTTTCAAACATTATTACGCCGGAGGCACCCGCTCCGTGCGTGGTTTTCGGAGACGTTCATTAGGCCCGCGAGACAGTGGTTCGACTCCGGAGCCGGTGGGTGGTGATACGCGCGTACTGGTAAACCTGGAAACCCTGTTTCCGGCTTTTGGCGCGGATGGAAAGGATAAGCGAATCGGATTTTTTGTTGATGGCGGGATGGTATTTGATGACACTGATTCTGTTGATTTAGGGAGCCTCCGGTATTCCGCGGGCTTGTTCTTCAACTGGTTTTCGGCGGTAGGGCCATTCAGCTTTAGCTACGGACTGCCGATCAATGAAGAAGATGGTGATGAAAAAGAATCGTTGCAGATTTCCATTGGCACAGTGTTCAGGTAGAGTTCGGATGTTTCCTGTTGCGGATATTTACCAGCATCCGGAGACACCGGACTACGGGATTTCCACCAGATTTTTATATTTACGGTATTAAATGGTTATGAAAATGAACAGCAGGATTTTATTGGGCGTGTTATGCCTGAGCGGGGTTGCGTTTATGCCGGTTCAGGCGTCTGCGGCTGAAATCGCCTATGTCGATGCGCGGGTACTGATTGACGAAGCGCCTCAGGGAAAATATGAATTCCGTATACTGGAGCAGGAATACAGCGCTCGTAACCGGGATTTGAAAGCGAAGATTGAGTTATTCAATACCAAAGAAGCAGAGTTGAAAAAGAATGCGGTTTTGCTTTCCAGTGAGGAGATTGAAGAGCAAACCGCCCAGCTGCGTGATTTGCAAATCACTCTTCAACGGGAACAGCAAATCTACAACGAAGACTATTCCCGCAGTCGAAACCGGGGGCTGGCGCGGCTGGAAAAGCTGATTTCAGAGGTCATAGTGGAAATAGCCCAACAGGAAAAGATTGATCTGGTTGTTCAGCAGGCGGTTTACGCAAGCCAGGAGATTGATCTTACCGGGAAAGTCCTGGAGCGGCTCAAGGAAAATTTCTCACAGTAGGCGCTCACGGGACCCAAGTGGTGATATCCAGGTGATTCCGGCAACTGTCAGAATCGGTTACAGCGCTCCTTGAGGGTCGGGGATTGTGATCAAATTGAGCCGGATTGCCGAGGTGGCGAATGGGTCCGTGCTTGGAGACCCGGAATATAAGGTGGATTCGATAAGAAGCCTGGAAGAGGCGACAGCCCGAGCCATTACCTTTTTTTCCGACCCGAAACTGAAGCGGCATTTGTCTGCCTGTACAGCGGGAGCCGTGTTGATTTCCCCGCAACATGCGGAATTGTTTTCAGGTAACCGGGTGGTGGTGGCGGACCCTTATCTGGCTTATGCCCGGATTTCCGGATTATTCAAGCCGGTGCGGAGTTGCGGCGGACCGGCGATGGCGGCAGAAGCATGGGTCGCTGATACGGCTTGTGTCGATGACAGTGTGGTCATTGGTCAATTCAGTACGATTGATGAGCGGGTGAAGCTGGCGAGGGGCGTGGTCATCGGCCACTCCGTCCACATCGGAGCGGGAGTGGTGATCGGGCAGGATTCTGTGATTGAGGATCAGGTGGTGATTCAGGCCGGTTGCCGACTCGGCAAAAGATGCCATATTTCTTCCGGGGTGGTGATTGGCGCGAGCGGGTTCGGTTATGCTCAATCGGCAGACCGATGGGAAAAAATCGAACAGCTCGGATCGGTTCGCATTGGTGATGATGTAGATATTGGCGCAAATACGACCATTGATCGGGGGGCGCTGGGTCATACCATCCTTGAAAACGGCGTAAAGCTGGATAACCAGATACAGATTGCTCATAATGTATGTGTCGGGGAAAACACCATTATGGCGGGTTGTTCTGCGGTTGCCGGGAGCGTTCGCATTGGCAGGCGGTGTAAAATCGGAGGTCGGGTGTCCATACTGGGCCATCTGGAGATTGTAGATGATGTGACGGTCATGGCGAATAGCCTGATTGCGAAAAGTGTTTGTAATGCCGGGGAATATGCTTCGATGATCACTGCACAGCCAGTCAGGCAGTGGAGAAAGAATCTGGCAATCATCCGTCAACTTGATAAACTAATGCAGAGAAGGAATTTCGCTGGAAAACCCGAACCATGAACAATAATCGAACCTGGAACAGAACCCGGTTTACGGATATATGAGCAGATTAAGGCATTGTGTTGTGACGACAGAACAAAAGCAGATAGACATACATCGGATCAAGGAAATCCTGCCTCACAGGTATCCGTTTTTACTGGTTGATCGGGTGTTGGATTACACTCTCGGAGAGAGTCTGACCGCGATCAAGAACATCACCTTTAATGAACCGTTCTTCCAGGGACATTTCCCGCAAAGGCCGGTTTTCCCCGGAGTTTTGATCCTGGAGGCGCTGGCTCAGGCTTCCGCGTTGCTGGCCAGTCACAGCGATGAGGCACAGACCGAAGAGCGGATCATTCTGCTTTTTGCCGGGGTAGATAACGCCAGATTCAAACGTCCGGTCGAGCCGGGAGATCAACTGACGCTCAATGTCAGGCAGACAAACTATAAAAGGAAAATCTGGAAATACTCGACACAAGCGAGTGTTGAAGGTCGGCTGGTGGCGTCAGCCGATGTGATGTTCACCTATCGGATACTGTAAGCCTCCATGTCCGATATTCACCCGACGGCGATTGTCGATGAAGGCGCGAATATCGGCCGCAATGTGACCATTGGTCCATTTTCGATCATTGAAGAGAATGTGACGATTGGCGATGGTACATGGGTCGGCCCCCACGTGGTCATCCGTAGTTTCACCACCATCGGGGAAGATAACAGGATATTCCAGTTTTCCTCAATCGGCGAGGCCCCCCAGCATCAGGGATATGGCGGCGAGCCCACCCGACTGGAAATTGGTAACCGCAATACCATAAGGGAGTATTGCACCATCAATCGGGGCACCGCAGGTGGTCTGGGGGTGACCCGTATAGGCGATGGCAATTTCATCATGGCCTACGCGCATATCGCCCATGACTGCGTTTTAGGGGATTTTGTTATTTTTGCCAATGGCGCCAGTCTGGCCGGTCATGTATATATCGGGGATCATGCCATTCTCGGCGGCTTCAGTCTGGTGCATCAGTTTTGCCGGATCGGCCAGCATTGTATTACCGGAATCGGATGTGTCTGTCTTCAGGATGTTCCTCCTTATATTGTGGCGGCGGGGAATCCGGCGACACCATTTGGCATTAACAAAAAAGGACTCCGAAGACGGCATTTTACGGAGGAGACCATCGACTTGTTGACCACCGCTTACCGTGTGGTTTACCGGCGGAATCTTAATCTTCAGTCAGCCATTGATGAACTCTGCGCATTGGATGGTGACAACGCGGATGTGACAATGTTCAGGAAATTTATTTGTCAGTCCGAGCGCGGCATTATCCGATAGGTGACCAGTCCTCATATCCGGATTGGGATGGTTGCGGGTGAGCCTTCTGGCGATGCTCTTGGCGCAGGATTGATTGAGAGCCTGAAATCCAGTCTCGGCGATGTCGGGTTTTTCGGTATTGGCGGACCCAAAATGGCCTCTGCGGGGTGTGACACAATTTATGACATGGAACGTATCGGAGTCATGGGGCTGGACGGGCTGGTTGGCAAATTCCTGGATATTGTCAGAATCCGGTCGAATCTGTACAAAATGATGGTGTCGAACCCTCCTGATTTGTTTGTTGGTATTGATGTGCCCGATTTTAATTTGTCTCTGGAAGCCCGGCTCAGAAAGAAAAACATCCCGACGGTTCATTACGTAAGTCCTACTGTGTGGGCGTGGCGCGGATATCGTGTCCACAAGATTCGAAGGGCCGTGGACCACATTCTGACGCTGTTTCCTTTCGAGGCCGAGTTTTACAGGAGGAACCGGATTCCGGTTACCTGTGTCGGGCATCCGATGGCCGATGAAATCGATCCGCCGGACCGGGTTGCCGCGAGACAGAAACTCGGGCTTGAAATACCGGATCACGGGAAACTGGTCGCCCTGTTGCCGGGAAGCCGTCGTTCGGAGATTTCAAAGCTGGCGTCGATTTTTCTGGAGGTGGCCAGGATCATTCATCAGGCCGACTCCAGCGTGCAATTTGTACTGCCGTTAGCGAACCAAACGGTCGCTCAGACATTCGGTGAGGTGACCAGCTTGAGCGGAGACTTGCCGATCACTTTGTTACAGGAGCAGTCACGGCTTGCGATGGAAGCCGCGGATGCAGTGGTGCTTGCATCGGGAACGGCAGCGTTGGAAGCGGCCCTGTTGCGGCGCCCCCATGTGGTGGTCTACCGGGTGGGCGTTGTGACCTGGTGGCTGGTACAGATGCTGAAATCCGTGACCCATTATTCAATGCCCAACCAATTGCTCAAGGAGCCTGTGGCGCCAGAGTTCATCCAGAACCAGGCCAGGCCGGAGCGTATCGCCTGTGCGTTGAAACGGTATCTGAATGATGATCGGGAAGTGGACAGGCTGAACCGGATGTTCGCCCAAATGCACCGGCAGTTGAAGCGGGGCGCCAATCTGCGCGCCAGCCGGGCGGTAATCAGTCTGCTGCATTCACAGACCTGAATCATAACCTGACCTGCATGACCAGAGCCGTTGAATTCAAACAGATATATTGCCGGGGTTGACGAAGCAGGGCGGGGGCCTCTGGCCGGGGCGGTATTCGCCGCCGCCGTGATACTGGATAACAACAGACCGATCCCCGGGCTGGATGACTCGAAAAAACTCAGTGCGCAGAGAAGGGCGGAGCTTGAGAAACGGATTCTGGAAACCGCGTTGTCATGGTCTGTGGCCCAGGCCAGTGTGCGCGAGATAGACCGGATCAATATATTGCAGGCAACCCTGATGGCGATGAAACGCGCAGTAGAAAAATTGCATATTCAACCCCATGAGGCGCTGATTGACGGGAACAGAATCCCCATTCTTGATTGCAAATGCACTGCTATAATCAAAGGAGACGCGAGCGAGCCATCTATTTCTGCCGCTTCCATCCTGGCAAAAGAAGCGCGTGATCGGGAAATGGTCAGGTTGTCACTGGTTTATCCCCGGTATGGCTTTGAAAAGCACAAGGGATATCCGACCAAAATGCACCTGGAGGCGCTGAGATTGCATGGAGCGACCCGTCAACACCGCGCCAGCTTCGCTCCGGTAAGGGAAATGCTCGACAATGACTGATACTTTTGTTCACCTGCACCTGCATTCGGAGTTCTCGTTGGCGGACGGTATCGTCAGGATTCACTCTCTGGTCGACAGTTGCGTTAAATTCCGGCAGCCCGCTATCGCACTGACCGACCTGGCCAATCTCTACGGCATGGTCAAGTTTTATCGCGCCTGTCTTGCGAAAGGTGTCAAACCGATCATAGGGTGTGATATATGGGTCACAAGTCCTGAGCCCGGCAAATCGGCTGATCGCGCTACCTTGCTGTGCAAGGACAATAGCGGCTACCGTAATTTGTGTAAATTGCTAACCGACGCTTATCTGCGTGGCAGTGTAAACAACCGGATTGTCATTCACTGGCTGGAGTTGGCCGATAGAAATCAGGGGTTATTGTGTCTGATTGACGAACATCAGGGTTTCGTAGCGAATCTGGTTTTGCAGGGCAGGGAACCGGAATTGCCCGAATGGGTGGAACAGTATCGGAGCGTTTTTGGTGATCGGCTTTATTTTTCGATCAGCCGAATCGGGGCGCCGGGTGAGCGCGACTATATCAGCCGGGCAGTACAGTTATCAACCCGCTACGATATTGGATTGGTTGCGACAAACCGGGTGGTATTTATCCGGCGCGAAGAGTTTGAAGCGCATGAAATCAGAGTGTGCATCAATAATGGCCGGGCGCTGGATGACAGTCGCCGGCCCAGGGATTATACCGATCAGCAGTATCTGAAATCGACGCGGGAGATGGTTGAATTATTCTCCGATATGCCGTCCGCGCTCTCCAATTCCGTCGGCATCGCGAAACGCTGCAACGTGTTTCTGGATTTTGCTCAGGATCATCTGCCGCAGTACCCGGACGCGGGGAATCAGTCAGAAGCCTCGCTATTGCGGAAGTATGCCGAGGATGGACTGGCAAAGCGGTTCAATCGGTCGACGCTGTATCATCCGGATGGCGCCTGCGTGGTCGGACAAGAGTATCTCGAGCGGATGAATATGGAGCTTGCGGTCATCGAAAAAATGGGCTATCCGGGGTATTTCCTGATCGTTGCGGATTTTGTCGAGTGGGCCCGGAACAATGGTATACCCGTGGGTCCGGGGCGTGGCTCCGGAGCCGGTTCACTGGTGGCCTGGGCCACCGGTATCACAGACCTGGATCCACTGGCTTACGGATTGTTGTTTGAGCGTTTTTTGAATCCGGAACGGGTTTCACTACCGGATTTCGATATTGATTTCTGTGTGGATGGCCGCGACCGGGTGATTGAATATGTGGCCGCGCGTTACGGTCACGACCAGGTTGCCCAGATTATCACCTTTGGCACTATGGCGGCGAAAGCGGTGGTGCGGGATGTCGGTCGGGTGATGGGGTTGCCATATGGTTTTGTCGATCAAATTGCCAAGCTGATCCCCTTTGAAGTCGGCATGACACTGCAAAAAGCGTTGAATCAGGAACAGTTGTTGAAAGAAAGATATGATAGTCAGGAAGATGTCCAGGAACTGATCGACACCGCCCTTCAGCTCGAAGGGATCGCAAGGAATGTGGGCAAGCATGCAGGGGGTGTGGTGATTGCGCCAAAACCCCTGACCGAATATACCCCGCTTTATGCCGACTCCCATTTGAATCAGGCGATCACGCAGTTGGACAAGGATGATCTGGAGGCGATTGGCCTGATTAAATTCGACTTCCTCGGGGTGAGAACGCTCACCATTCTTGACGCCGCGGTAAAAATGGTGAACCAGCAAAAATCCGCCAACGGGGAAGCTTTGCTTGATCTGGGTCAGGCGCCGCTGGATGACGCCGCGACATTTGAATTCCTGAGAAGCGGGCGAACGATCGCGATATTCCAGATTGAATCGAGAGGCGCCAGAGAATTACTGATACGGGCCCACCCGGAGGCTTTCGAGGATCTGGTGGCGCTGGTTGCCTTGTATCGACCGGGTCCCCTGCAATCGGGTATGGTGGATGACTTTGTCAATCGCAAGGCGGGCCGGGATAAGATCGTGTATTCCCATCCGCAGCTGGAGCCGATACTGAAATCAACTTATGGCGTGATCATTTATCAGGAACAGGTTATGGAGATTGCCCGTTCGATGGCGGGGTATACCCTCGGTGGGGCTGATCTGTTACGCAAGGCAATGGGTAAAAAATTGCCGGAAGAAATGGCCAAACAGCGCGAGACCTTTGTCAGCGGAGCGGAAAAAAGGGGCGTAGAACGGAAGCTGGCCGACAATATCTTTACCTTGATGGACAAGTTCGCCGGATATGGATTCAACCGATCGCATTCTGTCGCATACGCGCTGATTGCCTGGCACTCAGCGTGGATGAAAACACATTATCCCGCCGCTTTTATGGCGGCGGCCCTGTCTGCCGAGATGGACAAGACCGACCGGGTGGTTACCTTGCTGGCGGATTCGAAATCCCTGGGATTGATCATATTACCGCCGGATATCAATTCCAGTTCCTATACTTTCAGAGCGATAGACGACAACCGGATCAGCTATGGTCTGGGCGCCTTGAAGGGAATCGGCAAAGGAGTGGTAGAAAATATCGTGGCCGAGCGGGAAATGAGTGGCGAATACCAGTCCTTGCCGGAATTCTGTCGTCGGGTGGATATGCGTAAAATAAACAAGCGTGTTCTGGATACGCTGATCAAAAGCGGAGCGATGGATGTGTTGGGCGGCAACCGGGCCGCGTTGGTGAATGCCGTAGATCATGCCATCAGGGCGGCGGACCAGCATAAGCAGGATCGACAGGCGGGACAGTTCGACATGTTCGGTATCCAGGAAGCGCTGCCGAAACAGACGGAATCTGCCCAAATTCCGGATTGGTCCGATGAGCGGCGTCTCGCTGCGGAAAAAGAGACCCTCGGTCTGTATCTGACCGGGCACCCCTATCAACGATATGCCAGAGAGCTGGATCCGATCAGTGACCGGGACGCCCCATCCCGGGATTTCGGTTCACTGGGCAATGGAGTATTCGCAGGCATCATGATGTCGATGCGGGTATCCCGGACAAGACGGGGGAAAATGGCGTTTGTCGTTCTCGACAATGAGATGCACCGGGTTGAAGTGACCCTGTTCCCGGACAAATTCAATCAGTGTTCTTCTATCCTGCAAAAGGAGAACCTGTTGATTGCCTTTGGACAGTTCAGTGTAGACGAGGTGACCGGGGGTTGTCAGATGCGCGTGGAAAAAATCTGTGACCTGGATGAATTACGTCGGCAATACCTGATCGGACTCGATTTGAATCTGTCTCAGGATGCGTTGACACCAGACAGGATCGGGGATTTACAAGCTGTTATGAGTCCGTACTGTGCGGGTAATGGCGCTGGTTCTGTTGCGGTGAAAATCCGCTATACCCGGCGTTCCGGTGAGACCGGATTTCTGAACCTCGGTGACAGCTGGAAAGTAAAGCCGGAGCAGAAGCTGTTTATGGAACTGGAGAATCAATTCGGGGCAGACAATATCAGTTGTCATTATGATCTGTATTTGCGGGATCAGTTTCTACCCGGCCATCCGGATACTGGACAAAACGCGAATGCCCGCCCCATTTAACGAAAACAACTGTGTTGTCGCACAACAGCCTTTTGCGAACAGGTGGCTCCTGTTTCGTGATCCGGTCCACGTGTTTTCCTCTGCGGATGTTGGGCAGGTCCGGACGATTCTGGAACAAATCGGGCATCAGGTGGAGCAGGATCGGCAATTTGCGGCCGGCTTTGTCAGTTATGAAGCCTCTCCCGCTTTTGACAGACATTTCCCGCAACGGTCTACCCGGGAGTTCCCGAAAATCTGGTTCGGAGTCTATGATCGCTATGAGACGCTCGACTTCCCTGAAAGTGTGGCGTCCGGGGAGGGCAACATACTGGACTGGGAGCTGTCGCTCGCGGAGGAGGATTATCGGCAAGCGCTGGCTACAATAAAGGACTATATTCGGGAAGGGGATGCTTATCAGGTTAATTATTCCTTCCGCTTTCGAGCCGGCTGCGAGCTCGACAGTTGGCCACTGTTCGTACAGATGGTGCATTCCCAGAATCTGGCCCACCAGCCAGGCTACTGTGTTTATGTGAATACCGATGACTGGGCGGTTTGTTCCGCTTCTCCGGAACTGTTTCTGAATCTGGAGCAACGGGTTCTGACATCCAGGCCGATGAAGGGCACCGCAGCGCGCGGGTATAGTTATCAGGATGATCTTGAAATCGGTCGGCGATTACGGGAATCCGGCAAGAATCGCGCCGAAAATATCATGATTACGGACATGGTCCGGAACGATATGAGCAAGATTGCCGACACCGGCACGGTCGAGACTACCGACATTTTCTCACTGGAGAAATACCCTACATTCTGGGCCCTGTCGACGACGGTTAAGTGTCTGACCGACGCCGGCCTGACTCAGATATTTGACGCCATGTTCCCTGCCGCCTCGATCACCGGCGCTCCAAAACTGCGCGCGATGGAAATTATCCATGAGCTTGAACATATCCCCAGATACATTTATACCGGAGCGGCCGGGTTTGTTTTTCCAGGATCGCGCGCCCAGTTCAATGTGGCAATACGCACCATACTGATCGACAAGAACAGGGACAGCGGCGCCGGTACTGGCAAGAGCGGCGCCGAGTTTGGCGCTGGCGGCGGCATTGTCTGGGATTCGGAGCCTGGGGAAGAATTCCAGGAATGTCATACCAAAGCCGCAGTATTGACCTGCCCACAACCCTCATTTGACCTGCTGGAAACTCTGAAGTGGAGTCGGCGCCGAGGGTTCCTGAATCTCGAGGCTCATCTGTCGAGACTGGCCAATTCGGCTTCCTGGTTTTCGTGGAACGTGGACCTGGGCGGGGTCCGCGAGCGTCTGTATTCGGCACAGCGCGATTTTCCACAGGATGACCAGCGGGTTCGCCTGCGTGTTTCCAGGCGTGGTCAGATTCGGGTGCAGCATACCGTGTACCTGCCACTGCCTGAGCCGTATCGAGTCAGGCTGGCTGAAATCCCGATCCACTCAAAAAACCGTTTTCTCTATCACAAGACCACGCATCGCGAGGTTTACGACAACGCGCTGGGCGCCAGCCGGAATTGTGATGATGTGTTGTTGTGGAATGAAAGGGGAGAGATCACCGAGTCCTGCATGGCCAATATCCTTGTTGAGCTGGATGGTGAGTTCCTGACGCCGCCGGTTTCATGCGGGTTGTTGGGCGGTGTTGGGCGCGCCTTGCTGCTGGCTGAGCGAAAAGTGACGGAGAAGGTGATTTTACGCGAACAGATCGCCGACGCCGATTCGCTGTGGCTGGTGAATTCGGCTCGCGGCTGCTGGCGAATATACTTGCAGGACTGATTTTCCCGGAAGCCAGTTTCAATGCCGGGATTGAGTGAAATCGAGTGGTTGTTTGCCGGGCTGATTTTTGTCTGGTCCGGTTTTGTTCGCAGTGGTCTCGGCTTTGGTGGCGCCGCTCTTGGCTTGCCGTTGATGCTTCTGGTTTTTGATTCCCCTCTTTTCTGGCTGCCGATGGTGGCCATTCATCTGTTGATATTTTCTGTACTGACCGTTTATGATCGTCTCAGGGAGGTGGACTGGGCCTACCTGAAAAAATCGCTGGTAGTCCTGATTATACCCAAGCTGATCGGCGTGTTCGGGTTGCTCAGCCTGCCGAACGGGATACTGGTGACGATTATCTACGGCGTTACTTTTTTATATGGGCTGGCTTATTTGTGTAACTATGTTTTTCGCAGCAGGAGTCCCTTTTTCGATAATCTGTTACTGGTGATGGGGGGTTACGCGAGCGGGGTATCCTTGATGGGGGCGCCGTTGATATCGGCGGTCTACGCAAGGAATGTGGTTCTGCGCGAATTGCGTGTTACATTATTTGTTCTGTGGACCATCCTGGTAGTGATCAAGATGTCCACCTTCATTTATTTTGAAGTGGACCTACAGGTTCGTTATGCCCTGTATTTTCTGCCGCTGGTAGCGATTGGCCACTGGCTCGGGCTTAAAATGCACATCCGGCTGATGCAGGGCGGTGGCGGGCATTACCAGCGAGCCATGGGGGTTGCCCTGGTCGTGATCAGCGGTTATGGTTTGTTCGCTGTCGCCGGATGAGCCTCCTCGTGTAAGGATGAGTCGGGAAAAATTATCAGCAGGGGATGGCCTGATCGTCTCCAGGGGAGCCTGGCAGTTTGATGACGCCGTCCCCGGCGTGTTCGACACCCATATATCGAAATCCATTCCCGGCTACCTGGAAGGACATGACCGGATCGTAGAGCGGATCCGTTGCAGAATGCGAAACAGCGGACGATGTTATGATCTCGGCTGTTCAACCGGGACGCTGACAGCGAAAATGGCCGCCTGTTCCGACCCGGAGCGGATGTGTATCATCGGTATCGACCAGGTTGCCGGGATGATTGCGCGGGCCGGGAGCCGGTGCCAGGCATTTCCCAATGTTTCGTTCGAGTTAGCCGATCTCGTCACCCATGATTTCCTGCCCTCATCGGTGATCGTGAGCTATTACACCCTGCACTTCACGCCGGTTGCGGCGCGTATGGACATTATCAGGCGAATATTCAGGGCGTTGCAGCCCGACGGCCTGTTTTTACTGTTCGAGAAAATCCGGTTTGCTGACCCCCGGCTGGATCGGGAAATGACGGAAAAATATCACCGATTCAAAAAATCTCGTGGATTCTCCAGCGCAGAAATCCGCAGCAAGGCGCAGGCGCTCGAAGGAGTGCTGGAGCCGCATACCGAAAGCGAAAATCTGGCGATGCTGGATGAAGCGGGATTCGGTGAGGTATCCATTATCTTCAGCGAATTGTGCTGGCAGGGATACCTGGCGTCTGTGCAGCCCGTGTCATCGGTTTAGTTGTGTCCGTTGTGTCCGCCGCGGCTGTAAGTTTATGCCAGTTGGCTTACGTTGCGTACCGCTCCTTTCGAGGCGCTGGTAGTCAGGGCCGCATAAGCCTTCAGGGCGCTGCTGACCACACGTTCGCGATCCGGCTTCCAGCCATCAATACCCCTGTCCTCCATCGCTTTTCTCCTTTGCTCAAGAACAGCGTCATCAACCGCCAGATGAATGGTTCTCTCAGGGATATTGATCTCGATGCGGTCATTTTCCTCGACCAGTCCGATCAGTCCGCCTTCCGCCGCTTCGGGTGATATGTGGCCGATCGACAGACCGGAAGTCGCTCCGGAAAACCGCCCATCGGTTACCAGCGCACATTCCTTGCCCAGATTCTTTGATTTCAGATAGGTGGTCGGGTAGAGCATTTCCTGCATGCCGGGGCCGCCCTTCGGTCCTTCGTAGCGGATGACCACAATATCGCCCGGATGAACCTGATTGCCGAGGATGCCGTCGACCGCCGCCTCCTGGCTCTCGAATATTCGGGCTCTTCCAGCAAACTTCAGGATACTTTCATCTACTCCGGCTGTTTTCACGATGCAGCCGTCTTCGGCGAGATTACCGTACAGCGCCGCTAATCCGCCATCCTGACTGAAAGCGTGTTTCAGTTCACGGATGCAGCCATTTTCCCGGTCGAGATCAAGGGATTTATAGTGCTTGCCTTGACTGAAAGCGACCTGGGTGGGGACGCCTCCCGGAGCGGCGCGGAAAAAATCCTTGCGTTTCTGGTCTTCGGTCAGGCGGATATCCCAGAGCGCAATGGCTTCTTCCATGTTGGTGGCGTGGATGGTTTTCGCGCTGCGGTTGATCAGGCCGGCCCGGTCCAGTTCGCCGAGTATCGCCATGACGCCGCCGGCGCGGTGCACATCCTCTACATGGACATCGGGTTTGGCTGGGGCTACCTTGCAGAGATTGGGCACTTTCCGGCTCAACCGATCAATATCCTGCATCGTGAAATTCACTTCGCCCTCCTGGGCGGCGGCGAGCAGATGCAGAATCGTATTGGTTGAACCACCCATCGCGATATCCAGCGACATCGCGTTTTCGAACGCTTCAAAATTCGCGATACTGCGTGGCAGAACCTCGTGGTCGTCCTGTTCATAATACCGTCTGGCTGTGGCGACGATGAGACGGCCCGCTTCCAGAAACAGTCTTTTCCGTTCGCTGTGGGTTGCCACGATGGTTCCGTTTCCCGGCAAGGAAAGTCCCAGGGCTTCGGTCAGGCAATTCATTGAATTTGCCGTGAACATGCCGGAGCAGGAGCCGCAGGTCGGGCAGGCTGAGCGTTCCATTGATTCCGACTCGCTATCGGTGACGTTATCGTCTGCCGCCACCATCATCGCGTCCACCAGATCAACCGCCTTTTCGTGATCACGCCAGGTCACCTTGCCCGCTTCCATCGGCCCGCCGGACACAAAGATGGCCGGAATGTTCAGGCGCATGGCCGCCATCAGCATACCGGGAGTGATCTTGTCGCAATTTGAAATGCAGACCATGGCGTCGGCGCAATGCGCGTTGACCATGTATTCGACCGAATCGGCGATGATCTCCCGGGACGGCAGCGAATACAACATACCGCCATGTCCCATTGCGATGCCGTCATCTACTGCGATGGTGTTGAATTCCTTGGCGACCCCTCCTGCGGCTTCAATCTCGCGGGCCACCAGTTGCCCCATATCCTTCAGATGAACGTGTCCGGGAACGAATTGGGTAAACGAATTGGAAACTGCAATGATCGGTTTATTGAAATCATCCTCTTTCATCCCCGTGGCGCGCCAAAGCGCCCGGGCCCCCGCCATAGTTCTGCCGCGGGTCGTAGTCCAGGATCGGTAATCAGGCATGGTATTGTGCGCCGGGAAATTGAATATCCCCGGATTTTAACAAATTTACGTGGATTCGGGGCCTGTTCGGGCTGGTTTCTATCCCCTGTCATTGCCGTGGAGCCTGCCCCCGCTCCGAACGGGGTCTTTAAGCGCCGTCCCGTGTAGTGATCGGAATGATTTCCGACTCTCCCCTACAACATCATTTCGACCTTGCACCAATATCATTTATCATTCCCCCCTTGAGGGGGAATCCAATCCGCGCACCAACCATCCGTCATTCCCGCGGATGCGGGAATCCACAACCCGCCGCACTGCGATCAGGCTAATCCTTGAATTCTACCATACTGCCGTCAGGCATCAATTTGACAATCTTGTCTTCATGCAGGATCACGGCATATTGTCCAAGCCGGCGTTTTCTTTCCAGCGCTTGCGCAACGGCTTCCCGCAGAACCTCTAAAGTTTTCAATGTTTCTTCTGGAATTGTTTTTTCTGCGGGTGTTTCCATTTTCTTGCTTCCTGTTCAATACGGTCAAACATTTTCTGGTTATGGATTTCCCTGTTCTCTTTGCGTTGCCTGAAAATCAAAACAGGCGCCGGATCTGAATTCTCAAAACACTGGGTCACATTGCATAGAGTACTATAACTATACAGCAAATTGTGCAGACCACGGGTGAAACGTCTTTCAATGTCTTTTTCCGGAATATTATGACCTCCATGCGTAACACGTTCAGCGACACGCCGTTTTGATAATGCTTTTGTCTTTAGTGACAAATAAACAAGATTAACCTGCCAACCATCTGCCTGTAATTCATCAATCAAGCGCAAATATCCACGTCCGGCCAGGGTCGTCTCAAAGGCAAAATGGATACGCTTTTGTACGCATGATTTGATTTCATTAAGAAACAGCCTGCTGGCTGCGACCAATTCCGCTTCAGGAGACAATGGTGACAAGCCGGCAGCAATCAAATCGGCATTGATAAAATGATTACAGTTCGCCACGATGGGCAGAAATCTCATCGCGAATGTCGTTTTACCGGCGCCATTGGGTCCTGCAACAATTGTGCAGGTGGGTTTATTCATTGTCTTTCGAATCGCCCTGGGGTTGTGATCCAGGATTTACAGTCAGGCATGACGGTTTGTGCAGGGGAAATTGAACAGATTCGAAATTTTAACAAACTTATCCAAGGGAATCCGTACAAAGTGAACCGTACACCGCTTTTACTTATTATGCTGGCCTCGTTTGCAGAGACACCCTTTTTTATTTGCCAGGTTTGGTGTGGGAAATGAAGGATTTAAATAAGAATAGGTTACTACCAGAGGAAGTGGAAGGATGAACATTTATGCATTAAGAGTTCATGATGAATGGACCGAAAAAATATCCGACTCGTTACATAATGGTGAAGGACGGTTTGGTTGGAGCTATGTTGAAACCGCGGATTTACGCAGGTTGCGGGACAGGTTTCAGGAGTCTGGGTGGGACAACCTGAATAAGGCTGAACAGGATTGCTATAACGGTCAAGAGTTCCTGTTGGACCTGGAGCCTGATGATTATGTTGTGTATATCAACGTACCCCAATACGGTCGTTGTATGTTGGCAAAAGTGACGAGTGAATACTTTTTTCATTGGGAATTTGATGATTTTAATCATCGCTTTTCTGTGGACCGGGATTCTGTGTATGAATTTGACAGAAATGATGTAATGGTAGCTCCTGCACTGAGCGCTCGCCTCAAACTGCAAGGTAGAAAATGGCGCATCTATGCAGAGAGCGAATTCAATGAGTTACTGGAGTCTTTGCGTCAAGAAGTGGCGCCAAGGCCAAGTACCAGCGAAGATAATCTACTGCGGTTGAAAAAGGAGATTAGGGAGGAGATTAGGGGAAATCTGAAAAGCATTACAGAGGATTCCGGCAAACCCGTTTCCTTACTAATCGGTGAAGACTTGGCGGCTTTCATATTGAGGCATGCCCCGGACTTACTGTTAAAAAAGAGGCAACGCCAATATTTATGAAAACACCTTGTGTCTATATCCTGGCAAGCAAGCCGAATGGGACCTTATACATTGGCGTGACATCCAATCTTGTTCAGCGTGTCTGGCAGCACAGGAATGGTCTCGTGGGAGGATTCAGCAAGCGCTATCAGGTTCACCATCTGGTCTGGTACGAGGTGCACGATACCATGGGAAGCGCCATCAGCAGGGAGAAGGCGATGAAGAAATGGAATCGAATGTGGAAGGTTGGGTTAATTGAAAAGATGAATCCAGCGTGGCTGGATTTGTATGATGGGGCTATATGAGACCGGGTTTAGGTACGCATATTGACAGTTGTGGGTTCCCGTTTCCACGGGAAAGACGGATGTCGGCGGGGCGCTCAATCGTCATCGTAGAGCCTGCCCCCCGGTTCTACGAAATCATTTAATCGCAAAGCCCACATATTGGACAGTAAGAACGGCATCCATATCATAGTGGATTCCCGTTTTCACGGGAAAGACGGATGGTTGGTGCGTGGTATGACGGTCTTAAGCGCTGTCCTGCAACCGTCGAAGCCCGAACCAAAACCTCGTCATTCCCGCAAAGGCGGGAATCCACAACCCGCCGCACTGTGATCAGACTACTCTTTGAATTCAACCATACTGCCGTCAGGCATCAATTTGACAATCTTGTCTTCATGCAGGATCACGGCATACTGTCCAAGCCGGCGTTTCCTTTCCAGCGCTTGTGCAACTGCTTCCCGCAGAACCTCTAAAGTTTTCAATGTTTCTTCTGGAATTGTTTTTTCTGCGGGTGTTTCCATTTTCTTGCTTCCTGTTCAATACGGTCAAACATTTTCTGGTTATGGATTTCCCTGTTTGGAACACCTCATCACTATGTTACATGAAATGATGTCAGGAAGAGAGAACCGGGAGTCCCTGATTTTACTTCGGAAACTCAAGCCGCCAAGTCAAACGGTAAATCACTGATGTCGCGCAAGCGCCTGCCAGACACCAGTGTATTCAATATGTCCATCGAATCGGAACTCGCATCATTATCCTGGAGAGTCTCCTGCAATTCCTGTAGCGCAAAATGGTAAACACAATCTATATCACCTGTACCATAAGCCAGTGAGGCGATGCGTCCGGGCAAGGGTTCACCGACAACGACAACAATATGTGGAGTTTTGCCCTTTCGATTGCGTATCAAATTCAATCCTTCCGTGCGCGCGTTTTGCGAGCGGTCACTGCGTATTGTCCATTTGCAAGAAATACTGGCATGCAGAATATCCAACCCCGAATTTGCCGAACGGAGTGGTGTATGACTGGCGGTCGCATCATTATTCAACAAAACATCATATTGGTTGATTGTTTTGTCCTTGACCGGTTTGCGGCAAACTACAATGTCCGGCGTAACGATATAGTCGCCAAAAACAGTCCGCAATGCCTCGTTTTCCCTGATCGCTCGCGCCACATCGGATAAATGCTGGTATTGCTCGTACTTGCGGACATGGCCACCTAACGAAAACTCCCATTTCCCTGGGCGTAAATGGTCCAATAACTTGAACGAGTTTTGCAAAAAATCCATGGTTGCCATCTCAAACCGACTCCCCGCTGTTTGTCCGGGCATCTTGTCAGTTTTCACATCAAATCCAATGTGGTCCACAATTCCCTTACCAATTCTAATGCTTGTCGAACTCCCACTGTCGGCATTGTTCGGGATTCCTTTTCCATTTTGACGTAACACTTCATCGCAAATTCGATAATGGTAATCGCGACGCAGTTCCTCGATTTTTCCTGACTTCATGGTTTTACCAATCCGATGACATATTCTTCGTGCATCCGCTTCTCAATTTGTGAGTGATGTTCCTTGCCCCAGCGCGCCGGCATCATTCTCTTGTCACGGTCGAGACGGCGAATACCGATTCCGGCCAGGTCAAAGCCGACATCTTCTCCGATAGCGGCCAGACATTGCTGGGTTTCCACATCAATGCCTCTTAAATTTGAAGTGCCAACCACAATTACGGCTACCCTGCCTTTCTTCAAAACCCGATACATTTCACCTGTTACGGCAGACATCTCACCGAAATACCGGCGTAAGGCGGCCGATTTTTTAGAATCAAGTTCAGCCAGCCTGTCAAGCGCTTTTTCACATTGGCGTGGCAAGTGATCGAATTGAATACCGTTGGCGGCGTCATGCCCCAGATACCGCGCGCGAATCCTGGAAAGATCCTCAATTTTCCAGCCAAACCAGACCAGTGAAAATTTATGCGCCCGCATATAATCAATCGCATTGTTCGCGTATGGGGGTGAAGTCACGATCAAATCGGCGCTTGAAGACGGTATACCTGTTTTATCCGCGTTAGCCATTCGAATATCAACATTTTGTCTGCTCATTAACTCCCAGTCAGACAAACAGGTTGAATCTCCGGTAAAAGTAGCCAGATTCTGTTTTAACCGCCTGGAAAATTCCACGAACGCCGATTTCGGGTTTTTATCAACCACTCTGTGCGGACGGGTATGGGCCAAATCACGCGCCAGAGAGACCCCCCCGGATTTGGCGATAATTGTTGATGAAAAAGTCATCTTGAAGAATTTTTGCATCTCACCCTGCCCTAACGCCTCAATGCCCTGTAAAAGAGCAAGCAGCTCCAATTGTTGTTGTGGCAAAAACCAGTAATCGACGAATGTGCGTGTTTTCGTATCGAATCGCCGATTTAATGCCTGTTCCAGTTGAGTTCGTCTCTGGTGGAAAAATTTCTGTGCCGATTCGACAATCCTGTGTCCGGCCTCCAATGTTTTTACCGGATTAACATTAGCCAGCTTTGCTTTCGCCATTATCCGCGCCAATGGGTCAATGTCGCATCCGATTGCACGGCGCCCCAATCGCGCGGCTTCCACCAGAGTCGTCCCTGAACCGAACATCGGATCAAAAACCACCTCGTTTTTATCCGAAAGATTTTCAATAAAAAATTGTGGCAGTTGCGGTGGAAATTTCGCCGGGAAAGGATGCCAGCCATGAGTTGAGTGTTTTCCGTTTGTGCCGTGAAAATCCAGATCAGCGCTTAATGCCTCCTGTAACAGGCCAAGGTAGCGGCATTCCCCGGAGTTGGGTAATTTATATGCATTCATTACAGTTCAACACGGTCAAACATTTTCTGATTACGCATTTGAATTATCGGGAATTGCTTCGGAGGCGGTTATTGCCCGATCAGGGATTTCAGTTCTATATCGAGGCGGTCCAGTATTTCGTCGTATTTGAAGGCGCCGACCTTTTCTCCGCGTCTTTTCAGGTTGACGTAGCGGGGGCCGCACCATAATCCCAGGTCGGCGTCGTCGGTTTCACCGGGGCCATTGACCCGGCAGCCCATGACGGCAATGGTGATGGCGTGTTCTTCCGCATATCGGGTTCTGACTTTGACCTGTTGGGCGAGGTCAATGAATTTTTCATTTTCGACTCGGGAGCAACTGGGACAACTGATCAGGTTGAGCTTGTCTTCGTCGAAATGGACGACGGTGCGCACCCGTCCATTGGCGATGTCCTTCAGTATCTGGCGTCCCGCGGTGATTTCCTGATACTTGTCTTCATGCGCCAGAGTCAGGGAAACCCGAACCGTGTCACCGATGCCCTTGCCGATCAGCTGTTCAAACGCAATGCGGGTTTTCTCGATTCCTTGCGGCGGCATTCCGGCTTCGGTTACGCCCAGATGCAATGGAATTTCCGGGCGTGTTTGCGCGAACTTCTGATAGGCCGCAATGGTTTTTTTGGGGTCGGAATCCTTCAATGATACGCAATACCGGGTGAATCCGATCCGGTCCAGCCATTCGGCATGTTCCAGGGCGCTGTCGACCATTGGTGATATGGAGTCGCTGTCGTCATATTTTGCCAGCTTGTCCGGGTCTACCGAGCCCGCATTCACGCCAACCCGCATGGCGCAGTCGTTTTTGACGGCGATATCGACCAGATACTGCACCTTGTCCCGCCAGGGTTTTTTCCTCTCATGGTGGTACAGGTGACCCGGGTTATAGCGTATCTTGTCCACATGGGGGGCGAGGATTTCCGCCAGACGATAGTTCTCCTGCAAGTCCACACTCAATACCGCATCGCAGTTTTGCCGCAGTTCAATCAATGCCCGGGCATCCTTTTTATTATCGACCGCGATTCGAATGACATCGGCGCCCGCTTCTTCAAGAGAGTGGAGTTGTCTGGCGGTGGCCGCCAGATCCGTGGTCGGAGTAGCGCACATACTCTGTACCGCGAGCGGATGACCATTGCCGATTTTTATTCGTCCGATTCGTACTTCGCGAGTTTGATTTCGTTGTATCATGATACGTTCCGGTTAAAATAGTGCATCCTAATACGTTTGATGGGTCTGAGTCAAAAAAATGCAAGGTATGACATAGATGGCATACGCCGTGCACTGGCGGATGCCGGCCGCTTTTCGGGAGGGGAAATTCATTATTTTGATGAGGTCGCATCCACGAATAGCTGGCTGCTGGAGCAAGGCGCTGCGGATGGTTGCATCTGTCTGGCTGATAACCAGAGTGCGGGACGGGGGCGCCGCGGGAAATCGTGGGAAAGTTCCCGCTATGGGTCCATCCTGCTTTCATTGGGCTGGCGCCTGGACAGACCCGATATCCAGGGGATGTCTCTGGTTTCGGGCATTGCCGTTATGGAGAGTTTGCGTCGATTGGGTGTACAACAGGCTGAATTGAAATGGCCGAACGATATTCTGATCGGCGGCAAAAAAGCGGGTGGAATTCTGGTCGAAATTTCTACTGTGAATTGTGTGATCGGTATTGGGTTGAATTACAGGATATCGGATGTGGCGGCGGCAAAAATTGATCAGCCATGGACCGATCTGGTCTCGGCAGGAGTTCAGGTTGGGCGCGATCAGCTGGTGGTGGAGCTGGTTAAAAACCATGACCGGGTATTGCGCGGATTTACCAAAGGAGGATTTGCCGGATTCGCGGAGCAATGGAATCTGGCGGATGCCTGGCGGAGTCAGCCGGTGCAGGTTGTTTCAGGTTCACGGGTGATATGCGGAATCGCGTCCGGTGTGGACGAAACCGGCGCCTTGTTGATTGCAGGTGACGATGCGCTTCATCGCATCATTAGTGGAGATGTTTCTCTTCGGCCCGGCGGTCGCGGGGAGAATTACGGTGATTGAAGATCATGGAATTATTGATTGACGCCGGCAATCAGAGAATCAAATGGGCAACGTCCCTTCAGTTGAATTCACAAACGGCTCCGTTTGTGCGGCAGTCCCCTCAAAACGAACCAATCGACACCGGCGCGGCAGATTTGCCGGCAGCCCTGGAGCGCGCATTCGCCGGTATAATTGTTCCTGAAGGTATCCGGATTTCCAGTGTGGCTGGAGCGCGGGTGAATCGGGTTCTTGACACTGTTTGCAAATCATTCTGGGGCAGGCCCCCGTTTTTCATGGAGTCCGCCGAGCGGGGGAAGGGCTTGGTCAATCAATATGACAAACCCTCAGATCTGGGTGTTGATCGCTGGCTGGCCATGATCGGCGCGCGAGAACTATCCGGCAATCGTCCGGTTGTGGTTATAGATGCAGGAACGGCTGTGACGATTGATTATGTTGATGCGCGAGGCGTATTCGATGGCGGAGTTATTTTCCCGGGAATAGCGACCATGATATATTCCCTCAATTCCTGCACCGGGCAGCTCAGGGCAACTACCGCAAGCGCTATGAATGAATGTCTGTCTTACCGGAACCCGAAGACGCAGGAGGCTGTGGAGAACGGGGTGATGCTGGCCGTGGTTTCAGCCATGGACCGCGCGATCAGATATTACAAAAATCTGGCCGGGGCGGAGTTGCAGTTGACGCTGACCGGGGGGGATGCACAGCGGCTGGCTGCCGCGACAGAACACGAACCTGGAATTGTCCCCGATCTGGTCTTGATGGGGTTGCTGGCCCTGGCTGAGGAATACCCGGAATGAAGTGGTTGGCGGTCATCCTGGTGGTTACCAATCTGGCGGCTTATCTGTTGGTTGGTGACCGGCAGACCCCGTCCAGGACGGTGAGGTCCGATGCCGGGTCTGATGTGAATAAAACAGGGATGTTGTTGCTTGCCGAGGTGGATGCCTTGCAGGCCGCCGCTACCGACGCCGGGGGCGACAGCCAGCCGGCTGAGACCGAAACAGCGAGCGATCGTGATGAGGCGACAGCCGGGGAGCGGGCGGGGCGAACAGCGGGTTTGACTGGAACCTCGACTGGTGGCGATGAAGAGCCGTTGATCTTCGAGACCTGTTATCGACTGGGTCCATTCAGGCAGGAGGAGAGCTGGCAGGCCGCGAAGACGTGGATGGGTGAGAGCGGGTTTGAGTTCACTCCTGTCACCAGTGACAGTCGGCAAGTGCTCGCTTTTCGTGTCTACCTGGGTCCATTCACATCGGAGTCATCGGTCAATGCGATGTTGAAAAGACTGAAGGACAGTGAGGTAGATCATTTTCGATACACGGCGGATAATGGGTTGAGCCGAATCTCGGTGGGGGTGTTCAGCCAGGAGGAGCTGGCGGAAAAATATCTGGATTACCTGACCAGTAAACGGTATGAAGCCAAATTCCAGCCGGAGTATCGACATCTGGGCGCGTTGAACTGGATGGAGGTTGCGGCGGCGGATATCGATCATACACGGGTGTCCGGGCATGACTGGAATGAATCCGGAGTCACAATGATCAAGGTGAATTGCCGGGTTTGATGTTCCTCTGGCGCCGTATCCAGGTATCTTCCCGCAGATATTGTTTGATTGATTTTAAGGAAATATTTGTGATTTTGTGATTGCATTCACCCTCTTGTTTTGCGTAAAATCGCGCTCCATTTTTTAATTCGTACAGCATTGCATTGATACAGTATCGGGTGTTGTGCTTTTGAGATCGGGAAAGGGTGATCATGCCCGCATAGCTCAGTTGGCCAGAGCAGCTGATTTGTAATCAGCAGGTCGTGGGTTCGAGTCCCTCTGCGGGCTCCATTTCGGTGATTGAAGAAATGGGATGGCGCTGAAGTTTTGGGGAGGATTTATGTTGAATTTGTGTGTGCTGAATGTTGACACAAATCACAAAATCCGCGATAATTGACCGTTTGGGCAGAATTTTAACGGAGGGGTTCCCGAGCGGTCAAAGGGGGCAGACTGTAAATCTGTTGGCTCAGCCTTCGGAGGTTCGAATCCTCCCCCCTCCACCATGAATTGCCGGTTACCGAACTGTTGAAGTGGTTTTTATGCGGGTGTAGTTCAACGGCCAGAACCTCAGCCTTCCAAGCTGATGATGTGGGTTCGATTCCCATCACCCGCTCCAGTCGGCGCTTGTGGAAATTGACGAGAGTCGGGAGGTCGTAGATGTGAAGTTCAAGTTGCCCGCATAGCTCAGTCGGTAGAGCGCTTCCTTGGTAAGGAAGAGGTCACCGGTTCAAATCCGGTTGTGGGCTCCACTGCCGGGGACGATACGGTTGGGTTCGGCCTTGTCAGGAGAGGTGATAGTGGACAGTCTGTTAGCGGGGTTTATTTGATTCAACAAGTCGGTTCGAAGGCCAGTAGCTCAATTTGGCAGAGCAGCGGTCTCCAAAACCGCAGGTTGGGGGTTCGATTCCCTCCTGGCCTGCCATCGTTCTTGCTCGTAATGTTTTTTTACTGATGACCGGATACTCAATCCAGTGATTGACAAAATTAAAATGGTTGTGGCGATTTTGATCGTGCTCGCCGCGGTAGCCGCGTGGTATCAATTCAGCGATATTATTCAGTTGGCTCGTATCGGCCTGGTTGTCGTCGCGGTGATATTGGCGGCTGGCCTGGTATTGACCACGGCGACCGGGCAGGATGCCTGGGTATTTATCAAGGGGGCGAACATTGAGCGCCAGAAGGTGGTATGGCCGACCCGGCCGGAAGCCTTTCAGGTTACATTGATGGTCATCATTCTGGTGATCATTCTGGGGCTGATGATGTGGGCGTTTGACGCGCTTTCGTTTTATGCCATCTACGACATTGTTCTTAGGGTCAGCGGCGGTTAGTTGACCGCTCCGTATCGGGAAAGATAATCATGATGAATGAAACAGAAGTCGGGCAGGTTCAAAACCCCAATATGCGGTGGTACGTCGTTCAGGCATTTTCAGGTTTTGAAAAACAGGTTCAAAAAGCGCTGCATGACCACATTGCCCGAGTGGGAATGGAGACGCATTTCGGCAGAATACTGGTTCCCACTGAAGAAGTGGTCGAAATGAAGGGCGGCCAGAAACGAACCAGTGAAAGAAAGTTTTTCCCCGGCTACGTTCTGGTGCAGATGGAGTTGACCGACAATACCTGGCATCTGGTAAAGGGCGTGCCCAGGGTGGCGGGTTTTATCGGCGGTACGGATAATCAGCCGGTGCCGATCACCGACAAGGAGGCTGATGAAATTATTCAGCAGATTTCCGACAGTCAGGACAAACCGAAGATGAAATTCACTTTTGCTCCCGGAGAGATAGTCAGAATTGTTGATGGGCCGTTCCAGGATTTCAATGCCACGGTCGAAGACGCCAACTTCGAGAAAGCGAAACTGAAGGTATCTGTCACGATTTTTGGGCGTTCCACTCCTGTCGAACTGGATTTTTCCCAGGTTGAAAAAGGCTAGGAAGCGATTGCCCTTGTACCCGTTATATATTTGGAGTTAGCAGATGGCCAAGAAAATAGATGCTTATATCAAGCTTCAGGTTCCCGCAGGCGATGCCAAGCCGAGTCCGCCGGTCGGTCCGGCGTTAGGCCAGCATGGCGTGAATATCATGAATTTTTGCAAGGCATTCAATGCCGAAACCCAGGATATGGAAAAAGGGCTGCCGGTGCCGGTGGTGATCAGTGTTTATTCGGATAAAAGTTTTACCTTCGTCAAAAAAACGCCGCCTGCTTCTGTTCTTTTGAAAAAGGCCGCCGGGATTGATAAGGGTAGCAGTGTGCCCAATCGCGACAAGGTCGGTAAAGTGAACCGGGCGCAGCTGGAAGAAATCGCGAGAACCAAACAACCTGATCTGAGCGCCTGGGATGTGGAGCGGGCGGTGAAGATTATTGCTGGCAGCGCGCGCAGCATGGGCATAGAAACAGAGGGGGTGTAGATGTCGAATCAAGGTAAAAGAAGTCAGGCCGCAAACAGTCGTGTTGATCGCACAAAACTGTATCCGCTGAACGATGCGCTCACTCTGGTCAAGGATTTGTCTCAGGCCAAATTTGACGAAACGGTGGATGTGGCTGTTGTTCTTGGAGTGAATTCCAGGAAATCAGACCAGAATGTGCGAGGGGCGACCGTGATGCCGAAAGGCACCGGGAAAACGGTGCGGGTAGCGGTTTTCGCCGAGGGCGAGAATGCGCAAGCGGCCAGGGCGGCGGGGGCTGATCTGGTTGGACTCACGGAGCTGGCGGAGCAGGTCAAGAAAGGTGAGATCGAATTTGATCTGTGTGTCGCGACGCCGGATACCATGCGTGTGGTCGGACAGCTGGGTCAGATTCTCGGACCACGGGGGCTGATGCCGAACCCCAAGGTAGGCACGGTAACAACCGATGTGACCAAGGCAGTCCGGGACGCAAAGTCCGGGCGGGTGCAGTTTCGTATTGACAAGGCGGGGATTATCCATTGTCCGATCGGCAAGGCGTCATTTGACTCACAAGCCCTGGAGGAAAATTTGAACGCTCTGGTGTCCGCCTTGATTAAAGCCAGACCGGCATCGGCCAAAGGGCAGTACATTCGCCGGGTTTCATTGTCCAGCACAATGGGGCCGGGCGTAAAAATCGACCGCGCGAGTATTGCGGCGATCAGATAGTTTTGGGGCGTTGCATGATTTTGCAGCCTGCGGGCGCTGAATCGTTGCAGGGCTGTCAAAGACCGCAGGTGAGTAGAATTCCAGCTCTTAAATATGTACGACCTGCGTAGACGGTGAGCCGGAATCAGGAATTTCCCTGATGTTAAGGACACCATTATTTTTGGAGTGTGATTATATGAGCTTAAGTCTCGATCAGAAAAAAGCGGTGATCAGCGAGGCGACCGAGGCGATTGCTTCGGCCCGGGCTGGTGTACTGGCTGAGTATCGTGGATTCAATGTTCAGCAGTTGACCTCGTTGCGTACACAGGCGCGAAGCGCCGGAGTCTGGATAAAGGTTGTTAAAAACAATCTGGCCCGGATTGCGGTGCGGGATTCGGAGTTTGAATGTCTGGCGGAGCACTTTACAGGTCCGGTCATTTTCTCTGCCTGTGAAGACCCGGTTGCCGTGGCCAGGGTCATGGCCACTTTTGCCAAAGACAATGAAAACTTCCGGATCACCATGGGTGTCATGAATGGCGAACTCATTGATCCGGATATGATTCAGCGTCTTTCGTCATTGCCGGGGCGGGATGAGTTATTGGCGAAACTGATGAGTACCATGCAGGAGCCTGTGCGGAAATTCGCCTCGACATTGAACGAGGTTCCCGGCAGGGCGGCGCGCACCCTTGCGGCCATAGCGCAAGCGAAGGACGTATCGGGCGCCGCGGTCTGATTGTTGAAACTTTTATCCATCATTTAATTATTTAATATTGTCCAGCTATCAGGAGTAATTACCATGGCTTTAAGTAAAGAAGAAGTTCTCGGCGCAATCGCTGAGATGTCGGTTCTCGACCTGTCTGAATTGATCAAGGATATGGAAGAGAAATTCGGGGTTTCTGCGGCGGCGGCGACCGCCGTAGCCGTAGCGCCGGCAGGCGGCGGCGAAGCGGCGGCCCCGGAAGAGGAGAAAAATGAATTTGATATCGTGCTGACCGGTTTCGGTGACAAGAAAGTGGGTGTGATCAAGGCGGTTCGCAGTATTACCAGCCTGGGTCTCAAAGAGGCCAAGGACCTGGTGGAAAAAGCGCCGACTCCGATTCGGGAAGGTGTTGGCAAGGATGAAGCTGAAGATATCAAAAACCAGCTGGAGGCGGCAGGCGGAACTGTCGAACTCAAGTAATCTGGCTTCGGCCTGCGGCCCGGTGGTACAACCTTGAGGCCGTGTTTGCGTTTCACTGGAAACGCATGGGTGTTTTTTATGTTCCGGTGAGTATGGACAGAGTGTGTGTTAAAGCCTGTCCATGTTTCCGGAGCGCCGGACGAGTCTGTCATGCCAGGGGGTAGATATGGGTTATTCATATAACGAGAAGAAGCGTATTCGGAAGAATTTCAGTAAACGTTCCGATGACTATCAGGTTCCTTACCTGTTAGCTACACAGAAAGAATCGTACCGTAAATATCTGCAGGCGGACACGCCGCCGGAACAGCGTATTGACCAGGGTATCCAGGCCGCATTCAAGTCGGTATTCCCGATAGAAAGTTATAATGGCGCTGTTATTCTGGATTTCGTCAGTTATCGTCTGGAAAAGCCCAAGTTTGATGTGACCGAATGCCAGCAGCGCGGTCTGCTCTATTCCTGCCCGCTGCGCGCTGTCATGCGTCTGGTCATTTTCAATAAAAGCGGCAGTGGCAAGAAGCCGAAGGACATCGTCGAACAGGAGGTCTATCTGGGTGATATGCCGTTAATCACCGATAACGGTACTTTTGTAGTCAATGGCACTGAGCGTGTCATCGTATCCCAGCTGCACCGCTCGCCCGGCGTTATTTTTGACCATGACGGGGGCAAGACACACGCTTCCAGAAAGTTATTGTTTACCGCTCGCATTATTCCGTATCGCGGTTCCTGGCTGGACCTCGAGTTTGATCCGAAGGATCTGCTTTATATCCGGATTGACCGTCGGCGCAAATTGCCGGCCACGATCATGCTGCGGGCGCTGGGCTACAGTACCGAAGAAATACTGACCATGTTCTTCGAGAATGACACCATTACGTTGACCGAAACCGGGGCCACGCTACAGCTGGTTCCTGAACGGTTGCGGGGGCAGCGTCTGTATTTCGACCTGATCGGCGCGAACGGCAAGGTGTTGGTGGAGGCCGAAAAAAGAATTGCGACCCGACATATCCGGGAACTTGAAAAAGACGGTATTAACGAAATAGAGGTGCCCATTGAGTTTATTCTGGGACGCACCCTGGCGCGGGACATCGTCAATACGGAAACCGGGGAGTTGCTGGCGGAGGCCAACATGGAAATTACGTCAAAGGCGCTGGACGATTTCCGGGAAAACGGAATTACCCATCTGGAAACCATTTACGTAAATGATATTGATTGCGGCCCGTTTATTTCAGAAACCCTGCGTATCGACCCAACCCGTACAGAGGAAGAGGCGCACATTGAAATCTACCGCATGATGCGCCCCGGCGAACCGCCCATAAAAGAAGCTTCGGCGGCGTTGTTCAGCAATCTGTTTTTCAACCAGGAAAGATATGATCTTTCCGCAGTGGGACGGATGAAACTCAATCGGCGTCTGGGGCGGGAATCCGATGAAGGCCCCGGCACATTGAGCAAGCAGGACATCGTGGAAGTCATGCGAAAAATCATCTACCTGAAGAACGGTAAGGGGGAAATCGACGATATCGACAATCTCGGCAATCGCCGTGTGCGTTCGGTCGGTGAAATGGTCGAAAACCAGTTCCGGATTGGTCTGGTGCGGGTTGAACGAGCGGTCAAGGAGCGGTTGAATCTGGTTGAAAGCGAAAACCTGACTCCTCAGGACCTGATTAACGCCAAACCTGTGGCCGCGGTTGTACGCGAGTTTTTCGGCTCCAGTCAGCTATCCCAGTTCATGGATCAAACCAATCCCCTTTCAGAGGTCACTCACAAACGGCGGGTTTCCGCTTTGGGCCCGGGTGGGTTGACACGTGACCGGGCTGGTTTCGAGGTGCGTGACGTACATCCGACTCATTACGGACGTGTTTGCCCGATCGAGACTCCCGAAGGCCCCAATATCGGCCTGATTAACTCACTCGCCTGTTTCGCCAAAACCAATGAGTACGGTTTCCTCGAGACTCCGTATCGCAAGGTGAAAAATGGCAAGGTCACCGATGAAGTGGATTATCTGTCCGCGATTGAAGAGCATAAGTTCATCATCGCCCAGGCTAATTCCAGACTGGATTCCAACGGCCGGTTTGTCAGTGAACTGGTTTCCTGCCGGCACAAAAACGAGTCTTCACTGTCTTCTCCCGACCAGATTGACTATATTGATGTGGCGCCCCAACAGATTGTTTCGGTGGCGGCGTCACTGGTTCCGTTCCTGGAGCATGATGACGCCAACCGGGCGCTGATGGGCGCCAACATGCAGCGCCAGGCGGTGCCAGTGGTACGCAGCGAAAAGCCGTTGGTTGGTACGGGTATGGAACGCACGGTCGCGATTGATTCCGGAGTGACTGTGGTTTCTCGCCGCGGCGGCGCGGTTGATTCCGTGGACGCATCCAGGATTGTAGTGCGCGCCAACGATGATGAAGCTATCGAGGGAGAGCCGGGTGTCGATATTTACAACCTGACCAAATACCAGCGTTCAAACCAGAATACCACGATCAATCAGCGTCCCCTGGTGGCCGTGGGTGACGTGGTGAACCGGGGGGATGTTCTGGCTGATGGACCGTCTACCGATATGGGCGAGCTGGCTCTTGGCAGAAACGTGCTGATCGCTTTCATGCCCTGGAATGGCTACAACTTCGAAGATTCGATTCTGATTTCCGAGCGGTTGGTGAAGGATGATGTCTACACCTCGATTCATATTGAGGAACTGTCCTGTACCGCGCGCGACGCCAAGCTGGGCGCCGAGGAGATCAGCCGCGATATTCCGAATGTCAATGAGGGCGCCTTGTCCAAGCTGGATGAATCCGGTATCGTCTATATCGGCGCCGAAGTGCATCCCGGCGATATCCTGGTCGGTAAAATCACTCCCAAGGCCGAGACCCAGCTGACGCCGGAAGAAAAACTGCTTCGCGCCATCTTCGGCGAGAAGGCTTCTGACGTGAAAGACACTTCCCTGCGTATGCCGTCGGGCATGAAAGGCACGGTGATCGACGTGCAGGTGTTTACCCGGGAGGGGCTTGCAAAGGATGCTCGCGCACTCGCGAATGATGAACATGAACTGATCGCCGTCCGCAAAAACCTGAATGACCAGTTGCGGATTGTTGAGGAGGACGCCTTTGCCCGGATTGCCAGACTATTGCGCGGCCAGACTGCGGAAGGCGGTCCCGGCCAGCTGAAGGCGGGAGAGGTTGTGACGGATGATTACCTGTCCACTCTGGGGCGTAAGGAATGGTTTGAAATTCGTCTTCGCAACGAAGAAGTCAATCAGGCGATCGAGAAAATTCGGGACCAGATGGAGGTCCAGCGTGAGGAGTTTGATCGCCGTTTCGAGGAAAAACGCGAGAAAATCGAAATGGGCGATGACCTGGCTCCGGGCGTTCTGAAAATCGTCAAGGTTTTTGTCGCGGTAAAACGGAGATTGCAGCCCGGCGATAAAATGGCGGGACGCCATGGCAACAAGGGGGTTATTTCCAAAATTATTCCGGTTGAGGATATGCCTTATATGGAAGACGGGACTACTGTGGATATCTGTCTGAATCCTCTGGGTGTGCCTTCGCGAATGAATGTCGGGCAGGTTCTGGAAACTCATCTGGGGTGGGCGGCGAAGAAACTGGGCGAGAGAATTGAAGAAATGCTGCGTAAGAACAAGCGTATTGACCAGGTTCGCAGGTATCTTGAAAAGGTGTACAACTCCAGCGGAAAGAAAGAATCATTGGGGGATTTCTCGGATACTGAATTGATTGAACTTGCTAAAAACCTGGGTGAGGGAGTGCCGATGGCGACCCCGGTATTCGATGGCGCGCATGAAAGTGAGATCAAGAGTATGCTGAAGCTGGCCGGGATTCCACAGAGCGGTCAGACGACCCTGTATGATGGGCGTACCGGGGAACCGTTTGACCGGCCGGTCACTTGTGGCTACATGTACATTCTCAAGCTGAATCACCTGGTTGATGACAAGATGCATGCTCGTTCAACCGGGCCTTATAGTCTGATTACCCAGCAGCCGTTGGGGGGTAAGGCGCAATTCGGCGGTCAAAGATTCGGTGAGATGGAAGTGTGGGCGCTGGAGGCTTACGGCGCCGCTTACACCTTGCAGGAAATGCTTACGGTCAAGTCCGATGATGTGGGCGGTCGCTCCAAGATTTACGAGAATATTATTCGCGGTGGTCACGACATGGATACCGGCATGCCGGAATCGTTTAATGTGCTGGTCAAGGAGATTCGGGCGCTGGGACTCAACCTGGAATTAAAGCATGACCGTCACTGATTTCGGGGTTACCGGAATAACCGGGTCAAAGAGCTATCAGGCAGCGAATCCGCTGGCATCTAACAGAGGCAGTAAATAATGAGAGATATTTTCAATCTATTCAGGCAGGCGGACGCAGTGGACGATTTCGATTCGATTCGGGTCAGCATCGCGTCTCCGGAAAAAATCAGATCCTGGTCTTTTGGCGAAGTTAAAAAACCGGAAACTATTAATTACCGTACCTTCAGACCAGAGCGGGACGGGTTGTTCTGCGCCAAACTCTTCGGCCCGGTGAGCGACTATGAATGCCTGTGCGGAAAGTACAAGCGACTGAAGCATCGGGGCGTGGTCTGCGAGAAATGCGGAGTGGAAGTGACTCTTTCCAAGGTACGCAGGGAACGCATGGGCCGTATCGAACTGGCGGCGCCCTGCGCCCATATCTGGTTTTTGAAGTCGTTGCCATCCAGGCTCGGCCTGTTGCTTGATATGACCGTCCGTGAAATGGAGCGGGTGCTCTACTTCGAGGCTTATGTCGTGATTGATCCCGGTATTACGGATTTTGAGCGTGGCAAACTGCTGACGGAAGAACAATATCTGGAGGCCATCAAGACTTATGGTGACGAATTTGAAGTCGGTATGGGGGCGGAAGCAATCCGCACCCGGTTGAAGGAAATGGACCTGCCCATAGAAGCCGAGATTCTGCGGGAAGAACTTGCCAAAACGAAGTCAGACACCAAAACCAAAAAACTGACTGGCCGCCTCAAGGTTATCGAGGCATTTATCAATTCCGGCAATAATCCGACGTGGATGATTATGGATGTATTGCCTGTGCTGCCACCAGACTTGAGACCGCTGGTTCCATTGGAAGGTGGTCGCTTTGCCACCTCCGACCTGAATGATCTGTATCGTCGGGTGATCAATCGCAACAACCGCCTGAAAAGACTGCTGGATCTGAATGCGCCGGACCTGATTGTCCGCAACGAAAAGCGGATGCTTCAGGAGGCGGTTGACGCGATGCTGGACAATGGTCGCCGCGGCAAGGCGATAACGGGCGCCAACAAACGTCAGCTGAAATCCATTTCAGATATGATCAAGGGCAAGCAGGGGCGTTTTCGCCAGAATCTGTTGGGTAAGCGGGTGGACTATTCCGGGCGTTCGGTGATCGTGGTCGGCCCTACGTTGAAACTGCATCAGTGCGGCCTGCCCAAGAAGATGGCGCTGGAACTGTTCAAGCCCTTCATATTCAGCAAGCTGGAATTGCGGGGGCTGGCGTCCAACATCAAGCAGGCCAAGAAAATGGTGGAGGCCGAAAGCGCTGAAGTGTGGGATATTCTCGAAGAGGTGATTCGGGAGCATCCGGTTATGTTGAATCGGGCGCCGACCCTGCACAGGCTGGGTATTCAGGCGTTCGAGCCTGTTTTGATAGAAGGCAAGGCGATTCAACTGCATCCACTGGTCTGTACTCCGTACAACGCCGATTTCGATGGAGATCAGATGGCGGTTCATGTGCCATTGTCGATTGAAGCGCAACTGGAAGCGCGGGCGTTGATGATGTCGACCAACAACATTCTTTCTCCGGCAAATGGTGAACCGATCATTGTGCCTTCCCAGGACATTGTGCTTGGACTGTACTATATGACCCGGGAAAGCGCGGACGCCAAAGGTACGGGTGGTTATTTCTCTGACATCAACGAAGTGCGGCGGGCCTGTGAAACCCGGCAGGTTCATCTCCATGCCCGGGTAAAAGTCAGGATGCCGGTATATGACGAGGAGGGCCATGCGACCGGTGAGAGCAAAACGGTGGATACCACAGTCGGTCGTGTGCTGTTATCGGAAATTCTTCCAACCAGGCTGGACTTCAGCCTGATTGACCGGCCGATGAAAAAGAAAACAATTTCCGAGTTGATCAATGTTTCTTACCGCGAAGCCGGTCTCAAGGATACCGTCATATTCGCTGATCAGCTGATGTATACCGGATTCAGGATGGCGGCGCTGTCAGGCTTGTCGATTGGCGTTGATGACATGGTTATTCCCGCCGGCAAGCCGGAGATTCTGAATCAGGCACAGAAGGAAGTGGTCGAAATTCAAAAGCAATATAATGCCGGATTGCTCACGGATGGTGAACGATATAACAAGGTGGTTGACATCTGGACGAGAACCAGTGAACAGGTTTCAGACTCCATGATGGCGGAACTGGGCGTGGATACGGTGATCAACAAACGCGGTGAGAAGGTAAAACAGGATTCATTCAATTCGATCTACATGATGGCCGATTCGGGCGCCCGGGGTTCGCATGCCCAGATCCGGCAACTGGCCGGTATGCGTGGACTGATGGCAAAACCGGATGGTTCGATTATCGAAACCCCGATTACGGCAAATTTCCGCGAGGGGCTGAATGTATTGCAATACTTCAATTCGACCCACGGCGCTCGAAAGGGATTGGCCGATACTGCGTTGAAAACCGCGAACTCGGGTTACCTGACGCGCCGACTGGTTGATGTATGCCAGGATCTGGTGGTCACTGAACCGGATTGCGGCACTGAAAACGGGTTGTTTCGGGAGGCGCAGATACAGGGAGGCGAGGTCGTTGTTCCGCTGAGCGACCGGGTCCTCGGACGTTATGTCAGCGAAGATATTGTCGATCCGGCTACGGGTGAAGTCATGGTTTCCAGAGATCAGATGATCGACGAAAAACTGGTCAGGGTGATTGATCAGAATAACATTCATGGAGTCAGGGTGCGTTCTGCGGTGACCTGCGAAACCCGTTACGGAGTGTGCTCCAAATGCTATGGGCGTGACCTCGGACGCGGACACACGATTAATATGGGTGAAGCGGTTGGCGTGATTGCGGCGCAGTCCATCGGCGAGCCGGGTACACAGTTGACCATGCGTACCTTCCATATCGGCGGCGCCGCGTCGAGTTCTTCGGTGGTGAGTAACGTTGAACTGAAGAACTCAGGAAAGATTCACCTGAAGTCGGCCAAACTGGTTGAAAATACAGATGGCAAGCAAGTGGTTGTGACGCGATCCAGTGAACTGGTTGTCCAGGACGCGCAGGGGCGTGACCGCGAACGGCATAAATTGCCTTATGGCGCGGTGTTGAATGTCAACGAAGGCTCACAGGTTCATATCGGTGACATTGTCGCCACCTGGGATCCTCACACCCATCCGATCGTGACCGAAGTGGCGGGCAAGGTCGTATTTACCGACCTCGAAGAGGGAGTGACGGTTAATATGCAGACCGATGATCTGACCGGGAAAAGTACCTATGTTGTACTGGATCCCCAGCGACGTCGCGGCAGCGCCCACGATATCAAGCCGACTATCAATCTGGTTGATCAAGCCGGAGACTCCGTCAAGATACCGGATACGGATATTCCCGCCCGCTATCAACTTCCGCCTGAATCCATCGTCATGCTGGAGGACGGTCAGAATGTGAATAGCGGCGATGTGATCGCGAAAATACCTCAGGAATCGTCCAAAACCCGGGATATTACCGGGGGCTTGCCGCGGGTTGCGGAATTGTTTGAAGCTCGCAAACCCAAGGAGCCAGCGATTCTTGCTGAGGCGAACGGAATTATTTCATTTGGTCGGGAAACCAAGAGCAAGCATCGCCTGGTGATTACCGGCAAGGATGGTGAGGCTCACAGCGCCCTGATCCCAAAGACCCGCCGGATCAATGTATTCGAAGGAGAGACCGTCGAGCGCGGGGAAGTGATTGTGGATGGTCCTCCATTGGCGAGTGATATTCTGGAATATCGGGGCATTGAGGCGTTGGCGGACTATATCGTGAACGAAGTGCAGGACGTGTATCAGTTGCAGGGCGTAAAAATTAATGACAAGCACATTGAGGTGATCATCCGCCAGATGCTGAGAAAGGTGAAAGTTCGCGAAGTGGGTGACAGCCATTATCTGCCGGGTGAGCAAGTCGAAAAATCCATATTGCTGAAAGATAATGACGAGCTCATTGCCAAAGGCAGGGAGGCGGCGACTTTCGATCCTGTTTTGCTGGGCATTACCAAGGCCTCATTGACCACTGAGTCTTTCATTTCCGCAGCTTCTTTCCAGGAAACCACCCGCGTATTGACCAACGCATCGGTCAACGGCAAGATTGATGAACTCCGCGGCCTGAAGGAAAACGTGATCGTCGGGCGCCTGATACCCGCCGGAACCGGGCTGGCTTTTCACGAGGACCGCAAGCGTGGCCGGCAGGTCAGTGTCCTGAAAGACCGGGAGCTTGAAGAATTGCTGAGCGTTCCTGAAAATAACACAGATACACTCCACAATGTCGTACCTGATGATACGCAGGCCTGGGTTACGGCGTAAGGGGGCGGGACGTGAAAAAACAAACCTTTTGTAGTCATATTGCAGTTTTATGAAATCTCATCCCTTGACAGAAATGCTGTCCCGGCATAAAATCGCGCCCCCTTCGGGTATGGATACCATTTGCCGCTTGCAGATTTTCCAAAACCTTGCCTTCATGAGGTCAGGCGGTATTTCAGGGGCAGGTAGGACGTTTAAAAAACATTTTTAAAAAACCCAGCGAATGCCGACACGAAACCAACTAGTCAGAAACCCGCGACAAAAGCAGGTCAGGAAATCCAATGTTCCAGCCTTGCAGTCTTGTCCGCAAAAGCGCGGTGTTTGCACCCGGGTGTATACGACGACGCCCAAGAAGCCGAATTCTGCGTTACGCAAGGTGGCCAGGGTGCGTTTGACCAATGGGCATGAGGTAACTACTTATATCGGTGGTGAAGGTCATAATCTGCAGGAGCATTCAGTGGTGTTGATAAGAGGGGGGCGGGTGAAGGATTTGCCGGGTGTCCGGTATCATACTGTGCGTGGAGCGCTGGATACTTCCGGTGTGTCGGACAGGCGTCAGGGACGTTCGAAATACGGCGCGAAGCGCCCCAAATCTTAAATTACAGGCATTCCCGGCTGGTCCGGAACGAAATCAAGATATGTCAAGACGAAGAGAAGTCCCGAAGAGGAAGATTCTGCCTGATCCCAAATACAAGGATCAGACGGTCGCGAAGTTTATCAATATCCTCATGCTGGACGGCAAGAAGTCGATTGCCGAGAAAATCATGTACGGCGCCCTGGATATCATCAAGGAGCGTAAGGCCACAGAGGATGTGGTTGATGTTTTTAACATGGCCCTGGAAAATGTAAGCCCCGGTGTCGAAGTGAAAAGCCGGCGTGTCGGTGGCGCTACTTATCAGGTGCCGGTTGAAGTGCGCCCCAACCGTCAGATGGCGCTGGCTATGAGATGGCTGGTGGCTGCCGCTCGCAAGCGATCCGAGAAATCCATGACGGCCCGGCTGGCGGGGGAATTGATGGATGCTTCGGGCGAGCGCGGCAGCGCCTACAAAAAACGTGAAGACACCCACAAGATGGCTGAAGCCAACAAGGCGTTTTCACACTACCGATTCTAACAACCGATATTCCTTGCAAACGAGTCCGGACTTCAAAGAGCAGTGTCACGCAAAACTCCAATCGAGCGGTATCGCAACATCGGCATCATGGCGCACATTGACGCCGGCAAGACGACCACCACTGAGCGTATACTCTTTTATACCGGTCTTTCCCACAAGCTCGGCGAAGTCCATGACGGCAACGCGGTCATGGACTGGATGGAGCAGGAACAGGAGCGGGGGATCACCATTACTTCCGCGGCTACCACCTGCTTCTGGAGCGGTATGGATAAAAGTCTGGAAGCGCATCGAATCAATATCATTGATACTCCCGGACATGTTGATTTCACCATTGAAGTCGAACGCTCGTTGCGTGTACTGGACGGCGCTGTCGCTGTATTTTGTGCGGTCGGCGGGGTTGAGCCGCAGTCGGAAACCGTGTGGCGTCAGGCCAACAAATATAATGTGCCAAGAATGGCCTTCATCAACAAGATGGACCGGGTCGGAGCGGATTTCAAGCGCGTTGCCGGACAAATCAAGAGTCGGCTGGGCGCCAACCCGGTTATGATGCAATTGAATATCGGAGCCGAAGAGCATTTCAGGGGGGTGATTGACCTCGTCAAAATGAAAGCGGTCTCATGGAAAGAAGAAAACAGGGGCGTCGAATTCGAATACAGTGATATTCCGCAAGACCTGGTTGAAGAAGCGGGTCAACTCAGAGCCAGGCTGGTGGAAGCCGCCGCTGAGGCGGACGAGAAAATGATGGAACGTTACTTTGAGAACGGTGATCTTGGAGAGCGGGAAATCAGGAGAGGGATTCGAATCCGTACCCTGAATAATGAGATTATTCCGGTATTGTGTGGTTCCGCCTTCAAGAACAAGGGCGTTCAGATGTTGCTGGACGGCATCATTGATTTCATGCCCGCTCCATTGGATGTGCCGGCAATCAGCGGCGTAGCCGGGGACGGAGAAACCCGGGTTGTTCGCAGGTCTGACGATACGGAGCCGTTTTCCGCGCTGGCATTCAAGATCATGTCGGATTCGTTTTTCGGACAGCTGGTTTTCTTTCGCGTGTACTCAGGAACCATGAAGACCGGAGACACCGTGATCAATTCAGTCAAGGGGAAAAAGGAACGGATCGGCCGGATATTACAGATGCACTCCAATAACAGGGAGGATATCAAGCAGGTATGTGCCGGCGATATAGCGGCGGCGGTGGGACTGAAAAGCATCACTACCGGCGATACCCTGTGCGCCCCCCATTCCGTAGTAGCGCTGGAAAGAATGGAGTTTCCGGCCCCGGTTATCGCGCAGGCCGTTGAGCCGAAAACCCGCTCCGACCAGGAGAGGCTGGGCGTAGCCTTGAGTAAACTGGCCCAGGAAGACCCTTCTTTTCGGGTTCGTTCAGACGAAGAATCCGGGCAGACCATTATTTCCGGCATGGGGGAATTGCATCTCGAAATCATTGTAGACCGATTGAAGCGGGAGTTCAGTGTGGACGCCAACATCGGCAAACCCCAGGTCGCCTATCGGGAAACCATTACAGAACCGGTTGAAATGGAACACAAGTATGCGAAGCAGACCGGCGGGCGGGGACAATATGGTCATGTTCATGTTCGTCTTGAGCCGCTGGGGCCAGGGACGGGTTATCAGTTTGTCGATGAGATCAAGGGCGGTGTGATACCCAGGGAGTACATTCCCGCGGTAGACAAGGGTATCCAGTCCGCGATGCAGTCGGGAGTGGTTGCGGGTTATCCGGTGATTGATGTCAAGGCAACCCTGTTCTATGGTTCCTACCACGATGTGGATTCATCCGAGCATGCGTTCAAGGCGGCCGGCTCCATGGCGTTTCGGGAAGGCGCCAGAATTGCCGGGCCGCAGTTGCTGGAACCGATGATGGCGGTGGAAGTGGTCACTCCGGAAGAATATATGGGCGGTGTGAACGGGGATTTGAGTTCCCGGCGCGGTTTGATCCATGAAATGGGGGATTCACCCGGCGGCAAGGTGATCAAGGCTGAAGTGCCGTTGTCGGAGATGTTCGGTTATGCTACCGCATTGCGCTCTGCGACTCAGGGGCGGGCAAATTATACGATGGAGTTCAGGAAATACGCCCCGGTTCCGGAGAATATTGCGACTTCAATCAGGATTGCGGCCTGACCTGTCTTGTGCAGCGCCAGAAAATTTCAGTAACGAAAACAAATTCAAGTAACAAATTCAAGTAACAAATTAAAGATTATTCGGGAGACCTATCCATGGCGAAAGAAAAATTTGAAAGAACGAAACCGCATGTGAATGTCGGTACGATCGGTCATGTCGATCATGGCAAGACGACGCTGACGGCGGCGATGACCAGAGTGTTGTCGGCGCGATACGGTGGCACTGAATCGAAAGCGTTTGACGAGATTGACAACGCGCCGGAGGAAAAGTCCCGCGGCATCACAATCGCCACCGCGCACGTAGAATACCAGACGGAACACCGCCACTATGCGCACGTTGACTGTCCGGGGCATGCCGACTATATCAAAAACATGATTACCGGCGCCGCGCAGATGGATGGGGCCATTCTGGTATGTAGCGCCGCGGATGGTCCAATGCCGCAGACGCGGGAGCATATTCTGTTGGCGCGCCAGGTCGGGGTTCCCTATATCGTGGTCTATCTGAACAAGGCCGACATGGTGGATGATGAGGAATTGCTGGAATTGGTCGAGATGGAAATACGGGAATTGCTGGATACCTACGAATTCCCCGGCGATGATACCCCGATTGTGATTGGCAGCGCCTTGAAAGCGTTGGAAGGAGACGACTCGGATGTTGGGGAAGGCTCGATTCTCAGGTTGGCTGAAGCGCTGGACAGTTACATTCCGGAGCCGGAACGTAAGGTGGACGGTGATTTCCTGATGCCGGTAGAAGATGTGTTTTCGATATCCGGAAGAGGTACGGTCGTGACCGGGCGAGTGGAGCGAGGCGTGATCAAGGTTGGGGAAGAGGTTGCCATCATCGGGATCAAGGATACCATGGTGACGGTTTGTACCGGAGTGGAGATGTTCCGCAAGCTGCTTGATGAGGGTCAGGCGGGAGACAACGTAGGAGTTCTGCTGCGCGGAACCAAGCGTGAGGAAGTGGAGCGCGGACAGGTACTGGCGAAGCCAAAGAGTATTACGCCACATACCCGATTCGAGGCGGAAGTGTATATCCTGTCGAAGGAAGAAGGCGGACGTCATACGCCGTTTTTCAATGGCTATCGCCCCCAGTTCTACTTTCGGACGACGGATGTGACCGGCTCCTGTGATTTACCGGCGGATATCGAGATGGTCATGCCGGGCGATAATGTGGCGATGTCGGTGGCATTGATTGCGCCGATCGCGATGGAAGAGGGGTTACGGTTTGCGATTCGGGAAGGGGGGCGTACCGTGGGAGCGGGTGTCGTCACCAAAATAATCGAATGATTTTGTGAAAAGGGCAGTTTCAAGAGAACTTCTGAACAATGGTAGAAAATCAAAAAATCCGTATCAGTTTGAAAGCGTTCGATCACAAGATGATTGATCGGTCGGCGCTGGAGATCGTGGATACGGCCCGACGCACAGGCGCATTGGTAAAGGGACCCATCCCGTTGCCTACCAGGATCGAAAAATATACGCTTTTGCGATCTCCCCATGTCAACAAGAAAGCTCGGGACCAGTTTGAAATCAGAACCCATAAGAGAATTCTCGATATCGTGCAGCCGACCGATAAAACGGTGGATGCCTTGATGAAGCTTGACCTCGCTGCCGGGGTTGATGTGGAAATCAAGTTGAACTGACTTCAGTAAATAGAGCAAAGAGATACAGGCGGTTACAAGATGTCATTAGGACTGGTTGGGAAAAAAATTGGTATGACCCGGGTCTTCACAGAAGAGGGGAGGTCCCGGCCAGTTACGGTGATTGAAGTTCTGCCGAACCGGATCACGCAAATCAGAACCCGGGATAACGACGGTTATGACGGGTTGCAGGTGACCACAGGAGAGCGGCGAGCCAGTCGGGTCAACAAAGCCATGAAGGGCCATTTCGCCAAAGCCGGAGTCTTGCCTGGCAGAGGGGTTTGGGAGTTCCGGCTCAATGACGCGGTTACGCTGGAAGCCGGGTCCGAATTGACGGTCGGCCTGTTTGGCGAGGGGCAGAAGGTGGATGTGTCCGGGCGCACCATCGGCAAGGGATTTGCGGGGGTGATAAAGCGTCACGGTTATGGTGGCGGTCGCGCTACTCACGGTAACTCGAAAGCGCACAGATTGGGTGGTTCTATCGGAAATGCCCAGGATCCGGGGCGAGTATTCAAAGGCAAGAAAATGGCGGGACACATGGGCGCTGTGAAATGTGTCCAGCAGAATCTGGAGGTGGTCAGTGTGGATCAGTCCCGCAACATTATTCTGATTGCAGGTTCGATCCCGGGATCCAGAGGCGCCGATGTCATCATTCGTCCGGCAGTCAAGTCAGCGGTCAGCGCCGACGAGTCTGTGAATATGCCAGCCGGGCAGGCGGCCTGAGGAAAAATAATGGCTATCAAATTAAAAATGAATTCAGTGGGCAAGGCCGGTTCCGCACAGGCGGAGGCATCCGGGGTGGAGCTGTCTGAAGGCAATTTCGGAGTGGATTTCAACGAATCGCTCATTCACCAGGTTGTCGTCGCTTATCAGGCTGGCGGACGCAGCGGAACACGCGCTCAAAAGAACCGGGCCGCGGTCCGTGGAGGCAGCGCCAAACCCTGGCGACAAAAAGGTACGGGGCGGGCGCGGGCAGGAACAATCCGAAGCCCGATTTTTACCGGAGGCGGGCGCGCTTTCCCGCTTTCAACCCGGGATTTCTCCCAGAAAGTCAACAAGAAGATGTATCGCGCGGCGATGCGCTCGATCCTGTCGGAATTAAATCGGCAGGAAAGGCTGGTTGTGGTTGATTCGATGGCGATGGATGCCCCAAAAACCGGTACTCTGGTGCAGGCGCTGAAGGGGCTGGACGCCGACCGGGCGTTGATCGTGCTTGCGGACGATGACCGGAATGTTGAACTGTCTGCCCGTAACTTGCAGTCAGTGAGTGTGTGCACCAGCCGTAGTATTGATCCGGTCAGCCTGATCAGTTACCCGAAAGTGGTGATTACTGCGGATGCGGCTCGCTGTATAGACGAGACACTGGCCGCAAGACCCCAACCAGATGTGGAGGCGGGAGCATGAGTATCCGGACAATCAGTCCTCTCGCGAAAGTCAGTGAGGAGCGTTTGTATCAGATCCTCCTGAAGCCGGTGATCTCCGAAAAGACGACATGGGTGGCGGATCAATATCAACAGATCGTGTTTCAGGTCAGGAAGGACGCGCGCAAGAATGAAATTCGTCTGGCAGTTGAAAAACTGTTTGAGGTGAAGGTTAAAAGCGTACAGGTTGTCAATGTCCGCGGGAAAGTGAAGCGGCATGGCCGGTCCACGGGTGTCAGAAACAACTGGAAGAAGGCGTACATCTGTCTGGCGGAAGGGCAGGACATTGATTTCATGAGCATGGCGGGAGCCTGATTAGCGGACACCGGCAAGACAACAAAGATATTGACGACATGGCATTAGCAAAACAAAAACCAACGACTCCGGGGCGCAGAGGCATGATCAAGGTGGTGTCCCCTGAATTGTACAAGGGCAAACCATATCAACCCCTGCTTGAGCCCAAGACGGCTATTGATGGTCGTAACAACGGCGGACGTATTACGGTCAGGCATCGCGGTGGCGGACATAAGCGCCATTATCGCCTGATTGATTTCAAACGCGACAAGGATGGGATTGCGGCCACCGTCAAGCGTATCGAGTATGATCCGAACCGCAGCGCTCATATCGTATTACTGGTTTACAAGGATGGCGAACACCGCTACATGATCGCGCCCAAGGGTATTGCGGTTGGTGATACCGTGATGTCAGGGCCGGGCAGTGGCTATAATATCGGCAACAGTATGCCGTTAAAAAACATGCCGGTCGGCGCCATCGTGCATTGTCTTGAGTTAAAACCGGGGAAAGGGGCGCAGATTGGCAGGTCGGCAGGCGCCGCCGTTCAGTTTGTTGGCAAGGAAGGGAACTATGCCCAGCTTCGGCTGCGTTCCGGTGAGATGCGCCGGGTTCGTCTTGATTGTCGCGCCACCATCGGTCAGGTAGGCAACTCCGAGAACAGTCTGCGCAAGCTGGGCAAGGCTGGCGCAAAACGCTGGCGAGGGTTCCGGCCCACCGTCCGCGGGGTAGCCATGAATCCGGTTGATCATCCGCATGGTGGCGGGGAAGGTCGCACCTCGGGTGGCCGCGCCCCCTGTACTCCCTGGGGGGTTCCGACCAAGGGCTACAGAACACGCTCCAACAAACGTACTTCATCAATGATTATTCGCAGGCGGAAGAAATAACCATGCCCCGTTCAATTAGAAAAGGTCCTTTTGTTGACCACCATCTGTGGGCAAAAATTGAAAAAGCCAGAGCAGAAAATTCACGCAGACCGATCAAGACATGGTCGCGGCGCTCCATGATTATGCCGGAATTTGTGGGTCTGACCATTGCCGTGCACAATGGCCGACAGCATGTGCCGATTCTGGTCAACGAGAATATGGTGGGTCACAGGCTCGGTGAATTTGCGCCGACGCGCACTTATCGCGGACATGTGGCCAACAAGAAATCGTAGCTGAAAACGTATAGAAAATCATGCAAGCCAGGTCAGTATCAAAATATGTCAGGTTGTCAGCGCAGAAGTGTCGTCTGGTGGCTGATCAGATTCGTTCACTCTCGGTTGAACAGGCGCTCGAAACACTTTCTTTTTGCAATAAACGAGCGGCGGTTCCATTGAAAAAAACGCTCAACTCGGCGATTGCAAATGCGGAGCACAACGAAGGCGCTGATATTGATGATCTTTGGGTGAATCAGGTGATGGTGGATGAAGCGCCTGTGATCAAGCGATTCCGGGCGCGGGCGAAAGGGCGTGGTAGCCGAATTCTGAAGAGGAATTGCCACATCACTCTGGGCGTCAGTGACGACCCCCGCAAGAAAGGGGCGAAAAGCTGATTTTAATCAATGATTCAGTGCAACAAAAATACACACAAGAAGTATAAATAATGGGTCAAAAAGTACAACCAAACGGTATCCGTCTCGGTATTGTGAAGGACTGGAACGCGAAATGGTATGCGAATAGCTCCAATTACGCGAAAATACTGGCGAGCGATCTGAAAATCAGGGCATATCTGACTAAAAAACTGTCGAATGCGGCGGTTAGCCGGATTGCCATTGATCGTCCTGCCCAGAACCTGAACGTGACCATTTTTACGGCGCGTCCGGGGATTGTGATCGGCAAGAAGGGTGAAGACATCGAGAAACTTCGATTTGCCCTGACCCGGTTAAATGGCAGTCCTGTCCAGGTGGCGGTTGAGGAAATTCGCAAACCCGAACTGGACGCCAAACTGGTCGCTGAAAATATATGCCAGCAACTGGAGAAAAGAATCATGTTTCGCCGGGCCATGAAGCGCGCAGTGCAAAACTCCATGAGACTCGGCGCCCAGGGTGTCAAGATCATGCTTTCAGGCCGTCTCAACGGGGCTGAAATCGCGCGCACCGAGTGGTATCGGGAAGGGCGTGTGCCATTGCATACATTGCGGGCCGATATTGATTATGGTGTCCACGAAGCGCTGACCACTTATGGGATCATTGGCGTGAAAGTATGGATATTCAAGGGTGAGATTCTCAAGGAGGAAAAAACCGGAACGTCCAGGACACAAGCGGTTATTGAACCTCATACAGGGGTGATATAGATATGCTCCAGCCAAAAAGAACCAGGTTTCGCAAACAACACAAGGGACGGAATCGCGGTCTTGCCACCCGTGGCAACCGTATCAGCTTTGGTGAGTTCGGTCTTCAGTCGGCTACTCGCGGACGTCTGACCGCGCGCCAGATTGAGGCGGGCCGGCGCGCCATTACCCGTCACGTCAAACGAGGTGGAAGAATCTGGATTCGTATTTTCCCGGACAAGCCGGTATCGAAAAAACCGCTTGAGGTTCGCATGGGAAAGGGCAAGGGCAATCCGGAATTCTGGGTGGCGTTAATCCAGCCGGGCGCCATGCTATATGAAATCGAAGGTGTGCCTGAAAGGCTGGCTCAGGAAGCGTTTCGTCTGGCTGGCGCCAAGCTACCGCTTCAGACTAATTTCGCACGACGTCAGGTGGGCTGATGAAAGCATCCGAATTAAGAGTCAAACCCCGTGAGGAACTCATGAAGGAATTGATTGCCCTGCGTAAGGAACAGTTCAATCTGCGCATGCAGCGCGGGGCGGGTCAACTGGCAAACCCGGCCCGATTCCGTTTCGTGCAAAAGGACATTGCGCGAATCAAAACCATCCTCAATGAAAGGCCAGGAACTCACGACCCGGCCCGGGCAGAAGCTCAATCAGGGATCAACCAATGAACACACGAACCGACCAGGAAGTAACCAAACGGCAAATTGAAGGCCATGTTGTTTCTGCCGCTAATGATAAAAGTATCACTGTGCTGGTTGAGAGAAAGGTAAAGCATCCACTGTACAAGAAATATATCCGCCGCTCCACCCGATTGCATGTGCATGACGAAAATAACGAATGCAGAGCGGGGGATACGGTGCGGGTCGAAGCCTGCCGCCCGGTCTCGAAAACCAAATGCTGGCGGCTGGTTGCGGTGGTTGCCAGAGCCGCCTGATCAGGAAGCGGATATTCAATCTTGAGGTATTGGGGAAAAGACGATGATTCAGATGCAATCAATGATGTCGGTAGCTGATAACAGCGGCGCCAAACGGGTAATGTGCATCAAGGTATTGGGCGGCTCAAAGCGCAGATACGCGGGTATTGGAGACATTGTGAAAATTACCATTAAGGAAGCGTTACCCAACAGCAGGGTGAAAAAGGGAGATGTGTATGACGCCGTTATTGTCAGAACCAGAAGCGGTGTGCGTCGGTCCGATGGGTCATTGATCCGGTTCGACCGGAATTCGGCTGTATTGCTGAACGCTTCCCATCAGCCTGTTGGCACCCGGATATTTGGTCCCGTGACCCGGGAACTCCGCTCAGAGAAGTTCATGCGAATTATTTCTCTGGCTCCTGAAGTCCTGTAACTTGTGAATTCAGAGAATAATCCTTGAGGATCTGAACGATGCAAAGAATAAAGAAGGGAGACGATGTCATTGTGATTTGTGGACGTGATAAAGGCAAACGCGGAAACGTTTTGAAGGTGCTGGGTAATGGCCGGGCGCTGGTTGATAATATTAATATCGTGAAACGTCATACCAAAGGCAACCCGAATACCGGGGAAACCGGAGGCATCCTGGAGAAAGAGGCCGCTATCGCATTGTCGAACATTGCCTTGTATAACCCGGTTGCCAAAAAGGGTGAAAGAGTCGGATTCAAGACCCTGGAAGACGGCAGGAAAGTTCGTTACTTCAAGTCAAACAATGAAGTGGTGGATCTTGTGTAACTTTTAATGACTGATCAGAATCAAAAGAAAATGGCCAGACTGCTCGAAAAGTACAAGACTGAAATCGTGCCGAAACTCCAACAGGAGTTTTCGGTCAAGAGTGTAATGGAGGTGCCTCGCATTACAAAAATCACCTTGAATATGGGGCTTGGCGAGGCGGTTGCGAACAAGAATGTTCTGCAAAGCGCCGCCGCTGATCTGGAAAAGATTTGCGGCCAGAAGCCGGTGATTACCAAAGCGAAAAAATCCGAGGCGGCATTCAAGATACGCGAGGGTTGGGCTGTCGGCGCCAAGGTGACGTTGCGGCGCGCGCGTATGTATGAATTTCTTGACCGATTGATTTCTGTTGCGATTCCACGTATCCGGGATTTTCGTGGACTGCCCGGAAAATCCTTTGATGGGCGGGGGAATTATGCGTTCGGGTTGAAGGAGCAGATTGTTTTCCCGGAAGTGGATTACGACCATATTGACGCTCTGCGCGGGCTGGATATCTGTATCACCACTTCAGCGAAAACCGATCAGCAGGCTGCGGCTTTGCTGCGTGAATTCAAATTTCCAATCAAGAGTTAAGACATGGCGAAGAAATCAATGGTGGCGCGGGAGATGAAGCGCAAAAAACTGGTTAATGCGCATGCCGTAAAACGTCAGGAACTGGCGGGCCGGGTCAGAGACCGGCAAACCGGCGCCGAAGATCAGTTTCAGGCCATGCTGGACCTGCAGAAGCTGCCGCGGGATTCGAGTCCGGGGCGCAAGCGTAATCGTTGTGAGTTGACCGGTCGATCCAGAGGATATTTCAGAAGGTTCGGGCTGTGCCGGAACAAATTACGCGAAGTCATTATGCGTGGCGAAGCGCCTGGAGTCGTTAAGTCGAGTTGGTGATTCCGATACAAGCAAAGTTATAAAACAGAGAAATCGAAATGAGTATGTCAGACCCTATAGCCGATATGCTAACCCGGATACGTAACGGCTCACGGGCGCAAAAAACCCATGTCCGGATGCCGGCGTCGAGAAGCAACGTCGCCATTGCGGAAGTATTGAAGGATGAAGGCTATATTTCCGGATTTTCCGTGGATCACGATGGGGAGTTCCGGACGCTGGATATTGAATTGAAATACTTCCAGGGTGACCCGGTGATCGAAGAGATTCAGCGGGTCAGTCGGCCCAGCTGCCGGATTTATGCCGGCAAGGATAATTTGCCATCCATAAAGAATGGATTGGGTGTTGCTCTGATATCGACATCAAAGGGTTTGTTGACGGATAAATCTGCCCGTCAGGCCGGAGTTGGCGGGGAAGTAATCTGCACTGTTTTCTAACCAGGAGAAAGCGGCCGAACCCGTCTGAATCCGATTGAATAAACCTGTTACCCGAACATTAAATATGTCACGAATTGCAAAAACCCCGGTGTCTGTACCCGCTGATGTCGATGTCAGGATTGATCATGGCCAGGTGACTGCGAAAGGTCCCAGGGGTGAACTGAGTTTCCCGCTTTCCTGCGGAATTGATGTGGTTCATAATGATGGAGTGTTGAATGTCCGGTTGCAGGAAACCGGAGGCAGGACCAGTAAACATATCGTTTCGCTGTCTGGCACAACCCGGGCCATGCTGCAGAATCTGATTGTGGGAGTGACGGCCGGTTTTGAGAAGCGGCTGACTATCAAGGGGGTTGGTTACCGCGCCCAGGTGCAGGGCCGGAACCTGAACCTGAATCTTGGATTTTCACACCCTGTCGTTTATGAGTTGCCGGCGGGGATTAGCGCCCGGACACCGACTCAAACCGAAATTGTACTGAGTGGTATAGACAAGCAGGCTGTGGGTCAGGCCGCTGCGGATATCCGCGCCTTTCGTCCTCCTGAACCCTACAAGGGAAAAGGGATCCGGTATCTGGACGAATATGTGGCCAGGAAACAGGCCAGGAAAAAGTAACTCAACCCGAAGACTGAAAATTCACGATTATGATTAACAAAAACAGGGCCAGATTGAGAAGGGCAAGAAAATCGAGAGGCAGAATCGCGCGCCTGGAAGCCACCAGACTATCGGTGTATCGGACTCCGCGGCATTTTTATGCACAGATTTTCGATAAAACCGGGCAAAGGGTATTGGCGGCGGCATCAACACTCGACGCCAGGATTCGTTCGTCCCGGACAACCGGCGGCAACTGCGATGCGGCGGTCGCCGTGGGTGAATTATTGGCGCAAAACGCCAGAGCCGCAGGCGTTGAGACGGTCGCTTTTGACCGATCCGGCTACAGATACCATGGCAGGGTCAAGGCGTTTGTCGACTCTGCCCGACTGCATGGACTGAAATTTTAATGATGAAAAAGATTAATGGCTAAAACAAGAGAACGCGACAACGCTCGCAAGGATAATTATCAGGAACAACTGATTAACGTCAGACGGGTCTCGAAAGTTGTCAAGGGCGGTCGGATATTTGGTTTTTCAGCGTTGACCGTGGTGGGTGACGGAGAAGGGCGAGTGGGCATGGGACGTGGCAAGGCCAGAGAAGTTCCGGTCGCGGTACAAAAGGCCATGGAAGATGCCCGCCGGAATATGTTTCAGGTTCATATCAGCGGCAATACCCTGCAATATCCGATGGTGGGCCGCCATGGCGCCGTGCGAGTTGTGTTGAGGCCGGCGGCAGAGGGCACCGGGATTATTTCAGGAGGCGCCATGCGCGCTGTTTTTGAGGTGTTGGGAGTCCAGAACGTATTGACCAAGGTGATTGGCACGACCAATCCGGTGAATGTGACCCGCGCCACTATTTCTGCATTGAAAGGAATGAAAAGCACGGCTTATATTATGGCAAAGCGCGGCAAGAGTCTGGCTCAGATAAGGTGAGGCGCTGGAACCGCATAAAGGGAACAGCCCGGCAAAATACTTGAGAAATACTTGAAAAATGATTCAGAAAAAAACCCTGAAAGTCACCCAGACCCGCAGCATTCATGGTCGCTTGAAGAAGCATCAGGCCTGTGTGCGCGGACTGGGGTTACGCAGAATGCATCACACGGTCGAAGTGCTCGACACACCCGAAAACAGGGGCATGATCAATAAAGTGAGTTACATGGTTCGCTGCGAGGAAATCTGATTCACCTTACGGGAAAGCGGGATTGTTCGGACTTTATCAAAAATGACAACATTAAGATTAAATAATATAAAACCGGCCTCAGGTTCCAGAACCAGGGCGAAAAGGGTGGGGCGAGGCCCCGGTTCAGGGCTCGGTAAAACTGCCGGACGCGGCCATAAAGGCCAGAAGTCGCGGGCCGGAGGCTACCACAAGGTGGGTTTTGAGGGTGGACAGATGCCCTTGCAGCGGCGGCTGCCCAAGCGCGGATTTCGGTCGAAAGTGAATATCCACAGCGCTGAAGTCCGATTGTCTGAACTGGGCAAGGTCAAGGGGGATGTCATAGATATCAACGCCCTGAAAACCGCCGGTGTGATCGGCTTGAATGTCAGCCGGGCGAAAGTCATTCTCTCTGGCCAGATCGGCGCGGCCGTGACCCTGAAGGGGGTTGGCGTGAGCCGGGGAGCCAGAGCGGCGATTGAAGAAGCCGGCGGGAAAATAGAGGCATAATCAGCCCGAATTATGGCGAAAATGAAGAAATTACCGGCCCCGGGCATGTTCGGGGGGCTATCTGAACTGAAACAGCGCATCCTGTTTTTACTGGGCGCTTTGCTGGTATTCCGGTTCGGCACCCATGTTCCGGTTCCGGGCGTGGACCCGGCAGCCATTGCCGAGCTGTTCCAGCAGACCCGGGGTTCTATTGTGGATATCTTCAATATGTTCTCAGGCGGGGCGCTGAGCCGTCTATCCATTTTCGCTCTGGGCGTAATGCCTTACATTTCCGCGTCAATCATCATGCAAATGATGACCGCGGTCGTGCCGAGCCTTGAGCAATTGAAAAAGGAAGGAGAGTCAGGGAGACGGAAAATCACACAATATACCCGCTATTTCACGGTTGTGCTCGCGCTGTTTCAGGGGGTCGGGATTTCAGTCGCTATTGAAAGTCAGCAGGTTGCAGGCAGTCCTGTGATATTGATTCCGGGTCTCGGGTTTAAAGTGGTGACTGCCGCCACCCTTTGTGCAGGCACCATGTTTCTGGTCTGGCTCGGGGAGCAGGTTACAGAAAGGGGAATCGGAAATGGTATTTCATTGATTATTTTTGCATCCATTGTTTCCGGGTTGCCTTCAGCGGTTGCCGGTACGCTGGAGCTTGCCCGTACCGGCGCCCTGTCCGGCGGTATTGTCCTGATTCTGTTCATCGGCGCGATTGCGGTCACCTGGTTTGTCGTATTTGTGGAGCGCGGACAGCGCCGGATCACGGTGAATTATGCGAAACGGCAGCAGGGGCGAAGAATGATGGCGGGCCAGAGCAGCCACCTTCCGTTCAAGTTGAATATGGCCGGGGTTATTCCTCCAATCTTCGCGTCGAGCCTGATTCTGTTTCCGGCCAGTCTGGGAAGCTGGTTCGGGCAGGCCGATGGCATGCGCTGGATGAGCGATATTGCGACCAAACTGCAACCCGGCGAACCGATTTATACGCTGTTTTATGGCGGGATGATCATATTTTTCTGTTTTTTCTATACGGCGTTGGTATTCAACCCCAGTGAGATTGCCGACAATCTCAAAAAATCCGGCGCTTTCATCCCGGGTATCCGTCCGGGAGTACAAAGCGCCAGATATATCGACAGCGTTGTTTCAAAATTGACCATGATCGGAGCCATTTACATCACCTTCGTTTGTCTGATTCCTGAGTTCCTGATCGTCAAGTGGAGCGTTCCGTTCTACTTTGGAGGGACTTCTCTGCTGATTATTGTGGTGGTGACCATGGATCTGATTTCCCAGGTGCAATCCCATTTGATGTCCCGTCAGTACGAAAGCATCATGAAGAAATCACCTTTTTCCAGACCCCAGGGCGCTCGTTAGCTCCGGCGCTACAGGATTATTCGGAGAAATAAAAAATGAAAGTAAGAGCGTCAGTCAAGAAAATTTGCAGGAACTGCAAGATCATCCGCAGGAATCGCGTGGTGCGTGTGATTTGCAGTAACCAGCGACACAAGCAGCGTCAGGGGTAGCGCTACGAGCGGATTTTACGGTAACCCAAGCGTTGGTGAAATTGATAGAATCCGCGAAACCTGATAGAATTCGCGACCCCGAAATTCTCGCCAATCATTTATAGAGATCAAAAATGGCACGTATTGCTGGAATCAATTTACCCAACCACAAACATATTGATGTCGGGTTGACATCAATATACGGTATTGGCCGTCGTACTGCACAGAAAATCTGTGATGACGCCCATATTGACCGCGCCTGCAAGGCCGGCAGCCTGAGTGACGAGCAGGCCGAGCGCCTTCGCGCCGAGGTCGCGAAATATGAAGTGGAAGGGGATCTCCGGCGTGAGGTTTCGATGAATATCAAGCGCTTGATGGACCTCGGTTGCTATCGTGGCTTGCGCCACAGAAGAGGGCTCCCGGTGAATGGTCAAAGAACGAAAACCAACGCCCGAACCCGAAAAGGGCCACCCCGCGCAGTCAAAAAATAACGGTTAGTTATCCGGGTAACCACTCAAGGCAAATTACATAATGGTCAAAGCGAGCGCAACGAGCAGGAAAGGAAAAGCGAAAATCAGAAAGAACGTGACGGAGGGAGTCGCGCATATTCATGCGACTTTCAACAATACGATCGTCACCATTTCGGACCGGCACGGCGATACGTTGTGCTGGGCTTCGGCGGGTAATTCCGGGTTCAGGGGGTCGCGTAAAAGTACCCCGTTTGCGGCTCAGACCGCTGCCGAAAGCTGCGGTCGGCGCGCCCAGGAAATGGGCGTGAAACAGCTGGAAGTGAAGATCAAGGGTCCGGGCCCGGGCCGCGAGTCCGCAATTCGAGCGTTGAACGCGCTTGGGTTCGAGATTCATTCAATTTCCGACATCACCCCGATTCCACACAATGGCTGCCGCCCCTCGAAGCGGCGCCGCGTATAGTGACCCCGTAATCCAGATAATATCCAGGTAATTTTAATGGCAAGATATATTGGTCCAACATGTAAACTGGCGCGCCGCGAAGGGACGGATCTGTTTCTGAAAAGCCCGGTCAGAACGATTGACTCAAAATGCAAGTTCGACCGTGTCCCCAGAGCGAAGGCGGCCAGTCGTCGTCCGAGAAGCACCGTGTATGGCACTCAGTTGAGGGAAAAACAGAAACTGCGTCGTATGTATGGGGTTCTGGAAAAGCAATTCAGAAATTACTATAAGACTGCGGCCCGGATTCCGGGCTCAACCGGCCTGAATTTGCTGCAATTGCTTGAAAGCAGGCTGGATAATGTGGTCTATCGACTGGGGTTTGGAGTGACTCGCGCCGAAGCGCGTCAACTGGTCAGTCACAAATGTATCATGGTGAACAAGGTGAAAGTCAATGTGCCTTCCTATCAGGTGAAACCCGGTGATGAAATTGAGGTGGTGGAGAAAAGCAAGAAACAACTGCGGATTGCCGCGGCGTTGGAAATCTCTGAACAAATCGGTGTGGCGTCCTGGGTGGAATCGGATCCGGCTTCGGTAAAGGGAGTCTATAAAATGCTTCCCGAAAGGACCGATCTGTCGCCGGACATCAATGAAGCTCTGGTTGTGGCGCTTTATTCCAGGTAAGTCATTCCGTATTTTCTTAATTTAAACTTCGTTTCAATCACGAGGACAACTGATGCAGGATCCTACTGTAGAATTCTTAAGACCCCGTCTGATGGAGGCTAAAACCATCGATGCCCGACATTCGAGAATTACCATTGAGCCTCTTGAACGCGGATTCGGTCATACTTTGGGCAATGCGCTTCGGCGAATCATGCTGTCGTCGATGCCCGGCTGTGCGGTCACCGAGGTTCGAATCGAGGGGGTGCTGCATGAGTATTCTACCCTGGAAGGGGTGCAGGAAGATGTGATTGATATTTTGATGAACCTGAAATCCCTGCCTGTGATCATGCACACTCGCAACAAGGCCGTTGTCTCTCTGCAAAAAAAGGGGCCGGGCGTGGCGACAGCGTCGGACATCCAGCTGGATGATGATATCGAACTGGTTGACCTTGACCACCATATCGCCACATTGTCAAAGGATGCCGAACTCGACATGGATATTACGATTCAGCGGGGGCGTGGCTATCAGACTGCTGAAAGCCGGGCAAGCGATTCGGATGTGTCGCGCGCCGTGGGAGTGATTCAGCTGGATGCCTCATTCAGTCCGATTACGCAGATTTCCTATGCCGTGGAAGACGCCAGAGTCAAACAGCTGACCGATCTGGATCGGTTGGTTCTGGAAATCGAATCCAACGGTTCTATCGACCCGGAGGCGGCGGTCAGAAGGGCCGCTACCATACTGCATGATCAGATTTCTGTTTTCGTGAACCTGAAAGAATCCATGGCCCAGAGTATGGAAGAAGAGCAACCGGAAATTGACGCCACCCTGCTCAAGCCGGTTGACGATCTTGAATTGACCGTGCGCTCCGCCAATTGTCTCAAAGCGGAAAATATCCATTATATCGGTGACCTGGTGCAGCACACGGAAACCGAACTGCTGAAAACTCCCAATCTGGGAAAGAAATCTCTCACCGAAATCAAGGATGTGCTCGCGCAACGCGGATTCACGCTCGGTTGGAAAATCGAAAACTGGCCGCCGGCGTCTCTGGCTAAAGAAAACGAAGGCACCATCATGGGACGGGACTAGAACATGCGTCACAGAAAAGCAGGCCGTAGCCTGAATCGAACCTCATCGCACCGCAAGGCTATGTTCAGCAACATGGCCAATTCGTTGTTTCTGCATGAGCAGATCAAGACCACAGCGCCGAAGGCAAAAGAGCTGCGAAGATTTGCCGAACCGCTGATCACACTGGCTAAAAACGCAACCGTCGCCAACCGTCGCCTGGCTTTTGCACGATTGCGGAACCGTGAAATGGTAACCAAGCTGTTCGATGATATCGGGCCTCATTTCAAACAGCGTCCAGGCGGATATCTAAGGATTCTGAAATGCGGGTTCAGATTGGGTGATAATGCGCCGATGGCGTATGTGCAATTGGTTGATCGGGTTGGCGAAGACGAAAACGACGACGGTTGACCTGTCCGCGTAAAAGAAAGTCCGGCAACTGGGCAAACCGACAGAATCGGGATGTTTTCGTCAGGCAGGCTCGAATCCGCGGCCTGCGCGCGCGTTCGGTTTTCAAACTGGAGCAGATTGACCGCAAATACCGCCTGATCAAACCCGATACCCGGATCGTCGATCTCGGCTGTGCGCCGGGAAGCTGGTCGCAATACGCTGCGAGCCGGATATCATCCGCCAATCGGATCATCGGGGTTGATCTTTTACCCATGGAGAAGCTGGAGAAGGTGGAATTCATCCGCGGGGATTTTATTGACCCGGCTATTCAGTATACAGTCAGTCAATATCTCCCTGATTCGGGAATTGATCTTGTATTATCGGATATGGCCCCCAATATTACGGGTATACGTATCATGGATCAGGCCAATGCCGAACAGTTGCACTTCGCCATCCTGGACTTTTGTAAAAGCAGCCTGAATCCGTCCGGTAATCTGGTGACCAAGATGTTTGAAGGTGAAACCTTCAATTCAATCAGAAAACGGATTAGCGGCTGCTTTGACGGTGTGCAAATGGTGAAGCCAGAGGCTTCGCGTTCACAATCCAGGGAGGTCTATCTGGTGGCTCGTGGATTCCGGATGTAATCAGGTGATTCCAGAATTCCTGAACAATTCTTTCAATGATTTTTACGGGATATACCGTATAATGAGACAGTATCTACAAAGAGTGGATTTTATCCAGAGAGTATGAGTTGCCCAATATGACGAAAAATATATTGTTGTGGTTGGTGATCGCCATGGTGTTGATGTCGGTTTTCAATAATTTCACCAGTCCGGGTGGTGGCTCCAGTAACGAGATCGTCTACTCCGCATTCCTGGATCAGGTCAGGCAGGGAAATGTGTCGGCAGTCGAAATCGACAATGAGACCATGACCATTCGTGGCACAACCCATCGTGGCGAAACGTTTATCACTTATGCGCCCGACGATCCTAAGCTGGTGGATGATCTGGTCTCGAACAAGGTTGACATCAAGGCGAAGAAAAAAGAGGAAACCTCACTGCTGATGCATCTGCTGATCAGTTCGTTCCCGATCCTGCTGTTGATCGGCGTATGGATATTCTTCATGAAACAAATGCAGGGTGGTGGACGTGGCGGCGCCTTGAGCTTCGGCAAGAGCAAGGCCAGAATGCTGACCGAGGACAAGAACCAGATTACCTTTGAAGACGTGGCCGGCGTCGATGAAGCCAAGGAGGAAGTCGGGGAGCTGGTCGAGTTTCTGAAAGACCCGTCGCGCTTCAGGAAACTCGGCGGACGGATACCGCGCGGCGTTTTAATGACCGGCAGTCCGGGTACTGGCAAGACCTTGTTGGCCAAGGCCATCGCCGGAGAGGCGAAAGTTCCGTTCTTCACTATATCCGGCTCGGATTTCGTGGAGATGTTTGTCGGTGTCGGCGCCTCCAGAGTGCGGGACATGTTTGAGCAGGCCAAGAAACATGCGCCGTGCATTATTTTTATTGATGAAATTGACGCAGTGGGTCGACAAAGGGGAGCCGGCCTTGGCGGCGGTCATGACGAGCGCGAACAGACCCTGAATCAGTTGTTAGTGGAAATGGATGGCTTTGACGCCAGTGAAGGCGTGATTGTGATTGCCGCGACTAACCGACCGGATGTGCTGGACCCGGCCTTGTTGCGGCCGGGGCGGTTTGACCGCCAGGTAACGGTTCCTCTACCGGATATTCGGGGGCGGGAAGCGATCCTGAAAGTGCACATGAAGAAGGTTCCGCTGGCGAACGACATTGACCCTGCAATCATTGCCCGGGGGACTCCCGGTTTCTCCGGGGCGGATCTGGCTAACCTGATCAACGAAGCTGCCTTGTTCGCCGCTCGTGAAAACAATAAGACGGTCAATATGGAGCAGTTTGAAAAAGCCAAGGACAAGGTTCTGATGGGGGTTGAGCGCCGCTCCATCGTAATGCCGGAAGAAGAGCGCCAGAATACCGCTTATCATGAATCAGGGCATACGGTGGTGGCCAAGGTGTTGTCCGAGTACACCGACCCGGTTCATAAGGTCACCATCATTCCGCGGGGGCGCGCCCTGGGGGTGACCATGCAACTGCCAGCGGAAGATCGTTACAGTCATAACCGGGAATACCTGTTCGCCAGGATTGCGGTGTTGATGGGTGGACGGATTGCCGAAGAAGTTTTCATGAATCAGATGACAACCGGCGCTTCGAATGATTTTGAGCAGGCCACCCAGCTCGCCCAGAACATGGTATCACGCTGGGGTATGAGCGATACGCTCGGACCACGGGTATATGGTGACAATCACAGTGAGGTTTTTCTGGGACGGGAGATGTCCACCCAGCGCAATGTCAGTCCGGATACCGCAGAAAAGGTTGAAAAGGAGGTTTCCCGAATCATCGTCGAACAATATGGTCGGGCGCGTTCCATTATTGAGGATAATCAAGCGAAAATCGAAGTGATGGCGCAGTCTCTGTTGGAGTGGGAGACGCTGGATTCCAGCCAGGTGGACGAGATCATGGCGGGCAAGAACCCGACCCCTCCCGAGATCAGGCCGGAAAAACCCGCGCCTTCTTCAGACTCCACGCCCGATAGCGATACGGCGCTGGATGAGTCTGACCTGGACCTGCCAAACCCGGATGGACTGAATTAACTTCGGCTATCCTGCGCCATGAAGGGTTCGCTTTTTGGTACGGATGGTATTCGCGGGCGGGTGGGAGAAGACCCGGTTACTCCCGCCATCATGATGAAGCTGGGCTGGGCGGCGGGGCGGGTCTTCGTCGATTCCGGCAAAGGTCATGAAGTATTGATCGGGAAGGATACCCGGGTTTCAGGTTACCTGCTGGAATCAGCCCTTGAGGCCGGGTTCTCATCGGCCGGAGTCAACATTTCCCTGCTCGGTCCGATGCCAACGCCGGGTGTCGCCTGGTTGACCCGCGCGGCCAGAGACTGTATCGGTGTGATGATCAGCGCTTCCCATAATCCATTTCAGGATAACGGAATCAAATTTTTTTCTCCGGACGGCGCCAAGCTGAATGATCGACTGATCACGCAAATTGATGAAATGATGGCGCAACCGCATGTTTGTGTTTCTTCTACACGGTTGGGCAAGGCTAAAAGATTTCCGGATGCTCATGGTCGGTATATCGAGCATTGCAAGAGTACATTCGATGAATCCGGATCGTTGTCCGGCCTGCGGATTGTGGTTGATTGCGCGAATGGGGCGGCCTACGATGTGGCGCCGCGGGTGTTCGAGGAATTGGGGGCGGATGTCGTGGCCGTTGCCAATCATCCGGATGGCTTCAATATCAACCACCACTGTGGTTCCACCGATATGGGCCTGATCAAAACCACAGTTCGGGAAGTGGGCGCAGATATTGGTATTGCCCTGGATGGGGATGCGGACCGGGTATTGCTGGTGGATAGCGCCGGTAACACTGTGGACGGTGACCAGATTCTTTATATCCTGGCCCGATATCGCCAATCCACGCAACGGCTGTCTGGCGGTGTAGTGGGTACGCTGATGACCAATCTGGGACTTGAGCGCGCTCTTCATGCCCTGTCGATTCCTTTTTTACGGACCCGGGTAGGCGACCGCTATATCCACGAGGTACTGGTTGAACAAAAATGGAACCTGGGCGGAGAAACCTCGGGACACATTATCTGTCCGGATAAATCCACCACCGGCGACGGGATTGTGGCGGCGCTGGAAGTTCTGGAGGTGATGCTGGCAACCGGGCAACCCCTGGCTCAGTTGACGGACGGTATGCAGGTCTATCCGCAACATCTGATCAACGTTGCCACCGGCAATGCCGACCGATACGCGCTGGCTTTTCACAGGCGAGTGCGCGAAGCAGTCACGGATGCGGAAGGGGAACTGAACCAGGCCGGCCGTGTCGTACTTCGGCCATCAGGAACCGAATCGGTATTCCGGGTCATGGCAGAAGGGGTGGATGCCGGTCAGGTACAACGTCTGAGCGGGCGGATAGCCGAAGCCGTAGCCGCCGCGGCGGCGGAATAGTTCCACAATAATCAGCGCTTCCAAACCTTCGTCATTCCCGGTCTCCATCCCGTCATTCCCGCGTAAGCGGGAATCCACTCGTATGCTGACCCGTTCAGTAAGCGCCGGAATCCGGCAGGGGGTGCGTGGTGAACGCAAATTCATCCACTGGCTGACCGCCAATCAAATGTTCCTGGATAATTCTCTCCAGTACTTCAGGGGTGCACGAGTGATACCAGACCCCTTCTGGATAAACCACCGCAATCGGTCCGTGGGTGCAAATCTGCAGGCAGTTCGCCTTGGTTCGATAGACCCCGCCCTCTTTGACCAATCCCAGTTCCCGCAGCCGATTTTTCAGAAAATTCCAGGATTCCAGGCTCTTGTCTCGCAGTGAACACTTTGGCTTGTTTTGGTCGCAGCATAAAAATATATGACGTTGAATCCGGTTGATCTTCAAGTCGTCAACCGCCGCTGTGAGATACTTCCGGCGGTCAAAGGTTCGCTGTCTATCATTATTCATTGCCGAATAATAACCCTCCGTGTATAACAGTACAAATGCGACGCAAATCGTAAGGCAGCGCCCCGGACCGACGCCTGGAGTATGCCCGGCTCCATATTCCGGCCAAAAGCAGGAATCAAGTCCTCTTTTTGAATGTATAATTCAAGGTAACAACCCGTCCGGTATATACCATGCAATGGATTTTACTGTTAGTTATCGTCGTCTCGCTGTTTTACTTATCCCGATATTTCCCGAAAACCGCCTTCAGCGTTCTGGGCGCTCTGGTCATTGCCGCCGGGGCCATGATTCTGGCCACCACGGAAATAGCTCAGTTCAATCGGGGGAAAATAGCCAACCAGGATATTCTGATCGAAAACCCGATACTGACGCCGACTTATGCTGAAGGTTATCGCTTCAATGCCAGATTGTTCAATGCCAACCTGACCCATTCGCTGCGGGAGCTGGTCATCAGTATTACCATGCTGGATTGCGCCAGCGAGAGACTGGAAAGTTGCCGTGTTATCGGCCAGGAAGATGAGAGAATCAATGTCCGCATACCGCCGCAGCAGGCGCGTGACATCTCCAGAACATTATCATTCGACAACGCCGCTGCCACAGGCGCCTTGAAATGGGAATTCAAGGTGACCTCGACACGTAGTTGAGGAGCCGAACCATTTATATCGTATGGATGGGGTGAAATCCGCTCGCGTTAATGCTATATTGAGGCCATGCCCGATCTTCTATATGGCATTTTTGGAGGTACTTTTGACCCCATTCACAACGGCCATCTGAAAGCCATTGCTGCCGTTTCACAGCAATGCCGGTTTGAATGTGTCCATATCATTCCGTCGGCTTGCCCGGTGCATCGCAATCCGCCACTCGCCAGCGCACAACAACGACTGGAGATGGTGGCTTTGGCCATAGCGGGCGTGGCTGGATATACGCTGGATGATCGGGAATTGAAACGCGCTTCACCTTCCTGGAGCCATGACACTGTAACATCATTACAGGCGGATTACCCGGAGCGGAAATTCTGTTTTGTCGCCGGAGCGGATGTGTTGTCCGGCCTCGCGAACTGGTATCGAATAGATGACCTGCTCAACCGGCTCCACTTCGTGGTTATGCAGCGTCCCGGATGGTCTTACCCACAACCCTTGCCCAACTGGTGGCAGCGCCGACGAACGACCCGGCTGAATGATCTGATGGAGCATCGCGCCGGCAAATTTTATGAAGTAGAAATAGAGCCTGTCGCGGTTTCGGCTACAGAAATCCGCTGTGCCATCAGCCGGGGAACGGATGTTAGCGACCGGCTGCCGATAGCCGTGTGGGATTACATACGCGCTCACAATTTATATGCAATCGAACCTGACAAACCCGAACAGGAGGCGCCGTGAACGAATCTGTAAATACAACCCGACGACCCGTAGCTGGTGCAATGTGTGACCGGGTGACGGCAGCGCTTGAAGACGCCAAAGGCGTTGACATCAAAATACTGGACGTACGCAAACTCACTGATATTACTGATTATATGGTGGTAGTTACCGGGACTTCGGGACGCCATATACAAACCCTTTGTGAACGGGTTCTGGAGTTCATGCTCGAATCCGGCTACAAACCGATGGGTATTGAAGGGGAGGGGTCCCGGGAGTGGATACTGGTTGATTTTGTCGATGTGGTGGTCCATATCATGCTGGACGCCACGCGCCGGCATTATGACCTGGAGAGTCTGTGGAATGAGGCTTTTCAGCGCTCCGTTCAACTGGCTTAAGGCGGATTCGCCGGTGTATCGCTGTCTGACTGTGGAAGGGACCCTGTCATAGGTGAAACCGGGTTATAATCCCACCCAATGTCTTGTCACGTTCCGGGCTATCACTTGAAACTGTCTCGAATCTCCGCATTCGTCATACTGGTTACCACCTGTTTCAATGTGGTCGCCCTTTCTGAACATACTGAGATACTGTATCGCTGGCAGTGGCCGAAGTATGTAACCGGGGCGAATGTCATTGCACTTGGGCAAATCCATACAATCCTGTCTTTATACGAAGAAGATGAGGAAACCTATATCGAAATCCGTTATCCCGGTGGAGATGCCGGGCGACTCTGGGCCGAGTCCGTAGCGGGCTGGTTGACTTCTTACGGAGCGCCTGGAAAGTATCTGGAGTTGTTTCCCGGCTCCGGCGGCGGCGACCGGCTGGCGATTGCTTTTATTGACCGGCGATCGGGATGAAGATATTGCACAATTTCATGAATTACCTGTTGCCGGTGGTGTTTTCATTCATCGTTTCTTCCGGTGTTCTGGCGGATGCAAAAGGCGAGTATGAATCGAAATGCAGTGTTTGTCACGGCTTTGGTATTGCCGGGGCGCCGAAACCGGGCGATACGGCGGATTGGCAGGCCAGAATGACCCGTGGCATGGACATGATTTACAGCAATGCAATCAATGGTTTTACCGGCAATACCGGCGCCATGCCGCCCAAGGGAGGTTTTACGGATTTGAGTGACGCTGAGGTCAAAGCGATTGTCGACTATATGGTCGGTAATCAGTAACATCCTGTCAGCTTTGAAACGGCCAGGGAGTGAAATCAAGAAATCCTCTTAAAGACCGGGTCAGCCATGCCTGATCGGCGACTCCGGCCAGCTCCCGGATCGAATGCATGCCCAGTTGTGGTACGCCAATATCCACCGCGCGGATGCCCAGACGGGTTGCAGTGATTGGTCCTATGGTTGAGCCGCAGCCCATATCGGATCTTGCTACTACCATTTGAAAGGGCGTTTCGGTTTTCATGCACACGGCCTTGAATACCGCTTCGGTTTGGCTGTTGGTTGCGTATCGCTGATTATTGTTGATCTTGATTACAGGTCCGTTATTGAGCAACGGTTGATGGGACGGTTCGTGCATCATCGCATAGTTGGGATGAACGCCATGGGCATTATCCACGGAGATAAACATGGAGTGGTGGATAGCTCGTTGCATGTCCTCACTATCGCCGCAGATTCGTGACAGCGTCGCCGGCAGAAACGATCCTTTGGCGCCGCTAGTCGAACCACTGCCGATTTCCTCGTGATCATTGAGCACAACCACCTGATTGAATGGACTCTCTGATTCAATCAGGGCCTGAATAGCAGCGTGGCAGCTTAACAGATTGTCCAGCCTTGCAGAGGCGATGAATTCCTGTTTCAGACCGACGATTTGCGGGCGTTGGTGGTCATACAGGGATAATTCATGGGAAAGAATCCGGGTAAATACCTGTTTCGGGTGTTCCTGTCGTATCCATTTTTCCAGTACAGGCTCGAAATCCGACTCCTTTTCATCGGTTCGGCATATTACCGCAGGCAGGTGTTCCTGCTGGTTGATGGTGCGGTGGTCATTGACTCCGCGGTCAAGATGAATGGCCAGACTGGGGATGAATGCGACCGGTTGCCGGATATCCAGCAGTATGTTGTGAATCCAGTCATCCGCGTCTTGTAGCGTGACTCTTCCCGCCAGCGCCAGCTCCCGGTCAAACCACGGGTTCAGCAGGGCGCCCCCATAGACCTCCACCCCCAGTTTCGCGTATCCGTTGTTGACGGTTACCGCGTTCGGTTTTATTTTCAGGCAGGGGCTGTCGGTATGCGCCCCGAGCAATCGAAACCCGTGATGCACCGGATTCCGGGCATAGCGGAAGGCAATCAGCGATGAATCATTGCGGGTGACGAAATAGTTTCCGGGAGCTAACTTCGACCAATCGGAATTCTCCTGTAGTGACTGGAAGCCGGCATTGAACAGGGTACTTGTGAGATTTGCGACACAATGAAACGGAGTCGGAGAGCGGGCGATGAAATTCAGTAATTCCCTGATTTGTTCAGACATGATTATTTCCCGCATTTCACTTGCCATTTCGGCGCGATATAGTCTGCATCGAGTTGTACCGCTGTCAGCCGCCCGCCCCATACACAACCGCTATCGAGGCTGATGATGTTCTGATATTGAAGGTAACCCAGGGTAGACCAGTGACCGAACACGATGCGCCACTTGCTGATTTTCCGGTGCGGATGCATGTACCAGGGAATCCACCCCGCTTGCTGGGCGCCGGGCGCTCCCTTTTGTGAAAAATCCAGTTTGCCCTGCGAATCGCAGTAACGCATGCGTGTCAGGCAGTTGACGATGAAGCGGCGCCTTTTCTTTCCGGTGAGCTTCTCGTCCCATACAGTGGGTTGATTACCATATATATATTTGAGGAAGCGGTTGCATTTCTCGCCTTGCAAAATGGTTTCTATTTCTTTGGAATAATCCATTAGCCGGTTGCGTGTCCATGCCGGGTACACTCCGGCATGAGTCATGATCGTTTTCAGTTTTTCGTCACAATGAACCAGGGGTTGTTGGCGCAACCAGGAAATCAGTTCTTCAATATCCGGCGCTTTCAAGAGCGTTTTTAACGTGTCGTCTGTACGATGATGGCGAATTCCGGCCGCAACCGAGAGAAAATGCAAATCATGGTTTCCCAGGACCGCGACGGCGCTGTCACCGAGTCTGCGAACAGTTCTCAGTACTTCCAGCGAGTTCGGGCCGCGGTTGACCAGGTCGCCGCACAGCCAGACCTGATCGCGGCCAGGATCAAAGTTTATTTTGGTCAGGATCTTTTCAAAAGCGCCTGCACATCCCTGAATATCCCCCACCGCATAGACTGCCATGATTACGGCTCATCCTGCAAAAGCTGATCAATCAGTTCGTCTTCGGTGAACTCTTCTTCCGAGCGGGGAGGGTTGCCGTCATGAATCAGATTCGCTCTTGACTGGCGCCAGGTCTCGCGCAGGAAAAGATAGGGGTCCGGTTGGACTTCAAGTAATCCATCCGCATCCAGCAGAAGCGAGCGAGCCTCCACCAACCTCACACCACTGGCATAAAAACGGTGCGGGGAATCAAGGTATCCGACCGCATCACTATAAGCAAACTGTGGCACAAGACCGACCGTATCCCGCAGATTGCCCGGTCCCAGAAAAGGCAGTACCAGATAAGGGCCGGAAGGCGCTCCCCAGAGCGCGAGCGTTTGTCCGAAATCTTCTTTATGTTCTGGCAAATCCAGTTCACTGGCGACATCGAATATGCCCAGTACGCCAGCAGTGGTATTGAGCAGAAACCGCATCGTATCATGGGTGGCCTGCCCGACCTTGCCTTGTAGCAAATCGTTTACAATCGTCATCGGCTGCCACAGGTTCGAGAAGAAATTGCCAATTCCCTTGCGTACCGGCGTGGGCACGATTGTGCGCCAGGACTTTGCGACCGGCCTCAGAATCGTTCGATCCACACCCAGATTGAACTCCAGAATACTCCGGTTCATCTTTTCCAGTGGATCGTTCTCCTTTGTCGGCGGGGAAGCCGTGGCGTAACCGCAGATCAGGCCGAAGACAAGGGTCAGCAATCCTGTTTTGAGCCATTTTCCAACGATGGTTTTGTGGTTGGGCATCTGATAATTATTGCGGGCAGGGCGCGTCAGGTAAAAATTCGCCAAATCGTATCATTAAATTGCTTGCAGGGTCTAATCCACCAGCCGTTTCATATCCGCCTTGAATAGCAATGAATACACCGCTGGCACCAGTAGCAATGTAATCGCTGTGCCAATGAGCATCCCGCCTGTCAGCGCCACGGCCATGGTCTGGAACATGCCTGGCTGCACAGCCAGTGGCGTCATGCCTCCGCAGGTTGTGGCTGTGGTTAACAGAATGGGTCTGAATCTTTGTACGGATGCTTTGATAATCGCCTCACATCCGGATGTGCCGGTATTCTCTTCAATACTGATTTGATCTATCAAAATGATGGCGTTGTTGATCACGATACCCGCCAGCGAGATAATGCCGAGGATCGTGAAGAAACCAAAAGCGACATCTGTGACGGCCAATCCCCACGCCATGCCGATCAGGCCGAGAGGAATGGTCATTATAACGAGCCCGGCCTTGCGAAAAGAATTGAACTGGCCAACCAGCAATATGATGATAGCGAGACCTGCAACAGGCAGCTTGTTGACGATGGATTGAGTCGCCTTGTCAGAGGATTCTGATTCCCCGCCCTCTTCGTAATCAAAGCCGGCGGGAAGCGACCAATTCGCCAACCAGGGTTTGAGGGTACTATTGATGTCTGTGGCGCTGAATCCGGGCAGCAAAGTGGCGGAAATTGTGATGGTTCGCACCCTGTCGCGACGTTTGATTACCGGCGTCTCCCATAGTACGTCTATGTCGGCCACCTGGGCCAAAGACACAGATCGGCCACTGGTGGAGGAGGTCACGGTAAGGTCTGGCAAACGTCTTATGTCACTGCGGTCCGTATTGATGGAGCGCAGTACGACTGGAATCCGGTTTTCGCCTTCCCGCAATTCACTCACCTGATTGCCGCTGATACCGGCAAATAGCGAATTGGCGATATCGCGGTTTGAAAGTCCTGAGACATTCGCCCGGTTTGCATCTATTTCCACACTAATCTTGCGCGAGCGGATGCCCCAATCATCTATTACATCCAGTATGCCGTCAGTTGTGTACAGTTGTTGTTTGAGCCGCGATGCGAGTGGTTCCAGCTGGTTGATATTCTTGCCGGACAGACGCACCTGAATCGGATAGGAGACCGGAGGGCCTTGTGCCAGACGCGCGACCTTGTATCTGGCATCGGGATAATTGTTGCCGAGATGGTTCTGCAGCAACTCAATGACGGCGTCAATCTCTACAGGACTTTTGACATTTACGAGGGTCGTGACATGGGCGGCATCGGTTTGCCCGGGGTTATATCCAAGTTTGAATTTGGGCGCTGAAATGCCGATATACTGGGTCCAGTCAACCACGCCGGTATTGCCGGCCCGTTGCGAGTGCAGAAATTGACTGAGATTGTCGGCTGTTTCTTCGGTGACACTGACATCGACCCCTTGTGGCAAATCCAGCTCAATCGTGACCAGCGGTTCGTCCGATGGCGCAATGAATTCATTTCGCAGCATACCCATGGCGACCGTCATCGAATAAAACAGCAGACAGGTTATTGCAATAGTCACCCAGCGAAAGCGGATGGCCCTGTTCAGCAGCGCCCGATACCAGCGCTCCAGAATGCTGGGTTTCCGGTTGCCGGGGGCATTGGACGCCTTCAACAATAATCCGCCGAGCAACGGAATGATGGTCATGGAAAGAAACCAGGATATGCTCAGGGATATGGCAACGACATATCCTATCGCGGCGGTAAATTCACCCACCGCCGATTCCGCCAGCACGATGGGCGAGAATGCGGCGACCGTGGTGGCTGACCCGACCAACAGGGGGATTCGCATGGTGTTGGCCGTGGCAACAGCAGCCGACATGCGCTTTTCGCCGGCCAGTAGTCTTTTCTGAATCGCTTCGGCCATCACAATTCCATTATCTACCAGCAACCCCAGCGAGATGATCAGCCCGGCCAGTGAAACCTTGTCTATCGTCATGCCGAACCACTGCATTACCATCAGTGTCAGCGCCATGGTGACCGGGATGGATGTCGCGATGATGAGGCCGGTACGCAGACCCAGAGATAGCAATAGTACAATGCCGACAATGGAGATAGCCTGCACAATGCTGGAGAGAAAATCACCGATACTTGTGTTCACAATATCAGCCTGGCTCACTATTTTCTCCAGCGTCATCCCGATGGGCAGCGTATTTCGGATTCGTTGAACAAAGGATTCCAGTATGCTTCCCAGCGCCACGATATCGCCCCCGGTGACCATACTCACATTGATCGAGATTGCCGGTACGCCTCGTGTACGTACCAGTTCACCGGGCGGGTCCGCTACCACGCGGGAGATATTGGCCAAATCCTGTAGCTGTAACAGGTCTCCGGTCGAGCTACGCAGGAGCGTTGTACGCAACGCTTCAATCCCGGAAAAATCACCCGACGGCTCCAGGCTCAGTCGCTCGTTGCCAACCACCATTTGGCCGCCACTGCGGATGGTATTGGTATTCTTTATCGCGCTGGCCAGTTCATTGGCGGTAATCTTCATCTCCCGCAGGGCGGCGTCGCTGTATTCGACATAGATTGTCTCATCACGCAGACCCTGTAACTCGACTTTGGCGACATCGTCCAGCAACAGCAACTCATCTTTAATCCGCTCGGCTTCCAGTTTGAGCTCGGCGTCATTGAACCCTTCGCCACTGAGTGAATACAGGCTGCCGAATACCTCGCCCAGCTGATCATTGACCACCGGGCCCAATACACCCTCAGGCAGGTCGACGCTGGCGACTTCAATCCTGCGGCGCAGATCATCGAATATCGGCCGCATGTCGGTGTAGGCGGCTTTATATTCGGCATTGATAATGGATATGCTGTTTCGCGATGTGCTTCTGACATTGTCCAGCTCGGCCATTTCGATGATCGCCTTTTCCAGAACCGCGCTGACCAGCTCTTCCATGCGTTGGGCGTTGGCGCCGGGCAGGCGGGTAACTACCGTTGCCTGACGAACAACGAAACCAGGGTCTTCGGCTTTGGGCAGGTCGAAATAAGCCCACACACCGGACAGCGTCATCAGGGCGAGCAGCGTGAGGGATACGCGCTTGTTGGCAAAAACGAAAGGTAATAAAAGGTTCATCTACCGACCGCTCACGGCCCGGCGCCGTCATAGAGCGTGACGTTCATCCCCTCACTGATGCGCGACATGCCGGCGACCACCACTCGTTGGCCTGGCATAAGGCCATGCAGTATCTCGATGCCGTTGTTGTCGAGTTCGCCGGTCTGGACTGTCCGGCGTACAATGCGATAATGCTCACCCTCAGGCGCGGCGATATAAACAAACTTTTCCGAGTGATCACTCATCACTGCAATCAATGGAACGAGCAGTCGCTTTTCGTTGTGCGCCAGTTTGAAGGTAACCTGTGCGGTCATCCCCGCTTTTATGGTTGCCGGTGGTGATTCCAGCTTTATCTCGACAGGATAACCGGCGCTGTTGCGGTTGCTGACCGCCACTTCAATCACACGGCCTGCCAGAGTCGTATTGCCTGATTGCAACGTGGCAGTTACCGGCATACCCCTGTTTATCCGGTTGATCAGGCTTTCCGGCGCTATTGTACGCAAGCGCAATTCATCCCCGCAGGCCAGAGTCGTTATGGTTTGTCCGGCGTTTATGTTTTCATTCACCGCAACCGGCACATCAACCACCTGACAGCTGTAGGCGGGGCTGCGAAGCTGACTGTAACCCAGATTCAGCTTTGTGGAATTGACTCCCTCTTCTGCCAATGAGCGGTTGGCGCTCGCAGATGAAGCCCTGGCTTTGGCATTTTCGAGATCAGAAAGACTCGCCGCTTCAGTAGCGTAGAGTTCCCGCGCGCGCTGATACTGTCCCTGGGCATTGCGATAGTCAGCCTCGGCTTGCGCTAACTGGGCCCGCGCTTCCTTTTCCCTCAATTTCAGCGTTTCCTGATCCAGTGTCGCCACCAGCGCCCCGGCTTTGAGCGAGTCACCGACAGCTATCGGCAGTGAGGTAATCGAGCCACTGATGCGAAAGCTGATGTTTTGGCTGTCTGCCGAAATAACGGTTGCGGACAGTGTACGCTCCAGCGCGGCGCTACCGGCGCTGATTTCCAGAACTTTTACCGGTCGCAGTACAGTGGTAGCCGCCTCATCGTCCTGATCCTGGGGCGAACATGCGGCCAGAGCGCTACAGCACAATAGAGCCAGGCCGGATTGGCGCAGGCGCGCCATACACGGCATATCAGTTCTGATATGCGGCATCCTGGGCCACTCCTTCGAGCATGCTTTGTTTGAACGCTTGCAGCCATTGCAGTTGCCCGGCTCCGGACTCAAGCATCGGCATTTCCCCCATCAGAGCCTGAAAGTCGACGAGCGCTGTGAGGTATTGATAGCGCGCGATGTGTGCATTGTCTTGCGCTTCGCGCCAGGTATTTTGTGTATCCAGCAGGTCGGTAACGCTGGCTGCGCCCAATCTGTAGGCGTTGCGGGTGACCTGTTGGCTTTTTAGCGCCGCCGCTTCAGTCTGAGCGCTGAGTTCAATCGCGCGATAGTTCGCGACCAGATTGTCTACTGCATTACCGGCATTGGCCCAGATGGATATTCGCGCACTCTGCAACCCGGTTTCTGCCAATGCGCTCTGGGCGGCGTATTGCCGGCCCAGACTGCGGCGGCTGCCGCCGAGGGTGAGCGGCAGTTCCGCCTTCAGCATTACAGACCAGTCGTCCTGATTGTCCAGTTCATGACCGGACGCCGTGACGCTACTGTCAAGGTGGCGGGCGTATTGCGCGTTGAGAGAAATCTCCGGTATGTAATAGCTTTGTCTCAGCGCCTTGATATGAGTGTCGTTGATAGCGATACCCGCCTCGGCGCGCGCCAGGAGAGGGGATTGCGAAAGCGCTCTTGCGGCACACGCCTGACGCAGTCGTTCTGCCTTGCCGGCGCTTTTCAGCCAGGGACTGATCCCTTCGTGCAGTAAATCAAATGGTGGCTGGTTCAGGTCTGTATCCGTGAGCCGGGCTGGAATTTGCAGGCGCATATTGAGTAGCCGCGCCAGGTTGTTTTGTGCGCGGGTATTGGAAGTGTAGGCTTGCAGGGTCGCAGTTTCACTGGTAGCGATGATTGCCTGCCAGCGATAAATATCGGCGCCGGCGCCGCTACCGCTGGCTTTGCGTTGCTCTGCGAGAATCAGGTTTTTTCGGTTCAGGGCCAGTTCGCGCAAGGTAGTGTCAAAACGGGCCTGGGCTTGCAGCGCCTGGAAATAGGCTGTTGCAGTTTGCTGTATTGTCTCCAACTGTTTTTGCTCAAGCGCTTTTTGTGATGCATCAAGTCCCAGCTCTTCTGCCCGAATGGTCGCGTTTGCTGATGGCGAATAAAGGATTTGACTCATATTCAAGGCGGCCAGTGAATCCTGTTCGGGCAATTGTTCACCGTGTCGCGTGTGCCCCAGTTGTGTCGTTAATTGCGGTCGCCTGGCTGTACGCGCCTGTTGCAGTGACTCCTCATCAATCCGCAGTTGCTGAAACTGCCCGAGTAAATCGGGATTCCGGTCGATAGCCAGTTCCAGCGCGGACAGAAATCCCGGCGCCAGAATGCGGTTGCTGCCTTGTACGACTCGCGCGGTCAGCAATTCATCCAGCGAAAAGTCGATATCCAGCGCGCGAGCGGTATCTATATTGATGGTGGTTCGCTTTTCTGGTTGCAGCAATCGCATACTCCCGCCCGCAGAATCGCCGGCAATTGCCAGCTGCAAGTCAAGCGCTACCCTGCGGGCAAATATACGCTCGTCTTCGTCCAGGGTATCGCTGATCAGCGCTCCGCTTATTACCATGCGGTCACCGCCCACGGCAAATCCCGGTATTCTTTTTCGGCGTAAAACCTGGAGCAGGTCCGTGAGTTCCTGAGCCGAGGTGATTGCGGGAGGCAGTATGACTGCATCCATATCGGGTAACTGAGAGTCCAGCGCGGTTGTGAAATCAAGTGGCAGAAACTGTACGGTAATGCCAGACTTGCGGGCGCTGGCGATGACGGTGTCGCCAATGCTGCGCGGTGTATCAACAATATCCGTTGGCAAAATGATGCCAACTCGCGTGGCTTGAAAAAGCGTACTGATGCGGTTGAATACGCCGGTGATTTCGTTGACTGTGCTGTAACTGTGCAGGTTTGGAGTGTTATCACGAACGGGGATGCCGGTCAGACCCGGGTCCAGCACTCTTAACGCCCAGGTTGGTTTGGAGTACCCGGATTGCAGATAGAGTTCCTGGCTTCCGATCAATCCCGTGGCGATAATATATTCAATCTTCGGGTCGGCTATGGCCGCTGCAAGGGAATCCTGTAATTTGGCGGCATTGCCCGCAAGGCCGAGAAAAACCGGCGCCAGGGTATCCTCGTGGTCAAGTAATGGTTTCAGTTCCCGAATAATCAGGCTTGACAGCCGCGAGGCTGGTTCACTCGCCCCATCCTCAATGAACGCAATGCCTATCTCGCGCGCGTTTAGCGGGGAAGATGAAAACCACGCAAGGATCGCTAACGAACCGAGTAGCCTGATGAGCAGAGGCGGAGGCAATCGTCGTCTTGACATAAGACATGCGCCCTGGATCACGATGTCAAGGATAGTGGTAGCGGGGGCAGGATTTGAACCTGCGACCTTCGGGTTATGAGCCCGACGAGCTGCCAAACTGCTCCACCCCGCAACGGAGCGGAGATTCTACCCTAACTATTGCGTGGATTTCAACCGTTCCGGTTATTTCTTTCCGGTTATTTCTTTTTACGGATTGCGGGGCCATCCGGTGAGTCTTCGATTTCGTATCCCAGTCGCGATATCCGGTCACGCAAACGATCCGATTCTCCCCAGTCTCCGGATTCCCGCGCAACCTTTCGCTGAGCAAGCAATCCTTGTACCGCTTCCGGAATCTCAACCTGAGCCGGCGCCCATTGACAAAGATTCAATCCCAGGATCCGGTCGCATTGTTGAACCGTTGCCTTCTTGACCCCGTTCGGCATCGTACTCTTGACCAGTTCCCAGACCACCGCCAGCGCTTTTGTGGTATTGAGATCATTAAATACCTGCCGGTTGAATCGCTCCTCATAGCCGGGGTCTGCCTCTGTAGCCTCACCCCATGAATAGACGGTGGTCCTGAGTCGGTTGAGGGCGATTCGGGCGCTGTCCAGACTGTTCCAGGTGAATTTCAGGTCATTCCGGTAATTGGCGGTCAGACACAGATACCGATAGCTCATGGGGTCGTAGTGATTGTCCAGCAGTGTTTGCAGACGCAGAAACTCTCCCGATGATTTCGACATTTTCAGTTTGTCGACTTCCAGAAAATAACCATGCAGCCAGAAATTCGCCAAGCGGGTGCCGTAGCAAACCTCTGACTGGGCAATCTCGTTGGTGTGGTGGACCGGGATATGATCTTTTCCGCCGCAATGAATATCAAATTTCTGTCCCAGATATTTGACGGCCATGGCTGAACACTCAATATGCCAACCTGGAAATCCGCTGCCCCAGGGACTGTCCCATTCCATTTGACGCCGTTGCCCCGGCGGGCTGAATTTCCAGAGAGCGAAATCTGTCGGGCTGCGTTTTTCTCCAATATCGACTCGCTTTCCGGCATTTAATCCCGCCGCATCCAGGCGGGCCAGATGACCGTAGCCGTTCAGTTTCGTGGTGTCAAAATAAACCCCGTCGGATGTGATATAGGTATATCCCTTCTCCTCAATGACGCGGATATCACGAATCTGCTCCTCGATATGATCGGTAGCGCGGCACCAGATAGAAGGCTCGAGAATATTCAACGCCGCCAGATCCGACTGAAATGCTCTTGTGTACAGTTCGGCGATCTCCCATGCGGTCTTTCCGGCGCGTTTTGAACCCTGCTCGATCTTGTCTTCTCCGGTATCTGCGTCTGAGGCCAGATGTCCGACATCGGTGATATTCATTACATGAATGACCGCATAGCCATAGGCCTCCAGGGTCCTGCGCAGGATGTCCTCGAATATATAGGTGCGAAGGTTGCCAATATGGGCGTAGTTATAAACGGTCGGCCCACAGGCATAGATTCTCACTTCATGACCTTTAAGTGGCGTGAACTCCCGCAGTGAACGGGTATAGCTATCGTACAGTTTTATTTTCATGGGAAAGCCCGGATGACAGGCTCTGTCTGGGTATATGTCAACTATTTATCAACTGAAGCGGATGGTACAATAAACACCCTTCGTATCCAACTGTATATGCTGACGGTGTATATGCTGACGGTTGATGGATTCCCGCGCAGGCGGGGATGTGGGGATGGGTTGAGGTGTACTGAGTTTAGTGGACAGTTAATTAAGAGACACATTGATTACTCTCATACTCCACGGGTGAGACATAGTCTAAAGTCTGGTGGAGTCTTTGTCGATTGTAAAACAATTCGATATATTCAAACAGACCCGCTCTGGCCTGTTCTCGATTCGGGCAACCCTGTTGCCAGGCCCATTCGTTTTTCAGTTGACCAAAAAAGCTTTCCGCGACTGCATTATCCCAACAATCTCCCTTTCGGCTCATGGATGCGATGATTCCCTTACGGTTCAGCGCATGACGATACGATTGAGAAGTGTAGGTCGCTCCGCGATCTGTATGATGAATGAGTCCAGGCGCAGGCTGGCGATGGGAAACCGCCATGTCCAGGCAGGCTTTGACCAGAGACGTATCATTGCGGTTGGCCATGGACCAACCTACGACCTTTCGGGAATAGAGATCCAGTAATACAGCCAGATATAACCAACCCTGGCGAGTCGCAACAAACGTCACATCCCCTACCCAGACCTGATTCGGAGCGCTCGCACAAAATACCCGATTGAGTTGATTCGCAGCCGCCCGATCACCCGGCCTGGAGCGGGTAGTGACCACAAAACGATGACGGCGCTGACTGAATATCCCGTGCAGACGCCGTAACTTGACGACCTGATCCCGACCACAAGCAATCCCTTCCCGACGCAAATGACGCCAGCACTTGAGCGCACCATAACGACCTTGAAACTGCTGGTGTACCCGCCGAATCTCGCGTAAAAGATTGCGCCGCAATACACTGCCCGCGCTCGGACCCCGGCTCCGCCAAGCATAATAACCCGACCGACTCACTCGAATCACACGACACATGCGAACCACCGGAAAGTACCGACGATACCGTTCGATAAAAGCGTACTTCACTTCAACTCTCGAGCAAAGTACGCCGCCGCCTTTTTTAGAATGTCCCGCTCCATCTTGACATCCGACAACTCCTTCTTGAGTCGGGACCATTCATCCACCTGAACCACCGACCGGTGGCCCGAACCCTGAAACGCCTGCTCACCATGACGACTGAACTGCTCTTTCCACTTGTATAGCATGTTCGGCCTCAAACCCAAATTCCTCGCCAAAACCGTAGCAGACTGGCCTTCTTGCTTCCATTGACGGAGTACTTCTAATTTGAACTCCTTACTATAAATATTTCTTTTCTTCATTGGACACTCCTGAGGATCTTATCCCCATTCTAAAGTGTCCACCTTTCTCAGTACAATTCAGGTTGGGCGTGGGATGGCGGGTTGGGGATTCCCGCTTATCAAGGGAATGACGGGGCTTGGTATCGGTGGTGTGGTGTTGGTGGGGCGTGGATGGCGCGTTCGCGGACAGGCACAAGACCTGTCCCCCCGATCAAGCCGGGGGCAGGCTCTACGATGACGGGCGAGGCGTTTGCTGACGGTTGTGCCCCCGTACTGTTTTCAGGAAAAGACCTGCGGTTTGAAATCTTCCCGATTGACAATGCTGGCGCTGCTGCCTGTCGCCCGGATGACGAACAAACCCTGCTTCTCCGCGTAGGTCGCCGCTTCCTCATGAGCCTGTAACCAGGCCACCGCTCCATAAACTGTCTTCCCCTGATAATCTTTCATCCGGGACGTGAATTTCCGTAAACTGATCAGAAAGTCCCGGACATCCTTCACTCTTAACGTAGTCTTCACTTCAACTACTACAATTTCTTCGCCGTTTGCCGCAACAATGTCATATTCAAAATCATCGCTGGTGCCTCTTTGTTCAACATTCTTGTAAGTACGTAAAGCGTTAATTCCCTTTTCCCGCAGAAGTGCAATCAAATCCCCTTCCACCAGGCTTTCCATCAGTCGTCCCCATTGGCTGTTAAACAGGGCCTCGGTCTTTTTAATTTGTTTGCCGGTTTCTTTCTGTTCTTCCGCTATCTCCCGATGAAGGGCGCGAATCTCTTCTATTTCCCGGTTGGCCTTCCGACTGGACTCTTCCTGACTGAGGCGAAATTCTTCCATTTCCCGGCGGGCCTTTCGGCTGGATTCTTCCTGACTGATACGGAATTCTTCCATTTCCCGGCTGGTTTTATCCAGAGTGGCGTTGGTTTTATCCAGAGTAGCGTTGGTACTTTCCAGGATTCTCCAGATTTTATCCGGGGTGGATACGGCAGCATTGGTTGGCATGATCAAGGATACTCCTTTATGTTGGGTTTGAAGGTTTGGTGATTATATCAGAAAGTGGGCGGCGCGGGGGGTATTCGCCTATCGCGTGTAGCGGAATTTGGGTTAGTCAATTCTGTGTTGGCGATTTTCTGTGTTGGCGATTTTCTGTTGACGGGATGCACTTGGATTATTGTATAATGACAGGATTGCTAATGTCTGGTGATCGTAGTTATTGACTATAATGATGATGGGCTTTTGGTATAATATTAGCGAAGCGCCGAAGCGCCGAAGCGCCGAAGCGCCGAAGCGCCGAAGCGCCGAAGCGCCGAAGCGCCGAAGCGCCGAAGCGCCGAAGCGCCGAAGCGCCGAAGCGCCGAAGCGCCGAAGCGCCGAAGCGCCGAAAGGCTATGATTACGTCCGGCGTTTGGCGCCGGGGTATCTCGTGGCGCGTTCTCTTTTCGGCTTCTCTTGCCGGGTTTTGCGGTTATTGGCGTTGCCTGCTTTGGCGTTATTCTGATTCTCGCCGCGCGACGGCGCGGAGACCGTCCCGCGCGGTCAGGTCGTTACTTCTGCCGCAAACCCCCGTCATTCCCGTGCAGGCGGGAATCCATCTGTCGAGATTTCTGTCATTTCTGCCTTCGCGGGAATGTTCCCCCCACCAAATCCGTGAAGCGGATTTGACTCCCCCTCAAGGGGGGAGTGATAGGTTGCGGGGGAGTGGTGGCCTGCGGGAATGTTCCCCCCACCGTCATCGTAGGGGAGGGTCTTGTACCCTCCCGCAACCGCCGGAACGGGCATCAACGATAGCGGGCGGGCACAGTGACCCGCCCCTACGCATCGGTAATTACAGATTCCATATATGTTGTGGATTCCCGCTTGCGCGGGAATGTTCCCCCCACCAAATCCGTGAAGCGGATTTGACTCCCCCTCAAGGGGGGAGTGATGGGCTGCGGGGGAGTGATGGGTTGCGGGGGAGTGATAGGTTGCGGGGGAGTGATAGGCGGCGGGGGAGTGATAGGCTGCGGGGGAGTGATGGGCGGCGGGGTGGGGCGTTTTTGCTGGCTTTGGCTTTGTGGCTGGGGGTGGCTGGTGAGGGGCTGGCGGCGCCGCCGGTTGCGGGGACAGAGGGGACAGATACCCACGGCCCGTTCCGTTGGGTGCCGACGGATTGGGCGCTGAAACCGTCTAATGTGAAAAACGGGGAGGATTTCCGGCTGCTTTTCATGTCCTCGGGCCGTGTGGTGGGAAACAGAACCAGTGATATATCAAATCCTTCATTGGTGCGTAATGAACTAACGAGATACACTCATGTCGCTATCCGGCCCTATCTCCAGTACTTCAATGCAGTGGCTGCTCTGAATGTACCAAAAAATTCAAGTGACGGGAACTCCCATCCCTTCACCCGGACTACCCAGGATGCGCGTAACAATGCCATCACCAGAACCGGCTGGAACACCGACACGGCTCCGCTCTACTGGTTGGGCGCCAATAGCAAGGTCGCGAGCAGCAAGGATAATTTTTTCTCCGCTAAGTGGAGCGACTATAATCTACGCGGCGCCAACGGAAGCGCCTGGTTATCTCCGGCTGGATACACAATTTGGACCGGCCTGGATCTGGGTAACACCAACAACCGTGGCGCGGCTGCGGCGCGCTGGCAGACATCTCTGGGCTTTCGTTTGTCCAGAGGAGACCCTTCTACTTCGCCGTTTACGGGTATTCAATTTCCTGCCGCCTGGGTCGTTAATGCCGCCCGGAGCGGAATTAGCGTTAGTCTTCAAAATTGGCTAACCTTTCATCATCTCCTCGGCATGTCGCCGCGCTTCAAGGCGATAATACCGGAGGTGTCGGTTGCGGTAAACACCGCATCGGCGGCAGAGGGCCATTCCGGTTCCAAGATCCGGATACTCACGGTGAGCATTGCGCCGACTCCCGCCGCCGCGTTACCGATCAAGGTCTGCCTGGAAGGTGGCGCCAGCCACGGGGAGGACTATACGGTACAGGGCGCGACACCGGACAATCAAAATTGCTTTACCACCAGCCTGGGTGGCGCGCAGGGCAGCAGCAGAAGCTATAATATCCATGTGCAGGGAGATACGAAGGATGAGCGGGATGAGGAGGCGGTATTCGTGTTGTCCGCCGGTGACGGATACCAGATTTCGGATACCCGGGGCAAGGCGGTCACTACGATTGAGGACGATGACCGGGAGGAGAGCTCGATCCACAGGCTTAGCTTGAGAATGGCTCAATCTTCGGTCGTGGAGGGTGACTCGGGGGGGAAGAATATCAATCTGTTCGTGGAGCTGTCGGGGGGGACGCGTTCAGATCTGACCGGCTCCGATGTCTGCGTCAGTGGCACTGCCGGGGCCAGCGGTTCCGCCGGCTCGAGTGACTGGGGGTTCTACACCCGGTTGGGGGATATTTTACGACAATTTAACGCAGATGGATGCATTTCGGTGAATGTAGGCAAAAATTCAACCCGTGCATCCCAGGTCATTCGCGTGTACGGCGATACGGTTGAGGAGAGTGACGAGACGATCCAGTTTGCGTTGCGGCTGGAGGAGAACCCTCCTGTGGATGTCGAGCTTGCCGCAACCGGTACGACGGCGACCTTTACCATTGCGAACGATGACCCGAAGGTGACGATAACGGGCGGGGATTCGATCACCGAGGGCGAGCCGGCGGTCTTCACGGTCAGCGCCAGCCCGACTCCGGGCGCCAACCTGAGCGTCAACCTGCGGGTGGCGGAGGAAACCACTTCGCAACAGGACTTTGTAGCGGCGGGTGACGAGGGGATGAAGACGGTGACCATCCCCGCGTCCGGAGACAGCGCCGGCAGCGCCTCGTTCACGGTGAACACGCAGGCGGATGCTGTATATGTGCCCGACGGGCGAGTGACGGTGCAGGTGGAGCCGGGTGGGACGAATTACGGAGTGGGGAATCCCGGGAGCGCGAATTATGTCATACGGGAAAAGGATATCGGGGTGACGGTGTCGGCGCCGGCTGGCGACCTGTATGAGAACAGCACCGGGGGGTCGAAGCTGGTGACCCTGACGCTCAGCGAGGCGCTGGGCGCGGGCAAGACCGCGACGGTGACACTGGACTGGGGCGGCGGCGCGACCCTGGGAACGGACTTCGCCACGCGGGTTCCGGCGTCCGCCCCGGCGGGAGTCGAGTACCGCGGGGACGCCACGCGCTTGACTGAGGTGCGCTTCACCGGGGGAACGGGAGCGAGTACTACGGCGACATTCGAGGTGGCGGCGATTGTTGACCGGGTGTTCGACGAGGGCGACGAGACGGTGACACTCGCCGCGAGCGCCGCCGAATCCGGAATAGCGCCCGCCGTCGACAGTGGGGTGTCGTTCCGGATTATCAATGATCTCACGACGCCGGCGCCGGCGGCGGTGTTCACGCAAGCCGTGTCGACGATTCATGAGGATGCGGAATCCGGCGCGCGCTCCTATACGGCGACCGTGCGGCTGTCCGAGGCCGCCGCCGCGGATGTTCTGGTGAACTATGAGGTTTCGGGTACGGCGAACGCGATGGACTACGAGACGCTCAGCGGCTCGGTGACGATTCTGAAGGGGCAGAGCGCCGGCGCGGTTACGATAACGGCCGTGGATGACGGTATGGACGAGGCGCGCGAGTCCCTGATACTCACCCTGGCGCACGGCACGGACTACAAGCCGGGAGCGCGGGACACGCGGCATACCGTGACCCTGGTGGATGGCGATCACACGGGGGTAAACATTCAGAACAAGGGTTCATTTACTCCGAAAGAAGGAGAACACACCGTCTTCGAGTTGGACATCGGACGGGCGCTGGTTGCCGGCGAGGCGCTGGTGGTGAAGCTGTCCGCCGCCGGCTCCGCTACTCTCGGCGCGGACTATCGGCTGACCGGCGAGGCGCTGGGCGGGGTGACTTACAGCGGTCTGGACAGCGGCGATGTCACGGTCATTTTCACCGGCGGAGCGGGAGCGTCTCGCTATGCGCGGATACAGGCGCTGACGCTGGTCGACGATGAGGTGGAGGGCGCCGGAGATCAGAGGGAGTCTATGTATTTTGTATCCCGTTCCGCTGACTGGTTGTCGCCGGTCAATCTGGATGGCGGCGTGTCCAAGATTCAGTACAATGGGAGTTTGACTTCTGGGTATTTTTTAATAAGGGACGGCGACCCTGACGACCGTCCGCTGATACAGTTCACGACTACCGGCTCGAGGCTGACCGAGGGGCAGGCCGGAATGGTGGCGGCGCGTCTGGATGGCTCGACGTTAGCGGCGGATGGCACAGCCTTTGTGGAGGTTCTGGGAAGCATAGCGGATGTGCGGGTGAGGAATCCCGTCGGCACGGGTCGGCATACGGTGGGGCTGTCCGCCGGCGGGCAGACGGCGCTGAATGTCGAGATGACGGAGTCACACGATGACGACCTGGACGAGCCGCCCGAGAGCGTTCGCTTCATTCTTCATCCCGATTCCGGCGACGGCTATCGGCTCGGGCCGCGCAACCGGCACACGGTGACGATTATCGACAATGACCCGACGGCTGTGACGCTGACCGCCGGCGCCGACAAAGCGCTGACCGAGGGCAATCCGGGCGATACCGCCGTGGTGACGCTGGCGCTGGGGCGTTCGCTCGCCGCCGGCGAGGTCGCCGAGATCCCGCTGCTGCTGACGAGCGCCACCGGGGCGGCGTTGCCGGGCGTTTATGCGCCGGCGTTTTCGTTGCAGGCCGGCGGCGGGGTGACGCTGACGGGCGCCGATACGCCGACGCCGACGGTACGCTTCGAGGGCGGAGCGCAAACGGCGACGCTGACTTTCGCGGCGACCGCGAATGTGGATGAGGATGAGACGGACGAGACCGTCACGGTGGCGTTCGGCGAGCTGGCCGCCGCCGGATTGGCCACTAACCTGGATGGCGGGTTGCTGGCGACTACGGCAGCGGAGCGCGTGACCCTCACCATCACGGACGCGCCGCTGGTTTTGGCCCGCTTCGCGCAAACCACCTCGCAAGTGGCGGAGGAGTCGGGGCAGGCCACGGTGACTGTGCAGCTGTCCGAAGCCGCCACCACGGATGTACCGGTGAACTACGCGGTGTCGGGTACGGCGACAGGCGGGTTGGACTATACGAAGCTCAGTGGCTCGGTGACGATTCTCAAGGGGCAGAAATCAGCTACGGTCGGGATTGCTGTCCTGGATGACAGCTTTTCAGAACTTCCGGAGACCCTGATCCTGACCATCCTGCCCGGCGCCGGCTACTGGCCGGGGGCCGGGCAGACTCACACCCTGACGATTGCCGATAACGATGGCATCACGGTTGATTTGGTCGCTCTGCCCTTCGGGGGCAGCGACTACGAGTCGGAGGTAGATGAGTGGGGCTCGGAGACAATACCACTGCAGCTCGGGTTGTCCCGCTTCTTGGGTGAGGGCGAGAAAGTGGTGGTTCCGCTCCAGCTGGGAGGTACGGCGACAGCGGGTCAGGATTATCAGTTGGTTCGGCGAGGCGACGCATCTCCCTCCATACGCTATGCCGGCCTTGCAACCGGCCGCCCGACCATTACCTTCATCGGGCCCTCCCCTACCCAGTATACCGCCGGGTTTTTCCTGAAGGGAATTGCGGATGACATTCGGGATGGTGGTGAAACGATCACCCTGACGCTGGCTCCTCAGTCCGTCACCGGCTCTATCCACGGCCCGGTGATTACCCGGGTTCACAGAAGAAATACGTTTGGCGCCCAAGCGCCAGCGCTGAATTACACCATCACTGACTCGCCGATTCCGGTGGTCGAGTTTGAGCGCGCCGCCGCCACGCTGACGGAAGGCGCCGCCACTCCCGCTGTCGTCGGCATTGGCTACACGATATCGGGTTATACGCCGGTAGCTGATCGTCTATACCAAAACTCCGGTTTAACGCTCTATCAAGATGAATTCCCTCCTTTCCGGCTGCGGGTCGAAGGTACGGCGGACGCGGGCATATCGACGACCAGCATAGAAGGGGACTATTGGACGCACGATTCTGATTTCAATGCCGGCAGCCGGGCGTATCTACTGGCGCAAGCAGTGACGGTGGACGCCGGGGGAAATGCTCTGGCAACGGGCAGGTTCCGTCAAACGCTGCTCGCCTCGTCGCAAGCATTCCACGACGATAGCCTGGATGAACCGCCGGAGACGGTGACGTTCCACCTGCCGCCGGACTCTACGATGCCGCCGCGCTACCGGCTGGGGGAGCGTACCGCGTTTACCGTCACCTTCGTGGATAACGACCCGACCGCGGTGACGCTGGCCGCCGGCGCCGATGTGCGCTTGACCGAGGGAGTGACCGCAAACACGGCGACGGCGACGGTGACGCTGGCGCGGGCGCTTACGGCCGGAGAGGTGGCGGAGATTCCGCTGGTTCTGGCAAGCGCCAGCGGGGCGGCGCTGCCGGGAGCGGCGGCGGCGGACTTTACGGTGGCCGCGTCCGGCGTCGGGGTGACGCTGACGGGCGCCGATACGGCGACGCCGAAGGTACTCTTGGGCGGCGGCGGGGCGCAAACGGCGACGCTGGTCTTCGCGGCGACGGCGAGGATGGACGGGGATGACGAGGATGAGACGATCACGGTGGCTTTCGGTGACCTGGCCGATGGCGCGCTGGCCACCAATCTCGGCGGTGGCCTGGCGGCGAGTGATGACGGCGATGAGGAGACCGTTGACCATTCGGTGGCGCTGACGATCCGCGATACGCATGGCGCGGCGCTGGCTTTTGCCAGTCGCGCTTCGACCCTGAGCGAGGGTACGCCGGGCACGGCGGGAACCCGTATCGACGGCGCGCAGGTGGCGGTCACCACGGATGTTGAGGTCATCATCGGTGGTACGGCGGCGCCGGAAGACGCTCGGGTTCCGCGGCGCGACCGGGCCACGGCGATTACGTTGCATGCGGGATATGACGCGGCTTTCGGAGCGGCGATGACGGCGGCGCACGACGATGCGCTGGACGAGCCGCCGGAGACGGTGACGTTCACGTTGCGCCATGCGGGGGCGGAGCATGATGACGCTCTGGATGTGCACACGGTGACGATTGTCGATAACGATCCGACTGCGGTGACGCTGGCGGCGGGGGCGGATACCGGACTGACCGAAGGAGACGCGAGCGATACCGGCGTCGCCACGCTGACGCTGGGGCGGGCGCTTACGGCCGGAGAGGTGGCGGAAATCCCGCTGCTTCTGGCGAGCGCCACCGGGGCGGCGCTGCCGGGAGCGGCGGCGGCGGACTTTACGGTGGCCGCGTCCGGCGTCGGGGTGACGCTGACGGGCGCCGAGACGGCGACGCCGAAGGTACGCTTGAGCGGCGCCGGGGCACAAACGGCGACGCTGACCCTGGCGGCGACGGCGACGGCGGTGGATGAGGTGAGCCGTGATGAGACCATCACGGTGGCGCTCGGTGACCTGGCCGATGGCGCGCTGGCGACCAATCTCGGCGGCGGCCTGGCGGCGGTTGCCGGCTCCCCGGTGAATTTCACGCTCAGCGATACTCCGCTGATTCTGAATGCTCCGCCGACGGTGACGCTGTCGGCTGCGGGCGGCGATATCGCGGAGAACGGTGGCCAGAAGAAGATCACCGTCTCGCTCGGGCGGGCGCTTACGGCCGGTGAGTCAGTGCACGTACGGCTTTCGTTTTTCGACAAATCCAATGTCGGGCCTGAAGACTTTCGATTGAGCGGCGCCGCGGCGGCGGGGGTGCGGTATGCCAGGCTCAATAGCCTTATGCCCGAGATCACCTTTACCGGCGGGGTGGATACGGCGTCGGCTGCGGTATTGACGCTGGAGGCGGCGCCGGATAACACGGCGGAACTGAGTACTGCACATAGCGCTTTTATTGTGAACCCCTTATTAACGAGCTTGAGGGGCCGCGAACATGTGATATTGAGCTTTCTTTCGGTCACCAGCGAGGGGATGGCGAGCGGCATCGCGGGCAGTGGCCAAGTAATCTTCGCCATCACCGATGTGACGCTGCCGTCTCTCGCGTTCTCCCACACCCTGGCGCGGGTGCGTGAGGGGGAATTGACTGGCGCGAATCTGCAGGTAGCGCGCACCGGCTCCACGACCAACGCGATTGGGTATACGCTTGGGTTGAGTGGTTCGGGGTCGTCCACGGATATTGATTCGAGCGCTCTTGGCAGTTTGCGGCGACAACTGGCCGCCGGGAGCCGCTCTGAAACCCTGGCGTTTGTCCCCGTTGATGACGCGGTGGATGAGCCGACGGAGACATTGGTGGTGACGCAGGCGCCGGAGCCGGAGAACTGGTTTGTCGGCGCGTCGCAGAGGTTTACGATCACCATCCTGGATAACGATCCGACTCCGGTTCGCCTGGACGGCGTCGATAACCGCTTGACCGAGCATGACGCTACGGATACGGCGACCATCACGGTGACGCTGGGGCGGGCGCTTACGACCGGAGAGGTGGCGGAGATTCCGCTGGTTCTGGCAAGCGCCACCGGGGCTCGGCTGCCGGGAGCGGCGGCGGCGGACTTTACGGTGGCCGCCACCGGCGCCGGAGTGACGATGACGGGCGCCGAGACGGCGACGCCGAAGGTACGCTTGAGCGGCGCCGGGGCGCAAACGGCGACGCTGACCTTTACCGCGCTCCGGCGCTATGATGACGACCGCGCCGATGAGACGGTGCGGGTTACGCTGGGGGCGCTGGGCGACTCCACGCTGGCCACTAATCTGGGGGGTGGAGTCGAGGCCGCCGGTTCTGCGGTAGCGCTCACCATTCGGGAGGCGGCTTTACCGCGCTTCTTACCGTCCGCCTCGACGCTGACCGAGGGCACGGTGGAAGTGGTGGATTTTCGCATTGACGGCGATTCGATACTCGCTGACACGGATGTCTGGCTGGGCATTGTCGGAACACCGTCCGCCACCGCTGGCGTTGATTTCCGGTCGCATTCGCTGAGCCGGTTCTTTAAGGTCAAGGTGGGTGAGGATCAATCCTCCTCGTTCGGGATGAGGACTCAGGATGATGATGCGGTCGATGAGCCGCCGGAGACACTGGAGCTTGGGCTGTACGAGCCAGGCTTAAAGAATGGTTCGCCGGCCCCGCTGGGTGAGCCGTTTGCTACGCACACGGTGACGATTATCGATAATGATCCGACCGGTGTGACGCTGGCCGCCGACGCCGACGTGAACTTGAGCGAGGGCAATACGAGCGATACGGCGACGGTGACGGTGCGGCTGGCGCGGCCCCTGGTCGCCGGCGAGGTGGCGGCGGCGCCCCTGGTACTGGAGAGCCCGACGGGCGCGGTACTGGCCGGGCCGGGCGCGGCTTTGTCCGTGCAGGCGACGGGCGTTGGCGTGAAGCTGGCGGGTGGCGATACGGCGACGCCGACGGTACTCTTTAGCGGCGGCGGGGCGCAAACGGCGACCCTGACCTTCACGGCGACGGCAGTTGATGACGGCGATGACGCCGATGAGCGGGTCACCGTCCGGCTCGGAGACCTGAGCGCGGCCGCGCCGCTGGCGAATGTCGGTGGCGGCCTTGTGGCAATCGTCGACAATGACCCGACTACGGAGGATAACCGGGCGACGCTGGTTATCGCGGACGCGATGCGTCCGGTGGTTTCCTTTACCACGGCCGCATCGACGATCTCGGAGAGTGTCGGGCAGCGTACCGCGACGGTGACGGCGAAGCTTTCGAGGGCCCTGCTGGTTGACCTCACGGCGCCGTTGGTGGTCGGCGGCAGCGCGACCGCGGGCACGGATACCGGGGCTTTGCCGGCGACGCTGGTGTTCAAGGCCGGCGCTGACCGAACGACATTCACCGTTACGGCGACCGATGATACGGCGGACGAGGCCATCGAGACGCTGACCCTGACAGTCGGCGCCGGAGCGGATTGGGGGCTTGCGCCGAATCATGTCCACACCGTGACTCTGGTCGACGATGACGCGACCGCGGTGACGCTGGCGGCGCCGGGGGGAAATGTCGCTGAAGGCTCCAGTAAAACCCTGACCGTGACGCTGGGGCGCGCGTTGGCGGCGGATGAGCGCTTGCCGGTCGGGCTGGTGATCGGCGGCGGCGCGACGCCGAAAACGGATTTCCGGCTGGTTGTCGCACAGCCATTGCCGGCCGGAGTCACCTGGTCCGGTCTCGATAGCCGTACTCCGGGTATCGTCTTTGGCGGCGGGGCGCAGAGCGCGACGGTGACTCTCGAGACGCTGATTGACACGGTGATGGAGTCAAGCGAGACGGTGACCATCAATTTACAGCCGCTGGACGGGGATTCCGGCAATCTCGGCGGCGGCGCCGCCGGCAGCGGGGCGGTGAGCTTCTCGCTGACCGAGGCGGCCGTGCCGGTAGCGAATTTTACCACGGAGAGTACATTCAGGCCGGAGAATGTAGTGGCTACCCTGAACGTCCGGATTGACCTGACTACTCCCGGCAATTTCGATATCTTCGATATTCCGATCACCGTGACGGGCACGGCGCGTGTCGGCGACGACTATTTGACCGGGGACGCTGATTTCAATAGCGGGAAACGCGATTTTATACGCGCTGTCGGAAGCCGCAGCAGCGCTACCGATCCGGCGCAGAAGAATACTCTGGATATCCTGATGACGGCGGCTACCGATGGCACGGTGGACGAGCCGTTAGCGGAGACTATCATATTGACGATCGGCCCCGATGCCCGGGCGGGTCCCGGGGTGGCGCCGCGCTGGCGTCCGGGGACGAGTAATCGGATACAGATTGATATCATCGATAATGATCCGACCGTGGTTACCCTGAGCGCTGGCGCCGACACGACACTGACTGAGCGTGTGGTCACAGATACCGGTCTGGCGACGGTGACGCTGGGGCGGGCGCTTGTTGAAGGTGAAACGCTGGATGTTCCGCTGATTCTGACCAGTACCAGTACCCCCGATGTCATACTGGTTGGAACATTCAATGCATTCGAGATGACCGCGGCGGGTACCGGCGTGACGCTCATCAAAGAGCCAGGGGAAGGTAGTCGGTACAGGCTGAGATTTGCCTCCATCGGAGCGCGGGTGGCGACTCTGACCTTTGCGCCGTCCGATAGTGATGATGGGAACACCGCTGACGGAACGTTCACTGTCTCGCTGGGCGCTCTGTCTGCTGGGCTGATAGCGAGCGATGACGGCGACGCCAGCACCACGGACAATGTTGCGGCCTTCACCATACGGGATACGGAGACGGTGGTGGGCTTTACCGCTGGCTCCTCCACCTTAGCTGAGGGCGCGACCGATGTCTCTGTACTGCGTATCCCCGGCGCTGACCTGCCGGCTGCGACCCGGATCGGGTTTTACCAACCGACCGGCCTGGCCGCTTCGCCCACCGTGCTGGACTTTCCGTTTGATCTATGGAAACCAGGAGTGCCGTATAAACCGACCCTGACACCCGGCGAGGACTTTATCTGGTCGGTGCGGCGCACAGTCGATGACAATGATGTGGACGAGCTGCGCAAGTATCTGTTCGTTGATCTGGCGCCGACACGCATCATACATGGGACGCCGGTCTACCAGCTGGGCAAAGTCACCAGACATATCATTACCCTGGTTGACGATGATCCGACAGAAGTGTCGGTCGCGGCGCTCAATACGGCGTTGCGCGAGGGCGGCGCTCGACGAAGCGATCTGGTGGAAGTGCGGCTCGGACGGAAATTGGGTGAAGAGGAGTTCACTGAGATCCCACTCCAGCTGACCAGCTCGACCGGCGCGGCGCTGCCGGGCGCCGCGGATGCGGCCTTGCGGGTGGTCGCGCGTGGCGCCGGCGTGAAGCTCATCGACGGCGATACCGCAACGCCGCGGTTACGCTTCCAGGGTATAAACGCACAGGTGGCGACTCTTGATTTTCAGTCGCTGTACGAGGACATCGACAAGACCGATGAGAGCGTGACCGTTGCCCTCGGCAATCTCGCCGATAGCGGCCTGCGGACGAATCTGGATGGCGGTCTGGCAGCGCATAAGACGAAAACCTCGGCCACGTTCACGATCACCGACACGAATCGCCCGCTGCTCTCTTTCGCGGCAGCTGAGTCGCAGGTGACCGAGGGCGGTTCCGGGCGGGTGACCCTGACCCTGTCGGAGCCGGTCGCGCAGGATCGCATCTTTACCTACTCTCTGACAGGGAGTACGGCGACATCCTCGACGGATTACACAGCGCTCTCGGGCGTGGTGAGCGTTGCCAAGGGCTCAGCTGAGGCTACGATCAATGTGATGGCGCTGAGCGATACGGCCGACGAAGCGCCCGAAACGATACAACTGACCATCGCGCCCAAGCACGGTTATGGAGTGGGTGCAACGGCTGTTCACACCGTGACTGTGATTGATGACAACCCGACGACGGCGGAGCTGGCCCTGGCCCGGTTCGCGTCCCTTGATAACACTCTGACCGAGTATGGCAGCAATCGCCGGATGGTTGTGCGTCTCGGGCGCTCGCTGGCCGCGGGTGAAGTCCTGGCGCTGCCGTTGGCGCTCTCGGGCACGGCCAGTTATAAGAACGACTATGTACTGGTTCCTGCATCGGGCTCGTCGGGGGTTGTCTGGTCAGGATTGGGGGAAGACACCGGCATACCGACTGTCGTCTTTCGCGGCGGCGCGGGGGTTGTGCAGGAAGCGATATTTAGTTTGGTTACGCTTTCAGACACCGTTATGGAGCAAGATGAGGCGATGACGATCACTTTGTCGGCGACCACCAGCCGGGTCACGAATCTGGGCGGTGGCGTGACCGTCAGCGGCTCGTTTTCATACACTATCACAAACCAATCCTTCGGCAGGATCGGGTTTCAAAGCGCGGCGGGGCAGCTCACAGAAGGCGTTGCGGCAACGGTTAACCCTGTTTTCACGATTCAGTATGTACAAAGAGCAGATGTCTCGTTCGAGTTGGGCGGAAACGCTCGCGCCGGAGTCGACTATACTACGAATCTGGGCGATCAAAGAATTATTCAACTGACTACCAATAGCGCCGAGACAGAAGGCGTTTTCGAGGGTGTAGCCTGGTCTATGGCGGCGGCCAATGATGATGATGTCGATGAGCCGCGCGAGACCACGACGATCACCCTGTTGCCGCCTCCTGACGAACCTCCCCCCCGGTACGGTCTGGTGGCTCCGTCTGTGTACACGCTGACTCTCATCGACAATGACCCCACCGCGGTGACGCTGAAGTTTCCGCAGGAGCTGGAGCGGGTGCGTAAAGCGCAGGGAGCGGGGTCGGTGAGTATGCTGGAAAACGGCGACGCGGTGGAATTGCTGATCGAAAGCGGGCGGCCACTGGTCGGCTCTGAAGGCCTGGTGGCGCCGCTGGTGATCGGCGGCTCGGCGGCGCGCGGCAAGGATTACCGGCTGAGCGCCCCGCAAGTGGCGGGAGTGACCTGGTCCGGTCTGGCCAGCGGCGCGCCGACGGCTACCTTTAGCGCCGGCGGACAAGTGGCGCGTCTGCGTATCGAGGCGTTGTGGGACGCGACGGTTGAGGAGGACGAGCGGGTTACGGTGGCGCTGGGCGCCGTGTCGGGCACGAATCTCGATGGCGGGGCGCAGGGGAGCGGCATGCGAAGCGTCGGTATTACCGATGTGCCGCAGCTGCCGGTACTTGAGTTCACCGCCCCGTCGTCAACGCTGCGGGAGGGCGAGGCCGGAGTCGTCACGCCGACTCTTCGGGCAAGCGGGCTTCAAGCCGCGGTGACAGTCGGCGTCACGGTCAGCGCCACGGCTGCGGACGGCGACTATACCAGCGACTGGCAACCCGGCGCCTACCGGCTGAAGCTTACACCGGGAGAGACGCTGAAGCTGCCGGTAAGCATGAGCGCGGCCAACGATGACGCGATGGACGAGGCCAATGAGCGCATCGTCTTCACGCTGGTTGAGGGTTCCGGCTACGTTCTCGGCGGACAGAGTACACACACCGTGACGCTGGTGGATAACGATGTCACCGCGGTGACGCTGACGGCGGCGGACGGCAATCTGTTCGAAGACGGCGCCGCCAAGGCGCTCACCATCAGGCCGGAGCGCAGTCCGGGAGTCGGGGAGAAGCTGTCGGTAGCGCTTGATTTCGGCGGCGCCGCCATGCGCGGCGCGGATTATACACTGGCCGGGGTGGCGGCGACCGGCGTCTCCTTCGCCGGTCTTACCGACCCGGACGCGACCCCCACCGTGGTGTTCACCGCCGGCGGGCGCGTGGCGACGGTGACCCTGACCAGCATCGCCGATTCGATCAAAGAGCCGCCTGAGGCGGTTACCGTGGCGCTCGGCGCCGTAACGGGCGAGAAGCTCGATGGCGGCGTCAGCGGCAGTGGCGCGGTCTCCTTCGAGATTCTCGACGCCGCTACGCCGACGGTGACCCTGACTGCCGCGCCGGCCGCCGTGAGCGAAGGTTCGGCGGTGGTATTGACGGCGACATTCAGTGAGCCGGTGGCGCAAGAGCTGACGCTGCCACTGGTGATCACGCCCGCTACGGCGGAGCTTAAGGACTATACGCCGCCGGCCGCGATACGCATGCCGGCGTCCGCGTTGGTCGCCACCGTGTCGATGGCTACGCTTGCGGATCTTGTCGATGAGCCCGATGAGACGTTTACCGTGTCCTTCGGCGCGCTGCCGGCCGCGATTCGCCACTGGCGCCGGGAGGAGGCCCTGACAGTGACTCTGGTCGACGCCAACGCGACCGAGGTTCGGCTGGCGCGCACGGACTCCGGGGACTTGACCGAGGGCGCGGCGGGCGGTGGGGCGACGGCTGAGTTCAGCGTGACTCTGGGACGCGCCCTGGCGTTCGGGGAGCGGGTCCGGGCGCCGCTCACATTGTCTGGCGTGGAGGCCGCCGACCTGGCCGGGCTGGCGCGGGGGGACGGCGGCAATATCGGCGTGTCGATCAAAAATGCCGACACACTGGCGCCGGTGGCGCTGTTGCGGGGGGCCGGGGCGCAAACCGCGAGGCTGGTCCTGACGGTGCGAGACGATGACGAATATGAGACGGACGAGACGCTGAGCGTGGCGCTCGGAGACGCGACCGCGTTCGCCGGGCAGGCCGACGAGGCGACGCCCGGCGGCGGCGTGAGGCCGCGCCTGTCCGGGACGCCGGCGGTCACGGACCGATTCACGGCGCGGCTGGTCTCCGATGACCCGAAACCGAACCGGGCGAGTCTGGAAGTCTCTGGCGCCACCGCGCGCGAGGGCGAGACCCTGACGGTGACCGCCACGGTCGAGACCGCCCCTGTCGGCGCCGCGCTGGCCCTGCCACTGGCGCGGGTGGTGGAGGGTTCGACGGCTGGCGCGGATGATTTCTCACTGGCCGGCGAGCCCGCCGGAACGATTGTTATCGCCGACGGCGAGACCACGGGGACGCTGGTGGTGAGCGCCGTGGACGATGCGGCGGATGAGCCGGATGAGCGGTTGCGGTTGGGTTTCGGGGCGTTGCCGGACGGGGTTGAGGCGGCGCCGCAGGGGGGTACGGTGGAGCTGGTGATTGTGGACGATGACGCGACCCCGGTGAATCTGGCGACGCTTGATTCGAGCCTTGTCGAGGCCGGCGATGACACGATGACGGCGAGCGTGACGGTGACGCTGGGGCGGGCTTTAGGCGCCGGTGAGGTGGCGGAAATCCCGCTGATTCTGGCCAGTCCCAGCGCGGCGGCGTTGCCGGGCTCTGCCGCCGCGGCCTTTGCGGTGAGCGCCAGCGGGGCCGGGGTGACGCTGGCGGCGGCGGACAGCGCGACGCCGCGGCTGCGCTTTGCGGGCAGCGCCGGGGAGGCGGCGCGGGTGGCGACGCTGGTGTTTACACCGAGCGTAGAGAATGACGCCGACAGCGAGGATGAGACGGTGACGGTGACTCTCGGTTTCGGGGATGGGCGGCTGGCCGCGCCGGGCGGCGGTCTGGCGGCGGGGGCGACTACGGTGGCGACGCTGACCATCACCGACACGACGGCGCTCAAAGGCACCGCGCCGGCCATCTTGCAGGTGTCCGAGGGGGCGCGGGGGCGCGGCGGGTTGCTGCTGGACTTCAACAACCATGGGCTGTTCGTGGCGACACGATTCGAGGCGCGGTTCACGGACGGCACGGCGCGTGGAGGGAGCGCCTGCAAGCCCGGCACAGACTACATTCACACGACTGCATCGGTACGGGTGGGCATTTTGACCACTAGTAATCTGCCTCTTGCGGCGCTGACTTGCGCCGACGCGGTGGACGAGCCGGACGAGAGTTATACGCTGACCCTGGTGGCTGAACGCGATGTCTTTGATCCGGCGCAGAGTCATTGTACGGCGCGGCGTTGTACGGTGACGGTCGAGCTGATTGATGATGACCCGACGCCGATGACGCTGGCGCGTACCGACCGGGGCGCCATCGCCGAAGGCGGTACGGGCGAGGCGGCGAGCGCGGCGTTCACGGTGACGCTGGGGCGGGAGCTTGCGGCGGGTGAGACGGCGCAGGCCGGGTTGACGCTGTCCGGCACGGGCATTACGGTGGATGATCTGGAGGATTTGGCGCTGGCTTCCGGGGAGGGTCTCAATCGCGGGGTTACGCTGGGTTCGGCGGGCACGTTGCGGCCGATGATTACCTGGTCCGGGGACGGGGCGCGGGTTGCGAGCCTGCTTCTCGCGGCCAGCGATGACGCTGCGGCCGAGGGGGTTGAGGTAGTGACGGTAAGCCTGGCTGATGAGCGTTTCTCTGTGCCGCTGCATGATAACGAGGCGACAGCGACCGCCGGCGTCCACGTGACGCCGCAGCGTCTGGCTCTGAGAGAGGGCGGCGCGCCCGGCGCCTATATCGTTACCCTGAACACGGATCCGGGCTCGACGGTGACGGTTACGGCCACTGCCGCTGACCCGACCGTGGTCGCGGTGGACACGGATGCGGTCACTGCCGGCGAGCAGACGGAGATGATCTTCACGCCGGGCGCCGCCGGCAGCTGGGATGACGCGCAAATCGTGACGGTGCGGGCGCTGGAAGACGCGGATGTGAGTGATACGTCCGGCAGCCGCATCGCGCATGCGCTGACTATCGCGAATGCCGCGACTGGCAGGAGTTATCGCAATGTCGCGGTTGCCGATGTGGTGGTGGATGTCACGGACAACGGCGCCGGCCTGGCGCTAACGGCGGAGACATTGCCGGTAACGGAGGGCGGAACGGCGCTTTACACGGCGCGCCTGAAAAGCGCTCCGGCCAGCAGTGTGACGCTGACGGCGACCAGCAGTGATCCGGCCCGGGCCACGGTTTCTCCGGCGTCGGTGACGTTCGACGCCACCAACTGGAAGCAGCCGCGGAGCTTCACGGTCAACGGGGTCAAGACTGGCGCGGTTACGATTGCGCATCGCATCAGCAGCGGAGACGGCGGCGGTTACACGGCGGCGAACTCGGCTACTTACCCGTCTGTGAGCGTGATGGTTGGCGCCGACCAGCGTCCGGCGGTAACGCTTGAGGCGCCGGCGGGAGCGCTGGCCGAAGGCGATACGACGCTGGTGACGGCGCGACTCTCTGCGGCGTTGCCGGAAGAGGTTGAGCTGGCGCTGGTCTACCGCAGTTCTGGCGAGGCCGGCGCACAGCGGCGTGACTACTCCGGGGGGACGCGCATTGTTATTCCGGCCGGGGCGCGCCTGGGGGTTGCTTCCGTACTGATAACGGCCGACGGAGAGTATGAGAATGCGGAGACGTTCACGGTCGCGTTCGACAGCCTGCCCGTATCGGTGCGGGCGGGAACACCGGCATCGGTTGAGCTGACCATTGCCGCTTCTTCCGGCGTCGAAGAACAGTTGACCGTAGAATACGCAAGCGCCGCCGGTACGGTAGAGGAGGACGCAGGTTTTTTCCTCTATGACGAACTGGATGTCCGTGTCGTCGGCGTTTCCAGGCTCCAACATAAGATCATTCATCGCGAAATCGACGGTAGCGCGACATCGCCAGCGGACTATGTAGCAAAGAACATAGAAAGTTTCTTTCGCTCGGATCACATAGTCATAAGCAATGCACAACTACTTATAGTGGATGACTCGGTCGACGAGCCGGACGAGTTCTTCACGATGGAGATGACGCCTGTTGTGGGTTCGGGTTCCATTCCTTTCCGTCTGGGCTCTGTGCGGACGCACACGGTCACTATTCGTGACAACGATCCGACGATAGTGAGTCTGGCGCGCGTTGACTCCGGCTCCATTTCTGAAGGGGGCTCCGGCGCGGCGGCGGGCGCGGCGTTCACGGTATCGCTGTCACGGGCGCTGGTGGCGGGTGAACGCATTGATGTTCCGCTGGCGCTCTCGGGCGGCGCCGGGTTCACTTATGCTGACCTGGCGCCGCTCGGTCTGGCTACGGGCGAGGGGCTTAACCACTGTGTCGGGCTCGCTAATGTGACTACGCTGACGCCGACGGTCACCTTCGATTGCGCCGGAGCGCAGGTCGCGACTGTGGCGCTGTCCGCGTTCGATGATGACGACCGTGAAGCGCCGGAGACGGTGACCGTGGCATTGGGGTCGGCGGCGGCGTTCGCGCAGGCCTCCGGCTCCAACGTGGGCGGCGGCGCCGCAGGCAGCGGCAGTTTTACTTTTGAAATAATCTCTGACGAGGCGCCGGCGGAGCCCGGAGTGACCCTCTCGAGCCAGCGGCTGGAGCTCACCGAAGGCGGCGCCACCGCAAGCTATACGGTGCGGCTTGACGCGGACCCGGGCGCCGGGCGGCGGGTGGTCGTCACCGCGACTTCGGCTGATGCGGGCGCGGTGGCGGTGGATACCGACCCGACTCGCGCCGGTGACCAGGCGGAGCTCATCTTCAGCGGGGGGAGCGGCGGCAACTGGGCGACTCCGCAGTCCGTGGCGGCGCGCGCGCTGAACGATGGCGATACCCGCGCGGAGAGCGGCATTGTCATCCGTCATAGCGCGCTTATGCTGATGGATGCGGACGCCGTCACGCAGGGCACAGGAGAAGGGCAAGCGTCCGCCTGGCGGGAGCTCGTGATTGCCGAAGTCAGCGTGCAGGTAACCGACTCCGGTCATGGCGTGACGGTGGAGCCGGTCAGGCTTGCGGTCGGCGAGTGGGGCGAGCGGGCCGAGTACACGGTGCGACTCAACAGCCGTCCGCCCAGCGGGGTGTATATTACGCCGACCAGCGACGCGCCGCAGCGGGTTGAGGCGCCCTCGAGGCCTCTCATTTTCAGTCCGGCGACCTGGGATGAAGCGCAGACGGTGACGGTGACCGGGCGCGGCCTGGGCGTGGCGACCATCCGCCATGAAATTACCCGCGCCAGCGTCGGTTATCCGACCAGTCTCGCTATTGCGCCGGTCACGGTAACGGGGACGGCGGACCAGCGCCCGACCGTGACGCTTGAGGCGGCGGCCGGCGGCAAGGTGAGCGAAGGCGGTCGGCTGACACTGAGCGCGACTCTTTCGAGCGCTAACGATACCGGGAAGGCGCAGGTTATCCCGCTGCTTGTCCGCGCGCCCGACTCTACGGCTGGCGCCGACGATTATAGCGTGGAGACGGAGATTGTTATTGCCCCGATGGCGCGCACCGGCACGGCGAAATTCGTGGCGCGGGATGATGAAGTGGCGGATGAAAGCTCGGAGACGGTTGTGCTGGCGCTCGGCGCCTTGCCGTCTGTCTGGGCGCGGGCCACGACGGAGGTCACGGTCACTATTATTGACACGGACCCGACCTCGGTTACGCTGGCTGGCGGCGCGGCGACCCCGGTGGCCGAGGGGGCGGAGCCGGTATTGGTGACCGTTGCGCTGGGGCGCCGGCTCGCTGCCGGAGAGAAGGTCACGGCGCCGCTTCAGGTCAGCGGCGTCGGCATTACCGGCGATGACTATGCCATCCGGCTGGCGTCCGGGCAGACGCTGAATCGGGGGGTTACTCTGGTGACATCAACTCCGCACAGCGCGGCCGCTCCGGCGGTGGTCTTTACCGGCTCGGCGGAACAGGTGGTGCAAAGAGCGACTCTGGCGCTTTATATTCGGCTCGACGAGAGCTCCGGAGAGCCTGCGTTGGAGACGCTGACACTCGGTTTCGGCAACGGCGCCCGGGCCCCGGCGGGTAACCTGGCCGGTGGCATCCGGCTGGCTGGCGAAGCGGTGGTGAGGATTGCGGACGCCACGTTGAATGGGGTTACGTTACGCTTGCGAGCGGACAACGATGGCCGCCTGGTCGAAGGCGTTCGCCGCCCGCAGAGACTGGAGGCGGTGGTCGCGACGGCCCAGGCTCGGGAGCTGGCGCTGATTGTGGTTGCGATGGCGTCGGAGTCAACGGCGGTGAGCGCTGATTTCACGCTTTCGGGGGTCGCCCAACCGCCGGGAACCCTCGTCATTGCCAAGGGGCGGACGGTCAGCAACAACGCTCTTTTGGTGCGCGCGGTTGACGACAAGACGGATGAGCCGGATGAGCGGTTGCGGTTCGGTTTCGGGCCGTTGCCGGGCGGCATCGCGGCGGCGCAGGGGGATACGGTGGAGCTGGTGATTGTGGACAATGATCCGACTCCGGTGGCGCTGGCGGCGCCCGACGCCACGATGGAGGAAGGCAGGCCAGCCGCCACGGCGAGCGTGACGGTGACGCTGGGGCGGGCTTTAGGCGCCGGTGAGGTGGCGGAAATCCCGCTGATTCTGTCCAGTACCAGCGCGGCGGCGTTGCCGGGTTCTGCCGCCGCGGCCTTTGCGGTGAGCGCCAGCGGGGCCGGGGTGACGCTGGCGGCGGCGGACAGCGCGACGCCGCGGCTGCGCTTTGCGGGCAGCGCCGGGGAGGCGGCGCGGGTGGCGACGCTGGTCTTTACACCGAGCGTACAGAATGACGCCGACAGCGAGGATGAGACGGTGACGGTGACTCTCGGCAACGCCGCCGCGTTCAAGGCGTTGAATGATGATCCGGAGACTGTGGCGGTGGAGGGTACTACGCTGGGCGGCGGTCTGGTGGCTGGCGCCGCGGCGGCGGTGACGCTGACGGTTACCGACACGGCGGCGCCGATGCTGACCGTGCCGGCCACGGTGCGGTTGTCCGAGGAGTTCCCCGCTCCGCGGGCGACGCTGACGCTGACCGGAGCGCCACTCGTCGAGACCCCCATCGTGGTCACCTACAGCGACGGCTCGGCTAACGGGGCGCTGGCCTGTGTGGCTGGAGCCGATTACATCGCCGGGCGTCTGGAGGTGACCCTCGCTGTGGCGCCGAGCCAGGGAATTGCGGCGCTGTCGCGTTGTCCGGACGCGGTGGACGAGCCGGACGAGAGTTATACGCTCACTCTGATGGCCGAGCGCGATGTCTTTGATCCGGCGCAGAGTCATTGTACGGCGCGGCGTTGTACGGTGACGGTCCAGCTGATTGATGATGACCCGACGCCGATGACGCTGGCGCGTACCGATCGGGGCGCCATCGCCGAAGGCGGTACGGGCGAGGCGGCGAGCGCGGCGTTCACGGTGACGCTGGGGCGGGAGCTTGCGGCGGGTGAGACGGCGCAGGCCGGGTTGAGGCTGTCCGGCACGGGCATTACGGTGGATGATCTGGAGGATTTGGCGCTGGCTTCCGGGGAGGGTCTCAATCGCGGGGTTACGCTGGGTTCGGCGGGCACGTTGCGGCCGATGATTACCTGGTCCGGGGACGGGGCGCGGGTTGCGAGCCTGCTTCTCGCGGCCAGCGATGACGCTGCGGCCGAGGGGGTTGAGGTAGTGACGGTAAGCCTGGCTGATGAGCGTTTCTCTGTGCCGCTGCATGATAACGATCAGGCGGCGACGATTGGCGCGACCCTGTCGGCTACGAGCCTGGCGCTCACTGAAGGCGGCGCCGGTACGTACACGATCAACCTGGATACGGACCCGGGCGTCGCGGTGACGGTGACGGTCACTTCCACCGACCCGGACGCGGTGACGGTGGATACCGATGCGGCCGTCACCGGCAATCAGGCGACGCTGATTTTCACGCCGGGCGCCGCCGGCAGCTGGAAGGACGGGGCGGTGGTGACGGCGCGGGCCGTTGACGACGGCGACCTCAGCAACGAGAGCGTCACCCTGAATCATGCCGCGGCGGTGACCTCGGAGCCGGCGAATCCCTGGCACGGACTCACGATTTCGCCGGTGACGGTGGCGGTGACGGACGCCGGCAGCGGGCTGATTGTGACCCCGCAGACGCTTTCGGTGCATGCCAACGGGGGCGTAGTGACTTATTCGGCGCGGCTGCGCAGCGCCCCGGCTGGCGCGGTGACCGTGGGCGCGACCAGCGTCCGTCCCCAGCGCGCTACGGTTTCACCCGCTACGGTTACGTTCAATGCCGCCAACTGGAAGCGGCCGCAGAGCTTCACAGTCACCGGCGGCGGCCTCATCGGACGTACCACGATCCGTCATGGCATTGACTCTGGCGACGGCGACGGGGGAGGTTATACGCCAGCCCTGGTTATGCCGCCGGTGGCGGTGGAAGTTACAGCCGATCACCGCACTACGGAGGCGACTCTCAGCGTCGCGCCGGCGGCCCGGTTGCGCGAGGGTGGCGATGCGGTTACTGTCACGGCGACGGTGAAGCCGGCGCCGTCACGCCCCCTCACCCTGACGGTGGCGGCGGTCTCTCCGTCGATCACGACTGCGGACGATTACACGCTCGGCGGAACGCCGCCCGGCACGATGCGGATTGACGCCGGCGCGACTCACGGAACCACCACGGTCACGGCGCTGGCGGACCGTACAGATGAACCGGCTGAACCGCTGCGGCTCGGCCTGGTGGGAGAAGCGCTGCTGGAAGTTCGCCTGAAGGAGTCGCTCATCCTGGACATCGTGGACGTAGACCCGACCCTGGTGACGCTGACCATAGCGGATGGTTCCGCGACGGAGGGCGACCGCGGCGAGACTGCGCGGATTGTACTGACGCTGGGGCGGGCCTTGCGCGATGGCGAGAGTCTGGCGGTTCCGCTGCTGTTTGACGGCGGGGTATCGGGCACGGACTTCACGCTGGCGCTGATGGGCAGCGCCGCCGGTGTGGCGTTGTCCGGCTCGACGGTGACCTTCAGCGGCAGCGCCGGCGGTTCGGCGACCGTGGCGACGGTGGAGTTGGCGGCGGCGGATGACGCGGATGACGCCGATGACACGATCACGGTGGCGATTCCGTCCGCGCATACCGGCAACGGCCCGGTTCTGGGCGCGACCGGCCTGGACGGAGGCGCCAGCGGCAGTGGTTCCGGCACGATTCGGGTGGATGACAGCGATGCCCGGGTACGGGCGCGCCCGGCGATGTTGACGATCGCCGAGGGGTCGCAGGGCAGCTGGACGGTCGCGCTGCAAAGCGATCCGGGAGACAACGAGACGGTGACGGTGACGGTGGACGTACCGCCTTCGGCCGCTACGGCGCTGACGCTTGCCGATACAGATAGCGGCCGCTCCGGAGTCCAGAACACGCTGTTGTTCACCGGCGGCTCCGGCGGTAACTGGAATAGCCCGAGAACGGTCACAGTCACGGCCATAGCCGACGCCAATACGAGCGACGAGACGATCCGCATCTCCCATGCGGTGACCGGAACGGCCGTGGACAGCAGCGACGGGCCGCAAGTGACTGTGCGTATTCGGGACGCGGGGGCCGCGGTGACCGTGCAGCCACAGAAATTGCAGATGCCGGTGTATGCCGGCAGCGCCCGCTATAGCGTGCGCCTGACGAGTCGACCGGCGGGAGCGGTGACGGTGACCCCGGCGAGCGACGCGCCGAGCGTGGCCACGGTCAGCGCCCCGCTGGTGTTCCGGCCGGCGGACTGGCAGAGCGGACAGGAAGTGACGGTGACGGCGGTTGGCGTCGGCAGCGCCGGCATCAGCCACGTGATCACCGGCACCCGGGATGCGGACCACTATCCGGTGAATCTCTCCATCTCGCCGGTGGCGGTGACGGTGGCAGCGGATGACCGCCCGGTCGTGACGCTCGAGACCGGGAGCGCGGCTGGCGCAATGGCGGTCGAAGGCGGCGCGCCCGCCGAAATTACCGTGCGTCTGTCGCGTATCAACGACAGCGCAGCGGAGCTCGTGATTCCGGTGCAGGCGCGGGCGGCGGAGACCACCGCCGCCGCCGCTGACTACACGCTGTCGGCGCATGCCCGAATCCCTGCCGGAACCGACACCGGCAGCCTGATTCTGGTGGCGACGGATGATGCCGATGACAAACCGGACAAGCAGGTCGTGGTTGAGCTCGGAGCGCTGCCTGCGGGACTGCGGCCGGGGACGGAGGCGCAGGCGGTGACGGCGCTCCTGATCGACAACGATGTGACAGCGGTTACGTTGGCTGGTTCCGGGGGGAGTGTCACGGAAGGCGGAGATGCGGTGGAATTTACGGTGACGCTGGGGCGTCCGCTGGTCGCCGGAGAGTGGGTCTCGGCGCCGCTCGTCGGAGGCAGCGCCTTAAGCATTACGATCGGGCTGAAGCCCGGCCAGACACTGAACCAGGGGGTGAGTCTGGATGTGTCGGCTCCGCACAGCGCGACGGGTCCGCTGGTGACCTTCGAAGGCGCTGGAGCGCAAGTGGCGACGCTGACGATGAGCGTCCCCGAAGATACGGACGATTCGTCCACGCCGACGATCTTCGTAAATATCCCATTGGGGGTGGACCCAAGAAGACGGGTGTCGAGCAATCTCAGCGGCGGCGCTCGCAGAACCGGACAAGCCCATTTCCAGTTAATAGATAACGATCCGACCCTGATTACCCTTAGCCAGGCTACGCCCGGGAGCATCACGGAAGGTGGAGTTCCAGCGGAGTTTACGTTGACACTCGGTCGCAAGCTTATTCTCGGCGAGAGCGTGACGGCGCCGCTGGTTTTCACCGGGGAGGGGGTCACCGGAGGCGATTACAGGCTCGCGCTGAAGTCCGGGCAGACGCCGAATCGGGGGGTTACTCTGGTGACATCGGCTCCGCACAGCGCGGCGATGCCGGCGGTGCTTTTTACTGGCCACCGCAGACTGGACCGGACGGCGGAGGTGGCGACGCTTGCGCTGACCGCTGTCGACGATGACGATGAAGAGATCGACGAAATGATTCGGATCGGTTTCGGCGCCGCCGCCAACCGACTGCCGTCGGGCGTGTTAGCCGGAGGGGTGCGCGCGGTTGGCGGCGCCACGGTGGTGGTGGCTGACAACGATGTGATTGACGGCGCGCCGGTGGTTAGCGCCGTGGCCGGCGCGGCGGTCACTGAGGGGGAGAGAGCCGCCTTTACGATCACCGCGACGCCGCCGCCGACGACGAATCTGTTGGCGTCTATCCGGATCATCGAAACCGGAGCCGGTGATTTCGTGGTCGCGAGCGAGGAGAAGGTTCGCTCCGTACTCATCAAGTCCGGCGTGTCCTCGGTTGCGCTGACCGTGCCCACCACGGGTGACGAGGTGGACGAGCCGGACGGAGAGGTCACGGCGCGGGTCGAGCTGGACGCGGCCAATCCGCCGACTTTCACTGCGGGGCGCCTGGCCACGGTGAAGATAAAGGATAATGACGCCAGTCGGGTGACGTTGTCTGTAGCGGACGACTCGGCGCGCGAAGGCGACGCCAGTGACCCGGCGCGTATCACGCTGACTCTGAACCGGGCGCTTCATGCCGGTGAGAGTCTGGCGGTTCCGCTGGCGTTTGACGGCGGGGTATCGGGTACGGACTTCACGCTGGCGCTGGACGGCAAACCGGCCGGCGTTTCCCTGTCCAGCGGTACGGTCACCTTCACCGGCGCCGCCACGCTCACACAGAGGAGCGCAAGCGCGACCCTGCTGTTGCGCGCGACGGCCGACGCCGACCTGCTGGATGGCGAGATCACGGTGTCGATTCCGGCGGGCGTGACTGCGGTCGAGCCGGACGATGCGGTACTTGTGGCGACTGGCCTGGATAACGTGACGGGCAGCAGAAACGGTGACGGTACGATTACGCTGATTGACGGCGACCTGCCGGTGGCTTCATTCGCTGTGGCCGCCTCCAGCGCGGCTGAGGCGGCGGGTCGCCATGAAGTGACGGTGGAACTGGCGCCGGCGCCGCTGTCGCCAATCCGCTTGCAATACACGGTGGGCGGTACGGCCGACTCCGACGACTATGAGAGCTTAAGCGGGATGATCGATGTGGCGGCGGAGGCGACCTCCGTCACTGTGCCTGTCGCACTCATCGACGACGCGAACGATGAAACCGATGAGACGGTGACGCTTACGCTGAGCGCTGGCAGCGGCTACCGGGTGGGAACGCAGAGCGAACATACCTTCACCATTACGGACGATGACGAGCCCTCTTCTGTGACCGTGCCGGCCGGACTGACTCGCGTGACCGTAGCCGGGGACTGGCCGCTGAAACCGGCCACGGTCGCTGCCGGGGGGCGCTTTCGACTCCTGTTCGTGACTTCCACCACGGGGCGAGCGGAGACCCGGGATATCAAGGCCTACAACCGGGTCGCGCAGGCGCGCGCCGCCGCCGGTCACAGCGCCATCCGCCCGTACAGCAAACAGTTTCGCATCCTCGGTTCCACTGCGGCGGTGGACGCGCGCACGAATACCGAAACCCGACTGAGCGATGCGGGAGCGCCGATCTACTGGCTGGGCGGCGCAAAAGTCGCGGATAACTATACAGATTTGTATGACGGCAGCTGGGACAGCCGCGAGGGGCGAAACGAGATCGGCAATATCCAGAACAGCAATAGAATCTGGACGGGCGCCAATCCGGACGGAACAAAGGGCGCGCGGCCGGATCGGAATCTCTCCGACAGGACACTGGGCGCCGCATTGGTGCGATACGGGGACCTCACCCGGGCGGCGGGCAATGAGATCGGCGTCGCCGTCAACGGGGTGGTCTTTGCAGGCTCCCTGAGAAACAGGTACCACTACTACGGGTTGTCGCCGGTGTTCGAGGTTGCAAGACCCCTTGCCAGCGTCAAGGCGGGGGCGTCGCCGATTGCTGAGGGCGAGCAGGCGAGTTTCACGGTGGAGGTGGAGGCCGCGGCCGACATCGCCCGAAAGGTGAGCGTTACGGTGGCGGACGCCCCGAACGCAGATTTTGTGGCGGACGAGATGGAGGGAACGCGGAGCGTGACGATTGCCGCGAACCAGACCTCGGCCACCCTGGCTGTTGCCACGACAGACGATTCCGGGGTTGCGGGAGATGAGCGGTCGGGCGCGGTGACGGTGACGGTGGCTGATAACGGCTACCGCGCCGGCGCCGGCGCCGCGGTGACCGTCACCGACGACGATGCGGGTACGGTCACGCTGTCGACGCCGGACGCTGAGGCGGGTGAAGGAAACGCCAATAACCCGGCGCGCATCAAGCTTACGTTGAACCGGGCGCTGTACAGCGGAGAACGTCTCACGGCGCCGTTGCAGTTTTCAGGGGGCGCGGTCGGCGCCGACGCCGACTTCACGCTGGCGCTGGATGGCCAGCCGGCCGGCGTTACCCTGTCCGGAGCCAGCGTTACGTTCGCCGGTGGCGACGCTCCCTCGGCGGACACGGCGACCATCCTGCTCACCGCCAACCGCGATGCCGACTCGCTCAGCGAGTCGATCGCGGTGTCCATTCCGGAGCGCTCCCGGGGCCAGGCTCCGCTACTCGTCGCCACCGGCCTCGACGGCGGCGTGAACGGGCAGGTGGCGAAGAATCACGGCGCTCTCACCCTGGTCGATAACACGCCGGGACTGATTTTCACGGCGGCGACTGTGGAGGCGACGGAGGGCGACAGCCAGACCTACGCGGTGCGTCTGGCGACGCGGCCGAGCGCTGCGGTGACGGTGACGATTGCGGCGCCGGATGGCTCCGGGCTTGCGGTGGACACCGATTCCGGGACGGAGGGCGAGCAGAATACGCTGACCTTCGATCCGGCGGCGAGCGCTAATCTGTGGAGTACGGCGCAGACGGTGACGGTGACGGCGGCGCAGGACGATGACGCGGACGATGAAAAGGTGAATCTTGGTCATAGCGCGGCGGGTGGAGATTATGCCGGAGTAACCGGCGAGGTGGTGGTGGCGGTTACGGATGATGATGAGCCGGCGCTGGTGTTGTCGCCGGCGACTGTGGAGGCGACGGAGGGCGACAGCCAGACCTACACGGTGCGTCTGGCGACGCGGCCGAGCGCCGCGGTGACGGTGACGATTGCGGCGCCGGCTGACTCCGGGCTTGCGGTGGACACCGATTCCGGGACGGAGGGCGAGCAGAATACGCTGACCTTCGATCCGGCGGCGAGCGCTAATCTGTGGAGTACGGCGCAGACGGTGACGGTGACGGCGGCTGAGGATGATGACGCGGACGATGAAAAGGTGAATCTTGGTCATAGCGCGGCGGGTGGAGATTATGCCGGAGTAACCGGCGAGGTGGTGGTGGCGGTTACGGATGATGACATCCCGGCGTTGGTGTTGTCGCCGGCGACTGTGGAGGCGACGGAGGGCGACAGCCAGACCTACACGGTGCGTCTGGCGACGCGGCCGAGCGCTGCGGTGACGGTGACGATTGCGGCGCCGGCTGACTCCGGGCTTGCGGTGGACACCGATTCCGGGACGGAGGGCGAGCAGAATACGCTGACCTTCGATCCGGCGGCGAGCGCTAATCTGTGGAGTACGGCGCAGACGGTGACGGTGACGGCGGCTGAGGACGATGACGCGGACGATGAAAAGGTGAATCTTGGTCATACCGCGGCGGGTGGAGACTATGCAGGAGTAACCGGCGAGGTGGTGGTGGCGGTTACGGATGATGATGAGCCGGCGCTGGTGTTCACGCCGGCGAGTCTGGAACTGGTGGAGGGAACGAGCGTCCGCTACACGGTGCGCCTCGCCACCCGGCCGACGGATACGGTGACGGTCGAGATCACCACTCTCGGCGCGGGTATCAGCCTGAGCCGGGCAATCCTTGAGTTCACTACCTCGAACTGGGCTACCAATCAGGTGGTCGCGGTGACGGCGGCAGAAGATGATGACGCCATTGACGGCGCGGTGACGCTGGTGCATACCGCCTCGGGAGGTGATTACGCCACGACGGTGGTGGCGCAAAACGCGCAAATCCCGGTGGCGGCGGAGCGGGTGTCTGTCGGGGCGAGGAGCGAGGACACGCCGCCGGTCGGTATCACCGCGGTGGTCGAGGTCACCGTCGACGACAACGACCAATCCGGTGTGGTGGCGTCGGACACGGCAATCCGCATGACGGAGGGGGATGAGACCGAATACACGGTGCGTCTCTCCAGTGACCCGGGCGTCGATGTCACGGTCACGGTCGCCTCGAGCGACGAGGGCGCGGTGGTAGTGGACACGGACGCCAAGCGCCCAGGCGTTCAGACGCCGCCGCTGAAGTTCCCTGTGGGCAGCTGGAACATCCCGCAGACGGTGACCGTGAGCGCGCTTCTCGATGGCGATGTGCGGGATGAGGAAGCGACTCTGGGTCATGTGGTGAGCGCCCCGCAGGGCAATCCATATAACGGGCTTGACCTGGATGTGACGGTGACGGTCACCGACGCCGGGGCCGGCATTTCGGTGGACACCGATTCCGCGAAGGAGGGCGAGCAGAATACGCTGGCATTGACTGCGGTCGGCGCTACCGCCACCTACACGTTGCGCCCGTTAAGCGCCCCCACGGGTCGGGTTACGATCACGCCGGTGAGCGCCGCGCCGGCGATCGTTGCCGTGAGCGGCGCGGTCACGTTCTCGCCGACGGACTGGAAAGCGCCGAAGGAGGTGACCGTGACCGCCGTGGAGGTGGGCAGCGCCGCAATCAGTCATACTGTGACCGGCTATGCGGCCGGCGCGATGGAGCCGGTGAGCGTGACGGTGACGGATCCGAATCCGCCGGTGCACATCGATCTTGCGAAAAGCTACGGATTCGAAGGCGATTTAATCAAGCTCACATTGAGTATCGCGGGGACCACTGGGGAGCGCGATCTGGATGCGGCCAAGCTGTTCGCCGCCAGCGGTTCCGGAATCACCGCCGGCGACTGGGAGGTGTATGGCTTGCCGGAAGACACGTTCAAGATCAGCGCTGACAAGCCGGTGAAACTGACCCTGCTTCTTGCCAGGGACAACGTTGACGAACCCAATGAGACGCTGACCATCGGCTTTGGCTCCGGTTTCCCGTCCACGCTGCGGCGCGGGCGCACCGGCATCGTGCGCATCATTGACCGCGACCGGAGCTCCGTCACCCTGTCGCCCGGGAGCGCCGTCACCCTGTTGTCCGATGGCAGCGGAGAGCTGATTGAAGGCGGCCGCTCGCTGGCGCTGACCGTGACACTGGGCCGCGTCCTCGGCGCCGGTGAAACGGTGACGGTCCCGGCGCTGGTGAAAGGCGCCAGCGCCCAGGCGACGAGCGCCGACTGGACGCTGGCGCTGGCATCCGGAGAAGACAACGCCGGAGTCTCCCTGCAAACCACATCGCCGTACAGCGCGGCTGCGCCGGCCGTGGTATTCACCGGCGACGCCACCGGCAAGGTACGCTCGGCGAATCTTGCGTTCGGCAGCGTGGACGACGAGGCAGTGGAGGGAGATGAGAAATTCAATCTTTCGCTTGGCAATCCGCTGAGCAATCTCGACCGCATCCTGGGCGGCATCGGTCCCGAAGGAACCTTTATCAGCGGCTCGCTGCCATTCGTGGTGTCCGTCACCGATAATGATCTGGGTACGGGTACGCCGGGTCTCTCGTTTTGGCCGAATCCTGTCAATCTCGCCGAAGGAGTCAGCAACAGCTACCGGGTCAGGCTGGACACGGATCCGCACCGGTCCGGGCAGACGCCGGGCACGACAGTGACCGTCACGGTAGCCTCGAGCGACGAGGGCGCGGTGGTGGTGGACACCAATCCCGAGATGCCCGGTGAGCAGGCCACTCTGGATTTCACCGGAGGGGCTAAGGGATCATGGAAAAACGGGCGGACGGTATCGGTGCGAACGCTGGTGGACGGCGATACGGACCATGAAAAGGTCTCCCTGACCCATACCGTCACAGCGAGCGATCCGACCAGCCCGTATCACGGGATTGCCATTGACCCGTTGCCGGTAACGGTTACAGACGCGGGCGCCGGGATCAGGACCCGGCCGGCCTCGCTTGAGCTTCAGGTCGACTCGACGGCGAGTTACGAGGTGCAGCTCGCCAGCCAGCCGGTGGGGGATGTGACGGTGACCGTGACCGCCGCAACGCCTGAAGTGAGCGTAACGGGTTCGCCACTTTCCTTTACGGTATTGGACTGGGATGAGCCGCAAACGGTCTCCCTGACCGGGCTTCGTCGCGGACGAACGCACATTGTCCATGCTACGCGCTCCGATGACCCGGACTATCATAATGCCCGGATAGCGCCTTTCCCGATTGTGGTGAAGCCGGCCGTCGGGACGCTGGATCTGTCCCTGAGTCATGTCGGGGGTTTGCCGGGGGGGGTTGCCGAGGGCAGCGATGTGACTCTCAACGGGACGCTGGTGGGCGGGGCGACAGCCGCGGCTCCGATCTCCCCGACTCTGAGCGGCGGCGGCGTGACGGCGGCTGACGCGACCGTCGGGGCGCTGGAGTTCTCTCGCTCCGACACCACGGCTACGGCTACGCTTAAGCTTCTGGCCGATGGCGTCGATGAGCCCAACGAGATCCTGACGGTCGGATTCCCCGCCACTCTGCCGAGCGGCGTCCAGCGCGGCGCGACTGCCTCGCTGACGATCCTTGACCGCGACCCGACCACGGTGACTCTCGCTGCCGGAGCGGATACGCGCATGACAGAGGGGGGGCAGGATGACACTGCCAGCGCGACGCTCACTCTGGGACGCGACCTGGTCGAGGGCGAGGTGGTTGAGATCCCGTTGACGCTCGCCTCTGCCAGCGGGGTGGCGCTGCCCGGCGCGAAGACGCCCGGGTTTGATGTCATTGTTCGCGGTTCCGGCGCCCGCCTTGTTGCTGCGGACGGCAACCTCATTCCCTATAGGAAGGACGGCGACTACATTGATTCTGCGGACAGCGCCACTCCGCGAGTGCGTTTTACCGGCACTGCCAGCGGCAATGAGCGCGAAGCGACGCTGGTCTTCAGCCCCGCCGCCGCCGATGCAGACAGTGAGCTTGACGTGGTTACCGTGACGCTCGGCGACCTCAAGGCTTCTACCGTAACCAATGTGGGTGGCGGGCTGGTGGCTGCCAGGGCGAACCAGCGCGTCCTCTTGCTGCTCGCCGAGCCCGATGTCGCCGCCACCCCCGCTCTGGTCTTCAGCCAGCCCGGGTTTAAGGTGACCGAAGGAAGCCATGCCGATTACCAGGTGCGATTGGCGACGGCGCCGACGGCCGCGGTGACGGTGACGATTACTTCGGACGTGAAGGGGGTGACGGTTGATCCGGCGACGCTGACCTTCAGCGCTTCTGGTTCGAATCTGTGGAATGTGGCGCAAAGCCTGCGAGTGAGCGCCGCCGAAGACACCAACTGGGCCGATGAAACCGTGACGCTGACGCATACGGCCTCTGATACGGGTGGTTACGATGATGTGACGGCAGACCTGGAGGTGACGATTACCGACAACGATGAAGAGGTGACACTTACGTTCACGCGGATTGCTACGATTGAGGGGGGCGTTACGCTTGAGGAGATCACTACGCTTGCGGTGACCGAAGGAAGTCATGCCGACTACACGGTTGAGCTGGACAAGGCGCCGGTGGCGCCGGTGACCGTGGCGATTGTGGCGGACGATGCGGCTGTGACGGTGGATACGAATCTCGCGGAGCCGGGCAAGCAGAATACACTGGTCTTCAATCTGACCGGCGCCGCCGCCACGTTGTGGGATGAGGAGCGGACGGTCCGGGTGATGGCGGCGCAGGACCCGGATAGCCGGGATGAGGCCGTTTCCCTGAGGCATAGCGGCGCTGGCGTAGCGCTCTCAAGCCTTGCGGTGACAGTGGATGACGACGAGCCGGCGCCCCCCGTTGTCCTGATGGGCAATAATGAAAGCGGAACACTCTCTGAGGGGGACCCTGTAAAGCTCATTATTTTTGCAACTCCACAGGCGAATTTGTCGGTAAAAGTGTCTCGAAGTGTTGATCCCATCGGCACAGAAGCTGGCGACAAGGAGTTCGAGAGTATCGAAGATATTGTTCTCCGCGCTACCGACTCGGGTGTTGAATTCACTGTACCGAACCCCCAGGATGACGTGGATCATCCGGACCGTGAAATGACTCTGCGGGTAGAAGCTGATGATAATGATCCTTATACTTATGAGGTGAGTCCGAATCAGGAGGATGTCATTGTGCCGTTGGTTGATGATGATCCCACCGCGGTGACGCTGACCACGCCGGATGTGGCGGCGAAGGAAGGCAGTTCCACGGACACGGCGCGAATGGTATTGACGCTGGGACGGGCGTTGCGAGCGGGTGAGGTACTGGCGGTTCCGTTGGACTTCACCGGCGGAGTTTTGGGTACGGACTTCACGTTGTCGCTGATGGGTAGTCCGGCTCCGGTCGGGGTAACCCTGGCCGGCTCGACGGTGACGTTCGCCGGCAGCGCCGGGGGTTCGGCGAGCGTGGCGACGCTTGCGCTTCACGCATTGCAGGACACGGACACGGACGATGAGACGGTGACGGTGACGATTCCATCCTCGTCATCCGGCGCCGCGCCGATCCTGGGGGCGACCGCCCTGGACGGTGGCGCCCGTGGCTCGCGTACCGGCGACGGCGTGATTACGCTGACGGAGACCACTCCGGTGGTCACGATTGCGCCGGTTTCTGGCGCGGCGGTGACCGAAGGTTCGGGCGCGAGTTTCACGGTGACGGCGGCGCCGGCGCCGGCTGCGGACCTGGTTGTGAACCTGAATGTGGCGGATTCGGCGAGCGCGGATTATGTGGCGGCGGACGATGAGGGGAGCAAACCGGTGACCATCCCGACCAGCGGTTCGGCGACTTATTCCGTAGACACGGTGGACGATGACCTGGACGAAGTGAGCGGAGCGGTGGTTGTGTCGGTGGCGGCGAGCTCCGATACCCCGATTGGCTATGCGGTGGGCGGCGCGGCGACGGCGAGTGTTGCGGTGAATGATGATGACGCGACCCCGGTGACGTTGACCACTCCGGACCGCAGCGCGATGGAAGGCAGTGGTAGCGACACGGCGAGTATTGTCCTGACGCTGGGGCGGGTCTTGCGAAGTGGAGAGAGTCTGGCGGTTCCGTTGGGCTTCACCGGCGGGGTTTTGGACACGGACTTCACGCTGGCGCTGGCGGGTAGTCCAGCTCCGGCCGGGGTCGCCCTGTCCGGCTCGACGGTGACGTTCACCGGCAGCGCTACGGGTTCGGCGACCGTGGCGACGCTGACGCTGACGGCATCCGCAGACGCGGACACGGACGATGAGACGGTGACGGTTTCGATTCCATCTTCGTCTACCGGCGCCGCGCCGAGACTGGGGGCGACCGCCCTTTCCGGTGGCGCTACCGGAAAGGTGGCGCGTAACCACGGCGAGCTTTCGCTGATTGACAGTGGCGGTTCCGCGCGGCTGGTGATTGCGCCTTCGAGTCTGACGGTGGATGAAGGCGGCAACGGCCGTTACACGGTGCGTCTGGCGACGCAGCCTTCCGCCAATGTGGCGGTGACGATCAGCGGTCATGCGGGTAGCGATGTGACGGTGGACGCGGATTCCGGTACGCTGGGCAACCAGGCCACGTTGACGTTCCATGCGAGCGGTTCTGCGGCGACGTTGTGGAGTACCCCGCGGACGGTGACGGTGCGCGCGGCGGCGGATGATGATACGGTGAATGACGATGTGACGCTGGCGCATACCGCTAACGGCGGCGGATATGGTTCCGTGACCGCAGACATCGCGGTGACGGTGGATGATGACGATGACTTCATCACCGTGAGCGGAGCAACGGCGGAAGAGGGAGAGGCGCTTGAATTTACGGTGACATTGCCGGAAGCCGCGCCGGCCGGCGGCGTTACGGTGGGCTATGGCGCCGGCGTTCTGGTTGGCGCGGCAGCCCACGAGAAGGCGGTGGCGGGGGTTGATTACCAGGCCGTGGCGGCGGACGCGGAGCTCCTGATCGCCGAGGGCCAGACCAACGGGACGATCACGATCACCAGCATGGATGACAATGAGTACGAGGGCGAGCACCGTTTCTATGTGGGTCTGACCCGTTCGACCGGCGCTCCGATTGATCGCCTCCAGGGTTTGGCGGTGGGGGTCATCACGGACATCGGCGACCGGCCAGTGTTCCAGTTTGACGCGAGTGATTATAGCGGCGCCGAAGGCGCGGACGCGACGCTCACGGTGGAACGCGTGGCCAAGGGGCCAGTGCATGCGACTTCGCAGGTGAACTGGACGACCGTTGACGGTAGTGGTACGGCGACGGCGGGCGAGGGTCTGTCCGCGGACTACAGAAAGGACCAGGGCAGTATGGTGTTCGCGGCGGATGAGACGGAGCGCGAGATCATTGTGCAGGTGAACCGGGACCAGGAGGCGGACGCGGGTGAGACATTCGATGTGAAACTGACCGCCGGCGCCGGGGCTCAGCTCGGCGCTCCGGCGACCGCGACCGTGACCATCAACGAGTCTCTCATTGATGTGGGCATCACGGCAGGCGAAACCGTGACTGAGGGGGCGGACGCGATATTCACGATTACCGCAGCCACCGCTGCGGCCAATGACCTTGCGGTACAGGTGGTCGTGAGCGCTGCCGACACCGGCCATGTGGCCGCCGGAGAGCTCGGAAAACGGACGGTGACGCTGTTGAAAGGCGCGAAAACCGCCTCGTTCACGGTGCCGACTACGGCGGTGACCACGCATACGAAGGACGGCGCGGTCACGGCGAAGATCATTGCCGGCGCCGGCTACTGGAACGGCGGGACGGCTGCCGAAGCGACGGTCGCGGTACGCGGCGCCCTGACCATTAGCGTGCGCGGCGCGGACGCGGCGATACGCGAGGGCGCGGAAGCAGAGTTCACGGTGAGCGCTGACCAGGCGCCGGACGCGGATGTGACGATTGCCCTGGATATTGCCGCCAGCGCCACTAGCCATGTGGCCGCCGGAGAGCTCGGAAAACGGACGGTGACGCTGTTGAAAGGCGCGAAAACCGCCTCGTTCACGGTGCCGACACAGGACGCGAACGCGAGCGCGGCGGACGGTTGGGTGGAGGCGGCGCTGGCCGCCGGTTCCGGCTACCGGGTCGCGGACGGCGCGGCTGAGCGTTCGGCCAGGGTCCATGTGCTCGGCGCCGAACCGCATCTGATTGTCGGCCAGGGCGGCACGGTACGCGAGGGCGCGGACGCAGAGTTCACGGTGAGCGCTGATTTTGCGCCGGTCGCGGATGTGACGATTGACCTGGATATTGCCGCCAGCGCCACTGGTCATGTGGTCGCTGGCAATAGGGACAGACAGCAGGTGACGCTAAAGGCGGGACAGCGGAAGGCTACCCTGGCTGTGCCGACACAGGACGCGAACGCGAGCGCGGCGGACGGTTGGGTGACGGCGGCGCTGGTCGCCGGTTCCGGCTACGCTGTCGGGGCGGCGGGTCGCAACGAGCGGGTGAAGATACTCGGCGCCGAGCCGACGCTGACGCTGACGGGCGGAGCCGGAATATCTGAGGGTACGGACGCAGTGTTCACGGTGAGCGCTGATTTTGCGCCGGGCGCGGACCTGGAGACGTTCATCGACATTGCCGGGATTGGCTCCTTCGTGGCTGCCGGCGACCTGGGCCGGCAGACGATCACGCTGCAGGCCGGGAGCAGGACGGTTACCCACTCCGTGCCCACGGTGGACGATAGCGTGGCGGAAGTCGCCGGGGCGGTCAGCGCCACGCTGGTTGCGAGGAGCGGCTACTATCACATCCATGCCGACGGCGGCGATGCGCGGGTCGCGGTGGCGGATGACGATGGCGGGCTGAATGTGAAAATCGTGGCGCTTGCGGGGCAGGTGACCGAAGGCAGCGCCGCGCAGTTCGAGGTGAGCGTCTCGCCAGCGCAGAGCGCCGCTACAGATGTGGTCCTGCGGGTAGCGGAGGAAGGCGGCTATGGCTATGTGGCCTCCGCCGAGAGCGGTGAGCGAACCGTGTCGGTGCCCGCGGGCGGCAGCTACACGCTTTCGGTCCCCACCATTGATCGCGCCGCTGATGAGCCGAACGGCGCGGTGACGGTGCGACAGGCCGCCGCGCCCGCGGGCGCCGCCGCGACTGTGGTCATCGCCGACAATGATGTGACTACGGTGACCATGACCGGCGGCGGACGGGTATACGAAAGCGGCGGCGCCGCCGAAATAAGGGTGACGCTCTCGCGGGCGCTGGTTGCGGGGGAATCGGTGGCGGTTCCGATACAGATCACTGAACATAGAGAGAAGCTAGTGGACCCGGACGGGTCAACAAGATATGTCAGGCCGCCGCGTCTCTTCCTGGCGGGCTCGCGCAGTATGGTATCGGTCACGGCGAGTGGTGGCGGAGTGCGGTTGGCAAAGGGCTGGTATGACGGGCAGCGCACCGTTCTCTTCGCCGCGAAACACCGGGTAGTTCTGGCCGGCGCCGGCAGCCGTACCGCAACACTCTGGCTGGCGGGACTTCGTGACCGCGATCGTGAGCATTCGGTAGTGAAAGTGGCCTTTGGCGATGCCGCCGATTATCGTAATTCGCTGGTCCCGTCCAACCTCGGCGGTGGCGCGCGCTATGCGACGCCGGAGCAGCAGGCGCTGGTCACCGTGATGGATAACTCGATTGCGGCCGGCGCGGTGAATCTCTCGCTGCCCGGCGGTGGCGCGGTGAACGAGGGTGGGCGCCGCACCATCAGGGCCACGGTCCCGACTGACGTGGAAGGGTATCCGCTCGAGATTCCGCTGCAGCGGATCGTGACATCGCCGGCGGTGGAGGCGGACTATACGCTCTCCGGCGCCCCCGCAGGGACCATCACCATTGCCGCGGGCAGCCGCTCTGGTGAAATCTCCCTGACCGCGACTGCCGATGAACTGGATGAGCCGGGCGCGGGCGAGAACCTGCGGCTCAACATCCGCCGGATTCCTGCCGGCTATCGCCGTGGGACAACCACCCACGTTGACTTCACCATCACCGATGGCGACCCCACAGAGGTGACACTCACCATTCCCGATAGCCGGGCGCTTGAGGAGAGCACTGTGGACACCGCCCGCCTGGTACTCACTCTTGGTCGCGGGCTGGTCGCTGATGAGACGCTGACTATTCCTCTCGGCTTCAGCGGAGGGACGCTGGGCGCCAATTTCTCACTGGCGCTCGCTGCGGACTCGCCGGACGGGATTACGATGAACACGAGTACCGGCACGGTTACCTTCTCCGGCCCCAATACCGGCGCCGGTCCCACCTCGGCGATGGTCATTGTGAGCGCTCTCAATGACGCCAATACGACCAGCGATTCAGTGACGGTTTCGATTCCGTCTTCGTCATCGGGCGCCGATCCGGTTCTGGCGGCGACCGGGCTTTTCGGCGGCGCCCGTGGCTCGCGTACCGGCGACGGCGTGGTTATCCTGACCGACAACGATGTGTCGGGTTTTGAAATATCAAAGGAGAAGCTGGTTATAGAGGAGGGCGGCAGCGCTTCCTATACCGTGCGGCTGGTGACGCAGCCTTCCGCCGATGTGACGGTGACCGTGACGGCGGGCGCCGGGGATGTAACCGTCAACCAGGCTGGCGGAACGGCGGGCGAGTCCCAGACCTTGACGTTCAGCGCTTTGGGCCCCACCAATCCGTGGAACGTGCCGCAGACGGTGACCGTGGCGGCGGCGCATGACGACGATACACAGGACGATAGCGTAACCCTGACGCACACGGCGGCAGGCGGGGGATACGATTCGGCGACCGGAGATGTCGTGGTGATGGTGACCGACACCACCCGGACGGTCACGATTGCGCCGGTCTCTGGCGCGGCGGTGACCGAAAGCGGTGCGGCGCGGTTTACGGTGACGGCGACCCCGGCGCCGGCTACGGGTACGAGTCTGACGGTGAACCTGGAGGTAGCGGATGCGGAGCACGCGGACTTTGTGGATGAGAAGGGCGAGGGGGAGCAGACAGTAGAGATTTCGGATACCGGCACGGCGACTTATACGGTGGCTACGGAAGATGATGCCATCGACGAGCCGAGTGGCGCGGTGACGGTAACGGTAGCGGCGAGCGGGGAGACCCCGGCGGACTATGCGGTGAGCGCTACGGCGGGTACGGCGACGGTGGCGGTGAAGGACGATGACGAGACCGGAGTGACGTTGACCACGCCGGACCGGATTGCGACCGAAGGCAGTGGCACGGACACGGCGCGTATTGTATTGACGCTGGGGCGGGCCTTGCGCGGTGGAGAGAGTTTATTGGTTCCGTTAGCGTTTGATGGCGGTACTTTGGATACGGACTTCACGCTGGCGTTGTCGGGTACGCCGACCGGCGTTTCCCTGTCCGGTGGTACGGTCACCTTCGCCGGCAGTGACGCCGGTTCATCTGTGAGCGCGACGCTGGTATTGAGCGCGTTAGCGGACGCCGATGTCGAGGATGAGACGGTGACGGTGACGATTCGGGAGAAGTCCACCGATGGCGAACCGGTACTGACGGCGACCGGGCTGGACGGAGGCGCGGCGGATACGGGCGATTACACGGTGGGTTCCGGCGTGATTACGCTCACCGATGTCACCCCGGTGGTCACGATTGAGCGGACTTCAGACGGGGTGATGGCCGAAGGCAATACGGCGTCCTTCAAGGTCACGGCGAAGCCGGCGCCGGCGGCGAATCTGGACGTAAACCTGATGGTGACGGACGCGCCGTATGCGGACTTTGTAGCGAGCGGCAGACAAGGTGCGCGGACGGTGACGGTGCCGCCCGCAGGATCGGTAGTCTATACCGTACCCACCGAGTCAGACACTACCGACGAACCGAGTGGTCCGGTGACGGTAACGGTGGCGGACAGTTCCAGTGACCCGGCGGATTATGTAGTGGGCAGTGACAAAGCCGCCGCCGTATGGGTGAATGATAATGACGCGACCACGCTGGCGCTGGAGGTTACAGACGCGACCGCGACCGAAGGGGATTCCAGCGCCACCGCGACCATCCAGTTGCGCCTGAACCGGGGATTGTCACGCGCCCGCGAGACATTAAGGGTTCCGTTGCAAATAGCCGGTGGTACATTGGGAGAAGACTACACGCTATCGCTGTCGGGGACGCCGGCTGGTGTGTCGCTGGTAGACGGTCAGGTGATTTTCGGTGGCGGTGGCGGTAGCCTGGTTCTGCGCCAGGACCCGGGAATCACCCCGGTCTCGGTGAATGTATTATTGACGGCCTTGCGGGACGGCAACACGAATAACGAGACGCTGACGGTGAGCCTCGGCCAGCTGGCGGCGGTGGGTCTGGATGTGACGGGCAGCCGGGTTGGCAACGGGCAAATCACGGTGACAGACGATGGCTTGACGCTGTCGCGGATTACGATTGCGCCGGTCTCTGGCGCGGCGGTGACCGAAGGGGGCGCCGCGAGCTTCACGGTGACGGCGAATCCGGCGCCGACCGCGGACCTGGTTGTGAACCTGAATGTAGCGGATTCGGCGAGCGCGGATTATATCGCGGCAGGCGATGAGGGCGCCGATACCGTGACCATTCCGTCCAGCGGTTCGGTGACTTATTCCGTAGACACGGTCAACGATGATCTGGACGAAGTGGGCGGAGCGGCGATTGTGTCGGTGGTGGCGAGTTCCGGTAGTCCGGTTGCCTACGCGGTGGGCGCGACAAAGACGGCGAGTGTGGCGGTACGCGACAACGATGCCACCCCGGTGACGTTGACGACTCCGGACGCGGCGGCGATGGAAGGCAGTGCCACGGACACGGCGAGTATTGTGCTGACGCTGGGGCGGGCCTTGCAGGCGGGCGAGAGTCTGGTTGTTCCGTTGGGCTTCACCGGCGGGGTATTGGGTACGGACTTCACATTGTCGCTGGCGAGTTCGCCGTTTTACAATGTCGCCTTGCGTGGCGCGACTGTCACCTTCACTGGCACAACCCGGCAACAGGATTCGGCGATGGCGGCGGAAATCCTGTTGAATGCGTTAGCGGATACCAACACCGCCGATGGGTCGGTGACGGTTTCGATACCGTCTTCGTCTGCCGGCGCCGCGCCGATACTGGGGGCGACCGGACTGGATGGCGGCGCGACCGGCCAGGTGGCGCGCAACCACGGCAACATCCGGCTGATTGACAGTGGCGGTTCCGCCCGGCTGGTGATTACGCCTTCGAGTCTGACGGTGGATGAAGGAAGCAGCGACACGTACACGGTGCGTCTGGCGACGCAGCCGAGCGCCGATGTGACGGTCGCGATCGGGTCGGACAACGCCGATGTGACGATAGACGGCCCGGATGCCGCAACGGCGTTCACGGCCAGCGAGACGCTGACCTTCAGCGCTTCGGGTTCGAATCTGTGGAGTACCCCGCAAACGGTGACGGTGAGCGCGGCGCAGGATGCGGATATATTGAATGATACAGCGACCCTGACGCATACGGCATCGGGCGGGGGATACAATGCCGTGACCGGGAATGTCGCGGTGACGGTGGATGATACGAATACCGCTTCGGTGGTGACGATTACGGGTGGGGATGCGGTGGAAGAGGGCAATGGCGCAGTGTTTACATTGACCGCCACTCCGCCTCCCGCTTCTGCCCTGACCGTCAATCTGGCCGTGGCGGAGGATCGCGACTTTGTGCTTGCGGCGAACGAGGGACTCAGCAAGACCGTAGTGATATCGGCCAGTGGCACGGTGACTTATACGGTGGCGACGGTGGATGACACCGGCGCCGGCGCCGATGAGCCGAATGGCAAAGTGACGGTGACGGTGAATGCCGACCCGGCCAGGTATATCCTGGGCGAGAGCGCCTCGGCCAGTGTGGATGTGCACGACAATGACGCCACCACGGTGACGCTGGTGCGTAGTGGCGGTAGCGGCGCCATCGCCGAGGACGGCGGTACGGCCACAGTGACGCTGGCGCTGGGGCGGGCGCTGGTTGCCGGCGAGATAGTGACGGCGCCGTTGACGGTGACGGGCGCGGGGATTGAAGCGAGCGACTACACGCTGGCGCGGTCGAATGTCTCCAACTTCAACATCGGAGTGTCTCTGGATGCTTCGGCTCCGCACAGCGCGGCGACTCCGGCGGTGGTGTTCACCGGCCACGATACCGACACGGTACAGATCGCGACGCTGACGCTGACGGCGGTGGATGATACGGTCAATGAGGGGGGGGAGGAAACGCTGACGGCAGGCTTTGGCAGTGGCGATCGGGCGGTGACGAGCAATCTGGATCGGGCCTCGGGTACGGGTACGGACGGCACATTGACGACGGGTACGGCGGTGGTTGTGATTACCGATGATGATGTGCCGGTGGTGGTCTCGCTGGCGCGCACCGACAGTGGGGATATTACCGAAGGGGGTGCGGACCACATCGCCGAGTTCACCGTAACGCTGGATCGGGCGCTGGTGACGGGTGAGGAACTCACGGTGCCCCTGTTCGTAACCGGAGAGCATATCCTGGATTCGGATGTGAGCTTCCGCTTGGAAGCAGGCGCCGGCCTCAACACCGCAGTTACGCTGGAGGATTCCAGTGGCAGGACTCCGGGTATCTGGTTTGAGGCCGGTTCACAGGTTGCCACCCTGGAATTGCTGGCCACCGATGACAACACCACCGAAGGCGATGAAACCCTGACCCTCGCATTAGGGAGCGACAGTCAGATTAACGACAACGAAGACAACACCGTAAATGGCGAGCCGCATGCCACGCAGCGCAGCTTCAGTGTCGTGATCAAGGACGATGACACGACCCTTGTGGTCTATTCGCTGGATGTCGCGCCCACCGAGGTCAAGGCGAAAGATCTGGGGGGAGATAAAACGGTCACCCTGACCCTGACCCCTGAAAGCGCCACTTTCCCCGGAGTCAACAATAGCGGAAACACGCCCGGAGGCACTCCAAATCACGACGGACAGCTTTCAGGCGGACAACTGACTGCTAAAGGCAAGGCCCTGATCACTCTGGTCGGAGCGCCGTCGGGTCTTGTGATTGACGATGTGCGGTTACTGGCGCGTGAAAAGGGAGTGCATGGTATGCCGTCGAATTTCTACCACCGTTCGGCAGAAATTGATCTGACCTGGAGCGGCGGCGCCTTTGCCGCCGATGACCTGGTGAGTGTGCGCGTGGACCGGCGGTTGTTGCGCTATCTCGGGAGTAGGGATGGCGGAGCGAAGATGGGTCGTTGGGATGATAATTTCCTGTTACGTACCGCGACTCATCTGAGCGATGATTTCACCATCAAGGTGGAGCGTCCGGTCATCACCATCGCCCCGACCACCGCCAACACCGCGGTCACCGAAGGCGAAGCCGCCAGTTTCACCCTCACCGCCACGCCGCCGCCGACTTCCGCCCTGACGGTTCATCTGAATGTAGCGGATGATGCGGACAGCGACTTTGTGGCCGGTGGCGAGAGTGGAAATGAAGGCGCGAAGACGGTGACGATTCCGAAGGGGGACGCGAAGGCGACTTATACGGTGGCGACGGTCAATGACAATGCCGATGAAGCGAATGGTCAAGTGACGGTGACGGTGGTAGCGGATACCGCCGATCCGGTGACCTACACGGTGGGCAGCACGGCGACGGCGAGTGTGGCGGTACGCGACAATGATGAGACGACGGTGACGTTGGCGCGAAGCGGCGGCAGTGGAGCGATAGCCGAAGGCGGCAGCGCCACGTTGACGGTGACGCTGGGACGCGCCCTGGTTGCGGGCGAGGAGATTACGGCGCCGTTGACGGTGAGTGGCGAGGGCATTGCGGCGGGCGATTACACGGTGGCGTTAGACAGTGGAGCGAGTCTGAATCGGGAAGTCACCCTGAATACTTCCAATCCGCACAGCGCGGCGTTGCCGGCGGTGGTGTTTGCCGGTCATGGTACGCAGACGGTACAGGTCGCGACCCTCACCCTGACGGCGGTGAATGACGAAGTAGACGAAGGGGTATCGGAGACGTTGACGGTCGGCTTTGGCAGTGGCAACCGGGCGGTGATGAGCAATCTGGATCGGGCATCGGGCACGGGCACGGGCGGCACGGCAGCGAGTGGTACGGTCGCGGTAGAGATTACGGACAACGACACGGCGGCGACGACGCTGGTACTGACGCCGGCGACGATTGATGAGAGCGGAGCGGGCAACGCCTCGACGGTGACGGCGACGTTGAGCCGGGCATCTTCTGTTGCGACCACGTTGACGGTGAGCGCGACGGCGGTGGCGCCGGCGGTGAGTGGAGACTTTACGGTATCGGCGAACAAGACCCTGACGATTGCGGCTGGAGCGAAGGCGAGTACCGGCGTAGTGACGATTACGGCGGTGGACAACAAGGTAGACGCAGCCAACAAGAAGGTGACGGTATCGGCGGTTGCGAGTGGCGGACACGGTCTGGCGAATCCGGGCAATCAGGAGTTGACGATAACGGATGATGATGAACGGGGGATTACGTTGTCACCAACCAGTCTGACGGTGACGGAAGGCGACAGTGGCCGTTACACGGTGGCGCTGGATACGCAGCCGACTGGGGCGGTGACGGTTGAGATCAGTGGTCATGCGGGTAGCGACCTGACTGTGACCCCGACCAGCCTGACGTTCAACTCGTCTGGTTCCGAGAAGCTGTGGAATGTTGCACAAGAGGTGGTGGTAACGGTGTCGGAAGATGATGACACGGCGAATGATAGTGTGGTGACGCTGGCGCATGATGTATCGGGCGGTGGTTACGGTTCATCGGAGGATGCAGACCTGGAAGTTACGATTACCGACAACGACACACCGGGACTGTCGCTGTCGCCGGACAAACTGACGGTAGAAGAAGGCAGCAGTACAAATACCTACACGGTGCGACTGGCGACGCAGCCGACGGCGGATGTGACGGTTGCGATCACTTCGGATGTGACGGGGGTGACGGTTCAACCGGCATCCCTGACGTTCAGCGCGTCAACGCCGGCCACCTTGTGGAGTACGGCGCAGGAAGTGACGGTGACGGCGGCGCAGGATGACACGAGTACGACCTATGACTCGGCGACGTTGAGTCACACGGTATCGGGCGCGGGTTCGGGTTATGGAGCCTCGCAGAATGAAGACCTGGTGGTGACGGTGACGGACACCACCGAGCCGGAGATTACGATAGCGCGAAGCGGCGGCAGTGGAGCCATTACCGAAGGGGGTACGGCGACCTTTACGGTGACGGCGGATCCGGCTCCGGCGGAGGGTCTGGCGGTGACGCTGAATGTTGCGGATGTAGCCAACGCCGATTATCTGACGACTGTGCGTGAGAGCGCCACGGTCATGGTTCCGGTGGGCGGCACGGTGACCCACAATGTAGTGACCAGCGCCGACAGTACCGATGAACCGGACGGCGAGATCACGGTGACGGTGACGGATGGCGCGGGCTATACGGTGGGTTCCGGTAGTTCGGCGACGGTGGAAGTGAATGACAATGACGCGACCACAGTCACCCTGACGACGCCGGACGCGGCGGCGACCGAAGGCAGCAGTACCCAGAGGGCGCAGATGGTTCTGACGCTGGGGCGGGCCTTGCGGGCGAATGAAATTCTGGCGGTTCCGTTGGCGTTCAGTGGCGGGGTATTGGGTACGGACTTTACGCTGGCGTTGACGACGGCGGCGACCGGAGTGGGACTGAACGCGACCACCGGAGTGGTGACGTTCATGGGCAGTGATGACCCCGGTTCGGCCACGGTCGCGACGGTGACGTTGACGGCTTCGCACGATGCCGATGCCGAGGATGAATCCATTACGGTGACGATTCCGGCTTCGCACACCGGCAACGCCCCGATCCTGACGGCGACGAACCTGAGCGGTGGCGCCGCGGGCAGCCGGGTGGGCAACGGCGTGATCACGGTGAGTGATGATGAGGAACGGGGGATTACGTTGTCACCAACCAGTCTGACGGTGACGGAAGGCGGCAGTGGCCGTTACACGGTGGCGCTGGATACGCAGCCGACTGGGGCGGTGACGGTGACGATCAGTGGTCATGCGGGTAGCGACCTGACTGTGACCCCGACCAGCCTGACGTTCAACTCGTCTGGTTCCGAGAAGCTGTGGAATGTTGCACAAGAGGTGGTGGTAACGGTGTCGGAAGATGATGACACGGTGAATGATAGTGTGGTGACGCTGGCGCATGATGTATCGGGCGGTGGTTACGGTTCATCGGAGGATGCAGACCTGGAAGTTACGATTACCGACAACGACACACCGGGACTGTCGCTGTCGCCGGACAAACTGACGGTAGAAGAAGGCAGCAGTACCAATACCTACACGGTGCGACTGGCGACCGAGCCGACGGCGAATGTGACGGTAGCGATCACTTCGGATGTGACGGGGGTGACGGTTCAACCGGCATCCCTGACGTTCAGCGCGTCAACGTCGGCCACCTTGTGGAGTAAGGCGCAGGAAGTGACGGTGACGGCGGCGCAGGATGACACCAGTACGACCTATGCGGCGGCGACGTTGAGTCACGCGGTATCGGGCGCCGGTTCGGGTTATGGAGCTTCACAGAATGAAGTTCTGGTGGTGACGGTGACGGACACCACCGAGCCGGAGATCACGATTGCGCGAAGCGGCGGCAGTGGAGCCATTACCGAAGGGGGTACGGCGACCTTTACGGTGACGGCGGATCCGGTTCCGGCGGAGGGTCTGGCGGTGACGCTGAATGTTGCGGATGTAGAACACGCGGATTATCTGACCCCGGCCCGCCAGAGCGCCACGGTCATGGTTCCGGTGGGCGGCACGGTGACCCACAATGTAGTGACCAGCGCCGACAGTACCGATGAACCGGACGGCGAGATTACGGTGACGGTGACGGATGGCGCGGGGTATACGGTGGGTTCCGGTAGTTCGGCGACGGTGGAAGTGAATGACAATGACGCGACCACAGTCACCCTGACGACGCCGGACGCGGCGGCGACCGAAGGCAGCAGTACCCAGAGGGCGCAGATGGTTCTGACGCTGGGGCGGGCCTTGCGGGCGAATGAAATTCTGGCGGTTCCGTTGGCGTTCAGTGGCGGGGTATTGGGTACGGACTTTACGCTGGCGTTGACGACGGCGGCGACCGGAGTGGGACTGAACGCGACCACCGGAGTGGTGACGTTCATGGGCAGTGATGACCCCGGTTCGGCCACGGTTGCGACGGTGACGTTGACGGCGGCGCAAGACGCCGATGCCGAGGAGGACACGATCACGGTGACGATACCGGCGGCGCACACCGGCAATCCGCGTTTGACGGCCACGGGTTTGAGCGGAGGCGCCACGGGTACGGTGACGGACACCCACGGCACGATCACGGTGAGTGATGATGATGAAGTGGGGATTACGTTCTCGCCGACGAGTGTGACGGTTGCCGAAGAAGGCAGTGGCAGTTACACGGTGGTCCTCGATACGCAGCCGACGGCGGTGGTGATGGTGACGATTGAATCGGACAGCGCCGAATTGACAATCGCCGACACGGATTCGGTGATGCAGGGCATCCAGAACACGTTGACCTTCAATCCGAGCGGCCTGACCAAGCTGTGGAATGCTCCGCAGACGGTGACGGTGAATGCGGGAGCGGATGTGGACACGGCGAATGACGTGGTCACCCTGACGCATGATGCGCGTGGTGGAGATTACGCTTCGGTGGAAGAAGACCTGTCTGTGACGATTACCGACAATGACACGGCGGGACTGGTGATTGCGCCGGGCAGTCTGACGATCAATGAAGGCAGCAACACAAATACCTACACGGTGAAACTGGCGACCGAGCCGACGGCGGATGTGACGGTGACGATTGGTTCGGACAATGCGGATGTGACGATAGACGGCCCGGATGCCGGAGCGGTGTTTACGGCCAGTGAGACGTTGACGTTCAGCCCGTCGACGCCGGCCACCTTGTGGAGTACGGCGCAGACGGTGACGGTGAGCGCGGCGCAGGATGTGGATGTATCGGATGATGAAGCGACGTTGACGCATACGGCCTCGAATACGGGTGGTTACAACGGCGTGACGGGCGAAGTGGCGGTGACGGTAACGGATGATGATGAACCGGAGATTACGATAGCGCGAAGCGGCGGCAGTGGAGCCATTACCGAAGGGGGTACGGCGACGTTTACGGTGACGGCGAATCCGGTTCCGGATGCGAATCTGGAAGTGACGCTGAATGTTGCGGATGTAGAACATGCGGATTATCTTGCACCGGGTAACCAGGGCACGAAGACGGTGACGGTTCCGGTGGGTGGTTCGGTGGACTACGATGTCGTGACCACGGGCGGCAATTCCGAGACCACGGATGAACCGGACGGCGAGATTACGGTGACGGTGAATGCGGGAACCGGCTACACGGTGAGCAATACGAACGGTTCGGAGACGGTGGAGGTTGAGGACGATGACGCGACCACAGTCACCCTGACGACGCCGACGGCTACGGCGACCGAAGATAGCAGTACGGCCACGGCGCGTCTGGTCCTGACGCTGGGGCGGGCGTTGCGGGCGGGAGAGGTTCTGGCGGTTCCGTTGGGCTTTAGTGGTGGCGCCCTGAACACCGACTTTACGCTGGCGTTGACGACGGCGGCGACCGGAGTGGGACTGAATGCGACCACTGGCGTGGTGACGTTCATGGGCAGTGATGCCGGTTCGGCCACGGTCGCGACGGTGACGTTGACGGCTTCGCACGATGCCGATGCCGAGGATGAATCCATTACGGTGACGATACCGGCTTCGCACACCGGCAACGCCCCGATCCTGACGGCGACGAACCTGAGCGGTGGCGCCAGTGGCAGCCGGGTGGGCAACGGCGTGATCACGGTGAGTGATGATGAGGAACGGGGGATTACGTTGTCACCAACCAGTCTGACGGTGACGGAAGGCGACAGTGGCCGTTACACGGTGGCGCTGGATACGCAGCCGACTGGGGCGGTGACGGTTGAGATCAGTGGTCATGCGGGTAGCGACCTGACTGTGACCCCGACCAGCCTGACGTTCAACTCGTCTGGTTCCGAGAAGCTGTGGAATGTTGCACAAGAGGTGGTGGTAACGGTGTCGGAAGATGATGACACGGCGAATGATAGTGTGGTGACGCTGGCGCATGATGTATCGGGCGGTGGTTACGGTTCATCGGAGGATGCAGACCTGGAAGTTACGATTACCGACAACGACACACCGGGACTGTCGCTGTCGCCGGACAAACTGACGGTAGAAGAAGGCAGCAGTACCAATACCTACACGGTGCGACTGGCGACGCAGCCGACGGCGAATGTGATGGTTGCGATCACTTCGGACGTGACGGGGGTGACGGTACAACCGGCATCCCTGACGTTCAGCGCGTCAACGGAGGCGACATTGTGGAGTACGGCGAAGACGGTGACGGTGACGGCGGCGCAGGATGACACGAGTACGACCTATGCGGCGGCGACGTTGAGTCACGCGGTATCGGGCGCCGGTTCGGGCTATGGAGCTTCACAGAATGAAGTTCTGGTGGTGACGGTGACGGACACCACCGAGCCGGAGATCACGATTGCGCGAAGCGGCGGCAGTGGAGCCATTACCGAAGGGGGTACGGCGACCTTTACGGTGACGGCGGATCCGGCTCCGGCGGAGGGTCTGGCGGTGACGCTGAATGTTGCGGATGTAGCCAACGCCGATTATCTGACGACTGTGCGTGAGAGCGCCACGGTCATGGTTCCGGTGGGCGGCACGGTGACCCACAATGTAGTGACCAGCGCCGACAGTACCGATGAACCGGACGGCGAGATCACGGTGACGGTGACGGATGGCGCGGGCTATACGGTGGGTTCCGGTAGTTCGGCGACGGTGGAAGTGAATGACAATGACGCGACCACAGTCACCCTGACGACGCCGGACGCGGCGGCGACCGAAGGCAGCAGTACCCAGAGGGCGCAGATAGTCCTGACGCTGGGGCGGGCCTTGCGGGCGAATGAAATTCTGGCGGTTCCGTTGGCGTTCAGTGGCGGGGTATTGGGTACGGACTTTACGCTGGCGTTGACGACGGCGGCGACCGGAGTGGGACTGAACGCGACCACCGGAGTGGTGACGTTCATGGGCAGTGATGACCCCGGTTCGGCCACGGTCGCGACGGTGACGTTGACGGCTTCGCACGATGCCGATGCCGAGGATGAATCGATTACGGTGACGATACCGGCGGCGCACACCGGCAATCCGCGTTTGACGGCCACGGGTTTGAGCGGAGGCGCCACGGGTACGGTGACGGACACCCACGGCACGATCACGGTGAGTGATGATGATGAAGTGGGGATTACGTTCTCGCCGACGAGTGTGACGGTTGCCGAAGAAGGCAGTGGCAGTTACACGGTGGTCCTCGATACGCAGCCGACGGCGGTGGTGATGGTGACGATTGAATCGGACAGCGCCGAATTGACAATCGCCGACACGGATTCGGTGATGCAGGGCATCCAGAACACGTTGACCTTCAATCCGAGCGGCCTGACCAAGCTGTGGAATGCTCCGCAGACGGTGACGGTGAATGCGGGAGCGGATGTGGACACGGCGAATGACGTGGTCACCCTGACGCATGATGCGCGTGGTGGAGATTACGCTTCGGTGGAAGAAGACCTGTCTGTGACGATTACCGACAATGACACGGCGGGACTGGTGATTGCGCCGGGCAGTCTGACGATCAATGAAGGCAGCAACACAAATACCTACACGGTGAAACTGGCGACCGAGCCGACGGCGGATGTGACGGTGACGATTGGTTCGGACAATGCGGATGTGACGATAGACGGCCCGGATGCCGGAGCGGTGTTTACGGCCAGTGAGACGTTGACGTTCAGCCCGTCGACGCCGGCCACCTTGTGGAGTACGGCGCAGACGGTGACGGTGAGCGCGGCGCAGGATGTGGATGTATCGGATGATGAAGCGACGTTGACGCATACGGCCTCGAATACGGGTGGTTACAACGGCGTGACGGGCGAAGTGGCGGTGACGGTAACGGATGATGATGAACCGGAGATTACGATAGCGCGAAGCGGCGGCAGTGGAGCCATTACCGAAGGGGGTACGGCGACGTTTACGGTGACGGCGAATCCGGTTCCGGATGCGAATCTGGAAGTGACGCTGAATGTTGCGGATGTAGAACATGCGGATTATCTTGCACCGGGTAACCAGGGCACGAAGACGGTGACGGTTCCGGTGGGTGGTTCGGTGGACTACGATGTCGTGACCACGGGCGGCAATTCCGAGACCACGGATGAACCGGACGGCGAGATTACGGTGACGGTGAATGCGGGAACCGGCTACACGGTGAGCAATACGAACGGTTCGGAGACGGTGGAGGTTGAGGACGATGACGCGACCACAGTCACCCTGACGACGCCGACGGCTACGGCGACCGAAGGCAGCAGTACGGCCAGAGGGCGCGGATAGTCCTGACGCTGGGGCGGGCGTTGCGGGCGGGAGAGAGTTCTGGCGGTTCCGTTGGGCGTTCACCGGCGGAACCCTGGGCACGGACTTTACGCTGGCGTTGACGACGGCGGCGACCGGAGTGGGACTGAACGCGACCACCGGAGTGGTGACGTTCATGGGCAGTGATGACCCCGGTTCGGCCACGGTTGCGACGGTGACGTTGACGGCTTCGCACGATGCCGATGCCGAGGAGGACACGATCACGGTGACGATACCGGCGGCGCACACCGGCAATCCGCGTTTGACGGCCACGGGTTTAAGCGGTGGCGCCACCGGCAGTCGAGATGGCAACGGCGTGATCACGGTGAGTGATGATGAGGAACGGGGGATTACGTTGTCACCAACCAGTCTGACGGTGACGGAAGGCGGCAGTGGCCGTTACACGGTGGCGCTGGATACGCAGCCGACTGGGGCGGTGACGGTGACGATCAGTGGTCATGCGGGTAGCGACCTGACTGTGACCCCGACCAGCCTGACGTTCAACTCGTCTGGTTCCGAGAAGCTGTGGAATGTTGCACAAGAGGTGGTGGTAACGGTGTCGGAAGATGATGACACGGCGAATGATAGTGTGGTGACGCTGGCGCATGATGTATCGGGCGGTGGTTACGGTTCATCGGAGGATGCAGACCTGGAAGTTACGATTACCGACAACGACACACCGGGACTGTCGCTGTCGCCGGACAAACTGACGGTAGAAGAAGGCAGCAGTACCAATACCTACACGGTGCGACTGGCGACGCAGCCGACGGCGGATGTGACGGTTGCGATCACTTCGGATGTGACGGGGGTGACGGTTCAACCGGCATCCCTGACGTTCAGCGCGTCAACGCCGGCCACCTTGTGGAGTACGGCGCAGGAAGTGACGGTGACGGCGGCGCAGGATGACACGAGTACGACCTATGACTCGGCGACGTTGAGTCACACGGTATCGGGCGCGGGTTCGGGTTATGGAGCCTCGCAGAATGAAGACCTGGTGGTGACGGTGACGGACACCACCGAGCCGGAGATTACGATAGCGCGAAGCGGCGGCAGTGGAGCCATTACCGAAGGCGGTACGGCGACCTTTACGGTGACGGCGACTCCGGCTCCGGCGGAGGGTCTGGAAGTGACGCTGACGATTGCGGATGTAGCGAACGCGGATTATCTGACGACTGTGCGTGAGAGCGCCACGGTCATGGTTCCGGTGGGCGGCACGGTGACCCACAATGTAGTGACCAGCGCCGACAGTACCGATGAACCGGACGGCGAGATTACGGTGACGGTGACGGATGGCGCGGGGTATACGGTGGGTTCCGGTAGTTCGGCGACGGTGGAAGTGAATGACAATGACGCGACCACAGTCACCCTGACGACGCCGGACGCGGCGGCGACCGAAGGCAGCAGTACCCAGAGGGCGCAGATGGTTCTGACGCTGGGGCGGGCCTTGCGGGCGAATGAAATTCTGGCGGTTCCGTTGGCGTTCAGTGGCGGGGTATTGGGTACGGACTTTACGCTGGCGTTGACGACGGCGGCGACCGGAGTGGGACTGAACGCGACCACCGGAGTGGTGACGTTCATGGGCAGTGATGACCCCGGTTCGGCCACGGTCGCGACGGTGACGTTGACGGCTTCGCACGATGCCGATGCCGAGGATGAATCGATTACGGTGACGATACCGGCGGCGCACACCGGCAATCCGCGTTTGACGGCCACGGGTTTGAGCGGAGGCGCCACGGGTACGGTGACGGACACCCACGGCACGATCACGGTGAGTGATGATGATGAAGTGGGGATTACGTTCTCGCCGACGAGTGTCTCGGTGACCGAAGAAGGCAGTGGCAGTTACACGGTGGTACTGGCGACCGAGCCGACGGCGGTGGTGACGGTGACGATTGCTTCGGACAATACCGAATTGACGATAGCGGACACCGATTCGGTGATGCAGGGTATTCAGAACACGTTGACCTTTAATCCGAGCGGCCTGACCAAGCTGTGGAATGCTCCGCAGACGGTGACGGTGAACGCGGCGGCGGATGTAGACACGGCGAATGATGCGGTGACGCTGACGCATACGGCCAATGGTGGTGATTACGCTTCGGTGGAAGAAGACCTGGAAGTGACGATTACCGACAATGACACGGCGGGGCTGGTGATAGCGCCGAGCAGTCTGACGGTTGCCGAAGGCAGTAACACCAGTACCTACACGGTGAAACTGGCGACCGAGCCGACGGCGGATGTGACGGTGACGATTGGTTCGGACAATACGGATGTAACGATAGACGGCCCGGATGCCGGAGCGGTGTTTACGGCCAGTGAGACGTTGACGTTCAGCCCGTCGACGCCGGCCACCTTGTGGAGTACGGCGCAGACGGTGACGGTGAGCGCGGCGCAGGATGTGGATGTATCGGATGATGAAGCGACGTTGACGCATACGGCCTCGAATACGGGTGGTTACAACGGCGTGACGGGCGAAGTGGCGGTGACGGTAACGGATGATGATGAACCGGAGATTACGATAGCGCGAAGCGGCGGCAGTGGAGCCATTACCGAAGGCGGCACGGCGACGTTCACGGTGACGGCGGATCCGGTTCCGGCGGCGGCTCTGGCGGTGACGCTGAATATTGCGGATGTAGCCAACGCGGATTATCTGACGACTGTGCGTGAGAGCGCCACGGTCATGATTCCGGTGGGCGGCACGGTGACCCACAATGTAGTGACCAGCGCCGACAGTACCGATGAACCGGACGGCGAGATCACGGTGACGGTGACGGATGGCGCGGGGTATACGGTGGGTTCCGGTAGTTCGGCGACGGTGGAAGTGAATGACAATGACGCGACCACAGTCACCCTGACGACGCCGACGGCTACGGCGACCGAAGGCAGCAGTACCCAGAGGGCGCGGATAGTCCTGACGCTGGGGCGGGCGTTGCGGGCGGGAGAGAGTCTGGCGGTTCCGTTGGCGTTCACCGGCGGAACCCTGGGCACGGACTTTACGCTGGCGTTGACGACGGCGGCGACCGGAGTGGGACTGTCCGGCAGTACGGTGACGTTCATGGGCAGCGGCGCCGGTTCGTCCACCACGGCGGCGGTGACGTTGACGGCTTCACACGACGCCGACGCGGAAGATGATTCGATTACGGTGACGATACCGGCGGCGCACACTGGCAATCCGCGTTTGACGGCCACGGGTTTGAGCGGAGGCGCCACCGGCAGTCGAGATGGCAACGGCGTGATCACGGTCACGGATGATGATGCGAATGACGCGCCCTCCGTGACGTTGACTGTGCCGGACAGCACGGCAATCGAAGGCAGTTCCAAGGCGACTGCGCGGTTGGTATTGATTCTGGGGCGGGCGTTGAGCGCCGGAGAGAGTCTGGCGGTTCCATTACAATTCACCGGCGGCGCCCTGGGCACGGACTTCACGCTGGCGCTGTCGACCACTCCGAGAGCCGGGGTAAGCCTGTCCGGTCATACGGTGACCTTCACCGGCAGTGACTTCGGTTCGGCGACGGCAGCGACGGTGATGTTGATGGCCTCACACGATGATGACGCGGTGAATGAATCGATCACCGTGTCGATTCCGGCTTCGTCCGCGAGTGGCAACCCGCGCCTGACGGCGATCGGTTTCAGTGGTGACGCCAGCGGCAGTCGGGATGGCAACGGCGTGATCACGGTGACGGATGATGATTATGCCGGCCTGGTCTTCGATCCGACCCGTCTGTCGGTGACCGAAGAAGGCAACAGCCGTTACACGATGGTACTCAATACGCGGCCGACGGCGCCGGTGACGGTCACGGTCACCTCGGGCGACCCATCGCGTCTGACGGTGAATGACACCGATTCGGGTACGCCGGGCATCCAGAACACATTCACCTTCCATCCGTCTGGTTCCACCCAATTATGGAATGTTCCGCAAACGGTGACCGTGACCGCGGCAGCGGACGAGGACACGGTGAATGCGGATGTGACCCTGAGTCACACGGCTTCGGGCGGCGATTACACGGGCAAGAGTGAGAACCTGACCGTCACCATTACCGACAACGATGTTGCGGGGCTGGTGATTACGTCACCGGGCCTGACGGTAGAAGAAGGCAGCGCCGCCGCCTACACAGTGCGTCTGGCGATGCCGCCGAGCGCCGAAGTGACGGTGACGGTCGCCTCGAACCATGCGAATGTGACGGTAGATACCGATTCGGATACGGCGGGCGATCAGAACACCTTGACGTTCAGCCCGTTGACGCCGGCCACCTTGTGGAGCGCTCCGCAGACGGTGCGGGTGAGGGTGAACGCGGTGGCGGACGAGGATACGGCGAATGACGATGACGACACCCCCGTGACGCTGACGCATACGGTAACGGGCGCTGGTTCGGGCTATGGGTCCGGGCAGAACAAGGACTTGGTGGTGACCGTGATGGAGCGCGCCCGTCCGGGTGAGCCTTCCACTGTAGCGATGACCGTCCCTGAGCGAGTGAAGAAAGGAGACGATATCCTCATTGATTTCCAGTCGACGCCGGCGCAGGAAGAACCCTTTATGGTCTGGCTTACTCTTCATGAGAACGGAGATTTTCTTGCCGGACTGGATGTGGATGAGCAGGGTATTGCAACCCGCGTCCCGGTCATCATTCCGGCGGGCGCCGCCGGAGCGCGATACACCCTGCAAACCTACGACAATGAGGTGAGGACGGATTGGACGGAACTTACGGTGATTATGAACTCGGGAGAAGCCGGCGGCGTCTATCAGTCGGACCCGTCTGCGAATCGCGCAGTGGTGAAGGTGACGGATGATCGGCGCGCGGCGCACTGGTGGGCGGCGCTGGGGCCGCAAGCCCGGCTGCGGGCGATACGCGGAGAGGTTCTGATCAGTGAAGCGGGGGTCATCCAGAACCAGGAGTGGTATGACCGCAATCTCGCGCTTCTGGAGGTCGGGTACTGGGAATTGCAAAACTATCGAAAGATCGTCGACCACACGGTAGCGAGTCTCATTGGCGAAGGCGGCCATGAGAGCGTTGGCGCATGGTGGCAGACGCTGGATTGCGGCTGGCGCCGGGTCGCGGTCGGCGCTGGCCGCGGCGCGGACGAGGCGAGTCCCTGGTGCGCGGACTGGCCGGGAACGGCGGGCGCGGAGCGGGTACTGGATAGCGACCGCGTTGCCGAAGTGACGCGGATAGGTCTTGCGCTACTGGGTATTGAGTCTGTAGAGGCAGTGGATGCACAAGCCACCGCGCTGCGGGCGGAAGTCGCGGCGCTCACGGTAGCGGATGCACGGGTGATCGAGGCGGCGGATGCGGTTCTTGAATTTACGGTGAGGCTGAACCCGGCGGTTTCCCACGAAGTGACGGTTGACTATACGACGCGTGATGGCGCCGCGACCGCGCCGGCGGATTACACCGCGATCCAGGGTGTCCTGCGTTTCGCTGCGGGCGAGACGGAACATACCTTGCAGGTTGCGGTACAGGATGACGCGCATGACGAAGGCGAGGAGACGCTGGAACTTGTACTTTCGAACGCGCAAGGCGCGGCAGTGGCGCGGGCGGTGGCGACCGGCACTATTGTCAATACGGACCCGATGCCGAAGGCATGGTTGGGGCGTTTCGGGCGCGCGGTAGCCGAACAGGTTGTGGAGGCGGTATCGGGGCGGATGGAAGCGGCGCGCACTCCCGGCTTTTCGGGGCGTGTTGGCGGGGCGGCGCTGGATGGCGCGCCGGATGAAAAAGAGAGGGCGGCGCATGCCGAATCGGCGACACAGCGCGGCGCTCTGGAGTGGCATGGCGACTGGCCGGATTCTGTTGGCCGCTCGACCGATGAGAGTCGCGAGATGACGTTGCATGAACTGGTCATGGAGAGTGACTTCACGTTGACCGGCGAGACGGACTCGACAGACAGAACCCGCTCGGTCTGGGGACGGATGTCTGAATCCAGCTTTGACGGCGCCGAGGAAGCGCTGACTGTTCAAGGCGAGGTGGTGACCGGATTCATCGGCCTGGATATCGCCAGCGATGACAGGTGGCTGATGGGACTGGCGCTTTCCCAAAGCGAGGGCGAAGGCAATTATACGCTGAATCAGGGTACAGGCGGGGAAATCGAAACCCGGCTGACCGCGCTGACTCCCTACGGGCTTATGCGGCTGGATGAGGATCGCTCGATATGGGGAGCGCTCGGATTCGGCCAGGGCACGTTGACACTCAAGCCTGAACAAGACACGGCGGCGCGAACGGATATTGGCTGGCAGATGGCGGCGGCGGGTATGGAGACTACGCTTATTGAGACGCCGGAGAGTGGCGGCGCCGGACTTTCGACCCGCTCCGACCTGCTGTGGACGCGCGCGACCTCGGATTCGGCTGCGAATCTGGAGGAGGCGACGGCGGATGTGACCCGTGTGCGGGTGGGGCTTGCCGGGAGCTACCGGAAAAACTTTGAAAATGGCGGGGCGCTGACTCCGAAATTCGAGGCCGGACTTCGCCGCGATGACGGCGATGCGGAAACCGGATGGGGCATTGAACTCGGCGGCGGGCTGGTGTGGCAGGATTCCGTTCGCGGACTGGACTTGTCGATTGAAGGCCGGGGGCTTGCGACTCACACCGATGACGCCTTCAACGACCGCGGCTATGCGGCGGCGTTTGCCTTTGATCCGGCTCCGGATACCGAACGCGGCCTGTCATTGAGCTTGAAGCACAGCGCCGGCGGTTCTTCATCCGGCGGCATGCAGACCATGTTCAGCGCCGGTGCGCCGCCAAAGAGCGAGGACACTGGCGACGCTGCGGCGAGATGGACGGCCGAGGCCGCATTCGGGCGTTCCGCCTTCGGCGGGCGCTTCACCGGCGTCCCTTATCTACGCCACGAATGGTCCGCCAACCAGGCCGATACGACTCTCGGTTGGCGCCTGGCGCCCAAAAAAGACCGTGAAGACGCTGGCTTCTCTATGGATGTGGAGGCGACCCGGCGCGACAATGACGAGGGTTCCACGCACAGTATCGGCGCCGCATTCCGCTTCCGATGGTGAGGGAAGCGGGCGAAGGAATAAATTACATAGTGGCGGAGGTGAGGGATTCGAACCTCCGGACCTGTTACAGTCAACGGTTTTCAAGACCGCCGCATTTGACCGCTCTGCCAACTCTCCGGTTCAGACCGCACTCAAGGCGGATTATATATGACCCGAACCGGGCAAGCTACCAACCAACCGACACCAACCAACCGGCAATGGATTGGGTTCCTGAGTCGCGCCGCGCGGGGGAATGGTTATCCCGGTTGGATGTTACAGACATCCAGGGGCTGTGGCATGCGGCGGTGGCATTCGCGGGTCGGGTCGCGCCGTCCATCATTGCCCATGAGGTAGAAACGAAGGGATATGTTCCGTTGTTTATGGATGCTACGGGGATTGAGGTGGGTATATGTCAACTATTTATCAACTGATGCGGATGGTACAATAAACACCCTTCGTATCCAACTGTAAAGCAGGCCGTCGGGCTTTTCCCAGACCATGATCGCATTTATTTCTGATTTGCATTTGACTCCGCAGAGGCCGGATGCGACCGCATGGTTCGAGAATTTCATGACCAATGCCGTTGGTGTGATGGATGAAATCTACATTCTGGGGGATTTGTTTGAGGTCTGGGTCGGTGATGACGCCAGTGATATGTTGGGGCAGGGCCGGGTGGAGGGAATCATGCAGTCGGTCTCAAGCGCCGGTATGAAACTCTGGTTTATGCACGGTAACCGGGATTTTCTGGTGGGGGAGGCATTCGCAAAACGCACAGGCTGTACCTTGTTGCCGGATCCTTCTGTCATTACCCTGGATAATGAAAAGGCGCTACTGACTCACGGTGACGCGCTGTGTACCCACGATGTCGAACATCAAAAGGCGCGGACGCAAATGCTCACCTCAAAGTGGAAAGCCGCTTTCCTGAACAAACCAATCGAAGACCGGATCGATACCGCATGGTTGATGAGAGAAAAAAGCGAAGCGGGCAAGCGTGGGAAAAGCGCGGAAATCATGGACGTTGATCAGCGGGAAGTGGAAAACGTGATGCGGCAACATGGCGTATTGAAACTGATTCATGGGCACACCCACAAACCCGCGGTTCATGAATTCATGCTGGATCATTGCACTGCCCGACGTTATGTGATGGGAGATTGGTACACCCAAAAAAGTATGTTGTTCTACGATAACGGGAATTTCGCGCTTCAGGTCTGATCAGGTTACGCTTTTGATTCCAGCATTTCTACCGCTGGCAACGTCTTGCCTTCCAGAAATTCCAGAAACGCCCCACCGCCGGTGGAGATGCAGGACATTTCTCCGGCCAGATCGAACGCTTCAATGGCGGCGAGCGTATCACCGCCGCCACAGATGGAAAATGCGTCCGAATCGGCGATGGCTTGTCCCAGGGTTCTGGTGCCATTGGCAAATTCCGATAATTCAAATACTCCTACCGGGCCGTTCCAGATCACGGCGCCGGCGTCAAGAATGAGTCTGCGCCATCGTGCCGCAGTCTCCGGTCCGATATCCAGAATCAGGTCACCGCTTTCAACCTGGTCTGTCTTTTTGATCTCGACCAGAGCTTTCCTTGACATGGTTGTTGTGGTCACCACATCGACCGGAAGCGGAATCTCTGAGCCATTGTCTCGGGCTGTCTTCATCAGCTGCGCCGCCTGGCTCAGCAAATCCGGTTCATACAGCGATTTGCCGACTGGATAACCCGCCGCCGCGATCAGGGTATTGGCGATTCCGCCGCCGGGAATTAACTGCTCCACCTTGCGACACAGGGATTGCAGTACGGTCAGTTTGGTCGAAACCTTGGCGCCGCCGACAATCGCCAGAACCGGGCGCCGGGGCTGAGTGAACGCCTGGTCAAGCGCTTCGAGTTCCGTGGTCAGCAACAGCCCCGCGCAGGATTCGGCGGCGTGTTGCCCAACGCTGTAAGTGGAAGCCTGCGCCCGATGAGCGGCGCCGAACGCATCCATCACGTAGACATCACACAGGCGGGCGTATTGTCGTCCAAGAGCGGGATCGTTGGCGGTTTCTCCGACATTGTAACGGACATTTTCCAGCAACTCGACATCGCCGTTGTTCAAGACCGGAGTGACACGGAGATAATCGCGGTTGAGCCGGACCGTTTGACCTAAGCGGCGGCTTAAGTCATCGGCTACCGGCTGCAAGGAAAGGTTTTTGTCGGACTGTCCTTCTACCGGCCTTCCCAAATGAGACATCAGAAGAGTTTTTGCGCCGGCATCACGGACATGCCGGATGGTAGCCAATGATGCTTCAATCCTTTTTGTCGATGTGATCCTGCCATCCCTGATGGGTACGTTCAGATCCTGACGAATCAGGACAACCTTGCCTGCGATATCCAGTTCCCGCAGCTTTTTGAATTTCATTAACGGTTCGCCGCCATCAGGGCACAGGTCGTATCCAGCATGCGATTTGAGAAGCCCCATTCATTATCATACCAGGCACAGACCTTGACCAGCGTCCCGCCGGTCACCCGGGTCATGCCGGCGTCGACCGTAGAAGAAGCGGGAGTGTGATTGAAGTCAACCGATACCAGGGGTTGTTCGCTGTAGTCCAGGATTTTCCCATCCGCCGCTTCTTTCAGGATGGCGTTGATTTCCGGCGTCGAGGTTTCCCTGGCGGCGACAAAAGTCAGATCCACCACCGATACGTTGATGGTCGGAACCCGAATCGAAAAACCATCCAGTTTGCCGTCAAGCTCCGGCAGAACCAACCCGACCGCAACCGCGGCGCCGGTTTTGGTGGGGATCATTGAATGAGTCGCGGAACGGGCGCGGCGCAGGTCACTGTGATAAACATCGGTCAGGACCTGATCATTGGTATAAGCGTGAATGGTATTCATCAATCCGTGAACGACTCCGACTGAGTCATGCAACGCCTTGACCAGTGGCGCCAGACAGTTCGTGGTGCACGATGCGTTGGAGATCACCTCGTGACTCGCTTTCAGGACATCGTGATTGACGCCATAAACGATGGTTGCATCCACATCCTTGCCACCGGGAGCGGAAATAATGACTTTTTTGGCGCCGGCCCTTAAATGCGCCGCGGCTTTTTCCCTGGAGGTAAAGAAGCCGGTGCTTTCGTGTACCACATCAATGCCAAGCTCTGCCCACGGCAGCTGGCCGGGGTCACGTTCCGCATACACCGCGATCCGGTCTCCATTGACGATGATCTGGTCATCGCCGACTTCCACGGTCCCCGGAAATCGTCCGTGGGCGGTATCGTAGCGGGTCAGGTGGGCATTGGTATTGGCGTCCCCGAGATCGTTGATTGCAACGATTTTGATTTCCTCGTTGCCGGATTCATATTTGGCTCTCAGTATATTCCGGCCAATCCGGCCATACCCGTTAATTGCAACTTTGATTGTCATGTGATTGTCATGGAGCGTTCAATAAAAGATTTCGTACTGCGTTGACCACATTTGCAGTGGTCATTCCCAGATACTCGAATACATCCTTTGCCGGGGCTGATTCGCCGAATGTGTCGATACTGATGACGGCGCCATCCAGACCGACATATTTCAGCCAGCCATCACCCACCCCCGCCTCGACCGCGACACGCGCCTTGACCGCCGGCGGCAATACGGAATCCCTGTAGTCCTGGTTCTGGCTGTCGAAGCGGTCGGTAGACGGCATGGAAACCACGCGGATGTGATGCCCGGACAGCCGTTCCGCCGCGGCCATGGCCAGCTCGATCTCTGACCCCGTGGCAATGATGATCGCGTCGGGTGTTTGCCGGCAATCCCGCAACACATAGCCGCCTTTTCGGATCAGGCTGAGCTGCTCGCGGCTGCGGGATTGATGAGGCAGGTTCTGTCGGGAGAAGATTAATGAAAAGGGTTGATCTGTCGATTCACAGGCCTGTTGCCAGGCGACTGCCGATTCAACGGCGTCGCAAGGCCGCCAGACAGACATTCGCGGAATCAATCTCAAGGTGGCGGTCTGCTCCACCGCCTGATGGGTTGGGCCGTCTTCACCCAGACCGACCGAATCGTGGGTGAACACGAACAGGCCGGGAATCTTCATCAGGGCCGACATGCGCAAGGCGTTTCTGGCATATTCTGAAAACATCAGGAAAGTCGCGCAGTAGGGCTTGAACCCTCCGTGCAAGGCGATGCCATTGACGATCGCCGCCATCGCGAATTCACGCACACCGAAATAGATGTAGTTGCCTTCCGGAGCGGATTCAATTCCGCTGGAACCGGACCACCGGCTCAGATTCGAGCCGGCCAGGTCGGCAGAGCCTCCGATCAACTCCGGCAACAATGGCCCAAATCCTTCGAGCGCGTTTTGCGAGGCTTTTCTTGATGCGATGGTCTGCCCCTGCCGCTCCACAGCGTCAATAAATTCAGCGCTGTCGCGCTCCCAGTGATCAGGCAACCGGCCGCTGGTTCTTCTTTTCAGATCGGCGGCAAGCTGCGGGTAGCGCTCCTCGTATTCGGCGAACATTTCCCGCCATCGCTCCTGCGCCTGCGCTCCCGCTTCACAGGCATTCCATGAGTCATAAATATCCGCCGGAATCTCGAATGGCGCATGGGGCCATCCCAGACTCTGGCGCGTTAATTCAACTTCTTCCTCTCCGAGCGCACTGCCATGACTGGATTCCTTTCCTGCCTTGTTGGGGGAGCCATAGCCAATCACGGTTTTGCAGCAGATTATGCTGGGTCGATCGGATTCGTTGCGGGCCTGTTCAATGGCGCTGCGGATCGCTTGCGCGTCGTGCCCGTTGACATCCGCTATCACATGCCAGCCATAGCTCTCAAATCGCAAAGGGGTATTGTCGGTAAACCAGCCTTCCACTTTGCCATCAATGGATATGCCGTTGTCGTCATAAAAGGCGATCAGCTTGCCGAGTTTCAGAGTGCCGGCCAGTGAGCAGCCTTCATGGGAGATTCCTTCCATCAAACAGCCGTCTCCCAAAAAGACATAAGTAAAATGGTCAACCGGATGATAGCCGTCCCGGTTGAACTGGGCCGCCAGCGTTTTTTCCGCAATCGCCATACCGACCGCGTTACAAATTCCCTGGCCGAGTGGGCCGGTAGTGGTTTCAATTCCGGGAGTGTGGCCATACTCAGGATGCCCCGGCGTTTGTGAGTGAAGCTGTCGAAAGTTTCTGATTTGGTCAATCGGCAGGTCATATCCGGTTAGATGCAACAAGGAGTAGAGCAGCATCGAGCCATGTCCGTTCGACAGGACGAAACGGTCCCGGTCCGGCCATTTCGGGTCTGCGGGATGATGCTTCAGGTAGTCGCGCCAGAGTACTTCGGCAATGTCGGCCATTCCCAGCGGCGCTCCGGGATGGCCTGATTTGGCTTTTTGCACCGCATCCATGCTCAACGCCCGGATTGCGTTCGCTCTTTGTCGCCGGGTTACTGACACCATTTAGTTCCTCTCGCCGGGGTCATGGATTCACGATGAATTGGATTGCAGGGAACAAAGGGTGTTTTCGGCTTGAAAATCAATACGGGGAGGAGTGCGAAATATAGCGGTTGGAGTCGATCCAGTCAACCCACTGATCCAGCAATCCGGCATTGACAGCGGCAACCACAGAACGCTTTCTCAACTTCCCGCAATCCAGGGCCTGCCCGGATAATGACGTGGCCACGCCGCCCGCTTCATGCAGAATCAGACAGCCAGCGGCGAAATCCCAGAGCTTCTGCCCACCATGCAGATACAGCTGGATTCTGCCTGCCGCCAGCCAGCACCATTCGAGAACTGAAGAGCCCAGATTCCGTTGAGAGCGATAGGGTGGACATCGAACCAGCTGGGAGGCCAGGTCTCCCACCAGGCGCTTGTAGTCGATATTGGCGATACACTCAGCCAATGATCCGGTGTTCGGGCAAACCAGAGGAGCGCCGTTGAGAAAGGCTCCCCCATCCTTCCTGGCCGCGAAACACTCATCCCGGACCGGGTCGTAAATCACGGCGAGTACGGGTTGCCCGGCAATCACCAATGCCAGAGAAATGCCGAAAAACAGGAACCCGGAGGCGAAATTGGTGGTTCCGTCCAATGGATCAAGCACCCAGAAGCCCTGTTTGCTGTGTTCGCAAACCCGGACCTGATCATCGTGCGCCATCTCTTCACCGATAAACCCGAAATGAGGCCATCGGCTATTCAGTTCCCGACTCAGATAATCCTGGATTCCGTGGTCCACTCCGGTGACCAGACTGCCGTCCATTTTTAACTCTGCCCGGTCCCCGCCTTGCCTGAAACAGTCAATCCTGGATGCTGCCCGCCTGACCAGGTCAATCAGGTAGTCGAGGCGCGGCGAGGGAGCGGCGCTATTTTGTCCGGAGGGTGGATTCATGATATTGCGGGCACTCATTTCGAGACGGATTCGCGGATAGTCGCACAGTCCGGAAATTTTGCCGGGTCGAGTACAGCAACAATGCGTCCATCCGCCAAGACCGTAGCTCCGGTGATTCCGCGGATAGAAGCCAACTGGGTTCCCGGAGCGCTGATTGCGGCTTCCACGGTTCCCTCAAACCGATCCACCTCAAAAGCCGAGGTCCGATTTTCGCAACGTATCAATACCACAGACCGGCGGCGGCGTTCGATACCCGGTCCGGACTTGCGGATTTCTCCAGACAGGTCAATAATCGGTATCGGTTTATCGTCCGTCTGAAGAGTCCTGTGCCCGTCAATCACGCTGATTTCTTCATCCTTGACCTGCGCGGCGCGTTCGATGGTGGCGGTGCGTATCGCGAAACGCCAGGCGCCGACCCGCACCAGTAATACACGGGAGAGAGTCATGGTCTCCTTGACCATTCCGGCTTTGAGCAGTCCCGCTGTCAGCCGCTCGCCATAATGTGACTGCTGGTTCAGCGTTCCAGCAAAGGTGGATACTCGCTCGCGCAACTTTCTTTCCACCTGAATCAGGGCATCCAACTGGAGATTGATTTTTCGCGCGCTCGCTGTGGATGCTTCGTCCCGTTCCGGTTCCATGGACTCAATCGCGCCGCGAATCTGGTTGACGTAGTATTTCAGGGTATTCAGGTCGCGTCGCATTTGTTCCATTGTATTTCCCAGCCGACTCCGTGTCAGGCCCAGCTCACCGGAAAAATCCAGCAGGTATGAGAATTTCCGGTTCTCATTCAGGTGGACATCATCCAGACGGCTATCATCCGCAGTTCGGGACAGGGAGGAATCGGGGGGCTGCTCCTGAGCCGGTAATTGCCCGGCTATGTCCGGCGCCCGGGCTTTGGCTGCGGGCAGCAGGGATTCGACGATGCCGGTCAGGGGTTGCAGATGAACTCCGGTATCGGCAGGTGTCATGCGGATGACCGCAGCCAGGCCGTCGTGCATTTCCTCCAGCAGATTGATCAGAACCCGTTCACTATCGTAATCCGAAGTCCGGTCATCGCCATATTGATTCATTAACCGGGTCACGGCATGGCTTAATCTGGAAACTTCCTGATAACCAGCCACCTGTGCGCTGGCTTGCAACGTATTGAAGTTTTGTCGGATGTTATCCGGATTCCCTGCCTTTTTGCCGGTTGTGCGCCATTTACTCAGGGATGCGTGGATTTTGCGCAGTAATTCCTCCGACTCCTCGGGAAATTCCTTTCGTACCTCTTTGATTATGCGTTCCGCCATTCCCCGTCCGTTTCCTGACCAGAGGCAGATATCCTGAACCCGCCGGTTGATTGTTCCAGTCGATTCGCAGACCGTTTCATTTTCTCCAATGCGACCGCAATTTGGGAAATGTCGAGCCAGGCTCCAGCTGTAGAGTCCTGAAGCGCTCTTATTTTTTTATCAAATTTTTCAATAATTTTCAGTTCATTATTCAATTCATTCGATAGTTGGCTCATGATTTCCGGCAGTGGCGAATTCAGGTTTTTGATTTCATTGAATGTGTGGCGAACCTGCTCCGCGCTGGTTGTTCCTGAAACCACCTGCCGGTTCATTGCCTGTATGCAGGTCAGGGCATGGCCGGTATCCTGCCGCAGGCTTTCCACCCGTTCGGCAATTTCATTTGACGCTTGTGCCGAGCGTTCCGCCAGACTCTGGATTTCTTCGGCAGTCTCCGCGAAATCCTGTCCCGCCCCCCGCGTCGCCTGTATAGCGGCATTCAGGGATAATATGTGAGTCTGTTCGGTCGAATTGCGGAGCGAGTCCACGAGATCCCGAATTTGCAGGCCTTCTTCAGCCAGCCGTTGCAGATGGTTGCGGGCTTCCTGCGCCTGATTACGCGCCGTATCCATCCCCTGCGCTGTATCGCGTATCGTATTCATTCCCTGTTGCGCGAGTTCCGCGCATTGCCGGATATGCGATGTTGGTCCGTCCGCCGATTGACTGATTCTGTGAATCTGTCCGGATAAATTCTTTACGTCATCGGTGCAATCCGCAATCTCTTCGGATTGAACGGCGCGCCAGGTCTTTAGCCGGGATATGGGTTCTTCTGTCTTTGCCGCGATTTGCGAGACCTCGCGCCCGGTCTGTCTGATTGCGGTGACCAGACCGCGCATCTTACCGACTACGTGGTTGAGCGAATTCGCGACCGCGGCCGTGACATCGCCAGTCACCTGAGCCTTTACAGTCAGGTCCCCCTGTCCCAGACCTTTGGTTTCATCCAGCAGGCGGGTCACTGCAAGTCTCGTGTTGCCAGAATCACCCAGCGCTACCCGGAATAACCCGATCATGCACAAAAGCGCGATTCCACCAGATATGAATGATCCGGTCCGTTCCGTGATTATCGTCGCGGAGTTCAAGTGTCCTTGCAGGTCGCGGGTGAGGCCGGTGATGGCCTCGCTGACGGCGATTACATTATTGACGGAACGGTGAATCGAAGAAGGAGCCGTTGTGCCTGTGTGATTGAACAGGTTGTCCAGATCCGCGCCTATCTGCGTCAATGCCTGTCCAATTCGCGATGCCGCAGACGTGATGGACTCCGGGGCCGGACTGTTTTGCTGGTCGTCCATTTTTACAATGGTCAATATGAATTGCGGGTGGAACTGCCAGTTATCCCGGGATATGAGTGCGGAAAGCCCTGTGTGGAGGAGGCTTATCCGGCTATCGATCCATTCAGGCGAGCCCGGTTCCCCGGCGAACCTCGCGGTTGGTTTTGTGGTTATGGCGAGCAACGACTGGTTCCCGATCTCACGAATATCCGCGTCCAGTTGTGAACTGATCGTATGCAATCGGGCGCGACTCTCCGAGCGGGCCATTTGCAGGTATTCAAAATAGAGCAGCGCCGCCAGGGAAGCCAGCATGACCAGCAGGTAGATCTTTTTCATTTTTCAGTAAATCCCGATTTGCACAAAGTCGCGGCAGCCGCACAGCGCCTCAATGTCTATCACTCCGCGCGGTTGACCCTGAGCCACTACCACCCGCTTCAGGTACGGCGCCAGATTCAGATGGAATTGTTCGCAATCACCCAGGGGTAACGCGGATGAAAAGGATTTTATGCGGATCTGGCTGGCGATCAACAAGGCGCTTTTCAATCTGGCGTCAGGCAGAACCAGCAGATTGCAGGTCTTCGTTAACGGGGTGGACGCCAGCCCGATAAACGCTGAGAAATCGACTACGGTATACACTTCACCATGAATGCTTTGCATTCCCCGGAGCCAGTCCTTAGCCATCGGCACAGGAGACAGCGCGCGAGCCGATACGATTTCTAACCCGTCTGCACAGGGTACCGCAAGGTTTAGCCGTCCGATGCTGAAGACAAGCCCCTGCCAGAGGTCGGCCCGGCTTTCAGGTTCCCCGGATGTTCGATTATCCGGATGCTCCCGTGCCGGCGCCTGCCGACCTTGCCGAAGATGATCCGATGCCTGGTTGTCTTCGGTTGCAATAATGATCGGGATGGCCGGCGCCAGGGTCTTGGTATGATCCATAATTATAGCAAATTTTAATCACGGTTTTAATCAGGGTTGTTTCTAACACAGTCTGCTTGCGGTACAATCCGTAGATGGAACCTATTGATCTGGCGCTCACCTTCGACGACATTCTGCTGCTTCCGGCAAAGTCCGAAATACTGCCGCGAGATGCCCGTCTCGAAACCCGTTTCACCCGTAATCTGAACATCAATATCCCTCTGGTATCGGCGGCTATGGATACCGTCACCGGGGCGAATATGGCCATCAGCCTTGCCCAGGAAGGCGGTGTCGGTGTCATCCACCGGAATATGACTCCAACCGAACAGGCGAGGGAAGTCACCCGCGTCAAGAAATATGAAAGCGGAGTCATAACCGATCCGGTCACGGTGGAGAGAACCGCCAGCGTGAATCATGTGCTGGGCCTGATGACCCGGCACAACATCTCGGGAGTTCCGGTTGTGGAGGGGGCGAGAGTGATCGGTATCGTGACCAGCCGTGATCTGCGTTTCGAGAAGAATATGGAGACTCCGGTCAGTCAGGTCATGACCCCTGAAGACAGATTGGTCACGGTAGCGGAAGGAGCGACTTCCGACCAGATTCAACAGCTTCTGCACAAGCACCGGATTGAGAAGGTATTGGTCGTGGGCGCTGAAAACACCTTGAAGGGACTGGTTACGGTCAAGGATATTCAGAAATCTACGGATTTTCCCCGTGCCTGCAAGGACAACCAGGGCCGGTTGCTGGTGGCGGCGGCGGTCGGCGTCGGTGTGGACTCGGATGAAAGGGTGGAATGTCTGGTCAACGCCGGAGTGGACGCGATTGTGGTGGATACCGCCCATGGTCACTCGCGAGGTGTGATTGAGCGGGTCAAATGGATCAAGCGATTCAGTGGCAGTGTACAGGTCATTGGCGGCAATATCGCAACCGCCGAAGCGGCTCGCGACCTGGTTGACGCCGGCGCCGATGCGGTCAAGGTCGGGATCGGGCCGGGCTCGATCTGCACCACCCGGATTGTGGCCGGAGTCGGGGTGCCGCAGGTGCATGCGATTCAGGAAGTGTCCCGGGCGCTGGCAGGCGCCGACATCCCGTTTATCGCTGACGGGGGGATTCGCTTTTCCGGCGACCTTGCCAAATGTATTGCCTGTGGGGCGAATTGTGTCATGGTAGGCAGTATCCTGGCGGGAACCGATGAGGCGCCGGGGGAGATTGAAATTTATCAGGGGCGCTCCTATAAGTCCTATCGCGGCATGGGCTCATTGGGCGCGATGCAGAAAGGTTCCAGAGATCGGTATTTTCAGGACGGGGTTGACCGCGCCGACAAGTTTATTCCGGAAGGCATTGAAGGGCGCGTGTCCTACAAGGGGCCGATGGTGAATGTGGTTCATCAGCTGATGGGTGGATTGCGGGCCAGTATGGGATACACCGGCAGCGCCGCTATTGATGATCTGAGGGAGAATGCCAGACTGATTCGAATCACCAACGCCGGCATGAAGGAGAGTCATGTACATGACGTTTCCATTGTCAAGGAAGCGCCCAACTATCAAACCACCCGGGCCAACTGATTTCGCTTGATTTCGGCAATGTTGACGATTTGAAGATTGGAGAAGTATTGAATATGCCCCGATTCGCGAGGACTTGAATTGATGCCCGGTTTCCAGGACCCTCACGGGCAGAAAATTCTCATCCTTGATTTCGGGGCGCAGTATACACAGTTAATCGGTCGGCGCATTCGGGAGCTCGGAGTTTATTGCGAGATTTTCCCGTACCATGCCGATGCAGAGGAAATCCGGCGATTCGCTCCCCGGGGTGTCATTCTGTCGGGCAGCCATGCCTCGGTGCGACAGGATTCCGATGCCCGGATTCCTGACATTATCTTTGAGTCGGGCTGGCCGATGCTGGGTATCTGTTACGGTATGCAGACTCTGGTCAACCAACTCGGCGGCTCGGTGGAAATAGCGGAGCGCCATGAATACGGACAGGCCGCGGTCAATATCTGCAAATCCAGCCGGTTGTGCGGGCCGGTTGCTCAGGAACTGTCGGTCTGGATGAGTCACGGCGATCAGGTGACCCGGCTGCCGGATGGATTCGATGTCGTTGGCAGGACGGCCACCTGTCCCTTCGCCGCCATTGCCGATGAAAGCAGGAGCTACTATGGCGTACAATTCCACCCCGAAGTGACCCATACCACCGCAGGCCGGTCCATGTTGTCCCGGTTTGTCCATCAAATCTGCGGCTGTGGCTCCGATTGGGTTCCGGCCAACATTATCGAAAGCCAGGTGCGATGGATTCGTGATCAGGTGGGTGAAGATGAAGTGATTCTCGGATTATCCGGCGGAGTGGATTCCTCTGTGGTCGCCGCCTTGCTGAATGCGGCGATAGGCGACCAACTGACCTGTATATTCATAGATACCGGATTGCTCCGGCAGGGCGAAGGCGATCAGGTGATGCAGACGTTTTCCGACTTCATGGGAGTCCGGGCGCTTCGGGTGGATGCCGGCGAGGAATTTCTCGACCGGCTCAAGGGAGTGGTTGACCCGGAGCGCAAACGCAAGGTAATCGGCAACCTGTTCGTGGAGATATTCCAGCGTGAAGCCAGCCGGGTCGGCAACGCCAAATGGCTGGCCCAGGGCACTATTTACCCGGATGTGATCGAGTCCGCCGGTCATCGGCGGGGAGATCAATCGGCACAGGCCAAGGTCATTAAATCCCATCATAATGTAGGTGGCCTGCCGGCAGACATGGGCCTGAAATTACTGGAACCACTGCGTGAACTGTTCAAGGACGAGGTGCGCCGGGTCGGTACGGAACTGGGATTGCCACCGCAAATGGTCAACCGCCATCCCTTCCCGGGGCCGGGTCTGGGGGTCAGGATACTGGGTGAGGTCAAGGCGCAATATGTCCAAATCCTGCGCCAGGCCGACGCCATTTTCCTGGATGAACTGCGCCAGGCCGACCTGTACGACAAAACCAGCCAGGCCTTTGCCGTGTTCCTGCCGGTGAAATCGGTCGGTGTGGTGGGTGATAACCGGGCTTATGAATACGTCATCGCGCTCCGCGCTGTTGAAACCACCGACTTCATGACCGCGAACTGGGCGCATTTGCCGTACCCGGCGCTGGCGAAGGTCTCCAACAGAATCATCAACGAAGTGCGTGGTGTCAGCCGGGTCACCTACGATATTTCCGGCAAACCTCCGGCTACTATTGAGTGGGAGTGATTGGAATTTGTAACCTATTAATAATTAAAGTAATCGTATTGATAATATAATCTGCATCATCAATAGTATTTTTCATGGCATTAGTGGTCTGCACCCAGATGTCGCTTTTCGAACGAGAGTGGCGTGATTTAGGGCTATAAACCCGCCAAAAATATTCATAATATGGCGTGAATGAGTGCTACAATTGCGCCATGAGATGGATATGGCAACAATCAGGCTGGCCAGATTTTCGCTATGACAAGAGCGCACTCGAAGATCGGGAGTTTGCATTTCGCATAAATTCGGAGCGCTTGGCGGGCAGCTTTGATGCACTTCCCATGGCATCCCAAGAAGATGCCACGATTGACTTGATGCTTTCCGAGGCCATCAAAACCAGCGCCATTGAGGGCGAGGTTCTGGACCGTGAATCGGTCAGGTCATCGCTACTGTCTTTGATAACATCGGATACGTTACCGGCCAATTCAGACCAGAAAGCTGCTGGGGCTGCTTCGTTGCTGGTGGATGTTCGCAAGAACTGGCAAACAGCCTTGACGCATGTCCTGCTGGGCAAGTGGCAATCCATGGCGGTTCCAGAGAAACGCTACACGTCTATTCTGCGTGGCGCGTATCGCCGCGATCCTTCACCAATGCAAATAGTAAGCGGGTCTTACGGTCGGGAAAAGGTTCACTATGAAGCGCCGCCAGCGAACCAGGCGCCTGATGAAATGGCAAAATTCATCGACTGGTACAACAAGACCAATCGTTTGAAAGATGGTAAGACGATACCAGGGATTGCCCGAGCAGGTATTGCACACCTCTGGTTCGAAGTGATTCACCCCTTCGATGATGGTAATGGGCGAGTCGGCAGGGCGATCGCTGACCATGCACTTTCGCAATCTCTCGGCTATCCAACCACGGCTTGTCTTGCCACGGCAATAGAGGGAGATAAAAAATCCTATTACCTGCAGCTGGAGAAAGCCAGCCGCGGAAGCATGGATGTTAACATTTGGCTGGATTATTTTGCAGACACAGTAATCAAGGCACAGGAAATTGCCAGGGAAGAGGTGAACTTTGTACTGTCCAAGACACGTTTTTATAAAGCCTATGGCAACCAGTTGAATGATCGGCAGGCCAGAATGATATCGAGGGTGTTCGTTGAAGGCCGGAAGGGCTTTGAAGGCGGAATAACGACCAGGAAATATGAAGCGATCACCAAGTGCCCAAACCGAACAGCCAGTCGTGATTTATCAGACCTGGTTGCAAAGGGGGCCATAGTCCCGTTAGCAGGTGGTGGTCGAACAACCCGTTACGAGTTGGCGATTGCTGCTGTTGACATTTTCGGGGGGGGGGGGGGTAATATGTCATTCCCGCGCAAGCGGGAATCCACAGATACTTATCTTGGGGGAACGATAAATCAGGGTGAATATCGGGTCTCATTCGTTAGTATTAGGGGAGTTCAACCTATTTGTTGACCTCTAAAACTGTGGTCAATGAAACTTGATCACTGAATGTAAAAATCGGAGAGATTTGAAAATGAAAATGCAAAGCAACGAAGTACCAGAGCGGTTCACGATATTTCGAACGGCTGCTGACCGTGTCGGTTGGATATACAAGGAACTGAAAGAAGGCCGCCTGAGGCAGGGGTAGGGCGGCTCTGGATTCGCGCTCTTGACGGACGATCATCGCCGGGTCGACAAGGAGGAGTGGGCGGCGGCGTATGAATCAGGGTGGGGAGAGAAGCCAAGCCCTCAGCGATTCGCGATTCTGATCAGAATGCTGGAGATTGGGTGTGGTGATATCGTGGTCGTTCCGAAGATGCCAGAATGGAACCAGTTCACGGTCGGGCGCGTCAATGGAAACTATCGGTTCGAGGTCTCTGATGATCGTCCCGATGACTTTGGGCACATTGTGCCGGTTGACCCCGATAGTTTACGTGCGTTCGACTATCAGGCGGATGATGGCGCATATATGGTATCGGGGCTCTTCTCCAGGGCGAACCACCGATCCCTGATCTATCAGACTGCACATAGTTCTGTGATCCTGCTAATCTTCTGTTTTAGAAAAACGATGTTGTTTCCCTGAAAAAAGCAAAATTCTAAAATGTTACAAGGCATTGAAAATAATGTATCTACCGACTCATTTTGAGGAAACCGGCGCGAACGAAATCAGACATCTGATCGAGGAATTTCCTCTGTCTGTCCTGATTGTGAATACTAACGAGGGTCTGGTTGCCAATCATATTCCGTTAATGTTTCTGAATGAGAATGTCTTGATTGGACATGTTGCCCGCGACAATGATTTGCACCGCACGTTCTCAAGAGACGAAGAGGTGTTGGCGGTGTTCAGGGGGGAGGACAGCTATGTCTCGCCAAACTGGTATCCCACCAAGAAGATCCATCACAGGCACGTTCCAACCTGGAATTACCAGATCGTTCACATCTAGTGAAGCGCGGACCGCTGAGACATCACGACCAATACATCCAAATATGTATCCCTGAACTGTTGAGCAGGGTAAGGATTGGGTTATTCTTTTTCCATCGTAATATCGAGATCGGGATGGTGCACCCTGATCGAATTTACCGCTGCTTGGGTGCCTTCCAGCGTCCACTGATTGGTCAGTGCCCAGGTTTTCCCGCCAACCGCAAAAAGCTCACCCTGTTTACAAAAATATCGGTCAGTTCTTGGTACTGCCCCGCCTTTATCTGAAAACATCAGCTTTGCTGCAAACTGTTCTTCGTCAAGCGTACCTTCAAAACGGATAAACAGCTTGCTGGTCGTGACTAGCTCCTCCAAATCTTCCGGCTTCACGCCCGTTTGAATAATGTTACGGATGAGATAGTACATCAGGTTACGTTTATACAAACCGGAGTATTCCTGACCAGCAACCGTCAAAGTGAATTTCGAGAAATCTCTGGAAGATAGTCTGGCTCCCTGTTCTTTTTGTTTCTTTTGCCTGACCGGTGCCTGGAATTGTGTGGGTCGCGTAATGAGCTCGAGCAGGCATTCGGCGGGTTTTGAACGGGATTCCATCAAACGATTCTGTATATAGCGGTTGGGATCTTCAAGGTCGTCACCTGGTTCAATATAGTTCCACTTTATGCAGTCATAGCCCGGTGGTTTTTCGATGGCAGCGCAATCTTTCGGTCGCCAGCCATATACCGATTGGGCATGGTATTGGAGAAAAGGAACCAGTGGGCCATCCTTGTCTGTCAGGCTGGCCAGGCATTCTGGAATGATGGCCAGATTGGCGATATTCGTGAATACGTCCGGGTCTTTTGGCTTTGCCCAGATATGGGCAACACTGCACCCCTTTATATGTGCAGTCCTTCCGTCCCCATGAGACCAGAAAATGACCCATCTGGGAATGGTATTGTCGTCGTACATAACTGTACGGCCATTGTCCCAGGCTGTTTTCCAACGTTTCCCGGAATCACGGATAACTGGAAAGGGCGCAACATCCAAACGGCTGACAACGTTTGGGTGGGGCATGAGACAATAGCGAGCAGCCAGAATTACCAGTAAAATAGCATCGCCATCAATATCGGGGGGTCGCAGTCTGTCGTTTGTGACTGGCAGGTCCGATGGACCATTAGGAGCGGCTCTGTTGGGGTCTGTCGGGGCAACTCCATGATTGACAGTACCGATTGACAGTACCGCTTCTTCCTCCCACAGAGGATGAGTATTGTTTGCAGGCGGTTTCGGTTTCTCGTCCGACATACGGTATTTGGCAAGCGTCTCCCGCATTTGTCTTGTCAGATTCGCGCCAAAATACGCTCCGTCAACCAACCAGGAACGACTGCTTAACGGATTACCATTCCTTGCTTCACCGTAGGCATCCACAAGTTCGCTATGGGGTACAAGATACCAGCCACTTTGTTCCTGAAACATGACCCAATCCCTGGGAATTCCGTCTATATTCTTGTTCCAGATACGGGGACGGGATGCCACCTTGATTTTGCGCTGATCGCCAGACCGGGAAATTGCCACGAAGTCAAAAGCCCGGTGGTCGCTGGGCTGGATACTGAAACCCTGCTTTGACAGGAGGGTTCTCGCCTCATCTGCCCACTGTACACGTTTTTTTCTCGCCATGTGTTTTAGCCGATCAATCTTCCATCGGTAGATTATGACATGTTTCAGGTTTTAGGCCGAAACCACCTTCACCGCCGCCAGATTGCGTTGTTGTGCGCTGAATGATATACCGATCAGATGGATGGGTTGACCCCGGCTCCGGTATTGGTCGGCATAGCCCTTTTCCTGTATCTGTTCAATCGCCTGATACGCCGCATCCTCGCCGTCCTCGTCTCCATCGGTCATCTTGAACTCAAGCACGAATACCTGATGGCCATGCAATACCACCATGTCTGCCCGCCCGCGACCGGAAGAATCCTCTACCCGCAGGTCCAGCCCGATAGTGCGAAAACAGGCATACAGCATACCGGCGTACCAGGCTTCATAGCGGGCTGGCCCGGTGCGGGTTTGCCACTGATAGGGAATCCCGGCGAAGAATGATTTGAGGCAATCCGTGAATCTGTCAAAGTCATTGGCAGCCAGCAGACGGCTGAGTTCATCCCCCTGATCCGCTGTTTCGTTTCTGCGTCCGGTAATGTAACCGAGCAATCCATAGCTCAGACTGTGGCGTACCTCGAAGTTGGGGTAATCCAGCGTATAGAGAGTTCGCGGACCGCGCATCTCCTTTGCCGTAATGGTCAGATAGCCGGTCTGGAACAACAGCGCGTCAATGGTGATATTCTCCACATCAAAGGTAGAAACCAGGTCTTCATCACAAATACGATTCTCCAGTTCCAACGGACTGACTTCCTGTTCCTGCATCATGCGGAACAAGAAGGTCGGAGAGCCGGTCTCGAACCAGTGAGCCTTGAACTGGCGTTTGCGGAACAGCAACAGCACATCAAACGGGTTATAAACCTTCTCCTCTCCCAGCCAGTGATAGCCGTTGTACCATTTGCGAACTTCATTCCGGTCAAGGCCGGGAAGCTCCGGCGCGAATACGGTGTCCAAATCCCGGTCGGTATAGCCGCAAATGGTGGCGAACTCCGGGTCAAGGCTGATGTTGTCCAGATTATTGAGACCGGAGAACAGGCTCACTTTCGAGAACATACTGATGCCGGTGACGAAGACGAAGCGAACATCGCGGGCGCTGCCCTTGATGATGCCGTAGAATCCCCGCAAATAATCCCGGTTGGCTCTTGCCATGTCCGGGTCATCCAGTACATCCAGGATCGGCTTGTCGTATTCATCTACCAGTACCACAACCTGTTGGCCGGTGGTCTGGTGCAGACGATCCAGAATATCCCGCAGGCGTTCCGGGCCTGAACCGGGAGATTGCGCCGGGTCGAGGCCAGCGTTTCTCTCAATGATCGTCAGTTGGGTTTCAATGCTTTGGGCGAGGTCTCCGGGTTCGTTGTGTTTGCCGTCAAAACTGAGTCGCACCACCGGGTACTGAACCGACCAATCCCAATGGTCATGGATGTCGAGTCCCTGAAACAGAGGTTCGTTGCCCTCGAACAGTTCCTGTAATGTAGAGATCAGCAGACTCTTGCCGAATCTGCGTGGACGCGACAGGAAATAATATCGCCCCATTTCGATCAGCCGCCGGATATGGGAGGTTTTGTCTACATAGTAGCAATTCTGCTCCCGGATTGTACGAAAATCCTGGATGCCGATCGGGAGTTGGTGGCGGGTCATTGTCCGTGTTCTTTGGGGTGGGGAGTTCAGTCAATCATGCCACTCCATGCGGTTGGGTGCAAGTGCGTGTATATTAAGTCAAAAACTGCTGTAGTGGGCCGGCTCACAAAGAATTTTGAAAGCAGGACAAACGGCGCTGACGCATGGAAAATGGCGGATGCGCCGAAAGATTTTGTTGTAAAATGTCTGGAACCAATAGATACAGGAAATCCATGTGGCATACATAGTCCCATCCGACCTGTCTCGCCTGTCCCTCTCCGGGGTGAGCAATGCCGAGATCAAATCTTTGAAAATACTCAAAGCAGAGCTACCTAACGATTTTACGGTTTTCCACGGGGTTCACTGGTCAAGGGAGTACGAGGCATGGACGCATTTTGGAGAGATTGACTTCGTCGTACTGAATCGCTCTGGAGAAATCCTTTTTATAGAGCAGAAGAATGGGGGGCTGGAAGAAACAGATGAAGGGCTCGTCAAAAGGTATGGTTCTGATGAGAAAAATGTCGCCCAACAGGTTCACCGTTCAATTGATAAGGTGCGGGAGAAATTTAACTGGCAGAATGGTAAGAATCGGAGTCTTGTAGTTGATTACCTTATTTACTGTCCTGACTATCAGATAAAACAGGTTAATGCAGCCGGGTTGGATGCCAGGCGGGTTGTGGATGCTGCAGCAAAAGATGGTTTGGCAGAACGAATACAATTATTGCTAGGGACAGGAAAGGCAACGCGCGATGGCTGGTATGAAAAGGTTCGGGATTTCTTTTATCAAACGTTTGATCTTGTGCCCGATATTCATACCCATATTGGTTCTCAGGAAAAGCAGTTCGTGCGCCAAAGCGGGGCGCTGGCGGATATTCTGACTAATCTGGAGATGAAGCCCTTTCGGCTCAGGATATCCGGTGTGGCTGGAAGTGGTAAAAGCCTGTTCGCCAGGAGATTTCTGGACAGTGAGGTATCTGCAAACCGAAAAGTCTTGCTGGTTTGTTATAACCGGCCTTTGGCTGATCGACTCAAGGAAAGTGTCGGAGATGCTGGAAAGGTCAGTACATTTTATGGTTTTTGTGATGAATTTTTGCAATCTCTTGGACAGAGACTGGATTTTTCACGAATGAAATCGGGACCGGATTTCTGGCAGCGTGTACAGGAACAGGTTTTGGTCCAGGAAATTGTAGAGGAAAGTAAATATGACACGTTGGTTGTGGATGAAGGCCAGGATTTTGAGCAGGAATGGTTTGAGATTATCCGGCTCTTCCTTCGTGCAGATGCGAACATTCTCTGGCTGGAAGATGGTGACCAGAATTTATATGAGAAACCACCGGTATCGCTGGATGGGTTTGTTCGCTATAGCAGTAAAATCAACTATCGTTCTCCAGAGTCCATTGCAAGATTTATCAAGGATACGCTACCTGTTCCGTTTGAGCAGGGCAATAACTTGCCGGGGCTGGGTGTGGGTATACACGACTATAAAGATGCTGGTGAGCAGTTAAAAATTTCAGGAAAGATCGTTCAGCAGTTAAAGCGACAGGGCTTTTCAAATGATGACATTGTGGCGCTTTCGTGTCGGGGCGCACAGAGTTCAGTATTCAGTAAATGTGACCAGGTTGGTGGTGTGGGTCTGCGGCGTTTCACCGGCAAGTACACTGAGAACGGATGTCAGGTGATGACAGAAGGGCATTTGATGTTCGACAGCATTTATCGATTCAAGGGGAAAGAGGCGCCAGCTGTGATTCTGGTGGATGTAGACCCGGATATAGAACATCTGCGACGTGAGGAAAGAATTTTGTTTTGCGGAATGACTCGGGCGACAGTCCGGCTTGAACTGGTAGTGAACAGTGAAAACGAATACAACAGCCGGTTTGTCAGCGAGTGAGAACAGGAACCCGAACTGTCATTTTGAAAGAAAAAGATATACACTTTTCTTTCAAAAAATGGGCAAGCACGCAGACAGTACCGACAGCAAGATTCTCCGGCGGATTCAGGGCCGCAAGCGGGGCTGGGTTTTTACGCCCGACAGTTTTATGGATATTGGCACCCGTCGGGCTGTCGATCTTGCACTGATGCGGTATCGGGACAGCGGCCTTATCCGTCAGTTGGCCCGAGGATTGTACGATTATCCGAAAATTGTTCCCCGGTTGGGTCCGTTGCATCCATCTACGGATGATATCGCAAGTGCACTTGCAGGTCGCGACACCGCTCGCCTTCAACCTTCCGGCGCCTACGCAGCCAATTTGCTTGGGCTTTCCACGCAAGTCCCCATGAAGGTTGTTTATTTAACGGATGGTCGCACGCGGAACCCACTCCCAAGCTGGACAGATATCAGACCCGGAACACGACCCATCAACATTGCTTGAGACAAAGCAGGTATTAAACGACCTGCTCTGCTTGATTCAAAAAGACGATGTTCGCCACTTTGACCAGATGGAAACTTTAGTTACGAATGAAAATCCTCCATACATCTGATTGGCACCTTGGCCGCACTCTGTACGGCAGAAAACGCTACGAGGAGTTCGAGGCGTTTCTCGCCTGGCTGACAGAGACGATTCAGCAGAATGAAATTGATGCTCTGTTGGTGGCGGGTGATGTCTTTGATACCAGCGCTCCGAGCAATCGCGCTCAGGAACTGTATTACCGCTTCCTGTGCCGGATAGCTGCCTCATCGTGTCGCCATGTTGTCGTCATCGCGGGCAACCACGATTCTCCTTCATTTCTCAATGCCCCAAGGGAGCTTCTCAAGGTTCTTGATGTCCATGTGATCGGCAGTGCGTCCGAAGCTCCAGATGACGAAGCGCTGGTTCTTCGCAATGAGCGGGGCGAACCGGAGCTGATTGTCTGCGCCGTACCATACCTCCGCGACCGGGATATCCGCGTGTCGGAAGCCGGCGAAAGTGTTGAGGATAAGGAGCGGAAGCTGATTGATGGTATCCGTAATCATTACGTCGCCGTCGCTGCCCTGGCCGAACAGAAACGCGAAGAACTCGGAGTTGATATTCCTATCGTTGCAATGGGACACCTTTTTACCGCTGGCGGACAAACTGTCGATGGTGATGGTGTGCGCGAACTCTATGTTGGTTCTCTGGCCCACGTGACAGCCGGAATCTTTCCGGCATGCTTCAACTACCTGGCGCTTGGACACCTCCACATCCCGCAGAAGGTGAGTGGCTCCGAAACCATACGGTACAGTGGTTCTCCTCTGCCCATGGGGTTCGGGGAGGCAAAACAGCAGAAAAGTGTTTGCCAGGTTGACTTTGGTCTTGACCAGAGCTACAGCGCGTCAGCATCTGTTCAATTGATTGATGTGCCGGTGTTTCAGAAGCTTGAGCGCGTCAAGGGGGACTGGGACGGTATCTCAAGCCGGATTCTCGAATTGTCGGTGACCGACTCCCATGCGTGGCTGGAGGTCATTTACGAGGGCGACGAAGTCATTGGCGACCTGCGTGAGCGTCTGGAGGCCGCTACCACTGGCACTCAAATGGAAATCCTTCGGGTGAAGAACAGCCGTATTATCGACCGTGTACTGGGGAAAATCCATGAACAGGAAACGCTGGATGATTTGAACGTGAACGACGTGTTTGAACGATGTCTGGCCGTACATGAAGTATCTGAGGAGCAGCGGCCGGAATTGCTTCGCACCTACCAGGAAGCGCTTTCGTCTCTCTATGAAGACGACATGCAGGCGGAATAGAGAGGCTGTCGATGAGGATATTGCAAGTACGATTCAAGAATCTGAATTCACTGGTCGGCGAATGGGAAATTGACCTGACGCATCCGGCCTTCACCTCCGACGGCATCTTCGCCATCACCGGGCCAACTGGTGCGGGGAAGACGACTATCCTTGACGCCATTTGCCTCGCCCTCTACGGGCGGACTCCTCGTTTGAACAGGGTTACCAAAAGCGGAAACGAAATCATGTCCCGCCAGACCGGCGAATGCTTTGCAGAGGTGACGTTCGAGACGCAGACGGGACGTTTTCGTTGCCACTGGCGCCAACATCGGGCACGCAGGAAACCGGATGGCGAACTCCAGTCCCCCAAACACGAGATTGCCAATGCCGATTCAGGTGAGATTTTCGAATCCGGAATCAGAGGCGTCGCTGACCGGATTGAGACGGCCACTGGTATGGATTTTGACCGATTCACCCGATCCATGTTGCTGGCTCAGGGCGGTTTTGCCGCGTTCCTGCAGGCGCCGTCGGATGAGCGGGCTCCGATCCTGGAGCAGATCACGGGCACAGAGATTTACAGCCAGATATCCATCCGTATCCATGAGCGCCAGCGTGAAGAGCGGGAAAAGCTGAACCTGCTCCAGGCTGAAACGGCAGGCATCGTGATTCTTGAGCCGCAGCAGGAACAGGAGATTGGGCAAGCGCTCGAGACAAGGCAGAATGAGGAGGCAGACCTTGCCGCTAAATCCGCTGATACAGGAAAGGCCATTGTCTGGCTCACCACCATTGATGGACTGAAGAAGGAAATCGGCAACCTGGCTGATGAAGCGAGCAAGCTGCAAATCGATATCGAGGTGTTCAAACCAGATCGTGAAAAGCTCAACCAGGCTTTGAAGGCCGCCTCACTGGACGGCGCATACGCGACGCTCACCGCCATCCGTAAACAACAAGCGGATGACAGAGCGGCATTGAAGGCTGGAGAAGAGGATCTTCCTGGTTTGGAATCCTCCGCCAAGGAACAGGCCGAAGCGCTTAAATCGGCTGAGCAACAAACCGCTCGGGCGAAAGAAGAGCTGAAAGCGGCAGCGCCTACCTTGCAGAAGGTTCGCTCCCTCGATCAGAAGCTTGCCGATCAGAAAAGGGCTGTTTCGGAAGGTGATGAGAGCTGTAAGAAGGATGCGACAAAGATTGATGCAGACAAGAAAGCCCGGCTCAAAGAGCGGGAAAAACGATCCAAGGATCATGAGATGCTGGATCTTGTGGACGGCTACCTCAAGGAGCATGCATGGGATGAATGGCTGATCAGCGGCTTGGCTGGCGTTGAAGAACAGTTCGGTGGCCTGCTCGCCAGGCAAAACGAAATCCTTCAAAAGGAGACCGACCACGACAAGGCCACGAATGCCTTGGAGCAAGCGATAAAGTCACTTGACGACCGCCAGAAACAATCAGGCATTCGGAAGCAGGAGCTGGAGGAAGCCTCAAGACAGATTCAGGAGGGCAAAGACGCATTGAGCCAGTTGCTGGGAGATCGCTTACTGCGAGAATACCGCACCGAGAAGGAAACCCTGCTGCGTGAAATGGCCTTCCTGACGAAAATTGCGGGGCTTGAAGATCACAGGGAAAAACTGGAAGACGGCGAGCCCTGTCCACTCTGCGGCGCAATCGAACACCCCTTCGCGGAAGGAAATGTCCCTGTCCTCAATGAAGCCGAACAAAAGATCGACGCACTGACGAGTCTGATTAGCAAAGCCGAGGATCAGGAAGCCGCCATCAAGAAACTCGAAGAAACAGAAAGCCTGGCTCGCAAAAACCTGATTGAGGTTGAAAAGCAAGAGTCAGCAGCGGCTAATGACAGGAAAGCCGCAGAAAAAGCCTTATCCGAGTTGAAGGACGGCCTAGTGAAACTCCGTGCTGATTTTGTCGAACGCAGGCAGGCGGTCTCTGTCAAACTCCAGCCGCTTGGTATTGCGGGCATCCCTGAAACGGACATTGCATCACTGATCGAATCCCTCAGAGCGCGGTTGAAGGCGTGGCAGGCCCAGGTCAAGAAAAAGGCGGACATCGAGAAACAGGTTACCGCCATCGACAGTGAGGTGAAGCGGCTGGATGCTGTTATCGAAACTCAAGGTACCGTCCTGGACGAAAAGCTGGAGCGTCTGGGTATCCTGAAAAAAGAACTCGCCACCGGAAGTGATGAGCGTAATGCACTGTACGGCGACAAGAATCCCGACGATGAGGAGCGCTGTTTAAATAAGGCGATTTCTGATGCCGAAGGCTCCGAAAAGCAGGTCAGAGAACGGCACAATGAGCTCCAACAAAAATGGAATACCGCGAAGGCCCATGTCGAATCTCTGAAGATACGCATCGGCCTGCGAGAGCCGGAACTGAGAGGTCTTGAAACCGAATTCTCCGCAGCGCTCGCGCCCGTTGGCTTTTCAAATGAAGAACAGTTTTTGGCGGCCAGACTTACCTCTGAGCGGAAGGCTGAGATGATGGCTACGGCCAAGGATATAGATGAGCGTCAAACAGATCTGAAAGCCAGACAGAAGGATCGGGAAACACGCTTGGCTACGGAAATAGCGCGCAAGATCACAGATAAGCCGCTGGAAGAGCTAGAGCCCCAATTCAAAGAGCACGAGGTAGCCCTGAATGAGATGCGGGACATCATTGCCGGTCTCAAGCACAAGCTAAGTGAGAATACGGCTGCAAAAGAGCGGATAAAGGAAAAGCAGACAGCTATCGAAGCCCAGAAAAAAGAGTGCCGTAGGTGGGGGAACCTGCACGAACTGATCGGCTCGGCAGACGGCAAGAAGTACCGCAATTTTGCCCAAGGACTGACCTTCGAAATGATGATTGGCCACTCCAATCGGCAACTGCAGAAAATGACCGACCGTTACTTGCTGATCCGTGACGATGCTCAGCCTTTGGAGCTTAATGTGGTTGATAACTACCAGGCAGGGGAGATTCGGTCCACGAAGAATCTTTCAGGTGGCGAGAGCTTTATCGTCAGCCTATCCCTGGCTTTGGGTTTATCCTATATGGCCAGCAAGAATGTCCGGGTTGATTCGCTGTTCCTGGATGAAGGCTTTGGCACTCTGGACGAGGAAGCCCTCGATACCGCCCTGGAAACTCTTGCGGGTCTGCAGCAGGGTGGCAAGGTGATCGGTGTGATTTCGCACGTACCTGCCTTGAAGGAGCGAATCAGCGCCCAGATCCAGGTAACGCCTCAAACCGGTGGCAGAAGCCAGATATCCGGGCCTGGATGTGACAGACTGGGTGTTACAGAACGGATTGCCTGATGAATCCGGCACTTGATTTGTCGTAAACCAATGAACAAACTTATCTGGCTTTTTACCGTGTTGTTTTTTTCACACGAAGTAATCGCAAGTGAAAGATCTGATCACACATCACAATATGCTGGTGAAGAAAATAGAGAGATAAAGGCTCTCTCGGCAGAAGATATTGTTGAATTACAAAAAGGCGGCGGGTGGGGTTTTGCTAAACCTGCGGAATTGAACGGTGTGCCGGGTCCGGCACATTTGTTGGAAATGAAAGAAGAGATTTCGTTAAATCCGGAACAAGTATTTCAAATAGAAAAGATATATGAAGAGATGCGTTCTGAAGCGATTCCGCTTGGAAATGAATATATTGATGCTGAGCGAAACCTGGATACCCTGTTCAAAACAGGAAATATGAGCAATGATTCCTTGCTGTTATTGATAGATCAAATAGAAGATATTCGAGCGAAACTACGATATGTTCATCTATCCAAACATTTGGAAACGGTGGAGTTGTTGTCAGAAAAACAAATAAAACTCTATAACAAATTACGCGGATATTCTGAAGATGGTGTCTGCGACAATATACCTGAGGGGCACGATGCCGAAATGTTCAAAAAACATAACGGTTGTGAATAGAGAAAATGGAAGTGAAGTCAAGGCGAAGGGTGATATAACGAAGAATCGGGAGACGCCGGATGCATCTCATGCATGGTGCGGTATCCCTCTGGATGCGGATTAACTGACCTCATGTATTTGAAATAATCGTTTTGGGATTTATATGTTATTTTGCGATCAAATTGATTATTCTCCCGGAAATAATTACATCCACGTGCAAAGGTTGAATTATGAATACAGAATTGCCCAGGGAGATCACACATGAGGAAATCGAAACCTGGCATCGGGACGGAGTCATATTGCTGAAAGCAATATTCGATGATGACTGGATCGAATTGCTGAAACGAGGATTGGCTGAAAACTGTGAGAAGCCGACACACCGGGCCCGAACCTGGGATCGGGATTCCAGTGGGCGCACCATGTTCTGGGACAGTCAGGCATGGCAGGGGATAGAGGAATACCAAAAGTTCATCTTTAACTCCCCGGCTGCTCAAATTTCCGGAAAACTCTTGCAATCCAAAGAGATAAACTTCTTTTTTGATGCTGTTTTTGTGCGCTCCCCGGGAACCCGGTTTGCAACTCCCTGGCATCAGGACGAACCCTATTGGTCAATCGAAGGCTATGACACCTGCACGATATGGATACCACTTGTGCCGGTAAAAAAGAAAAGCGCTCTGGCCTATGTGCCTGGCTCGCATTTGAATAACCGGGTATTTGACCAGTACAATTTTGGCGATCTGAACCCGGATGGTAAAACCGATGTGGATCAGGTGGATTTTTCAGGCATCGCCGAGCAATCCATTCCGGACATTGACGCCGACCCGGAGCGATACGGCGTTGTGAGTTGGGATATGGCGCCGGGAGATTGCGTTGTATTTAACAGCCGCATCCTGCATGGCGGTTCAGGAAAATTGGACGAAGATCAGGGATTGCAGGTATTTACCAGCAAGTGGATGGGAGATGATGTACGCATAAAATTCAGGGAATGCGGCATGGATCCGGATCACAGCGACATCATGACGAAATACGGACTCAAGCCTGGAGACCGTCCTGGAACTGAGCTATACCCCAGAGTATGGACGAAGGATTAGCGCTGTGTGGCGGCGTTTTTTGGCCATTAGTGAAGATCATCAACCAATATATGAGCATAGTATTACATAATCATGTCATTATGAGTTTGTACCGTTTGAATCGCACCGTATTGATTCAGTCCGGAGCGCCGATTCGACAACGAACACGCCTTTGGTCTTGAGGTCGTTTGCTTTGATGCTGGTCATGAGTCAAAAACCACCTTCACCGCCGCCAGATTCCTGTCTTTTGCACTGAATGATATGCCGATCAGATGGATGGGTTGACCCCGGCTCCGGTATTGGTCGGCATAGCCCTTTTCCTGTATCTGTTCAATCGCCTGTTGGGCAGATGAATCACGGTCATCCTCTCCATCGGTCATCTTGAACTCAAGCACGAATACCTGATGGCCATGCAATACCACCATGTCTGCCCGCCCGCGACCGGAAGAATCCTCCACCCGCAGGTCCAGCCCGATAGTGCGAAAACAGGCATACAGCATACCGGCGTACCAGGCTTCGTAGCGGGCGGGCCCATTGCGGGTTTGCCACTGATAGGGAATCCCGGCGAAGAATGATTGCAGGCAATCCGTGAATCCATCAAAGTCATTAGCGGCCAGCAGACGGCTGAGTTCATCCCCCTGATCCGCTGTTTCGTTTCTGCGTCCGGTAATGTAACCGAGCAATCCATGGTTCAGACTGTGGCGTACCTCGAAGTTGGGGTAATCCAGCGTATAGAGCGTTCGCGGACCGCGCATTTCCTCTTCGGTAATAGTCAGATAGCCGGTCTGGAACAACAGCGCGTCAATGGTGATGTTCTCCACATCAAAGGTAGAAACCAGGTCTTCATCACAAATCCGATTCTCCAGTTCCAACGGACTGACTTCCCGTTCCATCATCATACGGAACAGGAAGGTCGGAGAGCCGGTCTCGAACCAGTGAGCCTTGAACTGGCGTTTGCGGAACAGCAACAGCAGATCAAACGGGTTATAAACCTTCTCCTCTCCGAGCCAGCTATAGCCGTTGTACCATTTGCGGACTTCATCCCGGTCAAGGCCGGGAAGCTCCGGCGCGAATACGGTGTCCAAATCCCGGTCGGTATAGCCGCAAATGGTGGCGAACTCCGGGTCAAGGCTGATGTTGTCCAGATTGTTGAGACCGGAGAACAGGCTTACTTTCGAGAACATACTGATGCCGGTGACGAAGACGAAGCGGACATCGCGGGCGCTGCCCTTGATGATGCCGTAGAATCCCCGCAAATAATCCCGGTTGGCTCTGGCCATGTCCGGGTCATCCAGTACATCCAGGATGGGCTTGTCGTATTCATCTACCAGTACCACAACCTGTTGGCCGGTGGTCTGGTGGAGGTTATGCAGAAGATTCTGGAGCCGGTCCGGGCCGGTGAGATGCTCCACAGGTTCCAGGCCAGCATCCTGTTCAATCATCGCCAACTGGCTGATGATGTTGCTGTGGAGATTGCCCGGTTCTCTGTAGTTCCCGTCAAAACTGAGTCGCGCGACTGGATACTGAACTGACCAATCCCAATGGTCATGGATGTCGAGTTCCTGAAACAGGGGTTGGTTGCCCTCGAACAGTTCCTGTAATGTATCGATCAGCAGACTCTTGCCGAACCTGCGTGGGCGCGACAGGAAATAATATCGCCCCATTTCGATCAGCCGCCGGATATGGGAGGTTTTGTCTACATAGTAGCAATTCTGCTCCCGGATTGTACGAAAATCCTGGATGCCGATCGGGAGTTGGTGGCGGGTCATTGTCCGTGTTCTTTGGGGTGGGGAGTTCAGTCAATCATGCCATTCCGTGCGGTTGGGTGCAAGCATGAACGAGAAGGGGTCATTGTCATATCGGTGATACTTCAGCCGTGTTCAGGGGCCAACCGCCGGACAGCGCCTCAGCCTGTTCAAGTACTGTCCGTGTCGCTTTCTCCTGTTTGTCCGGTGGGTAGCCGTGTTTACGCAGGATGCGCCTGACCAAACGACGCAGGTCGGCGCGGACGTTCTCGCGCAGCGTCCAGTCAATGGTGATACTGCCTTGCACGGTTTCGACCAACTCGCGGGCGATGTCACGCAGAGCATTGTCCCCCAGCACTTTTACCGCGCTGTCATTGGTCTCCAGAGCATCGTAGAAGGCCAGTTCATCATCCGACAATCCGATCTTCTCGCCACGGCCGTTCGCCTCGCGCAAGTCCCTGGCAATTCCGATCAGTTCCTCAATCACTTGCGCCGCTTCGATGGCACGGTTTTGATAACGCCGCAGCGTTTGCTCCAGCATTTCGGCGAAAGAACGGGCCTGGACGATGTTCTTGCGCTTTCGGGTTGCCAGTTCACTCTTTAACAATTTCTGTAACAACTCGACCGCCAGGTTGCGTTGGGGCATACCCTTTACTTCGGCGAGAAACTCTTCCGACAGGACTGATATATCAGGCTTCTCCAGCCCGGCGGCGGAGAAGATGTCAATTACCCCCTCCGATGCCACAGCCCTTGAGACAATCTGGCGCACGGCAAGGTCAATATCCTTCAGAGGCTGCGCCTCGGCATCCGCGCGCTTGATCAATACCGAACGGACAGCCTGGAAGAATGCTACATCATCCCGAATACGCTTCGCATCGTCATGGGGTACGGCGAGCGCGAAGACTTGAGAGAGTTCCCGTACTGCTTTCAGATAACGGTCTTTCCCGTTCTTCTGCGCCAGAATGTGTTCCTGCGCCGCTGGCAACAGGCTCAGTTTTTCCGCTGATGTACCCGTAACCGACCGGGACCAGTCGAAGCCGTGGAACAGACCGCAACAGATTTCGTATTTTCCCAGCATCGCCGCAACCGCTTGCGCTTGATCCAGCGCCGTCTGTCCTGTACCGCCGCTCTCGGTATAGGTGGTGAGCGCCCGCTTCAATTCAGGGGCAAGACCCAGGTAATCTACCACGAGGCCGCCCGGCTTGTCCCGGAACACGCGGTTGACTCGCGCAATGGCCTGCATCAGCCCATGCCCGCGCATCGGCTTGTCGATATACATGGTGTGCAGGCTCGGCGCATCGAAGCCGGTCAGCCACATGTCGCGTACCAGTACCAGCCGAAGCGGATCGCCAGCATCCCGGAAGCGTTTCGACAGAACCTCACGCCGTGGCTTGCTGCGGATGTGCGGTTGCCAGTGGGGCGGGTCGGAGGCGGAGCCGGTCATCACAATCTTGATTTGCCCCTTGTCGTCGTCCTCATGTTCCCAATCCGGTTGCAGACGCACCAATTCCCGGTAAAGGTCAACGCAAATGCGGCGACTCATGCAGACGATCATCGCCTTGCCGTCCATCACCTCCATGCGGCTTTCGAAATGATCCACGATGTCCTGAGCGATCAGTGTTACGCGCTTCTCTGAGCCGACGATGACCTCAAGCTGTGCCCATCGGGTCTTGAGTTTCTCCTTGCGGTTGACTTCTTCGCCTTCGGTCACATCTTCGAATCCGGGATCAATGTTGGGCTTCTCGTTCTCGTCCAGCGTCAGTCTGGCAAGGCGGCTTTCGTAGTAGATCGGTACAGTGGCCCCGTCTTCAACCGCTCGCTGTATGTCGTAGATACTGATGTAGTCACCGAACACCGACCTTGTGTTGGCATCCTGAAGCTCGATGGGTGTGCCAGTGAAGCCGACGAACGAGGCGTTGGGCAGCGCGTCCCGTATATGACGGGCATACCCGTCTATGAAATCGTACTGGCTACGGTGCGCCTCATCCGCAATCACGACGATACTACGGCGTTCTGACAAGCGAGGGTATCGGTCTCCCTTCTCCTTTGGGAAAAATTTCTGGATGGTGGTGAATATCACACCGCCCGACTCAACCATCAGCTGGTCGCGCAAGTCTGCCCGGTTTTCCGCTTGTACCGGGGGTTGGCGCAGCAGGTCGGCGCAGCGCGAGAAGACCCCAAACAGCTGGTCGTCCAGGTCGTTGCGGTCGGTCAATACGACAACCGTCGGGTTGGCCATCGCTGGTTCACGGATAATGCGCCCGGCATAGAAGGCCATGGTCAGGCTCTTGCCGGAACCCTGGGTATGCCAGACCACGCCGATACGCCGGTCGCCGGGTTCACCGCCCGCCTTGCGCCCGGACTCGTAACGTCCGGCGCCGGTCGCATCCTCCGCAAGATCCGTGGTTCGCTGTAATCGGGCGGCGCGCAAGGTCTCAAGAACTGCTGTCCCGACCGCATGGAATTGGTGGTAGCCCGCCATTTTCTTGATCAGTACGCCGCTGCCGTCATCCTCGAATACAATGAAATCACGAACCAGCTCCAGCAGCCGACGCGGTTGGCAGATGCCCTTGATCATTACCTGCAACTGCGGCAGGCTCGGGTCGGCCAGGGTTTCGCCGGAGATCGTCCGCCACGGTTTGAACCATTCGCGCCCGGCGGTCAGCGCGCCGACCCGCGTCTCCACCCCGTCAGAGATGAAAAGCGTCTCATTGAAGGTAAACAGTGAGGGGATTTCGGCCTTGTAAGTCTGGAATTGTTGCCAGGCATTCCAGATCGTCGCGTCCTCGTCTGCCGGATTCTTGAGTTCTACTACACCCAGCGGCAACCCGTTGACGAACAATACAATATCCGGGCGACGCTGATGTTTGTTCTCGATCACGGTGAACTGGTTGACCGCGAGCCAGTCATTACGCTCCGGGTTGTCGAAGTCAATCACCCGCGCCTGTGCCCCCCGAATCGCGCCTGCGGCATTGCGATACTCCACCGTCACACCATCCACCAGCATCCGGTGAACTGCGCGATTGCGGGCTGCCAGCGTAGCCCCTTCGGGTCGGGTCAGATTGCGGCAGGCATCGTCCAGGGCGGTTTCCGGAAGAACCGGATTGAGCAGAAGCAGAGCGTCACGGGTCCGCCGCTCCAGCGTTACCTTGCCATAGTCATCACGTTCCGCGTCCGGTGTGCCGGGGGCGATGTCGGAGCCGTGGACGACGTTCCAGCCAAGACCCGCAAGCCATTCGAGCGCGGCGTCTTCGACTTCGGTTTCGGTGATGGAGGTCATTCGATCTTTGTTCATTTGTTATAAATCTCCTGATCGAAGATTCATAACATAGTTATCCAGCCTCTCCTGACAATACCTGCCAAATTCGCTTGTACCCATCACCGGAAAGGGCCGAGTTTTCTGGACGAACACGATTCCAGTCTTTTGATTTCAGGTCTTTCAGGAAGTTTCTGGCGTTACCAACGGAGAGTCGTTCTTCGTCTCCGCCAGTCATATTCCGGTAAAGTTCCCCAAGCGCTTCTGCCGCACTTCTGGGGGCTGAATTCATGCGCATTAAAACCGCATCTTCTGTACATACCCCGTGATAGATCATGGCGGGAAGTACGTTGATCCGCCGCTTGTCTGCGTCAGGGAGCGCATCAAAATCTATACCCGAGACACGGCTCAGCGCCGATACCCCCCATGTTCCATTGTTGACGATAGTACGATAAATCGCCTTACAAGCGTCTGTGATTGCAGCGGTTGCTCCATCATCGTCCCGTTCGCGGGAGAAGTACTCTCTGGCTATTGTATCAATTCCCTTACCGTTTACCCAGTCTCGGGTGATGTCAGAAAGCCTCGACCGGTCAAAACCCTCTCCGCCTATCTCCTCAAGCTGCTGTTTCAACTGCGGCACCTTGAGCATGACACCGAACAGGTCTGCCATCTTGCCTCCGTCCCCGAACAGACTTTCGGGCGCCCAATCCGATGGGGTCAGTCTGTTCTCAAGGCCACGCATCCCGGTCATGGCTTTAGCCGCACCTTCAGGCGAGAACCCGGTCGAGTCGGCGAGTGCAGCGTGTCCGGGGTTCTGGGCAAGTTCGTGCACATAATTTCGAGTTGCTTCCAGAAGCACATCAGCTTTTTCGCGCTGCGCCGGATCGTTGCGCATCGTCGTGTATCCATAAGTTTGTCTCAGGAGTTGCTCGGTATCAGCCAGAACAGCGTCCAGTTTTTTCTTTTCTGCCCAAAGGTGGGCAATATAGCAACGAAAATCATCCCATTGATCTTGCCACAAGACATCGGACAGTTGATTCAATTTACCCTGGTCCGCGAGTTCGTCGATCAAGGTGACCAGTCGAGAGACGAGCGCTCCGGTGTTTCGGCTGACAAAGGACATCAGCGCTTCACGATTCCCACCCTCGGCAAGCCCGACAACTCCGACGCTATCATGGTCAATCCGACCGGCGCGTCCGGCGAGATTCCAGAATTCACGCGGAGACATTTCTTGCCCGTAAGGATATTTATGTGTCTGAAGAAATACAGAAGATACTGGGAAATTCAGTCCCTGTGCAATAGTTGTTGTCGCACATAGCATTCGAAGCTTCCCAGTCTCAGCCAGCCATTCCATTAAAGCACGAACATCATCTGATAACCCGGAGTGATGTACACCCACGCCCCTATCCAGCAACGTTACAAGCTGAAAATTGTGACTGATCTCATTGCGTAGGAAATTCTGCATCAGCCGAATTTCCTCTGGGACGGCATCGAATTTCGGTAGATTCTCGGCTGCTTCTTTGGCCATATTCCAGACTGTGGAAATGCTGTTACCGATAGCAACGCTGGCGCCACGCGTCGACATGATCGCACCCATAGCAGCGGTCTGGAGGCCGATGCCTTTCTGCTTGTCTCCATCAAGAACCTTGCTCTTTGGAACGTTGAGAGGCTTCACGTCGCCGACACGATGCTGACCATGCAGTTGCATTGCTCTCTTTGTTGCCGTCAGCGTCTCGAACTCCATGCGCCAGCCCGCTCGCACACTGTTATCAGCGCAAGCGCGGTACAGTCCGATGATTCGGTCATTCGGTTTCCAGGGTGTTGTTCCAAGACTGATCGCTTGTCCTGCATCAATATCCTGTGCAAGCCATCGCGCAATCGTGTCCGCGTCCTCTACAAATGGCATCAACAGGAGGAAGTTTGCCAACGGGCAATCCTGCTTTACTGTTGCAAGCAAGAGCTCGATGCGTAGCCCTCGACGTTTAGACTCGATATTGTGCGCTTCGTCCATTACAACGAGTATAAGCGGCCGATTCACTTTCTTATTACGGATCAGAAGCGAGAGTTTCTCGGGAGTCGCCACAAGAATATGGAAAGGCTGTTGTTGGTCCGTCAGCAACTCCTCTTCGAAGGAATCAACTTCGATCGCCGCTGTCAGTTGTTCGATGCGTAATCCAATCGGTTCGAAGTCCCTGCGTAAGCGGCGGGTTATCTGGGCCGATAGCGCCCGTGTCGGGGCTACGTACGCTACCCACCCCTTTTGGACGTCGAACTGGTTTAGCGCCTGCAACATCCGAAATTGTGCGAGAAGCGTCTTGCCTCCAGATGTTGGCATATCAATCACAATCGCGGTTTTTGCTTGATCAAGAAGTCCCTTTTCAAGGAGTGCCACACGTTGTGGCGGCAAAAGCTCAAACATCGCCTGATGACTGCGGTGTGTCAGTGATCGGACGAACTCTGAGGTCTTGGAATTGACGGTTCGGGTTGCCCACCACAGCGAATTCGTAACCATGATCCGGGCAGTGGCGTGCAACCAGCGGAGCACAATTTCATACGGTGCATCGCTGGTCTGGCCTGCTGCTTTTAACGCGGCCTCGAAATGCTTGTCGATATCGTTGAATGGATTAGCGGATTGCCCTTGCACCATGTAGATCGCAAGGATTTCCGTTGCCTTGGCCCAATGATAGAGAGCGACAAGACGAAGAGCGATTGCGCGGTTGGCAACTTGCGAGCCATTGTTCAGCCGATCAGCCTCAAATTTCTTCTGATCGTCCCGCAGACCGGCAATGATTTCACGAATTCGATCCAGATCATCCCAACCATCCTTGCGAAACAGGCGTACCCAGCAATCGAACAATCTGTAAAGAAGGCGTTGGTCCCAGGAAACATTGGCTACACTGGGAGCGGCAAGCGCCTCCTCGTTGTCCTTGTACCAGCGGCGCAGATCGGACCAGCGATCTCCGCAGTACGCCAGGGCTGAAAGTTGCAGCACGAACAGGATTCGGTCGTTTGGCTCAGCCGGCACAGGCATCAGACGGCGGATATCGAAGGCTTTGCAGGAGGCTGATATAGCTTGTTCGCGTAGCGCACGGTGTTCTCCTGAAGGACGGCTCAACTCGTCAAGACCCTCAATAGCAGCCATTTCATAGGCCAACGCGGTGCGCTCAAGGAGCGGACCGTCTTCTGTCTCAATAGCAAAAGAAAAAGTAATCTGCTTGCCAACGGCGTGTTCGGCCAGCCGCTCGTTAACCAAACGTTCAGCCCGTTTCAGTTTCTCGGAACCGACGGCGCTAATAGCCCAATGGTTAGCAAGTGTAGTGCAGGATTCTGCAGACAAGCTCATATTCTGTCTCTTTTCCGTCGTGCAATAATAGTTTTTCCAAGATCGTCAATTTGCCCCTTGGGAAGATACAGCGCCAATAGCTCAATCCTTGTTCCCTCAGGACAATCCTTACCAAGTTTCATCACACGCACTCGTAAATCATCGACGTGCGGACTGACATCACGGATCAGAACACCGTAAAGATGAATGTCTGATTTGTTAGTCAAATAGCGGCAACTCGCGGCTTCGAAGCAGGGACGCCATGGTGCTGTCTTTGCCCGGTAGCAAAGGTACTTGAGAAGATCGTCTCGAAGCTTCTCTCGATCACGCAAGTCTTCGATCTGCTGCTTCAATCCTGTTCGACCGTACATCGTTTTTGGGGGATATTTATCTTCAGTCGAGGTCTTGACTTCCCCAAAGGCGAGAACATCCCCATCTTCGTCAGTTCGGAAGCCGACCAAGTCGGCGCCGGGCAGACTGGAACCATGCTTGCGCTCGTCCCGACCGTCCGGCCAGGGGAATTGGCAACTGCGGTGATCGCTCAAATAGGCTTCGGCAATCGCTTCACCAACGCGCCAATTCTCGATATCTTCGGTATCGGCCAAGATTTTGCGGAGATTCTCTTGTGTGAACTCCGTGTCAGCGAGACCTCTGAGTATGTCTTCGATATCGGTCTTGCCTGCATCATCAAAAACGAGGGGAGAGACTCGTTCTTCCAATGCCAGGTTAAATTCTTCGGATGACCAGTGAAGACCAATACCTGAACAGGGGGCGACTCCGTGACTGTAGACCGTTTCACCGACGGCAACCGTCACGTCATGATCTCCACTTGTTCCAGAGCCGTTCAGGTTTGGTAGGAACATGAATCATGTGTCGGATTCTACCAGCTTTTCAGCCTTACAAGGGTGAAATTACCCGGGTTCAGTGGTGGTTTTCATTGAGGGAAGGCGACAGCAGATTCATGATGAGGCGGATCATCAGGTCCTTGTTGGTGGGCGGACTTTCGGCAATCAACAGCGTAAGCGCGGTCAACGCTTGGGGATTAAGCGAGTGCTACTCCCTCTTGTTTCAGATAGAGCAGGAACAGAAGAGAGCCGATGCGTTTGTTGCCATCGGTGAATGGATGATCTTTGATGACAAAGTAGAGAAGGTGCACTGCCTTTTCTTCACGGGTTCGATAGAGTGGTTCTCCGAACATGGTTTGTTCGATATTGCCAAGTATTCCTTATGATCGCGTAAAGTATGAGTGGCCCACTGGCGGAAGTACACGCCCCGCCTGGAATTGACCCGGTAACCGACAGAAATGATGGCGTCGAGGTTGTAGTGCTTAATGTTTCGTTGAATCTGGCGCTTGCCCTCGGTTTGAACTACTAAGTAATCCTTAATAGTTGCCTCGGCCTCCAGCTCTTTGCTGGAAAACACATTGTTCAGGTGCATCAAAACATTTTCAACAGTGGTACTGAATACCTCGGCCATCTGCCGTTGAGTCAACCATACGGTCTCCTGTTCCAGCTTCACATCCACTCGCATGTTGCCGTCAGGGGTTTCGTAGACGGCGACTTCGCCACCGGGCGGCGGAGTGGGTATCTTATTGCTCATAAGATTGATGACCAAGTGACGGGTTGAGGTTGGAGCAGCCAGCGTGTGCTGGAGTGATCAGCCTCGCTTTCAGTGATGGTTTTCACCAATTCTGCCAATGCGTGAAATTGTAGGCGAAATTTTGGCCTCTGCTCAAAGCGGCGCCGTACAGGTCGAAATCCACGGTTATAAGTGGTTGCTCCTCTGATATGGCTTCCAGAAGCGCCGCGTCTGTCAAGCCAAGCTGATTAAAGTACCGATTAGTCACTGCTACCTGACTGTCAACATAAACCTCTTTCGAATAATTTATGAGGAGTTTGAGTCGTTTCATCAGGTGGACATCTTGTGACCTGTTCAATAGATTTGATGTTTCTGTGAGCGTGTTCGGGGTGACGAGCATCCGATCAAGAGAAGCTACCAACCTGGAGAGGCGATCATAGTCTTCAAGGAGGAAGTTTCGAGTTCTTTTATGCTTTTCTACCAGAGCGCGTTCGACACTGCCGACAAGTAGCAATATCAGTAAATTCGTGTCGATAAACGCGCTTGCCGGGCGCATTGAGTCAATTCAGGGACGGTAAGGAACGGTGGGTCATTGACCTGACCTCGCCTGTACCGTTATCGACTTGAATAATCTTGAACGAACGCCTCTTCCAGCGACTAGCATCTCCTTCAGCTGCCGAGAGAATATCGGGCACACCCAGCTTCTCATCCAGAGTCCGATCCCGGTCCCATGGTCGAAAGAATCCGACGGTCACCTTCCAGGCATTGTCGCGGTCATCGAATACTACTTCTTCAACGCCAATATGTCTGGCCTTTTCATCTGCGTAAAGTTCAGCGACATATTCCTTTGCCGTTTGTACCGCCTCTTTGACATTCATGATATGCCTCTTTTCATTTGAATACTGTATTTTGCCTTGATGGATGAACTGCTTTCATCCGTCAAGCATCGTAAAATGAGTGTCGTAATAATGAGTGTATAATGGATTTTTCAAACCTTAAGGCGCCTGATACCTACGCTATGCTACAAAACTATAATGCTACAGGTATATACGGATGGCTGATTATTACATCTCGATGCCGTAGTCCTGTGCCTTCGCCCGATATTCCTTGTATTTCCTGACCTGTTTTTCCAGTGGCGACGAATCTGCTTCAGGTTGTTGTTCCAGTGAATTTCTGTGTATGTAATTCATCAGACTGGGGATGCCGGGTTCGTAATTGGCCCCTTCCACTTGCCAGACATAACCCAGGTGGGAGAGTTGCTCGAATTTATCCAGGATATACCTGTCTGTAATCGGTTCATCATCAGCGGCCATTCCTTTTGCAATCGCGTCCTCTAGCACACTGCTATGCAGAGTGGGCGCTCCACTCTGAATGAAGGTAATGGCAACGCTTTCGGCTACAGACAGTAGCCTCATTTCCCGTATCTCATTAAACCGGGTCTGGTACATGGCGTCACGCTTTCTGTTCGTTTCCGCCTCTACTTCCTGGAGCATCTCCAGAGTCACCTCGGTCTGTCCAGTCTGAGCCAGTCTGCGAGCCAGACAATCTCCCCATATTTGCAGGAAGAAGGGATAACAATGGGTATGTTCCACAATTTCATCCACCACTTGAGGGGCAAAGGATATACCGGCTTGTTCCAGTGGTACGGTGACCGCTTGCCCGGCTTCATCAGGAGCCAGACGACCCAATGGGCATAATTCACTACGCCCCCAGAAGGAGGCATTGGACTTTCCCAATGCTGCCATCAGGTGCGGCGTGCCAGCCAGTACCAACAGGAATGGATTACCCTCTGAACGTAAATCCTGGCTGACATTGAGCAGAACTTTCCCGATCTCGGGTTTCAGGGTATGCGCTTCATCCATCATCATGATTAATGGTTTGGCCTGGCTTCTGGAACGTAACAGGTTCTCCAGGGTAGCAGCGGGTCCGGAATAGTCTAGCCCAACACTGGCGCCGACAACCCCGGCGCTGGCAGAGAACTCGATATTCTTGACCTTGCCCTGAAATTTCCGGGCATCGCCGATTATGAGATTCTCCAGTCCGGCTGCGGTTTCCAGTTGATAGGGTTTAACCCACATAATATCCGGCGCTGTCTTTTTTTCCTGGAGAGTCTCCCGTTGCAGGTGACGGAGCAGAGTAGTCTTGCCGTTGCCACGCGGGCCGTAGATAATCAGGTTTTGGCTAATTGATTGCCGATCTTTTATATCCCTGACACATCTTTGGAAATATTCCTGTTCACGCTGGCGACCAGCCAGATAGGGTGGCAAACCGCCATCCCCGGGTTTGAATAGTCTTGTCAAATCCTGATTGCTCATTTTCTATACCTCCCATTATTATCCTTTATCCTGCACCAATTCAGTGGAGTTGTCAAAAATCGACACTGTCAGTCATTGCTGATTTCAGTTATCATGGAGTTCAGAAGGCAGCGTAGCAAATCATTTGTCATCAACGCGCAGCTCGCCGGAAATGAGTTTGGGGAGGAGGGTGTCACGAGTCTGGGCCAATGTGTGTATTTCCAAATCATTCTTTATCGAAACATCTATAAGCGTACCAATCGCCTCGTCCAGAAGCATAAGCATATCGCTAGGAGGGCAGAAAGCGATGGCTTCTTTCAAGTGCTTCCGTTGGATATGACCCATCGTCGTCGCTTTTGCTGCTGCAGTCGTTTGAAATCCCCCCAAGTAATGAAAAATCCACTGGCTGAAGAACCATGGCGGGTATTGATTTGATGTTACCTTAAAAAGGTGTTGATTAAGCGCACCTTTGTCTCCAGTCCAGAATTTAGCAAGCAGACTCCCGGACCAAGAAAATAGGAAATCACCGTCTTTCACAATATACCTATCAGGAATATTGCACGAGGCTCGGTTGGACTTTGCCGATATGCCGTTGCGCATCTCGGCAATCTTTATGACAGGCAAGCTGTCCTCTGGATCCGAAGCGGGAAACTTTTGGAGAGCCAAGCCGTTGAGAAAATCAGCAATTTCATCCAAAGATTTGGTTTCCCACCCCTCCGGTATCTCCCCCAATTCAGAGTCAACCAGTCTGTCGGGAAACAAATCGGCGATTTCCGGGTCCATCCGGTCAAGATATGCACGGGCGCGTTCGACGGTCCAATCACTCCCCCCTTGAGGGGGAGTCGGCGATACAAGGGCGTCAGCCCGCCGGAGAGCCGGTGGGGGGATGTCGGTTTTTGCCATCTGATTGTTGTTCCCCCCACCAAATCCGCTTTGCGGATTGTGACTCCCCCTCAAGGGGGGAGTGATGTCGCCCACCACATCCGCTATCGCGGAATGTGACTCCCCCTCAAGGGGGGAGTGATGTTGCGGCGGGGAGTGATTGAGTGCCTGGTATATCTGTTCCAGTACGGCGAAGCAGTTATCGAAAACCTGGTTGTTCCAGAAGCGTAGAACCCGGTATCCCTGGCTTTGAAGGAATTGGTCGCGTTGCTCGTCGTAGGTTTCCTGGTCGGCGTGCTGGCCGCCGTCCAGTTCGATGAGCAGCTTTTCTGGCAAGCAGGCGAGATCGACAATATATGGGCCGACAGGTTGTTGGCGGCGGAATTTGTGGCCGTCCAGTTGTTTGTTGCGCAGGTAGTGCCAGAGCAGTCCTTCTGCGTCGGTTCGGTTCTGGCGCAGGGATTTCGCCCGGTTCAGGGTTTTTTCGGGGTAGGAGCGTTTGAGTTGTGCCCATCGGTTTTCTGCGAGGGGCATCGGTTGTTCCCCCCACCGGCTCTCCGGCGAGCTACGCTCTTGTATCGCCGACTCCCCCTCAAGGGGGGAGTGATTTAGGGTCATCTTGGCGCGGACGGGGTCGAAATCTACGAACCAGGATTTGAACAGGGCGCGGGCCATTGCTTCCAGCGTCTCGTTCGTGCGCCGGTTCAGTTCGATCTTGTCGTCCAGTGTGCCGAGGATGTGGGCGATGGCGCGTTGTTCGGGGAGGGGAGGGACTGGAAAATTTTGACGTGCCACGAACTCCCATTTTGCTCTTGGCATTCTTGTTCCTTCCGAACCTCGAACAGCACAATCGACAAAATCTGGAGATGCCATCAGATAGAACAGGTAGCCTGGATCGATACTCAATGCAGGGCGAACTACCCAAATATCTGTTGAGCAAATCCCGTCTATGCGGGTACGAATAATCTTTCTGAAGTATGGTCGAAGTTTACCAAAAAGAATGTCGCCTTTATTGAATCTGAATTTTGTACTCTTTACATCTTTCGCTGATCCTGTTCCTGTTAGACCAAGGCTGTTCTCGCCAATATGCTCAAGCCCAATATATGTCAGGTTGCTCATTTCGTCTGGTAATATAGTGTCCCGAACCAACGTTGCAATTTCTCCGAATTTGACAAACGGGTCCTGCACAGTTACGTAATTACAGTGGATTATGTTGCGGAATATCTCGTCAATTAATGCCCAATCCACGATATCAACCTTGAATGGAAGATCCGACTCTTCAAAAGCCTCCGACAGTGCAGAGATTAAATCCAGCGATTGGGGTTCATCTCCCAGGATAGCGAGATCCAAATCGGAATACTTTTTTGCTGTCCAGCCCACACGCGACCCAAAAGCTAAAACTTTACAGTCTGGCAAATGCCAGCGGAGAATGTATCGCACGATGCCCCAATGGTCGGGGCGAAGATCAATTTGCGGTGATATCCCGCTCATACCAGACGTTCCCGTAATCTGTCATACAGATAGATCGCTTCTTCAAGAAAGCCCGGAATTTCACTAACTACCTCCAGTGCGACATCTTCGTTATAAGTATGGCTTGTTCTTGATCGCATTTCACGGTACCTGCGCCAGTCAGGCCATTCGCCAAGTAACAAGCCCTGTTCGTTTCCTGTACGGATCAAGCCTTGAAAGCTCATTTCGTCGAACTGTTCAGGGTTTGCGGATGTGTATTCCAGATAGCGTTTCAAAATCTTATGCCCCTGTTCGTAAGTGAACTCGAATCGCTGGATCAGGCCGTCACGGATCTGTGTATCGCTCGTGTCCGATTGATGCCTTGACAAGCCTTCTTTGAGGCGCTGAATAGCTCGCTCGAAAGGACTGATTCCGGGTTTCTCGTCTAACATTTTCTCCTCCTCTTAACTTTCATTTTCACATAATTCCGTTCAATCTCGCCGTGAAACCTCTCCGGCAGTCTTGCCCAGTCTCGTGCTTCGACGAGAAATGGAATTGTCGATTCGCGCACTGCTTCCTCGAAATCCCCTAACTGGCCTATCGGAATCTCTTGCAGGTTTGGTCCGCGCAAAACCAGATCAAGGTCGCTGCCGTCATGGCTGCGTCCGGTGATTCGGCTGCCATAGGCCCAGACCTCAATGTCGGGAAGGTGCTCTCGCAGAAGCGATTCCAGTATTTTCCGGTGCTTGGGCAGCAGGTGCAGTCGGTCAGTCATCCGCCACTGTTCCTAATGTGTCGGCCAGCGCCTTCGCGTCTGTGATGAACTCTGGTAACAGTTTTAGTGTGGTTTCAGCGAAGTCCTTGCCGTAGTCGTGGGCCGTATTGTTGCGGTTGTCGCGGTAGTTAAGCCAGCGTTCGGCCGCTTCCGGTTCCATTAGTCCGTGTTTGGCCGCATGACGGAACAGGTCCTTGAATATGAGACGATCCGCTTGTCGGTTGCTGGCAAAGTACGCGGCCAGTTTCTTTCTGATGAGTTTTCCGCTTTGCTCCAGTACAAGCTCGAATTGCTTGACGCATGCGGCGCGATAAATATCGTAAAAGACCTCGTCCGATTCCTGGAGTTTACCAATCTCTCCAAAGGCGAGTTCCAGTGCGTTGATGCAGCGATGCAGGAATGTTGTGTCTATATTCATTCAGTGTACTCCCAAAACCCCAATTTCTTGAGGTTGTCGGCAATCGCGGCGTCGAGCCGGGCGCTTTCGGTTTGTTGCGCTTTCAATTCAGTGGTCAGTCGTTTCATTTTGTCCTCGAATGGTTCGCCGTCGTCTTTTTGTGGTTCGGCGCCGACATAGCGGCCGGGGGTCAGTACGTGGCCGTGTTTGCGGATTTCTGTCAGCGGGGCGCTTTTGCAGAAGCCGGGGATGTCGGTGTGGGGTTTGCTCCCCCCATACCCCCCACCAAATCCGCTACGCGGATTTGACTCCCCCTCAAGGGGGGAGTGATGCGCCTGATTCGGATTTGACTCCCCCTCAAAGCCTGTCCTCGACTCGACCGGGGAGAGGGAGTGATTTCTCCAGGCGTGGTAGGTATTAGCGATGCGGGTGATGTCTTCGTCGGTCAGTTCGCGGTGGGTGCGATCTGTCATGCGACCCAGTTTGCGGGCGTCGATGAACAATACTTCCCCGCGGCGTTTGCGCCTTTTTGCCAGAAACCACAGGCAGGCGGGAATCTGGGTCGAGTAGAAAAGCTGTCCCGGCAAGGCGACCATGCAATCCACTAGGTTCGCTTCGATCAGGTTTTTCCTGATCTCGCCTTCGCCCGATTGGGCCGACGACATGGAGCCGTTGGCCAGCACGAAGCCGGCAATACCGGCAGGCGCCAGATGATGGACAATATGTTGCACCCATGCGAAGTTGGCGTTTCCCTTCGGCGGGGCGCCGTATTGCCAGCGCTGGTCGTCCGTGAGCCGCTCGCCGCCCCAGTCGGAGACGTTAAACGGCGGATTGGCAAGGATGTAGTCGGCCCTGAGATCAGGGTGGCGGTCGTTGTGGAAGGTGTCGCCGTGGGCGATCTGTCCTTCAATGCCGCGAATGGCGAGATTCATCTTCGCCAGCCGCCAGGTTGTATAGTTCGATTCTTGGCCGAAGATGGAAATGTCACGCCTGGCCTTGCCGCCATTGCCGTTGCCCGTACTGTGCGCCCGAATAAATTCGATGGACTGCACGAACATGCCGGACGAACCACAACAGGGGTCGTAGACCCGGCCATGATACGGTTCCAGCATCTCGACTAACAATTTGACTACGCAACGCGGGGTATAGAATTCGCCGCCTTTTTTACCCTCGGCGCTCGCGAATTGCGACAGAAAGTATTCGTAGACGCGACCAATCATATCACGGGAGCGGGCTTCTTCGTCGCCCACCCGGATGTTGCTGATCAGGTCGATCAACTGCCCAAGCCGCTGTTTGTCGAGCGACTGCCGGGCATAATCCTTTGGCAACGTGTCCTTGAGCGCCGGGTTTTCATCCTCGACCGCTGTCATCGCGGTATCGACGCTTTGGCCTATGGCGGGGCTGCGGGCGTTTGTCTTTATATTTCCCCAGCGAGCCTGTGATGGCACCCAGAAGATATTTTCGGCGGTATATTCGTCTCGGTCTTCGGCGGCTTCTTCTCCCCATTCCACAAGTACCGCTGCCCGCCGCTCCTCGAAGGCATCGGAGATGTACTTGAGGAAGATCAGACCGAGGACGACATGCTTGTATTCGGCTGCGTCCATTGAGCCACGCAGGGTGTCGGCCATTTCCCACAATTCAGCTTCATAGCCGGTGGTTGCGCTGTTGTCTGGTTTTGTGGTTTTCTTCATTTTGTTTTGGTTCCCGCTCTGTCGGTTTGTCCCCCCACCAAATCCGCTATCGCGGATTTGACTCCCCCTCAAGGGGGGAGTGATTTCCCCCCACCACATCAGCCGTCGCCTTATGGCTCGGCTTCTGTGACTCCCCCTCAAGGGGGGAGTGATTTCCCCCCACCACATCAGCCGTCGCCTTATGGCTCGGCTTCAGTGACTCCCCCTCAAGGGGGGAGTGATTTCCCCCCACCACATCAGCCGTCGCCTTATGGCTCGGCTTCTGTGACTCCCCCTCAAGGGGGGAGTGATTGGTTTTATGTGCTTGTGCCACGGGCTGCCTGTAATATGATCATGCGTCTCCGTTGACTACCATTTCACGCAGCTTGAACTTCTGGATTTTCCCGGTGGAGGTTTTTGGCAGTTCGAGGAATACGATATGTTTCGGGCGTTTGTAGCTGGCCATGTTTTGTCGGCAGAACGCGATGATTTCTTCTTCGGTGGCTTCTTCGCCGGGTTTTAGTTCGACAAACGCGCAGGGGGTCTCTCCCCATTTTTCATCCGGCTTGGCGACTACCGCGGCGGCGGCGACGGCCGGGAATTTGTAAAGGGTCGATTCGACTTCAATGGAGGAGATGTTTTCTCCGCCCGATATGATGATGTCCTTGAGTCTGTCCTTGATTTCCAGATAACCATCCGGATGCACTACCGCGAGGTCGCCGCTATGGAACCAGCCATCCCGGAACGCTTCGGCAGTAGCTTCGGGGCTTTTGTAGTAACCCTTCATGATCGGGTTGCCGCGCAGGACGATTTCCCCGATTGTCTGTCCATCAGCCGGCGCCATTTCACCGGAATTGACATCAATAACTCTGGCTTCCTGCATGTTCGGGAACCGGACACCCTGCCGGGATTTGATTTCAGCCTGTTCTTCATCGGTTAAATTCGACCATTCGGTTTTCCAGTCGCATAACATAACATGACCGTATGTTTCGGTGAGGCCGTATACATGAATCACATTCAATCCAAGCTGCTGGGTCTTTTCCAGTACCTTGCTTGGAGGCGGGGCGCCAGCCGTCATCACCTGGACGGTATGCTCGGGGATGTACCTGATATGGTCCGGCGCGTTGGCCAGCATGGCGAGGACAATTGGCGCCGCCCCGAAATGGGTGATCTGATGATCCCGCATTGCGGCGAAGATGTTTTCGGCGCTGACTACCCGATTGCAGATTAATGTGCCGCCCATCAGGGCTATGCTCCAGACATGTCCCCAGCCATTGCAATGGAACATCGGGACGGTATACAGGTAGCGGGCGAATTTCGGGATTTGCCAGGCCGCGACCGTACCCATCGACATCAGGTAAGAGCCGCGATGATGATAGACTACGCCTTTGGGTTGTCCACTGGTGCCGGAAGTGTAGTTCAGTGTCAGAGCCTGCCATTCGGATTCGGGCATGCCCCAGTCGCTGTTTTCGTCTCCGCTGTCGAGCAGTTCCTCGTAGGTCATGTCGCCGAGGCGTTGGTTTCCCCCCACCAAATCCGCTATCGCGGATTGTGACTCCCCCTCAAGGGGGGAGTGATTACCCCCCACCAAATCCGCTTTGCGGATTTGACTCCCCCTCAAGGGGGGAGTGATGTCCTCCGCCTGATCGTCGATAATGTCAATCACGATGGGCGGGTTGTCCAGTGTTGCCAGGGCTTTTGAAACCACATCGGAAAAATGGGTGTCGGTGATCAGAACCCGGGCATCGCTGTGTGCCAGGATGAAGGCAATCGTACCTGTGTCAAGCCGGGTATTGATCGCGTTCAATACCCCGCCTGACATCGGAACACCGAAATGGGCTTCCGCCAGTTGCGGGGTGTTGGCGGCCATGATGGATACGGTGTCACCCCGACTGATTCCCAGTTTTCTCAGTCCGTCCGATAGCCTGCGGCATCGTTTCGAGACTTCTTTCCAGGTTGAGGTGCGGTTACCGTAGACGATTCCCGGATGGTCCTCATAGACTTCGCTGGCGCGTTGCAGGAACGAAATCGGGGTAAGTTCTACGTAGTTGAGACCTTTTACCTGGTCCAGGATGTCGTAATTTTCTTTCATTTCGGTTTTTTTCGTTTCGTTTGTTTTATTTTTCTGTCGTAGTCGCCTTCCCCCCACCAAATCCGCGTGGCGGATTTGACTCCCCGGTCTGCGGGGGGAGTGATTGATACTACCTCATCAGTTGGATAACTATACTTTATACTGGAACAACATGGCAATTTGTTTTCCTTCAACCGGGTTTTCGGTGCATAATCCCGACCTGTTTTGGCTATCGTATAACCGTTCTGCATTTATGAAGGAGTCTCGACTGATTTTGTCCCGGCGAATCGGGAAAACGCCTTTTGAAAATCGTGTGTTTGAACAGGGCGCCCGCCTGTTTACGGTCTACAATCATGCGCCGCTTGCGTCCGTGTTCCGCTCTTCTCAGGAGGATTACGAACATCTGTGCGAACATGTGCAAATCTGGGATGTGTCGTGTCAGCGTCAGGTTGAGGTGACCGGCCGCGATGCTCTGAAACTGGTGGAGCTGGTCACTCCGAGAGATATATCCCGATGCCGGGTTGGTCAGTGTATGTATGCGATTCTGGTGGATGAACAGGGTGGAATTGTGAATGATCCTCTCCTGCTCAAACTGGCTGATGACCGTTACTGGGTGTCGATTTCGGATTCCGGCGTTTTGTTGTGGCTGAAGGGGATTGCCTGTGGGCGGAAGCTGGATGTTGATGTGTTCATGCCTGATGTCAGTCCGTTGGCGATTCAGGGTCCGAAGGCTGATGATCTGATGGCTGAAATAGTGGGTGAAGAAATCAGGGAGTTACAATTTTTCCGCTATGTTCGGGCCCGTATCGCGGATATGGATCTGATCATCGCCCGCTCTGGCTGGGGCGGGCAGGGTGGATTCGAGATTTATCTTGAGGATTCTGCGAAGGGGCTTGCGTTGTGGGATGCGATCTGGCAGGTTGGGCAGAAGTACCATATTCGCGCTGGCTGTCCCAATCAGGTTGACCGGATAGAACGGGGGTTGTTGTCTTATGGCAATGATATGACGTTGGCGGATAATCCTTATGAAATCGGGCTTGATCGCTTTTTTGATCTGGAAAAGCAAGCCGAATGCCTGTCATATCCGGCGCTTGGCCGGATTTTGCGGGCGGGAATAAAAAATGCCCTGGTTTATATCCTGGTCAGTGGCGATGAGTTGTCGTCACCTCGCCACACCTGGAACCTGCTCGACAGCAGCGGTCACCCGGTGGGGATTGTGACCAGTCTGGCGTATTCCAGGAAATATGCTTCCAATATCGCTTTTGCGAAGGTGCAAATCGGGTACAGTGAGCCGGGCAATATCCTGTCTGTAGAGCCTGGGTGCGGGGAACGGCGACGAGTCGAAGTGGTGAGGCGGAGCTGGGAGCGGGTTGCCCCCACCAAATCCGCTTCGCGGATTTGACTCCCCCTCCAGGGGGGAGTGATGCGTCTGATGCGGATTGGACTTCCCCTCCAGGAGGGAGTGATTGCGTCTGATGCGGATTGAGTCCCCGGTCCGTCCCGGGTGTCGATGTGATCAGGAACCTGGATTGCCCAGCTTTCGCATCCGTTGTTTGACCAGCGCTTTGCCGGCGGCGCTGCCGTCGTGCCAGCTGCCCGCAAGTTTGTCCACTGGCGTTGGGGTGTTGCCGTAATTGACATGAAAGAAGCGGTGATGGAGATGGTGGAAGTAGTCGCCAGCCGGCACCTCGATTCCACCGGCCAGTTTGAGACGGTTGAATCCCGAATGGGATATTGCCGGGCTGACACCCTGATAAAGCCCGGTCATGATCAGTAGCGCGGGATGTATCGGCACAACCCACCAGAGGAAAAACAGGGTGAAATAGATCAGATGCTCCACCGGGTGCATGGAAATGCCGCTCCAGGGGCCGGTGTTGGAGTTGCGATGATGCAGGTCGTGGGCGATGTTGAAAAGCGGACGCCAGTGGAGCAGTCGATGATTCAGGTAGAAGTGCAAGGTTGACCAGAACACTACGCCGAAAGTCATGAGGATGACCCAGGCCGGGGTCTCATGGAAACTGAGCCACTTAATATGTCCCGAGGCATACCACCACCAGGTGAAGCACTCATACAATGACCAGATTGTGACGCCACTGGCGAGACTCCAGAACATGTTGTCCTTGACCTGATCGTTGAATGTGAAACGCGCGTCGTCTCGCGCCATCCACGGAACATTGAACTTGTAGTCGTTCCCTTGACGGCGGCGGATGTAAAGCCACCAGTGGAGGCCGCCGGCGAACAGGGTCAGTACCGCGGCGTTGCGTAGCCAGATCAGAGCCATCCAGTCTACAGACAACGTCGCCATGGTCGCCATGGAAGGCGTAAACCATTGCCACAAAATCACGGACAGGATGACAAAAATGTATCCCCAGGGGTATGCCAGATTGATGAACAGATAGCGCAGCGATGCCAGGGGTTGCGGTGGCCAGGCATACAAGGGCGGAACCGGAATGGGTTTTTCGGGATGGTAGCTGGTGTTTGACGCCATGGGATTCATTCGTCCTCGGGTATCAGTTCGGGACGCAATCTATCATGGTGATGGATTGAGCGTCAATAATTTTTTGTGTCCGTTTTTGTGTCCGGGCCGATGGTTATTATTTTTTGTCGAAGTATTGAAATCTTTTTGCATATCAGTCAACAAGGCTTATAATCAGGGATAATATTCAACTCATAAATGGGGATACAGTCACATGCAGACATCACAAGAAATTGAAGCTCAGATTCGATCAAGAGTAGATGAAGACGAGGCGTTCCGCGCCAGACTTCTTGATGACCCGCGAAGCGCGATTCAGGATGCCACCGGATTGACGGTTCCGGAATCCTTTGCCATTCACGTCCACGAGGAAGGCGCCACTGACTTTCATCTGGTCTTGCCGCCGGCGGGCGGTCGCCTTTCCGATCAGGAACTGCGAGACGCATCCGGAGGCTTTGCGCCCGGTGGAGATTCCTGGTAACAGGAATCGCGAATTCGCACAGCAGTTGCTCACACTACGGCGTAACGTTATTTTATGGTTACCCGGAGTGGCAGGGCGATATTCCGCAAGGAATCCCTGATCCGTAGCGCCCGACCGGAAGCGCTTGACGATTTACTACGGGTAACCGCTCCATGCGAGCGGATATTCCGGGTGGCGCTCCTGGTCTTATTGGCAGGTCTGACTGGCTGGGTCACGCTTGTCGCTTGATCACGGGCGCCAGGAGCAAAGCTGACAGAGTCGAGAGGTTTGTTTGCTTTCCCTTTTCGGATGCGCTGGTTGTGGCGCCGCCGGACTCCCCTGTGCATGCAGATGGCGGCTACCGATTGCGGCGCCGCCTGCCTGCGAATTGTGCTTTCCCATTACGGATGCTGGCAGTCGCTGGAACAGCTGCGCGAGGATTGCCATGTAGGACGTGATGGCTCCAACCTTGAGGATGTGGCGCTCGCTGCCCGAAAATACGGGATGACCGCTACTGGCCACAGTAGCGATATCCAGCGGTTGTCGAAGTTGCCCCTGCCAATGATCCTGTTCTGGGGGTTCAATCATTTTGTGGTTCTGGAACGGATCAAGGATGATCGGTTTTATCTGAACGATCCTGCCCAGGGGCATCGTATGGTTGGCGCGGATGTCTTTAATCGCGATTACACTGGCGTGGGACTTGTGCTGGAACCGGGGGCGGATTTCAGCGCCACCCAGGAGCCCCCGGGCATCATTCGCCGCTTGTGGCCGTGGCTGCGGGGGCGCCATGCCCTGATGGCGCGAGTGGCCGTTTATGGTCTGCTGCTGGCGCTGGTCTCTCTGGCCTTGCCGATTTTGTTCGCATTGTTCGTGGACCGGGCGCTGGTGGCTGGCCAGCCGGACTTGGGGCTGTCGCTGTCCCTGGCGATGTTCGCTGTCGGCGGTCTGGTCTGGGCGCTGACCTGGTTGCAATTACGAACGTTGCGAGAACTGGTTCTGCAGCTGTCGATCACCCAGTCTGATCGCTATCTGGAGCGTCTGCTACGGCTTCCCATGCGGTTTTTTTCCCATCGCTTTGCTGACGATCTTGCGATGCGCCTGCGCCTGATTGACCAGGTTGCTGAAACGGGCGCCGGACAACTCGGACGGCTGGCCGTCGATCTGATTATGGCCACCGCGTTTCTGGCCGTCATGTTTTACCTGGACGCACTGCTGGCGCTGGTCATGGCGGGTCTGGGAGTTCTTTGCATTTTCATGACCCGGACATTAAGCAGTTTCCGCCGGGACCACAATCACCGGCTGCGACGCGAACAGGGGATGTTGGCGGGGATGGGCGCTGCGGGGCTGAAGATGATCGAATCCCTACAGGCGACGGGGCGGGAAAACGATTTCTTTTCCCGCTGGAGCGGCAGACAGGCCCGTGAACTCACCGCGCGTCAGAAATTTGTGGAATTTGGTCACGTGGCGGCGTCACTGCCTGGATTATTCCAGATACTGGCCGCGGCCCTGGTATTTGGCATGGGCGGCTGGCGGCTGATGGCTGGCGAAATGACGATTGGCTCCTTGATGGGTTTTTATATCCTGGCTGGTAATTTCATCCGCCCGGTCGCCGGAATCGCCCAGCTTTCCGACCTGTTTGAAACCCTGGAAGCGGACCTGGTGAGAATGGAGGATGTTTTCAATTCTCCGCAGGACACACTCATCAATCCGGATGATGGGGATTATGGCGCTGCCCGAAAAAAGGAAGTGGTCGCTTTGGACGGACGCTTGCGACTGATTGGAGGTCTGGAAATTCGGCGCGTCAGTTTCGGATTCCAGCGTAATCACACGCCTCTGATCAAGGACTTCAATCTGATTATTGAGCCCGGCCAGCGTGTTGCCATCGTTGGGTCGAGTGGGTCGGGGAAGTCTACCCTGGCGCTATTGGCGGCTGGATTGCATTCGCCATGGCGCGGAGAGATTCTGTACGATGGTTACCCCCTGGCAGAGATTCCCCGGCAGGTGTTCTGCAGGTCCGTGGCCATTGTCGCTCAGCGCCCGATACTTTTTGCGGCCACTATACGGGATAATCTCACCATGTGGGATGCAACTACCCCGGACCAGTTCCTTACGGCGGCTGCTCAGGACGCGGCTATCCACGACGAAATCATGAGTCGTCCGGCGGACTATGAATCAGGTATTGAAGAAGGAGGACGCAACTTCAGCGGCGGGCAGCGACAGCAGCTGGAGATAGCCAGGGCCCTGGTCGGCAATCCCTCGGTACTGATTCTTGATGAGGCGACCAGCGCTCTGGATGTGACCACCGAGTTGCTGATCGATGATCGGCTTCGTCGCCGCGGTTGCTCTTGTCTGATTATTGCTCATCGGTTGAGTACGATTCGTGACGCCGACCGGATTGTTGTTATGGAGCGCGGTTGCATTGCAGAAGAGGGCACCCACGATGAACTTTGTGTTGAAGGCAGCGTTTACCACGGCTTGATGAATGGCGAGTGAGCAGACAGGCGGTGAGACGCTCATGACTTTCGCCGTGGCAAATGGTGATGTCGTGAGCGCCGCTGCAAACCGTCCACTCTACATGAACGATACCGATGTGATCTGGCTGGTCGAAAGTGGAGCGGTTGATGTGCTTGCCGCCGAATTCGATGGTGGTCGTATGCGCTCACCCTTCCGGCATGTCATGCGCCTTGGGCCGGGCCAGCTGGCATTCGGCGCCGCCGGGGACGGTCATTCTATCAGACTGGTCGCCAAAGGCCTGGAGGGAACCCGGGTGCGTGTGTTTTTGCGTAGCAGTCTGCTCGCCGCGCTGGAGCGGTCGCGCGATACAGAATCACTCTTGCACGATGTGGTGGCGCAAACAGATCGCTGGATCGAAGGCTTCGCTTCTTCAGTAGCGCGTGAAATGGAGGGGCGTCCACGTATTGAGTTTCAGCTTGCCGTGGGTGGTAAGGTGGAAAGCGGGATTGCCGCGGCGGCCCAGGGCGTGAAGTGGATTGTCGCCGATGGATTGGACGCCACTTTTCTCGATTTGGTTGCCGCTGATAGCGGGAGTTCAGGAATGATTCCAGTCGCTGGAGATTCCTGGATCAGAATTTATGCGACTGAAGGGTTGGCCTGTATGGCCACCGGCGACCTTGACATCGGCAAGCTGCTCATGCAGGCGTTGCCGGAATTTCATCGTCTGGCCCTCATGGCCGAGTCACTGAATCGGCGCTTGCTGCTGGTTGACGAGGCCGGCCGGCAAGTTGTGCAAACCTCTCAACGCCGCCGCGCAAAGATTCGCGCCAGAGAAAGTCTGGCAGCGCTGACGGGCAGGAATGCCGGGACGAGAATCGAGGATGGGGAGACCCTGCTTGGGAAGGCGCTGGGGATTATTGGTGAACGCGAGGGGCTGGAATTCCGGATGCCGGATATGGCGGATAAGTCCGAGCCGACTTTACGGGATTTCTGCGAGGCTTCCGGTGTGCGCTCACGGCGAGTGCGTCTGGTTGCGGAAGACCATTGGTGGCTCGGAGACAGTGGCGCCATGCTGGCTTTTCGCCGTGTTGACAAGCAAGCGGTGGTATTGATGCCGGGTCATGCCGGGCAATACCGGATCGTGGATCCGGCGACGGGAAAGTCCAGCCGGGCGGATGCCGATTCTACCCATCAGCTGCGCGATGCCTGCCTGTTTTATCCACGGCTGGCCGGAGGCGTCGCTGGCCTGGGCGATTTGTTGCGCGCCGCCAGCGCCATGCTGGCAACCGATATGACTCTGTTGGTATTGATGGGACTTGGCGCCGGAGCGCTGACGCTGGCGCCGGTCGTTGCAGTAAACTGGTTGATCGGAACCATGATTCCCGGCGGCGATGCGGCTGGTTTGTTTCAGTTATCCGCCTTGTTGACAGGGCTTGCTTTTGTTTCAGCCCTGTTCCATATACTTCGTGGCACGGCCTTGATGCGGTTGGAGGGGCGTCTGGCTGCACGGTTTGGAGCCGTGATATGGGATCGATTGATGCGCTTGCGCCCGGGCTTTTTCCGCCGCTACAGTACCGGTGATCTGGCGGCCAGAGCCATGATATTTCAGGACATCCGGGATCACGTCTCGGGCGTTACCGCCGACGGCGTATTATCCAGTTTTTTCTTGCTGCCGGCCCTGGGGCTGTTGTTTTTTTACGATGCCGGGCTGGGTCTGGCTGTTGCTTGCTTTGGCGTACTGCTCCTCGCTGTGACAGTCATATCCTGTATTCTTCATGTAGCGCCCCAGCGCCACTATCTGGCAACCTCACGGCAACTTGCCAGAGCCATTCATCAGTTTATCAGTGGCATTTCGAAGTTACGCGCAAGTGGGGCGGAAGACTCGGCATTCGCAGCCTGGGCGGAAAAGTATCGTGAGCAGAAGCAAACCGGGATCAGGCTGTCCGCCCTCAGCGAACATCTTGCCGCTTTTTGCGCGGCTGCGCCCGCTTTTGCCAGCGCCATCCTGTTCGCCATGGTGGTCTGGCGTGGCGGCGGATTTGAAACCGCCCACTTTATCGCTGTTCATACCGCAGCCATGATTTTCAGCATGTCAACCATTACTCTGGGTAACTCGGTGCGCGCTATCGCATTGATCGCGCCAGCCTGTGGACAGGTCGAGCCTGTGCTTGCAAGCCCGACGGATGATGGTTGCCGGCGTGGCATTCGGCATCAGCTGGCGGGAGAGATCCTTCTTGACCAGATAAGTTTCGGTTACTCCGGGCAGGGGCAGGAGGTGAGCGTGCTGCAGGATGTCACGATTCATGCGAAGATTGGCGAGTTTGTCGCGATTGTTGGTGAGTCCGGCGCCGGTAAAAGTACTCTGTTCCGGCTGGCGTTGGGACTGGAAACGCCTTCGTCGGGCGCGGTGTATTACGATGGGCAGAATCTGGCCCAGCTGGACCGTGGCGCGGTACGCGCACAGACTGGCGTGGTCATGCAGGATGGTTTCCTGCAATCAGGAAATATTCTGGAAGCCATCATCGGCGTGAATGACGAGCTCACGGTAGAAGACGCCTGGCGCGCCGCCGATATGGCAGCCGTGGCAGAGGATATACGCGACATGCCGATGGGTCTGTACACAACCGTAAGTGAAAATTCGGCGACTTTTTCCGGTGGACAAGTCCAGCGTATTGAACTGGCCGCAGCGCTGGTGCGCGATCCTCGCATCATTTTCCTTGACGAGCCTACCAGCTGGCTTGATAATCGAAGTCAGGCACAGACCATGAAGAGCATCGAGAACTCTACCTGCACACGCTTTGTTATTGCACATCGCCTGTCTACGATCCGCAAGGCCAACCGCATCTACGTCCTCCAGGATGGCAAGGTGGCTCAATCCGGAAAATTCGATGAATTGATCCAGGTAAACGGACCGTTTCGCGATCTGGCCTTACGACAAATGGCATAAGACGATGAGCGGGTTCGGTAGTCTGCTGCCTGATACGTCCTTTGTTGTAGCGGATGCTGTCTTTGTTAACCCGAAACAGCGGGGGTTCCGCCTGCCGCCTGTGGCCACTACCGATATGACCACGCGGCGGGAGATGTTCGTTCGTCATCGTATCCGTATTCATGACGCTCGCTTGCGCTCCCCCCCCCCTACACTTGAATGTGAGGGATTTCAGCTATTTGACTCGCCAATCCGGATGGGCCTGGGTGAGCGGGAGCTTGTCAGTCAACGCTATTATGAGTATTGCGAGAAATTGTTGAAGACTGCGGTGCGGTGTCAGGTGGCGCGAACCGTGCAGCACGAGTTTCGTACCGGCTTTACCGGCGCCCAATCCTATGCACAGTCTGTCCATGCCGACGTGTGCCCCTATATTGAAGATGTGGTACAAGCGCCGGGCGGACATCACTTTGCCATTTTTACTGTCTGGCGCGCAACGTCCCCCGGGCAGACAGTCGAAGGCATGCCGTTGGCTCTGTGTGATGTCAGAACGGTTGCCGACGAGGATATCGTATACGCCGACGCCTGGCGGAAGACCGAGCCAAAAACACGTCTGGTAGATTGTCGGCTGATTTATAATACGGCCCAGCGCTGGTATTATTTTCCGAACATGAGACCGAATGAAGCGCTGATTTTCAAACAGTACGATAGCCGTCAGGGTCATGCCGCTTTACGCGCAAGTTTTCACACGGCCTTCATGAACCCGGAAACGCCGGATGGCGCTCCACTGAGACAGTCAGTTGAGGCGCGGGCGCTGGTGATTTTCCCGGAAAGAGACCATGAGCGGGCCAGCAGAATCGCGCGATTCAAAGACCCTGTGCCGAAGCTTTATCGCGATGGTTCCGTCTCGGACTGGCGCCACGAAGAGATGCTTGACTGGCGCAGTGTTGAGGGGGAAACAGGCGAAGTCAAAGAAAGTAGCGCCGCTACATGGTGATAACCGCAATATGATGGATGGGTTGATAATGACTGATCAGATCGAGAAAAAGTCAACGGATGAATTACAGCGGGAGGAAGCCATGATTCGCCATTGGGAAGAGTTGACGGACCATTATCTGAAGTTTGGAACCACCATGCAGGCCGGCGTATTTCGTACACCGGATTTCGACGGCTGGTCGCTGGATGCAAGTACTCATGCCCTGCTGAGTCGGGCCGGATTGAGAAGTGGCGAGGTGGTGCTGGATGCCGGATGCGGTGTCGGTGGACCAAGCCTGTACGCAGCTACGCATATTCCCGATCTTGAGATTCACGGAGTAACCATCTCCCCGTATCAAGCGGAGATTGCCCAGCGTCTGATTGACCACTCTCCGGTCAGTGATCGGGTACATATTCATGCTGGCAACTATCATGCGCTGCCATTCCCGGATTGTAAATTTGACCGTGCCATCTTTCTGGAATCTGCGGGATATTCCTCTTCGCTCCGGCGGCTCTTTGGTGAAACGGCCAGAGTGTTGCGCGTGGGAGGTAGTGTATACATCAAGGATGTGTTTTGCAGGGAAGGGGAATTGAACGCATTGGAAGCTGAAGAAATAGAGTATTTCCGCCGGATCAATGTTTGCAGGACACCGACCATGAAAGAGATGGTATGCGCAATCAGGGAAAGCGGTTTCTCAAGTATATGGGCGCTGGATATCACGTCATCCGTTATCACCAAGCCCAGAGAGGTTGAATTCGGTCTTCCAGGCTTTCGCGCGTTTTCGAGCCTGCCTGTTGTGTGGGGAGAAATTATCGCCATCAGGACGATGGGATGACGCGGCTTCGCGGCCTGATGCAGGCATTGCGTCCGCAGATTCCCGAATCCCTGCTCGCCGGGCGGGATTGGGAGCGTCTGCTTGAACGGGTTGGAGACTTGCCAGCCGCCGCCGCCGCTGGCTTGTGCGGTTTCGAGATGAAACTGGACGAGCCTGCGCCAGCTGCGGATTTTTCCGTTGCCGTTAATCCGGGGCCAGTCGCCCGGCATTTCCGTAAGTCGGGTCAGGTAGCGGCAACGTCTACAGAAGCCTGGTTGGGTGATTATCTGGCTGAGTGGTCCGCCGCCGATGACTGGTTGATGCTGGCGTATGATATTGTGGGCGTTGCGGAGGGGCGACAGGCGGCGCCGGCGGTGTATGTACGTCCCGGGAGCGGGCTTTTGTCCAGCGGACGGGGGTTCGATCCAGACCGGCTTGCACAAATGCTCGGAAGTATTCCAGGAGGAGGCGATGGCTGTGAGCAACGCTCCCTGAGCCGCGCTTTCGCGGCGCTGCCCCCCACAGCGAAGGTGGTTTTCGCCGCAGCCCCTCCGCCGCAACGCGCGCCAAAGTGTATCCGGCTGGTCGTCGCGGAAGTTGCAAGGCTTCAGGTGGAGCCATTTCTCAATCGGCTCAAGTGGCCTGGAGACATGTCGATGGTAAGCCGCTTGCTGTCCGCGATGGAGGATGTGTCGGAGCGTTTTATGATAGCTTTCGATGTCACCGGGGATGGCGCCTTGCCTCGGCTGGGCTTTGAAATGTACCCGACGACAGGTGTCGGCGCTGATTATCAAGCGCTGCTTTCTTCCTGGCTCACCACTACAAGGGCTGACTGGCGCAGATTGATCCGTCATCTGGTTGATTCCGGCCTGTGCCTGCCAGCAAAAGCCGAGGGGCTTTTGTCCTGGCCGAAGTGCAACAATCTCTATGGGAAAGACGGCGCTTACCGGCTGCTTATGGGAATCAATCACATCAAGATGGTCATTGATGGAGGGCGCCTGCAAGCCAAAGCTTATGCAGGGCTGAAGCGCTATCCGTATCGACGGTGAAGCCGTGTGAAATCGTACCCCGGGACTGAACTGGAGGAGATACAGGTTGCTTGAGTATGGCGAAAAGCTGATTCGGCGTCGGGTTTGCGCCAGCCGTCCTGGCGATGGCGGGGAGCTGGGCGAGCCGGAGATAACGCCTCTTTTGAGAAGAATATTCAAGAACAGGCGGATCGGTCATGTGTCTGAATTGAGTCTCTCCCTGTCCGACTTGTGCCGGCCGGATTCACTCAAGGACGGCGCCACTGCCGCTGCCCTGATCTGTGACGCGATTGAGACGGGCAAGCGTGTTCTGATTATCGGGGATTATGATACGGATGGCGCCACCGCGGTCGCGCTGGCATTGTCCGGGTTGAAATCAATGGGGCTGGGTGAGGTCGATTATCTTGTGCCGAACCGTTTTGAACATGGTTACGGATTGTCGCCGGAAATTGCGGAAGTGGCCTTGCGGGAAAATCCGGATATCGTGATTACCGTGGATAACGGCATCAACAGTGTGGATGGAGCGGCCTTGTTGAAAAGGAACGGGGTGACTGTCATCATCACTGACCATCATCTTCCTGCGGGGGAGTTGCCAGCGGTGGACGCGATACTGAATCCTAACCAACCCGGCTGCGAATTTCCGAGCAAGGTCATTGCTGGAGTCGGGGTGATGTTCTATCTGCTATTATTGGTGCGGGCGAAACTGAAATCAGTTGGCTGGTTTGAAAAATCACGGCTTCCGGTTCCCAATCTGGGCGGTCTGGTTTATCTGGTTGCTTTGGGCACGGTCGCAGACATGGTTCCTCTGGACCAGAATAACCGGATTCTGGTCGCCAACGGACTGATGAGGATTCGGGCCGGCAAATGCTGCCCCGGGATACTGGCATTACTGGAAGTCGGGAGGCGGGAGCATAGCGGCGTGGTTTCTTCTGATCTCGGGTTCGTCATCGCTCCCCGACTGAATGCCGCCGGACGTCTGGATAATATTTCGACTGGAATCGAATGTCTGCTGGCTGCAGACGCGGCCATTGCGAGGGGCCATGCCCGTCAACTGGAGCGGATGAATGAACAAAGAAAAGAAATAGAAAAAGACATGCAGAATCGGGCGCTGGAAATAGTAAGACAGCTGATGACCGGACAAAGCGAAACAGGAGCATGCGGGAATGGGGTATCCACAGGATTCTGTCTGTATGACGCAGACTGGCATCAGGGGATCAGCGGGCTGGTCGCTTCCCGAATCAAGGAAAAAACCAATCAGCCTGTCATTGCCTTCGCGAAAACCCGGGATGGAGATCTGACCGGCTCCGCCCGCTCCGTAGCCGGATTGCATATCAAGGACCTGCTGGAGAGGATTGCGCTGGAAAACAGCGGATTGATCCAGCGGTTCGGCGGACATGCGATGGCGGCGGGGCTGACCATTCGATCTTCCGGTTATGATCGGTTTCGGGAAAGATTCCACGCAGAAGTGGCCGCTCATTATGAGCGGGCTGGCATCAGCAACGTCATTGATACCGACGGCGAACTTTCGGCGGAAGAAATCAATCTGTCCAATGCGGAACTGATTCGGGACGCCATGCCATGGGGACAGGGATTCTCCTTACCCCGGTTCGATGGTGAATTCGTTGTTCTGGACTGTCGGGTCGTCGGGCAAGCGCATCTGCGGTTGACGTTGCAGCCTGCCGGCAAGATGACGCAGTTCGAGGCCATCGCATTCAAAGCGCTGCAACCGGGTCAGGAGGCGCCTGAGCTGGAAAGGGTGCGCGCGGTGTATCAGCTGGATGTCAATCATTTCCGCGGGAGAAAAATTCTGCAACTGGTGGTTGAATATCTGGAGTTGGTCTGAGCGGAACGACTATGGACGACCAATCCGACATTGATATGGTTCTGGTTCGGCGGGTACAAAATGGGGACAAACACGCTTTTGACCTGCTGGTCCGCAAGTATCAGTATCGCCTTCAGAAGTTGGTCAGCCGATTCATAAAAGACTCGGCGGAACAAGAAGATGTCGTTCAGGAATCCTTTATCAGGGCTTATCGGGCCATCGGAAAATTTCGTGGAGACAGCGCTTTTTACACATGGTTATACCGCATCGCGGTCAATGTGGCGAAGAACCACCTGGTCGCCGCCGGACGGCAACCGCCCCTGCAGGATGTCGATATACAGGAAATGTCTTACAGACAGGGGGCGGAACGTTTAACTGAATTCAATACTCCGGTGCAGATGCTGGAGAATGACGCCGTGGTGGAGGCGGTAAAAAAAGCGATCAACGATCTGTCCGATGAACTGAAGGAAGCCATTTTGCTGAGGGAAATGGATGGGTTGAGTTATGAAGATATAGCCGTCGTCATGCGCTGCCCGGTCGGAACCGTGCGCTCCAGGATATTCCGCGCCCGCGAAGCGATTGAAAAATCAATCTCGCATCTTGTCGATGGGCCTCTCTGAGCCATCTGCGGACAAAAAAATGTGCATAATATCGCAAAGCGATGTGAACTTGTTGTAACTGGATAACTCTAACGCAGGTGAAGAGGAGGATACTTTGGAACCCCGGAGATGAAGATAAGAATTTCACAGTTGATCGATCAGGAACTGGACGCTAATCAGCAAGGGTCGGTTATTGACGAAATAATCCGCCATGAGTCGGCGGGCAGGAGCTGGCAACGTTATCAGTTGATCGGTGATATTGCGCGTGGTGATATTGACCGGGTCGGAACCGATCTGGTGAAAAGAGTCCATGAGCGCATACAGATGGAGCCGACCGTAATCGCTCCGCGTCAGCTGATCCGGAAAAACAGGTTTGCCGGGTCCGCGGCTGAGAGCGGACGGTGGAAACCGGCCGGATTATTCGCGCTGGCCGCCTCCCTGGCTGTCGTTGCGGTGGTTACACTGAGTCCGACAGACGATTCATTTCGCCAGGGCACGGTTGCGGCTGTTGACAAGTCCGGAGCAGAGTCATCCGTCCTGGAATTTAATGAATTGCTGGCCGGACACGGGGAGTTTACTTCTTCCCCGGCTTTTAATGGCTTGCTCGCCCATGTGATTCTGGCAAGCAATCAGACGCTGGTTCGATGAATTTTTATTATCCTGATGTAATACGGGTAAGGTGACAGGGGCAGGTTTTATTCGCCGGGCGATGATCGTCCTTGTGGTCGGGTGGTTCCCGGTTCCTGTCTTTGCGGACGCATCTGACTGGCTGATGAAAATCAACCAGGCAGCCGCACATGTCAGTTTTTCCGGTACGCTGGTTTATGCCAGTGATGGCGACATCAAGGTCATGGAGATTGTGCGCCGGGTTCAGGATGACATGGTGCGCGAGCGCATCTATTCGCTGAACGGGGAAGCGCGGGAGATTATCCGCGACCAGGACAAGGTGTGGCGCTATATCCCGGACCAGAATATGGTTGTCCATGATTATCGGCAGGTTGTGGGAAGCGGATTCCCGGCAATCCTTCCGCGCGACCTGGATCAGTTAAGGAAGAACTACAGTTTTGAGGAGGGGGGGGAAGAGCGTATTGCCGACAGGCTGGCCATCATGATAAAAATAACTCCTGATGATGTCTGGCGCTATGGATATACCCTGTGGGCGGATCAGCAGTCCGGCCTGCTTTTAAGGGCTGACCTTAACAACCACAGTGGCGGGATTGTTGAGCGATACCTGTTTGCCGACATCGAAATCAACGGGTTTATCAGCGATGCCCGACTGGCGCCGGTGAGCAGCGCCGACAATTTACAGCTGTTCGGTAATCCAGAGCCGATGCCTGAGTCTTCTGAATCTTCTGAATGGTCTGTTACGGAGCTTCCTGACGGTTATCAGTTGAGTAATTATTTCCGCAGGATGTCGCCGATGGGGAAGGGTGAAATCGAGCACTTTGTTTATTCTGACGGATTGTCGTCAATTTCGGTGTTCATCAAGGAAGCCGGGCCGGGTCAAGACGAGATGACGGGCTTGAGCAGAATGGGCGCGGTGCATGTGTGGCGTACTCGCATCGGTTCTCATCTGGTCACTGTCATGGGTGAAGTTCCCGCAGAAACCGTAAAGATGATTGCGCGAGGGGTGCGTGTCTGGTGAGTGAGGACGGGCTCGGGGTATGATAGTCGCTGGTTACCTGGTGTGTTTTGAATGGATCAAGAGGGTTTTGTCGCTGCGGTAGATCTCGGTTCGAACAGTTTTCACATGGTGATTGCTGATACAGGTGACCACGACAATATAAAAATCGTCGACCAGATGAGGGAAATGGTTCGATTGAATGCGGGTCTTGACGCGGACTGGAACTTGTCCGGAGAAGCCCAGGAGCGGGCGCTGGAATGCCTGTACAGATTCCGTCAATGCTTGAATGAGATTCCCGTTCACCGGATACGGGCAGTTGGCACCAATACCCTGAGAAACGCGCGCAACAGCGAGGCTTTCCTGAAACGCGCCGAAGTGGCTCTCGGACATCCGATTTCTGTGGTTTCGGGACATGAGGAGGCGCGGCTGATTTATCTGGGCGCCGCGTTTGACCTGTCCACTGGCGGCAGACAAAGGCTGGTGGTCGATATTGGCGGCGGCAGCGCCGAACTGATTGTAGGCAAAGGCCATAAACCGTTGCACATGGACAGTCTTGAAATCGGCTGTGTCCGCCTGACTCGAAGTGTTTTCGGAGATGGTTGCATCACTGAATCCCGCTTCAGGCAGGCCAGGAATCTTGTCTTAATTGAATTGCAGCCAGTCATCAGCGCCTACCGCAAACTGAAATGGCAGGAAGTCGTCGGTACATCGGGAACAATAAAGGCGGTGGACAGAGTGGCAACGGAACTGGGCATAGAGCAGGATTGGCTTTCCGTAAAAAGCATGGCAGCCGTGAAAAAATGGATTCTGGAATCGAAAAACAGTCAATCACTCCGTTATGTTTCTGAGCAAAGAAGGCCGGTGTTCGCAGCCGGATTTGTGATTCTTTCGACCATCTTCAAGGAGCTCGGCATCAACAGGATGGAACTATCCCAGGGCGCCCTGAGAGAGGGGATCGTTTATGAGTTGATTGGCCGGCTGCATGATGAGAACATGAATCACGGCGCCTGACATGATTTCATCGGTACAACCCGATTTCGGAAGACTTGAAGTTGGACAGACAGCCCATCGCATCCAGTACCGAGACCAGAAAACCCTGTGCGGTTATTCTGCCGAGAGAACCTGAAATACATTCGGTTTCGTTATACTGATCAACCCGGTCCCTCCTGCCAAACGGGTTGTAAATAGCGACCGGCACCGGATCTCCGGTATGTTCCCCGAGACGGGAGTCGGTGGAATGGTCCGCGCAAATCCCGACCACCAGATTACGGGTATCGAGCTTTCCAAGTGCGGTGTCAAAGCGCGCGATCAACCCCGCCTTGCCTTGCGGGTCGCGGTCGTGCGCGGCGATATCCATGCCCTTGATATGAATGTACACCAGATCACGGGTTTGCAACGCCGCCAGACCCAGTTTCAGCTTCCTGTCGAGGTCGGTATCCGGTAAGGAAGTGAAGGCCGGGTCGGTTATCGTCGAAAAACCGAGCATCTGGCCCAATCCGAGGATGGTGCTCTCCCCCGCGACGACCGCTACTGACAGATTCCGGCAGGCATGTTGTTTCTTCAGGTCCCGGTGAATTCCGGCGCCCCGGGTGATGATCGCGTTGGCGGGCAACGCTCCCGCTTCGACCCTCTCGCGGTTGAGCGGATGGTTGTCCAGAATCTGATGAGATAACCGGGTGAAGCGGTTGATGGCTTGGGCGGTACGCACCGCGTCGTGGTCGGTGAGCGTGTGGGCTTGACATTCGAGGAGGATTTTTTCGGCGCTCTTTCCACCCGGGTCGGTATCCTTGATTCGGGCGGAAAGTGTAGCTCCTCTCAACCTGAGTACGCAACGATGTCCGGTGGCCGGGTACAGTGACGCAGTGATGTCGTCTCCAACCGGAATCTCGTGAAGGGATGCACAAAGTGTATCGACTGAGCGATTGATTCTGCCAGCTCTACGGTCACGGATGTGGTATTGATCGCCGCGTTTTTCAACGGTTGCCAGATTGCACCGCAGCAGCAGGTCGCCGGCCCTTGAATCCAGACCGATTCCGGATGCTTCGATCGGCCCGCGGTCCAGTGTGACCGCCTCGTCCGGAGGCAACCCGAACAGGATGCCGACTCCGGTATGGGTATCTACCGGCAATCCCGGCAACAGCGGATCCATCAATCCCGATTGTCCGTGTTTCGCCAACTGATCCAGAGTCGGGGTGTTGGCATACTCCAGCGGAGTCAGTCCGTTGAGATGCTGGTTCGGACGATCGCCCAACCCGTCAAGAATGATGACCAGGCCCTTTAGAGGATTGTGCATTTCAGTGTCCCCGCCAGTATCCCGAACCATATCTGTGAGTTCATGCGTATTGCTCTCTGAGGGATTCGATTTCCCCCTGATATCGGGTTGCCATGGTTTGAATAATGACTTTTATGATATCCAGAGAAGTTTCTGTAATATCGCGGTTATCGAGAATTTCGATGTCTTCGTTATCCGCCTCGGAAAGCAGAACCGTTTGCAGATGCCAGATTTTATCCAGGTTTTGTAAATACCGTTTCGCCCGGCGCTGCTTGTTTTCGGACGAACGGCCTTTTATGAACCGCTTCAGTCTGTTCTTTTCGAGAACGGCCAGACACACTGGCACAACCACCGTGTTCTTGCCGAAATCAATTCGCGCCGGCAGGGAAGGGCGAACATGCACTCCTTCCATAATCATGGACACATTTTCATTGATTGCCCGTTGTATCACTGCCTCGCAAGCGACTTCTACCATCTCCGACTGTATCTGGAATCCGTATAAGAGACGATCATCGGTATTGACATCGGTTTCGGGAATGTGCAGGGCTTTGCCAGCCCTGAAGGTGGAAGTATGCAGGGTCGGGGAGATTTTTTCCGGAATCGTGATTCTCATGACTTCTCTGAGCATATCGGTGGACTGGGTTCGCACAATGCCGAGCCGGTTAGCGACTGCGGTCGCGATGGTGCTTTTGCCGCTTCCGGGCGCCCCGCCGATCAATAACAGCAATGGATAGCTGTTTTCCAGGAAAAATCTCCACAACAGATAATAGTCGGCATGTTTCTGGTCGACACGCTGCCTGATGACCGAGTAGGTCAGCCCGGTCAGGTCCTGTGTCGTGATTTCACGTATTTTATGGCTGACCAGATGGCTGTGGACATGGCGGGTGATCGCATTGCATTGGGCGGTGTTGATGGCGCAGCTTTGCAGTCTTTGGACATGAACTCCTCTGGAAAAGGATTCGGTATTGCCATCGCCGCCAATGACGCGGATATTTTCCCGGGTAATGTCTTCCTTTTTGTATCTGGTCAGTACGGCATCGGGGTAGTCCTCTCGCAGAATCTCCACGATCCGCTCCCTTAATTCGGTAGCGCTCACTTCTCCGTAATCCTCGAATTCGTCCCTGATATCGCTGGCTACACGGTAGGCGTTGATGAACTCGAGTCCGGCCTGGTGCAGTGATTTGGTCAGCATGCCCCGCAAAAAGGGGACCCGCGTTTCATCTTCCCGGTTGACAACGACCAGTTTTGACATTTTTGACGTTACCCGCCCGACAGGGAATTCTGATTGTCGAACAGCTTCGCATAACGTTCGAAATCCAGCAATATCCTGGCTCCTTCGACCAGAAACGGATCCGACCGGGCGCCGGAAGAATCATCCGGTTCGGCAAGGCTGCTGTTTTGCTCCCGTTCGGCCTGGTCCAGCGATTCAACTGTCGGCAATGCTTCCTGACCGGAGTTGGCGCGCCGGGCATTTTCCAGGTCAAGCCGCTTCTGGTCACGCGTTGTTCTCAACTGTTGGCGTTTCTCCTGGGACAGGGGAACCGTTTTCATTTGACGGATACTCCGGTTGATCAGGTCCACTTCCCGAAAGTAGCTGAATTCGGGATCGTCTCTTGCCCGCTCCCGGTGTTCCAAAATGACTCGATCCAGCAAACGGGAATCCGACTGGCTTCGAAAAGGCTCGAATGCGACTGCTCCAACCTGACGCCAGGGAATGGCGCTGTCATTGGCGCGTTCACCGGACTGGTTATCGATCTCACTGAAATCCCAGATAATGTCCGGAATGACTCCACGATACTGGGTGCTGTCGCCGTTGACCCGGAAGAACTGGGCAATGGTTATTCTGAGTTGTCCGAGTTCTACATCCGAATCATGGTGATGGTTCAGGTTGACCAGGGTCTGGACGGTGCCTTTGCCAAAGGTCGGTTCGCCAAGGATCAGTCCGCGATTATAGTCCTGGATAGCTCCGGCGAAAATTTCAGAAGCGCTGGCGCTATGACGATCAACCAGTACCACAAGAGGGCCATCGTATACGATGGCCGGGTCCGGGTCGCGGTCTATCTTGGCGCCGTTGTTGAATTGGACCTGGACCACCGGGCCTGTACGAATGAACAGTCCGGTCAATGAGATCGCCTCGTCGAGCGCGCCTCCGCCATTACCTCGTAAATCCATGATCAGGCCGTCCGTATTTTCAGGCTCAAGCTCGGTCAGCAGTTTTTTGACATCGCGGGTGGTGCTTCGATAATCCGGGCTGTTGATGTTTCTGCCATTGAAATCGGTATAGAACGAAGGCAGTTGAATCACGCCGATTCTGGAAGTTCCGTTTTCGGCCGGAATGTCGATAACCCGGCTGCTTGCGGCCTGTTCCTCCAGTTTTATTTCATCGCGGACAATCAGGATTGTTCCCGCTTTGCTGTCCAGCCCATTTTCAGCGGGCAGTACCTCCAGAACAACGGTTGAGCCCTTTGGCCCCCGAATCAGCGACACGACATCGTCGAGCCGCCAGCCGATGACATCAATGACCTCTTCGTTTTCTTGTCCGACCCCGATAATCCGATCACCGGAGTCCAGCTTGCCGGAGCGTTCGGCGGGGCCTCCGGGAATGACTCTCCTGACCACGGTGAATTCGTTATCGCTCTGCAGGACCGCGCCGATTCCCTCCAGTGACAACCGCATCTGGATATTGAAATTTTCTGCTCCTTGCGGGGAATGATACAGGGTATAAGGCTCAATGCCTGAAAGCCAGGAGTTGATGAAGCTCTGGAATACATCTTCGCTTTTCAATTGTCCGGTTCTTCGCGCGATATGAACGTATCGGTTGGTCAGGGTTTCCTGAATCTCATCGTCCGGTTTTTTTGACAGGCGCAGGTTGATCATGTCGTTTTTAATGCGCTTGCGCCAGTTGTCATTCAGCTCCTCGACATTCCGCGCCCAGGAGACATCCTCGGGGTCCAGCAGATATTCCTCGTCAATGGTAAAGTCGAAGGGCTGGTTCAATCTTTCAACAGCAAATTCAACTCGTTGATTGACTCTTTCCCGGTATGTCTTGAAAATCGTGTAGGCCGGTGTCAGGAAGCTGTTTCTGATGTAGTCATCGAATTCATGTTTCGTCTCTTCGATCCGGTCGATATCCTCCTGCAGAAAATAACTTTTTGTCGGGTCCAGCCGCTGGATGTAGTTTTCCAGAATTTTTTCGGAAAGGCGATCGTCGAGAGGGACCTGATGAAAGTGCCGGGTATTGACGAGAGTATTGATCAGGGTCGTTATGGTCGTCTGCGTGGACAGACTGACCGGAAGTTCCGTTTGTTCGAGCTCGTTCAGTACAGAAGCTGTGGAATTGGCGCAGAACAAGGCCACGAAGCCTGATGTCATCAGGATTTTAAGGTATTTGGAAATCATCATTGAGCGTTGTGGTTAAAACTCTTTCGTCAATCATATCATTGTTTTCGGTGTCCGCTTCCGCAAACTCCACAAACCAATGCCGAGGCTGTTCCGATCCGCCCCGGTCGCCGACAAATGCTCTGTACAGACCAGGCTGAGGCCGCAATGTTCCGCCCATTGAGAAATCGACTGCGGGGATATTCCCAGCCGGCGGTGGGCATGTTTCTGTCTGAGAAATTCGAGGTCATGAGGAAGAAAATCGACAACAATCAGTTGCCCATCCGCGCGCAATACCCTGGCCGCTTCCCGGATCACTTCATCCGGCCGATCCAGGTAGTGCAATACTTGATGGATTGTGATGGCGTCGACGGAATTGTCTTCAAGACTCAGATTGGTGATGTCCTGATGGCGCACCGAGCAATTCCGGGCGCCAGCCGTGTCGAGGTTGGAGCGGGCGAGCATCAGCATCTCCCGGGTCATGTCGATACCGATTCCCTTTTTGATGTGCGGGGAAAATATTTCGAGTATTCTCCCGGTTCCGGTGCCAAGATCCAGGAACAGGTCGGGGCGTTCGATATCCAGGCAGTCAATCAGTTTTTTCTCGACATAGCTCTCCGGTATCGCGAGTTTTCGGAGCGTATCCCATTCTGGCGCATTTTTGCTGAAGTATTCGGCGGCCATGGCTGCATTGCGGCTTTTGATTTTTTGCAGTTTCTGCTGGTCACGGGCGATATCGATATCCCGCATGTCAATCATGTCCAGGATTGACGAGATCAATTCGGCTGTTTTCCCGCTATCCATGAGTCGATGAAAGACCCACGCGCCTTCCGGATAACGCTGCACTAATCCGGCGTCACACAGCAGTTTCAAATGGCGGCTGACTCGCGGCTGGCTCTGTTTCAGTATCTCCATCAACTCGGAGACGGTCAACTCACTGTCACGCAGAACCGACAGTATGCGTAGCCGGGTGATTTCAGCTGTGGCGCGAAGCGCTGTAAGCAGAGGTCTCATTATGTCATAATACCGCAACACTGGCTCATATCGTAGACCCGGGCAAATTCCCGAACTACCGCCACCAGATCAATCAACCACGGAATTGTCTCATGTTAAAAAGTGTTATCCCGATTGTTATGGCCGCCGCTATTGCCGGTATGGGTTCTGCCCAGGCCGCCCGCGATTATATCCAGATTGTCGGCTCATCAACAGTCTATCCGTTCGCGACGGTGGTGGCGGAGAAATTCGGCAAAACCAGTGGCTTCAAGACTCCCGTTATCGAAGCGACCGGCTCGGGCGGCGGCATGAAACTGTTTTGTGCCGGAGTGGGTGAATCGTACCCGGACATTACCAACGCATCCCGTCGAATCAAGCCTTCAGAATTCGGGAAATGTCAGGCCAATGGAGTGAAAGACGTGATCGAAGTCAAAGTCGGTTACGATGGGGTCATACTGGGTAATTCCAGTCAGGTTGATCAGCTGGAATTGAGCCGAAGGGATATTTTCCTTGCGTTAGCGAAAGATGTTCCGCATCCCGACGGCAGTGAATCCGTTATACCGAATCCATACTCTACCTGGAAGGAGGTGAATGCGGCGCTGCCGGATTCGGAGATAGAAGTACTGGGGCCGCCTCCTACATCAGGCACCCGCGACGCTTTTGCCGAGCTTGCTCTTGAAGGCGGCTGCCAGTCGTTCGGCTGGATCAAGGCCATGGCGGAACAGGATAAAAAAGCGTATCAGTCGCTTTGCCATACCGTTCGCGAAGACGGGGCTTATATTGAGGCCGGGGAAAACGATAATCTGATTGTGCAGAAACTGCGGGAAAACGAAAGGGCGCTCGGGGTGTTCGGCTTCAGCTTTCTGGATCAGAATTCAGATGTCATCCAGGGTTCGATGATTGACGGTGTTCCACCTGAGTTTGAAGCCATTGCAGACGGGTCCTATCCGATTTCACGCCCGCTTTACTTCTATGCCAAAAAGGCGCATATCGGTATGACTCCGGGGATCGCCGGGTTTATGGTGGAATTTACCAGCGAAGCGGCTTTTGGTGAAGAAGGCTATCTGGTTGACAAGGGGCTGATTCCGATGCCGACCAGTGAAAGAGAGAAATTCCGGTCTGATGCGGCCAATCTGACTCCTCTGATTCTCGGGCGGGCACAGTGACCCGCCCCTACGACATCATCTTCCCGGGCGGGCACAGTGACCCGCCCCTGTGCATCATTCATTGCAATGATCCATATTATTGTGGATTCCCGTTTGCACGGGAATGACGGGGGCAACTTCGTAGGGGCGGGAATGACGGGGGAGGAGATGGAATGCTATCCGCATTGTGGATTCCCGCATGCGCGGGAATGACGGGGGAGGGGCGGGAATGATGGGGGAGGTTCGCAATACAATGGTGGGATGGCGCGATAAATGAGTGTTCTGGCGTTGCTTTTTGCGTTTTTCATCCTGGCTCCGTGCCTGATGCTGGTTGCATTGAGCCTGGCCAGGAAAAACCGGGCGTTAAGAAACCGGGTTGAAAGAGTGATCAAGACTTTTTTGATTGCCTGTACCAGTATTGCTATTTTGACAACGATCGGTATCGTCCTGTCCGTATTGTTTGAGTCCATTCGGTTTTTCAATGTTGTTCCAATAACCGACTTTCTGTTTGGTCTGGAATGGTCCCCCCAGACTGCCATACGTTCTGATCAGGTGGGTTCGTCCGGAGCTTTTGGAGCCGTTCCCCTGTTCGCGGGGACCTTCCTGATTACCGTGATTGCAATGTTTATTGCCGTACCGTTCGGACTCATGTCAGCCATTTACCTGTCGGAATACGCCAATCGGCATGTACGGGCATTCGGCAAACCCCTGCTTGAGATTCTGGCTGGCATTCCCACGGTGGTTTATGGTTTTTTCGCCGCTTTGACGGTTGCGCCGATGATTCGCAACTCACTGGAATCCTTTGGTATGAGTGTTTCCAGCGAAAGCGCGCTGGCGGCTGGAGTGGTTATGGGGGTCATGATCCTGCCCTTCGTGTCGTCGCTGTCAGATGATGTGATCAACGCCGTGCCCCAGACCTTGCGTGACGGCTCATTCGGGCTCGGCGCCACCCGCTCGGAAACGATTCGCCGGATTGTCCTGCCCGCTGCGCTGCCGGGCATTGTCGGTAGCATTTTGCTGGCGGTTTCGCGCGCAATCGGTGAAACCATGATTGTGGTGATGGCGGCGGGACTGGCGGCGAACCTGACCGCCAATCCGTTCGAGTCGGTCACGACTGTGACCGTGCAAATTGTCACCTTGCTGATCGGAGATCAGGAGTTCGACAGTCCGAAAACCCTGGCGGCGTTCGCATTGGGACTGACTCTGTTCACTATCACCCTGATTCTCAATGTTATTGCGTTGAAGGTGGTGCGCAAATACAAGGAACAATACGAATGAACCAGGTCGAGATCATCAAGAGGGGGCTGGCCAAACGTTACGCGCGGGAGGCCCGATTCCGTCTGTACGGGCTGTCGTCCATTAGTTGCGGACTGGCTTTCCTGATATTCCTGCTGGTTACCACCGGCTCCAATGGATATACCGCGTTATTGCAGACGCATATCGGGCTGGATATCCATCTTCTTGCAGAGGATTTCGGTGATGATCTGAGCCAGGAATCATTGTCGAAGGCGGATTACTCCGGGTTTATCAAGAAAGCGCTTCGCCAGACCTTCCCGGAAGTGACCAAACGCAAGGAGAAAAGGTCCCTCTACCGGCTCATCAGTAGCGGAGCGCAATATCAACTGCGTGAGAAAATTATGGCTGACCCGTCTCTGATCGGCCAGCCGGTCACCTGGTGGCTGCTGGCCGATGACGAGGTGGATGTTTTTGTCAAGGGCCGGATTGACCGGGACGTTGCCGAGAAGAACCGGCGGATCAAGGATATTACGATTGGGTGGGTAGACCAATTGTTGGAAAACGGCCGTCTGGAAAAGCGTTTCAATATCCCGTTTTTCAGCGCTGGCGATTCACGTGAACCGGAGCAGGCGGGTATTTTCGGCGCCACAATGGGTTCCATTTTCACCATGCTGGTGACCATGCTGCTGGCATTCCCGATTGGCGTTGCGGCCGCTATTTATCTACAGGAGTTTGCGCCGAAGAACCGGATAACGGATCTGCTTGAGGTCAATATCAACAACCTGGCGGCGGTTCCGTCCATCATATTCGGCTTGCTCGGCCTGGCTATTTTCATCAATGTCTTCGGCTTGCCGCGTTCAGTGCCCCTGGTCGGTGGCATGGTACTGGCGCTGATGACGCTGCCTACCATCATCATATCCAGTCGCGCCGCTCTTGGAGCGGTGCCGCCCAGTATTCGGGAAGCCGCGCTTGGGCTGGGCGCTTCGCCGGTGCAGACTGTGTTGCATCACGTGGCGCCACTGGCGTTGCCCGGCATGCTAACCGGAACGATCATCGGTCTGGCTCAGGCGCTGGGTGAATCGGCGCCCTTACTGATTATCGGCATGGTGGCGTTCATTGTTGATGTTCCCGGCGGACCACTGGATCCGGCTACGGCGTTGCCGGTGCAGATCTACCTGTGGTCAGATAGCCCGGAACGCGCGTTTGTTGAACGCACTTCGGCTGCGATCATGGTTTTGCTCCTGTTCCTGATTGCGGTCAATGGATTGATTGTCCTGTTAAGGAAGAAGTTTGAACGTCGCTGGTAACCTCTTAAGCCGAAATGACATGATGAATACGAATACATTAACTGATGACAGAATCACAGGCGACCCGAATGCGTCGCCACCAGGTGACCAGACTGACATGGCCGCGGATTTTGATGATCCGGTACTGAACCCGAATTTCGAGACGTTCGGTGATGTTCGTGTGGATGAGCCGGCAATGGCCAGCCGCAACGTCAATGTGTCTTATGACGACAAGCAGGCTATTTTCAATGTGTCTCTTGATATTGCGAAAAACGAGGTGATTGCGATGATTGGTCCGTCGGGATGCGGGAAATCCACCTTCCTGCGTTGTCTGAACCGGATGAATGACACGATTAGCGGGTGCAGGGTGTCCGGCAGCATCAAATTACACGGTGAAGACATCTACAGTAAAGACATGGATGTCGTCCTGCTTCGCGCCCGGGTGGGCATTGTCTTTCAAAAACCCAACCCGTTTCCGAAATCGTTATATGAAAACGTCGCCTACGGGGTCAAGCTGCATGGATTGGCGAGTAGCAAATCCGAACTGGACGATATTGTGGAAAGCAGTCTGCGCAAGGCGGATTTGTGGAAAGAGGTATCCGACAGGCTGGATAAACCCGGCACCGGACTGTCCGGCGGCCAGCAGCAAAGGTTGTGCATTGCGCGAGCCATCGCCATTAGTCCCGAGATTATTCTGATGGACGAACCCTGTTCTGCCCTTGACCCGATCGCTACAGCCGCCATTGAAGAGTTGATTGACGAGTTGAGAAAACAATATTCAATCTGTATCGTCACTCACTCCATGCAACAAGCGGCCCGGGTTTCACAAAGAACGGCTTATTTCCACCTGGGCCGACTGGTCGAAGTCGGTCCCACCAGCGCTATTTTCACCAATCCCCGACACCGCTTGACAGAAGGGTATATCACCGGTCGTTTCGGATGATCGGATTCGTTTCAATCGTTTAGCCAAGGTATTCAATTATGAGCATTCAAGGTGACAGACATATCTTCAAGCGCTTTGATAAAGAAATGCAGTATCTCCATGATTTGGTTCTACAAATGGGCAAGATTGCGGTCAGTCAGCTGGAGGACTCCCTGGATACTCTGCAATCCGTGAATCCGGGCAAAGCTCATGATGTCATTAGAAATGATAAAAAGCTGAATGATCTCGATTTGCGAGCGGATGATGAAATTATTCGCCTGATCGCGTTGCGCCAGCCGGTTGCCAAGGATTTGAGAGTGCTGATCTCGATCGGGAAAATTGTTGCAGAACTGGAACGCGCGGGCGATGAAGCCCGGAAAATTGCCGGTCTGACCATTCGCTTTTTCGAATCGGCTCAAAAACCACCGAGCGATGAGATATTGCGGGATATTTATTCTCTGTCCGGCTATGTGATCAATATGCTGGAAATGGCCATGCAGGCTTTCGATGACCTGAATCTGGAGCTTGCGGCAAATGTTCTGATCGAGAGCGAGCAGTTGGATAATCAGTTGAAATCAATACTGCGGCGATTGAGCACATTTATTCTGGAGGATTCCAGAAATGTCGGGCATTTTGTGGACATTGTGCTGGGTGTTCGGGCTCTCGAGCGGTTTGGTGGGCATAGCAGCAATATAGCCGGACACATTGTATTTCTCGAAAAGGGGGTGGATGTGCGTCATACAGACGACAAAACCATTTTGCGCAATATCCGGGACGTATACATTCCGGAATCCGATGGAGCCTGAACCCGAAAAGACTGATTGGATACTGAGATCTCCCCGTTTTTTCATGAGTTCCCCGCCTGTATGCGCCTTGTCTGTATGCGGCTTTCCTGAAAGCGGTCAGATCGTGGTATTCTTGTGCGACCTGTTTTCGTACCAGGGGGGTACATGCCGTTACACACACAGTATTATGATGAGATGTTTGGGTATGGGGATGATGCGCGTCCCCCATATACCAGCTATCATGACTGGGTCAGTGCGGAAAATCTCTCCCGGTTAAGGAAAAAGTCATCTGAAGCTGAGAACTATTTCCACAGTACCGGCATCACGTTCAACGTCTACGGCAATGAAGACACCACCGAACGTCTAATCCCCTTCGACATCGTGCCGAGAATCCTGTCATCCGGCGAATGGTCGCGACTCGTTCGGGGGATTGAGCAGCGGGTCAGGGCGATCAATGCCTTTATCTACGACATTTACCACAGACAGGAGATTCTCAAGTCCGGCCGCATTCCGCTATCCCTGATCTCCCGCAACCAGGCATTTGTGCCCCAGATGATGGGATTCGATCCGCCCGGCGGTGTCTATACGCATATCATCGGAATTGACATCGTGCGTACAGGCGAAAATGACTTCATGGTTCTGGAGGACAATGCCCGAACCCCTTCGGGGGTCTCGTACATGCTGGAGAATCGCGAAACCATGATGCAATTGTTTCCCGAGCTCTTCTCGCAAAACCATGTGCGGCGGATCAGTGACTACCCGAAAAATCTTCGCGCCTCGCTGGAAGCCTGCGCCCCGCCGGCCTGCTCTGATTCCCCGGTCGTTGTCATCCTGACTCCGGGAATTCACAATTCCGCATATTTCGAACATTCCTTTCTGGCAGACCAGATGGGGGTTGAGCTCGTTGAGGGCAGCGACCTGAAGGTTACCGACGGGCGTATCGGCATGCGCACTACACGCGGACTTTTCCCGATAGACGTTCTCTACCGACGGGTGGATGATGATTTTCTGGACCCTCTGACGTTCAATCCGGACTCTCTGCTCGGTACGCCCGCAATCATGGATGTCTACCGCTCCGGCGGCATTACACTGGCCAATGCGCCGGGCACAGGAATTGCGGATGACAAGTCGATCTACGCCTGTATGCCTGAAATCATCGAGTTCTACACCGGTGAGAAAGCGCTGTTGGAAAATGTCCCGACGTGGCGATGTTCCGAGGCCGACTCTCTGGCTTATGTTCTGGCTCACCTGGATGAACTGGTTGTCAAGGAAGTTCATGGATCGGGTGGGTATGGCATGCTGGTGGGGCCCGCCGCCAGCAAGAAGGAACTGAAATCCTTTTCCGTGAAGCTTAATGAGCGCCCCGAAAACTACATCGCCCAACCGACCCTGGCCCTGTCGACAGTGCCCGTATTGACAAGGGCAGGTCTGGCGCCACGCCATGTGGACTTAAGGCCCTTTGTACAGGTTTCTCCCAATGGTATCAGCATTTGTCCGGGCGGGCTGACTCGCGTAGCGTTGAAGAAGGATTCTCTCGTGGTCAACTCAAGCCAGGGTGGCGGCGCCAAAGATACCTGGGTGCTGGACGGATGACCCGTCTGCTCGGCAAGACCGCAGGGGGACTGTTCTGGATGTTCCGCCTGCTGGAGCGAAGTGAAAATACGGCGAGACTGCTTGACGCCGGATTCCGCATCGCACTGACCCGTTCAGACGCGGCGCAGGATGAGTGGAATTCGATTCTGACCACTACGGGTACGCAGGATATTTACTTCCGCAATCACGAACGGGCCGATGGCAAGCACGTTATCGACTTTCTTCTGCGAGACAAAAGCAACCCTTCGAGCGTTCTGTCGACCATTGAAGCCGCCAGGAACAACGCGCGCGCCGTGCGGGCGTCATTGACCCGGGAAGTCTGGGAGGCCACCAACATAGCCTGGCTCACGCTACGGGAGATCCTGGGCAAGCCGGTCAGGGAGAGGGAACTTCCGGCAGCGCTCAACGCGATTCGAAAACATTCCTCAATGGTTCGCGGGACCATGTACGGAACCATGATGCGGAATGATATATTTGACTTCTCCCGCATCGGAAGTTTTCTTGAAAGAGCGGACAACACGGCCCGTATACTGGATGTCAAGTATTACGTACTGCTTCCCTCCGCAAGCTGTCTGGGCTCGTCGCTGGATAATGTACAGTGGGAGACTATTCTGAGTTCTGTCTCGGCTATCCGTTCCTACAGATGGGTACATGAAGGCAGGATCAGCGCGCCAGGTATCGCCCACTTTCTGATCCTGGATACCAGGATGCCACGCTCCCTGGCATTTTGCTACGGGAAAATTGAGGACAATCTGGGCTACCTGACGCGCGATTACGGCATCTGTTACGAATCCCACGGCATGGCAAGCTCCATATCCAGAATCCTGAACATGGATTCCATTGATGTTGTCTTTGAAAACGGTCTGCATGAGTTCCTGATGAATTTTCTTGGACAGAATGCTGCGCTGGGCAGGCAAATCGAAAAGGACTTCAGGTTTTACGAGTAGCCGCCATGCTTCTTGATATTTCCCACCGGACTCTCTACAAGTACGATGCAGCCGTCAACTATGCCCTGTTTCAACTCAGGCAATCTCCCGCAAGCGGCATACTGCAAAATGTACTGAACTGGGAGATTGAGCTGGTCAACGGGCGCAAGGAACTGGATTTTACGGATCACAACGACAACCAGGTCTGTCTGCTCAGCATTGAACCGGAGCAGCGGGAAATTGATATCCGCTGTCAGGGACAAATCGAAACCCGGGACCATGCCGGCATACTCGGCAAACATACAGGATATATGCCTCTTTGGTATTACAACCGCGATACCGGGTTGACCAGAGCCGGAGCCGCAATACACGAGCTGGTTCAGGAACCCGGCCTGTCCGGCAATATGGAGCTGGACACATTGCATCTGCTTTCGGAGAGGATTGCCTCCTCTATTCGCTATGAGCGCGGCACGACTTCGCCCACAACCACTGCGGAAGAAGCGTTGCGTAGCCGATGCGGCGTATGTCAGGATCATACTCATGTCTTTGTTGCCGCCGCCCGCCTGATCGGATTCCCGGCGCGGTATGTCAGTGGCTATCTGATGATGGATGGCCAGATTCACCAGGACGCCGGACATGCCTGGGCGGAAGCATGGGTTGAATCTCTCGGCTGGGTGGGGTTCGATGTTTCCAACGGAATTTCCCCGGATGATCGATATGTCCGCACCGCTACAGGTCTTGACTACCGGGAGGCCGCGCCTGTACAGGGAATGCGTTTTGGCGTGGGCGAGGAATCCATGAGCGTACAATTACAGATTCAACAGCAGTAACTCCATTTCGGCTCGTCATGCACCTTGTCATGCTATCGCCGCCACCTTATACTTGATTCCATGACTAAAGACCCAGACTATCGTTCGAACGTCCGCTATCAACCCGACGAATCCCCGCCGAAGGCGCTTTCTCTGGGTCTCGGTTTTCAACTGGCCGCTATTACGGTTGCCGGCGTGGTGCTGACGCCGGCGATTGTGATTCGGGCGGCGGGCGGGAGCGAACATTTTCTGTCGTGGGCCGTGTTTGCCGCTGTCATGGTTGCCGGTGTAACCACTGTATTGCAGGCAGTCCGGATTGGTCGGTTTGGCGCCGGTTATGTGCTCATGATGGGAACATCAGGGGCATTTATCGCCGTCTGTATTACCGCCATTGCCGAAGGCGGTCCGGCGATGCTGGCCACTTTGGTGGTTATTTCTTCGTTTTTCCAGTTCATGCTCGCGACACGGCTCTCGCTGTTCCGGCAGATTCTGACCCCGACCGTTGCCGGGACGGTATTGATGCTGATACCCGTTACGGTGATGCCGATCATCTTCGATATGCTGAACACTGTGCCAGAAGGAGCGCCGCCAGCCGCTGTGCCGGTAACGGCCCTGGTTACTATGGTCATCATTGTTGGTCTGGCGCTGAAAGCCAGAGGACAGTTGAGGCTCTGGGTGCCGGTCATCGGTGTCGTGATCGGCTCAATAGTCGCCGGATTTTTCGGTATTTACAACTTTGAGCTGGTAGCCAACGCCTCATGGGTCGGCTTGCCGGATGGCAGCTGGCCGGGTCTGGATTTCAGTTTCGGTCCGGTTTTCTGGACACTGCTTCCCGCATTCGTGTTCGTCACCTTGGTCGGCGCAGTGGAAACGGTCGGTGATTCAATCGCCATCCAGCATGTATCCTGGCGTAAACCGCGGGCAGTGGATTTCCGGGCGGTACAGGGCGCTGTGGGAGCGGATGGGGTCGGCAATCTGTTATCCGGCCTGGCCGGGACGGTGCCGAACACAACTTATTCGACCAGCATTGCAGTAGTCGAATTGACCGGGGTTGGAGCGCGCAGCGTCGGTATCGCTACTGGCGCGTTATTTGTTGTTCTGGCATTTTTGCCCAAGGCGCTCGCGGTCATCCTGGCGATTCCGGATCAGGTGGTTGCGGCTTATGTCACCGTGATTCTGGCGCTGATCTTCATACTCGGCATGAAAATGATCATTCAGGACGGAATCAATTATCGGGTTGGCCTGATTGCCGGAGTTTCGTTCTGGATCGGCTCCGGGCTTCAAACCGAATCTATCTTCCCTGAATTTTTCTCGCAATTCGCCGGAGGATTCCTGCAGAATGGAATTACGGCTGGCGGCCTGACCGCGATCATCCTGACCATGTTCCTGAAGCTTGGGGTATCCCGGAGCAGCCGGATTGAGACAGAACTGGATACTTCGGCGTTGCCGCACATCCGGCAGTTCCTGGAAGGATTCGTAGCCCGCAACGGTTGGCAACAGGCGATGATGACGCGGTTGGATATAGCCAGTGAGGAGACTTTGCTGACGCTCTTGCAGAAAAATGAGGGCGCCGGGGGGGAACAGGAGTCGCGGAGGTTGAGTCTGGTGGCGCGTAAGGAAGATGGCGGGGCGGTACTTGAGTTCGTGGCGGCAACCGGCGAAGGCAATCTCCAGGACCAGATCGCTCTAATCAGTGAACAAACCGTTGACGCTCCCCCGGTGGAAAAGGAAATATCGCTACGCCTGCTACGGCACGTCGCGTCTTCGGTTCTGCATCAGCAATACCATGACACGGATATTGTGACTGTCCGCGTGGACGCGCCGAAAGCGGGGCATCCTGAACCGGCTGCATAGTAACGGCCATGCCGATACGGGAAATCATACGGATGGGGCATCCTGTTTTACGGCAAAAAGCCCGTTCAGTGCGGGATGATGAAATCAAATCTCCGGATTTCAGCCGCCTGGTCAATGACATGATCGAAACACTGGATGATGCCGGTGGCATCGGACTGGCCGCGCCACAGGTAGGAGCCAGTCTACAGGTCGCTATTTTGAATATGCCTGAAGGGGCCAGTCGCTACGGCCATTTCGAGGCCATTCCGCTGACGGTGTGCATCAATCCCCGAATGACCATTCTGGATGCCACTCATCTGGAAGGGTATTGGGAGGGCTGCCTGTCCGTTCCCGGACTGCGCGGTTTCGTGAAACGCCCGCAATCACTGCGGTTAAATTATACCGACATGGACGGAGCCGCCCGGGAGATTGAGTTCAACGGATTCCATGCCACCGTTTGCCAGCATGAACTCGACCACCTGGATGGTGTGCTGTATGTTGATCGCATTGAGGATTCCAGGTTGCTCATGTTTGAGGAGGAGTTTTTACGATTCGTCCAACCGCAAGGGGTTCAGGAATTGTCGGATTGACGGGGGGGGGGCAATCACGGATGGTTGTCTCTACATCCGATACAATGCGTAGGGGCGGGTCTCCGTGCCCGTCCGCAACCGTCATTGACCGTATACGAAAATCAATGCGGGCACCCACAAGGGGCGCCCCTACGATATATGGAATCTGCAATTCACGACATCCATCACCCGAAACATCATTCCCGCGCCACCCATCATCGTAGGGGCGGGTCTTGTGGGTGCCCGCCAGACGCGGGAAACCCGCTATGCGCCGGTTGTCTGGCGCGATAAATGCTATCGCGTTTTCCCTCGCCTTTCCTGACCCGCTATCTATTGCCATTACAACGAAGGGTTGCGTTTTCTAACTCGGATTGTGTGATGGGTCTGGGTCTGGCCAGAATGCCGGTGCCAACCCAATTAGGAAAATATACAACGAACATTCCCGATACTCTGGCGGGTATCGCGTCAATTACTGGGTTATCAAGAAGGTAGTTTTGCCCGAATCCCAGTGAGTTTATAAGTCGTATCGATAGCTGCAGATTCAACGCCCCCCTTCGGGAGTTGCCGGTGCTTGTTACTGCTGGCGTTTGTATTCCTGTTACTTTAATAAATCCGTTGGGTATGGGGTGGTCTACAGTTTCGGCATAATCAACAAATTTGTATTCCACTATCTGGATCGTTCTGCACTGCCCGGCGTTTCTTATATCAATATTTAGCGTATCGCCTGCTGGCAATGGTTCCAATCGGTCATGATTGGGTATGCCTTTGGGTTGCTGTTCCTGTTCGTTCTGTTGCGGTATGGCGGTTTGTTCCTGATTGGTCTGCCCCTGCTCGGTCTGTCCTGTCTGCCCGGATTGTCCGGCTTGCCCGGATGGGTTTGCCGGGTCTGCTGTTGTGTTTCCTGATGGCTGTGCATGAGCCGGCAACAGCACGCTGTTTACAATCGGCTGATGCCATGCCGTAACCGCTACACCGCCAACGGCCAGGCTTCGGATGATTTGCTTGCGTTTCTGTAAATCAGTTCTATTTCTGCCCTTTATATCGGGGGGGGGGGTACAGATTTCATTTCATATTCTCCGATTCAAATTACCCGATATATACCAGATTTTTGGCTGTGTGTCACTTTTTAGAATTCTAAATAGAACCAGCAATACCCCCGCAACGCCCACTTTCTGATATAATCACCCGAACCCAACATAAAGGAGTATCCTTGATCATGCCAACCAATGCTGCCGTATCCACCCCGGATAAAATCTGGAAAATCCTGGAAAGCACCAACGCCACTCTGGATAAAACCAACGCTACTCTGGATAAAACCAGTCGGGAAATGGAAGAATTCCGTATCAGTCAGGAAGAATCCAGCCGGAAGGCCCGCCGGGAAATGGAAGAATTTCGCCTCAGTCAGGAAGAGTCCAGTCGGAAGGCCCGCCGGGAAATGGAAGAATTTCGCCTCAGTCAGGAAGAGTCCAGTCGGAAGGCCAACCGGGAAATAGAAGAGATTCGCGCCCTTCATCGGGAGATAGCGGAAGAACAGAAAGAAACCGGCAAACAAATTAAAAAGACCGAGGCCCTGTTTAACAGCCAATGGGGACGACTGATGGAAAGCCTGGTGGAAGGGGATTTGATTGCACTTCTGCGGGAAAAGGGAATTAACGCTTTACGTACTTACAAGAATGTCGAACAAAGAGGCACCAGCGATGATTTTGAATATGACATTGTTGCGGCAAACGGCGAAGAAATTGTAGTAGTTGAAGTGAAGACTACGTTAAGAGTGAAGGATGTCCGGGACTTTCTGATCAGTTTACGGAAATTCACGTCCCGGATGAAAGATTATCAGGGGAAGACAGTTTATGGAGCGGTGGCCTGGTTACAGGCTCATGAGGAAGCGGCGACCTACGCGGAGAGGCAAGGTTTGTTCGTAATCCGGGCGACGGGCAGCAGCGCCAGCATTGTCAATCGGGAAGATTTCAAGCCGCAGGTCTTTTCCTGAAAGCCGGGTTGGGAGGCGCATCGGCTGACTGGTGACCGCAAGGGTAGCTGGACTTTAGTCAGTTACCGGGAACTGGCGGCCTGTGTAAAGTAGTTACGGGAGATCGTGCGCCGTACAGCCGTGCGCCGTGCCGTTGAAGTCCGTATGGAATTTATCTATACTGCCAATCCCCTGACTGTTTGATCAGCTTTTTTGCAGCCACTCCCTGATGACCACAATCAATGAGGAATTATTATCCGATGCCCTGCTTTCGTTGCATGGCATGACGCGATCATTCCCCGCTACACTCGCCAACGACGATGTCCATCTCACCCTCAATTCAGGAGAAATTCACGCTCTTCTCGGCGAGAACGGCGCTGGCAAATCCACCCTGGTGAAAATGATCTACGGCATACTGAAACCCGATGCCGGAGATATTATCTGGCAAGGCCAGCGAGTCTCAATCGACACTCCCGCTCTCGCGCGCGACCTGGGAATTGCCATGGTGTTCCAGCATTTCTCGCTGTTTGACTCCCTGACTGTGTTCGAGAACATCGCGCTCGGTATGGATATCCGCGGGAACCCTGTTGACCTTCGTCAGGAAATTACCGAAATTTCCCGGCGCTACGGACTGCCGCTGGACCCCGCTCAGCATGTCTATACGCTCTCTGTGGGGGAACGCCAGCGTATCGAGATCATTCGCTGCCTGTTGCAGAACCCGAAGCTTCTGGTCATGGACGAACCCACCTCGGTGCTAACTCCGCAGGAAGTGGGAAAACTGTTTGAAACCCTGCGCCGACTCGCCGCCGAAGGAATGGCGATCCTCTATATCAGCCACAAGCTTGATGAGATCAAGGCGCTGTGCAGTCACGCAACCATACTTCGTGGCGGCCGGGTTGTGGATTCGGTAGCGGTGGCGAACGAAACACCGCACACACTGGCAACGAAGATGATGGGCGGAGCATTCGCGAAAGAATCTGAATCCGGGACTCAGGCTCGCTCCCCCGGCAAGGCGCGTCTGACCCTGAACTGCCTGAACGCCCTGCCTGCGAGTGAGTTCAGTATCCCATTAAGGAATATCAGTCTTGAGGTTTGCGCCGGGGAAATTGTCGGAATTGCGGGTGTCGCTGGCAACGGACAGGATGAATTACGCATGGCCATCAGTGGTGAAATCAAGGTGGACGCGGACCAGGTTCGCATCGACGGAAAGGATTGTGGCCACCTGAGCCCCAATGCCCGACGAATGATGGGGCTGTCCTCCATTCCCGAAGAGCGTCTCGGTCACGGCGCCGTACCCGGTATGAGTCTGTCCGAAAACGGCTTCCTGACCGCGTTCCTTCGACTCGGACTGGTCTTTGGCGGCTTCATCCACCGTCAAGCGCGTGACCGCTTTGCCGATGAGGTGATCGAACGCTTTCGGGTCAAGGCGAATGGTTGCCGGGCGCCGGCAGAAAGCCTGTCTGGAGGAAATCTCCAGAAATTCATCGTCGGACGGGAAATCTGCCAGAACCCGGAACTTTTGATCGTATCTCAACCTACCTGGGGGGTGGATGCTGGCGCTGCCCGCGCTATCCGTGACGCTTTGCGCGATCTCGCCGCCGCCGGCGCCGCAGTGCTGGTCATTTCCCAGGACCTGGATGAACTCATGCAGATCAGCGACCGCATCGCCGCTATCTGTGCCGGCAGCGTGTCCGCAACCTGCCCGATCAACCAGATCACTCTGGAACAGATCGGCCTTCTGATGGCGGGCGCTCAAACTCCGGCAAACGCCGCAGAGGTGAAACATGCCGCTTAGACTGGTGCGACGTCCGGGCGCGTCTCGAAGCATGACGCTACTGTCACCACTGATCGCTCTGGCGCTGACCCTGCTGTCGGGCATCGTTCTTTTCATGCTCATGGACGTGAATCCGGGCAAAGCCCTGTACGCTTTTTTTATCGAGCCGCTGACCTCTCTGTATGGCTGGGGTGAACTTGGGGTAAAGGCGACCCCACTGGCGCTGATCGCAATGGCGCTGGCTATTGGTTTTCGCGCCGGAGTCTGGAATATCGGCGCCGAGGGGCAACTCACCCTGGGGGCTATCTGCGGTGGCGGTATTGCCTTGTGGCTGCACGACATTGAAGGTTTCTGGATACTGCCACTGATGATGCTCGGCGGCATTATCGGCGGAATGGCCTGGGCCTCGATCCCCGCTTTTCTACGTACCCGCTTGAATGCCAACGAGATTCTGGTCAGCCTGATGTTGACCTATGTCGCCATTTTGTTTCTTAGCTATCTGGTACACGGCCCCTGGCGGGACCCCGATGGCTTCAACTTTCCAGAGTCCCGGGTATTTAACGATTCCGCCACAGTACCACTCATTCTGGCAGGCACTCGACTGCATTTGGGCTGGCTTCTGGCCCTGGCTGCTGTGGCGGGGGCCTGGCTATTAATGGCGCGCACCCTCATCGGATTCCAGATCAAGGTCATCGGTGATGCGCCGGCGGCTGGCCGATACGCCGGTTTCAGAATCAATCGAATCATCTGGCTCGCCTTGATGCTCGGCGGCGGCGCCGCAGGACTCGCCGGTCTCCTGGAAGTGGCTGGGCCCATTGGGCAACTCCAGCCCTCCATTTCACCGGGCTACGGCTTTACCGCCATCATCGTCGCTTTCATCGGGCGTCTGCATCCAGTGGGAGTTCTGTTAGCCAGCCACTTGCTGGCGCTCAGCTATCTCGGCGGCGAATCTGCCCAGATTACCCTCAACCTGCCCCTTGCAGTGACCGGGGTATTCCAGGGTATGCTGTTGTTTTTTCTTTTAGCCTGCGACGTGTTGATCCACTATCGCATCCAGTCAACCGCATCCATCGCGGTCAGGAAATCGTGATGGAAATACTGATCCCCGCCTTGCTGACGATCATCACCGCGGCTACCCCGTTATTGTTCGCCGCTATCGGCGAAATGGTGGTAGAGAAATCCGGTGTGCTCAATCTGGGTGTTGAGGGGATGATGCTGATGGGCGCCGTGGTGGCGTTTGCCACGGTGCATTATACGGGTAGCGCAACCCTGGCCATCGCGGCTGGCATTTTCGCGGGGGCCGGGATGGCCGCCATATTCGGCATACTGGTACTGGGGCTGCAATCCAGCCAGGTCGCCACTGGCCTCGCCCTGACCATCTTTGGCGTCGGCCTCAGCGCCTTGTTGGGGCAGAGTCTGGTGGGAGTGGCCTACAATGGCCTGCCCAAACTGGCCATTCCATATCTGTCCGACATCCCGTTGCTCGGCCCGTTACTGTTCAATCACGATATACTGGTCTACGGCGCCCTCGCCGTGGTTGTCACCGTAGCCTGGTTCATAAAGTCTACCCGGCCAGGCTTGATTTTGCGCGCCGTCGGGGACTCCCATGACGCCGCCCATGCCATTGGCTATCCCGTTCTCAAAATCCGCTTCGCCGCCATCTTGTTCGGTGGCGCCATGGCCGGTGTCGCAGGCGCTTATTTATCCCTTGCCTACTCTCCGCTATGGATTGAAAACATGAGCGCGGGAAGGGGCTGGATTGCGCTGGCGCTGGTGGTATTCGCGACCTGGCGGACCTGGCGGGTACTGGCGGGCGCTTATCTATTCGGCGGCATTACCATCCTTCAGCTCCATGCCCAGGCGTTCGGAGTGGGAATCCCTCCCCAAATCATGACCATGTTGCCTTACCTCGCCACCATTGTGGTATTGGCGCTCATCTCCCGGGACCTAAGCAGGATCAAGCGTAATGCGCCAGCCTGTATTGGTAAACCCTTTCATCCGACCGCTTGACGGAGTCATGGAGCGAAGCGGCTGATGGAAGCCCATATTCATGAGTGGCTGAATCTCCTTTTGCGGTGGAGTCATTTTATCGTGGGCATTGCCTGGATCGGCGCGTCCTTCTACTTCAACTGGCTGGAAAATAATCTGCACCGTAAAGCCCCTCACAAGGAAGGCATTGCCGGGACCTTATGGGCAGTGCATGGCGGAGGCTTCTACCACCTGCAGAAATTCTCCACCGCCCCCCGAAGCCTGCCATCCCCGCTGCACTGGTTCAAGTGGGAAGCATACACCACCTGGCTATCCGGCTTCGCCCTCCTCATCACCATCTATTATTTCAATGCCGGGGTCTGGCTCATAGATCCGACTATACGTGCACTGCAACCCTGGCAGGGCATCGCTATCGGAGTGTCTTCGATGGTTATATCCTGGTTCATCTATGATGGATTGTGCAGGGTTTTAAGGGAAAGACAGGCGCTGCTGGCCGTTCTGGTTTTTAGCTGGTTCGCTCTGCTGGCTTTTATCCTGGCTCACCTGCTGAGCGGACGCGCCGCCTATATACATGTCGGGGCAGCCATCGGCACGGTCATGGTGGCCAATGTGTTTTTTGTCATCATACCGACACAAAAGGATATGGTATCCGCGCTGGTCAACAAACAGCCATTGGCGCCGGACCACGGCAGAAACGGTCTGCTTCGCTCCCGCCACAATAACTATTTCACCTTGCCTGTGCTGTTCACCATGTTAAGCAGCCACTTCCCCGGCACATACAGCAATCACCTGAGCTGGCTGGTACTGATTCTGCTGGCGCTGGTGGGCATTGCGGTACGCCATTACTTCAATGTACGCCACCACGGCAGGCGCCGCTCTGCCTGGATTCTACTGCTGGCCCTCCTTGTGATAGCGGGTCTGGTATGGCTGACCGCGCCACGCCAGAGCGCCCACCATGACGCAGTGGTGAGCGATGTGAGCGATGCCACTGTCAGAACCATCATCAATTCCCACTGTATCAGCTGTCATGCCGTACAACCCGTATTCCCGGGATTTGATACGGCCCCCAAGGGAATCAGGCTCGATACTCTGGACAACGTCCGCACCTACCGCGATGCCATTCACCAGGTTACAGTACTCACAAAGGTCATGCCTCCCGGCAACCCCACCGGAATGCTGGACAAGGAACGCGATACTCTGGGCTACTGGCTGAAGAATCAGGAAAACCTGCCGTGACGATTTTTCCGCGCTCAGGCGCCGCATCATGAGAGCCCTGAAACCTGTACCGCTTACCCACGTCGACTTTTCGATATTTGGAGAAATCATTGAGCTGGAAAGCGCCAGACAGCTCTCGATCAATCAGGGACTTACCACACGCTTTCATGACCTCTTCACACTGGATTGCAGCGCCCGGGGAGGGCGCCCCAGCGTCAATGTGTTTCGCACGGAGCCATTGCCATTACCTCACAGGGTGAAGATGATGGAACGACATCCGTTCGGTAGTCAGGCTTTCTGGCCACTGCACCGGGAGCCGTTCCTTATACTGGTAGCGCCGCCGGGAGATCATGTATTCGCCGATGATCTGATCCTGTTTCGCACCAATGGTCATCAAGGTATCAATTTCTTCCGCAATACCTGGCATCATTTCCAGATCGTAACCGGGCGGCGACGGGATTTTATTGTTGTAGACCGTGCTGGCCGCGGAGAAAACCTGCAAGAACAACCAGTCCGGGGAATCGCAACCATTCCATCTGAGCTATGAGTCCACACATATACTCCACCTGTCAACACTCTATCATTCACTGCCTGAGTGCGGTAGGATTGACTATTTCGAGAACATGACCGAAAAACATCTTACCGACCAGAAATTTGATGACTTCAATTTGTCTGACACTCTGAAAAGAGGAGTCGCTGACGCCGGGTTTTCATTTTGTACTCCGATACAGGCGAGCGCCTTGCCGATTGCTCTTGAAGGGCGAGATGTCGCGGGGCAGGCCCAGACCGGAACCGGGAAAACCATCGCTTTTTTACTGGCCTGCTGTAATTACCTCTTGACCACCCCCATACCCGGGAACCAGGAAAACAAAAAGACCACCGCCCCTCGAGCGCTGATCCTGGCGCCCACAAGAGAACTCGCCATCCAGATCTGCAAGGATGCCCAGACACTGGCACAACATACCGGACTGAAGCTTGGCCTGATTTATGGAGGAACCGGGTATGAAGAACAAAAACAGGTTCTGACGAAAGGAGTCGATATTCTGATAGGCACCCCGGGGCGGCTGATTGATTTTTACAAGCAGGACCTGTTCAGTCTTGCATTCATCCAGGTAGTCGTACTCGACGAAGCGGACCGTATGTTTGATCTCGGATTTATCAAGGATATCCGATTCCTGCTCCGCCGCATGCCCAGTCCGGAAAACCGCCTCAATATGCTGTTCTCCGCCACCCTCTCCTTTCGGGTGATGGAGTTGGCTTATGAGCACATGAACGACCCTGAAGAAATCAAGGTCAACGCGGATACACGAATAGCGAACCAGATCGAAGAGCGCTCCTACTACCCATCGGATGATGAAAAGCCGAAGCTTCTGGTCAATCTGCTCCATCGCGACAACCCGGAACGTGTCCTGGTTTTCATCAATACACGCTCCGGAGTGGAGTATGTAGCGAACCTGCTGGCCGCTAACAATATCAGCGCCGCCGCCTTGTCGGGCGATGTCCAGCAATCCAGACGGGAAAAGCTCCTGGAGGGCTTTAAAACCGGAAAATACAAGGTTCTGGTGGCAACGGATGTAGCTGCCCGCGGATTACATATTCCCGAAGTCAGCCATGTGTACAATTATGATTTACCCCAGGACGCCGATGATTATATCCATCGAATCGGTCGCACCGCCCGCGCCGGAAATAGCGGCAATGCGATCAGCTTCCTGTGTGAGAAATACTCCTGGTCTATTCTGGATATCGAATCCTGCATCGGACACAGCATCCCGAAAAAGCCAATAGAACCGTGGATGATTGAAGATGTACAAATCAGCGCGAAGCAGAGCAAAGAACGAAAATCAACAGAAAAAAGAAAGCCGAAGAAGTCCGAAAAGCTCGAAAAAGGTAAATCATCGTCAAGCAGCAAACAGCCAGAACGGAAACCCGCGCGAACAGTTGTGCCTGACCTCATCGAACCGCCAAGACCGCAACCACAAAAAGCCGGGGCGAACAAAGCGGAGCTACAAGAACCTGTGCCACTGGCCAATCGGTTCAGTCGGCGGTTTGGCGAGATTCCAATGATTGGTTGAGACGCAGGCGCAGGCTCGACGGGAAGCCGTAGCCGCAAAAAAAGGTCAGAACTGCTTGGCCGCTTCAAACTTGACCCGGGTATCTTCACTTTCACCCTGTGGCCCTTGTGCGTTCTGGTCGCGCAGTTGCAGTCCGAATCGGGTACTTGGCCAGGGACTCCAGCTATAACCGATATGAATGGTATCCAGTGTGTCAATGCCCGTTTCACCGTCCGCATCCGTATTGGAATAATGGCCGAGAGCGACATGGAAAGTTGAATGATCATTCAGACTGTAGTACAGACTGGGGCGGATGCCGAACGATGTCCCGGTCTGGTCATATCCGTCCGCGTTGATTTCATTGGGCGTGACCAGGATATCGTTATCAAACTTCTGTAGCAAATAGCTGTCTATACCCTTACCGAAAGTCATGGATAGAGCAGAAAAGAGGTCTCCTATCTGCCAGCCCCCCTCCAGATTCAAGCCCCAGTTCATCACATCACTGCCATCGAATTTCTGGCCGCTGGCATTCGCGTCCAGCTTGCCTCCCATCGCCGTCACCCGGTATTCCCCAACGGCATCGTCAGCAGTCCCTCCGTGCCAGGACAGAATGATACTCGGCGATCTTTCAAACAGGTTTGCGGGAGATTCACCCTCGTCAGCCGAATAAAATGAGGTCTGCGATGGATTCTCCAGCGCGATGGAAAATCCGTTGGGAGAGACCCATTTGATCTGGCTGGTTACGCTGCGGTTGTTTTGCTCAATCGAACCGTCCGGAATTTTATCCACGCTGATCAGGTCCTGGAAGTTCGCCCAGTCACTACCCACTGCCAATGAGCCGGCGCCGGAATTCCAGGATGTACTCAACCGCTTGATCGGTCCCTGGGGCTGGTAGACGGAAAACCCGGAATCATTCGTGTCGGCAAGGGTATCGCCCCCGGCGTCAACCGGAACGAGAAAAAAAGCGGGAACCAGCAATAGTGAAAACATCCAGCCGACACCTTGCATCCCGCGCTTTCGGCAGCGGCAAAAAGATGGAAACGGCATGTCAATTCTCACTGGAAATACTCATTAAAATGATTAAAATTGAGCAGGTTATATATAAATGTTTATGTTAATAATACATATCGGGGCAGCAACCACTGTGGCAGTATACCAGCATTTTACATGTAAAAACAAATGAAATTTGAAATGAAATTTGAAATTTCGATCCCGTATTCTTTTTGAACTTTCGTGATCTGGCGGAGTCTGTTACAGCGTAAAACACAAGATACTCCCGGTATAATACACCAATCACTCAATACTACTGAACTACTGACTTATGAACACTCTATACAAACGCATCCTGATTTTCATATCCCTGATTCTGTTTTCTGCCGCGTCTCATGCCGGCAAGGATGAAATCTATACCTCGTTCCTGGGCAAGGCCGGCGCTGGCGGCTACGATGTCGTGGCCTACTTCACCGACTCAAAACCGGTGAAAGGGAATAAAAAGCTCAAAACCAGCCATAAGGGCGCAAAATGGTATTTTTCCACCGCCGAAAACCTCGAATTGTTCAAGGCCGAGCCGGATAAGTATTTACCGCAGTATGGTGGTTATTGCGCGTGGGCCGTGGCTGAAGGATATCTATACGCCGGAGACCCGGTATATTGGTCCGTACACAATGACAAACTCTACCTGAATTATGACGCCGACGTACAGGAAAAATGGGTCGCTGACAAGGAAAGGTTTATCGTGGAAAGCGACATGAACTGGCCTGGCATCCTGAACTGATTGCCCCGACCATCATCGCAGGGGCGGGCCACCGTGCCCGCCCGCTAACCGTCATCGCGGCGGCCCGGCTCCACCCGCACCAGCTTCCGGCCGCTGAACATGGCCCGCACCAGATTTTCCTTTTTCCAGACATAGTAGAACACCATGACACCGATATGGAGCCCGAACATAACCAGCAACAGCCTTGAATTCTGGTGATGAATAAAAGTCACTTTCCTGACCGTGGCCGATGAAATCGTGTCCGACAGCGGCCCTTCATGGAAAAGCGAATCATCCTCTGCAAACAATCCAGTGCAGACCTGAACAAGCAGCAGGGTCAACATAACCAACACGGAAAGTCCGCCCAGGGGAGAATGCCCGGCCACTCCGCTGGGACTCCGCCGTAAAAACCCCTTCATGTCGGCAATCAGCGCCCGGGGCTTCGGGAGCAGCGCCGAAAATCGAACAGGCGGTGGCCCGGTCATCCCCCGGAAAATCCGCAACAACAGCAATCCGCCCGTACAATAGCCCGCATAGAAATGCCACTGCATCAGGTTAAAGGTACGGAATTCACCCAGCAACCAGCCACTGATTACGGTCAACGCCAGCAGCCAATGCCAGACCCGTGTAACCCCATCCCAAACCGGCACGGTTTGATAACGATTCATTTTGATAAAGGCCTGGCGGCCTCAAGATATCCCGATGCCGATGAAATCGTTATCCGGCAACCCTGATGTCAGTAATCATCTTCGGCGCGGAAATCGTCATGGCATCCCTTGCAGGACTGTCCGACATCACCGACCACGGAGCGAAGTTCCCCAAGCCCGTTGCCGGCAACTTCGGCAAGAGCGGCAACCGCATCCAGATACGCCTTCCCCTGATCCTCGATAGCGGGATAGGTGGTCCAGATTTCCGGCAAAGCGCGGGTATCATCGGGATAAGCCTCATTATCGGAACCATTGGGCCACATACGGCCATTATTCACGGTGGTCATGATCAGCAGATTATTGGCCAGAGCGGACGCCAGTTCCGCGTCGTATTCAATATCCCCCTTCGCCATGCCAAACAGCGGTCCGGCATTGAAGCTGCGTAAAGTCATTTCCGCGTTACGCGCCTTGATTGCCTTCAGCAAAGGGTCCTTGCCAGCCCCATGGGCTATATGAGCCGCGACAATGCCACTAAACCAAAGCGCCAAAACCACCAACATGGTTCCGATCAGTTTCTTCATGATCAATCCTCCGGGATTATGTTTCAACAATTTTACTGGCTGGCGCGCGATTTTGTCCACCTGTTTACCGGCGCCCCCTATATAATACCGCGTCAAATTTCCTGAAACTACAGGGTACTTCAGTGACGCAGTACGTTTTTACGATGAATGGAGTGGGCAAGATTGTCCCACCCAAAAAACAGATTCTCAAGGACATCTACCTGAATTTCTTCCCTGGCGCCAAAATCGGTGTCCTGGGATACAACGGCGCCGGCAAATCCACCCTGTTGAGAATCATGGCCGGAATGGATACCGAAATCATCGGCGAAGCCCGTCCCCAGCCTGACCTGAACATCGGTTACCTCGCCCAGGAACCGGAACTGGACGAATCAAAGGACGTGCGCGGGGTCGTGGAAGAAGCCATGTCCGAAGTCAAACAGGCTCTGGAAAAACTCAATGCGGTTTATCTCGCTTACGGCGAGCCGAACGCGGATTTCGATGCGTTGGCGAAAGAACAGACCCGGTTGGAGAACATCGTACAGGCGGCGGATGGTCACAATCTGGAGCACAAATTTGAAATCTCGGCGGATGCGTTGCGCCTGCCGCCGTGGGAGGCGAAGGTGAATACGCTGTCCGGCGGTGAAAGACGCCGTGTCGCGCTTTGCAGATTGCTGCTTTCCAACCCTGACATGCTGATTCTCGACGAACCCACCAATCATCTGGATGCAGAATCGATCGCGTGGCTGGAACGCTATCTCCACGAATTCGAAGGGACCGTGATTGCCGTAACTCATGATCGCTATTTTCTCGACAATGTAGCGGGCTGGATTCTGGAACTGGACCGGGGACAGGGCATCCCCTGGCAGGGTAATTACTCCTCCTGGCTCAAGCAGAAGGAAAACCGCCTGCAACAGGAACAGAAGTCAGAAACCGCGCGCATGAAAAGCATTCACAATGAGCTGGAATGGGTGCGTTCAAACCCGAAAGGGCGGCATGCCAAGTCCAAGGCCCGAATCAAGCGGTTTGAAGAACTGAACTCAATTGATTACCAGAAACGAGCCGAGACCAATGAAATCTACATCCCGCCGGGGCCGCGTCTTGGCGATCTGGTGATCGAAGCGAACCATATCTCGAAATCCTGGGGCGACAATGTGCTGTATGAAGATGTCAGTTTCGACCTTCCCAAAGGCGGGATTGTCGGCATTATCGGCCCCAATGGAGCCGGTAAAACGACACTGTTCCGAATGATGACGGGGCAGGAATCTCCTACTTCGGGACACTTCAAGGTCGGCGAATCGGTCAAAATCAGCTATATTGATCAATCACGGGATTCACTGGATGACGATAAAACCGTATTTGAGGAAATTTCGGGGAATCAGGACATCATGCTGGTCAATGGATACGAGGTGCATTCACGGCGTTATGCGGGGCGCTTCAACTTCAAGGGTACAGATCAGCAGAAAAAAGTCGGTCAACTGTCCGGCGGTGAGAGAAACCGGGTGCATCTCGCAAAGCTGTTGGCCAGTGGCGGTAATCTGTTATTGCTGGACGAACCGACCAATGATCTGGATGTGGAGACCCTGCGGGCGCTGGAGGAAGCCATTCTGGATTTTCCGGGATGCGTGGTGGTCATCTCGCATGACCGCTGGTTTCTGGACCGAATCGCCACCCATATTCTGGCATTCGAGGGCAACTCACAGGTTACCTGGTTTGACGGCAATTACAGCGACTATGAGGAGGACTACAAACGTCGTTTTGGCGACACCGTCAAGCCCGGGAGAATCAAGTACAAAAGATTGAAATAAGCTACGGGGCGGGCACCCACAAGGGGCGCCCCTACGTATCGTTAATCGCAGGTTCCGAATGGTCGTGGATTCCCGCATTCGCAGGGAAGACGGAACGGAATGATGGAATGGGTCCGAACCGTCATCGTAGGGGCGGGTCTCGTGCCCGCCCGCTAACCGTCATTGACCGTCTGGCTGAGCATGGTCCACCCGGGCGACGAAGACTCCCACCACGGTCACGGCAGGAAACACTCCCTCCAGCAGTTCCTTGCATGCCGAGTAATGCGCCCCGGAGGTCAGGACATCATCCAGTAGAACCACCAGGGGGGCCGGCCTGTATGCATCGTCTCGAATCATCATCCTGATATTTTCTTTCAACCGTTCCTTGGTCGGCCTGACCCGGGACAAATGCGAAGCCTGCACCGACCTTCTTGTCACGAACAACTCAGACACCTCCACGCAAGCAAGCTCTGCGGCCATAAGATTACAAATTTGCAGCATCCGGTCATCGTGCTCAGGGTCTCCGGCTTTTTTGGAAGGTGGCACAGGTATCAGGGTGATCTTCCTGTGCGGAAATAATTTTTGCAACGACATCGTCAATATAGACGAGACTCGTGTTATGGCTTCCCTCTTGTCCTGCCAGGCGCCCGGATGCGAGTAGCGGGCGCCGGGTTCCCTTTTCAGATCAAGAACCATCCGGTTCAGGCCGAGCCCCTCAAACCCCTCTCCTGATTGATAAAACCCAAGACAATAACATCGGTCTGATCGGTCCAGATAATGATAATCTCCGGTTTGCTCCGCACTGATCCGGGTTAACCCGACTGGTTCGTCCATTAGCCTTCCCGGACACTCACTGCCATGCGCTCAAAGTATATTGTCCAACCTGTTTTCAAAAGGAAGCCGTTATAACACTTCAGATACCGGCGGTAAACCGCGTTGACAGGTAATTAACGTCACCGCTATCAACAGAAAGCTCTTTGTTTTGAACTGTTTTTGCTTTACCCCGGTAATTGAAATAACTTGGGTAAAGCAAAAACCTGTCCGGATTTTTAATAATCTCCTTACTCAAATCCACGTCAATCATTATTTCGGATTCACGCTTGTGTGGGAATGATACACTTGGTTCATGCCAAAGAGCGTGAGAAATTATTATGACTAAAAACAACCCGGATCCGGGGCGGTTTGATGAACGGCTGGCGGCGGTTTACGGTCGTACAGAAAACAAGGAACAGCAGTATGATGAGTGGGCGCAGACTTATGATTCTGATCTGGTGGATGACCTGGGGTATGTGGCGTTCAGTGAGGCGGGGGATATTTTTATGGAGGCGGTGACTGATCGGTCAGCCCGTATTCTGGATGTTGCTTGTGGCACCGGTCTGGCAGGGGCGTATTTGCAGCGGCACGGATACAAGAATGTCGATGGTGCGGACCTGTCCACGAAAATGATGGCGATTGCCAGTCAGCGCGGTCTGTATCGTTCCACCTGGCAACACGATTTCACTCAGCCGGCGAAGCTGGAAAATCCCTATGATGCGGTGTTGTGTGTCGGTATGTTCTCTTATGCAGTTCCAGAGATTACGGACATGCATAACGTGGTGCGCTGCGCTCGTTCGGGCGCCACTTGTGTCATTACGGTCAATGGCGCAGCCTGGCGAGACCTTGATCTGGAGCCGGAAGTGTACAGGGAAGCGACCCGCCATGGCTTCACAATCAATCAGGTTCGGCGGGCCGGTTATATCGAGAGTCAGGGAATTGATTCACGGGTTCTGGTTATTACGGCCTGAGTCGGACAACCACGGGCGTTGTCCTTACTAAAGCAGTTCCCGTTCTTCCAGTACTTTTCGCGCGACCCGGAAGCATTCCAGGGCTTGAGGGACGCCGCAGTAAATTCCGATAACGTGGCAGATGGCGCGAATCTGCTGTTGGGTCACGCCGTTGGCAACTGCTCCCCGGCAGTGAATCTCCCATTCGTGCATGCGTCCCAGGGCGCCGATCATGGTGAGGTTCATCATGGAGCGGGTTTTGGTGTCTATGCAGTCGTCTCCCCATCCGAACCCCCAGCACCATTCGGTCATCATTTCCTGGAATGGTCGGGTAAATTCATCGGCCTGCGCCAGGTTCTTTTCTACATATTCGGCTCCCAGGGTCGCTTTACGCTGCTCCAGGCCCAGTTCAAATCTTTCTTTGTCCATGACACTCTCGTTGTGGTTGGTTGATTTTTGCGGTCGTCATCAGAAAAGCTGCCGGATATATTTTTCCCGTGCCAGACGCCAGAATACGACCACAAAAGCGGTCAGCGGAATCGCCAGAATCATGCCCAGGATTCCATTCAGCGCCGTACCCCAGAAGAATATGCCGATAATGATGGCGAGCGGATTGAGGCCGGTTGCCTTGCCCATGATTTTGGGGGTGAGGTAATAGCCTTCGAACAGTTGAACCAGGCAAAAAACAGCGATGACGATGAGCAGCACAGTGGCTCCGCCATCAGTCTGAAACCAGGCTATTGGCAGCGCTATGACCAGGCCCATCATGCTTCCGAGGTACGGGATAATGTTCAGGAATCCCAGCATCAGGCCGAGTACGACCCCGTATTGCAGACCGGCCAGGGTGAACCCGGTCGCGAACAGGATTCCCTGGAGCAGCGCGATCAGGATCTGCCCGCGGAAAAAAACGACAACCAGATTGAAAAATTCCTGGATCAGATAAATAACATCTGTGGCGGTTGCCGGTTTGAAAAAAGGAAAGTGTTCGGCTGTCAGGGAGCGGGGATGGATGCGCGGCATCATCAGGAATAAGGCCAGATACACCGGAACAATCACCCAGCCGGACAGGGAAACAAGCCCTTCAATCAGGTTTGATCCGGCCCGGAAGAGCTGGGAGGCAATGTATTTCCCGAATGCGATCAGGGGGCTGTCCGGAGTGTTCAGGGCGCTGCCGACCTGATCATAGAGTTCACTGTTGCGGGTCCAGTCAAATCTTGACCGAAATTCCTCAAACCAGGTGACCATATTGGCCCACCACACGGGCAGTTGATCGACCAGCTCGGTGATTTGACTGGCGATCAGCGCTCCGAACAGGGCGACCACGATGCCGACCGGCGCAATGATGGACAGGAAAACCAGAATCAGCGCCACCGGCATCGGCAGACGCGCTCGCAGCCATTCGTACCAGGGGGAGAGTATCATGGCCATAACACTGGCCACGGCCAGCGGCAGAAATACGTGGCTGAACACCTGGAACAACCGGGCTGAATAAATCAGAAATATCGCCAGCGCCGCAATACTGACTGTGGCGGCCAGTATGGTTATTCCTGCGGCGACCAGCTTTTTTTGTTGGGGGCTGAGTTCAATCTGCATTTTGTCTGGCGCTGTTTTGAAGGAAATACCGGGTAGCGGTACTTTACCAGTCATGGAGAAAAACCGGGCAAAAAATCAAGTGTTTTTATTATAATTCCCCGGCAATCGCATTGGTAATGATTGGCGCCTTGCAATAAAATTGCCGTTTTTTTTAGCTCTTTTGATTTTCAGGAGTTTGTCTTGACGAGGATATTCAGTGGCTGTCTGTGCATATTGTCGGTTTGTTTGTTATGGGTACAGATTTCCCATGCCCAGGTTGGGGAGCGCACGGTTCTGCTGGCTACCACCACCAGCGTCGATAACTCCGGTTTGTTTGATTATCTACGACCGGCGCTGGAGAAAGAAACCGGATTCACCTATAAGGTGATTGCCGTTGGCACCGGAAAAGCTCTCAAAATGGGGCAGGCCGGTGATGTTGATGCATTGCTGGTTCACGAGAAAAACAGTGAGGTAGCCTTTCTGGAAGCGGGTTACGGGGTGCGCCGGACTCCGTTTATGTTCAATGATTTTATGCTGGTAGGGCCGGCAGGCGACCCGGCTGGCGTCGGGGAGAAAAAGACCATCAGCGAGGCGATTCAATCCATCGCCGCTCACCAGGTTGCGTTCGTTTCCAGAGGAGATGATTCAGGCACTCACAAAAAGGAGATGGAATTATGGCGCCAGGTCGAAATAGAACCCTGGTTATCTGATGCGCCCTGGTATCGGGAGGCGGGGCAGGGTATGGGGAAAACCCTGCAGATTGCGGATGAGCTGCAAGCCTATACACTGACCGACCGGGGGACCTGGCTGTTCAGTCGGGACAAGCTGGAGCTTTCGATCGTGTTTGCGGGGGATAAGACATTGCATAATCAGTACAGCGTAATTGCAGTCAATCCGGACCTGCATCCGACCAACCATGATGGCGCGATGGCGCTGCTGGATTGGGTGGTTTCAGAGCGCGGGCAGTGGATGATTGACCAATACCATGTAAAAGGGCAGCAATTGTTTCACGCCAATGGCCGCTCGCCCGGAAAAACAGATGGTACGAAATTCTGATCGTCCATGGGCGGGCGAACGTAGTTCTTCGCAAGCGGAGGTCTCGCCTCCAGGGACACTTTCTCCGGAGTCAGATCTTCGTAATCAATCAGGCTCAACAGATGGGTAATGCAATTGATCCGCGCATGCTTCTTGTTGTCGGAGTTGACGACATGCCACGGCGCCTGTTTGATGTCGGTGTGGGCGAACATGAAGTCTTTTGCCTTGGAGTATTCCACCCAGCGATTCCTGGATTCCAGGTCCATCGGGCTGAGTTTCCAGCGTTTGGTTGGATCGTTTGAACGTGACTGAAACCGTCTTTCCTGTTCCTCATCGCTGACCGAGAACCAGTATTTGATCAATTTTATGCCGGAGCGCACCAGCATCCGTTCAAATTCCGGACAGCTTCGCATGAATTCTTCATACTCTTCATCATCGCAGAATCCCATGACCCGTTCAACGCCGGCGCGGTTATACCAGCTGCGGTCCAGAATCACCATTTCACCGGCGGCGGGAAGGTGTGCGGCGTAACGCTGAAAATACCATTGGGTCTTTTCCCTTTCTGTCGGAGCGGGCAGAGCGACCACCGAGCAGATCCGCGGATTCAGTGACTCTGTAATTCGTTTGATTGTGCCGCCCTTGCCGGCTGCGTCCCTGCCTTCGAATATGACTACGATCTTGAGTTTTTTGTGTTTGATCCACTCCTGGAGTTTGACCAGTTCAATCTGTAGTCGTTCCAGTTCTTTCTCGTAAGCGATATTCAGGGCTTTTTTGCGGTTTTTTTGGGTAGTCATTATCAGCGCCTCCGGCCAGACGATTTTATGGAAACAGGTTTCTGACCAGTAATACTACATGGATTACGTCCGATTATCCACAGATGAGGGTAGGGGATGAGGGCGGGAATCAATTCCCCCCTTGAGGGGGAATCACATTCCGCGCAAGCGGATGTGATGGGGGGCACAACCGTAATCAAAATGCCCCTTCCGTCATTCCCGTGAAAACGGGAATCCACGACCTCATGGAATCTGTAATTACCGATGCGTAGAGCCTGCCCCCGGCTTGATCGGGGGGGTGGGTCACTGTGCCCACCCGCTATCGTTGAACCCTGTTCCGGCGGTTGCGGGAGGGTACAAGACCCTCCCCTACGATGACGGCAGGCGCAAGAAAATCAGGCGCAAGAAAATCATTCCCCCCTTGAGGGGGAATCACATTCCGCGCAAGCGGATGTGATGGGGGGTATTCCCGCCTCGCGGGAATCCTGTCACTCCCGCCCCACCCGTCATTCCCGTGAAAACGGGAATCCACGACCTCATGGAATCTGTAATTACCGATGCGTAGAGCCTGCCCCCGGCTTGATCGGGGGGGCGCCCCTTGTGGGTGCCCGCATTATTTCCGTATACGGTTGATGACGGTTGCGGGAGGGTACAAGACCCTCCCCTACGATGACGGTCGGGAATCATTCCCCCCTTGAGGGGGAATCACATTCCGCGCAAGCGGATGTGATGGGGGGTATTCCCGCTTCGCGGGAATCCTGTCACCACCGAACCCCCGCTTCCACTTTCATGCGATGTTCGGATTGGTTGTCATTCTCATGCCGGGTGAGTTTCAACCCCAATGTCCGCTCACTTCTGCCGATAGTGGATTGCAGTCGCCAGCCGAGTGTGGTTTCTCGCTCTTTGGCGTACAGACCCACCCCCAGATGTGGACGGGCGATATAGCGTCCATCGCCGATGGTAAAGCCAACCCCCGCTTGCGCTTTGAATCGTTGCTCCGTAGCGGATTGCGCCGGTTCCAGGGATTCCGCGGTCAATAATCGCTCCCGGCCCGAAGACACCGTACCCCAATCCTGTTTCAGGGTGAAGGTAAATCCTTGCTCAGCCGGAGACGGATTAAATCCCATGGACAGGGAGAGACCCCGATCCTTTATATCTGAATCATGATGGGTAATCAGACTTCGGCCATTGATTTGAAGGTTTAGTCCGCGCCGGGAATCGGTCCATTGGACTCCGCCCCCGACTTCCACACCGAATCCACTTTCAGCGTCTCCACCGTCATGACGCAATGCGGATTCCCAATTCATCTTCAGCGCCTGTACCGCAGTGAATCGGGGGATTCCGGGGATTGCGGGGATACGCCCACTGCCTTTGATTCCCACCCGCATCCTCGAAGCATGCGCCGTGGCATGGTTCAGTTCCAGTCCGTCTGTGACCGCCTCGGTACGGGTTCTCAACCACAGCGCATCGGTGATGATAGACAAAGTACGATGGGCTTCTTCCCGGAGGATGGCGTCACTGCCCAGGGCCACAAAGGCGGTATGGGTATCCGTAGTGAGGTCTTCCCTTTCGCTTCTTTGGAGGGTGAGGTCTCCCGTACCATAACCCAACGCGCCCCACAGCGTCATGCGGTCATTCACTTGCCGGGACATCCACGGAGTCAACAGGGTCTGTTCTGATTCAATCTCTCCTTTGTTTTTCGTCTGGTATTGTCCTTCTGCCTGACTATACGACAGAACCAGTCCGCGTTGTCCGTGGGTATGGGTTTGATCGACTCCGAGCAGGGTGGTGAGGACTTCTCCATTGAGGGTGGTTTCTCCACTCTGGCCGTCAAACTCGGAGAAGGCGCCCTGTGCCCACAGGGAAGCGATGGAACCATCGGTTGCGGTTGCACTCCACGACATCGACGAATCAGACAGTAGTTCAGACAGGGTGATGGCGCGGCTGTGCGGTCTGGCGATGGAGCCGGGGGGCTGTGTCCAGGATTGTATTTCTTGCGGGGTTTGGGTATCCATGCGGTATCCAGCCAGTCGGGCGGACAGTCCGGGGGTTGAAGTGGATTGTATGCGCTCGGAGATACTGTCTATGACGTGTCCGGCTGAAGTACGAGCGAATCGTGTCTGCCAGGGCAAGGCCACGGTGGTCAGGTCTTCGCCGACGAGAACCGCCAGTTGTCCGGCGGTGGCTTCCATGGCCGGGAGCGTATGATAGTTCGGGTCCTGGGATGTGACGCGGTGCCTCAGGCTCATGCGGCCTTCCCGCTGCGCGGTCAGGGTGACGGTTTGCGGGATATTCCAGTGATCCGGCACAAAGGTCAACGTAGAGGGCGTGGCGCTCACCACGTCCATCGTGGCGGCCTGCGCGACAGAGGCGCTGGCGAGAGTCGGGGAAGCGCCAGGCGTTGAGGAAGAGCCATTAGTGGAGGGGAGAACCGTCACCTGCACCGGAGCCTGCGGCTCGCTGGTCAGTTGCACGGTATATTGTCCGGTTTCTCCGATCTGGTCAATGCGTAGTCCCTGGGTGGACAATGCAATGCCGGCGGTATCATCGTCGTGAATCTCTATCGTCGCCAAAGGGTTCGGGGACAGGCTATAGCCGTCCGCCGCTTGCAGGGTGATGGTGACCGAGCCATCTGCTTCGTCGATGAAGTCCTGGAGGGTGGGAATCATCAGGGAAGTGATGGCGCGGTCAATGATGCGGGGCTTCGCTCCGATGGACTCCGGGGTGGTGAAGTCGCCCTGTGCGGCAATGGTGAGTGGAACGGTAATCGGTTCAACCGGCGCCGGTTCGGCGGTGATCGTGAAAGTCGCTACGGAGCCTTCGGTCAGGGCGCCGGATTGCGCCTGAATGGAAAGAAGCGGAATCACGGGTTGCGGTTCGGGTGGTTGCGGCTCTGTGGGGGTTTCTCCCGGTGTAGTCGGGGTAGGTTCCGGCAAAGTCCCCGGTTCGGTGGATGGCGGAGGCGGAGGGGGAGGCGGAGCCGGGGTGGTGTCGGTGATGGTGACCGCGACATTGCCGGTGATATTGTATCCTCCGCCGATGGCGGTATGCGCCAGGGTCACGGCGTCATTGGCGCGGTCGTTATCGGAGGCCGCGGTGACGGTGACGGTCTGTTCGGTACTCCACAGATTCGCTCCGGTCGGGCGGAAGGTCAGGGTATCCTGATTCCCGTTCGTACCGGAATCGGTGTCAATGGTCAGGTCGGTACTGGCGTGACCGCCAATGGTCACGGTCACCGCGCCACCGGGTTGGGTAGACAGGCGAACGGTGTAGTTGCCGGTGGCGCCTTCATTCACGGTTAGCGTCGCCGGCAGGACCAGTCCCGGACTGTCGTTGTCGGTAATGGTGATTTCCGGGGTTTCATTTTCTGTTGCACCGTATCCTCCACCGGATACAGCATGCGTCAGGGTGACGCGGTCATCCTCGGTATCGTCATCTTCGGCCGCGCGGATGGTGACGGTCTGTGGCTGATTCCAGTTGGTAGTGGTGAAGATCAGGTCTTCGCTATTGGTAAAGGTCGTATCGGCGTCTGTGCCGTCGATGGTGACTTCGGTACTGTTGGCGGTAATGGTGACGGTGACCGATGCGCCGGGTTGGGTATCCAGGACGACGGTATACGTGCCACTGCCGCCTTCGGTGACGGCCGGGGAGGTGAGGGTCAGTCCGCGGGTGTCGTTGTCGGTGACGGTGATTGTGCCGTGGTTGGCGGTGACCGAGCCGGTGGCGGCGGGAGCGGTGTTGGTATTGACCCCCATTCCGGTGGCGGTCAGTTTCGCGGCATTGCCGGTCGATGTGGCGGGGATGGAGACGGTGATGGAATCAGGGTCTGCGTCCGCGTCTTCTGTGGCAAGTACAGAGAGAGTGGCTACGGTCGCTGAACCGCCGGCGCTGCCGGTGAAGGTGACGGTATGGCCGGTCAGGGAGATGGCGTTTGAAGTCGGAAGATACAGACCGAAATCGGTGTTCAATACGCCGCCACTGAACTGTAACGGAATCGCCAGAATCTCTCCGGCGCGCAAGGCGCGTCCCAGGGTCAGGACGATCTGCGCCGTGGCGGTACTGCTGCCTTCGGTCGCGTCGGTATCCGGCGTGGTCAGGGTGACCGTAGTGGCGTCGTTGTCATGGACGGTGACTTGTGCGAAAGGAGCGGGATCGCTGATGGTGTATCTGGCCGGATTGGCGGTGTCCGCGGCAATCGTGATCGTGACCGGGCCGCCGGGTTCATCAATGGCGTCAGCCACCGTCGAGAGTGGATAAGGAGTGGAACCGGAAGTCGGAATGGATACGGTACGGGCGCCCTGAACCGTTGAAGCCAGAAAGTCGGCGTTGCCGGCGTCCGTAATGTTCAGACGGACGGTCAGGGAGGAAGCCGGGGGCGGGTCGGCGCTGAGCGTGAAGCTGGCCTGGTTGCCCTCGGTCAGCGAGGCGGCGGAAGCGCGGGCAATGGTAATCACCGATGCCTGGTCATTATCAGCAATATCTACCTCAAAGTGATGGGTGAGTGTGCGGTCGCTGCGCGCCGCGCCGCCGCGCACCGTGGTGCCGCGGCTCGAATGACCGAAGCCATTGGCGCCCGTACCGTCCGGTCCCAGTTCCACGCGCAGGGTTTCGGTACTTTCGATGTCTGTATCATCGGTCGGCGTCAGTTCCAGCGTGGCTATCCGGGCGCCAGCGCCTTGTAATATCACGACCGGGGTCAGGGTATTGGCGCCGGTGATCGATACGCCGGTATTCAGATCGGTCCCACTCTTGGTCGTTAAGGTGTAGTCGCCGGCGGTAATATCCGTACCGGAGATGACCAGTGGCACATCGACCCGTTCACCGGCTACCAGCGCCCGGTGGTCGAGCCGGTTGTCCAGGGTCAGCCTGAACTCGGCTTTGGCGGAACCGCCTTCGGTCAGATTGCCGGAACCCTGGCGGTCGAGTCGTACCCGGGTCAGATCATCGTCCTGGCTGACCATGCGGATGGGATTGCCGGTACTGGACAGGGATACATCGGAAGGCAGCGGATTGTCGGGGTCTTGCGACAGGGTGATGGTAATGGTCTCATCGGGATTGTCGGCATTGAAAATTGAACTGTCTCGGCCTGGTCCCTTGTTGTTGGTGCGAATGTAAGCATTGTTGACTGAGTGGGAGGTCTGCCCACTGGCGATGACGCCATCGTGACAGCGCGTTGCGTCCAGAACATTATTGGTATTCTGGGTCCAGTCATAGCTCGGCACCGAAGCTGTTGGCGCCAGGGAGGAGACAAAGCAGATGCGGTAGTGGGTATCACTGTTGCGCGCCGTCCCCAGACGGACCTCGGCGCGGCTGGCCAGATTGCCTGTTTCTTCTACAAAGGGGTTCGCGCCCACTGAAGTCAGGCTCAGCGGGACGGTGTCATTGGTCAGGATGGTGAAGGTGTGGGCGGGTCCAAAGGACACGTCTCCCGGGGTGACGCCGGACTGGGCGGAGGCCTGAAAGGTGATGGTCTCGTTCGGTTCAATGGTCACATCGCCCTGGACGCGCAGCGTGTACTCGGCGAGGGCGCTGTTCATCGTGAGCTGAGCGGGTGAAACCAGGCAGTTCTGGGCGTCGAAGCCATGGATGATGGCCGTCCCGGACGGGGTCAACAAGTCATAATCGGTGGCGCGGACGGCCGTACCCCCCAGACAGAATTTAACCTGTATGGATTGGGAAGTGTATACGGGATCTATGCGCAGGTTGACGGTATAGTCATTATGACCGCTGTCCCCTTCGGTTGCGCCCGAAATCTTGTTGTTTGAACTGTTGGTGACATCTACCGTGACATGGTGGGTGTCATCGGTTTCGATGGTGTGGGTGGCGGTTGCTGTGCCGAGGACCACACTCGTCGGGCTGCCGACCAGACTCACGGTGGCGGTGACGGTTTCATCGAATTCGATCACGGTGTCGCCGTACACGCGGACTCCGATTGCATCGAGTTGGGTCGTGTTGGCGGGGACCGTAGTATTGATGCACGTTCCAGCCGCCACGATATTGGTATTCAAGGCTCCATAGTCATGCGTTGTATCCCGTGCGCCGCTGAGGAATCGGGTTGCGTCGCCAGAGAAACAGACGGAAATGTGAATGTTGCTGCTGCGGGTTTCGGACAGCGAAATCCGGAAGTATCGGTCGGTACTCGAACTGTTGCCCTCAACGGCGTCGGCGGGGGCGGAGATTGATAGCGTGGCGGGGTCGTTGTCCTGGACGATGATGTCATTGCCACGGGATCCCGGGGTATAGCCTGATCCTGCAGCCGCAGCCACAACCACCCGGACCAGGCCGTTGCTCCCATCGATCTCGTCGTTCACTGTGGGGACTGTGTAGATGGCGCTGGTTTCACCTTCCGGGATGGTGATCATCTTGGATCCTTCCTCTGCCTGCGCGACGTAGTCAGCGTTGAATTCACTCACAGTCAGGTTGACTTCCAGCCCTCCGGTCGGAGCCGCAGCGGAGAGGCCTATTGTGAACGGCGCCCCCTCGCCTTCGGTCACGACAGAGACGGCAGCGTTAGGTGCGGCAACTATCTGGGCAGAGGCTTCGGCGGTGAAGCCGGTGAGGAGGGGCAGCAGGAGCAGGACGGAGAGGAAGTGGGGAAGAAGAAACCGGGTGCCCGCGAAACGGCCCCAAAACCTCGTCATTCCCGCGAAAGCGGGAATCCATCTGATGACGCCGGTTGACGGCGGCAGGCCGGGAGAATCAGTCGGTCGCCGGTTGTGGATTCCCGCCTTTGGCGGGAATGTCCCCCCATCACACCCGCTTCGCGCGATGTGATTCCCCCTCAAGGGGGGAATGATTTTACGGCCCCAAAACCTCGTCATTCCCGCAAAAGCGGGAATCCATCGAGTGACGCGAGTCTGCCGGTTGTGGATTCCCGCGCAAGCGGGAATGACGGATGGGGAATCAGGCGGACCAGAAGTTGCCGGGCGGGAGGAATCAGATAGTCGGGGATTTGCCGGGCGGGAACGGAGCCGCCATGCGGAAGCCATCATGCCCGAAGCCCGGACCGGGCTGGCTGGCTGGCTGGCTGGCTGGCTGGCTGGCTGGCTGGCTGGCTGGCTGGCTGGCTATCATTGTAACAGCATCTTTCAGGCCGGTTGTCAAGTGGAAATTTAGTTTTTGTTCGCGATTCGACATTAGAGCGGGCGGGCACAGTGACCCGCCCCCCCGATCAAGCCGGGGGCAGGCTCTACGATGGGGGGTGGACATATCTGATTCTCTTTTGATCATGTCTTGTTCCTGCTTGTGATCGTTCAGTTCGTGTTCTTTCTGTTGGATTCCCGCTTTGCGGGAATACCCCCCATCACATCCACTTTGCGGAATGTGATTCCCCCTCAAGGGGGGAATGATATTCTACTGCATCCGCTTTGCGGATTTGTTCCGCTCCGGGTGGTGTTTCACCCGTTCATCTTAATTCAGGAAGCTGATCAGAGCGACGATCAAGCCTCCCTGGGCAATCAGCGCTCCAAACATCCATTTTAACAAATCAGTCTTGAGGGACGCAATATCCGCCCGGGTTTCCAATCGCAGGGCTTCGATACCGGCTTTGACCGCTTCAATATCCGTCCGGGTTTCCAATCGCAGGGTTTCGATACCGGCTTCGAGTCGCGCAATATCCGCTTTGGTTTCCTGTCGCAAAGACTCAATACCGGCTTTGGTTTCCTGTCGCAAAGACTCAATACCGGCTTTGGTTTCCTGGCGCAGGGTCTCGATATCGGCTTTGGTTGCGAGTCGCAGGGCTTCGATATCGGCTTTGACCGCTTCGATATCGGCTTTGGTTTCGAGTCGCAGGGCTTCGATATCGGATTTGGTTGCGAGTCGCAGGGCTTCGATATCGGATTTGGTTGCGAGTCGCAGGGCTTCGATATCCGCCTTGACCATCTCGATATCAGGTTTGGTCGCAAGATTGGTGTTGAGCAGGGCGACCTGTTCCTCGGCCAGGGTCTCGGCCTGTTCCTCCGTGAATCCACTTCCCGTCAAATGCTTGACAAAGCGGTGAGTATCAAATGTGATGGCCTGGGCTTGGGGCATGGGCTGATTATACACCAATCCACATCAATGGGGGGAATGATTTTGCCCGGATGATTTGCGGCCTTTGACCGATTTCAGCCGGGTTGGCGAGGGCGGTTTTTCGGTATCATCCGAGTGATCATCCTCATCCGGCAGGAACGCCGGGGATTCGCGTTCCCCTTTGTGATGTCTGATCACCCATCCCACCGGGCCGGACAGGGTATAGGACAATACCATTAAAAACAGTACCCGTGGCGGGTCGAATGAGACCAGTACGGTGAAGCCGACGATTGCAAGCAGGGCGAAAAAGGGGATTTTATGCTTTGGGTCAAAATCCTTGAAACTGCGAAACTTGATATTGCTGACCATAAATACCGACATCAGCAGAGTGACAACCGCGCTGGCAATGGCCATGGCTTCTCCGCTCAACCCGGTCTCATTGAAATTCCACGCCCAGAACGCGATGAACGCGGCGGCGGCGGGACAGGCCAGGCCAAAGAAGTAGCGGTTGTCCTTGACTGTCAATGTGTTGAATCGAGCGAGTCGCAGGGCTGTGGCGGCGGCGTACAGAAATGAAATCAGCCAGCCTGTCTTGCCGAGATACTGTAGTGACCAGAAATAGATAATCATTCCCGGAGCCACGCCAAACGCGATGACATCCACCAGGCTGTCATATTCCTTGCCGAAGTCGCTGGTCGTGTTGGTCCAGCGGGCAACGCGGCCGTCCAGGCCATCCATGATCATGGCAATCAGGACACCGGCGGCGGCCTGGCTGAAATTCCCCTGTGTGGCCTGGATAATCGCGTAAAACCCGAAAAACAGCCCGGCCGTGGTGAAAAGGCTGGGCAGAAAATAGATCCCCTTTCTGGCTCCGTGGGCAGTCGTGTCGTGTGATTCCATCAAGATGTTACGCATCAGGGTGGGTCAGTATCCGGGTAAATAGCCGATGGGGCTATTGCCGGAATCAACCCATTGCCCCAATTTTACCACTAAACGGGTTTCCAGTGGCAAATACAGGTCCACTCTGGAGCCAAAGCGGATGAATCCATATCGCTGTCCGGTTTCTACTACATCCCCCGGATTGAGGTAACACAATATCCTGCGGGCAATCAGTCCGGCGATTTGTACGCTGTGAACATGGTGCCCCTGGTCTGTCTCGATATGGATGGCGTTCTGTTCATTTGCGGACGATGCCTTGTCAAGGGCGGCATTGACGAATTTGCCCGGGGAATAGCGGACTTCCCGGATAATTCCCGCTATCGGCGCCAGATTGGAGTGCACCGAAAATACATTCATGAATATGCTCACTTTCAGGGCTTTCTCCCGGTTTTTCGTATACGGGTTGCTTTCCTCGGACACGTGGACTATTTTTCCGCTGGCCGGGGATACAATGGCGCCGGGGGTTTGCGGGATTTTTCTGGCCGGGTCCCGGAAAAACTGGAAGACGAACAGCACGCCAACCCAGACGATGATGGACCACGCTCCCAGCCACCAGGTTGCGGCAACGCCAGCGACCACGGCCACAATCAGGTGGCGGGTACCCTCCCTTGCGAGTATGGGGTAGCGGGAGCGGGCCATGGGCCGGGGGCGGGACAGTAATATCAATTCCTGGCTTTATCGACGACCTTGTTGTCGCTGATCCACGACATCATGGAACGCAGTTTCGCTCCCACCTGTTCGATTTGATGCTCCTGACCGCGCCGCCGCAACTCGGGAAAACGTTTTCCACCCGTAGCGTTTTCATCCATCCATTCGCGGGCAAAAGCGCCTGATTGAATTTCTGCGAGGATTTTCTTCATCTCCGCCTTGGTCTGTTCGTTGACTACTCGCGGGCCGCGGGTCAGGTCGCCGAACTCCGCGGTATTGGAAATCGAGTAGCGCATATCGGCGATGCCGCCCTCATACATTAAATCGACAATCAGTTTCAATTCATGAAGACACTCGAAGTAAGCCATTTCCGGTGCATAACCCGCTTCCACCAGGGTTTCAAAGCCAGCCTGAACCAGGGAAGTAGCGCCGCCGCACAGTACGGCCTGCTCACCGAACAGATCGGTTTCGGTTTCTTCCTTGAACGTGGTTTCTATGACGCCGGCGCGTCCGCCTCCGATAGCGGAAGCATAAGCCAGGGAGATTGCGTGGGCTTCGCCCGTTGAATCTGCGGATATTGCAATCAGGCATGGAACGCCCGCTCCTCCTTCAAAAGTAGAGCGCACCAGATGCCCCGGGCCTTTCGGCGCGATCATGACCACATTCAGGTCTGCCCGCGGCTCGATATAACCGAAGTGGATATTGAATCCGTGAGCGAATGCGAGGGTTGCTCCCGATTTCAGGTCATCTTCAATTTCCCTGTAGATGTCACCCATCCGTTCATCCGGGCACAGCATCATGACTACATCCGCCTGGGCGGCGGCCGTCTTTACGTCCGCTACGTCCAGTCCGGCCTGTTCGGCCTTGGTCCGGGAAGCGGAACCTTCACGCAGGCCCACAACCACATCCACACCGCTTTCTTTCAGGTTGTTCGCATGGGCGTGGCCTTGGGAACCATAACCGATAACGGCTACTTTCCGACTGCGAATCTTCTCAAGATCCGCGTCCTGGTCATAATACACTTTCATTTTCAGTTTCTCCTCATCATATCTATTGTGTTTGGGGCGCTACCCGGAATGTATTGCGGGAGCGGGTTTTCGAGTATGGGTGGAACGGGAACGGCGCTAGGCCCTGAGCGCTTTTCTGCCTCGCCCGATACCCAGTATCCCGGAACGGACCACCTCCACCAGCTCTATCTGGGCAAGAGAAGCCAGAAAGGCGTCCGCCTTGTCGGTACTGCCGGTCAGCTCCAGGGTCCAGGTGGCAGCGGTGATGTCGATAATCCTGCCACGGAAAATGTCCACCAGTCTCTTGATGTCGTCTTTTTGTTCCGCGGTTGACGCGGTCACCTTGACCAGCAACAATTCCCTGCCCAGATATTTGCCTTCGGTCAGGTCGCGCAGCTTGACCACATCCACCAGCTTGTTCATCTGTTTGGTGATCTGCTCAATGATCGCGTCTGTGCCAGAGGTCACAATGGTCATTCTGGATAGGGACGCATCGTCTGTAGGCGCTACAGTCAGTGATTCAATGTTATAGCCACGCGCGGAAAACAATCCCACCACCCGCGACAGGGCGCCGGATTCATTTTCCAGCAGTACGGAAATGATGCGTCTCATCAGGCTAATTCTCGTTCCTGTACGTTGCACTCACAGTCGTTCGGCTTGAGTTGCATTTCATTATGTCCCTTGCCGGCGGCAATCATCGGGTATACATTTTCGGTGTGGTCGGTCAGGACATCCAGAAACACGAGCCGGTTTTTCAGCGCAAGCGCTTCTTTCAGGGCGCCTTCCACGTCTCCTGGCTTGTCGATGCTCAGGCCGACATGGCCGTAGGATTGGGCCAGTTTTACAAAGTCCGGCAGCGCGTCCATATAGGAATGCGAATAGCGGCGATCATAGAAAAACTCCTGCCATTGGCGAACCATTCCCATATATTGATTGTTCAGGTTGATGACCTTGATCGGCAGATTGTATTGCAGACAGGTGGACAGTTCCTGCAGGCACATCTGGATGCTGGCGTCCCCGGTTATACAGGCCACCACGTCATCCGGGTAGGCCAGTTGAACGCCCATTGCCGCGGGCAGGCCGAACCCCATGGTGCCGAGGCCGCCGGAATTGATCCAGCGACGGGGCTTTTCAAAGGCGTAATACTGTGCGGCCCACATTTGATGCTGGCCTACATCCGAGGTGATGAATGCGTCTCCATTGGTGGCTTCGAACAGTTTCTGGATCATGAACTGTGGCTTGATCACCTCGTCACTGTTGTCATATCCTAATGAATCCAGCGATTTCCACTGATTCACCGTGTCCCACCAGGCATCCACGGCCGGGCGGTCAATCTCATCGAGCCTGGGTTTCAATTGCTGGTTCATCTGGATCAGGACTTCATTGCAATCACCGACAATCGGGACTTCAACGCGGACGTTTTTGCCGATGGATGAGGGATCGATATCAATCTGGACAATTTTTGCGTTGGGTGAGAAATTGGCCAGGTCGCCAGTCACCCGATCATCGAATCGGGCGCCGACCGCCAGCATGATATCGCATTGATACATCGCCATGTTGGATTCATAGGTGCCGTGCATACCCAGCATTCCAAGAAACGCGGGATTGGAAGCCGGAATGGCGCCCAGCCCCATCAGGGTGCTGGTGCCAGGATAGCGGAGCATATCAACCAGCTCAGTCAGCGGTTTGGCCGCATCGGAGAGTATGGCGCCACCGCCGGTATAGATAACAGGCCTTTTGGCGCGGAGGAGCAGTTCAACTCCTCTTTCTATCTGTCGGTTGTGTCCGTGTTTTCTGGGTTGATAGGAGCGCATCTCTATACTTTCGGGATAAAAATACTCGGCTGAGTTCGCGGTTATATCCTTCGGAATATCGACGACGACCGGACCGGGTCTGCCTGAACTGGCGATATAAAACGCCTTCTTCATGATCGCGGAGATGTCTTGCGCTCTTTTGATCAGGAAATTGTGTTTTACACAGGGACGGGTAATGCCGACCGTATCCACTTCCTGGAATGCGTCGTCCCCGATCAAATGAGAGGGAACCTGCGCGGTGATGACCACCATCGGTATCGAGTCCATGTACGCGGTAGCGATTCCGGTGACGGTGTTGGTAACGCCAGGGCCTGAAGTGACCAGAACCACACCGGGCTTGCCGGTGGCGCGCGCGAAGCCATCCGCGGCATGGGTTGCGCCTTGCTCGTGACGCACCAGAATATGCTTGACCTTGTCCTGACGATACATCGCATCGTAAATGTGCAGGGCCGCGCCGCCCGGATACCCGAAAATATATTCGATGCCCTCGTCCTGAAGACATCGAACCACAATATCTGCGCCTGTAAGTATCACAATCAGTACCTCAAAGGAAAAAATCCGCCCCGCGACCCGCGAGTATAGCGATATTCACCCGGACTTTCCAAGAATTTAATGGCGACACTGCTATCGGAAGCGATTGTTGGCGCCGCGTATTTGCTCCATCATCCCTTTCATGCCGCCTTTTTTGTTCATCCTTCCCATCATTTTCTGCATCTGGCCAAACTGTTTCAGCAGCTGGTTGACATCCTGAATCCGGGCGCCTGAACCGGCGGCTATTCTTTTCTTCCTGGCGCCGCGTATCACGGCGGGGAATTTGCGTTCATGCGGGGTCATTGAATTGACGATGGCGATGAGCCGGGCTGTTTTCCTGTCGTCCATCTGATTGAGCGCTTTTTGCGGCAGTCGATCCATGCCGGGGAGCTTGTCCATCATCCCCATGATACCGCCCATATTCTGTAGTTGCATCATCTGTTCGCGGAAATCTTCAAGATCAAATCTTTTCCCGGCCCTGATTTTCCGCGCCAGCTTGTCCGCTTTGTCGCGGTCCACTTTTTGCTCGACTTCCTCAATCAGGGAGAGCACGTCCCCCATGCCCAGTATTCGTGAGGCGATGCGGTCGGGGTGAAAGGGTTCGAGCGCGTCCATACCTTCTCCAGCGCCCAGGAATTTGATCGGTTTGCCGGTCACATGGCGGATGGACAAGGCGGCTCCGCCGCGAGCGTCGCCATCGGTCTTGGTGAGGACCACGCCGGTCAGGGGCAAAGCCTGATCGAATGCTTTTGCGCTGTTGACCGCATCCTGGCCGGTCATGCTGTCCGCTACAAACAGGGTTTCCACCGGCTGCGCCGCCTTGTGCAGATGTTGCAGTTCCGACATCATATCGTGGTCGATGTGCAATCGCCCCGCGGTATCTACGATCACTACATCAATAGCCTGTCTGGCGGCGCGCTCCAGCGCTGCGTTGACGATATGCAGAGGCTGCTGCCCCGGCTCGCAATCATGGAAATCCAGATCCAGATCATTGGCCAGGGTTCTTAGTTGATCGATAGCGGCTGGCCGATAAACATCGGCGCTCACCAACATCACGGATTTCTTTTCGCTGGACTGGATGAATCGTCCCAGCTTGCCCGCGGTCGTGGTTTTGCCGGCGCCCTGTAATCCGGCAATGAAAATGACCGCTGGAGGGCGGGCCGAAAGATTAATCCGGTCATTGGCATGGCCCATCAGACGGACCAGCTCGTCTCGTACAATGCCGACGAAGACCTGCCCGGGTTGCAGGCTGGCTGTCACCCCGGCGCCGAGGGCGCGAGCTTTTACGTCTTCGATAAATTTGCGGGTTACCTCCAGCGACACATCCGCTTCAAGCAACGCGACGCGCACTTCCCGCATGGAGTCGGCGATATTCTTCTCGGTCAGACGGGCCTGGCCGCCCAGGGATTTTACCGTGACACGGAGTTTTTCACTTAACTGGTCAAACATACTGGATCACTGTTGATGAAATACAAGGCTTGATGTGTATAATCGGGTATCCATTCCGGTTAATGACTTTATGTTTCTGACTCCCGTCCTGGCGGCGTTCTGTGCCTGTATTTATGGTTTTTGTACCTGGTTGTCATGGCGTCAGATCAAAGGTGAGTCCGGCGCCAGCGAGAACAGCATCATCGCGCGCACACTCGCGATTATAGCAGTTTCCATCCACGGCTACCTCCTTTACAGCATCATTTTTGTCGGTGGAACATTCAGTATTTCCCTGGGATTGTCTATTTCCACCGCCGGCTGGATATCTATTCTGATGTATTTGTGTGTGAGCCACCAGCCGCGTTTTATTAACCTCGGAATCATTCTGTTCCCGATTGCGATGGTAACCGTCATCGGCGCATTTGCGGGCCGAGAATCCGGAGATCATGCGCTTGTGGCCGGAACAGGGTGGCATATCGCTCTCGCTATTCCGACCTACGGCGTACTGTGCGTTGCATTCGCCCAGGCCTGTCTGTTGATTGTCCAGGACCGCCACCTGCACAAAATTTCCGCGGCAAGATTCATGACTGCGCTGCCTGCTATCCAGACGATGGAAAGCAATCTGAAATGGCTGATATTGCTTGGATTCGGTCTGATGTCGGTCAACCTGGTCTCCGGCATCGGCGCCAATATCCTGCATCAGGAGCCGTTGTTTCCATTCAATCACCATGTCGTGTTGTCGATCATCGCATGGGGATGTTTCGCGTGTCTGCTGGCGGGACAGATATTCGCTGGCTGGCGTGGCCAGATCGCCGCGAAATGGACCATCTTCGCATTCGCTATCCTGGTGATGGCCTATTTCGGCACCCGCTTTGTCAATGATCTGATATTGAGCGGATAACCCCGGCTGTCCCGTCAATGCCCGAGGAGGCGAGCGTAGCGTTGTTAAGAGCCCCAAATCCGCACAGCCTCTATACAGTCGCAGGCAGAACAGGATGATAAGGAGGCAGCATGACGATTACACCAGAACTATACGCGATTGTCGGCGTAGGCGTGGCATTGGCGGGGGTACTTATTCCGGCCAGCAATCGCCAGAGTCGGGATATTGGCGAATTGCGGCAACAGGTGAACCAGCTTATGCAGCAGGTCAACCAGCAAATGAACCAGCTTACGCAACAGGTCAACCAGCAGATTAACCAGCTTACGCAGCAGGTCGGGCATTTGTCCGGGGTGGTGGAAGGCTTGCGGGGAAGGCCGACAGTTGAATCAGAGGCGGACGGGCGCTAGGCCGCCGACAGGTTCAATGGAAGGGGGCAGGGATGACGGCGGGCAGGCGCTGATCGGCGCCGAAGATGCGGTCATGTTCGATCTTGAGACATTTATCCTCGACAAATCCGAGTCCGGCCTGTTCGGCAATCCGGCGCCCTGGGTCGCTGGTTACGCCCAGCTGAAGCCACAGTATCCTGGCGCCGATTGCGACCGCCTGCCTGGCATAGCCGGGCGCGGTTTGCGGTCGTTGAAACAGAGCCACGATATCGACAGAATGCGGGATTGAGGCTAAGTCGGGATAACATTTCTGTCCGAGTACCTCGTCATAATTGGGGTTGACCGGAATCACGGCAAAGCCATGATCCAACAGGTATTTTGCGACAAGATAGCTGGGACGATGGCGCTTCGCGGACAGGCCGACGATCGCTATCCTGTGGTTGTCCAGCAATATCCGCCGCAAGGTATGGGTGTCCGTCATATCTTGATAGCCACTATCAGATCCATCACATTGGCGCCGGTTGGCCCGCAGTGAAAGAGCGCCCCCCGCTGTCGCAGGAAGGTCCCGGAGTCCGCGTTCTCCAACGCCTGTTGCGCGTCCGGCGACCAGGTGCCGCCGTCTACAATCGCGCCTGCATACGGGGTCGCTCCATCGGTGCCATCGGTGCCCGCTACAATCACCGTGACATGATTCGTCCCGCTGATGGCCCGGGCCAATAGCAGAGCCAGATGCTGATTCCTGCCGCCGTATCCGCAAGGCTCCGGTAAATGGATGGTCGGTTCTCCCCCCCATATATAGATGCCCGGCCGCTCCGGGCTGAGCAGTTGATCGGACATTATTTTTGCGGTTTGCCCGATTTCCTGGCTGGAGTGGTTTCGATTCAGGTCCTGATTGACGATCACCCGGTAACCCTGTTGTGCTGCCCGCTCCGCGACCGCATTGCGGGCCAGGCTGTTGTCGGCGATCACTTGTCCCCGATAGTCAAAACCGGGAGCGGGCGCTGACGAGCGCCGCGTTTGCCCGGCCTTGTCGAATATCTCCCGGATTGATTGCGGAATATGGAGATTCCCCCCGGGCATCGGCTGGTTGCTACCAATACCTGAACCGATGACGCGGATGTCGTCATTCGGCACATCGGAAATGGCGTAAGTGAGTACCCGCCTGCCGCGAAAGTTCCGTAGCAGTTTGCCGCCCTTGATTTGCGACAGCCGACAACGGAAGTGATTGATCCGGGCAATATCATACCCGTCCGCAATCAGCTTTTGGGTAACCCGCCGCAATTCGTCCAGTTCCATGTTTGCCGGGAGAAGCTCGGCCAGCGCGGACGCTCCCCCTGAAACCAGCATGACCAGGGATGCCGTTTCCGGTATGGATTCAACAAAGAACAGGAGTTTCCGGCCCGCAACCAGACTGTTTTGATCGGGGACGGGGTGGGCGGATTCAATGACCTGTATGTTTTTCGACAACCGTTCCGGTTCATGGATATGGTTGTATTTGGTGATCAATAACCCTCTGGATTGTGCGGATAAAAACTCGTCGGCGCCCTGGCACATTGCCGATGCCGCCTTGCCCACCGCAATCAGATGATCAATATCCTCAATACCATCTTCCCGCAGGGCTTTTCTGACCACCTGTTCACCATTGACAGCGGCCACGCCTGTATGCCATAAAGATTTGACCCGGTTGTTCAGGCGGAGTTCTTTTTTCATCTCAAATATCAGAACAAAAATCAAGTATACTGTCTGTTGATCTTCTGACACATAATACTATGAATCGAATCGTCAACTGGTTCAAACGACAGCTTTCCAATCCCCAGGTCGTATTCCTCACGCTGGCGATCATCGGGCTGTTGCTGGTCATATCCTACGCTGGCAGCACCCTGGCTCCGGTGATTGCCGCAGTGGTCATCGCCTATCTGCTCGAAGGTCTGATCGGCAGAATGACCCGGCTGAAAATACCACGATTCCTGTCGCTCTGGGTCGTGTTTTCCAGCTTCATGATATTTCTGGCCGGTATCACCTTCGGTTTGTTGCCGGTATTGTACAAGCAGTTGACGGAAGTGGTTCAACAAATTCCCAGTATGTTGACTCAGGGCCAGGCCGTCTTGATGGCCCTGCCTGAATATTACCCGGAACTGATTTCGACCGAGCAGGTCAGGGAGCTGATCGCCGGCTTGCGGACCCGATTGACCGAGGCGGGACAGGCTTTGATCACGGGCTCTATTTCCGCCACCGCCAGCGTCATTACCATCATGATCTATATCGTATTGCTGCCCATTCTGGTTTTCTTTTTTCTCAAGGACAAGGTGATCATTCTGCGCTGGATTGAGGAACTGTTGCCGCGGGATCATGAGCTGGCGATTCGTGTATGGGGGGACGTGGATCTGCAAATCGGGAATTATGTTCGTGGCAAGTTCTGGGAAATCCTGGTTGTCTGGTTTGCGACACTGGCGGCGTTTATCTATCTCGAACTGCAATACGCGATGTTGCTCTCGGTGGTAGTCGGACTTTCCGTTCTGATTCCATACATCGGCGCTATTGTAGTCACTATTCCGGTGGCGTTGATTGCCTGGTTTCAATGGGGCTGGTCCAATGAGTTTATCACTCTGATTGTTGTGTATCTCGTGATTCAGGCGCTCGACGGCAACCTCCTGGTGCCCATTTTATTTTCAGAAGTGGTCAACATTCACCCGATCGCAATTATCGTCGCGGTCTTGTTCTTTGGCGGATTATGGGGGGTATGGGGAATCTTTTTCGCGATACCTCTGGCTACACTGGTGCGCGCTATTATCCTCGCATGGCCAAAACCGGATGAGGGGCAGGCCTGAGAAGCGAGCCGTCAGGCCTCAGGAGCCGGCATAGCGGGTGGCGAACATAAGACCACAAGCGGCGCGGCGCGGGAATTTCTGGCTGTTCATTTCCACGCGCCTGCTGGCCGGGTTGTTTTTTGTGACTCTGGTTATACTGCTTTATTTCGACCTGGAGATCAGGCATCATTTCAGTGGCAACATCCAGGCTGAGCCGGCCCATGTCTACGGTCGGCCACTGTCCCTGTCGTCCGGCCAGATATATGCTCCAGGGGACCTCGCGGATCGGCTTGAAGCCAATGGCTATCGCCGTGCCGACACACTCGTCGAAGCCGGAGACTTCGTGGTTGCCGCTCGCGCCATGGATGTTTTTATCCGCAGTTTCGGGCATGGAGACGACTTTGCCGAGTCTCGCGCTGTGCGAATTGCATTCGACCGCGGCGCTATTTCCACAATCACGGATCACGCCAGCGGAGCCACCGTCAATCAGGTGGAGTTTGCCCCGCCGCTGATCGGCAGTCTGCAACTTGGGCCTCACAAGGATCGGATTTCGTTGAAGCCGCATCAGGCGCCAGCCGGGTTGCTGGAGGCTTTGTTCATCATGGAAGACCGCAATTTTCAATATCATCACGGTATTGATCCGCGCGCGGTTCTGCGCGCGGTGTGGGCCAATCTGCGTCATGGCGGGACGGTTCAGGGCGCCAGTACATTGACCCAGCAGCTGGTCAAGAATCTTTTTTTGAACCCGCAAAAAAAATTGACCCGTAAAATAGTCGAAGCGGTGATGGCCGTCATGATGGAGCTTCGTTTCAGCAAGGCTACCATTCTCGAACTGTATCTGAACGAGGTGTTTTTAGGACAGTCCGGCAATCGGGCCATTCACGGATTTGCCCTGGCCAGTGAATACTGGTTTGCCCGTCCGGTCAACCAGCTCAAGGTCGAAGAGGCGGCCATGCTGGTCGGGATGATTACGGCGCCTTCCTTTTATAATCCGCGCAAATACCCTGAACGGGCGCTGAAGCGCCGTAATCTGGCGCTCCATACCCTGGCTCGGGCTGGCTCGATCAGTGAGCGAAGCGCTGAACTGCTGTCCCGAAAGCCGCTTGGCATCGCTCCGCACAAATCGTTGTCAACCAGCGATTTCCCATCCTGGCTGGATTACCTGCAGCGCCAGTTGAGACAGTATTATCCGGCGAAAACGCTACGGGAAAACGGATTGAACCTGTATACCACCATTGACATCGAGATTCAGAAAAACGCGCAGCAGGCGCTCTCTGACACGCTGGTTCGCATCGAACAGCTAAAGGGGATGGAACCCGGAGGGTTGCAGGGCGCGGTGATCGTGGTGGATCCTGAACGCGGAGAAATTCTGGCGCTGGTGGGGGACCGCGCCCGTGGCTATTCGGGATTCAACCGCGCGATTGACGCCCGGCGGCCGATCGGGTCGCTGGTAAAGCCGATCGTGTATTTGACCGCGCTGGAACTTCCTGAAAAGTATTCCCTGGCCACATTGCTGGATGACAGCCCGCTGACTCTCCACCCCCCAGGCGGTGAACGCTGGTCTCCGCGAAACTATGACAGGAAGTTTGAAGGCTCCGTGCCGTTGTATCGGGGGCTGGTCCATTCCCGCAATCTGCCCACTGTACGGCTTGGGCTGGAACTGGGTGTAGAGCGGGTGATCGAGACCATGCGCCGGTTCGGTATCCGGCGCGACATAGCCGGCTATCCATCAACCCTGCTGGGAGCCAGCCAGCACTCCCCGCTGGAAATGACGCAGATGTATCAGGTTATCGCCAATCAGGGCAATCTGGTTCCGTTACGCACAATACGCAGCATTTTGAATCAGCGGGGGCACACAGTAGCCAGATTCCCGATTTCCAGTAGCCGGGTGATGGATGATGAAAGCGCTTTTCTGATGGATCACGCATTGAGAATGGTGGTTCGACAAGGCACTGCCACCGGCCTGGGCAGGAGCTTCGATGCACAACTGGGCCTGGCCGGAAAAACCGGAACTACGGATGATTTCCGCGATAGCTGGTTTGCCGGTTACAGCGCCAATCTGTTGACTGTCGTGTGGGTTGGGCGAGACGACAATCAATCCATCAATCTGTCCGGCGCGAGCGGCGCCATGCGGGTTTGGGAGGAAGTCATGTCGCGGTTGAGTCTGGAAAGATTGATCCCTGTGCAAAATAACAACATTATGACCGTCAGTATTGACCCGGATAGCGGACTGGTTGCCAATCAACGTTGCCCCGGGCGCCTGAACCTGCCATTCATCAAGGGCTCGGAGCCGGCAGGATTTGCACCGTGTTCGGGCTTGTCTGGCACGGGCTTGTCTGGCAGTGGCGCGGGCTGGTTCAAGTAGGTACAATAGGGCATCCCCATCCATAATTATCAAGGCATGGTATCAAAATGAATTATTACCACTCGATTATTGAAACGATCGGCGATACGCCCCTGGTCCGGCTCAATTCCGTCACTCATGGCATCAAGGGGATGGTACTGGCGAAGGTTGAATACTTCAATCCGGGGAACTCGATGAAGGATCGCATGGCGATCAAAATGATCGAAGACGCCGAGGCGAGAGGGGATTTGAAACCGGGCGGCGCCATTATCGAGGGGACCTCGGGCAATACCGGCATGGGATTGGCGCTGGCGGCGATTGCGAAAGGCTACCGCTGTATTTTCACCCTGGCCGACAAGCAATCCCGGGAGAAAATAGACATCCTGAAGGCGGTCGGCGCCGAAGTCCATGTCTGCCCGACTGCGGTGGCGCCCGAAGATCCGAGATCCTATTACTCGGTGGCACAGCGATTGAATGATGAAATCGAAAACTCGTACTACCCCAATCAGTATGATAATTTGTCCAATGCGGACGCGCACTATGAAACCACCGGCCCGGAAATCTGGCGGGATACCGAGGGCAGGGTCACTCACTATGCGGCCGGAGTCGGCACCGGCGGATCAATGTGCGGTGTGGCCAAATACCTGAAGGAGAAAAATCCGGACGTGGTGACTGTCGGCATTGATACCTACGGCTCGGTGTTCAAGAAATACAAGGAAACCGGAGTGTTTGACAAGGCTGAAATCTATCCCTATTTGACCGAGGGCATCGGCGAAGACATTCTGCCCGCTAATGTTGATTTCTCATTGATTGATCATTTTGTGAAGGTGACCGACAAGGACGGGGCCATCATGACTCGCAGGCTTTCTCGTGAAGAGGGTCTGTTTGTCGGCTGGTCCTGTGGTTCTGCGGTCTGGGGCGCTCTGGAGTGGGCGCGGGAGAACCTGACAGAAGACGATGTTCTGGTGATTATCCTGCCGGATCACGGTACTCGTTATCTGGGCAAGATTTACAATGATGACTGGATGAAGGATCACGGCTTTATCGAAGAACGCGACTACGTCTCGGCGACCCGCATTATTGCCAGGCAAGACGGCGAGGGCGCTCTGACCACGATCAGCCAGGACGCCAGTGTGGCTGAGGCGATCTCATTGCTGACCTCGGTTTCGGTATCGCAGTTGCCGGTGATGGACGGGGAACAGTTTGTCGGCAGTCTGAGCGACACCCGATTGCTCAAGCAATTGATCGAGGATCCCGTCATTCGGGAGCGGGCGGTTCACGAGGTCATGGATCCGCCGTTTCAGTTTGTGCCGGCGGATACCACGCTTGATGTTCTTTCTTCCATGATTAACCGCAATAATCCGGCGCTGATGGTGCGGGACCAGTGTAGCCTGCCACGCATTATTACCCGGCATGACTTGCTTGAAGCGATCGCAGAAGCGTAAGTCTCTTGTCGCGGCGTAGCAGATAGACCGCAATCGTCAGGTTCATGATATTGAACGCGATGGCGTTGATGAATGACAGGGTATAGGAGCCGGACAGGTCGTATAAGGCTCCGGCCATCCACCCACCGAGCGCCATACCCCCTACGGTGGCGACCAGCAGTACGCCGACCCTTCTACCGGCTTCATCGGGACGGAAAAACCGGCGGATGATCAGCGTATAGGATGGCACGATGCCGCCCTGCACCAGACCGAACGCGATGGCTGCCAGATAAAGGCCAGCCAGGGTATCGACGAATAGAAACAGGAAAATCACAGACGCCTGTAGACCTGAGCCGACCAGCAGTGTCCGGAATCCGCCGATTCGATCCGAAATAAAACCGGAAGAAATGCGGCTGACAATGCCGAACCCCAGCATCATCGCCAGCATCCAGGCGCCGTCTCTGGCGTCAAAACCCAGATCAATGACATGCGGGATAATGTGTATCTGTGGCATTGACATTGCCACGCAGCAACCAATCCCGGCGACACACAGAGCGCCTTGCAGTTGCCCGGGTGTCATATCCAGCGGGCGGTTCCAGTTTTTGCGGTCGGCGGCCTGAATCCCGGCAGGGTCATAGCGCTTTCTTTTCAGGTATACCAGCGAAAGGGGAAGCATGGTCAGGCTGCACCATGCCAGCCAGACCAGACTTTGCCGCCAGCCGACTGAATCGATCCAGCCCTGCATGATCGGCGGCCAGAGCGCTCCGGCCAGATAGCTTCCACTGGTTACAATGCCGATCGCCAGTCCTCGCCTGCGAGTAAACCAGTGCGAGATGTCGGCCGTCAATGGGCCAAATGCGAAGGCGCCACCCAGAAATCCGCAAAGCACGGACAGGGAGAGCATGAATCCCCAGAAGTTTTCCGCGTGACTGGCGATATACAATCCCGACGGCAGGCAAATACCCGCAATGACCGCCAGTATCGGAATGCCGAACCGATCCATGATGCGTCCGAGTACGATATTACCCAGACCAAATCCGATCATGTACAGGGTATAGGGCAGGGCGCCAACGCCATGTCCGACCTGGAATTCCCGGGTTACCGGCTCAAGTATCATGATGGAAGCGTACATCCCGCACAGCGCAACCGTCATCATCATCAGGGAATTGATGGCCCTGATAACGGCATAAAGGGTGGAGGACGGATTCGGATGGGTGATCATCAGGCAGCCGGGTCAAGCCGCCAATCATACTCCACTTTTGTAAGCCAATTCCACAATTCACGATGCACAAGAGTGACCCACTGTGGTCGCCTTGTTGATTTCGATACGGTTGATGACGGCTGCGGGCGGGCACGAGACCCGCCCCTACGATGATGAGTGGGGCGGGAATGATGTTTCGGGTTGTGGATGTCGTGAATTGCAGATTCCGTATATCGTAGGGGTGCCCCTTGTGGGCGCCTGCGTTGATTTTCGTATGTGGTTGACGGTGGGGTTTAATTGCGGAGAGTTTTGCCGGAATCCAGCATGCTGGCGATTCTGGCGCGTGTGTCGTCCGTGTTGACCAGTGTCAGGAATGAGTGGCGTTCCGCATCGAGTAAATCCTGTTCGCGCCAGATTGTACCCGCTTCAATTTCTCCACCGGATACGATGCGGGCAATTTCTGTGCCGACCACGACATCATGCGGCAGCAACCGGCCGTTCTGGCGGGATTCTCTGAGCCACTTCACCATTTCTTCAAAAACCGGCTGTCCGGGCATGATCAGATCCGGACGCTCAAACGGTTGCTGGCTGAGCCCGCAATCCAGCGCCCGCATCGCGGCGTCGTAGATGCGGTCACGATTCATTTCGTAGCGATCACCGCTCCTGACCATGGCCAGCGCCGCCGCTTGCCGGGGCGAGGTCGCGGTTTTCCCGAACCCGATATTCATGAACGCCTTCCAGCTGGCCGCCTGTATGTCCTCGCGGCAGTCCAGTTTGTCAATCCAGCGGTATAACATTTCCTTGCATCCGCCTCCGGAGGGAACGACACCGACCCGGGATTCGACCAGCCCCATCACCGAATTGGCATGCGCGATGACTTGCTTCGCATGCAGAACGACTTCAAAACCACCACCGAGAGACAAGCCCACCGGAGCCGCCACAACCGGGAAGTCGGCCCGACTCATGGTTCCGACTGTCTGTTGGAACTGATCCAGAAACCGCTCCAGTCCAGCCAGATCATCCCGCTCATAATAATCCCGAACGGCGCCGAGATTGACACCGCAGGAGAAATGCTGTGCGTCATTATGTATCATCAGCCCTCTCAATCGCCGGGTCGGAACCTGTGCGACCGCATCTGCCAGAATCGCCATCGAATCGGCGTCCAGCGCATTGGCCTTGCTGTGAAACTCTACCAGGGCGGCTTCATCGGTGATATACCAGCTCGCCATCTCATTGGAGTTTTGTACAGACAGCGTCCGCTTTTTCTCGTTGAACCGCACCACGCCCGGCGGTCTTGTGAGTGGCCGCCATTGTCCGTCATCGGTTCTGGCGCACAGTTGCCGGTCTGTCACCTGATAAAATCCACAGCCTTTCGCTCGGCGCAGGTATGCGGGGATATCGCGCTGTTGTGAGGCGAGTCGATCAATCATATAATCGACGCCAATCCCGTCCATCATCTCGAACGGGCCGGCTATCCAGTTGTAGCCCAGTTTCATCGCGTCATCGACACCGACCGGATCATCACCCACCTCAGGAATCAGGGAAGCCGCGTAACACAGGGTTTTCGATAATACCCGCCAGGCGAATTCCCCGTAAACCGAGTCATCGTCCAGCAAGCTCCGGATGCCGTTTTTCTCCGCCTTTGCGGCGACCGGCAGATTCAATCTTTCAAACTTTTCGTATTCGCCGGTTTGCAGATTGAGTACCAATCGATCATTCGAGTCTTCTCCCTGACGATAAAACCCTTGTCCCTGTTTGTTGCCGGTCTGCCCGTTTGCAATCATGGCGGTTATCAACGGGTTTTCATCCGCTTCCAGGTGGAAGGCATCGTCCGCCGGCAGGATGTTCACCATGCTTTTCACGACATCCGCCATCAGGTCAATTCCGATCAGATCATACAGGCCGAATACGCCGGTCTTCGGAATACCCAGCGGGCGTCCGAAGACAGCATCGGCCTGTATCGGTGTCAGGCCGAGCTCGAATGCCGAACGCAGGGCGCATTGAATCGCATAGACTCCGACCCGATTGCCCAGAAAACCGGGGGTGTCGCGGCATCGAACCACGCCTTTACCCAGTTGCCGCTCGCAAAACCGATCCAGTCTCTCCACTACGTCCGCATCGGTGGCATCGCCGCGAACCAGTTCCAGCAGGCGCATGAATCGCACCGGGTTGAAAAAATGGGTAATGGCGAACCGTCTGCGAAAGGATTCCGGCATATCCTCAACCAGTAACCGGATCGGCAGGGTCGAAGTATTCGAGGTAATAATGGCGCGCTGGTTACAGATTGGAGCCAGACGTTTGTACAATTCCTTTTTGACATCCGGACGCTCAACCACCGCCTCCGCAATCCAGTCACAATCGGCCAGCTGCTCAAAATCGTCTCGGGTATTGCCCAGAGTCATTCGTTCCCCCGCCTGTTTGCTCATCAATCCGGGTTGATCCGGGTCCAGCAGACGTTGATAACCGCGCTCGGCCAGTGCGTTGACCGCATCAAAGTCACTGGGCAAATCAAGCAGCAGTACTTCTACACCGGCGTTAGCCACCTGCCCCGCGATACCGGCGCCCATGGAGCCCGCCCCGATTACCGCCACTTTTTTGAAACTCATCCGCTGGTTCCTGTCTCGAAGATTCCTGGCGATTGTACGAGAAATCAGAACCAATTTGAATCAGGGCGAAGACAATGACAGGGGTGGGCAGAGGCCGGGAGATAGTGGCAGCAACTTGCGGGATTTTGTAGTATTGTTCGCTGGTGATTGATTGGCGATACCCACCAGACTGACCGAATGTTCCAGCGTAATGAACAGACAGATATTGTAAGCGTTCAAGGCCTTTCGAAGTATTTCGGCGGATTGAAGGCGATCGACAATGTTTCGATCCACATTGCCAAAGGCTCCATTACCGGACTGATCGGACCCAATGGCGCCGGCAAAACCACATTGTTCAATACGCTCGCCGGTCTGTATACGCCAGACGCTGGAATCATACTGCTGGATGGCGAGGATATTACCGGCCTGAAACCGCACCAGCTTTTTGCGAAAGGATTGCTGCGTACCTTCCAGATTGCCCACGAATATTCCCGCATGTCGGTGATCGAGAACCTGATGATGGTTCCTGGCGGGCAGTCCGGTGAAAGCCTGATTCACGCATGGTTCCGGCGCGGCCAGGTTGCGCGGGAAGAAGACGTAATCTACCGCAAGGCGCGGGAGGTGGTTGACTTCCTGAACCTGGGGGCGGTCGCTGACGAGCTGGCCGGTAACCTGTCAGGAGGCCAGAAAAAACTTCTGGAACTGGGGCGCGCGATGATGGTGGAGGCGCGGATTGTTTTCCTTGATGAAGTGGGTGCAGGGGTGAACCGGACCTTGTTGCGCGACATCGGTGACGCCATTATCAAACTCAATCGGGAGAGAGGCTATACCTTCTGCATGATCGAGCATGACATGGAATTTATCCGTCGCCTGTGCGACCCGGTGATCTGTATGGCGGAAGGGGCGGTACTGGCGACGGGCAGCGCCGAAGAAGTGCAGAATAATGAAGAGGTCATCGAAGCGTATCTGGGCCGAGGCTTCAGCAACCGGAGTGGTTCGGCGCCCGAGGATGACGGTTGGCGGCAGCGCAGGCAGGAGAACTGTGTCCTGATTGGTGAGGAAATGGTCGGTGGTTATGGTGGCAGCGATATTCTCAAGGGTTGTACGGTGAATGTGGGGCCGGGGGAAATCGCGGTCATTGTCGGTCCCAATGGAGCGGGCAAATCGACTGCGATGAAGGCATTGTTAGGGATGTTGAACTTGAAAGCCGGCAGTGTCCGGCTGAATGGGGACGAGATATCGCATTTGTCGGTTCAGGAGAGAATCGCAAAAGGCATTGCCTTTACCCCGCAAAACGGCAATGTTTTTCTGTCGATGAGTGTGCGTGAGAATCTCGAGATGGGCGCGTTTTTGAGGGGGAGTCACAATCCGCAAAGCGGATGTGGTGGAGGGCAGGCCGGGGATGAGACCCTGCGGCAGATTTACCGGCTGTTTCCGGCTCTGGCCACGATTGAGAATCAACTGGCTGGTGAATTGTCCGGCGGACAGCGCCAGCAGGTTGCGGTTGGGCGGGCGTTGATGTCCCGGCCTTCGGCGCTGTTGCTCGATGAACCGACAGCCGGGGTTTCACCGATTGTGATGGACGAGCTGTTCGCTCGTATACTGGAGGTGAGAAAAGCCGGAGTCGCGGTTTTGATGGTTGAGCAGAATGCCCGCCAGTCTCTCGGTATCGCCGATATCGGGTTCGTACTGGTGATAGGTGAGAATCGTCACACCGATACCGGGCCGGCGTTACTGGCCGACCCCGAAGTACGCAGGTCATTTCTGGGAGGGTAGACGCCGGTGATTGCCGATACGCTTAATGCAGCCGTGTTATTGTTGAATTTCGTCATTGTGCCGGGACTCGCTTACGGTTCGCAACTTGCCCTCGGCGCGCTTGGAATCACACTGGTGTTCGGCATTTTGCGCTTCGCCAATTTCGCTCATGGCGACACCATGGCCTTCGGCGCCATGGTCACTATTCTGATGACCTGGTGGTTGCAGTCAATCGGGCTCGGTCTGGGGCCGTTGCCGACCGCGTTGCTCGGCTTGCCGGTCGGCGTCCTGGCGACGATTGGCCTGGTGATGATCACGGATAAACTGGTTTATCGTCACTACCGACAGCGAAAAGCGGCCCCGGTGACGCTGATGATCGCTTCCATTGGCGTGATGTTCATGATGAACGGGATCGTGCGTTTTGTGATCGGCCCGGATGACCGGAACTTTCTGGACGGGGAACGCTTTATTATTCACGCCCGTGATTTCAAGGTCTGGAGCGGGTTGAATGAGGGGTTGAGCATCAAGGTTTCCCAGGGATTGACGGTCGTGATCATGCTGCTCTGTGTCGCCGGACTTTTCTGGCTTCTGCATAAAACCCGTACCGGAAAGGCCATGCGCGCCTGGTCTGACAATGAGGACCTCGCCTTGTTGTCCGGTGTCGACCCGGATCGGGTGGTGCGGGTTACCTGGATACTCGCTGCCGCTCTGGCGACCATAGCCGGTACGCTTTACGGCCTGGATAAGAGTTTTAAGCCGTTTACCTACCTGCAACTTTTGTTGCCGATGTTCGCCGCCGCCATTGTCGGCGGTATCGGCAGTCCGATTGGCGCTATTGCCGGCGGTTATGTGATCGCTTTTTCCGAGGTGGTCATCACCTATGCGTACAAGAAGGTATTTATCTACCTGTTGCCGCAAGATCTCGAGCCGCAGGGATTGATGCAGTTGTTGTCCACCGATTACAAGTTTGCGGTGTCGTTCATGATCCTTGTGCTAGTGTTGCTGGTCAAGCCGACCGGCATTGTCAAGGGCAAGGTACTCGGATAAGGTTGGGCTGGTATGGGCAATACGCAAAGGGCCTGCTGGTTATTCGCCGTGGTCGGCGCTCTGTTTTTGATCATCGGTTTTGTTCAGTCCTGGTCGGTCTCGCTGGGTATCTTCAATCTGTGCCTGATCTCTGCGGTGATGGCGCTTGGAGTCAATATGCAGTGGGGGTACGCGGGATTGTTGAATGTCGGTGTCATGGGCTTTGCCGCGTTGGGAGGGTTGAGTGTAGTGCTGGTGTCGCGTGAGCCGGTGGCGGCGGCCTGGGCGGCGGGAGCGGGAAACCTGATGCTGGCGCTGATCTGCTTCGTGATGACCGTTGTGGCGATGCGATTCCTGATGCGAAGATGGCCGCGTGGACGAAAACGCGCCTGGGCGATGACAGCGACTCTCATTGGTGGTTTGTTCATGACCCGTTATTTTCTGGATCCGGCGGTGGTTTCGATTGAATCGGTCGAGCCGGCCAGGACAGGCTTCCTCGGCGGTATCGGCTTGCCGGTTCTGTTTTCCTGGCTGGTCGGCGGGCTGTTCGCCGCAGGCGCGGCCTGGCTGATCGGCAGGGTCGCCCTGGGTCTGCGCGCGGACTATCTGGCCATTGCTACTTTAGGGATTTCAGAAATCATTGTCGCGGCGCTGAAAAACGAGGACTGGTTGACTCGTGGCGTTAAAAATGTCACTGGCTTGGCGCGTCCCGTTCCTTATGAAGTCGAGTTACAAAACAGCGCCTGGTTTGTTGATCTCATCGCCCGCTGGAATGCGGACGGGCTATCCGCGTTGAATCAGGCGGAGCGCGCCGCCGCGCTAAAGCAATATGTGATTGATGGCTCCGGTATATTTGTGAAACTCTGTTACACCGGATTGTTCGCCTCGGTTCTGGTCGTCATTTTGTTGCTCAGTGTACGGGCGTTGAACTCACCCTGGGGACGGATGATGCGCGCCATTCGGGATAATGAAGTGGCGGCGGGCGCGATGGGAAAGGATGTGACGCGGCGCCATCTTCAGATATTCGTCATCGGTTCTGCCGTAATCGGGGTTGCCGGGGCCATGCTGACCACCCTGGACGGCCAGTTCACTCCCACCACCTACAATCCGCTGCGCTATACCTTCCTGATCTGGGTGATGGTCATTGTCGGCGGCTCCGGTAACAACCTGGGAGCGGTTCTCGGCGGCTTTTTGATCTGGCTGGTGTGGATCGAGGCTGAGCCGGTCGGGGTCTGGTTAATGGAGACGGCAACCGCGTGGATGGAGCGCGGCGACCCGGTCAGAGAGCATCTGATCAGAAATGCACAACATACGCGCCTGTTTTTTATGGGGTTTGTGTTGCTTCTGGTGTTGCGGTACAGCCCCGGAGGGTTGTTGCCGGAACGGGTACGGAAGAAAAGTTGAGTTGGTTTTTGCGGACCGGGCGGGTTATACTTGCCAGTCCCGATTACTCTGGCTCTGTGCCCCCTTTCGGGACTACCAACACTTTAGTTTTTGGAGAAGACATGATGAGAAAAACCATATTAATCCCCGTATTACTGACTGTTCTATCGGCGCCGGTACTGGCTGATGATATTAAAATCGGGATTATCCTCGGCTATACCGGGCCGATCGAATCGCTGACGCCGGATATGGCCAGCGGCGCGGAGCTCGCCCTTGCAGAAGCCTCGGAATCAGGCAAACTGCTGGACGGTAAAACCATTGTCGGTGTCCGTGGCGATTCCACCTGTATTGACGCCGCAGCCGCCTCTTCGGCTGCCGAACGGCTGATCACTTCGGACGGCATTGCCGCTATTATGGGGGCTGATTGCTCAGGAGTGACAACCGCCATTGCAAACAACGTGGCGGTTCCGAATGGTGTGGTCATGATTTCTCCATCGGCCACGTCACCGGCGTTGTCGACGATAGATGACAATGGTTTTTTCTTCAGAACGGCGCCGTCGGATGCCCGCCAGGGACAGGTTCTGGCTGATATACTGAAAGAGCGGGGCATCAGTGAGGTGGCAGTCACCTATACCAACAACGATTATGGCAAGGGACTTGCCGAATCATTTGGCAGCGCCTTCAAAGCGAATGGCGGTACGATCACAATTACCGCGGCGCATGAGGATGGCAAGGCTGATTACTCCGCTGAAGTCGGCGCCCTGGCGGCTTCCGGCGCCGAACACCTGGCAGTGTTCGGATACGTTGACCAGGGCGGCAAGGGGATTATTCAGGCCGCGGTGGATGCCGATGCTTTTGGCAGTTTCGTGATGGCGGATGGTATGGTCGGTGAATCACTGATAGAAGCCATTGGCTCTGAGCTGGATGGTTCCATCGCGACCCTGCCGGGCGGAGCGGCAGGAGCGGAGGCCTTTGCAGACTATGCCAATTCCAAAGGAATCAAGAGCGATGGCGCGTTCGTGCCTGAGTCTTATGACGCAGCCGCTCTTCTGGTTCTGGGCATTCAGGCGGCGGGTTCAGCCGACCGCTCCGCTATTGCCGGTAGTATCCTGTCTGTGGCCAACGCTCCGGGCGAGGAAATCGGCCCCGGTGAACTGGCAAAGGCCTTGCAGATTCTGGCTGACGGCGGTGAAGTCAATTATCAGGGCGCCACTCATGTCGAGTTCAACGAAGTGGGTGAAGTATTCGGTACTTACAAGGAGCTTGAGATCAATAACGGTGCATGGGAAACGGTGCATATTCATTGATTCCGGAGCGAGCGGGTAGCCGCAGGAGGCGCGAAGGGGGGCGGCATGCCCGCAGAACCAAAAGACAGGAGCAAAGTGTATCGCCGGCGGTTTGGCCCGGTATGTTGGGGGGGCGTTACAAACCGCTGAGCGAGCGCGACATGGAGCAGGTGCACCAGGCCGCTCTTGAGATTCTGGCGACAATCGGTATCAAGGACCCGACTCGTGACTTGCTGGATATGGTTTTGCCGAAAGGAGCCTGGTTGAACGAACACAATCGGTTGTGCTTCCCGAAAGCCCTGATGGAAGACATTATCGCGGGGGCGGCCCGTCACTTTGTTGTGCATGCCAGAGGCGCCCGCAAAGGGACGGATGACATTGAATGCAGCGGCGCCAAAGTGTATTTCGCGACATCGGGGTCGGCGGTTACCACGTTCGAAGCCGAAACCAGAAGCTATCGTCCGTCCACGCTTCAGGATATCTACGACTTCACCCGGCTGACGGACAAACTCGACAACATTCACATGGTGGGCGACACCGTAGTGCCGACAGATGTCACGGACGACTTTGAGCATGACATCAATATCCCGTACACGATGATGATGGCGACCGAGAAACCTCTTTGCTTTGCCTTTCGAAGCTCGAACAGTGTCCGTCCGGCGGTCGAAATGTTTGATATGGTTCTGGGGGGAGAAGGTCGATTCCAGAAAGAACCATTCGCCATTTTCGGGGGCTGTCCGATCGTTTCTCCGCTGAGATTCGGGGTAGAAAACCTGCAAGTGATGATGGAAGCCAGCCGACTCGGTTTAACCAGTGATCTTGCGGTTGCGCCCCAGAGTGGAGCCACCGCTCCGGCGCCGTTGGCCGGCATCCTGGCGCAAGTGATTGCAGAAACCCTGGCTTGTCTGGCCGTTGTCAATCTGATTCATCCCGGTTGCCCGATGGCTTTCGCCGCATGGCCCTTTATTACCGACCTGCGTACTGGCTCGTTTTCCGGCGGCAGCGCCGAAGAAGCGTTGTTGTCGGCTGCCGCTGTGCAGATGGGACGGTTCTATGACCTTCCCAATTCTGTCGCAGCGGGGATGACAGACTCGAAAATTCCGGACGTTCAGCATGGCTTTGAAAAAGGGGTTTCGCTGGCGCTGGCCGCCATGGCGGGCGCTAACCGTGTCTGTGAGGCGGCCGGCATGATGGGTAGCCTGATGGGTTGCAGCTTTGAATCCCTGGTGATTGATGATGAGATTCTGGGTCTGGTTCTGCGGGCGACTCGCGGTATTGAAGTGAATGATGAGACGCTATCGGTAGAGGTCATCCGTGAGTCGGTGATCCATCCCGGCCATTTTCTGGGGCACAGCCAGACGCTGAACTATATAGAAACCGAGTACCTGTACCCTGAGTTATCCGACCGCACTCCCACTGACGCATGGGAGCAAGCGGGTTCCAATGATCTTTATACGCGCAGTCAACAGGTTGTCCGGGAAATTCTCGATCAGCATTGGCCCTGTTACGTGGACCATACTTGCGATCGCCTGATTCGGGATAAATTCCCGATTCTTTTGAAGCGGTAGCAGGAGCGGTTATCGTCAGTTGCGGGCGGGCACAGAGACCCGCCCCTACGATGGTGGTGGATGCTGAGGTTCATGTTGTGTAGGGCAGGTCGCTGTGCTTGTCCGCCGTCAGTCATCGGGGACCGCGTAAGGCATGGTGATCCGTTCGAGCGGGGCGCCGGCAGCCGAAGCGATAGTCAATACGCCGTGATGGATGGCGGTTGCGGGCGCCATGGCAGAGACCAGCCAGGTTTGGTCATCCAATCCAACCGAGTCGACGATGAGCCCGGCTTTGGAGTCAGGCTTGTTTCCGGCGTAGATTGTGTCGCCCGCGGCAACGGGCCTGGATGAACTGATTCTGGCGATTATCAATCTCTTTTTTGATTTGCCAAGATATTTCAGCCTTGCCACAATTTCCTGTCCTGGATAACAGCCTTTTTTGAAACTGACTCCGTCAACCAGTTCGAGGTTGATATGCTGGGGAATGAAGGTTTCAGACGTGCTCAAGTAGACCTGGGGGATGGCGGCAAGAATATCCAGCGCCCGCCAGTAATCACTCTGTAAAACCGATGAACCGGCCTGGCTTGCGACCTGTCCGATCCAATCATGGTTACCAATCAGCAGGGAGCGTGACCGGGTTTCATCCACACAATAGACGTTGCAACCGGATTCGATGAAATCCTGTATGGCCGAATCTGCAGCGCCGACCAGGCCGAGGCAACGAACATCCGGTTCGGTCTCAATCGTCACTTTGGCGCGCATCACAAACATCTTCAACCGCTTTGTGAAGGGTGTTGCCAGATCGTCCGGGAGCAATGCCCAAAAACCATTCTCATCGCGCATGATTCGCAAGATGGCGAGGATTCGCCCCTTGGGGTTGCACCAGGCGTGTAACTGGGCTTGAGCCGTTCCGAGTTTTGAAATATCGTTGCTTAATTGCCCTTGCAGAAAGGATTCGGCATCCTCGCCGTGTATGCGGAGCAGGGACAACGGTTCCAGATCCAGGTAATATGGGCCGGGATTCCGGTTATTCAGCAGGGTGTCCAGCTGTGTTTGTGTGATCGGAGTCATATTTTTTAAATATGGTGTGTTGATCGGTTAAAATCAAGTGATGAAGATAACAGATAACGAGCGCCGTCGCCCGCTTTCTCCGCATTTGCAGGTTTATCAGCCTCAACTTACTTCGGTTTTGTCCATTTTACATCGGGCAACCGGAATCGCGATTGCCATTGGCGCGGTTGTTATCGCGCTATGGTTACTTGGGGCGGCCCTGGGCAAGGAGGCTTATGAATGTTTCCGTCAGGGGTTGGGTTCTCCGGTGGGAAAGGGGTTGCTGGTGATCTGGACGGCCTGTACCAGTTATCATTTGTGCAATGGCGTCCGCCATTTATTCTGGGATTTCGGTTATGGTTTTGAGCTTTCCAGCGTATATCTTTCCGGCAAGCTTACGGTGGTGGCCGCGCTTCTGTTGACAGCCGGGGTCTGGTTGGTATGACTTCTTCAACGCAAGGCTCCGGGCACTGGAAGTGGCAGCGGGTGACTGCGATACTGCTGATTCCGCTCACGCTCTGGTTCATGTTCTCGATTATCCGTTATATGGACGGCGGGTTCGACGAAGCGGCGGCCTGGATTTCGCATCCGTGGGTGGCTGTGTTGTTGCTCCTGTATCTCGTCACGATGTTCTGGCATGCCTGGCTGGGAGTACAGGTGGTGATCGAAGACTATATTCACAGTCCGGGGCTGAATGCCGTCAGCCTCCTGCTGGGCAAGGGAATCCTGTCGTTGTCGGCGCTGGTCGCGGTTTTTGCGGTATCGAGGATGGCGCTGTGAGCGGGAGTGGAGCGTATAAAATCGTCGATCATCAGTATGATGTGGTGGTGGTCGGCGCTGGCGGGGCCGGACTGCGCGCCACCTTTGGCATGGCCCTGGAAGGGTTGAGCACGGCTTGCATCACCAAGTTGTTTCCGACCCGCAGCCACACCGTTGCCGCCCAGGGCGGGATGAGCGCCGCGCTCGGCAATATGGGAGAAGATGACTGGCGCTGGCACATGTATGACACGGTCAAGGGTTCCGACTGGCTCGGCGACCAGGACGCGATTGAGTATATGTGCAAGGAAGCCCCGAATGCAGTGATTGAGCTGGAGCATTACGGAGTTCCCTTTTCGCGCACTGCCGAAGATCGCATTTATCAGCGCGCCTTCGGCGGTATGACGACCCATTACGGCGAAGGGCAGGCCCAGCGCACCTGTGCGGCGGCGGACCGGACCGGCCACGCCATCCTGCATACTCTCTACCAGCAGTCACTCAAACACCACGCTGAATTTTTTATCGAATATTTTGCCATTGATCTGATCATGCAGGGCGACCAGTGCCAGGGCGTGATGGCCTGGGATTTGGAGCGGGGAGAGTTGCATCGGTTTGCGGCCAAACTGGTTGTACTGGCCACTGGCGGGTATGGTCGGACGTATTTTTCCGCAACATCGGCGCACAGTTGCACCGGCGATGGCGGGGGCATGGCTCTGCGCGCCGGATTGCCGCTCCAGGACATGGAATTCATCCAGTTTCACCCGACCGGCATTTATGGTTCGGGTTGCCTGATTACCGAGGGCGCCAGGGGGGAGGGAGGATATTTGACCAATTCGAAGGGGGAGCGGTTCATGGAGCGTTATGCGCCGAATGCCAAGGATCTGGCGTCGCGTGACGTGGTCAGCCGCTCCATGACGATGGAAATTCGTGACGGACTGGGTGTAGGAGAAGAAAAAGACCACATTCACCTGCATCTGGAGCATCTCGGGCCGGAAGTGTTGGCCGAACGGCTGCCCGGTATTTCTGAGTCGGCCCGCATCTTCGGCGGGGTGGACGTGACCCGGGAACCGATTCCGGTATTGCCCACGGTGCACTACAATATGGGCGGCATACAAACCAATATCCATGGCCAGGTCGTTACGTTGAAAGACGGCGACCCCGAACACATCGTGCCCGGCCTGATGGCGATTGGAGAGGCCGCGTGTGTATCGGTGCATGGCGCCAATCGGCTCGGTTCCAACTCGCTTCTGGATATCGTGGTCTTCGGGCGGGCATCGGCTCATCGGGCCAGGGAGCTGATTGACGCCGGCAGCGCGGGCATGTGCCTGGCGAAGAATGCCGGGGAAGATATTATCGATCGCCTGGACGGACTGCGTTATGCCAATGGAGATTCCACGACCGCCGATATTCGACTCGAAATGCAAAAAACCATGCAGAATTATTGTGCGGTATTCCGCACGGAAGAGGTGATGCAGGAGGGAATTGACGCAATGGGGCAGATTTGCAAGCGGTTTTCTGATGTTCGGGTCACCGACCGCTCCATGATCTGGAACACGGATCTGGTTGAAACCCTGGAACTGGACAATCTTCTTCGCCAGGCCAGGGTATCCATACATTCCGCGATCAATCGCAAAGAGAGCCGTGGCGCCCATGCCAGAGAGGATTACCCGGAGCGGGACGACCAGAACTGGATGAAACATACCCTGGTCTGGCAAAACGGGATTGACGACAATCCCGTGATTGATTATCGACCCGTACATGACTATACGTTGACCGATGAAGTGGAATATATCCAACCCAGGGAGAGAGTGTACTGATGGCTGAGTTCAGGCTGCCTGCCCATTCCCGTATCAAAAAGGGGAAGCGATTCACTGATACGAGTGACCGTGAATTGCGTCAGGTCCATGTTTATCGGTGGGATCCGGATGGCGGGGAGAATCCCAGAATCGACACCTATCAAGTGGACCTCAAGGCCTGTGGGCCGATGGTTCTGGACATACTGATCCGGATCAAGAACCATATCGACAGTACCCTGACTTTCCGGCGTTCCTGCCGGGAGGGGATCTGCGGCTCCTGCTCCATGAACATCAATGGCGTCAATACTCTCGCCTGTATCTGTTCGGCCCATGAAATCAAGGGGGATATCAAGATATACCCCTTGCCGCACCTGTCGGTGATCAAGGATCTGGTTTGTGACCTGAATAATTTTTATCAGCAGTACGCTTCGATCAAACCGTGGTTGCAGGCCGAGGAAGCCGCACCTGACAATGAGCGGTTGCAGTCCGAGCGGGACCGGACAAAACTCGACGGTTTGTATGAATGTATCCTGTGCGCCTGTTGTTCCACCAGTTGTCCAAGCTACTGGTGGAACAGTGATCGTTATCTCGGCCCGGCGGCCCTGTTGCAGGCTTACCGATGGATTGCGGACAGCCGGGATCAGGCGACCGATGACAGACTGGATGAGCTGGACGACACGTTCAAGCTGTACCGTTGCCATACGATCATGAATTGCACCAACACCTGCCCGAAAGGCTTGAATCCCGCCAAGGCGATTGGAGAAATCAAGTCGGCGATTCAGCGCAGGAAATAGCTGGCTGCCAGTGACCGGCGACCGGCGACCAGATTTGAGCAAACGGCAGAATCCCGGCGAAACCCTGATGCAAGAGTCTGATGAACTGAAACGGATTCTGTGGAAATGCCGGCGCGGCGCACGGGAACTTGACCTGACCCTGGAAAACTTTGTCCGGTGGCGCTACCAGGGACTGTCCTCCACCGCCAGGGCGGAGTTTCAATCGCTGCTGGAATACGACGATTCGTTGTTGATTGACTGGCTATGTCATCAGAAAAAACCGGATGTCCCGGAGGTGCGGGACATCGTATCCCGGATATGGTCTGCCAGTTGCGGGCGGGCACGGTGACCCGCCCCTACGATGATGGTTGACGGGCCGATGCCATTGGCGTGACCCGGATACCGGGTCGTAAATTGCGGTAGGGCAGTTGATGTGTGGGGCGCTGTAGACGATGTGTAGGGGCGACCCTCTGTGGTCGCCCGGTATGTTGATGTCCGTTTCGTTCAATCATTCGTCCGCGCATTGATACGACTCGTTCAGTCATTTCACCACTGTCTTCGAACAGATAGATGAACAGGTTTGTGTCCCAGAAGATGCGGCTCATTGCCAGGCTTCCCGCAGGCGGCGTACATAAGCATCTGCGCCCTCGGGCGCCCAAAGCTCCTTACCGAGCCCCCGAAGCGCTAACACCGGGTCCTGGGTTTCTGTCGCCGATGTGACGGCATATTCCCGGATGTACCAGTCAATGAGTGGATGCTGGTCTACAGGTATCTGTTCAGGTTTGGGTATGCACTTTCCGTCAGCGCGTAGCGGATGGTATGGATCGGTGGCTCGGAAAAGTCGTCGCCTGCTTCTCCCTGTTTCGAACAGCATTCGATAGCGACCGGGATTGGGGGGTCTGTTCGCGACGCAATGGAGATAAGCATGGACCTGGACACCTGGACGAAGGGGGCGGTCGCCAGTGAGATTCGCTCGCCTGGCCTGCGTTATGATCTCCGGGATCGTAAAATCTTCCCGGTCAGGATAATGCTGGTGGAGGGAAGCCACAGCAAGCCACACTTCGTCGGCGACACGCAGAATATGATTCATCGTATGGGTCAAAAATTTTTAATCCCAACAATTTTACCAATAAAAATTTAGTTTTCAATGTATTTTTGTAAAATGTATTTATATAATTTCTCTTGGTTTCCTTCTCTCAGAAGAAAGTGCCAGCCGCCAATTCTGACCTTTATCAATTTGCTCCGACACGGGCGAGCTTCTACGGTTTTATTCGGAGATATATCCAAACTGCTCGTCCTTATGGATCAGATTATTCTCCCCAGGCAGAAAGCCGGTTCAGAATATCTTGCAGGCGGCCTCTGGCCCTGGGGTCTTCGGTGTCTGCAATAAGCGAACTGACCCATATCGACAATTTTCTGGCATTATGGCGATGATCTTGTCTCCACCATTGTGCACAGACATACCAGCGTCCGGCGAAGGGATGTTTCCAGTACCGATTGTGGTGTCCGACATACCTCCCTTTCGCGACTTTCCGAATCAACTCAAGATTACCGATCTTCAGGCCCAGGGGGTTCTTTGCGCTCTCCAGATGATTGATCGCGTTCTCGTCCAGCGTTCCGGGGAAATCTTCCAGGACACAGCGCATGAGGTCTTTCACGATGTCTTGAAGGTTCTCTCCGCGCTCGGTTGCTTCTGTTGGCGGTACTGAAGATACCGAAGACACCGCAGCCGTTGTAACTTGCCGATTACCACCCGCATTGCCGGATTGGCGAATTTCCGGCATTGAAGATGGCGGAGCCACCAGGAAGCGCCGCAGAAACTCCTCGACATCGGCTGGCCGTGGCTTGACTCCGCTCCGTTCCTCAACCTTGTCCGTCAGTAGTTCGCACAGCAGTTCGTCGGGTTCGTCCAACAGGGCGTTCCAGGCATCCGGCATCGCCTGCCAGGCTCTCTTTGAGGAACGCTCATCCTCCAGGCGATATTCCGCGCCACGCCGGGCTTCTCCTGAAGTCACCTTCTGTTTGTGAAGGCAGGATTCCAGCGTCCTGGCATATTGCGAAACGGAGTCTTCATCACGCAGTTCGAGACGGTCGAAACATCGTTCCTCCGGTCGGCCGTCGGCCATGCTGAGGTAGAAATCCCAGCGCAGACCGTCGCTCAGCACGAGCAGAGGAACCCCGTTATTGGCTGCGTAGTCAAAGAGTTGCGCCTCGGCCCTGACACCAACGGCTCCGCGCCGCTTGGCTTCGACAAATACCAGCGGGCGGCCATGACAGAGCAGCGCGTAGTCAACGCGGCCCGGACCTGCCGGATACTCGGGCCGCAAAGAGTCGGGATCGGCGAAATTCCAGCCCAGAGCGTCCAGGATCGGCAGGATCACCGCAATCTTGACATTTTCTTCTCGCTCCAGATTACCAGAGCGGAGGTTGCGTATTGCGGTCTTCAGGGTCGTTTCGAGATCAGGCATAGCCCGGACATTTCATTAAAAGACGGCAAGGCTTGCCGTGACAGGATGTTACCCTAAACCAATCCGATTTTCATCCGCTCCGTCAAGCGCTGCTGCTGTAGAGAGCAAATGAATTATCCGGTTCCCGTCATCTGCCCTGTATCGGGATGGACAGGCACGGTGGTTTGTTCCTGTAGCGCCGGTTGCGGGCGGGCACAGTGACCCGCCCCTACGATGACGGGTGGGAACCGGGCCGATGTCCGATATGTGGGCGCCGTAAACGATGTGTAGGGGCGACCCTCTGGGTCGCCCGCTGATGTCGTACCAGAACAGCTGTGTGCAGGCTCTGTCAATGACGATTCAGGTGGCTGGCGCCATTGGCGCGACGCGGATACCGGGCCGCAAATTGCGGTAGGGCACTTCTTCGAGCTTGCACGACAGCGCTCCCGGCGCGCAGACCAGCAGTGTTTCAGCCGCAATCGGATCAAAATCCGCGCGAAAGTGTACGGCGCTTTTGATTGCGAGTATGCGTTGTTCGGTGGGTTCGACGCCAAGGTGCCGGAGCATCGCAAGATCAACACATTGCGCTCGTTCGCTATTGACAATCACGCGGACATCGCTGCCGGCGTCGATGATTCGCAACAGAGCCATTGGCCCAAGCTGCGCTTCGATATTCCGGTACATTTCGCCAGTGCAGGTGAAGCGGCCGTCGCCGAGCGCATCAACATCAACCGTGCAATGATAGGGCAATACGCCCGCGAAGCCGGATTTTACCCCCAGCCGAACCTTCAATTGTTGCCCGATACCGGACTGATGGGCCAATGCGGCGACCTGCGGATCATACAACATGGCGTTGGTGATATTGGCGCGCAGGTCCAGACTCACGACCAGCGGCATATCCGGTCCGGTCACCGCCCTCACACGGCACAATAATTCACCTTCGCCGTCTTCGAAGCTTTCCACCACCATGGCGCCGTGCAAATCAAGATAGACCGCGTCTGTCTGATGAATTCAATCCGGGCTTGTGTGATAATATGCCGGAACCGCCGTTGAAGCAAATGTTCGATTGACCGAATGTTCGATTGACCGAATGCTGAGAGTAAACAGGCTCCTGCTGATCAGGAGAAGATGGGGTATTGTATATGCAGATTGAAAATTACAGGCGGATTGAATTACAGTTTCCTGGTACGATGCCGCCGAATGCGGCGCTCCAGGAATTTCTGGATTCGGTGAACAACAATTTTGGGCCCAACGAGCTCAGATTGTTTCATAACCAGAATGACTTTTTTGAATTGTGGATACGAGAGCTTTCCATGACTCATTTGGAAGATACCCTGGAAAAGTTATCTACCAATTTGAATGGGGGCTCAACGACAATCAAGAGTTTTTGCAGGAATATTCAGGAAACGGTCCAAGAGATTGGAAGTTACGGACTCAAGGGAGAGAAGCGCCTTTATGTGGGGTACAACAAGGAAAGAAAGGTGGCCGACAGAAAAGAGAAGGAGGTTCGCAGAGGCAAGCATTACTATGCGAATGATCATGATTTTCAGACGCATGAAAATTCTCTGCCGCCCGGATTTCAAAATCAGATTGTATGCGGGGACAGCGCAGATGTTCTGGGACAACTTCCCGATAACTGCATTGACCTGGTATTCACTTCGCCACCATACAATTTCGGGTTGCAATACGGAGGAACATCCAATGACGCGGTTGACTGGGAAGCATATTTTCAGAAATTGTTCAAAATACTGGATGAGTGTATTCGCGTATTGAAGTATGGCGGTCGCTTGATTGTTAATGTTCAGCCGCTATTTTCGGATTACATACCCAGTCATCATATTATTTCCAATCATTTAATGGAGAAGAAGATGATCTGGAAGGGAGAAATATTGTGGGAGAAAAATAATTATAACTGCAAATATACGGCATGGGGGAGCTGGAAAAGCCCGTCCAGCCCGTATTTGAAATACACCTGGGAGTTTGTCGAGGTGTTTTGCAAGGGTGATCTCAAGAAGAAAGGGAAAACAGAAGATGCCGACATTGATGCGGATTCTTTCAAGAAGTGGGTTGTCGGAAAATGGTCCATAGCGCCAGAACGAAACATGAAAGTGTTTGGTCATCCCGCCATGTTCCCGGAAGAGCTTGCCAACCGGATTTTATTGCTGTTCAGTTTCAAGGGGGATGTGGTTCTTGACCCGTTTGCGGGCGTTGGAACCACCTGTTTGTCGGCCAGGAAGCGCCAGCGCAAATATCTTGGAATTGATGTATCAGAGGATTATTGCCGAATAGCGACTGACAGATTATCGGTCCCCGTACAACAGACTTTAGAGTGATGATTGATCGCATTATTGAAAAATATACATCCGTAGTCCAGGGTATTCAGAAACAGACAGAGAACTATGTATTTACTGAAAACGTTGTATCCGGACCTGATTTGTTGCCTGCTTCAGTTGGAAACATTTTCGGGAGGGAAGAACACCGAACCTTCGTTCAAAAGTCCGGTTGCCAATCATGCCACCTATACGCTGATGTCCTTTTTTCCGGATGTAGATTTACAGATTATGACGCTTCTTGAAGGCGCCAGAGAGGTTAAAAGACCCATTCATCAGCTTGGGTTTTTCAAGGAAATGAAAGCCGTATATGTCCGACACACGGTAGACAGGTTCTCTGGATTATTGACTCCATTCGTATAAGTTTACATCTGTATCATAAGTGACTGGATATCACGTCTGGCATTGAAAACATACAATATCTCTACAAGCTGTTCGTTTTCTATGACACGGTAATAGCTGACATAATTACCATGGGGCAGCATCCTGATTTCTTCGTTCAGCGCTAAATCTTCGGCAACTTTTCCAGAAAGAGGAAACAGGGATAAGGTTTTTTTCAATGAGTTCGTTATCTCATCAATAAACGTTATCGCTCTAATCGGGTTGTCCAGAGCAATATATTCACCGATTTCAAGCAGTCCCTCTCTGGCAGTGGGCATGACCTCCACACGATAATGCTTCATGCGTTCCTTTCAGCTTTTATTCTTGCTTGCAACTCCTGCTTTAAATCAGCTATGTAGTCATCGGTAAGCGCCTGGCCTTTCTCGACTTTAGCGTCTGCCAGCCCGGCCTTGACACCAGCTTTGATGGTCTCTCTCATATTGTCAGCAAGCTCAAAGAGCGCTGGCAGGTTTTCCATCGACAGCATGACTCCGACGGGGCGGTTCCTTCTCGTCACCATGACTGGCTCACGTTGTACAGTATCCAGAAAGTGACCGAATGCGTTTTGTGCTTCTCGTGATGGGATGGTTTTCATGTTTATGCCAAAAAAGCAATATTAATGTAGCTATTATAACTATTTTAAGAAAAAGTTGAAGTGACTCTTCATTCCGGCGGGCTGCGCTCCCCGGTCAAGCCGGGGACAGGCTCTTGTATCACCGGATCCCCGGTTTGCGGGGGGCTGTGGCCGACGCCATTGGCGCGACCCGGATACCGGGCCGCAAATTGCGGTAGGGCAATTCTTCGAGCTTGCACGACAGCGCTCCCGGAGCGCAGACCAGCAGTGTTTCAGCCGCAATCGGATCAAAATCCGCGCGAAAGTGTACGGCGCTTTTGATTGCGAGTATGCGTTGTTCGGTGGGTTCGACGCCAAGGTGCCGGAGCATCGCAAGATCAACACATTGCGCTCGTTCGCTATTGACAATCACGCGGACATCGCTGCCGGCGTCGATGATTCGCAACAGGGCCATTGGCCCAAGCTGCGCTTCGATATTCCGGTACATTTCGCCAGTGCAGGTGAAGCGGCCGTCGCCGAGCGCATCAACATCAACCGTGCAATGATAGGGCAATACGCCCGCGAAGCCGGATTTTGCCCCCAGCCGAACCTTCAATCGTTGCCCGATACCGGACTGATGGGCCAATGCGGCGACCTGCGGATCATACAACATGGCGTTGGTGATATTGGCGCGCAGGTCCAGACCCCCAATCCCCTGATAAGGGAAGTTTTGGGTGATTGAAAGGTGTTTGGTATCAAGGGATTATATGGAAAAATAGGGTTTCTGAAAACTCACCTGTTGAGTGATATGAAAAAGCATCGAAAAGCGGGGAAGAACGGGAAGGGTCGCGCCAGGAAGATTCGGAAGGTTCGTCCTCCGAAGGTAACCTTTGAGTTCACGGATTTGGATTTGACGTCCTTTGGTGGGTCCTCCATACTGGCTCGAACTGCCCATCAGTTTGGTTTGTTTGATCTTCTGGACGGAGCGGTTTCGGTAAAGGTTCGCAATCGGGGCGCTTCGGACCTGGAGACTCTGTGGTCCATCATCGCTTGTTTGGCGCGTGGTCATGGTTCGTTATCGGACCTGGATGGGTTGCGGTCAGACCGGGCGGCGAGTCTTCTTCTGGGCTTGCGTTGGGTTCCTGAGTCGCGCCGCGCGGGGGAATGGTTATCCCGGTTGGATATTACAGACATCCAGGGGCTGTGGCATGCAGCGGTGGCATTCGCGGGTCGGGTCGCGCCGTCCATCATTGCCCATGAGGTAGAAACGAAGGGATATGTTCCGATGTTCATGGATGCTACGGGGATTGAGGTAGACGGACACTTGTTTGAGCGGACGGGGAAGGACTACAACGGCAACCGGGGTTACTGGTTGCACGGGACGTTTGTAGGCGGCTTGTGGTCGGCGGGTCAGTTGCAACCGGGGGGTGGACGGGTGACGCAGAACTGGCGCAAGTTGCTGCATTGGACGGCGGGGATGCTGCCAAAGGATGCGCCGGTCTGGTTTCGGGCGGACCATGCGTATTATAAGGGCGCTCTGGTTCGTGAATGCGCGAAGCGGGGCTGGGACTATTCGATCAGCCTGACGAATGACCGCTGGAAAAGGCCGATACTGGAACAACTGGAAGGTCTTCCTGATTCGGAGTGGACGGATATGGGTATGGAGGAGGAAGCCATTTTTGCCACGCACCGTCCGAGTGGTTGGGAGCGGACGCAGGATTACGTAGTGGTTCGATGCCACAGTCAGAACGGCCAGACTCTTTTGGCGCCGCGTCATACGGTCATTCTGGTGTCTCGGAACGATCTGCCCCTGAAAGAGTTAGTACTTCGTCACCGGGGCAAGCAGGGTCAGGAGAACGCCTTCAAGGGTCCGTTGCGGGACATGGACCTGCATCACCCACCGTGCCGGAGCTACCGCGCCAACCAGGCCTTCTACGCCCTGGGTCAGATTGCACAGGTTCTGCTGCGGGCGGTACAGTACACGGCGTTACCGAAGAAGGCGCGTCGTCATGGCATCCGACCGATCATCCGTTACGTGATGCAAACGGCGGCGTATCTGGTTCACAAAGCCCGCCAACTGTGTGTGCGCTTTGCCAAGAACAACTTCCGGCTGGACTGGCTGTACCAGTCTATGGTCACACTGGAAGCCACAGACCTTTGTGCTTTCCGTTCCCGCTCTCCTCCTTAAAGTCGGGCTTCGCGGCCTGAATCCACCCTGGATCGACGAACACCGCCTGGCGGTGGGGGTTCACTTGCCTGCACCAGAAAATCTGGCGTTTCCAAGAGGGCGACAGTACGGCTCAAAGAAGATTTTGCACGTTGATTCGACCCGTCTGACGGCTGGAGACCCTGACCGGCTCACCCATAACACAACCACCCATGTGAAAATCACTCACAAGGCATTTATCAGGGGATTGAGGGTCCAGACCCCCAATCCCCTGATAAGGGAAGTTTTGGGTGATTGAAAGGTGTTTGGTATCAAGGGATTATATGGAAAAATAGGGTTTCTGAAAACTCACCTGTTGAGTGATATGAAAAAGCATCGAAAAGCGGGGAAGAACGGGAAGGGTCGCGCCAGGAAGATTCGGAAGGTTCGTCCTCCGAAGGTAACCTTTGAGTTCACGGATTTGGATTTGACGTCCTTTGGTGGGTCCTCCATACTGGCTCGAACTGCCCATCAGTTTGGTTTGTTTGATCTTCTGGACGGAGCGGTTTCGGTAAAGGTTCGCAATCGGGGCGCTTCGGACCTGGAGACTCTGTGGTCCATCATCGCTTGTTTGGCGCGTGGTCATGGTTCGTTATCGGACCTGGATGGGTTGCGGTCAGACCGGGCGGCGAGTCTTCTTCTGGGCTTGCGTTGGGTTCCTGAGTCGCGCCGCGCGGGGGAATGGTTATCCCGGTTGGATATTACAGACATCCAGGGGCTGTGGCATGCAGCGGTGGCATTCGCGGGTCGGGTCGCGCCGTCCATCATTGCCCATGAGGTAGAAACGAAGGGATATGTTCCGATGTTCATGGATGCTACGGGGATTGAGGTAGACGGACACTTGTTTGAGCGGACGGGGAAGGACTACAACGGCAACCGGGGTTACTGGTTGCACGGGACGTTTGTAGGCGGCTTGTGGTCGGCGGGTCAGTTGCAACCGGGGGGTGGACGGGTGACGCAGAACTGGCGCAAGTTGCTGCATTGGACGGCGGGGATGCTGCCAAAGGATGCGCCGGTCTGGTTTCGGGCGGACCATGCGTATTATAAGGGCGCTCTGGTTCGTGAATGCGCGAAGCGGGGCTGGGACTATTCGATCAGCCTGACGAATGACCGCTGGAAAAGGCCGATACTGGAACAACTGGAAGGTCTTCCTGATTCGGAGTGGACGGATATGGGTATGGAGGAGGAAGCCATTTTTGCCACGCACCGTCCGAGTGGTTGGGAGCGGACGCAGGATTACGTAGTGGTTCGATGCCACAGTCAGAACGGCCAGACTCTTTTGGCGCCGCGTCATACGGTCATTCTGGTGTCTCGGAACGATCTGCCCCTGAAAGAGTTAGTACTTCGTCACCGGGGCAAGCAGGGTCAGGAGAACGCCTTCAAGGGTCCGTTGCGGGACATGGACCTGCATCACCCACCGTGCCGGAGCTACCGCGCCAACCAGGCCTTCTACGCCCTGGGTCAGATTGCACAGGTTCTGCTGCGGGCGGTACAGTACACGGCGTTACCGAAGAAGGCGCGTCGTCATGGCATCCGACCGATCATCCGTTACGTGATGCAAACGGCGGCGTATCTGGTTCACAAAGCCCGCCAACTGTGTGTGCGCTTTGCCAAGAACAACTTCCGGCTGGACTGGCTGTACCAGTCTATGGTCACACTGGAAGCCACAGACCTTTGTGCTTTCCGTTCCCGCTCTCCTCCTTAAAGTCGGGCTTCGCGGCCTGAATCCACCCTGGATCGACGAACACCGCCTGGCGGTGGGGGTTCACTTGCCTGCACCAGAAAATCTGGCGTTTCCAAGAGGGCGACAGTACGGCTCAAAGAAGATTTTGCACGTTGATTCGACCCGTCTGACGGCTGGAGACCCTGACCGGCTCACCCATAACACAACCACCCATGTGAAAATCACTCACAAGGCATTTATCAGGGGATTGAGGGTCCAGACTCACGACCAGTGGCATATCCGGTCCGGTCACCGCCCTCACACGGCACAATAATTCACCTTCGCCGTCTTCGAAGCTTTCCACCACCATGGCGCCGTGCAAATCAAGATAGACCGCGTCTAATGAATTCAATCCGGGCTTGTGTGATAATATGCCGGAACCGCCGTTGAAGCAAATGCTATGCTTGATGGATGAGTGCATCCCCCCAACACAGGAATTGAGCAGTAAGATATAATAATGCCAAGGCGAGCAAAACCAGTGAATAAGGGTATGGTATTATGTCGCTGGAACCCTGCATTCAACCAGTTGACCTGACTCACGGAGACCTTAATGAATTTGGCGTATTTGGCACTTGGTATATCTGTTACTCTGGTGATTTCGGCAATCACATTCGCCTTCAAGTACGGCAAATGGCAGGGAGAAGTCAACAGTGATCGGGAGAGCTTTCGTAGTTTTATCAATGAGATTCGCAATGACATAAAAGATATACTAAAGCGGCTTCCACCGACTCCTGTAACAAGCGCGAGCCCAATACGTCTTACAGAATTAGGTGAGAAAATATCCTTGGCAATCAATGCTGGGGATTGGGCAAAAGCAGAAGCTGGAAAACTGGTTTGCGAGGTTGAAGGGAAAGACCAATTTGAGATTCAGAGTATTGCTTTTCAGTACGCGAACGAGTTTGAGCCGTTTCCTGACTTGCTTAAAAAGATGCACACTTGTGCATTTGATAACGGCATGGATTTATCGGGGGTGCGCGAAGTTCTTGGCGTGGAACTGCGGGATGTTTTACTGAGCCACCATAGCCTGAAACCATCATCTCTGGACAAACAAAATAACCTGTAAATTTTATAACCTTCGAGTCCGGTAGCCAGCGAAATTGCGGAACGAAGGTATTGGTTTCATGCTGGAAACCGGCGATGGCGATACGGACAGAGGATGGCGCTATCTGGCTACGCCATCGGCTAGTTTCAATTTGTATGGGTTGGTCGCTGAAACTCTAGCGATTGCTCCAAGAATCTCGATAACCTGATCTTCTCTGAGTGACTGGTTGGCAATCTCTTTTTGCATATCTGCACGATCAAGTGGCGGGATGCGGGTAGCGAAGAATGGCCATAGGAATTCGGAGCGATATTCATTGGTAGTCCGGGGAAATGCTGAGATCGGCTTTCCCTTGTAGTCAGAATCATAACGAAACACAAACTCATCCTGTTCTTGGTAAAGCCGTCCCACCAGTGATCTTCGTCCGTCTGATAAGTCAAGATAGACTTCCAGGATTCGTTCCGTAGGTGTTTTTGAAGACATATAACCGAGGTTGATTCCCCAGCACTTTTGTTTAAAGAAAGATATCAGACTCATATACGAACCTCCTCTCGAAGACGTTTGATTCGAACTGATAGCAAATCTCTAATGAATTCAATTCGAGTCTGGGTAATAATACGCCGGAATCGGCGTTGAAGCAAATGCTCAATGGATGAGATATCCACGGCTTCGAACACTGTGCACATGGCTTTCTGGTCGTTATCCGTGCAGTTTTCAGAAATCCACCTCACTAACGAGAAATGATTGGGTTGCTGCGTTTGACCTGTGCTGAAAATCGGTCGTGAACGATTGGTATATCCTTCTATAAATTGATTCCTGCCTTGTTGTTCTGCTTTCTCGATCAGGTCTGTATCCGAATGCTCACGAAAGAGCCCTCGCGCCGTATCAAATATCGGGGAATAACGTACCAAGTTCGAATCGACATCCAGATGAGTTAAAACTCCCCAATTCATAGCGTGTCGGTCAGGCGCTCCGATAAAGGCATCAAAAGCAATCATTTTGAAGAGCCCTTCATTTAATTTTAAAAAATCGTTTGGAAACAGGAATTTTAAAATCATCAGAACATTGTCAATCGTATAAAAACTCTGTTCAGCTTTTCTGTTCTGCAGGTTGAATACGGACTCCACATCGGTGGGGCTGGTTTCGAAATATTGTGCTACCAGTTCAATTCCGTGACACAATTCATACTGACCACGTACAACGAAATTCCGAGAGAGAAACCGAACATCATTCTTTGCGATTCGTACCAGTTTTGAATGAGCCATCTCCAGCGGCAACATTGCCCCAATCTTTGAAATAATCTCTTCAGTGACACATTCCCGTGCGTCAGCCTGGGTTCGCCCCTTCTTTGCAAAGTAACCGAATCCTCCGGGTAATTCAGGGTTTCCGTAAGCCAAATAATTCTTGGGTACTGTGCCAACAGTCGGAAACTTCTCAAGACTTAAAAGTTTCCATCCCGTTTGTTGGAGAATCGGTATTGCTCGAACATTCACTTCGATTTGACTGGGTGTCGCGGCGTATCGTTTTTTGTGTGTTCCTCGAACCATAGTGAGCAGGTGTTGATGGTGATGATGAATTAGTTGTTGATTCAATCACTATCGGCATAAACTGCCAAGCCAGTCTGATATTGCTTTCCAATCAACTACAGGAGTAAGATGGCACCAGCTCATTCGAATACATTGGTTGGCTTCTTCATCTGTCAGGCCCATAGCTTTTAAGACATGGCTGGGTGTATAGCTACTGGATGTGCAAGCTGACCCATTGGAAATAGCCACAATGTCTTTAAGCGCGATCATTGCGGCTTCGGAATTAATACCATCTATAGAGAAATTCAGCGTATTTGGCAGTGAGTTTTTACCATGGTAATCAACCTTCATCTGCTTGAACGCAGAAACAGCGCTTTCTTTCATTTCCTCACACGTTATCCACCAATTTTTGTTGTGCTTTTTCGATAATTCTGCAGCTAAACCGAAGCCAGCAATTAGTGGAACAGGTAGCGTACCCGGCCTCAGCCCTTTCTCTTGCCCTCCGCCAAACATAAGTGGTGTAAGTGGTGGTCTTTTATATTCTCGACGTCTTGTGATCAATGCTCCAACTCCTTTGGGTCCGTAGATTTTGTGCCCACTCACACTGATCATATCGATCCGTTCATGCTCCACTGGTTCGAGTAATTTCCCAAATCCCTGAGCGGCATCCACATGAAAATAGATGTCTGAACCATCAATTGATTCAGCAATCTGACTGATAGGCTGTATTACTCCTGTTTCATTGTTGACGTGCATTATACTGATCAACCCGGTTTTCCCTGTCAAGGCACCTTGGACTTGATTCACCGTAACCGATCCACAAGCATCTGGTTGTAAATAGGTTACATTGAAACCATTCTTTTCGAGTACAGCACAGGGTTCAAGTACAGCCTTATGCTCAATTTCTGTAGTAATAACATGAGTTTTCTTATTCTCTTTTAAAGTCTTGGCTAGCCCCAGAATTGCTAAATTATTACTCTCGGTGGCGCCACTCGTGAATACCACTTCATCTCTCTGAGCATTGACTACTTCAGCTATTTGCTCGCGCGCGCATTCAACAGCGCTTTTTGCTGCTACACCATATTGGTGGGTACGACTACCAGAGTTTCCGTACTCTTTTTCCATATACTGCCGCACTATCATTGCGACTTCCGGTTCTATCGGAGAGGTCGCATTGCAATCCAAATAAATCATCGTTTTCTGAGAAAAACCATTGCTAGTATGTTTCCATAAGAATATGATTGTTTGTATATTAACATACAAACATATCTCAACAAGATTGATACAATACAAACTAATGGATACATCTTTTGAATATGTTTTTCCCGCAATTCGAGGTATTCAAGCGGGTAAGGAATACTACACCTCAATGTGTCCACTGAAACTGATTCCGAGACTTTTTACTTTTGATGAAGAAGAACTTGTCCCGGAACTTAGATCGCAGCGCATCCTTAATCGTTCTCGTATTCCAGACATGTCTCAGTACATTGTCGATAACAAGAACAGTTACGTCTTTTCAGCTATTACTGCGTCTATAGACGGGAAGGTGGATTTTCACCCATTCTCTGATGAGGGGGGAGTTAGCCGCATCGGCACATTGAAAATAGACATGAACTCACAATTCATAATTAACGACGGCCAGCATCGCCGTGCAGCTATAACAGAGGCGCTAAAGAAAGATCCTCGACTGGGTGATGAAAGTATTTCAGTTGTCTTTTTTGTTGATAAGGGTTTAAAGCGTTGCCAACAAATGTTTGCAGATCTGAATCGATATGCGGTACGCCCTAGTAAGTCATTGGGGTTGCTGTATGATCATAGAGACGATGGGGTAAAAATAACCAAAATGCTCGTATTTAAGTCCTGGATATTCGGAGATATGGTGGAAATGGAGAAGTCTGCCCTGTCGCCTCGCTCCCGGAAATTATTTACACTCAGCGCTATTCATTCTGCTAACACGGCCTTGTTGAGCGGTAGGGAAATTAAAGGTGTTCAGGAAGCAACGAATCTATCTATACGATTTTGGAATGAATTAGGTAAAAATATCAAGGAATGGAGGCACGTTAAAGATTCAAAAATAACAGCGGGTGATATTCGCCAAGACTTTGTCCATTGCCATGCCATTTTGCTACAAGCCATGGGAGTTATGGGTAATGCACTATTGGAGCGGTCGGTGACCGAGCAAAGAAAACGATTAAAGCTATTAGGGAAGATTAACTGGAAACGCTCAAATAGCGAAGTATGGGAAGGCCGCGCCATGATCGGAGGGCGTATTCAAAAAGGGTCTAACAATGTCATCCTGACGGCCATTTATCTGAAAAAACAGCTGGGTCTTGAGATAACACCCGAAGAACATCGTGCGGATAGTGCATTTAGATGAGGAGAACATGACAAATAATGTAGTGCCTGAGCGGAAAACTGTTTTTGACACACACGGATACAAGGGAACGATTAACTCCCTTATCAAGCAGACTCAGGACCTGTATCTTTCTGATGAAATCCCCTGGGTGCTTGGATATAGTGGTGGAAAGGACTCCACGGCTACATTGCAACTTGTCTGGCAGGCTATTACAGCGCTGCCTGTGGAGAAACGGGTAAAGCGCGTTTATGTAATCAGTACGGATACGCTGGTTGAAAACCCCATAGTGGCGCTTTGGGTAGGGCGTTCGCTTACTCAAATGGCACAAGCTTCCGAGGAACAATGTCTCCCCATTCAACCGCATCAACTGGTTCCTGAAGTGCAGGACAGATTCTGGGTTAATCTTATTGGCAAGGGATATGCTGCCCCCCGGCCAAAGTTTCGCTGGTGTACGAGTCGTCTGAAAATTGCTCCGTCCAACAAATTTATTACCAGTGTGGTTAAAGCTAACGGCGAAGCAATCTTGATTCTTGGAACTCGTGAAGTGGAAAGTTCATCACGTGCTGCCAACATGAGAAAATTCAAAAAGAACAGTACACGTGATCTACTCAGTAGAAACAGGGAACTCGACCGGGTTTGGGTCTATACCCCCATAGCTGATTGGCATGATGATGATGTTTGGCAATATCTCATGCAAGAAAAAAACCCCTGGGGGTTTAAGAACGAAGAACTTCTGAATATGTACCAGGGAGCTACATCAGATGGGGAGTGTCCACTGGTTGTAGATACCAGTACGCCTAGTTGTGGAGATAGCCGCTTTGGGTGTTATGTCTGCACCATGGTAGGCGAAGACAAGTCCATGGCTGCCATGATTCAAAATGATGAGGAAAAGGAATGGATGCTTCCGCTACTGGAATTGAGAAACAAGTGGCTAGACATAACAGACCCCGATACTGATAAGAAAAATGTAAAAATTGACGCGGAACGCAAGCATCGGGATTTCCGCAGAATGAATGGCGCTTTGACTGTACATAATAACAGGCTGGTTCATGGGCCGTATAAACAAGAATATCGGGCACAATTGTTGGAGGCTGTACTAAAGGCTGAAATTATTGCCAGAAACCTGGGGCCGGAAGAAGTCAAACGACTGCAACTCATCACCATGGAAGAGCTTGAAGAAATTCGCCGTATCTGGGTAATGGAAAAGCATGAATTAGAGGACAAGCTACCAGGAATTTATGAGAATGTTCGTGGCGAACCTTATCCGGGCAAACATTTTGAAGAGAGTCAATTCTTCAAAGAAGATGATATGCTGGTTTTGAAAAATATTTGCGAAGAACAGGGAGTCGATAATGAGGGATTACACTACGAGCTTGTTCGAAACCTGTTGCATGTCGAATATCAGCACCGAACCATGGTGAGGCGTTCAAAACTTTTTGGGGCTTTGGACAAGACTTTAGGTCGGTTTGCCTTTAAATCAGAGGATGATGCATTAGGGTTCGCCCAGACCCGGGAAAAAACCCGAGAAAGCATTCGTAATCGGAAAAAAACTACTGTTCTATTTGAAGATACCATGAATCTCCCAGTGAAGATGACACAGTGATTTTTACAGAAATTGTTCTTCACAACTTCGGTATCTATAAAGGCCGGCATGTTGTCAACCTAAGGCCCAAGAGTATCAGGAAGCCAATAATTCTTTTTGGGGGGCTGAATGGTGGTGGCAAAACCACCTTTCTTGACGCACTTCAACTGACCCTTTATGGGAAATTTGCCAAGTGCTCGAATCGCGGAGGCCTGTCTTACAGTGAGTACCTGAAAGAGACTATTAATCGTCATATTGATCCAAAAGACGGAACCGCACTCGAATTGGAATTAATCTACTATAGCGAGGGTAATGAAACCGTATTACGCATCAAGCGACTCTGGAAATCCGTTGGAAAAACTATAAAAGAAACCGTGGAAGTGTTTAAAGATGGGCGCCTTGATGAGGTTATGTCAAAGCAATGGTATGAATTTGTTGATGAATTTATGCCTTACGATATTTCGGCCTTGTTTTTCTTTGACGGAGAAAAGATTGAAGACTTGGCAAACCCTGAAAGCTCCGCCGGAATAATACGAACAGGAATTATGTCTTTACTTGGCCTTGACCTTGTGGACAAGTTGCACAATGACCTGCGTACCCTGGAGAGGAGGCGCCTTGCACAACAAATCGACAGTAATGTGGCAGGGGCCTTATCGCAAATAGAGAAAAACGTAAATCAACTTGAACAACGGGTTCAACAATATAAAGAGAAAGTTGAGAACAAGAATAGTGAAATAGATTGTTTGGACCGAAAAGTCAACAGTCTGGCTTTCGACTACAGGAAGCACGGAGGAGAATTGTATGAACAACGAGAGGCGGTTGAAGAAAGATACCGAAACTGCAATTCAATGCTTAAAAAAGTCGAAAATGATATTCGAAAGTTTGCCGAAGGATCTGCACCATTATGGCTGGTTAAAGATTTGCTGCAACGTGCACAGGAACAATCAGGGAAGGAAAAAGAAACCTTGGAGAATCGTGATGCCGGTTCAATTTTAGGAGGCCGGGACATTGATATTGTCAATCAATTTACTGATCAGATTGGCAACCATCCTGCGGTTGTGATTTTGAATCAGATACTTGAAAATGACAGAATTCAACGCAATCAATCAGCCAGGCAGCCCACCCCATTAAATATACCTGCAGAAACCTTTAAACCGTTTGACCGGAATTTCTTTATCCGCTTGCAGGATGAAGCGCGGCATCTCATACTGATACACAAAGAAATCAGTGGGGAGTTGGCGGTTCTTGACACACAACTTTCCATGATCCCGGACGCTGATTCGATCAAGAGAATTGCACAGCAACTTGTTGATGCCAAAAATAAACGCCTGATTGCGCAAGGCGAACTCAATACACTGCAAAGAATCTATGATGATTATAGTAAAGAGCTTTCTGGCAAACTGGATGAATTGGACCGTTTCCTCTATCAGGCCAACGATGAGCAACTTGGCGCTTATAGAAGCAAACGTATTACGGAGCACATCGCGGAAGTACAACGTACGCTAACCATTTATCGAACTGTACTTATTGGTAAGCACATCGGAAAATTGCAATCATTGATCAAAGATAGCTTTGGGGCTCTTGTGCATAAAAGTGACCTTGTCAACGATATTTATATTAGCCCAGACAATTTTTCACTGAGTCTTATCAATAAACAGGGTGAATTGATTTCTACCGAGAGGTTGTCTGCCGGTGAACGCCAATTACTGGCCGTGTCCATATTGTGGGGATTGGCAAAAGCATCGGGTCGTCCATTGCCGGTAGTTATCGACACACCTTTAGGGAGACTTGATAGCAAACACCGGCGACATCTGATTGACAATTACTTTCCCAATGCCAGTCATCAGGTAATATTGCTCTCTACAGATACAGAAATTGATTATGAATATCGAGATATTCTGTCGGAAAATATTGGCAAGGAGTATCACATCCAGTATCAGAAGCAGGAAAAAAGTTCTACTATTAATCCAGGTTATTTTTAAAATCAGCCGATGGTAATAGAAACCATACGTATTTCCGAAAGAGGAAAACAGCAACTTACTCGGTTGAAGCGGAATACGGGTATTGAAAATTGGAACACTCTTTGTCGCTGGGCTTTGTGTATTTCTTTGGCGGAGCCGTCTGTGCCACCAAAAGAGGAAATACCTTCAGATAGTAATATCGAGATGACATGGAAAACATTTTCAGGACAATACGATGTAATCTATGAAGCTATCCTGAAGCAGAGAATGTTGGATGATTCAGTTCCAAGTGAAGAATATCCTTATTGGTTCAGGATTCATCTACATAGAGGTATATCTTATCTGGTCAACAGCACTAAGTGTATAGAAGATTTTGTGACCCAGACTTTAACTGACAGTCCTCCTTAGACCCGATAATTGCCAGATCAACGAAAACAGGATACGGGGTCATATTGGTAGAGTATTTTCTTTTGTGTCCAGTCAGTACCACTCGCTCAATCCCCAGATATTTGGGCCTATTGCCACCAGACGTTCATCCTCATGGATCTGCATGTGTTTGTTGATACCCCGAATTTCCAATAGCCGCTGTTTTAATTCTTGTCCAGTTAGCGGTTTACCCGCAGATTCCAATATCTGGATAAATGATTCTCTGGTTTGTATTCTGTCACCCGTTTCCATACCGGAGTCAGATCGTGCCCAGACCATACGCCCTAAGTATAAAATTTTCCTGGATTCCATGATACTCATTTTCAATACATACGGGTCCAACCTGGCTAGCAAATTTTGAGGCTTCTCCGCCAACAGTTCGATAATTTCCGTAGAGTGCCACTGCTTGTTAATGGGGCCTTGATAGAAAATGTTCTCTACAGCAAGGCGAATTGATAGCCGCTCTGATTCTGATAAAGGGCAGTGCTTTATTAAACCATAGGTGCCACGGTCAAATTGCCATATTCCTTTCTGGCTGACTGCTCCTTGTACTCGTCGCTCATCTACTTCTTTGTCCAGCAACTCTGAGGCTCTTTTTGCAATTTCTGTAAAGTGCAGTGGGCTCTCTGCCTGCGCCAACACGGTGGCAACAGTCGACTTCGCAGATTTGCCATAAGATACCAATACTGCAGATAGACTTTCATCCTCGTATTGCAAATATTCATCGAATATTTCATGAAGAACAGGAGTCAATTCTTGAGCTCTATGCTCGGATAAGCAGGTTGAAAAGTACTGGCCAGTGTCACTACGATTCCAGGACTTATCTACTGCTATTTGTTTTAGTTTAACGCGCAATTCACCCAACAAGGCATCCCATTTGTCTTGTGAGATACGAGTCACAACATTTCGCCCATTGGCCTTTATAACTCGAATTTCTTTCCTGGAAAACTCCTGAATGATATTCCTCAAGTATACATATTGATCATCAAATCCCTTGAACCAGTCGTCTTCAACATCCAACAATTCCAGAACAAGGGGCGCTTTTCGGTTTGATAGCAACTGACCGATTCGTTTACCTATTTCATTGCCCCAGAATTCTTCCCGAATAATAAAACTCATGGCCTTTTTTTCACGCTGTCTTACACGCTCTCTGGTGACACCATGTTTTTCCCCAAGTTCTTCCAGTGTTAGTGGAAAGCCGCTAATTCCCATGCGATCGCGTATGATTGATCGGTCCACTTCTCTTAATTTATTCAATTCCCGGGACAAGTGTTCAATCAGTGGGACATTTGGGATTTCATCGACTATTAGAGAGGTGTCAATATCTGTATAAGCATCTTCTTTATTTATAGTCCCAGTGGTTGGATGCGGCCATGCGGGTAACCGAAATGTGGTATAAGCATCTTCTTTATTTGTGGCCTCGGTGTTTGGCAGAAATAGTGTGTTTTCTATTCTATCGGCAATGGCTTGGCAAATATCCTGAATTGAACGTTTACCCAAATTTGGGAGTCGCAATAACTGATTAACTGACAATTCAGCCAACTCATGTACCTGATTGATATTTTGGAACAATAGTACATTGCGCGCTCGAACCGGTAGCCTCAACTCGTTTATGTGTTGATACATCAATAACCGCGGCGCTATTTGCAACAGTTGATAAGGGTCATTTTGATCAATTGTTGACTTCAACGAGTCAAACCGCTCTCTATCCAGTTTTAGACCTATAGATGTTGGAAGTTTATCTCTATTTAATACATAGGAGTTATCGTCATGAATGCCGCATTTTTGGAAAATCTGGTTTATATCTGTATTTTGTTCCGTGAACGATTTGACCCACCCTGTGGGGCTCTCCGTGAGGTGAGGAACGGAGATAGAAGTAATGATATTCTCCGCAACCTCATCCATGAAATTGCTGTCAAGGTAGTAACCCCATTGGTTTGAAGCCAAAAAGAAAGGAACTTCAGATTTATTGACAGTAATATAAGCTGCGGGTTGATCCGTGCTTTTGTAATCTTCCGGTAATGCCCACTTCAAAGCGCCACTGTAGAGTACTTTCCCTTTGAGTGTTTCAGACAGTTCTGTCTTTTCACAAAAGACGGGCCGTAAGAAACCGCAGTGCAAAAGATAGGTTACTTCTCCATCAATTTTACCGACCAGCTCCTGCTTTACACGATCCAGTTCTCTATAAGTGACAATGGTTTCGATGGAATCACTCAGGAACCGAATCAAATAAAGTTTTGGCGCACTCATGTTTTGGTCAAGACCTTATCCCATGGCAGCTTGTCCAAATTACTTTTATATTCGTTGTAGAACTCTCGAATACCCTGTTCCCCCAGTCGCTCCACGATATGATATGTTGACTCACCTGGAGTGCCCAGATTTGCGGCCTGAACTGCGAAATACAGTGATTTGTTGGGGTCTAATTCACGCACTCTGAAAGCGCTGTCTGTATTGCCTGAAATAGGCTCAGGATTCTTGCCGTTCTTTACTCCCAAAGCTACAGCCAGGCGATACAAATCGAATTTGATCAGATTTTGTCCTTCTACTTCACTATTGAAGGTCTCCAGCATTTCGTCAAGATGTTGATTGGTCTCTTTCGTCAAACCAATACGTTCCGGGTCGTTCATTTACGACATCCTCTCTATGCGTGAATGTGTCGCTGAAATACGCTTAATCTCGTATCTTGCTCCGATACGGGTAGCAAAAAGGTCTATATCGCGCTTTGCGTTTATCTCACCTTCATGTATCAGCAGTACAATCTGTTCAGACATGTCTGGCAGATATTGCAAAATATTTTTACGGTGTTTTAGATCCAGCCGTCCCAACGGAGTATCCATAACTATAGGCGCTTTGGTGCCAGATGTTTTGTTGAGGCCATCAATCAGTGACAGTGCAACCACCTGTTCTGCCCCGGCGCTGCGCTCATCAAGTACTCGACCTCCCTGATCCAATATCGAAAGGCCGTAACTTGAATTGATTTTCAGTCCAGAATATGTTCCTTCAGTCGTAAGCTGTTTGAAAGTCTTAGTAGAGCGGGTTTCGACATCGTCTTTCAATTTTTGTCTAAGCCGGTCAATTCCTTTCTCGAAAACAGACCCCAATTGCTCAAGCCTTTTGACTCTTTTATTACTCAGCGCACCTTCAGAACCCTTGTGTATCGAAATCAATCGAGAAATTTTGGCTCGTTCTTCTGTAATTTCGTCTTTTTCCTTATTTGCATCATCTAAATCAGTTTCGATCTTGGTTAATAGTTTCTGTAGTTGGTCGCGTTTCTCCCTCTTGCGCATAATCTCCTCAGTATCGTGATCCTTGATTTCTTCCCAGATGTTGTCCCTGCGGTTTTCCGTATCCATTAACTCATTTTTTGTTCTTGTAATATTCGAAATACAGTCAATAATTCGACCAACTTCATCGCTGGAGCGAATTCCTTCCAGGTTCTCTATGGTGGTCTCTAATTCACTTAACTTTTTTGGGTCAGAATAAATTTCTTTTTCACTTTTCGACAATTGTAGTCTCTTCAGCTTTTCTTCAAGTGGTCTCCTGATGTTTTCGGGAATTTCCTGCCCGCAGGTAGAGCAGACCTGATGTTTTTCAATTGATTTACGCAACTCGCTTATTTCGCCCTGCAAATCAATCAATTCGTTGACTTGTCGTTGCTGCTTCCTGCGTTCCTCTTTTAATTTTTCGATTATTGATCGTACGCTACTGGCCAAAACATCCTTCCAGGCCTCCCTGACCAGAACATGGATTTCTTCATTTAATTGCTTGATGTCATCCTCAAACCTATTCTTTTTCTCATCAAGTCGAGCAAGTTCAATCCTTTTATTTTGTACGGCTTCTGTGTTTTTCAGGGCATTGTCGATATTATCAACTTTTCCTTGAATTTCATTTTTCTTGGATTGCAGCCTACAGATGTCATCTTCACGAGCGTCTTGTTTGACCTCAAGCTCTTGTTGATGGTTAGCATATTTGTGAAGGTCATCATTTTTTGCCGCATCCTTGCGTTGGGTTCTTCTGGCCTCATTTAGCAGGGCCTTCAACTCATCGCGGGCATGAACCAGAGCCGGAACACCCAGAATAGACTCGATATGTTCCTTGATTTTCTTGCCCTGATCACTCTCTTCAATCACCAGGTTTTCATATTCTTGTAACAGTTCTCCATCAAATAAAAAGAATCGGGAAACCTCTCTTGGCATAACCTGATTGATCGCATTATTTATAGTATCTCCCGGTATGACTACATCATCAACCTTTAATCCGATGGTTTCTACAAAATCGGCATTATTTTGAGGTCGAGTTGTATTTTCACGTCCTGTGATTTTTCGGTTCAATACATAGTTCTTGCTATCATGAACAAAATGCAGTGTGACGGACATGACCCAATCTTTTTCATCCACTGCATCACGATTGATCAAATTGGCTTTGGTTATTTCACGTAAATGCCGACCAAGAGCCACACCATAGAAGCCCCAGCGGATCGCATTCAGGAAGCTGGTTTTCCCTCGCATGTTGTCACCAAACAGCAACATGACATTTTGGGTTTCATGTTGTGGGAATTCAATTTCCTGCCTACCCCGATACGGCATGAAGTTGTTGATGATTATCCGTTTTATCTTCATCACTCTACTGCGATTCTTCTTTCTTCAAGCTGGCCTCAATCAGGTCACGCATCAGGTTTTGAGTATTTCGATTGGGGTCGAATTGGAACTTTTTCTGCAGTTCATAACAATCCCTTATCAATTGATTATCGACCTCAAGCTCATTTTCCTTTTTAACATCCAATAACACGGTCATAATATTGCTTTTTTCTACAATCATGATTTCAGTCTTCTTCTATTCCATCACTGTCGGACAGGCTGACTTCTTGTGGGTCAATACCCAGTTCAATGGCCAAATCAATCAATTCATTGGCAGCGCTTCTATTCAAGGATGTTTCCGCGAACTGCAAACTTCGCTGGAACTCACTTTTTAGCAAAGAAAGTTGTTCCGGCTCCAATTCCAAACTGACTGGTATTACTATGGCATCAAATATAACAGCCTTGTGCTTGCCGCTGCAAACTCTTAATACTCTGCCTCTACGCTGTACAAATTGTCTGGGATTTTGGGAAGACGCCAAAATGATTGCATGTGAAATTTTTGGAATATCTACTCCTTGATCCAGGCATTTTATGGAACACAGCACACCGCCGAAATTCTTGAAATATTCCAGTGTAGCTTCTGAATCTCCTTCCATGTTAGTGTGGTATTCCAGCGGGTCAATACTCTCTTGTTTAAGCGCTTCCATCACCCTTCTTAACTGAGATTGGTCTTCACAATAGATCAGCCAGCTTTGGTTGGCTTTGTAATGTCGCTTAATTATATTAACGGCTAGCGGTACTTTGGCTTCAGCCTTTTTGGCGATACGTGAACGTTGAATGAAAAGGTTTTTAAGATACGGTGAGACAATGGTATTGCCGTCCTTGTCGCGTCGCGATCTTGCATATTCCCTGGATATTTTATCGGTTTCTTCGGCCCATTGCTTTGACTCATCTGCACTGAGGTGAATAGCTTTGGGGAAATACTCATAAGGGACCAGTCGTTTGTCGCTAATCGCATCCAGTAAAGTATAGGGTGGCTGAACGATGGGTCCAAAATAGCTCAGGATTTTCGCGGTTCCTTCCGGGTCACCATAACGTTTTGGAGTTGCACTTAATCCCAGGCGGGGGCCTGACTCAATACCGAGCAGCGATTTGGAATTTTCATGACTGCCGATTTCATGAACCTCGTCGGCTATGACCATAATATTTTGACCCTGGTTTATTCTCTTAAGAAATGTCTCTGTCCGCGCTGTTTGCATGGTCACCAGAACCACTCGTTTCCCCAATCCCTCTAATGGAGATGTAAAGTCGCTTAATCTGCTACCTTCTTTCCATTTATTGTGCCCGGCGCCTGCCTTCAGCAGCCTGACGCCTTTAATTTCATTGTTTAGTTCTTCATCCCATTGCTTATGCAGTAACCTGTCCGGGACCAATACAATAGATAAGCCCTCTGGCTCCAGATGCTCTTTAAGAGCGGTAATCGCTGTGAATGTTTTTCCACTGCCAGTTGCGTGCTCAAGAATTCCTCGTCTACCTTGTTTGTTCCATTCTTCGATAGCCTTTATTTGATGTTTCAGAGGGCTGCGATTGGTTTGTACTATCTGCTTGTCATTGTTTTGGGGGGTTATTTTTGTATGCCCAAGGTGGAAAAAATCTGTCACTTCATTATTGTCAATGTCCTCCAGCGAGTCCTTTGCAACTGTTTTAAGCTTGTCGAAAGCAGCATTAGGGAAAGGAAGCACTTCAAGGTTTGTATTCTGATCGTTCCAGAGTTCCTCAAAATAGGCTCTGTTTCTGTTTACCCGTTGCTCGTCGCTCCCCTCCTGCCAACCACAAAACACATCCAAAGTCTCGTGGTTGCCTCGCTCATGCCAGCCTCGCCATGTTTCATTAATGGAACCCTTGAAAACTATGGAGTCCCCATTATCATCACAAAAAACGCCAAGCTTTGTATGGTATTCGCCGATGGCCTCTGGTGAAAAAACCAATTTCACATCCAGAGCGCCTAATGTGATTAATGTCGCAAGCGCCTCGGTGTTTTTTGCGATTTCCCTGTTATTGAATACCAATTCGATGTCTCGTAGCAAAGCCCCGGTCACCCGCTCCAGTTTACTATCGTAGCCTTCCTTCATGGCTGCAACATCTTCTTCAGTTAATTCTGGCGAACTGATTAAGCGTATCTTCCCACCCCGTTTCACAAATTCAATGACATCTGGTCCTATCAGTAAGAAAACAGACGACCGAAAGAAGCCAACAGATCGATCATATCGAGTTGAAGCGGCCAGGCATGGTTTATAAAAACTGTCAACTAAGTTTACTTGTCCGGTAAAATATTCTTCCCGGATGCGGAGGTTGCGTAGCATGTGGATTTTCAGATTGCCTCCCTGCGCGATTCCCACGGACGCATGAACAGGTGGAAAAGCAACGGGATGTAGAATAATGTGAGCAGGGTGGAGACGGCCAGGCCCCAGACCATGGAGGCGGCCACCGGGCCCCACAGGAGGGACTCCCCGCCGAGTCCGGTGGCCAGCGAAAACAGGCCGGCGATGGTGGTCAGCGAGGTAATTATAATCGGGATGACCCGACGGCGGGAGGCGTAGATGATCGCGTTGGTGGTACTCATACCTGATTTCACCCTGGCATTGGCGGTCGATATGAGGACGATCGCCGCGTTTACCGAAATACCCGCCAGAGCGACGATCCCGTAAATGCTGAACAGGCTCAACGGATAGCGGCTGGCCAGCAATCCAAGTACAACTCCGGTTGCGGCCATGGGTATTGTCATAATAATCAGAAAAGGCTGAAAATAACTGCGAAACTGGGTGCCGAGTATCAGATAAATCAAGCCCAGCCCCAGCAGGAAAGATGATTGGATGGCGTTCAGGCTTTCCTGAATATCGTCGATTATGCCACTGAAATCAAGGTTGATATTGGGGTATTGATGGCGAATGGATTGCCAGAATTCCCGTATCATAAGATTGGCTTTGATTTCGTCTGTTATTTCCTTGTCAATATCCGCTTCAATGGTGATATTGCGGCGATAGTTGAAGTGGCGAATGGTATCCGGGCTATTGGAATACTGGACATCAACCAGTTGATTGAGAGGAATCAGGCTGCCGTCCCTTGTTGGTAGCCGAAATCCGAGAATTTCACTGATCTGGCTCAAATTGTTTTCCGCTCTCAGGCGGATGTCGATTTTTTCTCCCAGATGGCGGAAGTTGGTGACGATCTCACCGTCAACCAGGAGCCGGAGTGTTTGTCCAATGGCGCCCGGATCAATTCCGGTGCGTTGTACTGCGGCGCTGTTGATTTGCAGGTTCAGGGTCTTTTGACCGGGAAGGTTGCTATCCGTGATGTCATTAAAAACTGCCTGTTTCTCCATGAATTGCCTGATTTCTGCGGTGGCGTTGGCGAGTTCATCCAGGTCGTCTCCCCGCACCTTGACACTGATTGCCTTGGTGACCGGGGGGCCGCCAGCCAGACGCAAGAAAGAAAGTTCTTCTATACCGGGAATCTCGCCCAGCTTCTCTTGCAGGGATTGAATCAGCTCGTCCACAGAGCGGTTGGTTTTATCTTTTGGTTTCAGGGAGACCAGAATCTGCCCATATTGCTCGCTGAAAAGGACCGCGGTCTCGGCGAATACCTGCCCGGCATAGCTCACCACTGAACGGGTTTCGCCGGGCGCAATTTCCTCATTCACAACCTGTTCAACCTGTAGAACCTTGGCCATGGTGGCGTGTAGTCCGGTCCCTTCCGGCATTTCAATGTTGACATAAAACAGCCGGAGCGGGTCGCTGGCGAAGAAATCAACTTTTATTTTCTCGTAATAAACGGCGCCCAAGGCTCCGGAGAACAGGGTGAGCAGGGTGAGCAAGGCGAGGAGCGGGTGTCTGAAAACCCGAATCAGGAGCCGGATATAAATATATCTGATGAGGTGGTGGAACTTCTCTCTGATCCTGTGAGTTCGCGAGCTCCGCCTGAAATTTACTTTTGCCGCAATGATATGCGCGGGCAGAATCCAGTAAGCTTCAACCAGACTGATAACCAGGGCGGTGGTCACGACCATCGGTATGACGAACATGAACTTGCCCAATATCCCGGGCAACAGCATCAGTGGCAAAAAGGCGGCGATCGTAGTCAGGACTGCGGCGGTTACCGGGCTGATGACTTCCCGCAGGCCATAAATAGTGGCTTGCAGTGTATCAATCCCTCGCTGCAGGCGGTAATAAATCGCTTCGACCACGACCACGGCGTCATCAACCAGCATGCCAAGACTGATTACGATACCCAGCAGTACGGCGACATTCAGTGTTTGTCCGACATTACCCAGAAACCAGAATACGCCCGCCAGTATGAACGGGATGGCGATACAGGTGAGGAGCGCTATCCGTCCGCCCAGAAAAACCCAGGTGGTGAACAATACCATGATCAATCCCAGAATTGCGTTGATTTGCATGGTGTGGAGCGCATCGCGGGTGACCTGGGTTTGGTCATCCACCAGTGTGACGGTGACTCCGGTGTTTTTGAACCGGGATTGATTGTTGTTAATGTAGTCTGAAACCTGTTCAACCAGTTGCAGTATGTTTTGTTTTTCCTGCTTGGTAATGGTGAACAACACGGAGGGTTGGCGGTTGAATCTGACCAGTTCGCTGGCGGGTTCCTTGGCTTGTATGACTCTGGCGACTTCTTTCAGTAAAATTTCTCCCCGTGAGGTGATAATCGGTAAATTGTTCAGGTAATCCAGGTCGTAGCGGCTGCCGGAAATGCGGATTGCCCAGTTGCTTTGCGCTACATCCAGAGCGCCGACGGAGATATTCCTGAAATAAAGCCGGATGGTGTCCGCAAGATCAGAAGGCGCCAGAGCAAATTGTTCGAGTAATTCCGGGTCGAATACAATATGTATCTCCGGGTTGGACAAACCGTTTTGCAAGACACTGCTTACGCCTTTCAGTTGTTCGAGGTCCTGTTGGATCAAGGCGGACTGTCGCCTCAGATTCTCATCATCAACCACCGAACTGACCACGACAGTCGCCGTGGGCAGGGAGTTGTCGGTGGTGATTTCTACTATAAAGGGGTCGAATGCGGTTTCGGGTAACTCGTCCTTGATGGTCTCAATCTCGCGTCTCAGATCGGTGACTCTGCGTTCAAACGTTCTGTTGGTAATCTCATCAAACCGGATCAGCAGCCTGGACACGCCTTCCCTGCTGGCGCTGGAGACGAACTTGATGTCGGAAACCTTGCGTACCGCGTCTTCTATAACATTGGTTACCCGCTTTTCAACATCCGGAGTGGAGGCTCCCCGCCACACTGTGTTGATGTTGATCCAGTTAAAGTTGATGGACGGGTCCTGGGCTCTTGGCATGAGCAGATAGGAGCTGGTTCCAAGAGACAGAACCAGGACGAACAGCAGGTTTGCCAGAACATGGTTTTGAAGAATACGCTGGAACATGACGGATAGAGGGGCTCGTCAATCGACGATGATGATGGCTCCATCGGTCAACGCAAAGCGCCCGTCGGTCACTATCCGAGTGGTTTTTGGCAGGTCAACCACGATGGGTTGCCCCGGATTTTCTGCCGCGACCGGGATGAAGCGCGCTGTTTTGTGGTTGTTGGAGTCATCTACAATGAACAGGCCTTTTTGACCATTGCGTTCGACAGTCAGTGAGGTGGGCAGGATATTATCGGGCAGTGACCACCGTAATCGTCCGATGGAGCCGGTAAGTGGCCTGGCTTCAGTAAAGATGAGTCGGACGGTTCGGCTTTGTGACGCTGAATCCACTACGGTCAGGGCGGAGCGGACGATGACTGGATAAATTTCGTTTTCGTGCTCGAACAGGAGCGCCGGGGAGGCCATCACCTGTTTTAGTTCGGTATGGCTGAGATGCGTTTCCAGCTCAATGCTTTCGGTATCGGTCAATGAGATGATTTTGCTTCCCTTTGTCACGAAGCTGCCTGTTTCGCTGTGTGTTTCGGTAATAATGCCGGAGAAGGGGGCGGTGATGTCGCATTTCCCAACCTGTCTGCGGGCGATATGGATGCCGATTTTTCCGGATTTAATGTGGGCTGTTATCGAGTTTAGTTCAGATTGCTTTTGATTGATGGTTTCCTCGGATGCGTTATTGGATTTTCTCAACTGATTGAGCCGTGAGAGTTGTTTGCTGGCGAGGTCCCGGGTCGCGGTCAATGCGTCCAGTTCCGCCTTCGCCTGTTCGAGAGTCAGTTGATTGTCAATACAGTCAAGCCGGGCAACCAGCTGGCCTTCTGTGACCCTGTTGCCCACTTTCACAGGGAGTTCGTTGATGGTTGTCGTCAGTTGGGAGGCAACGGTGGATTGGCGCAGACTCAGGACCTGAGCGGGAGCCGAATGGATGATTTTGATTGCAAGCTGAGCCAGAGGTTGTGCCTGAACCCGGATTCCGGTGTCGGAATCCGTTGCATATACCGGCGTGTGGAGCAGGCTGACAAGTAATAGCAAGATCTTGCCGAACCAGTGGGTGATTCTTGTGAGCATGGCTATTTCCCTGTGAGTCGGAGTTTTGCCGGCGGCAGCCGCATATCAGTGTTGACGCAATATCCCCAACATCCGGCGCAGCGGTTCAGCCGCTCCCCACAGCAGTTGATCGCCGACTGTAAAAGCGGAAATCAGGCCTTTTTCGATGTTCAGTTTCCTGAGTCGGCCAATCGGGATATCCAGTGTCCCCGAGATGGCCGCAGGGCACAGTCGGTTTAATGAGGTCTCGCGCTCATTGGCGATAACGCTCACCCAATCATTCGCGCCAGACAGGATATCCTGTATTTCATCTAATGGCAGATCGTCTTTCAGTTTGATGGTAAACGCCTGGCTGTGACAGCGCATCGTCCCGATTCGAATGCAGATGCTTTCAATCGGAATCAATGAATCATCCCGCCGTCCCAGTATCTTGCTGGTTTCCACCAAACCCTTCCATTCTTCCCGGCTGGTTCCAGAGCCGGTATCCTGATCAATCCAGGGCAGTAGATTGCCAGCCAGAGGATATCCGATTTCATCTTTTGGAAATGCGCTACAACGCATGGTTTCGATTACGTTTCTGTCGATATCGAGAATCGAGCAGCCAGGGTTATCCAGCAATTCACCGGCGTTGAGACTGACCATGCCCATTTGCTCCACCAGTTCGCGCATTTGTCGGGCGCCGCCGCCGGAAATCGCCTGGTAGGTCATTACGGTCATCCATTGGATCAGGTCCGCGCTGAACAATCCGTCCAGCGCCATCATCATCAGGCTGACCGTACAGTTGCCACCGATAAAATCCCGCTGTCCGTTCGCTAATCCCTGTTCGATCACAGGCAGATTGACCGGGTCGAGAATGATTGTGGAGCGTTCTGCCATGCGCAGGGTGGACGCCGCATCAATCCAGTAGCCACTCCAGCCCTGCTGGCGGAGTGTCCGGTGTACGTCTGAGGTGTAGCTACCGCCCTGGCAGGTGACAATGGCGTCAAGTTGCCGCAGGGATTTGAGGTCGCGGGCATCCATCAGTGGTTTTACTTCGCGGCCAATATCCGGACCCGGTTGTCCGCTCTGTGAAGTGGTATAGAAGACGGGTTCGTCTATCCAGTCAAAATCCTGTTCCTCGCGCATCCTTTCAAGGAGCACGGAACCTACCATGCCTCGCCAGCCGACGAAGCCAACACGATGTAGCTGCATTATAAATTCTCTAACCTTAAGTTATTCGGGAAACGGTTATTCGGGAAACGGACATCGAATTATACTGATTTCTCATAAAATATGATGGATCACGCGAATATCGGCTTGTGGATTCGGGGAGCGCCCTTTAGAATACAGGCCCCGATATTCGGGGATACGGTGTTTCAAGGTTTGCCGGTTGGGTCGGGTGATTCTCCCGATTACTGACCGGTATTTACTTTGACACAGGTAATAATCTGTTAAAGAGGAATAAGTTATGGCCCTGGGAGCCGAAGAGAAGGCCGCTGTTGTCAAGGAGCATCAGCGTTCCGAGGGGGATACGGGTTCTCCTGAAGTTCAAATTGCGCTGATGACGGCGCGCATCCTGGATCTGTCCAATCATTTCAAGACTCATATACATGATCATCATTCCCGGCAGGGTTTGCTGCGGCTGGTCAATCACCGGCGGAAACTGCTGAGCTATTTAAGAAAAACTGATATCGAGCGCTATCGAGCGTTGATCAGCAAGTTAGGTCTGCGTAAATAGCGGCCAAACTCTACAGGAGACAATAAATTGAATAAAATTGTAAAGACCTTTCAGTATGGTCAGCATGAGGCGCGTCTTGAAACCGGTGTCGTTGCCAGACAGGCGGATGGCGCGGTATTGGCGAGTATGGGCGATACCATGGTACTGGTTACTGTGGTTGCGCGCCGGGACTATCGCGGACACGATTTTTTCCCGCTGACCGTGGATTATGAGGAAAGGACCTATGCCGCAGGCAAGATCCCCGGGGGGTTTTTCAAGCGCGAAGGGCGACCCTCGGAGAGTGCGATTCTGACCTGCCGGTTGATTGACCGCCCGATCAGGCCGCTGTTTGCCAAAGGCTTCATGAATGAAGTACAGGTGGTGGTGACGGTCATGTCAATTGACCCGCAAATCAGCGCTGATATTGTCGCGATGATCGGAACGTCGGCGGCGATTGAGATTTCCGGGATACCATTCAATGGCCCGATGGGCGCAGCCCGTGTGGGTTATGTCGACGGCGAATATGTGTTGAACCCCGACCTTTCGGTATTGTCCGATCAGTCATCGCTGGACCTGGTGGTCGCCGGCACTGAATCCGCGGTGCTGATGGTTGAGTCGCAGGCCAGCATTCTGACCGAAGAACAAATGCTGGGCGCGGTCATGTTCGGTCATCAGCAAAGCCAGACCATGATTCAGGCGGTTCGGGAACTCGGTCAAGAGGCCGGCAAGCCGAAGTGGGACTGGTCCGCCCCTGCCGGGAGAGCTCAATCACTGACCGACCGGGTGACCGGGCTGGTCGGAAACCGTATTGCCGAAGCCTACCGGATTACCGACAAGATCAAGCGGTTGGAAGCTGTTGCGGAAATCAGGAACAGTGTAGTCGCCGAGATTCTCCAGGAAGGCGGGGGAGACGATGTCAGCGCTGAGGTGATTGCGGAAATCCAGTCTCTGGAGAAGAGTCATGTCCGCAGTAGCATCATAGCGGGCAAGCCCAGGATTGATGGCCGTGACACCCGCACAGTCCGCCCCATCCATATCGAAACCGGCGTCTTGCCGAGAACCCATGGTTCGGCCTTGTTCACTCGCGGCGAAACCCAGGCAATCGTTGTAGCCACACTGGGAACCGAACGGGATTCCCAGATCATTGACGCCCTGGAAGGTGATTATCGCGATGGTTTCATGCTGCACTATAATTTCCCGCCATTTTGTGTCGGTGAGACCGGGCGGGTGGGTAGCCCTAAGCGACGTGAAATCGGTCATGGCCGTCTGGCAAAACGCGGCATCATGGCCGTACTGCCGACCCGGGAGGAATTTCCCTATACCATGCGAGTGGTTTCGGAAATAACCGAATCCAATGGTTCGAGTTCAATGGCGAGCGTTTGCGGGACCAGTCTGGCGCTGATGGATGCCGGGGTCTGTATCAAGCAGCCGGTGGCTGGTGTGGCCATGGGTTTGATCAAGGAAGAAGAACATTTTGCGGTGCTGACCGATATTCTGGGTGACGAAGACCATCTTGGCGACATGGATTTCAAGGTGGCCGGGACTGCTGAAGGCATTACCGCCCTGCAAATGGACATCAAGATCGATGGCATCACCGAAGAAATCATGCGAAAAGCGCTTGATCAGGCGAAAGAAGGGCGCCTCCATATACTCGGAGAAATGAACAAGGCGATTGCGGCGCCACGCCAGGAAATGTCGGAGTTCGCGCCGCGAATCGTTACGATCAATATCAATCCGGGGAAAATTCGGGATGTCATTGGCAAGGGTGGGGCGGTCATCCGGGCGTTGTCGGAAGAGACCGGCGTCAACATTGACATTGACGATGACGGTACGGTAAAGATTTCTTCTACCGATAATGCTGCGGCAAAGGAAGCGATCCGTAGAATCGAGCAAATTACCGCCGATGTCGAGGTCAATACCGTGTATGACGGCAAGGTCGTCCGATTGATGGATTTCGGCGCCTTCGTTAATATCCTGCCGGGGCGGGATGGTCTGGTTCATATCTCACAGATTTCAAACGAGCGGGTGAACCAGGTCAGTGACGCGCTCAAGGAGGGTGACCGGGTAAAGGTGAAGGTCCTTGAGGTGGATAAACAGGGGCGTGTACGACTCAGCATGAAGGCGGTCGAAGGAAGTTAAGTCAGAATACAGCCAGAATACAGCCAGAATACAGACATCTGGATACCACCACAGGTTTTTGAGATTTGTCCGGCCTGTGGTAATCTTGTGTGGCGCATAATTCCCCCTTGACTCCATGACAGACCGCGAGGACATACGGCACAAGGATACACAGCAGAATCCCGAAACATTCGCGTCTGTTGAAACGGCTGGTCAAAAGCTGGCCGCTGCGCGAAAGGAGAACGGTCTGTCCGTACAGGAAGTGGCGGGACATTTGAATCTGGGTGTCAATATCATTGAGGCGGTTGAGGCGGATGATTATGACAATCTGCCTGGCTCTACTTTTGTCAGGGGTTATATTCGAGCCTATGCCAATCTGCTCAGGCTGAATCCGGATGAGCTGATTGCCATGCTCGGCGAGAATTCGGTTCAGATGATGGACATTCCATTGGCGAGCGCCCCTTCCGGATTCAGTATCAGATTCAGGAGGAAACCCTGGGGAGCGAATAAAAAACGAGGCTTTTTGTTCAAATTTCTGGTCTTTGTTGTCGCGTTGGCGTTGATGGTTGTGGCGCTGTTGGGGTTGAATCACTGGCTTTCGCTGGAGTTGGAGCAGGAGTTGGAGAAGTTTGTTTCCCAATTCCTCTTGACGCGGGAAACAACGGAAAAGTAACCCTGAATGACTCGCGGGCGGGCACAGTGACCGGCCCCTGCGAAATGTGATTCGTTCCAGGATGATGGGCTGCGGGCGGGCACAGTGACCCGCCCCTACGAAGTGCGATTCGTTCCAGGATGATGGGTTGTGGACCTGTCCCTACACGACCGGCAGACTGATTATGGCGCGTAGTCCGGGGAGGTTATCTTCGAGTTCGATGGTTCCACCGTGCATACTGATTACCGCCTGAACCATGCTCAACCCCAGTCCATTGCCACTGCTGCCCCGGCTTTGATCCAGACGATAGAAGCGACGAAAGACATTTCCCCTTTCGGACTCCGGGATCCCGGGGCCGTTGTCCGCGATAGTGATGCTTAGCCGGTTGTCCTGTCCTGCCAGGGTTACTGAGATGGCGCCATGGTCGGGAGTGTACTTGATGGAGTTCTCGATGACATTGGCAATCGCCTGAAACAGCAGGTCGCGGTCGCCAACGGACAAGATGCCGGTATCCAGCCGGGTTTCAAGATTCTGCTGTTTCTCGTCACTGAGTGGTTCATAGAATTCGACGATGTCTGCCAACAGCGTATGAAAATCAACTGGCCTGAAGCCAGCCTTGACCTGTCTGGATTCAATTCTGGCAATACGCAGTAAGGCATTGAAGGTGGTCAACAGGGAATCCGCCTCTTTGATGGATTGCTCCAGCCTGGCAGCCGCTTTTGGTGGGAGGTCTTCTCTCAATCCGACTTCTTCCAGATGTTGACGCAGGCGGGTCAGAGGAGTTCTCAAATCGTGGGCAATGTTGTCTGATACTCTTTTTATATCCTCCATCAGCATCTGGATTCGATCAAACATCTGGTTAAGGTTCGCGGCCAGCTGATCGAAATCGTCGTTGCGACCGGTGTCGGGTACACGTCTGGATAAATCCCCGGACATGATGGCCCGCGCCGTCTGGTTGATTCGCTCGATTTTACGGACGGCTCTTCGGCTGAGCAGCAGACCGCCGACCAGGGCCAGCAGAACCATGATCACCAATCCCCAGGCCAGCGCTTGCACAATGCGCTGTTTCGCCTCGATCAGCTGATGAATATCGCGCCCTACGAGTAGACCGTATTGGCCGGGGAGCCGGAATATCTTTGCCCGGGCGAGGTGTGTTTCATTGGTTTGTTTATTGATTTCAAGCCCGAACTCAATCCAGTCATTATTAATGGAGGCATTTTTCGGCCATCTGTCCAGATTTCCCACCAGGGGTTGCAGAGTAAATGTGGCTAACAAATAAATCGAGTTTCCTGTGGCCTGTTGACGATTGATTCGTTCGGCGATCAACTCGGTCAATCCTTGCAGGCCTTCCTGATCATAGCGTTCGGCCAGACCCTGAATTTCAGCCTGGATCGTATTATCCATCTGCTCGGTCATATACGAGACCGTGAATATATAGAAAAAGTAAAATAGAAAAAGGGTCGAGACGCTGAAAATGAAGGCGTAAAGTAACGCCAGACGAAGCGTATAGCTGTGAAAAAGGTTATGTCTTTTCTGCACGCAGGATGTAGCCCGTTCCACGGACGGTATTAAGCAGGGGAATGGTATCGAAGTTCTTGTCTATTTTGCTACGCAAGCGGCTGATATGTACATCTATGACATTGGTTTGCGGGTCGAACTTGTAGTCCCAGACATTTTCCAGCAACATGGTCCTGGTTACCACCTGGTTGCTGTGTCTCATGAGATATTCCAGCAGGCGAAATTCACGGGGCTGGAGGTCTATCACGATGTCCCCGCGTTTTACCTCTCTGCCAAGCAGGTCCATCACCAGATCTCCTGCAATCAGGACGGTTTCCGGGGGGTCGGCCGAGGCTCTTCGGAACAGCGCCTCAAGACGCGCCAGAAGCTCTGAAAAAGAGAATGGCTTGGTCAGGTAATCGTCGCTGCCCGCATTTAATCCTTCAACACGGTCATGGACATCGCCCAACGCGCTCAATATCAATGCGGGAGTATGATTGTTCTGTTGTCGCAGGCTCGAGACAATGGCAAGACCATCCATGACCGGCAGCATCCGGTCTACGATCAGCGCCTGATAGTCTCCGTCTCTGGCCAGGGTGAAACCGTGGTCGCCGCGAGATGCGATATCCACTTCATGGCCTGCTTCTGCCAGTCCTTTATGTATATATGCCGCGGTTTCCTGATCGTCTTCAATGATGAGTATACGCATGGCGGCGGCGGGTGATATGAGTTGCGGGCGGGCACAGGGGTGTCATTCGGGGTTTAGTGTTCGAGAATCTGGCTGAGAAACAGTTTGGTGCGTTCGTGTTGCGCGTTGTCAAAGAAATCGTTCGGATTGTTTTCCTCGATAATTTCTCCGCCATCCATGAAGATAACCCGGTCGGCAACGGTCTTGGCGAACCCCATTTCGTGAGTCACGCACAACATGGTAATTCCTTCACCGGCCAGCTCAATCATGACATCCAGCACTTCCTTGATCATTTCGGGGTCAAGGGCTGAGGTAGGCTCGTCGAAAAGCATGATGCGCGGCTTCATGCACAAGCTGCGGGCGATGGCGACGCGCTGCTGCTGACCGCCTGAAAGCTGTCCCGGATACTTGTTCGCCTGTTCGGGGATTTTTACTCTCTCCAGGAACTGCATGGCGACTTCTTCCGCCTCTGCCTTGGGGGTCTTGCGTACCCAGATCGGCGCCAGCGTACAGTTATCGAGAACGGTCAAGTGCGGAAACAGGTTGAAATGCTGGAACACCATGCCCACTTCCCGTCTTACGAGCTCAATTTTTTTCAGATCGTTGGTTAATTCAACCCCATCGACAATGATGTCGCCCTGTTGGTGTTCCTCCAGTCGGTTGATACAACGAATGACCGTTGACTTGCCGGACCCTGATGGCCCACAGATGACTATTTTCTCTCCGCGGGCGACGTTCAGGTTGATGTTTTTCAGCACATGAAACTCTCCGTACCATTTGTGCATGGCATGGATCACGATAGCGTATTCAGATTGTCCGCTGTTGTCCATAGTGGATGTTTGATCGTTCATTGTCAGATTCTCGTCAGTGTTCAGTCGCTTGGCCGGAGACTCATCGTTTATGTCCGGTTTGCAGTTTGTTTTCGAGATACAGGGAATACCTTGCCATTGCAAAGCAGGATATGAAGAAGAAAATAGCTACAAACAGATAGACTTCGTTGGACAGGCCAGTCCATTTGGTATCGGCCAGGGAGGCGCGTCCGACTCCCAACGGGTCCAGCAGTCCGATGATCAGAACCAGGGTGGTGTCCTTGTATAATCCGATAAAGGTATTGACGATTCCCGGAATGGAGATTTTAAGAGCCTGGGGCAGAACCACCAGCCGCATCGCAGCCCAGTATTTCAGCCCCATTGCGTCGGCGGCTTCGATCTGGCCGGTGGGCAGCGCCTGTAACCCTCCGCGGATGACTTCCGCCATGTAGGCAGAAGCAAACAGGGTCACCATGATCAATACCCGTAACAAAAGGTCGAATGAGGCGCCGGGCGGCAGGAAGTAACTCAACATGGTTGAGGCTACGAACAACAGGGTGATCAATGGAACCCCGCGGATAAATTCGATAAACCCGACGCAGAACAATCGGATGATCGGCAGTTCGGACTGGCGCCCCAGCGCCAGCGCGATGCCAATGGGCAGAGAAAACGCAATGCCGGTTACGCCGATCACCAGAGTCAGCATGAAACCACCGAACTTGTCGGTCGGCACCGGGGTCAGTCCGAACCCGCCGATCAGGAGCCAGCCTGCGATGAAAGGAAATGCGGCCGCAAAATACAAACCGTATTTACGGTAAGGTAAATTGTCGAACAGAACCGCTACGGTTGCCACGATCAACAGAACGAAGGACAGGTTGATCCGCCAGCGTTCTTCAATGGGATAGAACCCGTAAGTAAACAGTTTCATCCGTTCGCCGATGAACGCCCAGCAGGCGCCATCTCCTTTAGCCCTGCATTCATCCCGATTTTCGCCGGTATAGACAGCGTCAATAAATAACCAGTCAATGGTGGCGGGCAATATCTTGTAGAGGAACCACACCACCAGAACGGTCATTATAATATTCGCCGGGGAGGAAAACAGGTTTCCCCTGATCCAGGCGACCGGGCCAATGACACTGGCCGGAGGTGGTAGATCCGGATGCTCGCCAGGCTTGTACGTTTTCTGGTTCATTTTTCCTGTACCGATAATCCGCTACCGTTCAACCAGCTTGATGCGGTTGTTGTACCAGTTCATTACCGCAGAAATGAGCAGCGACATGCACAGATACAGCAACAGCACAATCGTCATGCACTCCATTTCCCGCCCGGTCTGGTTCAGGGAAATTCCGCCGATGGTGGCGACAATGTCCATATAGCCGATTGCGATCGCCAAAGAGGAGTTTTTCGTCAGATTCAGGTATTGGCTGGTCAGGGGTGGAACGATCACCCGCAGGGCCTGGGGAATGACCACCAGACTCAAGGTGCGGCCGCGATTGATCCCGAGTGCGGAAGAGGCTTCGGTCTGTCCCCAACTGACCGCGGTGATGCCGGCGCGCACAATCTCGCCGATGAAGGCGGCGGTATAGAGCGACAGCGCCAGCCAGAGAGCGATAAATTCCGGGCGAAGGACCATCCCGCCGGCAAAATTAAAACCTTTCAGTTCCGGGGTATCCCAGGTGACCGGGTTGCCCAGTATAAAATGCGCGACCAGAGGGACGCCGACTATCGCCCCCAGGTTTATCCAGAATACCGGATAGCGGTTTCCGGTCTGGTCCTGTACCTTTTTGGCGTATCGGGTAAACCACAGACTGAAAAGGATGCCGGCGACCAGCAGCCCGGCGACAATCCAGAACAACGGCTCAAACAGCGGCTTGGGTGTAAAGAAGCCACGGTTGGTCAGAAACGCGGCATCGTTCAGGTTGATGGCCTGCTTCGGAACCGGCAGGCTATAAACGATCACGCCGTGAATCAGCAGAATGTGGAGCAACACCGGCACGTTCCTTACGTACTCAATGTAGAAATAGGCCAGCTTGTTGGTCAGCCAGTTCCTGGAGAGACGTAGTACTCCCAGGATAAAGCCCAGAATGGTGGCCAGAACCAGGCCGCATACGGCGACCAGCAGGGTATTGATGATGCCCACCGCCATCGCGCGCAAATGGGATGATCTGGAAGTGTATTCGATAAAATGCTGATTGATGTCATAGTTCGAAGGCTGGGCCAAAAAGCCGAAGCTGTATCCCTTGCCCAGCGCCTCCAGATTGATTACGGCGTTGCGTATCAGATAGGCAAAGAAGCCGAAAATCAGAACGACTGCGATGATCTGCACAATGACCGAACGCGCTTCCTTGTTATTCCACAGCCGGGAAAGGGAGTTTTGCCGTGGCAGCGCTACTTCATTCATTTCATTACTCTTTAATATACAAAAAAAGGGGCGCTTCCAGGCGCCCCTTTTCGATGGTCATAGTCTGGTGGACTCTCCGGTTCGATTAACGAATCGGCGCCGCGTACAGGATGCCGCCGTCTCTCCAGGAAGCGTTCAGGCCGCGCTCCAGGGCAAGCGGAGTATCCGGGCCAACATGCCTGTTGAACAATTCAGCGTAGTTGCCACCAGCCTGAATCGCCCGCAGCGCCCATTGTGCATCGAGTCCCAGCATCGCGCCCATATCGCCCTCGGTGCCGAGCAGGCGGTTGACGCTGGGGTTATCACCAGCTTCCATTGCCATTTCACCGGCATTGGCCTGGGTGATACCCAGTTCTTCAGCAATGATGATTGCGTTGACCACCCATTTGCCGATGTCAGCCCATTCATCGTCACCCTGGCGAACGGCTCCACCCAGCGGTTCCTTGGAAATGATTTCGGGGAGAATCGTATGCGCTGACGGGTCTTCCAGAGCCGCCCGAGTCGAAGCGAGGCCGGATGCGTCCGTTGTATACACATCACAACGATTGGCGGTATAGCTGGAAAGACCTTCTTCATTGGTTTCGATGGTTACCGGCTCATAGCTGATGTTGTTGACACGCATGTAGTCAGCCAGATTCAGTTCTGTGGTTGTTCCGGTCTGAATACAAACGGAAGCGCCATCCAGCTGCGTTGCGGAGGTAACCCCCATGTCCTTGCGAATCAGGAAGCCCTGTCCATCGTAGTAGTTGATTGGCAGGAAGGTCAGTTTGAGATCGGCGTCCCGGCTCAGGGTTTCGGTCGTGTTACGGAAAAGGATGTCGCCATCGCCTGAGTTCAACACGGTGAAACGGGTTTTTCCGGTTGTCGGAATGAATTTGACTTTCTCGCCATCACCCAGAACGGCGGCGGCTACGGCGCGGCAAAAGCCGACATCAAAGCCTTCCCAACGACCGTTTTCATCCGGCGCCGCAAAGCCCGCCAGACCGGTTGTGACGACACAATTCAGTTCTCCCCGGGCCTGCACATCTTCCAGTGTGCCAGCCTGGGCAGTCATCGTAATCAGCGATGATGCGGCGACAAGCGCCGCAGATTTGACAAGTTTCATAATGAACTCCAGTTTAAGTTAATGATTTGTTGTTATGGACAGTATGATACTGACCGCATGGTTTAGTATAGCTTAAATTCAATCAACTGTGCACAATTTTCGCCTGTAAATCTGCATGGTACGACGATCTCACCATAGGGCCGGAGGCGACGCTGGCGAAACCAATGGATTTGGCAACATCCCGGAGAGAGTCAAATTCGTCAGGATGCCAGTATCGCCGCACCGGAAGATGGTGGATGCCCGGTTGCAGATACTGGCCGAGGGTCAGCATGTCCACCTGATGATTCACCAGGTCCTCCATGACTTCGATAATTTCCGCCCTGGATTCGCCCAACCCCAGCATCAGGCCGGATTTGGTGGGTAACTCCGGGTGGCGATGCTTGACCCGCTGCAACAGATCAAGAGAGTGTTGATAATCGGAGCCTGGACGGACTTCCCTGTACAGTCGGGGGACCGTTTCCAGATTATGGTTGAAAACATCGCTCGGAGCCCGGGCCAGAATGTCAATCGCTTTTTCCATTCTACCCCTGAAATCCGGTGTCAGGATTTCGATTCGGGTTTGCCGGCTGTGTGTCCGCACCGCCTGGATACAATCGACGAAATGACTGGCGCCGCCATCGCGCAGGTCATCACGATCCACGGAGGTGATCACGACATATTGCAGTTTCATCGCGGCAACGGTTTGCGCGAGATTCTCCGGTTCTGCCGGGTCCAGCGGGTTCGGACGGCCATGACCGACATCACAAAACGGGCATCGGCGGGTACAGATGTCGCCCATGATCATGAAGGTAGCCGTGCCGTTGCCGAAACATTCTCCGAGATTGGGGCAGGCCGCTTCCTCGCAGACGGTATGCAAGCCTTTTGATCGCAATATCTTCTTCAATGCGGCTACTTCCGGGGAGCCGGTAAAGCTGGCCCGTATCCAGCGCGGCTTGCGCAGGAGCTTCTCTCTGGAAACCGGCTCGACCCGAATCGGGATACGCGCCATTTTATCCGCGCCCCGCAGTTTTTCACCGCGTATGATTTTTTTGGGGGGGTGGGGGGGGTGGGGATTGGGGGGCGGGGGGGGAATGACGGAAGGGGGGGCATTGTGTTTCCCCCCACCAAATCCGCTTTGCGGATTTGACTCCCCCTCAAGGGGGGAGTGATGCGCTTGATGCGGATTTGACTTATTATTCATAATCGCTTACGGGCGGGCAGGCGCAAACCAGATTTTTATCGCCATAAACCTGATCCACCCGTCCGGTCGGCGGCCAGAATTTATTATCCCGTGTTTCCGGGGTGGGAAAGAATGCGCGTTGCCGGGAATAGGGGCGATTCCAGTCATCGCTCACCAGCAGATGGTAGGCGTGAGGGGCATTGGTCAACAGGTTGTTTCCCCGCAGTTGCGGGTTGTTTTCTATTTCTCTGATTTCCTCCCGAATCTGAATCAACGCATTGCAAAACCGATCAATTTCTTCCAGGGATTCGCTTTCCGTGGGCTCGATCATGAACGAATCAGGCACCGGCCAGGACATGGTGGGGGCGTGGAATCCATAATCAATCAGACGCTTGGCGACATCTTCGACCGTAATACCACTGTGCGCCTTGAGTGGCGCCAGATCAATCACGCATTCGTGGGCAACCCTGCCATTCGCCCCTCTGTAAGCAACCGGAAAACAGGGCTCCAGGCGGTGAGCGATGTAGTTGGCATTCAGGATTGCCAGCTGGGTGGAGCGTTTCAGACCCTGTTTGCCCAGCAATCGCATATAGGCCCATGAGATGGGCAATATCAGCGGTGATCCCCAGGGAGCCGCCGAAACGGTTCCCATAGAACTGGAGCCGCCGCGATTGCAACTGACTACCGGATGGTCGGGCAGAAAGGGCAACAGATGTTTTTTGACCCCGATTGGTCCCATACCGGGGCCGCCGCCGCCGTGTGGTATGGCAAAGGTCTTGTGCAGATTCAGGTGCATCACATCCGCGCCGATTTCAGCGGGACGACAGATGCCGACCATCGCATTCATGTTGGCGCCATCCATGTATACCTGCCCTCCATTGGCGTGGACGATCTGGCAGATTTCCCGGATGGATTCCTCGAATACGCCATGGGTCGAAGGGTAAGTCACCATGGTTGCGGCCAGGGATTCCTTGTGTTCTTGCGCCTTGTTCCTGAAATCGTCCAGATCGATATTGCCCTGACTGTCGCATTGGATCACGACCACTTTCATTCCCGCCATGACTGCGCTGGCCGGGTTGGTGCCGTGAGCCGAAGACGGAATCAGGCAGATCGTTCTTGCCGTATCGCCGCATGAGCGATGCCAGGCGCGAATACACAACAGTCCGGCATATTCCCCCTGGGAACCGGCGTTGGGTTGAAAGGAAAAGCCATCGAATCCGGTGAGCTGGCATAGCATCGAATCCAGGCGGTTGATAATTCGATGGTAGCCTTTGGTGTGTTTGGCTGGAGCAAAAGGATGGATATGCGCGAACAGCGGGTTCGATATAGGTTCCATTTCACTGGCGGCGTTGAGCTTCATCGTACACGAGCCCAAAGGGATCATGGCGCGCGCCAGGGTAATGTCCTTGCTGGCCGTCTTGCGGAGGTAGCGCATGAACTCTGTTTCCGAGCGGTAGCGATGAAAGATCGGGTGGGTCAGGAAATCGCTGGTTCGTTGCAGCGGCGGCGGGATGGATCGATCCAGATCAATGTTGAACAGATCGCCCTTGATCCGGCCCGGCGTGACGCCTTCAAAGACTTCCAGCAAGCCGGATACTTTTTCCCGGGAAAGGGTTTCGTCCAGGCTGACGCCGATGTGGTGTTCGTCAATCAACCGGAGGTTGTAGCGCGCCTGTTCGGCCTTGTCCAGAATCATTCTGGCCTGGTTTGGCGTTCGCACCATAAGGGTGTCGAAGAAATCACGATGGATTATTTCAAAGCCCAGGTCAGCAAGCCCCCGCCCCAGCGCCCGTGTCAGTCTGTTGATGTTCCTGGCTATCCGGGCCAATCCTTCGGGACCATGATACATGGCATAGACTGTGGCCATAACGGCCAACAGAACCTGTGAGGTGCAGATGTTACTGGTCGCCTTGTCCCGCCGGATATGCTGTTCCCGGGTTTGCAGCGCCATGCGGTAGGCCAGATTGCCATTTGCATCGACGGAGGCGCCGATCAGGCGGCCCGGCAGCAGGCGTTTGTATTTTTCACGGGTGGCCATATAAGCGGCATGCGGGCCGCCGAATCCCATCGGAACGCCGAAACGCTGGGTACTGCCGATGACGATGTCCGCCCCCATTTCTCCGGGGGGCCTCAATAAGGTCAAAGCCAGTGGGTCCGCCGCCATCACCACCGCCGCGTTTTGTGATTTCAGTTGGTCGATCGCGGTTGTGTAGTCTCGTATCTGGCCGGACGCGGCAGGATACTGCAGCAGTCCCGCAAAAAAACCGCCCTGTTCGATGTCAGCCTGATAATCCCCCACCACGACCTCTACGCCTAACGGTTCGGCGCGGGTCTGGATGACGGCAATGGTCTGGGGGAAACACTCCTGATCCACAAAAAACCGACTCGATTTATTCTTTGACAGCCGAAGTCCCATCATCATGGCTTCCGCAGCGGCGGTGGCTTCATCCAGCAGGGAGGCGTTGGCCAGTTCCATGGCGGTGAGGTCCATAATCATCTGCTGAAAAGTAATCAGGATTTCGAGACGGGCCTGACTGATTTCGGGTTGATAAGGAGTGTACGCAGTGTACCAGTCCGGGTTTTCCATGACATTCCGACGAATCACGGGCGGGGTGACCGTTCCGTAATAACCCAGCCCGATCATCGAAACCGCTAACGTATTGCCGGACGCGATTTGCCGGCTCAATTTGTTCAGGCGGTTTTCACTTAAGGAGCGGGGCAAGTCAAATTCACTCTGGCTGCGGATGGATTGGGGAATGGTCTGTTCAATCAGTTCATCCAGAGATTCCAGCCCAAGCGTTTCCAGCATCCGGGCAATGTGGTTGGGACGGGGGCCGATATGGCGAGTGGTAAAATCATCCGCTTTTGACATGGGTTGTTTTCTCCGCCTCTACAGTGATTCGACCAGGGATTGATAGGCGGCCAGGTCCATCAATCCATCGAGCTCGGACGGGTCGCCCGGTTTCATCTTGTATACCCAGCCTTCGCCGTCCGGGTCATCGTTAATTGTTTCCGGGCTGTCCGTCAGTGTTTCGTTGACCTCGGTGACGACACCACTGAGCGGGGATTTGAGTTCCGCCGCTGCCTTGACCGATTCGATGATGGCGGCCTCTTCCCCCTGTTCCAGTTCACGCGCAAGGTCCGGGAGTTCTATGTACACGACATCCCCTAGTTGCTGTTGGGCAAAATCGGTAATTCCGACTACGACCAGGTCATTTTCCTGGCGTATCCATTCGTGGTCATCGGTAAATTTAATTGTCATTTCAAGCCTCTTCTTTGCCAGTTAATATGTTTTTTCGGGGTAATTATAAATATATCCAGACGATCATTTCCGGTAGTAGTTCCGTTTGACAAAAGGTAACCGGGTGACCCGTACCGGCAGGCGCTTGTTGCGTACCACTGCATAAAGTCCGGGCTGTTCAGCGCTGTGTTCTGTGTCAATATCCGTCGGGTTGGCATACTCCAGGTCAATATAACCCATGCAAACCGGCTTTCCCATACTGGGGCTGAATCCTCCGCTGGTTACTGTTCCAACCGTGTTGCCGTGGTCGTCTTCGATCATCGCGTCCTTCCTGATCGGCATTCTGCCAACAGGCTGTAATCCAACCAGCAGCCGGGGAACCTGCCGCGGAATCTGTGGCAGGATAATATGAGAACCCGGAAATCCCCCGGCGCGTTCCCCCTGTGACCTTCTGACTTTTGGAATCGCCCAGCACAGACCCGCTTCCACCGGCGTGGTTTCCTGGGTCATTTCATGTCCGTACAGTGGCAGGCCGGCTTCCATTCGTAATGAATCCCGGGCGCCGAGTCCGGCCCACGCCACATCCGGGCTGGACAAAAGCAGTTCGGCGACCGCGACCGCGTGAGCATGACTCATGCTGATCTCGAATCCGTCTTCGCCGGTATAGCCGGAGCGGGAAAACAGGCATGGGATGCCGTCCAGGGTTATTTCACTGACTGACATGAAGCCCATATTTGACAAGTCATGCCCCAACCACTCCATCACGTCTGCAGATTTTGGTCCCTGCAATGCCAGCAAACTCCGGTCATGGACGTGCCCTATGTCAAGAGATTTGCCAAGTTTATATTTCAAATAGCTGAAATCATTGGCTTTGCACGATGCGTTTACCACCAGAATAAATTCTGTCTGTGCGATGCGGGCGACCATCAAATCGTCGATCACTCCGCCATTCTCGTTTAACAACAGGCCGTATTTCTGTTTGCCGATGGCAAGGGAAACGAGGTCTGACGGTATCAGCGATTCGAGATGGATGGCGGCGTCCGCCCCGGCAACTGCAATCTGTCCCATGTGGGAAACATCGAAAAGGCTGGCTTGCCGGCGAGTATGAAGATGTTCCTGAATGATCCCCGGCGGGTATCGTACCGGCATATCATAACCGGCGAAAGGAGCCATTTCCGCGCCTGCTTCAAGGTGCAATCCGTATAGCCGGGTTCTTTTCAATAGGGCGGACTCACTCATCAATGCACCGTCTCATACAGGTTGACCCATAAATAAAATTACCGTAATCTCAAAGGCGGAACATAACATAAAAGCGGATAGAGTTGTTCAACAGGTTGCCGCAACAATTTCCTTATGACTCCCCGACCAATACCTCCACATCCGTCATTCCCGCTTTTGCGGGAATCCACAGATGACAGCGGGGGCAAGCAAATCATTCCCACCTGTCATCGCAGGGACAGGCTTCGCGGGAATGACGGAAGCGGAGAACGGAGCGGAAGAATCAGAGGGAGAATCAGTTAACGGAGCAGAGTAGTCCCTGCTTGCTTGTAACAGCATCTTTAAAACATATCGTAGCGTTTGACAAGGAAGGCTCATGACATGATAATCCCGCATCTTCCCGATTATCCATTTTGACTTGCAGATAACCTTGGATCAGGGGCGTTAGCTCAGCTGGTAGAGCATCTGACTTTTAATCAGGTGGTCACAGGTTCGAATCCTGTACGCCCCACCATTTCAGGAAACTTGATTGGCAGATTATGACATGTTTTTCGGTATCAGACCGAAACCACCTTCACCGCCGCCAGATTGCGTTGTTGTGCACTGAATGATATGCCGATCAGATGGATGGGTTGACCCCGGCTCCGGTATTGGTCGGCATAGCCTTTTTCCTGTATCTGTTCAATCGCCTGATACGCCGCATCCTCGCCGTCCTCGTCTCCATCGGTCATCTTGAACTCAAGCACGAATACCTGATGGCCATGCAATACCACCATGTCTGCCCGCCCGCGACCGGAAGAATCCTCTACCCGCAGGTCCAGCCCGATAGTGCGAAAACAGGCATACAGCATACCGGCGTACCAGGCTTCATAGCGGGCTGGCCCGGTGCGGGTTTGCCACTGATAGGGAATCCCGGCGAAGAATGATTGCAGGCAATCCGTGAATCCATCAAAGTCATTGGCCGCCAGCAGACGGCTGAGTTCCTTGCCACGCTCGGATACTTCCCGTCCCTGTCGACCGAGATAGCCCAGCAAGCCCTGATTCAGACTCTGGCGTACCTCGAAGTTGGGATAGTCAAGGGTATAGAAGGTCTGGGCGCCATCCCATTCCTCTTCGGTAATGGTCAGATAGCCGGTCTGGAACAACAGCGCGTCAATGGTGATGTTCTCCACATCAAAGGTAGAAACCAGGTCTTCATCACAAATCCGATTCTCCAGTTCCAACGGGCTGACTTCCCGTTCCATCATCATACGGAACAAGAAGGTCGGAGAGCCGGTCTCGAACCAGTGAGCCTTGAACTTGCGGCTATTGAACAGCAACAGCAGATCAAACGGGTTATACAGTTTCTCCTCTCCGAGCCAGTGATAGCCGTTATACCATTTACGAACTTCATTCCGGTCAAGGCCGGGAAGCTCCGGCGCGAATACGGTGTCCAAATCCCGGTCGGTATAACCGCAGATAGTGGCGTATCTCGAATCCAGGCTGATATTCATGAGATTATTGAGACCGGAGAACAGGCTTACTTTCGAGAACATACTGATGCCGGTGACGAAGACGAAGCGAACATCGCGGGCGCTGTCCTTGATGATGCCGTAGAATCCGCGCAAGTAGTCGCGGTTGGCTCTCGCCATGTCCGGGTCATCCAGTACATCCAGGATGGGCTTGTCGTATTCATCTACCAGTACCACAACCTGTTGGCCGGTGGTCTGGTGCAGACGATCCAGAATATCCCGCAGGCGTTCCGGGCCTGAACCGGGGGATTGCACCGGGTCAAGACCGGCGTTCCTCTCCATGATGGCCAGTTGGCTTTCAATGCTTTGGGCGAGGTCTCCGGGTTCGTTGTGTTTGCCACCGAAGCTCAGACGAACCACTGGATATTGAACCGACCAATCCCAATGGTCATGGATGTCGAGTCCCTGAAACAGGGGTTCATTGCCCTCGAACAATTCCTGTAATGTAGAGATCAGCAGACTCTTGCCGAACCTGCGCGGACGCGACAGGAAATAGAAACTCCCCATTTCGATCAGCCGCCGGATATGGGCGGTTTTGTCGATGTAATAGCAATTCTGTTCCCGGATTGTACGAAAATCCTGGATGCCGATCGGGAGTTGGTGGCGGGTCATTGTTTTTTGTTCTTTGGGGTGGGGAGTTCAGTCAATCATGCCACTCCATGCGGTTGGGTGCAAGTGCGCTGTGCGCTGTGCGATATGCGATATGCGATATGATTATGGAATCTTTAAAAGCAGAACGATGATGATTGGGGAGTCCCTGATATGACAATGACTCAAAGCCAGATTGATCGGCGTTTTATGGAGCAGGCGCGCGAACTCGCCGAAAAGGCGCAGTCGCTGGATGAAGTGCCGGTCGGTGCGGTGGTGGTTCAGGATGATCGGGTGATTGGTCAGGGATTCAACCGGTCAATTTACGAGCATGATCCTTCTGCCCATGCCGAAATTCAGGCGTTGCGTGACGCGGGGCGTTTTCTGTCGAATTACCGATTCCCCGATTGTACGCTGTATGTCACGCTGGAGCCTTGTGTGATGTGTGCAGGGGCGATATTGCAGGCCAGGGTGCGGCGGGTTGTGTTTGGCGCTTATGACGAGAGGTGCGGGGCGGGAGGCAGTCGGCTGAACCTGCTGGAAGCGGGGTTCGGAAACCATCGGTGCAGTGTGGTTTCAGGTGTTATGAGGGAGTCATGCCAGCGGCTGCTCGGTCAGTTTTTCAGGAGCCGAAGGTAGGGGCGTACCCGGATTCAGCCCGGTTGGTCGCTGTTGCGGAGGAATTTCTGTATTTGTATGAATCGGTCGGCAATCTCATCGGCTGTGTGTGGTGGTTGCCAGATTGAGGCGACGGTGGCTGCGGGCGAAATGAGGAAGAGTGCGCCGCTGTGGCCGACCAGATAATCCTGTTGTCCCTGTGCATGTTCGTCGATTGACCAGGCTACGCCGAGCTGGGTGGTCAGCGATTCGATCTGTGCTTTGGCGCCGGATGCGGCGGTGAATCCTTCACCGAAGAAACCAATATAGTCACTCAGGTGAGCCGGTGTATCGCGTTCACCATCCACCGAAATAAAAACAAAGGCGATTGGCTCCATGCTCGTTCCACCGTCCCGTCCGTCGCGGAGGAGTTTTTCTCTGATCTGGCGCAGAATGTTCATCGTAACCGGGCAGATATCCGGGCAATGGGTGTAACCGAAAAACATAAAACTCCAGCGACCGGAAAGCCGTGACCGATCGAATTTCCGGTTTTCATGGTCAACCAGGTCAAACGAATGCAGTTGTAATTGCTCCGGCCAGAAAAACCCTTCAATCGGGGAGGGGGCAGGTTTCACTTTGACAAGCGGCGGGTTGAACCCGAAAAGCTGCAAATAAAGCCCGATAGCCAGGGCGCCGATTCCGGCAATAAGAATCCTGAAATTGAAACGCATCAGATTTAATGTTTGGGCAGGCTTGAACAATCAGTTTGAGTCTGGCACATTACAATGAGAGTCAGAGTTAAGGATTATACTGTTTTGTCAAGCTAATTAACGCCCGTGGGAGGCAGAAATTATGAAAAATCTATCTGGTTTGCTGAAAAACTGCATGGTCGGCGCCGCTTCTTCGGCGCTGGTTTTCGGCATGGCTTCGGCGCATGCCGGGGGTAAGCTCAATGTGACCAACTGGGCTGAATATATCGCGGAAGATACGATTGAGAACTTCGCGCAAGAGTATGATGTCGAGGTGACGTATGATAACTATGACTCGGTTGAGGCCATTGATTCCAAATTGCTGGCCGGTAATACCGGATACGATGTAGTCAGTCATGCGGGAAGCCAGATCGCGCGCCTGATTCCAGCCGGAATCCTGCAACCGCTGGATAAATCCAGGCTCGATAACCTGAAACACATGCGCGCCGATGTGCTCGGTCAGCTGGATGAGCAATGGGACCCGGGCAATCAGTACATTGTTCCGTACATGTGGGGAACCCATGGTGTGACCTACAATAAGGAGCTGGTGCTGGAAACCTATCCGGATGCGCCGATCGGCTCACTGGACCTGATTTTTGATCCGGCGCACATGGAGAAAATTGCCTCCTGCGGTGTTTCTTTCCTGGATTCTCCGACTGACGTGATACCGATGGCGCTGGCTTATATGGGGTTGGACCCGAATACGACCAACCGCGATGATTTGCAGGCAGTGGAAGAGATGCTGTTGAAAATCCGTCCATATATCAAAACGTTCGATAACTATGCTTACCAGAGAATGCCTGAGAAGGAATTTTGCCTGGCTGTAACCTGGGGGCCGGACGGACTACTCGCGGTTGCCGGGGCTGAGGAAGCGAATACCGGGGTCGAACTGGATTTCTTCCTCCCTCCCGGTGATGGAGCGTCCAACTTCTGGGTGGATGGCTGGGTCATTCCCGCGGACGCGAAGAATATCGACAACGCATACCTGTTCCTGAATTACATGATGCGTCCCGAGGTGGGAGCGAATGATAGTAACTTCACCTGGTATGCCACGGCCAACGCCTCGGCGGTTGAATTAATCAATGAGGAGGTTACCTCGAGTCCGGCTGCATTCCCGTCTCCTGAAGCGGTTGATCAAATGTACACGCTGGCTGTCTTTCCGCCAAAAGTGGAGCGTATGCGAACCAGATTGTGGACCAACTTCAAGGCGGGTAATTAACAGAACCACCTCAGGCGCTTGTGAACAGGTCATGACAGTCGTCTGACTCCCGGGAAACGTCATGGCGGAGCGGATAGACTATCAGGACAGGCCATGGCTGGACCCGGAGGCCGAACCGTTTATACGGATATCCGATGTCACCAGGAATTTCGGTGATTTTACCGCGGTAAGCAATGTCAACCTGGATATTTACCAGGGGGAACTGTTTTGCCTGTTGGGCGGTTCGGGCTGTGGCAAATCTACGTTGCTGCGTATGTTGGCCGGATTTGAGGCTCCTTCATCGGGCAGCATCTATATCGACGGCATGCGAATGAATGATGTTCCCGCTTATGAACGTCCCGTCAACATGATGTTTCAGTCCTACGCGCTGTTCCCGCACATGGATGTCGCGAAGAATGTCGCTTATGGATTGAAAAGGGATGGCGTGGACAAGGAAGAAATCCGGTTGCGCGTAGCGCAAATGCTGGAAATGGTGGAGTTGACTGAATTTAGCAAACGCAAACCCCATCAGTTGTCGGGCGGCCAGCGTCAGCGGGTGGCGTTGGCGAGAGCGCTGGTCAAGCGTCCGAAAGTATTGTTGCTGGATGAACCCCTGGCCGCGCTGGACAAGCGCCTGCGTGAGCAGACCCAGTTCGAGTTAATGAATATTCAGGACCAGCTGGGCGTGACCTTCATTGTCGTTACTCATGATCAGGAAGAGGCGATGACGCTTTCCACTCGCATTGCCGTGATGGATGCCGGGAAATTTGTCCAGATCGGCACACCGACCGAAATTTATGAATATCCGGATTCGCGGATGGTGGCTGATTTTATCGGCTCAATCAATATGTTCGAGGGGCGCGTGACGATGAGTGGGGACGATCAGTTGAGAGTGCGCTCCAATGATGACGATGTCGAGTTTTTTATTGATCATGGCATTCCGGTCAATGAGGGCAGCAAGGTCTGGGTGGCGGTTCGACCGGAGAAAATACGGGTCTCGAAATCTCCACCGGAGCCATCGGGGGAAAACCAGATAGCCGGGGTGGTTCAGGATATTGGTTATCTGGGCAATTTCTCGACTTATCGTATCAAGCTTGACAGCGGCAGGATCATGGATGTGACCGTGCCCAACCAGATACGCCCGAAAGGGGGGCGTCACGTAGTGGATTGGGAGGAGCGGGTCTGGTTGCAGTGGGATGCTTTCAGCCCGGTCGTTCTCACCAAGTAGCTCGGGTCTGAAATGCGAATCGGCGCTGACATTGCAGACAAGTTGAAAAGTCAGGCAGCCGGTGACGGGTTCGCGGCCCGGTTTATGTACCTGCTCCAGTGCAGATGGAAAACCGTGGTGGTGTTCATTCCTTTCTTCTGGTTATTGTTGTTTTTCCTGGCGCCCTTTTTCATCATTCTGAAAATCAGTGTCGCGGAGCCGATAATCGCCAGCCCGCCTTTCTCTTCGTTGTTCCAGTGGGCCAGCGATGGCGCGATGAGCATTCGCGTGATTTTTGATAATTACGCTTATCTGTGGGAAGACGAGCTCTATCTGAATACCTATATCAGTTCTGTCAGGATTTCTTCGGTTTCAACGCTGTTGTGCCTGTTGATCGGATATCCGATTGCATACTCCATCGCGCGCGCCTCGCATACGACAAAACATATTTTGCTGATGATGGTAATTTTGCCGTTCTGGACCTCTTTTCTGCTTCGGGTTTATGCCTGGATGGGATTGCTGGCGGACCAGGGGCTGATCAATGATGCGCTGATCTGGATGGGGTTGATCGACACTCCCGTTCGGCTGTTGTATTCTCATTTTGCGGTCTATGTGGGTATTGTATATACTTATGTCCCGTTCATGATCCTGCCGCTTTACGCGAATATGGAGAAGATGGATATCACACTGCACGAAGCGGCCGCGGACCTCGGCGCCAAGCCGATGACCACGTTCCTGACCGTGACGCTGCCCATGACCATGCCCGGAGTCATAGCGGGTTGTCTGCTGGTATTCATTCCGGCGACCGGCGAGTTTGTCATTCCTGATTTACTCGGGGGCGGCAATGTACTGATGATCGGGCGGGTGTTGTTCGGTGAATTTCATTCCAATCATGACTGGCCGGTGGCTTCCGCCGTGGCTATCGCATTACTGCTGCTGCTGGTGATACCGATCATGATCTATCAGAGAGTGCAGGCGCGGGAGAATCAGGGTTGATGCGCAAAAAACGCTCCACGTTCCTGTTTTCGATGCTTTGTTTCGGTATGGCGTTTTTATACGTACCGATGGTCATGTTGATTGTCTATTCTTTCAATTACTCGAAAATCGTTCCGGTCTGGGGCGGTTTCTCCACCCGCTGGTATGTCACCCTGTTTGAAAGCGAGGAAGTCTGGGATGCGTTGAGCCTGAGCGTACAGATTGCGGTAGTCAACGCTACTTTCGCCACCCTGCTTGGCACACTGGCGGGTCTTGCCATGGTCCGGTTCGGGAAGTTCAGGGGCAGGACCCTGTTTGGCGGCATGATCACCGCGCCTCTGGTGATGCCGGAAGTGATTACCGGATTATCCCTGTTGATGCTTTTCATTACGTTGAATGAGTTTTTCGGCTGGCCTTCCAGTCGCGGATTTACCACCATCACAATCGCGCATATCACATTCTCGATGGCTTATGTCGCGGTCATCATCCAATCCAGACTGTCCGGCATGGGACAGGACTATGAAGAGGCGGCGCAGGACCTCGGAGCCAAACCGTTCAGGGTGCTGACCGATATTACATTGCCATTATTGGCTCCCGGTATGATGGCGGGATGGTTGCTGGCTTTTACATTATCGCTGGATGACCTGGTGATCGCGAGTTTCGTCACCGGCCCCGGCGCCAATACCCTGCCGATGTTGATCTACTCCAGGGTGAGGTTGGGGTTGCGCCCGGATATCAATGCGCTGGCTACCATCATCATTGTTACGGTGGCGATCGGGGTGGTTATCGCCGGCTGGATCATGTTCCGGCAGCAGAAGCAGAGGGAGCGCGACATGCAGCTGGCCGCCGGTGGAGACAACTGATTCGGTCAGGGACAGGGGGAACCTGCTCCTGCGGTTTGCGGGCGGGCACAAGACCCGCCCCTACGATGACGGTTCGGACCCGTTCCGTCTTCCCTGTGAATGCAGGAATCCACGATATATGGGTGTCGTGATTACCGATGCGTAGGGGCGCCCCTTGTGGGCGCCCGGTATCGTTGATATCTGTTCCGATCATTCGCGGGAGAGTACAAGACCCTCCCCTACAACATGGCGTTATTGATCTCGAGCATTTTTTCTGTGCCGGGTGACTGTTTCAATCGGGTTACGGGCAGGAGCTCCTGAATCCTGTGATGAAATTCCCGGACACCGCTTTCCAGGGATGACAGTTCAGGCTCCGGGAAGGCGCTGGATTTCATGCCGTCTCGCATCCGCATAACGAAATCCTCGTCTTCTTCGCTCGTAATCCGGTTGATTCTGAGGTTGAGCCAGCGTACCGCCTCCATTCCCCTGCGCGAATCAGGCAATGCGTAGCTCGCTCCTGTCAGGATCGTCTTTTGCGGTGAAACCGGGATCGTCATATAGTATTCGATACTGTCCGGGTAAAGCCCTAATACCATGTTCGGGAAAATGGCGACATAGAACCATAGCCGTTGACTGTCATCGGGCAGGTGGTCGAACCGCGGCAGCAGTTTCTGGTAGTTTCGGACGCTCCAACTCTTGCCTGGCTTGTCATTCAGGCAGGCCGATGCTACGGCATGGCCTCCGATAGAGTGATCCGTGTAATTTTTACCGTACAGTTGCTGTAGCATGGGATGCCCCGCCGGGACGTGATAACCCTCATTGTCAATGTCATGGATTACCTTCCAGTTACAGGGCATCGTCTGTCGATAGCGGGAGTTTTTAATTGGTTGCATTTCCGGCAACCTGTAGGGCCGCAGCCGGTCTTCAACCGCTGCCATGGTTTTTGCTAATGAGTCCCCGTCAGGGGCGAACCGGATGAATATGAAGCCCAGCCAGATTTCCAGTTCCACCGGAACCAGGCTCCTGGCGGTTTTGTCCAGATTGGTAAAGGAGTTTGCAGCGGGAACGCTAACCAGTTTCCCGTCGAGCCGGTAGCTCCAGCCATGGAAAGGACAGCTCAGGGTTGGCGCGCATTGACCGGAAATCTCGTTCAGGAGCCGGGCGCCGCGATGGCGGCAGACATTGTGGAAAGCCCTCAGCTGGTTGTCATTGCCGCGTATTACGATGGCGGATTCGCCAGCCACCCCGAAGGTCATAAAATCCCGGTCGTCCGGCAGGTCGCTGATATGACCGACCAGCAACCAGTGGTTCCTGAACAGCCGGTCGCCTTCCAGGTCAAACAGCGCTTCGTCCTGATAGCACCATTTTGCCAGGCAATTGCTGAAATCGTTGGTCATGTCCGATCCTCGTCATTCGCGTTATAATGGCTTGTGGATTCCCGTCCGCGCGGAGATACCGGCAATGTTGATTCGCGGATTCCCGCTTTCGTCATTGGGCGCCCTGGGCGGCGTATTTCAAGGGTGTATTCCAAGCCGGGGGATTGTACAATTTGCCGATCATATCTTCAAACGCTTACGCTGCCCCGAACCACGGCGCTCGTCATCATGAAATCCAGAACTGCGGACTATCCCCTGATCATTATCGGCGCTGGCGCCGCCGGCCTGGGGGCGTCTTCGTTCGCGTCCGGGCAGGGCCTCCGGCATATTGTTCTGGAGGCCTCGCACAGAACGGGGGGGCGGGGGTTGACTGAATATCTCGAAGGGTCGATAGCGGTCGATCTGGGTTGTCACTGGATGCACTGCGCGAGTATCAACCCTTATGTCGACTGGGCGGACCGTCTCGGCTTTAATTACGAAACCGAACCGACTCCATACGCGATGCACTTCAACGGGCGCTGGTTATCGACACGGCAGCAACGGCAGTATGAATCCTTTTGCGCCGATAACGATCTTGCGATCAGCCGGGCGTACCGCGACCAACCGGAATCATCAGCGCTGGATGCGATTGCCGATCCGGACAGTCCCTGGATGCCGTATTATTGTTACTGGATGTCCCTGATGCACTCGAATGACGTGGATCAGGTCGGTATCTCTGATATTATGGATTTCAGGGAAACCGGAGAAGACTGGCCGGTGCAGCAGGGTTATGGCGCCCTGATTACAAAACAGGGCGAGGCGGCTCCGGTGTGTCTGAATACCCGGGCGCTGTCGATTGACTGGGGAGGCAGTCCGGTGCGGGTGACCACCAATCATGGGACACTGACCGCGGCTCAGGTGGTAATTACCGTATCCACCGGCGTTCTGGGCGCGTCCGTGATCGGGTTTGCGCCGAAACTGCCGGTGAACCGGATGGAGGCGATTCACGCCCTGCCGCTCGGTAACTCCAATTATCAGTTCTTCAGTCTTGATGAAAGCGCGTTTGATCGTGACGTTCCACGCAATATTCACTACCACAACGGCGATGTATCCATGACCGTGAGGATTCGTCCGTTCGATACCCCCTGTCTGTTCGCCAGTACCGGCGGCCGATTTGCATGGTGGCTGGAGAAACAGGGCCCGTCCGCTTCCGAAGCCTGGTTGACGGAGGCGCTGGTTAAAATCTTCGGCTCCGATATCCGCTCCGGTCTCAGGGAATTCAAGGTCAGCGCGTGGGGCTATGACCCCTGGATAAGGGGGGCTTATTCCTCAACTATCCCCGGCTACCGGAATGTCCGGAAAACGCTGGCTGAACCGCTTGACCGGAAATTATTTTTCGCTGGTGAGGCGACTTCGACGGATTTCCTGAATACGGCCCATGGCGCCTGGCTGTCCGGTCAGCGAGCGGTTCGGGAATGCCTGGCCGGGTGATTTTGCAAGGAGCCGTAAGGCCGTACTATTTCCGGCTCCATCAGCCTGCGTTTATGACATCATCCATTGCGGCCATAATGCTGCTACGCAGGATGCGGACTATCTCGTCAATTTGCGCTTTGGTGATAATCAATGGCGGTGACAGGATGAACATATTGACAATCGGGCGGATCAGCAACCCGGAGCGCTGGCAGTATTGGTCAATCCGGTTGCTGATTTCATGATCTTTCGCTGATTCCTCGCGGTCGCCCTGATTCATGCTGCATTCGACACAGGCCATTAATCCGATGCCGCGCACATTGGTAACAATCGGGATGTTTTCCAGGATTTTCAATCGGGACTGAAAGTAAGGGGCGATTTCCCGCACATGTTCGAGGAGCTTTTCACTCTCAATGATTTCGATGTTTTTCAGCGCCGCGGCGCAGGCCACCGGGTGTCCCGAGTAGGTGAAGCCATTGGAAAACACCAGATCGGGTTCTGCCGCATCAATTGAACGGAGCAGCGCGTCCGAAACCAGAAACGCCCCCAATGGCACATAACCGGATGTTATGCCCTTGGCGCAGGTGATGATGTCCGGGACGATATCGAAAACCGGCTCTGAGGCGAAATAGTGGCCGAGCCTGCCAAACCCGGTCACCACCTCATCCGATATGTAGACTACGTCATGCCTTCGGCATACCTCAAGACAGGCCACATGGTATCCTTGCGGCGCCAGAATCACACCGCCTGAAGCCAGAATCGGCTCGGCGATAAACGCGGCTACCCGGTGCGCTCCAATCTCCAGAATTTTCTGTTCAAGCTGAGACGCTAATAGCGCACAATACTCTTTCTCATCCATGTCCGCAGGTCTATTCAACGGATTGGGGTCGGCAATATGGTGGAAGCGCTCCTCCATGAAGTCGAGAAAGTTCTTGTCTGTGGATTTCCCCGATGCCGACGCCGACAGGTAAGTGCTGCCGTGATAAGCGTTGGCGCGTGAAATAATATGCTTTTTATCGGGTTGGTCCAGCACGTTGTTCCTGAACATGACAAACCGCAATGCGGAGTCGACGGCAGTAGAGCCGCCGGTCGTGTAAAAGACGTGATTCAGGTCCCCCGGAGATATTTCAGCCAGCTTTTCAGCCAGCGAAGATGCTGGAGAAGTCGTCAGGCTCCATGGGCTGGCATAGGTCAGTTGCATCACCTGGTTCGTGATCGCCTTCGCCATCTCTTCCCGGCGGTGACCGATATTGACGCACCACATTCCGGCCGGGCCGTCAATCATGCGGTTGCCGTCTGAATCCTCGATATAAACCCCGTCGGCGCCGGCTATGACGGTACGCCGGTTTTCTCCGATCTTCTTGATGTTTTCCCAAGGATGCAGAAATCGGTTGTCCTGTTCCTGTATGGATTCTGTGTCTGGTTGTGGCATTTGCGTGACCGTGTAATTATTTTTCTGAGCGGGAATTATAGCGGTTTCCAGCCTTCGTCTTTATGTGTCCGCATGATCACAGGGCGATCAATCGCCACTCCTTGTTGACGAAGCCGAACATCGGTTTGAAATTGATTTTGTAGTGCATTTTCCTGCAATCCTTGATCCAGTAGCCCAGATACAGCCAGTCCAGGCTCATTTCGTTGACATAGTCGATTTGTTTGATGATGGCGTAAGTACCCAGACTGCGCTTCCTCAGTTCAGGGTCGAAAAAAGTGTAAACCGCAGACATGCCATCGTCAGGCAGGTCGCAGACCGATAATCCAACCAGCCTGTATTCCAGCCAGTATTCAAGAAATACCGTTTCGACGGATGAGTCGACCGCAAATTCCCGATACCGCCCGATATCATTGTGGTCCATGATGTCACCCGGATGGCGGTCGGCCTGATAGCGTTGATAGAGATCGAAATGCTCCTGCTTGAAAACCGCGGGAACCATGGTGGTATGAATGTCAACATTGAGTTTTCTGCATCTGGCCTGGGCGCGGTTGGGGCGGTACTCACTCGCCAGTATTCGAACCGAAACACAGGCGTTGCAATTCTGGCAATGGGGCTTGTAGATCGTTTTACCGCTTCTGCGGAAGCCGGAGCGGAGCAGAATACTGAACAGCGCGTTGTTGACCGGATAGTCAGGATCAAGCAAGACTGTGGTCGCCGTTTCCGGTTCGATGTATGGGCAGGCGTGCGGCGCCGAGACATACAGCTTGGGCTGGTTCGTCTGGATACTCAATTCACCGCTCCCATCGGCAGAAACACCCGGACATCATATATTGAAAGTGCGGCATTTGTAAATTATGACCCGCTTCTACGGATTGTCATGGTGGTAGAATCGCGGTTTTGCTCCTGTTTGGATAGATTGGATGCGTGTTCTTGGAATAGAAACATCCTGTGATGATACTGGCGTGGCGGTCTATGACAGTCAGCGGGGGATTCTTGCTCACCAGTTGGCCTCGCAGGTTGATTTGCACAGTCAGTACGGCGGGGTTGTCCCGGAGTTGGCTGCGCGGGACCATATCCGGACGCTGTTGCCACTGATCGATACCCTGCTCAACCGCTGCCCGGACAGAGGGGTGGATGCGGTTGCCTATACGGCTGGCCCTGGTCTCGCCGGCGCCTTGCTGGTGGGCGCTTCTGTGGGCAGGAGTCTGGCTATGGCCTGGCGGATACCCGCAATCGGCGTTCATCACATGGAAGGACACTTGCTGGCTCCAATGCTCGAAACCCCGTCTCCTGAATTTCCGTTTCTGGCATTACTGGTATCGGGCGGTCACACGATGCTGGTTGATGTCGCATCCCCTGGACAATATCGTATACTGGGGCAATCCGTTGACGATGCGGCCGGAGAGGCCTTTGACAAGACCGCCAAGCTCCTCGGACTGGGATATCCGGGCGGCCCCGCTATCGCGAAAGCGGCTTTATACGGAGATCCGGGGCGGTTCGTATTCCCCCGTCCGATGACCAACAGACCCGGCCTGGATTTCAGCTTCAGCGGGTTGAAAACCCATGTTTCAACTGTCTGCCGGCAACACCACCCGGAGCGGCAGACCATTGCCGATATTGCGATTGCCTTCGAACTGGCGGCAGTCGATACGCTGGCCATCAAATGCGGTCGCGCATTAAGGCAAACCGGGCGCCGGCGGCTGGTGGTCTCCGGTGGTGTCGGCGCCAACCGACGGTTGCGTGATACGCTCAGCGAGAAGGCTGTTGATTCGGGTTTTGAGGTGTTTTATCCTCGCCCGGAATTTTGTACTGACAATGGCGCAATGATTGCTTATGCCGGTCATTTTCGATTGTCCCCGGGCGGTGGCCTGAGCAAACGAAACCACCCCGTCTCCGGTGACGGTCACGGCTTTGATATTCATCCCCGCTGGAGCCTGGAAGACATCGAGGCACGACAGATCGCGTGGACGGCCCGTTGACAACCCATTGAACTTATGTAAAATCTGTCTGTTTGTTATCAGATATACTGGAAATTAAGGCGTTCACTATGCGGAGAGTATTCAGGAGAGAGGCGCTTCGGCTTGGTATTGGTGGATATCTGACAGCTCCCTGGCTGCTGTCTCACAGCATGCTCCCAAAGACCGGCGGAGTGACCGATACGCAAATTGCTCTGGGCATGTCGGCGGCGTTTTCCGGTCCTTCACGTGGGTTGGGTATTGAGCTTTATCGCGGCGCCATGGCCTGCTTCAGTCATATCAACAGCACGGGCGGCGTCAACGGCCGCAAGGTTGTCCTGAAGACTTATGACGATGGCTATCAACCGACTCCTTCTGTCGAGAACACGGTAAAACTGACGCTGGACGACCAGGTATTTGCACTGTTCGGCTATGTCGGCACGCCGACCGTAACGCGGGTCTTGCCGCTCCTGAAGAAATTCCAGGACGAGAAGATGTTCCTGTTCTTCCCGTTCACCGGGGCGCAACCGCAAAGGCAGCCGCCTTATGGGGAATTTGCCTTCAATCTGCGCGCCTCCTACCGCCAGGAAACCAAAGGCCTGGTTGACAAGTTCGTATCCATTGGCCGCCGGCGTATCGCTGTGTTTTATCAGGCTGACGCTTATGGCCGCAGCGGTTGGGCGGGTGTGCGGCAAGCCCTTGACCGATACGATGAACAGATCGTCGGCGAGGCGACCTACCGGCGCGGACAGAAATTCACCAGCTCCATGCGCCAACAGGTGGGTATTCTGAAAGCTGCGAAACCCGATGCGATCATCTGCATCGGAGCTTATGCCGCTTGCGCCGCCTTTTTGCGCGATGCCGTTGACCAGGGTTTGCGCGCGCCGATCGCGAACCTGTCTTTCGTCGGTAGTGAAAACCTGCTCAATCTGATTACGGACGGGCAACAGGACAACCCGCATTACACGGATCTTCTGGTCAATTCACAGGTTGTACCGAGTTATGAGGATGTTTCGATTCCGGCAGTCCGGGAGTACCGCGAATTGATGGAACGTTACGACCCGCAGCCACCCGGTGAATTGTTAAAGGAGGATTACCGTCCCTTTCCGTACAGTTTTGTCAGCCTTGAGGGTTTCCTGGACGCGAAGCTGATGGTCGAAATTTTGCGGCGCCTCGGCAACAGACCGACCCGGAATCATCTGGAGTACGCGGTCTACTCGATCAGGAATTTTGATCTTGGAGTCGGTGTTCCGGTCTCATTTTCCGCCAACCGCAGACAAGGGCAGGGGCGCGTCTACTACACAGTCGTGGATGGCGGTCGATTCGTTCCCCTGGACGATTGGAAAAGCAGGTTTTAACGATTATGAAAATCCAGAAACTGTTCCAGAAGACCCTGTTCGGAATCTTCCTTTTGTTCGGCGTGATCGGTATCTCGACTTCAGCGCTGTGTATTTATACGGTGGACACCCAGTTGTCGAAAGAATATGAAGCCAATGCCAAAGGATTGTCGAAGACCATTGCCGATGCCAGCGTCGATATTATTCTGAACCGTGGGCTGTCGGCGTTGCAGTCGTTGATTGATCAGTTTGTTGAAATACAGGGCATCAGCTATATCTATGTGGTCAGCGACAGCGGAGAGATTCTCGCCCACACTTTTGTGCCGGGCATTCCCGGGGAGATACTGAATAGTGACCGGGGCAGCGGCGGTTCGGTGCAGCGTAGTCTGCCGGGAATGGGCAATTTTGTCGAAGTCAGCAGCCCGATTCTCGCTGGTGTCGCCGGCAGGGTTTATATTGGCATGGATACCAGTCTGATTGCGCTGAAAATCCAGCGGGCAATCGGCCAGCAGGTTTACCTGATTTCAGCCATATTCATCTTCGGCGTTATTGCGGCGATCTGGCTGGTGAATCTGGCGGCCAATCCACTGGCTTCGCTTCTCGCCTATACTGTTGATCTGGCCCGTGGCTCTGGCGCAGCGCCAGCTTCGGACGGCGGTATTCTGGTGCGTGATGATGAGATTGGTCAGATAGCGCGGTTGCTCAAGCATATTTCCAAAGCGAAGGAGTGAAACGCTCGCCATGACGCCTCCTCGCGCTGTGATGGTTCTGCTCTGTACTTTATTGCAGCTTTGTCTGGGTACGGTTTATGCGTGGAGTTTCTTCCAGACGTTGCTGGTTCGGCAACTCGGCTGGGCCTTTACCGAAACCGCGATCGCTTTTAGTATCACTATATTTTCACTCGGCATGTCCGCGGCTTGGGCCGGCGCGGCGCTGCCGCGGCTCGGTCCGCGAAAACTGGCGATGATCGGCAGTTCGATGTTTTGTGGCGGCTATCTGATTGCTGGTCTGGCTTTGCATCTTGACTCCCTTTTGCTCTTTTATCTGGGATATGGCGTGATCGGCGGATGCGGTATCGGGCTGGGTTATGTGACTCCGGTAGCGACAGTGGCGAAATGGTATCCCGACCGCAAGGGACTGGCAACCGGCATCGTGGTGATGGGTTTCGGATTCGGCGCCTTTTTGCTGAGCAAGTTGTTGGCTCCGGTTCTGATTGTCACCACCGAGGGTGATTTGACGCAGGTTTTTATCTGGATCGGCGTATTGTTTGCGGCGATCTTGTTGCCGTCCAGTTATTTTCTGCGTGACCCGGAGCCCTTAACGGCCAGCCCCACTTCGGGTTTGCGGGAAGACGATGATTCGGGGTCTGTTTCACAGTATCTTCGCACTCGCGAATTTACTGTCATGTGGATGGTGTTTTTCTTCAATATCGCTGCCGGAATCTCGGTGATCAGCTTTCAATCGTCTCTGCTCCAGGATGTGTGGGGACTGGCCGATCCTTCCATTGAGCCGGAGATTCTGGCGCAATACGGCGCCACCCTGATTGCGGTCAGTTCGTTGTGCAATGGTTTCGGGCGGCTGTTCTGGGGATTGTTGTCGGATCGGATTGGCCGGATTCGAGTGTTTCGTTTTCTGCTCGCCAGCCAGATGGTTGTTTTTGGTATTCTGATGACCGAGACCAATCCGTGGGTTTTCTCGGCTCTGGTTTGTTATGTGCTGCTATGCTTCGGCGGCGGCTTCGCGACCATGCCGTCATTCGTACTGGATGTTTTCGGCTCCCGGAAAATGTCGGTCATCTACGGTGCGATTCTCACCGCCTGGGCAGCAGCGGGCATTTTCGGCCCGGTTTATGTTGGATATCTCAAGGATCAGTATCCTGATCGCGCGGTGATCTATTGTTTCCTCATCGGCGTTTTGATACTGGGCATCGGTTTTACCTTTTCCTGCCTGTTGAACGATGAACGGGTCCGTCTCACAAAGCCGACCATCGAAGGTACGTTGCGCCGGTTCGGTATTGTCGGGCCGGAGCGCAAGACGGCATCGGCTGTAACGCCGCAAACGGTTCGCTATTCTGCGGGCGGGAAGGCGATACCGGACAGTTCCTTTCTGTCGGAGGAACTCATTTCCTGAATCAGGCAGTGACTCATCCCGTTCCCGTTCAGATTGGGCAACGGATGATCCGATTCGGTTTCTTGCAGATGGTTGAGTTCAGGCGTGGTCCATTGCCAGCATAACAGTGAACTGAGGCGCGGTCGTTTCGACTGTTCAGGCTCAATGGCGATGACGCGCTGGATATGTTTGCGCTCCATATCATCCTGCACCCTGGCGTCAATCGGTTGGCCGAGAAACGCGACAACATCCAGTTCGATACCTTGATCGAAAACAGCCGCTTGAATGTCTTCGTAGCGATGCGCGATGTAAAACAGATTGTCTCCCAGGTTTTCCGGATTGCTGGTGCATCTGTCCGGGTCTTCCAGATGGACATAGGGGTAGGCTTTGCGGTCGGTTTTCCCGAAACAATGCGCGAACTGGTCTTCGTCTACGATAATAGCGAATTTCTGCAAAAAGGAAGGGATGTTGACTTTCTGCCCCATAGCTTCCCTGAACAGTTTTTGTATCGGCTCAAAATTTACTGCGGTCATATCCGCATTCGTATTTAACGGTGTGTATCGTTCGTTCAAATACTCCAGGGTTGGTTTAGTGGTCAGGTCGGAGTGATTGCTGTCAATGGCCTTGAGTTTTATTCCCGTATAACCCAGTTCATCGGTGTATTTCGGGTCAATGACCTCAAAGATATTATTACCTTTTTGATATTTATCCCCCTTTTTGGGTGATTTCCGGTTGCTTGCGGCATGATTCAGCTGGAAGAAATGAACCGCCAGCGTGAACAGGGCGATTTCGTAAAGGCTGTGTATAGAAGCCGGATTGACACCGACCCACAGACTCGCGTCCCTGATTTCGAGCGCGCGGGTGATCAGGCAGGAATTGAGCGACTGGAAGTTGTCGAATCGACTGATGGATCTTCGGGATAACTTCCCGTTGTCATGGAAATGGTTCTCAAGTTCTTCGAGATACTTTGCCACCGCATTTTGCATTCCCCGCTTCTCCTGTCTATCATGTTAAATCCGCTATACTCCCGGTTAGTGCAGGTTGTTGCAGATTATATCACGAAAGAGTCAGGATTGCCTAAAAAACAATTACCCCCACGATCTCCGGCGGATTTGGTGGCGGGCACAACCGTCAGCAAACGCCCCACCCGTCATTCCCGTGAAAACGGGAATCCACCAATATATGGAATCTGTATTACCGATGCGTAGGGGTGCCCCTTGTGGGTGCCCGCTATTGTTGAACCCTGTTCCGGCGGTTGCGGGAGGGCACAAGACCCTCCCCTACGATGACGGTCGGGAATCCTGTCACCACCGCCCCTTCCGTCATTCCCGTGAAAACGGGAATCCACGACCTTATGGAATCTGTATTACCGATGCGTAGAGCCTGCCCCCGGCTTGATCGGGGGGGTGCCCCTTGTGGGTGCCCGCATTATTTCCGTATACGGTCGATGACGGTTGCGGGAGGGTACAAGACCCTCCCCTACGATGACGGTCGGGGCGGAAACACCGATAGATGGATTCCCGTCTGCACGGGAATGACGAGGGTTCGGGACAGGTCACTACAGACCTTATCATTCCCCCCTTGAGGGGGAATCACATTCCGCGCAAGCGGATGTGATGGGGGGTATTCCCGCTTCGCGGGAATCCTGTCACCACCGCACTCCCGCTTCTACTTTGATATGATGTTCGGATGCTTGCTCGTCGCTTTCCTGCCGGGTGAGTTTCAACCCCAATGTCCGCTCACTTCTGCCGATAGTGGATTGCAGCCGCCAGCCGAGTGTGGTTTCACGCTCTTTGGCGTACAGACCCACCCCCAGATGTGGATGGGCGATATAGCGACCATCGCCGATGGTAAAACCATACCCCGCTTCTGCGGACAACCGTTGCGCGGTGGCGGTATCCGATTGCGCCGGTTCCAGGGATTCCGCTGTGAGTAATCGCTCCCGGCCCGAAGACACCGTACCCCAATCCTGTTTCAGGGTAAAGGTAAATCCTTGCTCAGCCGGAGACGGATTAAATCCCATGGACAGGGAAAGTCCCCGATCCTTTATATCTGAATCATGATGGGTAATCAGACTTCGGCCATTGATTTGAAGGTTTAGTCCGCGCCGGGAATCGGTCCATTGGACTCCGCCCCCGACTTCCACACCGAATCCACTTTCAGCGTCTCCGCCATCATGACGCAATGCGGATTCCCAATTCATCTTCAGCGCCTGTACCGCAGTGAATCGGGGGATTCCGGGGATTGCGGGGATACGCCCACTGCCTTTGATTCCCACCCGCATCCTTGAAGCATGCGCCGTGGCATGGTTCAGTTCCAGTCCGTCTGTGACCGCCTCGGTACGGGTTCTCAACCACAGCGCATCGGTGACGATCGATAAGGTACGATGGGTTTCTTCCCGGAGGATGGCGTCACTGCCCAGGGCCACAAAGGCGGTATGGGTATCCGTAGTGAGGTCTTGCCTTTCGCTTCTGATGAGGGTGAGGTCTCCCGTACCATAACCCAACGCGCCCCACAGCGTCATGCGGTCATTCACTTGCCGGGACATCCACGGAGTCAACAGGGTCTGTTCTGATTCAATCTCTCCTTTGTTTTTCGTCTGGTATTGTCCTTCTGCCTGACTATACGACAGAACCAGTCCGCGTTGTCCGTGGGTATGGGTTTGATCGACTCCAATCAGGGTGGTGAGGACTTCTCCATCCAGGGTGGTTTCTCCACTCTGGCCATTAAACTCCGAGAAGGCGCCCTGCGCCCAAAGGGAAGCGATGGAACCATCGGTTGTGGTTGCGCTCCACGACATCGACGAATCAGACAGTAGTTCAGACATGGTGATGGCGCGGCTGTGCGGTCTGGCGATGGAGTTGGGGGGCTGTGTCCAGGATTGCATTTCTTGCGGGGACTGTGTGTTTCCCGGATTCATGCGATAGCCAGCCAGTCGGGCGGACAGTCCGGGGGTGGGAGTGGATTGAATGCGTTGGGAGATACTGTCTAATACGTGTCCGGCTTGTGTTCGGGCAAAGCGGGTCTGCCAGGGGATGGCGACAGTGGTCAGGTCTTCGCCGACCACAACCCGCAACGGCGCCTGCCGGGACTGCATGGCCGCATAGTTCGGGTCTTGTGAGGTGATGACATGAGTCAGGGTAACGGCGCCTTCTTGCTGTGCGGTCAGGGTGAAGGTCTGTGGCGTGTTCCAGTTGTCTTTCGTGAAGGTCAGACTGGACGGGGAGAAGGTGACGATGGTGGATTCGGGCTGTATGAGGGCATTGTGGGGGCTTGCGGAGGCTGAGGTCAGGGATGGGGTGACGGTTGCGGCGCCGGGTTGCGCGCTGAGGGTGATGGTGACCGGGGCAGTCGGTTGACTGATCAGTTGCATTGTATATTGCGAGCTTTGTCCAATCTCGGGAATCCGCAGTCCCTGTGCAGACGGTTGGAATCCGGCGGTATCGTCGTCGTGAATGGCAATCGTGGCGGAATCGGTGGTGAGGGTATAGCCATCCGCCGGTTGCAGGGTGACGGTGACCGAGCCATCTTCTTCGTCGATGAAGTCCTGGAGGGTGGGAATCATCAGGGAAGTGGTGGCGCGATCAATGGTCAGGGTCTTCGCTCCGGTTGCATCGGCGGTGGTGAAGTCGCCTTGTGCGGCAATGGTGAGGGATACGGAGATGGGTTCAAGCGGCACCGGGTCGGCGGTGACGGTAAAGGAAGCGACCGCTCCTTCGGTGAGGGTGTCGGATTGCACCTGGATGGAAAGAAGCGGAATCACGGGTTCGGGTTCCGGTGGTTGTGGTTCCTGCGGTGGTTGCGGGTCTGTAGGGGTTTCTCCCGGTGTCGTCAGGGAAGGGTCCGGAGTAGTCCCCGGTTGGGTGGAGGGCGGTGGATCGACCGGATCGGGTTGCACGGCCAGGATGGGGCCGACATGGCCTGCTGATACACTGTGGGCAAAGCCATTGCCGTCGGTATAGTTGATAGTACACGTGATGAGGCGACCGAGGTGTTCTGCTGGAATGGTGTAGGAGGCCGCATTGTGGACAATCTGGGTGATGGTGTTGTCTTGCGCGGATTCTCTCCAGCCCCACCCGTAAGTCAGCGCCCCCGCTCCATTGCCGTCGGGGTCGTTGGCGGTGCGGGTGACGGTCAGGGTTTGACCGACCCGGGCATTGCCGGTGATGGAGAACGTCGCGACGCCGGTGTTCTCGATGATCGTTCGGGTGAATGAGACGCCGGTTCCCAAGCCGTAACCATTGCCGTCTGTCAGGGTCACTGTAATTGTTTCGCCGTTGTCTGCGGTATTGTCCGGGGTGAGGGTAATCGGAAAGTCTACCTGATCTCCCAAATCAAACGCTCTGCCCGCCGGGATGGTGAAGGTTCCACTGCCGCTTCCATCCGGATTATAGGTCGCTCCGGGTATGGTGTAGTCGGTTCCGGCCATGGCGCTGCCACTTAAAGTATAGGAAATCACCAAAGCCTCTTCCAGTTCGCGGGTCACTTCCAGTCGGTTTGCGGTAATCGTGCCGGCGGATTCGTCTACAGTTCCTGTGGTGCGGCTGTCGGCCCAGAATACGTTCGGTTCCGGTTCATTATCGGTCAGGGTGACATTCAGGTTTTGACTGACCGAACCATAATCGCCGCCAGAAGCGCGATGCGTCAGGATAACGGTGTCATCCGTGGTGTCGTCATCTTCGGCCGCTGTCACAGTGACGGGCTGCGCCGTACTCCACAGTTTGGCTCCGGTCGGGTTGAAGGTTAAGGTATTCTGATTGCCATTCGTACCGGAATCGGTGTCAATGGTCAGGTCGGTACTGGCGTGACCGCTAATCGTGACCGTGACCGTCGCCGCGCTTGGTTGGGTATTGAGTTTTACAGTATACGTATTACTGCCGCCTTCCATGAGGGGCGGGGAGGCGGGGGAGAAGGTCAGTCCCCGTGTATCATTATCGGTAATCACAACCGCCACCGTACCGGTCGGCGTGGTGCCACCGGCGCCCGTGCCCGAAGTTCGATCCAGATTGCTCATGACCGCCCGGCTAGAGGAGCCAAAGCCGACTGTCAGGGTCTCTGAGGCGCCTTCATCGGTGGTATCTTCTACCGCCGTTAAGGTCAGTGTCGCGGTCTGTACCGTATTGGTATCGTGTCCGCTGAATACCACCGCCGGAGTCGCCGCGCTGTGCGGGTTGGTCGTGAGCAGGGTCACCCCGGAGTTGAGGCTTGATCCAGATGCTAACGCCAGCGTGTAGTCCCCCGCCACTATGCCGCTTCCGGTCACGGTCAATGGCGCCGTCACGGTCTCTGTGGCTCTCAATCTCCGTCCCAGGGTCACGGTCAGGGTGGCCGTGCCGCCGTCCTCGCCAATGGCGCTGGTTCCACCACTACGCGCCAGAGTTACCGGGGTGGCATCGTTGTCGATGAGCGTCAGGGTATGGGTATTGCTACTGGCATTGACCGTGTAACCCGTCCCATTGTTCAGGGTCAGGATGACGGTCTCGCGGGCTTCGTCTGTCGTATCATCGGTAATCACAATCGGAATGTCGACATGGGTGGCGCCGGAAGTGACGGCTTGCGTGCCGGTCAGGGCGGTGTAATCCGTACCGGAAGTCGCGGTGCCGGTTACGCTGTAGTTCAGGGTGATGTCGGTTGGTGGAACCGGACTGAAGGTCACTCGGGCAGTCTGTGTGCGGGCGTCTGTTGTCCCCGTTATTTCAGTAAAACTCCCGGCAGCAGTAGCGAAGGAGGCAACGGTCGCGCTGTCATCGTTTTGAACGGTGTAGGTGGCGGATGCGTTCGTTGCTGAAATCACGACATCCGCCGGGGTGGCCGGCGCGTTGCCGGTCTCTCTTTGTACGGTGATGGTCACGGTCTCATCAGGTTCGACTGTGGTGTCTCCGGTGACTCCGATAAAATACCGCCTGTCGCTTCTGAAGAAGTTGTGGACGGTTGTGACGCCTTCGGGACAGGCGGCAGTCACTGAACCCGGTGTGGCGGTAGCTTCGTAATTCCCGCCAAAGAGATAATACATGCCGTAATCCAGGGCCAGGCCGGCGGTCTGGTCTGCGGCAGACAGTCGCAGTTGCGCGGCGCCACCGAAACAGACGCGGAAGTTGAAACTCGCGGCACGCGCCGGGGTGACGTCAAAGAATACTTCCCGGTAAGTAATTCCTGAATGGCCTTCGACCGCATTGGCGGAAACCCGCACCGACAGGGTGTGGATGGTGGGGTCATTGACCATTACATCGAAGGTGTTGGAAGCGGCAGACGCATGCGGGTTGGCGCCGCCGCCGACATTGGTGGCGAGGCTTGCGCGGTCGAAACCGTTGGTTCCTGAGCCGTCCGCCCCCAATGCGATGGTGAAGGTTTCTCCACCGGCTTCGGTTACGCTATCTGCGGTCGGGGTCAGTTGCAGGGTGGCGACCTGCGCTCCGACACCTGAAAAGCGCACCTGCGGGGTGGCGGTGGTCTGCCCGGTCAGGGTGACGCCGGTGTTGAGATTCGTACCGGATTTCTCCGCCAGACTCCAGTCGGCGGTGGTGACGCCTGTGCCGCCGATGGATAACGGCACGTCAATGATTTCTCCGGCAATCAGGGCGCGGCCCAAAGCGACCGTGAACTCGATCGTACCGCCTTCGGTTACGGCGCCAGAACCGCCGGTACGGGTCAGGGCAACAACCGTGGGGTCGTTGTCGGTGATGGTGATTATCGTGGTGCAAGCGGCATCACTGGCGCAATTACTCGTTGCGCTATTATATGGGCCACCACCTGTAATACTCGTCCAGTTCCATTCGATGGTTTCATCCGGTTCATCGACGGTGTCCTCGCACACCGTAAGACCAATGATGGTATGACTGGTTGTTGCCGTACTGGCGACATGAGTGTTCGAGGTAGCTTGGACAAAGTCATCGCCAGCCTGGCAGGCCCCTGCTGTTCTGCGACCTGTGGCTGTGCTGTTGTTCTGATTGAAATCAGTATCTATAGTAGCTGGCAACATATCCACCTGACCGGACAGGACGATGTTATGCTGACCGGCATTCTCGGCGACTGTCAAAGTGGCGGGGGGAGCGATTCGGTCGGCGAGGGGAGTTAGAGTTTGCGCGATGGCTTCGGGGATGAAGCCGGTGAGGAGTGGTAGGAGGAGCAGGGCAGAGAGGAAGTAGTGGATTCCCACTCCCCGTTCGGGGCCGGGGACAAGCTTGCGGGAAAATCCCCCCACCCAATCCGCTTTGCGGATTGGACTCCCCCTCAAGGGGGGAGTGATTTTGAGGTAGTGGCAGGGATTGACTGTGGCGGGCAACCACAAGGGATTGCCCCTACGATGACGGGTGGTGACACCAGTTGACGGCGGCAGGTCGGAAGAATCAGCCGTCTGACGGTTGTGGATTCCCGCTTTCGCGGGAATGCCCCCCACCCAATCCGCTTTGCGGATATTGTGGCGGCGGAACGGGCTTGATCGTAGGGGACGGTCTCTGTGCCGTCCCGCGCAGGAATGATTCCCGCTTCTGTGGGAAGAATCAGTTAATGAACGAAAGAGGCCCTGGCTGGCTGGCTGGCTGGCTGGCTGGCTGGCTGGCTGGCTGGCTTTATTGTAACAGCATCTTTGATGCCAGTTGTCAAGGGGGAATGCGGGTTTTGTGCGTAATCCGACATTAGAGCGGGCGGGCACGGTGACCCGCCCCCCCGATCAAGCCGGGGGCAGGCTCTACGATTGGGGGTGGCTGATTTGCTTGCTATCATATTCGTGATCTTTCGTTTGAATTTCGGGGATTATATCGTAAGGACTGTGGTTTGTGTGGGGGGAGGGAGTGAAATCTTTTTATCCGTCTTTTTTTTCCAGCAACTGATTCAATTCATACAGCATATTCAACGCCTCCAACGGGGAGGTCTGATCCGCCGAAAATTCCCGTAACCGGCTGATCACCACCTGTTCCTCGGCCTGGTCTTGCGGGAGTGGGCAGGTTTGTTGCGCGGAATCAGGATTTTCCGGCTCCGTACCGCCGGCATAACGCGCTTCGAGCGCCCGCATCCGGGTGCGGGATTCTTCAATTACCTCGTCTGGAACTCCGGCCAGCCTGGCGACCTGCAAGCCGTAACTCTGACTGGCCGGACCCTGTTTGACATTGTAAAGGAAAACAATATCCTGACCGTATTCGACCGCGTCCAGATGTACATTCTCGACTCCCGGCAGATGCTCGGCTAACGCCGTCAACTCGAAATAGTGAGTCGAGAACAGGGTGAATGAACCAACCCGCTTCGCCAGATAGCGGGCGCAGGCCCAGGCCAGGGACAGACCGTCATAGGTGCTGGTTCCACGACCTATTTCGTCGACCAGAACCAGACTGTTCTGTGTCGCATTTCTCAGAATATGCGCCATCTCGGTCATTTCGACCATAAAGGTCGAACGGCCTCCAGCCAGATCGTCCGCCGAACCGATGCGGGTGTAAATCCGGTCAATCGGGCCGATCCGGGCTGAGCCGGCGGGGACGAAACAGCCGGTGTGGGCAAGCAGGGTGATGATCGCCACCTGACGCATGTAAGTGCTCTTGCCGCCCATATTGGGTCCGGTAATGATCTGCATCCGGGAGCGCTCATCCAGCTGGATGGAATTAGCGATAAACCGGCTTTTCAGCGCCTGTTCGATCACCGGGTGGCGCCCGTCCCTGAGCGAGAGTGAAGTATAATCCACCAGCTCAGGACGAGTCAGTTGTAACGCATCCGCGCATCTTGCGAAATTGCCAAGACAATCCATGACGGCCAGATTGTTGGCGCATTGCAGTAATTCCGGTACTTCGGGAATCAGGGTCGCCAGTAACTGGTCATACAGCCATTTTTCCCTGGCCAGCGCCTTGCTCCTGGCGCCCAGAATCCGGTCCTCAAACTCCTTTAATTCCCTGGTGATAAATCTTTCCGCGTTTTTAATGGTCTGTCTGCGAACATATTCCTGCGGTACTTGTGCGGATTGCGAGCGCGGGATTTCAATGTAATAGCCATGCACCCGGTTATAACGTACTCTCAGATTTGCGATTCCGGCGCGTTCTTTTTCCCGGCGTTCCAGCTCCATCAGGAAATCGCTCGAATCCCGTTGCAGATAACGTAATTGACTCAACTCCGGGTCATAGTCATCGCGCAACACACCGCCGTCACGTATCAATGCCGGGCAGTCCTCCTTGATTGCGCGCTCCAGCAACTGCCAGGTCTTCGGCCACGGTTGCAAGCCTTTTTCAAGAGAATCAATCAGAGCGGATGGAGTATCACGGATCAGTTCGTTGAGCGCCGGCAATACCCCTAACGCGATTTTCAATCGGAGCAGATCCCTGGGACGCGCTGATTTCATGGCTACCCGCGCAAGAATCCGCTCCATATCACCAATCTGTTGCAGAATCGGGTGCAAATCCGCGTAACGCTGGTTGTCCAGCAACCATTCCACTCCGTCATGCCGTTGCCTGAGTTCATCAACATCCCGCGTTGGACCATTGAACCAGCGCCGCATCATCCGGCTACCCATCGGTGTGGCGCAGCGGTCAAACAGGCCAACCAGGGAAAGGGCGTTCTGTCCGCTTTGTGATTTTTCTATTTCCAGGTTATTGCGGGTCACTGTATCAATCACAATGGCGCTGTCCGGGCTTTCAAATTCAATGCCGCGGATATGCGGTATCTCCTGTCCGTGCAGGTCTTTGATGTAATGGATCAGGGCGCCCGCGGAGCGGGTTGCCAGCGGATGTCGATGGCAGTCAAAAGGCTCCAGGGTTCGGGTGGAGAAAAGATCGCATAAAACCTGTTCGGCGCGGGTGGAATCGAAATACCAGTCCGGTATCCTGGTTTCATTGTTGATATTGAAGCGATTCGCCTGGTTCTCTCCAACCAGTATTTCGGCGGCGTTGAAGCGCATCAACTCGCTGTCCAGCTGCTCCTTCGACTCGATTTCATAGCCCCTGAATCGCCCACTGGAAATTTCCAGTGTGGCCACTCCGGTTCTGTCGTGATTGCCGCACAGCGCTGCGATAATGTTCTCGGCGCGGTCGGTTAGCAGGGTTTCTTCGGTCAGGGTCCCCGGAGTAATCACGCGGACGACTTTCCTTTCCACCGGGCCTTTTGAGGTGGCCGGGTCACCGACCTGTTCACAGATTGCCACGGATATCTGTTGCTTTAACAGCCGGGCAAGATACTGATCCACGCTATGGTAGGGAACTCCGGCCATCGGGATGGGGCTGCCGTCCGACTTGCCCCTGGCGGTTAATGTAATGTCGAGCAGGCGGGCCGCTTTTTCTGCGTCGTCATAAAAGAGCTCGTAGAAATCCCCCATCCGATAGAACAGTAATGTATCCGGATAGTCCGCCTTGATCTTCAGATACTGACGGATCATGGGGGTATGCGCCGGAGGCGGTACGGACATGGTTATAAAACCCCGCTCATAGTGGTTTTGATCAGGATTAGCAACTCATTGAATATTTTCGGATTTGCACAGACGATGTTGCCGTTGTCCAGGAAGTCCTGATTGCCTTCAAAATCCGCGACCAGACCACGCGCCTCACGCACGATCAGGCTTCCGGCAGCCACATTCCAGATGTTGAGCCGCGGCTGCCAGAAAGCGTCCGTGCGCCCACAGGCGACATAGGCCAGATCCAGCGCGGCAGAGCCGGTGTGGCGGATACTGGCTGACTTCATGACCATTGCATCCAGACATTTGAGCCAGACATCGAAATGCGGCAAATCCCGCGCCGGGTAGCCCGCCGTCACCAGACTGTTTCCCAGATGAGTCTGGCCGCTGACCCGGATTCTCCTGTTGTCGAGTTGAGCGCCCTGTCCGCGGGAAGCGGTAAACAGTTCGTTACGCAATGGATTGAATATGATGCCGTGCTCCATTCTACCCTTGCAGCGGATACCGATGGATACCGCATAATCCGGATACCGATGCAGGAAATTGGTGGTGCCGTCCAGCGGGTCAATAATCCACTCCACCTCATCCTGGCTGGCGCAAGATTCGGCGGATGTGCGCTGTGAGCCGCTTTCTTGTGCGATAATTCGATGATGCGGATAGGCGCGCTGGACCACCTCGATAATTTCATCCTCCGCCGCTCGATCTACTTCGCAGACAAAATCATTTTCCCCTTTCTTCTCCACGGCCAGCCGGTCCACCTGATCCATATAGCGGATGATGATATTGCCGGCGTTGCGCGCCGCCTTGATTCCTACATTTAACAACGGATTCATCAGAATTTTCCTAAAGTTATATCCATGAATTACACATCAGCCAGGGCCTTGAAAGAGGGCTGGCCGCCTCACCCGGGTCACGGCTTGCAAGTAGTGGTCAACCAGCCCCGATCTAATCATTCAATCGGGCTTCAGGCGCTCATTAGCGGTCAAGACAGACAAGGACTGTCTCTGTACGTTATTGTGGTCAAAATTATCTGCGGACAACCAGGTTTTATATGCGGCGCTGACCGCCGGCCATTCCCGGTCCAGAATCGAAAACCAGACCGTATCCCGATTCTGCCCCTTGACCACTGTCGCCTGGCGAAAAACCCCTTCAAAAGTGAAGCCTAACCGTTTGGCCGCATTGCAGGATTCTTGATTCAGCGCATTGCATTTCCATTCATACCGCCGATAGCCCAGGTCAAACACATTCTTCATCAGCAGATACATGGCTTCGGTCGCCGCACAGGTATTTTGCAGGGCCGGGGAATAATTGATATGTCCTACTTCGATGGAGCCGCTGTCCGGCTTGATTCTCAGATAACTGGCGACACCCGAGGCCCGCCCGCTTTGATGGTCTATCACCGCATAGAAAAAAGGGTCGCCGGTGAAGCAGTCCCGCTCCATCCACCGCCGGTAGTCGCGCAGGGTTGCAAACGGTCCGTAAGGCAAATAAACCCAGATACGGTTTTCAGTATCCTGCCGACAGGCATCGAACAACTGTTCGCTGTGTTTGTCGAGGCTCAATGGTTCACAGCGGCAATATCGCCCCTGGAGGATTGTGCTGTCCGGCGAGCCGGCGCCCTTCCAGTCGTTGACTGTAAAGCCAACGGTCAGCCCCAATTCATTGGTCGGGTTTGGCGGAATTGCAGAAGTCATCCGTCTTTTACGGTGTCCACGTTGGTGGTAATCCGCTGCGGCAGGTCAAAGAACCTGTGCCAGATCGTCGATCAAATCCTGGCTGTCTTCCAGACCCACGGACAATCTGAACAATCCGTCTCCAGCCAGCTCCCGATATTTTTCCAGTTCGGCGCCGGTCAGCCGGAAAGAGGATTCGATCAGGTCTTCGGTGCCCATCAGAAAAATCAGGCTGCGATGATGTCCGAGCGACACCGCGTAGTGAATGGTACGCAGTTCCTTCATCATTTTCCGGGCGACAGTTTCCGGGCGCTGGACCCGAAAAGCGATCATCCCTGAGAAATTGCTCATCTGTTCCTTCGCCAGTTCGTGTTGGGGATGAGATTCATGCCCCGGATACAGCATGAGTTCTACGCGCGGATGCTGATGGAGAAAATCCGCAATGGCATAAGCGTTTTTCTGGTGTTCCCGCATCCGCAATGGCAGGGTAGCGGCGCCGCGCATGATCAGCCAGGCGTTGAACGGGCTGATCACGCCGCCGTAGTGCATCACCCCGGATTCGCGCATTTTCGTAATCAGCGCGGCGCCGCCGAGGACGGCCCCGCCCAGCGTATCACCGTGTCCTGAAATATACTTGGTCAGGGAATGCACAACCAGGTCGGCGCCCAGATCCAGAGGCTGCGTTGCGACCGGGCTGGCAAAGGTCGAATCAACAACCAGAAGCGCGTTGTTGTCGTGAGCAATACGGGCCGCTTTCGCGATATTGGTGAGCCGAAGCAGGGGATTGGAAGGAGTTTCAATCCAGATCATGCGGGTATTATCTCTGATTGCCCCGGCAATACTGTCCAGGTCGGACGTGTCCACTGGCGATGTTTCAACGCCATTCGCCGGCAACAGGTCTCTGGCGATTTCCGCGGTGCCCGGATAATTCGTATTACTGATGATCAGATGGTCGCCGCTTTTTAACAGACTGAATAAAACCCCGGACGACGCGGCCATTCCCGAGGCAAAGGCAATACATTGTTCGGCGTTTTCGAGCAAGGCCAGCTTGACTTCCAGTTGACGCACAGTAGGATTTGACCAGCGCGTGTAGACAAATGGACTGTTCTCATCCATGTTGTTTACCGAGAAGCTGATGGGTTCTTCAACAACGTAGGTACTGGACATGACAATGTTGGGAGACGACGCCCCGGTCTGCGGGTCGGGAGCCTCTCCGCCGTGAACGGCGATAGTCTGCATGCCTTTTTTATTCATAACCACTTGCCTCGTGTGAATTTTTTGGAATAGCCTTGCAATTTACCATGATCGTTGATGTTTTCGAACATGTCCGGGTGGTCGGAGAAATCAACCGTGCAGAAACCATGACGCTGATACCAGCGGTCAATTTTTCTTTCGCCGGATTGCAGGAAGTCAGCCAGATTATCGTCCAGTGAGCGGTGAAGCAGCGCGTATACCGGCTGGATTTTGTCTCGAAGCCGGGCCACCGTAATTTTGCTATTCCCTGTGACTGCCGCCACCACCATCCTCTCGCAATAGTCTGCCGCCAGAATCGGTCCATCACACGGTACGGTGATCATCCAGTCGCTGCGGCTATGAATCAAGCCTGTATACATTCCCGCCAGCGGCCCCTGAAAATCCGAATGTTGATCCGGAATCACGAGATACCCATACTGCTGATATTGTGCGAGGTTGCGGTTCGCATTGATCAGGATGTTTTCGCATTGAGGCGCCAGTTGGCTGAGAACAAGCCCGATCATGGTCTGGCCGTTCAGCATCAACAGGCCCTTGTCCCGGCCCTGCATTCTTCTGCCGCGGCCGCCAGCCAGAATGAGCGCTGTCAGATCGTTTGTCATTTGGCTGTCACCTGGCCGCTCAGCCGGCGCTCGATTTTGCATGGTTGTCCTGATGAATGGGGGTCACGTTGCCACTGTATTCGAGGTTTTCCACACGGCTTAGTTTACCATCTGATAGAACCAGGCGCTGATCGACGTGCTCGTTGAAAAAGCGGAAGTTGTGGCTGCTGATTACGATACCGGCTCCGGCCTCCTTCAGGCGTTGTAAAAGCTCAAGCGTTCGCAACGCGGAAGGGAGATCCATATTGGCCACCGGCTCGTCCAGCAACAGGAACGGGGATTGTCGAAGCCAGGCGCGGGCCAGCGCCACCCGTTGCTGCTGGCCGCCGGAAAGTGATTTCGCCGGCGCTGAGCGGCGCTTCGACAGCATGGCCCATTGCAATGCGTCGTTAATATCCCGCTCCTGATGTCGCGCAAGCCGGAAAGGTTGGAGGGCGATAGACAGATTTCTGGATACGCTGCCCTCGAACATATAAGGAGTCTGGTGCATGTACATCAGATAACGCAGCAATTCCTTTCTGCTTTGTCTAATCGACTGCGTGTGAAATCCGAAATTCACGAAGCCACGGTCCGGGGTGAGCAAGCCGGAAAGTACTTTCAGCAAGGTGGTCTTGCCGGCGCCATTTTCGCCAGACAGCAGATAAATCTGTCCGCCACGAATAGTGACCGTAACATCGGTCAGGATTTGTGCGCGGGCAAATGCTTTCGATATTTTCCTGAACTGTATTGTCGGATGAGCCATCATATTGACAGTTTACCCCGACCCTGAAAATAATGCAGGAGCAAATTCAACAAAAAAGCCAGTACAACCAGAACAATGCCAAGCGCTATCCCCTGAGAGAAGTTCCCTTTGGTGGTTTCAAGCGCAATCGCAGTCGGAATATTGCGGGTATGATGAAGGATATTACCGCCTACCATCATGGATGCTCCTACTTCCGCTATGATTCGCCCAAATCCGGCAAGCATCGCGGCAAGCAATCCAAACTTCGCTTCATTGGAGACAAGGATAAATGATGTCAATGGCTTACATCCCATAGTTCGAGCGGTTTCCCACGCTCGGACATCAATCGCCTGAAACGCTGAATGACCCATTGAAATCAGTATCGGCAGACAAAGAGTGATTTGCGCCATCGCCATCGCCGTTTGCGTAAACAGTAACTTCCAGTCTCCGAGCGGCCCGTGTCTTGACAGCAGAAGGTACAGGACCAGCCCGACCACAACAGCCGGGAATGCGAGGAAGGTGTTGGACAGTGATATGATCAGGCGGCGCCCGGGGAAATTGAAATAGGCCAGGGCAAAAGCGACAAACCATGCCAACGGACAGGAAATCAGGATGGCGGCGCCGGATACACGAAATGAGATGCCGATAATCTCCCATAGCTCGCGGTCACCGCTAAGCAGCAGTGAAAATGCTTCCAGTGTCGCGCCAGACAGTGATTCCACTTGAATGTTTCTCCAGGGTTTTGTCGTTGAATTTACAGCTCAGGGTATTGATACGATATTTGATATTTTATCTGAGGTCTACGCTAAAATACCCGGCCTGATTAAAAGATGTGACGCGAGTGATGCCCGAACCGATTCCCTGTAATTATGCCCCCGCCCGGATTCGGAACTTTTCGATCATCGCCCATGTAGATCATGGCAAATCGACCCTGGCTGATCGCTTTATCCAGTTTTGTGGCGGCCTTGCAAAACGTGAAATGAAGGAACAGGTACTGGATTCGATGGAGCTTGAGCGCGAGCGGGGGATTACGATCAAAGCGCAAAGTGTCACGCTGGATTATCTGGCTCGTAATGGGCATCGCTATCAGTTGAACCTGATAGATACTCCGGGCCATGTTGATTTCTCTTATGAGGTGTCGCGCTCATTGAATGCTTGCGAAGGCGCGTTACTGGTGGTGGATGCCGCCCAGGGAGTGGAGGCGCAAACCGTGGCCAACTGTTATGCCGCGGTGGATCTTGGCTTGACCGTAATTCCCGTGATCAACAAGGTTGACCTGCCGGCGGCGCAACCGGAGCGGGTGATTCAGGAAATTGAAGAGGTCATTGGCATAGACAGCAGTGGCGCCTTGTCGGTCAGCGCCAAAACCGGGCAGGGGGTTGTTGAAATACTGGAGCAGATCGTATGTTCGCTGCCTCCTCCCGGCGGTTCTGTGCAGGCGCCGCTCAGCGCTCTGATTCTCGACTCCTGGTTTGATAATTATCTCGGAGTGGTGGTGTTGATACGGATCATGCAGGGGCAAATGACGACCGGGAAAAACAAAATCAGAATGATGTCGTCCGGGCGTGACTACCCGATTGAAAACATCGGCGTGTTTACTCCGAAACCGATACACGTTGAGTCACTCAGCGCCGGCAATGTCGGCTATCTGACGGCGGGTCTGAAGGAGATTCGCTCGGCCAGGGTCGGCGACACCATCACGTTGGGTCACCGCCCGGCGGAATCTCCCTTGCCGGGCTTCAAGGAAGTCCAGCCCACCGTGTTTGCGGGTCTGTATCCGGTCAATGGCGCTGATTTCGAGGCTTTCCGGGTGGCCTTGAACAAACTCAGCTTAAATGATGCTTCCCTGTCGTTCGAGCCTGAATCCTCACAAGCGCTCGGATTTGGTTTTCGCTGCGGTTTTCTGGGTATGCTGCACATGGAAATCGTTCAGGAACGTCTCGAACGGGAGTATCGGCTGGCTCTGATCACCACCGCCCCGACCGTGGTTTATGAAATCCTGAAAAAGAACGGAGAATCCGTATTGATTGATAATCCGGCGGATTTGCCGGAGCCGTCGGCCATTGAAATAATCCGCGAACCGTTTATTATTGCCCGCATACTGGCGCCGCACGATTATGTCGGCGCCATCATTACCCTGTGTGTCGAAAAACGCGGGATACAGAAAAACATTCAATATCATGGCCGGCAGGTGACGCTCGAGTTCGAGATGCCTTTAAGCGAAGTCGTCATGGATTTCTTTGATCGGTTAAAATCAGTGAGTCGGGGTTATGCTTCGCTGGATTATGAGTTTATTGACAATCGGCCAGCCGATATGGTGAAAGTAGATGTTCTGATCAACGGAGAGAAAGTGGGGCCGTTGGCGGTTCTCGCGCACCGGGAGCAAAGTCAGTATCGCGCCCGCGAACTGGTTAAACGCCTGCGCCAACTGATTCCAAGACAAATGTTTGATGTCGCGATTCAGGCGGCGATCGGAAGCCGGATCATTTGCCGGGAAACCGTAAAGGCTTTAAGAAAGAATGTCACCGCAAAATGCTACGGTGGCGACGTTACGCGCAAGAGGAAGCTGCTGGAAAAGCAAAAGGCGGGGAAAAAGCGGATGAAGCAAATTGGTTCGGTTGAAATTCCGCAGGAGGCCTTTCTTTCCGTATTAAAAGTCAGTCGGGACTGATATGGGGTAGAATCGCCCCATTTCATCCAATTTAAAATTCACAGGGGTTGTATGGATTTCTCGCTCGTATTGTTTATCGCGTTGCTGGTTACCGGAGGCATTTTATTGCTCGCTAAATTGTTTGGCCGCAGGAAGCGAAATTCGATGTTCGTCGAATATGCCAGGGCGCTGTTTCCGGTTATTCTGTTCGTTTTCGTATTGCGTTCGTTTGTGATTGAGCCATTCCGGATTCCGTCGGGTTCCATGTTGCCCGGCCTGCATATCGGAGACTTCATCCTGGTCAACAAGTTCAAATATGGAATCCGCCTGCCGGTAGTCAACAGGAAGGTCATTCCGATTGACAGTCCCGAACGTGGAGACGTGATCGTGTTTCGATACCCCCAGAACCCCAAACTGAATTTCATCAAGCGGGTGATCGGCGTACCGGGCGATACGCTTTCCTATATAGACAAGAGACTCACGATCAACGGCGAACCGATTGAGGCCTCCGATGATGGTCGTTACGCATACATACAGGATAAATTGAAGGGTACATCAGCGGGTCAGCTGGTAGAAACCATTGATGGCGATGAGCATCTCATCATACTGGATGATCAAGGCTTCACACGCAATCTTGAAGAAGTCCATGTTCCCCAGGGGCATTATTTCGTGATGGGAGATAACCGGGACCACAGTAATGATAGCCGGTACTGGGGGTTTGTGCCGGAAGGCAATGTGGTGGGTGAGGCATTTTTCATCTGGTTCAGCTGGAAAAGCGCCAGCGGAGGGGGTGTGGAGTGGAGCCGTATCGGCAATACCATCGAGTAAATCCATTCGGCGCGGGCGGCTCGTTTGACTACCAGTGTAATGGACATTCACGCGCTTGAACAAGCGATTGATTATCGGTTCAGCCATCGCGACCTGCTTGATCTGGCGTTATCGCACCGCAGCAACATGGGAGTGGCGAATAATCAGCGTCTGGAATATCTTGGCGACAGCATTATCGGATTCTTCATATCACAATCACTGTACCGGCGTTTTCCGCAGTTGAATGAAGGGCATCTGACCGCGATGAGGGCGCGGCTGGTGCGTAATACCACACTGGCGTCTCTGGCGCGGGAATTGCGTCTGGATCGTTATTTGATCATGGCCAGCGGCGAGTCAAGGAATAATGGCCGCAATCGTGTTGCTGCCCTGGCGGATGCTTTTGAGGCAATCGTCGGCGCGGTTTATCTGGATGGCGGCATGGAGCCGGTTCAGCGGTTCCTTGACGGAATGTACCGCACCCTGTTGAAAGATATTCAACCTCATGGTCTCAAGGACAGCAAAACCCGGTTGCAGGAGAGGTTGCAGAAGGAAGACAGTCTGTTGCCTGTCTACCGTGTTCTCGGACAAGACGGTGAAGCGCACAACCTGACCTTCGAGGTTTCCTGCTGCGTACCCGGAATCGAGCGCACCTTCATTGCCCGTGGCAGAAGCCGTAAAACCGCCGAGCAGGCGGCAGCCGAGCAGGTATTGGCTGTACTTTCGCAGCAGGACTAGCGATGACGGACCACCACAAATTCGGTTTTGCCGCATTGATTGGGCCGCCCAATGCCGGAAAGTCGACATTACTGAATCAGATTGTTGGACAGAAAATCTCGATTATTTCCCGCCGTCCGCAAACCACGTGGCAGCGGATTCTCGGTATCACCACCACTGCGGATTACCAGATCGCTTTTGTTGATACCCCGGGACTGCACGACAGTCAGCATAAGAATCTGAACCGGCAGATCAATCGGGTCGCAATCAGCGTTTTGCCGGATGTTGACATCATTCTTTTCATGATTGATCAGCGTGGCTGGAATCGGCAATTGCTCCGGGTTTTTGACCGGGTGAAATCCCGCAATGTTCCGGTTATCCTGATCATCAACAAGATTGACCGATTGAAGGATAAATCCCGGTTATTGCCGATCATGCGCGAATCCGGACAAATTCATGATTTTCGGGAAATCATTCCCTTGTCTGCGTTAAGGCTGGATGACAAGGACGGCTTTCTGGCATTGGTTGCCGGCCACTTGCCCGATGGAGCGCGCGGTTTCCCGGCAGATCAGGTCACGGACTGCTCCGACCGTTTCATGGCCGCGGAATTGATCAGGGAGCAGATTTTCGTGAAGTTGAGAGAGGAGTTGCCTTATGAGGTGATGATCGAGGTGGCCCGGTTCGAGATCAACGAGCGAGACATTCTATGTATAGACGCGGTGATACGGGTCAGGAAAAACAGTCATAAATCCATCATGATCGGCAAGAACGGCAATCAGTTGAGGCAAATAGGCACGGCTGCGAGATTCCAGCTTGAGAAGACCTTCTCACGCCGGGTATTCCTGAACTTGTGGGTCAGGGCCGGGAAAGAGTCGCGGAGCCATTCATTGTGAGCCGGAAGAAGGTCGATCACCAGGCCGGATTCATCCTGCACCGGCGGCCATACAGTGAAAGCAGTCTGCTGGTGGAAGTGTTTACTCGCGAATTCGGGCGATTGACGCTGATCGCCAAAGGCTGCAGAAAGAAAAAAACGCAACCTCAAGGACTGTTCCTGCCATTCAAACCCCTGTTAATCAGCTGGGCCGGGAGGGGAGAACTGCCCATCCTGAGCGGGATTGAGCAACTCCGGTTTACGCCGCCCTTATCGGGTACGGCGCTCAGTTGCGGATATTATCTCAATGAATTGATTATGAAATTGTTGCACCGGCATGACGCGCATGAGACGTTGTTCGAGAAATACCAGGAACAGATACTGGCTCTGGCAGAGCGGCGGGAACCGTTCGTGGTATTACGGATTTTCGAGAAATATCTGCTCAGAGAGATTGGTTTTGGCCTGATTCTTGATCATGATGTTGAAACCGGGGAGGCCATCCGGGAGGACATGGATTACCATTATCTTCCTGAAAAAGGCCCGGCGCTGGCGGATAACGGCGAGAATGGGGCGATCAGTGGGGCCACACTGATGGCATTGGACCAGGAACAATTCCCCACACGGGAAACCCGGCGGCAGGCTGGTCGTCTGACCCGCTATCTGATTGATCTGCAGCTGAACGGGAAGCCCCTGCGTAGTCGCCGGGTAATCCGCGAAATGAAACAGTTCCAACACGCCCGGCGCTCTTCTGCCCAGGGCCATGAGTCCGACCAGGAGGCGGGGTTCCCGCTCACTTCCTCGGCATATACAAATCAGTAATCGTGCCGTCGAAGGCTTCGGCGGCAAAACCGAGAGTCTCGGCCAGGGTGGGGTGTGGATGAATGGATAGTCCGATGTCCCGCGCATCGGCGTTCATCTCCATCGCGACGACCGCTTCGGCAATCAAATCCCCGGCATTGCCGCCGGTAATGCCGGCGCCGATGATACGTTGCGTAGTCTTGTCGAACAGTAGTTTGGTCAACCCTTCGCTGCGTCCCTGAGACAGGGAGCGACCGCTGGCGGCCCAGGGGAAAACGCCTTTTCCATACTCCAGTCCTTTGGCTTTGGCCACGGATTCGGTGACCCCGGCCCAGGCAACTTCCGGGTCGGTATAGGCGACGCACGGAATAACACGAGCGTCAAATCCGCTTTTCATGCCGGCTGCCACTTCTGCCGCGACCTTGCCTTCGTGAACCGCCTTGTGGGCCAGCATCGGTTGCCCCACGACATCGCCAATCGCAAAGATATGAGAAGCCGAGGTGCGCTGCTGCCGGTCCACCCGGATGAATCCGCGCTGGTCAACCGCTACGCCAGACGATTCCGCCTGGATGCGATTGCCATTGGGAGTGCGCCCCACTGCAACCAGGACACGATCGAATACCCTGCTTGCCGGAGCCTGTTCCCCGGCGAAATGAACCTTGACTCCATTTTCAGACAAGTCCAGGCGGGCCACCCGGGTATTCAACCAGATATTCTCATACTGCTTCCTGATTCTTTTCATTAACGGCCGGACCAGGTCGGCATCGGCGCCGGCCATCAATCCATCGGTCATTTCAACGATACTGATTCGGCTGCCAAGTGAGTGGTAGACCGTTGCCATCTCAAGCCCGATGATTCCACCGCCGATGATCAGCAGTTGTTGCGGAATGTCGGCAAGGTTGAGGGCCTCTGTTGAATCCATCACCCGCTCATCTGCGACCGGAAACCCTGGAATTGCAGTGGTTTGCGAACCGACTGCAATAATCGCCTGATCATAAGATATGGATTCGGTCTTGCCTTTTGATTCGACTTCCACCGTGTTCGGCCCGGTAAATTTTCCACTGCCTTGCACGATGGTGACCTTCCGCTTGCTGGCCAGTCCCGCCAAGCCCTGAGTCAGTTGGTGGACGAGCCCGTTTTTCCATTGGAGGGTTTGTTGCAGATCAATCTTTGGTGGCGGATAAGTCAACCCGGCCTCGCTGGCCTGTGACGCCTCCGAGATCACTTTCGCGACATGCAGCAGCGCCTTTGACGGAATGCAGCCGACGTTCAGGCAGACTCCGCCCAGACACGGATAACGTTCGATCAGCAAAACCTCCAGGCCCAGGTCCGCCGCTCGAAATGCGGCGGTGTAGCCACCCGGACCTGAGCCGAGCACCAGCAGTTGGGTATGACGTTTTCCCGGCGCTGTCATAACCTAAAGGGATAACCGCCGCACATCGGCGAACAGTCGGCTCAGGCAAGAGGCGAATCGCGCCGCTTCAGCGCCATCCACCACACGATGGTCATACGACAGACTCAATGGCAGAATCAGGCGCGGCATAAACTCCTGACCATCCTCATCCCAGACCGGCATCGTTCTGGCGCGGGAGATTCCCAGAATGGCGACTTCCGGGGCATTGATGATGGGTGTGAATGCGACTCCTCCAATTCCTCCCAGGCTTGAGATGCTGATACATCCGCCTTTCAGGTCATCCGCTCGAAGCCTGTTATTACGTGCCCGTTCGCTTAAGTCCGCCAGCTCCTGCGCCAGATTGAAGATGCTTTTCCGGTCTGCCTCGCGAACCACCGGCACCACCAGCCCGTCTGGTGTATCGATCGCGATACCGACATTGAAATATCGTTTCAATATCAACTGTTCCTTGTCCGGCGCCAGCGAAGCATTGAAGTTCGGATACTCTTTCAAGGCTCCGGCCAGAGCCTTGATAGCGAAAGACAGCAGGGTGATGCGAAATCCTTTCATCGCGGCTTCCTCTTTCAGGGATTTCCTGAACTCCTCCAATTCGGTAATGTCGGCTTCGTCATGATGGGTGACATGAGGGATGTTCAGCCATGCCCGTTGCAGGTGTGGCCCGGACAATTTCTTTATACGGGTCAACTGGACGGTTTCGATGTCGCCAAATTCAGAGAAATCAATCTCCGGGACGGCTGGAATGCCAGCCCCGGCCTGTTGTTCCGTTGCCCGCGGCCTTGCCAGCTGCCGCTTGACCCAACTTTTCACGTCCTCTTTCAGAATCCTGCCTTTTGGTCCACTGCCACAGATCCGGCGCAAATCGGCTCCCAGTTCGCGGGCGAAGCGTCTGATTGCCGGGCTGGCATGGGGTAGGGGGGAGCCATGTTCCGGCGAGCGGGCACGGAGACCCGCTCCTACGCCCCCATCACTTTCACTATCGCCCAGGGAGTGATGTTCCATCTCTGGCTCTTTGGCGGGCATCGTCTGTCCCCCCACCCAATCCGCTTCGCGGATTGGACTCCCCCTCAAGGGGGGAGTGATTGGATCGGCGGTCTGTGCCTCCGTAATCTCCGCTACCAGCGTTCCTTCACTGACCCGGTCGCCGATTGCGACCTGGATACTCTGCACCGTGCCACCAACCGGGCTCGGAATCTCCATCGTGGCCTTGTCGCTTTCCAGTGTAATGACCGGGTCCTCAATGGTAACTGTATCACCGACGCCAACCAGCACTTCTATGACCTCGACTTCATCGAAATCACCAATATCAGGGATCGTGACCTGTGTCATTTGCGTCATACCGTAACCGGGTTCGGTTTGTTGATGTCTATACCCAGCTTCCCGCGCACTTTTTCCAGTTCCTCAAGCGGAAACGATTCCATATCAGATAGCGCCTTCAACGCCGTATACGCGATATTGTGGCGGTCCACCTCGAAGAATTTGCGTAATTTCTCGCGGGTATCACTGCGCCCGTATCCATCCGTCCCCAATACATGATAATGGCCGGGAACAAACGCCCGGATCTGTTCGGCATACAGTCGAATGTAGTCGGTGGCCGCGATCACCGGACCTTCGGTATTGCCCAGACACATTTCCACATAGCTCTGCCGCGGTGTATCGGTCGGATGCAGCCGGTTTTGCCGTTGTACATTGTGTCCGTCCCGGGCCAGCTCGTTAAAACTGGTTACACTCCAGATATCGGCGCTGACCCCGTAATCCTCGTCCAGCAACACGGCCGCCGCCTCAACCTCCCGCGCGATGGCGCCGCCGCCTAACAACTGTACCTTGCGAACATGGTCCCCGCCTCCGACTCGCCTGAGCAGATACATCCCTTTCAAGATACCTTCTTCGGCGTTTTCTGGCATCGCGGGATGAGGGTAGTTTTCATTCATCACGGTAATGTAGTAATAAATGCTTTCCTGTTTCTGATACATACGACGCAATCCGTCATAAATGATGACAGCCAGTTCGTAACAATAAGCGGGGTCGTAGGAAACACAGTTCGGAACCGTGGAGGCCAGAATCAGGCTGTGTCCGTCCTGATGCTGTAGTCCCTCGCCAGCCAGCGTGGTCCTGCCAGCGGTCCCTCCCATGATGAATCCGCGCGCCCGACTGTCACCGGCTGCCCAGCACAGGTCGCCAATGCGCTGGAATCCGAACATCGAATAAAGGATATAAAATGGAATGGTAAACAGGTCATGGTTGCTGTAGGAGGTGCCAGCGGCAATCCATGACGACATCGCGCCGGCTTCGTTAATGCCTTCCTGGAGTACCTGCCCGGTCTTGTCTTCGCGGTAGAACATCAGCTGGTCCGAATCAACCGGCTCATATAATTGTCCTTCCGGGGAGTAAATGCCGAGTTGCCTGAACATGCCTTCCATGCCGAATGTGCGGGATTCATCCGGAATGATCGGTACGATGTAGTCTTTCAGTTCCTTGTCGCGGACTAACGCGGACAGGATTCTGACAAAGGCCATGGTCGTCGAAATCTTGCGGTCGCCTGTACCTTCCAGCTGGGAGTCAAAAATGCCTGTCTTCGGCAGCCTGAATCCGGGCACACATACACTTTTGCGAGCCGGCAGGAAGCCGCCCAGCTGTTCTCTTCGTTGCAGAATATAGCGCACCTCGGGAGAATCTCTTTCAGGCCGGTAAAAGGGCGCTTTGGCAACCTCCTCATCCGTCAACGGAATGTTGAATCGGTCGCGGAATGCCAGCAGCGCTTCCTCCCCCATTTTTTTCTGCTGATGGGTGGTGTTCTGTCCCTCTCCCGCCTCACCCATGCCATAACCCTTTACGGTTTTCGCCAGTATGACTGTGGGTTGGCCGCTATGATGAATCGCCGTATCGTAGGCCGCATAAATTTTATGCGGGTCGTGGCCCCCCCGATTCAGACGCCAGATATCCTCATCGGTCATATTGGCGACCATGGCTTTTAATTCCGGGTTTTTGCCGAAGAATTTTTCCCGGACATAAGCTCCGTCATTGGCCTTGAATGCCTGATATTCACCATCCACAGCTTCTTCCATGCGCTGTTTCAACAAGCCCTTGTCATCACGCGCCAGCAGTTTGTCCCAGTATCCTCCCCAGATCAGTTTGATGACATTCCAGCCTGAGCCACGGAAATCGCCTTCCAGCTCCTGAATGATCTTGCCGTTCCCCCGCACCGGGCCGTCCAGTCTTTGCAGATTGCAATTCACGACAAAAATCAGATTATCCAGTTTTTCACGGCCAGCGATAGCCAGCGCTCCCATTGATTCGGGTTCATCCATCTCCCCGTCCCCCAGAAACACCCAGATTTTCCGGTCACCGGCGTCAATCAATCCACGATTATGCAGGTATTTCATAAACCGGGCCTGGTAAATCGCCATGATCGGGCCGAGTCCCATGGAAACTGTGGGGAATTGCCAGAAATCAGGCATCAGCCACGGATGGGGATAAGAGGACAGTCCACAACCATCCACCTCCTGACGAAACAACCGGAGGTCCTCCTTGTTCAGGCGTCCTTCAAGATACGCTCGCGCATAAATTCCGGGAGCGGAATGCCCCTGGATGAAAATCATATCACCCGCATGCTCAGGGGTGGCGGCGCGCCAGAAATGATTGAATCCCACATCGTACAGGGTCGCCGCAGACGCGAAACTCGCAATATGTCCGCCGAGCTCAGTGGAAATTCGATTGGCGCGGATTACCATGGCCATCGCATTCCAGCGAATCAATGCCCGGATTCGTCTCTCCAGAGCATGGTCTCCCGGACTCGGTTGTTCCTTGTGTACCGGGATGGTGTTCAGATAGGCGGTATTGGCTCGATAGGGGATATGGATTCCGGTTCTTCTGGCATGGTCTATCAGGGATTCGATCAGGAAATGCGCCCGCTCATGTCCGTCCGCATGAATCACAGAGGTCAGGGCATCGCGCCATTCATTTGTCTCGGTGGCGTCACTATCCATCTGGTTGTCAGGGTCAGGCATGTTGGTCGCGCTATTCATATCCGGGTTCATTTTATCACGACGGGGAGCATGAATGTGGTTGATATGCAAACTATCGTATATATGGTGTATACTCCCTATACATAAAGGCGAAAACAGAAGTTTATGAATATAATGCGGCACAAACTCTTGACATTTATAACGGGGGTCGCACAATCCGCCGTGCCGTGCCGTGCCGTGCCGTGCCGTGCCGTGCCGTGATTCTGTTTGGCAAATGGCGGCGCTGGATTCGGCCGTGGCCGCGCCCGCCTGATTCCGCCCGCTCTGCCCGCTCGTTCTCCACCTGTGTCCGGCCATCCGGCCGCCATGACCGTAGCTCCAGACCCGCTGCGGCGTATAGTCGTGTGCGCCGGGGGGCGCTGGCGTTATTGCTCGGCCTGCCCCTGATCACGGGGTTCGGCAGCGGGGCGCATGCACAAACCTCCCTGCCTGTGGTTACCGCCGCGAATAACGCTCCGGTGCTGGAGGGCGAACGCCTGAATTTCAAGATATTCGCCAATCCGGCGCCGACAAAAGACCTGACGGTGAAGCTGAACGTGTTGGATGTGCCGGGGGCGAGCTTTATTCATCCCTCACGTAAAGGCCTCAAAGAGGTGACGTTCAAGGCCGGTGTTTCCGCTGTATCGTACAGTGTACCGACGGTACAGGACCGTGAAGCCGAGCCGAACGGTCTGGCGAGCGTAGTGGTGCAGGAGAGCGCCACCACTCCGCCCGACTATCAAATCGGCAACAAGCGGATCAGTACGATATATGTAAACGACGACGATGGTCCTCGTATCCTCTCGCTCAGCGCTCCCGCGGATGCGTATGAGAATGCTGATTCCACGAGCCGGAACTTCGCTATACGATTGAACGGATTTGCGCAAGATGTCGCTTACCGGCTCTGCTTCACCGGCACGGCGGATCGAACGAGCGACTACACAATTCAAGACGTTACCGAAGACCCAACCCTTAACCACTGCACTGACGGAGAAATCAGGGCCGGATCTTTGAGTTCTGGCAAACGAATCCTTGTGGTAAAAGATACCGATATGGAGCCCGATGAGACAGTGAAAGCGACTCTGTCGATTCGGCGAGCCCCGGCAAATGTCAGGCTGGGCACAGCCGTGGTGACTCACAGGATTCTGGACGATGATACCCCGGTCCTGTCGATCAGCGCTCCTGCGGACGCGAAAGAGGGTGATGATTTCCCCAACCCCTCTGTTGAAGGTAAATTCAGTGTAAGCCTTTCCTCGCCAGCTACCAGCAGTTTTTTTTATAGGGCTTGCTTTTTGAGTACTGGTACGGCGATACAGGCCACCAGAACTACCAGTTGGTCTTCAGACTCGCTTGGAGACCACGCTGACTACGTCTTCCTGCTTGATGGCCGTGTTAGTAGAGGTCGATGCCATACTTTCCCGTTCAAAGTCGGAGAGAAGGTCTCCACGGCGTTCGGGTTCCGTGTGAGGGGAGATACAACTATCGAAGAAGACGAGACGATCATCGCGAGCCTGTCGTTCTGTGCGGATCAATTCTGCCGGCCTACGCCTACCCTCCCGACAAACGTCAAGTTGGGCACATCCAGGGCGACCTACACGATTCTGGACGACGACACGCCGGTGGTTACCATTACCAACAGCGAGACTCTCCGGAAACGGATACAGGAGGGCAAAAATGCGGGTTTCCATATACACGTCTTGCCGAAGCCGAAGAACGATCTGACCGTGAACCTGTACGTGGAGGACGCGCCGAACGCAGACTTTCTGGATTCGAAAAAGGAGGGAGCGAAGACGGTAAAGATCACAGCCGATACGGAAGGTACCGGCCACTTCTTCGCAACGTTGCCAGATACAGTGGACGAGCCGAGCGGTGCGGTCAAGGTAACGGTGCGGGCTGGCACAGGTTACAAGCCGGGTAACAGGAATTCGGCAACGGTGCTGGTGCTGGACAACGATGACACCCCGGTAAAGCTGGCGCGTTCCGGTTCCGGGGGGATTTTCGAGGACGGCGGCGAGGAGACGATTACGGTCACGCTGGGTCGCAGACTCTATGATAACGAGGTGGTGACGGCGCCGCTGTCGGTGACCGGCGCCGGGATTACGGCAGCCGACTATCGTCTCACCCTGGCGTCCGGCGCCGCTGTCAATAGCGGAGTCAGTCTGGTCACCTCAACCCCGCACAGCGCGGCGGAGCCGGCGGTCGTGTTCACCGGCCATGCGACCGATACGGTACAGGTGGCGACCCTCACCCTGACGACAGTGGATGATGACACAGAAGAAGGGGTCTCGGAGACGCTGACGGTGGGTTTCGGTTCCGGCGCCCGGTCGGTGACCAGTAATCTGGATCGGGCTCCGAGCGCCCTGCCAAGTACTTCGAGCACCACGCCAGGTGGTACGGCGGTAGTGGAGATTCTGGACGATGATGGCCCCCATACCCTGTCGATCAGCGCTCCCGCGGACGCGAAAGAGGGGGATTCCGGCTACACGGAACGCAGTTTCGATGTAGCGCTGACTCGGGTCGCCCGGGAGACTTTCAAATACGAGGTCTGCTTCTCCGGCACGGCGACGCGGGACAAGAGCAGCCTGTCTGTCACCAGCGGCAATGATTACGCGGTGATAGACGGCAACAAGGCTGCCTCTGGCTCTTGTGTTGAACGAGAAATCATTGTCGGCCAGACCCGTTCCACGAATCCGGTCAAAATCCGGGTGAGGGGCGATAAGGATATCGAGCTCGATGAGACGGTGACGGCGACCCTGGATTTCAAAGGGGATGCCCCGGCAGGCGTCAAGTTGGGCACATCCACGGCGACCCATAAGATTGTGAGCGAGGAACTGCCCCCTCCAGTCCTGTCGATCAGCGCTCCCGCGAATGCGGACGAAGGCAATTCCGGCTACACGGAGCGCGTATTCCCGGTAACGATTGTTCCGGTAACGGACAAGGAGGTCACGTACCGGGTCTGTTTCACCGGCACGGCGACGCTGAACAAGAGCGGTGGCCCGCCTTTCGCTTTCCTGGGCGACGATGACTACACGGTGGAGGGCATCGGCGAGACTTCCTCTTGTGTTTCCGGCAAAATTGCCGCCGGCAAGTCCGGGGATGAGGTGCCCATCCGTGTGAAGGGCGACCCCTGGGTGGAATCGGACGAAACGGTGATCGCGACCCTGTCGATGGCAAGCGTCAAGCTGAAGCCGGGAGGCGCTGTGGCGACCCACAAGATCCTGAACGGAAGTGACACAAAGTCCCTGCCTGAGGTCTTCATTTCAGTTCCACGCGCAGAAGGACTGGATGTAGTGAACGGTGTGACGTATATACCGGAAAAGGCCGGTGTGTTCGGTGAGGTAACGAAATTGAGGGTGCACACGGTTGCCCCGCTGGATGTCGAACTCCTCTTCGTCTGCCTGAAGATATCCTCAACCGGACCCAACCGATTGGGGCGGGGTGGTCAAGAAGGCGTGAAACAGATATCGATTCCGCACCTCGAGAAAGCAAGTGTCGACCACGTCATCACATGGAATGATGATAACCGGGATCAGCGCGACACGGATGTGAGTGTGGCGCTGCTTCCTCCGTCGGACAGTTCCTGCAAGCAGACCGGCTACACGGTGTCAGACACAAGGCAAACTTCCAACAAGTTCCGCATCATCGACGATGACCCGACTGTGGTGACGCTGACCGCGCCGGATTCATCCATGATCGAGGCGGACGATACCGCTACGGCGCAAGTGACGGTGACGCTGTCACGGCGTCTGGTTGCCGGTGAAGTGATCGAAGTACCACTGAGTCTTTCGACTTTGAACGGCGTCCGGCTGCCGGGCCACGCCACGCCGGACTTCGAGGTTGCGGTCACCGGCTCGGGGGTCTCGTCGGCTGGACTCAATACGGTCGCTCCCAAGCTGACTTTCACCGGTCATGCCAAAGACAGGGTGCAGACGGCAACGATGACTTTTACGCCGGTGGAGAAGCGATTTGACAGCGACAAGGTGGACAATTCGGTCACGGTGACTCTCGCCGGCAATGTTGTGCTGGGAGACACAAGGGTTGCTGCCACCAATGTGGGTGGGGGGGCCAGGAGAGGAAAAAGTTATAGCGCCGAACTGGATTTGCTGGAGCAGGTTGTCAGTCTGAAGCTGGAGCCGAAGAGTCTGACGGTGCCGGAAGGCGCCGAATATGGAGATGGCAGCAATCAGTACAAGGTATCGTTAAAGACGAAGCCGACTCATCCGGTGACGGTGACGATTGTGTCGACTGGAGATGTCGTCACAGATGGACCGGATGATAGAGAGGGGACCTGGTCGAAGAGTGAGACGTTGACCTTCGCGGTGGCGGACTGGGACAAGGAGCGCATCGTGAAGGTGCATGCGTATGGAGATGCGGATGCGATGAATGATCAAGTGACCCTGAAGCATACCGCCTCCGGTGGAGATTACGGCGCGGTGACCGGGGAGGTTGAGGTGACGGTGATCGACCCTCACAAGCGCGGTATCACGGTGACCCCGACCGAACTGACGGTGGCGGAAGCGGATGACTCTTCCACCGCGGCAATCCGCGAGGATCAGGCGACCTACACGATCAAACTGGACTCCCAGCCGGTTGGCGGCACAGTGACCATCAACCTGGCGAGCGCCGCCACCGGCGTTGCCACCGTATCTCCGCCGAGCCTGTCTTTTGATGCCAGTAACTGGTCTGCCGCGCAGACCGTCACCGTCACCGCTGTTGGCGATGATACGCATAACGCCGATGACCAGCGCGAAACCTCCATCATCCACACGCTCAGCGCGACTGGCTCCGACTATGCGGATGACACGATCGGCAATGTCACGGTGACGGTCACGGATGACGATGAAGCGGAGACGATCGCGTCCTCCTTCCCCGCCACCGCGGACGAAGGCGACACCGGCCATACCGACCATGTTTTCGGGGTCACCCTGAGCCAGGCCCTGAGCGCTGGCGAGAGCGTCACGGTCGGCCTGTGCATTTTGCCGTACCCCATCAGTACGGCGACCCGGAAAGAAACCTCGACCGACACCGGTTTCGACTACGACGTGCGGGCGAGTGGTGACCTTTCCAGCATTCTTCCCCAGACTAAGGACTTTTGCCATTACGCAAGTCTTGGCCCTGCAGACGGCCTGAGTCGGGATGTGTTTGTGGCGCGCGTGTATGGCGATACCGATCTGGAGGCGGACGAGACGGTGCAGGTAGGAATGTCTGTGACCGCAGCGCCTGAAAGGTTTATTTACAGTCCGAGCGGGAAAGATTTCAAGATCGTCAATGATGATGCGCCGGTGATTGCGATCAGCGGGGGTGACGCGGTGACCGAAGGCGGCGCGGCGACCTTCACGGTGACGGCGGAGCCGGCGCCGTTGTCGGCGTTGACGGTGAACCTGAATGTGGCGGATGCGGCCAACGCCGACTATCTGACATCCGGAGACGCGGGCACAGAGGGCGCGAAGACGGTAACGATTCCGCTCGGCCAGTCATCGGTGACCCACAGTGTCGTGACTACCGCCGATTCCACCGATGAGCCGGATGGCGATATAACGGTGACGGTGGTAGCGGATACGGCTGACCCGGCGACCTACACGGCGAGTGGTACGAACGGCTCGGCCACGGTGAAGGTGCAGGATGATGATGAGACGACGGTGACGCTGACGACGCCGGACGCGGCGGCGGATGAAGACGGGGAGGACACTGCCCAGGTCATGCTGGCCCTGGGACGGGCGCTGCGGGCCGGAGAGAGTCTGGCGGCGCCGTTGGCGTTCACCGGCGGGGTATTGGGCACGGACTTCACGTTGGCGGCACAGACTCCATTACCGACCGGAGTGACTTTCAGTGGCTCCACGGTCACCTTCACCGGCAGCGCCGCAGGTTCGGCCACGACTGCTACGGTCGTGTTGACGGCCTTGCCGGATGTCGACGCCGCGGATGATACGATCACGGTGTCGATTCCGGCGAAGTCCAGCGGCGAAGCGCCGATACTGATGGCGACGGGTTTGGGTGGTGGCGCTACGGGTACGGTGACGGCCAACCACGGCACGATCACGGTGACCGACAACGACAAGCGCGGACTGACCTTCACGCCGGACAAACTGACGGTGACCGAAGGCGGCAGTGGCCGTTACACAGTGAAGCTGGATACGCAGCCGACTGAGGCGGTGACGGTGGCGATTACCTCGGACAATGCCTCTGTAACGATTGCCGACACCGATTCGGTGACGAAAGGCATCCAGAATACGTTGACCTTCACGACCTCGAACTGGAATCAGGCGCAGGAAGTGACGGTGAGCGCGGCGCAAGATGACACGAGTACCACCTGGCCAGTGGTGACCCTGAGTCATGCGGTAGCGGGCGCGGAGGGCTCGGATTACGGTTCATCGCAGAATAAAGACCTGAAGGTGACGGTCACGGACACCACCGTGCCCGTGATCAGGATTGCGCGGACGAGCGCCGCGACCCTGACCGAAGGCAGTACGGCGAGTTTCACGGTGACGGCGGAGCCGGCGCCGGCTTCCGCCTTGACGGTGCACCTGAATGTAGTGGACGCACTCACGCAATTCGATAGAGATTTTAGCTATGTAGCAGCGGGTAACCAGGGTCGCCAGACGGTGACGATCAAGCCCGGCGAGACCACAGCGACCCATACCGTGGCGACGGTGGATGACGAGGACAAGGGAGAAGATGCGCTGCCCGCCGACGAGCCGGATGCCGCAGTGACCGTGACCGTACTGGCGGATACGTCCGACCCGGCGACCTACACGGTGAGCGGCACGGGCAGTTCCGCTGCGGTGACCGTAAATGACAACGACCCGACGAAAGTGACGTTGAGGGTACTGGATTCGACGGCGAAGGAGGGTAGCAGCGATTCGGCGCTGGTTTCGGTGACTCTGAGTCGTTCGTTGTTTCCGCTTCCGGGTTTGAAAGCGTTCGAGAGCCTGGTTGTACCGTTGCAGTTTGCCGGTGGTGAGTTATCCAACTTTACGTTTTCGCCGCCGATTGGGGTGTCGCCAGGTGTAACGATTGATCAGAAGGCCGGCACGGTGACCTTCGCCAGCTCCGCCACCGTGGGGCGCGCGAACTCGTCTGTGAGATTCCGTCTGACGGCTAAACACGATGATAATGCCGTCAGCGAAAAGGTGACAGTATCCATTCCGGCGAAATCCACCGGCGAAGCGCCGATACTGGGCGCCAACAACCTGGGTGGCGGCGCCACCGGCAGTGGTTCCGGTGTGATTACGGTGGAAGATGATGATGAAGCCCTGGTGATCTCGAAGGACAGTCTGACGGTCGAAGAAGGAGACAGCGACACCTACACGGTGAAGCTGTCGAACCAGCCGAGCGCGGCGGTGACGGTGGAGATTACATCGGACAACGACGAGGTGACGGTAGACACGGATGGGGATGCGAAGAATGGAGATCAGAACACGTTGACGTTCCATCCGACGGCGGCGGCCAATCTGTGGAGCCGGGCGCAGACGGTGACGGTAAATGCGGGAGTGGATGATGACACGGCGGATGATGAGGCGACGCTGACGCATACGGCCAGTGGTGGCGGCTACGGCACAGTGAGCGGGAAGGTCCAGGTGACGATCACCGACACCACGTTGCCGGTAGTGACGATCACCGGCGGTACGGCGATTGAAGAAGGCGGCGATGCGGTGTTTACGGTGACGGCGAATCCGGTTCCGGCGCAGGCGTTGACGGTACATCTGAATATAGCGGACGATGCGGGCAGTGACTTTGTGGCGGGTGGCGAGAGTGGAGATGAAGGCGCCAAGACGGTGACGATACCGACGGGTGGCACAGCGACTTACAGGGTGGCGACGGTCAATGACACTGCCGATGAAGCGAATGGTCAAGTGACGGTGACGGTGGTAGCGGACACGGCCGATCCGGACACTTACGCGGTGGGCAGTACCGCGACGGCGAGTGTTGCGGTGCGCGACAATGACGCGACGACGGTGACGCTGGCGCGAGACGGCACGGGCGCGATTGTTGAAAACGGAGGTACGGCGACGTTGACGGTGACGCTGGGTCGCGCCCTGGTGTCGGGTGAGGAGATTACGGCGCCGTTGACGGTGAGTGGGGCGGGCATTGCGGCGGGTGATTACACACTGGCGTTAAGCAGTGGAGCGAGTCTGAATCGCGGCGTGACCCTGAATACTTCTACCCCGCACAGCGCGGCGTTGCCGGCGGTAGTATTTGCCGGTCATGGTACGCACACGGTACAGGTTGCGACCCTGACGTTGACGGCGGTGAATGACGAGGTGGATGAAGAGGAGACGTTGACGGTCGGCTTTGGCAGCAGTAGCCGGGCGGTGATGAGCAATCTGGATCGGGCCTCGGGCACGGGTACGGGCGGCACGACACCGAGTGGTACGGTAGCGGTAGGGATCACCGACAACGACACGGCGGTGGCGACGCTGGTACTGACGCCTGACGAGATTAGCGAAAGCGGCGCGGGCAATGTGTCGACGGTGACGGCGACGTTGAGTACGGCCTCCTCGGTAGCGACCACGTTGACGGTGAGTGCGGTGGCGGTCTCGCCGACTACGGGTAGCGACTTTACGGTATCGGCCAACAAGACCCTGACGATTGCCGCCGGAGCGAAGGCGAGTGCCGGTGTGGTGACGATTACAGCGGTGGACAACCAGGTAGATGCCGCCGACAAGAAAGTGACGGTCTCGGCGGTAGCGAGTGGCGGTCATGGCCTGGCCAATCCGGGCAATCAGGAGTTGACGATAGAAGATGACGAAGAACGGGGGATTACGTTCTCGCCGGCGAGTGTCTCGGTGACGGAAGAAGGCAGTGGCAGTTACACGGTGGTACTGGATACGCAGCCGACTGAGGCGGTGACGGTGGCGATTACTTCGGACAATACCGAATTGACGCTAGACGGCCCGGACGCGGCGACGGCGTTCACGGCCAGCGAGGAGTTGACGTTCCATCCGACCGAAGCGGCCAATCTGTGGAGCAAGGCGCAGACGGTGACGGTGAGAGCGGCGGCGGATGATGACACGGCCAATGATGCGGTGAAGCTGAGGCATGCGGCGAGTGGTGGGGATTATGGTTCCGTGAGCGAAGACCTGGCGGTGACGATTACCGACAATGACACGGCGGCGCTGTCGTTGTCGCCGACTGCCCTGACGGTAGAAGAAGGAGCCAGCAAGACCTACACGGTGGCGCTGTCGACGCAACCTTCGGCGAATGTGACGGTAGCGATTGGGTCGGACGTGACGGGGGTGACGGTACAACCGTCTACGTTGACGTTCAGCGCGTCAACGCCGGCCACCTTGTGGAGTACGGCGCAGGAAGTGACGGTGACGGTGACGCAAGATGACACGAGCACGACCTATGAATCGGCGAAGCTGACGCACACGGTGACGGGCGCGGATTCGGGTTATGGGTCCGGGCAGAACAAGGACCTGGTGGTGACGGTGACGGACACCACGAAGCCGGAGATTACGATTGCGCGAACGAGCGCCGCCAGTATGACCGAAGGAGCGACGGCGACGTTTACGGTGACGGCGACTCCGGTTCCGGCGGCGGGTCTGGAAGTGACGTTGAATATTGCGGATGTAGCCAATGCGGATTATCTGACTCCCACCCGCCAGGGTACGCAGACGGTGACGGTTCCGACCAGCGGGTCGGTCGTCCACAGTGTAGTGACCACGGCCGACACGACCGATGAGCCGGACGGCGAGATTACGGTGACGGTGAATGCGGGGACCGGGTATACGGTGAGCAATACGAACGGTTCGGCGAAGGTGAAGGTCACGGACAATGACGCGACCACGGTGAAGCTGGCGCGAAGCGGTGGCAGTGGAGCGATTGTCGAGAACGGCGGCGCCGCCACGTTGACGGTGACGCTGGGACGCGCCCTGGTTGCGGGCGAGGAGATTACGGCGCCGTTGACGGTAAGTGGCGCGGGAATCGAAGCGGGCGATTACACGGTGGTGTCAGGCAGTGGAGCGAGTCTGAATCGCGGAGTGACGATCAATACCACTGATCCGCACAGCGCGGCGACCCCGGCGGTGGTGTTCACCGGCCATACCACGCACACGGTACAGATAGCGACCCTCACCCTGACGGCGGTGAATGACGAGATGGATGAAGGGGACGAGGAGACGTTGACGGTCGGCTTTGGCAGCAGTAGCCGGGCGGTGATGAGCAATCTGGATCGGGCCTCGGGCACGGGGACTACGGGGACCACAGCGAGTGGCACGGTAGCGGTAGAGATCACGGACAACGACACGGCGGTGGCGACGCTGGCGCTGACGCCGGCGACGATTACCGAAAGCGGAGCCACCAACGTATCGACGGTGACGGCGACGTTGAGTACGGCCTCCTCGGTAGCGACCACGTTGACGGTGAGCGCGGTGGCGGTCTCGCCGGCTACGGGTAGCGACTTTACGGTATCGTCCAACAAGACCCTGACGATTGCCGCCGGAGCGAAGGCGAGTGCCGGTGTGGTGACGATTACGGCGGTGGACAACCAGGTAGACGCCGCCAACAAGAAGGTAACGGTATCGGCGGTAGCGAGTGGCGGTCATGGCCTGGCCAATCCGGCTGATCAGGAGTTGACGATAGAAGATGACGAAGAACGGGGGATTACGTTCAATCCGGCGAGTGTGACGGTGACGGAAGAAGGAACCCAGACCTACACGGTAGTACTGGATACGCAGCCGACTGAGGCGGTGACGGTAACGATTACCTCGGACAGTGGAGAATTGACGCTAGACGGCCCGGACGCGGCGACGGCGTTCACGGCCAGCGAGGAGTTGACGTTCCATCCGACCGAAGCGGCCAATCTGTGGAGCAAGGAGCAGACGGTGACGGTGAACGCGGCGGCGGACGATGATACGGCGCCTGACGAGGTGCAGCTGACGCATGCGGCGAGTGGTGGGGATTATGGTTCCGTGAGCGAAGACCTGGCGGTGACGATTACCGACAATGACACGGCGGCGCTGTCGTTGTCGCCGACTGCCCTGACGGTAGAAGAAGGCGGCAGCAAGACCTACACGGTGGCGCTGTCGACGCAGCCTTCGGCGAATGTGACGGTAGCGATTGGGTCGAATGTGACGGGGGTAACGGTACAACCGTCTTCGCTGACGTTCAGCGCGGCGACGGCGGCTACGTTGTGGAGTGTAGCGAAGACGGTGACGGTGACGGCGGCGCAGGATGACACGAGCACGACCTATGAATCGGCGAAGCTGACACACACGGTGACGGGCGCGGATTCGGGTTATGGAGCCAGGCAGAACAAAGACCTGGTGGTGACGGTGACGGACACCACGAAGCCGGAGATTACGATTGCGCGCACGAGCGCCGCCAGTATGACCGAAGGAGCGACGGCGACCTTTACGGTGACGGCGACTCCGGTTCCGGCGGCGGCTCTGGCGGTGACGCTGAATATTGCGGATGTAGCCAACGCCGATTATCTGACTCCCACCCGCCAGGGTACGCAGACGGTCATGGTTCCGACCAGCGGGTCGGTCGTCCACAGTGTAGTGACCACTGCCGACAGCACGGATGAACCGGACGGCGAGATTGTGGTGACGGTGAATGCGGGGACCGGGTATACGGTGAGTAATACGAACGGTTCGGCGAAGGTCAAGGTCACGGACAATGACGCGACCACGGTCACCCTGACGACGCCGGATAGCAGCGCGGAAGAAGACAGCAGTACGAAGACGGCGCAGTTGGTGTTGACGCTGGGACGGGCGTTGCGGGCGAATGAGGTTCTGGCGGTTCCGTTGGGCTTCACGGGCGGGGTTCTGGATACCGACTTCAGTCTGTCGCTGACGGCGGCGACCGGAGTGGCGCTGTCCGGCAACACGGTGACGTTCACCGGGCGTGGCGGGGGTTCAGCGATGACCGCCACGGTGACGCTGACGGCCTTGCATGATGATGACGCCGCGAATGATACGGTGACGGTGACGATTCCGGCCACAGACAGTGGCAACGCCCCGATTCTGACGGCCACGAACCTGAGCGGCGGCGCTACGGGTACGGTGACAGATACCCACGGCGCGATCACGGTGACGGATGACGATGAAGTGGGGATTACGTTCAATCCGGCGAGTGTGACGGTGACGGAAGAAGGAACCCAGACCTACACGGTAGTACTGGATACGCAGCCGACTGAGGCGGTGACGGTAACGATTACCTCGGACAGTGGAGAATTGACGCTAGACGGCCCGGACGCGGCGACGGCGTTCACGGCCAGCGAGGAGTTGACGTTCCATCCGACCGAAGCGGCCAATCTGTGGAGCAAGGAGCAGACGGTGACGGTGAACGCGGCGGCGGACGATGATACGGCGCCTGACGAGGTGCAGCTGACGCATGCGGCGAGTGGTGGGGATTATGGTTCCGTGAGCGAAGACCTGGCGGTGACGATTACCGACAATGACACGGCGGCGCTGTCGTTGTCGCCGACTGCCCTGACGGTAGAAGAAGGCGGCAGCAAGACCTACACGGTGGCGCTGTCGACGCAGCCTTCGGCGAATGTGACGGTAGCGATTGGGTCGAATGTGACGGGGGTAACGGTACAACCGTCTTCGCTGACGTTCAGCGCGGCGACGGCGGCTACGTTGTGGAGTGTAGCGAAGACGGTGACGGTGACGGCGGCGCAGGATGACACGAGCACGACCTATGAATCGGCGAAGCTGACACACACGGTGACGGGCGCGGATTCGGGTTATGGAGCCAGGCAGAACAAAGACCTGGTGGTGACGGTGACGGACACCACGAAGCCGGAGATTACGATTGCGCGCACGAGCGCCGCCAGTATGACCGAAGGAGCGACGGCGACCTTTACGGTGACGGCGACTCCGGTTCCGGCGGCGAACCTGGAAGTGACGCTGAATATTGCGGATGTAGCCAATGCGGATTATCTGGCTAGTGGAGAAAGTGGCCATGAAGGCGCGAAGACGGTGACGGTTCCGGTGGGTGGGTCGATCACCCACAATGTAGTGACCACTGCCGACAGTACGGATGAACCGGATGGTGAGATTGTGGTGACGGTGACCGCTGGTTCGGGCTATACGGTGAGCAATACGAACGGTTCGGCGAAGGTCAAGGTCACGGACAACGACGCCACCCCGGTGACCCTGACGACGCCGGACGCCACGGCGACCGAAGACAGCAGTACGCAGACGGCGCAGCTGGTGTTGACGCTGGGGCGGGCGTTGCGGGCTGGAGAGGTTCTGGCGGTTCCGTTGGGCTTCACGGGCGGGGTTCTGGATACCGACTTCAGTCTGTCGCTGACGGCGGCGACCGGAGTGGGTCTGTCTGGCAACACGGTGACGTTCACCGGTCGCGCCGGGGGTTCAGCGACGACCGCCACGGTGACGTTGACGGCCTTGCACGATGATGACGCGGCGGATGATACGGTGACGGTGACGATTCCGGCCACAGACAGTGGCAATGCCCCGATTCTGACGGCCACGAACCTGAGCGGCGGCGTTACGGGTACGGTGACAGATACCCACGGCGTGATCACGGTGACGGATGACGATAAAGTGGGATTGACGTTCGATCCGACGAGTGTCACGGTGACGGAGGAAGGAACCCAGACCTACACGGTGGTACTGGATACGCAGCCGACTGAGGCGGTGACGGTGACGATTACTTCGGACAACACCGAATTGACGCTAGACGGCCCGGACGCGGCGACGGCGTTCACGGCCAGCGAGGAGTTGACGTTCCATCCGACCGAAGCGGCCAATCTGTGGAGCAAGGCGCAGACGGTGACGGTGAATGCCCGGGCGGATGATGACACGGTCAATGATGCGGTGAAGCTGAGGCATGCGGCCAGTGGCGGGGATTACGGTTCGGTCAGTAAAGACCTGGCCGTCACCATTGCCGACAATGACACGGCGGGACTGGTGATTGCGCCGACTGCCCTGACGGTAGAAGAAGGAGCCAGCAAGACCTACACGGTGGCGCTGTCGACGCAGCCTTCGGCGAATGTGACGGTAGCGATTGCCTCGAATGTGACGGGGGTGACGGTACAACCGTCTACGTTGACGTTCAGCGCGTCAACGCCGGCCACCTTGTGGAGTACGGCGCAGGAAGTGACGGTGACGGCGGCGCAAGATGACACGAGCACGACCTATGAATCGGCGAAGCTGACGCACACGGTGACGGGCGCGGATTCGGGTTATGGAACCTCACAGAACAAAGACCTGGTGGTGACGGTGACGGACACCACGGAGCCGGAGATTACGATTGCGCGAACGAGTGGCGCGAGTGTGACCGAAGGCGGCACGGCGACGTTCCGGGTGACGGCGGCTCCGGTTCCGGCGGCGGGTCTGTCCGTGACGCTGAATATTGCGGATGTAGCCAACGCCGATTATCTGACGACTGTGCGCGAGAGCGCCACGGTCATGGTTCCGACCAGTGGGTCGGTCGTCCACAATGTAGTGACCACTGCCGACAGTACGGATGAACCGGATGGTGAGATTGTGGTGACGGTGACCGCTGGTTCGGGCTATACGGTGAGCAATACGAACGGTTCGGCGAAGGTCAAGGTCACGGACAACGACGCCACCCCGGTGACCCTGACGACGCCGGACGCCACGGCGACCGAAGACAGCAGTACGCAGACGGCGCAGCTGGTGTTGACGCTGGGGCGGGCGTTGCGGGCTGGAGAGGTTCTGGCGGTTCCGTTGGGCTTCACGGGCGGGGTTCTGGATACCGACTTCAGTCTGTCGCTGACGGCGGCGACCGGAGTGGGTCTGTCTGGCAACACGGTGACGTTCACCGGTCGCGCCGGGGGTTCAGCGACGACCGCCACGGTGACGTTGACGGCCTTGCACGATGATGACGCGGCGGATGATACGGTGACGGTGACGATTCCGGCCACAGACAGTGGCAATGCCCCGATTCTGACGGCCACGAACCTGAGCGGCGGCGTTACGGGTACGGTGACAGATACCCACGGCGTGATCACGGTGACGGATGACGATAAAGTGGGATTGACGTTCGATCCGACGAGTGTCACGGTGACGGAGGAAGGAACCCAGACCTACACGGTGGTACTGGATACGCAGCCGACTGAGGCGGTGACGGTGACGATTACTTCGGACAACACCGAATTGACGCTAGACGGCCCGGACGCGGCGACGGCGTTCACGGCCAGCGAGGAGTTGACGTTCCATCCGACCGAAGCGGCCAATCTGTGGAGCAAGGCGCAGACGGTGACGGTGAATGCCCGGGCGGATGATGACACGGTCAATGATGCGGTGAAGCTGAGGCATGCGGCCAGTGGCGGGGATTACGGTTCGGTCAGTAAAGACCTGGCCGTCACCATTGCCGACAATGACACGGCGGGACTGGTGATTGCGCCGACTGCCCTGACGGTAGAAGAAGGAGCCAGCAAGACCTACACGGTGGCGCTGTCGACGCAGCCTTCGGCGAATGTGACGGTAGCGATTGCCTCGAATGTGACGGGGGTGACGGTACAACCGTCTACGTTGACGTTCAGCGCGTCAACGCCGGCCACCTTGTGGAGTACGGCGCAGGAAGTGACGGTGACGGCGGCGCAGGATGACACGAGCACGAGCTATGAATCGGCGAAGCTGACGCACACGGTATCGGGCGCGGGATCGGGTTATGGGTCCGGGCAGAACCAGGACCTGGTGGTGACGGTGACGGACACCACGAAGCCGGAGATTACGATTGCGCGAACGAGCGCCGCCAGTATGACCGAAGGAGCGACGGCGACGTTTACGGTGACGGCGGCTCCGGTTCCGGCGGCGGGTCTGTCCGTGACGCTGAATATCGCGGATGTAGCCAACGCCGATTATCTGACGACTGTGCGCGAGAGCGCCACGGTCATGGTTCCGACCAGCGGGTCGGTCGTCCACAGTGTAGTGACCACGGCCGACACGACCGATGAACCGGACGGCGAGATTGTGGTGACGGTGACCGCTGGTTCGGGCGCGGGGTATACGGTGAGTGGTTCCAACGGTTCGGCGAGTGTAGCGGTACGCGACAATGACAAAACGACGGTGACGCTGGCGCGAAGCGGCGGCAGTGGAGCGATTGTCGAGAATGGCGGCGCCGCCACGTTGACGGTGACGCTGGGACGCGCCCTGGTGTCGGGTGAGGAGATTACGGCGCCGTTGATGGTGAGTGGGGCGGGCATTGCGGCGGGTGATTACACGGTGGCGTTAAGCAGTGGAGCGAGTCTGAATCGGGGCGTGACCTTGAGCGCCACTGATCCGCACAGCGCGGCGACCCCGGCGGTGGTGTTCACCGGCCATGCCACGCGCACGGTACAGATAGCGACCCTCACACTGACGGCGGTGAATGACGAGGTGGATGAAGGGGACGAGGAGACGTTGACGGTCGGCTTTGGCAGCAGTAGCCGGGCGGTGACGAGCAATCTGGATCGGGCCTCGGGCACGGGGACTACGGGGACCACAGCGAGTGGCACGGTAGCGGTAGGGATCACCGACAACGACACGGCGGTGGCGACGCTGGTACTGACGCCCTCGACGATTACCGAAAGCGAAGCCACCAACGTATCGACGGTGACGGCGACGTTGAGTCATGCGTCTTCGGTAGCGACCACGTTGACGGTGAGCGCGGTGGCGGTGGCGCCGGCGGTGAGTGGAGACTTTACGGTATCGGCGAACCAGACCCTGACGATTGCGGCTGGAGCGAAGGCGAGTAGCGGGGTAGTGACGATTACGGCGGTGGACAACCAGGTGGACGCCGCCAACAAGAAAGTGACGGTGTCGGCGGTAGCGAGTGGCGGTCATGGCCTGGCCAATCCGGGTAATCAGGAGTTGACCATTACAGATGATGAAGAACGGGGGATTACGTTCTCGCCGACGAGTGTCACGGTGACGGAGGAAGGAACCAAGACCTACACGGTGGTACTGGATACGCAGCCGACTGAGGCGGTGACGGTGGCGATCACATCGGACAATACCGAATTGACGCTAGACGGCCCGGACGCGGCGACGGCGTTCACGGCCAGCGAGGAGTTGACGTTCCATCCGACCGAAGCGGCCAATCTGTGGAGCAAGGCGCAGACGGTGACGGTGAATGCGGCGGCGGACGATGATACGGCGCCTGACGAGGTGCAGCTGACGCATGCGGCGAGTGGTGGGGATTACGGTTCGGTTGAGGAAGAACTGGAAGTGACCATTACCGACAATGACACGGCGGCGCTGTCGTTGTCGCCGACTGCCCTGACGGTAGAAGAAGGAGCCAGCAAGACCTACACGGTGGCGCTGTCGACGCAGCCTTCGGCGAATGTGACGGTAGCGATTGCCTCGAATGTGACGGGGGTAACGGTACAACCGTCTTCGCTGACGTTCAGCGCGGCGACGGCGGCTACGTTGTGGAGTGTAGCGAAGACGGTGACGGTGACGGCGGCGCAGGATGACACGAGCACGACCTATGAATCGGCGAAGCTGACACACACGGTGACGGGCGCGGATTCGGGTTATGGAGCCAGGCAGAACAAAGACCTGGTGGTGACGGTGACGGACACCACGAAGCCGGAGATTACGATTGCGCGCACGAGCGCCGCCAGTATGACCGAAGGAGCGACGGCGACCTTTACGGTGACGGCGACTCCGGTTCCGGCGGCGAACCTGGAAGTGACGCTGAATATTGCGGATGTAGCCAATGCGGATTATCTGGCTAGTGGAGAAAGTGGCCATGAAGGCGCGAAGACGGTGACGGTTCCGGTGGGTGGGTCGATCACCCACAATGTAGTGACCACTGCCGACAGTACGGATGAACCGGATGGTGAGATTGTGGTGACGGTGACCGCTGGTTCGGGCTATACGGTGAGCAATACGAACGGTTCGGCGAAGGTCAAGGTCACGGACAACGACGCCACCCCGGTGACCCTGACGACGCCGGACGCCACGGCGACCGAAGACAGCAGTACGCAGACGGCGCAGCTGGTGTTGACGCTGGGGCGGGCGTTGCGGGCTGGAGAGGTTCTGGCGGTTCCGTTGGGCTTCACGGGCGGGGTTCTGGATACCGACTTCAGTCTGTCGCTGACGGCGGCGACCGGAGTGGGTCTGTCTGGCAACACGGTGACGTTCACCGGTCGCGCCGGGGGTTCAGCGACGACCGCCACGGTGACGTTGACGGCCTTGCACGATGATGACGCGGCGGATGATACGGTGACGGTGACGATTCCGGCCACAGACAGTGGCAATGCCCCGATTCTGACGGCCACGAACCTGAGCGGCGGCGTTACGGGTACGGTGACAGATACCCACGGCGTGATCACGGTGACGGATGACGATAAAGTGGGATTGACGTTCGATCCGACGAGTGTCACGGTGACGGAGGAAGGAACCCAGACCTACACGGTGGTACTGGATACGCAGCCGACTGAGGCGGTGACGGTGACGATTACTTCGGACAACACCGAATTGACGCTAGACGGCCCGGACGCGGCGACGGCGTTCACGGCCAGCGAGGAGTTGACGTTCCATCCGACCGAAGCGGCCAATCTGTGGAGCAAGGCGCAGACGGTGACGGTGAATGCCCGGGCGGATGATGACACGGTCAATGATGCGGTGAAGCTGAGGCATGCGGCCAGTGGCGGGGATTACGGTTCGGTCAGTAAAGACCTGGCCGTCACCATTGCCGACAATGACACGGCGGGACTGGTGATTGCGCCGACTGCCCTGACGGTAGAAGAAGGAGCCAGCAAGACCTACACGGTGGCGCTGTCGACGCAGCCTTCGGCGAATGTGACGGTAGCGATTGCCTCGAATGTGACGGGGGTGACGGTACAACCGTCTACGTTGACGTTCAGCGCGTCAACGCCGGCCACCTTGTGGAGTACGGCGCAGGAAGTGACGGTGACGGCGGCGCAAGATGACACGAGCACGACCTATGAATCGGCGAAGCTGACGCACACGGTGACGGGCGCGGATTCGGGTTATGGAACCTCACAGAACAAAGACCTGGTGGTGACGGTGACGGACACCACGGAGCCGGAGATTACGATTGCGCGAACGAGTGGCGCGAGTGTGACCGAAGGCGGCACGGCGACGTTCCGGGTGACGGCGGCTCCGGTTCCGGCGGCGGGTCTGTCCGTGACGCTGAATATTGCGGATGTAGCCAACGCCGATTATCTGACGACTGTGCGCGAGAGCGCCACGGTCATGGTTCCGACCAGTGGGTCGGTCGTCCACAATGTAGTGACCACTGCCGACAGTACGGATGAACCGGATGGTGAGATTGTGGTGACGGTGACCGCTGGTTCGGGCTATACGGTGAGCAATACGAACGGTTCGGCGAAGGTCAAGGTCACGGACAACGACGCCACCCCGGTGACCCTGACGACGCCGGACGCCACGGCGACCGAAGACAGCAGTACGCAGACGGCGCAGCTGGTGTTGACGCTGGGGCGGGCGTTGCGGGCTGGAGAGGTTCTGGCGGTTCCGTTGGGCTTCACGGGCGGGGTTCTGGATACCGACTTCAGTCTGTCGCTGACGGCGGCGACCGGAGTGGGTCTGTCTGGCAACACGGTGACGTTCACCGGTCGCGCCGGGGGTTCAGCGACGACCGCCACGGTGACGTTGACGGCCTTGCACGATGATGACGCGGCGGATGATACGGTGACGGTGACGATTCCGGCCACAGACAGTGGCAATGCCCCGATTCTGACGGCCACGAACCTGAGCGGCGGCGTTACGGGTACGGTGACAGATACCCACGGCGTGATCACGGTGACGGATGACGATAAAGTGGGATTGACGTTCGATCCGACGAGTGTCACGGTGACGGAGGAAGGAACCCAGACCTACACGGTGGTACTGGATACGCAGCCGACTGAGGCGGTGACGGTGACGATTACTTCGGACAACACCGAATTGACGCTAGACGGCCCGGACGCGGCGACGGCGTTCACGGCCAGCGAGGAGTTGACGTTCCATCCGACCGAAGCGGCCAATCTGTGGAGCAAGGCGCAGACGGTGACGGTGAATGCCCGGGCGGATGATGACACGGTCAATGATGCGGTGAAGCTGAGGCATGCGGCCAGTGGCGGGGATTACGGTTCGGTCAGTAAAGACCTGGCCGTCACCATTGCCGACAATGACACGGCGGGACTGGTGATTGCGCCGACTGCCCTGACGGTAGAAGAAGGAGCCAGCAAGACCTACACGGTGGCGCTGTCGACGCAGCCTTCGGCGAATGTGACGGTAGCGATTGCCTCGAATGTGACGGGGGTGACGGTACAACCGTCTACGTTGACGTTCAGCGCGTCAACGCCGGCCACCTTGTGGAGTACGGCGCAGGAAGTGACGGTGACGGCGGCGCAGGATGACACGAGCACGAGCTATGAATCGGCGAAGCTGACGCACACGGTATCGGGCGCGGGATCGGGTTATGGGTCCGGGCAGAACCAGGACCTGGTGGTGACGGTGACGGACACCACGAAGCCGGAGATTACGATTGCGCGAACGAGCGCCGCCAGTATGACCGAAGGAGCGACGGCGACGTTTACGGTGACGGCGGCTCCGGTTCCGGCGGCGGGTCTGTCCGTGACGCTGAATATCGCGGATGTAGCCAACGCCGATTATCTGACGACTGTGCGCGAGAGCGCCACGGTCATGGTTCCGACCAGCGGGTCGGTCGTCCACAGTGTAGTGACCACGGCCGACACGACCGATGAACCGGACGGCGAGATTGTGGTGACGGTGACCGCTGGTTCGGGCGCGGGGTATACGGTGAGTGGTTCCAACGGTTCGGCGAGTGTAGCGGTACGCGACAATGACAAAACGACGGTGACGCTGGCGCGAAGCGGCGGCAGTGGAGCGATTGTCGAGAATGGCGGCGCCGCCACGTTGACGGTGACGCTGGGACGCGCCCTGGTGTCGGGTGAGGAGATTACGGCGCCGTTGATGGTGAGTGGGGCGGGCATTGCGGCGGGTGATTACACGGTGGCGTTAAGCAGTGGAGCGAGTCTGAATCGGGGCGTGACCTTGAGCGCCACTGATCCGCACAGCGCGGCGACCCCGGCGGTGGTGTTCACCGGCCATGCCACGCGCACGGTACAGATAGCGACCCTCACACTGACGGCGGTGAATGACGAGGTGGATGAAGGGGACGAGGAGACGTTGACGGTCGGCTTTGGCAGCAGTAGCCGGGCGGTGACGAGCAATCTGGATCGGGCCTCGGGCACGGGGACTACGGGGACCACAGCGAGTGGCACGGTAGCGGTAGGGATCACCGACAACGACACGGCGGTGGCGACGCTGGTACTGACGCCCTCGACGATTACCGAAAGCGAAGCCACCAACGTATCGACGGTGACGGCGACGTTGAGTCATGCGTCTTCGGTAGCGACCACGTTGACGGTGAGCGCGGTGGCGGTGGCGCCGGCGGTGAGTGGAGACTTTACGGTATCGGCGAACCAGACCCTGACGATTGCGGCTGGAGCGAAGGCGAGTAGCGGGGTAGTGACGATTACGGCGGTGGACAACCAGGTGGACGCCGCCAACAAGAAAGTGACGGTGTCGGCGGTAGCGAGTGGCGGTCATGGCCTGGCCAATCCGGGTAATCAGGAGTTGACCATTACAGATGATGAAGAACGGGGGATTACGTTCTCGCCGACGAGTGTCACGGTGACGGAGGAAGGAACCAAGACCTACACGGTGGTACTGGATACGCAGCCGACTGAGGCGGTGACGGTGGCGATCACATCGGACAATACCGAATTGACGCTAGACGGCCCGGACGCGGCGACGGCGTTCACGGCCAGCGAGGAGTTGACGTTCCATCCGACCGAAGCGGCCAATCTGTGGAGCAAGGAGCAGACGGTGACGGTGAACGCGGCGGCGGACGATGATACGGCGCCTGACGAGGTGCAGCTGACGCATGCGGCGAGTGGTGGGGATTATGGTTCCGTGAGCGAAGACCTGGCGGTGACGATTACCGACAATGACACGGCGGCGCTGTCGTTGTCGCCGACTGCCCTGACGGTAGAAGAAGGCGGCAGCAAGACCTACACGGTGGCGCTGTCGACGCAGCCTTCGGCGAATGTGACGGTAGCGATTGGGTCGAATGTGACGGGGGTAACGGTACAACCGTCTTCGCTGACGTTCAGCGCGGCGACGGCGGCTACGTTGTGGAGTGTAGCGAAGACGGTGACGGTGACGGCGGCGCAGGATGACACGAGCACGACCTATGAATCGGCGAAGCTGACACACACGGTGACGGGCGCGGATTCGGGTTATGGAGCCAGGCAGAACAAAGACCTGGTGGTGACGGTGACGGACACCACGAAGCCGGAGATTACGATTGCGCGCACGAGCGCCGCCAGTATGACCGAAGGAGCGACGGCGACCTTTACGGTGACGGCGACTCCGGTTCCGGCGGCGAACCTGGAAGTGACGCTGAATATTGCGGATGTAGCCAATGCGGATTATCTGGCTAGTGGAGAAAGTGGCCATGAAGGCGCGAAGACGGTGACGGTTCCGGTGGGTGGGTCGATCACCCACAATGTAGTGACCACTGCCGACAGTACGGATGAACCGGATGGTGAGATTGTGGTGACGGTGACCGCTGGTTCGGGCTATACGGTGAGCAATACGAACGGTTCGGCGAAGGTCAAGGTCACGGACAACGACGCCACCCCGGTGACCCTGACGACGCCGGACGCCACGGCGACCGAAGACAGCAGTACGCAGACGGCGCAGCTGGTGTTGACGCTGGGGCGGGCGTTGCGGGCTGGAGAGGTTCTGGCGGTTCCGTTGGGCTTCACGGGCGGGGTTCTGGATACCGACTTCAGTCTGTCGCTGACGGCGGCGACCGGAGTGGGTCTGTCTGGCAACACGGTGACGTTCACCGGTCGCGCCGGGGGTTCAGCGACGACCGCCACGGTGACGTTGACGGCCTTGCACGATGATGACGCGGCGGATGATACGGTGACGGTGACGATTCCGGCCACAGACAGTGGCAATGCCCCGATTCTGACGGCCACGAACCTGAGCGGCGGCGTTACGGGTACGGTGACAGATACCCACGGCGTGATCACGGTGACGGATGACGATAAAGTGGGATTGACGTTCGATCCGACGAGTGTCACGGTGACGGAGGAAGGAACCCAGACCTACACGGTGGTACTGGATACGCAGCCGACTGAGGCGGTGACGGTGACGATTACTTCGGACAACACCGAATTGACGCTAGACGGCCCGGACGCGGCGACGGCGTTCACGGCCAGCGAGGAGTTGACGTTCCATCCGACCGAAGCGGCCAATCTGTGGAGCAAGGCGCAGACGGTGACGGTGAATGCCCGGGCGGATGATGACACGGTCAATGATGCGGTGAAGCTGAGGCATGCGGCCAGTGGCGGGGATTACGGTTCGGTCAGTAAAGACCTGGCCGTCACCATTGCCGACAATGACACGGCGGGACTGGTGATTGCGCCGACTGCCCTGACGGTAGAAGAAGGAGCCAGCAAGACCTACACGGTGGCGCTGTCGACGCAGCCTTCGGCGAATGTGACGGTAGCGATTGCCTCGAATGTGACGGGGGTGACGGTACAACCGTCTACGTTGACGTTCAGCGCGTCAACGCCGGCCACCTTGTGGAGTACGGCGCAGGAAGTGACGGTGACGGCGGCGCAAGATGACACGAGCACGACCTATGAATCGGCGAAGCTGACGCACACGGTGACGGGCGCGGATTCGGGTTATGGAACCTCACAGAACAAAGACCTGGTGGTGACGGTGACGGACACCACGGAGCCGGAGATTACGATTGCGCGAACGAGTGGCGCGAGTGTGACCGAAGGCGGCACGGCGACGTTCCGGGTGACGGCGGCTCCGGTTCCGGCGGCGGGTCTGTCCGTGACGCTGAATATTGCGGATGTAGCCAACGCCGATTATCTGACGACTGTGCGCGAGAGCGCCACGGTCATGGTTCCGACCAGTGGGTCGGTCGTCCACAATGTAGTGACCACTGCCGACAGTACGGATGAACCGGATGGTGAGATTGTGGTGACGGTGACCGCTGGTTCGGGCTATACGGTGAGCAATACGAACGGTTCGGCGAAGGTCAAGGTCACGGACAACGACGCCACCCCGGTGACCCTGACGACGCCGGACGCCACGGCGACCGAAGACAGCAGTACGCAGACGGCGCAGCTGGTGTTGACGCTGGGGCGGGCGTTGCGGGCTGGAGAGGTTCTGGCGGTTCCGTTGGGCTTCACGGGCGGGGTTCTGGATACCGACTTCAGTCTGTCGCTGACGGCGGCGACCGGAGTGGGTCTGTCTGGCAACACGGTGACGTTCACCGGTCGCGCCGGGGGTTCAGCGACGACCGCCACGGTGACGTTGACGGCCTTGCACGATGATGACGCGGCGGATGATACGGTGACGGTGACGATTCCGGCCACAGACAGTGGCAATGCCCCGATTCTGACGGCCACGAACCTGAGCGGCGGCGTTACGGGTACGGTGACAGATACCCACGGCGTGATCACGGTGACGGATGACGATAAAGTGGGATTGACGTTCGATCCGACGAGTGTCACGGTGACGGAGGAAGGAACCCAGACCTACACGGTGGTACTGGATACGCAGCCGACTGAGGCGGTGACGGTGACGATTACTTCGGACAACACCGAATTGACGCTAGACGGCCCGGACGCGGCGACGGCGTTCACGGCCAGCGAGGAGTTGACGTTCCATCCGACCGAAGCGGCCAATCTGTGGAGCAAGGCGCAGACGGTGACGGTGAATGCCCGGGCGGATGATGACACGGTCAATGATGCGGTGAAGCTGAGGCATGCGGCCAGTGGCGGGGATTACGGTTCGGTCAGTAAAGACCTGGCCGTCACCATTGCCGACAATGACACGGCGGGACTGGTGATTGCGCCGACTGCCCTGACGGTAGAAGAAGGAGCCAGCAAGACCTACACGGTGGCGCTGTCGACGCAGCCTTCGGCGAATGTGACGGTAGCGATTGCCTCGAATGTGACGGGGGTGACGGTACAACCGTCTACGTTGACGTTCAGCGCGTCAACGCCGGCCACCTTGTGGAGTACGGCGCAGGAAGTGACGGTGACGGCGGCGCAGGATGACACGAGCACGAGCTATGAATCGGCGAAGCTGACGCACACGGTATCGGGCGCGGGATCGGGTTATGGGTCCGGGCAGAACCAGGACCTGGTGGTGACGGTGACGGACACCACGAAGCCGGAGATTACGATTGCGCGAACGAGCGCCGCCAGTATGACCGAAGGAGCGACGGCGACGTTTACGGTGACGGCGGCTCCGGTTCCGGCGGCGGGTCTGTCCGTGACGCTGAATATCGCGGATGTAGCCAACGCCGATTATCTGACGACTGTGCGCGAGAGCGCCACGGTCATGGTTCCGACCAGCGGGTCGGTCGTCCACAGTGTAGTGACCACGGCCGACACGACCGATGAACCGGACGGCGAGATTGTGGTGACGGTGACCGCTGGTTCGGGCGCGGGGTATACGGTGAGTGGTTCCAACGGTTCGGCGAGTGTAGCGGTACGCGACAATGACAAAACGACGGTGACGCTGGCGCGAAGCGGCGGCAGTGGAGCGATTGTCGAGAATGGCGGCGCCGCCACGTTGACGGTGACGCTGGGACGCGCCCTGGTGTCGGGTGAGGAGATTACGGCGCCGTTGATGGTGAGTGGGGCGGGCATTGCGGCGGGTGATTACACGGTGGCGTTAAGCAGTGGAGCGAGTCTGAATCGGGGCGTGACCTTGAGCGCCACTGATCCGCACAGCGCGGCGACCCCGGCGGTGGTGTTCACCGGCCATGCCACGCGCACGGTACAGATAGCGACCCTCACACTGACGGCGGTGAATGACGAGGTGGATGAAGGGGACGAGGAGACGTTGACGGTCGGCTTTGGCAGCAGTAGCCGGGCGGTGACGAGCAATCTGGATCGGGCCTCGGGCACGGGGACTACGGGGACCACAGCGAGTGGCACGGTAGCGGTAGGGATCACCGACAACGACACGGCGGTGGCGACGCTGGTACTGACGCCCTCGACGATTACCGAAAGCGAAGCCACCAACGTATCGACGGTGACGGCGACGTTGAGTCATGCGTCTTCGGTAGCGACCACGTTGACGGTGAGCGCGGTGGCGGTGGCGCCGGCGGTGAGTGGAGACTTTACGGTATCGGCGAACCAGACCCTGACGATTGCGGCTGGAGCGAAGGCGAGTAGCGGGGTAGTGACGATTACGGCGGTGGACAACCAGGTGGACGCCGCCAACAAGAAAGTGACGGTGTCGGCGGTAGCGAGTGGCGGTCATGGCCTGGCCAATCCGGGTAATCAGGAGTTGACCATTACAGATGATGAAGAACGGGGGATTACGTTCTCGCCGACGAGTGTCACGGTGACGGAGGAAGGAACCAAGACCTACACGGTGGTACTGGATACGCAGCCGACTGAGGCGGTGACGGTGGCGATCACATCGGACAATACCGAATTGACGCTAGACGGCCCGGACGCGGCGACGGCGTTCACGGCCCAGCGAGGAGTTGACGTTCCATCCGACCGAAGCGGCCAATCTGTGGAGCAAGGAGCAGACGGTGACGGTGAACGCGGCGGCGGACGATGATACGGCGCCTGACGAGGTGCAGCTGACGCATGCGGCGAGTGGTGGGGATTATGGTTCCGTGAGCGAAGACCTGGCGGTGACGATTACCGACAATGACACGGCGGCGCTGTCGTTGTCGCCGACTGCCCTGACGGTAGAAGAAGGCGGCAGCAAGACCTAC
>CBDBQH010000002.1:0-4368 GCA_965208975.1 Candidatus Poriferihabitaceae bacterium | reverse complement strand
CTTGCCAACCTGCGATGCCGGCGCCACATTGCCCACAGCCTCGCCAGCCAGCTGCACCCACAGCAACTGCCTCAAACGCGGCCTCTTCTCTTCGCGATCAAAGCATGCCCGCCATATCCACGCATGATGAACAAATACCACCAGCGACAGGCCGATCACCGGCACATAGCCCCAGCCCATCATCAAAACATGTTGCCACACCTCTGGGGTACTGAGCTGGTACAAAAGCACACCCAGGCCAGCAAACCCTATCAGACAAAGTACAATATGCGTTCCCTGTTTCATGTCAATCTCCTGAATAGACGAATAGACGAATCTACGCACAGGCGTAGCCTACAACGGAGCGAAGCGAGTAATCCCCCCAGTCCCTCTCCGATATGGGGGGGAACCCAACCACTACCTTATACAACAACCCGTTTAGCAGCCGTAACAACCGGAATCGCCCGAATAACACAAAGCGCGACCGTCAAATACGTCGCCGCCACGGCAACCAGTTCGAGCCAGGATAAAAACGCAGGCGTCAAACCCGACATCTCCTGCGCCGCATTCAGGCTGAACAACAGCACAAACGCGACCACCTTAGAAGTCCCATACGTCGCCCGGCTCACGCGCGAAGCAACCAGCGCGAACCCAAGCCGCGACTTCATCATCGTTGACTCACCAAACGCTGTGAACCCTTTAGTCAGGGCACAACTGCGAATCGCATCCGTCACAAACCCCCTGCTAAGCACCACAATCGGCACCCACAGCGGAATGACATGCAACCACGCAAACACCACCCACCACACATTCTCAGCAATCCGATCCCCAACAATATCCAGCACCCCCCCGACCTTGCTCTCGCATCCCAACCGCCGCGCGAGATACCCATCCAGCCAATCCATCACCAGCGCTACAAATGCGAGCGGCACCGCAACCCACGCCAGCATCGCATCTCCAGACACGGCAAAAGCCGTCGCCAGAAACAGCAGAACCACTCTGCCCGCAGTAATCAAATTGGCAACCTGACCTGGAAACGCAGTCGCAAACGTCGATGTAAGCGTTGACATCTCAGCCTCCTTCACAAAAGTTCACATCTCAAACTACTCGGTCACAACACGTCATATGCAAATCCCGTGCCAAAACCATTTTACCCTGAAAAAAGGCCATTTTTCCTGTTATCCACCCCAAAAATCGCCCAACCAGTGCAAACTAAATATTGCACCCGCAAACTGAGTACTGCACAGCAGGCACAAAAAAATCCGGAGACACAATGTGTATCTCCGGACTCGTCAAACAGATTGTAAATTTTATTACCGGTAAATCCCGGGATCGATCCCGTGCTCCTTCAACTTCTGTTGCAGCGCCTGCCGTTTCATACCAATAGCCGGTGCTGTGCGACTGATATTGCCCTTGTAGTATTCCAAAGCGGATCGAATAAACGCAACCTCAAAAGACTGCACAACCTCCTGCTTTGCATCTTGAAAAAACACCCCATCCCGCCAAACAGACTCTGCACTATCCACAGCCTCAACGACCCGAACCGCCTGGGGAAGCAAATCGCGACTCAACTCGGACCCATCTGAAAAAATAACCGCCCGCTCGACCGCGTGCATCAACTCCCGTATATTGCCCGGCCATGCATACACCATCAGCATCTTCATCACATCCGGCGGCACATCCGTCATCGCCTTGCCGTGCTGATCATTAAAACGCGCCAAAAAATGCTGGACAAGCAACGGAATATCCTCGCGCCGATCCCGCAACGGCGGCAAAAAAATATCCACCACCTTCAAGCGATAAAAGAGATCCTCCCGAAACCGACCTTCTGCAATCTCCACCGGCAAATCCTTATTCGTCGCGCTGATAATCCGAACATCCACCGTCACCGTCTCCGAACCGCCCAACCGCTCAAACTGTTTCTCTTCCAGCACGCGCAACAACTTCGCCTGCGTCTCGATATGCATATCGCCAATCTCATCCAAAAACAGCGTCCCCCCATCCGCAAGCTCAAACTTGCCCTGCCGCCGCGCAGTCGCCCCGGTAAACGCACCCCTCTCATGCCCGAACAACTCGCTCTCGATCAACTCCGTCGGCAACGCCGCCGCATTCACCGCGACAAAAGGCCGCGCCTTTCGCCCGCTCTGCTCGTGAATCGCCCGCGCGACCAACTCCTTACCCGTACCACTCTCCCCACCAATCAGCACCCCGGCATCGGTCATCGCCACCTTGCCGATCAAATCATAAACCTTCTCCATCGCACGGCTACGACCAATCAGCAACCCGAACCCCGACTGCTGCCGAATCTCATTGCGAAGCGTCTCATTCTCCCGCCGCAACCGCACCGTCTCCAGAACATTCTCCACCAAACAGCGCAACTCATCCACATCGTAGGGCTTGCTCAAATAATCGTACGCCCCCGCCTTCATCGCCTCCACGGCAACCCGCTCCGACCCATACGCTGTAATCACAATAACCGGTCGCGCATCCCCCTGATCTGCCAATCGCTTCACCAGCGTCAACCCATCCATCTTTGGCATCTGGATATCGCAAATCAACAAATCGGGATTGCCCTGCGCCACAGCCGCCAGCGCCGCCTCACCATCCTCTGCCTCGGCTATCTCACACCCCAGCGCCGCGAGCGCCCGCTTCAACCCATACCGCGCCGCAGGATCATCATCCACAATTAGAATTTTATACTGCATCATCCCCCCCGGGAAGTTGAACCGCAAACACCGCCCCTGCCCCATCTGCATTTGCCACCTCAATCGCACCTCCCATCCGCTCCACATCGCGCTTCACAATCGCAAGCCCCAACCCCGTGCCCGAAGCCTTTGTCGTAAAAAACGGCTCAAAAATGCGAGCCAGACCCTCCTCTGAAATCCCCGGACCCGTATCCGACACCCGTACCTCCACACCCCCCTGCAACCGCCGTGCCTGCACCGTCAACCGCCGCTCTACCTGATCGCCTTCTATAGCCTGAATACCGTTCAAAATCAAATTGAAAAACACTTCCTTTAAATCCTCTGGATCGCCCTTCACCGCGAGACCATCATCCACCTCGAAACAAATCTCCACATTCTGTCGCTCTGCCTCGTGGAACAAAATCAACACCACATCTTCCAGCACAGCCTTCAGATCCAACACCTGAAACCCATCGCCCTGCTTGGGTTGGGCAAACCTGAGCAAGCGATCCACCACGCGGTTTAACCGATCAATCTCGCGCAACACCACAGACAAATCGCCCGCCTTTGTCTGATCACCTTGCAAATCCTCCCGCAACACAGTCGCAATCGCCTTGATCGAACTCAGGGGATTCTTCACCTCATGCGCGATACTCGCCGAAAGCAACCCCAACGCCGAAAGCCGTTCCGCCTCGTACATCTGCCGCTCCAATTGCAACCGCCGCTCCACCAGACGCGTATTTTCAACCGCCAGTGCAATCTGATTACAAAGCGTACCCAGCAAATCCCATTCTTCAGAAGAAAAAGATCCCCCGCGTTTCTTCTCACCCAGACACAGCAACCCAACCGGATTCTCCTCTTGCAACACCGGAATACACAGTTCAACCCCCTGCTGTGCAAGTATTGCAGTAAGTGTCGGATGGTGCAAATCGCCCACATCCAGCGGACGACGATGGGTCAACAGCCAACCGACCACCGCTTCAATCTGCGTCCCGTCCTCGTCTCTAAACGGTGCAACCGGCGGCTCAAACCCCGGCAAACCACTGCTTGCGATCACCTGCACCTGACTCACCCGCCCCTCCTCGTACTCGAACACCACCAGCGAAACAGCATGCACCTTCAATACAGTTCCGACCGCATCCACCACCGACTCCAACCGCCGCTCCAGCGCGTGCGGCACATTCAGCGTTTGACTCAGTGTCCCCAGCAAATGCTGGTATTCGTATCTCGTCCTGAAAAACAGGCGATTGATTATTCCCTGCAACCGATTCTTAATCGGCTGAAACAGAAAAATCAGCAACGAAATCAAAATAGCCTCAACCACCTCTACCCTGAACCCACTATCCAGACGTCCCAATGCCTCTGCAACGCGCCGGATCACCAGCAAATAAACCGTCAACACAATACCCGTCAACGCAGAATAAAACAACGCGGGATTCACCACAATCTGAAAAAAGCTGTACCGATAAATAAAATAGCCCAGAATATACGCCGGCGCGATAGGCGAAAGAAAAAGCACCAACGCGAGCACCGGCCCCACAATAGCACTTTGGATCAACCCAAGCGGATAGGCAAAAACCGTCAAAACCGCGATAACAGTCAACGCGAAGGCCATCAACCGATAAAACACCTTATGCATCTCTGTCTCTGACCTCATCGCAAATCCCCGACAGAGATACGCAGAAAACAAAAGCATAGCGATGGC
>CBDBQH010000001.1:0-821201 GCA_965208975.1 Candidatus Poriferihabitaceae bacterium | reverse complement strand
GCGCGAGTGTGACCGAAGGCGGCACGGCGACGTTCCGGGTGACGGCGGCTCCGGTTCCGGCGGCGGGTCTGTCCGTGACGCTGAATATTGCGGATGTAGCCAACGCCGATTATCTGACGACTGTGCGCGAGAGCGCCACGGTCATGGTTCCGACCAGTGGGTCGGTCGTCCACAATGTAGTGACCACTGCCGACAGTACGGATGAACCGGATGGTGAGATTGTGGTGACGGTGACCGCTGGTTCGGGCTATACGGTGAGCAATACGAACGGTTCGGCGAAGGTCAAGGTCACGGACAACGACGCCACCCCGGTGACCCTGACGACGCCGGACGCCACGGCGACCGAAGACAGCAGTACGCAGACGGCGCAGCTGGTGTTGACGCTGGGGCGGGCGTTGCGGGCTGGAGAGGTTCTGGCGGTTCCGTTGGGCTTCACGGGCGGGGTTCTGGATACCGACTTCAGTCTGTCGCTGACGGCGGCGACCGGAGTGGGTCTGTCTGGCAACACGGTGACGTTCACCGGTCGCGCCGGGGGTTCAGCGACGACCGCCACGGTGACGTTGACGGCCTTGCACGATGATGACGCGGCGGATGATACGGTGACGGTGACGATTCCGGCCACAGACAGTGGCAATGCCCCGATTCTGACGGCCACGAACCTGAGCGGCGGCGTTACGGGTACGGTGACAGATACCCACGGCGTGATCACGGTGACGGATGACGATAAAGTGGGATTGACGTTCGATCCGACGAGTGTCACGGTGACGGAGGAAGGAACCCAGACCTACACGGTGGTACTGGATACGCAGCCGACTGAGGCGGTGACGGTGACGATTACTTCGGACAACACCGAATTGACGCTAGACGGCCCGGACGCGGCGACGGCGTTCACGGCCAGCGAGGAGTTGACGTTCCATCCGACCGAAGCGGCCAATCTGTGGAGCAAGGCGCAGACGGTGACGGTGAATGCCCGGGCGGATGATGACACGGTCAATGATGCGGTGAAGCTGAGGCATGCGGCCAGTGGCGGGGATTACGGTTCGGTCAGTAAAGACCTGGCCGTCACCATTGCCGACAATGACACGGCGGGACTGGTGATTGCGCCGACTGCCCTGACGGTAGAAGAAGGAGCCAGCAAGACCTACACGGTGGCGCTGTCGACGCAGCCTTCGGCGAATGTGACGGTAGCGATTGCCTCGAATGTGACGGGGGTGACGGTACAACCGTCTACGTTGACGTTCAGCGCGTCAACGCCGGCCACCTTGTGGAGTACGGCGCAGGAAGTGACGGTGACGGCGGCGCAGGATGACACGAGCACGAGCTATGAATCGGCGAAGCTGACGCACACGGTATCGGGCGCGGGATCGGGTTATGGGTCCGGGCAGAACCAGGACCTGGTGGTGACGGTGACGGACACCACGAAGCCGGAGATTACGATTGCGCGAACGAGCGCCGCCAGTATGACCGAAGGAGCGACGGCGACGTTTACGGTGACGGCGGCTCCGGTTCCGGCGGCGGGTCTGTCCGTGACGCTGAATATCGCGGATGTAGCCAACGCCGATTATCTGACGACTGTGCGCGAGAGCGCCACGGTCATGGTTCCGACCAGCGGGTCGGTCGTCCACAGTGTAGTGACCACGGCCGACACGACCGATGAACCGGACGGCGAGATTGTGGTGACGGTGACCGCTGGTTCGGGCGCGGGGTATACGGTGAGTGGTTCCAACGGTTCGGCGAGTGTAGCGGTACGCGACAATGACAAAACGACGGTGACGCTGGCGCGAAGCGGCGGCAGTGGAGCGATTGTCGAGAATGGCGGCGCCGCCACGTTGACGGTGACGCTGGGACGCGCCCTGGTGTCGGGTGAGGAGATTACGGCGCCGTTGATGGTGAGTGGGGCGGGCATTGCGGCGGGTGATTACACGGTGGCGTTAAGCAGTGGAGCGAGTCTGAATCGGGGCGTGACCTTGAGCGCCACTGATCCGCACAGCGCGGCGACCCCGGCGGTGGTGTTCACCGGCCATGCCACGCGCACGGTACAGATAGCGACCCTCACACTGACGGCGGTGAATGACGAGGTGGATGAAGGGGACGAGGAGACGTTGACGGTCGGCTTTGGCAGCAGTAGCCGGGCGGTGACGAGCAATCTGGATCGGGCCTCGGGCACGGGGACTACGGGGACCACAGCGAGTGGCACGGTAGCGGTAGGGATCACCGACAACGACACGGCGGTGGCGACGCTGGTACTGACGCCCTCGACGATTACCGAAAGCGAAGCCACCAACGTATCGACGGTGACGGCGACGTTGAGTCATGCGTCTTCGGTAGCGACCACGTTGACGGTGAGCGCGGTGGCGGTGGCGCCGGCGGTGAGTGGAGACTTTACGGTATCGGCGAACCAGACCCTGACGATTGCGGCTGGAGCGAAGGCGAGTAGCGGGGTAGTGACGATTACGGCGGTGGACAACCAGGTGGACGCCGCCAACAAGAAAGTGACGGTGTCGGCGGTAGCGAGTGGCGGTCATGGCCTGGCCAATCCGGGTAATCAGGAGTTGACCATTACAGATGATGAAGAACGGGGGATTACGTTCTCGCCGACGAGTGTCACGGTGACGGAGGAAGGAACCAAGACCTACACGGTGGTACTGGATACGCAGCCGACTGAGGCGGTGACGGTGGCGATCACATCGGACAATACCGAATTGACGCTAGACGGCCCGGACGCGGCGACGGCGTTCACGGCCAGCGAGGAGTTGACGTTCCATCCGACCGAAGCGGCCAATCTGTGGAGCAAGGAGCAGACGGTGACGGTGAACGCGGCGGCGGACGATGATACGGCGCCTGACGAGGTGCAGCTGACGCATGCGGCGAGTGGTGGGGATTATGGTTCCGTGAGCGAAGACCTGGCGGTGACGATTACCGACAATGACACGGCGGCGCTGTCGTTGTCGCCGACTGCCCTGACGGTAGAAGAAGGCGGCAGCAAGACCTACACGGTGGCGCTGTCGACGCAGCCTTCGGCGAATGTGACGGTAGCGATTGGGTCGAATGTGACGGGGGTAACGGTACAACCGTCTTCGCTGACGTTCAGCGCGGCGACGGCGGCTACGTTGTGGAGTGTAGCGAAGACGGTGACGGTGACGGCGGCGCAGGATGACACGAGCACGACCTATGAATCGGCGAAGCTGACACACACGGTGACGGGCGCGGATTCGGGTTATGGAGCCAGGCAGAACAAAGACCTGGTGGTGACGGTGACGGACACCACGAAGCCGGAGATTACGATTGCGCGCACGAGCGCCGCCAGTATGACCGAAGGAGCGACGGCGACCTTTACGGTGACGGCGACTCCGGTTCCGGCGGCGAACCTGGAAGTGACGCTGAATATTGCGGATGTAGCCAATGCGGATTATCTGGCTAGTGGAGAAAGTGGCCATGAAGGCGCGAAGACGGTGACGGTTCCGGTGGGTGGGTCGATCACCCACAATGTAGTGACCACTGCCGACAGTACGGATGAACCGGATGGTGAGATTGTGGTGACGGTGACCGCTGGTTCGGGCTATACGGTGAGCAATACGAACGGTTCGGCGAAGGTCAAGGTCACGGACAACGACGCCACCCCGGTGACCCTGACGACGCCGGACGCCACGGCGACCGAAGACAGCAGTACGCAGACGGCGCAGCTGGTGTTGACGCTGGGGCGGGCGTTGCGGGCTGGAGAGGTTCTGGCGGTTCCGTTGGGCTTCACGGGCGGGGTTCTGGATACCGACTTCAGTCTGTCGCTGACGGCGGCGACCGGAGTGGGTCTGTCTGGCAACACGGTGACGTTCACCGGTCGCGCCGGGGGTTCAGCGACGACCGCCACGGTGACGTTGACGGCCTTGCACGATGATGACGCGGCGGATGATACGGTGACGGTGACGATTCCGGCCACAGACAGTGGCAATGCCCCGATTCTGACGGCCACGAACCTGAGCGGCGGCGTTACGGGTACGGTGACAGATACCCACGGCGTGATCACGGTGACGGATGACGATAAAGTGGGATTGACGTTCGATCCGACGAGTGTCACGGTGACGGAGGAAGGAACCCAGACCTACACGGTGGTACTGGATACGCAGCCGACTGAGGCGGTGACGGTGACGATTACTTCGGACAACACCGAATTGACGCTAGACGGCCCGGACGCGGCGACGGCGTTCACGGCCAGCGAGGAGTTGACGTTCCATCCGACCGAAGCGGCCAATCTGTGGAGCAAGGCGCAGACGGTGACGGTGAATGCCCGGGCGGATGATGACACGGTCAATGATGCGGTGAAGCTGAGGCATGCGGCCAGTGGCGGGGATTACGGTTCGGTCAGTAAAGACCTGGCCGTCACCATTGCCGACAATGACACGGCGGGACTGGTGATTGCGCCGACTGCCCTGACGGTAGAAGAAGGAGCCAGCAAGACCTACACGGTGGCGCTGTCGACGCAGCCTTCGGCGAATGTGACGGTAGCGATTGCCTCGAATGTGACGGGGGTGACGGTACAACCGTCTACGTTGACGTTCAGCGCGTCAACGCCGGCCACCTTGTGGAGTACGGCGCAGGAAGTGACGGTGACGGCGGCGCAAGATGACACGAGCACGACCTATGAATCGGCGAAGCTGACGCACACGGTGACGGGCGCGGATTCGGGTTATGGAACCTCACAGAACAAAGACCTGGTGGTGACGGTGACGGACACCACGGAGCCGGAGATTACGATTGCGCGAACGAGTGGCGCGAGTGTGACCGAAGGCGGCACGGCGACGTTCCGGGTGACGGCGGCTCCGGTTCCGGCGGCGGGTCTGTCCGTGACGCTGAATATTGCGGATGTAGCCAACGCCGATTATCTGACGACTGTGCGCGAGAGCGCCACGGTCATGGTTCCGACCAGTGGGTCGGTCGTCCACAATGTAGTGACCACTGCCGACAGTACGGATGAACCGGATGGTGAGATTGTGGTGACGGTGACCGCTGGTTCGGGCTATACGGTGAGCAATACGAACGGTTCGGCGAAGGTCAAGGTCACGGACAACGACGCCACCCCGGTGACCCTGACGACGCCGGACGCCACGGCGACCGAAGACAGCAGTACGCAGACGGCGCAGCTGGTGTTGACGCTGGGGCGGGCGTTGCGGGCTGGAGAGGTTCTGGCGGTTCCGTTGGGCTTCACGGGCGGGGTTCTGGATACCGACTTCAGTCTGTCGCTGACGGCGGCGACCGGAGTGGGTCTGTCTGGCAACACGGTGACGTTCACCGGTCGCGCCGGGGGTTCAGCGACGACCGCCACGGTGACGTTGACGGCCTTGCACGATGATGACGCGGCGGATGATACGGTGACGGTGACGATTCCGGCCACAGACAGTGGCAATGCCCCGATTCTGACGGCCACGAACCTGAGCGGCGGCGTTACGGGTACGGTGACAGATACCCACGGCGTGATCACGGTGACGGATGACGATAAAGTGGGATTGACGTTCGATCCGACGAGTGTCACGGTGACGGAGGAAGGAACCCAGACCTACACGGTGGTACTGGATACGCAGCCGACTGAGGCGGTGACGGTGACGATTACTTCGGACAACACCGAATTGACGCTAGACGGCCCGGACGCGGCGACGGCGTTCACGGCCAGCGAGGAGTTGACGTTCCATCCGACCGAAGCGGCCAATCTGTGGAGCAAGGCGCAGACGGTGACGGTGAATGCCCGGGCGGATGATGACACGGTCAATGATGCGGTGAAGCTGAGGCATGCGGCCAGTGGCGGGGATTACGGTTCGGTCAGTAAAGACCTGGCCGTCACCATTGCCGACAATGACACGGCGGGACTGGTGATTGCGCCGACTGCCCTGACGGTAGAAGAAGGAGCCAGCAAGACCTACACGGTGGCGCTGTCGACGCAGCCTTCGGCGAATGTGACGGTAGCGATTGCCTCGAATGTGACGGGGGTGACGGTACAACCGTCTACGTTGACGTTCAGCGCGTCAACGCCGGCCACCTTGTGGAGTACGGCGCAGGAAGTGACGGTGACGGCGGCGCAGGATGACACGAGCACGAGCTATGAATCGGCGAAGCTGACGCACACGGTATCGGGCGCGGGATCGGGTTATGGGTCCGGGCAGAACCAGGACCTGGTGGTGACGGTGACGGACACCACGAAGCCGGAGATTACGATTGCGCGAACGAGCGCCGCCAGTATGACCGAAGGAGCGACGGCGACGTTTACGGTGACGGCGGCTCCGGTTCCGGCGGCGGGTCTGTCCGTGACGCTGAATATCGCGGATGTAGCCAACGCCGATTATCTGACGACTGTGCGCGAGAGCGCCACGGTCATGGTTCCGACCAGCGGGTCGGTCGTCCACAGTGTAGTGACCACGGCCGACACGACCGATGAACCGGACGGCGAGATTGTGGTGACGGTGACCGCTGGTTCGGGCGCGGGGTATACGGTGAGTGGTTCCAACGGTTCGGCGAGTGTAGCGGTACGCGACAATGACAAAACGACGGTGACGCTGGCGCGAAGCGGCGGCAGTGGAGCGATTGTCGAGAATGGCGGCGCCGCCACGTTGACGGTGACGCTGGGACGCGCCCTGGTGTCGGGTGAGGAGATTACGGCGCCGTTGATGGTGAGTGGGGCGGGCATTGCGGCGGGTGATTACACGGTGGCGTTAAGCAGTGGAGCGAGTCTGAATCGGGGCGTGACCTTGAGCGCCACTGATCCGCACAGCGCGGCGACCCCGGCGGTGGTGTTCACCGGCCATGCCACGCGCACGGTACAGATAGCGACCCTCACACTGACGGCGGTGAATGACGAGGTGGATGAAGGGGACGAGGAGACGTTGACGGTCGGCTTTGGCAGCAGTAGCCGGGCGGTGACGAGCAATCTGGATCGGGCCTCGGGCACGGGGACTACGGGGACCACAGCGAGTGGCACGGTAGCGGTAGGGATCACCGACAACGACACGGCGGTGGCGACGCTGGTACTGACGCCCTCGACGATTACCGAAAGCGAAGCCACCAACGTATCGACGGTGACGGCGACGTTGAGTCATGCGTCTTCGGTAGCGACCACGTTGACGGTGAGCGCGGTGGCGGTGGCGCCGGCGGTGAGTGGAGACTTTACGGTATCGGCGAACCAGACCCTGACGATTGCGGCTGGAGCGAAGGCGAGTAGCGGGGTAGTGACGATTACGGCGGTGGACAACCAGGTGGACGCCGCCAACAAGAAAGTGACGGTGTCGGCGGTAGCGAGTGGCGGTCATGGCCTGGCCAATCCGGGTAATCAGGAGTTGACCATTACAGATGATGAAGAACGGGGGATTACGTTCTCGCCGACGAGTGTCACGGTGACGGAGGAAGGAACCAAGACCTACACGGTGGTACTGGATACGCAGCCGACTGAGGCGGTGACGGTGGCGATCACATCGGACAATACCGAATTGACGCTAGACGGCCCGGACGCGGCGACGGCGTTCACGGCCAGCGAGGAGTTGACGTTCCATCCGACCGAAGCGGCCAATCTGTGGAGCAAGGAGCAGACGGTGACGGTGAACGCGGCGGCGGACGATGATACGGCGCCTGACGAGGTGCAGCTGACGCATGCGGCGAGTGGTGGGGATTATGGTTCCGTGAGCGAAGACCTGGCGGTGACGATTACCGACAATGACACGGCGGCGCTGTCGTTGTCGCCGACTGCCCTGACGGTAGAAGAAGGCGGCAGCAAGACCTACACGGTGGCGCTGTCGACGCAGCCTTCGGCGAATGTGACGGTAGCGATTGGGTCGAATGTGACGGGGGTAACGGTACAACCGTCTTCGCTGACGTTCAGCGCGGCGACGGCGGCTACGTTGTGGAGTGTAGCGAAGACGGTGACGGTGACGGCGGCGCAGGATGACACGAGCACGACCTATGAATCGGCGAAGCTGACACACACGGTGACGGGCGCGGATTCGGGTTATGGAGCCAGGCAGAACAAAGACCTGGTGGTGACGGTGACGGACACCACGAAGCCGGAGATTACGATTGCGCGCACGAGCGCCGCCAGTATGACCGAAGGAGCGACGGCGACCTTTACGGTGACGGCGACTCCGGTTCCGGCGGCGAACCTGGAAGTGACGCTGAATATTGCGGATGTAGCCAATGCGGATTATCTGGCTAGTGGAGAAAGTGGCCATGAAGGCGCGAAGACGGTGACGGTTCCGGTGGGTGGGTCGATCACCCACAATGTAGTGACCACTGCCGACAGTACGGATGAACCGGATGGTGAGATTGTGGTGACGGTGACCGCTGGTTCGGGCTATACGGTGAGCAATACGAACGGTTCGGCGAAGGTCAAGGTCACGGACAACGACGCCACCCCGGTGACCCTGACGACGCCGGACGCCACGGCGACCGAAGACAGCAGTACGCAGACGGCGCAGCTGGTGTTGACGCTGGGGCGGGCGTTGCGGGCTGGAGAGGTTCTGGCGGTTCCGTTGGGCTTCACGGGCGGGGTTCTGGATACCGACTTCAGTCTGTCGCTGACGGCGGCGACCGGAGTGGGTCTGTCTGGCAACACGGTGACGTTCACCGGTCGCGCCGGGGGTTCAGCGACGACCGCCACGGTGACGTTGACGGCCTTGCACGATGATGACGCGGCGGATGATACGGTGACGGTGACGATTCCGGCCACAGACAGTGGCAATGCCCCGATTCTGACGGCCACGAACCTGAGCGGCGGCGTTACGGGTACGGTGACAGATACCCACGGCGTGATCACGGTGACGGATGACGATAAAGTGGGATTGACGTTCGATCCGACGAGTGTCACGGTGACGGAGGAAGGAACCCAGACCTACACGGTGGTACTGGATACGCAGCCGACTGAGGCGGTGACGGTGACGATTACTTCGGACAACACCGAATTGACGCTAGACGGCCCGGACGCGGCGACGGCGTTCACGGCCAGCGAGGAGTTGACGTTCCATCCGACCGAAGCGGCCAATCTGTGGAGCAAGGCGCAGACGGTGACGGTGAATGCCCGGGCGGATGATGACACGGTCAATGATGCGGTGAAGCTGAGGCATGCGGCCAGTGGCGGGGATTACGGTTCGGTCAGTAAAGACCTGGCCGTCACCATTGCCGACAATGACACGGCGGGACTGGTGATTGCGCCGACTGCCCTGACGGTAGAAGAAGGAGCCAGCAAGACCTACACGGTGGCGCTGTCGACGCAGCCTTCGGCGAATGTGACGGTAGCGATTGCCTCGAATGTGACGGGGGTGACGGTACAACCGTCTACGTTGACGTTCAGCGCGTCAACGCCGGCCACCTTGTGGAGTACGGCGCAGGAAGTGACGGTGACGGCGGCGCAAGATGACACGAGCACGACCTATGAATCGGCGAAGCTGACGCACACGGTGACGGGCGCGGATTCGGGTTATGGAACCTCACAGAACAAAGACCTGGTGGTGACGGTGACGGACACCACGGAGCCGGAGATTACGATTGCGCGAACGAGTGGCGCGAGTGTGACCGAAGGCGGCACGGCGACGTTCCGGGTGACGGCGGCTCCGGTTCCGGCGGCGGGTCTGTCCGTGACGCTGAATATTGCGGATGTAGCCAACGCCGATTATCTGACGACTGTGCGCGAGAGCGCCACGGTCATGGTTCCGACCAGTGGGTCGGTCGTCCACAATGTAGTGACCACTGCCGACAGTACGGATGAACCGGATGGTGAGATTGTGGTGACGGTGACCGCTGGTTCGGGCTATACGGTGAGCAATACGAACGGTTCGGCGAAGGTCAAGGTCACGGACAACGACGCCACCCCGGTGACCCTGACGACGCCGGACGCCACGGCGACCGAAGACAGCAGTACGCAGACGGCGCAGCTGGTGTTGACGCTGGGGCGGGCGTTGCGGGCTGGAGAGGTTCTGGCGGTTCCGTTGGGCTTCACGGGCGGGGTTCTGGATACCGACTTCAGTCTGTCGCTGACGGCGGCGACCGGAGTGGGTCTGTCTGGCAACACGGTGACGTTCACCGGTCGCGCCGGGGGTTCAGCGACGACCGCCACGGTGACGTTGACGGCCTTGCACGATGATGACGCGGCGGATGATACGGTGACGGTGACGATTCCGGCCACAGACAGTGGCAATGCCCCGATTCTGACGGCCACGAACCTGAGCGGCGGCGTTACGGGTACGGTGACAGATACCCACGGCGTGATCACGGTGACGGATGACGATAAAGTGGGATTGACGTTCGATCCGACGAGTGTCACGGTGACGGAGGAAGGAACCCAGACCTACACGGTGGTACTGGATACGCAGCCGACTGAGGCGGTGACGGTGACGATTACTTCGGACAACACCGAATTGACGCTAGACGGCCCGGACGCGGCGACGGCGTTCACGGCCAGCGAGGAGTTGACGTTCCATCCGACCGAAGCGGCCAATCTGTGGAGCAAGGCGCAGACGGTGACGGTGAATGCCCGGGCGGATGATGACACGGTCAATGATGCGGTGAAGCTGAGGCATGCGGCCAGTGGCGGGGATTACGGTTCGGTCAGTAAAGACCTGGCCGTCACCATTGCCGACAATGACACGGCGGGACTGGTGATTGCGCCGACTGCCCTGACGGTAGAAGAAGGAGCCAGCAAGACCTACACGGTGGCGCTGTCGACGCAGCCTTCGGCGAATGTGACGGTAGCGATTGCCTCGAATGTGACGGGGGTGACGGTACAACCGTCTACGTTGACGTTCAGCGCGTCAACGCCGGCCACCTTGTGGAGTACGGCGCAGGAAGTGACGGTGACGGCGGCGCAGGATGACACGAGCACGAGCTATGAATCGGCGAAGCTGACGCACACGGTATCGGGCGCGGGATCGGGTTATGGGTCCGGGCAGAACCAGGACCTGGTGGTGACGGTGACGGACACCACGAAGCCGGAGATTACGATTGCGCGAACGAGCGCCGCCAGTATGACCGAAGGAGCGACGGCGACGTTTACGGTGACGGCGGCTCCGGTTCCGGCGGCGGGTCTGTCCGTGACGCTGAATATCGCGGATGTAGCCAACGCCGATTATCTGACGACTGTGCGCGAGAGCGCCACGGTCATGGTTCCGACCAGCGGGTCGGTCGTCCACAGTGTAGTGACCACGGCCGACACGACCGATGAACCGGACGGCGAGATTGTGGTGACGGTGACCGCTGGTTCGGGCGCGGGGTATACGGTGAGTGGTTCCAACGGTTCGGCGAGTGTAGCGGTACGCGACAATGACAAAACGACGGTGACGCTGGCGCGAAGCGGCGGCAGTGGAGCGATTGTCGAGAATGGCGGCGCCGCCACGTTGACGGTGACGCTGGGACGCGCCCTGGTGTCGGGTGAGGAGATTACGGCGCCGTTGATGGTGAGTGGGGCGGGCATTGCGGCGGGTGATTACACGGTGGCGTTAAGCAGTGGAGCGAGTCTGAATCGGGGCGTGACCTTGAGCGCCACTGATCCGCACAGCGCGGCGACCCCGGCGGTGGTGTTCACCGGCCATGCCACGCGCACGGTACAGATAGCGACCCTCACACTGACGGCGGTGAATGACGAGGTGGATGAAGGGGACGAGGAGACGTTGACGGTCGGCTTTGGCAGCAGTAGCCGGGCGGTGACGAGCAATCTGGATCGGGCCTCGGGCACGGGGACTACGGGGACCACAGCGAGTGGCACGGTAGCGGTAGGGATCACCGACAACGACACGGCGGTGGCGACGCTGGTACTGACGCCCTCGACGATTACCGAAAGCGAAGCCACCAACGTATCGACGGTGACGGCGACGTTGAGTCATGCGTCTTCGGTAGCGACCACGTTGACGGTGAGCGCGGTGGCGGTGGCGCCGGCGGTGAGTGGAGACTTTACGGTATCGGCGAACCAGACCCTGACGATTGCGGCTGGAGCGAAGGCGAGTAGCGGGGTAGTGACGATTACGGCGGTGGACAACCAGGTGGACGCCGCCAACAAGAAAGTGACGGTGTCGGCGGTAGCGAGTGGCGGTCATGGCCTGGCCAATCCGGGCAATCAGGAGTTGACCATTACAGATGATGACAGTGATCCGAATCAGCAGATACAACCGACCTCCCCCACCTTGCCGGTGGTTTCGATTGAGCGCACCAGTAGTGACGCAGAGATTGGCGAAGGAGCAGCGGCGACCTTCCGGGTGACGGCGGATCCGGTTCCGGTAGCGGATCTGGCCGTGACGCTGAATATCGCGGATGTAGCGAACGCCGACTATATTGCATCGGGCAACCAGGGTACACAGACAGTGACGGTTCCGACCAGCGGCACGGTGGACTACGATGTGGTGACCACTGGTGGCGACACCGAGACCACTGATGAACCGGATGGCGAGATTACGGTGACGGTGACCGATGGCGCGGGTTATACGGTGAGTGGTTCCAACGGTTCGGCCACGGTCAAGGTCACGGACGATGATGCAACGGAAGTGACGTTGACCATGCTGGATACGACCGCGACCGAAGGCAGTTCCACAGACACGGCGCAGATGGTCTTGAGGCTGGGGCGGGCGTTGCGGGCGGGAGAAGCGCTGGCGGTTCCGATGGCGTTCAGTGGTGGGGTTCTGGGCACCGACTTCACGCTGACGGCGGCGACCGGGGTATCCTTGTCCGGATCTACGGTGACTTTCACCGGCAGCAACACCGGTTCGGCGACGACAGCGACCGTGACGCTGGTGGCCTCACAAGACGTGGACGTGGCGGATGATTCGATCACCGTGGCAATCCCGGCGTCATCCACCAGTGGGACACCGCGCCTGACGGCGACCAATTTAAGCGGTGGCGCCAGCGGCAGTGGTTCTGGCACGATCACGGTAACAGATGATGATGAGCCGGAGATTACGATTGCGCGGACGAGCGGCGCGAGTATGACGGAAGGCGGCACGGCGACGTTCCGGGTGACGGCGAATCCGGTTCCGGCGGCGAATCTGTCGGTGACGCTGGATGTCGCGGATGTAGCGAACGCGGATTATCTTGCACCGGGTAACCAGGGCACGAAGACCGTGATGGTTCCGACCAGTGGCACGGTGGATTACGATGTGGTGACCACTGGCGGAAACTCCGAGACCACGGATGAGCCGGATGGAGAGATTACGGTGACGGTGACGGATGGTACGGGTTATACGGTGGGTTCCAACGGTTCGGCCACGGTGGAAGTGCAAGACGATGATGAAACGGAGGTCACCCTGACGACGCCGGACGCCACGGCGACTGAAGGCAGCAATACCCAGACGGCGCGGATGGTCTTGACGCTGGGGCGGGCGTTGCGGGCCGGAGAGGGACTGGCGGTTCCGTTCCAATTCACGGGCGGAACCCTGGGCACGGACTTTACGCTGGCGTTGACGGCGGCGACTGGAGTGGGACTGAATGCGACCACGGGCGTGGTGACGTTCACGGGCAGCAGCGCCGGTTCGTCCACCACCGCGACGGTGACGCTCGCGGCTTCACAGGATGCCGATGCCGAGGATGAATCGATTACCGTCTCGATTCCGGCCACAGACAGTGGCGAAGGGTCGATCCTGACGGCCACCAATTTAAGCGGTGGCGCCAGTGGCAGTCGGGATGGCAACGGCGTGATCACGGTGACGGATGATGATGAAGTGGGGATTACCTTCAATCCGACGAGTGTGACGGTGACGGAAGAAGGCAGTAGCAGTTACACGGTGGTGCTGGATACGCAGCCGACAACCCAAGTGACGGTGACGATTGCTTCGGACAATTCCGATCTGACGATAGCCGACACGGATTCAGTGATGCAGGGCATCCAGAACACGTTGACCTTCAATCCGACCGGAGTCACCAAACTGTGGAATGTGGCGCAGACGGTGACGGTGAATGCGGGAGCGGATGTGGACGCGGCGAATGACGATGTGACGCTGACGCATGATGCGAGTGGTGGAGATTACGCTTCGGTGGAAGAAGACCTGTCTGTGACGATTACCGACAATGACACGGCGGGGCTGGTGATTGCGCCGAGCAGTCTGACGGTGGCCGAAGGCAGTAACACCAGTACCTACACGGTGAAACTGGCGACGCCGCCGACGGCGAATGTGACGGTAGCGATTGCATCGGACGTGACGGGGGTGACGGTACAACCGGTGTCCCTGACGTTCAGCGCGTCAACGCCGGCCACCTTGTGGAGTACGGCGCAGGAAGTGACGGTGACGGTGGCGCAGGATGACACGAGTACGACCTATGACCCGGCGACGTTGAGTCACACGGTATCGGGCGCTGGTTCGGGCTATGGCGCCTCGCAGAATGAAGACCTGGTGGTGACGGTGACGGACACCACCGAGCCGGAGATTACGATTGCGCGAAGCGGCGGCAGTGGAGCCATTACCGAAGGCGGCACGGCGACGTTCACGGTGACGGCGGATCCGGTTCCGGCGGCACCTCTGTCGGTGACGCTGACGATTGCGGATGTAGCGAACGCCGATTATCTGACGACTGTGCGTGAGAGCGCCACGGTCATGATTCCGACCGCCGGGTCGGTTGTCCACAGTGTAGTGACCAGCGCCGACACGACGGATGAGCCGGATGGCGAGATTACGGTGACGGTGACGGATGGTACGGGTTATACGGTGGGTTCCAACGGTTCGGCCACGGTGGAAGTGCAAGACGATGATGAAACGGAAGTCACCCTGACGACGCCGGACACCACGGCGACTGAAGGCAGCAATACCCAGACGGCGCGGATGGTCCTGACGCTGGGGCGGGCGTTGCGGGCGGGAGAAGCGCTGGCGGTTCCGTTGGGCTTTAGTGGCGGAACCCTGGGCACGGACTTTACGCTGGCGTTGACGGCGGCGACTGGAGTGGGACTGAATGCGACGACTGGCGTGGTGACGTTCACCGGGCGTGGCGCCGGTTCGTCCACCACCGCGACGGTGACGCTCGCGGCTTCACAGGATGCCGATGCCGAGGATGAATCGATTACCGTCTCGATTCCGGCCACAGACAGTGGCGAAGGGTCGATCCTGACGGCCACCAATTTAAGCGGTGGCGCCAGTGGCAGTCGGGATGGCAACGGCGTGATCACGGTGACGGATGATGATGAAGTGGGGATTACCTTCAATCCGACGAGTGTGACGGTGACGGAAGAAGGCAGTAGCAGTTACACGGTGGTGCTGGATACGCAGCCGACAACCCAAGTGACGGTGACGATTGCTTCGGACAATTCCGATCTGACGATAGCCGACACGGATTCAGTGATGCAGGGCATCCAGAACACGTTGACCTTCAATCCGACCGGAGTCACCAAACTGTGGAATGTGGCGCAGACGGTGACGGTGAATGCGGGAGCGGATGTGGACGCGGCGAATGACGATGTGACGCTGACGCATGATGCGAGTGGTGGAGATTACGCTTCGGTGGAAGAAGACCTGTCTGTGACGATTACCGACAATGACACGGCGGGGCTGGTGATTGCGCCGAGCAGTCTGACGGTGGCCGAAGGCAGTAACACCAGTACCTACACGGTGAAACTGGCGACGCCGCCGACGGCGAATGTGACGGTAGCGATTGCATCGGACGTGACGGGGGTGACGGTACAACCGGTGTCCCTGACGTTCAGCGCGTCAACGCCGGCCACCTTGTGGAGTACGGCGCAGGAAGTGACGGTGACGGTGGCGCAGGATGACACGAGTACGACCTATGACCCGGCGACGTTGAGTCACACGGTATCGGGCGCTGGTTCGGGCTATGGCGCCTCGCAGAATGAAGACCTGGTGGTGACGGTGACGGACACCACCGAGCCGGAGATTACGATTGCGCGAAGCGGCGGCAGTGGAGCCATTACCGAAGGCGGCACGGCGACGTTCACGGTGACGGCGGATCCGGTTCCGGCGGCACCTCTGTCGGTGACGCTGACGATTGCGGATGTAGCGAACGCCGATTATCTGACGACTGTGCGTGAGAGCGCCACGGTCATGATTCCGACCGCCGGGTCGGTTGTCCACAGTGTAGTGACCAGCGCCGACACGACGGATGAGCCGGATGGCGAGATTACGGTGACGGTGACGGATGGTACGGGTTATACGGTGGGTTCCAACGGTTCGGCCACGGTGGAAGTGCAAGACGATGATGAAACGGAAGTCACCCTGACGACGCCGGACACCACGGCGACTGAAGGCAGCAATACCCAGACGGCGCGGATGGTCCTGACGCTGGGGCGGGCGTTGCGGGCGGGAGAAGCGCTGGCGGTTCCGTTGGGCTTTAGTGGCGGAACCCTGGGCACGGACTTTACGCTGGCGTTGACGGCGGCGACTGGAGTGGGACTGAATGCGACGACTGGCGTGGTGACGTTCACCGGGCGTGGCGCCGGTTCGTCCACCACGGCGACGGTGACGTTGACGTCTTCACAGGATGCCGATGCCGAGGATGATACGATTACGGTGACGATACCGGCCACATCCACCGGCAACGCCCCGATTCTGACGGCCACGGGTTTGAGCGGAGGCGCCACGGGTACGGTGACGGCCAATCACGGCACGATCACGGTGACGGATGATGATGAAGTGGGGATTACGTTCTCGCCGACGAGTGTCTCGGTGACGGAAGAAGGCAGTGGCAGTTACACGGTGGTCCTGGATACCCAGCCGAGCGCCGTGGTGACGGTGGAGATTACTTCGGACAGCGCCGAATTGACGATCGCCGACACGGATGGGGATACGCCGAGCGACCAGAACACATTAACCTTTAATCCGACCGGAGTGACCAAACCGTGGAATACGCCGCAGACGGTGACGGTGAACGCGGCGGCGGATGTAGACACGGCGAATGATGAGGTGACGCTGACGCATGGTGCATCGGGTGGAGATTACGCTTCCGTGAGCGAAGACCTGGAAGTGACGATTACCGACAACGACACGGCGGGACTGGTGATTGCGCCGGGCAGTCTGACGGTGGAAGAAGGTAGCAACACAAATACGTACACGGTGCGACTGTCGACGGAGCCATCTGCCGATGTAACGGTGACGATTGGTTCGGACAATACGGATGTAACGATAGATGGTCCGGATGCCGGAGCGGTGTTTACGGCCAGTGAGACGTTGACGTTCAGCCCGTCGACGCCGGCCACCTTGTGGAGTACGGCGCAGACGGTGACGGTGAGCGCGGCGCAAGACACCGACACCGTGGATGATGAAGCGACGTTGACGCATACGGCCTCGAATACGGGTGGTTACAACGGCGTGACGGGCGAAGTGGGCGTGACGGTGACGGATGATGATACAGCCGGCCTGACCTTCTCGCCGACGAGTGTCTCGGTGGCGGAAGAAGGCAGTGGCAGTTACACGGTGGTACTGGATACGCAGCCGACAGCACAGGTGACGGTGACGATCACTTCGGACAGCGCCGAATTGACGATAGCCGACACCGATTCAGTGATGAATGGCGTTCAGAACACGTTGACCTTCAACCCGACCGGCATCACCAAGCTGTGGAATGCTCCGCAGACGGTGACGGTGAATGCGTTGGCGGATGTGGACACGGCGAATGACGCGGTGATGCTGACGCATGCGGCGAGTGGCGGCGATTACGCTTCGGTGGAAGAAGACCTGTCTGTGACGATTACCGACAATGACACGGCCGGTCTGGTGATAGCGCCGGCGAGTCTGACGGTTGCCGAAGGCAGCAACACAAACACCTACACGGTGCGACTGGCGACCGAGCCGACGGCGAATGTGACGGTGACGATTACTTCGGACAATACGGATGTAACGATAGACGGCCCGGATTCAGCGACGGCGTTCACGGCCAGTGAGACGTTGACGTTCAGCGCCTCGGGAGCGAATCTGTGGAGTACGGCGCAGACGGTGACGGTGAGCGTGGCGCAAGACACCGACACCGTGGATGATGAAGCGACGTTGACGCACACGGCCTCGAATACGGGTGGTTACAACGGCGTGACGGGCGAAGTGGACGTGACGGTGACGGATGATGAGGAGGGGGGGCTGACCTTCGTGCCGAGCAGTCTGGTGGTGGATGAAGGCGACAACGACATCCACATCCGCACCTACACGGTTGTCCTCGATACGCAGCCGACTGATGTGGTTACGGTAACGATTGCCGCGGACAATAGTGATGTAACAATAGATGCCGATCTCGACACAGACGGCGACCAGAACACGTTGACCTTCCATCCGTCTGGCCTCGTCAATCTGTGGAATGTCCCGCAAACGGTGACGGTGGTGGTAGTACCGGACGATGACACAGTGAATGACATCGTGATACTGACGCATACGGCCTCCGCTACCGGCGGCTACGATGATGTGAACGGAGAGGTGGACATGACGATCCAGGAACCGCCTTCTGTTATGCCGGTAGTATCTTTTGTACGGACATTGGACAGTGTGTCCGAGAGCGCGGGCATGTACAACATGGAGGTGAACCTGAATCCGGTATTGCAGACGGACATTACGTTGGCTTACACGGTGGGCGGCACAGCGAGTAACGGAGATAACGGAGACTACCGCATAGATGTAGATGTGGTCTCGATACCAGCCGGAGAGAGTTCTGTCAATATTCCGATAATAATCATGGATGATGATGTGGAGGAGAGCGATGAGACGATCATTTTGACGCTGGCCGCAGGTGTGAACTACGCATTAAACGGAAAAAATATGTGCACACTGGTGGTGAACGATGATGATGATATGCCGGTGGTGAGTATTACCGGCGGTGAAGCGGTGACCGAGGGCGGCGCTGCGACCTTTACCCTGACGGCAATTCCTGCGCCGACGACTTCTCTGGCGGTCAACCTTGCGGTGGCGGACGCGCCGAATGGCGACTTTGTGGAAGCCAGCCAGGAAGGCAGCCGGATGGTAACGATCCACGCCGGCGAGACCTCGGTGACTCATCGGGTGCCGACGATGGATGACTTCGTTGATGAGGTGGACGGCGAGGTGACCGTGACTGTCGAGCCGGGTGAAGGCTATTTGCCGGGTGAATCCAGTCATTCGGCGACGGTGGCGGTGACCGATGATGATACGGCAGGCTTCGAATTGTCGGTATCGTCCTTGCATATTGCGGCGGCGGACGAGCCGGCGGACTACACCGCGCGATTGTTGAGCGAGCCGACCGCGCCAGTGACGATGTCGGTGCTGCCGGACGCGGTAGGAGTGGTTACGGTGTTGCCGGAGAGTTTATCCTTCACGGCGGACAACTGGGCGATTGGGCAGGCTGTGCGGGTGACGGCGGTAGCCGATGGAGCGGTTTCACTGGAACATCGGGTCACCTCTACGGATCCGAATTACAATACAGAGAGTCTGACGCAGAGGCTGGAAGTGACGGTTAGCGGGTTCCTGACTACGGCGGCCTCGTCCTGGTTGATACGTTTTGCGCGAACCCATGTGGATCGGGTGCTGGACGGTATTACCGGACGGATTGATATTACGCCGACCCCGGGTACTCAGGCGCAACTTGCGGGGAGTCCGGTGGAATCAGCATCGGAGCCGGAGCCAATGGAAACGCTCTATCCGTGGCTGGACGACAGCAGTGAGGATGATGAGAATGTTCTGGACTGGCGCGAGATGACGGGTCGCGAGATGTGGTCCGGTTCATCCTTCACACAGACCGGGAAGCCGCAAGCGGACGGTTCGGTCTGGTCGGTCTGGGGACAGGGAGGGTGGTCAAGTTTTGATGGTCAGGAAGGCGCTCTGTCTGTGGACGGCGAGGTGGTAACCGGCCTGCTTGGCATGGATCGTCATCAGGGGTTGTGGGGCGCCGGTGTGGCGCTGTCACACAGCGTGGGCAAAGGGGAGTATGACCGCGCCGATGGAGACTCGGGAGAACTGGAAGCCTCGTTGACGATGGTGACGCCGTGGGTCTCGCGCGAAGTGACGGATCGGCTCACGGCCTGGGGGGCGATTGGTTACGGTCAGGGCACTCTGGAACGGAAGGGACAAGAAGCGCTCAGGACGGATACCGCAACGGCAATGGTGGCGGCGGGAGCGCGCGGCAGCCTGATTGAAGCGCCGGCTGGTGGCGGATTCAGTCTTGCGCTGGTCTCGGACGCCTTATGGTTGCAGGCTACCTCCGATCAGGTGGGTGACGGCCGCGAACTCGGCGCGACCTCCGCTGATATTTCACGCTTGCGCCTGGGGCTGGAAGGTTCATGGCTTCGAGTCATTCAGGATGCCGGAGCGCTGGATACGCGCCTGGAGATTGGCGCGCGTCATGACGGCGGCGATGCGGAAACTGGCTTCGGAGTGGAACTGGGGGGTGGAATTAGCTGGAGCGATCCGAATCGGGGACTGGAACTCGGCATTGAAGGGCGGGGTCTGGTCGCCCACGAGGTATCGGGGTATCGGGATCTCGGGGCTTCGATTACTCTGGACTGGGATGCGCAGCCGGAGACGAAGCAGGGCTTGTCGGCGAGTTTGCGTCAGGATTGGGGCGGCTCTTCTTCGGGGGGTATGTCGCGTCTGCTGGAGCCGGAGCGACCGGATGAGATTGATGCAGACGCCGCGGGTAAAGACAATACCCGGCGGTTGACGGTGGATGTGGCCTGGGGGGCGCCGGCGTTCACGGGACGCTTTATCGGCGGTCCGTATCTGGGTTATGGTCTGTCCGGCACAGACCGGGATTATCGCCTCGGCTGGCGGCTGGATTCGATAGGGAAACCCGACCTGTCGTTCGATATCGGCGTGACCCGAACCGAGAGCGGTGGCGAAGGGGATTACCGGATTGGGCTTGAAGTGGGTATTCGCTGGTGAGTAATGACCGCGACTGTAGTCGCGAGGAAGGCTGCCGCGGGATGGCCGCCGCGGGAAGCGGGATTGCATAACACGGTATACCTGTGTACTATTCGTCAGACATGATAAAGAGTTTTAAGCACAAGGGGTTGGAGAGATTCTTTACAGATGGCAGTGTGGCTGGAGTCCGGCCGGTTCATGCAACGAAAATCAGTGACCGTCTGGCCTTACTGAATGCGGCTACCACGATTGAGGATATGGATAAACCCGGTTATCGTTTGCACCCGCTCAAAGGGAGTCGACAGGGGTACTGGGCGGTAAATATATCCGGGAACTGGCGAATTGTCTTCAGGTTTGACGAGGGCGATGCCTATAACGTGAACTATGAGGATTATCACTGATGGTGTTTCAACAACATAATCCACCGCATCCTGGCGCTTTGATCCGGCGCACTTATATTGAGCCATTTGCAGAGATAAGCGCGAATCAAATCGCCGCTCAGCTGGGTGTTTCGCGTAGCGCTTTCAGTCGATTGGTGAATGGCGTTGCCGGGGTCTCACCTCAAATGGCCGTTCGGTTATCCAGGGTTTTGGGGGGCTCTGCAGAAAGCTGGTTGACACTACAGGAGAGCTATGATTTGTGGGATGCGCGTCAATCAGTAGACGTGCAGGACTTGACGCCGATTGATTTTAGCCAGATTACCCGGAAGACCCTGCGGCAACAAAGTGCACAAAAATCGGATTGACGGCAGGTTTGATTTTCACACATATAATCCCGGGAAGCCCGCTCGCACAGTTTCCGTGCAGGGTATCGGTTCCCACCAGCAAAGAGACAATTCCCGGGTATAGCACAGGGAAAAGGCGTGGATCACCCCCCGAAAACTCTCGGATGTAGGAATTTTTGACAGCTCTGCTCTTTGAGCTCTGCTCTTTGACTTGTGAAACGGACCTGGTTTCTGTACAATCGCGCCACAAGCCACAAATTTCTTTTCACTCCTTTCTTTACTCCTGTCGGGCGGAAGCCGGACTTGCAGGAGGAAGATACAACCCACAGGGAGAATTATGCGACATTATGAAATCGTTTTCCTGGTTCATCCGGACCAGAGCGAACAGGTGCCAGCGATGATTGATCGCTTCAAGGGCATGGTTATATCCGGTAATGGTGAAATCCATCGTGTTGAAGATTGGGGGCGTCGGCGTCTGGCTTATATGATCAACAACGTTTACAAGGCGCATTATGTCATGATCAATATCGAGTGCGGCCAGGATATATTGCGGGATATCGAGAGAAACTTCAAATTCAACGACTCGGTTCTTCGTCATCTGGTGATACGCCGGAAACACGCCATTACTGAAGAATCCAGCATGGCCAAAGCCAGGGCGCGGGAAGACGCGGCGGAAGCGGCAAAGGCGGCCGGTTCGGCCAGTGGTTCAGGCAATCATGGAAACCGTACCGAAGCGCCTCCCCCGAAACCGGAAGCTACCGAAGCCAATGCTACCGAAGACAATCATGAGTCTGCCGACTCCACCGAAGCAGTGGATGACGACAAAACCCAGGAGGCAGTGTGATGGCCAGATTTCAACGAAGACCCCGTTTTTGTAAATTTACCGCCGAAGGAATCGAGTCCATTGATTACAAGGACCTGGACATCCTGATCGCGAATACAAGCGATACAGGCAAAATCCTGCCGCGAAGAAGCACCGGAACGAAAACTCATTTTCAGCGACAGTTGGCAACCGCGGTTAAACGCGCCCGCTTTCTCGCGCTGATTCAATATACGGACCAACACGAAAATTAGGGGGTATCATGGAAGTCATTTTATTGGAGAGAATACCGAACACCGGGGATATCGGTGATTTGGTAAATGTCCGTAACGGTTATGCCAGGAATTTCCTGATTCCACAGAAAAAAGCCATGCGGGCAACGCCTGAGGCAAAAGCCCTGGCAGAAGAAAAACGCCTGAAAATTGCCGCGGACGAGGCCAGCCGCCGGCAAAGGGCGCAGATGCGCGCAGAACAGGCGGTGCGGGAAATATCATTGTCACGGCTTTGTGGTGAAGAAGGCCAGCTCTATGGCTCGGTATCGCCGGCGGATATCGCCCAGGAGATGAGCCGGGGCGGGGCGGACATGGATAAGTCTGAAATCCATCAGCCCGACGGGCCAATAAAACAGATTGGCGAATTCGAGGCGGAGGTCATTCTTCACCCGGAAGTACGTTTCACCGTCCGTATCCATGTGGAGGCAGAGTAGAGAAGTATCCGGCATGATTTGAGCAACTGATGGCCGTCTCACCAAAGATTCCTCCCCAGGCGCTGGAGGCCGAACAATCTCTCCTCGGTGGATTGTTGCTGGATAATACGAAATGGGAAGAAGTCACGGAGCAGGTGGGTGACGCGGATTTTTATAATCAGAACCATCGTTTGATTTTTCAGGCTATTGGCGGTTTGCGAGCTGCTGGACAACCGGCGGATGCAGTCACCGCTTCACAATGGCTGGCTTCGCAAGGCAAACTCGAGGCTGTGGGTGGCCTGACCTACATAGGGACTCTGGCGAATAATACGCCGAGCACGGCGAACATCCTCACTTACGCCAGGATTGTCAGGGATCAGGCTATTTTGCGGTCGTTGATATCAGCCGCCAACAAGATATCCGATGCAGCCTACAACCCGGAAGGAAGAACCCCGCGGCAAATACTGGATCATGCGGAAAGTCTGGTGTTCGATATTTCAGAGCATGATGGGGCGCGTCAGCGGGGGTTTACCGAGCTGTATAAACTGGTTGAGCGCTCCATTGATCGAATCGAATTGTTGTCCGAGTCGAAGGAAGTGGTTACCGGCGTTCCGACCGGTTTTTCGGATGTCGATAGTCAGACATCGGGATTGCAGCAAGGCGACCTGATCATCATCGCGGGACGACCGTCGATGGGTAAAACATCATTTGCGATGAATATTGCCGAGTATGTCGCCGTGGAAAAAAAACTGCCCGTTGCGATTTTCAGTATGGAAATGCCGGGCGAACAGTTGGCGATGCGTATGTTGTCTTCACTCGGCCAGATCAACTCCAACAAGGTGCGTACCGGACGCTTGAGCGATGAGGACTGGCCACGCTTGACTTCCGCAGTCAGTATACTGGACAAGGCCCCTGTTTTTATTGATGATTCCGCTGGCTTGAATACGCTGGATTTACAGTCAAGGGCGCGGAGATTGATGCGTGAGAACCAGCAGCTGGGTCTGATTATTATTGATTATTTGCAGTTGATGAATTCCCCGGACAGCAATGAAAATCGCGCCACCGAGATTTCAGGCATTACCCGGGCATTGAAAATTCTGGCCAAGGAATTGCATGTTCCTGTAGTTGCGCTCTCGCAGTTGAATCGTGGATTGGAACAAAGACCCAACAAACGGCCGGTGATGTCGGACTTGCGGGAATCCGGCGCCATTGAGCAGGATGCGGATGTCATATTCTTCATATACAGGGATGAGGTCTACAACGAAGACAGCAGCCAGAAAGGGGTGGCTGAATTGATTATCGGCAAACAGAGAAATGGTCCGGTCGGCACCACCAGACTCACCTTCAGAGGAGAGTTTACACGCTTCGAGAACTTTGCCATGCCCTATGCGGGCAATCCGTAACCTGAGGCGGTTTGAGGCCGTGGACTGATGCGCGCCTGGGCGGTGATCGATTTACAGGCGTTGTGTCATAATCTCTCCGTTGTACGCCAGCTCGCCGGTCATTGCAGAATCATCGCGGTCATCAAGGCGGATGCGTATGGTCATGGCCTGTCTGCCATTACGGAATCAATATGCCGGCAGGTGGACGGATTTGCTGTGGCGACATTGTCCGAAGGAATCCTCTGCCGTCAGGCGCAGAATTGTCGGCCAGTTGTCGTGCTGTCTGAGTTCTGGCGCGCCTCGCAACTGGCCGAGTTCGAAAGATACGATATGCAGCCTGTGATTCATAGCCACCAACAGGCCGACTGGTTGCAAGCCTGGTCGGGAAAGCCGTTGTCTGTCTGGGTTAAATTCGACACTGGCATGAATCGCCTGGGGTTACCCGGTCATCAACTGGCAAAAATCTGCGCCTCGCTGCAAGCGCTGGAGTCTGTACGGGTAGTCAGGGTGCTTTCTCATTTAGCCAACGCGGATATCCTGGATGACCGATATACGGACAGACAACTTGAAAACTTTGCCTCTGCCTGTTTGTCGTTGCGACATGAAAAGAGTCTGGCAAATTCGGCCGCAATCATGCGCTCGCAGAATACGCACAAGGACTGGGTGCGCCCCGGCCTGATGTTATATGGCGTTTCGCCGTTGGTTGGCGGGGAGCCGGCCGATACAGTCAATCTGCGTCCGGTCATGCAACTCAAGGCCAGGCTGATTTCGGTCAAGTTCGTCGACAGCGGGCAGCCAATCGGTTACGGCGGCCTGTATCGTACCCGCCGCCGGTCGCGTATCGGTATTGTCGGACTGGGCTATGGCGATGGTTATCCATGGAATGTCGATGCAAGAGCCTGTGTCCTCATTCGCGGCAAAAGAGCGCCGCTTACAGGCCGGGTTTCGATGGACATGATTGCGGTTGATGTTACAGATCATGAGGTGGCCGGGGTCGGTGATGAAGTGACATTATGGGGGGAGGGTCTGCCCGTGGAGGAGGTGGCGGGATGGGCGCAAACCATTCCCTATGAATTATTGTGCAAGGTGACATCGCGGATTCCCCGAATTGTGACCGGAGATGTACCACATGGCTAAATCCTCATCGAAAACGGTTTTCCTTTGTTCCGATTGTGGCGCCCAAAACCTGAAATGGTCTGGGCAATGCGGCGATTGCGGCGCCTGGAATACATTGGTGGAACAACGGATTGAAGGGAAATCGGCGGCGCGATTTTCAGGATTCGCCGCAAAAGCGCAGATGCGTAAACTGGGCGATATTCAGGTCAGTCAAACGGCAAGACTGTCGTGCGGGAGCGCTGAATTCGACCGCGTCCTGGGAGGTGGGCTGGTAGCCGGTTCCGCAGTGCTTATCGGCGGCGCCCCGGGGATTGGCAAATCCACCTTGCTATTGCAGAATCTGTGTTGCCTCAGCCGCAGTTCAAAAACGCTCTATGTGACGGGAGAGGAGTCCATAGAACAGGTCGCGCTTCGAGCACAGAGGATTGGCCTGGACTCCGGGCGATTGAATGTAATGGCTGAAAACAGACTGGAAAACCTGCTTGAAGTTGTGTACGCCGAATCTCCCGATGTTCTGGTGGCGGACTCGATCCAGACTTTTTACAGTGACTCCTTGAGCGCGGCGCCCGGCAGTGTGTCCCAGGTTCGCGAATGTGCGGCCAGGCTGGTCAGATATGCCAAACACAGTGACTGTCGCTTGATTCTGGTGGGTCACGTGACCAAGGAGGGGGCTTTGGCCGGTCCCCGTGTACTTGAACACATAGTGGACAGTGTCCTGTATTTCGAGGGCGACAGTTCGCACAGTTTCCGCGTGATTCGGGCGATCAAGAATCGTTTTGGAGCCGTCAACGAGATTGGCGTATTCGCAATGACGGAACAGGGATTAAAGGATGTGAGCAATCCTTCCGCGATGTTTGTCAGTAAGTACGGCGCTGAAAAACCAGGCAGCGTGATTCTGGCGACCCAGGAGGGAACCCGTCCCTTGCTGGTTGAGATTCAAGCGCTGGTGGATGACAGCGTTCTGGCGAACCCCCGCAGATTGTGTGTTGGGGTGGAATACAACCGATTGGCTATGTTGCTGGCCATCGCTCATCGTCACGCCGGCGTCTCACTGAATAGTTACGATGTGTTCGTCAATGCCGCTGGTGGCATCAAAGTGTCGGAAACCGGGTCCGATCTGGCTGTTTTGCTGGCCATCCTGTCGAGTGTCAGAAATCGGGCGGTGGGCAGCGACCTTGCCGTATTCGGTGAGATCGGCTTGTCCGGGGAGTTGCGCCCGGTGCAAAGAGGTGTTGAGCGCCTGCGGGAAGCCCGCAGAGCCGGGTTCAAACGCGCGTTGATTCCGGCGGCGAACAAACCGAAATCTTCCACAGGAGACCTGGAAATTATCGCCCCCCGGAGAATAGAAGAGGCGATTCAAATACTGGAAGTATGAGCTTTCGGGTATAATCCCGTCCCCGCTCCGGCCTTGATGGCGCCGGTTCGAAACAAAAAACAACGAGGAATAAAATGTTCAAGAAATTTCAAGCCACCGCTTTCGCGGCGCTCCTGATTCTTCCCGCCAGCGTATCCGCACAGGAAGAGTTCAAGCTGGACACGGAACAAAAGACGTACAGCTATGCCATCGGACTGAAACTGGGCGAAAGACTGCTGACGCAATTCAGTACTGAAAAAGGCTTTGAGATACAGGCGTTGCTCGCGGGACTGGTGGCGTCCGCAGGCGGGAAAGACAGGTTACTGAGTAATGATGAGGCCGACTCAGCCATTCAAAAACGGGAACAGGAATTGATCGCTATGGAAAATCAGATGGCCATGGAAAAACTGGAGGCCAGCAAGGCGTTTCTGGCCGCGAACAGTACTGTTGATGGGGTGACTGTCACTGAAAGCGGTCTTCAGTACTCGGTGCTTTTGGCGGGGGAGGGCGAGCGCCCGTCCTTGACGGATACGGTTCTGGTTCATTACCATGGTACGCTCACGGATGGCACGGTATTCGACAGCAGTTATGAGCGGGGGCAACCTGTTTCGTTTTCATTGCAGTCTATCATTCCCGGTTGGCAGGAAGCGCTTCAATTGATGAAACCCGGTGGCAAATGGCAGATCGTGATACCGCCGGAGCTGGCCTATGGCAGCACAGGCGCCGGGCCGGTCATCGGCCCGAATGAAGTACTACTGTTTGACATTGAATTGCTGGAAGTCGAAAAACCGGAGAATCAAACCACTGAATAGGGGCGTTCGGCAGTAATCCAGGCTGGAGCCTGGCTTCGATATTTCCTGGACGCGGGAGCGCTGTGACCGGGCGTTGTTTTACAGCGAATCCAGGCGAATATTTATTTGATTATTTTACAGCTATCCGGTGGACATCTGTATCGAAGCTCTATATGATCGGGCGCTGGATTGTGATGCAGTTGTCTGGATTGCATCTTGAATGACCGTTACCTCCTTAACACTGACCCCTGATTGATTCAGTGATGAATCGCCGATGTCGGGCGCACAACGACCACCACACTACATTTTCCTTTCATGCCTATTAATATTCGCGACTTAAAGTTAAAAACTCCCACAGAACTTGCCGAACTCGCCCGCTCTCTCAATCTTGACAACATCGGTCGGATGCGTAAGCAGGATCAGATATTCGCAATCCTGAAAGCCCAGGCCAGACAAGGTGAAAGAATAGTTGGAGAAGGAGTGGTAGAGATACTGCAGGACGGATTCGGATTTCTGAGATCCTCGACTTCTTCTTATCTGGCCGGCCCGGATGACATTTACATGTCGCCCAGCCAGATCAGACGATTCAGCCTGCGAACCGGTGACACGGTAGCCGGACAAATCCGCCCGCCAAAGGATTCCGAGCGCTATTTCGCCCTGCTGAAGGTCGAGGAGATTAATTTTCAATCCCCGGAAGACGCCAGGAAAAAGATTCTTTTCGAGAATCTGACCCCGATCCATCCCGAAACCCGGATGCGTCTTGAGCGTCAAAACGGCTCCGCGGAGGACTTGACGGGACGGATCATTGATTTGATTGCGCCGATCGGCAAAGGACAAAGAGGCTTGATTGTTTCTGCCCCGAAAACCGGAAAGACGGTGATGCTGCAGCAAATTGCCCAGTCAATCACCACGGTCAATCCACAAACCATGGTCATGGTGCTGTTGATTGATGAGCGCCCGGAGGAGGTTACCGATATGCAGCGCACCGTGCGCGGCGAAGTGGTTTCGTCCACATTTGATGAGCCGGCGTCACGTCATGTACAGGTAGCGGAAATGGTCATCGAGAAGGCCAAGCGACTGGTTGAGCACAAGAAGGATGTCGTTATTTTGCTGGATTCCATTACCCGGCTGGCGCGAGCCTACAATACGGTCGCCCCGGCCTCAGGCAAGGTGCTGACCGGAGGGGTTGACTCCAATGCGTTACAAAGACCGAAGCGGTTTTTCGGCGCGGCGCGTAATATCGAAGAGGGAGGCAGTCTGACCATTCTGGCCACAGCGCTGATTGATACCGGCTCGAAGATGGATGACATTATTTACGAGGAGTTCAAGGGCACCGGCAATATGGAAATTCACCTGGACCGCAGAATTGCCGAGAAGCGGGTTTATCCGGCCATGGTGATCAACCGTTCCAGTACACGCAGAGAGGAATTATTGACCGACCCGATTGAGCTGCAGAAAACCTGGTTGTTGAGAAAACTGATTCACCCGATGGACGACTTGCAAGCGATGGAGTTTTTGATTGACAAAATGAAAATCACAAAAACCAACGAAGAGTTCATAAAATCAATGAATCGCTAGCCCCCGGACCCTGGAAATCATCATGAAATCTGAAATACATCCCCAATATACTGAGACCAAGGTGGTTTGCGCTTGCGGCAACCACTTTGAGACCAAATCCACAATGGGGCGGGATATCCATGTGGAAATCTGTTCTGAATGCCATCCGTTTTACACCGGCAAGCAGAAGATTATTGATACCGCCGGTCGTGTAAGCAAGTTCCAGAGTAGATACCAGAGGTCCTGAGCGGATGATTGATTATCCGTGAACTCCGCTCTTTTTTCCGCTGCCAGAAAATTCATACCCGGCGGAGTCAACTCCCCGGTTCGGGCTTTTACGTCTGTTGGCGGGGAGCCTGTATTCATCCGGCATGCGAAAGGAGCGATGGTTTATGCACAGGATGGCCGCGAATATATTGATTATGTCGGGTCGTGGGGGCCGATGATTCTGGGTCACGCTGACCCGGACGTAATCAATGCAGTCAAAAACCAGTGCGATTCAGGCTTGAGCTTCGGAGCGCCAACGACTCTTGAAACCGACCTGGCGAAAATGATTTGCCGGCAGATGCCGTGGATTGACAAATTGAGAATGGTCAATTCCGGCACTGAAGCCACCATGTCGGCGATTCGTCTGGCGCGTGGTTTTACCGGACGTGACAAGATACTCAAATTCGAGGGTTGCTACCACGGTCATGCCGATAGCCTGCTGGTGAAAGCCGGCTCCGGAGCCTTGACTTGCGGCGTTCCTTCCTCTTTGGGAGTGCCAGCCGCGCTGGCTGAGCATACCTTGACTGCGACTTACAATGATCTCGACTCAGTCCACTCCATCTTTGAACAGGCTGGCGAGCGGATTGCCGCGGTCATTCTTGAGCCGGTTGCCGGCAATATGAACTGTGTGCCTGCCGTGGCCGGATTTCTCCAGGGGTTGCGTAATATCTGCGACCATTATGACAGCCTGTTGATCATGGATGAAGTGATGACGGGGTTTCGGGTGGGCCCCGGCGGAGCGCAGGGACTGTATGGGGTCCGCGGCGACCTGACCACTTTAGGGAAAGTGATCGGTGGAGGATTGCCGGTCGGCGCATTCGGTGGCAGGGAAGATATTATGGCCTGCCTGGCGCCGGATGGCGCGGTTTATCAGGCCGGTACTCTTTCCGGCAATCCGGTCGCGATGACTGCGGGACTGGCGACACTCGCCAAAGTCTGCGCCGATGGATTCTTCGAGAGTCTTTCAGGGAAAACCGAGCGTCTGGCGCGTGGCCTGTCCGACTCGGCTGAGCGTCATGGAATCAATCTGGTGACTCACCAGGTTGGCGGTATGTTCGGGTTGTTTTTCACGGCCCAGAAATCTGTTGGTTGCTTCCAGGATGTAATGGCCTGTGAGCAGGCGCGATTCAATCAGTTTTTCCATGCCATGCTGGAATCGGGTGTCTATCTCGCTCCTTCCGCGTTTGAAGCGGGATTCGTTTCCTGCGCGCATACTGAAGAATTGATTGACCGCACGATCCACTGCGCTGACCGGGTTTTCCGACAAACAGGGTAGACTTGCCTGATACCTGTGGCGTATTATTCAAGCATTGAGTGAGGTGGCCGATGTTGACAGGGGCTGCCTTGATTGAAGATCACAACGGGGGAATTTGATGATGACAACCAGAACACTGGCTGAGCGGAGAAGGTTTCTTAAACGCGCAATAGCCGGCGCCGCGACTGTAACCACCGCAAGCCTTCTTCCCGCCCGCGCTTTCGCAAGGAACAAGACCCTGACCGTGGGCATGAATATCCCGATGACGGGCGATTATGCGCCATGGGGGTTGCCCGGACTGTATGGCTGCGAGATTATTGCCAATAATATCAATTCTGCGGGCGGTGTCACCATCGGCGGCGAGACCTGGGATATTAACATTGCATCTTATGATCACGGCTATGATACGGAAAAGGCCGTGCAGGGATTCAAGAAGCTGGTCAATGAAGATGAGGCCAAAATGGTGATGATGCTGGGCGGCTCCACGGTCGCTGCCGTACTGCCATGGGCAACGCGCAAGAAAGTACTGACCACGACGCTCCTGCCAAGTGACATTACTCCGGATTCCAGGTATCTGGTGGCGACCTGTGAATCGCACCCTCTGTATAATGTGACCGGGGTTGAATGGCTGGCGAAAACCTATCCTGAAGCGAAGACGGCTTCAATTATCACCAACAACGATGTTGAATACGGCCTGCAATCCGCTGCAACCTACAGCGCCGCCTTTGAAGTAGCGGGTATTGAAGTGATCGACACCACCCTGCACGGGTTTGACATCACTGACTTTGCGCCGGTGGTCGGCTCTCTGCTTGCCAACAAGCCGGACATCATCTGTATGGCGACCAGCTTCTATGTTACGCCGATCATGGAACAGCTGTTCCATCAGGGTTATGACGGTCTGATCATTTCCTGCACACTGGATTACTATGAAGAAATCATCGCCAAGACGAGTGAGGAATTTGTCAATGGCACGATCTATCAGTTCCCGGATTTTGACGACCCGAAACTACAGGAAGAGGGGGTCAACTTCCCGGACCCGGCAGGCTTTGACGCCGCATTCAGAAAAGATCATCCGAATGACTGGTCTGCCGTTGCCTGGGAGTATCCTGCAATCCTGCTGAACTGGCTCGAAGCCGCGAAGGCGGCCGGCAGTGTTGAAACCGAAGCGGTTGCCGCGACTATGCTCGGCAATAAACAGGATTTCGTGTTTGGCGGCGGTGACTGGTGGGGCAGCCAGTTATGGGGGCTTGACAACGCCCTGATCGGACGCTGGCCGGTGGTGAGAATTGTGGACGGCAAGGCTCGCATTCAGGAATACGGCGATGTGGCTGGCTGGCTTGAGAAGAACAGGGACGCGCTAATCAGGCACATGAAAGCGCTCGGGTTACGCACTGTCTGAGCCTTGCAAAGAACGGTATATAGGGGAGGGGCGGCAAACCTCTTTCTGTGACGTGGAGTTGTAATTTGGAGCTGCTGGCGCAGTCCATCGTTTACGGCTTTATCCAGAGCGGATTCTTCGCACTGGCGGCGGTTGGACTTGTTTTGATATTCGGTGTGATGGGCGTGGTCAACTTCGCCCACGGCGAATGGGTCATGGTCGGCGCCTATACCGTTTGGCTACTGCATGCCCAGCATCATGTCCCATTCCTGCTGACTGTCGTTATTGCCATCATTGTGGTGTCGGCTATCGGCTTGCTGATGGAGCGGTTTCTGTTTCGCCCGACTCGTGACGACCCGTTGGGCGGCTTGATTTGTTCGATCGGAGCGCTGTTTATACTCCAGGTGATTGCCACTCTGGTGGGCGGTGACGGGCCATCGAAACAAGTGCCTCCTCCTTTTGCCGGCACCTTGACCCTGTTTGATTTCCTGCACATACCGAACCAGCGCGTGTTCAGTATTGCCGTCTGCGTCATCGCGTTGACCCTGCTCTGGTATTTCCTGACACGAACGAAAGCGGGCTGGTCCCTGCGCGCGGTCTCTGAGGACCGGGAAGCCGCCGAATTGCAGGGTATCAACAGTAACCGGATGTCAATGATTGCCATTGGTATCGGCGCGGCTATGGCAGGACTGGCCGGCGCCCTGATGGCGCCGTTGACCAATATCAATCCGCACATGGGGCACAACATTATTATCACCGCCTTCATCGTCACCATCGTGGGCGGAGTGGGCAGCTTGTCAGGCGCGGTCATTGCCTCTTTACTGTACGCGCTGTTCCATACCCTGGTAACCACTTATTTCAGTGGTACGATTGCCACAATCTCCGGTCTGCTCATTATGGTATTGATGCTGATTGCACGGCCTTCGGGAATCATGGGGCGGAGAGTGAGCGAATAACATGACCACCGCCCGCTTCATCAAGCCCTGGGGAATGATTGCAGGAATACTGATCATTCTGGTCATCCTGCCGCATTTCCTGAAGTACCATCATCAGGATTTCATGATCTTTCTGGTGATCAACGTTCTGGTGGTCGTCAGTTATCGACTGGTTACCCTGAGCGGGGAATGGTCCCTGATTCATGCCGTGATGATGGGAGTCGGCGCCTATTCCAGCGCCCTTGCAACCAAAAATTTGGGGCTTTCGGTCTGGCTCGGTATACCGATTGCCGGCGTCACCGCCGCAATGGTCGCTGCGCTCCTGTGTTTCCCCTTGTTCCGCATGACCCGGTTTTATTTCCTGATCGGTTCGTTTGCCGCCGGAGAGGCCATCCGGCTTTGCTGGATCCACTTCATCAAACCCTTTGGCGGAACCGGGGGAATCAGCGGCATTCCATCGCCGGAATTACTGAATATTGATTTTCTGGAACCCATTCCGTATTTCTATCTTGCCCTGATTATCGTTTCCCTGTGCCTGCTGGTTCTGTACCGTATCGAAGCATCCCGAATCGGCCTGATCCTGAATGCGGTTCACTGGAAAGCTCCACTGGCGGAATCAGTAGGCGTCAATAGCTGGAACTATCGTTCCCTGGCCTTTATCATCGGCTCGCTGTTTGTCGGTATCGCCGGAGCGCTGAAAGTCCACTATATCGGCACAGTGTCACCCAGGCAATTTGATATAGGTTTTATGGTGTTTATCCTGATCTGGGTTATCGTGGGCGGATACAGAACCTTTTATGGAGCCATCCTGGGAGCCGTTGTGTTATCCGTTCTGAATGAGGTGTTCAGAGAGTTTGATGAATTGCGGCCAGCGCTATACGGTGGACTGTTGATTGCCTTCATCCTGTTCCTGCCTGCCGGACTGGAAAATCTGCCGCAAAAAGCCAGAGCCATTTTCAGAGCGGGGAACCACAAAGCCGGAGCAGCCTGATGCCTGTTCTTGAGATCAGAAACCTGAGCAAGGAATTTGGCGGCCTGACCGCGCTGGACAAGGTCAGTTTCACGGTGGAGGAAAACCACATACACGGGCTGATCGGACCCAATGGAGCCGGCAAGAGTACCCTGTTCAAGAACATTGCCGGATTTCATGTTCCGACCGGCGGGGATATCCTGTTCAACGGAGTCAGCATCAAGGGACGCAAGCCTTCGGACATTGCAAAACTGGGCATTGTACGTACTTTTCAGGAAGCCACCCTGTTTGCGGAGCTCAGTGTTTTTGACAATGTTCTAATCGGCGCTCATAACCATATAAAGATCAATATCGTTTCCGCCATACTGGGGCTGGACCGGGAACAACGCCGCAAGACTGCCGAATCTGCAATGCAAATGCTTGATTTCATGGGGCTTGTCGAGCGCAAGGAACAACTGGCGTCTGAACTGCCGTTCGGTTCCCAGCGCACTCTGGCGCTCGCCATCGCGCTGGCCTCAAACCCCCGACTGTTGTTGATGGACGAACCCTTTGCCGGAATGAATCCGTCCGAGTCCAGGCGTATGATGGAACTGACTCGCAAGGTATGTAAATCCGGTGTGACGATCATGCTGGTCGAACATGACATGAAAGCCGTTATGGGTTTATGCGACCAGTTGACCGTATTGAACTTTGGTTCTTTGCTGGCTCAGGGAACGCCGCAACAGGTAAGAAGCAACCCCGATGTGATTAGCGCCTATCTTGGCGGCAAGTGAGCCCGAATGAAATTGTCCATACAAAACCTGGATGTCAAATACAACAATGTGGCAGCGCTCAAGGGTATTAACCTTGAAGTGGATGATGGCGCGTTTGTCACATTGATCGGCTCCAATGGCGCCGGCAAAAGCACCCTGTTAAGAGCCATATCCGGCCTGACCAAACCAGACAGCGGAGAGATCAGGCTGAACGATGAACGGATTGAACGAATGAGTGTGGATACGATTGTGCGAAGAGGGGTCGCCCACGTTCCGGAAGGGCGGCGTGTTTTCAAGGCTCTGAGTGTTCTCGAAAACCTGTTGCTGGGCGCCTGGATTCATCAGGAACAATCCGTAATCAACCAGCAACTGGAAAAGGTATTCTCTCGTTTCCCCCGACTGGTTGAACGTCAAAACCAGCATGCCGGCGCTTTAAGCGGAGGTGAACAGCAAATGTTATCTATTGGCCGCGCCCTGATGTCAAGGCCCCGGGTTTTGCTGCTGGATGAACCATCGCTGGGTCTCGCCCCCATTATCGTGCAGGAAATAGGGGAGTTTCTGAGAGAAATCAACCAGCAGGGCGTGACCGTAATACTGGTGGAACAAAACGCTGACCTTGCCCTGGCGCTGGCTGATTATGGTTATGTGCTCGAAACAGGTGAGGTTTCGCTGGCAGGGCCGTCCTCCTTTCTTTCGGGTAACGAACACGTCAAAAAGGCTTATCTCGGAATCTGAGCCATCATGGAGTTATCCAGTTGAAACCCAAGTCCAGCTCGAAATGGGTGGTTATTGCGGCCATGATCGGCAATGGCCTGATTGCCATTACCAAAATAATTGCGACCGCGATTACCGGCAGTTCCGCAATGCTGAGCGAAGCCGTGCATTCCATTGTCGATACCGGCAATCAGGCTCTGCTGCTCTGGGGAATCCGGCGATCATCCAGACCTGCCGATGAGCGTCATCCGTTTGGATACGGAATGGAATTGTATTTCTGGACTTTCGTGGTCGCAATCCTGATTTTCGCGATTGGCGCCGGGGTTTCATTGTACGAAGGAATCAGCAAATTCAATCAGCCAAAGGAAATAAAACACATCTATATCAATTATATCGTTCTGGGATTCGCGATGATCTTCGAGGGTTTCGCATGGAGTGTCGCATTTCGGGAGTTTCGCAGAAGAAAAGGAAAGCTCGGATACCTCAAAGCCATACAGGTCAGTAAGGATCCAACGGTTTTCACCGTATTGTTTGAAGACAGCGCCGCAATGCTGGGGCTAACAGCCGCTTTTGTCGGCCTGTTGCTAACCCAATGGAGCGGCAATCCGGTCTGCGACGCATTGGCATCCATCGTGATTGGATTGATTCTGAGTCTCACCGCCATGTTGCTGGCATACGAGAGCAAGGGATTGCTGATTGGCGAAGCGGCCAGCCGTGAAGTGATTTCCAGTATTCGGAAAATTGTGAGCGAAAGACCGGAGATTCTGAGCATCAATGAAATCCTGACCATGCACATGGGACCGGAAGATGTCCTTTTGAACATCAGCCTGGATTTTCACGATTATGACTATATTAACGCTGGCGAGGTGGAGAGAACCATCACCCAGCTGGAAACCCAAATCAAGAAAAAGCATCCTGAAATCGCCCGCATATTCATCGAAGCGCAAAACCGGATCGCGCATTTAAGGAATATTGAAAATGAAAAAGAGGAATATTAAAAAATGAAAACGACCAATAGCTTCAAAAAACATAACTTCGCATAATGTATGTTATGTAAAGTAGTGTATCAATCCAGCAATGAGGTGTCTGGTATTGCCTGGATTCGGAGATCAGCGCTGATCGCAGTCGTATTGTGATGACCAGCCAGCTTCTTGCCACTGTCGGGCTGTCCCCTTTCACACTGGCCTTCTGTCTGATTTGCGTTTTCCTTGGTGGGTATCTCAAGGGATTTACCGGCTTTGGCGCTTCCATGTTCTGGATGACCAGCCTCTCATTGGCGCTTCCCCCACTCCAGTTAGTGCCAATGGTATTGATGTTTGAAGTCGCATCCAGTATTTATCTGCTGCCCGGCATCTGGAAGAAGATCGACTGGCGATCCATTGGTTTCCTGCTTGCAGGCACCTGGATTGCCACACCGGTTGGAATTTACATTCTCACCGCGTTGCCAGCCGCGCCGGTACGAATCGCATTGGCCCTGGTAGTCCTGTTCGCCGCGATCATGATCCTGCGTGGCTTCTCGCTTGAGAAAGTGCCCGGCAAGAAAGCCACTGTCGGAGTTGGTATGGCGGCGGGTGTACTGAATGGCGGTATGGGTATTGTTGGTCCGCCAGTTGTGCTTTTCTACTTCTCATCGCCGGTCGGCATGACAGTGGGCCGCGCCTCGGTCATCACCTATTTCATCGGCGCCGACAGCGTAGGCACGCTCATGTTCGCGTCACAGGGTCTGATCGACCCGGCCATCTACTGGCGAACCGCGCTGTTCCTGCCATTGCTTTTCGCCGGTTCGGCAATCGGAGCCGCCGGATTCCTGAAAACCGACCCCGACCAATTCAGGAAAATCTCACTCTATGTCCTGTTGATCCTGTCGGTAATCCTGATGGTTCGCGCCCTGATCGGGGATTAGAGGTCCCCTGCTCCGCAAACCAGACCTTTTCGCCCCATAACTGATTGTCAATGACTAACGGGGTTCAGGAAGCATCCGATCAAACCCAGTTGTCAAGGAGCAGACCTTCTACGCGCTCGAACTCTTGCAGGTTATTCGTCACCAGCGTCAAGCCCGTGCATCTCGCGTGTCCGGCAATATGCAGGTCATTGACACCAATGGGTGTCCCTTTACGTTCCAGCGATGCCCGAATATCGCCGTAATGGGAGGCGGCTTTATTGCCGTACTTCAGCACTGTTACGCGCGAAACAAAGTCTTCGACTTCCCGCATATTATGATCAGGTTTAGCGCTTTTCTCGACACCATGTATCAGTTCTGCCAACGTGATTGAGCTGATGCAAAGCTGGTCAGCATGCTGATTAAAAGTTGCCAGCGCCTCCAGTGGGCGTCGCTTGATTACATAAATGGCAATATTGGTGTCGAGCATGTATTTCAACATCAAAAGGCTTCCCGTTCAGACTGTTCCTGGGAAGCGCGTTCTTCCATAAAATCCTCGGTCACTTGATCATCAGAAAGAAAGAAACTGTTCCAGGAGCTATCTACAGGAGATAGCACCCGGTCTTTTCCAACAACACGGACAACAACTTTCTTTACCCCATCGGGGAATCGGGTCTCAGCGGGCAACCTGACCGCCTGGGTGCGGTTGTTGACGAATACAGAGCCAGTAGCCATTGAAATCTCCTCTTTAACTATATATATAAAGTATATAGCAACTGTAACATGTTGTCAAGCAGTTGTGTCAACAGCAGTTGTGTCAACTAGGGTCTCCCCATTTTTTCATGAGAGGCTGGGCGCAAGCCGCCCGTTATTGATGAACAGGTCAGCCTGTCTGGGTGGGAGGCGGTTGGGTTTTCTCCACCAGTCATAAAAAAGGGTTTTGGCATCCGCAAATAACGCCTGCCAGCCCGATAGCAGCGTATAGAACGGGAAAACCAGGGGTTTGTGACTCTTTTGCCGTTTCGCCTTGTAGATGAGTTTCTGCCCCTGATTCTGGTGACAGGCCAGCAATCCCCAGGCTAACGTCGCCAGTGCAACCAGATTCTGCAAGGTCGCCAGTTTCCGGGCTTGAACCTTCTCCAATCCAAACCCCTGCTTGCTGAACCGATACCCTTCCTCACAAGCCCAACGACCCATATACGATTGAATCAATCGCTCCCCTTGCAACCGACCCCGTATCCGCTCGGTACTGACCAGTACCATCGGTTGTTGTTTGCCATGACGCACCACAACCATCGACAACGGCGTATCCGGATGATCTTTCAAGGATACGGTCGTCATACCAAAACGTACCGACTCCTGTGCCTGTTTCGTCAGCTTGCCCCGATGCTTCAACGGCAACTGACGCGCAATCTGTTGCGCCGTTCTCTTTGACCCTCTCCATAACCAGTGACGAAGATTGGTTGACCGTACCAGAATCCTCCAATCTCCTCGCAACCAGTAATCCCACAATACACCCCGATCTCCACCCCGGTCTATGACCCATAATGGACGACTGCAAAGGCTCCCCTGTACCCGCTCCATGACATTCACAATGTCCCGGTTCTCACTCTTGTAAGAACCCCGATTCGATGACAGCAATCGAGTCAACAAAGGATACGTCCCACCTGTATCCAAACAGCGAGCCACCACACTCAATAACGGATAGCCATTCACTATATCCCCCCGGTCTCCATCCCGTACCCGACACAGACCTTCACTGGCGCGACTGCCTGAACGGTTCAAATCTCCTGGATCAATCGCAACCACCCTATCTCCCGTCACATGTCCTGACACCTGCTCCAGTAAACGATCTTCCGCTTCCCATGCAATCTCTCCATGTTTCCCCAACATCCGCGATAATCTCTTGACCGTGTGATGCAGACGAGTCGGCTCTTTCAAACTCCGCCCAATCCTCGATAACTGCAAGCTCCCACTGCCTAATATACCCGTCACAACCTCCGCCATCAGCTTGGCTACCGGCTGACTGATTAAATCACTCGATTGATTCACACAATCAGTAATTCGGACTTTCCATTTGTTGCGTTCCCGGCTATCATCAGTCATCAGAGTTCTCTTTTGGTATCAGTAGTTTACGACAAAACCATTGTACCAGAAGCAGAACTGAAGATCCCATCCAATATCCAACCTTTCTACAACCTTTTCAACCGCTTATATAACTATCAAATAAAAAATGGGGAGACTTTAGCAGTCAAGTGTGTGACACATTCAGACTCAATATATGAACGATGAATAAAATGAGCATTAATACGAAAAGTGATTTCGAAGATCTTGCCAAGATGGGGGTGCCGGTTAAGCGTGCCGCATACAGTGACCGGACCGCATGGATCATGGCTATACTTGCCGAACTTGCCTATACCCCATTTGACGACGAGTCGAAGCAGACGATTCTGTCTCTTGCGGCGGAACTTGCGAACCTGACGGAACAGGACAAAATTGCCAAGCGGCTGACAGAATTTCAAAAGATTCTAGCTGGGATTAACTTGGTTCCAGATATTGATGCGAGCAAGAACAAAGCGTTGAAGGCAGCACTCGAAGTCGGAGGGTTCAAACTTTCGGGCGATGTCCTTCATAAATCTTCAACCGATACCCAAGGCTTTGTCGCATACCGTCGTGACGACAAGGGAACCGGCATGGCGGTCGTATGCTTTCGTGGCACGAAACAGATTAAAGACTGGATGACTAATCTCGATATCAAACCTGTACCGATCAAAGACCCAGGGACAGGCGCGATTATCGGCAACATGCATAAGGGTTTTCATGACGCTTACATGTCGGTACATGACGATATTTCTGAACGCCTCAAGGGTTATGAGGATTTGCCGCTTTACATTACTGGGCACTCCTTGGGTGGAGCGCTTGCAGTGGTCGCCACATGGTATCAGAGCTCAGAACGACTTGCTGCCTGCTACACGTTCGGTGCGCCCCGCGTGGGCGACCAAAATCTGATTGACCGCTTTAAAACGCCAATCTATCGGATCGTCAATGGTCCTGACCCGGTTACGTTAGTACCACCATCGGGCTTTGTACTTGATTTCCTCAAGGGAGTCATACGTGTGCTTGGCGTTGTTTTGCCGCTCTGGGGATGGGATAGTTGGGTGACGAAATGGCTCATTCGTATCCAGAGATTCCGCCACTACGGATATATGCGCTACCTAACAGTCGTAGATGCTGGCCCAAACGGAGACTACCCCAATCTTCGCTTGGAGTTTTCTCTCTCCACGATTCAGCGCTTGTACCGTTTTTCCAGGCTTTGGACCTCGGGGAAAGCGAATCGTATCGACAAGTATCATGACATGGCGCGTTACCGAGATAAGCTTCGCGCACATGCGTTAAGACACAATCAATAGTGATGAGGTATACCGGTTGCCTCAACACAGGAGGATAAGACCTATGTGAGTGATAGTAGAACTGATATTCAACATCAAGTCTGCACACAAGTGCAGACATTTTTAATTGCTCCATTGAGCTAAACCAAGGTAATTTTAAAATGAATGGAAAATTTGAACTGTATGAAGATGGAAGCGGTGAATATCGTTTTCGACTTAAAGCAGCTAATGGCAAGATTATTCTTATGAGCGAGGGATACGTAAACAAGGCGGGTGCGGAAAACGGGATTGACTCAGTCAAGACCAATGCACCTATTGATGCACGCTATGAATGTAAGGTATCAACTAACGGCAAGTACTTCTTTAATCTGAGAGCCGGAAACAATCAGGTGATTGGCACATCAGAGATGTACGAAACCACTGCTAGTCGAGATAATGGTATTGAGAGCGTGAAGACCAATGCTCCAACAGCTGCAATTCATGATCTGACGTAGTTCAATGTTGCGTATCCAAGCCTTACCCCTTCAAAAGACATGGAGTTTACGAGGGGTGAGGCTTACGGCCGAACTCCTATGGAGACATTGGAAGGCAACAGGAAAATCTGGTGGGAGAAGTTTGTGAACTAGACTTCAACTGACAGGCGCCCCATCAAACCGGTAACTGTCAGATCAAGTGCCGACTTCTACGATTAATTTGAAGGCCTGTCCTCCTGGCTGTCAACTCATACAGCAAATTTCACGCCGCATTTTTCAGCAATTTACGTTTTACCACAAAGTCTTTCTGTATTCTTTTCTCAGACACGAAGGCGAAAATCTGTTCCTACAGGTCGTCATAAAATGCGTTTCCAGCATCATTGGATTGTCATGTCGGCGATGCAGTCTAATTCCTTATAATTTATCATTACTTTAATGTAAGATATGCCCTGCGATAAGACAGACGAGGTAGATAATGATTATGATTACCGCAACCATCACCAGTAAAGGCCAGATTACTATCCCGAAGGACATTCGGGGTCTGCTCGATCTGCATGCCGGCGACAAAATCAGATTCATTGAAGATGCAGACGGTTCGATTAACCTGATACCGATCAAGAAACCACTAAGCGCTCTGAAAGGTTTGGTGCCCAAGCCCAAAGAAGCGGTCAGTGTTAAAGACATGAATAATGCGATCAAAAGCAAGGCAGGCCGTTCTTGATCGCACTCGATACCAATGTGCTGGTGCGTTATCTGGTACAGGACGAACCTGCACAAGCAAAACTGGCAACCGAATTTATCGAAATCACATGTACCGACGATGAACCCTGTTTTATCGGACAGATCGTGTTGTGCGAACTCGTCTGGGTACTCGAATGTAACTACGGTCAAGACCGAAACCAAATTGCCCACGTTATCGAGGAATTACTGCAGGTCGGTCAACTGGATGTCCAGAAACCCGAGGTCGTTTGGCGGGCATTGTCCGACTACAAAAACTCGAATGCCGATTTCCCCGACCACCTGCTTGCCCGAGTCAACCAGTCGGCGGGCTGCACTTACACAATCACTTTCGATAAAAAAGCCAGCAAGCAACCCGCTTTCCAATTACTCACTGCCGGCTGATCGAAAGAGAACACTATCACAATAATTAGTCGTTTGATTTTCCGGTTTTTCGCCAGATTCGGAATTCCATTATGGTCAGTCAAATTCTTGCCACTGTCGGGCTGTCCCCTTTCACACTGGCCTTCTGTCTGATTTGCGTTTTCCTTGGTGGGTATCTCAAGGGATTTACCGGCTTTGGCGCTTCCATGTTCTGGATGACCAGCCTCTCATTGGCGCTTCCCCCACTCCAGTTAGTGCCAATGGTATTGATGTTTGAAGTCGCATCCAGTATTTATCTGCTGCCCGGCATCTGGAAGAAGATCGACTGGCGATCCATTGGTTTCCTGCTTGCAGGCACCTGGATTGCCACACCGGTTGGAATTTACATTCTCACCGCGTTGCCAGCCGCGCCGGTACGAATCGCATTGGCCCTGGTAGTCCTGTTCGCCGCGATCATGATCCTGCGTGGCTTCTCGCTTGAGAAAGTGCCCGGCAAGAAAGCCACTGTCGGAGTTGGTATGGCGGCGGGTGTACTGAATGGCGGTATGGGTATTGTTGGTCCGCCAGTTGTGCTTTTCTACTTCTCATCGCCGGTCGGCATGACAGTGGGCCGCGCCTCGGTCATCACCTATTTCATCGGCGCCGACAGCGTAGGCACGCTCATGTTCGCGTCACAGGGTCTGATCGACCCGGCCATCTACTGGCGAACCGCGCTGTTCCTGCCATTGCTTTTCGCCGGTTCGGCAATCGGAGCCGCCGGATTCCTGAAAACCGACCCCGACCAATTCAGGAAAATCTCACTCTATGTCCTGTTGATCCTGTCGGTAATCCTGATGGTTCGCGCCCTGATCGGGGATTGAAGTCCAGCCTATGCCCATTCCACTCAATAGCGAAGTTCTTGGTTCAGAAAACGATAAAACGATCCTGATTCTCCACGGACTGTTCGGTTCAATCGCCAACTGGCGGAGCATAGCCCGATACTTTGCGGACAATTACCGGGTGGTAAGCCTGGACCTTCGCAATCACGGCCGCTCTCCCTGGTGTGAGAACATGCGATATGTTGACTTAGCCGGGGATGTCGTGGCCTTTATGGAGTCGAATTCCATACAGAACCCTCATGTAATCGGTCACAGTATGGGAGGCAAGACACTGATGACCCTGCTGCAACGTTCCAGTATTGAGGTTGATCGCCCTTTCGTGATTGATATTGCGCCTGTCAAATACGAGCATGACCATAGCGTCTTGCTCACAGCCATGGAGTCCGTTGACCTGACCAGACTGAAAAGCAGAAAGGAGATTGACGCGCAGCTCGCCAGTTCCATTGCCGAAAACGGATTGCGACAGTATCTGATGCAGAACCTGATTAGAACCGAAGAGCGTTATGAATGGAGAATAAACTTAAAGTCAATTCATAGAAATATCTATTATCTGATTGATTATGAAGAGACTATACTTTCTAACTCCAGAGTCGTATTCATCCGCGGCGAACACTCGGAATATATCCTGCCAGAACATCACAGCCAAATCCACCGCCTGTTCCCGAACGCGCAGATCGAATCAATTGCGGATTGCGGTCATTGGCTGCATGTAGAAAAACCGGGGAGATTGGTTGAGATCATTGAATCCTGTTTGTAACCGATCAGCCATTTCTCCATTAATTCCGAAGAACTCACCCGGGTCTACAGCAGTGCAATCTCGTAATGATCAAGTAATTCAAACAGGTCATCCCCCAGATAATCGCGAACCCTGCCGTGATTTTTGACCATTAGCAACGCCTGTGCTCGATCAAATAATGCAGCGAGTTGTTGTCTGGGGTCATGTCGTGATGGATAGAGAATGCCATCCGCGCAGTTGGGGTGTTCATAGAATGCTTGTGACCAGGATTGGGAGATAGCATAGCTACCGGTTGCCAATCGAGCATCCAGGCCCATCTTCACAAGACCGCGGCCAGCAAGGTCAACCAGCTTCAAGCTCCGGGAGGAGCGAAATTCACTGACACAATATTGTTCAAGCCGAATGGTGGTCACATGCCTTTCAATACCTCGACAAAATACTTCCACAAAGGAGCCATTCAACTGTCTTGCGAGATACAAAACACCAAAACCTTGCTCTCTGGAGTCAAACCGATTCTGCCGACTCTTGCCAAAATACATTGGCGCACAGGCACATTGGTGTATGCGTATCCAGCGGTGTGTCTTTGGCACACGAATAATCGTCAGTTTCTGGTCGTTGAAGGCGGGAGTGGGCTGCCGATGTCGTGGCGGACGATTCATGGAAAGAGCTAGACAGCGCCGTGATGGCCGTAGGTGCTCGCCGCGCGTTTTACCTCCTCAAACTCACCTTTAAGAAGCAAATCAATCGGGCGCTTGCCTCCAATAGCATGATCACGCCCCAGAAAGAAGATAACTTTAGTCATTGGGTCAGCATCGCCCAGTATTTCAAAAATTTCTTCAATCCCTGGCGCCATCTCTGTGCCTTGAAATTGCCATACCGGGTAGACATAGCCACGCCCGCCATCAACGGCCAGAAGCCGGCCCGCGCTACGTCGCAAACCAACCGCCTGTCTGGTGATTCCAAGCAATTTCCCGGCATTCGACGGGCTTATAACGCCACCGTCTTGCTCAAGCAGTTCCCGTCGCGCAATCACTCCCCGCATTCTTACTCTTAACTCTGGTGATTCTTTAATTGGCGCTAGCGCAAGGGTTTCCATCAATGTCCAGAAATCGTCTGGCGCTGACAAGGCTTTTACCCTGCCCTGTTTTGACAGTGAGTGAACAGCATTGTGAAAATATCGCTCAATACGGGTTAAAAGGGCTGTTTCGGCCTCGTTCCTAATCTCTTGAATAGCTGTATTTGACATGATTGACTCTCCAGAATTAACGCCTGAGCGAGATGCTAACACAAATAATTCACTACGAAAAGAACGTAAACTTTACATTTACTATAATGTAAATTACGTAAACTATAAAAGAAATTGGCTCACAGCTCGCCTGTTCCCGAACGCGCAGATCGAATCAATCGCGGATTGCGGTCATTGGCCGCATGCAGAAAAACCGGGTGAACTGATTCAGCTCATTGAGTCCCGACTGTAGCTCTCTCCCGCAACATATCCCGTATGCTGTAGAAGCCTTTTTTCTGTCGCGCCAGCCAGAGGGCGGCTTGTACCGCTCCACGCGCGAAAATCTTCCGGTCGGTGGCCCGATGGGTGATCTCGATACGCTCACTCTCACCGATAAACAGGACGGTATGCTCGCCGGCGATATCGCCGCCGCGAATCGTCGAGAAACCAATGGCGCCGGATTCACGCTCTCCGGTTTGACCGTGCCGGGTAAATGTGCCGCAATCCGGAAAGTCCCGGTTCAGCGCTTGCGCCGCTGCCTGGCCGAGCAACAAAGCGGTGCCCGATGGCGCGTCTGCCTTGTGGCGGTGATGGGCTTCCACTACTTCAATATCCATCACATCACCGATCACCTTGCTGGCCATTTCAACCAGCGCCACACACAGGTTGATACCGACACTGGTATTGGCCGCCAACAATACCGGAATGGAGGCGGAGGCATCAACGATCCGTTGATTTTGCGCCGCGTCAAGCCCGGTCGTGCCAATCATAATCGCCGCATTGTGCGCCTTGCATATATCCAGCTGGGCAACCGTCGCCGCCGGGCTCGAGAAATCAATCATCACGTCAAAATCGGGATTTTCAATCCGCTCGGTGACCCGGACACCCGCTTCAGGCAACCCGGCCACCTCTCCGATGTATCGGCCAATGGCGTCACTGCCGGTCCTTTCAATGGCGCCGACAACGATCAAACCATCCAATGGCTCAAGTTCACGGGCAATCGCCACTCCCATCCGTCCAGCCGCCCCGGATATAACAATTTTCACGGCATTACCCGGTCAACGCCGCCCATCCAGGGCCTCAGGACATGCGGGACAGAGATACTGCCATCGACATTCTGATAATTCTCCATTACGGCGACCAGAGCGCGGCCCACCGCCACTCCGGAGCCGTTCAGGGTATGCACCGGCTCGGGTTTGCCGGTCGCCGGGTTGCGCCAGCGCGCTTTCATCCGGCGCGCCTGGAAGTCTTTGACATTACTGCATGATGATATTTCACGGTATTGGTTCTGACTGGGAACCCAGACCTCCAGATCAAAGGTTTTGGCGGCTGCGAAACCCATATCTCCGGTACACAGAATGATCACCCGGTAAGGCAGCCCCAACGCCTGCAGGATGGCTTCGGCATGGGCGGTCATCCGCTCCAGCGCCAGCCAGGATTGGTCGGGCCTGACAATATGCACCATTTCGACCTTTTCAAACTGATGTTGTCGAATCATGCCGCGGGTATCCTTGCCATAAGAGCCGGCCTCTTTGCGGAAACAGGGAGTATGGGCAACGAATCGGAGCGGCAACGAATCGGCATCCAGAATCCGGTCGGCCACCAGATTGGTCAAGGGCACTTCCGCGGTCGGTATCAGGTAGTATTGCGGACTGTCGGCTGTGCGAAACTGATCCTCTTCAAACTTGGGCAACTGCCCGGTTCCGAACAGGGTCTGTTGATTGACCAGCAACGGCACGTTAACTTCGGTATAACCGTGTTCGCGTACATGAAAATCCAGCATGAATTGCGCCAGCGCCCGATGCAGTCGCGCCAGGGCGCCGCTCATCACGACAAACCTTGACCCGGCCAGTCTGGATGCGGTCTCATAATCCATCTGCCGCAGGCTTTCGCCCAGGGCGGCATGATCCTGTACCGGAAAATCGAACTGCCGGGGGGCGCCCCATCGCCGAACCTCGACATTACCCTGTTCGTCGTGACCAACTGGCACACTTTCATCCGCCACGTTCGGAATTTCGCCAAGCAATGCCGATAGCTTGCGCTGAATGTCACTGAGCCCGCTTTTCCGGTCCTTCAGCTGTCCGCCCAAATCCTCCACAGAATCCAGAATCGGTTGAATCTCCCGACCTTCGGTTTTGGCGATACCGATTTGCTTCGACACCCGGTTTCTTTGTTCTTGCAGGCTTTCAATTTCACCTTGCAGCGATTTACGCTGCCGCTCAAGACTCCGGTAATAATCTGTATCCAGGACATATCCCCTGACTCGCAATTTTGCGGCCAGCTGGTCAATATCCCGTTTCAGTAATTGCGGGTTCAACACGATCCGTTCAAGTCCAATAGAGAAAACCAAATATTCAGGATGAGGAGAAAAACCGTCCGACAACCAATCCCGCCGCTGCGGCCACCACACATATCAATACACTGGCGATTATATTCAACAATGCCTTGAACCAAAAGCCCGACTGTACCAGATGAACAGTATCCAGCGAGAAAGCGGAAAATGTGGTGAAGCCGCCGAGTATGCCGAAAATGAAAAACGCCCGAAGAAGCTCGTTGTCGGCAAAACGCCCGGAGATCACCGCATAGCAGAAACCGACCAGCAACGAACCCAGGATATTGACTGACAGGGCGCCGACCGGGAAGCCGGATGATAAAAACCGATGCTGGAGCGTGGACGACAGCCAGAAGCGAAGAACCGAACCGAGAGCGCCGCCACAGGCGATTAACAGCCAGTGCATGGACTATTCGGTGTTGTCAATGATGTCGACACCGTCCGGCGGAACAAAATTGAAAACACTGGCCGGGATGGGTTCGTTTTCTTTCAGGTCGACAAAACTGAGCCGGGTTCTTCGCCCCAGGTTGTCCAGCAACTCCATCAGCCGCAACCGATCGTCCTCGAATCCGATGCGAATTTCCCGGAATTCACTTTCCGGGTCTTTCGGAATCAGATTCACCCAGTCAAATCGCCCCTGGGCGCCGATTTCTTCAATCGTATGGCTTTTTTCAATATCTCCCGACTCGGACAGCAACAGGGCCGGAGAAGTTCCCAACGCCAGGGGCTGGCTTTGTACCGTGACCTGCTCCAGCTCAACATCATACACCCATACGTTTTCGCCGTCACCGACAATTTCCTGGGCTTCGGGAAGCTCATAGTTCCATCGAAATCGTCCGGGCCTTTGCACCCAGACCGTACCCTGGCCGTCGCCGATTTCGGTCAGCGATTCATCCACAACCACTTGGCCAAAGCGGGCCTTGAATGAGTGAATTTCATCAAAAAACCGGTTCAGGGCAGCGCTTCCGGGGGCAGCGGCGGCGTTCGCCGTCAGTAACACGGAGCAAGCGATGCCGGGCAGCAGGTTGAGGATTGATTTTTTCATGGTTTTTGACTCATTCAACTTCAGCGGGCGCGGCAGCGATCACTTCCCGCTTGCCGTTGACCGCAGGGGATATTACCCCGGTTTTCTCCATGGTTTCGATCATTCTGGCAGCACGATTGTAGCCCACCCGCAAAACACGTTGTACGGAAGAAATGGAGGCTTTGCCACTTTGTGTGACGAAACGCACAGCCTCGTCATACAGCGGGTCTTCCTCCCCTTCCCCGTCCGCAGCCGTACCCGAAGCGCCATTATCCGGAGTACTTTCGGTGATCTCCTCGTCGTAAGCAGGCTGTCCCAGTTTTTTCAGGTCCGCTACAATCTTGGCGACCTCTCCATCGGAGACAAAAGAGCCATGCACCCGCCGGGTAAACCCGGTGCCGGGGGGTAGAAACAACATATCGCCCTGCCCCAGAAGTTGCTCGGCGCCCATCTGGTCCAGAACCGTTCTGGAATCGACGCGCGATGAGACCTGAAACGCCATCCTGGCCGGCACGTTGGCCTTGATCAGGCCCGTTACCACGTCCACTGAAGGACGCTGGGTCGCAAGTACCAGATGGATGCCCGCGGCCCTGGCGCGCTGTGCGATGCGTATAATGATTTCCTCGATTTTTTTACCCGCCACCATCATCAGGTCAGCCAGTTCATCGACGATAACGACAATACAGGGCAATGCTTCCAGTACCTCCGGCTCAATGTTTTCATCCACATCGACGAGAGGATTGAGCAATGGACTGCCGGCATTGGCTGCGCTTTCCACTTTGCGGTTGAAACCGGCGATGTTTCGTACAGAAACTTCCGCCATCAACCGAAACCGGCGATCCATCTCGACAATGCACCAGCGCAGCGCATTCGCCGCCTTGTTCATGTCGGTCACCACGGGGGTCAGCAAATGAGGAATGCCGTCATAGACGGACAGCTCGAGAAACTTCGGGTCCACCATGATCATCCGTACCTGTTCGGGAGTGGATTTATAGAGCAGGCTCAGAATCAGGGCGTTGACACAGACAGATTTCCCCGACCCGGTTGTGCCCGCAATCAATAGATGCGGCATTTTAGCCAAATCGGAAATCACTGGATTACCAGCGATATCCTTACCCAGAACCAGTGTCAACGGCGAGGCGCTGCTTTCATATTCCTTCGACGACAGCCCCTCGATCAGCCGCACGACTTGCCGGTGTTCATTCGGGACTTCGATGCCAACGGTTGACTTGCCCGGTATGTTCTCAACCACCCGAACACTGGCGACCGACAGGGAACGCGCCAGGTCGCGCGACAAACCTGCAATCTGGCTCGCCTTGACACCAGCGGCGGGCTCAATCTCAAAGCGCGTGATGACCGGCCCGGGACAAACTTCTTCTACGGTAATATCGACATTAAAGTCTTTCAGCTTCTGGATCAGCAACCCGGACATTGTCGAAAGGACTGCCGTCGAATAGCCCCGCTCATCCGCAATCACCGGGTCCAGTAATGACAGTTCGGGTAACGCGCCGCCGCTTTTGGCTCCCTGTGAAGTGGGCAGACTTTGCGCTGGTTCGCATTCATCCTGTCCGCTGTCCTGTATTTCCTGTATCCGCGGTTCTATTTTCGGCGGTTTCATCGAAGGGGGTTTTGAATCGGATTTTTTAGCTGCGGGTTTTGCAGTGGCCGGCTTTTTTGCGTTGTCCGCCTTTTTACGCTTCCTGTCATCCAACCAGCCTGTGACGTTCCTCCAGAGCCAGCCTGCGACCTGATAAGCCTGATAGCCGGTACGGTCCATCAGGGCAAACCATGAAACATGCCCGACCAGCGTAATCCCGGTGATCAACAGGCCAAGCAGAATCACCGTGGCGCCAACGCTTCCAAAGTTCAGCTGAAGTGGCCGGGCTCCGTACTGGCCGATGATTCCACCTGCATTGAAATGAATCGCCGGATCATGAATCGGGAAATAAATGTGCTCCAGAACACAGCCTCCTGTCAGGGCGCTCACAAATCCGAAAATCGTCAGGAAATACCTGAAATCCGTCATCCTGCCCAAAGACCGTTGCCGGTATCTGTGCCATACCGTGACACACAGAAGTATCAGGAACAGCCAGGACATCCGTCCGAACACGGTAAACAGAAAGTCAGAAATCCAGGCGCCGACCCGACCCCCGGTATTGACGATTTCTTTGGCGCTGCCGGTGTGTGTGGGGCCAGGGTCAACGGCAGACCAGGTGAACAGGGAAATAAACAGATATCCAAACAGCGCGACCAGAGCAATGATCCCGACTTCCCGTAGCATGGGGCGGAGGTTTGTTGAAAAACCCGGGCTGGATTTCAGCGCTTTCAGGATTTTCTTTCTGATCTTGGTCACCGGATAATCAATCGAATGGAACGGATACCGATTCTATCATCAAGTATGTTCTTCGGGATGGAGTCTTTTCAGTACCGCATTCAGCGGTTCCGGCAGAGGCGCCTCGAAGCTCATCGGCCGGCCCGTATGCGGATGCGTGATAATCAAGGCGCTGGCATGCAGGAACAGGCGGCCCAGCCCTGACTTTCTCATGATCCGGTTGAAATCGCGGTTACCATAAGTACGGTCACCGGCGACCGGATGGCCCGATGCCGCACAGTGTACCCGCGCCTGATGCATTCGTCCGGTTTCCAGCTCAAGCCGCATCAGTGTCTCGCCGGCATAGCGGGAGACGGTAGTAACCACACTGGCCGCGCGGTAGCCATTCGGGTCCACCCTGATTTTTTTCATATCGCCAACTGTACTTCGCGACAACGGGAGATTGATTCGCTGATCCGCCGCGCGCCAGGCTCCCGCCACCAGGGCCAGATAGATTTTTTTCGCCGAACGTTCGCTGCCGAATTGCGATTGTATCGCCAGCAGGGATTCTCTGGATTTGGCCAGCATCAGGCAACCCGATGTTTCCCGGTCCAGTCGATGCGCCAGCTCGATAAAGGGTAGCCCGGGGCGGAGCTGACGCACCGCCTCGATCAGGCCGAACGACAACCCCGAACCGCCGTGCACCGCAAGGCCTGAGGGTTTGTCAACCACCAGCAGATGCCGGTCCTCGAAAATAATCGGAATACTTTCCAGCAAGCCGGCAGGAATCGTGGCCGGCCCCTGATCCTGACTCACTCGCAATGGCGGGATTCTGACCCGGTCCCCCGCAACCAGCTTGTACGACACCTTGACTCTGGAGCCGTTGACCCGCACTTCCCCGCTACGCACAGCCTTATAGAGCCGGGTTTTCGGCACTCCTTTCAAATACCGGATCAGAAAGTTGTCCACTCTCTGGCCCTGTTCACCGCAACCGACTGTTTTACTCCTGACCCGTCCCCCGGCATGGTCGGGGCGGCTCTTCTCGCCGACAGGTTCATCTCGGGAGTCTGCTGTCTGAATGTCACTACCGGACATAAACTCACTCATGCCCGTCCACCAGCAACGATCATTTCAGGCTCATCTTCCATTGGATAACTCTGCCGGTTGACAGGTATGAAGTCAATCTATATTATCCGTTTCCATGTAGCTCCGAGGCGACTATTTTGCATCCCCCGACCCAGTAATCAGCATGAAAAAATCAACAACTAAAGAAAACGATCAAGGCATCCCTTCCGCCCTCCCGAGTCTGCCGGACAAGCGTTGGAACTGGTATAACCCGGTCGCGGTCGGGGCTACCTCGCTGGTTCTGGCCGGCGCTGCGGAACTCACCGAGTGGGGGGGGGGGGTACTAACTGACGCGCAGGCGCAGCAAGGCCCACCCGGACCACCAGGGTCAGACGGTCCGACAGGACCACCGGGACCCGCAGGCCCTCCCGGAGCGCAGGGGGAACCGGGTACTCAAGGTCCGCCGGGAAGCGAGGGGCCAGCAGGACCACCAGGGATGGATCAAGTTGAAGGGCCGCCGGGGCCGCCGGGGCAGCAGGGACCGCCGGGAGATCCAGGACCACAGGGGCCCGCAGGCCTGACAGGCGCCGCCGGTGACACAGGCCCATCTGGAACGCCGGGAACACCCGGAGCGCAAGGAGCAACAGGAACGCCAGGAACGCCAGGAACGCTCGGCCCGCCAGGGCCAGACGGCCCGACAGGGCTGCCGGGGGCCGCCGGGGCGAAGGGAGATACCGGCCCGCAAGGGCAACCCGGCCCACCGGGCAGCCCAGGCACACCGGGAGATACCGGCCCGCAAGGGGTAGCGGGGACTCCCGGACCACCGGGAATTCAAGGAGCGCCGGGTAGTTCCACATCAGGTCCGCCTGGAGCGCAGGGGGCGCCGGGAAATACCGGCCCGCAAGGGACACCGGGAGCGAAGGGTGACCCGGGGCCGCCCGGAACAAGCGGAGCGTCGGGAGCACAGGGAGAACAAGGGCCGCCGGGGCCAGCGGGACCTGCGGGAAACACTAACACAGGCCCGGCAGGAGCGGATGGCGACCCGGGACCTCCCGGCCCACCGGGGCCGCCCGGAGCACAGGGAACGGGCAGTATCCAGCCGGGTCCGCCCGGACCACCCGGAGCGCCGGGACCACCAGGGGATAGCGGCACGACAAGCGCACAATCAGGTCCGCCGGGACCTCCCGGCCCACCGGGCCCGCCCGGCCCGCCAGGGCTGCCGGAAGGCTGGCTCACACACCAGGAAACACGCATTGATGATACGGTCAGGAGTATCAGCGAGAATGATCAGAAGATCGAATCTCTGCAGCTGTCGTTCGACAACTTGCGCGCCGAATCGCATGAGGGAACGGCGGTTGCCATTGCCCTGGGCGGCATGCGCCTCCCCGACAATGCGGGGCGGGCGGTCTCGTTGAGATTAGGCCATTATCGCTCCGGGAGCGCGATTGCCGCCGCCGGCGCCTTTCGCCTGCCACCCGATGTCTTTCGTCTGCCCGAAACAACCAGTGTTGTAGTGGATGTCGGTATTTCACGCGGTTTCGAGTATTCGCAGACCGGTGCGACTGCGGGTATTACCTGGGGCTGGTAGTGAAGAACCTGCCAAAGTCGAAGCACACAACGCAGTCGGCGCAAGACCACCGTGGCGCCCTGCCGGATATACCGTGGAAACGGCGAACTTGGTATGACCCGGTATCAGTCACGGGGGTGGTCGGAGCCACCTCGCTGGCTATTGCCGGCACTGCGGGGCTTACCTCAGTCGGAGGCTTCTACCCGGTTGACGCCCAGGCGCAAGATGCAGGACCACCCGGCCCGCCCGGACGACCCGGCCCGCCAGGGCTTCAGGGGCCACCAGGGACACAACAGGGGCCAGTAGGAGACCCGGGAGCGCCGGGAGAGCAAGGCCCAGCCGGACCCGCGGGGCCGGCGGGTATAGTCTTTGAGTTTGCGGGGGGCTTGCGAGGCCCAACCGGCCCAGCCGGGACACCCAGTACAACAGCAGGACCGCCGGGGACACCGGGTGCGCGGGGAGCGACGGGAGCGCCTGGAGCGCCGGGAAGTAGTCCAGTGGGGCCGCCCGGACAGCCGGGGCCTGCCGGGATACAGGGACCACCCGGATTGACGGGGACACCGGGAGTAGCCGGAGCGACGGGAGCGCCTGGAGCGACGGGCGATGCCGGGCCTGCCGGGGCAGCGGGGCCACCGGGAACGCAGGGAGAGACGGGAGCGCAGGGGCAGCCGGGAACACGGGGGCAGCCGGGTCCGCAAGGAGCACCGGGACCTCCAGGAACGGGAGGCGCCAACCCGGGAGATCCGGGAGCGGCCGGAACGCCAGGGTCGGCAGGCCCTCCAGGGGTTAAGGGACCAGGCGGGGATACAGGCCCGGCGGGGGCGGACGGAACGCCCGGGCTGGCAGGCATTGCTGGCCCGCCAGGACCAACGGGGCCTCCGGGATCGGGTGGTGTCAACCCGGGGCGAGCGGGGGAGGACGGAGCGCCGGGAGCCGCGGGGCCTCCAGGTCCAGCGGGGGCAGTCGGCAGTCAATCCGGCCCGCCGGGACCAGCGGGGCCAGCAGGAGCCAAAGGAGAGACGGGCATAACGCGCATTCCAGCAGGTCCGCCCGGCCCGCCGGGACCACCGGGGCCGCCGGGCCAACCCCGCCTGCCTCAGGGCTGGCTCGAGCGCCAGAATAACCGCATTGACACCGCGGTCAGAGAAGTCAACGAGCACAGTCAGCAGCTCCATTCGATGCAGCTGTCGTTCAATGATCTGCGCGCCGAATTGCATGAGGAAACCGCTATGGCGATTGCCCTGGGCGGCATGCGTATTCCATATAACAAGGAGCGGGCCTTCTCGGTGCGACTGGGGCATTACCGCTCCGGCAACGCCATTGCGAGCGCCGCAGCTTTCCGTCTGCCAGCTGGCGCATTGTTCCTGCCCGATACAATCAGCTCCGAGGTAAATGTCGGTATCGCTTATGGCTTCGACTATTCGCAAACCCGTCTGAGCATGAGTTTTGCCTGGCGATGGTAGCGGCGCCCTGCCCACCGAGGCGACAAGAGAGGCGGAACCCCAGCGATACCCGCCCCGCTCTCTGGCAAACCCGCCCGACGGTTCCGCTGCTCAGCGAAGATGGCTTTCTGTCGCTGGCGCAGTGTGCCACTCTGTCGGCATTTCTCGAGGCGAACGTAAGACGCCTGGGGCAAGAGAATATCGAGCCTTTCTTTTCCTGGCGGCAGATCAACTACGCCCGGGTCGACAATCTGCGCATACGAAAGATCATGCAGGACGCGCGCCGCCGCATCGCCGAACGCCTGTCCGCAGGACTGCACGGCAGCATCGTCTACCCCGAATATACCGACCTGGTGCTGTGGCGGGAAGGTCAGCGCATGAGTGTCCACCGCGACGACCTGCCACCGCATTTCGAGCACCGGCTGTATTCCAGTATCCTGTATCTCACATCGTGCCACGGCGGCGCCACCGTTTTCCCGACAGTCGGGATTGAAGCGCCGCCGCAAGCGGGCAGGATGATCGCCTACCCGTCTTCCCTGCCCCACGGTGTACATCCGCTGGTATCGGGCAAGCGACACACACTGGCCTCATGGTATACCGGCGATGCAAACCGCAGGGAACGGTAATGAGAAGCGAATGGGCCTATTATGATTCTCTGGTTTCCGCACAGGAATGCCAGGCAATCATCGACGACGCGTTGCAGCGGGATACGGCGCTCGGTACGGTCGGGCACGCCAACACCGAAGTAAACCCGGATATTCGTCACAGCGAGGTGATCTTCCTGTCGCGCCGGGACCCGGCGTTCTTTCATGTCTTTCAACTGGTTGACTACTGCGTGGACGAGGCCAACGATGAGTGGTTCGGGGTAGACTACAATCGGCAGGGCGCTCGCAGTCTGCAATTCAGTGTCTATCGGGGCGATACCGGCGAGGGCGGCCATTATTACCATGCCCATCAGGATACCCTGCTGGTCAGTGGAGACCGTCCGACCCAGCGCAAGTTAAGCGTCATCGTGCAGCTGTCCGCTCCCGATGACTACGAAGGCGGCGATTTTCTGATGCATTATGTATCCGCCCAGCCGCCCGCCGATGTCCTGCGTCGGCGCGGCACGGTACTGGTTTTCCCGTCTCTGGTGATGCACGAAGTCTCGCGCGTGACCCGTGGTATCCGCTATTCCCTGGTCGGCTGGTATCCGGGCCCGGGATGGCGATAGGCTGAGGAGATTTTACGCGCCATGAATCAGAATAAACCGTCAAACGAACAAGACCCGCCCAATGTTGTGCTGCACGGACGCTATATCCGCGACCTGTCTTTCGAAAACCCCGGCGCCCCGGCGGCGCCGGACAAGGACGACCTGAGCCTCGACGTATCCGTCCGCGTCGACAGCCGGAGTCTGGATGACCTGCACGAGGTCGCGCTGACGGTTGAGGTCACCGCGCACAGGGAGCATCAGATCGTATTTCTCGTCGAATTGATCTATGCCGGCCTGTTTGAGCTGATTGACCTGGATGAGGATGCTCGCCATCGCTTCTTGTTGCGCGAGGCTCCGCGTATCCTGTTCCCCTGGGTGGATCGCATTATCGCCGACCTGGCGCGTGACGGCGGACTACCGACACTGAACCTGAATCCACCGGATTTCGCAACGCTCCATGAGCAACGGGAATCAGGGGAAACAGTACTTTAGATCCCATTCAATCATCTGCTGGTTTCTACCCGGTAACGAAACCGCATCCGAAACCGCATCCGCATCCATACCGGATCAGTAGTACAATACGCCCATACCCTCTCAAGTACTGAAAATGTCAACAGATATTCCTGTAGAAAACAAGGCCAGAGGCAAGCTCCCGGCTGATCTTCGAAACTGGCTCGACAGCAATCACATCGAAGAGATTGAAGCGGTCATTCCGGATATGACCGGCGCCGCGAAAGGGAAAATCCTGCCAGCCAGAAAATATCAGGAAGATGTCGGACTGCGGTTGCCCGAAAGCATCTTCGGGCAAACCGTGAATGGGGATTATCCGGATGAGTGGGACGTGCTGGACGAATCGGACGGCGATGTATTCCTGAAACCGGATCCCTCCACGGTGCGCCCGGTTCCCTTTGCCAATGACCCCACTGCGGTCATCATTCACGACTGTTATCATTTTGACGGGAAGCCGGTAGAGGTTTCTCCGAGACAGGTATTAAGAAGGGTTCTGAATTTCTATCAGGAACATGGCTGGATGCCGGTGGTAGCCCCCGAAGTGGAGTTTTACCTGGTACAACGGAACCCGGACGCCGATTACCCGCTGGAACCGCCAGTCGGTCGCTCCGGGCGGCCGGAAGCTGGCAGACAGTCCTTCAGCATTGACGCGGTCAATGAGTTCGACCCGCTGTTCGAGGACCTGTACGACTATTGTGAAACCCAGGACATTGGCATAGAGACCCTGATCCATGAATCCGGCGTCACCCAAATGGAAATCAATCTTCTGCATGGTGACGCGCTGGAACTGGCTGATCAGGTTTTCCTGTTCAAGCGGGGCATGCGGGAAGTGGCCTTGCGCCATGAAATGTATGCCACCTTCATGGCCGCGCCGATGGAAAACCAGCCCGGCAGCGCCATGCACCTGCATCAGAGCCTGGTGGATGGTACAGGCGCGAATGTTTTTACGCGCCCGGATGGCCGGGAAAGCGAATTATTCCGCTGGTATATCGGTGGACTGCAACAGTACCTTCCCGCTGCCATGGCGCTGATCGCGCCCAACGTCAATTCCTACCGCCGACTGGCGCCTGATCAATTCGGCACTCCGATCAATATCGAGTGGGGTTACGACAACCGTACCGCGGGATTGCGTGTCCCGGTTTCAAATCCCCAGGCGCGCCGGGTGGAAAACCGGATCGCGGGCGCCGATGTCAACCCGTATCTCGCCATTGCGGCGTCTTTAGCCTGTGGTTACCTTGGAATACAGCGTCGGATTGAGCCGAAGCAGCCGGTTTCAGGAAATGCTGGCGAAATGACGACCACCCTGCCCCATACCTTGAGGGAGGCCGTCAATGAACTGCTCAAGCGCGAAGAACTGCATGAAATGCTCGGCGAGAAATTTGTCCGGCTGTATAGCAGTGTCAAGCATCACGAGTACAACATCTTCCTGAACGTCATCAGCGCCTGGGAAAGAGAACATCTGCTGCTCAGCGTTTAGCGCAAGCGGGTTGCCTGTTCAGGAAACAGGCAAAATCGGGTTACCTGTTCGGGTTACCTGCTCCTTTTTGGCCTGGCGTCAAATATCAGATTATCGGCATTTAACGCCGTAAAATGCCGGCTTTTCGCCCGGGCGATCAAGGTCACACCCAGATCCACCGCAAGATCATAGCCCATATTGGTCGTTCCGTTACGGGAAACCAGTACCGCAATGCCCATCAGGGCCGCTTTCATCACAATCTCCGAAGTCAACCTGCCCGTGGTGTAGAATATCTTGTCATTGCCGGATATTCCCTTCAACCACATTTCTCCGGAAATAGTATCCATCGCGTTATGGCGGCCCACATCTTCGATAAAGCTCAGTACCTCCCCGTTCTCGCACAGTCCGCACCCATGCACCGAACCGGCGGCCCGGTAAGCCTGGTTGAATCCGGCAACCTGTTTCAATACCCGGTAAATATCCGACTGCCTGATCTCGACATCCGGCAATCTGTGTCGATACAATTTATCCAGGGTACAACTCAATATCGTACCCTGACCGCAGCCACTGGTGACGGTTCTTCTGGTGGTGTCAAATCCACGTATGCCGCGTCCGTCTATCGTGGTAACTTCAGCCAGCTCACGCTCCCAGTCTACCTGGATGGATTTTATGTCCAGCGGACTGTCAAACAGGGTCTGGTTTCGCAAATATCCCAGCGCCAGCATTTCAGGATGGGTGCCGAGTGTCATCAACGTGACCAGCTCCTGTCCGTCTACTTTTATGGTAAGGGGCAATTCACCGACAATGTTGATTTCCCGCTCTTCGCCGTACTGGTTACGCGATGGCGCCTGATAAATGCCGGCCAGCCCGGCATTGCTCAACAACGGAAATGAACGTCCCATATCCACTATTTCCGACCCGCTCAGCGGGCGGCCGTCTTCGATTAGTGAAATACCCGGATCATTCATCCGCAACCCAACTTTCTGTAGCGTCAAAGCCCCAATCTATCACAAAGCGGAATCAAAACGCCAGAACGAACGCCAAACGAACGCCAGAACGGTTCAATAATGCCGGCGAGTATGGCATAATAGCCGGACACTAAAATAATCATCAATAGAGGAAAATCAATGCAATTAAAATATACACACAAGACATATACACACAGGACTGTCACCGGATTCGCCGGCATCGTGGCCGCGGCCGCCATGCTGACTGCGGCGAACCCTTCTTACGCCGCCGATTGCGGTGAGGTATCCATTACCGAGATGAACTGGGCTTCATCGCAGATCATCACCGAAGTCTCCAGGTTCCTCATGGAGCAGGGATATGGTTGCACCATTGAGAAGGTGCCATCCGCAACGACTACCTCGGTCGCCTCCCTGGCCGAGAATGGCGAACCGGACATCGTAACCGAATTGTGGCTGAACTCGACTGGCGATGTCTATCAAAAGCTGGAAGCCGAGGGCAAGGTATCCCGTCTGACCGACGTGATTGCTCCGGGTGGCGTGGAAGGCTGGTGGGTTCCCGAATACCTTGCCAAAGCCAATCCGCAGCTGGCCACAATCGAAGGAGTCATGGCGAATCCTGAGCTGGTCGGCGGACGATTCAATAACTGCCCCGATGGCTGGGGTTGTCGCATCGTCAACGATAACCTGATCAAGGCGCTCGATATTGAAGGCGCGGGAATCGAGGTCTTTGACCATGGCTCGGGAGAAACACTGGCCACATCCATTGCCGCGGCTTATGAAAACGAAGAACCGTGGTTCGGCTATTACTGGGGGCCGACCTCTGTGCTGGGCCAATACAAGATGACCAAGGTAGCCATCGGCGGTATCGACACTGAAATTCATTCGGCCAACCAGAACAAGGATAACCCGTCTCCCGGTGTTTCGGACTTTCCGCCTGCTCCTGTATTGACTGTCGCCACGGCAGACCTGGCCGCTAACAAACCGGAGATCGCCGAGCTCATGAGCCAGGTAAGTTTTGATGTCGATCTGCTGAGTACCCTGCTTGCCTGGCAGGAGGAAAACGGAGCCTCGGCTGAAGAAGCGGCAGTGTATTTCCTCTCCACACAGTCCGCTGTCTGGTCGCAGTGGGTGAATGATGAGGCCCGCGAAAAACTGTCTGCCTTGATCAAGTAAACGAACGGTCATCTTCGCGGCCTTTAGCAGGCTGCGCCAGCCGTGTAGTGGATCAGGATGTCCGGGTAGCTCGCTGCCCGGACATTCTGTAAGGTGAACAAAATTGGCGACATACAACTTTGTTTTCGACGGTCTCGGACTACGGGACTGGTGCGACTCCGGCGGCGCTGGAGACGCTCCGATGTCAATGGCCGACCTGCTCACACAAAGCGGAGGAGGAACCAGAGACACTTCGCTATGGGAACTCCCCTTTCCGTCTCTGGACGCGCTGAATGATTCCTGCGAAAGAATCATCCAGTCAAGGGCTCTGACGAAGGGAGTTGAACAGGGCTTCCTGGCAATCAAGGATGCCTTGCGTTTTGTGCTGGACCCGATGACCCAGCCTCTCAGCTGGATACTCGATTTCGCTCTCGCGATCTTCGAGTGGACACCCTGGTGGCTCATGTTTCCAGTCCTGATCCTGCTCGTCTATCTGGCGTCGAAGTCTGTCCGCATTGCCGTCTTTGTCACCGTTTGTCTGACTTTTCTGGCCGGAATCGACCACTACGAATTCGCCATGCAGACGCTGGCGATCATCTTCGTCTGCGCTTTTTTATGCGTCCTTTTCGGAGTGCCGATCGGCATTGCCATGTCGCGCAATGATACGCTGCAACGCATGACCATACCGATACTGGACATGTTGCAGACCCTGCCGCCATTTGTCTATCTGATCCCGCTGATTTTCCTGTTTTCGGTAACGGAACCGAAACTCTACGGCATTGCCATCATCCTGTACGCCATCGTTCCGGTGATCCGTCTGACCGATCTTGGTATTCGCCTGGTTGACGAGGATGTGATTGAGGCTGCCAATTCCTTTGGCATGACGGACCGCCAGAAACTTTTTGGCGTACAAATCCCGTTAGCGCTGCCGAACATCATGGCGGGAGTCAACCAGACCATCATGATGAGCCTCGCCATGGTCGTCATCGCCTCGCTGGTTTCAGCGCCGGGGTTGGGCGTTCTGGTACTTCGCGGCATCCGCAACCTGGAGCTGGGAGTCGGCCTGATCTCAGGTCTCGGCATTGTTCTTCTGGCCATTATTCTGGATCGCGTCACCAAAGCGGCGCTGCACCGCGTCAACGAATCGCAAAAGCGTTGAACAAGCATTGAGCGCAGAGCCCATGGACGACAGCGTCAAAATATCGATCCGTAACCTTTACAAGGTTTTCGGCCCCGCTCCGCAGGCGGCTCTGGAGCGCGTCACGGCAGGAATGGGCAAGACTGAACTGCTGGAAAAACATCATCACGTGCTTGGCCTGCGAGATATCAATGTGGACATGCGTGATGGCGAGGTGACCGTCATCATGGGGCTTTCCGGCTCAGGCAAGTCAACGCTGATTCGCCATTTCAACCGCCTGATCGAACCCACAACCGGACAGGTCGAGGTGGATGGCGAGGATGTACTCGGTTATGGCGAAGAAGAACTACGCAACCTGCGGCGCTCCATCATGTCGATGGTTTTTCAACGGTTCGCCCTGTTGCCTCATCGCACGGTAACCGAGAATGCCGCCACATCGTTGAAGGTGCGCGGTATCGACAAGAGTGAGTATCTGGCCGAAGCGCAAAAGTGGCTGGAGCGCGTTGGCCTGTCAGGATACGGTAATCGCTACCCGCACCAGCTTTCCGGCGGCATGCAGCAGCGTGTCGGCATCGCCCGGGCATTGACCTCCAACTCCCCCATCATGCTGATGGACGAAGCATTCTCGGCGCTTGACCCCCTGATCCGCACCGATATGCAGGACCTGCTGCTGGAATTACAGACCGAACTTCACAAGACCATCGTCTTCATCACCCATGACCTCGATGAAGCGCTCAAGATCGCCGATCATCTCGTCATTCTCAAGGACGGTTTCATCGTGCAACAAGGCGAGCCGCAATACATCCTGCTGCACCCGAACGACCCCTATATCGAGGATTTCGTCAGCGACATCAACCGTGCCCGCGTACTTCGTGTTCGTTCGATCATGAGCCCTCTGCAAGGCCACGCTGTCCCGCCCGAAGCTCACGGCGAGGTTGGCTACAACGACACCCTGGAAAGCGTAATCGCCCGCTCCGGCGGCGACACATCGCATGCATACCTCGTGATGGGAGATGACGGGCCGGTCGGCACTCTGGAAATGACCCGGCTGATCAAGGCGCTGGTGCCGCGTATCGCTTCTGAGGCTGGAGCCAGAAAATACTGAACCCCTGCGCGTCGCGTATCCGCCCCTGGCCGGGAACGATTACCAACCCGTCATTCGTAGGGGAGGGCCACTGTGCCCTCCCGCGAATATCGGAACGGGAATCAACAGTAGCGGGCGCCCACAGAGAGTCGCCCTTACGATGACCCTGCGATGACAGGTAACCGCAATCTCCGTATTGTTGTGGATTCCCGCTTCCGCGGGAAAGACGGATGGTTGGTGCATGGATGACGGTTGTGTCCCCCCACCCAATCCGCTTCGCGGATTGGACTCCCCCTCAAGGGGGAGTGATTGGTGGAAGGGCGCCCCTACCCCGCTCTACCCTGCGGATGCGGCTAATGCCTGGTCAATGTCTTCGATGATATCCGCTACATTTTCGATACCGATCGACAATCTGACCAGGTCCGGAGTGACTCCTGATGAAGCCAGTTCCTCATCCGAAAGTTGACGGTGAGTGGTCGAAGCCGGATGACAGGCCAGGGATTTGGCGTCCCCGATATTCACCAGCCGCAGCACCATCTGTAGCGCGTCAATAAATCGGGCGCCGGCCTCAACGCCGCCCTTGATGCCAAAACTCATTACGCCGGAGCCTTTCCCGCCCATGTATTTGTCCAGCAGGGCTTTATGCGGACTATTATCCAGACCACAGTAACGCACCCATTCGACACGTTCATGATTTTGCAGGTGTTTGGCCACAGTGAGCGTGTTTTCACAGATTCTGTCCATTCTCAGAGTCAGGGTTTCAAGTCCCTGCATGGCCAGGAATGAGTTGAGCGGAGCCAGCGCCGCTCCGATGTTTCTCAACGGCACGACCCGGGCGCGCAGGATATAGGGCGGCAACCCGGTCTCTGTGTAGACCACGCCATGATAGGAAACATCCGGCTCGTTCAGTCGTCTGAACCGTTCCTTGTTGGCGACCCAGTCGAATTGATTGGAGTCGACAATCATACCCGCGACAATGGTGCCATGCCCGCCGATATATTTGGTCAGGGAATGAACAACGATGTCACAGCCCCACTCGAATGGCCGGCACAGGTAAGGTGTCGCCACGGTATTGTCGACGATGACCGGAATGCCGTGTGCATGAGCAATGTCAGAGACTTTCTCAAGATCAATTACATTTCCCGCCGGATTGCCGATTGACTCGCAGAATACCGCTTTGGTTTTGTCGTCAAACAGACTGGCCAGCGAGTCGAGATCATCCGGGTTGGCAAATCGCGGTTCGATGCCTAATTGCGGAAAAGTATGCGCGAACAGATTGTAAGTGCCGCCGTACAGGGTGGACATACTGACAAAGTTATCTCCGGCCTCGGCAATGGTCAAAAGCGAATAGGTCGTTGCCGCCTGCCCGGAAGCGAGCGCCAGTCCGGCAACGCCTCCTTCCATATCGGCCACCCTTTGTTCCAGTACATCGTTGGTTGGATTCATGATTCGGGTGTAGATGTTGCCCAGTTCCGCAAGGTTGAACAAATCCGCCCCGTGCTGGGTACTGTCAAAAGCATACGCTGTGGTTTGATAAATGGGCACTGCAACGGCATGAGTGGTCGGGTCGTGCTTGAAGCCCGAATGCAGAGCCTTCGTTTCTATTTTCATTTCAGGTTCCTGGTTAATTATTTATAAAAATCCTCTGTTGGCTGTCATTGCAACCGGACAGCCAAATACCGGATTGGCGCAATATATTGGCGCAATATATTGTATACCAGCAAACCAGGATTGGATATACTTCGGGTATGTTGCGATTGCGATTGCAAATCTATCCGATTTTATGAACCGAGCATGAAATTATGTCTGAAAAGCCTCCCCCGATAGAACCCGTTAGCGGGACTGTAATACCGCGCTATGCGGGACCCTCTACATTTTGCCGGTTGCCGGAATTGCGCGATGTGCCGTATTGCGACGTGGCCATACTCGGTATTCCTTTTGATTCCGGAACCAGCTATCGCCCCGGCGCCCGCTTCGGCCCGCAGGCTATTCGCCAGGCCTCCAGGAATCTGCGTACCAATTTCCACCCGGCATATAACACGGAACCATTCAAATCAATCCAGGTCGCGGATGCCGGAGATGTGGGCTGCAACCCATACGATATAGAAGAAGCCATTCAACAGATCGAAACAGCGGCTTTAAGCCTGTTTACCCAGGCCGACTCGATTGTCAGTCTGGGCGGAGACCACACGATCGCGGTTCCACTGCTGCGGGCAGTCAACCAACAGACCGGGCCGGTAGCGCTGGTCCACTTCGATGCCCATCTCGATACCTGGGATACCTATTTCGGCGCTCCGTATACTCATGGGACGCCCTTTCGCAGAGCATCGGAAGAAGGTTTGTTCAACGATGACGCCTCCATGCATGTCGGCATCCGCGGGCCTTTGTACAGCAGGGATGATTTAAAGAACGACGAGGAACTTGGATTCAGGGTCATCCACTGTGATGAACTCCAGAGCCAGGGTATCGACCATATCGTCAAGCGCATTCGGGATCGTGTCGGCGACAATCCACTGTATTTGTCGATTGACATTGATGTGCTGGACCCCGCTCACGCCCCGGGCACAGGAACCCCTGAAGTTGCGGGATTATCCAGCCGGGAACTGCTCAACATTATTCGCGGACTGAAAGGGCTGAATCTGGTCGCGGCGGATATTGTCGAAGTAGCGCCGGCTTATGACCATGCGGAAATCACCGCGCTGGCCGCCGCCACGATTGCCTTTGAAATGGTAAACCTGATTGTGTATTACCAACAATCATCCCGATAAGCCCGCCTGGTCAAAACCGCCCTCTTTCATTTCGCGCCCCTGTTCATGACACGCCCCGATAATCGCAGAGCGGACGAGCTCAGACCCGTTACCATCACTCGTCATTTCACCAAACACGCTGAAGGTTCTGTCCTGGTTTGCTTCGGGGATACCAAAGTATTGTGCAACGCTTCGGTGGAGAATCGGGTGCCCCACTTTCTCAGAAACTCCGGATGCGGCTGGGTGACGGCGGAGTACAGTATGTTGCCGCGCGCCACCGATGAACGCACCGCGCGCGAAGCTACTCGCGGCAAACAGTCCGGACGCACCCTGGAAATTCAGAGACTGATCGGGCGCTCACTCCGCGCGGCCATCGACACCCGCAAGCTCGGAGCGCGAACCATTACCATTGATTGTGACGTGTTGCAGGCCGATGGTGGAACCCGCACGGCCTCAATAACCGGCGCCTGGGTTGCGTTGATGGATGCAGTCAATGGCCTGCTTGCCGCAAACAAAATTCCGGAAAATCCGGTGTATCGCGCGGTCGCCTCGGTCTCGGTTGGCATAGTCCGGGATCAGGTGGTTGCCGACCTCGACTATTTTGAAGACAGCAACGCCGGAACGGATATGAATGTCGTGATGGATGATCAGGGCGGCTTTGTCGAAATACAGGGTACTGCGGAAGGAGCGCCTTTCAGCCGGGAAACACTGGACAGGATGCTGGATCATGCGGCACGGGGGTGTGATTTGCTGTTTGACAAGCAAAGGGAGAGTCTGGACAGGAAATCCTGAATGTGGAAATGGCGCGGACCATCCTGTTCCAGAGCCTGAAATGGAGCGGTAACCCATGAAAATTGTGCTGGCCAGCAGTAATTCGGGGAAGATACTGGAAATCCGGAAATTACTGGAATGCACGGCTCATGAAATTGTCAGCCAGGCTGAATTTGGCATTCGGGACGCAGTCGAAAATGGAGATTCTTTCCAGGCCAACGCACTGATCAAAGCGCGCCATGCCAGCAAACACAGCTGCCTGCCCGCCATTGCGGATGATTCCGGATTGTGCGTTGACTTTCTGAATGGAGCGCCCGGAATTTACTCCGCCCGCTATGCCGGAGATTCGGCCACAGATCGGCAGAATATCGACAAACTGCTGGCCCGGTTGGCAGGAAAGCCCTGTATTGACCGCACCGCCCGGTTTCAGTGTACCATAGCCATGGTGATGAGCGCTGATGACCCGAACCCGATGATCTGTCAGGGTATCTGGCCGGGCCGGATCACAGAATCGCCTCGTGGACATAACGGGTTCGGATACGATCCGGTTTTTTATATCCCGGAAATGAATTGCACCTCCGCTGAACTGGATGCGGATACGAAAAACAGGATCAGCCATCGCGGCCGGGCATTGCGGAAGCTGAGCGCCCGGTTATTGTAATATTCCTGTCATAAACTACCGTTGGGAGCCACTGATGCGCCTGGACAAGTTGACCACCTTTGAAGGACGGCCGGGACCTGTGCTGCTGGTCGTAGCGGATGGCGTGGGTCTGGCTGAGGCGGGTCCCGCAAATGCCTTATCCTTAGCCAATACTCCAGTGATTGATGAATTACTGGCTTCGCCATTGAGTACCCGGTTGCATGCCCATGGTGCCCATGTCGGCTTGCCTGCGGACAGCGATATGGGGAACAGTGAAGTCGGCCATAATACTCTGGGCGGCGGCAGGATATTCGATCAGGGCGCCAAACTGGTCAATGCGGCATTTGAAAGCGGCCGGATTTTCAGGAGCGAAGCCTGGCAACAAGTCGAAAAGCGCGGGCTGAGTGGCGGCATCATACACTTTCTTGGTCTGCTTTCAGATGGCAATGTACATTCCCACCTGGACCACCTGTTCCATCTCCTCGACCGCTGCCGGCAATGCGGAATTATTTCCGCGCGTGTACATATCCTGCTTGACGGCCGGGATGTATCGCCCAAGTCGGCGCCGGTCTATGTCAGAGAATTGCAGGACAGACTCGAGGCGATCAACAGCGCCGGAGATTTTGATTACCGGATTGCCAGCGGCGGCGGCCGGATGAGCATTACCATGGACCGCTACGAAGCGGATTGGGGGATGGTGGAACGGGGATACCGGACCCACGCGATCGGGGATGTCACGGGAGTGGGCCGTCAGGTTACCGATGTCATGGTCGAAATCAGCCGGCAATACCAGTCAGACAGCGCATTATCGGATCAATATCTTGCCCCGTTTGTCGTGATTGACGACCACGGGCCGGTCGGGAAAATCCAGGATGGCGACAGCGTTGTACTGTTCAATTTTCGCGGAGACCGCGCCATCGGCATGTCCCGGGCGCTGGAAGACGAGATATTTACGGACTTTGATCGTGGCCCGTTGCCGGACATTTATTTCTGCGGAATGCTGCAATATGACGGCGACCGGAATATCCCGAAAAACTATCTGGTCAATCCGCCGGTGATTGAGCGCACCATGATCGAGTACCTGTGCGCCGAGAAGATCACTACATTCGCAGTCAGTGAAACCCAGAAGTTCGGACATGTTACTTACTTCTGGAATGGCAATAAATCCGGGTACATAGATCGATCTCTTGAGACTTACGTTGAGATTCCGTCCGACCCTGGAGACTACCATGAGAAGCCCGAGATGAAAGCCCGGGAAATCACCCGAGCCACGATCGAGCTTCTGGAGAATGGTCAGTTCGGGTTCGGAAGAATCAATTTCGCCAATGGCGACATGGTCGGTCATACCGGCAATATTCCCGCCACCGTCAAGGCTCTTGAATGTGTGGATCAGTGCCTCGGACAACTGCTCCGGTGTATACAGGAACACAATGGCATCCTGATCTTTACCGCCGACCACGGCAATGCCGACGAAATGTTTGTGGAAATCAGGGGGAAGCGTGTGCCGCGAACTTCCCACTCACTCAATCCGGTTCCGTTTGTTATTTTTGACAGTATGGATGATGGCTGTTACCACCTGGATTCACAAGTGGAAGGTGGCCTGTCGAATGTCGCGGCCACCGTATTCAACCTGCTGGGGTATCGCGCTCCGGAAGATTACCACCCTTCCCTGATTCACTTCCCGTGAGAATGTCTGATTGGCAGGCGGGCGCGGTGACCCGGTTTTCAGGACAACAGGGAGCGGATTCTGGCGCTGACTGCGCTCATGTCCGCCCGCCCCTGGACTTTTGATTTGACCAGCCCCATTACCTTGCCCATGTCCCGGATACTGGCGGCGCCGGATTCTTGCAGAGTCTGTGCGATAATCTCTTCAACGGCCTGCTCTGACAACGGTTCGGGCAGGTATTGTTGAAGAGTGGAAATCATTTCGTTTTCCTTGTCTACCAGATCCTGACGGTTACCGTTGGCGAATTGGCGGGCGGCATCGGCAGATTGTTTGACCATTTTCCGGATGATCTGTAAAACTCCCTGATCATCGAGTTCAACACGATCATCGACTTCCTTTCTCTGTATGGCTGCCCGCAACATACGGATTGTTTCAAGTCTTGCGGTTTCTTTCGCGCGCATTGCCGACTTCATGTCAGCGACAATGCGCTCCTTGAGATTCATACGATCACTCCGGCAAAAGTCCGACCTAGTACAATCGCCTGTGCCGCGCTCTTTGTCGAGACACCCGCTTCATTTCCCGCCGTACCGCCGCGTCGTTATCCCGCTTGCGGATAGTGGTGGGTTTCTCATAACACTGGCGCCGCCGGGATTCAGTGAAAACTCCCGCGCGTTCACAGGCACGGCGGAAACGTCTTAAAATGACATCAAACGGTTCGTTCTGACGAACTTGAACAAATGGCATGTATAATTCCTGAACAATTTTAAGGGACAGGGATTATACTTGTTTTTTTCCGTAATATCATCTGATTGAACAGGCTGATTGAACAGGCGCTGGCGCAATCCCGTCTGTAAGCAAAAATAATCAGGCAGCTCAGTTGATTCTGTCGAGCGGTATCGGCTTGCGGTTCTCATTGACAGAAACGTAAGTATAGATCGCTTCCGTAACCTTGAGACGCTCCTGTCGGGCATGCTTTCTGCGCGCCCAGACCTCGATATGAACCGACAGCGAAGTATTGCCGAAGCGGGTCACCTCACAATAGCAACTGACCTGATCGCCGACAAATACCGGCAAATGAAAGGTCATGCCCTCCACCGCCACCGTCACCAGACGGCCATGCACGACATAACTCGCATAAATAGCGCCGGCGATGTCCATTTGCGACATGATCCACCCACCGAATATATCCCCGCTCGGATTCGCGTCTGCCGGCATGGCAACGGTGCGTAAGGAAGGAGGCCTGTCGGTCAATCGTGTTTCAGTCATTTTTGCGGTTTGTGACGTGTTGTTGTTTACTTCCCTATGCCCGAATCCGTATACTTACGCGCTGATTCCCCTCCACCCGACCCATGAAAATACTATTTGATCTGTTCCCGTTACTGATCTTTTTTGGCGCATTCAAATTTTACGATATTTTTATCGCCACTGCGGCGGCAATTATCGCTACATTTATCCAGGTCGGGGTATTCTGGGCGAAATATCGTCGATTTGAAACCATCCATATCGTCACCCTGATCATCATCACCCTGTTCGGTGGACTCACAATTTTACTGAAGGACGACATCTTCATCAAATGGAAACCAACCATCGTCAACTGGCTGTTCTGTGGCGTAATTGTCGGTATGCTATTGTTTGCCAGAAAATCAGCGCTGGAATTCGTAATGGGCAAGCAGTTAAGCCTGCCGGGGGCGGTATGGCGAAGACTGAACTGGGCCTGGGCACTCTTTTTCCTGATTCTGGGGGCGCTGAATCTATACGTCGCCTTCTACCACAACGCCGGCGCCGACGCCGAAATCCGCACCGCGACCTGGGTCAACTTCAAGGTATTCTGGCTGTTCGGACTCACCCTGGCATTCGCCATAGCGCAAATGTTCTTCATCAGCAAACACATCCAACTGACTGAAAAATAAAGAGTCATTTTTCTGCACTGACTTCGTTCGCGGCTTCAGGCAACGGCATGGCTTCTATGCCATGTCGCATGGGGAACGAATGCTTCCCCTTATGCACCAGGAGCCGCCGCTCTGCCCCGATGTCGTTTGCCGCGTTGTGAAACCCCCGGTCAATGGTAGGGGCGCTCGACAGTTTGATCTCGATCGCCCAGCGCTTGTCCAGAGCAAATTCCAGGACCAGGTCAATTTCAGCGCCTGCGCTTGTACGATAAAAGTATGGTCTCGCCCACCCGGCGGAGGCGTTCACGAGATTCTCGATGACAAACCCTTCCCAACTCTTGCCGGCCACCGAGTGCGACAGGAGATCATCCGTGGCGCGCAGACTCAGGAGTGCGTGCAGGATACCGCTATCGCGCACATACGGCCGTGGCGACTTGACGAGACGCTTGCCCGTGTTGGCATACCAGGGCTGTAGCAGGCGAATCATAAGCAATCGGTGGAGGATATCAAGATAATGAAGAACTGTTTTCCCACTCACCCCCAAGGAACGCGCATAACGCTGCGCATTGAACAATTCGCCCTGGTCATTGGCGATCATGCGCCACAATCGGTCCATGCGATCAGCTGCAACCTGAAGACCAAATTGTGGAAGGTCCCGCTCCAGATAAGTCCGGATAAAATCAGAGCGCCACTGCAAACTCATACCCTTCCCGATGCGAAGATAACTAGGTGGAAAGCCGCCCTGCAACCAGAGGCGATCCAACTCCATCGCCTCCATATCCCGGGAAGTAGCGCTCTGGTTACAAACTTCTCGTATCGTCAGCGGCGCCAGTTCCACATAACTAATGCGCCCCGCCAGGCTTTCCGACGACTGACGCAGCAGGTCCATCGACGCTGACCCCAGGACCAGGAACTTCCCTCCCTCATTGCCCAATCGACGGCGTTCGTCAATCTGCCCTCTGAGAACCTGGAATATCTCAGGGACACGGTGTACTTCATCCAGAACGATGAGCTGGTCGGCATGGCTTGACAGATATGCAACCGGATCGTCCAGCAGTCGTCGGTCCGCAGGATTCTCAAGATCCAGATATTTCGCCCCACTGTCCCATTGGGCCGCTATCTGATGCGCCAACGTAGTCTTGCCCACCTGCCGTGGGCCAATCAGAGCTACACTGTCAAACTCCGTCAAACGGGTTTGTACGATATGATGAGCTTCTCGCGATAACATCATTGTATTTCAGGACTAGAACTTCCATATTACAAGGTTAAGGAAAACAACGCAACACACACACGGGCGTTAACACACACGGGCGCTGCCGATGGTATGATTCCTGCAAATAATTCCTGCGCTATTCCACAAGAGAGAAAATATGTATTACACTATTTATGCCACCGACGCCGACAACAGCTTAGGAAGCCGCATGACCGCCAGACCAGCCCATATCGAACGCCTGAAAGCGCTGGTCAATCAGGGTCGCCTGCTGGCATCCGGCCCCAACCCCGCGATTGACAGCGAAGACCCCGGCAGCGCGGGATTTACCGGCAGCCTGATTATCGCCAGATTCGATTCCCTGGAAGACGCCGAAAACTGGGCCAACGATGACCCTTACGTGGCGGCAGGGGTTTATGCGAAGGTGGAAGTCAAACCTTGGAAGAAAGTTCTGCCTTGATGGTGTAAGGATGGTGCGCATCTGTGTCAGAAGTAAATAGATTGGTCCGCTATGCTATAATGACACCCGTATAGTGCAGGGTTTTCATGGCAAACAAGCAACTGATATTACTGCGGCATGCTAAATCGGACTGGTACAGTGGGGCCCGTACCGACCATGACCGCCCGTTGAATGACCGCGGTCGCCGGGATGCTCCGCGAGTCGGTCAATGGCTCAGTGAGCAGGGTTACCGGCCGGATCTCATATTATGCTCCAGTACCGAGCGAACTCGACAGACATTGATGTTGGTGATTCAGGGTGGTGAATGGAAAGAAGACATCCCGACCGAAATATCCAGCGAGCTATACCATGCGACAGAATCACTCCTCGCAGACCGGATAGCAGTTGGGCTCGGTGAATGCGATGTCTTGATGGTGGTAGGACATAATCCGGGGATGGATACGCTTGTGATGCGATTTTGTCCGCAAGTCGAATCGAGCGCCAGAAACAAACGGATGACCACCGCCGCATGTGCGGTCATCCGTTTCGGTGACGAGAATCTGACCGACCCCGAACTCATTGATTTCCGACGGCCCTGACCGGGATGGTACACACTTTCACATCCTGAATTGAACATCAACCCGTTGTCAGAGAAGGAATCATGCGCTCACCGCTGCACTGACTTCGTTCACGGTTTCAAGCAAAGGCATGGGCCTCTATGCCATGTCTCATGGGAAACGAATGATTCAACCGGATACCTGTATAATGTATGCGGTTTCCAGTTTTAATGAAAAAACAATCGGAAAAGAAAAATGGAAGGGATAAACGTAGATGAGCTCACCCATAGGATGCTTGGCAGCATGAATGAGGAAGTGGGTAAAAGGAGCGAGCGAGGCAGATAGCAGAGGTTTTGGGAGATGCGCGAAAATGGCATTCCCACGGACGAGGCATACCAATGAAAGAACTTTCGGGACCATCAATTAAATTAAAAATAGATGATTTTGGAAAAACCGAGGAATTAAATGCGGCAATCAGGCATTATCGCGGCTTGTGTGTAGATTATTATTCAATAAAATCAGGCATGGCAGGTTATATTCATTCATCACGAGGTTTGAGAAGGGTTTTATGAAAAAGAATTATCAACGTAAGGCTGATGAAACATCGAATCCATACGAGAAGATCTTTGATGATGCCAATCAAATGCTCAACCGAATAGGCAATTTTGATTATCTTCATGATTTACCAAAAAATCACAACAAAGAAGCGACAAGCATTCCATTCCCTTATGGGAGCCATGAAACCAAACCATATAATTACGATTGAAAGTGGGCTAGCCGCTTATCACCCTTATCAATAAGTGACCTTATGTTGAACAACAATTCACTAGTTGTTTCAGGACTTGGGGAATGGTCATATATCAGGTCAGCGATACTACTCACCAAGTTTCGTTGGGCTTTTGGTGATTTGCTCCAGTGACGTTGTTGTGCACCATCGGCATTTCTATGTTTGTGCAATCGGATCAACATTTGATCAATTCTGCTAGAGCAACTTTCTTGCACCTCATTGGGAAGACCTGATAACCCAGACTGAAGACAGGCAATTTTCTGGTCAATATCGGACAAAACAAGTGTCGTTTTTTCTGGGGACAGGACATTTAAATCTATTACGTCCAGACTCATCTCTATACTTTCCAAACTCTCTATCATTTTACGATTAGAGTTACGTTTTGATGAGTGTTCACGACATCTTTTAGCAATTTCCCGACCCACTATCGGCACGAGTTTGTTCTTAATATTTCGGAACACTGGCGTATCCTCCAAACTATTTCGCTGCCCATTAGGACGCACGTTCCGGTCAAGGATGTGTAGTTCACCAACAGTCCAACTATTGAATCGTTCCTCAGGAAAAATGCAAGACAGAATACGTTCGTCACCGATTTGCATATTACCGCTCCTGACCCGCAGGCCACGAATGGCTGGATTACTTTTCAGGGCGCCAAAATAAGAGTGGTGCAACAACCAACCAATCACCACCACTCCGTCTTTACTATTTTTTATCTCAAAGAACTCAACATCTGAGAAGTAATCTCGATAATTAGCTGAATAGATGAATTCTTCTCTATGAGGTTTATGAATCTGCTCTGGCGTTTTATTAAGGAGAATCCGATAACCAGACACATCAACGTAAGGTGTAAGAAATTCCTGTATCCGTTCCCGGAAAGGGGCATCAACATGAAAAGGTACAGGAGGAATTTGGCCGAGATATTCCCTTACGGCATCCTCATTGAACAACAGGTCATTTCCATGACGTATCACGTTGTTCATCTGAACCTCAAAAAAGCTCGGGTTCTCATTATCAGTCTCGACAGCTGAAATTTCTGTTACTTGATCTATAATCTCTGACAAGTCTGCTTGCTGCTCAGATTCAGACAGGATTTGCCTGAATTTCTGCCCGTCCCAATCCATCCGACTAATGATGTTTTCTCCGTCAGATTTAGTTCGAAAAACTAATTGCTTGCAGTAAGCAAGTCCAGCAAGTCGCCCAATGCCCCAAAGACCACGTAGAGACATCCCGCTTTTTTCACTCCAGCCAATCGTTTTCATAAGACCGGGAAATTTTTCAGCCGACACACCTGGTCCATTATCAAAAATAACTATATTCCGTTCACTGTAATTCAGGTTGATATGTATTCCAAACTTGTCCTTGCCCGAGTATTCCATTTCAGCAATATCAAACGCATCAACCGAATTTTGAATGTATTCCCTGTAGATAGTCAGTGGATTGTCATACATCGCAATCGTAATTAACCGCAAGATATCCTTACCTACAAACACAGAATGATTCTTCATTGTTGAGACACAACCTCTATGTCGTTAAGACCCGCATCTTCCACAAATTCATCTTCAGGAACAAATGGCATATCCTCGATATCCTGTTTCCTGAATCCGTTGTTTTGCGACTTAATTTCTTTCATTTTGGCACGGATATCTGACTCTTCTTCCAGAGTGAGATTGCGATAGTGAACGGCTATCTTTTTTAGTTTAGAGTTTTGACTACCAGCCAGTTCAGTCTGCCAGCGAGTGCTATGGTACTGCGACAAAATAGATAAAAGCTCACTACGATCATCACCAGTAAACCTGGCAAAAACAAACTGGAAAACATCCAACTCCGGGCGCCCCCCATAAGTGGAAAACCATGTTCGGTTCATTATGTAGGGATGTGGCATATACAGAATGTTTTCGAATTCTTCAAAGTTATCACCGAAAGCGTGTTTGAAAAAATCCGGCGCTCCACTAACAATACCATGAGTTGCCTGTAGAATAATCTGGAAAGAGCGGAGCCAGTATTTGTTCCATTTCTTACCTATATGACCGCGGTCAGGCCGGTCGGTTGGCTGGTAACGCATTGGGAAGGAAAAAATCCGAATACCGAGTTCCTCATTCAATGATACATTCAGCCGCATCCGTTGGAACAAGTCTTGTGGTGAATCATGAAAATTGTAAAGCATGTAATTCGACAACTCATTCAATCCAAATTGATGCGCGTACCGGATGGCCTGTTCATAGGGTTTTCTTAATCCAGCATGATCAAATGCAATACGCAAAGGTTTGATGCAGATAGTAGATAACTCACGTAAAAACATTGGGTCTTTGCACAATATTCGCGCATCCACCCCTTGATTGAAATCTACCCGCCGAATCACATCGCGTCCGTTTCGATTCAGTTTTGCATCACGAGAAAAACCAAGATCACGAATCTCCGCTACAATTTCCTTAAAACGACCTGAAGCCACTACGTTGTTATCCATCAAAATAAGGTCTTTTTTGATGCCATATTGGTTTCTAATACCATCAATAATGTCAGTCAGGGACTCCGTATCTCTTTGTGCACCTTCCAGCTTGGGGACACCACAAAACCCGCATTTACGCACACATCCACGGGATGCATAGGTAAAATAAGCGTCCCTGACGGGATATTGATAATCTATCTGCTCCAAAATACTATAATCTGGAATATGATCCTCTATTGGTAATCCGACTGTATCTTCTGCATAGAGTTCTTCCGAAAAAACATCAAGATTCAACGACATGGCAGGAGCTTTGTTCAGTAATCCCTTAATAAAGCGTATACCGCGCCAACGTGGCTCAGCCAAAAAACGTTCATTCATAAGAGATGCTGCAATGCCCCCGACAAATATCCGATCTGTATCTCCATTCACTACGTTAATTGCAAAATCTATGGATTTGCTGATACGGTTGTATTCAAAAGAAAAAAGCGTTGTGACATACACTCTATCCCAATGTGTTGCAAGTACACTCTTGTCTTCACCCTTGATAAAGCGCACATGGTCGTTTTTTCCGTTTAGCCCGTGATACTGAGCGATTTTCATTAACCCTAACGGCGGGTATTTGTTGGGATAACCTGGCTCAATAAGTAAGATGTTGTTGTTAGGCATTGTCGTTTTTGACCTTCTCGGTCATCTCTCTGACACGACCCACCTCCGTAAATAATCTTTTTATGGACAATAAAAGTACATTGATTTCTCTGACCTCAAGATGAGAGACCTCTAATTTCGTTATATCCCTGATTTTCTCTGTGGCTAATTTTACTTTTTTGAGAGGGTCGCTTGGTCTGGCATTCTGATATGCATCATCCAAGGTGGATTTCCCTTCTGCGAACTTCTTCAATTCTTTCTTTTTACTCAAAACAGCAGGCATTTTGTTTCTCAAATCAGGTGCCGTAAAATCTGTGTTCCCGGAATTATCTGTTTTTACATCCTTTATTTTGTCCAATAACATATCCTTGATTTCAGGGGTGTAGTTGAGCGACTGATTAATTTTTCGAGTCCTCACAAGCACATCATAATAGCTGAAATGCGATATCTCCTCGTCACAATTTTTCTTCATCAACGAAACCACTTCAATTCGTTTGTTAACTTCACCGACTCCTACGCCTAACCTGCGAGCAATTTCAACAACATCGATACCTTGTTCCTGTCGAATATAAGCAAGATTCGCTTTTTCGTATGCCGACCATGGGGTTTTACCCACCACATGCATTTCACTCAGGTAAGCGTCCTGTTGGTCCGGGTTAAGCTTCGTCACCACCTTACACGGAATATTAGCCCATCTCTCCTCCTGTGTTTGTTCGTACAAAACTCGAAAAACAGCCAATCTGGAATTTCCCTCTATGACTTCCCGGGTGTCATATCTCACTAAAATTTCTTCCTGTAACCCACCATGTGCTTCAATTCGAGGCTTAAGGTTTTTGACGCTCGGCTGCTCTAACATCTTGACATGAATAAGTTCTTGAAGATCCTCCTTGGTATCAGGTTTTTTCTCTCTATAAATACAAGAAAATACACGAGGATTTCCTTCAAAATATTTCAAGTCGTAGATGGGTATATTTTCATAACGAACCGGAATTTCTTCCTGTAATATTGTGATTGTCGGCTCATCATTCATTTTCTTCCTCATCTGTAAATCTGTCATTGCTCAGTGTTCAGGATTTTAGACAACATATCAGGCAACTCAAAATCAAAATTAGAATCAAATTCAGCTTCACTTATGTCGCCTTGTGTCAACTGTGCTGCTTGATGTTTGGCATTTAGTAAACTATCAACCCATTCATCAATCGTGTTTTCCATAATCAAGTTATGTACAAAACAGTCTTGTCTTTGCGATATCCGATGAATGCGGTCCTGTGCTTGCAAATAGTCGTCCAAACTGAAGCTACGGTCGTAAAATATAGCATGATTTGCAACCGTAAGAGTTAGCCCTTCCTTAGCTGCGCCTGGTGTCGCTACCAGAATTCGATACAATGGGTCAGTTTTGAACCTCGTGATTGCCTTGTTCCTATAATCAATAGTCAAGCCACCGTGCACTTTTACTGGATTGTGTGTTGGTAAATTTTGACATATCCATTCCACATTTTTAATAAATCCTGTCCAGATAATAATCTTGACTGATTCCATTTGGGGATCACCAAGAATATCGAGCAATTTAACAAATTTACCAGGTATTTCTCGATAACTTTGATCCACTAACATCGGATTTGAAGCACATTGAACAAGACGCAATAATCGTTTCAGAATGTCTTCAGCATCGTCAATCACCCTGCCAGCTGAACCTTCAAATTCGTGTGCAAGTTGGGTCCGGTAACTCGCATAAATTTCCGCTTGCAGCGGTGCCATTTGAACCGGATGTGTAATGATTGTTTTGTCGGGTAGCTCAAGGCCGGAAGATTTTTTTGTTTCTCGAATGGAAAACACCTTTAACTTGTCCATAACATCGACGAGTTTCTCGCTATATGTATTGTGGCTTTCTACATCTTTTGGCAACTCGGTTTCTGCCTTGAAATCAGGAAATGAATCTCCCAAAGCTTTGCCGTTATCGAGAAATTTTATTTGTGACCAAATATCAAACGGCCGGTTGGCAACGGGTGTTCCGGTCATAATGATGCGCCGAAAAAAACCATCGGACAAGGAATGGAAGTCTCTGCTCAGCTTGGCATCAGGATTCTTGATTTTTTGAGACTCGTCCAAAATCGCTCCAACACGGCAAGTTTTCAGAAACAATTGGAGCAAGTCGAGGTTGCTGGAAATAACCTCATAGTTCATCACATACAATAAAACAGGTGAGTTCAAAGCGATACTGTTTATTCTTCGGTTGCCAGACAATACTCTGGGACTGACGAAAGAATGGGTATTTAATTCGTCTACCCAATTCTGTACTAATGTTTTTTTCGTGATGATAAATACGGTATCAACAACATCGTTCTCAAGCCAAAATAAGGCAAGATCGACTGCTATTTTTGTTTTTCCCAATCCCTGTTCATGAAAAATTGCCGCATAAGGCAGCTTTTGTACTGCCCTGATAGCATCCAGTTGGTAGGGGTATGCCTCTAACTTCGCGCTTAATTTAGGAGGTTTCCTTAGCTTAAATGCCATTTTATCCCCTCTTTTTTATCCAATATCCAGTAGTCACAACCGTCAAATATTTTTAGATCAACTTTCGACAAATGTAATCCTTGGCGAAGAAATCGTAGTACCGTTTTTGCAAGGTCTGCTTTTTCGCCAGGAATTCCAAGTACAAAACAACCAGATAGTTTAGATTCCAGATGCTGTGCAAACGATGTTAACTGAGAGTATGTATGTTTACTTTCCAAGCCATGGGTGGTTTTGACTTCACCAACTAAATAAAAGCTTGAATCTTTTCTGTATGCGTAAATATCGGGTCTATGCTTGCCGATAATTGGAGGCACAGGATCACCCGGCTTCATTTGCAGGTCTGTTTCCATTAAAACATCTGGGTACTGCTCCTGTAATTCACGAGCCATCAGAACAACGAGGTCGCGATGTTCACTACTTTCTGACATTCGCCAAAAGCCCATCCAGGTGTTCAAACAGGTCCTCAAGCGCTTGAACCGTTTCAACATCCTGATCACTTTTAGCCTCTTGCAGCAGTTGAAGCGTCGAAAAAGGCATGTTATTAATTTTCCCGGAGAGCACTTGCGCAAGCAGGTGTAATGGCGCGTTTCCAAGGTTAAGGTTGCTGGTAGCAGTGTCTAAAGTAGCCTCCTTCTCACGGTCAATATACTTCACTGCCTGCTCAATTGACCCCACCCCACCTTTCACAAAAATGTCTGTCGCTTTTTTGTTTTGAAGTACTTTTGTTAATTGCCGCACATCAGCCAAACGACGAATGTTACCGTCCCTTATCCATCCACCGAAATCTTCCAGATCAAAACCCGCCTCAAAAATCGCGTCTTTCACCGCAGATCTTTGTAGTTCAACAAAGCCGCTGAACCGGTCAATGTGAAATGCTGTATCGTCGACAATGTCACGATAGTACTGATTCATTTCATTGTAAGCGTCGATTTGGCGTTCAATATCCTGTTTGTTTCCACCACAAAGGGCCACCATCTCGTCAAATTGCATAAATTGGGCATGGTAGAGATAGTGTAGATAGCGGGCCTTTTCGTATGCAGGCCACGGTCTTGAGCCAACCAAATGAGCTGAAACGCGAATTGTTTCAATTTCCCTCGGTAGTGCATCTTGCATCACTAATGCGCGAATTTTTTTCCAGTTTCCATCAGCTTCCTGATTCAGAAAATCTCGATAAATGGCAAGTCTTGTATTGCCATCAATACATCTTTGCTTGTCGCCTTCAATAACCACAGTTATTGGCTGGGTAATACCACCATGGGCACGGATGGAATCTCTCAAGCGCGAGAACGTAGATGTTGCATTTGAGTCATCGCTGGCAGAACGAAGTGCAAAATGTATTCGCTCAGCAGTAATTGCATCACCGTATTTTTCAAGAGCCATCTTGATACGCGGATTCTCTGTATCAAACTCTATAATAGAAACATCCAAAAATTGATACTCATCTTTCATGGTTATTCTTTCCTATGTATTATTAAAATCTATCAGATAACTGCCGCGCGATACAGGGCACACCCAACAACTCCAGACGAGGCTAATCCACCACCTGATCCCAGACCGCGCCTTCGGGATTTTTCGACCTCAACAGCTCCAGCCATTTTTCATGACCAGCCAACTCCTGCGCACTGACCGGAGTCACGCTGAGGCTGGCCGCCTGTTGCGGGTCTATCCGGGCATCCGACTGGTTTTGTTGCGATTCGGACTGGCTGTTCAGGTTTTCTGATTCACTCAGCAAGCTGGTTTGTCCGCCGGTCATCTTCAGGTAGACATCGGTCAGGATTTCGGCGTCCAGCAATGCGCCGTGCACGACTCGCTGTGAGTTATCGACCCCATATCGTCGGCACAGCGCATCCAGGTTGTTCTTCTGACCCGGGTGCAGGCGCCTCGCCAGTATCAGTGTATCGAGTACCTGACAGGAATCCTCAATCATCTGCCCCCCATATCCGGCTTGTTTGAACTCGTAGTTCAGGAATCCAACATCAAAGGGGGCATTGTGGATGATCAATTCCGCCCCTTTCAGAAATTCAAGCAATTCCTCTGCCTGATCGGCGAAACAGAGCTCACCCTCCAGTTGCTCCGATGTGATTCCATGCACTTCAACAGCGGCTTCATCAATTTCCCGTCCGGGATTGAGATAGAAATGAAGTGTATTGCCGGTCTTGCGTCGGCTAACCATCTCGATGGCGCCAATTTCAATCACCTTGTGCCCCTGGCTGGGTTCGAGGCCGGTGGTTTCAGTATCCAGAATTATTTGTCGCACAGGATGATCTCGTCAATACCTCTGTTCGCGAGCCGGTCGGCCCGTTCATTGCCGGGGTCGCCAGCATGTCCCTTTACCCATCTCCACTCAACATCATGTTTTTCCGATAATTGGTCAAGACGTTCCCATAAATCACGATTTTTCACAGGTTTTTTAGCGGCAGTTCTCCAGTTATTCCTTTTCCAGTTCCCAAGCCATGATTGAATGCCATTCTTGACATACATCGAATCGGTGAATATCCGCACACGACAACGCTTCGACAGGTGGGCAAGCGCCTCAATGCAGGCGCATAATTCCATCCGGTTGTTGGTGGTTTGCGCTTCGCCACCGAATATCTCCTTTTCACGATCATCGAAGATCAGGAATGCTCCCCATCCTCCCGGCCCCGGATTCCCCCGACAGGCGCCATCCGTATATATAGTCACTCTATTCATTGTGTAATAACCAGAAAACACCAGTTCAATTTCCTAATATAGGCCCTTGAAGATGCACCCGCGCCGCTTCACGGGAGGCTGGCTGAACTATTCCCGGAATCAGTCTGCGCCAGGGGCCAGCAGCGCTTGGCAACGGGGTAATTCCCATCTCGCGTTTGCGGGCGACAATCACGTAGACGCCGCCCAGATTCGGCCACCAGCGACTCCCTGCCCTTTCGATGAAGGCCAGTTTCTCACGCCAGATCTCCGACTGGACGGGCGGCAAATAACAGGACATGTTGGCCCCGACCAGGTCGAATCCCAATAGCGCCAGCCAATCCTGAACCCGCCCTACCCGGTAAAACCGGCCATCCCACGGCTGCTGACCGCCCTGACCATTCAGCACATTGAGCGCGCCGTACAAACTGATCAGGTTGAATCCGACAATCACGATACATCCTTCGGCAACCAGCAACTGATTTGCCTGTCGGAGAACTTCATGCGGGGCGGTGCAAAAATCAAGCGTATGCGGCAGGACGATGATATCCTGGGACTTCTCCGGGAAAGGCAATGCGGTACTGGTGGACACGACACGGTGACAATTCTGCAGATCGTAAATCGGTTGTTCGTTTTGGGGAGGCGAGGTCGCCGTCTCCGGGTTTTCAATCGGAAGCAGGGACGAAGTATCGGCAATATACCGTGATGCTCCCTCGGTGCCGAAAAGATAATTGACCCAGGGCATGCCAATCTGCAAGCCACGGGCATAGTATCCGGACGGAATCAATTTTTCACATTGTTTGACCTCGGATTGAACAATGAATTGACCCAGTGGGCGCTTAAACCAGTTCAACATCGCTGGTTACTTTAGAATTGTCATTCATTGACCCGGGATTTGCCGTTACAATAACCATTGTCAGATTTTATCGCATATACCGCAACCATGTCACATTCTAAAACGATCGAACTTGCCCGCACCTTGATTACAAGGGCCTCGGTCACCCCGCTGGATGCGGGCTGCCAGCAGTTGCTGGCGATGCGGCTGTCCGCAATCGGATTTCAATGCGAACCCATGAACTTTGAGGATGTATCCAATTTGTGGGCAGTCCGCGGTGACGCGGAACCGTTGATGGTCTTTGCCGGTCATACTGACGTGGTGCCAACCGGACCGTTAGAACAATGGCAAATCCCTCCTTTCGACGGAGAGGTTCGGGACGGCATGCTGCATGGCCGCGGCGCCGCCGATATGAAAGGCAGCATCGCCGCCTTTGTCACGGCCTGCGAGCGGTTCGTTCAAAAACATCCCCGCCATCCAGGCGCCATCGGATTACTGATTACCAGCGACGAGGAAGGCCCGGCGCGCTGGGGGACGCAGGCGGTCATGCAGGAGCTGGACAGTCGCGGAGTGAAGATAGACCTGTGTATCGTTGGGGAACCAACCAGTACCTCGGCCCTCGGCGATATGGTGAAAATCGGCCGGCGCGGATCATTGAACGGGAAACTGATAATCCAGGGCATCCAGGGGCATGTCGCTTACCCGCATTTGGCCAACAATCCGATTCATATCGCATTACCGGCGTTGTCGAGCCTGACCGCCCGACAATGGGATCAGGGCAATGAGATTTTTCCACCCACCTGTTTTCAGATTTCCAATATTCGGGCAGGAACCGGGGCCTCCAATGTGATTCCTGGCCAGATTGAGATTGATTTCAACTTCCGCTATTCGACACAGACCGACGCCGACCAGCTGAAATCTGAAACCACCGCCATTATTGAGGAGCACGGACTTGAATTTGACATCGAATGGAGTACCCCCGGTCTTCCTTACCAGACTCGCCCAGATACTCTGGTGGAGGCTGTTGCAGCCAGTATTTTCGAGAGCGCCGGCAGACTTCCGGAGTTATCGGCCACCGGAGGTACTTCGGATGGACGGTTTATAGCGCCTACCGGGGCTCAGGTCGTGGAATTCGGCCCGCTCAACGCGACCATTCATCAAATAGACGAGCAGGTATCTGTGGCTGACCTGAACCTGCTTTCAACGTGTTATGAAAATATTCTGAAGAGAATATTATTGGCTTGACTGATATACTCCACGACCGCCGGCACAGCTCATCCTTCTGACTCCAGCCAACTCAAACGACATGACCGAACCCGCCAAGCCAGTCAATTTTATACGCCAGGAAATTGAGGCCGACCTGAAAAGCGGCAGGCACAAGGAGATCGTCACGCGCTTTCCACCGGAACCGAATGGCTATCTGCATATCGGACATGCGAAGTCGATCTGGCTTAATTTCGGCATTGCCAAGGATTACAATGGCCGCTGTACCTTGAGATTCGACGACACCAATCCGGCCAGGGAAGATCGCGAGTTCGTCCAGGCGATTGAAGAGGATGTGCGCTGGCTGGGATTCGAGTGGAGCGCAATCACCCACGCTTCCGATTATTTCGACCAGCTTTATCAGTTTGCCATTGAATTGATCGACAAGGGTCTGGCCTATGTGGACAGCCTGAGCGCCGAACAGATCAAACAGTATCGGGGAACGCTCAGTGAAGCGGGCAGGAACAGCCCGTTTCGCGAACGCTCAATAGCGGAAAATCGGGATTTATTCGAGCGGATGCGGCTCGGTGAGTTCGCACAAGGCGAGCATGTCCTGCGCGCAAAAATCGACATGGCTTCGCCCAATATGAATTTGCGGGACCCGGTGATTTACCGGATTTTGCATCATACCCACCAGCGCACTGGAGACAGGTGGTGCATTTATCCGTTGTATGATTTTGCCCACGGGCAAGGAGACGCGATCGAGGGGGTCACGCACTCCCTGTGCACACTGGAATTCGAAGATCACCGGGCTTTGTATGACTGGTTTCTGGATAACCTGTCCGTCCCCGGCCGCCCCAAACAAATCGAGTTCTCGCGAATGAACCTGGACTACACGGTGATGAGCAAGCGCATGCTGACCCGACTGGTGGAGGAACATCATGTCCAGGGCTGGAATGATCCACGCATGCCGACCCTGTCGGGACTTCGCCGCCGGGGTTACACGCCACGGGCAATCCGCAACTTCATTTCTTCAGCCGGCATTACCAGGCGCGACCACCTGATCGGGATTGATGTTCTTGAGAACTGCATTCGTGAAGACCTGAACCCGACCGCGCCGCGGGCAATGGCGGTATTGAATCCGCTCAAGGTCATTATCGAGAACTATCCAGCCGGACAAACGGAAGAAATTGAGGCGCCCAATCACCCCGGCCATGCGGCTATGGGCAGGCGGAAGATCGCTCTGTCAAGGGAGATATTTATTGAGCGGGATGACTTCATGGAAAACCCGCCGAAAAAGTTTCATCGTCTCGGCGCGGGGCGTTCTGTGCGCCTTCGGTACGGATTCGTGATTCATTGCAAGGAGGTGATACGGGACGCAAGCGGAGAAATAACGCAACTGATATGCGAGTATGATCCGGATACACGTCACGGCAGACAGCCCGAAAGTGGCAAGGTAAAAGGGATTATTCACTGGCTATCCGCCCGTCATTGCGTGGATGGCGAAGTCCGGTTATATGATCGGTTGTTCTCAAAAACCAATCCCCTGGCCGACAGGTTCGGGGATTTCACAGACACGATCAACCCGGATTCAATCCGTGTCCTGAGCGGATGCAAGTTCGAGCCGATGCTGGCCAAAGCGGGCGGCGATGTCCGTTATCAGTTCGAAAGGCTGGGGTATTTCTACCCCGATCAGGAACACGGCGTAACGCGGCCGGTTTACAATCGAATCGTCACCCTGCGCGATACCTGGGTAAAACTTCAAAAATAGACTGACAGAACCCTGAGAACCTTAGACTATGGAATTTCTGATCGAATACGGTTTGTTTCTCGCCAAGGCGATTACGATTGTCGTAGCCATCCTGATTGTGGTCACAGGCTGCGCCGCTATAGCCATGCGCCAGAGGAAATCCCCGGACAGGCAACTGGAGATCACTCATATCGGCCAGCAATTCGAAGACATGGAGCAGGCGGTTTCGGAGGCAGCGCTTTCGCCAGACGCAGTGAAGCGAAAAAAGAAATCGGAGAAGAAAGAGAACAGGCAAAAAGCCAGGGCAGAGAAAAAAGCGAACAAGACCGCTCAAAAAAGCGATGCCCTCCTGACCCCGAAAAAACGGGTTTTCGTGATTGATTTTCATGGTGACATCAAAGCCAGCAGCGTCGAGAATATACGTCAGGAAATCAGCGCCATACTGACCTGCGCAACGTGTGACGATGAAGTGCTGGTGAGGCTGGAAAGCGGCGGCGGCACGGTACATGGGTATGGACTCGGCGCATCCCAGCTGCAACGTATCCGGGAGCGGGGAATCCCGTTGACAGTTGCGGTGGATCAGATAGCGGCGAGCGGCGGCTATATGATGGCTTGCGTCGCCAACAAGATCATTGCGGCTCCATTTTCCATCATCGGGTCGATTGGCGTACTGGCCCAGATCCCGAACCTGCATCGGTTTTTGAAGAAACATGACGTTGACTTTGAACAACTGTATGCTGGCGAGTACAAACGGACTCTCACCCTGTTCGGGGAAAACACCTCGAAAGGACGACTCAAGGTACAGCAGGACCTGGAAGAAACCCATCAACTGTTCAAGGATTTCGTAAAGAGTCAAAGACCTGACCTTGATATCGACAAGGTGGCCACCGGGGAACACTGGCCGGGTATTCGGGCACAGGAGCTTGGTCTGGTCGATGAATTGCAGACCAGTGACGACTACCTGATGGAGCGCAGGGAAAATTCGGAACTGGTGCTGGTCGAGTATTCGAGGAAAAAAACATTTCAGGAGAAACTGGCCGACCTGATGGCGCTCAAAGCGTATGGAATATCCAGAGAAATCCAGGATATGAACAAACCGTTGCTAATGTGACGGAATTACCAAAGTGCAGGATATGAGCGCCGGCAATGCTGGCTCAGGGTGCCCGTATTAGACAATGCCTTCATCCATCAGGTTTGTTTCCGGCGACGATGTCTCGGCCGTCGCTGCACCGCAATGGCGTCCGCGTTCATCCGGCCTTCCAGGAGCGCCCTGCCCCCTTTACTGATCTCGCCGAGTTCCGATGACACCTGACGGGCATCCGGTCTGGCATATCCGCACCGGCCAGCCTGACCGACATGACGATCAAGCGCCTCTCTCATGGCGCGGACATGTTCGAATGTGGAACCGCAGCAACCGCCGATAATCCGGGCCCCGGCATTGTATGCCAGACAGGCGTACCGGGCCATCAGCGCGGGTTCTCCACCGTAGCTGATCATGCCATCGACATACTCCGGAATGCCGCAGTTACCTTTAGCGACCAGAATGTCGCTGTCATTGGCGGAGCGCGCGAGATTCAGGATTCCACACACGGTCTCAGCCGGGCCCAGGCCACAATTCGCGCCGAAGGCGTGGGGGCGAACCGTCATGCTGCGAGACATCTCGGCGAAGTCTGCCGGAGACAACCCCATCATTGTACTGCCATTGGTATCGAAACTTAACGTGCAGACGATCGGCAAGTTGGTTGTGCTCGCTCCCGCCAGGGCCGCGACCACCTCCTCTCTGGAAGACATGGTTTCAACCCAGAGAATATCAACGCCTCCCTGCGCCAGCGCCTGAGCCTGCTCGGTGAATACAGAAGTGGCGGCAGCCATGGTCAACGTACCCAGGTCCTCAAAAAGCTCTCCGGTCGGACCAATCGAACCAGCCACCAGCACATCTCTTTGCCCGGCGTCAACGACAGACCTGGCCAGTTGCGCCGCCTTAAAATTGAGTTCCCGAACTCGCGCCTCACTGCCATGCAGTTTCAGCCGATAGTAATTTCCACCAAAGCTATTGGTCAGAATAAGGTCAGATCCGGCATCGACGAAACCCTGATGAAGTTTCGTGATTCGCTCCGGATGGTCGGCGTTCCAGAGTTCGGGGCAAGCTCCGGTTTCCAGCCCCATTTCAAACAGGCTGGTTCCAGTCGCGCCATCCGCCAGCAGGAAGGCGCACTGTGAAATCATGGTTTCCAGAGTAGTCGGCATAACAGGTCTCCGATGGTTGAATCAGGTCATTGAATTCATCGAAAACCACGGAGGAACCCCGCTGTAGATCCGCATCACGCCCTTCACCAGTTATTTCACCGAATAATCTGATGTTGCGTAGATACTCATCTCCAGACTAATGTCGATTCGACAATATTCAGGGAGTTGGCACCGTCTTGAAGTGGTTAGCTCCAAAGGTTGCCCCAGCGTCAAAGGGCCCTTCCCTCAGCTGGTCTCGATGAGTTGTATTACCCGGTCAAGTCTAGCGCCCGTCATCCGGTCGTGTCAATCAATCAAAATCAACAAATTTCATTGGCAAATACCCGCCCGTTATCGTAGGGACAGGCCACTACAGAACCAATCATTCCCCCCGCAGACCGGGGAATCACATTCCGCGCAAGCGGAATGTGATGGGGGGTATTCCCGCTTCGCGGGAATCCTGTCACCACCGCCCCTTCCGTCATTCCCGTGAAAACGGGAATCCACGACCTCATGGAATCTGTATTACCGATGCGTAGAGCCTGCCCCCGGCTTGATCGGGGGGGCGCCCCTTGTGGGTGCCCGCATTATTTCCGTATACGGTCGATGACGGTTGCGGGAGGGTACAAGACCCTCCCCTACGATGACGGTCGGGACACCTGTCACCCCTTCACCACCGCACCCCCGCTTCCACTTTGATGCGATGTTCGGATTGATCGTCATTGTCATGACGGATGAGTTTCAATCCCAATGTCCGCTCACTGATGCCGATGACTGATTGCAGTTGCCAGCCGAGTGTGATTTCCCGCTCTTCGGCGCGCAGCCCAACGCCCCCCAGATGGTGAGATGGTCATGGACTTCTTTGGAGCGCCAGGGACAACGCTCTACGGGGAGTGATGGGTCGTCTCAGATCATATCGGCCTGGGTCGGTTTCTGCCGGGCGACCTGAACCGCCTCCTCAATCGAGACCTTCTCATTGAACAGCGCCCATCCGATCACTACTCCCGATATGTTCGGCAAATTCGCCAGTATGGAGATGTCATCCAGATTACGCACCGTGCCACTGGAAATCACCGGGCATTCCAGCTCGGTCCCCATCTGGGTCGTATTCGCCATACTGCTTTCCGGCAACTCGTCATAGCGGTCAATGTCGGTATAAATAATCCCTGCTGCGCCACAGCGTTCAAATCGCCTGGCCAATTCCTGGGCAGTGAATGTCGACGTATGCTTCCAGCCATGGGACACTACCTTGCCACCACGCGCATCAATACTGATCACGATTTTGTCGGGGTATTCGGCGCACAGGGTTTCAACCAACCGCTGATCCACCACCGCCGCTGTGCCGAGCACGACTCTTTGCGCTCCGCTGGCTATCCAGCTCTCGGCGGCGGTCAGGGAGCGAATACCGCCCCCCACTTGAACAGGAATGTTCGACTGGTTGATAATCTGCTTGATGATGTCGGAATTATCGGCAGGCTCCTGGGGCTGGAATACTCCATCCAGATCAACAACATGCAACCATTCGGCCCCTCCCCGCTCAAATTCCCTGGCCGCGTCCAGCGGCGATATATCGAATATCTGTGGGACTTCAATGCTGCCGTGCTTGAGATTTACGCACTGCCCCTTGTGCAACTCGATATCTGGATAAACTATCATGATTACCTCCCGGAAAACTCGTAAAAACTAACGTTAGAACAACCCTTCTACAACGCCCTGCTCATTGATGCAGATGCGATTGGCTGCTGGAACCCTGGGCAAACCAGGCATGGTCATGATGTCTCCACACACCACCACGACAAAACCGGCGCCTGCGGACAAACGCACCTCGCGCACCGTCAGGGTATGTCCGGTGGGAGCGCCTTTTTGATCCGGGTCGGTCGAGAAACTGTATTGCGTCTTGGCGATGCAGACGGGCAAATTACCGTAACCGCCAGCCTGCAAATCAGCAATTTGATTCCTCGTTTTCTGATCGGCCGTGATCCCGTCGGCGCGATAAATCCGCGTCGCAACGGCTTCGATTTTTTCCCATAATGGCATTTCATCGGGGTAGGTCGTGGTGAATCGGGCCTCGCCGCTATCCGCCATATTCGCCACCGCCTGAGCCAGTTCGGTGGTACCGTTGCCGCCTTCCGCCCAATGGTTCGCGTCAATCGCCCGAACACCGTAACCTTGCGTCACTTCCCGCACTGCGGCCAGTTCCGCCGGGGTATCGGCGCTGAACTGATTGATTGCAACCACCACTGGCAAACCGAATGATTTGATGTTTTCAATATGCCGCGCCAGATTGACACAGCCGTCCCGAACCGCCTGAACGTTCTCTTTTGTGAGATCATCCTTGCCGACGCCACCGTGCATCTTGAGCGCCCGCACGGTCGCAACCAGAACCACGGTGTCCGGCTCCAGTCCGGCCTGCCGGCATTTTATGTCGAAAAACTTTTCCGCCCCCAGATCAGCGCCAAAACCTGCCTCCGTCACTACGTAATCCGCCATCTTCATGGCGGCGCGGGTCGCGATCACCGAATTGCAACCATGCGCGATATTGGCAAATGGCCCGCCGTGTACAAATGCAGGGTTGTGCTCCAGAGTCTGCACCAGATTGGGCGCGATCGCGTCTTTCAGCAGTACTGTCATCGGACCGGGACCCATCACCGCCGAGGCCAGTACCGGCTTGCGCTCACGGGTATAGCCAATGACCATCCGGCTGAGGCGCGCCTGCAAGTCTTCCAGATTTCTCGACAGGCAGAAAATTGCCATCACTTCAGAGGCGACGGTAATATCGAACCCGTCTTCGCGCGGATAACCGTTGGCGATACCACCGAGGGAATTGGTGATCTGCCTGAGGGCGCGGTCGTTCATGTCCACTACCCGGCGCCATCCCACCCGGCGGGTATCAAGCCCCGCTTCATTACCCCAGTAAATGTGATTGTCGATCAACGCGGCAAGCAGACTGTGCGCCGACGTAATCGCATGGAAATCTCCGGTAAAGTGAAGATTGATGTCCTCCATCGGAATGACCTGTGCATACCCTCCTCCGGCAGCCCCCCCTTTCATACCAAAACAGGGGCCAAGCGAAGGCTCACGCAAACAAACCATGGTATTTTTGCCAATCCTGTTCATGCCATCGGTCAAGCCAACCGAGGTTGTGGTTTTGCCTTCGCCAGCGGGAGTCGGGGTAATCGCCGTAACCAGGATCAATTTTGCGTCCGGCCTGTGTTTCAGTGAATCAATGTAATCCAGGCTGACTTTCGCCTTGGTATGACCAAAGGGCGACAGCGCCTCGCCGGGAACGCCAATTCTGTCGGCAATTTCTGAAACAGGTTTGATGGCTGCCGCGCGGGCAATTTCTATATCACTCATTAAATTTAACCGGGTCTTGGGTTGAAAGATGTTTCACTGATAACAGGATAACGGGCGGCTAACCGGATGCGCCGGATGCACCGGATGCCTCCACCCGGGCCGCGCAAAACTTGAATTCCGGTATCTTGCCTACCGGGTCCAGGGCCGGATTGGTCAAGATATTCGCCGCTGCCTCCGCGAAGCAAAACGGAATAAAAATCATGTCATCGGGCAGGGACGCATCCACCCGGGCTTTCAGTTCGATAGCGCCTCGCCGCGTAGAAACCACCACCTTGCCACCGACATGCGCCTTTGCTTTTTGCAGTGTGGCCGGCGATAGCGTGGCGACGGCTTCGGGCTCAATCTGGTCCAGCACACTGGAACGGCGGGTCATGGAGCCGGTATGCCAGTGTTCCAGCTGGCGTCCGGTAGTTAATATCATCGGATACTCATCATCAGGCATTTCATCGGGCGAAATAATGCTGGCCGGCGCCAGCGAAGCCTTCCCGCTCGCCGTCGGGAAATCATCAACAAAGACAATCTCGTCACCCTTGCGGTCAGGCGCTTTACACGGATAGGTCACTGAACTCTCATCCATCACCCGTTGCCAGGATATATTGTCGAGCGACGGCATCATACCGGCCATTTCAGCAAACACCTCAGCAGGACTGTCATAGCGCCAGTCCATGCCGACTCGCTTGCCGAGCTCGTAAATGATCCACCAGTCCTGGCGGGCATCTCCGGGCATTTTCAGCGCCGCTCTACCCATTTGCACCTGGCGATTGGTATTGGTTACCGTGCCGTCCTTTTCCGGCCAGGCGGAAGCCGGCAGGATCACGTCTGCGTAAAATGCGGTCTCCGTCAGGAACAGGTCCTGTACCACCAGACAATCCAGTCTGGCCAGCGCTTCGCGTACATGGTTGAGGTCCGGGTCCGACATAGCCGGATTTTCACCCATAATATACATACCTGTGATGTCCCCTTCATGAATTGCATTCATCACTTCGACCACGGTCAGTCCCTTTCGAGGGTCCAGCGGCGTTCCCCAGGTGTCTTCAAAACGGCGCCGTACATTCTCACTTTCTACCAACTGGTAATCAGGCAGCATCATCGGAATCAAACCGGCGTCCGAAGCTCCCTGAACATTATTCTGGCCGCGCAATGGATGCAATCCGGTTCCCGGCCTCCCGATTTGTCCGGTAATCAGGGAAAGCGCAATCAGGCAACGGGCGTTATCGGTGCCGTGGACATGCTGGGACACCCCCATCCCCCAGAAAATAATGGACGCTTTTGCAGTCGCGAACGTCCGCGCCACAGTACGCAATACGGTAGCGTCAATGCCGCAGATGGCTGCCATTCTTTCCGGCAAGAACTCCTGGATATGCGCCTTCAGGTTTTCGAATCCTTCGGTATGTTGCTCGACATATTCCAGGTCATACAGCTCTTCATCAATAATAGTGTGCAAAATCCCGTTCAGCATCGCCACATCAGTACCCGGATTGAACTGTAGCGTCCAGGCCGCGTGACGCTGGAGCTGCGTTCCTCTGGGGTCCATCACGATCAACGTTCCATTTTTCGCCGCCTGCTTGAAAAAGGTCGCCGCAACCGGATGATTACTGATCGGGTTGGCGCCAATGACCAGCACACAATCGGCCTCCTCAACCGCATTGAATGGCGCGGAAACCGCTCCCGAGCCGATTCCTTCGAGCAGGGCCGCCACTGAAGAAGCATGACAGAGCCGGGTACAGTGGTCCACATTGTTGGTGCCGAATCCCGAACGAATCAGCTTTTGGAACAGATAGGCTTCTTCATTGCTGCATTTTGCCGAACCGAATCCGGCGAGCGCATTGCCGCCTTTGCGCTGCCGGATACTGGCCAGCCCACGGGCGGCATGAGTCAGCGCCTCCTCCCAACTGGCTTCCCTGAAATGAGTCAGCGGATTGGCCGGGTCCAGGTCATCCTCAGCCGCCTTGGGACATCCGTCAAGCCGAATCAATGGCCGCGTCAAACGATGGGGATGCTTGACATAATCGAATCCGAACCGGCCCTTGACACACAATCTGTTGCGATTCGCCGGTCCATCGCGCCCCTGAACCGCGACGATTTCGTTATCCAGGGTCTGATAAGTAATCTGGCAGCCGACACCGCAATACGGACATACGCTATGGGTCTCACTCAGCCGGGCGGTTTTTCCGATACCCTTCTCATCCACCAGGGTCTTCTCCATCAGGGCGCCGGTGGGACAGGCCTGCACACATTCGCCGCATGCCACACAGGTGCTTTCTCCCATCGGGTCGTCAAAATCAAAAACGATCTTCGCTTGATGGCCGCGCAAGGCCATACCAATCACATCGTTCACCTGCACCTCGCGGCAGGCGCGTACACACAGATTGCACTGGATACAGGCATCCAGCGCCACGTGCATGGCCGGATGACTGGCGTCAGCCGGCGGCGCCTCCCTTTTCGGGAAGCGGCTGCTCCTGACATTCAGCTTGTCGGCCCACTGCCACAGATGAGAGTCCCGCTGGTGGGCCACTTCACGCGGGGGTTGATCGGCAATCAGCAGCTCCATGACCAGCGTCTGCGACCGAACCGCTTTGTCGGTATTGGTCCTGACCACCATGCCCGCGGTCGGTTTACGCAGACACGAAGCGGCAAGGACACGTTCGCCCTCAATCTCGACCATACATGCCCGGCAATTTCCGTCCGGGCGGTAATCAGGCTTTGGCGAATAGCATAGATGAGGAATGAATGTGCCGTGGCGTTTTGCCACCTGCCAGATCGTGTCATCGGCGCCAGCCTGAACGGCCTGCCCGTCCAGCATGAAATCCACCGCTCTGGACATTACAGGTCCTCCGGAAAATATTTCAGCACACAGTGGATGGGGTTGCCCGCCGCCTGACCGAGGCCGCATATCGAGGCATCGGCCATCACCGTACCCAGATCATTCAACAAATCGACATCCCATTGCGCTTCACTCATGATCCTGACCGCCTTTTCGGTGCCCACCCTGCAAGGCGTACACTGTCCGCAGCTCTCATCGCGAAAGAAGCGCATCAGATTCAACGCGACATCCTTCATGTTGTCATGCTCACTGAACACCACAACCGCCGCCGAACCGATGAAACAACCGTATTCCTGTAGTGTGCCGAAGTCAAGCGGAACGTCACTCACCGAAGCCGGCAGGATCCCTCCCGACGCCCCCCCCGGCAAATATCCCTTGAAAGTATGCCCCGGCGTCATGCCGCCGCAATAGTCATCAATCAACTGCCGGATCGTCACTCCGGCCGGGGCCAGCTTGACTCCCGGCTCATTGACCCGTCCGGAAACCGAGTAACTGCGCCAACCCTTGCGGCCATTTATGCCGGCTCCGGCAAACCATTGCGCGCCCTTCTCGATGATGTCCCGAACCCAGAACAGGGTCTCGACATTATGTTCCAGCGTGGGCCTGCCGAACAGGCCCAGCTCAGCCACATAAGGCGGGCGGTTTCTGGGCAACCCGCGCTTGCCTTCAATGGATTCAATCATTGCGGACTCTTCTCCGCAGATATAGGCGCCGCCCCCCCGGCGAACCTCAATCCCGACATGAGCCGCAAGACCGGCCTCACAAACCTTGCGGATTTCTGTCTTTAACAAGGAAACAATGGCCGGATATTCGTCCCGGATATAAATGTAAGCGGTTTGTATCCCCACGGCCCAGGCGGCAATCAGCATGCCTTCGATAAAACGATGGGGATCCGTTTCCAGATAGTAGCGATCCTTGAACGTACCGGGTTCCCCTTCATCGCCATTGACCGCCATCAGCCGGGGAGCCTCGAAGCCGCGAACAATGCTCCACTTGCGTCCGGCTGGAAACCCGGCCCCGCCCAGGCCTTTTAATTCCGATTCGCCCAGGCTGTCGATAATATCCTCAGGCGACCGGGTTGCGGCCAGACACTCCCGCAGCAGCCGATAGCCACCGCCATCGGTATATTTGCGGTAGTCGATATAATCCGGCAATTCGGGGTGAGTCTGCCCGGCATGCGCGGCAGCCAGTAGTTTTTCGGTATTCGCATGACCGATATGATGATGGCCGACCTCCGCCACTGGAGCCATTTCACAGCGCCCCATGCACGGCGCTTCAAGAATGCGCACTGTGTCCGGCGGCGCTTGCCGCGCAAGTTCCCCGACCAGCGCCTGCGCCCCGGCCAACTGACAGGCAATACTGTCACAGACACGTATCGTGATGGGCGGCGGCGGAGTCTGCCCTTCCTTGACCACATCAAAATGCGCGTAAAAAGTGGCTACTTCATAGACTTCGGTCTGGGCCAGATTCATGAGCGACGCCAGCGCCGCCAGATGAGCGCTCGAAAGACAACCATATTGATCCTGTATCCGGTGCAGATACTCAATCAGTAAATCACGCCGCCGCGGCATATCCCCAATCAGGGACTGGATTTCCTGTAACGCGGAAGGATCAACCTGTCGGCCTTTCGGGTGAGTACCGGCCTTGCCTTTGCCACGACCTGGATGACGACGCATGATGAATAAAATTAACCGATGATTTGTTTCAGGGTACGCCCCAGCGCAGCGGGAGAATCAGCTACCGCGATACCCGCGCTTTTCAGGGCTTCGATTTTTTCTGACGCGCCGCCCTTGCCACCGGCAATGATGGCGCCAGCATGTCCCATTCGCCGGCCGGGTGGCGCCGTTACCCCGGCGATGAAACCGCATATCGGTTTGTCGGTTCTGCTCTGGCGGATAAAATCAGCCGCATCTTCCTCCGCAGAACCACCGATCTCACCGATCATCACGATGGATTCGGTTTGCGAATCTGCCAGAAACATCTCCAGACAGTCGACAAAGCTGGAGCCGTTCACCGGGTCGCCACCAATGCCGATACAGGTGCTTTGGCCCAATCCTTCGGCGGTAGTTTGCGCAACCGCCTCATAAGTCAATGTGCCGGACCGGGAAACAATGCCAACACTGCCCTTTTTATGAATATGGCCCGGCATGATGCCGATTTTGCATTCATCCGGAGTAATCACGCCGGGACAGTTCGGCCCCACCAGTCTGGTCGCCGAATTTTCCAGCGCTCGTTTAACACGTATCATATCCAGTACCGGAACACCCTCGGTGATACACACCACCAGCGCAACCCCCGCGTCAATCGCTTCGAGGATGGCGTCCGCGGCAAAAGCCGGAGGCACATAGATGACGGATGCGTCCGCGCCGGTGGCAGCCACGGCTTCTTCCACGGTATTAAAAACCGGCAACCCAAGATGAATCATTCCGCCTTTGCCCGGCGTCACGCCGCCGACCATGCCGGTGCCATAGCTGATCGCCTGCTCGCTATGGAATGTTGCCTGAGAGCCTGTAAATCCCTGACAAATGACTTTGGTGTTACGGTTTACCAATACGGACATCAGTTCTCTCCATTGACAACCTGAACTACTTTGCGGGCCGCGTCATCCAGGTCATCGGCCAGCACGACCGGCAACTGAGACTCAGCCAGAATCCGCTTGCCCTCGTTGACATTCGTGCCTTCAAGACGAACCACCAGCGGCACATCGAGTTGTGCCTCCCGGGCCCCGGCGATGAGGCCACCGGCAATCACGTCACAGCGCATGATGCCACCGAAAATATTGACCAGAATACCCTTGACGTTGTCGTCAGACAGAATAATCTTGAATGCTTCGGTAACCTGTTCGGTGGTGGCGCCGCCGCCCACATCCAGGAAGTTCGCCGGTGAGCGACCATACAGCTGAATAATATCCATGGTAGCCATGGCCAATCCCGCGCCGTTGACCATACAGCCGATGTCTCCGTCGAGCTTGATATAATTCAGGTCATATTCGCTGGCCTTCGCCTCTGCCGGGTCTTCTTCGTCTTCATCGCGCAACTCGACGAGACCGGGTTGGCGATACAACGCATTGCTATCGAAATTCATTTTCGCGTCCAGCGCGAGCAGGTCGCCACCGCCTGTTACCACCAGTGGATTGATCTCAACCATGCTGGCATCGAGTTTTGTGAATGCCCGGTACATCCCCTGCATGAAGCGCACCGCAGACCGTACCTGACCGCCGGACAGATTCAGTCCATAAGCCAGTTTACGGGCATGAAAGGGTTGCAGTCCGGTAGCCGGATCAACCACCACCGTGATGATCTTTTGCGGGGCGCTGGCAGCCACCTCCTCAATATCCATCCCCCCTTCGGTAGAGGCAATCACCGTGATTCGACTCGTCCCCCGATCCACCAGCATACCCAGATAGAGTTCCCGCGCAATATCACAGCCCTCCTCAATGTAAACCCGTTTGACGCATCGGCCTTCGGCCCCGGTCTGGTGAGTAACCAGCTGCATACCGAGAATATCGTTGGCCACGGTACGCAGATCCTCAATCGAGGAAACCACTTTGACACCGCCACCCTTGCCCCGGCCACCCGCATGAATCTGGGCCTTGACCACCCACACCGGACCACCCAACTCCCGCGCCCCACTGAGCGCTTGATCCACAGTGAACGCAATCCGGCCTTTCGGAACGGCAACGCCAAAGTCAGACAACAGCGCCTTGGCCTGATACTCATGGATATTCATAATGACATTAGCGGGGGTTCTAAGAGTAATAGAGTGCGGAGTATACCCTGAACCCTCCCCGGCAACAATTACCTGTTCGCTTCCCGGCCTTATCCGTCTCACCGCAGATTCCCGCGTACACGGGAAAGACTGCAAGTGGTGCGGATGAGGCCGGTAAAATGACTGGCGCCCTCGGCAGGATTCGAACCTGCGACCTATCGCTTCATACCACTATAGCTTTCACTACCTCCGTTTCAGCGTAACGATATAACGCTTGTGCCGGAGTTTGTGGTCTGGACTTTATCTTCGCCATGGGAAAATCCCCAAGGCGCTGCCCGTCAAGTCTCTACACATTCCTCATAAATCCAAGGCTTGGCTCGGTATCGCCATCGACAAAGTCGGGCAGGGTTCACCGAATTTGAGCAGATTCACACGGAGGGTTTCCCACTCCGGCGCCCAATTTTTAGCAATCAGGAGGCGATCGCTCTATCCCCTGAGCTACGAAGGCGTCAAGCCGGAGTATAACAGTTTTCAGTCCCGTACTTTAACAATATTCTGAACTCTCGTACCATTCAATGTTACTATCAATCTGTTACATAACTGCCCAATCAGAGGTCAAGGGGTGGATCAGATAGACATAAAAATACTGGATTGCCTGCAGCATGACGCGAGCATGACAACAGCGGAAATTTCCGAGAAGGTGGAGCTGAGCAGAACACCGTGCTGGCGCCGGATACAGATGTTGGAAAATTCCGGAGTAATCGGTAAGCGGGTAGCCTTGCTCAATCGGGAAAAACTGGACCGCAATATGGACGTATTCGTGTCCATTCGAACCAATCAGCATAACGCCGCCTGGTTCAGGAAATTCTCGAAAGTAGTGAATAGTATGCCGGAAGTAGTTGAATTTTATCGTATGAGTGGTGAAGTAGATTATCTGATGCGGGTGGTCGTCACCGACATGAAAGCCTACGACCGATTTTATCAACGGCTGATCGAACAGGTGGACATCAATGATGTCAGCTCGAACTTCGCGATGGAGCAAATCAAATATACCACTGCAATCCCCCTGCACAAACTCTGATTCGAGTGAAACTGAAAATAGCAACCCTCCTGATCGTGTCGTTTTTTGTCCTGTCCGGGCGCGGTATGATCCATGCGGCGACCACCCATCCGGTTACTGGCGAGACTCTTCCGGATTATCAGACTTTCACCTACCGCCTGCTTGATGAAATTCCGACCTTCGACCCGCAGCTGAACGAGGACTCGGCGGGTTTTGATGCGCTACGTGACCTGTTCGAAGGGTTGTTGACCCAGGATTCTGAAGGCCGGCTGGCCCCGGGAGTCGCCACACAATTCATCGCAACAGAGCATAATCGCAGCTGGACTTTCTATCTTCGAAAGGACGCGAAATGGTCGAATGGCGACCCGGTAACCGCCAGTGACTTTGTGTATGCCTGGCGGCGCGCGGTTGACCCCTCTACCGCATCACCTTATGCCTGGTATGTCGAGTTGAGCGCAATCGTCAACGCTTCGCCGATTATTGCCGGAGAAAAACCACCGTCCGAGCTCGGAGTGAGAGCGCTGGACGACCACACGCTGGAAGTACGTCTGGAAAAATCACTACCCTATTTCCCGGAAATGACAACTTATGCGACCTTTTTCCCGGTACACCGGCAGACCATCGAGACTCATGGGGCGAGCTGGACCCGCCCCGGCAACCTGGTTTCAAATGGAGCATACATACTGACTGAACATGTACCGAATGAATATCATTCACGCCAGCGCAACCCGATGTACTGGAACAATCAGGAGACGGTGATCGAGAAGGTAACCGGCAAGGTAATCAATGACGAAAACCAGGCATTGACACGGTATCTGGCGGGTGAGCTGGACCGTACCGCCGTGCCCACCGGCCAGTATCCGAACCTTAAAGGTAAATACCCTGATGAAGCCACTTCCGCCCCGCTTCTGTGTACCTATTATTACATCATCAATCACACGGACAGCGCAAATCCGGCGCTTGCGGATGTCCGCGTCAGAAAAGCGTTATCCTGGTCACTGGACCGGGATATTCTGGTCCATTCCGTACTCAAGGGCGGACAGTATCCCGCCTGGAACTTTACTCACCGGGCCACTGCCGGCTTCGCGCCGCCGGTAATCGCGTATGGAACCATGAGCCAGGCGGAACGGGATGCGCAAGCCAAAAAACTGATTGAGGAAGCCGGCTATGGCGTCGATACCCCGTTAAACCTGAAACTGATCTATAACACTTCCGAATCACACAAGCAGCTGGCCACCGTGGCCGCACAAATGTGGAAACAGAAACTCGGAATTGAAATCGAATTGATCAACTACGAGTGGAAAACCTATCTTGACATGCGCGACAACCGGCAGTTCGATCTGGCGCGAGCGGGCTGGTGCGGTGATTATAACGAAGCATCAACCTTCCTTGACCTGCTAACCAGCACATCCGGCGCCAACGACGGCCGCTATGTCAATGCACAGGTTGATTCGCTGATGCGGGAATCAAAAACACTGGCCGACCCGAAACCCAACTATTACCAGGTGGAAACGATCATCGCCGATGACATGGCCATCATCCCGATCTACCACTATACCAGCGTCTTCATGCTGAAACCCGACATCCGGGGATGGCCATACTCGAATGTCCAGCAGAGCTGGTATTCCAAAGATCTCTGGCGCTCCGGGAATTGAGATCAGAATCAGCAAAACCATGATCTCCTGGATTGTACGGCGATGCCTGATCGCGCTCCCGACGCTCCTGATTCTGATCGTATTCTCGTTCCTGCTAATGTATGCCGCCCCCGGCAGTCCTTTCTCCGGTGAGCGCCCGTTACCTGCGGAAGTCCTCGCCAACATTGAAGCCCGGTATGGTCTCGACCGTCCATTTTTCCACCAGATTTTCAATTATATCCGGGGCATCGTGATCGACTTCGACTTCGGCCCTTCCTTTGTCTACAAGGACCGCTCCGTCAACGACATCATCGCACAAGGCTTTCCGGTAACACTGACTTATGGCTTCCTCGCTTTCGTCGTCAGCGTCGTGAGCGGGATATTGCTTGGCGTGACCGCCGCAGTCAACCAGAACTCCTGGCTCGATTATCTGGCGGTCGGTGTATCCATCGGAGCGCAGGCGCTGCCCAATTTCGTAATGGCGCCGGTTCTGGTACTGATATTCACCCTCTGGCTTGACTGGCTACCGGGCGGTGGCTGGCAAGGTGGCCAGTTCCCTTATCTGATCATGCCGGTGATCGCCCTTTCGACCAGTTTCATGGCCTCCATTGCGCGACTTACCCGCTCCTCCATGCTGGAAATTATGAGCTCGGATTTCATTCTCACAGCGCGCGCCAAGGGCCTGCCACGGCGGCGGGTGATCCTGAAACATGCCCTGAAACCGGCCATGCTGCCGGTCATTTCCTATTTAAGCCCGACTTTCGTCGGCATGATCACCGGCTCAGTGGTGATCGACATGTATTTCTCCACTGGCGGCATCGGGCAGTATTTCGTCAATGCCGCTATCAACCGGGATTATTCACTGATTATGGGCATCACAATCCTCGCTGGCACGTTGACGGTACTGTTCAACCTGCTGGCGGATATAGCCTACGCGCTGATTGATCCCAGGATCCGCTACTGAACCGCGGTCGGAGAATCTGATGTATCTTCCGATTCGGATACGGATCAAAACCGCTGACGCCCCGGGGAGCGTAACCGGACGCTCACTGTGGCAAGATGCCCGTACCCGGTTTTTCCGTAATCGCGCCGCCGTGATCAGTCTCCTGTCCCTGCTGTTAGTCGGATTATTCGCCATCACCGCTCCCTGGCTATCGACCTGGTCTCATGAAGCGATTGACTGGAATGTTCTCGGCAACGTCGAGACAGCCGGTAGCCCCTCATTGACCACCGGACACTGGTTCGGCGCTGATGAACTGGGACGCGACCTGTTCGCGCGTACCGCCATGGGCGCCCGGATATCGCTGATGGTGGGCATTATCGGCGCCCTGATCGCGGTCATCGTCGGCACACTCTACGGCGCCGTGGCTGGTTATTTGGGTGGCCGGATCGACAGTGTCATGATGCGGATTGTTGACATCATGATGTCGATTCCGTATATGTTCGCGCTGATCCTGATGCTGGTAGTCTTCGGTCGTTCCATCATTCTTCTGTTCGTTGCCATCGGCCTGGTTTCCTGGCTGGACATGGCCCGTATCGTGCGCGGTCAGGCTCTCAACATCAAGAACCAGGAGTTCGTCGAAAACGCGATCGTCATGGGAGTCTCGCCTGTCGCCATCATCCTGCGTCATATCATCCCGAATCTGCTGGGAATCGCCATCGTTTATGCCACCTTGCTGGTGCCGAACATGATCATCTACGAAAGTTTCATCAGTTTTCTGGGACTCGGCGTACAGGAACCCGACACCTCGCTCGGCGCATTGTTAAGCAGCGGCGCCTCACAAATGCAATACGGCACGCTCTGGCAACTCGCGTTTCCGTTGTTTTTCTTCATCGTCACTCTCTGTGCTCTCTTCTTTGTAGGGGATGGCTTGCGTGACGCACTCGACCCGAAGGACAGCAGTCGGTGAGCCTGCTGCAGGTTCGCAATCTGGCAGTGACCTTCGCGACCGGGGATGGCCCGGTACACGCTGTCAACGGAGTCAGCTTCGATGTCGATCAAGGTGAGATTCTGGCAATTACAGGTGAAAGCGGGGCCGGCAAAAGCCAGGTCGCGTTTTCGCTCATGGGACTGCTCTCCAGTCAGGCCAAGGCCAGCGGCTCCATCAAGTTTGACGGCCAGGAGATACTGACGATGCAAGAGTCGGAACTGGCTGGCATCCGCGCATCTGAAATCTCAATCATCTTCCAGAATCCAATGACTTCCCTGAATCCCTATATGCGTATTTCCGAGCAAATGAGCGAAGTGTTGATGCTGCATGAAAACCTGTCCGGACGCGCCGCGCTTGAGCAATCCGTGCAGATGCTGGAGGCGGTGCAGATAGCGGATGCCCGACAACGGATCAACCGGTTTCCACACGAATTTTCGGGCGGCATGCGCCAGAGAATCATGATCGCCATGTCACTTCTGTGTCGCCCCCGAATTCTGATTGCCGACGAACCAACCACCGCGCTTGACGTTACCGTGCAGTCCCGAATCATTGCCCTGTTAAAAGAAATCCGCGATCAATTCGGCGCCACCATCCTCCTGATTACCCATGACCTTGGACTGGTTGCCGGAATAAGTGACCGCGTCATGGTGATGTACGGCGGCCAGATCATGGAATGCGGGCCGACGGATGCGATCTTCTCTGCTCCCGGCCACCCCTACACATCCGCCCTGCTCAATACTATTTTACGTCTGGACGATGATTCCAGCTGGCGCGGGGAATTGCCGGTGATTGACGGCGAACCGCTCGATATGCGCTCCCTGCCAACCGGCTGTCCGTTTCAACCCCGTTGCCCTGCCTGTTTGCCGAAATGCGCCGACCGTCGGCCACGGCTGCGGGCAAGCGGAAATCGGCAACGGGCCTGCCATCTTGACTGGCTGCCAGTATCTCCATGACCGCGTTACTGACCATTGAGAATCTGACGGTGAATTTCGATATGCCGGCCCGTAATCAATGGCCGTGGACCCCATCCCGCACCCTGACCGCAGTCAACAAAGTCTCTTTCACCCTCAACAAACAGGAAACACTCGGCATCGTCGGAGAAAGTGGCTCCGGTAAAACCACGCTGGCCCGGGCCATTGTCGGTACAGTCCCGATCCACTCTGGACGGGTATTGTGGGACGGCGCCGACCTGACTCGAATGAATCGGCGTTCGCGGCGCAACGTTCGCAAGGATATGCCGATGATTTTCCAGAACCCGATTGCGGCGCTGAATCCACGCATGAGCGTAGGACGGATCATAGCCGAGCCCTTGCGTACACATAGCCCGACTGTTCCAAAAACCGGAATCCGCGCCCGTGTCAATGAGATTATGGAGCGGGTCGGCCTCATACCCGATATGGCAAACCGCTATCCGCATGAATTCTCGGGCGGCCAGCGCCAACGCATCGGAATCGCCCGTGCACTCATCCTGAAACCGCGGTTCGTCATCTGTGACGAGCCGGTTGCGGCGCTGGATGTGTCGGTGCGGGCACAGGTAATTAACCTGTTACGGAATATTCAGCGTGACTTCGGGCTGGCGATGATTGTGATCAGCCATGATCTGAGTGTAGTGCGGGCTATTTCCAACCACACCCTGGTCATGTACCTGGGGCAAATAATGGAACTTGCTGATACCCCGAAACTGATTGCCAGGCCATTGCACCCTTATACCCGTGCACTGATCGCTTCGGTCCCGGTTCCCGACCCGGCAGTGGAACGGATTCGCCGCCCAATCATCCTGCAGGGCAATCTTCCGTCGCCGTTCGACTTACCCGCGGGCTGTGCGTTTGCAAGCCGATGTCCACAGGCGCAACCGGACTGCGCCCGCAACCGACCCGTACTTGAAAGCATTGCGGCCAACCATCTGGTCGCATGTCCGTATCACGGGCAATCATAACCCGCATCATTCCGTTCAAAACCAGGTATTGCTTTCGTCTGCTACGCCATGGCAGGCAACCAGATTGCCCGAATCGGATTTTCTCAGTTCGGGAATGACCTGTCTGCAAATTTCCCGCGCATGCGGGCAACGGGAGTGAAATACGCATCCGGCGGGAAGATTCATCGGTGTCGGCGCCTCCCCTTCCAGCTTGACATAGCGGGTATCGTAACCGGCTTTATCCCTGCCCAGCTTTGGCGTCGCGCTAAGCAACGCCCGGGTATAGGGATGCCTGGGGGTGGAAAATACTGTTGGGGCCTTGCCGGATTCACAAATATGACCGAGATACATCACCGCCACCCGGCTGCCGAAATGCTCAACAACCGAAAGGTCGTGAGAGATGAACAGATAAGTCAGGCCGCGTTCTTCCCTGGCCTGCATCAGCAGATTGAGAACCTGCGCCTGAATTGAAACGTCCAGCGCCGAGACCGGTTCATCCGCGACAATGAATTCCGGTTCTACCATCAATGCCCGCGCTATGCTGATTCGCTGACGCTGCCCTCCTGAAAACTCATGCGGAAACCTGGAACCCCAACCGGCATCCACGCCGACAGATTCCATCACCCGGGCAACGGTTTCCCGCCGCTCATTCCCGGACATGTTCGGGAAATGAAATTGAGCGGGTTCCAGCAAGGTTGCCGCGACGGTTTTTCTTGGATTCAGTGAAGCATAAGGATTCTGGAATACCATTTGCATCTTCTTCCTGTAAGGCAGCAATTGAGCGCGTTGCAGATGATCAATCCGAGTGCCCTGATAATAGATTGCGCCACGGGTAGGCGATAGCAATCCCATAATGATTCTGCCGACGGTGGTTTTACCGCATCCGCTTTCCCCGACCAGGCACAGCGCCTCACCCTTTTGCACTTCGAGCGTAATCCCGTTGAGGGCTTTCACCCATTCAACTGTGCGGGTCAGTCTGCCGCGGCGAATTGAAATCTGGTCAAGCAATCCGCCGGACACGTTGAAGCGCTTGTAAAGGTCATGCACCTTCACCAGAGGGAGAGAGCTGGTTTTATCGGTCAATGCCATCCTGTTTTGCGCTGGATCAGTCATAACTGAGCGGGAAATGGCATGAAACAGAGCGCAGCCCGCGCCCCCTGGATTCAGGAAAATCGGTGCGGCAGATGTCCCGGGTAAATTGACAACGGTCATGAAACGGACAACCAGCCGGAATCGCGCCAAGTGACGGCATCACCCCTGGAATCTGGTTCAGCCTCGCCCCCGACCGCGCCATTTCCGGCAACGCATCGATCAACCCCCGGGTATAGGGATGCAATGGGCGAGCGATTATTTCCGCAGTCATCCCCCGTTCGATGATGCTTCCCGCATACATCACCAGAATACGTTGCGTCACCTGGTATACCACCCCGAGGTCGTGGCTGATCAGGATCAGTCCTACCTCAAAATCATTACAGAGTTGCAGCATCAATTCGAGAATTTCCGCCTGGATGGTTACATCAAGCGCTGTGGTCGGCTCATCGGCAATAATCAACTGCGGCTGCGTGGAAAGAGCAATGGCAATCACAATCCGTTGACGCATACCGCCTGACAGCTGATGCGGGTATTGCTTCAGACGAGACCCGGCAGAGGGAATGCGGACCGCTTCCAGCTTGTCCAGGGCGATTTTCCGCGCTTCGCTGCGACTGACCGATTTATGCGCCAGTATCGTCTCCTCCATTTGTGTGCCAATCGTTAAAACCGGATTCAGCGTCATCATCGGATCCTGAAATATCATGCTGATCCGGTTGCCCCGTATACTACGCAGGGTATCTTCATCCGCTTCGGCCAGGTTGACGCCATCAAAATCAATTCTGCCGTTCGACAGGAACCCCGGTTTACTGATCAGGTTCAGGATGGCAAACGCCGATATTGATTTTCCCGCTCCGCTTTCTCCGACGATGCCGACCCGCTCCCCTTTCGACAAGTCAAAACTGATGTCCCTGATTGCAGTCACTTTGCCGGTTCGAAGCGGGAAAATCACTTCCAGGTTTTTTACTGATAATAACGCTGTCATCGCAGTCAGGTAAGCCCCCGCTAACTGTCATAGATCTTCGGATTGAGCGCATCACGCAGCCAGTCACCGAGCAGGTTGATAGACAAAATCAAAACAATCAATACCACCGCAGGCAGCAATGTAATCCACCATGAGCCGCTGAAGATGAACTCGAATCCATTTCTGATCATCGACCCGAGCGAGGGCTTGGTGACCGGCATCCCCAGGCCCAGAAATGACAGGGATGCTTCTGTAATGATCGCGTTAGCCACCTGCACAGTGGAAATCACGATCAGCGGCGAAAAAGTATTGGGAAGAATGTGGCGGTAAATAATTGATGCCGGCTTCAGCCCGATCACCCGGGCCGCATCGACATATTCCTTTTTCTTCTCGGCCAGTACGCAAGCGCGAACCGTGCGCGCATATTGCGGCCATTCTGCGATGCCGATCACCAGCACGATAACCACAATCGCAAAGTCCTCATAAAAGCTGAGCCCGACCGTAGCCTGGAACAAGGCAAGGATAATGATGGCGACCATCAAGGTAGTAAATGACAACTGGATATCGGCTATACGCATCAGGAAACTGTCCAGCCGACCGCCGAAATACCCCGCGATCAATCCGATCGAAATGCCCAGCGCGGCCTGCAGCGCCGTCGCGAACACACCGATAACAATGGATATGCCGGTGCCGTAAAGAAGGGTACTGAGCATATCCCTGCCCATTGCGTCCGTCCCCAGCAAAAACCGTTCATCAGCGCCAGCGCTGCCGACCGGAGGAATTTCCGAATCCATGATATCGATCCGGGTTTGATCCCAGGGATTGTATGGCGCGATTACCGGGGACAGAATCGAGATCACGACAAAACCAAGCACAACCGCCGCACTGACCATAGCCACCCGGTTCTGTACAAAACTATGGTAAACCGCTGAGTGTCTGAGCCGTTGCCAGACACCGGGCTTTATCGTCAGGGAGGTTCCAGTCATGCGCGATTCATCGATCAGGAGTCACGGCTGTCACCCTGCCCGATGAGCTTCACCATCGGATTGACCATTCCATAAATGATATCGACAACCGTATTGGTAACGACAAATATCAGGCCCACAATGATCAGGTATGCCACAATCAGCGGGGTATCCACACGGTGAATCGCTTCCAGGAACATGAAGCCCATCCCCGGCCACTGGAATACCGTTTCAGTCAGGATGGTATAGGCGACCATGATACCCAGCTGGACACCACCCACCGTGATCACCGGCAACAGGGTGTTCTTGAACGCATGCACTATCCAGATTCTTCGTTTCGGCAGACCTTTCGCCCAGGCGAATTTCACATACTCGGTTTCCAGCGTCTCCATCATTTCTGAGCGAATCATGCGCACGAATAACGGCAGGATGACTGAAGCCAGGGATATGCTGGGCAACAGGATGTGCTTCAGACCGTCCAGTGTGAGCAGACTGGTCTTCCACTTGCCCAGTATCGCGACTGTCTCTCCCCGGCCATACGATGGCAACCAGCCAAGTTCGACGGCAAACAGATAAATCAGGAATATGGCAGTAAGAAATACCGGCGCCGAAATACCCAGAATACTCACCCCCATTGCAACTTTCGAGAACCAGTGACGGGGTTTGATCGCGGCGAAAATCCCGACCGGAATAGAAAACAGCAGTATCCAGAACGTAGCGGCAATAACCAGGTCTATGGTCGCAGGCAGTTTGTCCAGAATCACATCGAGCGCCGGACGCTTGAAGAAATAGGATACGCCCAAATCTCCCTGTACCGCATTTTTAAGGAATCGCCAATACTGCACCAGAAAAGGGTCATTCAACCCCATCTCTTCGCGTAACTGATTCCGGATTTCTTCTGAAACCGATTGCCCCAGCAACTCACGCAGCGGGTCGCCAAGCTGATCCTGGATCGAAAAACCCAATACACTGATCACCAGCATGACGATGACCGCCTGGCCGAATCTTCTGATCAGAAAGGCAAACATGGTGTCGGCGTATTGGTAATAAAAACCGGAGGATGACCTTATGCGACCATCCTCCGGTTAATCAGACGAGTTGATTCAAGGGGGTTGCTCAGTCCATGACCAGGTCGCCCAGATAGGGGAAATTCATTACGTTGACAATCCGGTCAATATGGACACCCTTTCTCGCCGCCCATGCCCGATCCTGCCAGTGCAGCGGCACAAAAGCCGCTTCATCATGGAGAATCCGCTCAACCCGTTGCAGCATCTCCGCCCGTTTGGCGTCATCGGTCTGTTTTGCGCTGTCCAGCGTCAGCCGGTCAACTTCAGCATTGGAGTAATTGCCACTGTTATATTGACCGTAGCCGGTTTCGGAATCCGGTGTCATCGTCAGGAATTCCGAAAAGTTGGCCGAATCTTCGGTATCGGAATGCCATCCGATCATCATAATATCGGCGGCGCGTTCATCAAACCTGGGCCAGTACTGGGCTTTCGGCATCGTTGTCAGGTCTATCCGGATATTGATCTTCGAGAGCATACCGGCAACCGCTTCCGCGATCTTGGCGTCATTCACATAGCGGTTGTTGGGCGCCATCATGGTGGCGTCGAAGCCATCCGCATACCCGGCCTCGGCCATCAGCATACGGGCTTTTTCAAGATCATAGCGGGGTTGCAGCGCTTCATTATAACCCAGGTAACCCTTCGGGCTTTGCTGCGCCGCCGCGGTGCCGAAGTTCTTCATGATCTTCTCCACGATACCCTCATTATTCACAGCATACACGATAGCCTGTCTGACCCTGACATCGGCCAGCGCCGGATTTCTCTTCTGGTTCAGCTGAAAAGTAATAATCCGTGTACCGCTCATGGTCACCAGATCCACCGCATCACTGCTGTCGATTCGATCCAGGTCGGTGGGCGGGATGGGGGCGGCAAAATCAATATCGCCGGACAGCAACGCAGCAACCCGGGTCGGATTCTCCTTGATCGGAGTGAATACAATCTGCTCAACATTGCCCGGCGAATCGGTATCCCAGTAATCCGCAAACCGCTCGAAAACCACTTTCACGCCCTGCTCCCTGGAGGTGACCGTAAACGGCCCGGTGCAGGAGATATTGGTTGATGCAAATGAATCACCATGCTTCACGATTTCACCCTTATCCCGGCCCCGCTCATCGGTTCCCGTGTAGAACTCGGCATCGAGAGGAAATATATAGGTCGCGGTATGCAAAACCAATGGATAAGGACCGTCGGTGACCAGATCAATCGTATAGTCATCAACCACATTGGCCGCCACAAAATTCACGAAGATGCCTTTGAAATCCTCACTTTGCTTCAACCTTTCAAAGGTAAAACGGACATCTTCCGCCGTCATTTCACGACCGGAATGAAAACGTACTCCCTGGCGCAGATTAAATCGGACTGTAGTATCGTTGAGCCGTTCCCAACTGCTCGCGACCCGCGGGTCAAAACCCAGATCCTGGTTCCATCTGAGCAGTGGATCACAAACTGTATGGGAAAGCTGCAATGTACCCCCCGACAGCTGCTCGTGAATGTCCAGTGACACCGGATCGGCGTCATACGCCAGATTCAGTGTTTTTGAATGCGCCGGCAGAACCGCCAGCAAGCCGGCCACGGCAATGGGTATCAAGGAATATTTTTTCATGTCTGTTCTCGAATATATTCTAAGGAAAAATAATTGTAACACCTGCGACGCCGGAATACCTGATAATTTGTGCGGGAGAGGTGTCTCCCCCTTGAGGGAGAGTCGGAAAATCAAGAGCGAAGCCCGCAGGTGCACAGGTGGGGGGAATGGTAACCTTGTACCTGTCCCCGACCGTAATCGTAGGGGCGGGTCCCTGTGCCCGCCCGCAGAAATTCACAACCCACCCCTGAATCCGTCATTCCCGCGGAAGCGGGAATCCATATTACAATCATCTACCGTACGGGTAGGGACAGGTTGCATTCGGTGTCTTGATGGTTTCTTCCCTGTTTATTGCCAGTAACTTTGTAGATTATTGATTTCTGGCGCTCTCGACATATACTTGTACAAGGTCGCTTGGAGATGCGCATCATGTCTCAGCGCCTGTCGTCGGTGATATTGCAATCGGCTGGACATCAAGGCGGTCGGCATACTTGCGCGCCTGCACCAGATCGTAAGCAATCTGGCGTCGCAGCCAGAACCCGGCGTTCGACCAGCCGACTTTCTCCAGCCGAATAGCCATTTCCGGGGAAATGGCGGCATGGCCGTTGAGAACCCGGGAGAGTGTGTGACGGGCTACACCCAAGGCGCGCGCCGCCCGAGTGACATTCAGTCCGAGTGGCTTGAGGCAATTTTCGCGAATACTGCATCCAGGATGCGGGGGATTGATCATCATCATTTTTCTCCTTCTGTTCAGTGGTAGTCAATCAGGTCAACATCGTAGGCATCGTCCGCTTCGAAGCGGAAAATCATCCGCCAGTTTCCAGAGATCGAAAGGCTGTGATAGCCCTTGAGATCGCCCTTTAGCTGATGAAGCCGGTAGCCGGGCAAATCAAGGTCTGAGGCATCGTTGGCGGCATCAATATCCGCCCAATCCTCGATAACTGCAAGCTCCCACTGCCTAATATACCGACCATGACCTCCGCCATCAGCTTGGCTACCGGCTGACTGATTAAATCACTCGATTGATTCACACAATCAGTAATTCGGACTTTCCATTTGTTGCGTTCCCGGCTATCATCAGTCATCAGAGTTCTCTTTTGGTATCAGTAGTTTACGACAAAACCATTGTACCAGAAGCAGAACTCTGATTCCATCCAATATCCAACCTTTCTACAACCTTTTCAACCGCTTATATAACACTCAAATAAAAAATGGGGAGACTTTAGACAGTGGTTATATTTTACTGAAAACACTATATATTGTAATTTTCTCTATTTACAGTAAGAGGCCTGCATTGAGAAACTCACCTCCCGCTCAATTCCCAGCGATAAATCCCAAATCATTGCCTCAGCTGAAAGGTAAGATCCTTAGTTGAGATCACCTTGTTCTTCGCGAACCCGACGAAAAATCTCTCGGGCAAGATGTTCGTGTGCAGTTGACCGAAACTCCGTGTCCGTCATCACCCTGGAGAAAATCTCTTCGTTCCCCTCCATTCGCGCTATGAACAGCTCGTCGAGAATACGATCCAGATACGAAGCAAAGTCCGCGAAATTATTGGCACGAGCTGCTTCTGCGATGTTCTCGTTGTTTTCTGCCGAGGCTCGTATCTGGTCGAAAAACAACTGATCTGCAACCGTGAAGTTTGTTCCGAAACGCTCGTTCAGGCGGTTGATCAAGCTTGAAAGTGTCACCTTCATGTCTTTGACACTCGCAGTGCCGACATCGGTCGATCCCTTCAGGGGATCGGCATCGCCATACGAAAGGTTGATAGAGCCCTCCGTCATCTGCTGAAGCCGGAAGAACCGTAGCGCCACCTCATCGTCCAGAACGAAGGCTTGGCCATCACCTGGTGGCGGGAGTTTCGCCATAAGATTCCTCACGAAGGCGTATAGGCGCTCAAGATCACTATCCTGATAGGGGATAATCTGTGACAGGAAGGCGTAGAGGTTTCGATATGCCGTCAACTGGCCGCGAAACTCTTCTCGTTCTTCCTCCTCGTGACCCTGGAAGCGCTGAACGACAGCATCAAGCACGGCGTTCATCACGCGATGATCGGTCGCCGAATGATCACGCTTGCCGCGATACCAGACTTCGGCGAATTTGTTCACATCAGCCGGAGTAAAAATAGCCCATTCAAGCAAGCGGTGTTGCAACTCCGACAGGCGATGCGGATCGGCATTCTCTCCGACAGGCGTCGTCTCATAGTAAGGCTTGAACGCATTATAGATCTCATCTTCCTTGTTGGCGAAATCAAGGACGAAGGTGCGCGACTTGCCGGGAGCGATGCGGTTGAGTCTTGAAAGGGTCTGAACTGCCTGAACACCGGCCAGCCTCTTCACCACATACATCGTCTGCAACAAGGGTTGATCGAAGCCGGTCTGATATTTCTCCGCGACCAGAAGAACCCGGTAATCGTCACGCCCGAAGACTTCCGGGAGCTCGCTTTCGGCAAGACCTTCATTCATTGCCACTTCGGTATAGGACGATCCGGGGTCGTCCGGGTCTTCGACCATGCCCGAGAAGGCTACCAGAGAACGGATGCCGATGTAGCCTTGATCTTTGATATAGTGATCAAAAGCGAGTTTGTACTTCACGGCGGCCAGGCGGGAGCCTGCGACAACCATGGCTTTCGCCCGCCCACCAAGTTCGTGCATTACATAAAGCCGGAAATGTTCGACAATTACTGAAACGACCTGCTCAATATTGACGGGGTGAAGTTCCAGGTAGCGCGTCAGGGTTTTCGCGGCCCTCCTGCGCGGTACATCAGGGTCATTTTCAACCTGTTTGATCAGTCCGAAGAACCGTTTGTAGGTTGTGTAGTTCTGAAGTACATCCATAACGAAACCTTCTTCGATGGCCTGCCGCATAGTGTACTCATGGAAGGGTGACGCTCCGGACGGGCCGGGCTCGTCGAACAAAACTTTTGTCTTGAATTTCGGAGTGGCTGTGAATGCAAAGAAACTGATGTTCGGCTGTCGAGCGCGTTGCAGCGCATCTCGCAGCGCCGCCGCCTTCACTTCATCGGAGAGATCATCATCTTCCTCATCCGAGAGTTGGGTGGCAATAGCCGCCTCAATCCCGTCCTTGTTCAGCATACCCTTGAGAGTGGTCGTGGTCTCTCCGCTTTGGGATGAGTGCGCCTCATCCACGATGACGGCAAAACGTTTCCCCTCCGTATTGATCTTTACGCCGGAGCCCTTCTTCTCAAGGGTTGAAAGAGCTTGCGAGATGAATGGGAATTTCTGGATCGTCGTGATAACGATGGGCGTGCCCTGGGACAGCGCTCGGGCGAGCTGTTGGGTATCCTCGTCAATCTTCTCGACAACGCCCGTCTTGTGCTCAAACTGGTAGATCGTCGCCTGCAACTGCTGATCGAGCACGCGCCGGTCGGTCACGACGATGACGGAGTGAAACACCTTCTCGTCGAGCTCGTCGTGCAGACTGGACAGCCGGTGCGCGAGCCAGGCGATTGAGTTCGATTTGCCGGAACCGGCCGAGTGCTGGATCAGGTAATTCCGCCCTGCGCCTTGGGCCTTTGAGTGCGCAACGAGCTTCCGAACCGCATCGATCTGGTGATAGCGTGGAAAGATCATCGTCTCCTTCCGCACGGTGCGCACGCCCTTGTCGGTTTTGACCTGTTTTTCCTTCACTTCGAGGTGCATGAAGCGTTGCAGGATTTCCAGCAGACTATCGGCTTGTAGCGCCTCATCCCAAAGGTAATGGGTCTTCCAGTTCCCCTCGACCGGCGCGTTGCCCGCCCCATGGTTGTTGCCCCGGTTGAAAGGCAGGAAGTTGGTCTCCTTTCCGTTAAGCCGGGTCGTCATCCATACCTCATCCGGGTCCACGGCGAAATGGACCAGGGCGCGCTTCTTGAAATCAAAAAGCAGATCGCGCCCGTCCCGCTCGACTTCGTACTGTCGCATCGCATCGGCGGCGCGCCGCCCGGTCAGCGGGTTCTTGAGCTCGGCGGTAACGACGGGAATGCCGTTGACTGCCAGGGTCAAGTCAATAATGCAACGGCGATTCTTGCCGTCCGCCTTCTTCATGACCGAGGTGAAGGAAACCTGACGTGTGACCGTCAGCCGATTCCTGGCGTAGTTTTTCGCTGCCTCGGGATTCATGGCTGTGTTCGGTCGAAAATAAGCCATGCGGAAGTTTTTGCCGTAGCATTTGAATCCGTGACGCAGGACATGCAGCGTGCCCTTGAGTTCCAACTCTTTCACCAGACTGTCCAAAACGGTCACAGCGGTTTTCGGTCCAAGGAGCGCATCCAGCGCCTGCCATTTTGCGGGTTGGCTGTCTTTCAGGAAGCCCGTGACATCTTCGGGAAACAGGGCCAGCTCCTCAGCGTAGTCCGCCGGAATGCGCTTGTCATAGCCGCCTTGAGTCGTCAGGACGTGTTCAATCGCATCTTCAAAAGCGAGTTCGGTGTGCGCGGGCATCGCTTTACGGAGTTGTTGAGAAGTGGTACTGGACGCCGAGCGTATGCAGCATAGCAAAGGTATTTTCGAAATGGACGGAGAAAGCATTGCAGACATCAGGCAGTTTGATTTGATTGCGCGATTCCGGGCGCGGCTGCTCGTTGGTGACGATGATTCTTCCGGTTACCAGGCCGTGAGCGACCAGCCAGCCATCGGCGCCGCTGGCAAACTTGGCTTTAGCCTCGTCGTGATATTGCGCGTGACGCGTGACCCAGAGCATGACTTGGGTAAAGGCAGAGACAACTTCACCACCGTCACTAGCGAGAAAGAAACTTTCCGGAACGGACTCGCCAACCCACCTCACCAAGTCATCGTCCTTGCGGCCAAGGCGCAGTTCCTGCCTGACTCGATCAATGCTGTGTATGTTGCCGAGTGTATGGCCGTACAAGAGACTGTCCCAGAATCCCGGGCAAATCGAAAACGCGTAATAGCGATTCTTGGCGGTGATCAACACGTCCGAGTCGATGAGATAGCTGGAAGTAGAACTCATGGTAGTGATAATCCGAGTCGGCGAGCATACTCCTGAAAGCTGCCGCCGTTCAGGCCGGATAAGTCATAGGCTTCCTTGAAGCCAATGCGCCCCTCTTTGGCGGCCCGAACCAGGTGAGAAGCAAACAGTTGACCAACCCGCGTATTTTGATTGTTGTAGAAATCTCCGCCGCCTGTGTTCGTCTGCTTCTTCCGCCGCTCTCTTTGCGTATAGTCGTAGTAGAAGCTGAAAAACTCATTACGTGTTATGAAACCGAGATCCATAGCCCGCCGCCCGATCACCACCGGACTTACCTTGAAGCGCGTAGCCAGTTTCTGACAGGCTGCGTCCGCGTTGTCGCCATCAGAAACCTCCCGCCACGCAACCTGAATCCCGGCAGCGGGCACAAGGAATTCTGCTGCCGCCTGGTCGCAAAACCGCTCTATGTCGCCGCCGTCCGGTTGCAGCGCTTGAAAACCGGACAGGCCTTCACCCGTGTCGCCTAGCCACAGGTGGGCCAACTCGTGCGCGAGGGTAAACATCTGGGCAGATTTTGCATCGGCCCCGTTAACGAAGATCAGTGGGGCATAGGGATCGCTCAGGGCAAAACCACGGAACTCGTTCACATCCAGTTGGCGATGGGTATTGTTGCCAACGATGCCATTCATCACCGCCATGACACCGAGCGACTCAATGACCTGACGCAGTTCGCCCACAGCCGCCGTCCAGGTTGGCGCCCGTTGTGCCCAGTCATCATCCAGTCCGATCACTCGCCGCATTTCCCGGCCCGTGGCTGCCGGGTCGTCGACAAGTCTGGCGATTCCGACAAAGCCTATCGGTTCCACTTCGGCTTCAATCCGTTCTTCCCGCAGCCAGGCTTGCCGCCGCCGCATGAGGTGTATGGTATCCATCAGTTCCGGGCTGATGCCCTGGGGCCGCTGACTTTCTACCGTGCGAAAGTCCGTAAACGGTAAAGACATCTCCGGCGGTTCTCGCAGGAACAGGAATCCGAACGGCACACGCGCCGCTTTGGCGAAGTTCTCCAACTGCTTCATCGTGGGCTGGGTTGCTTCGGCCTCCCAGTCTGCCAACTTCGGGAATTTGTCCTGCAGATCAGCCAAACTGAGCCCGGCGCGTTCCCGCGCCCAGCGAAGGACTTCTGGATTGACTGCGATTCGGCTCATTTCGGAATGTTATACCTTCAAGATGGTTTATGTCTGTGCATCAAGGGTTATTGTAGCTCCGTAAGTTGCCCGGTTACGGCTGCCGTGATGATTGCTGTTCTGTATTCTTCAAGTGCTTCAATGCTCTTTTCTAGCGGTTGACGCACTTGCTGAAGTTGATCGGTTTCCTCTTTGACAGAAGCTTCGATTTGCCTTTGTTCATCAAGCGATGGAACCCACACATCTAACGATCCAAGGTTATCCTTTGTAAGTTTTGGCTGTGCAGAGCCGGAAATCCATGGGTCAAGCGGATAGAGGGCCAAGAGAGATGAACAGAACCATACTGTAATCTTCTCGGGTTTCAGAATATGCGCGTGATTGTTGACCCAATACTTGCCCTCGGCAACAAACGACAATGGGGTTGACCTCAAAAGAAGATTGGCGCCGTCCTCTGCAACAAGGACAGCCGGGAAGTCAAAAATATACTCGTCTACGTAGTCAATGATGCCTGATGCTCCGTAGTAGGGGTACGTTCTTTCGACACCTTTCCTCATCTCCGCAGCGATAGGGACCCGCATGTTGTTCAGATTCTTGACTGCATAGCGCAGGTGAAGTACTTCCCAATGTGCAGGGATGTCGCCGAGCCAATCTATGCCGGAGGGTTTCATAGGCGCATCGGGGTTGAGGCCCTTAGTGACGGCGCGGGTTATGAGTGCCTGTCGCTTTTCGGCTAGCCGAACCAGAAGCGTGCGTTTTTTCTTGATCAGTTCATCAATCTGTGCCGTCTTCTCATCCAGAAAACGTGCAATCCGCCGCTGCGTGTCGAGCGGGGGAAGTGAGATGAAGGCGTTCTTCATCGGGTATTGGCCGAGCCCGAAACGAGTCACGCCGTTTGCTGCGAGCTTGAATTGGTCGTTGAGCGGTTCGGCCTGACAGAGCCATACGATAAAACCTCCGTCCAACTCTGGGCCAGGCTCGAACACCGAAAGGTGGTAGCCACACAGAACCTCCGGCATGTTCTCGGTAACCAAAGCAGGGATGCCGATATCATCCCACCCTTCGCTATCCTTTGTGATGATGACCTGACCGCGTCTGAGCTGGAAACGCTCGATTTCCGCTACAGTCGCCGATCCCTCCATGAAATCCAGGTCCGATGTGATGCGGTCGTTGTAATAGACATCAGTATAGTTGCAGAGCCGAACCGGCACCTCATCCTCGGAGATGGTTTTGTCGACGTTACTATTCCGGACATCGGCGAAGAACTTCATCTTCTCCAGCTTCCAGCCCGGTGGAAGCTCTCGATAGGCTTCGCGGACCTTTTCTGGGATTTCGGTCATTCCACCAGCCCCTTCAGTAACCCGGCGATCTCCCCTTCCAGCTTGGTGATGTCCGCTTCGATCTGGTCAAGCGGGCGTGGCGGCTTGTAGACGTAGAAATGCCGGTTGATCGGGATTTCGTAACCGACCTTGGTCTTGTCGTAGTCCACCCAGGCATCGGGCACATGGGGCAACACCTCGCGCACAATATAAGCGTCAATGTCATCCTGGAAGGCCACAACCAGCCGGTCATTGGGCTTGTCCGGCCCGAAGTCCAGAGGCAGGGGCAACACAGTGCCCGGTGGTAAAGGGATATTCTCAGTGTCCCGAAGCTCGCTGTCAGGCTCCGGCTGGCCATTGCTGTCCCGGCAAATCTCGGCGTCCGGGTCGCGCTCGCCAAGCGCTGTGAAAATCGCCCTCCTGATTGGGGCTGAGATTTTAAGGGTGGCGCGTTTCGCTACCTTCATCATATCAGTCTGGAACGCCTCTCGATCCATGTAACGTCCGTTGCCTTCGAGCGACGTGAGCATAGCGCGGATGGCTTTCTGCTGTTTCTGTCCCTCTGCGACCTCGTGTTCGGCTACCGACTTATCCTTCCACTTCTTTGATTTCGCCAGATTCGCGAAGACGGTCTGATTGTCGAGTTTCGCGATGCGCTCCGGCGTCGCATCAAAGTTCATCCGCAAGGGGCGCTCAACTGTTACCTTGAGAAAGCCGAACTCCCGGTTCTCGAAGATGTGGGAGACTACACGGGGCTCGGTCTCGCCGTCAATTTGAACCTCGGCCGTTTCCCCATCCTGATAGTTGCCGTAGACACGGGTGAGATGGTGGATTTGATCTTCGCTGATCTCGTTACGCTTGTTGTTGAGGCTCTTTTTCATCTTCTGGAAGAAGCGCGTGCCGTCAATGAGCTGTACCTTGCCACGCCGCTCCAGTGGCTTACGGTTCGTCACGAGCCAGATATAGGTGAAGATGCCGGTGTTGTAGAAAAGCTGGTCAGGCAACGCCACGATGGTGTCGAGCCAGTCTTTCTCGATGATCCATCGGCGAATGTTGGACGGCCCCGATCCGGCATCGCCGGAGAAAAGTGGCGATCCGTTAAAGACAATAGCGATTTTTGATCCGGGTTGATCTTCGTTATCCTCCTTATATGGATGCATCTTGGAAATCATGTGTTGCAGGAAGAGTAGCGAGCCGTCGTTGATGTTTGGCAGTCCAGCGCCGAACCGGCCTGAAAAACCGACGGTCTTGTGCTCATGTTCGACTGCTTTCTTCTGGTCCTTCCATTCAACACCATACGGCGGGTTGGCCATCAGGTAGTGAAATCGTTGGCCCTCGAAACCGTCTCTGGTTTTGCCATCGCCGAGAGTGTCGCCAAAAATAATGTTGGCTGTGTCTTCGTCCTTGATAAGCATATCCGAACAGCAGATTGCCCAGGATTCGTCATTGTATTCCTGACCATAAAGGGCGAGTTTGGCACGCTCGTTCTGCGAAAGAATGAGCTTCTCGGACTCGGAGAGCATACCTCCCGTCCCACATGCCGGATCGTAGATTGTGCGGTAGATGCCGGGCTTGTAGACATCCTGTTCGCCTGTATAGATGAGGTTCGCCATGAGACGGATGACCTCACGTGGCGTGAAGTGGTCTCCCGCTTCTTCGTTGGCCTGCTCGTTGAAACGCATCACCAGGTGCTCGAACAGATAACCCATCTGAAGGTTGTCGATTCTGTCGGGGTGAAGGTCGACATCGGTCATTACCTTGACGATTGTGAAGAGGCGGTTGCTGGTGTCAAGCTTCTCGATCTGATCAGCGAATTTGAAACGCTCGAAGATGCGCCGCGCGGTGGGGGAAAAACCGTTGATGTACGATACGAGGTTCGGCGCGATGTTCTCGGCATCGCCGAGCAATCGGGCGAAGGTGTAGGGGCTCGTGTTATAGAGCGGATGCTTGCGCTGAGGGTCGGCGGCCTTGCCCAGCAGGCGACCCATTGCCGCTTCGGGCATCTGCTTCGCCTCTAGCTCATCACGCCGCTTCAGAACGGCATCCTTGGTTGGTTCCAGAACACAGTCGAGCCGACGCAAGACGACCATAGGAAGCATGACCAGACGATATTGAGGAGGCCGGTACGGCCCCCTGAGCCGTTTCGCGATTTCCCAGATTTTGGTTTTAAGCTCTTCGTGGACTTGTATATTCACTGGCCTGTCCCACAAAATAGAACGAATTCAAAAACCATCCCAAGGCATGCATCAGAGACCATTTCTTAATGAGTAGATACCTCAACATGCCGGGAATATAGCATGACCCGCCACAATTACCCCTACTTTATATATAATGCCATAATCCTGACCCCGACCACCTGGATGCTCTGATATGCCGTACTGGAACAGTCCGCCGAAATTTCCTTCTGTCCTGCCTGACGGGTATCAATATCTTGATGAAGAAGTCGAATTTGATCCGGCCAGACATCTCCAGCTCGAACCCCCGCAAGACACGGTGCGGTTAAGTGATCTGGGTTATGATGCCGCAACGATCAAGGAATGCCCGACCGACCTGGCAATCTCCGGCGCCGTGCGGTTGCTATCGGACGAAGGAGTCAAGATCATGCGCGATACGGCCCGTTCACTCCGCAAATTTGCAGTCAACTGTGAACGCATCGAGAATATGGTTCGCGGTGGCGTTTATCAATCCCGTTTCCTCAGGGATTTCTGCCTTTGTACCGAAGTCACCGAATTCGTGTCGGATATTTTTGGAACGCCAGTTTCACCACATACCATGCCTTTGCACCTGGGGCATCTGAATTATGCCCCGGACGACCTCAATCGCCCGGTTGATAAATGGCATCATGACACGCTGAGCCTGGATTACGTTTTGATGTTATCGGATCCCGGTCAGCTTTTTGGCGGAGAGTTCCAGTATTTCAGGGGCACCCGTGAACAGGCGAAAGAAATTTCGGACAAGGGCGATTCGATTCCATCGGAACGGATAGTGAGTCCCCGATTTCCCGGCGCCGGTTATGCCTTTGTGCTGCATGGCAATATGGTGGTGCATCGTGGCGCAAGGCTCACCCGACCGGGAGAACGCATCACCCTGGTCAATGGCTATGTCCCGTTGAACGCTGAAATTGACGATGTTTGCCGATTCCCGGATCTATCTCTGGTAGACCCTCACCATGTCCTCTTTACCGAGTGGGCGCGACACAAGGCGTGGCTTTCCATGGGCAGGCTGCAAGCCCTGGTTGATGAAATCCCCTTTACCGATGACAAGCGGGTGATTACCCAATACCTGAAGAACGCTATTCATGATGTCGAAAGCGCAATCCGTGACCTCAACGACACCGATAACGCATCCATGATTCACTATGGCGACTGAACTGCTCTTCCCATTTGTACAGCATGTTCGGCCTCAAACCCAAACTCCTCGCCAAAGCCGTAGCGGCCCGGCTTTCTTGCTTCTTCTCCTCCGTTTAATGACTCTGGAAATAGATTGCAAGCTCCCGATTCGGTTATGAATGGATCAAAAACCCGCGCATGTATTTTCAGGAGTGCAGGTAAAAACGAGCGCTATTGTTTTTAGCTCTATGGGGAGATATGGCCGTCCAGGCTGACATCCAGTTTTTCGAGAATTTTTATTAGTGTGCTGGTATTGGCGTTGCCGTAATTTTCGGCTTCATATCTGTGTATTTGACGGACGCTTACGCCAACCTTTCGGCCAAAAGCTTCTACACTCATATTAGAGGCAATACGATACCGGATAGGCGTGATCATCAAATCCTGTATAGAGTGAATTTCCAACTCTCCCAGTCTGGTTGATTTTAACGACTCATATTCTTCAATCTCCGACCGAACTTCAGTGACAAGACTCTGTAACTGTCCTTCACTGGTTTCCCGTATGATGTCAGGAACGGCGCTATCGAGTTCTTGGACCAGGGATTCTTCCAGTAGGGCAAGTTTTTCTTTAGCCGCTGCATACTGCCTATCACTTGTAATCATTTCAGTCTCCTGATTTCACAACAATTATTCCCTTTGATTCGCCTTTTCGGCTTATCTGGAAAAACTAAAGGACAGGCTTTTGTCATCGGCCAGGGGCAGCCGCCCATCACCCACCCAGGCTGATTTGTCGCCCCGCCCAATCAGGCCTTGATTTGATTTCAGCCTGCTTCAGCATGATCTGTACCTGATCGGGCATCGGCGTAGTTCGTCCCTGGCGGGTATCATAATGCAGGATCATGAATTCGGCGGTAGCCCGAATCGTCCCATCAACGACCATAAGATGGGCAAACCAGATCTTCTTCGCATCAGAACCCAGTATCAGGGTTTCAATTTCCAACAGCGCCGGTTGCCTGACCTCGTTCAGATAGCGCAGGTGGGTCTCCACTGTATACAGCGCACAGCCGGTTCTTTTGAAATAATCCACCCCTATCAGGAAGTGGTCCTGCATCAACCAGGTCGCGTTACTGAACGGAACCAGATAATACGCTTCATTCAGATGTCCATAAGCATCCAGCCAGTCATCCTGCAAGGGTTCGCAGTGGAATTTAAAGGATGTCATTCACTTCTGCCTCGTCTTGGTCACGCGAACCATACCCGCCTCCTCCCGGAGTTTCAATCACCACCACATCACCCGGCTCCAGGGTGACCTGGCCCGTTCCGCCGAGCGATGTCCGCGAACCATCTGCATGGATCACACCGTTTGATCCGGTTTTTCCAGGCTGGCCTCCATTCAGTCCATAAGGAGGAATTTTCCTGTGACCGGAAATAATGTTGGCAACCACACTCTCCAGAAACCGTACTTTTCTGATCACCCCGTCTCCGCCATTGTATTTTCCCCGGCCGCCGGAATCCGCGCGAACCTCAAATGACTCCAGAATGACCGGGAATCTCCATTCCAGCACTTCGGGGTCAGTCAATCTGGAGTTGGTCATGTGCGTGTGAACAGCATCGGCTCCGTGATAACCGTCGCCAGCGCCAGCGCCACCGCAGATGGTTTCATAATACTGGTAGCGATCATTGCCCCAGATAAAATTATTCATCGTGCCCTGGGAAGCGGCAACAGCTTTCACCGCTCCGAACAAGGTATCGACCAGATATTGTGACGTTTCAACATTACCCGCGATCACTGCGGCGGGGTAGCGGGGGCTGATCATCGAATCATCAGGAATAATGACCTCCATCGGTTTCAGACAGCCCTCATTCAATGGAATCTGGTCATCCACCAGGCACCGGAATACGTAGAGCACAGCGGCCAGCGCCACCGCGGTCGGCGCATTGAAATTACCCGGATGCCGGGAGCTGGTTCCGGTGAAATCCACTACCGCTTTGCGGTTTGTCTGATCCACCCTGATTTTCACTGAAATCTGATGACCGTCATCCATTTTATAGGTAAATTCCCCGTCCTCCATGACACCGAGCAGGCGGCGAACAGACTCTTCCGCATTATCCTGGACATGTTGCATGTAAGCGTGAACCGTCTCGAGGCCATAGTGTCCGGTCATTCTGAGCAGTTCCCTGACCCCCTTCTCACAAGCCGCTAGTTGCGCCTTGAAATCGGCAATGTTCATTTGTGGATTACGGGCAGGCCAGGCGCCCCCGGTCAACAGATCGTATATCTCCCGCCCCAGGAACTGATCGTTCTCAACCAGTTTCACATTGTCGATTACCACTCCCTCCTGTTCGATACTGGTTGAATCGGCAGGCGCTGATCCGGGGGTTTTCCCGCCGACATCGGCATGATGCCCGCGCGAAGCGACATAAAACAGAATCCGCTCCTTTCCGGCAAACACCGGTTTGATAATCGTCACATCCGGCAAATGTGTGCCGCCATTGTAGGGCGCGTTCAGGATATAGGCGTCACCAGGAAGAATATGACCGGCTCTTTCCCTGATGACGGTCTTGATGCTTTCGCCCATGGATCCCAGATGCACCGGCATGTGTGGGGCGTTGGCAACCAGCGCCCCTGAAGCGTCAAAAATAGCGCAGGAGAAATCCAGACGCTCCTTGATGTTCACCGACGCTGCGGTATTTTCCAGCACAAAACCCATCTGTTCCGCGATCGACATGAACAGGTTGTTGAATATCTCCAGCATCACCGGGTCCACTTGCGTACCAATGGCTTCGGCAGTTTTCGCGCGCTCCCGGTAGCGCTCGAGAATCAGATGGTTATCCGGCTTTAACACGGCCCGCCAACCCGGCTCGACGACGATAGTTGCCGTTGAATCAAGGACCACGGCCGGACCATTGAGCGCTTGCCCCTCAATCAGCGAGGTGCGCTGATAAAACGGCGTGTCGAGCCAATGATCTTCCATGTAGCATTTGTGCACCGCATCCGGTTTTGCGGTGGCTCGCGAATCATCAGGCGGGGGCGCCGGATTCTCAATCCTGGAGGGTCTGGCCGCGGACACCACTTCCACCTGAATCGACTCCACGATCAAGGGTTTATCCGCCGCGATAAAGCCGAAACGCATCTGGTGAACCTGCTCAAATCGGCTCCGCACCTCATCCAGGTCGCCATGGGGCACGCTCAGTGTCGTATCTGAGCCCTGATAGCGAATGTGCAGCAAGCGATTGAACGACAGGCTTTCACATGCGTCACCCTGCTGTCTCAGTTCGTCAAGGCCACTGTTCTGTAATTGATCCAGCCGGTCACTTAACTCTGCGATCAGCGCCTGCTCCAGCGTCTCCTCAACCGCCTGTTGCCGGTCTGCCACCGTATCCGCCAAACCCATCCCGTAAGCGGACAAAACTCCGGCGAACGGGTGCACCAGTATCGTCTCCATCGCCAGGGCGTCCGCCACCAGACAGGCGTGTTGCCCACCGGCGCCGCCAAAGCAGCACAGTGTATAGTCGGACACATCGTAGCCCCTCTGCACGGAGATTTTCTTGATCGCGTTGGCCATGTTTTCGACCGCTATCGACAAGAATCCGGCGGCCACCGATTCGGGGTTGCGCTGGCCTCCGGTCTCCTTCCGGATTCGAGCCGCCATCTGTTCGAATTCACTCTCCACTCGCGCCGTATCCAGTGGCAGATTGGCGTTCTCACCAAACACCTTGGGGAACAGAGCGGGCTGTAGCTTGCCGAGCATGACATTGCAATCGGTAATCGTCAGCGGGCCGCTGTTACGATAACAGGCCGGTCCCGGGTTGGCGCCCGCCGAATCAGGCCCCACCCGAAACCGCGATCCGTCAAAATGAAGGATCGAGCCGCCTCCGGCAGCTACGGTATGAATCAGCATCATCGGAGCGCGCAACCGGACACCCGCGACACGGGTTTCAAACGCTTTCTCGAATTCTCCGTTATAGTGGCTGACATCGGTAGAGGTGCCGCCCATGTCGAAACCGATCACCTGCCCCATGTTGATCGCCTCGCTGACTCGCGCCATACCCACTACGCCGCCCGCCGGTCCCGAAAGAATGGCGTCTTTCCCCTGAAAGAAACGGGCATCAGTCAACCCGCCGTTGGATTGCATGAACATGAGCTTGCCTCCATGTCGCTCAAGCCCGCCCAGCTCGGCCTCAACCTGATTGACATAACGGCGCAGAATCGGAGACAGATAAGCATCCACCACAGTCGTATCGCCACGCGGCACGAACTTCATCAACGGACTGACCTGATGACTGACGGAAACCTGGGTATAGCCGATCTCCTGCGCCATTTCCTTTAAGGCGAGTTCATGCCGGTGATAACGATAACCATGCATCAGCACGATCGCAACGCTTCGGAGTCCCTCATCAAAATGTCGCTGCAAACCCGCTCTCGCCCGCTTGCAATCCAGATCAACCAGGACCTGCCCCTGCGCGTCCATGCGCTCTTCGACTTCCAGAACGTCGCAATACAGCATTTCCGGCAACCGGATGTTCAGCGCGAACAGCTGCGGGCGCGTCTGATAGCCGATCCGCAGTTGGTCGCCAAATCCACGGGTGGTGACCAGCAGCGTATCTTCCCCCTGCCTTTCCAGCAGGGCATTGGTCGCGACCGTGGTCCCCATCTTGACGGCCGCAATGCGGCTGGTATCCAGCGGGTCGGAGGACTTCACTCCCAGAATATCGCGGATCCCCTGGATCGCCGCATCCCGATACTGGCCGGGATTCTCCGACAACAATTTATGCGTGACTACACATCCATCAGGCTGCCGGGCGACAATATCGGTAAACGTACCGCCCCGATCAATCCAGAATTCCCACTTATCCTGCATCCTCTCCGGGAACCTGTATTTTATTTGGGTGATTGCTGGATAAAACCCTCAAACAACCCCTCCAGCCGCGCCATCCGCTCACGCAGATTGGCAATATCATTATGTATGCCTCTCAACATTCCATACATAAATCCACAGATTGCAATAACAGCAGCCAGAGCGGTAAGAATCGTGTTAATTGTTTCCGGGGTCATATTTTCTTTTCCTGTTATTATGAAATTTCGTTCATATCGAATACTGATTCTAACAGACTATCATACAGAACCGGGTTATTTACACTCGTAAAGGACAGCTATCCATAATTTTCCGGGAAGAACGAGCGTTCTATCAGCTCGATCATGATATGTAGTATCTTGATATGCAGCTCCTGGATTTTGTCCGCGTATGGATAGTCAACGGTACTGATATCGACCGTGGCGAGCCTGCCCAATGGAGAGTCCCCGCGCCCGGTCAAACTGACGACTTCGACTCCGTGCGAGCGGGCAAATTCCGCGGCCTTGATCACGTTGGCGCTCTGCCCGCTGGTACTGAGCGCGACCAGCGCGTCTCCCGGTTTTGCCCTGGCCTCCAGATACCGGGCAAACACCTGGTCATAGCCATAATCATTGGCGACACAGGACAGATGTCCGGGGTCACTGATGGCGGTGGCCGCCAGGCCGGGACGGTCGTTGCGGTAGCGTCCGGTCAATTCTTCGGCAAAGTGCATGGCATCGGACATCGAACCACCGTTGCCACAGCTGTAAACCGCATGGCCGTTCCGTAATGCGGCAATGATCAATTCAGCGCCCTGCACAACCGCATCCATCCTGCGCTCATCACCGAGGAAACTCTCCAGGGCGTATTTTGATTCGTTGAGCGAAGCCAGAACCCGGTTTTTCATTATTCCCGCATCCACTTTGCCAGCTTTCATTTTGCCGTCTTTCATTTTGCCATCTTTCACTTTTCCAGCGCCGAGATGATTTGATGGTGATAGTCAACCTGATCGAATCCGCTCATTTCCTGCAACCCGGTGGGGCTGGTCACATTCGCTTCAATCAGTTGACCGCCGATCATATCTATTCCGGCAAGGAATATCCCCTGTTCAACCAGACCGGATTCAAGCGCCGCGCAGATTTCCAGATCACGGGTATCCAGTGTTGCCGGATTCGCGGTTCCGCCGGCATCCAGATTGTTCAGTTCCACTCCTTCAGCATGAACGCGCAGAATCGCGCCTAAGGGCTTGCCATTGAGCAACAGGATTCTCTTGTCCCCTTCCAGCGCCGCCGACAGATATTGCTGGACGATCACCCGGTGTCTGCCGGCATGGGTCGCCTCCCGTATTGCCGCGGGGTCGGCGCCGTCATCGTAAAAAACGATTCCCTTGCCGCCAAAACCATCGATCGGCTTCACCGTTACCCGGCCAAATTCCGCGGCCATGGCTCGAATCACATTGACATCGGCGGTCACCCGGGTTGGCGGAGTGAAATCGGGGAAAAACAATGCGGACAACTTCTCATTCCAGTTGCGGAGTCCTTCAGGCCGGTTCAATACCCGGGTATCGGCTGGCAGGTAATCCAGCATCAGCGTGGTATAGAAATATCTGCGATCAAACGGAGGGTCGGCGCGCACCCAGACCGCATCCATTTGTGACAAAGAGACGGACTCCTGTCCGGAAACCGTAAAGGGTCGCTCCATATCATCCATAACATCCACCCAGGTCACGACCGCTTTCAGGTCGTCATGATCCAGCCAGAGTTGCCGCTGATCAAGATGGCAGACCCGGTGCCCAAGATCGGAACAGGCGAGCATCAGGAAATAACTGGTATCCTTCCAGGGCTTTACGGATTCCAGTGGATCCATGATAAAAGCGTGTTTCATATCATTCAATCAATCTGCGTTTTTCCGTCTTGCGCGTAGCCCAGCGATTGCAGGTTTTGCGTGATCTCATCCAGTATGGCCGGATCATCAATAGTGGCCGGCATTTTCCACGGCGTGTTGTCCGCAATTTTTTTCATGGTACCGCGCAGGATTTTGCCGGATCGGGTTTTCGGCAGCCGCTTCACCACGGCAATCAATTTGAATGCGGCAACCGGGCCGATCCGGTCGCGCACAAGCTGAACACATTCGCGGGCAATATCCCCGTGGTCACGCTCCACTCCAGAACTGAGTACCACGAGACCGAGTGGTAATTCACCCTTCAGGGCATCGTTTACACCCATCACCGCGCACTCGGCCACATCCGGATGAGAAGCCAGCGCCTCCTCAATCGCTCCGGTAGACAGCCGATGCCCCGCGACATTGATTACATCATCGGTACGCGACATCACATAGACAGAACCATCCTCATCAATATAACCCGCATCCCCGGTTTCATAATACCCCTTGAAGGTAGTCATATAGGAGTCCACATAACGTTGCCGCGCATTCCATAGCGTCGGGAACGTACCCGGCGGTAACGGTAATCTGGCCACCAGAGAACCAATATCGCCGGCGCCGACTTCCTCGCCGCTATCGTCCAGCGCCTTCAATCGCCATCCGGGCGCCGGGCGACCCGCCGAACCTTCCTTGACCGCAAGCGCCTCTATCCCTAAGTAGTTCGCGCAAATCGACCAGCCGGTTTCGGTTTGCCACCAGTGATCAATAACCGGGACACCCAGTTTCTCCCTTGCCCAGTTCAGCGTATCCGGGTCGGTACGCTCCCCGGCCAGAAACAACGATTGCAAACAGGAAATATCATATTTGCGAATATAATCGCCATTGGGGTCCTCTTTCCTGATTGCCCGGAACGCGGTCGGCGCGGTGAACAGTATCTTGACGTTGTGCTCACTGATCACCCGCCAGAAAACCCCGGCATCCGGGGTTCCCACCGGCTTGCCTTCGTAAAGAATGGTCGTATTGCCATTGAACAACGGCGCATAAACAATATAGGAATGTCCAACCACCCAGCCCACATCCGAGGCGGCCCAGTAAACATCGCCGGGCTCAGCGTTATAGATGCTTTTCATTGACCATTTCAAGGCAACGATCCCGCCCCCGGTGTCCCGCACCACCCCCTTGGGTTGTCCTGTGGTGCCCGAAGTGTAGAGAATGTAAAGCGGGTCGGTCGCCGCCACGGGAACACAATCCGCCTCTTCTGATTTCTCAATCGCCACGCTCCAATCCACATCACGGCCCTTGATCATGGATGCCCTGGCCTGGGGCCGCTGGATGATAATGCAGTGTCCGGGTTTATGTTCCGACAATTCAATCGCCCGGTCCAGTAATGGTTTGTACTCAATAATCCGTCCCGGCTCCAGTCCGCAGGAGGCAGACACGATCACCTTTGGCTGGCAGTCATCAATGCGAACCGCCAGTTCATTCGCGGCGAAACCACCAAAGACGACCGAATGAACCGCGCCGATCCTGGCGCAGGCCAGCATGCCGATCACCGCCTCGGGAATCATCGGCATGTACAGGATCACCCGGTCTCCATAGCCAACGCCATGATCGCGCAGTACGCCAGCGAAACGCGCCACCTGGCCTCTTAATTCCTGATACGTGATTTTCTGCTGGCTTGCGGTAATCGGACTGTCATGAATGATGGCGGGTTGCCCCCCCCGGCCCTGTTCAACATGCAGATCAACCGCGTTGTAACAGACATTGGTCAACCCTCCTGCAAACCAGCGGTAAAACGGCGCGTCGGAGTCATCCAGCGCCTTGTCCCACTTCTTGTACCAGTGCACGTTTTCCGCAATCCCGCCCCAGAACGCTTCGGGGTTCCTGATTGCATCATCATAAATGTCATCAAATCTCATATCATTCATCCACTTAAACGACTGTCTTGTATCCAGTCAGAACCAGCTATTGTACCTGCTCCCCTCGTCCCCGTCATTCCCGTGGAAACGGGAATCCACAATAATATGGAATCTGCAATTACCGATGCGTAGGGGACCCTTGTGGGTGCCCGCTACCGTTGATACCTGCTCCGATCATTAGCGGGAGGATACAAGACCCTCCCCTACGATGACGGTTCGGACCCATTCCGTCATTCCTGCGAATGCAGGAATCCACGATATATGGGTGTCGTGATGAACGATGCGTAGGGGCGCCCCTTGTGGGTGCCCGCTACCGTTGATACCTGTTCCGATCATTAGCGGGAGGATACAAGACCCTCCCCTACGAAATCTTTTCGACCACGCGCCAAAACATTCCCTTTATACCGTGTCGTTTTTGCGTTATAAAGCGGTCACAAAATCACCTGAATACAAACCTCGAACCTGACCGGGATAATCATAATGTCTACCGAAAAACGCTGCCAACTATTGATTCTCGGCTCGGGTCCCGCCGGCTACAGCGCCGCTGTCTACGCAGCCCGGGCTAACCTGAATCCAGTGTTGATTACCGGCATTGAGCAGGGCGGACAACTGACCACAACAACGGATGTGGATAACTGGCCGGGCGATGACGCCGGCGTACAGGGGCCGGAGTTAATGGAACGCATGAAGAATCATGCACAAAGGTTTGGCACTGAAGTTATTTTTGACCATATCCATACCGCCAAATTGACCGACAGGCCGTTTCGATTGTCCGGCGATGCGGCGGTCTATACCTGTGACGCCCTGATCATCGCCACCGGAGCATCGGCAAAATACTTAGGCTTGCCTTCCGAGGAAGCCTTCAGGGGGAGAGGCGTATCCGCCTGTGCGACCTGTGACGGCTTTTTCTACAAGAACCAGGAAGTCGCCGTCATCGGCGGCGGCAATACCGCAGTAGAGGAGGCGCTCTATCTCGCCAATATCGCATCGGCAGTGACACTGGTTCATCGCCGGGATACGCTGCGAGCCGAAGCCATCCTGGTCGATCAGCTGATGGCGAAAACGGTAGAGCGGGGCGGCAACATTACCCTGCAATGGAACCATATCCTCGAAGAAGCGCTGGGCGATGACAGTGGAGTCACCGGCATCCGGATTAAAAACGTAAAATCGGGCATCACCCGTGAAATCAGTCTGCCGGGCGTGTTCATCGCCATTGGACATACGCCCAACACCGCCCTGTTTGCCGGTCAACTGGACATGCAGGGCAACTATATCATTACTCGGGGTGGCATCAGCGGAGAGGCGACCATGACCAGTATTGACGGGGTATTCGCCGCCGGTGATGTCATGGACTCTGTATATCGACAGGCGGTGACTTCTGCCGGCGCCGGCTGCATGGCCGCCCTGGATGCAGACCGCTATCTGAAAAGCCGACCCGCCTGATTGCCGGATAATTGACAGATGGCATCCCGTCCTGACCAAAATAGCGATGAAGATGACCGTTCATTGTTCCGGCAAGCCATGTCCGATGTCAATACGTGGCACAAGAATTACCGTAACCGCCGAAACAACCCGGTCGAAGACCGCCCCAAACCCCCGGTCACACCTCCGCGAACCCGCCCCGGCATTCCGCTCACGTCTCCTTACCGCCATCTGCTCGAACGAACCGCAACATCCGGCAACATCGCCGACCAGCCGCAATTCTCCGGTTCTGTCCAGTTCGCCCGCCCCGGATTGCAAAAGAATATCATCAGGAAACTGAAGCGCGGGCAGTATGCGGTTGAGGACACCCTGGATCTTCATGGATTCAGAAGGTTTGAAGCAGACGATGCCCTCAATCAATTTATTTCAGAAGCCCTGCGGCATGGCATGACCTGTGTGTTGATCATCCACGGCAAGGGCCACGGGTCACAAAGCGGACAAAGTGTACTCAGACAACTCACTCACGAATGGTTAAAGGAAGTCACCGCCGTCAAAGCGTTCTGCTCCGCCCAACCCAGACACGGCGGCGCCGGCGCAGTCTACGTCCTGCTCAAATCCAGCAGTAGCCAGCGCAAATAACCGTCATGAATGATGCCTGGATTCCGGGACGGCACAGGGACCGTCCCCTACAACCAGGTCAGGCGTAGTCTCTACGAATCATTAGCCGTCATTCCCGTACAAACGGAAATCCACAATGATACGGCTGTTATGATTACCGATGCGTAGGGGCGACCCGCTTCTGAAAAATCACGACAATACACGCAATGTAGCTTCCGGGGCCTTGTCCAGAAGCCGCAACAAGGTGCGCGCCGAGCCAGACGGGAAGCGTTTTCCCTGTTCCCAGTTGCGAATCGTCGAATGCGACACGGCAATTCTCATCGCCAGTTCCGCCTGAGTGAACCCCAGTCTCCGACGAACCCGGCGCGCGTATCGTGCCATGTCCTGCAACGCAGCGGTATCATCCTGCTGCTGCTGCGAGGCGATATCCGCCTCGGTAGTATTGTCTACTATCGCAAAATCAACTCGTCCAGCGGGAAAGGTCGCCGGATCGTCCGGGTCAATCCTCAAGCGCGTTGTGCTCATAGTGTAAAACCTCTTTTCGGTTTGCCTTGCGGGCGGATATGATGCGAATGACAGAACTTCGCATCGTGTAAACAACGACATGCACCCTCCTGTCGACCATACCAAGCAGTTGATAGCGAGGCTCGCCATAGTCCCATCGACGATCATGTCTGACAATCCGGTTCGGGTCGAAAAACGCCCGCAAGATATACGAGAAATCAAATCCACGGCGCGTGAAACAGGCATCGCTTTTGGCATCGTCCCACTCAAATTCCATGCACAAATATAGGCCATTGGCTTACTTATGTCAAACGCTACTACGCAACGCTACTACGCAACGGATTCTGGAAAATGTTGCGTAGAGCCTGCTCCGGGTTAGCCGGGGGAACCTCTGTGGTCGCCCGCATTATTTTCGTATACGGATGACGGTTGCGGGCGGGCACGGAGACCCACCCCTACGATGATGGTTGGGATTCATCCCGTCCTTCCCTCGATAAGCGGGAATCCAGAATGAATGGATGTTGTGATTACCGATGCGTAGGGGCGACCCTCTGTGGTCGCCCGTTATTGTCAGCATCTGAACCGGGGGCCGTAACCGGGCCGGGCGGAAATCTCATCCACTGGTTCGGCCATTCCCCGGCAACCAGCGCATCCTTGTCCAGGTCGAACGGAACCGCCCACAAATTCAGGCCACCACCAAACTCAAAAACAGGCAGCGGCTCCGAAAACCCATCGTGCCTGGGATAAACCAGAAATAAGTCCCCTTTCCCATTGAGATATTTCTGACCATACGCATACAACTGGTACATATCCGCCTGCCCGATATTGTATTTCGCTTTTCTGTCGGACTGGTCAATCAGCTTCCATTTGGTATCCAGTACCGCGTGAATCTGGTCACCTTTTTTTATTGCCAGATCCGGCTTGAGCAGAAACATTGGCCTGTCCTTGTGCGTAACCAGAGATTTACCCTGAATCTGCGCCTTCAACGAATATCCGGCTTCCATTCGGGAGTACAGCTTTCTGGCGACATATTTCTCGAATAGTTGTTCCATCGGGAACAGCATGGAGACACCCTTCCATGGACCGGCGGCAAACAGGGGCGATTGGTCATCCAGAATCAGCTTCACCCAGGGATGTAGCGGCTGATAATGCGCCATGTCCCGGCGGTCGCTCCAAAGCGCCAGGTCCGTTTTTACGTCCCCGGATTCCGGAATATCCGAGAACACAAACGATAACTCACGGCACAGACGCTGGTTGTCGGGAAGCCGCGTCCAGCGGGATAATTTATTCAGGGCCGAATGAATCAGGCGGTTCTCCGCCCGCTCCGGCAAATACTGATCATAACTGACACAGAAACGATCTTGCTCCCAGGGTCCCAACCGTAATTGACGGGATACCCGGAGTTGGCCCTTGAGAAATCGGGACTGCTCGACCCGCCGGATATAACTGCTGCAAATACCACGCCGGACCAACCGGCTGATCTCGTTCAACGCCCTTAATATCAACACTTCCAGCCAGTTGCGGTTCAGTGTTCCTAACGATGCGTCACCAGACTGGACATCCTTTATATCGGATACCGTCCGGAGCATGCGCCAAAGCAGCTTTCGGGCCGCTTCGGTTGTTTGGGCAGAATCATTTGTGGCCTTGGGCAGAATTGAAGTCTTGGGCAGAATTTCGATCTGACAGCCGTCCGCGGTCTGAATGAGGCCGACATAATTACATACCTGGACGCATTCCACTCCCCGGCTTCTCGTCAGGCGCAGGAATTGAGCGCCGGATTCCTGGTCCACCTCTCCCAGAGCGCGTTCGCGTAATTCACCATAGACCGGGCCGGGAACACTTCGGTGATCCAATCCATCATCCTCTCCGTTAGCGGACAACAATCCGAATTCACGAATCGACCAGGACTGCCCCCGATGCTCGGGGTTCATTCATCCTGTCCGGCCATTTCCTGTTCCGGCTCTTCTTCCTCATAGACGCCGATCCAGGCTTCTGGCTTACTCAAGGCTTCTTCATTGCGCCTGAAAACCTTGTCGGACAGGCCCTGATTGTTTTCATGGTCCCTGCCCAGTAATTTGCTTACCTCACTCTCACTGAAAGCCGGTACATAGAACATAAGTTCTTTCCCTGATTTTCGATCATCACCCAGTACTTTGCGGATACGACTCCAATCCTCGAAAAAGTACTCCTCCAGCAATGGCATAATGCGGTTTTCGAAGATCCTTTTGAGAGTCCCCAGATCAGGATTCTCTTTCAGGGGCAGAAAAAACGAATGCCCCAGGGTATGTTCCCGGTCATACAGCAATTCGATCCGCGAATTTATCGTCTTCAGCATTTTCTGGATATTGATTCCATCAATTTCAATATCCTGTAACAATCCGTCATCCCTGTCATCCGGGAACATCGCCTCGAACTCGAAACGCCGGCGTAACGCGGTATCCAGATGCGCCAGTGATCGGTCGGCCGTATTCATCGTACCGATGATGTGGAGGTTGGCGGGCACGGAAAACGGCTCCTTCGAGTAAGGCAGAGTCACGGTAATCTCATCTTCCGCCCCGGCTCGCTTTGAAGGCTCAATCAGGGTAATCAGTTCACCCAATATGTTGGCGATATTACCGCGGTTGATTTCATCAATAATCAATACCCGGGGTTCATCCGGCTGGCTGTGTGCATCCTTGCACATTCTTTTGAAAATTCCGTCTTCAATCTCGTAATGAATTTGCCCATCTTCCGTGGAGGATGCCCGCAGCCCTTCGACAAAATCCTCATAACTGAAACTCTGGTGAAACGTTACAAAGCCAATCCGCCCTTCCTCCCTGAGTTTGTCGAATCGTTGCTTCAACTCCGTGCGGTCTGATTCGTGGTCTTTATAGAACTCAGGATCAATAATCTCCAACGCCCTATTAACCGTATGCCAGGTTTTACCCGTTCCGGGAGGGCCGTACAGTATCAGATTTAGATTTGCTCCGCGGGGGAATGGATTTGCGATGTCAATTTTCGAATGTACCTCGCGAGGGGGCAGGTATGGTTTTTCGTCTCCCGACCTCGATTGAGCTATCTCGTCAGCTTTCCAAAAGAAGGATTGCACATCAAACATATCTTTCGGCTCCCAACCTTCGGCGCTCAAGCGTTTTGACACGCGCCCGGCCAAATCATTCATATATTCGATTTCATGCGTTTGAATTTGCTGTTCATTCCATGAAAATTCAGGATCAAACCTTTCAACAATCCTTTTGATTAATCTGGAGGATTGCAAAACAAGATACTTGTCCGAATCATTCAGAGCCAAGAGAAAACTAACCATGCTGCAAGTTACCGCTTGTGAAACTGGTTCTCGTTTGCCAGACTCCTTGAAGAAATCCAGAAATTGCTCTATACGTCTTTCAAGAGATTCGCTTTCGCTTTCATCTGTGAGGTTGGCCACCTTCCGGGCAAAGTTGGCCTTATCATCTGGAGCTGACAAATAGTTAGAATGTAAAGTAAACGGCCAACTGACCAGCTTCGTCCTTCTCATGATAGGACTCCCTGATTTAATAAAATTCTGGACAAGAGCATTACCCGCCAATTCCCAGTCTCCGGATTCCATCTTCGGGACTATTTCCTGCCTGTAAATCCTGATTAGCTCATCCTTGTCTCTTCTCTCGTCCATGTACCGTTGATCTTTCTTGAATCCAACAAAATCAACATCGTGATAAGCCTCCAAGAAATCCGTCCGCAAGCTATTGTATGCAGTTTCAAACTGGTCTACCTTTAGAACGATTTCAAATCCGTTACTTTTCAACAAGTTATAAGCCTCCGTATTAACACCTCCTCTGAATTTCGACCTGTCCAGAACCTCTCCGTTTGCGAATCTGTTGGCAATCGAAACAACCACCTTGGGAGGATAACGTTTACCACCATGCTCCAAATCATATACAGTTGACGGTGCCCGATCAGGAACACCCTCGGCATCTATCTCGGCAATGGCTTTTAAACAATCCTCCCGGGAAATATTTTCAGGGACTTCTGGCGCCTTCATTTCCCTCACCTCACCCTTTTCCAGAACTTGTCTGCCGATATGATTCTTCCAGGATTTTTCTGTATCTTCTCCAGAATTTCATCTGCAATTCTGGCATCCCTTTCATCTTCAAGCCGTTCAATTTCTTCGGGAGTTAACTGTTCTCGCACATCTTCTTGTGTTTTCATTTGAATTTCCTCTTTATTTGATTATTTATCCTGATTCGTTCCCGGTTCCCTGCACTGAACAATACCAGTCATTTGTTTGCATTATATCTATTTTTTCGTCACCCAACGACATTCCTGAAGGTCAGGTTGATTCGCGGACCGATTGGTTTTTTGGTCTTCGGTACTGAATGTTGCCACTGGCGTTGACACAGGCCGTACATGACCAGCAGCGAACCGTGGGTCAGATTGAAGAGGATGCTGTCGGCGGGATTGAATTTGCGCGGATGAAGAATAAAGCGCCTTGTTTCGCCCAGACTGACCGACGCGATTACCGGCCGCTCGCCCAGTTCCGTTTCATCATCGCTGTGAGGGCTCACGCCATCATTGCCGTCCCGATAGTAATTCAGCAGTACGCTGTTAAAGCGGCAGCGAGTGACCCCCTGCACCTGCTCGCGCAGAGCCTGCAATGGACCGAACCAGGGAAGCGGCCCCTTCATCGTACTGCCGGAGTAATGATAAACCGTGCCCGGGTCTCCATACCAGGCGCTGAGTCTGGGGGATGGGTATACCTTGTCGAACAGCCTTACAAAGCATTGCCGCCAATCCACCTGTTCCAGCAGACAATCATAAAGATCATAGCCCTCGGCGGAATCGAGAAAATCAGGAATATAGCGGCACTGGCCGGGAATGACAGTGATGGCGCCGGTCACTCCATTATCCCGGGGTTGGAAATGTTATCCGGGTCCAGGGCCAGCCGGACTTTATCGCAATCAAGGAAGTAGTGGCATACCTGTTCGCCATTGACGACCAGGGCAGGTACATGCTCGCTGTATTTATCATACCATTGCCTGTCGTCATCGACATCCCGCATTCTCACCCGGATATCCGAACCCGGATGGAATGTGGAAAGATATTCCCTGATCTCGAACTCCATCTGCTCGCAAAGATCACACTCTTGCCGGTAGTAGAACAGGATTTCAACCGGGCCATCTGCCTGTTTGCTCACACGATCAAACCTCCCCATCGTGGTCGGCCAGCGAACCAGACGCATGAACCAGCTCCAGGAATTGCCGCTCATCCAGAATTTTAATTCCCATCTGCGCGGCCTTGACTGCCTTGGAGCTGGTGTCCGTCGCCGCGATCACATAATCCGTGTTTTTTGTGATACTGCTGGCGACCCTTGCGCCCATCGACTGCAACACAGATGTTGCTTCACCCCTCGGCATGCTCATTTTCCCGGTCAGTACCACAGTCTTGCCCGAAAATACATTATCGCCCGCTACGGCTGTTTGCTCAGGGGCTGGCCACGAAACCCCCGCATCCCGCAGTTTTTTTACTACCGCACAGTTATGATCCTGCCCAAAAAAAGTCACAATACTGTTTGCGACCAACGGGCCGACATCGGGAATCTCCTGCAATCGATCCATTGAAGCCTGCTCTATCTGCTCCAGCGAGCCCAGATTGTCTGCCAGAGTTTCTGCGGTCGTCTCTCCGACCAATGGAATTCCGAGAGAATACAGGAAACGCGCAAGAGTTGTGGTTTTGCTTTTTTCGAGCGCCCTGTACAGATTCGTCGCCCATTTGGATTTACCCAGGTACATCAACTCCAGCTCTTCAATCGATGCTCCGCGGCGCTGTTTATCCACCATCTCACGAATGCGCGGCTGCTCAAAATAAGTCACAATATTGCTGGCGACTGCCGGACCTATTTCCGCAGTCCTTATCAGTTGGTCTCTCGAAGCCTGTTCTATCTGCTCCAGCGATCCAAACTTGTCCATCAGAGCTTCTGCGGTCTTGTCTCCGACCATTGGAATTCCAAGAGAGCTTAAAAAGCCTGCAAGGGTCGTGGTTTTCTTCCGGTACATCGATTCAATATCTTCTATCGACACCCGATATAATTCGGACACATCTTCAATCACCCTGTTCGAAACCAGCCAATCCACCAGTTTTTCGCCCAGCCCTTCGATATCCATGGCTTTTCGACTGGCAAAATGCTTGATACTTTCTTTTTTCTGCGCCTCACAAACCAGCCCACCGCTGCAACGGGCAATGATCCCTTCTCCTTCGTATACGACCGGACTCGCGCATACCGGGCAGGTTTCCGGGAATACGAACGGTTCGGCGCCATCAGGCCGGGCAGACATCACCACCGACAGCACTTCCGGTATCACATCCCCGGCCCGTCTCACCATAACCCGGTCGCCGACCCGAACATCCAGACGCTGGATTTCCCTGCGATTATGCAGTGTGGCGCTGGAAACCGTGACCCCGCCGACAAAAACCGGTTTCAGTCTGGCTACCGGGGTAACCGCGCCGGTTCTGCCTACCTGAATCTCGATGTTTTCAACTATTGTGACCTCCTCCTGAGCGGGAAATTTATGTGCGATGGCCCAGCGCGGAGCCTTGGCGGTAGCGCCCAGACTGTTCTGCCAGTCAATTCGGGAAACCTTGTAGACGACCCCGTCAATATCAAAAGGCAGTCCGGCTCGACGCTCAAGCATCTCCTGATAATAATTCAGGCACCCCGCCACCCCTTCAACCACGCAATATAAATCGGTCACCGGCAAGCCAAAAGCGCTAATCTCCCGCAGTATCGACTCATGCGTCTGCGGATACGGCATGCCTTTAATCTCCCCCAACGAATAACAATACAACCGCAATCGCCGAGACGCAATCTCCGCCGGGTCCAGTTGCCGCAACCCGCCCGCAGCCGCATTGCGGGGGTTCACAAATAATTTCAGATCGCTCATCCGTCGAGACTCGTTCAACGCTTCAAAATCCTTCCGGCTGATAAAAACTTCGCCTCGCACCTCCAGAACGTCCGGGCTGTCCATGCCCTGCAATCGGGTTCTGTCACCCAGAATCTCCCGCATGTTCAGGGTTACGTTCTCTCCCGCGCGACCATCCCCGCGAGTAGCGGCCTGTGCCAGCCAACCCTTTTCATAGCGGAGACTAATGGCCAGACCATCAATTTTCGGTTCTGCCACATATTTCACCTTCGCATCTTCCAGACCCGTCAATTCCCGCACCCGTCGATCGAAATTCTCGATTTCCTGACTCGAGAATGCGTTACCGAGGGATAACATCGGCAGGGCGTGAGTGACTTCAGAAAAGGGTTTAGCGGAGAACCCGCCCACTTTTTGGGTCGGTGATTGTGCAGAGTGATATTGCGGGTATCGCTCTTCCAGTTCCTCCAGAGACCGGAGCAGACGGTCATAATCACTGTCCGGGATTTCCGGGTCATCCAGCTCATAGTAACGATGATTGTGATACTCCAGCTTCGCCCGCAATTCCTGAATTTGATATTGTGGGTCTTTCAGCATCCGGCGACTGATCTCAGAACAACCTCATCGCTTCTTCATTTCCGGGAGTAATTCCGAAGTCCTCCATTTCCCTGGCATTTTTCTCAATCAACGCCCGGGTCTCGTCCACATAGCTTTGCGACAGGGTATGGTGACCGGAGACCGAGGTGTTGCCTTTTATTCGCGCCGCGAATGCCTTGGCTGTATCTGTCATTTCCGTAAAAACCACTCCCGGCGAACGATGCAGAACCGGTTTGGTAAAGAATGTGACCCCCCGAATCTGCATATCCTTGATGTTGTCAAAATCAAATTCTCCGGTCTTGCTCATATTGGCGATATAGTAGAGGTGTGTCTTGTTCTTGTTGACCAATTGATTGCGAACAAAAAAGCCCTCCGGCGACCGCTCCAGACCGAGTTGAGCCGCGCACCGATTGATGGCCGCTCCCTCGAAGTACTCCGAAACCGCTGGCTTGACATGGATGATGACCAGGGAATCGTAACAACGGATGAAATCTGCAACCGCCCGGCCCTGCCTCAGGGCGCTCTCAATCGGCGCCATCAGCGTGAACTCATAATCAAGACCTTTTGCCAGGGTTGAAGCCAGTGTTACGAACCGGCCCAGTTCTTCCTGGCCGACGGTCCCATCCTTGTCAGCCAGCTGCAGGGTAATGATCAAATCACCAAAACGGACACCCTCCGCTTCCTGTTCGAGAGTGCACCACTCTCTCTTCGGGATTTTCTGGCCGAATATCTGATGTTGTTTGGTGATCAGGTTGGCTTCTTCCCGATACAGGGCCAGCGCAGACTCTCTGCCGACATCCCGTTTTCCGGTCAGCTTGATCCAGTAGTCAATCTGGCTGACTCGGGCAAATCCTTCTATTTCCGGATATTGAAACGGGCCGGCGGCGCCGTATGCAACATCATTTACATCATCTGTTTCCATATCTTCCACCTTCTCCCCGGGTTCATTCACGGACTCACCAGTTGCGGGCAGCCTGGGTTGGGCATGGTCAGGAGCCGGAGCATCGGGCATATCGGCAGGATACCGACCGACCACCTCAGACTCGGACAATACCGCAATCGAATCAGTCATATCCGGCGCCGTCAGATTCTCGATTTCATCGGGACGCAGCCGACGGTCGTCCGCATCGTCAGGCTCCACACCAAAAACGACATCCGTCTCGCTCATGAAGGTTAAATCGTCTTCCCCGAAATTCGGCTCGATCTCACTCCCTCTATCCTTGACCGCTCCCGCTCCGGTTGAAGACCCGAACCACCTCTTCCAGTGAAGCAGATTGCGGGATTTTGCTTTTTCCTGCGGGTTTCCCGGATGTCTGGCGTTCTCCTGCGTTCTCTTCCACTCCATGATTCTGGAGCCGGTATAGATGGCGAGGATGATGACTAGACCGATGACGACCAGCGTGACCTGCAGATTCATTGTATCACTATTCATTACGCCACCATTATGCCACCATTCACGCCACCATGCCCATAGCCCGCTCCATGTCCACCGAAACCAGCCGCGACACTCCCGCCTCCTCCATGGTAACACCGACCAGGAGGTCCATGGAGGCCATGGTAATCTTGTTATGGGTAATCACAATCATCTGGCTCTTGTCGGCGAGCGTCTTTAGTGTCTCACAATAACGGTCAACATTGGCGTCGTCCAGCGGTGCGTCCACCTCATCCAGCATACAGAACGGGGCCGGATTCAGCTCAAACAATGAAAACAAAAGCGCTACCGCCGTCAATGCCTTCTCCCCCCCTGACAAAAGATGAATATGCGTGTTTCTCTTTCCTGGCGGTCTGGCCATGACCCCAATCCCGGCAGTCAGAAGATCATCGCTGGTCAAAAACAACCGGGCGCTGCCGCCGCCGAACAATTTCGGGAAAAACCGATTGAAACCTTCATTGATTGTATCAAAAGTCTGCCGGAATCTGGAACGGGTTTCACGATCAATTCTCTGAATCACCTGTTCCAGGGTATTCAGCGCCGCGGTCAGGTCTTCGCGCTGTTTGCGTAAATAGTCCATGCGCTCGGTCTGTTCATTAAACTCATCAATCGCGACCAGATTAACGGGACCGATTCGGTCCACTTTCTCCTCAATGATCTCCAGTCTGGCCCGCCAGTCCTCCACGCTCGCATTTTCGGGCAGCCCCAGCGAACATTCCTCAATATCCCAGCCCTGGCTGTCCATCATTTCAACCAGGGCATCCCGGCGAACCCGCGCTTCACGCCGGCTCAGTTTCTGCTGTTCCAGATTCATTCTGGCCTCCTCCATCAGACCACTCTGCCCGGCGGCCAATTGATTGGCCTGTTCGATTCTGCCATCGAGTTCCGCCACCTGAGCCTTCGCGGCAGAGAAGCGTTTGTCGGTTTCCAGACTCAAACGCAGTAACCGCTCCAGCTTTTCCTCCAGCGCCGAAACGGATTCATCCGGCGACGAATCAGATTGACTCAAATCCGATAATCTGGATTCATTTTGCTCCAAATCATATTGATAACGTTGGATATTAGAATTGATTAAATCGAGATCAGCCGCCAGTTTTTGCTGACTCAATACCTGCTTGTAATGTTGCTCCCTGAGAGCATCTACCGCCTTCCGCTTTGTTGACACTTCATGGCCAAGCTGATTACGCACATCAATCAATGCCGCCCGCTCCTGATCAAAAACTCCGGTTTCTTTCACCGCCGTTTCAAATGATAGCCGGGCGCTTTTCATTTGTCCGTCTTCGTCTGTAATCTGCGTCTCCAGTTCATCCAGTTCAACACCCAGCTTGCCAAGATACTCACGGGCTTCAAGATAGCGGGTTTCTTCCCGGCTGAACTGATTATGCACAACCGTCAAAGCGGAGCGCAGATCAGCCACGCAACCGCGCCAGGTTTCCAATTCCGCTTCCTTTTTCTGTCTGAGAAGATTCAGCGAATCAATCTCTTTTGCCGCCAGTTCGAGCCGGTCGCTCAGGTCTCGCTTTTTATCCAGTAGCTGGGCTATTTCGTCCTCCCTGACCAGAACCCCGGTTTCGATCTGGCTTTGACTTGCGAAGCGTATCCAGTTGGCGCCAATCAACTCGCCGCAGCGGGTGACGATACACTCCCTGCCACTCAATTGTTGGCGATACCTGAGCCCCTGTTCCAGTGTTTCAGCGACATAAACCCCCGCCACCAGACCTGCAACATGAAATCCCTCTGCAATGATCTGGTCGGACATCAGCGCTAATGGAATCGGCGCCGCCGGATTGGCCGGGGGAACACTCACCTCATCCGGACAAACCAGCGCAAGGCTGCTGTCCGGGCGGGTCGCAAGCAGCTCGCTTGATATGCGACTCGTACAAAAGGCGCTCAACCAGTCATTCAATACCCGGTCCGCCGCTCGCTCCCAGCCATCGGCAACCTTGATTTTCCTGGCCAGTCTGGAAACACGGCCAAAGCCACTGTCCGTCAACCAGCTGTCGATCTCCGAGCGGTCCGCACCCAGGGCGGCAGCCTGTATTTCCTGCAACGACTGCAATCGGGACGTAACCTCCTGAAGGCGGGTTCGCAGATTGGCCCAGCCTTCCCGTTTTTGTTCAATCCGGGTATAAATCTGTTTTAATTCCCGCTCAAACCGATGAAATTGTTTCTCCGCCCGCTCATGCTCCCGCTCCTTTTCCCCGGCTTCAAAGCGCAGGGAGTCAATGTCCGTTGAAGACACCTGCTCCGACAATCGTGTGATCTGTTCAGTCAGTCTGGCTTTACCCTGTTCGGTGCGCCGCCGTTGCTGGCGGAGATGCTCCATTCTGGAGTTCTGTATTTCCACTTGCCGCGCTGGCTCCCTGGAACGCTCATTGAGGTCTTCGATCCCGGTCAGACAACCGGACAGTCTTTTCCCGGACTCGGCCAGTTGATTTTCAGCGCCCGCGAGACTCTGCTGAAAAGATTCCAGATCCGGGCGCATCTCCTCCAGGCGTTCAACCAGCGCCTCAGTTTTTTGTGTTTCAGAGCTGATTTGCCGCAGATAATCATTTCGCAATCCTTGTAGCCGTTCCATTTCTTGCGTCTGTCGCTGTATGTTCTCCTTGCGATGCTCGATTTTCTGTTCCAGATTCGAGATTTTCGCCGATGCCTGGTAAAACTCCTGTTGAACCTGGTTGTATTCCTCGTGAGCATCCGCCTGCCGCCGGCGAAGATCTTCCAGCCCCGCCTGTGTCTCGCGTTGCCGGGCCAGGCATTTCTGTACTTCGTTTTCATATTTCGCGGTCAGGCGGTCCTGTTCTTGCAGTTCACGGTTCCACTGATTCAACATCAGAACATTTAATTGTCCATTGATCTTCCGTTGTTCGGATTTGAGTACCTTGTACCGTTCGGCGGTGGCAGATTGTTTCTGCAAGCGGCTCAGCTGCTTGCCGAGCTCGCTCTCGATATCCGCGACCCGATCCAGGTTTTCACGGGTATGCGCGATGCGGGTTTCCGTTTCTCTTCGCCGCTCCTTGTATCTGGATGTTCCGGCGGCTTCTTCCACAAACATCCGCAGGTCTTCAGGACGGGCTTCAACGATACGGCTGACCATGCCCTGCTCAATAATGGAATAGGAGCGCGGCCCGAGCCCGGTGCCCCGGAACAGGTCGAGGACATCCTTGCGCCGGGTTTTGACATGATTGATCAGATATCGGGATTGGTCATCCCGGGTCAGGGTTCGCTTTACCGATATTTCCGCAAACTGTCCATAATGTCCGGGAGCCTGTCCATCCTGATTGTCAAAAATCAACTCCACCGATGCCCTGCTGATCGGCTTGCGGGTGGACGAACCATTGAATATAACATCTTCCATATTGTCGCCGCGCAACATCCTGGCCGATGTTTCCCCCATCACCCAGCGAACCGCGTCGATAACGTTGGATTTTCCGCAACCGTTGGGGCCGACAATCCCGACCAGATGGGACGGCACACGAATATCGGTGGGGTCTACGAAAGATTTGAACCCCGACACCAGTAATTTCTTGAGCCGCATCCGGTCGAGTCAGTAAAAACCCCGAAATTACATGATGGGGCGCATGGCAATGGCGATCCCCATCTCAATTTCATTTATGGCCCGTAACACCGCCTGGCCGATCAAATCCAGCTTACGCACCTGCGAGATACGCGGCCCGATGCTCTCCAGTTCCCGCGCGGAAAACATCTCCCGAAACAAGCCGCAGACATCAGCCAGACAGATGATGACTACATCACGCGGATCGGGAATCACATCGCTGAACAAGACCTCCATGATCCGCAGTTTGACCTCCCGTTCCGCTTCGCCATCCACGATCGGGTAGCGTCGCGACCTGAACACCCACAGGAAACGATTATCCTGCTCTTCAAGGATACCGCGTTCAACCAGACGCCGGATTCCTCCCTCGCGAATCTGTTCGGCGTTCTCCGCCGTTTGTTTCACCCAATAGAGGGCGTCATGAGTCTCGATTTTCCCGGCAGCGCGGTCATCGCTGTCAACAAACCGATGAAACCACTCCCTGGTCTCGGTATTTTGTCCGATGCGAGCCAGCGTCGGGTCAAGCAGATCATCCCCGGTCGGGGTCGAATCAACCAGCAGCAATTGATTCGGATCGGTGTCGATCCGGTTCTCCAGCGCCAGATCCATCAGTACCGCGCCAGCCAGAGCGCACTGTAGCGATGTTTCTGACACACGCAGAAACTCCCCACCCTCATCATCCAGCAGGAGCAACATGATTTCCTCGGCAAATCTCAACATGACTCAACACCCTGATTTGATTGTGTGCGCCGTAACCCGTAATGAGTCGGCATAAAGTGCCGATACTATAAGATACTTACTGATTCAATTCAAACAAAATACCCGGCATTGTCCGTTTCATTTCGTCTTGCCGCCAGATACAATCGCAACCCGTTTTTGCATGTTCAATACCCCCATTCACCCATTAGGAGTTTCATGCTCATCGTTTCCTTGATGCTGGCGCTTGTGTCGATCTTTTTGTGGCGCAGGAGTACCCGTTCCAGACTGCTCCGTGTCCTGATTTCGATATCGATATTCGGTTCATTATTCTTGTCCGGGCTCTGGTACTTTGCTGATTCCGTGACCGGGTCCGGTATTGATGAGTCAATATCCTGGCACTTGACGATTAATATGGAAGGAGCGGCATGGGAGGATTTTCGTGAACTGATAATCGGCGCACTGATCTACCTTTTCGCCATTTCAGTGATTTCATTCGTCACTTTCAGATATTTTTCGGCCGCTTCTTCGGTGATCAACAGAAAGTACAGGATTGGCGCTGCCTTTATTACGCTCTGCATGTCCTACGGTTTGAACCCGGCCGTTGCCGATCTGTATTCGCTGTATCAGTCCAGTTTAAAACGGACCGCCTCGAAGGAGGCGCCTGATTCTTTTGTCAAAAGCGCGCCGGTACAGTTTGTCGGCAAACCCAGGAATATCGTCTGGCTGTACCTGGAGCAAATCGAACGAACCTATCTGGATGAAAATCTGTTTCCGGGCCTGATGCCGAATCTGCGTTCTCTGGAGGAAGAGTCCCTGAGTTTCACGAACATTCAACAGGTTTACGGGACGGGCTGGACTGTAGCCGGTATGGTAGCCAGTCAATGCGGCATCCCTTTGGTCACGCCGAGCGGCAACGAAAGCGCAATGACCGGTATGGATCAGTTCCTTCCTGGAGCGGAATGTCTCGGTGATATCCTGAATGAAGCCGGATATGACCTGAATTATATGGGAGGCGCTATCCTGTCTTTTGCTGGTAAGGGCCAGTTTTATCGGACTCATGGTTTTGACCGGGTTGAGGGATACCGCAAGTTTGTGGGTACTCTGGATGATCGGAGTTATAAACACGGCTGGGGACTTTACGACGACAGCCTGTTCACGCTGGTCAAACAGAGATTTGATGAGCTGTCTGCCAGAGAGAAGCCATTCGGGTTATTCGCGCTTACGGTGGATACGCATCACCCCAAAGGATATATCGCAAAATCCTGCAAGGATCTGGTTTATCAGGATGGAACCAATCCAATACTCAATGCGGTACATTGCGCCGACAGGCTGGCAGGTGATTTCATCCGGTATGTGAAGGACAGTAAATTCTTCGAAGACACCCTGTTTGTGGTTTCGTCGGATCACCTGGCCATGCGAACTACCGCCTCGGAGTTAGTTGAGACGGGTGAGCGGCGTAATTTATGGATGATTTTTGACAAGAATACAAGTCCGGGGAAGATTACCAGGAAAGGGTCTACCCTGGACGTTGCGCCTACCTTATTGAATCTGATGGGGGACAACGTTGAAGGCTTGGGTTTTGGCCGGGACTTGCTGAAAGACGCACCCACGTTATCTGAATCAGAGGAGTCAATTGATGAAATGCTGACCCGGAGCCGCGGCTACCTGTCTTCGCTATGGGACTACCCTCAAATTTCCGATGGCTTCCTGGTTGATCCGGGAAAGAAGCGATTGGCTTTTGGGGATAGACACATCAAGCTTCCAGCGTTATTTGTATTGGATAAAACCCTGGGGGTGAAAGAAGTAAGGTTCCCCTCCTACCACTCCACATTACGCAGGCAAATTGGAAAGCTGGATTATGACCAGCGTATTTTGTGGGTGGACAAATGTTCACAAAATGCCTGGTTGGCGCCGATTACACCGTTTAACCCGGATAATTTCTGCGTGGTTTACGGCGCCTTGGGAAACGAAAATCTCAATCGCATTACGCTGCATGACAACACCACCAGCATCCGTATTTCCGCACCCGGGAAATTATTTCGGGCAGCGCCCGCCAGCCCGGCATTCCATGAAAAAAACCTGTCCATGCTGGACGAAATGATTCTATTGGATCCTTCGTTTGAAGAGAGCGAACGAATCCCTGAATCCACGCTGGACGGAATCATTCGATCCTTTACGTCTGACGGGATTCGGGATAAGTCAAAAGATCTGGCTCGCGGTCACGTTGTCCTCAAGTCCGCCGGATTCAAATGGAGCCGCTCGTATATCACTTCGGGACGCTCGTATATCCTGGATCTTGTGTCCGGGAAAAACCTGGAGTTGAAACGTGGTTTAACGATTGTCGGTTTCAGTGTTGAAGCCGACCCCGTCAAACTCGGCCATCTCGACACCTGTCTGGGCGCGGTAAAAGACACCCCCCCCCCCCCCTGGATCAGGATTTTCAGACCGTTCTTGAAGCTCACGCGGATGAGTTCGACGGATTTGCGATTATGGTGCACGACAGCGCCGTCTGCGGGTATTATGACCTTGAACCGTTGTTTGCCGGGACCGGCCTGAAGCAGTGGGACAAGATTGAATTCAGGCAACCCTATATCGGAATTATTTCAAGTGACGGCAGCATTTCGGAGCGCCTTGGCAAAATAGATTCCTGGTTGCTGGAAGAATTTGAGTTCACCACCCACGCCCGTGTCGGGAGCAATCAGACGGCCCGGTAATTTTATGAATCAATCCGTACCATCCCCTGTCGCTGGAATCATTCTGCTCATCGTTGCCTGGTCGGTCACGTCCTGCACACTGGTCAAACCCGGGCCAGCGGGAATCGGCGATGCAATTAAATGGAACGAGGTGGACGGCTGGACCGATGATCGACATGCCCGGATCTGGCCAGCGCTTGAAAATAACTGTATCGCCATGGCGGACAAACCAGCCTGGCGGGAAATCTGCGCGGCCATGGAGCGGATGCAACCCGACGAAATCAATGACGACAGTGTTCGGATGTTTTTTGAGACCTGGTTTGTCCCCCATCGTCTGTATGGCGAAAAAGGCAAGGCCGAAGGATTGATTACAGGTTATTACGAGCCGTTGTTGTTCGGCAGCAAAACTCCCGATCAACGATTCCGCTATGCAATCTACCGGCAACCGGATTCACTGCTGACCGTGGAGCTGGGCAGTCTGTATCCTGCCCTGAAAAACAAGAGAGTCAGAGGGCTGAAAGTCGGCAGGAAAATCATCCCTTTCTACTCACGCCGGCAAATCGAGTCCAACCGCCATTTGTTGGCTGGCAATGAATTACTCTGGCTGGATGATCGGGACGATGTCTTCTTCCTGCATATACAGGGTTCAGGCAGAGTGGAGCTGACAGACGGCACACAAATCGGGGTCGGATACAGCAACCAGAATGGTCATCCATACATCCCCATTGGTCGTGTTTTGCTGGACCGGGGAGAACTGGAGCGGGATGAAATTTCACTGTTCACGATTCGTCAGTGGCTGGACGAAAATCCGCACCGGGCCGAGGAGCTGCTCAATGAAAACCCGAGCTACGTTTTCTTCGTCTTGAGAGCGGATACCGAAAACGGCCCCATCGGCTCGCTGAATGTACCATTGACTCCTGAACGAAGTATCGCGATTGACCCGGCAGTGGTAGACCTCGGCACACCGGTCTGGTTGACAACCCGTTATCCGGGAGAACCGGAGCGTTTGTTCCAGCGACTCCTGATCGCCCAGGATACAGGGGGCGCGATTCGTGGTCCATTACGCGCCGACGTATTCTGGGGACATGGGGAAAGCGCGGAACGCGCCGCCGGAATCATGAAGGAACAAGGCAGTATGATTGTTCTGCTGCCAAAATCGGGATAGCGCTCAGGCTGGCCCTTTTCCGGTCTGTCCGGCCTCCTGTATGGAATCGGCCAGCTCTGCCTGCAACTCACGTCCGATCAGGTCGTACCGCCACCCCTGCAACAACAGAATGTCGGCATCGCCGCTCACCAGCGCCTCAATGTCACTGCGGTTCGCCAACAACGTCGGACTCATGCCCTCAGCCTGTGCTGTCTTGCGGATTTTCGCCATGATCTCCTTCACCTGCCGACGTTGCTGAGCGGTCAATGGACGGGAGATCTTCCAGACCGGGAGGTTCCGGTCATGGCCGGAACTGTCTTGCAACGCTTGCAAAATCTCGTTGCCAAATCGCATGGCTGTCTTTTTACTGACGGAATCAATCTTCGCCAGGGCGTTGCGGTCACGCGGCCTCCGCTGGCAGATATCCAGCAAAACTTGAGTCGGTAGAACCCACTCGCGGGGAAGGTTCCGCGCCTGAGCCTGATTTTCTCGCCATATCGCCAGCGCCCTGGCGCCGTGTTGAAGCCGGCCAGGCAATTTTGCGCCCTGCTTCAGCCTCTTCCATCCATCTTCCGGAGATATGATGAAATCCCGATTACCAAACGTTCGCCGGCATTCACACTGATGCCATTGCAGCTTGCCGGATACGGCCAGCCGGTCTTGCAGAAACATCTGGATCGGGCGTAGATAACGGACATCATCCATCGCATATTGCAGCAGCTCCTGTGACAACGGCCGCCTTGACCAGTCGGCCCGGGTATGAGACTTCGCCAGGGTAACCTGACAGATTGATTCAACCAGGGAGGCATAGCCCGCCTGCTCGTCGAGACCACAAAACGAAGCGGCAATCTGGGTGTCGAAAACATGAACCAGGGGCTGTTTCAACCTTTGGTCAAGGGCTTCCACATCCTGCCTGCCCGAATGCAGAATCTTGACGATATCGGGATTACCGAACAGCCTCTGCAAAGGCGACAGGTCATCAATCGCCAGGGTATCCACACAGAATTCATCGTCTTCGGTGCGACACTGGATCAGACACAGTAGTGGATAGTAGGTTCTGACCCGAAGAAACTCGGTATCAATACCCAGCCACCGGCTCGCCTGCGCCCGCTCTACCCGATCATTCAATTCATTGAATGTATCAACCGGTTTCATTTTCCGCATAAGAGTAGTGATATGATTCGCCCACCTGTTATTCCTTAGCCGCCATGCTCCAGACGATCCAGACATTGATACATATTTGCCTGTTCCGGGCCCGACCCCAGGACTTGCCGGCTTACGGGCGACTGCTGTTTTTCGCCGTGACCGCAACCTTTGCGTTGTCGGTGGTGCGGATTGCCCCGTTCAGTGAAGGCTCCGCTCCGATACTGCTCAGCCTGACACAGGTCGGCCTGCTCGCTGCCAGTCTGAAGATATTGCTGGCCCTGTTTTCCATGCGCGAACGATGGTTACAGTCGGCCACGGCAGTGTTCGGTTGTTCAGCGCTCCTGATACTGGCCGCGACCCCGATACTGATGATAACAGAAACCTACGGCGTCGGGATCATCAGTCTGGTTCTGGTAGTCATGAATATCTGGAATTTCTCAGTGATCGTATTCATATTGCGGGAAACTCTGGAAGTGCGCCTGCTGTCGGCGTTTTTGATCACGTTCGCCATGGAAGTGATCTCCACCATGATCCTGCATCAGATATTTCAGGGGCAGGTTATTTGAAGCTGTTTATCGCGGGAATCTGTGGAACCTTCATGGCCGGAGTGGCTCAACTGGCTCGCGCAGGCGGCCATGACGTGGAAGGTTGCGACGAACAGGTCTACCCGCCCATGTCGACGTTACTTGAAACCAGCGGAATCCGGGTATTCGAAGGATACAATCCGGGCCACCTGGCGCGGCGCTATGATCGGCTCCTGATCGGCAACGCCCTGTCCCGTGGAAATCCACTGGTCGAGGCGGTTCTCGACCAGAAAGTGCGTTACCAGTCAGGCCCCCAGTGGCTACACGACCACATACTCTCTGAAAAAGAGGTGATCGCGGTGGCTGGCACCCACGGGAAATCCACCACCTCATCCATGGCTGCCTGGATTCTGCATTGGGCCGGCCAGTCGCCGGGCTTCCTGATTGGTGGTAAACCGGGTAATTTCCCCGGCTCCGCGATGGCCGGGAAAGGGGATTGGTTCGTTATAGAAGCAGATGAATATGATACGGCGTTTTTCGACAAACGATCAAAATTCATACATTACCGCCCGACCATTGCCGTTTTGAACAATCTCGAGTTTGACCATGGTGATATTTTCGAGAATCTTGATCAGATTAAGAAACAATTCCATCATCTGCTCAGAATCGTTCCCTCGCGCGGTTCCATTGTCGTAAACGGCGATGACCGCAACCTGGACGCGGTACTGCGTATGGGGTGCTGGAGTCATCCGCTGCGCTTCTCGATCCGCAATGAGGACAGTCCATGGTTCGCCAGAGCGCTGCAACCGGATTGTTCCAGTTTCGAGATTTTTCATCACGGCGCGCTGCGTGGTCGGGTGCACTGGAATCTGATCGGTTGTCATAACATGCAAAACGCGCTGGCCGCGGTCGCTGCCTGCGAATTAGTCGGAGTTGATGCGGGGAAAGCCTCCGCTGCGCTGGAGAAATTTATCGCCGCAGACCGGCGTCTTCAGCTTCTGTTCAATAATCACCAGATATACTTATACGAAGATTTTGCCCATCATCCGACCGCCATAGAGAGAACTCTCGAAGCGATACGCGCAAAACACCCGGAACATCGTATTATTACCGTCCTGGAACTCCGTTCAAACACGATGAAAAGCGGACAGCATGGACACCAGCTGGGATACTCCCTGAATGGTTCGGATGAAACCTGGTTGTATCAGACAACAAAGCTCAAATGGCGACCGGAGTCACTCAAAACCCGAACCAATCTGATGAGTTTCAATAGCAAAGACGAATTACTCGCAGCAATAAATTTGTGCCAGGAGCGCAAAATCGTTATCATCTGCATGAGTAACGGGAGTTTCGACGGGATTCCTCACGCAATCCGCAAACATTTGAATAACACACTGGTTTAGATCTGACCAGACACCGACAAAATACTGGACATGAACACAAACAACCTCAGAAACCGGAATATTTTCGCAATGGTATTCGCTGGCTTGCTCAGCTGGTCACTATCTCCCGCCATGGCCCAGGAAGAAGCGTTTATCGAAGGCGATCACTATCAGTTGCTGGATGAGGTACAACCGGTGCAAACCGGAGACAGGATAGAAGTGGCCGAGTTGTTCTGGTATCACTGCCCTCACTGTTTTCGCCTGGAGCCCTACCTCGTTGAATGGCAGAAAAACATACCGGAAGGAACGCAATATGTACCGATACCGGCAATACTGAATGAGCGATGGGAGTTCGATGCCAGGGCGTATTACACATTCGAGGCGCTGGGACTGCTTGATGACCTGCATGGCCGGTATTTTTCCGCGATCCACGAACAGAGGCTGGACATACACACTGTCGAACAGCTGACGGCCTGGGCCGGGAAGAATGGAGTGGACAGCGCCAGAATCGCGGACACCTTCACCTCATTCGCAATACAGAACAAGTTGAATTTCTCCCAGGTCATGTCCCGCAAATACGGTATTACCGGAGTGCCCGCGATTATCGTAGATGGACGTTACCGCACCTCTGTCTCCCTGGCGGGAAGTCATACGAAGCTGATCAAGGTCATCAATTTCCTGATCGGGAAGGCAGTGCGGCAAAGAAGCGGCCAGTCACCATCAGGATAACAGGGGATTGGGGATATTTGACATCCACCAGAAAAAACCCTATATAATCCGCACAAGTCACGAAACAGCAGGAACAAAACATGATCGAAAGAGAATCAGCCATGCCCACTCCACATTCCCCCTTGACAACCGGCTTCAAAGATGCTGTTACAATAAAGCAAGCAAGCAAGCAAGCAAGCAAGCAAGCAAGCAAGCAAGCAAGCAAGCAAGGGCTACTCTCGTTCATTAACTGATTCTCCCCGCCCGCGCACTCCTTCTCCATCCGTCATTCCCGCGCAAGCGGGAATCCACAACCGCACGGGACGGCACGGAGACCGTCCCCTACGATCAAGCCGCCAAAATATCACCCCCCCCTGGAGGGGGAGTCCAATCCGTTTCACGGATTGGGTGGGGGGGCATTCCCGCACAGCGGGAATCCACAGCCGTCAGACGACTGATTCTTCCGCCCTGCCGCCGTCCACCCGCTCCACCCGTCATCATAGGGGCAATCCCTTGTGGTTGCCCGCCACAGTCAATCCCTGCCACTACCTCAAAATCACTCCCCCCTTGAGGGGGAGTCCAATCCGCAAAGCGGATTGGGTGGGGGGATTTTCCCGCAAAGTGGGAATCCACTACTTCCTCTCCGTTTTACTCCTTCTACCACTACTCACCGGCTTCATCCCCGAAGCCACTGCCCAAACTCTAACTCCCCTCGCCGACCGAATCGCTCCCCCCGCCACTTTGACAGTCGCCGAGAATGCCGGTCAGCATAACATCGTCCTGACTGGTCGGGTGGATACGGTTCCAACTGCTATAAGCACTGGTTTTGATCAGGACGACAGCACAGCCACGGGACGCACAGGCGGCACGGCCTGTCAGGCGGGCGATGACTTTCACAACGTTCTCAATTACAATCTATTGATCACCAGTACGGCAACAACCAGTCATACCATCACTAGTTTTACGGTGTGCGAGGACACGGTCGATGAACCGGACGAAACTATCGACTGGCAGTGGATTAGTGGTATCAGCGAACCATTCAATGGCGCAGCTGGTAATTGCAACAGCAATACCGAGTGCCGCACCATCATCACCATCACCGACAACGACCCCACCGTCGTTGCCCTGACCCGTATTGGCATAGGCCCTGTAACCGAAGGCACCGCGATCGAGTTCACGGTCGCTTTGGGCCGCGCCCTGATTGCCGGAGAAATCATTGACGTGCCGTTATCCATCGGCGGCACAGGCGTCACCACCGCCGACTGGAGTCTGGCGGAGAAATCCGGTACGAATCTCAACACCGGCGTCACCCTGACCGGGCAGACCACCGCCACCCCGCAGGTGCGCTTTTCAGGTACTGGAGCGCAGGTCGCCACCCTGCAACTGACCCCGACCGCAGATAGCGTAACCGAAGCCAGTGGAGAAACCTTCACCATCGCACTGGGGCCGGACGGCTCAGGAACCAACGGTTTCGACCGCGCAAGCCTCGCCACCAATGTCGGCGGCGGCGCCAACCCGCATGCGTCTGCCGCTTCCAACACATTCAACGTAATGGTCAATGACCCCCCCGTGGGCGTTCCCGTCCTCTCCATCAGCCACGGAACAATGGCTTCCAATCCGCGCCACGGCGACCCGGCCCACAGACTGGAAGAATCCGCCGACACTCTGGCTGTATTCATCGTCACCGCCACCCCGCCCTTTACCGTTGCCCGGGACGCCAGAATCCGCATTGAATCGGCACAAGACCATACCCCCCATACCGGAACGCACACCCTCTCCTTTACCGCATCCGGAGACGGAGCCGGAGAGCAAAGATACACTGCCCCCGTTAGAAGTGACATCACCGACCGCCTCGACGGAGAGATTCGCGCCACCCTCCTGCCCTCTGAAAACAACACCTATACGCTCGGTACTTCTACCATCCATTACGACATCGTCGACAACGACCCCACCAAGGTCACCCTGTCTGTGACAGACTCCACCGCCGATGAAGACGACTCCACCGATACCGCAGAAATCAACCTGTCCCTGAGCCGTGGACTGGTTTCAGGGGAAAGATTAGACATTCCATTACAATTCAGTGGTGGCGCCTTAGGCGATGATTTCACCCTGGCGAAGATGGGAACTCCAGCCGGAGTGACCGTGAGTGGTTCCACCGTCACCTTCACCGGCCCCTCTACCGGCGCCACCGCAATGTCAGCCACCCTGATTGTCACCGCCGCCCAGGATACCGATACCGAAGATGAAACCGTCACCGTCTCGATTCCCGCACAGGCCGGCACAAACCCCAACGACATACGCCTGCGCACCACCGGCTTTCACTGTCGCACCACCAACTGTAAAGCCACCGGCACAGGCAGTGGTACGTTCACCCTGTCTGATAATGACACGGCGGTATTGCCGGAAGTCACCTTCCATACCGCCTTACAGAATTACACCGAAAAAGGCGGTACAACCAGCGCCCGCACACACAATGCGCGTATCAACCTGACACCCGCTCCAACAACGAACCTTACCTTGAACTACGCCGTATCCGGTAATGCGACATCCAATACAGACTATACCGCCCTGTCCGGCACCATCCCTGTCCTGGCCGGCGCCAATCAGGTCAATATCCCGATCATCGTCACCGATGATACGACCGATGAATTTATCGAGAACGTGACCCTGACCCTCAATAACGGTTCCGGCTATACCGTTGGTTCTGCCCGTACTTACAGACTGACCCTGATCGACAATGACCCGACTGCCGTGACCCTGTCTGTGCCGGGTGACACCGCGACCGAAGGCGACAGTACGGCCACCGCCCGCATCACCCTGACGCTGGGACGGGCTATGAGCGTGGACCTGGCCACTGAAAGTCTGGCGATTCCATTAACCTTCACTGGCGGGATACTGAACACTGATTTCTCCCTGGCGTTATCGGGAACGCCGACCGGCGTGACATTGAGCGGTTCCACTGTCACCTTCACCGGCCCCGACGCTTCAGAGATTGCCGCCACCCTGATTCTGACCGCCCTGGCTGATGCTGATACGGACAATGAGACGGTGACCGTAAGTCTCGGCGCCCTGACTCCAACCGGACTCAATGGCGGAGCCTCCGGCTCTCGCAGCGGCAACGGACAGATTACGCTGACCGATGCGGGAACCCAGACTCTGCCGGTTATTACCATTGCCGCGACCGCCAACACGCCGGTGACGGAAGGGACAGCCGCGACCTTCACCGTCACAGCCACACCCCCTCCGGCTGCCGCCCTGACCGTGAATCTCACGGTCACAGACGCTCCGAACTCGGACTTCGTCTCTGCATCCAACCAGCAGGGCACAAAAACGGTTACCATCCAGCCAGCCAGTACGACTTTCAGTTCTGTAACCTATTCGGTGCCGACCGAAACGGACACCACCGATGAACCGAATGGCCCGGTCATGGTGACGATTGCCAGTGGTTCCGGCTATACCATCGGCAGTTCGGGTTCCGCTTCCGTCACTGTCAATGATGATGATGCGGCTCCGCAGAATCCGGGCACAGTCAATCCACCACCGACCAATCCGACACCGACCAATCCGACACCGACCAATCCGACACCCACACAGCCGGACCCTTCCCCGACTACACCGGGAGAAACCCCCACAGACCCGCAACAACCGGAACCCGAACCCGTGATTCCAGTCCTTTCCATCCAGGCGCAATCCGATACCCTCACCGAAGGCGCGACCGCTTCCTTTACCGTCACCGCCGAACCGGCGCCGGCTGAACCGATTACCGTTCCACTCACGATTGCCGCACAAGGCGACTTCACAACCGCAGAATCCACCGGAACCAAAACCCTGACCATTGATCGCGCCACCACTTCCCTGATGATTCCAACCATCCAGGACTTCATCGACGAAGCAGATGGCTCAATCACCGTCACCCTGCAACCAGCGGACGGCTATAGCCGGTCCCCGAACCCTGCGGCAACGGTAGCGATTCACGACGACGATACCGCCGGATTCCAACCGTCTGCCTCAGGAATCCGCATTGCCGAGATTGGACAAAGCTCGCAATATACCATGCAACTGACCAGTCAACCGCTCTCCCCGGTCACCATCACCCCCATCACCCGGCCCGATACCGGGACGGTCACGCCATCCCCCACCCGTGTGACCTTTACAAGGGATAACTGGAATCTTGCGCAAACCTTCACCCTGACCGCACAGCAAGAAGGCGCCGTTACCCTGGTTCATGTCATTACCTCACAAGACCCGAACTATGCAACCCTCCCCTCCCGGCAGGCGCCGTTGCGGGTTGTCGTCGGTGAAGACCTGACCGCCATCACCGCCTCCTGGCAGTCTCGCTTTATGCGTACCTCAGCCGGACACGTTGTTGAGAGTATCACACAACGTATGCAAGCCACGCCTGCGACCGGCTTGACACCTGCGACCGGCTTGCAGGGTCAACTGGCCGGCTACCGCATGGATACCACTCCGAAAGAAATGCAATCCCGCTGGATGCAGAACCCCCACTCCGTCGCCAAAGCGAGCCGCGCCGTCACCCTGTCTGAACTGCTGTCTGATTCGTCGATGTCGTGGACTACCGCAACCGATGGTTCCATCGCTTCCCTTTGGGCACAGGGCGCCTTGTCGGAGTTTGACGCAAAGAGTGGAGAAACCACCCTCAATGGAGAAGTCCTCACCACCTTGATTGGAATGGATCAAACCCACACTCACGGACAACGCGGTCTGGTTCTGTCGTATAGTCAGGCAGAAGGACAATATCAATCCCGGGATAACGGACGAATTGAATCCGAACAGACCCTGTTGACGCCGTGGATGTCCCGGCAAGTGAATGACCGCATGACGCTGTGGGGCGCGTTGGGTTATGGTACGGGAGACCTCACCCTCCAAAGAAGCGAAAGGGAAGACCTCACTACGGATACCCATACGGCGTTCGTAGCCATCGGCAGTGACTCGGTACTCAAGGAAGAAACGGATCGTACCTTATCGATCGTTACCGATGCCCTGTGGTTGAGAACCCGTTCGGATGAAGTCGCACAAGGCATGGACCTCGGAGTCACTTCGGCGCATGTGTCGACGATGCGCGCTGGCATGGAAGGACGGTGGCGCCCGACCCTGGCGCGCTTTGCCCGTTTCAGGGGACACCACCTGGAGTTGCAGGCACAGAGCGCCTTGCGTCATGATGGCGGAGACGCGGAAAGTGGATTCGGTGTGGAAGTCGGGGGCGGAGTCCAATGGACCGATTCCCGGCGCGGACTGAACCTTCAAATCAATGGCCGAAGTCTGATTACCCATCATGATTCGGATATAAAGGATCGGGGACTTTCCCTGTCCATGGGATTTAATCCGTCTCCGGCTGAGCAAGGATTTACCTTTACGCTGAAACAGGATTGGGGTACGGTGTCTTCGGCCAAAGAGCGATTATTGACCGCGGAATCCCTGGAACCGGCGCAATCCGCTACAGGGCAACGATTCAAAGCGCAAGCGGGGTATGGTTTTACCATCGGCGATGGACGCTATATCGCCCGTCCACATCTGGGGGTGGGTCTGTACGCCAAAGAGCGTGAAACCACACTCGGCTGGCAACTGCAATCCGTCATCGGCAGAAGTGAGCGGACATTGGGGTTGAAACTGACCCGGCATGAGAATGACGACCAATCCGAACATCGCATGAAAGTCGAAGCGGGGGTCAGGTGGTGACAGGAGTCTTGTACCCTCCCGCAACCGTCATCGACCGTATACGGAAATAATGCGGGCACCCACAAGGGGCGCCCCCCCGATCAAGCCGGGGGCAGGCTCTACGCATCGGTAATTACAGATTCCATGAGGTCGTGGATTCCCGTCTGCACGGGCATGACGGGTGGGGCGTTTGATTACGGTTGTGCCCGCCACCGAATCCGTAAAATACCCCCCATCACATCCGCTTGCGCGGAATGTGATTCCCCCTCAAAGCCTGTCCTCGACCTGATCGGGGAGGGGGTGATTCACTTGACCCTCCCGCAACCGCCGGAACAGGGTTCAGGAAAAGACCTGCGGCTTGAAATCTTTCCGGTTGACAATACGGGCGCTGCTGCCCGTCGCCCGTATCACAAACAATCCCTGTTTCGCCGCATAAACTTCCGCTTCCTCATCCGCCCTTAACCACGCCACCGCTCCATAAATCCTCTTGTCTTTGTGATACGGCATACGAACCGTAAGCTTCCCTAAACTCTCCAGAAAATCCTTGACATCCGATACTTTCAACGTGGTCTTCACTTCTACTACTACCACTTCCCGTCCGTTTACCGCAATAATGTCATATTCATAATCATCACCTCGACCCCTTTGCTTAACACGGGTACTGGTATGGGCAATCGCTATGTCCCATTGATTCAGAATCTCTATCAAATCCCCCTCTACCAGACTTTCCATCAATTGGCCCCATTGGGTATTAAACAGGGCTTTGGCTTCTTTCAGTCCACGGGTGGTTTCTTTCATCTCTTTTGCCGTTTCTCTTTGAATGGTACGGATTTCTTCTATTTCCCGGCTGGACTTCCGGCTGGATTCTTCCTGAATGGCGCGGATTGCGGCAATTTCCCGATTGGCTTTCCGGCTGGACTCTTCCTGACTGATACGGAATTCTTCCAGACGTTTATCGGTTTCTTTACCAATGGCGGAAGTCTCCCCCAGGATTTTCCAGATTTCGTCCGAGGTGGGTACGGCGTTGGTTGGCATGATCAAGGATACTCCTTTATGTTGGGTTGGTGATTATATCAGAATCAGACTACTCAATATACGCCCCGCCTGAAAATGTCAGGATAAAAGACCTGCTGCGGAGCGGTTCCGGCCGGGCCGGAGCCGGGTCGGATTACGTCAGTGTTCGCCACCCGCCCTGAAATTAAAAACCGCTCCTTGCCGGATGCCGGATGGCCAACGGCAAGTAATCGTTTTCAAGCGGGTATAAAAACGGACTCCTTCCGCTCCGTGTATCGCATGATCTCCGAAAAGCGAGCGTTTCCAGCCACCAAAACTGTGGAACGCCATCGGCACCGGGATCGGCACATTCACCCCGACCATGCCGATTTGTATTCGCTCGCCAAAATCCCGGGCCGTATCGCCGTCACGGGTAAAAATGGCAACGCCATTGCCATACTCATGATCGTTAACCATCTGTACCGCTTCTTCATAGCTTTGTGCGCGAACAATACACAGCACCGGACCGAAAATCTCGTCGGTGTAGATACTCATCCCGGTTTTGACATGATCAAAGACCGTCGCCCCGACGAAACAGCCATTCTCTGAACCTTCGACGACCTCATTACGCCCGTCCCTGACCAGGGTCGCGCCCTCCTCAAGCCCCCGTTCGATGTAGCCCTCGATTCTCGCCTTCGCAAGCGGATTGATGACCGGCCCCATTTCTGTGGATGGATCGGTATACGGGCCGACTTTCAGACGCTCCAGCATCGGAACCAGTTTCTCGACCAGTGTATCCGCTGGCTCGTCGCCGACAGAAACTACCACGGATATCGCCATGCAACGTTCCCCGGCGGAGCCGTATGCCGCCCCCATCACCGCTTCAGTCACCTGCTGCATATCTGCATCAGGCATTACTACCATGTGGTTTTTGGCGCCGCACAGGGCCTGCACCCGTTTGTTGCGGGAGGTTCCGGTACGGTAAATATATTCCCCGACCGTGGTAGAGCCGACAAAGCTGACCGCCGCGATACGATCATCGGTGAGCAGTGTGTCGACTGCTTCCCTGTCGCCATTGACGACATTGAGCACGCCATCCGGCAGTCCGGCTTCGCGCATCAGTTCCGCCAGACGAAGCGGACACGACGGGTCCCGCTCCGAAGGTTTCAGGACAAATGTATTGCCGCACGCGATCGCCAGTGGAAACATCCACATCGGCACCATCGCGGGAAAATTGAACGGAGTGATCCCGGCGCATACTCCAAGCGGCTGGCGCATACTCCACGAATCCACTCCGCTGGCAACACTGGATGAATACTCTCCTTTCAGCAGCTGTGAGATTCCGCAGGAAAATTCAACGACTTCCAGCCCCCGGGTGATCGACCCTTTGGCGTCATCCAGATTTTTCCCATGTTCACAGGAAACCCGTTCCGCCAACTCATCCATATTTGACCGGATCAGGTCCCGAAAAGCGAACAGAATCCGGGTCCGCTGCCCCGCCGGAGTGGCCGACCATTGCGGGAATGCCTGGTGGGCCACGGTGATCGCGTTTTCCACCTCGTTGCGGCTGGCTAACGGCACCCGTCTGGTTACCACTCCCAAAGCCGGATTGTAAACATCCCCAAAGCGGTCGCTGTTGCCCTTGATACGCTCCCCGCCGATATAGTGATACAGCTTCTCGATTTTGATGGATTCGTGTTTCATGTCAACTCCTGGTTCTCAAAAAATCAATCGCTTCAACAAGCCCATAATCCGGGACAGGAAAGAACCTTCCTCATAATCTTCGGTTACATGCAGGGAAGATCGACGTACAGGCTGGCCATCAAACCAGACCTGGATATGACCGACCTCCGCGCCGCGTTTGAGCGGAGCTTCCAGACTGTCCGGAAGCTCCAGTGTGACCGATATTTGATCATTCGTTCCGTTCGGTATCTGTACGACAAGATTCTGCATCACCCCGACACTCGCCTGACTTTCCTGACCCATCCACAAGGGTAGCGCCCGCACCGGCTCTCCCGGACTGTAGACAATCATACCGTCATAGGAATTATACCCATACTGCAACAGTGACTGAACCTGATCAGCCCGGGCGATTCGGTTTTTGGCTCCCGTCACGGTGGCAATCAGACGAATGTCATCGCGAAGCGCGGTCCCAATCAGGCAGTATCCCGCTTTTTTGGTGTATCCGGTCTTGAGCCCGTCGACAGTGGGATCACGCCCCAACAGGATGTTTCTATTGTGCTGGGTAATATCGTTATAGGTAAATTCCCTTTGGGAATAATAATGATACTGAGCCGGGAAACGGCGGATCAGAGACATGGCCAGTAACGTAATGTCCCTGGCCGTAGTATAGTGATCATCGTCCGGCAATCCACTGCTATTGGTGAAGCGGGTATTCGTCATCCCCAACTCCGCCGCCTTCCTGTTCATTCTTGCCACAAACTCCTCCTCACTTCCGGCAATATGTTCAGACAGCGCCACAGCCGCGTCATTGCCGGACTGAACAATCAGCCCCTGAATCAAATCACGAATACTAACGTGGGTATCCACCTGAATGAACATTCTGGAGCCACCTGTTCGCCAGGCCTTCTTGCTGACGTATACCCTGTCTTCATAGCTGATCTTTGCGGCTTCAAGGGATTCAAACACCAGAAATCCGGTCATCAGTTTGGTCAGGCTGGCGGGCTCTATTCTCAAATCCGCATTCTCGCTCCCCAGGATCCAGCCCGTTTCAAAGTCCACCAGAATCCAGCTATTGGCGGCGATTGACGGCGCCGGGAGCGGAGATTGAATGGACGGTGGAATATCCATCAGGGCGCTGTAGGCAGGCAGGCAAAACAACCACAACGGCCATACCAACAGCGCAACCAGGCGCCTGACCGGATAATAAAAATCAGTAGTGACCATAAATCTGGTAATCCTTCTCAAGGGGTCAGAGCCAAAATGTGAACCCGTCCCGTACCTTTTCTTGCGATTCCCAGTTTATGTGCGGCCGCATACGAAAGATCAATAATCCGGCCATGCAGGAAAGGCCCCCTGTCGTTGACCTTGACAATGATTTGCTTTTTTGTGTCCAGGTTGGTAACGCGAACATAAGTCGGCAGTGGCAAGGTCGGATGTGCCGCCGTCATCTTGAACATGTCATACGTTTCGCCGCTGGATGTTCGGCGCCCATGAAATTTTTTCCCGTACCACGAAGCAATCCCCTTTTGCCTGAATCCTTTGGCTGATTTCATCGGCACGTAACGTTTGCCAAAAACCTTGTAGGTGTGGTTACCATAGCGGCTGCGGGGCTCCCGCCTCGGCACGGCATTCGGAATCTTGTCCAGGTCAACACTCTGTACCGGCGGACCATCACCACCATAATAGCCGCCGCCGGATGAATCGGGTTGCCGGACACCGCCACAGGATGTTAACGTCAATCCGGTCACGGCTACGATCATCAGGTTTTTAAGGAAGGTAGTCATTGGCGGTATCTCCGGCGTATCTCTTCTGACAACTCTGTGACTGCTAACGCATAATTGATACTGTGATTGTAACGGGTAATCACATAAAAATTGCGATAACCGACGACACATCGTTTTTTATTCTCGTCATCCAGACAGAACAAGGCGCTCTTTTTACTGCCTCCTGATGCATCGAAACGGACCCCGGCGTCAATCAGGCCAGCGGTATTGTGGATCAATTCAGCCTTCCTGCCGACCAGTAGCGCAGCCGACTCCGGTAACGGCGAGACCACATCGGAATAGATCTTCTCGCCACGTGTCCAGTGGTGCCCTTTCAGGTAATTGGCGACACTGCCAATCGCGTCTTCCACCTCATTCACCAGATCACGTCTGCCATTGCCATTGAAGTCAACCGACCAGGCCTCATAACTGGTCGGCATGAACTGGGGGATTCCGATGGCGCCGGCAAATGACCCCTGTACCGTATCCGGCTCTATCTTCTCCTTCCGTGTTGTATTAAGAAAGGTTCGTAACTCGCTGGTAAAAAAGCGACTTCTGCGCGGATAAGCCGCCGACAGTGTGGCCAGGCTTGCAAGTACACTTCGCTCACCCATACGGGTTCCGTAATGCGTTTCAATTCCGATCACTGCCGTAATCACCGCAGGAGGAACGCCGTATTCCCGAAACGCTTTATCCAGTGTCGCTTCATTTCGCCTCCAGAAGCGAACCCCGTCCCTGAGCCGCTGCGGGTTTATCAGCAGCTTCCTGTATTTGAACCATGGCAGGGATTCATATTGTCTGTCCATCAATGACAAGACTTTTTGATCGATTGACACACTAGCGAGAATTTCAACCAGTTCGTCTTCGGGATAACCATCCTCAGCGGACATGACTTCGACGAGTTCCTCAAGAGGGGGGTATTGATCGATATCCAGCGCCCGGGCGTCCACCCATATTCCGCACACAAGCACAAGCACAAGCACAAGCAACCTCCGCCATTTGCGGGTCACTTCTTCAAAAACAGGTAGCGCCGGATTACCCATCAGTAGCGCAATGACCCCTTATCACGTGAAATACTCATCAAAATACCGAACCCGATCATCAAAGTGACCATAGAAGTTCCGCCATAGCTTATCAGTGGCAATGGTACACCGACAATCGGCAGAATACCGGAAACCATTCCGATATTGACAAATACATAAAAAAAGAAGGTCGCGGACAACCCCCCGGCTAATAATCGGGAATAAGTGTCCTTCGCCCGGTATGCAATCAAAAGTCCGCGAAAAACCACAAAACAATACAAAAACATCAGAACGGCCACGCCGACCAGTCCAAACTCTTCGGCAAAAACCGAGAAGACAAAATCCGTATTGCGTTCCGGAATGAACTCAAGTTGTGATTGGGTGCCGGACAGCCAGCCTTTGCCCCAGAAGCCTCCGGAGCCGATTGCGATGATGGACTGGATCGTATGATAACCGGCGCCGAGCGGGTCAGCCCAGGGGTCCAGCAGGGTCAGTATCCGGTTACGTTGATAATCAAACAATACCCAGTACCACATCATGGGAGCAATCAGAGCGCCAAGCGCAGACACAAGCAGGATCCACCTGAAACTGACGCCAGCCAGAAAGATAACCGTGAGTCCAGCCAGCGCTATCAACAGGGCAGTGCCCAGATCAGGCTGCTGCATGATGAGGACGACCGGCGCCGCGATAATCAGGATGGAAATGATGAGAGGCGCCAATCTGAGTGAAAGCGACATGCGGGTGAGCAACCAGGCAACCATCATCGGTACACCGATTTTCATGATCTCCGCCGGCTGGAATCTGAACAGGCCCAAATCAATCCAGCGTTGTGCGCCCTTGCCGATGAATCCCACCGCAAGCACTACAATTAACAGCGCCAATCCGCACAGATAGATATGCGGAGACCAGCGCGCCAGCAACTTGGGTGGCAGTCTGGAAACCACAATCATCAACACCAGAGCAACGCCAGCGCGGATAGCGTGTTTTATAATCAGCTCCATATTCTCGCCAACCGCGCTGAACAGCACGATCAAGCCCACTCCGCACAGCAATAAAACCCCGGTCAACAACGGGTAATCCAGCTGGGACCTTTCCTGATTCATGACCGTATTTCCGCCGACTCGACGAGAGCGGACGACTCACCGGCAGACAGTTCTTCGGGGAAGAGTTTCAAGCGTTCCAGCAGGTAGTAATCAATCAGTTTTCTGGCGATCGGGGCGGCTGTTCGACTGCCGCTGCCGGCATGCTCGACGATCACCGAAATCGCGATTTTCGGGTTTTCAATCGGAGCAAACCCGACAAACAATGAGTGATCCCTGAACTTCTTCTGAACGGTCTCATCATCGTACTCCTCATTCTGGGCGATGCTCTTGACCTGGGCTGTGCCGGTCTTGCCAGCCATCCGGTAGCGGATGTTGCGCCCGATTCCCCTGGCTGTACCCTTCGCTCCATGCACAACATCCTCCATGCTGTTAATGACCTTCGTATAAAAATGATCATCCCGTAATTGAACGGTCCTGGGCGTTATCAGATGCGGACGTTGTTTAACCTGACTGGAAGGGTCTTCAACAGCAGACAAAAACCTGGGGGAGATCATTTTTCCGTTATTCGCGAGGGTGGCTGTCGCAGCGGCTAGTTGCAGTGGAGTAACCAGCATATAACCCTGGCCAATCCCTGTAATGATCGTCTCTCCCGGATACCATGGCTGGTCAAAACGCTGTCGTTTCCAGCGCCGTGAAGGAATCAGCCCCGAAGGCTCTCCGAGCAAGTCAATACCTGTCGCCGCGCCAAATCCGAATCGGCTCATACCCTCGTATATCCGATCGATTCCCAGTCTTTTGGCGAGACGGTAATAGTAGACATCACAGGATTGTACGATACTGTCATGACCATCCATCTCGCCATGACCAGGCTTCTTCCAGCAGCGGTAACGGTGAGTATGGTTCGGCAAACTATACCAACCGGGACAGAAGCTGGTCGTGTCATGACCAATTCCGTTTTCCATTCCGATCAGCGAGATGAAACCTTTTATCGTGGAACCGGGCGCATAGCGGCCCGACAATGCCCGATTCAACAGGGGTTGGCGGTCTGATGTCTTGAGCAAGTCATATTCGGCTTCACTGATACCATTGACAAACGGATTCGGGTCATAGCCAGGAGCGCTGACGAAAGCCAGCACATCTCCCGTATCCGGCTCAATAGCCACCACGGCTCCTTCGTACCCCCGCATCGCTTCCACCCCTTTTTCCTGCAACTTGATATCCATACTCAGATGAAGCGATTTCCCTGTATCAGACGTGATTTCTTCCAGCTTGCGAATAATGCGTCCGTGCGCATTGGTTTCCACCTGAACCACACCGAGTTTTCCCAGCAACTCGGATTCATAACGCGCTTCTATACCGCTTTTCCCGATATACTCCATCCCCCGATAAGCCTGGTTATCAATTTTCCCGAGATCACTTTCGCTGATTCTTCCGACATAGCCGATCACATGGGAAGCCAGTGCCCTTTTCGGATAATGCCTTTGCAGACGCGCTCTTAATTCTACTCCGTCATAACGATGTTGATTGACGGCGACCACCGCAACTTCCTGTTCACTCAGATTCGCTTTCAGGGTCTGCCTGACAAAGGAAGGACGTTCTGCCAGCAACACTCGAAATGGCTCCAAATGAGTATCTTCCAGCTCAATCAACTGACCCAATTCGTGTAACAGCGCGTCCATGTCCTCAACCTGGTCGGGCAATATCTCGAGATTATAGACCTTCAGGTTATCGGCCAGGATTTCTCCGTTGCGGTCATAAATCAGTCCCCGGATCGGAGTTAAGGGGAAAATATCAATGCGATTATTCTGGGCCAGTGTGGAAAATCTCTGGTATTCATAGACTTGCAGCCAGGTGAGTCTGGCCGCAAGAACCAGAAACAGCAACAAAATCATCGTGAACAGTATACTGATCCGGCTATGGATCACACTGCTTTCAGAATTGTGTTTCGACATCATGACCCGGCTCTCACCTGGTGTCTCACAAAACGCAGGAGCACATAGATGACAGGCCAGACCAGGGCCGACATCAACGCCGACTGCCAGTAAATCAGCCGAATCTCGGTACTGACCGTGAGATTCGCTATCAGCACAGTGACGCCCAAGTCAATCGAGGCGATCAAGAAGACCACAACGCATTGTTTCCACATATCATATCCCCGTATCCTGCCACTCGCAGTCACGGCGAAAAAAGCGACGAACGCCTTGGCCAGGGCATGCTGTCCGAACAGGGAATAATTCAGTATATCGACCATCAATCCGGTAATCCAGCCGCAACCGACACCGATTCTGTCCGGAATTTCAAGACACCAGTAAAACAGGATCAGCAATACCCAATCCGGTTTTGCATATTTCATCCACTCGAAATAGCTGAGCAGATTCAGCGCCAGGCCGAGCGCCAATGTGGCCGCAACAAATCCGTAAGGAGAATGCCTGAAACGATACCTGTTCATGGCCCGGGCTCGAATGAATCTTCAGGAGCGGGAGATATAAAAGGAGCGGCGTGAGCGGGGTTCCACAACAACAGCACCTCCCTGACCAGCCCGATTTTCGCGATGGTTGACGCCGAAATCTTCATGAATGGTTCACTGACATCCTCAACAATCTCGGTCACCTCGGCAACCTTGTAGCCAATCGGGAAACGTCCGCCCATGCCGGAAGTAACCAGCACGTCACCCAGACGAATGTCCGAGCGGCTGATCAGGCTGGGCACCTCGACACGATCGGTCTGTCCGGCGCCCTGGACGATGGCTCGCGCCTGATTCCTCTGAATCTGGACAGGCAGGCCGTGACTCGGATCGGTAATCAGGGTCACCACACTCCTTCCAAGACCTACTGTTGAGACCTGTCCGAGCACTCCTTCAGGCGCGAGCACAGGCTGACCTGGATAAACTCCTGATTCCACGCCCCGGTTCAGTACGATACTCTGGTTGTAGGACTCATGGCCCACCTCTATTATTTCCGCCAGCAGAACCTGTTCGGTGTAACTTCCGGTCGATCCCAGTAGTTTGGTGAGACGCCGATTCTCCAGTTCCAGCGCCTCATACCGTTGTAGCCGGGTCTTGAGAATCGCCTGTTCGCGTTGAAGCTCGCGGAATCTCCGGTACAGCGCATCATCCGGATAATGTCGCCGTAACAAAGCGACCGTATTGTACGGAAACCGGACAACGGATTCGAATGTGATATTGATCACCGAAGCAGTAACCCGAACCGGGGCAAGCAGGTCAGTTTGATGATCAACGGTCATCAATCCGGTGGATAGCAGGAAAAAGAAGACCAACCGATTGATCGGAAAGTTACGGTTGTAACTGGCCATCACGAACCCGGATTACCGACATACAAACAACAATTCAACCAGCTAATCCGGTCAACAGGTAAAACGTTCGGGCGGCGCGACACTTACGCTGAATATCCGGTCTGGTCAGCCGTCACTTGCAAATATATCACCGATCACATCCATTTCTTCCAGGGCGCGACCACAGCCGCGAACCACACAACTCAAGGGTTCCTCAGCCAGGATCACCGGCAGGCCAATATCCTGCATCAACCGCATGTCCATATCTCGCAGCAAGGCGCCACCGCCAGCGATCACCATTCCCTGCTCACTGATGTCGGCGCTCAATTCCGGCGGCGCCTTTTCCAGCGCCTGTCTGATGGCCTGAACAATTTGCTGAATCGAGTTATTGATCGCCTCATAAATCTCTTCGCTGGTAATCAGCAAGCCGCGCGCCAGTCCTTCGGTAATATCCCGACCCTTGATTTCCATTTCCTTGTGTTCGGACTCCGACCACGCAGTCCCTATGGCATGTTTAATGCGCTCAGCTGTAGATTCACCGATCAAGACTCCGTGACGTTGCCGCATGTGATTGATAATTGCCTCATCAAGAGAATCACCGGCAATCCTCAGGGAACTTGAATAAACCATACCACCCAGCGACAGGATGCCCACTTCCGTTGTGCCGCCGCCGATATCGACCACCATGGAGCCAGTCGGCTCGGCGACCGGGAGATTGGCGCCAATAGCGACCGCCATGGGTTCTTCAATCAGGTAAACTTCCCGGGCGCCAGCGCCGGTAGCGGATTCGCTGATCGCCCGTCTCTCCACCTGGGTTGAACCACAAGGCACACAGATAATAATCCTCGGACTCGAAAAAAGCTTGTTTTCCTGGGCTTTGCGGATAAAATACTTCAGCATATCTTCCGTGACGTTGAAATCAGCGATGACCCCATCCTTCATCGGGCGCGTCGCCTTGATGGTTCCCGGTGTTCGACCCAGCATGCGCTTGGCCTCATGACCAACGGCCAAGACACTCTTGGCGCCATAGCTTCTCGTGCCGTTATGACTGGCTGACTCCTTGATCGCTACAACAGAGGGCTCATTCAGGATGATTCCCTTGTTACGGACATAAATCAGGGTATTTGCCGTACCAAGATCTATTGCCAGATCATTGGAAAAAAGACCAATCAGGTGCTTGAACATGATTTTGAGAATTCCGGATAAAGATAAAGAGAAAAAGTGGAACCTGAAGCAATCGCGCCACATAAAATTCTGTGTATAGCTTACCAATCCAGGTCATACTATTCAACCACTTATTGTTGTGGTAAGTTCGTGAAGTTTTCGTAACCATTCCCGTAAACCCGATATTATGTCATTGACGCCGATTGAAATTACTCACATTGCAAAACTGGCAAGACTCAGAATGGAAGATCAGCAGGCGCGTTCCTGTGCGACCCAACTGTCCCGGGTTCTGGAGCTGATTGAACAAATGAACCAGATTGACACCAGCGGCATTGAACCCATGTCCCACCCCCAGGATACAGCGCTGATATTGAGGGAAGACCGGGTGACAGCAAGCGCTCAGACGCAGGCGTATCTGGAAATTGCGCCGGCTGTAGAAAACGGACTCTATCTCGTCCCCAGAGTGATCGAATAAGCCGTTTTCACGCCATGCACACCTACACACTGCGGGAGCATAGTGAATCCCTGCGTAAAAGGAAATATTCCAGCGTCGAATTGACTCGACACTTCCTTGAGCGTATTCACAAAGCGTCCGCTCTGAATGCCTTTATTACGACCACCGATGAAATCGCGCTGGCACAGGCCAGCGCCTCGGACCGGCTCCTGTCAGCCGGCGCCGGCGGACAGTTGACCGGCATTCCAATCGCTCATAAAGACCTGTTCTGTACGCAAGGGGTATTGACCACCTGCGGGTCGAAAATGCTGCACAACTTCAAATCGCCTTATAACGCGACTGTGGTGGATAAATTAAACGCCCGCGGCATGGTGACACTGGGCAAAACCAACATGGATGAGTTTGCAATGGGGTCTTCCTGCGAAACCAGTTATTTTGGCGCAGTGGCTAATCCATGGGACAAGAAGCGTGTTCCAGGCGGCAGTTCGGGAGGCTCAGCATCCGCTGTCGCCGCGCGTCTGGCGCCGGTTGCGTCGGCCAGCGATACCGGCGGCTCAATTCGCCAGCCCGCCGCATTCTGTGGACTCACCGGAATCAAACCGAGTTATGGAAGAGTGTCGCGCTATGGCATGATCGCGTTTGCCTCCTCTTTGGATCAGGGCGGTATCCTGGCAACCAGCGCACAGGACGCGGCCATGGTATTGGAAGCCATGTCCGGATTTGATCCGCGGGATTCGACCTCCCTGCAACTGGAAACGCCGGATTATTGCAGTATTGTCGATCATTCGATCGCCGGCAGGATCATTGGCTTGCCGAGGGAGTTTTTTGACGATGGCGTGAATTGCGAAGTCGCCGCCATTATCCAGCAGAGTATCAGACAACTCGAATCCATGGGCGCGAAAACCATCGAAGTCGAATTGCCGAACAGTCGGGCCGGCATCCCCTGTTATTACGTTCTGGCGCCGGCTGAAGCGTCGTCCAATCTGTCACGTTTTGACGGAGTGCGTTATGGTTACCGCACCGAACAATATGATGATCTCGTCGATATGTATGAAAAAACCCGTGCCGAAGGTTTCGGCGAGGAAGTGCAACGGCGAATCATGATTGGCGCTTATGTCCTGTCCAGCGGCTATTATGACGCTTACTATGTCAAAGCGCAAAAGCTGAGACGCCTGATTGCGGACGATTTCAGCCGCGCATTTGAGAAATGTGATTTCATTCTCGGCCCAACGACCCCGGCCACCGCCTTCGCCCTGGGCGAAAAAAACGATGATCCGGTTGCCATGTATCTGAACGATATTTTCACCAATTCCGCCAATCTGGCCGGTTTGCCGGCGCTGTCCCTTCCAGCCGGCTTTGACAGTCAGGGACTGCCCGTGGGACTTCATCTGATTGGACGTTATCTGGATGAAGCCACGTTGCTGAATGCCGCCCATCAATTCCAGCTCGAAACAGACTGGCATCGACGGATTCCAGAGGAATATCAATGACCGCCCGGGGAAATCCGGCATGACGAAAGATTCCGTGACGCAATGGGAGACGGTGATCGGTCTGGAAGTCCATGTTCAGCTAATGACTCGCAGCAAGATTTTCAGCGGCGCCTCCACTGCTTACGGCGCGGCGCCCAACACCCAGGCATGCGATGTCAGTATCGCACTGCCCGGCGCTCTGCCAGTCATGAACCGGGAAGCGGTCAGACTCGCTGTGCGGTTCGGGCTGGGAATCAATGCCCGGATTAACCGCAAATCAATCTTCGCCCGCAAGAACTACTTTTATCCGGATTTGCCCAAGGGCTACCAGATCAGCCAGTTCGATTTGCCTGTTGTTGGCCGTGGCGAGATTCAGATAGAAATCGGCGATCACGTCAAAACCATCGGCGTCACCCGCGCTCATCTTGAAGAGGACGCCGGCAAATCATTACACGAAGATTATCACGGCATGACCGGAATAGACCTGAATCGAGCCGGAATCCCCTTGTTGGAAATCGTTTCCGAACCGGACATGCGTGGTCCGCTCGAAGCCGTCGCATACCTCAGAAAACTGCATACCCTGATCCGCTATCTCGACATTTCGGACGGCAATATGCAGGAAGGGTCGTTTCGCTGCGACGCCAATGTATCCATCCGCCCCCAGGGGCAGTCCAGGCTGGGTACTCGCACCGAATTGAAAAACATCAATTCATTTCGATTCGTCGAAAAAGCCATCAAATATGAAGTAGAACGACAAAAAGGCATTCTGGAAGACGGCGGCGTAATCCGTCAGGAAACCCGCCTGTACGATGCCGACAAAAATCAAACCCGCTCCATGCGCTCCAAGGAAGAAGCCCATGACTATCGCTACTTTCCGGACCCCGACCTGCCCGCGATGATTCTGGAAGATGGCTTTATAGAGGCGGTTCGACAGGAATTGCCGGAACTGCCTGAGCTTCGCAAAGCACGGTTTGAAACCGATTTCGGGCTACCGGGCAACGATGCCGGTCAAATAACGGCAGACAGGAATATGGCCGATTATTTTGAAGCAGTCTGCGAAAAAAGCGATGCCGAACCCACAATGATCGCCAACTGGATGTTGGGGGACTGCAGCGCGGCGCTCAACCAGTCCGGCCTGGACATCCGCCATTGCCCATTGGACAGCGCCCGCTTCGCCGCCCTCATGCAACGGATTGCAGACCATACAATTTCAGGGAAAATCGCGAAGGAAGTATTTGCGTTGATATGGGACAGTCCCCAAACGGTCGATGAAATCATTGAACGCAAAGGACTGAAACAAATTACCGACACGGCCGAGATCGAAGCGGTCGTGGATTTGATTATCCGGGAAAATGCGCCGCAGGTTAAACAATATCAGGACGGCAATCACAAGGTGCTTGGGTTTTTTGTCGGTCAGGTGATGAAAGAAACCCGCGGCAAGGCAAATCCGAAACAAGTCAATGAATGGTTAAAAAAGAAACTCGACTAATCCTCTAAAGTAAGGTAAAACACCGCCTGCATCTTTTCTTGTAATATGGGCCCGTAGCTCAGCTGGATAGAGTACCTGGCTTCGAACCAGGTGGTCGGGGGTTCGAGTCCCTCCGGGCCCGCCATGTAATGAACGTGTATCAGGGAAAGACCCTCTCATACCCTGTATGGCAGCCTGATGATTGTCGGCTCAATGGCAATCTTCGGTCTGGTTGACAACTTCATTCGCATAATCGCCGAAGCAGGTTCTACGCAATATCCGTCATAAAACGCCCCGTTCGTATTCGATTGATGCGGTCGCGGACTCCCGCAGCGGCTTCGAATTCCAGATTTTTCGCATAAGAATACATTTCCTTCTCCAATCCTTTCAGCAGTTGGCCGAGTTCCCTGGGCGACTGGCGTATGGTTTCTTCAGCGCCTTCTTCGGCAAAACTCCGTTCGGGCAGATCGTTCAGCAGCGAATCATCGGCAGTCACACCATCAATGATGTCCTTGACCGGCTTGATCACTGATTTCGGGGTAATACCATGCACTTCATTGTATTTTCGCTGTTTTTCCCGTCGCCGGTTGGTTTCGGCCAAAGCCTGGCGGATGGAGCGGGTTTCCTGGTCGGCATATAGAATGACCCGGCCATCCACATTTCTCGCGGCACGGCCAATAGTCTGGATCAACGAGCGGGTGGAGCGGAGGAAGCCTTCCTTGTCCGCGTCGAGTATCGCCACCAGCGAAACCTCTGGAATATCCAGCCCCTCTCTCAGCAAGTTGATTCCGACCAATACATCGAATACCCCTTTTCTTAAATCCCGAATGATTTCGACCCGCTCCACGGTATCAATGTCCGAGTGCAGATAGCGCACCCGAACCCCATGTTCGTGCATATATTCGGTCAAATCTTCAGCCATACGCTTGGTCAGCGTCGTCACCAGAACCCGTTGTCCGCGCACAGCGCGCGCCCTGACCTGGGAAAGCAGATCATCCACTTGATGGTTCACCGGCCGAATTTCAATCTCCGGGTCCATGAGTCCAGTGGGGCGCACCACCTGCTCCACCACATCAGCAATGCGTTGCGCCTCATAATCCCCCGGTGTCGCCGACACGAAAACCGTCTGCGGCAACAGGCTCTCGAATTCATCGAACCGAAGCGGCCGGTTATCAATCGCGGAAGGCAGGCGAAAGCCGTATTCAACCAGCGTCTCCTTCCTGGATCGATCGCCGCGGTACATGGCGCCGAGCTGGGGGATGGTGGCATGGCTCTCATCAATGAAAACCAGCGCCTCATCGGGCAGATAATCCATCAGAGTGGGCGGCGGCTGACCCGCGTTTCGGCCAGACAGATAACGGGAATAATTTTCTATGCCGTTGCAATATCCCAGTTCCTGCATCATTTCCAGGTCATACAGTGTTCTTTGCTCCAGCCTTTGCGCTTCGACCAGCTTGTTTTTGTCTCGCAGCTCAGCCAGCCTTTCCCGCAGCTCCCGGCGGATGTCGTCAAGCACATTCAGGATGGTTTCCCTCGCAGTCACATAGTGACTCTTGGGATAGACCGTCACCCGGTGCAGATGCTCCTCGACCCCGCCCGTCAATGGATCGAATTTACAAAGACTCTCCACTTCATCGCCGAACAATTGTATGCGAATGGCCAGTCTTTCGGATTCTGCAGGATAGACATCAATCACGTCTCCGCGTACCCGGAACGTACTCCTTCGCAATTCCAGATCATTACGGATATACTGTAATTCAGCAAGGCGTTTCAAAATCGCTCGCTGGCTGATCAAATCCCCTTTCCTGAGATGCAGGATCATTCCGTGATAAGCAGCCGGGTCACCTAAGCCATAAATCGCGGACACCGTTGCCACGATAATAACATCCTGTCTTTCAATCAGGGCCTTGGTCGCAGACAACCGCATCTGATCAATATGATCATTGACTGAGGCGTCTTTTTCAATAAAGGTATCCGAACCGGGTATATATGCTTCAGGTTGGTAATAATCATAATAGGAAACGAAATACTCGACCGCGTTTTTCGGGAAAAAATCCCTCATTTCAGAATACAACTGCGCCGCCAGAGTCTTGTTATGCGCCAGGATCAACGCCGGTTTCCCGGTATTGGCGATCACATTCGCCATGGTAAATGTCTTGCCGGACCCGGTAACGCCGAGCAAGGTCTGAAAGGCCTCGCCGCTCTCGATACCCGCGGTCAACAAACGCACCGCTTCCGGCTGGTCTCCGGCTGGCTCGAACGCGCTTTGCAGATGATATTTCGCCGCGGCGGACATGGCGGTATTCTAATCCAGCAGGACGGAAAAAAGAACAGAATTGAAAATTACTGCATTTTTTTGCTTATTTTTACACAATGACACTTGACCAATTGGATGTCGGCAATTAGTATCCATACCCCCCGTTCCCCGGTAGCTCAGTTGGTAGAGCAGGTGGCTGTTAACCACCCTGTCGGCAGTTCGAACCTGTCCCGGGGAGCCAATTCACGCGAGCGCCTGTTCAACGGCGAGTCGAACAGGACACGCCGGATTCATGCGAACACCTTGCGCGGCGCGATTTCTCCGTCCACCAGCTGACCGAGTCCGAGAAACCGTCTGTCCTGACAATACAATCGAACCAGCTCCTGATTCGGGCAATGTCGGGGAGGCTCCGGCAGACGGACTGATTGCCCCTGACAAAAAGCCCTGGCGCCGCGCGGTGACAATTCAATTCCGGGCAACCCTTGCAACGCCTGATCCATGGGCATCAGCAGGTCTTGTCTGCGCTCGAAGGATTCCATGGCTTCGAGCCGCTCCAGACTGATACACTGGTCAATCCTAAAATCATGAACCATTATCCTTCTCAGGCGCTCCACATGAGCCCCGCAACCCAGTGCCTCGCCAATGTCCACCGCCAGACTGCGTATGTAGAATCCTTTTGAGCAATGCACCCGCAACTCCAGGTAATCGTCCTCGATGCCGAGGACCGAGAGATCATGCACCGTCACCGCCCGCGCTTCACGTTTCACTTCCAGCCCCTTCCTCGCCAGCTTGTATAACCTTTGTCCATTCTGTTTTAATGCCGAGAACATCGGCGGAATCTGCTGAATCTCTCCTGAAAACCGGGAAAGCGCCTGAGCCAGCGTCATCGCGTCATATTCGACCGCCTTTCGCGATAGCTCCCTGCCTGTCTTGTCACCGCTATCCGTAGTGACTCCAAGCCGGATACCGACCTCGTACTGCTTGGTGGATTCGAGAAGTAACCCGGATATTCGGGTTGCATGACCCAAACAAATCGGCAGCGCCCCGGTTGCAATCGGATCCAGACTGCCCGTATGACCCGCCTTGCGCGCATTCAGCAGCCGTTTGACAATCTGGAGGGTTTTATTGGAAGTAATCCCGGCTGGCTTGTCAACCAGCAGGATACCATTGACCGAAGCGCCCCGATCTTTGCGGTTACCCGACATTCCCGCGATTCAGCCGCTCTATCAATCGGGACATATCCATGCCGCGCTGGATGCTGTCGTCATACTTGAACACCAGACTCGGAGTGATTCTAAGATTCACGGTCTGACTCAGCAGATGACGTATATAGCCAGCTGACTTGTTCAGTAATTTCTCGATGCGGATTGATTCCGCATCTGATTGGTCGAACGAAACCCGGGTGGATGACACAAAAACCGTGGAAGTTCTGAGGTCCTTGCTAATAGTCACCGCCGTCACGGTTACCGTATTGATGCGAGGATCATTCAGTTCCCTGGCAATCAATACCGCGATTTCTCTCTTCAATAATTCCGCGACTCTGCGGCTCCTGGAGACTTCCTGCATATTGACATTCCTGCGGCCTGATCAGACTATAATTCCTGGGCGGTCTGGATGATTTCGAAGATCTCTATCTGATCTCCAACCCGGATATCATTGTAGTCCCTGATTCCGATTCCGCATTCATAACCGTTTTTAACCTCGTTGACATCGTCCTTGAAACGCTTGAGAGAATCAATGGCGCCTTCGAATATCACTGTGTTTTCCCGCAGCACCCGCACCGGCAGATTTTTCCTGACGATGCCCTCAGTGACATAACTGCCGGCGATCGCTCCGATTTTCGGGGCGCGGAATATATCCCTGACTTCGACAAGACCGACATGATGTTCCTTCGATATCGGCGACAATAACCCAGACATCGTGGCCTTCACCACATCTATTACGTCATAGATGACATTGTGATAAAGAACAGTAATCCCTTCTTTTTCAATCAGCTTCCTGGCCGTTGCGTCCGCTCGCACGTTAAAGCCGATAATCAGGGCTCCGGTCGCCATCGCCAGATTCACATCCGATTCATTGATACCGCCCACCATGCCATGGACCACATTGACATGGACCGCGTCCACCGACAGTTTGGTCAGCAATCCCCTGAGCGCCTCTACGGAACCCTGCACATCCGCTTTCACCAGGACATTCAGGGTCTTGACCTCTCCCTCATCCATCCGGTTGAAGATACTTTCCAGTTTCACCTTCTGTTGCTGGGCCAGCTTCAACTCCTTGGATCGACCCTGGCGATTGGTAGCTATTTCCCGCGCTCTTCTCTCGTCACCGACCACCACGATTTCATCACCAGCCACCGGTGTTCCCGCCAGCCCCTGTATTTCAATCGGTGTCGATGGCCCCGCCTCAACAATCCTTTTGCCGCGGTCATTCAATATCTCCCGCACCCGGCCGGTTTCCCGACCCGCCAGAATAATATCGCCCTGTTTCAGCAGGCCCTGTTGAACCAGCACAGTGGCGACCGGGCCACGCCCCTTGTCCAGGCGAGCCTCAACCACCAGGCCAGTGGCGTTGCCGGCAGGACGCGCTTTCAAATCAGCCACTTCAGCCTGCAACAATACCGACTCAAGCAGACTCTCGACGCCCTGGCCGGTAATCGCCGACACTTCATTCATCAACGTATCACCGCCCCACCCCTCGGCCACAACCCCACGACTGGATAACTCCTGCTTGACCCGCTCCGGGTCGGCCTGCTCGCGATCAATTTTGTTCAACGCAACCACGATCGGAACGTCAGCCGCCTTGGCGTGATTGATCGCTTCAACAGTTTGCGGTTTCACCCCGTCATCCGCAGCGACTACCAGAATGATAATATCGGTCGCCTTCGCTCCCCTGGCCCGCATCGCGGAAAAGGCTTCATGACCCGGCGTATCCAGGAAACAAATCTCATGGTCATTCAGATTAACCCGGTAAGCTCCGATATGCTGGGTGATTCCTCCGGCCTCCGCGTCAACCACCTTGGTATTTCGCAGATAATCCAGCAAGGAAGTCTTGCCATGATCGACATGACCCATCACGGTAACCACGGGCGGACGGGGAACCTGCTGGCTCAGTTCATCGGGGTCGGACAATATGGATTCAGGGTCTTCCTTATCGGCGGGTCTGGCCACATGTCCCATTTCCTCAATCAGCAACATCGCCGTATCCTGATCCAGAATCTGGTTAATGGTCACCATGGAGCCCATATCCATCATCGCCTTGATCACTTCACCCGCCTTGATCGACATCGCCTGTGCAAGCTCACCGACCGTCATCGCCTCAGATACCTGAATCTCATGAACCACCGGCGCGGTCGGTTTTTCAAACACATGCTGATTCGAGGTAGATGAAGAGATGCGGCCCGGCTTTCTGAGCAGACGCCGACCTTTATCCCGGCGGCGTTTAGCCGCATGCAGCTCTTTCCGGACTGACGGTGTCTTCGCGTTGTCATCCCGTTCGCGCTTGCCTTTCTTCCCTTTTTTCGCTTTGCCCGATTTCTTACGGTCAACCGTTTTCGGTTCAGTCTCAACAGCAACGGCGGCAACGGATTCCGGCGCCGGCGATTCAGCAGACCCCGCGGCCATTTCCGGTTCAGGCGCCGCGGCGCCGTCCGCCGGCGCGACCACCTCCCCGGCAACATTGAAAGGCTGCCGCAAGTCTTCTGACGGCGGCTCTTGCTGACGAGTTTCCTCTTGCGACGCTTGTGGCGCTTGTGGCGAGTCTTGCGGCTCTGCCTCTTGTGCCGCAATGCCCGGTTCTTTCTCCGTCTGTCCCCGGGCTTCCCGCGCAATTCTGTCTTCTTCATCCTGACGCGCCTGATCCGCCTCCAGCGTACTTCGTTTTACGAAGGTCCGGCGTTTTTTTACCTCAACATGGACGGTACGCGCGGCTCCTGTTCTCGAAGTCTGCCGGATTTGCCGGGTCTGCCTGCTTTTCAGGAATATACGGTCTTTTGAAGGCGCCTTCGTCTCGCGACGTTCCAGGTGCTGCAACAATTGGAGCTTCTCATGATCTTCCAGCAGGTCATTTCGGGTTTTCCCGGAAATACCGGCCTGTTCCAGCTGATCCAGAAGCTTTTCAATACTGATATTGATTTGCCTGGCAAAAGCGTCGATAGTTGCCTGAGACATGGTCGTATTCCGGTTTTATGTTACTGCATCAAATTAGTCAAACCAGGATGCGCGAGCAGTCATAATCAACTCGCTCGCCCTCTGATGTCCCATGTCGACAATGTCCAGCACCTCATCGACCGCACACTCCGCCAACTCTTCCCGGGTACGCACTCCGCCCATAGCCAGAGACTTTGCAGTATCTTCGTCAATCCCTTCCATCGCAAGCAAGTCTTCAGCGGGTTCTTTTTCCACCTGACTCGCTATGGCGCTGGTCAGCAAATTGTCCTGTGCCCGGTTACGCAACTCATCCACCAGCTCTTCATCAAACTCTTCGATCTCGATCAACTCCTGCCGCGGAACATAGGCGATTTCCTCAAGCGTATTGAATCCTTCCTGAGCCAGGATAATCGCCGTGTTCTCATCAATCGACAACTGCAACTTGAATTTCTCAATCAATGCCCACTGCTCCGCATCCTGCTTTTCCTGAGCCGCCTTGTCGGTCATCAGATTCAACTCCCATCCGGTCAACTCGGAGGCGAGACGAACATTCTGCCCTCCCCGTCCGATCGCGCGAGAAAGATTCTCCTCGGTTACAACCACATCCATCGCCTTGACCTCTTCGTCGATAAATATCGACTCGACTTCCGCCGGCGCCAGCGCCTGTATGACGAACTCATCAATCTTGTCAGACCAGACAATGATATCCACCCGTTCCCCGGCAATTTCGTTGGAAACACTTTGCACCCGCGACCCGCGAATACCCACGCAGGCGCCTACCGGGTCTACATTGGCGTCATTGGTTCGCACTGAAATCTTGGCCCGCGATCCCGGGTCTCTGGCCGCTCCGGTAATTTCTATAATTCCCTCTCCCGCTTCCGGCACCTCCAGCTTGAAAAGCTCGATCAGAAATTGAGAGGAAAGCCGGGTAAGAATCAATTGCGGTCCTCGGGACTCCTGATCGATCTCTTTTAACAGCGCGCGAATCCGGTCCCCCGGACGCAAGCCTTCTCTCGGGATCATCTCGCTTTTCGGCAAAATCGCCTCAGCGTCACCCAGATCAACGATTGCATTGCCATGATCCAGTCTTTTCACGGTCCCGGAAATAAGAGCGCCAAATTTGTCCTTGTATCGCTGGGCGACCTGATTCCTCTCCGCTTCCTTGACCTTCTGCATGATGACCTGCTTGGCGGCCTGAGCCGCGATTCGACCGAACTCCACTTTCTCCATGGGTTCCTCAATCAAATCATCAACATTCAGTTCAGGGGCGTTTTCACGCGCTTCCGACAACGGAATCTGGCGGTCGGGGAACTCCCGTTCGACATCGTCAGCAATGACCTCCCAGACACGGTAGGTATCATAATCCCCGGTTTCCTGATGAATGCTGACCCGGGCGTCAATATCGCCTGGATGCCATTTCTTGGTGGCCGTGACCAGCGCTGTTTCGATGGCGTTGAAAATGACCCCCTTCTCCAGGTCCTTTTCTCGGGAAACCACCTCTACCATCATTAATATCTCGTTATTTGTAATCGCCATGATTAATAGGTACTGAAAAATTAAAATGCCGGTTCAAGTCTCGCTGTTTCCATATCATCATAGACCAACTCGTAACTCTCACCGTCCACTTCAAGGACCACGTTGACATCATTCGTTTCAACCATTCGTCCGCTAAATCGTCTTCGGCCCAATACATGGGTCCGCATCACTATTCTCACATTATCTCCCAGACATTTCCTGAAATGCCCCGGTTTGGTCAAAGGCCGGTCAAGTCCCGGCGACGAAACCTCAAGCAGATACTTCATGTCCAGTGGCTCTTCGACATCCAGAATGGCGCCGATCTGCCGACTCACAGCTTCGCAGTCATCCACCCGGATTCCGCCCGGCGCGTCAATATAAAAACGCAGCACATTCTGACTGCCCTGATTGCCCTGTTCAATATGCAACAGTTCATATCCCAAGTTTTCCACCGATGGTTCAAGCATCGTTCTCAATTTTTCAATCGCGCCGCGCAACGGTCAGTTCACCTGGTCTTTACCTGTTACATACAAAAAACGGGCTTTAAGACCCGTCTGAATCATGTGAAAAACCTCTCATACTCCACCCCGCAAGTATACCGGCAAGCCCTCCACTCTTCAATAGACTCAGCCGCCGATTTATGTCATTGACCTGGAGGACGACCAAGAGCGGCTAGATGCCATAACGCGCCAGCTGAATGACCAGAATCTTGCATTTACCCGATTCCCGGCATTTCGGGGCGCCAATATCCCGCAGCGATGGCAACCCCAATTTGAGGGTAGTCCGATCGGTGATGGAGAAATCGGTTGTTACGCGAGTCACCTGCAATGTATGGCGGATATGCTCGACACCGATGAATCAGTCCGGGTGATTGAAGGCGTAAGGGCGCGTCACTGTGCCCGCCCCTGTCAAACAGCTATCAACCGTACCGGGCACCCCGCTTAAGCATTGCGTTTTGACCCGTCATCCTCATCCTCATCTTTATCATCCGGGTCGGGAATAATCAGAAATTCGGCATAGGCTTCAATGCCGAGCTCCGCCACATCCTGGCCGAGTTCCTCCACTTTTCTGGATATTCTCACGCCCATGATTTTATCCAGCGCAACCCAGATAATGTACGAACAAACAAATACAAAAACGCCGATTGTGACGATACCGATGACCTGGGTAACCAGACTACTGTCCGGTTTGTTGATACATACCGCCAGGGTTCCCCATATTCCCGCAATCAGGTGAGCCGGAATTGCGCCGACCACATCATCTATCTTCAGTTGCTCCAGCAGTTTTACGCCGGCCGTGCATAAAAGCCCGCCAATCACCCCGATGGCGATCGCCCAGTTATGATTGACAATGTCAGGGCCCGCTGTAATTGCAACCAGACCGGCCAGGGCGCCATTGAGAACAGCCATCAGATCCACCCTGCCAAGCACTACACGGGATACGCTGAGGGCGGCAATCACTCCTCCGGCTGCCGCCAGATTCGTGTTCACCAATACCACACTCATCGCTACAGCGTCAGTAACGCCGGCAAGCGCCAGTTGCGACCCGCCATTAAAGCCAAACCAGCCGAGCCAGAGAATGAACACACCCAGCGTAACTACCGGAACATTGGAGGGAGGGGTCGATTTGACGCTACCGTCAGAGCGGAACTTGTTTCTTCTCGGACCGACTACCAGAGCGCCCGCCAAAGCTGCCCAGCCGCCCGTTGAATGCACAATGGTGGAACCTGCAAAATCCTGGAATCCCATTTCGCTGAGCCATCCTCCACCCCATGTCCAGGCCCCCACCAGAGGATAAATAAATGCGGTGAGAATCAACGTAAACATGAAGAAAGACCAGAGTTTCACCCTCTCGGCCAGGGCGCCAGAAACAATGGAAGCCGCAGTGGCAACGAACACCATCTGGAAGAACCAGTCCGACATGACCGAATAGCCATTTTCCGCTACAGCCGCGGCCCGCTCCGAAGCGCCGCCCAGCAGGGCGACCTCATCTGCCGATGGAGCGTAGAACCAGGTGAAACTGCCAACCCATCCATTGACATCAACATACATCAGGTTGTAGCCAATGAAATAGAAGGCCAATCCCGCGATGGAATACAGTCCGATATTTTTCAGGCAGATAACCGAAGCGTTCTTGGTGCGTACCGAACCTGACTCCAGCATCGTGAAGCCAGCGCACATCCACATCACCAGCGCCCCCCAGATCAAAAACGAGAAGGTGTTGAGAATAAATGACAAATCCTGCCCAACCGCAACCTGAGTATCTACCACTTCAATCAAATTCATAAGGAAACCCCGTATTTACAACATTCACTAATAACCTTTAAGTCCTGTAGCCCAGGCAAATCAATCCCCATCGCTCGCAATATCCTGCTCAATGACACCCGGAGATGGTCGCTCCAATGGCAAAAGAACGCACATTTCAGTAAAACTGCCTTCTTCGGAATCCAGATCAATAGAACCACCGTGACGCAATATAATATCAGTAGTCAACGAAAGACCCAGACCGGTTCCCTTGCCAGGCGGCTTGGTCGTCACAAATGGCTCGAAAATCTGTTTTTTCAGATTTTCCGGAATGCCGGGGCCATTATCACGGATGCAGAACCGAACATGATCATCCATGCGCCGGGAGCTCAGCTTGAGTTCCGGTTGCCAGTCCTTTCCAGGATTGAGAGTTTTCTCGTTGATCGCCTGACAAGCGTTGGTGGCCAGATTCAGAAATACCCGGGATATGTCCTGGGGAACGACTTCCAGCATCGCCGCGTCCGGGTCCAGGTCTTCTACTATCGCCATATTGAAATCGGGCTCTTCGGCGCGTAACGCATGATAAGCGAGTTGAACATATTGCTTGAGTAGCGCGTTCAGGTCGACCTGCCGATATTCTTCCGAATCGCCGCTTCGGGAATGTTCAAGCATACTCTGTACAATTCCATTGGCGCGCTTGCTGTGTTCAGTGATTTTGCCGAGACTGAGTTTAATTTCATCAATGACCGAATTGATTTCCTGAGTCAGCTCGCTCTCCTTGAAAGCTTCCGGATTTGCCTCTTTTTCTTCCTCGATCAATTCCTCGATCTCAGCCACCAGCTCATCAGCGACAATAGAGAAATTACCGATAAAGTTCAAAGGGTTCTTGATTTCATGGGCAACGCCCGCAGTCAGTTGTCCCAATGAAGCGAGTTTCTGTTCAGCAACAATCTGTTCCTGGGCTTTTTGCAGATCTTTTATCGCCTGCTCCAGCGATTCATTGCGGGCATCCAGTTCTTCGGCCAGCTTTTCCACCAGATTCAGTCGTTCCACTTCTTCGGCATTCTGCCTGAACACTTCCAGCGCCATAGCCATATCGGCGAGCTCGTCATGACCCTTGACCCGGATCGAAACCTTCAGGTCACCCTCCGCTATCCGATGCATCGCTCCGGCCAGATCGATCAGACGCCGAAGCAGATAACGCCACACGAAAAGCCACGCAAACAACAAGGCGACCCCCGCGCTCGCCACATTGATGATAACCAGCCACAGGATTCCATCTTTCACCGATGCGCGTAAGGCGACGCTCGCGCCCAGGGCGTCCCGGTTTATTTTCGAGACCAGATTATTAACCTCTCCGATCAGCATGGTTGACGAAGTCTGCGCCTTTTCCAGCGCATTTCGCTCATTTTCCAGGCGCTGCAGCGCTTCCATCCGCAATGGAATGATACCTTCCTCCCCCAGGCCAGTCTCACCAAGACGCCGCAGATTATCGGCCAGCAGGCTCAGAGAGAAATGCCGTTGCTCTTCCGCGCTGAATATTTTGCCGAGCTGCCGCACAAGAGAACTCCCTTGCAAATCGTCAATACTGAACCCCGACAGCTTCTCAAAAACACTCTGACTGTTTTCCAGAGCGCTATTAAAACGGTCCTGCAACGGCGGCAAAAACTGGCGATCAGAAAGCACCATGATCTCATCAAGCAACAACACGGCCAGATTGACCTGATGGTTCAAATTCGTCAAATTACGGTAGATCGTCAACTCTTCCTCAGACGCGCGTTGTTCGATCGGGTGTGCAATATCGTCCAGAGTACGCATCCCTTCCACCAGATAAAATCCCTGGTTATCCAGTGACTCCACCAGGATACGGTTAATACTGCGACTCAAATCGGCCAGCTCTTCACTGTGCTTTACCAGAACCCGGCTGATCGTCAGACGCTTCCCGGAGGAATCCCGTATCGTTTCCAGATGAGCAACCAACTCTGTCAGATGATTCCTGATCAGCTGAGTGCTCTCACCAAACACCGAACGCGACTCCAGTTCCTCAATGGTTGACTCCAGTAACTCCCACTGCTCCGCCATCGAAAACGCCACCGTCTCATGCGCGCGCTCAGAATCAGCCACCAGAAATCGGGAAGCCACGCCCACCATCGCTGAACTCTCCCGCGTCACCTCTACTGAATTGAGCAGGTTCGGAGCGCTGTATTCCACCAGGTAGGATTCGTGGCGCAGGATTTCCCGAAATGAATACCAGGCCACCAGGCTGGCGCTTAAAGTAAGCAACACGCCAACAAACAGAATCAGGTAAATCTGGGCGCCGACCCCACCCAGTAATTTCTTCTGTCTGGCCAGAACCGGCGCCCGCCGCATTCCAGCGAAGGCCGACGCTTCGGTTACCTGAGCCACTCGCCTGTCCGCCGCGTCAATGCTCGAATCATTCATGGCAACGACAACATATTTTTGACCGGGTGGAAAGTCCCGAAAGCGTCAAGCCGCGTCAGGTAAACCCGATCCGATCCCTGATTGTCTCCGTCCCCGTAATCAAGTATAAAATCATCAAGGTTAATCAGATCGGCTTCCCTGAGCGCCTGCAGGAAACCCTGTCGAGTCAGGTTTTCTCCTGCCAGCCGCACCCCCTCCGCTGCCAGGCGGCCGGCCAGATAACCCTCCAGAGACACGAAACTCGGTCGGCTCTGAGGGGCAACCTGCGCCAGCGCTGCCCGATATTTTGACATGACCGGCAGCTCGGAACTGAAAGGGAAAGGGACCACCTGGGTGACATAGACTCCGTCGCCGTCAGAGCCGAGCTCCCCGGCCAGCGCAGAACTGCCGATAAACGAGATATTGATAAAGTAAGGGTCGAAGCCGAGGCGCTTCGCCCACCGTATCATCGTGGCGGCTGGCTTGTAAGCGCCGATAATGACCACGGCGTCGACATCTGCGCGGCGCAGGTCCAGCACGGCCACCTTGACGGCTTCTGTATTGCGGGGATATGCAACCTCTTCAGTCAGGCCCCAGCCCCGACGCTTTACCGCCGCCCGCAATCCCTTCAACCCGGCGCGCCCGAAAGAATCATCCTGATAGAAAATACCGACTCGTTGTATGCCCAGGTCCTCAGTGAGGCGAGCCACCATTTCTTCGGTCTCCTGATAGTAGGAGGCGCGCAAATTGACCACGTTGGGCGCCCGTTGGGCGTCACGCAGGAACTCGGCTCCCGTATACGGTGCAATGTAAGGCACCCCCGCCTCAGTGGAAATCGGCTGGGCGGCGAGGGATGTCGGAGTCCCGACTGCGCCGATCAAGGCGAACACCTTGCGCTCATCGATCAGGGTGCGGGTGTTGTTGATAGCGGATTCAGGCTCATAGCGGTCATCCAGTGATTCCAGACTGAGTGTGTAACCGTTGACTCCGCCCGCGCGATTGACCTCCTCAAATGCCGCCAGAAGCCCCAGGCGCATACCGCTTCCGAGAGCCGCCGCCGGGCCACTGAGCGCCGCGGACTGACCAAAAACAAGGAGTTTCTGCCGCTCCTGTTGCCGCTCACGTTGAGTCTCGGCAAAAACGGCCGGAGTCATCAACAACAGTAACGCCAGTATCGTCAACCGCAACGGACATGACCGGCGTCTCTGCCTGATTGAGCGCAAAGCGTGTCCAGGTTCCTCTATTGTCACCTCAGTCAGCATTTATGCAACGCCGGCGCGGTCAGACCGCCGCGAGCGCGTCTGCCTGACTTTCCCGTATATCCAGAATCGCGCTGAATCCACTGATCTCGAATATCTGAACGATATGTGGCGCTAATCCGCAAAATAATGCCCGGCCTCCCCCGGACTGCATCTTGCGAGCGCTCAACAGCAATATTCGCAACCCCGCGCTGCTGATATACTCCATCTCTTCAAAATTAAAGATCAGTACCCCGGCCCCGCTTTCCGTCCACTCCCGGGTCACTTCATCCAGAATATTCACCGTGCTGCCGTCCACCCGGCCACATGGACGAACGATAAATGCCTCACCCGAGCCGGTCGTCGCCGTCTCCGTCCTGATCGTCAACTTGTCCTGCCCCTGCCTGCTCTGTTCTGTCATTCGAATTCTCCGGTTATTTGATTGTTAGGATACCATAATTCATTATATTTATATGTATGCCTGACGCAACATGGATACGACACACCATGCGCCCGTCAAGCCTCTCTGGCGAAAAGACCGGCAATCCCCTGACCGCCGCCAATGCACATGGTCACTACCGCATACTGTCCGCCGGCGCGCTCCAACTCCGAAACAGCTTTCTCGGCAATGATTACGCCGGTCGCGCCAATCGGATGACCCAGTGAAATACCGCTGCCATTGGGGTTCAGTCTGCGCTCCGGAATGTCGAGGTCGCGCGCCACCGCGATAGCCTGGGCGGCAAAGGCCTCATTGACCTCCCACACATCAATATCCTGGACAGAAAAGTCCGTGTCCGCAAGAAGATTGCGTACCGCAGGAACCGGCCCGATTCCCATATAGGCGGGATCAACCCCGGCAAAGGCATACTTCACCAGACGCGCCCGTGGCTTTATTCCACGCGCCTCACACTGTTGCCGACTCATTAAAACCATTGCCGCGGCGCCATCATTGATTCCGGAGGCATTGCCGGCGGTAACCGTACCATCTTCCTTGAACACAGGCTTCAGCTTTTGCATATCTTCAATTCTGGAATCAAAACGAACATGCTCATCCTGAGAGAACCAGGTCGCCCCTTTTCGGGATTTCAGTTCAATCGGCACAATCTGGTCTTTGAAATACCCCCGCTCAATCGCGTTTTGCGCCCGGCGGTGGCTGGTCAGCGCGAACCGATCCTGTTCATCACGGGATACCCCCCATTTTTCGGCAATGTTTTCTGCTGTGACTCCCATGTGACAGCCCTCCATCGGGCAATGCAGGGCAGCCAGCATCATGTCCTGCAATTTACCATCCCCCAGACGGTTTCCATAGCGTACCCCGGTTGCCAGATAGCCGCCCCGACTCATCACTTCGACGCCTCCGGCTAGCGCCGTATCGCACAATCCCAGCTCAATCTGCTGCGCCGAGGTGACAATGGCCTGCATGCCGCTGCCACACAAACGATTGACCGTAAGCGCTACCGTACTGTGCGGCAATCCACCATTGAGCGCTACCACCCTGGATATATAAGCGTCATGCGGTTCAGTATGGATCACGTTGCCGACTGTGACATGCCCGACCGATTGCCCGTCAATGCCCGCTCTTTTTACCGCCTCCGACACCACCGCAGCGCCGAGTTCGGCGGGAGAATGATTTTTCAGGCTACCGCCGAAAGCGCCGACCGCTGTCCGCGCCCCACTCACAATTACCACCTCATTCTTTTGCATACGGCTCCCCTGAATCTGTTTGAAGCTCCCCTATATCCCTGAAGTATTCAAGCGACTCGGGATTGGCTAACGCCTCGGTGTTTTTGATCGGCTCCCCATGAACCATGTCACGAACCGCGAGCTCCACGATCTTGCCACTCCGCGTCCGCGGCAGATCCGGCACGGCGATAATGATCGCCGGCACGTGGCGCGGCGAGGCATTTTCCCGGATTGTTCGTCGAATCGAGTCCTTCAGGCGATCGGTCAACGTCACGCCGTCACGCAACACCACAAATAGCGCCACGCGGACATCTCCATCCCATTTTTGCGCGATACAAAGACTTTCGAGCACCTCATCTGTTTTTTCGACCTGGCGATAAATTTCGGCTGTGCCGATCCGCACCCCGCCCGGATTGAGCGTCGCATCACAGCGGCCATGTATGATGAAACCGTCATTGGCGGTTATTTGCGCATAATCCCCCTGCGCCCATACATTGCGGAAACGGGAAAAATAAGAGTCATGATAGCGTTTATCATCCGCTTCATTCCAGAAGCCCAACGGCATACTGGGAAAGGGCCGGGTGCAGACCAGCTCCGCGCGTTTCCCCTTAAGCGGGGTCGGGTCGTCATATCCCCCTTCGTACACATCCACAGCCATACCCAGGCCAGCGCCCTGAATTTCACCCCGGTATACCGGGCGCATCGGATTGCCGAGCACAAAACACGAAACAATATCCGTACCGCCGGAAATGGAGGAAAGCATGACATCGGACTGGATATTCTGATAGACGTAATCAAAGCTTTCCGGCGCCAGCGGCGACCCGGTCGACAGGATTGTGCACAGAGCTGAAAGATCATTTTCCCGCCGCGGCGACAGACCGGACTTGGCACAGGCGCAAATATAACGGGCGCTGACTCCAAAAATGGAAATTTTCAACGAATCCGCCATTTTCCACAGCGCATTATGAGATGGATAAAATGGCGACCCGTCATACAGAATCAGGGTACATCCACTGGCCAGACCGCTAACCAGCCAGTTCCACATCATCCAGCCGCAAGTCGTAAAGTAAAACAGACGATCCGCTCTCTTTACGTCGGTATGCAACCAATGCTCCTTGACGTGTTGCAACAATGTTCCACCGGCGCCATGTACAATGCACTTCGGTCTGCCGGTTGTGCCGGATGAATACAGAATGTAAAGCGGATGATCGAACGGCAACTGTACAAATTCCATGTCCTTTGACGTGGTCTCGAAATCCCCGAACAACAGGACATTATCCAGGCCACGAATATCCGGAGTCGAATCCAGGTACGGCACAATGATCACTTTTTCCACAGAGGAAATTCGCGTTGCGACAGACTGGACCGAACCCATGATCTCGTACCGCTTCCCGTTATAATGGTATCCATCCACACAAAACAGGATTTTCGGCCGGATCTGGGCAAAGCGCTCCAGCGCCCCACTCACGCCGAAATCCGGTGAACAGGATGACCATATCGCCCCCAGGCTGGCCGTCGCCAGCATCGCGATTACGGTCTCCGGGCTATTGGTCATATAACCGGCCACCCGATCTTTCGACCTGACTCCAAGCGCTTTCAGTAATTCCGAGCAGCGAACGACCTCCCCGAAAAGCTGTCGATAGGACATTTCCCGGCTCGCCCCGGTTTCATTACGGAATATCAGCGCTGGACGATCATCCCGAAAACGCAGCAGGTTTTCAGCGAAATTCAGCCGGGCGCCTTCAAACCACACGGCTCCCGGCATGGCGGTCGGATTGTCCAGAACGCGCTCATACCTCCGGCTACTGACCACACCCGACAAATCCCACAAGGCCGACCAGAACTGGGCGCTATGCTCTATGCTCCAGCGGTAGAGGGAATCATAGCCATCAACCTGTGGATGAGTAGTCGCTACCTGCCGGATAAATCCATGAAGGCCACTTTGCCGGACTCTTTCACTGGAAGGTCGCCAAACAGGCGCTGTCATGCCCATCGGCAACACTTTTCAGTACTGGAACTCAGGCACATGGACGATCAGGCCGTCTATCTTGTCAGTAATCTTGATCTGGCAACTCAAACGGCTGAATTCATCGACATTTTCCGCGAATTCCAGCATATCGCGCTCGTCATTTTCCATCGTATCGAGCTGGTCAATCCAGCTTGCGTCGATGTGCACGTGGCAAGTCGCACAACAACACGAACCACCGCACTCGGCCAGAATACCGGAAAGGTCATGGTGTCTGGCGAGCAGCATCACGGAGGTTCCGGTTCGACCTTCGGCGACCAGTTCACTGCCATCCGCCAATCTGAAATTTATAGTAGGCATTATTGTCTCGCTCATCCTGCCGGTGATTGATCACAATTACAAATGGCGGAGAGAGAGGGATTCGAACCCTCGATACGCTATGAACGTATACACACTTTCCAGGCGTGCTCTTTCGACCACTCAGACATCTCTCCGCTTCGGCGCCGATTATGTCACAACAGGATGGATTTTATCCATACCCCCGTCTACCTGAAAATACAGCGACCTCGCACACAACTTACACAGTTTTATTTACACCCCCGTTAAAACAGGAGGTTAAAGAAAAACCACTGTTTAGTATTTGCTGGCGAGTAATCTAAAAAGATGTGCTTGAGAAGTTTAAGAATCATGTTATTTATAAACAATAAATATATTTTGTTGTATGAATTCAATATTCATAACCTCTAAAATTTGTAAATGATATTAAAAGTAAACTATTTGTTTATTTTTAATATCATTTACAATAACAGCGATCTTCATAAAATAAAGGTTAAACAAAGGAATTATGCGTTCTTTTGAGTCAAAGTCCGATATAACCAAAATCAACGACTTGCTAGCCGATTGTCCAGCGGGCGTACCGATGACCAGTACCTGGCTGGAATCGAAAGGCGCTTCCCCGCAATTGATGCAGAAGTATAAAGAGACAGGGTGGGTTGAATCTCTGGGCAAAGGGGCATGGATAAGATCAGGAACCAGAGCCACTATGCCGGGTGCAATATATGCTTTACAGCGAATATCCCTCCATGTTTACCCGGCTGCCAGAACAGCTCTGGAACTGCTGGGCCGGGCACACTATATACCGTCCGGGGAATTCCCGATACTTCAGGTCAGCTTGGAATCAAACCGGCAGCTTCCCGCCTGGTTTAAAAACCTTGATTTCTCCAAAAACCTTTTTGTAGTAAACAGCAGCAAGCTATTTGATCCGGTTTTTACAAGCCTGGTCCCGCTGGAAAGAGAGGGTGTAACAATCAAGATCAGTAGCCCTGAAAGAGCCATGCTGGAGTACTGTCAGTTGTTGCCAAAACAAGCTGACTTTGACGAAGCCTTGCAGTTAATGGAAGGACTGGCGACCATGCGCCCGGGATTGATGCAAAGCACATTGCAAGCCTGTCGATCAATCAAGGCAAAGAGGCTGTTTCTGACTCTAGCCAGTGCGGTAGGGCACGATTGGTACAGGGAACTTAGTCCGGACGACATATATTTGGGTTCAGGAAACCGTGTTCTGCCGATAGAAGGCTCGCTGCACCCACAGTTCAATATAACAGTGCCTGAAACATGGACCGGATATTGAAAGAATATACAACTAGTAGATAGAAAGGCGACTTTTACGGTGAAACAAAAAGTCAGACTCGAATTGACCTGGATCGGCAAAGGCAAACGCCCCAAACTGGAGCCGCGTATTTTGCTGGAAGAACCGGGCAAGTCCTACCATGCCAGACACAGAGTTACGGATAACGATATTTTTGATAACAAACTGATTTTTGGCGATAACCTGCTGGCGCTCAAGGCATTGGAGCAGGAGTATACGGGCAAGGTGAAATGCGTGTTTATTGATCCGCCTTATAACACCGGCAATGCTTTTGAACACTATGAAGATGGATTGGAGCATTCAATTTGGCTGGGGTTGATGCGGGACCGTTTAGAAATCCTGCGTAACCTGCTATCAGATGATGGCTCTCTATGGATTACCATTGATGATAACGAAGCCCATTACTTGAAGGTTCTTTGTGACGAGGTTTTCGGGCGAAATAACTTCATAGCCAACGCTGTTTGGCAAAAAAAGTTTTCACCACAAAATGATGCGAAATGGTTAAGTGACAATCATGACCATATTCTGATTTATGCAAAAATCAAGAGCATTTGGCGCCCTAATTCATTGCCCCGTACCGATGGAGCTAACGCCCGGTACTCAAATCCGGATAATGATCCACGAGGACCTTGGATGTCCGGGGATTTTTCAGTAAAAACCTATCTAGAGACAAATGATTACCCTATTACTACCCCATCAGGTCGGGTTGTTTGTCCGTCAAAAAGTAGATGCTGGTCAACTTCTGAAGGGCGTTTCAACGAGCTTGCAGCGGATAATCGGATTTGGTTTGGCAAGTCGGGAGGTAATGTACCACGCATAAAAATCTTCTTGAGCGAAGTGAAGGACGGGATCACATCTATGACGATATGGACTCATGAAGAAGCAGGACATAATCAGGATGCCAAAAAGGAGATAAAAGGTCTTAATATGGATTCTGTGTTTGATACGCCAAAGCCAGAAAAACTACTCTCACGAATAATTCACATGGCAACCAACTCCGGCGACTTGGTTCTTGACTCTTTTGCCGGTTCCGGCACTACCGGCGCAGTCGCACACAAGATGGGCCGTCGCTGGATTATGGTCGAGCTTGGCGACCACTGCCACACCCACATCATCCCCCGCCTTCAAAAAGTGATTGACGGCGAAGATCAAGGCAGTATCTCCAAAGCGGTAAACTGGCAAGGTGGTGGAGGTTTCCGGTATTACAAGCTGGCGCCATCATTACTGCAACAGGATCGTTGGGGCCGCTGGGTGGTCAACCAGGAATACAATCCTGAAATGCTGGCCGAAGCGATCTGCAAATTGGAGGGCTTTGCCTACCAGCCGTCTGATACGGTTTTCTGGCAGCAGGGCTATTCCACCGAAACCGATTTTATTTATGTCACTACGCAAACCTTGTCGCTGGCGCAGTTGCAGATTTTATCGGATGAAGTGGGTGAAGACCGAACGCTTTTGATATGTTGCGGCGCTTTCCGTTGCAGGGCTGACCGGTTTTCCAATCTGACCATCAAGAAAATCCCGAAAATGGTGTTGAGCCGTTGTGAATGGGGACACAATGATTACAGTCTCAATGTAGACAACCTGCCACAACTTGGAAAAGAGCCAGAACGCAAAGAACTATTCGGTGACGAAAGCGCCCAATAATGGATAACAGAATCATCAATTCCATCACCGGGCGGTTAAGTTTACGCTCGCCGCAAGAAGAGTCGTTACGGACGTTAGCCACTGCCCTGGATGCCGCGCCCGATATGCTGCGCCCGAAACGGAATGTCGATGCTTTGCTAAAGACACTTTCATCGGAATTTCCCGCTCTGACGGATTTTGAACGGGATTTCCCCTCGCTCTGTTTTGCTCTGGCAACAGGGGTCGGCAAAACCCGCCTCATGGGGGCTTTTATCAGCTACCTGCATTTGACGTATGGGATAGAGAACTTTTTTGTGCTGGCGCCCAATCTGACCATTTACGATAAATTGATTGCCGACTTCACCCCCAATACCCCAAAGTATGTATTTAAGGGGATTGCCGAATTTGCCTCTTATCCTCCGCAAATAGTGACCGCAGATAATTATGAAAGTGCAGGCGGCGGCGATCCCTTGTGGCCGGTTTCCATCAATATTTTCAATATTTCCAAAATCAATTCCGAGATGCGCGGCGGTAGAGCGCCTCGTATCAAACGGCTACGGGAAACTATCGGCGACAGTTATTTCAATTACCTGGCCAACCTGCCCGATCTGGTGATGTTGATGGATGAATCCCATCGCTACCGCGCCAGCGCCGGTGTGCGTTCTCTGAACGAACTGAATCCGTTGATGGGATTGGAACTGACCGCGACGCCTTTTACCGAATCCAGTCGGGGGCCTGTGCCATTCAAAAATGTGGTGGTGGATTACCCTCTGGCTCGCGCTATGGATGATGGTTTTGTCAAAGAACCCGCCGTGGTTACACAACGTAACTTTAATGCCAGACAATACAGCGCTGAACAACTGGAGCGAATCAAGCTGGAAGATGGTATTCGTCTGCATGAAAGCGCCAAAGTGGAATTGCATACATACGCGAAACAGCAGGGCTTGGCGCCAGTTAAACCCTTCATGCTGGTGATCGCCCGCGATACCGCACACGCGGCGCAACTACTGGATTTACTCGAAAACCAATTATTCAACAGTCGCTATAACGGCAAGGTTATCCAGGTAGACAGTAGTCGCAGAGGCTCGGCGGAAGAACAAATGGTTACCCGTTTGTTAGCAGTGGAAAGTTTTGATGAACCCACCGAGATTGTGATCCATGTAAATATGCTCAAGGAAGGCTGGGATGTCACCAACCTGTACACCATTGTGCCGCTACGAGCGGCCAACGCCCGTACATTGATTGAGCAATCCATCGGTCGTGGTTTGCGTCTGCCCTATGGCAAACGTACTGGCGTGGACGCGGTAGACCGGCTGAGTATTGTCGCGCATGAACGCTTTCAGGAAATCGTCGATGAAGCCAACAACCCTGAAAACCCATTGCGCTTGAAGCAATTAATTCTGGAGGGTGAGGGCGATGATGCTCCCAAAGAATCAGTATCGGTGAAATCCCGTCTTGAAACTGCTTTAGGTGGTGGAACGCCATCAGGCGAATACTCTGCCAAAGGTGAAAATCTGATGTTCAACAGTGAGCGGGAACAACAGGTGGCAGAAACCACATGGGAGGTAATCCAGCGCTATCAACACAAACCGGCACAGGCGCCGACCTCCAAAAATCTGTTGTCCCCTGAATTGCAGGCGACTATCGCTAAAGAAGTGTCAAAGCAACTGACCAGGGAGCAGCAATCTCTGTTCGCTGAGGTAGAGAAAACGGATATAGCGGCGGTAGTAGCCAGGGTGACGGAATGGATGGTTGAGCAGACCATTGATATCCCCCGTATCGTGGTGATGCCAACGGGCGAAGTCAGCTATGGTTACCACCCGTTCACCCTGGACATGGATCATCTCAATTTACAGCCCTCTAATCGGGAGTTGATCTCGCAAAGCCTGCAAACCAACCAGCAGATTTCTATTTCTTCCCAGCCGGAAAGGAAGTATACGAGACTGGAAGACTACATTGTTGAGCATCTGGTAGACAAGGATGACATCGCCTATGACGAACATGCGGATTTGATTTATGATCTGGCCGGGCAAGCAGTTGCGTATTTTTGTGATGTGAAAGAGTATTCGGTAAATGAACTACACAACGTTTTTTTCGGCTATGGGAAGCTCCTGGCGGACAACATTCACGCACAAATGACCGAACATTATTGGGAAAAGGCAACAGGATATAAAGTGCAGGTTCGGGCCGGATTTACGCCATTAAAAGAGGCGACTTGGACTAAGGCGGCAAACAAACCCGTTCATCACTACCGGGACACCGTGACTGAACCAGGCAAAATCAGGCAGATGCTTTTTAACGGCTTTGAAAAATGCCTGTACCCCCTGCAAAAATTTGATTCCGACACCGAGCGCCGTTTCTCTATTATTCTGGAGCGGGATTCATTCAAGTGGTTCAAGCCGGTTATTGGGCAATTTCAGATTGTTTATCAGGATGGTGTGGAACGCCGGGAATATCAGCCGGACTTTGTTGCTGAATTGGACGATTATGTACTGATGGTAGAGACCAAGGCGCGTTCAGATATGGAAGATACTATTGTACGGGCCAAGGCCGAGGCGGCGATAGAGTGGTGCAAGAATGCGAGTCAGCATTTGCAGAACAATGGCGGAAAACTCTGGCGCTATGTATTGATTCCTCATGATGAAGTGGCAGAGAACCGGGATTTGTCTGATTATGTGCTGATGTAGTTCGCGCACGATATCAGTCTGGTTGTCTACCAACCTTCGCAACCTGATCCTTTCGGAGATTAGAAACCATGCCAGATTCTGAAAAGCGCAGTAAGGGGCGGCGCCGACATCGCAATGCCGATGCCAATCCGGGGCAATCTGCGAGCCCGCCAATGAGCGGTTCAATCGGTGGACGATATCAACCTCTGGATTCTGAAGATTTGCCGAAGATCGATAAAGCGGTACGCACAATTCTGTCAGATGTTGGTATGGCGGAAGCCCCTGATATGGTTATCGCCCCTGTTACTGCTGCCGGCGGGCGCCTCGATGATGAAGGTCGCCTGCGCTTCTCGCTGGAATTGATCGAAAATGCGTTAAATGATTTGCCACGCAATTTTGCGCTCTGTGGTCAAAATCCGAAACATGATATGCAACTCGATGTGGCTAAAGTCCATGCCGGTTCCGGTGGCGCGGCGCCGCTTATCCTGGATCTGGATAGCGGGGTTTATCGCGAATCTACGTTACGTGATCTCTACGATGCGGCGCGACTGGTTGATTCTCTCGATAACATCCATTTTTTCAGTCGTTCGATGGTCGCCCGGGATATGCCCGATACCCGCTCGCTGGATATTAATACCGCCTATGTCTGTCTGGCAGGGACGGAGAAGCATGTTTTCGTTGCGGCGACAGAAGCCGCCCATATCGAAGATATCGCTAACCTGTGTTATGCGATAGCCGGGTCCCGAGAGGCTTTTCTGGCGCGCCCCTTTTTATCCCTGAATTGCAATATGTCAGTACCACCGCTGCGGTTTGATGCCCAATCCTGTGAAATAGCTGCCGAGGCAGTACGCTTCGGAATCCCGTTGCATGCCAATACCTTCGGTCAGATGGGCGCCTCGAGTCCGGTAACACTGGCCGGGTCCATCGCTCAAACCATTGCCGAAACGCTTGCAGGGATGATTTTCGCCTGGGCGCTGAATCCGACAGCCAAAGTGATTCTGGGCGCCCGACCGATGTTGACCGATCTTCGTACTGGCGCAATGAGTGGCGGCAGCGCCGAGGGCGCCATAGCAACGGCCTCCAGTGTGCAGATGGCGAACTATTATCGGTTGCCGAATTCTGTGATCGCCGGCGCCACCGACAGCAAGATTGCCGATGCGCAAAGTGGCTACGAAAAAAGTCTGACAGTGACACTGGCGGCACAGGCCGGTAGTAACCTGATCACCCAGGCCAGCGGGATGCAGGCCAGTCTGATGGGCTGTGCGCTGGAAAGTTATGTGATCGATAACGACATGCTCGGAGTGATCATGAAGTCTTTAGCTGGAATCGAAGTGAATGATGAAACCCTCGCATTGCAGGCCATCCATGAAGTCGCTCGTGGCGAAGGGCATTTCCTCGGCAGAACCGAAACTCTCGAACGTATGCAGAGTGATTTCGTCTATCCTGAGCTCGGTGACCGCCGAACAATTGATGAATGGGCAGCCGATGGAAGCCGGGATTTTCGAAGTGTTGCCGTCGATCGAACCCGGCAGATTTTGCAGCGGCATTACCCCGGCCATTTAACCGGAGAACTGGACCGAAGCTTGCGCGAAAAATTTGATATCCGGTTACCGCAATCAGATATGCAGGCGAATGAAGAGTTTAACGCTTGATCAATTCGACCATTTCATTATTTCCGTTCTTCCAGGAATGATGTAAATTACTCGAATACAAAAACCGGGGAGAGCAATCATGAAAAGAATTTATGACTTCAGTCGCAGCCCGTCTGCGCGAAACTACACCGTCGCCGATTTGCAGTCACTAAAAGGTTCCGATAAAAAGCTCAGCATGAGCAATCCCAAAGATGGTGTCGAACTGAAAGCCTGTATGGACGCCGGCATTGACCTGATGGTGGTCTGGGACAGCCAGATCGAAGAATGCCGGGAAATCGCGCCGCACCACTTCATGGGGGTCGGTAGTACCTGGTCGCAATTTGGAGACCCCAAAAAGATTCTCGATCATGCTTTCGACATGATGCGTAAGGGTGGTGATATGTATTACACGTTACGCTCCTTCGAAGTCATGGAAATGTTGTCGAAAGAGGGTATTCCGGTTCAAAGCCATATCGGTTTGATTCCAACCTTCAGTCATTGGTGCGGGGGGTTGCGCGGCTGGGGTCGCAATGCGGACGAAGCGATGGAAATTTATCGCACACTGAAGCGAATGGAAGATGTGGGTGTGTTCGCGGTTGAGGCCGAATGTATCGCTGAAGAAGCGCTGGAAGCGATGAACGACAAGACATCCATTGTGACTTTCTCGCTCGGTTCGGGCATGGCCGGTGATGTGATTATGTCTTTTGTATCGGATATTTGCGGTGAAGACAGCGAAGAAGAAAAGCCCCCGAAACATGCCCACGCTTTTGGCAATCTGGCTCGACTTCACAAGCAAATGTATGAGGAACGAGTGGCTGCGTTGAGCGAATTTCACAGCGAAGTCACGAAGAAGAAATTTCCTTATGCCGAAACCGGTATTTCCATGCACCCGAATGAAAAAGAGAAATTTCTGGAGGCTTTGGATAAAGAGTAGGCGCTGTAATACTGCCATGACGGTCACCGCCCATCGCGGAGAAATCCTGCACTTTCTCGAAAATCCCGACATGGCCGGACAGAAGGCGATCGTCCATTTTCCCGATGGCCTGTTGCTGGTCAAGGACGGACTTGTGTTGGAGGCGGGATCTTTCGACAGCCTGCGGGAGAAAATCCCCCCGGACGTAACCATCCAGCGCCACCGGCATGCCTTGCTGATACCGGGATTTGTGGATACCCATATCCACTACCCCCAATGCGATGTCATCGCAGCTTACGGCGCCCGGCTGCTGGATTGGCTGAAAACCCATACCTTTCCGGCGGAGCGGAAGTTCGGAGACATCATCCATGCAAGCAACACCGCCTCGTTCTTCCTCGATCAGCTGCTGTGCAACGGCACCACGACTGCCCTGGTTTTCGGCACCGTGCATCCACAATCCGTTGAGGCTTTCTTCACGGAGGCCCAGCGGCGCAACCTGCGCATGATCTGCGGCAAGGTCATGATGGACCGTCATGCTCCGGAGTATCTCTGTGATACGGCAGAGACGGGATATCGCGACAGCAAGTTGTTGATCGAACGCTGGCACAACGTGGACCGGCTGGGGTATGCCGTGACCCCCCGTTTCGCAGTCACCTCCAGTCCGCGACAACTCGACATGGCGGGTCGGTTGCTCGCCGAACATCCCGGGGTGCACCTGCATACCCATCTTGCGGAAAACACCGATGAATGCCGCTGGGTGTCGGAGTTATTTCCTGAGGCGTCCGGCTACCTGGATGTCTATGACCGGCATGGGCTACTCGGCCGGCATTCGGTTTTCGCCCACGGCATCCATCTGCACAATGGTGAATGGCAACGGCTCGCCGATGCGGGCTCCGGCATCGCCCACTGCCCGCTGTCGAACCTGTTCATCGGTAGCGGGCTGTTCGACTATCGCACAGCCCTCGAACACCGCGTCCATACCGGGCTCGGTACGGATGTCGGCGGCGGGGACAGTTTCTCCCTGCTGCGGGTGATCAACGAAGCCTATAAAGTACAGCAACTTCAGAATTACAATCTGTCCCCCTTCCAGTCGCTTTACCTGGCCACCCTGGGAGGCGCGCGGATGCTGAATCTTCACCCGTACATCGGCAATTTCGAGCGCGGAAAGGAAGCTGATTTCATCGTGCTTGACTACCGTGCCACACCGCTGATCGACCGGCGTATCCAAAGTTGCCGCAACCTGATGGAACGCCTGTTCGTGCTGCAGATGCTCGGCGACGACCGCGCTGTCAGGGAGACCAGAATACTGGGAGAGACTGCATACCGGCGAGATTAGGAAGCGGGCGGGCACGGTGACCCGCCCCTGTAAAATGCGGGTGGATACAGGCGAAATACGGTGACTCCTCTGTGGCCTGTTGGTGACCCGCCCCTACAAAACGCGGATGGATACAGGATGCGCCGCGCAATCGACAAACTGGAATCGGTGACCCGCCCCTACAGAATGCGGGTGGTACAGGTCGTTATCGTAGGGGCGACCCTCTGTGGTCGCCCGCTATGATTGGCGGATGCCTCAACACAGGCTGGCCCGGTACTGGCTGAGCAGCTGAGCCACCACCGACACCGCTACTTCCATGGGCATTTTACCCCCACCGAGATCCATGCCAATGGGGGATGTGAGCTGTGCGAGCTCAGCGTCGGCAAACCCCTTGCGCGACAATCTCTTGCGAAAGCTCGCGGCCTTCGACCGGGAACCGATCAAGCCGCAGTAAGGAAAGTCGCTGCGCGTCAGTATGGCTTCCACGAGTTCGAGGTCAATTTCATGGCTGTGGGTCATGATCAGATACCAGGTATCCGGCGGCAGGGACTCCACCGCAACATGCGGATTTTCCATAAATCGGGAGATAATATTGCCCGGCGCTCCGGATTCCAGGATCGCGGCAGACAGTACATCTTCCCGGCTATCGAGCCAGGTGACCCGACAGGGCAGAGCCGCCAGAATACGCGCCAGGGCCTTGCCGACATGACCGGCGCCGAAAAGAGCAATGTGAAAATCACAGGCGGGAAAGCATTCGTAGAGCAGTTCTACCTGTCCCCCGCAGCACTGTGAATGGTCTTTGCCCAGGGTGTAATCCCGGCGTTCATTGCCAGCGCGTCCCTGTGACAGTAACTCCCTGGCGTGTCCAATGGAGTTAAATTCGAGATTGCCACCGCCGATGGAATCATGGCTTGTATCCTTTGTGACCACCATCTTGGATTGTTGATTCCGCGGAGCGGAGCCGCGAGTCGAAAGTACCGTGACCACCACGAACCCGCGGTTGTCGGCGGACAACCGCGCAGCCGCCTCAAGCCAGTTCATGATGACGGACTCCGCATACCGTCCACCGCATGCAGGATTTCCTCCGGCGTGGCCGGCGCGTGCAGTTCCGGGAAAGCCTCGTAATCGCTCACCGCCGCCACGGCGTCGCGAATAGCGCACCAGGCGGAAATAGCCAGCATCAGCGGCGGCTCCCCCACGGCCCTGGAACGGAAGATGGTCTCCTCACGGTTGTTTGCGTCAGCCAGCAGCCGGGTATTGAAGACTGGCGGCGTATCAGAGATGGTCGGGATCTTGTAGGTGGCCGCTCCGTCGGTGAGGAGGCGACCATCCCGGTCCCATTTCAGTTCCTCACAGGTCAGCCAGCCGAAACCCTGGATGAAGCCGCCCTCAATCTGGCCGATGTCAATGGCCGGGTTGATGGAGCGCCCGACATCGTGAAGAATATCGACGCGCAGCAGCCGGGATTCCCCGGTGAGGGTGTCAATGACCACTTCCGACACCGCGGCGCCATTGGCGTAGTAGAAGAACGGCCGCCCGCAAGCGCTCGCCCGGTCGTAATGAAGCCCGGGAGTATGATAGAAGCCCATAGCGGACAGGGAAACCCGACCAAGCCAGGACTCCTTTGCCGCCTGTCCGAACCCAAGCGCGCGACCGCCCACATGTACCCGGTCGTCCAGGAACACGATTTCCAATTCCTCAACGCCGTATTTTTGCGCGAGAAACGCCACCATCCGCCGCCGGATAGTACGCGCCGCATCCAACGCCGCCATGCCGTTGAGGTCGGTTCCGGATGATGCCGCAGTGGGCGAAGTATTGGGCACCTTGTCCGTGCGGGTAGCAGAAATGACAATGCGCTTCGGGTTGACCCGAAACTCCTCCGCCACAATCTGCCGTACCTTGGTCATCAGGCCCTGCCCCATTTCGGTGCCGCCATGGTTCAGGTGAATACTGCCGTCGGTATACACATGGATCAGGGCGCCGGCCTGATTGAGATGTGCCACGGTGAAGGAAATACCGAACTTTACCGGAGTCAACGCGATACCCTTCTTCAGTACCGGGCTTTGTCGGTTGAATGTGCGGATTGCCGCGCGGCGAACCCGGTAATCAGACTCGGCTTCCAGCTGATCCAGGATACGCGGAACCGAAAAATCATGGATCTGCTGGTGATAGGGAGTGACGTTGCGCTCCGTGGTATTGTAGAGATTGCTCCGCCGCACATCCAGCGGATCGCGGCCTGTCCGAAAGGCGATTTCATCCATGATCGCCTCAATGGTGATCATCCCCTGCGGCCCACCGAACCCGCGAAAGGCTGTAGCGGAAACAGTATGGGTCTTGCAGCGCAACCCGTCAATCAGGACATTCGGGATGTAATAGGCGTTATCGCAATGGAACATCGCCCGGTCCACAATAGCATCGGACAGATCCGGTGAGTTGCCGCATTGCCCCGCAAGGCGGTAGCGGATGGCTTCCAGCCCACCTTCCCCGTCATGACAGACCTCATAGTGGTTGAGGAAATTGTGCCGCTTGCCGGTCATGATCATATCGTCCCGGCGTGACAACCTGCAAGAGACGGCGCAGCCGTTGCGCCGGGCGAACACTGCGGCGATGCAGGCCCAGGCGGAACTGTGGGTCTCCTTGCCGCCGAAGCCGCCGCCCATCCGTCGGGTAATGGCATTAACCCTGTGCATGGGAATCCCCAGCGCCTGCGCCACCAGTTTCTGGGCTTCGGTGGGGTTCTGTGAGGAGGTGTACACGGTCATGCCGCCCTCCTCTTGCGGAATCGCGAGCGAAATCTGTCCCTCAAGGTAGAAATGCTCCTGGCCGCCGACCCGAAGCTCACCCTGGAATCGGCTGGCCGCCTTTTTCAACACAGCCCTGGCATCCCCCCGTTGCATCCGGTGCGGAGGTCGCACATAGTATGCGTCAGCAATAGCCTGGCCGAGGTCCAGCGCTGGCTCCATCTCCTCATATTCTATTTCGGCGAGAGCGATTGCCCGGCGCGCAAGATCGTGACGGGTCGCCAGAACGGCGAACAGTGGCTGCCCGCGGAATTCGATCTCCCCGTCCACCAGCAGAGGGTCACCGGGAAATACCGGGCCGATATCCAGCTGGCCAGGCACATCAGCCGCGGTAATCACATCCACCACGCCGGGCGCCGCGCGCAAGGGCTCCAGATTCATGGATTTCACGCGGCCTCGAGTGATGGCGCTACCGCCTACGCAGGCATGGAGCTGACCCTCCCTTGGCGCCAGATCGTCGATATAAACCGCCGTGCCGGCGACATGTCCGCGAGCGCTGTCGTGGCTCAGGGGTTGTCCGACCTGTTGGGTTCTTTCAATGGACATCTGTCACCTGAAGCGGGAATCCGCCCCCCCGAAACTCCAGTAAGCAACGGCGGAACAGGTTCCGCGCTAACGCTATACGGTAGGTGGCGCTGGCCCGGACATCGTCGATGGGATGAAATTCTTCGGCAATGGCATCCGCAGCCGCAGCCGCCGTGGCTTCATTGAACGGTTTTCCGGCCATCGCTGTCTCACAGGCCGGGGCGCGCATGGGCATAGCCGCCATACCGCCAACACCAATTCGCGCGCGGCGGATCACGGCATCCTGCCCTTCGCCTTCCAGCGCCAGGTTCACCGCGAGACAGACCGCGGAGATGTCGTCGTCGATCCGCTTGGCTACCTTGTAGACACGGAAGAACTGTCCGGGCGCCGGCAACGGCAGGGAAACGCTGCGAACGAATTCCCCCTGTTCAAGTGCAGTCACGCGGTAATCGAGAAAAAAATCATCCAGCGATAACGACCGCTGTTCGTCACCGCGCTGCAGGGTGACCCCGGCCCCGAGAGCCAGCAAAACGGGCGGCAGGTCTCCAACCGGAGAAGCATTGGCGATATTTCCACCCAGGGTGCCAGCATTACGGACCTGACGTGAACCGAAACGCCGGAGAAGAGCAGCGACCGCGGGGTAACCAGTGGCGAATAATTCCAGACAACGGCTCAAGGACACTGCGGCGCCCACGGTCAACCACCCGCCACTCTGTGTCACCTGCTGGAGCTCTGTGACACGGTCAAGGAGAATGATTCGCTCCAGGGTCTTTAAGGCTTGTGTCACCTCAAGCGCCAGATCAGTACCTCCACCGAGCAACCTCGCACCCGGGTGTTCCAGGTACGCCCGGGAGAGTTCGGCCACATCCCGGGGGATCAGGAACCCCGGAGCGCCAGTCATATTTCCGCCACCCGCCCGGTCGCCGTCTTCAGACCGAATCCGCTTCAGGGTCGCGCGCGTTGTGCAGGACTGTCGATCAAACCGATCCGGCGCTGTGGGCGCGGTTGACGCCAGCGCGGCATCAATAATGGGACGATATCCGGTGCAACGACACAAGTTACCGTCGAGATGTTCGTGAATGGCGTCCCTACGCTCCCTCTCGCCGGAGGAAGGAGGCTGCTTGCCGAGTGCAAAGAGGGACATCACAAATCCCGGCGTACAGAAACCGCACTGGGAGCCATGGTGGTCCACCATGGCCTGCTGCACAGGATGCAGGCATTCACCGTCTGCGAGGTGCTCCACGGCAATCAATTGTCGGCCATGGAGGGCGCCGAGGAAAGTAATACAGCTGTTGATCGAGCGGTACACGAGACCCTCTCCCGCCAGTTCGACCACCACCACGGTACAGGCGCCACAGTCACCGGAAGCGCACCCCTCCTTAGTGCCGCATAGACCACGTTCCTTTCTAAGCCAGTCCAGCACGGTGTTCTGCGCGGCAAAGCCCGAAAGCGTAATCTCCTGATCGTTGAGCAGAAACCGAATCATCCTGGAAATATCTGACTATTTGACCAGGATTCTATCAAACCCCCAGCGCCGGCGCAACGCTCGCCATCCGACACGTGTCCGAACACGCCATCCGAAATAACACGCCATCCGAAATAACACGCCATCCGAAATAATCGGTATGCAAAATAATACTGCAAAATAATACTTGCCTGATAACCATTTCATGCTATAGCATCTGCCGGAATATAGCATAAGCGCTCACCCGTCAAAGCGGATGGAGGAATTGGAATCGAATGAACAAGCCTTTACTGACTGCATCTCAAATTGAAGCGATTACAGCCAGCGGCGGCTGCACCACCGGACTTCCGAATCCAGCTTATACCTGCCCTGATTTTTTCCAGTGGGAGCGGGAAGCCGTATTCGCCAATACCTGGACCTGTGTCGGTCATGGTTGCAATATCCCACTGCCGGGGGATTTAAAGCCGGTCGGATTCCTCGGGGCGCCGTTGCTGATGCTGCGTAATCGGCAGAATCAGGTCAGGGTATTTCATAACGTATGCAGCCACCGGGGCAACGAACTGGTCTGGAAGCCCTGCCACGTTGATCAGCTGATTCGATGCCCCTACCACTCCTGGACATACAATCTGGAAGGCAACCTGCTCGCAACCCCCCATGTCGGCGGCCCCGGAAAGAATGATGTGGAAGGATTCGACCGCTCGGCGCACGGCCTGCGCGAGGTCCGCTCGGCGGTCTGGCTGGATCTGGTGTTCGTTAATTTGTCGCAGACGGCCCCCCCTTTTGAAGAATTCATCGCTCCCCTGCAACGCCGCATAAACCGGCTCGGCAACATGGCGCAATTTGCGCAACTCAGACCGGCCCGGGATTATGGCAGTCTGACTATTGATTTTGCCGGCAACTGGAAGCTGGACATGGAAAACAATCTGGAAAGTTATCATTTGCCGTGGGTGCACCCTGATTTGAACACGGTCTCAAGGCTGGAAGACCACTATCATTTCTATGACGATCAGTTCGCCGGACAAGGCAGCGCCCGATATGACCACAACAGGATAAACGAAAAATCTTTTCCTCTGTTCGACGGCTGGTCACAACAGGAGGCAGAGTACCCATCGCTTTATCCCAATGTCTTTCTGGGACTCCATTGCGACCACTTCTGGACTCGTGTCCTGGAGCCGGTCGGGGTGGAGCGGACGCTGGATCATCTGCAAATCTATTATCTGGGAGATGCCGCCGAATCGGATGAATATCGTGAAGAACGGAAAGTTCGCCTGGAATTCTGGACAAAAGTGTTTAATGAGGATGTCGGAGTGATTGAAGGCATGCAACGGGGAAGGCGTTCCCCGGCGTTTGAGGGCGGAGTATTTACCCCCCTGATGGATGAACCGTCCCATCATTTCGCCAGGTGGATGGCTGAGAAACTTATACCACAACCGGCCTGACCCGACAGGCGCCGGGCCGGAGCAGTTGACTTCATTGCCGAACCGAGCCCTCATCTTTGACAGGAAACCGGCAAATATTTTCGCGGTTTGCCTGCTCAGACTGTATGGCGTACTCAGTCGACCGTTCGGCTATAAGTGGCTGGCGTGGGTAGGTATCTGGGCTGGAATGTTCGTCGAGCGGGATTCAGTCTGTATTGTTCGGTTGAATGCCGATGCCCGCTTCCGTTTTTATCTGGCGGATTCTTATTGGAGCAAACTGGTTTGCCGGGGATTTTCCTATGAGCCGGAAATTGAAAGGGTATTGAAAGCGGTCAAGTCTCTGGACTATCTGTTTCTGGACCTCGGCGCCAACCATGGTTACTGGAGTGTTCTGGTTTCGTCCTCTGCCTGTTCTTGCAAAACGGTGATTGCAGTCGAGCCGGTCCAATCAAACTTCGACAATCTTTGTCTGAACAATAAACTGAATGATTGCAGATTTACCGCAATCCGGGGCGCGGTTTGCGCACAGGGCGGCAAACAGGTGCGGATCAACGTCAACCCGGATTCGCTGGCCAATGAAGCCGCCTCAGCGCTCGTAAAATCCGGTCACGCCCGGTCACAAGGCGAATGGGTCGAGTCGCTATCCATTGACCAGCTGGTTTCCCGGTTTGGCGCACAGAATCAGCCCGTGGTGATCAAACTGGATGTCGAGGGACTGGAAATCGAAGCGCTCAAAGGCGCGGAGCAAGCTCTGGAGCGTGAGTTTCTGCTGATCTACGAAGACCACGGCGCCGACCCGACCAGCGCGACAAGCCAGTATGTACTGGATTGTGGATTTTCCGTATTTCACCTCGAACACGGGAACTATACCCCGATTACCGATGTCCAGGAGGTCAACTCCATAAAAACAAACCCGAATAAAGGGTACAATCTGTTCGCCTGTCGACAAAACTCAGAAATATCCTCAATGATACAAGATGACTTCCAAACCCGTTAAGATTCCCGGAACGCGGCATTTTCGGCCAATCCGGCCGAACCTGGCGATTGCGCTGCCGCTACTGTTCCTGTTCCTGTCCCTGCCCGCATCCGTCACCCAGGCCGGTCTGCTGCGTCTGGCCTACGACGCCGGTTTCGGTGGCGCCGAGTCCCTCGACCCCTACTCTCCCACCCGATTTTATTTCACCACGCTGACCCTGTTTGATCGGCTGGTTCACCAGAATCACAATGGCGGAGTCGAGCCGGGTCTGGCTACTTCCTGGGAGGTATCTGATGATGCCCGCACCTGGACGTTCAAGCTGAGAACGGGAGTCCGGTTTCATAGCGGGAAACCGCTGGTGGCTGCCGATGTAGTCTACTCGATTCATCATGCGCTGGACCCTGAGCGAGGCTCTCCGATCGCGTCCACACTGGCCGTCATAGACCGGGCTGAAGCGCTGGATGAGCGGACGGTGCGGTTTCATCTGAAATCCGCTCATGCCGATTTGCCTCTGCTGCTGATTGATCCACGCTGTGGCATCATCGCCGAAGGCAGCGCCGCCACGCTGGAACAGACCGGCGATGGCACCGGGCCGTATAAATTATCCAGGAATGATCCCGAGGGCATCACCGTGCTGGTCGCCAATCAGGAATACTGGCAGGGACCTCCCCGGGTCGAACGCATCGAGATCGTCGCCATTCCGGATCAGGTGGCGCAGATCCAGGCCATGCTGTCCGGCCAGATCGACTACCTGCCCTCAATCAACCGAAGACAGTTAAGACTGTTCGAGAACAACCCCGATTTCATCGTGCAGACCATCAAGACCGGCCATTGGCCCGGAATGGTCATGCGCACCGATCAACCGCCGTTCGATGATGTGCGGGTACGCAAGGCGATGCGTCTGGTGATTGATCGACCCAACATGATCCGGCTGGCGCTGGGTGACGGCGGCGGCGAACCCGCCTGTGACACTCCGGTCTGGTCAGGCGACCCGTATTATATGGATATGGGCTGCCCGCGCGATATTCCGACCGCGAAGGCGTTACTGAAAGAGGCTGGCTACAGTGACGGAATAGACGTGGATTTATATACTTCGTCAGTTGACAAACTGTTTATCTCCATGGCCGAGGTTTACCAGAGTCAGGCTGTTGAAGCCGGTATACGGGTGCATATTCACCAGGTTCCAGCCGATGGCTACTGGACCGACACCTGGATGCAGGAATCATTCGTATCGACGCGCTGGAATCAACGCCCGGCGGACCAGATACTGAACGAGGCGTTTCGTTCAGGGGCTACCTGGAATGAAACCTACTGGAATAATCCGGAATTCGATCACAGCCTGGATATGGCGCGTAAGGAAACCGACCCGCTCAGGCGCCGTTCGATGTACGCCAAAACCCAGCAAATACTGTTTGACGAAGGCGGCGCGATCATTCCATTTTACCTGAATATAAACCGCGTATTCAGCGCCCGGATTTCAAGCCTGCCTTCCGAAAAAACGCTGTTTGTCGAGTGGCATCGGCTCGCCACGAGATAGGAGCTCATTTTGCTGAAAATTCTCCTGCAACGGCTGGTCATGGCGGTGTTCACGCTGATATTTGTCGCCATTGTGGTATTCAGTGTGACCGAGGCGCTGCCGGGAGACGCTTGTACCGCTTATCTCGGCAAGCTCGCCCAGGGCGAACGGTTATCCCGGTGTCAATCCGGACTCGGGCTGGACAAGTCTTCTGTCGAGCGCTTTGTCGACTGGTCCGCCCAGGCTCTTCAGGGTGACTTCGGAGATTCACTGAAACGCAAACGACCAATCAGCGAGATCATTTCGCCCCGATTCCGCAACACAATCATACTGGGGACATCCGCCGCCTTGATCGGCATTCCGTTGGCCATCATACTGGGGGTGATTGCGGGTGTTTACCGGGAGCGGTTTTCAGACCATGTCGTGTCCGGCATCGCGTTGCTGGCCATGACCATCCCCGAATTCGTCATAGCCACTGGCTTGATCTTCATTTTCGCCATCAGTCTGCAATGGTTTCCCGCCGTAACCATACTACCCACCGAGGCTTCGGTAGCTGAAATACTGCCCAATATCATATTACCGATGATTACCCTGGCTTTTGTCATGACTGCACACATCCTGCGTATCACCCGGGCCAGCGTAATAGATACCATGTCCAGTGAATTTGTCAAAATGGCAACGCTGAAAGGAGTGCCATTCAGGCGCATTGTATTTCGCCATGCGTTGCCGAGCGCATTGCTGCCGACCATCAATATCGTCGCCCTGACCATGGCCTGGCTGCTAAGCGGAGTGGTCGTAATCGAAAAGGTTTTCAACTATCCGGGGTTGGGGACCCTGATCATCCAGAGTATCTTCGACCGCGACCTGCCGCTGGTTCAGGCTATCGCCCTGATGTTTGCGATCCTGTACATTGTGATCAATCTGATCGCGGATTTTCTGGTTATCCTGTTGAATCCGCGGCTTCGCACCCAGGTTTCGCATGACCGTCCTGCGTGACATCATGACAAGGCCAGTCGGTGCAATCGGCCTGTTTCTGGTTGTATTTCACCTGCTGCTGGCAGTGGGCGCATCATTCATCACTCCTTACGATGTCGCCCTGCAAAACGCAGACCGTATCCTGCAGGCGCCGTCGTGGGCGCACCCGATGGGAACAGACAGTCTGGGCCGGGATGTCTTCAGCAGAACCATTACCGGCGGCCGGGTCTCAATGTTCATCACCTTGATCTCCGCCGTTATCGCGGCCCTGTGGGGGGGCGTCGTCGGGGTTGCGCTCGGACTTGTGGGTGGGCGCATTGACGAACTGTGCATGCGGCTGGTTGACGCCTTTCTCGCCATCCCCGGACTGCTGTTCCTGTTGTTGATTGTCAGTTTTACCGGCGGCGGAGTCTATGCCCTGATTCCGACCCTGGCCTTCTTTAACGGTATTTCGGTCATTCGCATTGGCCGCGGCGCCGCGCAGGGCATCGCCGTCAAGGACTATATTACCGCCGCCCGCGTGCGCGGACATGGTTCACGATACATTATCTTTCAGGAGATGTTGCCGAACCTGCAAGATATTCTGCTGGTGGAATGGGCCATGCGCTGGTCCTGGATGATGCTGGCGTTCAGTTCCTTAAGTTTCCTGGGCTTTGGCGCCACGCCGCCAACACCGGATTGGGGATTGATGATTTCCGATTCCAGGGAATTTCTGACTGTAGCTCCCTGGGCCGGCGTCTGGCCGGCTATCTTCCTGTCCACGCTGATTATCGGCATCAACCTGTTTGCCGACGCGCTGGGCAAGGCGTTGCGGGTTGAACGGGAGCAGGGAGTCATCTGAATGAATCCACTGATTTACCTGGATAACCTGTCTGTCGGGATCAAAGCCAAAGACGCGGCTCCGATTCCGGTTCTAAGAGGAATTACACTGGATGTCCGGCCAAACGAAGTCCTGGGGCTGGTCGGAGAGTCCGGTTCCGGGAAAAGCACGGTGGCGCTGTCCATGATGGGATATCTGGAACCAGGACTGGAATTGCTGAGCGGCTCCGCTATTTTTGACGACATCCCGATGTTCGATAGTACCCGCAATCAACTTGAGGCATTGAGGGGTGGAGAAATCTGTCTGGTTCCGCAAAACGCCGGGCAATCCCTGACTCCCACCATGACGATTGGCCGACAGATTGAAGAATCCCTGATGCTTCATACCGACCTGGCCGCCGCGGACCACAAAGCGGCGGCAACGTCTCTTCTGGCCAAAGTTCGACTTCCCTCCCCCGAACTGATCCGGGAGCGTCATCCGCATGAGTTGTCCGGTGGTCAGCAACAACGCTGTGCCATTGCCATGGCGCTGGCTGGTCAGCCTCGCGTACTACTGCTGGATGAGCCGACCACCGGCCTGGATGTCACCACCCAGGTGCATATTCTCGAACTGCTCAGGGAGCTTTGCCGTACATCTGGCGTGGCCATGGTGTTTGTCAGCCATGACCTGGGAGCGGTTGCCCGGATAAGCGACCGGATCGCGGTACTGTATGCCGGAGAACTGATGGAACTGGGAACCAGTCTCGAGATTCTCAAAAAACCGTCCCACCCCTATAGCCGTGGATTGTTGTCTTCCATCCCGAAAATCAACACGGGCCGGATTCCGGATGCCCTGCCCGGTTATCCGCCGAAGCTGTCGGCGACCCGAAGCGCGTGCGCCTTTGCGCCCAGATGCCCGCATCAACAAGAGATTTGCCTCAGCGAATCGCCGCCATTGACCGAAACGGCAGACGGTCGAATGGTGCGTTGTCACTTCGATTCCGGCAATTTCCCGCAAAGTGATTTTCAGGGGAAAGCCGAAGCGATAGCCGCAGACGACAAGAACCGCCCCCTGCTCGAACTTCGCAATCTGGCGATATCCTACGACCGTCCGCGGCTGTTCAGCCGTCTCATGAAACGTGGAGACCGGCGCCGGACGCTGACCGTGGACAATGTGAACCTCACCCTTCACAAAGGAGAAACCATTGCCGTGGTCGGGGAATCCGGCAGCGGAAAATCAACCATACTGCGGGCAATCGCGGGTCTGATTCCGCCCTGCAACGGAACCATGCAGATACAAGGCGGGGAATCTCTGGACGGGGTGACAGACGCCCGATCATTACAGTGCAAGAAAGACATCCAGATGATTTTCCAGAATCCGGACTCATCGCTCAACCCCAGGAAAACCATTGCCGAAATCCTGTCTGCCCCGCTGCAACTCTACTTTGACATGGATCAGGCCGCAGCCATTGACCAAGCAGCCGAACTATTGGAAAGTGTCCGCCTGACCAGAGACTATCTGGGGCGCACTCCGGACCAGTTATCCGGGGGCGAGAAGCAACGGGTGGGTATTGCCCGCGCCTTTGCCGCGCAACCGATACTGGCGTTATGTGACGAAGTCACTTCGGCGCTGGATGTTTCGGTTCAGGCCGCAGTGCTTGAACTATTGTCGAAGCTGCAACAGGAAAACGGGGTCGCCTATCTGTTCGTCTCGCATGACCTGGCCACGGTGCGCGCGGTCGCTGATCGAGCGCTGGTACTGTATCAGGGTCGGATTTGTGAAATCGGTGCGGTCGAAGCGGTTTACAAACCCGCTTTTCATCCTTATACCGAAGCGCTGATGGAAGCCGTGCTCGAACCGGACCCCGACGCGCAATCCCATGTCGAGATCAGTGATATTGTCGAAACCGCCCCGCCCGACACGGGGTGTCCGTTCCAGCTCAGATGTCAGCGCAAGGTCGGGAAAATCTGTGATGAAGTCCCCCCGCCAGCGCAAACCGTCAACGACCACACCATATTCTGCCACATTGACCGCGCTCAGTTATAGATGACGGTCGGGATATCCATCATTCCCCCCGCAGACCGGGGAATCACATTCCGCGCAAGCGGATGTGATGGGGGGTATTCCCGCTTCGCGGGAATCCTGTCACCACCGCCCCACCCGTCATTCCCGTGAAAACGGGAATCCACGACCTTATGGAATCTGTATTACCGATGCGTAGAGCCTGCCCCCGGCTTGATCGGGGGGGCGCCCCTTGTGGGTGCCCGCATTATTTCCGTATACAGTCGATGACGGTTGCGGGAGGGTACAAGACCCTCCCCTACGATGACGGCAGGCGCAAGAAAATCAGGGGCAAGCAAATCATTCCCCCCTTGAGGGGGAATCACATTCCGCGCAAGCGGATGTGATGGGGGGCACAACCGTAATCAAACGCCCCACCCGTCATTCCCGTGAAAACGGGAATCCACGACCTCATGGAATCTGTAATTACCGATGCGTAGAGCCTGCCCCCGGCTTGATCGGGGGGGTGCCCTTGTGGGTGCCCGCATTATTTCCGTATACGGTCGATGACGGTTGCGGGAGGGTACAAGACCCTCCCCTACGATGACGGTCGGGAATCCTGTCACCCCCTTACCACCGCACCCCCGCTTCCACCTTCATGCGGTGTTCGGATTGGTTGTCATTCTCATGCCGGATGAGTTTCAACCCCAATGTCCGCTCACTTCTGCCGATAGTGGATTGCAGCCGCCAGCCGAGTGTGGTTTCTCGCTCTTTGGCGTACAGACCCACCCCCAGATGTGGACGGGCGATATAGCGTCCATCGCCGATGGTAAAACCATACCCCGCTTCTGCGGACAACCGTTGCGCGGTGGCGGTATTCGATTGCGCCGGTTCCAGGGATTCCGCGGTCAATAATCGCTCCCGGCCCGAAGACACCGTACCCCAATCCTGTTTCAGGGTGAAGGTAAATCCTTGCTCAGCCGGAGACGGATTAAATCCCATGGACAGGGAAAGTCCCCGATCCTTTATATCTGAATCATGATGGGTAATCAGACTTCGGCCATTGATTTGAAGGTTCAGTCCGCGCCGGGAATCGGTCCATTGGACTCCGCCCCCGACTTCCACGCCGAATCCACTTTCAGCGTCTCCGCCATCATGACGCAATGCGGATTCCCAATTCATCTTCAGCGCCTGTGCCGCAGTGAATCGGGGGATTCCGGGGATTGCGGGGATACGCCCACTGCCTTTGATTCCCACCCGCATCCTTGAAGCATGCGCCGTGGCATGGTTCAGTTCCAGTCCGTCTGTGACCGCCTCGGTACGGGTTCTCAACCACAGCGCATCGGTGACGATCGATAAGGTACGATGGGTTTCTTCCCGGAGGATGGCGTCACTGCCCAGGGCCACAAAGGCGGTATGGGTATCCGTAGTGAGGTCTTGCCTTTCGCTTCTGATGAGGGTGAGGTCTCCCGTACCATAACCCAACGCGCCCCACAGCGTCATGCGGTCATTCACTTGCCGGGACATCCACGGAGTCAACAGGGTCTGTTCTGATTCAATCTCTCCTTTGTTTTTCGTCTGGTATTGTCCTTCTGCCTGACTATACGACAGAACCAGTCCGCGTTGTCCGTGGGTATGGGTTTGATCGACTCCAATCAGGGTGGTGAGGACTTCTCCATCCAGGGTGGTTTCTCCACTCTGGCCATTAAACTCCGAGAAGGCGCCCTGCGCCCAAAGGGAAGCGATGGAACCATCGGTTGTTGCGCTCCACGACATCGACGAATCAGACAGTAGTTCAGACATGGTGATGGCGCGGCTGTGCGGTCTGGCGATGGAGTTGGGGGGCTGTGTCCAGGATTGCATTTCTTGCGGGGTGGTATCCATGCGATAGCCAGCCAGTCGGGCGGACAGTCCGGGGGTGGGAGTGGATTGAATGCGTTGGGAGATGCTGTCTAATACGTGTCCGGCTGAAGTGCGAGCGAATCGTGTCTGCCAGGGCAAGGCTACGGCGGTCAGGTCTTCGCCGACGAGAACCGCCAGTGGTCCGGCGGTGGCTTCCATGGCCGGGAGCGTATGATAGTTCGGGTCTTGTGATGTGACGCGGTGCCTCAGGCTCATGCGGCCTTCCCGCTGCGCGGTCAGGGTGACGGTTTGCGGGATATTCCAGTGGTCCGGCACAAAGGTCAGCGTAGAGGGCGTGGCGCTCACCACGTCCATCGTGGCGGCCTGCGCGACAGAAGCGCTGGAGACAGAGGCGCTGGCGAGAGTCGGGGAAGCGCCAGGCGTTGAGGAAGAGCCATTAGTGGAGGGGAGAACCGTCACCTGCACCGGAGCCTGCGGCTCGCTGGTCAGTTGCACGGTATATTGTCCGGTTTCTCCGATCTGGTCAATGCGTAGTCCCTGGGTGGACAATGCAATGCCGGCGGTATCATCGTCGTGAATCTCTATCGTCGCCAAAGGGTTCGGGGACAGGCTATAGCCGTCCGCCGCTTGCAGGGTGATGGTGACCGAGCCATCTGCTTCGTCGATGAAGTCCTGGAGGGTGGGAATCATCAGGGAAGTGATGGCGCGGTCAATGATGCGGGGCTTCGCTCCGATGGACTCCGGGGTGGTGAAGTCGCCCTGTGCGGCAATGGTGAGTGGAACGGTAATCGGTTCAACCGGCGCCGGTTCGGCGGTGATCGTGAAAGTCGCTACGGAGCCTTCGGTCAGGGCGCCGGATTGCGCCTGAATGGAAAGAAGCGGAATCACGGGTTGCGGTTCGGGTGGTTGCGGCTCTGTGGGGGTTTCTCCCGGTGTAGTCGGGGTAGGTTCCGGCAAAGTCCCCGGTTCGGTGGATGGCGGAGGCGGAGGGGGAGGCGGAGCCGGGGTGGTGTCGGTGATGGTGACCGCGACATTGCCGGTGATATTGTATCCTCCGCCGATGGCGGTATGCGCCAGGGTCACGGCGTCATTGGCGCGGTCGTTATCGGAGGCCGCGGTGACGGTGACGGTCTGTTCGGTACTCCACAGATTCGCTCCGGTCGGGCGGAAGGTCAGGGTATCCTGATTCCCGTTCGTACCGGAATCGGTGTCAATGGTCAGGTCGGTACTGGCGTGACCGCCAATGGTCACGGTCACCGCGCCACCGGGTTGGGTAGACAGGCGAACGGTGTAGTTGCCGGTGGCGCCTTCATTCACGGTTAGCGTCGCCGGCAGGACCAGTCCCGGACTGTCGTTGTCGGTAATGGTGATTTCCGGGGTTTCATTTTCTGTTGCACCGTATCCTCCACCGGATACAGCATGCGTCAGGGTGACGCGGTCATCCTCGGTATCGTCATCTTCGGCCGCGCGGATGGTGACGGTCTGTGGCTGATTCCAGTTGGTAGTGGTGAAGATCAGGTCTTCGCTATTGGTAAAGGTCGTATCGGCGTCTGTGCCGTCGATGGTGACTTCGGTACTGTTGGCGGTAATGGTGACGGTGACCGATGCGCCGGGTTGGGTATCCAGGACGACGGTATACGTGCCACTGCCGCCTTCGGTGACGGCCGGGGAGGTGAGGGTCAGTCCGCGGGTGTCGTTGTCGGTGACGGTGATTGTGCCGTGGTTGGCGGTGACCGAGCCGGTGGCGGCGGGAGCGGTGTTGGTATTGACCCCCATTCCGGTGGCGGTCAGTTTCGCGGCATTGCCGGTCGATGTGGCGGGGATGGAGACGGTGATGGAATCAGGGTCTGCGTCCGCGTCTTCTGTGGCAAGTACAGAGAGAGTGGCTACGGTCGCTGAACCGCCGGCGCTGCCGGTGAAGGTGACGGTATGGCCGGTCAGGGAGATGGCGTTTGAAGTCGGAAGATACAGACCGAAATCGGTGTTCAATACGCCGCCACTGAACTGTAACGGAATCGCCAGAATCTCTCCGGCGCGCAAGGCGCGTCCCAGGGTCAGGACGATCTGCGCCGTGGCGGTACTGCTGCCTTCGGTCGCGTCGGTATCCGGCGTGGTCAGGGTGACCGTAGTGGCGTCGTTGTCATGGACGGTGACTTGTGCGAAAGGAGCGGGATCGCTGATGGTGTATCTGGCCGGATTGGCGGTGTCCGCGGCAATCGTGATCGTGACCGGGCCGCCGGGTTCATCAATGGCGTCAGCCACCGTCGAGAGTGGATAAGGAGTGGAACCGGAAGTCGGAATGGATACGGTACGGGCGCCCTGAACCGTTGAAGCCAGAAAGTCGGCGTTGCCGGCGTCCGTAATGTTCAGACGGACGGTCAGGGAGGAAGCCGGGGGCGGGTCGGCGCTGAGCGTGAAGCTGGCCTGGTTGCCCTCGGTCAGCGAGGCGGCGGAAGCGCGGGCAATGGTAATCACCGATGCCTGGTCATTATCAGCAATATCTACCTCAAAGTGATGGGTGAGTGTGCGGTCGCTGCGCGCCGCGCCGCCGCGCACCGTGGTGCCGCGGCTCGAATGACCGAAGCCATTGGCGCCCGTACCGTCCGGTCCCAGTTCCACGCGCAGGGTTTCGGTACTTTCGATGTCTGTATCATCGGTCGGCGTCAGTTCCAGCGTGGCTATCCGGGCGCCAGCGCCTTGTAATATCACGACCGGGGTCAGGGTATTGGCGCCGGTGATCGATACGCCGGTATTCAGATCGGTCCCACTCTTGGTCGTTAAGGTGTAGTCGCCGGCGGTAATATCCGTACCGGAGATGACCAGTGGCACATCGACCCGTTCACCGGCTACCAGCGCCCGGTGGTCGAGCCGGTTGTCCAGGGTCAGCCTGAACTCGGCTTTGGCGGAACCGCCTTCGGTCAGATTGCCGGAACCCTGGCGGTCGAGTCGTACCCGGGTCAGATCATCGTCCTGGCTGACCATGCGGATGGGATTGCCGGTACTGGACAGGGATACATCGGAAGGCAGCGGATTGTCGGGGTCTTGCGACAGGGTGATGGTAATGGTCTCATCGGGATTGTCGGCATTGAAAATTGAACTGTCTCGGCCTGATCCCTTGTTGTTGGTGCGAATGTAAGCATTGTTGACTGAGTGGGAGGTCTGCCCACTGGCGATGACGCCATCGTGACAGCGCGTTGCGTCCAGAACATTATTGGTATTCTGGGTCCAGTCATAGCTCGGCACCGAAGCTGTTGGCGCCAGGGAGGAGACAAAGCAGATGCGGTAGTGGGTATCACTGTTGCGCGCCGTCCCCAGACGGACCTCGGCGCGGCTGGCCAGATTGCCTGTTTCTTCTACAAAGGGGTTCGCGCCCACTGAAGTCAGGCTCAGCGGGACGGTGTCATTGGTCAGGATGGTGAAGGTGTGGGCGGGTCCAAAGGACACGTCTCCCGGGGTGACGCCGGACTGGGCGGAGGCCTGAAAGGTGATGGTCTCGTTCGGTTCAATGGTCACATCGCCCTGGACGCGCAGCGTGTACTCGGCGAGGGCGCTGTTCATCGTGAGCTGAGCGGGTGAAACCAGGCAGTTCTGGGCGTCGAAGCCATGGATGATGGCCGTCCCGGACGGGGTCAACAAGTCATAATCGGTGGCGCGGACGGCCGTACCCCCCAGACAGAATTTAACCTGTATGGATTGGGAAGTGTATACGGGATCTATGCGCAGGTTGACGGTATAGTCATTATGACCGCTGTCCCCTTCGGTTGCGCCCGAAATCTTGTTGTTTGAACTGTTGGTGACATCTATAGTGACTTCGTGGGTGTCATCGGTTTCGATGGTGTGGGTGGCGGTGGCTGTGCCGAGGACCACACCCGTCGGGCTGCCGACCAGTTCCAGGGTGGCGATGACGGTTTCATCGGCTTCGATGTCGGTGTCGCCCACTACGCGGATGGTGATGTTTTCGCTGGTTTGTCCGGAGGAAAGAGAAGTGGCCCGGCACGTGCTATTGTCCGCGTTGCCGCCGATCACCAATCGGTAGTCTCCGCTGGAACCCCGCGTGGCGGTGCCGTTGGCGCCATCGTTAAAACAGACCTGGAAGCCGACAGATGCGCTGCGGGTTTCGGACAGGGTGACCGTGAAGTTGCGGTCGGTATACGAACTGTTGCCCTCGACGGCATCGGCGGGGGCGGAGATTGACAGGGTGGCGGGGTCGTTGTCGGCGACGATGATGTCATCAGCGGGGATACCGGACGACGGGGTATAGCCCGAACCGTTCACTACTTGAAGCCGGACGTTGCTGGGACTCTCATCGATCTCGTCGTTCACTGTGGGGACGGTGTAGATGGCGCTGGTTTCACCTTCCGGGATGGTGATCATCTTGGATCCTTCCTCTGTCGACGCGACGTGGTCAGCCAGTAATTCAGTCACACTCAGGTTGACTACCAGCCCCCCGGTCGGAGCCGGATCGGAGATATGTATTGTAAACTGTGCATCCTCGCCTTCGGTCACGGCGCCGGTGACCTTTTGAGGAAAGGCAGTGATCTGGGCAGAGGCTTCGGCGGTGAAGCCGGCCAGGAGCGGCAGCAGGAGCAGGGTGGAGAGGAGGTGGGGAAGAAGAAACCGGGTGCCCGCGAAACGGACCCAAAACCTCGTCATTCCCGCGAAAGCGGGAATCCATCTGATGACGCCGGTTGACGGCGGCAGGTCGGGAGAATCAGTCGGTCGCCGGTTGTGGATTCCCGCCTTTGGCGGGAATGTCCCCCCATCACACCCGCTTCGCGCGATGTGATTCCCCCTCAAGGGGGGAATGATATGGCTGGATCGTAGGGGACGGTCTCTGTGCCGTCCCGCAGGGTTGTGGATTCCCGCCTTCGCGGGAATGACGGATGGAGAATCAGGCGGACCAGAAGTTGCCGGGCGGGAAGAATCAGATAGTCGGGGATTTGCCGGGCGGGAACGGAGCCGCCATGCGGAAGCCATCATGCCCGAAGCCCGGACCGGGCTGGCTTGGCTTGGCTTGGCTTGGCTTGGCTTGGCTTGGCTTGGCTTGGCTTGGCTTGGCTTGGCTTGGCTTGGCTTGGCTTGGCTTGGCTTGGCTTGGCTTGGCTTGGCTTGGCTTGGCTTGGCTTGGCTTGGCTTGGCTTGGCTTGGCTTGGCTTGGCTTGGCTTGGCTTGGCTTGGCTTGGCTTGGCTTGGCAATCATTGTAGCAGCATCTTGCCATTCAGCTGTCAAGCAGAAATTTAACTTTTGTGCATGATCCGGCATCTGAGCGGGCGGGCACAGTGACCCGCCCCCCCGATCAAGCCGGGGGCAGGCTCTACGAATCGTAGGTGGGCATATCTGATTTGCTTTTATCATATTCGTGATCAGGTTCGTGTTGTTTCTGTTGGATTCCCCCTTTGCGGGAATACCCCCCACCCAATCCGTGTAGCGGATTGGACTCCCCCTCAAGGGGGGAGTGATTTGCCCGATTGAGTGATTTTGATGTATTTACCCGTCAATCCAGGAAGCTGGCCAGAGCGATGAGAAATCCCCCCTGGGCAATCAGCGCTCCAAACATCCATTTTAACAAATCAGTCTTGAGGGACGCAATATCCGCCCGGGTTTCCAATCGCAGGGCTTCGATACCGGCTTTGACCGCTTCAATATCCGTCCGGGTTTCCAATCGCAGGGTTTCGATACCGGCTTCGAGTCGCGCAATATCCGCTTTGGTTTCCTGGCGCAAAGACTCAATACCGGCTTTGGTTTCCTGTCGCAGGGTCTCGATATCGGATTTCGTTGCAAGTCGCAGGGCTTCGATATCCGCCTTGACCGCTTCGATATCGGCTTTGGTTTCCTGGCGCAAAGACTCAATACCGGCTTTGGTTTCCTGTCGCAGGGTCTCGATATCGGATTTCGTTGCAAGTCGCAGGGCTTCGATATCGGCTTTGGTCGCAAGATTGGTGTTGAGCAGGGCGACCTGTTCCTCGGCCAGGGTCTCGGCCTGTTTCTCTGTGAATCCACTTCCCGTCAAATGCTTGACAAAGCGGTGAGTATCAAATGTGATGGCTTGGGCTTGGGGCATGGGCTGATTATAGACATTTCACCGGCTCTATACAAGCCTTACAGGATTTGGGGGGCTCCCCATTTTTTCATGTAAGGATTGGTGTTGGATGTCGGTGATTATAGCAGAGATATTAAAGCGGATTACCCTGCCCTGTTTGCGATCAGGTCATTCACCACCCCAGGATCGGCCAGGGTGCTGGTGTCGCCCAGGTCGTCAAATTCCCTGGCGGCGATTTTCCTCAGGATGCGGCGCATGATCTTGCCAGACCGTGTTTTCGGCAGGCCGGGCGCCCATTGAATGACATCGGGCTTTGCAATCGGCCCGATCTCTTTGTTGACCAGCGCCAACAACCCGGCCCGCAGTTCATCCGAAGGCTCCGTTCCCACCATCAGGGTCACATAGGCATAGATACCCTGCCCCTTGATATCATGGGGGTATCCGACGACTGCGGCTTCAGCCACTTCTTCATGCAGTACCAGGGCGCTCTCGACTTCGGCAGTCCCCATTCGATGCCCCGATACGTTGATCACATCGTCCACCCGTCCGGTAATCCACCAATAGCCGTCTTCATCGCGACGCGCCCCGTCTCCGGTGAAATAGCTGCCGGGCCAGGTTTTGAAATAAGTGTCGATGAAACGCTGATGATCACCGTATACCGTGCGCATTTGCCCCGGCCAGGATTGCTTGATGACCAGGTCTCCGGAAGCGGCTCCTTCCAGCTCAGCGCCATCCGCACCCATCAGGGCCGGCTGGATACCGAAAAAGGGACGGGTAGCCGAACCGGGTTTCAGGCGTGTCGCGCCAGGCAATGGGGCGATCAAGATGCCCCCGGTTTCCGTTTGCCACCAGGTATCGGCAATCGGACACCGCCCTTCCCCGACCACGTGATAATACCACTCCCATGCCTCGGGATTGATCGGCTCGCCGACCGTACCCAATATCCGCAGGCTGCGGCGGCTCGAACGCTTGACCCAACTATCTCCCTGTGCCATCAGGGCTCTTAAGGCAGTGGGCGCGGTATAGAAAATATTGACCTTGTGTTTGTCGACGATCTGCCAGAATCGTCCGGCATCGGGATAAACCGGCACTCCCTCGAACATCATCGTGATGGCGCCATTGGCCAGGGGACCATAAACAATATAGCTGTGTCCGGTTACCCAACCGACATCGGCGGTACACCAGTAGACCTCCCCGTCCTGGTAGTCAAATACATATTTGTGGGTCATGGCGGCATACAGCTGATAGCCACCCGTGGTATGTAACACTCCCTTCGGTTTGCCGGTAGAACCCGAGGTGTACAGGATGAATAGCGGCTCTTCCGCGTCCATGCGCTCCGGCGGACACTCGCCGGAAGCGTCATTCATGGCTTCGTGATACCACACATCCCTCTTTGGGCTGGCAGTGACCGGATGGCCGGTTCGCCGAACGACAATCGTCGTGTGTACATTCGGACAGCCTTCCAGCGCCTTTTCAACATTTTCCTTGAGCGGTACATTTTTCCCGCCACGCGGTCCTTCGTCCGCGGTAATGACCACCCGGCAATCTGAATCCAGGATGCGGTCGCGCAGCGCGTCCGGCGAGAAGCCACCGAAAACAATCGAGTGGACGGCGCCGATTCTGGCGCAGGCCAGCATCGCCACCGCGGCCTCCGGAATCATTGGCATATAGATGGATACCCGATCTCCCTTGCGCACACCCCGGGATTTCAGGACGTTGGAAAACCTGCAAACCAGGTCGAATAATTCATTATAAGTAATTGACAGATCAACACTTGGGTCATCTCCTTCCCAGATGATGGCAACCTGGTCTCCACGAGTCGGCAAGTGCCGGTCCACACAGTTATAACAGGCGTTGAGCTTCGCGCCGGTGAACCATTGAATGTCTGCCGAGTGATAATCCACCGACATCACACGCTCCCAGGGGCTGAACCAGTCGACAAAAGTTTCCGCCTGTTCCGCCCAGAAATTCTCCGGGTCGTCGATGGATTTCTGATACATCTCCAGATATTGCGCGTTTGTCAAATGGGCTTTGGCGGCAATATCACGATTGACCTCATAGACTTTATCTTCAGACATGGTTCAACTCTTGTTTTTGTATGGTTCCGATTTTACTTTACGAATAATTACAGGATTTGGCAACTACCCCACTTCCCCACTATCCCACTACCCCGCAATCTGGTCGGCGGCAATGGCCTGATCTTCCAGCATGACAGGGATGCCCCGCTCAATGCGGTAGATGGTTTTATTGTTCCTGGTGATCAGCGCTTCTGTCAGCGGTTGGGTAACGGCATGACCGGCCAGGGTTTCGACTGAACCATCGTTGATCAAGCCATTCAGCTTTTCCAGCCTGGTCGAATCCAGCATGGCAACAGGCAATCTGCTAACCGGGCAGACCAGCGCTTGCAGCAATTCCGGATGAATTGGCATTTCCTGACGTTATTCGTGGTTCCTGAATGGCTGGGTGAGCAATTGATCAAGCCTCGCCTCTTCAGGGGCGTTAAACTCCTCCAGTCCGATGACCATGTTCCGGTGCCCGTCTTCAGGCTGGGGAGTATAGCTACGGAAAAGCCGATCCCAGACAGACAGGCAAAAGCCGAAATTATGATTATATTCCTTTTTATGAATGGAGTGGTGTACCCGGTGCATATCGGGAGTGACGATCAGCCAACGGATAAGCTGATCCAGCCAGTACGGTATACGGATGTTGCTGTGATTGAACATGGCGGCGCCGTTTAATATGATTTCAAAGAGAATGACGGCCAGTACGGGGGCGCCGAGCGCAATGATCACGCCCGCTTTCAGGAATACGGACAGGAATATCTCTATTGGGTGAAAGCGCAGAGCGGTAGTGACATCAAAGGCGGTATCGGTATGGTGCATACGATGGACCCGCCACAATATGTGAAATCGGTGAAACAGTCGATGTTGCCAGTAAACCAGTAGATCCAGCGCAATCAGGCAGAAAATGACTTTCGGCCAGAACGCCGCCTCAATCCAGAAAAACAGACCGACTTTATACTCTATCGAAATCAGGGCGGCGGACACCGCGGAGACCGGCAACGCAACCAGCATAACCACATCGATCAGGAAAACCCCGAAATTTGACGGCCATCTCAGCAGACGCCTGCCTCCCCCTGCCCTTCTGGGGAAGATCAACTCCCAGACAACCAGCAGAGCCAGAATCACGACAAAAGGAACCAATCGCAACAGAGTCTCGAAATCCGGATAATCAGGCATAAGCCACCCACTCCGCGTGGCGCTGGTCAAACACCGGCTTGATTTGTACTGCATCCTCCACCCGTTTCAACGCCTGCTCAATCACTTCAAGACCGGCATTTCCCCTGGGGCCGTATGTGGACAGGGTTCGCCGCCAGACCCCGGCGCCGGGTTGACCATGATAAAGCCCCAGTATATGCCGGGTAATCTGTGACAACCGCGCGCCTTTGGCCAGCTGGTTTTCAATGTAGGGAAAGAATGCGCGAATCAGGTCGCCGCGCAGCAGGCATTCGTCCTGTTGTGAGACAGGGGCGCCTTGATCGCGCAAGAAATACCGATCAATCTCTCTCAATATCCAGGGGTTCCGGTAAGCCTCCCGGCCCATCATGACACCATCCGTGTAGCGCAAATGGGTGGCAATCTGCTCCACGTTGCAGATGCCACCGTTGATGATGATATTCAGTTCCGGGTATTCTCTCTTGAGCCTGTACACTACATCATAATCCAGCGGCGGGACAGTCCGGTTTTCTTTCGGGCTCAATCCTTTCAGCCAGGCTTTGCGAGCATGAATAATAAAGGTTTCGCACCCGCCAGCGGCTACCTGACCGATAAAATCCGACAGATTTCGATAACCATCCATGTGATCAATTCCGATCCGGGTTTTCACCGAGATCGGGATCGATACGGCGTTCACCATGGCTTCGACACATTTTGCGACCCGTTCAGGCTTTGCCATCAAACAGGCTCCGAATTGTGCATTTTGCACCCGATCACTCGGGCACCCCACATTGAGATTGACCTCATCATAACCCCACTGCTCGGCCAGCCCGGAACAAAAAGCGAGTTCATCCGGTTCGCACCCCCCAACCTGTAGCGCCAGAGGGCGCTCTGCGCTGTCAAATCCGAGAATTTGCTCGCGGTCGCCATAAATAATCGAACCAGCCACTTTCATTTCTGTATACAATCTGAAATTCCGTGAAAACAGCCGCAAGAATGAGCGACAGCGCCGATCCGTTATGTCAAGCATCGGCGCCACCGCGAAAGATTTGCGTAAAGGGGATGAAATCATGGTACTGCCGATTTTACCATGCTGTCATCTGATTCAAACACTGTGTAGTCTCAACATTGTAGTCTCAACATATTACCATTAACCATCAGGATCAATGCCCAAGTGACCACAACAATAGAAAAGACGCTGGATTTTCTGGTATCCCGCTCCATTGACCAACATTTGAAACATCTGCAAAGAGGGCTGGAGAAGGAGAGCCTGCGTGTGGCTGTGGACGGGACACTGGCGCAAACCCCTCACCCCGAAGCCATTGGCTCCAGCCTGACTCATCCCTCCATTACGACAGATTATTCTGAATCCCTGCTGGAATTTGTCACCGGTGTCCACGACAACATTGGCGCCCTCCTGCAAGAACTCTACGACATTCACCATTTCACTTATCAGCATATCGGTGACGAAAAGCTGTGGGTCAACAGTATGCCCTGCATCGTACAGAGTGAGGAAAAAATTCCGATTGCCCGATACGGCCGTTCCAATATCGCGAAAATGAAGGAAGTCTACCGACAGGGGTTGAGCCATCGGTACGGCTCGTTGATGCAGACCGTTTCCGGAATCCACTTCAATTTCTCCATGCCTGATCGGTTCTGGCAGGATTATCTCGAGCTGGATGATGGACAGCAGTTGCAGGATGCCACGTCGGCAAAATATTTTGACCTGATTCGGAATTTTCACAGGAACTCCTGGATTGCGACCTATCTGTTCGGCGCTTCTCCCGCCGTATGCAGATCCTTTTTAAGAGGTCGGGAGCACCCGCTCAAGGAGATGGACGGACACAGTTTTTACGCGCCCGCCGCAACCTCATTGCGATTGAGTGGACTCGGATACAGCAACGAAGCCCAGGCCGACATTCAAATCAGTTATAACAGCGTCCACGATTTTGTGAAATCGTTACGCCATGCCATCCTGACCCCTCATCCCGGATACCAGAAGATCGGTGTGAAGACCGTAGAGGGTTACCAGCAGTTGAACGCGAATCTTTTGCAGATCGAGAATGAATTCTATTCTTCCATTCGCCCCAAGCGGGTCACTCCTTCCGGGCAAAGCCCATCCGCAATATTGAAAAACCGGGGAGTGCAATATGTTGAAGTCCGCAGTATTGACCTGAATCCGTTTGAACCGATCGGAATTCATGCGGATTGTGTCCGGTTTTTTGACCTGTTCCTGTTGTATTGCCTGTTTGAAGACAGTCCACCGATGACCCCGGAAGAGTTTTCCAGAGTCCGGGAAAACCAGCAAACCATGGTCATGTATGGCCGCGACAGACAATCCACCATCAAACGGCCCGATCACAGTGTAAACGCCCGGGAACAAATGAATACCTTGCTGAACAAAATTTCCCCGATTGCCCGCTTGCTGGATCAGGTAAACGGACACAATGATTACTCTACCACTATCGAAAAACAATTTGCCAAGGTGGCTGACTCTAATGCCACCCCTTCGGCGAGAATTATCAACCGGATATTCGATCAGGGTTTAAGCTTTTATGAATTTTCGATGCAGGCGTCTGAAATATCCGAAAGCAAGTTCAAGAAGGAACCACTGTCTGATGAGACCAATCAGAAATATGTTGCGCTGGCACAGCAATCGCATATCACTCGCCAGAAAATAGAGCAGAGTGATACGCTGTCTTTCGACGCCTTCCTCAAAGATTATTTCTACCGCCAAAGCCGGGATTAATCTCTCCGCTGTCTCTGGATAAATCCCCTCATCCGCAACATATCTCCGGTTAAATATCCCCTGAGCAAGATGCACAGTTCGGGAATCAAGTGATAGAATCGCCGCTTTACCAACGCGATCACCCCTTCATTAAAGGAAACATCATGAGCGACGACAGACAACCCGATTTCAAAACCAGAGAAGTGCGCGCCGGTGTAAGTCCGGACCCGGTGACCGGAGCCATCCTGACACCGATCTACCAGTCAACCACCTATGTGCAGGAATCGGTCGACACGTATATGGCAAAGGGTTACTCGTACAGTCGATCCGGTAATCCGACAGTGGCCGCCCTGGAAAACCGCATAACCGCCCTGGAAGGCGGTTTTGGCAGCGCCTGTTTCGCCACCGGCATGGCGGCGACCAGCTGTACCTTGATGGGACTCCTGAATGCCGGGGATCATGTCATATTATCCGATGTGGTTTATGGTGGCACTCACCGGGTAACAACCAAAGTGCTCAACCGATTCAACCTGCAAGCCAGCTTCGTCGATACCTCACAACCCGGCAATGTCAAGGAAGCAATCCGTGGCAATACCCGGTTGATTTTTACCGAAACTCCGGCCAACCCGACCCTGAAGCTGACTGACATCGCCGCCATTTCCGAGATTGCCAAGGCGAATGGAATCCCCCACGTGGTCGATAACACATTCCTGACTCCCTACTATCAGCGTCCGCTGGAACTCGGCGCCGATATTACGCTCCATAGCACAACCAAATTCATGGAAGGACACAATATCAGTGTCGGCGGCTCCATTACCGCACAAAGCGAAGCGCATCTGGAGGACATCAAGTTCGTCCGCAACTGTCTCGGATCGAACATGTCCCCGATGGTTGCGTTCTATACCCTGCAAGGCTGTAAAACCATGAGTACACGGCTCGAAGCGCAATCCGCCAACGCGCTTGCAATTGCCACATTCCTTGAAACCCATCCGATGGTCGAGCGCGTCGCCTACCCTGGCCTGGATTCCTTCCCGCAAAAAGAGTTGGCGGACAGACAGGCGAGCGGCCACGGCTCCATGCTCTGGTTCGAGGTGAAAGGCGGGGTGGCGGCCGGCAAAAAGCTGATGGACACATTGCAACTGTGGAGTCTGGCCGAGAATCTCGGCTCAGTCGAATCGCTGGTCACCCACTCGGTAACCATGACTCACGCCGACATGCCAAGAGAAGAACGCATGGCGGCCGGGATCACCGATGGCCTGGTGCGGCTCTCCGCCGGCCTTGAATCGGTTGATGATCTGATCATCGACCTGAAACAGGCTTTGGACGGGTTGTGAAAAATATGTGTTTCAGTCCTCTTATCATTTATCCCTGATCGCCCGCAACCGCTTTGAGATAGATGTCCAGCGAACGCTCCACGGCTTCTTCGATAATCCTGAAATAGTCATCTCTTAAACCGCTGGTCTGGGCTTTTTCCAGCGATTCTATATAAGCCAGACGGTCCCGCTTGCGGATAATCGCAGCCGGATATCCGCTCATCAGGAGGATCAGATTCATCAGCAAACGGGCTGTACGACCATTGCCATCAATAAAGGGATGAATGGTAACCAGCCGGTAATGCGCCTCCGCCGCCAGTTCTACCGGGTGGAAGCGGTGTTCCTGCTCAAGCCATTCGACAAATTCAGCCATCAGTTCAGGAACCTTGCGTGGATTGGGCAACACCACTGTCGAGCCGGAAATCCGAACCGGTATTGAGCGGTAACGCCCGGCATTTGCATAATCAATACCGCTTAAAATCATGTCATGAATATGCAGAATCTTCTCCTCTGTCAGGCTGGCCGGTCTGCTCTTGACCTGTTCCTTGACCCAATCCAGCGCACGGGCGTGGTTGGTCGCTTCCAGATGTTCGACCAATGACTTGCCACCGACTGTCAAGCCCTTCTCAACCACCAGCGCTGTTTCACTCCGGGTGAGGGTATTGCCTTCAATCGCATTGCTGGTATAGGTCAATTCCACCCGAAACCAGTCATCCAGATTACGGACAAGAGCATCCGGTAATGGGCGAAATCCGTCCAGGCGCTCCTTTTTTGCAGTCAGGTAGTCAGCATTCATAAAAAGTTGAAGTCCGGCGCACAGACATTTGCCCATATTGATTTGCAGGGTTTGGCGGAGAGAGAGGGATTCGAACCCTCGATACGCTATTAACGTATACTCCCTTAGCAGGGGAGCGCCTTCAGCCGCTCGGCCATCTCTCCGTCATGCACGGACACAACCATTCCGCATGGCCTTTTGTTCGGCCACGCAGTCAGGTTGCCGCTTGAAATCGGTCAGACGTTGTGCGGGTCACCGTCACCATCATCATCGTACTCCTGATGATGGTAATGGCCGTCATCATCCATGTCCTCAATACCGTCTTCGTCTTGCTCATGTTTGATACGGTAATAAATTTCTTCCCGATGGACAGGAACTTCTTTTGGCGCATTAATTCCAATCCGGACTTGTGTTCCACGCACACCCAGAACGGTTAAACGAACATCATCACCAATATACACGGATTCGCCAATTCGGCGGGTAAGGATCAACATTTTGTCATGCTCCCGGTTAAATTACAGTTCAACTGATATTCATATTCGTCAAACCCTGGTCTGCCTTTGACACCCTGATACCAGTTCCCACACAAAATCTGTACTCAAGCTATATTCTACAACATCTTATTTGTAGATTTGATCAAGTTCAAACACATTATGCAATGCTCGAACCGCTAATTCAGCATACTCTCGGTCAATAGTAACAGAAATCTTGATTTCTGATGTGGAAATCATCTGAATATTGATTCCTTTCTCCGACAAAGCCTGAAACATCCGGGTTGCAATGCCTGCATGGGAGCGCATACCCACCCCCACCACTGAAATTTTCGCAAGATTGGTGTCGCCGGCCAGAGTCTCCGCGCCCAGTGATTTCACAATCGGGTCTAACAGATCAATACTTCTTTGCAGATCATCCCGGTTAATGGTAAACGTAAAATCTGTCAAGCCGTCCAGTCCGATATTCTGGACGATCATATCCACGATGATCCGGGCATCGGATATGGGACCCAACAGATTGTAGGCAATCCCCGGCTTGTCCGGCACACCGCGAATGGTGATCTTGGCTTCATTGTCAACCGAAGTAATGCCCGAAATCAAAGGTTTTTCCATCTTATTGTCCTCACAACTAATCAATGTTCCCGGCCCGGGCTCGAAGGAAGAAAGTACGCGCAACGGCACATTGTATTTGCTGGCAAATTCGACTGAGCGAATCTGCATGACTTTTGCCCCCGAGCCTGACAATTCCAGCATTTCCTCAAAGGTAATCCGCTCCAGCCTGTGCGCGTCTTCCACCACCCGCGGGTCGGCGGTGTAAACGCCGTCCACGTCGGTGAATATCCTGCATTCATCGGCTTGCAATGCCGCCGCCATGGCAACGGCCGTGGTATCGGAACCGCCCCTGCCCAGGGTGGTGATATGGTTGGTATCACTGATCCCCTGGAAGCCGGCCACGACGACAACCCGCCCCTGCTCCAGGTCGCGGAGTACTTTTCTCGTGTCAATATTTTCTATTCTTGCCTTGCCGTGAAAACCGTCGGTCAGAATCGGGATCTGGAATCCGGTATAGGAACAGGCCGGCGCCCCGAGTTCCTGCAACGACATCGACAATAATGCGATGGTCACCTGTTCTCCGGTAGTCACCAGGGTATCCATTTCCCGGGAAGACGGGTTAGCGGAAATCTGGTTGGCTAACATAATCAGACGATTGGTCTCCCCACTCATCGCGGATACCACCACGACCAGCTGATCGCCGTTTTCCACGCTTTTCAGGATGCTTTCGGCTACCGCCTGGATCCGTTCCACAGACCCGACCGACGTGCCGCCGTATTTTTCAACGATGAGCGCCAATTTACTGATATGAGTTGTTCTGGTTCGGGTCAGTCGTATTGGACTCCACCCATTTGAAAGCGGCCTCAATCGCCGGTTCGATATTTGTAATGTTCGCCCCGCCCCCCTGGGCCAGATCAGGACGTCCGCCCCCCCGGCCATCCACAATCGGGGAAATAGACTGAATCAACTGGTTGGCCTGGAGCTGCCCGGTCAAATCCTGGCTCACCCCGGCGATGAACACCACTTTGTCATCGCTTGCCGCTGCGACCAGCACGACTCCGCTCTGAAGCCGGTTGCGCCATTGGTCCACAACCATACGCATGGATTGCACATCGGCACCGTCCTGGCGGATAGCAATGACCTTGACACCATTGATTTCCTTGAGATTTTCCTGATTGCCAGAGCCAGTGGCCAATCTTGTCCGCAAGGATTGTATCTGTCTTTGCTGGCGCTTCTGGATTTCCAGCATCCCGCTGACTCGTTCGAGCGCCTGCTCCGGTGATGTTTTCAGCGAAGATACCAATTGCTCCAGAAGTGACAGCCGGTTACTGATGTATTGCTCAGCGGCGCCTGCGGTTACCGCTTCGATTCGCCTGACTCCGGCCGCAATGCCGGTTTCAGAGAGAATCCTGAACAAACCGATATCGCCGGTACGCGATACATGAGCGCCACCGCACAACTCGCAGGAGAAATCCCCCATCCGAATCACCCGCACAGGGTCTTCATACTTTTCGCCAAATAATGCGACCGCCCCCCCGGATTTGGCTTCTTCCAGATTCATGACATCAACCCGCACCGGATAATTGGCCCGGATTTTCAGATTCACCAGAGACTCCACCTCCCTTGATTGCTCATCGGTGAGTGGCTCGAAATGGGAGAAATCGAATCGTAATCGGGCAGGTTCAACCAGCGAACCTTTCTGTTCAATATGCTTTCCCAGTACGGTTTTCAAGGCCGCATGCAGCAAGTGGGTCGCAGAGTGATTGTTTGCGCTGTTATAACGGGAATCCGCTTCAACCCGCGCAATACCCTGGTCCCCCACTTTAACTCTGCCGGACACAACCGTACCGAAGAGTCCAATCACCTGGTTGGCCAGATATTGAGTATCGGCAACGGCAAACGCTCCCTGAGCCAGGAGAATTTGCCCTTTATCTCCGGTTTGCCCTCCACTCTCGGCATAAAACGGAGATCTGGAAAGAACCACCACACCCGCCTGCCCCTGCCGCAATTGTTCGACCGGCTGTTCACCCTCCACAACGGCCAGTATCCGTATTGGCTGTTCGAGATTCTGATACCCTGTAAAGGGTGTCTTTTCCATCCCCTCAATCCGCACCCGGGCGCTGTCCACAAATCGGTTTGCAGAACGGGCGCGGTTGCGCTGGGCTTCCATTTCGACATCAAACCCTTCGCCGTCGATGGTCAGGCCGCGTTCTCTGGCAATATCGGCTGTCAAATCCGCCGGAAAACCATAGGTATCGTAAAGTTTGAAAACACTTTCCCCGGCAATTACAGAGCCACCAAGGCCGGCAATCTCCTGATCGAGAATTTTCAAGCCCTGCTCCAGGGTTTCATTGAATTTCTCATTCTCCTTTAGCAACGCCCGCGCGACCCGCTCACGGGCCTCGACAAGCTCTGGAAAGACATCCCCCATTTCCAGAATCAGCGGCTCAACCAGCAAGTGCATGAATGCGGACCTGTGCCCCAACTGGTAGCCGTGCCGGATAGCTCGTCGAATAATCCGGCGCAGGACATAACCCCGGCCTTCATTGGAGGGAGTCACGCCATCAACAATCAAAAACGCGGTGGAGCGAATATGGTCGGCGATCACACGCAATGATTGATTATCCCGCTCCTTGACATCCAGAATACGGGCAGTGGCATGGATCAGGTTTTTGAACAGGTCCGTTTCATAATTGCTGTGCACCCCTTGCAGAACGGTCGCCATTCGCTCCAGCCCCATTCCGGTATCCACCGACGGCTTCGGCAGTGGCGTCATCTGTCCATCGGCGCTGCGGTTGAATTGCATGAATACCAGATTCCAGATTTCAACGTAGCGATCGCCATCAGCTAAAGGGGAGCCTGGCGGGCCGCCGTCTACTTCCGGCCCATGGTCGTAGAAAATCTCCGAACAGGGGCCGCATGGGCCAGTATCTCCCATTTGCCAGAAGTTGTCCTTTGCCCCGATTCGGGTAACGCGCTCCTTCGGTACGCCGATATGGTTGATCCAGATTGATTCCGATTCATCATCGTCCTCAAATATCGTCACCCAGAGTCGCTCAGGAGGCAGACCGAATTCAACAGTCAATAACTCCCAGGCGTAGCGGATCGCGTCTTCCTTGAAATAGTCGCCAAAGCTGAAATTTCCGAGCATCTCAAAGAAAGTATGATGTCTCGCTGTATAACCGACATTCTCAAGATCATTATGCTTGCCGCCGGCCCGGACGCAACGCTGGGAAGTGACCGCCCGTTGGTAATTTCTGGTTTCCTCGCCAAGAAACAAATCCTTGAACTGAACCATCCCGGAGTTGGTAAACAGCAATGTAGGGTCGTTACCCGGAACCAGTGAACTACTAGGCACTTCCCGGTGACCCTGATTCTTGAAATAGCGGATAAACCTTTGGCGGATTTCGGTTGTCTTCATGGTTCAGAATTTATTCGCTATTCTTCATAGCGTCCGAAGTGGCTGGCCGAAAACCCGCGTTGTCGCAGGAATCGCGCCTGCCGGCTCCACTCCCGCAGGCTCGCCGGCGCCGCCTCACCGAATTTTTTTGACCTTACCTGAGCCGCAAGCTCGGTCCAGCGCTCCTCGTATTCTCGCATCGCGGCAGAAATTATTTCGTCATCAATCCGGTGTTCCCGCAGTTCGTGCAGCAATCGGGCCGGGCCTTTACCGCCGTTGAAGCGCGACCGGCATAACATTTCAGCAAATCGGGTGTCGGACTGTTCACCACGACTCTGTAGCCGATCAATGACTCGCTCGATAGCATCGGACGACCCATGACTTTCAAGTTTTCTGCCCAGCTCCCAGGCGCTGTGTTCGCGTCTGGTCAAGTACTCCAGTGCACGATCAGTCAACGCTTTGATCAATGTTTCTTCACAAAATAATTGAATGCTCACTTTGGCTTCGGAGTGGATTTTGAATCATTTTCAGCGATGCCGTTGGGATTGAGACCTTTTTTCTCCTTCACGGCGCTCTCTATCTGGTCGGCAATATCCGGGTTTTCCTTCAGGTATAAGCGCACATTATCTCTCCCCTGCCCGATTCGCTCCGCTCCGTAGCTGTACCAGGCGCCAGACTTTTCAATCGCGCCCACCTCTACTCCCAGATCAATCAACTCACCGTGTTTAGAGATTCCCTCGTTATACAGAATGTCGAATTCAGTCTGTTTGAACGGTGGGGCGACCTTGTTTTTAACCACTTTTACGCGGGTCTGGTTGCCAAGCACTTCATCACCCTTCTTGATGGCGCCGATGCGGCGGATATCCAGTCTGACCGAAGCGTAGAACTTCAATGCGTTACCGCCTGTCGTGGTTTCCGGGTTACCGAACATTACGCCAATTTTCATCCGGATCTGGTTAATGAAAATAACCATGGTATTGGAACGCTTGATATTGGCGGTCAGCTTGCGCAACGCCTGGGACATCAAGCGGGCCTGCAATCCGACATGATGATCTCCCATTTCGCCTTCTATTTCAGCTTTGGGCGTCAGCGCGGCGACCGAGTCAACGACGACCACGTCAACCGCCGCAGAACGAACCAGCATATCGGCAATTTCCAGCGCCTGTTCGCCGGTGTCCGGCTGGGAAACCAGCAGATCGTCGATATTGACACCGAGCTTCTCCGCATAACCCGGGTCCAGCGCATGTTCGGCGTCAATAAAGGCCGCAGTACCTCCGAGTTTCTGCGCCTGGGCAATGACCGAAAGAGTCAGTGTCGTTTTGCCGGAGGATTCGGGGCCGTAAACCTCAATGACCCGGCCTCTCGGCAACCCGCCAATCCCCAAGGCAATATCCAGCCCCAGCGAACCTGTGGAATAAGACTGGATATCCTGGGCGACGCCGGAATCACCCAGGCGCATGACCGATCCTTTACCGAACTGTCGGTCTATCTGACCCAGCGCGGCTTCCAGCGCCTTGCGTTTATTATCATCCATTTGTATTTCCTGTAAGGGTTTAAGTGCAGGTTGACCCGATTGTACGGGTGTAGATAAAAGATCACCGTAGAAGATGGAATCCAGTCCGGGAGCGATTGCGCGATTATCTTTGAAACCTCTCATCAGGTCAAGTTACAGTATAGCTAGGGTCTCCCCATTTTTTCATGAGAGGCTGGGCACAAGCCGCCCGTTATTGATGAACAGGTCAGCCTGTCTGGGCGGAGGGCGTTTGGGTTTTCTCCACCAGTCATAGAAAAGGGTTTTGGCATCCGCAAATAACGCCTGCCAGCCCGATAACAGCGTATAGAACGGGAAAACCAGGGGTTTGTGACTCTTTTGCCGTTTCGCCTTGTAGATGAGTTTCTGCCCCTGATTCTGGTGACAGGCCAGCAATCCCCAGGCTAACGTCGACAGTGCAACCAGATTCTGCAAGGTCGCCAGTTTCCGGGCTTGAACCTTACAGGCCCAACGACCCATATACGATTGAATCAATCGCTCCCCTTGCAAACGACCCCGTATCCGCTCGGTACTGACCAGTACCATCGGTTGTTGTTTGCCATGACGCACCACAACCATCGACAACGGCGTATCCGGATGATCTTTCAAAAATACCGTGGTCATGCCAAAACGTACCGATTCCTTACGCTCCTTCTTCAACGAACCCCGATGCTTCAACGGCAACTGACACGCAATCTGTTGCGCCGTTCTCTTTGACCCTCTCCATAACCAGTGACGAAGATTGGCCGCCCGTACCACAATCCTCCAATCTCCCCGTAACCAGTAATCCCATAAAACACCCCGGTCTCCGCCCCGGTCTATCACCCATAAAGGACGACTCTCCAAACTCCCCTGTACCCGCTCCATGACATTCACAATATCCCGATTCTCGCTCTTGTAAGAACCTCGAACACTCGACAACAATCGAGTCAGCAACGGCAATGTCTGGCCACTATCCAAACAGCGAGCCACCACACTCAATAACGGATAACCATTCACAATATCTCCTCGGTCTCCATCCCGTACCCGGCATAACCCTTCACTGGCGCTACTGCCTTCCCGGTTCAAATCTCCCGGGTCTATCGCGACCACCATCTCGTCCGTCACCCGCCCCGACATCTGCTCCAGTAAACGTTCTTCCGCTTCCCATGCAATCTCTCCATGTTTCCCCAACATCCGGGATAATCTCTTGACCGTGTGATGCAGACGGGTCGGCTCTTTCAAACTCCGCCCAATCCTCGATAACTGCAAGCTCCCACTGCCTAATATACCCGTCACAACCTCCGCCATCAGCTTGGCTACCGGCTGACTGATCACTTCACTCGATTGATTCACACAATCCACAATTCGCACTTTCCATTTGTTGCGTTCCCGGCTATCATCAGTCATCAGAGTTCTCTTTTGGTATCAGTAGTTTACGACAAAACCATTGTACCAGAAGCAGAACTCTGATTCCATCCAATATCCAACCTTTCTACAACCTTTTCAAACGCTTATATAACTATCAAATAAAAAATGGGGAGACTTTAGATAGTATAGGACTTACAGTATAGGACTGCTTACTCATTTTTGACAATGCCCCTTGATTCAGGCAGGATGGCGCAATCTGAGGGAGAGCGAAAATGAGCGATATAGATATGGAATACCTGTTCACGCCCGGGGGTGGCGGAATGCCCCTTTACCTGGCCGGCCGCCAGCGCGAACAGGAGTATTTTCAATTCGAGCAACTCTCCCATCTCGGTTATGTCTGGCAAATCAGAGGATATGACTACGAGCCCGGCATTCCGAGCCTGATGTCTTTTGTGCAGGAACATTCCTCACCCCAAACCTGAATGGAAAGAGCGGTCAGCCCGGCTATAGGCTATAAACCACGGACAGACGCTCACCGAACCGTTCCAGAGTTATTCGCTGTTGAAAATGACAGTATCGAAAATGACAATATCTTGTTACTCGTTGCGAATATCTATACTATGCGGAAAACTGAATAACCCCCTTCCCCGAATCCAAACCCGACACAACAAATCTTATGTCAAACAAATCCATTAGTCCCATCTCCATTGATCTTGGTGCCAAAAACACCGGAGTTTATTTTGCTCACTATGAAGAAGGCAGTTCGATTGAGAATATTGAGAAGGAAGGCAAGGTTTATATTCTTGAGAAAGACAAATATACGCTGTTAATGGAGAATAGAACCGCGGCGCGCCACCAGCGACGAGGCTATGACCGTCGCCAGATGGTCAAACGTCTGTTCAAACTGATATGGGAAAAACATTTCAAGCTGGAGTGGGATCAAGATGTCCAGCAGACCACCAGTTTCCTGCTCAATCGTCGGGGGTTCACCTTTTTAACGGAAGAATACGATAAAGAAGCATTGAGTCAGTTTCCGAGAGAAGCGTATGAGCTATTGCCAGACGAACTGAAAAATGAGAACAAAAATGGTGAACGCGACTTTGCCAACGCCTTGACTGAATGGGCTAACGAGGGCGAAGGAAAGGTACGGAAATACTTTGACGCAATCTTATTGACGGCTTACTACGAAAAAATTCGCAAAGTTTGCCTGGAGAAGGAAACTGACGAAGACATCATCAAAGAAGGTATCAACTCTGTAAAGCTAGGTGAAACTCCTAAAGATATTTTTGAAAAAATATTCTACGGATTACCATATCTCAAAAACAGAATGGAGTCCGAGGAATATACATTCCACAACGATCAAAATGAGGAAATAACCGCCACATACAACAAAGGTGGAACATTTAATATCCTGTCATTTATTAATAATAATCCTGCGCAAGTTGCTGTAGAAATTAAAGAGACGCTTCCACAAGAACAAAAAGAATGGCTCTTTAATCCAATCGGGAATTTTGATTTTGAAAAAAACGGGGAGAAACTATTAGATTCAACAAACATTGATACCAGGCTCCACCTCCAACATCTGGCTTATGCCTTACATAAAACGCTCAATGAACTGGAATCAGGTGGCCGCCATCGTCGCAAGTACTTTGACGAGGTAAGGAAAGTTTTGCGGAACGAAAGGACAAAAGGCAGAAAGAAAGACGGAACACGGATTGGGGATGACTATATAGACCGATTTTGTACGAAACTGAAATCAGGTCATCACCAGAGGATGGGTGAAGAAAAACTCAGCCGTTTAATCAGCCATCTCAGCAATCTGGAACTCAAGCCATTACGTAAATACTTCAACGACAAAAAACACCAAAAGTCCGATTACTGGTGCGAAACACATCTAAACAAAATTTTTAATCGCTGGATTTTGCGGGAATGGAGGGTAAACCTGGACAAAGACAAGGACAAAGCTACCGGCAACCCAGGCGATTACGAAAAACTAAAGCAAGACTGGAACAGTCATAAAAAAGCGAATCCGAATACAGTCGTTGATTTCTGGCTGGAGACTGACCCTCTCCTCACCATCCCACCCTATCAAGACAATAACAATCGCCGTCCACCCAAGTGCCAAAGTCTGATACTGAATCCGAAATTTCTGGATAAGCAATACCCTGATTGGCAAAACTGGCTGGCAGAACTTAAAAGCCTGGAAGCCGTTGCGGGGTATCTGGATGATTTTGAGGACCAACTCAAAGACCTGAAAAGCGGTAAAAGAAACCCATATTTCTCAGATAAGGAAGCTAAAGAGGTAACGAAAAGAGGAAAGAAAAAGAGCCGACAAGAGTTAAAAGCAAGTAATCAGGAAAGACGTATCCTTGAAGCATTGGATGCCCGGACCCTGCAATTCATTTTCGACCGGGTAAAAGCGGATGACCCGCTCAACCTGAATGAAATTTACAGCCATGCTAAAAAGTGGCGCCAACTGAAGTGGCGACAAGAGCAATCGACAGAGCAAGAAAGGCAATCGGCTAAAAACAATCTGGATGAAGCGATTGGAAAATCCTGCCTGCAGAATGAGTTAAAAACAGACAGAGATTACAGTGACGAAGGGTTATTTAAGGAAGGAACGTTCCTGCATCTGGTTTGCAAATACTACAAACAAAGACAACGCGCCAAAGCTGGCAGATTATTTATCCAACCGGAATACCGCTATGTCAAAAACCAGGGTTATGTGAACACCGGACGCTTTGATGACAAAAATTGCTTGCTGACTTACTGCAACCACAAGCCGAGACAGAAAAAATATCAATCTTTTTATGATATTGCAGGCGTTTTACAAGTCTCACCTGCACACTTACAACAAATTATCGGAGGCCAGAGCGATGCTGATTTGGACGATCGTCTGGCGAAATGGCTTAAGAGATTCCATGGATTACCCACTTTATGCAGAGAATCTGCTAAGGCTCAAAAAGAGCATAGGGGTGCACTAAAGACACGCATGGATGCCGCCGAAAAGAATGCCCCACTCGGTAAGCTGAATAAGTCCCTAGAAAAAATCTCAGAAGAAGTAGGTAAGGCTTTGTTTGGCGAAGTTGAGGAAGAAGTTCTCACTCAAAAAATCGGAAAATTCCGATCTCCCTTCGCATTCGCTCAAATCAACAACATTGTTTTCAAAGATCGTAGTGGCAACTCCAATACCTGTGCAGTATGCAGCACAGATAACGCTTATCGCATGCAATCCGTTGAAATCTCCAAAGGTAATGGCCCAATTGAGCACTCTGCAAAATCCCAGCGATTACCTGCTATCCCCACTCGTCTGATTGATGGCGCCGTCATGCGCATGGCTCGAATTGTCGGTGGCGCCATAGCGGAAGATAAATGGAAAAAGATTAAATGTGAGTTGGAAGCAGGGATGCGTGTTCGTATACCTATCATCACCGAATCGAACCGATTTGAATTTGAACCAAGCCTGAAAGAAATAAAGGGTAAACCCGTAAAAGGTAATGAGAGCAAAAGCAGGGATGAAGGACAGAGACAACTTGCTGATGACAAGGATAATCGTATTAGAGGTAGTTTCGGTATATGTCCGTATACCGGCAAATCTTTAGGAAAGGACGGTGATAAAGATCACATTATTCCCCGTTCCTCCGGGTGGGGCACTTTGAATGACGAAGCGAATCTCATCTGGGCAAGTGAGGAGGGCAACAAAAACGTTAAGAAAGATAATGAATTTTCACTGGCAGACCTCAATTCTGCTTACAAGCAGAAACAGTTCCCCGGAAAGAGTGATGATGAAATAAAAAACTGGATCATCGATCAAATCGGCAATGAAGAAGGAGAAAGTTTCAAGTTCGGACGATACCGAAGCTTCATCAATCTGACCGAATGCCAGCAAATAGCCTTCCGCCATGCCTTGTTTTTGATAGGACATCCCTTGCGTGAAAAAGTCATCAACGCCATTGACCACCGCACTCGAACGCTGGTCAACGGCACACAACGCTATTTCGCCGAAATAATTGCGAACAACCTCCATAAAAAAGCCCGAACTATCGGCAGACAGAGTTTACTGTCTTTTGACTTTTTTGGCGTGGAAGCACAACCGAACACAAGGGGTGACGGCATCAAAGATCTACGCACAGCGCATGAAAAAGCTGGTTTGTTAGACGAAAAATACTCCAAGAAAGAGGGGCAGAAACAACTCCCTTATTCCCACCTGATTGACGCTCAGCTAGCTTTCTGTATGATGGCCGATGCACACAAGAATGAAGGCAGTCTGAAACTTGCCGCCCATGAACACCGCCTCTGGCCGCTAGACAAAGGTACGGGCGAGATATTTCAGAAGACTATCTTCGGTTCGGTTGAAATTAAACCGGGCGAAATGAAACCTCTGGAGGAACTAAAAAGAAGAAAAGCCTATACTGTTGAAACGCACCACCGGAAAATGATTGCTAAACACAAAAAACCCTCTATCAATTATCAAATCCATCGTGACAGTATTTTTAAAGAAAACTTCTTCCCTATTCTGGAATTCAAAGACGGAACATTCAAGAAGGGGTTCAACCACTCCAACTGTGTAGATTTTAATACCAATCAGTTTTTGTTACTGCTGGAAAACAATTTCATCCATCAAACATCGAGAAACGAGTGCTACAAAACCTGGAATATCCTGAAAAGAAACTGTCAACAGTTTTTGATTGAAATAGGTGCAGTAGGCGCAAGTGAGCAAGAAATCAAAATCGCGAAAATTATACATAAGCTAACCTATCAAACCATCAAAAAGCCGTTGGAGAAGGTACTTACTCAAAAGAATAAACCTCCAAAAACAGTTGGGGAAGCCCTTGAGCGTTGGACAAAATGTATCAAAGAAGAAGATTACAAGAAAGATGGGGTTTTATTGCCTGCTTATTATGAGTGGTTAAAGTTTCATCAGTGTCTTTTAGAAGTACACAAAGAAAAAGATTTCCACGATTTTGCTAAAAACTGTTCGCTGTTTAAAAACAACCAATCTGAAAATAGTCATAACAAAGTAAGAAAAGTCTTCTCTTTGCCCGTTAAATCAACCATTGGAAGCATTCGTCTACAAAGAGAGTCCTGGGATAAAACATCAATTGTCCAAGTAGTTGCTGAGGAGAGTCTGGGAAAATACGGTTATGCTGGGAAGGATAGACCGCACACTATAATAAGTAAGAACTCAGTACCAATAAAGCACTACACCGGTATTCCTGATAGTTGGGATTTGGAACCTCTTGAATGGAAGGAAGTTCCTGTAGAAGAAATCAAACTGCCTGATAATCTGACAAAGGTTGAGATAAAAGATGCCAAAGTTATGAACAAGGATGCGGGCAGGTGTGTGGTAAGTCTCACAGCTTCCTGCATAGAGAATTTGTCGCTTCCACAAGATAAGCCTTTCTGGCAAGGGAAGGTCATCTGCCATGAAAATGAAGATGAACTGGAAAATGCACAAGACCAGGATAAAAATGACAACTACCATTGCTTGTCTTCGCAATACAAATGGTTTGATACTCCTCTTGCTCTACCCAATGACCGTCGGGAAGTATCAATTGAAACCAACTCGGATGGTAAGGTAATTACATTCACAGTAAGTAAATCCCGCAGAGTAAAGGACTGGCTGGTAGGCTAGCCATACAACGAGACGTATTTCATGAGTCCCACAATTTTCAAAGCAGATGGCTATCGATTTTTCTTTTTTTCAAGAGAGGAAACTCGCAGGCATGTTCATATACTGTCGGCAGAGGGTGAAGCGAAATTCTGGTTGGACCCGGAAATTGCACTTGCAAAAAACTACCGTTATTCAAAGAAACAACTTAAACATATCGAGACGTTAATTAAGGAGCACTACCATGAGATCACCAGTACTTGGGAACAACACTTCGGAAGTTGAAGTCACCCATGTGTCCGCACACGGAATATGGCTGCTCACTCACGACGAAGAACTTTTCATGCCATATCAGGACTTTCCCTGGTTCAAGGAACAAACCATCGGCGCTATTTTGAATGTAGAGGAGCCGTCCCCGGATCATTATTACTGGCCGGTGATTGATGTAGATTTAACCAAAGAGATTATCAAGTATCCTGACAGGTTTCCGCTCAGGGCAAAAACCACATAATGAAGCATTTGGTCATCTGTGACTATGGTGCATTCCTGGGGTTGGACAGTCACCGTCTGGCGGTCAGGCAAGATGGCAAAATCCGACACTATCCGCTCAATCGCCTCTGTACCGTCTCTATCGCCAAACGCGGAGTCAGTCTGTCGAGCGATTTGATTGAGTCGTTCAGCAGCCGCGGAATCAAACTGTTCTTTCTGGACTTTCGCGGCGTTGCCCATTCAACCATCCTGGGGCAGTCGCAACATGGCGTGGTCGCCGTGCGCATGGCTCAAATGGCTTTCTGTCAGGGGAACACCTTGCCATTGGCTAAACAGGTAGTCATTGCGAAAATCAAGAATCAGCGCGCCGTACTGAACCACCTGGGTAAATATCACCGTCATCCGGTGTTGCAATCTGCTGCCGGTGAATTGTTGCTTAATGTCGCCAAAGCGAAGCAGACAAGAGATATTGAGACCCTTCTGGGATTTGAAGGAGCCAGCGCCAGTACATACTTTCAGGGGTTGCGTCAGGCGGGGTTATTTTCTTCGTCTTTCCAGAAACGAGAAGGCAGAGGCAGTCAGGAAGTCAACAACGCGATGCTCAATCTCGGTTATGCGGTATTAAGCAGTTATATTCTCAACGCGATCATTAACGCCGGGCTCGAACCTTATCTCGGTATTATGCACGGACAACGACCGGGTAAAATGGCACTGGTGCTGGATGTGATGGAAGAGTATCGCGCCTGGGTAGTGGACCGTGCCGTGATTAAATTACGCTCCCAAAGCGAAGGAAAGAAATTCATGGATACCACTTTGAAAAAAGCGCTGATTGCCGAAGTGCAAAACACATGCGCCCGGAAGTATCTATATCGTAAAAAGAAACATAAGCTGGAACACATAATACAACGGCAGACCTACCGGCTGTGTGGACAGTTTTACGGAGAAAAGCCCTACAAGCCTTATTTATTCAAATGGTAACCGGATAGCCATGACCTACCCGCTGCGACAGGAGTACCTCATCAGCTACGATGTAGAAAACAACAAAATACGCACCGGGATATTCAAGGAATTGATAAAACACGGGCTCAAGCCAGTGCAGAAATCCGTATTCTGGGGTTATTTGACGATAGCTGATATGGAGGCGATCAAGCGCTATCTGAATGCTGAACTCAAAAGCGCCGACAAGGTTTTCATCACGCATACCAATTTTAACGGCAGGGGGCAAAGCTATTTTATAGGTCACAACGATACAGACTTCAAAGACTGGGAAGAAACTGGTGTTATCTAGCGTTCCGGTCAACCTGATTCGCCAATGGTGTTATTGCCCAAGAATCGTGTACTACATGGAATTAACCGATATTACTGTTCATCGACCCATCTGGGTTAAGCAAGGGGAGGACTTTCATAAACTTGAGGGAAAATTATGGCAACGCCGTAATTTGTCCAGATTCAAACTGGCATCCGGGAAAACATACCATAATCTGGTTATGCGGAATGACGAACTCGGACTTCATGGTATTGTCGATATGGCGGTTGAAACCGATGACTTGATTTATGCTGTTGAATTCAAACTGTCGGCCAACAACAAAAAGCGGGGAGACATATTACAACTGGTAGCCTATGCCATGCTATTGGAACATCATTTCGCCAAATCCAGTCGAACCGGATTTCTAGTTGGCAAAGGCAAGGTTTTGCACACTATTGATATCAATTCAGAAAAACGGCAAGCAGTAATTACAATGGCCGATCAAATCAGACAGATGTTACAACGCGGATTAAAACCGGATTCCAGTGCAACGGTTGCTCAATGTTGCGCCTGCGAATACGTCAATCATTGTAATGACCGGCTGTAAGTGCTGTTGTGAACACGTCAATCTCCGCAATGATCAGGGTGATGAACCAGGCAACAAAAAAGCCACTCGAAAGTGGCTTCATTGTCCCTTGTCAAGCAAGGGCAGACGTGCAGGCAGAGGTCCGTTCAAAATACTTTTAGATGATTACAATGCATCAGTAATCGGCTATACTGGTTTTGTGAGTCTAGCACCAAAAACCTCGTTTCGCAAACAATCCCTGCTATCAAGCAGAAAGGTCATTTGCGAAAAATACAACCCCCCAACCTCTGCCAAACAGTTGTACTGTAAGGCCCGGCGAGGGGGGGGCTTCACCAGTATAGCCGAACACCCAGCAATTGAAACTCCAATCAGCATACTGGACCCCCGTATCATTTAATGCTTCACCAGTATAGCCGAACACCCAGCAATTGAAACCGATTCAATATCGGGCAAATCTTCCCGGATTCGGCTTCACCAGTATAGCCGAACACCCAGCAATTGAAACGCCGCTTCGGCTGCCAGTCCGGTTTTTGCTTCCCGAGCTTCACCAGTATAGCCGAACACCCAGCAATTGAAACGCTGCTTGATTCTGGCCGATATACCGCCTAATTTTGCTTCACCAGTATAGCCGAACACCCAGCAATTGAAACTGAGTAAGAAAATTATATATCGCAACAGCGATAAGCTTCACCAGTATAGCCGAACACCCAGCAATTGAAACGTAAGGTTTGATTGATGGGTAATGGAATCTGCGTGCTTCACCAGTATAGCCGAACACCCAGCAATTGAAACCCTGCTGATCTTTGCCATACCGTCAATTTTGATACGCTTCACCAGTATAGCCGAACACCCAGCAATTGAAACATTCTGACAGTATAAACCCGCTATCCTGTGTATTGCTTCACCAGTATAGCCGAACACCCAGCAATTGAAACCTGCCAGTCGAAACTCCATAAAGTGGTCTCGTCGGCTTCACCAGTATAGCCGAACACCCAGCAATTGAAACAACCAGACACACAGCCAGACACGCCACTACTGGACGGCTTCACCAGTATAGCCGAACACCCAGCAATTGAAACGAAATATCGGCCACGCTTCACGAACATATCAAGGGCTTCACCAGTATAGCCGAACACCCAGCAATTGAAACTAACGATTGCGATGAATCTCTGACTGGATAAGTTGCTTCACCAGTATAGCCGAACACCCAGCAATTGAAACAATCTAACTGATTCAGCATGTCAGACAATATCGAGCTTCACCAGTATAGCCGAACACCCAGCAATTGAAACTGCTTCCCGATTTTACTCCGCGCCCGGTTCTGTGCTTCACCAGTATAGCCGAACACCCAGCAATTGAAACTGCAAGAGAAGAGATACGCCGGGGGGGTAATGTAGCTTCACCAGTATAGCCGAACACCCAGCAATTGAAACCCAGATGTATGCAAGGGCTGGGACGCATAACCAGCTTCACCAGTATAGCCGAACACCCAGCAATTGAAACCGCCTCCGATGGCTCCACTGATACACGCTGCCCGGCTTCACCAGTATAGCCGAACACCCAGCAATTGAAACCTATCGCGCTGGAGTCTGTGCATCGGGAATCAGTGGCTTCACCAGTATAGCCGAACACCCAGCAATTGAAACAGAACTGCGAGATAGTGCAGGTTTTTTTCTTCCATGCTTCACCAGTATAGCCGAACACCCAGCAATTGAAACTTAGGAACAACGCGCATGTGGACAGCCACAGGCTGCTTCACCAGTATAGCCGAACACCCAGCAATTGAAACTGAAAGTGGAAGTGGAAGCAAGGCAGAAGTTGAGCTTCACCAGTATAGCCGAACACCCAGCAATTGAAACCATGAATATCATGACTTGTGTAGGTACATACGCCCCGGGGCTTCACCAGTATAGCCGAACACCCAGCAATTGAAACTATTTCGCATCATCCACATAAACACCCTTGCTAAGGAGCTTCACCAGTATAGCCGAACACCCAGCAATTGAAACAAAAGGATCTGGTGGTCTCTCTGCTAATGGATAAGCTTCACCAGTATAGCCGAACACCCAGCAATTGAAACGGCCATTTGCTGACAGCCGGATCTCGACAGTGACGCTTCACCCGTATAGCCGAACACCCAGCAATTGAAACCCAATCCGGAGAGCTACGATGCCGCCGCAGATCCGCTTCACCAGTATAGCCGAACACCCAGCAATTGAAACCGAGGGGCGAAGACATGAAGACGATATACAGAGACGCTTCACCAGTATAGCCGAACACCCAGCAATTGAAACGGAAAACTACGGCAATACCGAAACAACCAACACGAGCTTCACCAGTATAGCCGAACACCCAGCAATTGAAACTTCGCCGCCGGATCGCCGGGCGCCTGCGAGCATCCGGCTTCACCAGTATAGCCGAACACCCAGCAATTGAAACACTCCAAGATTGCACTAACCACAAATTCAAAATAATGCTTCACCAGTATAGCCGAACACCCAGCAATTGAAACCTGCTGGCATGACGATTATGTACCCGTACACGCAGCTTCACCAGTATAGCCGAACACCCAGCAATTGAAACCAACGACATCCTGTACGGAGGCGAACGGGACAGAAGGCTTCACCAGTATAGCCGAACACCCAGCAATTGAAACGTCGTTACACGATTCGCGCTTGTCGCTGCTGCTGAGCTTCACCAGTATAGCCGAACACCCAGCAATTGAAACCGCTGGAACGGATGAACCTGGACCGTGACCGATAAGCTTCACCAGTATAGCCGAACACCCAGCAATTGAAACGAAGAACCAGGCAGAGATACCCGAAGGGGTGAAGCTTCACCAGTATAGCCGAACACCCAGCAATTGAAACTTCCGGATCGGGAAATTCCCACCCGGCGCCGGACAGCTTCACCAGTATAGCCGAACACCCAGCAATTGAAACCACAACTACTCCGCCAGGGTTTCTCAGGACGAAATCAGAACTCTTGATTTTTTCGCTGGAACACCCCCGTGTTTACCCGATATTATCAACACCCGTTCCTGATGCGGACAGGCGCATCAACCCGTCCCTACTGGTCGGTGAATACCGCGACGACGTTTAGACGGGGCTTTGTCATCGGCGCCTTTGACTTCTCCTGGCGATGTTTAACTTATCGATTTGGAGTCGATACATTCTGTGCGCCCAAGCGGGTATTCGGGGCGACAATTTTATTATGTTACCCTTTGCCATTGTCATTACAAAGCGGTGTGTTACACCCGTATGACCCTGGCTTCGGGAGTTATCCCAAACATAGGTTTGGTCGGCGGTCATAGATGCTTTTTGTATATTAGCCACCGTGCGGTCGTAGCGTGAGAACACTTTATCCTTCGGTACATCGTGACCGCCTTTTTGTACTCGGGTTTGAACTCGCTTATATGCCAGGTCAGGTGAATCGACGTGAACGTGATTGAGTATTACTTTAAATCCTGCTTTTTGCGCATCCTCGATCAGTTGGTTTTTCGACTCGTGCGAAAAGACGGTTTCGGTCATAAAAGATTGACCAGATGCCAGATATTGGTCGCGAATTGTCGCGGCCAATTTACCCATTTCAATGCTGTGCTTACCGACTTCGTTCGGGAATTTTGCTTTTTCCATTTCATCCGCATTGACAAATGGATAGTTGCGGCCTGATTTGTCGAGACAGGGTTTGATTTGATCGTAATAGAGCGTTGTTTTACCAGCCCCGTTGATTCCTCCTATGAGGATCAGAACGGGCTTATCGTCGCTCATGGGTGCAATTCACCAGATGTACAAAGCAGAGCAACAAAAAGCGGCAGCAAGAGTGAATAGCCCCAGGGTGAGCAGAACATTCATAAATTATCCAGTCGCCAATACATTGCCGTCAACATTGATGCGAGCGCCATCAACCATAGTACCAATGCACTTACCATTCTCGCTGCCCCAGCTAATAGCGCCAAGGTCACGATCATGTGCAGCGCTCGCAAGAGCTTCGTCTGTGACGATACCCGCTTCGGAATTAGCGACAAGTTCATTGAATACGCCATCGAACAATTCTGAATCGGTTAGCTCTGCTGGACTGGTCCGCCATGCACTGTCGATCAAGACTTTTAATTGAAGCGGCGCAGATCGGTCTGATCGCTCCGCGAGCATACGAAGCTTGTGCAAAGAATTGATGTCGATTTTGGTCGTAGTCATTTCTTTATTCATCGTCAATTCTCCTGATATCAAGGAGTGTATTATAGCAATAAGTAACTTTAAGTAACCAGTTTTTACAGGAGCAATCCCCCGTGGTTATCCGATTCGGTCCGGGAAAAACAAGTCTTTGAGCCTCGTCCCCGGCTCATTGGCGCTCATGAAGGCTTCACCGACCAGGAAGGCATGCACGTTGTGTTGACGCATCAGCGCGATGTCTTCTGGCTGATGGATGCCGCTTTCTGTCACGACCGTTCTATCCGCGGGTATTTGCCCAAGCATGTTGATCGTCGTCTGCAATGAGGTCTCGAAGGTCCTCAGATTCCGGTTATTGACGCCGATCAGCCGGACCGGCAGTTTCAGGGCGCGTTCAAGCTCCGGGCGGTTATGAACCTCAATCAGTACATCCAGTCCGATACTCATGGCGAGCTCACTCAATTCCAGTAGCGCCGAATCTTCCAGGGCAGCGACGATCAGCAATATGGCGTCCGCGCCAATCACCCGCGCCTGCCAGACCTGATACGGGTCAATGACGAAATCCTTGCGGATGACCGGCAGGGAACAGGATTGTCTGGCCGCCACAAGGTGGTCATCGTGCCCTTGGAACCAGGTTTGATCGGTCAACACGGACAGGCAGGCCGCTCCACCCTCGGCATAGCTCCGGGCGACCGCGGCGGGGTTCAGGTTTTCCCGGATAATGCCTTTGCTGGGTGAGGCTTTCTTGATCTCGCAAATGACAGCCGGGGCGCCTTGTGATATCCGGGACTCGATGGCATCGACAAACCCGCGGCATTGCGGCAGGTCGGCTGAACGGCTTTTCAACTCCGCAAGCGGGGTAGTTGGCGCCTGTTCGGCCACTTCCGCCACTTTGGTCGCGAGTATGTTTGCAAGAATATCAGTCACGGAGTTTCGGTCGACGCGGGTGCGGGGCTATTGATCCAGGAAATTACGCAGCAGCGCATGTCCGTTTTCGGTAATGATTGACTCGGGATGAAACTGCACTCCCTCAATAGCGAATTTCCGGTGCTTCACGGCCATGATTTCTCCATCATCAGTCCAGGCCGTAATCTCGAAGCAGTCCGGCATGGTCTCTTTCTCGATCACTAAAGAGTGGTAGCGGGTTGCCTGAAAAGGAGTGTTCAGGTTGTTGAATACCCCGGCGCCGTTATGGTGCACCATGGAGGTTTTGCCGTGCATGATCTGTTGTGCATGGACAATGTTTCCGCCGAATGCCTGGCCGATACTCTGGTGTCCAAGACAAACCCCCAGAATCGGGAATACTCCGGCGTATCTTGAAACCAGTTCTATGGAAATTCCCGCTTCGTTCGGGGTACAGGGTCCCGGTGAAATCACGATAAAATCCGGTGACAATGCGCCAATCTGCTCCACGCTAATCTGATCATTGCGGTAAACTGTCACCTCCTGGCCGAGTTCACCGAGATACTGCACCAGATTCCAGGTGAATGAATCGTAGTTGTCGATCATGATCAGCATGCCGGCGCCTCATTGTCCAGAGTATTGTGCAGTCCGGCGTTGACCATCGCTACCGCCTTGAATACGGCGCGCCCCTTGTTCATGGTTTCCTCCCATTCGGTTGTGGCGACAGAATCCGCTACCACTCCGCCGCCAGCCTGAATATAGACCCGATTGTTCTTGATCAACGCGGTGCGGATAGCAATGGCCATATCCATGTTCCCATTCCAGCCAATGTAGCCGATGGCGCCGGAATAGATTCCGCGTTTATCCGGTTCCAGTTCTTCAATTATTTCCATGGCGCGAATCTTCGGGGCGCCGGACAATGTGCCAGCCGGAAAAGTAGCCCGGAGCACATCCACTGCATCCAGATCGTCAGTGATTTGTCCGGTCACATTGGAGACGATGTGCATGACATGGGAGTATTTCTCGATGGTCATTTGGTCGGTGACCTGTACCGTGCCGGTTTTCGACACTCTGCCAACATCGTTTCGTCCCAGATCAATCAGCATCAGGTGTTCGGCCAGCTCCTTCGGGTCGGAGAGTAAATCCTCTATCAGCCTGGCGTCTTCCTCCTCATTGTCTCCACGTGGCCGTGTACCGGCAATCGGGCGCAGGGTGATTTCACCGTCTTCGAGACGCACCAGGATTTCCGGAGAGGAACCGGCAATATGAAAGTCACCCAGATTCAGGTAATACATATAGGGTGACGGGTTCAGGGTACGCAATGCCCGATACAAATCCAGCGGCGGCGCAAAATAATCCAGGGACAGACGCTGGGAAATAACAATCTGGAAGGCGTCGCCGTCCAGTATGTATTGCTTGCATTTCTCCACCGCCGCTTCGTAATCCTCTCTGGGAAATGAAGAATCGAAATCGGATTCATAGGTTACGGAAGGGACGACCAGCCCGCCGCGCTCGGGTAGTCCCCGATTGAGTTGCGCGACAATCCCGGCAAGGCGCTCCTGTCCGGCTTTCCATCCGTTCCTGATACTCGAATCAACCAGAGTAATAGCATATAATCTATTGGAAATATTATCAAAAACAATCAAGTCTCCAGATATCATGAGCAAAATATCGGGAGCATCAATTGGCTCTTTGTGCGGATTTCTGCCCAAGCCCGGCTCAATGTAACGGATCGTATCGTAACCGAAATATCCAACCAGTCCGCCATTGAAGCGTGGCAGTTCCGGCAGTTCCGGCACCCGATAATTCCTTGCAAGGCGCCGGACTTCATCCAGTGGGTCGGCGCTCACTCGCTGTTCTGTCAGTTCATTGTTCTCAAAAACGCGTAATTCCTGCCCGCGGACTTCGAGACGTTTGCCACAAGGCAGTCCGATGATCGAGTAACGCCCCCATTTTTCCCCACCCTGTACTGACTCAAGCAGATAGCTATAGGGTTGATCAGACAGCTTGAGGTAGGCGCTCAACGGGGTTTCCAGGTCGGCCAGCGCTTCACACACTAACGGGATATGGGTGTAGCCATCCGCGCTCAGGCGGTCGAAATCCTGCTGGCTCAACATGTCGGCTTGCCTATCCGCCCCTGCTCGGCAAGCCGGGACCGCAGCTGTGAAATAATGCGGTCGTAGCGGTGGCTGTCCTGCTCGTCTGCCGCATTGAATATCGCGCTACCGGCGACAAACGTGTCGGCGCCCGCTTGCGCAATCGCGGCGATATTATCCAGCTTGACTCCGCCGTCCACTTCCAGACGAATATCCCTCCCGCTGGCGCGAATGATTTCGCGGGCCCGCCTGATTTTGTCCAGGGTGGAGGGGATGAATTTCTGTCCGCCAAACCCGGGATTCACGGACATCAACAAGATCATGTCTACCTTGTCCAGCACATACTCCAGCGCTTCCAGGGTCGTGGCCGGGTTGAAAACCAGCCCGGATTTGCATCCGCATTCATGAATCAGTTGCAAACTGCGGTCAACATGCTCGGAACATTCAGGATGAAAGGTGATCCAGGTGGCTCCGGCGCGGGCGAAATCAGGAATAATCCGGTCCACTGGACGAATCATCAGGTGAACATCAATCGGGGCGGTAATCCCGTATTTTCGCAAGGCCTGGCAGACCATCGGCCCAATGGTCAGATTCGGTACATAATGGTTGTCCATGACATCAAAATGCACCATGTCGGCGCCGGACGCCAGCACATCCTCGACTTCCTGGCCCAATCGCGCAAAATCCGCAGACAGGATGGAAGGGGCAATTAAATAGTTGTTCATACGCTTATGACTATTGGATAACCATGAAAAGAACCCGTTTATTGCGGATCAACTGGATCAGCAACCCCCCGCCGGACTTTCCCGGCGCCCGCTTCATATCCCGGGTATCCGTGATCTTCTCACGATTGATGCTGATAATCACATCGTTCACCTTCAGTCCCGATGAAGCCGCCGGACTGCCGGGTTCAATGTCGGTTACGATGACTCCACCGCCCAGATCGGAGTTCGGCGGGACATCTTCGAAGTATGCTCCCCGCAGTCGTTCATTAACCGCCGGGGCGTTGCCCATCATCTCATGGGGTTCCTTGATGCGGACCATGACTTCGCGTCGCTCTCCTTCTCGATAAAATTTGATCCGCGCCTGCTCTCCGGCGCGCAACAGGCCGATCGCGTTTCTCAAATCAGCGCTGTTTTCGACAGCGGTATCATTGACCCCGATGATGACATCCCCTTCCCGGATTCCTTTTTCCTGTGCCGCCGAACCGGCAATGACTTCGGACACTACGGCTCCCTTTTCTCCGCTAATTCCGAAAGCGCTCGCCAGCGATGGAGTCAGGTCCTGCATCTGGACACCCAGCAATCCACGTTTGACTTCTCCGAATTCGATCAGTTGATCCATCAGGCTCCTGACCATGTATATCGGGATGGAGAGGCCGATGCCAACACTGCCGCCGCCGCGTGAGAGAATTGCGGTATTGATGCCGATCAATTCTCCGCGCAGATTGACCAGCGCCCCTCCGGAATTGCCGGGGTTGATGGACGCGTCGGTCTGAATAAAATCCTCGTACCCCTTGATACCCAGGCCAGTACGGCCAAGAGCGCTGACAATCCCGGAAGTCACCGTCTGGCTCAGCCCGAATGGACTGCCGATCGCGACAACGAAATCACCAACCCGTAAATTCCGGGAATCCCCCATCCTGATTTCGGTCAGATTCCCGGCATCGACACGCACCACCGCAACATCGCTGGCGGGGTCGGAACCAATCAGTTGCGCTTTCAGTTCATTGCCATCGACGGTAGTCACGGTAATCACATCCGCCTTGTCAATGACATGATGGTTGGTAACCACATAACCCTTTTCGGCATCGACGATGACCCCGGAGCCTAAGCTGCTGGAAGGTCGCTGTCGTCGGGGAAAGTCAAAAAACCGGCGAAAGAACGGATCCTGCAACAATGGATGTTCCCGCGCCTCGATAATGGTAGTGGTTGAAATGTTCACAATCGCAGGTCGCACCTGTTCCAGCATCGGCGCCAGACTGGGCAATTCTTCTCCGTTCAATGCCACGGGCAATCCGGCCTGCCCTATCGGGGCGGCAATCAAAACGATCAGGAAAATCAGGGCTCGAACACGAAACATGTGATTTTTGGTGAATTTTTAGCGATGAGTCGGCGGATTTTTTATGCACGGTATTCTAATCCGAATCACACAATCGCCGGTAGGGTATTTTGCTAATGATGTATTTTGCTAATGAATTCTTTGTTAAGATGCAGGAAGTTAAGGTACGGGGAATACGGCCATGCAGAAATTTGATGTCATCATTATCGGTAGCGGACCAGCCGGAAAAGCGGCGGCGATCCAGGCCGCCAAAATGGGAAAACAGGCCGCGATCATTGATGGCATGGCGCAAGTCGGTGGAGTCTGTGTGCATACCGGCACCATTCCGAGCAAGACGCTGCGGGAAACCGTACTCAATCTGACCGGATGGAGGGAGCGCGGGTTCTATGGACGCGCCTACCGGGTCAAGGCGGATATCAAGGCGCAGGACCTGATGCAAAGACTCCACCTGACCTTGCAGAGTGAGGTGGACATTCAGCAGGACCATCTGGTGAGAAACGGGGTCCATACCATTCAGGGTTTTGCGTCTTTTGTCAACGACAGGGAAATCGAAGTCCGTACCGCGACGGGAGACGCGATTTCCCTGACCGCGGACAGGTTCATCATCGCGGTCGGAACCAGAACTTATCGCCCCGATTACGTCCCGTTCAACAATACGACAATAATCGACAGCGATGAGGTGACGTGTATGGAGAAGCTGCCGCGTTCCATGATCGTGATCGGCGCCGGCGTGGTCGGTGTCGAATATGCCACTATATTCAAAACCCTGGACATCAATGTGACTCTGATCGAGCCGCGTGATTCGATGCTGGATTTCATGGACCAGGAGATTCTGATGCACTTTCGTCATGACATCATCAGTGACGGCCTCAGGTTGCAGTTCGGCCAGAAAGTAGTCAGTATAGAAAGCCGCGAAAACGGTACTTGTATCGTGCGTCTGGACAGTAATCGGGCGATGGCGGCGGATATGGTGCTGTTTGCCGCCGGCCGGGTAGGGGCAACCCAGAATCTGGGACTGGAGAATATCGGGCTGGAGGTGGATCATCGCGGCAGATTGTCTGTCAATGACAGCTTCCAGACGGCCTGCCCGAACATCTATGCTGCGGGTGATGTCATCGGATTTCCCAGCCTTGCCTCGACTTCGCTTGAGCAGGGACGGATTGCGGTGCTGCATGCGCTGGGCAGCAAATCCCATAAACAACCGAAATTTTTCCCTTATGGTATCTACGGAGTGCCGGAAATGTCGAGTGTCGGCATGTCCGAGGAAGAAGTGATCAAGAAGAAGTATCCTTACGAGGTCGGTATTGTCCGATTGAGGGAAACCTCCCGTGGCAAGGTCATGGGCTTGCAGTCCGGCTTGATGAAAATGATATTCTCTATCAAGTCCAGACGGCTCCTCGGGGTCCATATCGTCGGCGAAGGCGCCACTGAGCTGATTCATATTGGTCAGGCTGTGTTGACCCTGAAAGGAACGCTGGATTATTTCCTCGAGAACGCCTTCAACTATCCGACCCTGGCGGAGGCGTACAAGGTCGCGGCGCTGCATGCGCATAACCGGATGATGGCGCTTGACGAATAATCGGCGCCGCGCCTGCAATGAAAATCGTCAACATGAATAGCTGGGTTGTCGGCAACCCTCCCCCGCATTTTGGCGGACGCTACTTTATTTTTCTGAAATTGACCACGGATAGTGGCATAGAAGGGGTGGGAGAGGTTTACGCGGCTACTTTCGGACCGCATGTCATCGAGCAAATGATTCGGGATGTCGCCGAGCGGTTCGTCATTGACCAGGATCCGTTCGCAATCGAGAAAATGTGGCGAAGAGTATACGGCAGTGGCTATAACCTGAGGCCAGACGTGTCGTTGATGGGGGTATTGAGTGGGCTGGAAATGGCTTGCTGGGACATTATCGGTAAATCGGTCGATCAACCCGTCTACCAATTGCTCGGCGGGAAGGTACATGAGAGGTTAAGAAGCTATACATACCTCTACCCCCGTGAAGACGATCCAGCCGATGTTTATCAGGAGCCGGACCTTGCCGCCCAACGCGCGGCTGAATATGTCGGGCAGGGCTTCACCGCGGTCAAGTTTGATCCGGCAGGGCCGTACACCATCTATGACGGTCGTCAGCCGGGCCTTGCGGATATTGAACGCAGCGTCGAATTCGTCCGCAAAATCCGGCAAGCGGTCGGGACGCGGGCAGACCTGTTGTTCGGCGCCCACGGTCAATTCACCGCAGCCGGCGCCATTCGTCTGGCGAAACAACTGGAACCATTCGATCCATTGTGGTTTGAAGAACCTACTCCGCCCGAGAACCCCGCCGAGATGGCGCGGGTGGCGCGACAGACCTCCATCCCGATCGCCACCGGCGAACGGCTGACCACCAAATACGAGTTTGCCCGGGTGCTGGAGAATCAGGCAGCCTCCATTTTGCAGATGGCGCTGGGTCGGGTCGGCGGCATTCTGGAAGCGAAAAAAATCGCCGGAATGGCGGAAACCCGTTACGCCCAAATTGCGCCGCACCTGTATTGCGGGCCGATTGAGGGCGCCGCCAACATCCAGTTAGCCACCTGTACTCCGAACTTCCTGATCCTGGAAAGCATACAGACCTGGGGTGGATTTCACAGCGAGATTCTGCAAAAACCCGTGCAATGGCAGGAGGGTTATGTCATTCCATCCGCCGAGCCGGGGCTGGGCGTAGAACTGAATGAAGCCGTGGCGCTGGCCCACCCATATACCGGCCAACAGCTTCACCTGGAAATGGAAGAAACAGCCTGATGAAAGATGTACCGGGGAAAACGGTTTATTCGGTCCGGCAATTCAATAATCAACTGAGAAATTTAGTCGAGACGCATTATCGTTCCGTCTGGATAGAAGGAGAAATATCCGGCTTGTCGGCTCCGGCTTCCGGCCATGTCTACTTCTCATTGAAGGAAGGAAATTCAGTCCTTCGCTGCGCGTTTTTCCGCAACCACCTGTTCAAATCAGGAGCGCGGCCTACAGAAGGAGCCCAGGTACTGGTTCATGGACAGATTTCCTATTATGAACCCAGAGGAAGCCTCCAGTGTATTGTTTCCTACCTGGAAGAAGCCGGTGAGGGAGCCCTCAGACGGGCATTCGAACTTCTTAAACAGAAGCTGGCTGCTGAAGGCCTGTTCGATTCCGCGCATAAATCCAGCTTGCCGGAAATTCCACAGACCATTGGAATCGTCACTTCGGACAGTGGAGCGGCTCTGCACGACATCCTGGCCACCCTGAAAAGAAGATACCCGGTCGCCCGGGTGATTGTTTATCCAACTTCCGTACAGGGTGAATCGGCCGTCGACGAAATAGTCCATGCCATCCATCTTGCGCGATGCCGGGCCGAAGCCGACCTGCTGATCATCGCCCGGGGCGGCGGCTCACTGGAAGACCTTCAGGCTTTCAATGATGAAAAAGTCGCGCGCTGTGTTTTTGACTGTGAAATCCCGATCATTAGTGGAGTGGGTCATGAAACGGATTTCACAATCTGTGACCTGGTAGCGGACCATCGGGCGCCGACTCCGACCGCCGCGGCGGAGCTGGCCTCCCCCGACCTGACGCAATTAAAACAACGGTTCGACTATTTGCGGGAGCGAATCCGCAACCATACAGAAAACTTCATTCTCGGTTATCAGCAGACTCTGGATTATCACTCATCCCGTCTGCGGCGGCCGACTCAAAAGCTGGACTATTACCGTAATGAGCTCAAAACCCTGCAACACAGAGCAACCCACCATACCCGATTGAGAATATCCGTACTGACCAGAGAAACCGATCACCTGCGGGACAGTGTTCAACTCATGAGTCCGCAACATACGCTGAACCGGGGTTACGCCATCGCGCACAACGAAGACGACCAGGTCATTACCGACCCGCAACAAGTCAAGCCGGGAGAACCGCTCACAATATCGGTCTCGCGGGGGCGCTTCAATGTAACTGCCTTTTGAGCGCGGACTGGCTACCTGTGCCGCGGGCGCCCCGACCAGTCCTTGAAACTCTTTTTTGACGGATTACGTTTCTTGAAGGGGTTTTCACTGACTCGTGTCAATACTCTGACAGGAGTTCCCGTCAAACCATAAACATCCGAGAAGTAACGGGACAGATAACGCAGATAGGATTTCGGCAAGGCATCCACCTGATTGCCGTGAATAACGATCACTGGAGGATTCCTCCCGGCCTGATGAGCAAATTTTAATTTCACCGGCCGGTGATTGTTCATCGGTGGCGGAGTTTTGATAATGGCTTCGGCCAGGGTACGGTTCAGGCTGGAGGTCGCAATACGAATCATCGCCGAACGGTAGGCGCGATTGGCGGCAGGAATCACTTTTTTGATATTTGAACCATGCAGCGCCGAGATGGTGACCCGTTCAGGGGCGGGTAGAAATGAAAATTTCGAGTCAATATCCCGCAGCGCCTGCTTTCTTTTTCTGCCATCCAGTCCATCCCATTTATTCACTACAATAACCGTCGACCGCCCGCAATCATGGACCATACCGGCGATCACCGCATCCTGGGAACCGATTCCGGCTGCGGCATCGACAATCAGTAGCGCGACCTGACAGTTTTCTATCGCCTGCAATGTTTTGATCACCGAAAACTTTTCAATGGTTTTTTCGACTTTCGCCTTTTTCCGCACTCCTGCGGTATCAATCAGGATCGTGTCATTTCCTTCAATCGTCACGGGTATGACGACGCTGTCCCGGGTCGTACCGGGCAGGTCGCTGACGATCATCCTGTGTTCACCAACCAGTCTGTTCACCAATGTGGACTTGCCTGCATTGGGTCGTCCCACCAGGGCGAATTTCGGTATATCCGGGTTCTCCGGGAAAGCCTCCGACACCGCCTCATCACAGCGCTCCAGCGCATCACGAATCACATTGTCGATGCCATCGCCTCTTTTTGCTGATACCGCGACTGGCGTCCCCAATGACAATTCCTGAAACTCCGGAGTCACCATGCCCGGATCGAAGCCCTCTGACTTGTTTACCAGCAGATGGATTTTTCTTCCGCTTTGCCGGAGCCGTTGCGCGATGTCCCGGTCCTGTGCGACCAGTCCGGCCACCGCGTCCACCAGAAACAGCACCGTATCGGCCTCCTCGATCACCTGTTCCACCTGTTCCTCAACCATCCTGCCGAAACGGGTATCTTCGCTTTCAATGCCTCCTGTATCAACCACCAGAAAAGGGATACGCCCGCTGCGTCCCCGTCCATACAATCGGTCTCTGGTTACTCCCGGCTGATCGTCAACCAGGGCATCCCGGCTCCTGGTCAGTCTGTTAAAAAGTGTTGATTTGCCAACGTTGGGTCTTCCAATCAACGCAACCACGGGAAGCATGTCTGACCCGGATCAAAATGACAACGCGCTCAGGTCGCCTTTCGACGAATAGACCGTGAATTGATTGCCGTTCTCGACAATGCCGACAATGGCGCCGGAAACGACCCGCCGGGTTTCAATCAGATTGCCGTTTTGCGTATCGAGCGTGTGCACGTTGCCATTGCGGTCACCGATGATGATGCGGTTGTCGATCATAACCGGCTGGCTGACCCCGTGTCCCTGAAATGCGGTTTGCCGCCAAAGAATATCGCCACTGGCAGCATCCAGCGCGATCACCTGGCCGAGTTCCCCGATGACCACCAGCAAACCGTTTGCAATAGCCATAGGCAACCGGGTCGAAATATCTTTCCTCCAGATCAACCGGGCATCTACCAACTGTACCGCAACCACACTGCCCTGATAATTTCCCGCATAGACCGTGTTACCCAGGATGATCGGCGGGGTGTCGGCATCGCCCAGCCGTTCAATTTCATTACTTCCCCGAACCCAGGATATATCCATTTCCCAGTAACCCCGTCCACTGATCACGTTATTGGCAATCAGTTTCCCGCTGGATAGACCAACCAGCACGACATCTCCGGAAATCAGGGGTGTTGAATCACCGTGCATACCCAAACCGGGCACGGCTTTTTTGATCTGCCATTCGATATCTCCGGATACCGAATCCAGTCCGATCACCAATCCATCGGCAGTACGCGCGACCACTCGCCCCTCACCCACTACCGGAATTGCGGAGATCTGACGCTGGATAGCCGACCGCCAGACCATTTCACCATCTGTGGTACGCAGCGCGACCAAATCGCCATTGTCGTGGGCGACTACCACCAGGGTATCACCGACTCCCACCGCCGCATAAACCGGATTTCCGGTATCCATCTCCCACAACACCTCTCCGCTGGCGGCATCCATCCGATAAACCGCGCCATTGCGATCAGCCACATAAAGGCTATCCTGATAGATGGCCGGTTTGAGGAGGGCAAACCCGGATTCAGCGCCTTCCCCGACGGATTGTTCCCACCTCAATTCAAGCTCTCTGGCCCCGCTGTCCGCTGGCAGGGCCGAAGCCGCGATCGGCTCTTGCCAGGTTTCCCAGAGTGTCTCCTCTTTGGTTTTGTTGCCGCATCCGGCAACCAGAAACAATACGAACAACGAAGTGGCAATACTTTTCATTGGATGGCGTTTGTTACGGCTCATAAGTCAACGTATCTCCGATATTCTGCAGTTTCATTTGCAGCAGTTCCTTGTCTGTCTCATTGTTCAGGGTCTTGTCAAGACTGCTCTGCCAGGCGCTCCTGGCCAGTTCAGAGTCGCCCTGCCGCTGTCGTTGCATAAAAGCGTCACCCAGTATCTCCTGGTATCTCGCCTCAAAATTCCCCATATCTTCAATGGCCAGAAGGTCAATAGCCGATTGCGGCTCGTCATTGGCGAGATAAACCAGCGCAAGCCGTTGGCGAGCGACATGCCGGACACTCTCGTCTTCGCTGTTTTCGATTGCCCATTCAAGTTGATGGATTGCAGCGCCATAGTCCTCATCTTCCACAAACATCCGCGCCTGTACGATGGCGCCCAGGACGGCATAGACCGTGTTGCCAAACTCCGTCTTCAGAGTTTCATTCGCAATTCGCGCATCCGCGGTTTCCTCCAGAACCTGCTGATAGAGACTGGACGCCTGTTCACCCTGAGACTGTTTGTGATGTTCCCAGAAATTGAGTCCCGCTATACCGGCCAGTCCGAGACCGATACCGAAAACAATGGGTTTCCCGTTTCCCTTCCAGAATGCCCGGGCTCGGGCCACATCATCACTTTCCAAAAGCCGGGGAATCTTTTCATCTACCATACAAGATCACTTATGCCAGGGTTGTCATTATGCATGCGAACAATCGCCGCCGGTTGTCAGATTGTCGATACACCATTGAGTCAATTGATCAAAATATACTTCTGTCTGTGACCCGCTTTGCCGCAAATTCTTGATCTGCACGGTTTCATTGCGCCGTTCACTGTCACCCAGGATAATGGCGACCAAAGCCCCGGACTGATCCGCTCTTTTCAGCTGATTTTTCAGCTTCCCACCACCATGATGACTGATCACGCAGAATCCATGATCTCTCAGCCGCTCGGCCAGAATACTCGAATCCGTGGATGCTGTGTCACAGACATCAATGAAGTATATCGCGTTTTTGTCTTCGACCGGGAGATTCTGTTGCAATTCCACCAGCTCTGTCAAACGCTCCAATCCCATTGCGAAACCAATCGCAGGCGTTGGTCTCGCGCCCCTGTTTTCCACCAGGGTATCGTAACGCCCCCCCGCACAGACCGCCGCCTGGGCGCCTAGCTGTTGCGTTGTCCATTCAAATACCGTGCTGGTATAGTAATCCAGCCCCCGCACCAGTTTTGGGTCAACCGTGTATGAGATCGAATGGCTTTCCAGGAAAGAACACAATTCGTCGAAATGCCGTTTCTCGTCATCTTCCAGATAATCCATAATATCCGGAGATGAAGCGATAATCTCTTGCGTAGCCGGATTCTTGCTATCCAGTATTCTCAACGGATTGCTCTTTAGCCGGCGCAGACTGTCGGCGTCCAGCGCGTCTTCGTGTTGTGACAGCCAGGCGCTCAGCGCCGTCCTGTACTTTTTCCGGGAGCGTTCCGAACCCAGTGTATTGATATGCAGGCGGATTCCCTGGACTTTCAGTTGTTTCCATATTCTCTCGCCCACCCGGATAATTTCCGCGTCAATGTCCGGCCCGGTCCAGCCGAAGGCTTCGACTCCGAATTGATGGAACTGTCGATAGCGGCCTTTCTGCGGGCGCTCCCGGCGAAACATCGGCCCCATATACCATAACCGCTGTTGACGATTATGCAACAGGCCGTGTTCAATACAGGCCCTCACTGTGCTCGCCGTCGCTTCTGGTCTCAGCGAAAGACTTTCTTTACCGCTGTCTGTGAAGGTATACATCTCCTTCTCCACAATATCCGTCAGGTCGCCGATTGACTGTTTGAACAACGCTGTTTTCTCCAGCATTGGCGTTCTGATTTCCTGGTAACCATAGCGCCAGCCAATCTCCCGCAGCGCCGCTTCAATCTGATGCCAGACACCGATTTGGGCGGGAAGCAGGTCGTTCATTCCTCGCACCGCCTGAATTTTTTGACTCATCGCGCTAATTGGAAGTCGATTCAGGATATTTGCCAACTACAAATCTTGCAGACTGCCCGCTACTGTGGGGAGGCGTTTCGACAGGTTCTCCGAGATAAAAGACATCCACTCCATCCGGCGAGCCGATATACACGTAAAAGGGAGGCTCACCGTTTATTTCCAGATTTTCCCCCTCCTCCACTGTCCGAAAAACCAGCTTCTCATCCCGCCCGTTCCTGATGTCAATCCAGACGGTCTTATGCACATCCACCCTGAGCCATTCGAGGGAGCTCGCGTCGTAAACCCTGTCTGACTCGAAGACCTCTCCGGCTGAGCCGGAATCCGGCTCATTTCCTTGATCAAAACCCGGTTCAGACTCTTGCAAACCCGTAATTGTATGGCTCTCCCGCTCCTGTACCGGCCGCTCAGTCTGTCCGGCTTCCGCGGCTTGCGACTCTACCGGCTGCGAATCCTCCGGGACATCGGGGGCGAGTGCAGGTTCAAGTACGGCTTCAGGTACAGGTTCAGATATGGGTGTGGATATGGATATGGGTTCGGATATGGGTTCAGGTTCAGGTACAGGTATCGGTATCGGTTCAGGTTCAGGTGTGGGTGCGGGTTCCGGCTCCTCTGAAACTTCGGCTTCAGGTTCAGGCATGGGTGCGGGTTCAGATTCTGGCGCGGCTGGCTCCCTGATCCCTGCTGGCCGGGCAGATTGTTCAGATTCTCCGGATTTCGGCAGGAGTAGAACCGGACTGGTCGTCACGACAGGCGTTGCGGCGTCATCCAACAGATTGCTTTCGTTTAATGACACGCTCCGGGTATCCATCGGTTTTTGCCAATACCATAATCCTCCGAGAAATCCGGTGAACAACAGAACAAACAAAATAACCGGGACTTTTCTGGATTTCCTGTGCTGCACATCGGTCTGTTGGCCGAGATGATAAGCGGCCAGCGTGTCAGATGATTGCAGCCTGTCCTTATGAATCCTGATTTCATCAGAAATATCGATATCCAGAATATTGGCGTAACTCCTCCAGTAGCCGATGATGTAGGTCAGACCGGGAAGCTCTTCGTAACGATTGTCCTCCAGCGCCTTCAGACTGCCAACCGGGATCAGCAGGGCGTTGGAGACGCTCTCCAGACTGATCCCGAGCTCAGCGCGTCTCTCCCTCAGTCGCTCACCGGGACTTGGGCTGTCGGTGAAACCCGGCTCTTCTGATGTCATCGGCAGCTCACCGGAATGGTTTGTTCGATACAGGTTTCATACGAAAGCAACCTCTTGTCGCGCCATCCTATTCGAACGTCTGGTGCGGTCGACAAAATCCCCCGCCAACTGCCCGCAGGCTGCTTCAATATCGTCTCCACGGGTTTTTCGGGTCACGGAAAACAGCCCTCTTTGCTGTAGTACATCCTGAAAAGCGTCCACAGTCGCCCGCTCAGACCGCTCAAATTGAGAACCCGGAAACGGATTGAACGGAATCAGATTTACCTTCGACGGAACTGATCGCAGGATTTCGGCCAGCGCCCTGGCCTGAGCCAGGCTGTCATTCACTCCTTTTAGCATGACATATTCAAAGGTAACGCGCCGGGAGTCCCCGTCATCGGCATATCGTCGGCAACACTCGAGCAATTCCCGAATCGGATATTTCTTGTTCAAGGGCACCAGTTTATCACGAAGTCCGTCATCCGGGGCGTGCAGTGAAACCGCCAGACTGACCGGACATACGCCTCGCAATCGATCGATCATCGGCGCCATGCCAGCCGTACTGAGCGTCACTCTGCGCCGCGACAGGCCATAAGAAAAATCGTCCATCATCAGCCGCATCGCGGAAACAACAGGTTCAAAATTAAGCAGCGGTTCGCCCATGCCCATCATCACCACATTGGTCACCGGGCGACGTTTATCGTCAACGTCCCTGGCAAAAGCCAAAGTCCGGTTCTGCGCCACGTCCTCAAGAAAATGATTGGCGACCCAGACCTGGGCGATGATCTCATCTACCCCCAGATTACGGTTGAATCCCTGTCGGGCGGTGGCGCAAAACGTACAATTCAAGCTACATCCGACCTGGGACGATACACACAATGTGCCGCGCCGAGCTTCTGGAATATAAACGGTTTCTATACAGTTGCCATCCTTCAGTTTCAGCAGGAATTTGACAGTACCGTCATGAGAGTGGGAATGAGTCACCAGTTCCGGCAGGTCGATATGAGTGATCTGGCGCAACCGCTCTCTCAGGGGTTTGCTCAAATCGGTCATGTCAGCATAACTCATCACGCCGCGTTGATAAATCCATTGCAATAGCTGTTTAGCGCGAAACGGCTTTTCCCCGATACCCAGGAAAAACTGCTCCATCGCCAGCCGATCAAGCGATAACAGGTTCATTGCCGCAACCCCGAAAGCCTGTTCATCCGGTAACGGGTTAGCGAGTGCGCGGACAAATATCCGCCTCATCAAAAAAGAACGCAATCTCCACGGCTGCCGTTTCCGGCGAGTCCGAACCGTGTACCGCGTTTTCCTCCACATTGGTCGCGAAATCAGCCCGGATCGTGCCCGCACTGGCATCTACCGGATTAGTCGCCCCCATGACCTCCCGATTTTTCGTGATCGCGTTCTCTCCTTCCAGAACCTGCACAACCACCGGCCCCGAAGTCATGAACCGCACCAGATCATGATAAAAAGGCCGCGCCGAATGGACCGCGTAAAACTGTTCCGCCTGGGTCTGGCTCAGATGCACCATCCGCGAAGCGACAATGGCCAGACCGGCCTGCTCCAGACGTTGGCAGATACTTCCTATATGATGGCTGGCAACCGCATCCGGCTTGATAATGGAAAATGTACGTTCAATAGTCATGGTTGACTCCAATATAAATAACAATACTCTCTAGTGCGATCACTTCACGACCACTGCCGCGGGTGACGACTCACGCGCAGGTGACGCCCCGTGCATTTTACAGAAATTACTCCCCACAATACACCAGTTGCTCGCCACTCAGTCTATCTTTGGAAACTCCTGTGATTCGCACGTCCGCCCAGGTCAAAGGGGCGGAAATGTCCGCCTCGAATTCTACTGGATAATAATTACCGGCCCGGCCGATCACCCGCTTGACTCTGGCGCCTTCCGGTTCCGAATTTCCGGCATGGCCGGAAGATTCCACCAGGACCCGATGCCGCCGACCCACCTGACCAAGCGCTACTTGCATCCAGACCCGCTTTCCGGTTTCACGCGCCTGACGGGCTCTTTCCCTGCTGACGGCTTTGGGTGTCTGCCCGGGAATTCTCGCCGCCGGAGTTCGCGGACGGGGAGAATAGGAGAACACATGAGGCCAGGCAATCTGAAGTTCCTCAATAGCGATCAATGTATCTTTAAATTGTTGATCCGACTCGGTCGGAAACCCGACCAGTATATCGGCGCTCAGAACCAGCTCGGGCACAGCCAGCCGCAAGCGGGAGACGCGCTCATGAATCACCTCGCGGGTAGCCCGTCTTTTCATACGTTTCAGAATCAGGGTATTGGCGCTTTGCAATGACAAGTGCAACTGCGGGCAGAGTCTCTCACTGGCGCCCATCAATTCGATCAGTTCATCCGTAATATGCGCCGGATCAATGGAGCTCAACCGGATACGGTAATCTCCCTCAAGGCGGCTCAGTGTCCGTAACAATGAGGTCAGACTGCAATCCGGATCATCCAGGTCCGTTCCGTAAGAACCGGCGTCCACCCCGCAAAGCACCAGCTCACAATAACCATTCATGATCAGTCTTTCGCATTGACGACGGATCATTGCGGCTGGAAAAGAACGATTCGGCCCGCGCGCTGTATGGATGACACAAAATGTACAGCCCTGGTCGCAGCCTTGCTGGATTTGTACAAACGCCCGCGTCCGCCCTTCATATCCTTGCAAAAGTCCGTCCGGCAGGCTGATTTCCCGGTCAATATCCCGCAGCATCACCGGCGGCAGCGCCCCGCGGTACAATGCGTCAAGCAGGTCGGGTATATCCAGTTTCTGACTGTTTCCGACCACCAGATCAACGCCGGGAATACGAGCGCAGGCTTCAGGGTTCATTTCGGCATAACAGCCAGTCACCACCACGCGAGCATCCCGATTCTGCCGAATGGCGCGACGCACCAGCTGACGCGCCTGACGGTCCGCTTCCGCCGTAACCGTACAGGTATTGATAATATACAGATCGGCGCACTCCCGCGGGCCTACCCTGCTCCAGGCATTTGCGGCCAGTTTTTGCGCGATGACTTCGGTCTCGAACGTATTGACCTTGCATCCCAGAGTGGGAAGCGCAACCCGTCTCGAAGAACCGGAAGCCGGCACAGGCAGGCTCACCGCTATCGAGGCCACAAGCGTCCGCTAATTAACGGTGAAGCTTTCCCCGCAGCCACATTGCTCTGTGACGTTGGGATTGTTGAAATGAAAAGCTGAAGATAGTCCGTCTTCAACATAATCCAGTTCCAGCCCCTGCAAAAAATGCAGATGATCTTGCTGGACAACCACCTGGACACCGCGACTTTCAAATACCTGGTCGGTATCGTTGATCTCACTCGCGTAGCCAAGTTGGTAGGAATAGCCGGAACAACCCGAAGTCTTTACGGTCACCCTCAGCCCTTTGCCCTCGCCACGCGATACCAGATGATTACTGATTCTTCTCGCGGCGGATTCAGTCAAGGTAATTGACATGGTAATAACGTTACTATGGTTGAAACGCTCGTGATTATATCATGCTATCAAACATTCCGGTACGATTGATCTCTTAACACGATTGATCTCTGCATGAGACCAAATAGCGGGTATAATCGCCCCATGAGTCATCCATGTCCCGCGAAATTCGCCATCTTTGATGTGGATGGATTGTTGCTTGATACAGAATGTATCTACACACGAATCACCCGGCAGATTACCAGTCGGTTCAACAAGACCTTCGATTGGTCCATCAAGGGCAATATGATTGGTCGCCCGCAACTCGACGCCGCCCGCTATCTGGTTGATGCTCTTGACCTTCCGCTCAGCGCGGAACAATATCTTGAAGAGAGAAACATTCTCCTGCGACAGGCATTCGCACAGAGCGCCCCCCTGCCCGGCGCCGAGCGTCTGATTCGGCTCCTGCATCAAAACCGCATTCCAATCGCCGTTGCAACCAGTTCGGACAAGGAATTGTTCGCGCTCAAGATCACCCGGCACCGGAGCTGGTTTTCATTGTTCAATGTCATCGTGACCGGAGACGACACCGAAGTCAAACAAGGCAAACCGGCTCCCGACATCTTTCTGGTCGCCGCCAGACGTCTGGCGGCGACACCAGCGCAAACCCTGGTTTTCGAAGATGCGCCATCCGGTCTGGCCGCCGGTCTGGCCGCCGGAATGCGAGTCATCGCCGTACCCGACCCGAACATGGATCCATCCCGATACCGTGGGGCCGAACAGTTGCTTGGTTCGCTCGAAGACTTTCAGCCCTCCATTTTCGGAATTGACTCCTGATCTCTGCTGACTGCTCCGGCCAACCTCGTATTCCAGCGCCTTGTCGAGTTAAATAATGACCGGGCAACCAGACGGGAAAGAACCGGCGCGTTGTTCGGGATTCACCAGGAAGGTTTGATTTCGGTTTTCCGGCGCGCCACATATTCATCCAGACGTTCTTTGACAGCCGGGTCAAGAAGCGGTTGCTGATAGTCATCCAGCAATTGTTTGAACAGTCGGTTAGCGCGCCGCGCAGTGTCAATCGAACCCCTTTCCTGCCAGTTTTCAAAGTTGCTCCAGTCCGACGCCACCGGCTCATAAAACGCATCCTTGTATCTCTCCAGCGTATGCGCGACCCCGAAAAAGTGACCGCCCGCCCCAACCTCCGCAATCGCGTCAAAAGCCAGCTCTTGTTGATTCACTTCAATGGGTTGCAGGAACTCCGACATCATTTGCGCCATTTCAATATCGACAATCAGTTTCTCGAAAGACGCACACAGCCCGCCTTCGAGCCAGCCACCGTTGTGCATGATCATGTTGCCGTAACTCATCACCGATGACCATAACGACATACCCGACTCCCAGGCTGACTGGGCATCGACGCAGTTTGCCGCGTTCACATTGGAAGTACGATATGGAATGCCATACCGCCGCGCCAGCTGCCCCCCGGCCAGAACCGCTTTTGCATATTCCGGCGTACCGAATGCGGGTGAGCCTGTCTTCATGTCCACATTCGATGTAAACCCGCCATACATGGCCGGAGCGCCGGGATTGACCATCTGGGTGATCGCAAGTACACCGAGAGCTTCCGCGTTTTGCTGGGCCAACGCCCCGGCCAGTGTCACCGGACTCATGGCGCCACACAGCGTAAACGGAGTCACCACCACCGGCTGCCCATATTCGGCCATCAGCATCAATCCGTCCAGCATCGGAACATCTACCCGCAACGGCGAGTTGGTATTGACCACCGTGATAATGCCGGGTTCGTCCTTGATCTGGTCCCTGGTCAGGCCTCTGGCGATACAGAGCATCTCCAACCCATCCTCCACCCGACCATTACCTAAGCAGTAGACTCCCCATGGTTTCTCGGTCAGGGTAATGTAGGCATGGTACGCGTCCAGATGCCTTAAGTGCGGCGGCAGATCGGTCGGCTCGACCGGATAAGCCATGTGACAGGCAATCACATTGAAAATCTGACCGAGTTTCAGGAACCGGCAGTAATCCGCAAAATTGCCGGCGCGCCGACCGTTGTCCAGGTCCGAACAGTTCGGAGCGCTGGCGACCAGTGAGAAATTGATCCGGTTACCGCCATAAGTTGAATTGAAACGCGGATTTCTCGCATGCAGCGTAAATTGTGAGGGGATAGTGGAAATCATTGAAAGCGTCATCTCCCGCGGCATTCTGACGTAGCCGGTTTTCGGGTCAATCTCAGCGCCATGCTCCACCATCAGCGCCCTGGCGCGGTCATTCATGATCTCCAGCCCAATCTGCTCGAGAATCCGCAGCGAACTGTCATGGATCATTTCCAGGGATTCTTCGCTCAACACGGATATCGGAGAGTACGGATTGGTCAACGACCGCAGCGGGAGCTGGTTGAGATGAAAGACAGGGGTTGCTCGGGTGCGTCTTTTATGCCGTGGCATCGGGTGACCTGCAGAAGAATTGCGGACAAATATAACCAAACAATGGTTGCAATACCAGCATCAGGCGTCACATCATTGACATGAATCCTGTCGAATCACCGCCTGTTGTGCAATGTGGCATGTATGCCTTTTCACCTGATTTAAGGGAAGCCTGGAGCAGATTGTTCTGTAATCTGCATGAATACCTGCCCGCGCCGTTCAACACTCCGGTCACACTCCGGTTCGATAGTGAAGACGCTGCGCTTGACTCTCCCGACCTGTTGCTCGGTCATACCTGCGGCTACCCATTGATGACGAAACTGGCTGGCGCCTGTAACCCGGTTTGTGTCGCGGAATTTGATGTAGATGGATGCGACGGCGTCTACTATTCAAGCTGGCTCATTGCCAGGGAAAAACATCCGGGGCGGCGGCTGAATGATTTTTTCGGCTCGACCGCGACATTCAACGACCGCGACTCAAACAGCGGAATGAATGTATTTCGATATGAAGTCAGCCGGCTCGCCAATGGCGCCCCGTTCTTCAGACAAACACTATGTAGCGGTTCCCACCTCGCCAGCATTGACAACCTGGTACAGGGTCACGCGGACATTGCGGCAATTGACGCGGTGACCTGGCATTTTGCCCGGCTGCAGAACCCGCGCGGAATCCCCGCAACCAGAATAATCGGTCAAACGATCTCGACCGCCGGGCTGCCATTCATCCAGCCGAAGCAGTCTGAGCTGGATCCGGCCAGTCTGACTCAAGCCATGAATGCCTGCCTTGAAGAGCTTCCCGACAATATCCGCTTCTTTCTTGCAATCAAACGCTTTTCCACCGTTGCCGCCGATGCCTGGCAGTCCATTCTGGAACTCGAAGCCTTCGCCAGGGCTCATCATTACCCGGAACTGGCCTGATATGCCACCCAACCGAAACGGGGCGACCACAGAGGGGCGCCCCTACTCGCTCATGCCAGCGTAGGGACAGAGCCTGTCCCCGGCTTGATCGGGGAGCGCTGTGCCTGTCCGCAAACCGTCATCTCCCGCGCCAACCGATACAGGCGGTCTATCGCTGATTCTCCCGCCAGTTGTTCGCGATACCAACCCCGACCTCGGCTGGCGCGAGCATCCCCTTGCCCTTGATTAAATCGGCGGCGCGTTCAGCCAGCATGATGGTCGGCGAGTTCAGATTACCATTTGGAATGATGGGAAAAACAGAGGAATCCACCACTCTCAAGCCATCAATCCCCCGCACCCGGGTTTGGGGATCAACCACAGCCGACTCGTCATTCCCCATCTTGCAGCTACAGGAGGGATGATAGGCGCTTTCCACGTTCTGCCTGATCCAGGCATCTATCTCATCATCACCGGATATGGATTCTCCCGGTTGTATCTCACTACCGCGATAGTCTCGCATGGCCGGTTGCGCCATGATCTCTCTGGTCAGGCGAACACATTGCCTGAACCCCTGCCGGTCCGCTTCAGTTTGCAGATAGTTGAACAAAATGGATGGCTTGTCCAGTGGATCGCCAGATCGGATATGGATTCGCCCCCGGCTCGATGGCTTATTGTGCCCCACATGAACCTGAAATCCATGACCATCAAAGGCGGCTCTGCCATCGTATCTCATCGCCGCTGGCAGAAAGTGGTATTGAATGTCGGGCGCCCGGATTCCGGCGCGGGAGCGAATAAACGCACAGGACTCAAAATGATTGGTGGCGCCCAACCCGGTCTTGAACAAATACCATCTGGCGCCGATCAGGAACTTGCTCCAGAGGTTGAGCTTGCCATTCAGGGTAATTTTCTTCCGGCAACGAAACTGGAAATAAAATTCCAGATGATCCTGCAAATTACCGCCTACGCCCGACAAATCGTGAATCACCTGGACTCCGGCTTCTGTCAGCACATCCGCCGGACCGATGCCGGATATCTGCAACAACTGGGGAGAGCCGACCGAACCAGCGCTCAGGATAACCTCTCTGTCGGCCTTGACGATATGCCGCTGGTCACCGACCTGGTATTCAATGCCGGTTGCTTTTCTGTTGTCCAGGACAATGCGGCGGGTCAATGCCCGCGTCACCACTTTCAGGTTGCCGCGCTGCATGGCCGGCTTCAGATAGGCGTTGGCGGCAGACCAGCGAACGCCATTGTTGACATTCATGTGCATCGCGCCAAAACCTTCCTGGCGGAACCCGTTGTAATCTTCAGTGCGGGCATAACCGGCCTCAATACCCGCCTCAATAAACGCGCGGTACAACGGATTTTTCATCTCATTGCCATTGTTGACCGCGAACGGTCCGCCCTGACTACGATACTCGTCGCTGCCGAACTTCCAGTCATCAGCCTTCCTGAAATAAGGCAGGCAATGCGAATAGTCCCACCCTTGCGCTCCCCGCTCGGCCCACTCGTCATAGTCCAGCGCATGCCCGCGCACATAGACCATGCCATTGATAGAAGAAGAACCGCCAAGGACCTTGCCTCTGGGGCAGTGCATTCTGCGATTGTCGAGGAAGGGTTCCGGCTCACTGTGAAACTGCCAGGCAAACCGATTGGTATTCATTGGAATAGACAACGCGGTAGGCATCTGAATGAAGATACTATGATCCCGGCCACCGTACTCAAGCAACAGAATACGAACATCCGGGTTTTCCGAAAGCCGGTTGGCCAGCACACAACCCGCAGAACCGGCGCCGACAATAATGTAGTCAAATCGTTCACTCATGACCGGACTATAGTCAATAAATCCGCATGTCGCCACCCCGGATTCAGGAGAAATCGGAAACAGGACAGCCACAAAACAGCCACAGGGGTTGCCCTCGTATCCGGATCAGGATTACATTCGCAGCGAATAAAATGCACGAATCACCGATTCCACTGTCATACCATACAGACAGAACCGCAAATAATCCCGATCAACAACAAATACCTACTATGAATATAGCACGACATACCCTTTCAGGCGTTTTCCTCCTGTTCATCACGTGGTCCTGCAATTCGTTTGCGGACACCAGCCTGGCGCAGTACTGGAGTCACTCAAAAGCAGACAGTGAAATCACAATAGATCACAGCAGTTGGAACCGGCTGCTGTCCATCTATATCGAGGAGAAACAGGGATTGAATTACTTCCGGTATTCGTCTGTGTCCCCGGCAGACCGGGAAGAACTGGCGAGCTATCTCGACAGGTTGCAGTCCGTAATCGTGACGCAATTAAACCAGCGACAGCAGTATGCCTACTGGATCAACCTGTATAACGCATTGACGATAAAAGTGATTCTCGACCACTATCCGGTGAAAAGCATTCGCAAGATTTCCTATAGCCTGCTGGTGCGCGGTCCGTGGAAAAAAAACCTGGTCACTGTCGAAGGAATGAAACTCAGCCTGGATGACATTGAGCATGAAATCCTGCGCCCCGTGTTCCGCGACAACCGGATTCACTATGCAGTGAATTGCGCGTCCATTGGCTGTCCCAACCTGCAGGCGACGGCCTTTACGGCAGACAATATCGAGAGCCTGCTGGATGACGCCGCCAGACAATACATCAATCATCCCCGCGGAGTCACTATTCATGGAGATCAGTTGATCGTGTCCAGTATTTTTGACTGGTACGTGGAGGATTTCGGTGGTAGTGACCGCGAGATCATCAAACATCTCATACAGTATGCCGAACCCGGTCTGGCCCGGGAGCTTGCGACTTTCAGGAAAATCAGCGATTATGAGTACGACTGGAGACTGAACGAAATACGCTCATGATCAATCATCGGCACATTACCGTCATCATCCCGGCGCTGGACGAAGAAGAATCCATAGCCAGCGTCATTCATGATCTTCCCGATTGCGTAGACCAGGTCCTGGTGGTTGATAACGCCTCACGGGACGCAACGGCCGCCAAAGCTGAACAAGCGGGAGCCCGGGTGGTCAAAGAGCCACAGAAAGGTTACGGCAAAGCCTGTTTGACCGGGATTCTCGCAGCCGGCGATACCGACATCCTGGCCTTTATAGACGGTGACTATAGTGACTATCCGGAAGATCTGGCCAAACTGCTGAAGTCGGTGGCGCATGATCACTGTGATCTTGCAATCGGTTGCAGGCGGGAGGACCGGCACACACCGGGCAGCTTGTTTCGGCACCAGAGATGGGGAACACGAATGGCTTGCCGCGCCATTCGACTGCTTCACGGTTTTTGCTACGAAGATCTCGGGCCGATGCGATGTCTGGGTAAAAGCACACTGCTCAGACTGCAAGTGGAGGATGAAAGTTTCGGCTGGACAACGGAAATGCAATTAAAGGCGTCACGGGCTGGAGCCACGATCCTGCAAGCGCCGGTGCGTTACCGGCCGAGAGTAGGAAAATCCAAGGTGTCCGGTACACTGCGAGGCTCGCTGATGGCCGGATACCGGATTTTTTACTGGATTATACGGCTGGCGGTCTCGCCCAAGCCGCAAAGTTTTCGCTAGATTCCGACCTCACCGAAACCCTCCCCTTCGGTAGTCAATCAGCAACGCGACCGCGATACCCGCCATCTCGATAATCCGGGCCGGCGCGGCAACCTGATAAGCCCGCAACTCCGCATCGGCCAGATTCAGTCCTGTCACGTAGGACAGTGACACGAAAACAGAAGCCGTCCAGGCCCAGCAACTCGGCCAGATCACGGCATAAGGCAGCAACCAGATCAGATACCATGGATTGACCACCGGCGACAGCAACAGAAACATCCCGAACACCCAATCCATTCTGGGTATTGCCGTCGCCTGGCGCCGCCGATTGTAGCGGATGAAATAAAAACCAAACCAGGTCAGGAACAGGGTCGCGCACAGAATCCTCGCCAACCGGTCGGGAGCCAGCGCCGTTGCCAGATCAAACAGCAATGGATTGAATCTCCAGTGTTCAACGAATATCCCCAGCACGGGAATATCCGCCTGTCCCTGGAGCAGGAACGGGGAATACAACAGGGCAATGACGCCAAATGTGATTCCCCAATCACGCAACGGCTGTCTATAAAGGAAAAAGGGCAATGCCAGTACCGCAAATACTTTCGTACAGATGGCGAAGCCAAGCAGGATACAGGCTACCACGGCGCGGCTGTTCTTGCGGGCTACAAACGCAGCCAGCAAAAGACAGGCGCCGATAATATCCGGGTGCGCGGTAAAGGCAAACTCTTTAAGCGCCAGGGGGCACCAGGCGTACAGCAATACATTGCGGGCGGACGCGCACCGGCCCAACAGCCAGATCACAACCAGATCAAAAAGCGCCATAATGAGTTGCAGAACATCAATATCGGCGGGCGACAGCAAATGGGACAGGCCGAACACATATTGCAGTAAGGGAGCGTAAATGGTGGGCAGGTGCGGATTGTTCACCCCGCTCAATGTGGCTTCACATACGCTCGACAGAGAATTGTCAACAAAAAGAGAAGACGGCGCGATACTGTATGGGGAGCCGGTGGATACGAAAAGGCATCCGTCCAGGAGGTATCTGTAGAAATCGTCTTCAAGTATCGGTTCCCCCCAGACGCCGATCACCCTGAACAGCGCCGCCCACAGGAAAACCGACCAGAAACTCAAGGGAATCCGTTTGGCCCGTAACCAGAACCAGTAAACCGCAATAACGGCGGCAATACACCAGTATCCCGTCAGAAAATCGAACAGGTTGCCACCGCCAGAGGAAGCGCTCGAATGCACGGCCAGAAAGACGTAGCCCACCGTAACCAGCGTTGCCGCCAGAATGTGAACCAGAAACGGCAATCGAACGGAACTAACCGGATAAATCATGTCGAATAATCACAATCATGATATGATTGATTTTGATTCAAATGTAACTGAACTCTGGCGAAAACAGGGGGTATCCATGTCAATGAGTGCATACAGGTACGGCAAGAATATAAATATCGCGAAAGGTATCATAGTTTCAGGCCTGCTGGTCTGTACGATGGCTCTGGCGTCTGGCTCCGGCGGTGGTTCCGGTGGCGGCTCCGGTGGTAGTTCCGGCGGCTCTGATGGCGGCGGCGATGGCGGCGGCGATGGCGCCGCTTCCGGCAATTATGTTTCCAAATATGACACCGGCAAAAAATCATTTCTGGAAAGCGTCGTTTGCGATTCCTGCCCGTATGCCGGTCTCGAACTGAATCCGGGAAAAGTCAGCGAAGTGTGGCCCGACCTGAAACGCGACCTGAAGAAGTCAGGAGCGATCGGGCAGAAATTATCCTGGTGGCAACGCTCCTCCGTAAAGCACTACATCAAAAAACGTTTCTCTCCTTGACCTTATCGAAAAAAGGTCATGGCGAAAATAGAGGGCTTAAGCATCAGGAACTACGGTGTGTTGAAGGACGTAACACTGGGGAAATTGTGGGATACACAAAAGAACCAGCCATTGACTCCCTTGACAGTCGTTATCGGGAAGAATGGTTCCGGGAAAAGTACGTTGTTCGATGTTTTCGGCTTCCTGGCCGATTGCCTGAAGCTGGGTGTTGAAGATGCCTGTGACGCCAGGGCGCGCGGAGGGTTTGATCGAATCCGCTCTCAGGGATGCAGTGGCCCCATTGAGTTTCAGATCTATTACCGACAAAGTGCGGCCTCCCGCCCCATCACCTATGAATTCGCCATTGACACGGATAGAACCGGCCGCCCTTATGTCAAGCAGGAACGTCTACGACAACGCCGCGAAGGACAAAGGCGCGGATGGCCTTATTCGTTTCTCTGGCTGAATGAAGGCAGGGGAAAGACCTGGAAAGGAGAGGAATTAAGCGAGGCAAACGATGAAGATGATGAATTTGAGTCGCTTTGGTTCAAAGATCAACCCGAAGAAAGCAGTGCAGTAGAAGTAGTTGAATTACAGGATAAACGCAGACTGGGAATTTCTACCCTGGGCGCCTTGAAACAACATCCACGCATATCGGCTTTCCGACAATTTATTGAAGGATGGCACCTGAGTTACTTTACCCCGGATGCCGCGCGCAGTTTGCCTCTGGCCGGTCCGCAGAGACATTTGAACGCCCACGGCGATAACCTGGGTAATGTGGTTCAATTTATGGAACGTGAACACCCGGACCGATTTAGAAATGTCCTGGATCGTATTGCCGGGAAAATTCCAGGCATTGAGAGTATTGACACCAAAACAAGCCCGGACAAACGTCTACTTTTGAGATTCAATGACGGAAATTTTAAAGATCCGTTCTACGCCCAGCAAATGTCAGATGGTACGCTCAAAATCTTCGCCTACCTTCTTCTGATTGAGGACCCGACACCGCCGCCGTTCATCTGCATCGAAGAACCCGAGAATGGCCTGTATCACCAGCTCCTCGAAATTCTGGCTGTTGAATTTCGTTTACATGCAACCGGAAAGAAAAATGCGCCGCAGATATTCGTTACGACTCATCAGCCTTATTTCGTAAACGCGCTTGATACGGAAGAAACATGGATATTGGAAAAAAAACCGGACGGCTTCTCGCAGATTCGAAGAGCCAGTGAAGATCCGGTTGTCAACGCCCTGGTAGAGGAAGAATTGCCACTTGGCGCTCTATGGTACAGCAATTACCTGGACTCAGGCTGAGTCGGTGCACTTCGAAATACTCGTCGAAGACCAATCAGGGAAAATCATTCTGGAAGCAACGATCGGAAAGATTCTCGGAGTGGATCATACCTGTAGAATTTTTTCCTATGGAGGCCTGGGACATATTCCGAAAGATTTGAGCGGTAAGGCAGACCCGCGAGGACGCTTGCTCCTGAACAAATTACCCGGATTGCTCAGGGGTTATGGAAAAAGCCAGCAGGATTTCCCCGCAGCGGTCATCGTGGTCGTGGATCTGGACAACAAGGATTGCCTGGATTTCAAACAACAAATGGTAGATATTCTGAATCACTGCAACCCGAAACCAACCACGCGTTTCAGAATGGCGATCGAAGAGATCGAAGCCTGGCTTCTGGGCGACCCGGATGCCGTGAAAACAGCTTATCCTGATACTCGCGAGCAAATACTGAACGACTATGTGCAGGACAGCGTCTGTGGAACATGGGAGACGCTGGCCGATGCCATTTATCCAGGCGGGTCACAAAAACTGGGAAAAATGGGTTATCCGCACATCGGACGCATCAAATCCGAATGGGCTGGCAATATCGCCCGCCATCTGGACCCGGAACGCAATCGCTCAAAGAGCTTCCAGGTTTTCCGGAACGGACTCAGGGATCTGGCGGAAACCGGAACTTGACGAGGGCAATCCTGTACAATCCCCGTTAGACCCATCCATTAAATCCGCTTTTAACAACCGCCGGACCAGAACGACATGATACTGCTCGAAAATCTGCCCTTCGAGATGGACGAAGGCATTGCCATACGCGCGAAAATCGGGCTGATTGTGTTGTCCACAGACTATACTATTGAGCAGGAATGGCGGCAGATATTTCATCCGGTGGATGGGGTCGCGCTATACCATAACCGCATTGCCAACGATGATGTGATTACGCCCGAATCGCTGTGCGCCATGGCTCCACGAATTACGAAGAGCGCCCGGCTATTGACTCCGGGGACACCACTGGACGTGGTTGCTTACGGATGCACTTCAGCCAGCACGGCGATTGGAGAGGATAAGGTATTCAACAATATCCTCGCGGCGCAGCCTGACGCACAATGCACAACCCCCGTTACCGCCGCCTTCGCGGCTTTTCGGGCGCTGAAAGCGCAGCGGGTGGGTATCCTGACCCCCTACTGCGAATCAGTCAATCGAATTGTGGCCGGATACATGACGGCTCAAGGGATAACCGTCCCGGTATTCGCATCATTCAATGAGGAGCGGGATTCCAGGGTGGCCCGCATCACCCCGCAATCCATTGAATCAGGCATTCGGGAGATCATGAAGCATGCGGATATTGACGCCGTTTTCGTTTCCTGCACCTCGGTGCGACTCGTTGAGGCCTGCCGGAAGCTGGAAGGCAGTCTTGGCCTGCCGATTACGTCTTCCAACCACGCCATGGCCTGGCATACACTGCGCCTTGCCGGAATCGAAGACAGGCTACCGCAATTCGGTTCGTTATTTGAATTGGGGCACAATTAAAAGAAGGCTACTGATCACCCGGAATCCCGTAAGACGGAACATTGGGCAGATTCAGGATGACGGATAATGGTCTTGGTCTTTTCCGGCAGGAGTCCAGTTTGATATAATATGCGTTTCTTTTAACCAAATCCTGGATGGTAACTGCTTATGTGTGGAATAGTCGGTTTGTATACAAAATCGCCAGAGCTCGAGAAAAATCTGGGGAGTCTGGTTGCCGCCATGCTGATCCAGATGACGGACCGCGGCCCGGACAGCGCCGGTTTTGCGATCTATCATGATCCCGTGCCGGATGGTTCCGTCAAGATCACGCTCCAGGGCGCCGATGATACCGACTGGAAGCGGATAACGGAATCCATCCGTTCAGGTGTCGACCCGACCGCGTCTCTCTGCCCGCTCGCCAATCATGCGGTTGCCACAATCCAGGGAGACGGGGACACGGTGTGTGGCTGGATCGAAGACAATATCCAGGGAGTGAGAATCATCAGCGCCGGAAGCTCGCTCGAAATTTTCAAGGAAAAGGGATTGCCTGACCAGGTTATCCGCAAATTCGATCTCGACTCGATGAGCGGTACTCATGCACTCGGCCATACTCGCATGGCAACGGAGAGCGCCGTTACGACCGAACACTCCCACCCGTTCAATACAGGACTCGATCTGTGTCTTGTACACAATGGTTCGCTATCCAATCACAACCGACTCAGGGAAAACCTGAAAAGTGAAGGCATCCGCTTTCAGACCGACAATGATAGCGAAGTGGCTGCCGGCTATCTGACCTGGCGCTTGAGCCAGGGAGCCACATTGAACGAAGCGATGGAAGCGGCGCTGGTTGACCTGGACGGATTCTATACCTTTGCAGTCGGAACCCGGGATGGATTCGCGGTGTTGCGGGACCCGATTGCCTGCAAGCCGGCCGTGATCGCGGAAACGGATGACTGGGTAGCGATGTCGTCGGAATATCGCGCCATCGCACAATTGCCGGGCAATCGGAATGCGCGAATCTGGGAGCCGGAGCCGGCCCGAATCTACAGCTGGGAGAGACACTGATGAGAACCTTTAATCTGGACGGCGAAAGCGTCAGGGAATTAAATCAGGCGCTGCACAGCGCGGCGGAGTCACCCCGGCAATTCGAGGTACTGAATCCCGGCGGCAAGCACAATGTGGCCGTCGGCGCCATGTATAACACGCATGTAAACATCAAGGGTCATGTTGGCTATTACTGTGCCGGCATGAACCAGTCCGCCCATGTCGTGGTCCACGGTAATGCCGGTCCCGGCCTGGCTGAAAACATGATGTCAGGCTCGGTCCGGGTGAAGGGGAACGCCTCCCAGTACTGTGGCGCAACCTCCCACGGCGGCCTGCTGGTGGTGGAAGGAGACGCCGCCGCGCGCTGCGGTATATCCATGAAAGGGTCCGACATTGTTATTGGCGGCTCCATTGGTCACATGAGCGCTTTTATGGCGCAAAGCGGCCGCCTGGTAGTCTGTGGCGATGTCGGCAATGACCTGGGGGATTCCATATACGAAGCGCGACTCTACGTATTGGGAAGCGTGGCAAGCCTGGGCACGGATTGTATCGAGAAACCGATGCGCGATGAACACCGGGAAGAGTTGGCCGGGTTGTTACAGGAGGCGCAGCTTGACTATTGTGCAAATGACTTTCGCAGATATGGCTCAGCCCGCAGACTTTATAATTTCGCGGTTGATAACGCCAGCGCCTATTGAACAAGACTGCCGACTGGCAAGAAAAATCAGGACAGACAGATATGACAAAAAAGATTGATCACACCTGGATGCTGGAATCAGCCACATTCTCCCGCCCGGTGATCCGGGAAATTCAGCGAGCCGCAAAAGAGGGCATCTACGATATACGGGGGTTTGGCGCCAAACGCTCTGTGCCCTCTTTCGATGACCTGCTGTTCTTAGGCGCCAGCATGTCGCGCTATCCGCTGGAAGGTTACCGGGAGAAATGCGACACATCCGTCACTCTGGGAACCCGATTCGCCAAAAAGCCAATCACCATATCTACCCCGATCACCATCGCCGGAATGAGTTTCGGGGCGCTGTCAGCCCAGGCCAAGGAAGCGCTTGGACGGGGAGCATCGGCGGTGGGCACCAGCACGACCACAGGCGATGGCGGCATGACGGCAGAAGAACGAGGTCATTCAGACCTTCTGGTTTATCAGTACCTGCCCTCGCGCTATGGCATGAATCCCGATGATTTGAGGAAAGCGGATGCTATTGAGGTGGTAGTCGGACAGGGCGCCAAACCCGGCGGTGGCGGCATGCTGCTCGGCCAGAAGATCAGTGACCGGGTCGCGCAAATGCGTAATCTGCCGAAAGGGATTGATCAGCGCAGCGCCTGTCGGCATCCCGACTGGACAGGCCCGGATGATCTTGAAATCAAGATACAGGAATTAAGGGAACTGACAGACTGGCAGACACCCATTTATATCAAGGTCGGCGCCACCCGCACCTTTTTTGATGTACAGCTTGCGGTCAAGGCTGGCGCGGATGTCGTGGTAGTGGACGGCATGCAGGGCGGCACAGCAGCCACCCAGGATGTTTTTATTGAGCACGTTGGTATTCCGACTCTTCCGGCGACCCGAATCGCGGTGGACGCACTGAAAGACATGGGTATGCAGCGCAAGGTACAGCTGATTATATCGGGCGGTATCCGTTGCGGAGCGGATGTCGCCAAAGCCCTTGCGCTCGGCGCGGATGCGGTTTCCATCGGCACCGCCGCATTGATTGCAATGGGAGACAATTCTCCGGAATTTGAAGAACAATACAATGAACTTGGAACCAGCGCCGGATTTTATGATGATTATCAGGACGGCCAGGACCCCAGTGGTATTTCCACCCAGGACCCGGACCTCGGCAAACGACTGGACGCGGAACTCGCCGGCAGACGTGTCGCTAATTATCTGCGAGTGCTGACACTGGAAACCCAAACCCTGGCCCGTGCCGCCGGCAAAACCCATATCCGCAACCTGGAACCGGAAGACATGGTTGCGCTGACGGTCGAAGCGGCCGCAATGGCCAGGATTCCACTGGTTGGAACAGACTGGATTCCGGGAAAAAGTACGAGTTAAATGCGTTAATTCTCTATTATTATCAGTGGACAAAGAGGCAAACAGACAATGGCAACAGATTTGGCGGCAATCGCGAAAAAGAACAACATTCGGTATTTTTTAATCAGTTTTGTCGACCTGTTCGGCGTACTCCGGTCGAAACTGGCGCCAGCCAGAGCGATCGGAGACATGCAAAGGGACGGCGCCGGATTTGCCGGGTTTGCAGCCTGGCTGGACATGAGTCCGGCAGATGGCGACATGTTTGCCATCCCCGACCCCGACAGCCTGATCCAGTTACCCTGGAAACCCGAGATCGGTTGGCTGGCCGCGGATTTATACCTGGACGGAAAAGCCATCGAAGCCTCTCCCCGCGTAGCATTGAAAAACCAGATTGCCAGGGCAGCCGAAAAAGGGTATCGGCTGAAAACCGGGGTTGAATGCGAATACTTTCTGATCAGCGAAGACGGCACATCCATTGCCGACAGCCGGGACACGCAATCCAAGCCCTGTTATGACCAGGCCGCGCTGATGCGAAGATACGATGTGATTTCACAGATTTGCGACTGCATGATTACACTGGATTGGGGGCCGTACCAGAATGATCACGAAGACGCAAATGGCCAGTTTGAAATGAACTGGGACTTTGACGACTGCCTGAAAACAGCCGACCGACATGTGTTTTTCAAGTATATGGTCAAGCAGATTGCCGAGAACCACGGCCTTCGGGCAACCTTCATGCCCAAGCCCTTCAGCAATCTGACCGGCAATGGCTGTCACGCCCATGTCTCGCTCTGGAATCAATCAGGAGGAGAAAACCTGTTCCTTGATTCCACAGATGAAATGGGGCTATCAGAACTGGCCTACCAGTTTCTTGGCGGAATCATGCACAATGTGGAAGAGTTGACTTCTATTTTCAATCCTACGGTCAACAGCTACAAACGGATCAATGCGCCGCGTACCCTGTCGGGCGCTACCTGGTCTCCGAATGCGGTCAGTTATGGCGGCAACAACCGGACACACATGGTTCGCATCCCGCACCCGGGACGCTTTGAGCTTCGCTTGATGGACGGCGCCGCCAACCCGTACCTGCTCCAGGCGGGAATTCTGGCAGCCGGACTGGATGGCATTGACAACCAGCGCGACCCGGGCGAACGTCTCGATATCAATATGTATACCGAAGGCCACACTGTAGCAGGATTGAAGAAACTGCCATTGAACCTGCTTGACGCAATCCGCTTGACCCAACAGGGCCAGTCACTCAAGGCACAGCTTGGAGCGCCACTGGTAGATGCCTACTGCAAACTGAAAATGGATGAATGGAACGACTTTTCCCGCTCCCTGTCACAATGGGAACGGGATCATACCCTGGATTGCTAGTAAACTGTCTTCATACACATTACAATCCCCTGGCCGGTTGCATAACGGTTTTATTATTTCTATGGCGGTGAAAGAGGGTCTCCCTGATGGCGACAGGTCGTGAACCCGGTCAGGTCCGGAAGGAAGCAGCCGCAGCGATCATTTCGGGTGTCAGGACTTTGGCGCTCTGGAGCCGCCACCATAATAGCCAGAATCGGCGCCTTCGCTGTCTGTCGGGGAGCATTCGCATATTTGCCCCAGTGGCGGTTATTCCGTAATTTTATCCATCACGAATTGAATCAATGAGCTATCTGGCGCTGGCGCGAAAATGGCGGCCAAAGACTTTTTCCGAGGTCATTGGTCAAGAGCATGTAGTATCCGCATTGACCAACGCGCTGGGCACTCAACGGCTTCATCACGCCTTCCTGTTTTCCGGAACCCGTGGAGTGGGCAAGACCACGCTGGCCAGAATTTTCGCCAAGGCCGTGAATTGTGAATCCGGAGTCAGAGCCGAACCATGTGGGCAATGCAATGCCTGCCAGGGTATTGATCACGGGAATCTGCTGGATATGATCGAAGTAGACGCCGCTTCCCGCACCCGGGTTGAGGACACCCGGGAACTGCTGGATAATGTCCAGTACACTCCGACCATCAGCCGCTTCAAGATCTATCTGATCGACGAAGTGCACATGCTATCGACGCATAGTTTCAACGCACTCTTGAAGACGCTGGAAGAACCCCCCGAACACGTCAAGTTTCTACTGGCCACCACCAACCCCCGGAAACTGCCGACCACTATCCTTTCCCGTTGCATCCAGTTCAACCTGAAATCCGTTGATATTACGCAACTCAGTGCCCACCTGGAAAAAATACTCACGGCGGAAAAAATCCAATTTGAGCCCCAGGCGTTACTGATTCTGGCAAAATCCGCCAATGGCAGCGTTCGCGACTCTCTCAGCCTGCTTGATCAGGCGATCGCGTATTGCAATGGTGATGTCACTGCCACACAGACCCGGACGATGCTTGGCATGATTGATGACCAGCTGGTCAATCAACTGCTCGATCAAATCATTGCCGGGGACGCGGATGGAGTATTCTCCGCTATTGAACGGATGTCAGAGAGATCTGCGGACTATGCCACGGCTCTGGATGAATTGATGTCCCTGATCCATAACGTTTCGCTTTTCCTGTCAAGTCCCCAATCCCTGCAATACAAAGGCATTGGTAGCGGGGAAATCAGCCGGTTTTCCAGCCGGATTGATGCCGAAGAATTACAATTACTGTATCAGATTGCGCTGGTCGGGAAGCGGGATTTCCCTTACGCGCCGGACCCGGCCTCAGGATTTGAAATGACGGTCATGCGGATGCTGGCCTTCCAGCCCCGAAAACACGATGTCAATCCCCGCCCGGAGCGGCAACCGCAAACCACCAGACCGGATTCTGGCGAAGGGCATTCATCTGCTGTGCCTCCGGCTGCCAGGGCCACAGGGGCGGATCTCTGTGCCCGTCCGAGAGGAGATTCATCTGCGGCGCCCACGGCGTCCGAAGCCGGCAAACCCGATCTTCAGGATATCGGGACTCCGCAAGGATGGCAAAACCTGATTGACCAGTCCGGGCTAACCGGTGTCAAGCGGACGCTGTTGATGAACATGTCACCTGTCTGCATCGACGGCCATGTAGTCACCGTAGCGCTGGAATCATCCTGCCGCGCTCTGTTCACTGAAGACAGGAAGCGTCAGATCCAACAGCATTTGAAGGAGCGGTTCACCATGGATATACGGCTCAACGTCAAACTCGAAGACCTGAGTCAGGGCACTCTTGAAAATCACACTCCGGCACAGAAAATCGAACAACAGAAACGCAAGGAGCGCGAAGCCGCTCATCAGGCTTTCATCGACGATCCCAATGTACAGAAAATGATTGACGTTTTCGATGCAGAAGTGGTCAACGATTCGATCCGGAAAATCAAACCTGATTGAATACAATATCAAATTTCAATCAGATATGGTTGATCCTGGTCCGCTATTGTTGAAATAAAGCTGCAAATTTACTTTGTTAGTATTAGTTATCAGAACGAATAAAAATCGCATTTTCAACACGTTCAAAAGCATTCTGATATACTGTTACATCGAGAATCGGACTATCCTGCCTGTCAGTTTGCCCATATCCACTGGACTGGTTTTTTGTGGTTAAAAAATTCAACCTCACTCTGGTTCCCGAACCTGTTTGTTCAATAAATGCGGTTGCTTTTGTTTGTAAAACTTCAGTTATACCAAACCAGAAACTTAGCGCTTCATTACTAACAGCAGCGCTTTCTGCTGTAATTAAACCTGTGTCTTTACTGGCGCTGTTTACTATATATCCAAGATCCTGAAATACCGACATTACACTTGAGAAAACAATATCTCTATCATGCTCATACTCGCGGGACTGGATGCTCTGAATCTCTAACGGTGTCAGCACAGGCACAGTAGAAATTGGCATACAACCGCCCAAAGTCAATAAACATAAATAAGCCAGGTTTTTGAATTTACTCATGAATTATCCCTAAAAATTCGAGGTTCTACTTCTGAAATCGACAACCACATCCTGATCATCGAACTTCACAATCAGAGTAATCATTCTGGAACTGCTTTCGAACCCGATTGCCGAGCTGGATTGACCGGCCAATATCACAGTCCAATAACCTGACTGGCTTGAAGATTGCGCTACTTGAGCCTGTCGCTGATAACTCCAAACCTCCCTGCCCGTACCATCCCGTGTTGTAATGTTTGGAGAACCAAACGACTCTAAAACTTCAGCTTTTGTAGTTTTCCCTACAACAAGACGCATTTGTACATTCCCCTGAGTCAGCGCAGAGTTTTTCACAGCTAAAGGTTCAGGTGGCACAACACAGCCAGATAAAATAACAGTCAACAATATACCTTGCATAAAGGCTGATCGAATTCTCATAATATTTCCTGAGTTTGTTGGAACACGAAGCATTATATCAGGTAATAAGTCAATTCAAGCACAGTGGCATCCTGTCTCTGCCTTATTGATATTGTTGTTTTGGTTCCATCAGTAATGCCATTTGCCGCTCAGGTTCACCGTGCACTCTGATAGCATGAACGTAACTTTCCAGTTCATGCTGTTTTTCAAGCTCTTTCGCCAATTCAAAGAATGAAATCCTGCGAAGTACGTCAATCGTCACGGGTCTCTTGGAATCAACAAAAACAAGGGAACGCAAAAATTCCAGGGCTGGCCGGGAAGACAGGAGTTCATATAAAAATCGGGCTTCTTCCTCGGACTGGCACGGAATCGAATAACAAGTGTCGTCAATCATCACCGGACGACCTTCAATCGGTGGCACTACAACGAAAGAGAAAGACTTGTAGAAACCGGATATAGCCACCTTCCACGGTGCGAATGAATAGGAGCCAATTCCGAATACAGAGAAGCGGGGACGGTTCTTGTAGATGGAACTTCGTCGACCATCCAGCATATCGCTGTGGCGCACCAGATAGTCCCAGGTCAATGGGGCTTCTGTCTTGACTATTGAAGTGTCGTCGCCAGTATGAAATTGAGTCACCAGAACATACTTGCGGACATCAACCCTGCCGTTACCCAGATCAGATGACTTCAGGAGAGGGTATACAAACTCATCTTCCAGTTCTACAGATTCACCAAAACCATTGTACAGCCGTTCTCCGTCCAGGCGAAATTCCATAACCTTTGCCGCGTCATGTTTGATACCGGATCGCCAGGTATAGGAAAATGATCCCCCATCCAGATTTTGGCGCCGCCGATAAGTATCTATATCGGAAACCAAATCACCATCAATGAAACCGAAGACTCTCGCATCCGAGTCTGGATCAAGATCAGCATAAATCATCGCTGTTCGATCACTTGTGATTTTTCCGGTGGTCATCAGCAAACAAGCATCCACTGCGACACCAAATGCCGCTTTTGCATCAATATGGAATAGTTTTGATGATTCCCGCCCTCCATCCGTCTTCCAGAAGTGTCGTAGAACTTTACGTGCTGTCATGGTTTTACAGAGCATTGCGAGAGTCCCTTCTGCGGGCAATGCCTCAATCAACCGAATCAACATCCATTCGGCTATATCAAAGTTCGACTTTCCGGTGCAGGCGTCAAAACCGCGCAGACGTTGGAAATTTGTCTTCTTCGGGAGATTTTGACTACCCAACTGGCCCAGACCGGAATTGGTAACCCAGGGTGGATTCCCGATAACCAGAATCCGTGAATGCCCACTCTTTCTCAGATTAACCTTCCAATCCTCTGTAAAGAAGTCGCGGTGATAAAATTCAACCCCTGAACCTTTGAGGGCCAGTGAGGATCGATCAACATATTCCTGATTGATCTCGTAAGCTTCATAATGCGGTTTATCTCCCCAGCGCTGCACGGAAGCCTTCAGGAATGCTCCCAGACCCGCCGTCGGCTCAATGACAGCATCCGGTTTTCCGAAAATATCCGAAACCAGAGCGACAACCCGTGTCGCCAATTCGTCAGGGGTTTGGAAATCTCCAAATTCCTTCCTGGCGCTCATGGTACATCAATCCCTGTGGAGATCAGGGAAATCAATTCCTTTCGCTGTGGAACCTTCGGTGTACTGATATTTCGTATGAAGATATGCCTGAAATTTATGCTCCAGGTAGGTGCCGACGGCCTTCCCATCGGTTACTCCAAATAAAGTTGGCTCCAGATGGGTGGATTCGCGGAGCGCGAAGTCTGTGGCTTCGGATTTAAGAAGCGGGATTGTCAGTGTGCCCGGCATGGATTTTCTTTATTGGACATTTACGGAAAATCAAACAATAACCAGGTCGGTCGGTTGTCGGCTGAGGCGTTCGACGCCGGTTTTTGTGACTCGTACAGTTTGCCCCAGCGTCATTGAATTGCCGGTATCACTGTTCATCAGGATAATATGGACAAAGAAAATGTTGTTGACTCGCATTGGATATGGGTTGTTCGCATAGAACATCGGGAAGTCCATCCATACCGGCGTATACATCGCGCCGAGGCTGTAGCCACAGGCATTCATGCGGTGTTGCCGATACCCGGCCTCATCCAGTACCCGCGCATGCTCCGAAAACACGGCGCCCATGGTCTCACCGGGTCTGATCATTTGCAGACAAGCCTCCATCGCATCCGCGCAGGCCCGGTGCATATCAACGTGCTCGGCAAGCGGAGAGCCGGTCAGGAAGGTCTGCATCAGGCAGGCGTGATAGCGCCGATACGAACCCGCATACTCAAGCGTGAGCTGATCCTGTTCGCCAACTGTTCTGCGGCCAGAGAAATAACGGCACAATAACGCGCCGGAGCCGGAGCCGATCACGAATTCATTGCCCGGATAATCCCCTCCCCCCTTGAATACAGCGCCCTGCATCGCCGCCAGGATATCCCCTTCAAAAACCCCCGCTCCGGCAGTCGCTATCGCTGCATCCATCGCGTCATCGGCGAGGCTTGCGGCTTTGCGGACATATTCAATCTCCGCATCACTTTTCACCACCCGAAGCTCATTGACCAGAGTGGAAGTGTCCTGCAGTGTACAAAATCCGGCAAGCCCCGCTTCCAGCATTTTACCGTAGGCCGCAGACAGCCCGTAAGCATTGTACTCACAACCCAACCGGCTTCCCGATACTCCGTATTCCTGCAATACCCGCCTCAGATCATTCGATGGATTCACGCCTTCGCCATCTACCCACACCCGAACATCCTCAATATCCGAAGTATGCTGCGCCTGCCTCAGATCCGGCGCCCGGGTCAATAGAAAACAGCGGCCATCGACGCCCAGGTACAGACACTGAAAAAAGCAATAACCGAAAGTGTCATAGCCGGTCAGGTAATACATACTTTCCTGCTTGAACATCAAAATCCCGTCCAGTTTCCTGGATTCAAGCAGACGAATCACCGCGTTGCGGCGGGCGGCAAGTTCTGATTTCTCGAAATGCAGAGGCATGGAAGATTCCTGAAAAGATGAATGGTAAGATAAGATAAACAAGCATCAGTGATTCTGGTGTATTGGTGATTATAAACTTCAAACAAGCAAATGACACGACCTGTTCATACCCGTTTCGACACTCTGGCGCTACATGCCGGACAACGACCGGACCCGGTTCACGGCGCCCGGGCCGTCCCGATTTATCAAACCGCCAGCTATGTTTTCAAGGATAGCGATCAAGCCGCATCACTGTTCAATATGGAACGCCCCGGCCATGCTTATTCCAGATTATCCAACCCCACCACAGCCGTACTGGAAGAGCGTATCGCGGCGCTGGAAGATGGAGTCGGCGGTCTGGCAACGGCCAGTGGACAGGCGGCGCTGCATCTGGCGATTGCAACCATCATGGATGCCGGCTCCCACATCGTTTCATCCAGCGCAATTTATGGCGGCTCGCACAATCTGCTGCAATATACCCTTCCCCGATTCGGCATTGAGACGACTTTTGTCTCACCCCGCGATATTGACGGTATCCGTAATGCCATCCGACCGGAAACCCGTCTGATCTTCGGCGAAGTGATCGGCAATCCGGGTAATGACATTATGAATCTGCCGGTGGTGGCTGATATTGCAGAGCAGAACCGGATTCCATTGTTGATTGATTCTACTTTCACTACACCTTGGCTGATGAAACCGTTTGCACACGGCGCTCACCTGATCATGCACTCCGCCACCAAGTTCCTGTGCGGGCATGGCACGGTGATCGGTGGCCTGCTGGTCGATCAGGGTCGGTTCGATTGGGAGAAAAGCGGGAAATTCGGGACGCTTTCCGAACCCTACAAAGGCTTTCATAATATGTCGTTTGACGAAGAATCGAGCCAGGGAGCATTTTTGCTACGCGCCCGCCGTGAAGGAATGCGAGACTTCGGCGCCTGTATGTCACCCACTGTGGCCTTTTACATACTCCAGGGCATGGAGACCCTGTCCATCAGAATGGAGCGCCATGTAGCCAATACCCGGAAAATTATCGAGTTCCTGCAATCTTCGGACCAGATTGAAGGAATCAGCTATCCGGAACTGCCTGACCATCCCGACTATCAGCTGGCCCAACAATTGCTGCCAAGGGGAGCGGGAGCGGTATTCAGCTTCAACCTGAAAGGCGGGCGCGAAGCGGGCCGCGCATTTACCGAAGGGCTGGAAATTTTTTCACATCTGGCCAATGTGGGAGACGCCAAATCCCTGGTCATTCATCCAGCCAGCACGACTCACTACCGCATGAGCAACAAAGACCTGGAAAAGGCGGGAATCGGTGAAGGCACGATTCGCGTGTCCACAGGCCTGGAGGATATTGACGATCTGCTGGAAGATCTTTCCAGGGGCATTCATCTGGCGAAAAAAGCAACCCGCAACCAGACCACATAAACCCTGTAAATCATGTACATCACAATCCACCATACCGATTACTACGCTTACACCGGAACACACAAGCTGAATGAGTCCCTGGAAACGATCGTTTTTCTGCATGGCGCATCAATGGATCATACCGTCTGGTCGCACCAAAGCAGATATTTCGCCTACCATGGATATAACGTTGCGGCGCTTGACCTGCCGGGGCACAAATTCAGTCAAGGCGCCTTGTTATCCAGAGTGGAAGACATGGCGCAATGGCTGAATGCCGTCATCGAAATGATTCCGGCTGCCGGCATTCATCTGATCGGACACAGCATGGGCTCACTGGTTGTATTACAAGCCGCCGCCGACTTCAACCGCGCGAAACACAAGCTCAAGACTCTTTCCCTGATTGGTTTCAGTTACCCGATGTCGGTTACACCGCAATTGATGGCTGCCGCTCGCGACAACCCCGACCAGGCCTATTCGATGATGACCGGGTGGAGTCATGCCTCCAGAATCGGAGGCGAGCCGATTCCTGGATTCTGGTCTGCCGGAATGCAGATGAGCATGATGAAAAACAGCCCGCAAGGGTCCATCTACTGCAATCTGCAAGCCTGCGATCACTACAGGGGCGGAGAAGCCGCATTTGAAAAAGTGAGTTGTCCAATCCTGTTTGTCAGTGGAAAACTGGACAGGATGGCGCCGGCCAAACTGGCGAAAATCGAAGCGAAACGGAACAAACTGGCTGAAATCATCCTGATTCCGGGCTGCGGTCACAATATCACGTCGGAATCTCCGGATGGTGTCCTGAATGCGCTGATCCGGTTTATCGGCGGGCACGGCGCCTGAAATGCTTTTTCCCGCACATCAACCGTCTTTCCCGCAGCGCCACCCCGTCTTTCCCGCAGAAGCGGGAATCCACAACCTGCCGGCATCGGCCCCGTACCCTTCCATCCGGCGCCCTTTCACTACTTCCCTTATCCTTTTTTGATCTATAATCCGGTCATCCGCATAAACCCCAAACCACATGGAATCTCCCAATGCAGGAAATTGATCTGTTGATCACCCCGAAATGGATGATCCCTGTCGCGCCGGATGAGCGGCTCCTTGAGGGCTACACTGTCGCGGTTGATCAGGGTCGGATTGTCGATCTGGACGAATCGGCGTCCATTGCCGCCCGCTATCAGGCGAAAACCGATCTGACTCTGGCTCAGTCCGTGCTGATGCCTGGACTGATCAATACTCACACTCATGCGGCCATGACCCTGTTCAGGGGTTATGCGGATGATTTACCGTTATTGGAATGGTTGCAGGAATGGATCTGGCCGGCGGAAGGGAAATGGGTCAGTGAGTCTTTCGTCGAAGCCGGAACCGATCTGGCCTGCGCTGAAATGATCCGGGGAGGCACAACCTGTTTCAACGACATGTATTTCTTCCCGAATGTCGTAGCGCGACGGGCGGAACGGGCGGGGATGAGAGCCTGTGTCGGCATGATTGTGATTGATTTCCCCACTGCCTGGGCCAGGGATGCCGATGAGTATTTAAGCAAGGGGCTGGAGATGAAAGACGCCATACGTCATTCAAATCTGCTCACTGCCGCTTTTTCCCCTCACGCTCCCTACACCGTATCCGATGAACCACTGCGCCGGATTGCGGCGCTGTCCGAGGAACTGGATTGCCAGATACACATGCATATCCATGAAACGGAACAGGAAGTCAATGAATCTGTGGCCCGGCATGGTGTCCGCCCTCTGGAAAGGCTGGCTCAACTCGGCTTGCTGGGGCCACGCCTGATGGCGATACACATGACCCGGCTTCTCGACGGTGAGATCGCTACCCTGGCCGAACAAGGGGTTCACGTCGTCCACTGTCCGGAATCCAATCTGAAACTGGCCAGTGGATTTTGCCCGGTCAAGAGCATCGTTGACGCAGGGATCAATCTGGCGATCGGAACCGATGGCTCATCAAGCAACAATGATCTCGACATGTTATCCGAGATGCGTACCGCCTCCTTGCTGGCCAAGGGAGTCAGTAAAGACCCGACTGCGTTGAACGCCTGGGCCACCCTGAAGTCTGCAACCCTGAATGGCGCAAAAGCGCTCGGCATTGATCACCTTGTCGGCTCCATCGAAGTCGGCAAACAGGCTGATTTGATTACCCTGGATCTATCCGATTGCAGTACCTGGCCGGTTTTCAATCCGCTCAGCCAGATCGTCTACAGCTCCGTTCGCAGCCAGGTTTCCAATGTCTGGATCAATGGCGAGCGAGTGCTGGATAATCATGAATTAACCACAATAGATAAAGACCGGGTCTGCCATAGCGCACATCAGTGGCGGGACAAAATAGCATCGTGAAGCATTGGCAATGACCGGAGAGTATCAGCCCAATGTGGACACGGCGGAAGTCGAAAAGTTCAGCCGCTCAGCCGTGCGCTGGTGGGACGTTGAAGGCGAATTCAAACCCCTCCACCAGCTCAATCCGCTGCGCCTGGATTATATTGACCGACATTCCCGTCTTGCCGGGCGCCGGGTTCTCGACACAGGATGCGGCGGAGGTATTCTGAGTGAAGCGATGGCGGTAAAAGGAGCGGATGTGACCGGCATTGATGTCGGCGAAGCGCAACTCGAAGTCGCCCGTCTGCACGCCCTGGAAAATCAGGTCAGGAACATCCAGTACCTGAAAACTACGGTTGAGCGGCTGGCGGAGGAAAAACCGGGTTGCTGGGATATCGTGACCTGTATGGAAATGCTGGAGCATGTGCCGGACCCGGCCAGTATCGTGCGCGCCTGCGGCAGACTGGTCAAGCCGGGTGGAACCGTCTGGTTTTCCACCATCAACCGCCACCCGAAGGCATTTGCGCTTGCCATATTGGGTGCGGAATATATTCTCAATCTGCTGCCTGTGGGCACCCATCAGTACGAGAAATTCATCCGTCCGGGTGAACTGGATCAGTGGGGGAGCCACGCTGACCTTGAGACCCGCGACCTGATCGGATTGCATTACAACCCGGTTCTGCAAACCTTTCGTTTGGGCAGGGGGCTTGCAGTCAACTACATCGCTCGTATGGAAAAACCGGCCTGAAACTCCTGTATGCCCTGGATAATCACTTGGTAAAACCGCTCGAAACCATACTGTTTGACCTGGACGGCACTTTGCTCGATACCCACCTGGATCTGAGTGGCGCTTTGAACCGGACGCTAAAAGACCATGGCCACCCTTCCCTGTCGACGACAAGCCTGCGCCCCCTCGCCTCGAAAGGCGCCATGACCATGATATGCCAGGCGCTCAAATGCCAGCCTGAAGAGGATCAGGCAAAACTTTTGTTGGCTCAGATGCTTCACTCCTACCACGATCACATCGCCGTTCACACCCGGTTTTTCCCCGGCATGGATTCCATCCTTGAGAGAATTGACGCAAGCGGAAAGAAATGGGGGATCGTAACCAACAAGCCCGCCTGGCTAACCGACCGTCTGCTGAATATCCTGACGATGCCCTCGACTCCCGCAGTAGTGATCAGTGGGGATACATTAGCGGTCAAAAAACCTCATCCATTACCGTTGCTCCATGCCTGCAATCACCTGCAAGGCGACCCGGCCCGTACCGTTTACATTGGTGATGATGAACGCGATATCGAGGCCGGCAAAAGAGCGGGAATGTTTACGCTGGCTGCATCCTGGGGCTACATTGCCGCCGGTGATGACCCCCATGCCTGGGGCGCCGATGCGGTGATTGACCGGGCATCGGATATTCTGCCCTGGCTATAGACTGTAACACCTGCCCACTCATTGATTACCAGACTATCCTCCCCCCAGGACGCGACCCGATGGTGCAATCAGATGCGCCGGGATGGACGGTCGATCGGCTATGTCCCCACCATGGGGGCGCTGCATGAAGGTCACCTGGCGCTGGTCAGAAATGCCGTGGAAAACCACGATGTCTGCTGCGCCAGCATTTTTGTCAATCCGTTGCAATTCAACAACCCCGAAGACCTGGCAAAATATCCCGCGAACCCGGAGCGGGATTACCTGTTGCTGGATCAAGCCAACTGCAACATGGTCTACACCGGCCGTCTCCGGCAGTTTTTCCCGGACAGCCCGGACATGGGCGCCATTGCCCTGCTGGACGCGGGCAATGGCGCGGCGGGGCTGGAGGGCGACTGGCGGCCCGGGCACCTTGAAGGAGTAGTGACCATCGTCGATCGGTTGTTTCGAACCGTCGGCGATTGCTCGGCGTATTTCGGGGAAAAGGATTTCCAGCAAACCCTCGCGATCAGGGAGTTGGCGGCAAATCTTGTGCGCGAGAACAGGAAAATCAATATCGTAGTACATCCAACCGTGCGCGAGCCATCGGGACTGGCCCTGTCATCCCGCAATCAGCGCCTGTCACCGCGCCAGAAGGTACTTGCGCCGAAACTCTATGAAGCGCTCTGTACAGCCCGGGACACCTGGCAAAACGGAATCAAAGACCCCGTCAGACTGGAAAAAACCATGCGCCGGATTTTGCGGCATCCACAAATCCGGCTGGAATATGCCGCGATCCGCGATGGCGCCAGCTGGTCCCGGCAGACTCCATCAGCCGGGATTACATCTCCGCGAGCGCTGATCGCCGCATGGCTGGGCGAAATTCGATTGATTGACAACCTGTTTCTCGACCCTGTTTCCTGACCTGAATCCGTAGCATCGAACAGATAACATAACACCATCCATATAGCGAACGACCACGACATGATGTATCCCTCCCAATCCTGCCTCGAAGTTTCCAATCTATTCTGTGAAAGAGGATTCAGGTCATTGTTCGACAATCTGTGTTTCACACTGCAAGCCGGTGAGATCGCCCATGTTGCCGGACTCAACGGGGCCGGCAAAACCACCCTGTTGCGCGCAATCGCGGGATTATTTCAACCGCAATCCGGTGAAATCACGCTGAATGGAAACCCGGTCCCCGAACAGCAGGCCGGGGTCGCTTATCTGGGGCATAAAATCGCGTTAAAAGGCAACCTCACTGCCAGGGAAAATCTCGAATTTGCCGAAACCATTCAAAGCATAACCTCATCTATTACTATAGATTACTGCATTAACTTATTGAATATAAAAGATTATTGTGACACATCTGTTGCGCGATTGTCGGCTGGTCAAAAACAACGCATCGCGCTTGCCCGGGTAATCAGGACAGATGCCCGACTATGGCTGCTGGACGAACCGGGCACGGCGCTGGACAGCGATGGAATCCGGATACTGCAGCGACTGCTCGAACAACACGCCAAAAAGAATGGCATGGCCCTGTATACCGGCCACCAGCCATTGCACTTGCCCGCGAGTTGTCTTAAAACCATTCATATCTGAAATCCGGCACAATCCAACCCCATCGTTTTGAAGTTGAATCTCCCGTCCCATACCCGTGTATTCATCCTCGTAGTCAGGCAGGACACATGTCTGGCGCTGCGAAATATCGGTGAACTTGCCTGGCCGATTCTGTTTTTCGTGATTACCGTGTGCCTGTATCCGTTCGCGATCGGCCCGCACCCGGAACTGCTTACAAGGGTTTCACCCGGTATCATCTGGGTGTCGGCGTTGCTGGCGACCCTGTTCGCCCTGGACGGGATGTTTAAATCCGATTATGACGACGGCAGCCTGGAACAACTCATTTTAAGTCCATACCCCCTTCCCCTGCTGGTCTGCGCCAAGGTTCTCGCGCACTGGATAATGACCGGATTCCCGCTCATTCTGGCGGCGCTGTTACTGGGATGGTTAATGAAACTGCCCGCTTCCGCGTTGCAGGCCCTCTTTTTAAGCCTGTTGATCGGAACTCCGGGACTGAGCATAGCCGGCGCCATCGGCGCGGCGCTCACCGTCGGGCTGAAAAGAAGCGGGCTGCTGCTGACCCTGGTCGTGATGCCGATATACGTCCCGATACTGATATTCGGCGTAAGCGCCATCCAGTCCGGGCTGCTGCAACTCGACTGGTCCGGACAAATCTGGTTCTTGTCCGCCATCGTCGTCCTCTTCATCACCTTAGGCCCCATCACCATCTCCAGCGCCCTGAAAATCAGCCTGGATTGAATCAGGAACCATTTTTCAAACGCAAAGTTACGCATAGTGTCTGGAACCACGCAGAAAGCTGGTTCACAACTGAATGTCGAATTCCGTTGCTTTTGCGACTGGACGAATCTTCCTACTGTCGTATTTTTGTAATTCGACAATACCGTATTTTTCCATGGTTTTAAGAGTACGGCCCAGGTTACCGGGTTTTCGACCACTAATCTCAGCCAGTTCCGCCAGTGTTTCAGGTTGATGCTCGTCAATCAACTTCAGCAGACGGACGTTATGGTCGCTTAATACCTCACTCAAGGATTTCATGGAATTAAACCAGATTTTTGGTTCACCGTGTTTGACCTCAACTCTTCCAATGGCAATATCCACAACACGACGCTGAAACTGTTCGCGAGGCATGATACCAATTTTTAGCTTGCTCATTTTGACACATCCGCAAGAATACGATTAACTTCGCTAAAAAAATCCTCAATTAGCTGTTGAGCGCTGGAAAACACATAAGGTGTGCCTTTGTCAGATACCGACTTATGCACATGATCGTAAGCAATAATTCGCCCCTTGAATTTACCTCTTTTCTTTGATTTGACGGCATGGGCATTATCAAACCCTATAATCCGCTGGTTGAAACGATTATGCAGAGTGAGATTGTACCGGATGCCATGGGGAACCCCTTTTGAGACATTAACCCTGTAAACTTCGATTTTATACCAATAACCATTTTCCTCAGTGTATTCAGTACCGTCCAAAATCTAATAACACGTCCAGTCCTGGATCACGTTTCATGAATTTCATCCTTGATTATAAAATATAGTTATTAGCAGATGATAACTACTATAGCACAAAATAAAGTCACAACGCTACGCTGTCGTCTCGCTTGCTTGAGCCGGACAAGAATTTTGACAATCCAGTGTATTATGGTTTATCCTTACGGCTATGAGGATACAGGTATGAATCTAGCTGATCTTTTCCCCGATTTTTCGGGCGCCTCCCGGTGTGTGCAGCACGACGGAAGAGATCACCCTGAAACATTCCAGAGATTGCACGGAAAGACTGAAAAGTCCAGCAAAAACAATAGCTTACCACCCCCCCCCCCCCCCCCGAATTTCATAAGAAATTCAACCCTCGACAAACGGCAGACCCTCTGCGCCGTTTGCGATTCTGTCCGTCCTCCTGACGGGCGCTGGAAGTACACCCCTGTTCTCATGCTCCCGCGAATGAGCCAGATACTCCCGTGGATGCTCCGGCATGCGCGGTCCATATTTTTTGAATCCATCCAAACCTGAGAATCAACTCATGAATCAAGAAAGCCAAAAAACCGATCTGCAGAAACGCAAGCAAATCATCCGAAGTCTGGCCGTTGGCGGCTTGGCGGTTACGGCATGGCAGAAGCCGATTGTAAACAGCGTGCTGTTGCCGGCTCATGCACAGCAATCAGGAGACACAACAGCAGACCCGGCAAACCCGTCCGGGCAAGCCGGACAATCCGGGCAGACAGGACAGACCGAGCAGGGTCAAACCAACCAGGAGCAAACCGCCGTACCGCAACAGAACCAACAGGAAGATTCAGCGAATCGGGGAATCCCCGATCATAGCCGGGTCGAACCACTGCCAGCCGGACGCACGCTAGCCACCCGAGATTGCACAAGCAATGCTGTTCAAATCGTTGAATACCGATTTGCGGGTGGAGACTGGGATGTTGAAGATGTCGGACCAGACTTTGATCGTTCAGATACATCCTATGCCCATATCAAGATAACGGGTGTGGCGAACCCTGTAAAGAGAGCCAGAGACACGCGCCTTCAATTGAATCTTGATTTGGAAATAGGCGGTAGAACACTGATCATGTTTTCTCAGGAAAGACTGCCGGGCAACGGGCAGGCTCTTCGCATATCTCAATTTGAACCTGCCGGTCTATATCCATACAATGGATTGTTCACTGTCCAGTTTGCTAATTGGAACGCCGGTCAAAACAGACCCTTTACACAAGCTGAATTAAATAATGCAACCCTCGTTTGTAAATGATAGCGGGGGTTCGGTAGGGGCCCCCTTGTGGGCGCCCCTTGTGGGTGCCCGTATTATTTTCGTATACGGTCGATGATGGTTGCGACTAACGATGCGTAGGGGCGCCCCTTGTGGGTGCCCGTGTTGTTTCCGTATACGGTCAATGATGGTTGCGGGCGGGTACAAGACCCGCCCCTACGATGATGGGTGGCGCGGGGATGATGTTTCGGGTACTGGATGTCGTGAATTGCAGATTCCATATATCGTAGGGGCGCCCCTTGTGGGTGCCCGCATTATTTTCGTATACGGTCGATGATGGTTGCGACTAACGATACGTAGGGGTCCCCTTGTGGGTGCCCGTGTTATTTCCGTATACGGTCAATGATGGTTGCGGGCGGGTACAAGACCCGCCCCTACGATGATGGGTGCGACTAACGATACGTAGGGGTGCCCCTTGTGGGTGCCCGTGTTATTTCCGTATACGGTCAATGATGGTTGCGGGCGGGTACAAGACCCGCCCCTACGATGATGGGTGGCGCGGGGATGATGTTTCGGGTACTGGATGTCGTGAATTGCAGATTCCATATATCGTAGGGGTGCCCCTTGTGGGTGCCCGCATTATTTTCGTATACGGTCGATGACGGCTGCGGGCGGGTACAAGACCCAGGAATTGCCCCCTGCGCCGGTCTTCATCCACGAATCGTTTGATGGCGAGTGCAAGGGAGCGGGAGCGCTGCGCTTCATCAATGACCAGCGGGGCATCTTTGGAGCTTGTTCGTTTTGACGATAAAAGTCCTGCCGCATCCGCTTCGATTGCGCTCAGGGTCGCTTCATTATCCAGTGTCAGGAATTCACCACCGCCATAAAGGTCGCGCACAAGCGTCGTCTTGCCAACCTGCCTCGGACCAATCAGATTGACGACACGCGACATTTGCAAGGCATCCAGCAACTCGGCCTGCATGTGTCTTGCAAGAGTATGAATCCCGGTATTCATCCCGGCTCCCTCGAAAAGTAGATACTCCGGCAGATTGTACACTAGAAGCTTCGCGGATTGTACAGTAGACGCTTCGCGGATTCCCCGCCCTGCGGTCGCGCTGACAGAGCAATAGAGTACCTGTTATCGGTGTGATTGGTTATAATCCCTATCCTTTAATACTTTCCTGTCACTGACTCTCTCTGTCTCCTGCAATGAAATCACATGAAACTCGATTGAGAGAGGGAAAGGCATCGTGGTTATGGTTCCATCGAATGGGGTCTCCCTCCTGGTTTTATCACTTTGCCTCAAGATGGGCGCCTGTTTTTGCCGTCCTCGCCCTGCTTTTCCTGATTGCGGGCATGTACTATGGCCTGGTTGTGGCCCCGCCCGATTATCAGATGGGAGACAGTTATCGCATCCTGTTCGTTCATGTACCGAGCGCCTGGATGTCGATGTTCACATACATATTGATGGCGGTTTGTGCCGGGGTCGGATTGATCTGGAGGATCAAGATGGGGCATGTCATCGCCCGCTCCTGCGCCCCGTTGGGCGCGGCGTTTACGTTTTGCGCCCTGGTTACCGGCTCCCTGTGGGGAAAACCAACCTGGGGCGCCTGGTGGGTCTGGGACGCGCGGCTGACTTCCGAGTTAATACTGCTGTTCCTTTATTTCGGCTATATGGCGCTGGCGAATGCGTTTGACGATAGCGCCAAAGGCTCGCGGGCAGCGGCGCTGGTCGCCCTGGTCGGTGTGGTCAATATCCCGATCATTCACTTTTCCGTTGAATGGTGGAATACCCTGCATCAGGGTTCCACCATAACCAGACTGGGACGACCGAGCATGGACATGGATATGCTAATTCCGTTGCTGATTATGTTCGCCGCCATCAATTTTTATTTTATAGCCTGTTTGTTCAACCGGGTTTGCTGTGAACTGCTTGCTTCGGAGCGCCGCACCCGGTGGGTCAGGGAACTGGTCAGTGGCTGATTTTCTCCACATGGGAGGATACGGATTCTTCGTCTGGACGAGCTATATCGTCACATTGACCCTGCTGGGTTACCATTTCCTGTCGCCATTACTGAAACGGAGAAAACTGATCCAACAGTTGTCATATCTGTACAAGCAGAAAAAACCTGGATGATGAGAACTCGACGCAAACAAAGATTGATCGTGGTCACCCTGATACTGGCCGGAATCGGCACGTCGATCGGTTTGACCTTGAAAGCGCTGGAAAAAAACATCAACCTGTTTTTCACTCCCAGCCAGGTCGCGGCTGGAGAAGCGCCCGATAATATCAACTTCAGGGTCGGCGGCATGGTGGTTGTCGGCAGTGTTGAACGCAATTCGGACAATCTGGAGGTCACCTTCGACCTGACCGACACGGCAGAATCAGTCACGGTCACTTACAGCGGGATACTGCCCGACCTGTTCCGTGAAGGACAAGGCATTGTCGCTCTCGGAACTATGCGGGGTGACCGGTTTGTCGCCGGCCAGGTACTGGCGAAACACGATGAAAATTACATGTCGCCCGAAGTGAGCGAAGCCCTGAAAATGGCAAACAGGGATAATTTTATTGACACCGGGCAGGGAAATTATCAAAACACGATCAAGGAGCCGGTGAATTGACCCCGGAACTCGGCAATTTCTCGTTGACCGTGGCGCTGACACTCAGTGTCATGCTTGGCGCCCTGCCGGTCATCGGCAACCACTTGCGGATTCCTTCGTGGGTCGGATTCGCCCGCCCGGCGGCATTGGCTCTGGCGCCCCTGGTCGGATTCTCCTATATCTGTCTGACCGTTGCGTTTTTACAGAATGATTTTTCGGTCGCTTACGTGGCCAATCACTCCAATACCCATCTTCCCCTGATTTACAAGCTGTCCGGAGTCTGGGGAGGACATGAAGGCTCGCTATTGCTCTGGGTTTTCATATTGAGCCTGTGGACCGGAGCGGTGAGCCTGTTTTCTCGCGGCGTGCCAGCGCACCTCAGCGCTACCGCACTCTCGGTACTCGGCATGATCATGGCCGGGTTTTCCGGTTTCACACTGTTTACGTCCAATCCATTCGAACGGCTGGTTCCCTCGCCACCTGAAGGCATAGATCTGAATCCCCTGCTTCAGGACATCGGCATGGCCATGCACCCACCGATACTGTATATGGGATATGTCGGGTTCTCGGTCGCTTTCGCTTTTGCCATTGCCGCATTGATAACCGGGAAGTTTGACGCGGCCTGGGCGCGCTGGACACGACCCTGGACCAATATCGCCTGGATGTTCCTGACCATTGGCATCGCACTCGGCTCGTGGTGGGCCTATTATGAGCTCGGCTGGGGCGGCTGGTGGTTCTGGGACCCGGTAGAAAACGCCTCCTTCATGCCCTGGTTGATCGGTACAGCCTTGATCCACTCCCTGGCTGCGACCGAAAAAAGAGGGGTATTCAAAGCCTGGACCATACTACTGGCGGTCATCGCCTTTTCGCTGTCACTACTGGGCACTTTCCTGGTGCGCTCCGGCGTACTGATTTCGGTGCATTCATTTGCCTCAGACCCCACCCGTGGATTATTCATACTGATCTTCCTCGGCATCGTGATTGGCGGCTCGCTGCTGTTGTACGCCTGGCGCGCGCCTGGAATCGCATCACACGTCCGGTTCGCCACTACCTCCAGAGAAATGGCGATCCTGTTGAATAACATTATATTCGGCATTCTGTGTTTTGCCGTATTGCTCGGTACACTCTATCCACTCATCATGGATGCGCTCAATCTGGGCAGGATTTCGGTGGGGCCGCCGTATTTCAATTTCGTCTTCACCATAATCGGCCTCCCCCTGGCCCTGCTGGTCGGGGTTGGGGCGTTACTGCACTGGAAGAAGGATCGGCTCAGGCGCGTCAGTCCGGGACTCCTGGTCTGCGTGGTCTTGAGCCTGATAATCGCTTTCAGCCTCCCGTATTCGCTGTTTCACCCGTCTTTGGGAGCGTCCGCCGGGTTGTTTGCCGGTAGCCTGATCATTTTTCTCAGCCTGATGAACCTGATTGACCGAACCAGACCGGGTAATCGCATCCGGGCAATCCTCAACACGCCAACAGGAATACTCGGCATGGTGACCGCTCATCTCGGCATGGGGATGTTCGTGATCGGGGTAACCATGACCAATGTCTACAGTATAGAACGGGATATCCGCCTTGCCCCCAAAGAACAATACCGGCTCGGTGAGTATCAGTTCGTTTTCGATGGCACGGACACAATTTCAGGGCCAAATTATCAGGCCGTGCAGGGCAGCTTCAGGATTTTCCGGGATGATGTAATGATTGCCCGACTTTTCCCGGAAAAGCGAACCTATCTGGTCCAGAAAAACCCGATGACAGAAGCGGCGATTGACGCCGGACTCACCCGGGATTTATATATTTCTCTGGGAGAACCCCTGTCGGGAGCCGCGGACGACAATCAGCCCTGGGCAGTCCGAATATACTATAAGCCTTATGTCCGATGGATCTGGCTGGGCGCCCTGATCATGGCGATTGGCGGATTACTTGGCGCCGCCGACAAGCGATACAGGCGACCACACCCACCCACCGTGACCTTACGGCGACAACCTGAACCTGAAGGGAGTTGAGCGTTGCTTCGTCTGGCGCTTTTCCCGTTTGCCGTCTTTGTTCTGATCGTGGGCTTTCTGGCGGTCGGGTTGAATCGGGACCCCGGTCTCGTACCTTCCCCCTTTATTGGCAAGCCGGCCCCCGCATTCAGCGCCCCGACACTTTTCGCGCCACAACCCCGGCTGACCAGCGAAGCATTGAAAGGCAGGGTCTGGCTGCTCAATGTCTGGGCATCATGGTGCATCGCCTGCCGCGATGAGCATCCGTTACTGATCGGGCTACACCGCGAACAGGCGGTCCATATCGTCGGACTAAACTACAAGGATCATCCAGCCGACGCCAAAAACTGGCTCGAAAAGTTCGGCAACCCATATCATGCAATCGCCATTGACCCCGAAGGTAATATCGCTATCGACTATGGCGTATACGGCGTTCCGGAAACCTTCGTCATTGACCGGAAAGGCGTGATTCGTTACAAGCATGTCGGGCCGCTCAGTGAAACCGGGCTGACCGAGCAAATCAAGCCCCTGATTCACCGCTTGCGGCAGGAGACATGAAATTGACCCGGCGACTCCCGTCATTCCCGCAAATGCGAGGCTCCATAATGTTACAGCAAGCGGGGATATGAAAGCGATCCAGCGACTCCCGTCATTCCCGCGCAGGCGGGAATCCACCATGTTACATTGAGTGGGGATATGAAATTGACCAAATGGTTGTTCTGGTCTGTGGCCCTGCTGCTCATGTCCAACGCCCCGGGTTATGCTCAAGCTGAACTGGCCCCGTTCGACCGGCCTGAGCAAAGAGAGCTTTATCAGGACCTGTTGGCCGAACTGCGCTGTCTGGTATGCCAGAACCAGAATCTGGCCGACTCAAACGCCGACCTCGCCCGGGATCTGCGCTCCAAAACCGAAGAAATGGTGCGCGCCGGAAACAGCCGGGAAGAAGTAGTCGAGTATATGGTCAGCCGATACGGCGACTTTGTCCTGTATCGGCCACCATTCAAAAGTACGACTGCTGTTTTGTGGTTATCTCCGTTCGCGCTACTGCTCGTGATCGTTTTCGTAGCCTGGCTTCGAGTCCGCCCCGGCGCGAGAGCCAACCCGGCCATTCTCTCTGACGAGCAGTTGCAACAGGTGAAATCATTATTGAATCGGTACGGGAAATGATTCTGTTTTATCTGTTTGCGCTGGTCATTACCGCCGTGCCCATCGCGATTGTTTTGCCGTCCCTGCTCACAAGCCCCTCCCGAAAACCGGGCAGCATGGAGCGGGAGAACCAGGAACTTGCCAATCAAATGAATATCGAGATCACGAAGAGTCGAATGGATGAAGTCCGGCAACATCTCGAAAACAACCAGGATCGAATAGCAGCCGAACAGGAGTTACAGGCCGCGCTGTTGGATGATCTACAGAATCAGGGCCATTCCGGGAAAAGATCAATGACGGTTTCGGCTGTCTCGAATATGGCGTTGCTCTTGATGATTCCCGTTGCCAGCCTGATCGTCTACAGTTGGGTCGGCAGCCCGCAATTTGCCGACACCCTCAATCCTCTGATGGCGGATAGCCTGAACCCGGGAGCGCCACCTGACATTCATACCTTGCTGGATCAACTCGAACAAAAAATTGCCGAAGACCCGGACAACCCGAAAGGCTGGGAGCTGGCCGCCACAACGTATATGGGAATCGGCAACTACGCCAAGGCGGAGAACGCCTATGCGGAACTCAACCGGCTTGTCGTCGGCAATCCTGACCTGTTGACCGCCTGGGCTGACGCTTCAATCCTGCACACCGGAAGTTATACCCCCGGCGCAAAAAAACAAATCGAAAAAGCCCTGTCGATTGACCCGTTCCACACGAGCGCATTGTGGATAGCGGGGCTTGGCGCCCAGAACCTCGGCAATCACGCTGAAGCGCTCCACTACTTTCGCCGCTTAAAGCCACTGCTTAAAGACAAACCGGAATCAATTGACCGGGTGGACGAACTGATAAAAAGAAGCGCCACCAGCGGCTCCGTCGAAGAGCGGGCGTTGGATGATTCCGACCAGTCTGTCAAGTGGATGATTAAAAAGGAAATTGTCGAATAAACAGACCGATTTATGTCTTATAATCGCGCCTGTAAAACCTCTGCCGTATATGCTCACCATGAACCATCTTGAACAAACCATAATCCGGGCCTGGGAACGCCGCTCGGAAATCACCCCACAGAATGCGGGGCCGGAACTGAAAACCGCAATCAATCAGTCCATTGCATTGCTTGATCACGGTGAAGCCCGTGTGGCTGAGCCGGATCAGGGTGGCTGGAAGGTCAACCAGTGGCTTAAAATGGCCGTTCTTCTATCCTTCAGGATAGAAGAAAACCAAATGATCGTCGATGGCGCCACCCGATACTACGACAAGGTCGCCACCAAATTCAGCCAGTATACCGACGACGATTTCTCCCGCTGCGGTTTCCGGGTTGTGCCGCCAGCCACGGTGCGAAGAGGCGCGTACATTGCCGAAAATGTGGTATTGATGCCAAGCTACGTCAATATCGGCGCCTGGGTCGGCGCCGGCACGATGGTGGATACCTGGGCAACCGTTGGCTCATGCGCTCAAATCGGCGCGAACGTTCATTTGTCAGGCGGCGTCGGGATCGGCGGCGTCCTGGAACCCCTGCAAGCGTCACCGACCATAATTGAAGACGATTGTTTCATCGGCGCGCGCAGTGAAATTGTCGAAGGCGTGATCATCGGCAAAGGCGCCGTCATATCCATGGGCGTATACATCGGCCAAAGCACTCGCATTTTGAACCGGGAAACGAATGAAATCAGCTACGGTTATGTGCCACCCGGCTCGGTTGTGGTTTCCGGGTCAATCCCGGCAAAGGATGGCAGCCACAGCCTGTACTGTGCCGTTATCGTCAAAACCGTCGATGAGAGAACCCGAAACAAGGTGGGAATCAATGAGCTTCTCCGTGGAATATAGGATGTTTTGACCGGCACACACATCATGCAGACCATTACCCGATTCCCTCCGAGCCCCACCGGGGAGCTTCATATCGGGGGTGCCCGAACCGCCCTGTTCAACTGGTTATATGCCAGGAAAACCGGAGGCGAGATGGTGTTGCGTATCGAAGATACGGACCGCGCCCGCTCCACACGAAAAGCCATTGATACGATTCTGGATTCGATGAAATGGATGGGATTGACCTGGGACCAGGGAGCTTACTACCAGACCGGGCGACTGGCTCGATACCGGGATGTCATTGGGCAATTGCTTGACCAGGGCAAAGCCTATCATTGCTCATGCAGCAAAGAGCGGCTGGAGCAAATTCGGGAATTACAGCGCGGACGGGGAGAAAAACCGAGATACGATGGTCATTGCAGGGAGCGGCAACTGAATCCTGATACCGGCGAATCCACTGTGGTTCGATTCAGGAACCCGCGACAGGGTTCGGTCGTATTTAATGATGTAATCCGGCGCCGGGTGGAGTTCGCCAATAGTGAACTGGATGACCTGATCATTGCGCGTAGCGACGGCATGCCTACTTACAACCTGGCGGCTGTCGTCGACGACATGGATATGGGAGTGACCCATGTGATCAGGGGAGAAGATCATATCAATAACACTCCACGACAGATAAACATCCTGGAAGCGCTGGAAGCGTCTTTGCCGGTCTACGCCCATGTACCGTTGATTCTGGGAGAAGACGGACAGCGTCTTTCAAAGCGTCATGGCGCCGTCAGCGTTCTTGAATATCGTGACATGGGCATCCTTCCATCCGCCCTGATCAACTATCTGGTGCGGCTGGGCTGGTCCCATGGTGACCAGGAGATATTCGACATTGACGAAATGATCGAATGGTTCGACATTGATAAAATCAGCAAATCTCCGGCTACTTTCGACCTGGACAAGCTGTTATGGATGAATCAGCAATATATTCTGGCAATGGACCCCACCCTGTTGGCCGGCGAAATATCCAGGCGTCTCAACCAACGGGGAATCGGATTATCCAATGGGCCGAAGATGAGCGAAGTCATTGAAGTCATGCGCCAGCGGGCACAAACCCTGGAAGAAATGACCGACAAGGTTCTTTATCTGTACACTGGCTTTGATCAATATGACCCGCAATCCGTAGACAAACATGTAAACGGGGCGACCAGCGGGATTCTGTCACGGGTAATGACCAAACTGGAAGCGCTGAGGGACTGGAATAGCGCTGAAATCAACCGCGCTATCAAATCGTTTGTCTCTGAACAGGGAATCCGTTTCCCTGAAGTTGCCCAACCGCTTCGGATTGCGGTATCCGGGTCAGCCGCTACGCCTTCCATTGACCAGACACTATGGCTGGTGGGAAAGGCTCGGTCCTTGCGGCGAATTGAAAAAGCAATCCGGCTGTTCCCGGAAATGGTCTGAACAATCCATAAAAAGGCCGGGCAACCCCCGGCCTTTTTATTTACTGAAAATCAGTACAATCTCACTGGACTGATTGGTTTGACGCCTGCGCTCAGCCAGTCCGGGACAGTGGAGTACCTTCCTTGTCAAAGTACTCGCGGGTCACCTTGAAAACCACTGGAGCGAGCAAGAGCAGGCCAATCAGGTTGGGAACCGCCATCAACCCGTTGAGAGTGTCCGACAGATTCCAGACGAAATCCACTTTGACGCTGGCAAAACCAAGCGCTGCCAGTACCCATAATACCCGATAGATCAACAGGCTCTTTTCACTGAACAGATACTGCCAGCATCTTTCACCATAATAGGACCAGCCGAGGATCGTCGTGAAGGCGAAAACCACCAGCGCTATCGTGACAATGTACTGACCGCCGCTAATGCTGTTCGCGAAACTTTCGGAGGTAAGAACAACTCCCGTCAGTCCCATGCCATCCGCTCCCATCGCCGTCCACATTCCTGAAGTGATGATCACCAAAGCGGTCATGGTGCAAACCACCAGCGTATCAATGAATGTGCCCAGCATTGCGATAATTCCCTGTCGCACCGGGTTGTTGGTTTGAGCTGCGGCGTGTGCGATCGCGGCGGAACCAAGACCTGACTCATTCGAGAATACACCGCGCGCCACACCGAATCGAATCGCCGCTGCAACCGCAGCCCCGGCAAAGCCACCGGCGGCCGCCGCCGGATTGAACGCATGATAAAAAATCAAGCCGAATGCCTCCGGAACCTTGCTGATGTTTATCAGGATAACGATCAGCGCCGCGCCAATATACAAGACGATCATAGTCGGTACGAGTTTCCCGGCGACATCACCGATCCGGCGAATACCTCCGAGAATCACGAACGCAACCAGTACCGCAACAATAATGCCTGTAATCCAGGTCGGCAGATTGAAGCTGGAATCCAGCGCTGCCGCCATTGAATTGACCTGCACGGCGTTGCCGATCCCGAATGCCGCCACTGCGCCGAAAATTGCGAACAGCAATCCCAACCATTTGCCAAGTTCCGGCGCAAAGGCGCCCACGCCATTACGCAGATAGTACATCGGCCCACCGACATATTTGCCTTCGCCATCCACCTCCCGATAGGTGACCGCGCACACGGCCTCAGCATACTTGGTGGCCATACCGAACAGAGCAATCACCCACATGTAAAAAATAGCGCCGGGGCCACCCAGCGCGATCGCGGTCGCCACGCCCGCGATATTCCCGGTTCCCACCGTCGCGGATAATGCTGTCATCAGGGCATTGAACGGTTTGACTTCCCCTTCTCCTTGCGGGGCGCTTTTATCAAACAGAATCCGAAAACCGTACACGACCTTGCGCCAGGGCATGAATACCAGGCCGAGGGTGAGCAGAACCCCGGTCACCCCCAGCATGCCCAGCATCGGAGGCCCCCAGGCAAACGCATTGATGGAGCTGATAATTGAATTCAATTGTTCCATGATATTACCCTCAAGTAGTTGTCACAACCGGATCACCTGAAGTTACAGAACCGACATACTGATCGCTCATCGCCGATACAAACTGAACCAGATGACAGGTTGCAGTGATTTTTCCTGATATTAGCTTGATTTTTCACATGATACAAACATAACTACACTATATTAAAAATCCTGTATTAAATCCTGTATTAAATCCTGTATTAAATTCTGTATTAAATTCTGTATTAAATTCTGTATTAAATTCTGTATTAAATTCTGTATTAAATTCTGTATTAAATTCTGTATTAAAAATTCTTGATCAACCATTGCTGTGGCTTTAGAATACGCGACATCTTCGGGGCCATAGCTCAGCCGGGAGAGCGCAACACTGGCAGTGTTGAGGTCGGCGGTTCGATCCCGCCTGGCTCCACCAGCCTCGCCGGGCGCCCCGGCGCTGGTTCTTGAAGAGAGAAATGACTGATGTTTTCAGTCTGAGATAGTCTTGTTGTCCCCATCGTCTAGTCGGCCTAGGACATCGCCCTTTCACGGCGGCAACAGGGGTTCGAATCCCCTTGGGGACGCCATCTCCGGATGGCTCGCCCGATCAATAAATTCCGTGGGCTACCCACAGGAAAAACCTGTGGCCGGGAATCTTCCTGACTGATCGGAAAACCCTTGCAGGGTGTGCGCCAACTCCCCATGTCGGGCCATCAGCGCAGGCAGGTCAAGGTCGGGAATCTCTCCGTCCCGCACCCGCCAGCGCCCCGCCACCATCACATCATTGGCGCGCCGGGCATTGCACAAGAGCAACGCCGCCAACGGCTCACCAGCACCGGAAAAATTCACCTCATCCAATCGAAACAACGCCAGGTCCGCTTGCATACCTGGCGCAATGGCGCCGATGTCGTCTCTGCCCAGACAAGCGGCGGAACCCGCGGTCGCCCAACGCAGCGCATCCTTGTGACTCACCGATGACGCGCCATAACGCAATCTCTGCAATAAAAATGCCTGCCTGACCTCCTGAATCATATTGGAACTGTCGTTGGAAGCAGAACCATCCACGCCCAGACCCAGTGGACACCCCGCGCGTTCCAGCTCCAGGGTGCGACACTGTCCCGAGCCCAGCATCATATTCGAGCTCGGACAATGAGTGATTCCTGTGCCCGCCTGCCCCAGCATACCGATCTCCGTCTTTGTGAAATGAATGCCATGGGCCAACCAGACATCATCCGCCAGCCATTCAACAGATTCCAGATAGTGCAGCGGTCGCATACCGTACTGACGTTGACAAAAAGCGTTCTCCTCTTCTGTTTCCGCCAAATGAGTATGCAGCCGGACTCCGCGTTCCCGCGCCAGCGCAGCCGTCTCAATCATCAGCTCCCGCGATACACTGAACGGCGAGCATGGGGCCAGCGCAATCTGTAACATGGCGCCGGGCAACGGCTCGTGGTACTGGTCAATCAGTCGCGCCGAGTCCGACAGTATCTCGTCCCGCTCCTGTACCACAGATACCGGCGGCAACCCTCCCTGATTCTCACCCAGGCTCATGGAGCCGCGTGTGAGCACAGCGCGTTGCCCGGTGCGCCGCAATGCCGTCACCTGGGCATCAATAGCGGATGCGGCTCTGGCAGGAAAAAGGTAATGGTGGTCTGAGCTGGTCGTACAACCCGACAACAAGAGTTCCACAGACGCCAGTTCCGTGGCCACCTCTATCATCTCCATATCCAGACCGGCCCAAACCGGGTAGAGGCTTTTCAACCACGGAAACAGCGCCTTGTCCAGCGCTCGGGGGCAAGCCCGGGTCAAGGTCTGATAATAGTGGTGGTGTGTGTTGATCAACCCCGGCAATACAACCGATTGTGATGCGTCAATGGTTTCGTCTACGGGTTTTGCCGGCGTCTCGCCGCAATCCAGCGCCTCGGCAATGACCGCGCCTTCGATCACAATCCCCCCGTTTGCGGGGATGTCCGAAAATATCGACAGTGGGTTTCGTATCCAGATTCGGCGGGGTAGCGGTTGCATAATCAGAAATCCAGAAAGCTCAACATCTCATATACATTCGATTTTCCGGTCAGTACCCGGACTGGAGGATCTTCGTTCTTACCATCTCCGCCACCTGAACCGCAATCAGACCGTCCTCACCGCTGACCAAAGGACGCCGGCCGTGGTTGACACAGTCAATGAAGTGCGCCAACTCGACATTCAGGGGTTGTTGGGGAGAGACATCAATATCCCGGCGCTCCAGTTCCGGGAAATTGCTGCCTTCCATTTTTTTGCCCGGCCTGACTTCCGATAATTGCTGGGTCAGGAAATTCAACCCCAGGTAACGTTCCTCAGAAAACACCCGGATACGGCGAAATCGCTGGGTCGATACCCGACTGGAGGTGACATTGGCAACCGCTCCGTTTTTAAATTCCAGACGCGCGTTGGCAATGTCAACATGATCAGTGACAACCGGAGCGCCGGTAGCGGAAACGGATTTCAACTCCGACCGGATCAACGACAGCACAATATCAATATCATGAATCATCAGATCAGTGACCACATCGACATCGGTTGCGCGTTCGTTGAATTCCCCCAGCCGGTGTACTTCGATGAATCGGGGTTGGAACGCCAGTTCCGCGATTTTCATGACTCCCGCATTGAAGCGCTCCAGATGCCCGATCTGCAATATAGCCCCGGATGCTTCTGCCAGCTGGACAATCTGTGCGCTTTCCTCCACAGTCGGAGCGACCGGCTTTTCGAGCAGGGTATGGATACCGGCTTCGAGAAACGGACGCGCAACAGGCAGATGCGCGCTGGTTGGAACCACGATGCTGACCGCGTCAATCCGGCCCACAACCTCTTCAGCGCGAGTCAATGCCTGGCAGTCACAATCTTGCGCGACAGACTGTGCCACGCACTCATCGGTATCCACCACTGCAACCAGGTCAACATGGTCCATTTCATGATAAATTCTGGCATGAATTCGACCCAGATACCCGGCCCCGATCACCGCGACCCTTGTCTTCTCATAGTGATTCAATTTGACAGTTTCGTAATGTGTGATAGAAATAGCGCGGGTGTTCGATTTTACTCTGAAAACTGATGAATAAAAACAAACCGATTCTGATTACCGGCTGTTCAACCGGCATTGGTCGTTGCCTGGCTTCGGGTTTGCACGCCCGCGGCTACCACGTCATCGCCAGTTGTCGCAATCCGGCTGATCTGCCCGCTCTGGCTGAAATCGGGCTGGATACGGTTGTGCTTGATCTTGATGCTCCTGAAGCCATCGGAAATGGCCTCGCCAAAACCCTCGAGCTGACTGACGGCAAGCTGTTCGGATTGATCAATAATGGCGCCTATGGACAACCCGGCGCAGTTGAGGATCTGACCCGGGCCAGCCTGTGCGCCCAGTTTGAAACCAATGTGTTCGGGACCCAGGAGTTAACCAATCGGGTTATTCCGGTCATGCGGAAAAATAATACAGGACGGATCATACAAATCAGTTCGGTTCTCGGCTTTGTCAGCCTGAAATACCGCGGCGCCTACAACGCCAGCAAGTATGCCCTGGAAGGGTTGACCGATACCATGCGCCTGGAACTAGCCGGGTCCGGGATTGAACTGAGCCTGATTGAGCCCGGCCCGATCACCAGCGAATTTCGGGTCAATTCCCTGCACAAGTTTATCGAACACATTGATCGAAGCCACAGCACCCACCAGGCAGAATACCAGGAACTCGAAAAACGCCTGAAGAGCGACCGCCCGACCCGTTACACACTGCCGCCCGAAGCGGTACTGGAAGCCACCATCCAGGCGCTGGAAAGCCCCCGCCCCAAAGTCCGGTATCGGGTAACCACACCGACCAAGGTACTGGCGACGCTGAAACGCATCCTGCCCGACCGGATGCTGGACAACTACCTGAGGAAACGCTGATCAGGACGGCGTAACGCCCCTGTAACGTTCACCGGACCGAACTCATTTTTTGTTTACAGTAATGCCAGTATGGTTTCGGCGTCACTCACTTCAAGCTCTGGCCCGGATGATTCGACGTTCAGATGAGTGACCACTCCGTCCTCGGCAATCAGCGCATAACGTTGCGAGCGCATGCCAAAGTTACGCGCGGTCAGGTCCAGCTCAAGACCCAGCGCTTCGGTAAATGAGGCGCTTCCATCCGCCAGCATCAGAATATGGTCTTGCGTGTTTTGCGCCTTGCCCCATGCGTCCATCACAAAGACATCATTTACAGACAAACAGGCGAGTGTATCCACGCCTTTCTCCTTGATCGCGTCGTGGTGGACCACATAGCCCGGTAAGTGAGCCGCATGGCAGGTCGGCGTAAACGCCCCCGGCAGCGCGAACAGAACCACCTTCTTGCCGGCGAATATCTCATCGGTTGAAATATCCTTCGGCCCATCAGCGGTCATTGTGGAGAGTGATATATTGGGGATACTGTCCCCGATTTTTATGGTCATGGAAAGCGCCTCATCAAATTGTGCTGGTTTATGAATGAATAATCTTCGCGTTATGCGATCTTCAAGGGAATTATACACATCATTCTCAATTTCCCCCTGTCAGGTTCTGATTTCTATGCAGACAACCTGCACTCCGACTCTGTCAGGAAGTTGTCGAACTCAGTAATCGTAATTCCACAACAATCGCATATTCTCCGCACTTCCAGATAATCGAGCCGTCGCTCTCCGCTTTCATATAGTGCCGAGGTTGCTGATCCAGCAAGCTGAACTGCTTATCGTTTATGACCGTCGCAAATTTTACAGGGACAGGAAGGATCTGAAAAATGTCGTATACCGACAACTTTTTCCTGCTTTCTATCAGCCCTTTTGTAGATATGATCGAAAAGCCCTTCTTCATTATTTTCCAGATAGCGCCTAATGGAATACGCGCATAAATCAGCAATTTGAACAAGACTTGTGAGACTACTATCAACGAAAAGTGGGGTTTCTACAATATGTTTGAGGTCAGTCCAGTTGGTTCCCTTGGCATGAAACGACTTCATTAACTGGGTATGCTTTTGAGATACCGTATCGTTGTTATCATGAATCAGCAGGCCATAACTTTTATTCCTTGAATTGTCCACGCTGATATTGTCAAGATATTGTTCAAACCTTGAAACAATCTGCTCTAACGCTTGCTCATCCAAAGTTGTTGGACTCCGTACTGGATTAAAATGAATCTTATCTACGCACTCTGCAAACACTCTCGCAGAACCCCAATTGGAAACACACCTTGCTACTTCATCAATGAAGCTCTTGCGCTGTTCATGGGTTAAATGTATGTAATCCTTGGTTTTTTCGTAATTCTTTTTGGTTTGCTTATACAGCTTACTGTTATTTGTCTTTTGTAACCGGAACAATTCCCTATTTCTTTCAGTGGTTACAGCGCTTCTCCTTTCATAAAACTGTAACGATTCAAAGTCAGGGATTTTTACCTGTTCGAGATAACGTCTCATAATCCATGCTGTGTGAATTTCAGCATCGAAGAGGTCATATTTCTTCTTGATCTGCGAAATCTCGTCGTCGCAATTTTTCCAGTGCCATATAGGAACAGAGATACCAGTAAGAACAAAATGAGAAGTATTACCAGGAATGTTAGAAACACCAGACTCATCCATGTAGAGCAAGTACATTTTTGTCTTGTGTTATCGATTTTTGAACAAAAAAAAGCGACTGAGTATCGGGGCTTCAAGCCCCGGAACGAGACGCTTGGCGACTCATCTCAGACGCAGGAGGAAATATAGATTATTTATATAATATTGTCAATAGCCAGCGTTTACAGACGGTAGAAGATATTCGTTCGTTTTTGGACGGAGCCACCACTTTTGATTTTGAACCCCAATCCCGCAAGGAGTCTTATTCGTGGATTTGCGACAGTCTGCGGCAGTTGCGTTATCCTTTACTCGGCAAGGCCGACCGGGGCGTGGTGAAAGCCTACCTGGAGAAGGTCAGTGGCCTGTCCCGCGCCCAGATCACCCGGCTGATCCGCCAATACCGGGACAGTGGACGAATCCGGGATCACCGGGGAAGGCCTGCCAATGCCTTCTGTCGGCGTTATACCCCGGCAGATGTGGCTTTACTGGTGGAAACCGATACCCTGCACGGCAACCTTTCCGGCCCGGCCACCCGCAAACTGTGTGAACGGGCTTTTGCTGTATTCGGCGATACCCGATACCACAGACTGGCCGGCATCTCCAATGGACACTTGTACAACCTGCGACACTCAGACCCCTACCAGCGCCACAGAAGACACTTCCAAAAGACCCGGTACACTCCGGTGAGAATCGGGGAGCGACGCAAGCCCAGACCCGATGGCCGTCCCGGCTTCTTGCGCGTCGATACCGTCCATCAGGGCGACCAGGACGGCATCAAGGGGCTATACCACATCAATGCCGTCGATGAGGTCACCCAGATGCAGGCCGTAGTCAGTGTACAGAGAATCTCTGAAAGCTATCTCATCCCGGCCCTGCATGAACTCCTCCAGGCCTTCCCCTTCACGCTACAGGGATTCCATTCCGATAACGGCTCAGAGTATATCAATCGACAGGTCTCCAGACTCCTGCAAAAACTCCACATCGAACAAACCAAATCACGTCCCCGACAAAGTAATGACAACGCCCTGGTCGAAGGCAAGAATGGTTCTGTCATCCGCAAGCATCTGGGCTACGAACACATCTCACAACGCTTCGCTCAACCCGTCAATCACTTCCTCATCCACTACCTCACACCCTACCTGAACTATCACCGACCCTGCCTGTTCGCAAAGGAAGAAGTTAACAACCAGGGAAAACACATCCGTAAATACCCGGACTCTCTGATCATGACTCCGTATCAGAAACTTCGCTCCCTGCCCCATGCCGAACAATATCTCAAATCCGGTATCACTTTCAAAATACTGGATGACTTCGCTCATCAATACAGTGATAATGAAGCTGCGAGAAAACTCAATCAAGCTCGCAATACCCTATTCCAATCTTTTAACAAACCCCAAAATTACGCCGCCTGACAGAACAACCCAATGACCTTTGATTCTATACGGAAAATACTCCCCCTCAGGCTCATCTCTGGATTGGAAAACGCTTATCTATCCACCATTTCTATCCACCATTTCCCGGGAAACCCTGCGCCGATGGTCTAAAGACATCATTTACAGATAAACAGGCGAGTGTATCAACGCCTTTCTCCTTGATCGCGTCGTGGTGAACCATTATGCGACTTCAAGGGAATTATACACATCATTCTCAATTTCCCCCTGTCAGACTCTGATTTCTATGCAGACAACCTGCACTCCGACTCTGTCAGGAAGTTGTCGAACTCAGTAATCGTAATTCCACAACAATCGCATATTCTCCGTACTTCCAGATAATCAAGCCGCCGCTCTCCGCTTTCATATTTGGATACATAACTCTGCGGCTTCGCCAGTTTTTCAGACAACTGTGTCTGCGTCAACCCGGCGCGCTTCCGCACCTGTCGGATCGTCTGCTGAAACGCTGTTTGCCACCTTCCCCAAGGGCTGTTTGTCATTTTTGGATTTGATGTTGACAAATATCCGATCATGGGATATTGTCAAATTTATCCCATTTCAGGATATTTCATCCATCCACAATCCATTCATATCAAGCGAGACTAAACATGACTAATCAACACGCGACAGAAGAACAAGAAAGGCAAGAGACAGAAAAAACAGACTTGCAGAAACGGCAACAGGTCATCAAGACCCTGGCCGTTAGCGGATTGGCGGTTACGGCTTGGAATAAACCGATTGTAAACAGCCTGATATTGCCAGCCCATGCACAAACTACAACGCCAGCACAAACTACAACCGCACCAACAGGAAGCGGAACAGGGACGGCCAGCGTATTGTATTCATACAACGACACAGACGGAACCAGACAGGAAGCCAACGCACCATTCAATTACCGTGTAAGCGATATAGATACAGCCACCGGCGCCGTTGAAATTGAAATTTTACCAGACCCGCAAACAGCCAGCCTACTACCAGAAACAAGGGCGCTGGATTACTTCATCCAGCCAGCAATCAGCCAGACCAACAGCAGACTATCTATTACTGGCGGCACATTAACCGGAACCATTGATTTAACAAACGGCGGCGCCAGTACGGCCGCCGGTTCTATCAGAGCAACAAGCCCGGACGGGGAAAGCTGTACCATTACAACATCCTTTACCTTGTCATATAACGCAGTTTCAAAAATGATTGAATTTGATCAATCACAATTTACGATGACCGCCGGGGGGTGTAACAGCATCGGAACGGTTACGGGTTTCAGAATTAACACACGGCCAAAAGCCTATGCAGTAGCAGCGCCAACAGCAACAACACCGGCGCCGACAAACACAAACGCTATAAACCAGTACAACGCAAGAGGACAAAAACACGGAACTTGGATAGAACCCCGTGGAAATGGTACAGAAACAGGGGAATATGTAAACGGACAAAAACAAGGAATCTGGACAGCAATATCCGCGGATGGTACTGTTTCGAGAGGTCAGTATGTAGACGGCAGAGAACACCAAGAAGCTGGAGAAGGAGCAGAAAGAAGACCGGACGGCAGTATTTGGACTTCGACATGGGTAAACGGGGTTGAAGTGAAATCAACAATAAGAACCTTACCACGGAATACCGACATCGGCATTAACCAGTACAACGCAAGAGGACAAAAACACGGAACCTGGATAGAAAAAACCCCTTGGGAATCTACGGCGACAGGGGAATATGTAAACGGACAAAAACAAGGAATCTGGTTAGAACGATGGGCAAGTGGTGAAATTGCGAGAGGTCCCTATGTAAACAACAAAGAACACGGAACCTGGATAGAAACCAAACCGAACGGCAATACTGTTACATCTGAATGGGTAAACGGAAAGATCAGCGGGGATATTTTGATCAAAGACCGGAACGGATCAATTATCCGAACAATAGACGATTGCGACGGCGAAACCAGTACAAATTGTTCCGGCGGAAATCCGCGTTTATAACCAGAGACCTGAAAAGAGACCTAAAACATGAAATCAGAAATTTATAAAATCTTGGGAATTATTGGAGCAACCGCGGCAGCAACCGCGGCAGCAACCGTGTTTATTTATCAATCTTTTACTGCGTCAACGGTTGCCATTGAAAAAATTAAATCAGACATTCAAATAATAGCAGAGAGACACGAGAAGCACATAGAAGATAATCAAGCGCACTATTGAAACCGAACCTGAACCAGAACCGGAGCAGGCCGGACAAGTCAGATGTTGTGTACCTGAAATAACGGCCGGAATTGATAGCGGGTTTTCCTGAAGGCGGAGAGGGTCGGGAAAATCGAGTAAAAACCGCGATAGCAGATTAAACCAGATCCAACACAGCTAGGCGCGGGAAATGCTATCAGGTGGTGGCCGACATGGTGGCCGCGACCGGTTGCGATAATCCTTACCTGAAAAAATGGGGAGACCCCAGATTGTTACAACTAAGGTCTCCCCATTTTTTATTTGAGTGTTATATAAGCGGTTGAAAAGGTTGTAGAAAGGTTGGATATTGAATGGAATCAGAGTTCTGCTTCTGGTACAATGGTTTTACCATAAACTACTGATACCAAAAGAGAACTCTGATGACTGATGATAGCCGGGAACGCAACAAATGGAAAGTCCGAATTACTGATTGTGTGAATCAATCGAGTGATTTAATCAGTCAGCCGGTAGCCAAGCTGATGGCGGAGGTTGTGGTCGGTATATTAGGCAGTGGGAGCTTGCAGTTATCGAGGATTGGGCGGAGTTTGAAAGAGCCGACTCGTCTGCATCACACGGTCAAGAGATTATCGCGGATGTTGGGGAAACATGGAGAGATTGCATGGGAAGCGGAAGATCGTTTACTGGAGCAGATGTCAGGACATGTGACGGGAGATAGGGTGGTTGCGATTGATCCGGGAGATTTGAACCGGGAAGGCAGTCGCGCCAGTGAAGGGTTATGCCGGGTACGGGATGGAGACCGGGGGGATATAGTGAATGGTTCCGTTATTGAGTGTGGTGGCTCGCTGTTTGGATAGTGGCCAGACATTGCCGTTGCTGACTCGATTGTTGTCGAGTGTTCGAGGTTCTTACAAGAGCGAGAATCGGGATATTGTGAATGTCATGGAGCGGGTACAGGGGAGCCTTTGCAGTCGTCCATTATGGGTCATAGACCGGGGTGGAGATCGGGGTGTATTGTGGGATTACTGGTTGCGAGGAGATTGGAGGATTCTGGTACGGTCAACCAATCTTCGTCACTGGTTATGGAGAGGGTCAAAGAGAACGGCGCAACAGATTGCGCGTCAGTTGCCGTTGAAGCATCGGGGCAAGCTGACGAAACAGGCACAGGAGTCGGTACGTTTTGGTATGACGACCGTATCCTTGAAAGATCATCCGGATACGCCGTTGTCGATGGTTGTGGTGCGTCATGGCAAACAACAACCGATGGTACTGGTCAGTACCGAGCGGATACGGGGTCGGTTGCAAGGGGAGCGATTGATTCAATCGTATATGGGTCGTTGGGCCTGTGAGGAAGGGTATCGGTTCAGCAAGCAGGGGTTTGGATTGGAGAAGGTTCAAGCCCGGAAACTGGCGACCTTGCAGAATCTGGTTGCGCTGGCGACGTTAGCCTGGGGATTGCTGGCCTGTCACCAGAATCAGGGGCAGAAACTCATCTACAAGGCGAAACGGCAAAAGAGTCACAAACCCCTGGTTTTTCCGTTCTATACGCTGTTATCGGGCTGGCAGGCGTTATTTGCGGATGCCAAAACCCTTTTTTATGACTGGTGGAGAAAACCCAAACGCCCCCCACCCAGACAGGCTGACCTGTTCATCAATAACGGGCGGCTTGCGCCCAGCCTCTCATGAAAAAATGGGGAGACCCTAGATTGTTACAAGGGTTGACAATATGCAGATGCTAGCCGTTCGTTCGGTCATTGTAGCAATCAATCACCTCAATGGCCGCTCCGTCAGTACGGGTTATGATGCCCGTGTCTCCGGGCTGCCCTCCGCCCAATGGATAAAACACGGTTTGATCCACCGATATGCCGTATCGGTCGCCATCCGGGCCAGACAGCCGTCACCCGCGCCTTGCAGGATTTCAGGTAGCCGTCTTCGCCGCCTACCAAAGGACACCGGCCGTAGAATTATACACATCAGTTTTCGAACTGGTTCAGTAGTGATAACGAAGTTGAGCAATCAAAAGGTCATCATCAATCACTTTGTATACAACTCGATGTTCATCGTTGATGCGCCTTGACCAATAACCAGACAAACCATGTTTTAATGGTTCCGGTTTTCCGATACCCTTAAAAGGACTACGCTGAATATTTTCAATAAGCAGGTTAATCCTTTTTACGATAGCCTTGTCGGTTTTTTGCCAATACAGGTAACTATCCCAGGCTTTGGATGAAAATATAAGGTTCACTCAACCAATTCACGCTCAACCCCTTTGCCATCGTCAAGCTCTTCGATTGATTCCAGTAAATTTCGGGCATTTGCGGGTGAGCGCAGCAGGTAGGTGGTCTCCTCCATGGACTGATAATCCTCCAGGGAAATCATGACGACCGGAGACTCGCTTTTTCTGGTAATAATTACAGGAGTATGGTCATCACAAACCCGCCGCATGGTACTCGATAAATTTGAACGAGCATCCGTATAACTGATGGCATCCATAAAAACCTCATTTATTAATACAAGAATAGAGTATTGGCATTATAAGTAAAGCACAGCAGGCAAATCAATCTGCGGACAGCAAGTTAACCATCATTGCTTCCCGGCATTGGATGTCTGAACCACTGCGCGTACCTGCTTCATTACAAGGAACATACGCGCAGGGTTGCTCGGGAAGGTAGCGAAACCGAAGCTTTCGTACCACATCTTGCGACGCGCGAACGCATCTTCACCACCGTCCGGGATGACATCAAGAATGATTGCATGGCAGCCGGCTATGTCGGAAACCATGCGCGCCTTTTCGAAGACATGGTGCATAAGGATGCCACCTATACCTCTACCCTGTCCCGCCTTGTCTACAGCGACCTGCCCCAGGAACAACACGGGAATCTCCCCGTGACCCGGCGCGCCTCGTGGTCGACGCTTGAGTTCGTTCACATTCATCATACCCGGATTAATCGAATGGTAGCCCAGGATTTGTACGCTCCCCTCTGCGACGACAACATAGACACGAGTCATGTCATCCTTCTGCTGTTTTTTTGCGCTTATCTTGAGATAATTATTCAGACGGGAGACACCACAATCAAAATCGGCTCGGTCGTGCCGCGTTACATCGAAGTGTTCAATTCTGAGAGCCGGTGGTTCAGTCGGCATGAACCACACGTGAACGGTAGTTTTCAGCCGCTTCAAGAGCGCGTGGGGTTGGCGCCAGTGGAGCATCCAAAGCCGCGATAAACATCCCGGCATCTTCCGGCGTCAAAACATGCCGGGACTGCAATTCAAGAACACGGGCAGCCTCGCGCTCAATCGCTGTGCGCAGAAAGACTGATTTGTCTACGGCCAGCGCAAGCGCGGCACGTTCAATCAAGACGGCCAGACGATCATCGTGACGCACCTGGGTTGTTCTGGTCTGTTTCGCCGGAGTCCTTGACACGGTTTCGAAATCGAGCATGATTGCCTCTGAATAAAACAATATATACATTGTAGTGCAATTCGCACTACACATCAATAGGCGGACAGCAAGTTAGTCATTACGGACGATTAGTTTATTCGGTCACCAACCGGGTTGAGGAGGAGGAAAAGCGCCTTCCAAAAAATGATAGCATTTCTTGAACTTCACCCTTTTTCATTCGAAAAAGGGCGGTTTCCCTCTGTTTATGCAGGAAAAATGCGCTAAATTGCAGATTTCAGCATTAGCCACATTCCACCCGAATCCCCAGCAAATTACGTTCCGCCTGCCCGAAGACAAGCGCGATATGATGAATCGGCTTGCCCTGATTGTGGTATTTCTCGCTGTAGCCCTTCTCCTTGATTTGTGCCATCGCCTGGCTCAGAGCCGCCTCTTTACCCGATTCATCTTCTGCTACCTTGAATTCCATGATAAATACCTGACCGGCATGAATCAGCGCCATGTCTGAACGACCCCGGCTAGTGGACTCCTCTACCCGAACCTCCGCCTCCAGGGCTTTGAAGATCATATACAACAGACTCGCATACCACGACTCATACCGACTCAGATTGGCGCTGTCATGCCATGGATGCGGTATCCCGGACAGATATGCCCGAAACTCTTCGGCAAATCCATCAAAGTCTTGATCTGCCAGTAATCGAAGCAACCCCATTCCCTGCTTCGTGATTTGGTCGATACCTGTCACATAGCGCAGCAGTCCCCGGTTCAGACTCAACTCTACTTCATAGTTCGGATAACCCAGACGGTATTCGGTCAGGCCTCCTGTCTGTTCCTTACCCACAATAGTCAAATAACCGGTCTGGAACAGCAGGGCATCTATGTTATAGCTCTCTACATCAAAGGTAGAAACCAGTTCCCGGTCTGCAGTACGATGCTCAAGTTCCATCGGGCTGATTTTATTCTTGACTAACTCCCGGTACAGAAAGGTCGGTGTGCCGGTGCGGAACCAGTACGGTTCAAACTCCCGTCCCCGAAGCAGCAGCAACACATCGAATGGGTTATAGACTTTCTCCTCACCTGACCAACTGTAGCCGTTGTACCAGCGTTTAATTTCTTCCCGATCAAGTCCCGGCAATTCTGGAGAAAATACGGTATCGAGGTCATTATCGGTATAACCACAAATCGTGGAGTACACGGGATTCAGACTGATATTCTCCAGGTTGTTAAGACCAGAGAACAGGTTTACATTGGAGAACATACTGACGCCGGTAATGAAGACGAACCGGATATGTTCAGCGCTATCCTTGATGATGCCGTAGAACCCTCTCAAGTAATCCCGGTTGGCTCTGGCCATTTCTGGATCTTCCAGTACATCCAGGATGGGTTTGTCGTATTCGTCAATCAGTACCACGACTTCACGCCCGCTCTGTTCATGCAGACGATCCAGTATGTTCCGCAGGCGGCGGGGACCCGTGTGCGACGCAGTGGCGTGAGCAAGGCCGTAATGCCGTTCTACACTTTCCAGCTGTTCGATAATATCGCCATCCAGATCACCCGCTTCTGTGTGTTTACCACCAAAACTGATTCGCACCACTGGATGCTTTTGTTCCGGGTTCCAGTCCCAGTGGTCGTGAATATCCAGCCCCCGGAACAGCTTTTCATTGCCTGAGAACAGTTCGCGCAGGGTATCGAGCAGCAGACTCTTGCCAAAGCGGCGCGGGCGCGACAGGAAGTAATAGGACCCCTGATCCACCATCTGCCGGATCAGGGGGGTCTTGTCTACATAGTAGCAGTTGCGCTCCCGGATATGCCGGAAAGTCTGGATGCCGATCGGGAGTCGGCGGCGAGCCATGTCCTGATTCTCATTCATATCCAGGCATCATAACATGAGAACAGTAATCAATAGATTCAGGCATGGTGCATAAATAGCGTCTTAATGGCGCGAAAACAGCTGTCGCTAACGTCCGGGTTTTCATAACACTCATCTTGCATTCCCCGGATCGAGGGGCATGTGACGATTGACATCCTTGTACAAGAGATAGCGAAACGGCTCCGGGCCTGCGGCCACGCAGGCTTGTGGACAAAATGCTCGCAGCCACATGTAGTCACCCGCCTCGACTTCCACCCAGTCCTGATTCAGATGATAAACCGCTTTGCCCTGCAAAACGTAAAGCCCGTGTTCCATGACATGTGTTTCCGCAAAAGGAATAGAGCCGCCCGGCTGGAACGTGACGATATTGACATGCATATCATGGCGAATATCCGAGGGGTCAACGAACCGCGTCGTGGCCCATACTCCGTCTGTGTCCGGCATGGGCGTGGGTTCCGTATCCTGATCACTGGCAACAAAAGCTTCAGGAATCTCCACTCCGACCGCCGCCTGATACCGTTTTCTGATCCAATGGAAATTAGCGGTTTCATCCGATGTATTGAACAGCTTCCAATCGCAAGCGGGTGGCAGGAACGCATATCCGCCTTCGCTTAATGTATGGGTTTCGCCTTGAATGTTCAATTCAAGCGTACCCCCAACAACAAATAAAACACTTTCTGCGGTAGCGTCTGATTCTGGTGAATGACTGCCGCCAGCGGGAGCCACTTCAGCGATATAGTGTGAGAAAGTTTCTGCAAACCCGCTTAAGGGCCGCGCAATGACCCAAAACCGGGCATTCTTCCAGTCCGGCAAAAGGCTTGCAACAATGTCGGTCATCACCCCTTTGGGAATAATCGCATAGGCATTTTTCAGTACCGCCCGGTCTGTCATGACCTGGTTTTGCGCGGGCAGCCCGCCAGTCGGCGCATAATATTGAAAAGTGGAACGCTTGTGATCTTTCATGTGACAACCTTCATGGCAAAATTTCTTTCAGGCGCAATAGCGCAATCTGTTCAACCTGCTTGCAGGCCGTGTCGAACTCTGTATCGCGGTCATTTGAAATACGTGTTTTGAATGCTTCCAGTATCTGGTTTTTGGTCAGGCCTTTAACCGCCATGATGTATGGAAACCCGAACCGGGTCATATATTCTGAATTCAACGCCTGAAATTCAGCTTGTTGCGCGTCCGATAACGCATCCAGCCCGGCGCTTGCCTGTTCACCGGCAGACTCGTCCGTCAGTTGTCTGGCATCCATCAACTTGCCCGCCAGGCTCGGGTGCTCCATTAAAACGCCTAAGCGCTGGTCGTCATCCGCGCGCCTGTAAACAAGACAAAGCGCTGAATGCAACCCGATTGCCGTATCATGCGCGGGGCCTAATTCACTATCCCAGGCCCCTTCGGCAATCCATGCTGAATGTTCAAAGATACCACCATAAAGCCGCGCGAATTCGTCCTTATTCATGGTTGATGGGGTATTTGCGTTTTTTGGCGCCGGGTGGTCCTGGCGCCAATGTCGCGCAATCTCAATGCGTCTCGCAAACCATACGTTATCATGGTTTTGTGCATATTCCATAAACCGTCTCAACGCCTGAATGCGTCCGGGTCGCCCGATCAGACGGCAATGCAACCCGACCGACATCATCTTCGGGAACCCCTCCTGACCTTCCTCATAAAGGGCATCAAAACTGTCTTTCAGGTATGCGTAAAATTGCTCCCCGGAATTGAATCCTTGTGGCGATGCAAAACGCATGTCGTTGGCATCCAGTGTATACGGAATTACCAGTTGCCAACGCCCATCATGCGCATACCAATAAGGCAGATCATCCGCATAACTGTCTGATACATAGTCAAACCCACCTTCTTCGGCTACCAGATCAACCGTGTTGACCGAGCAACGGCCCGTATACCATCCCTGCGGACGTTCACCTGTAACTTCCCTATGGATACGGATAGCCTCCAGCAAATCCGCTCGCTCCGCTTCCTTGTCGAAATCCTTGTAGTCAATCCACTTCAAGCCGTGGCTGGCAATCTCCCACCCCGCGTCCCGCATGGCCGCCACTTGCGCCGGAGAGCGTTCCAGCGCGGTTGCGACACCGTAAATTGTGGCCGGTATTTCCATTTTTGTGAACAGGCGATGCAAGCGCCAGAATCCTGCGCGGGCGCCGTATTCATAAACAGACTCCATGTTCCAGTGGCGTTGCCCGGGCCATTGGGCGGCGCCAACAATTTCCGACAGGAACGCTTCGGAGCCCGCATCACCATGCAAGATATTGTTTTCGCCCCCTTCCTCATAATTAATAACAAATTGCACTGCAATCCTTGCGTCACCAGGCCAGTTCACCTTCGGTGGTAATTGGCCATAGCCGTGCATATCCCGTGGGTATCGGTTCATCGGTTCGCTACCAATCACTGTGGTCGTATTGAATATGAAAACATGGGGATTCCAGCACAGTTAATGGTTGAAGTAAAAGAGTCACAGCAACCACCATAACACAACCGACAGTACGCCGACAGACATCGCGTTTGAAATCAACACGATGGATGCAACCACTTCCGGTTGTTGATTGTATTGCTCCGAAAACAGGAAATTCAACACCGCCGGCGGCAAAGCGGAAAACAGGACCAGAATCCCGACCTGGAACGCCGTCAGGGGTAATATCCAGACTGCGACAGCCGCAAACAAAAGCCCCGACAACGGACAGACCAGGCCGGATACAATCCCGATTTTCCAGTGTTCCATCTGCGTCCTTCGCATGCGGACTCCCAGAGAAAAAAGCATCAACGGAATCCCGACCTGCCCCAGCATGGTGATTGGGAACTGGATGACATCAGGCAGCCTGGCCCCGGTAAAATTGAATACCAGCGCCAGTATGGTCGCGATATTGACCGCGTTGCCGAGCAGACTCTTCCATGATACCGCGCCACCGAAAAGATAAACACCAAATGTGAAATGCCCCAGGTTGCTGATCAGAAACAATATGATCGCGGCTCCCAGCCCCTGCTCACCAAATGCCAGGACAGCAACCGGCAATCCCAGATTGCCACAGTTGTTGAACATCATGCTCGGCACGAAAGCACGGTTGGGATATTTCAGAATCCGTCCGATTGGCCAGGCGATCAACCCCGACCCGAGAATAACCAGAATGCCGCCGACAATCAGCCAGCGATAAGTAACAATCGCAAGCTCCCCACCGGCCACCACATCAAATATCAACGCCGGTAAAAACACCCTTAAAACCAGCCCATTCGCCACCCCCATATCGGGCTCGAACTTGTGGGCGTACAGGAATCCGAGCAGTACGATGATGACAACAGGGAACAGAATCGAGATAATTTCCAACCGGGTCTCCGGGCGTGGGTATGAATGAGAAAGAAGCCCTACCGATAAATCTCCAACTGACGAATCATATTCCGCCTTGCCCGGATTTCCAGACGGGTATGGAAATATTCCGTGTAAAAAATGCGCTCCCGGTTCAGCAATTGATTCAGGAATGCGACCTGCCCGTCAATAAAAGCCTCGTCATCCAGGTGATGATTTTCCTGCCTTATTTTGCCGCCGTCTGCGGCGAACCCTTCCCAATCCTGACCGAGACCACTCAAGTCAACATCCACCGTATACAGGGAACACGGGTCGGCTGGCAACTCCTGATGAGTGGTGTACAAAATGCAACGGCTGACCGCATGAATGATGTCTGCGGGCAATCGTCCGGATGCCATAGAGGAAAACCAACGAGCGCTTTGCGCTTCATTGTCGCTGGCCCCGATCTCATAAATCACATCGTGAAACCAGATCGACAACTCGATAATATCCCGGCTGGTTTGTGTAAGGGCGGCATGGATCGAATCAAATTCCGCCAGACAATGACGGATGTGAGCGCTGCTATGGTAGACGCGATGAGATTCATCGTATCTCTCATTCAGCGCCTGAGAAATCTCACCACATCCAGGGTCATCGAACCCCGCGCATCGGTTCCACAAAGCGATGAAGCGGCGAGTTTTCATATCTGGCGACATGCTCCGAATCAATGCCGGTACACAATCTCGTTGAGAAAATTCACTTCGCCAGTGACGAGATCGTACTCGGCGCCTATCAGCGTAAGCCGGCCTGCTTCGACCAGCCGCCCGATCGATTCCGACCTCCGGGTGAGAGCAATCACCTGGGCCCGGACATTATATCTCACCGCTTTGCGGATGAGTGTATCGTGATCGGTAGGCACAGTCGTGTCCGGCAGAGACTGCACGGTCGGGCGAATATAATCCAGAATGGCATCCAGATTCCCGCAACCGTTTTCAACGAAGTGGCGAGGTGTTTTCAGCGCCGCCTCAATGGCGCCGCACCGGGTGTGTCCGAGCACCACCACCAGAGAGATGCCAAACATATTGACGGCGAACTCCACGCTGCCCACTTGGGACGGCGCCGCCACATTGCCGGCCACGCGAATGACGAACAGGTCGCCAAGCCCCTGATCGAACACCAACTCCACCGGCGCCCGTGAATCGGAACAGCCCAGGATGACGGCAAACGGGGATTGGCCATCAGCAAGATGCGCTCGCCGGCGACCACTGATAGCGCCGCTTTGAAGACGACCGGAGACGAAACGCCGGTTGCCTTCTTTCAGTCGTTCGATTGCTTCCGGGGCGGCGGTCATCCTACTGGTAATGGATGTCCAGAATCTCGTAAATTCTTTTGCCAGCGGGCGCGACGACCTCAATTTCGTCACCGGTATTCTTACCCAGTAGTGATTTGCCAATCGGCGAACTGATTGAAATCCTTCCCTGACTCAGATCGGCTTCGAGATTTCCGACCAGTTGGTAGGTGACGGTTTTGTCTTCATCAATATCGTAAAGATCAACATGAGCGCCAAACACCACCCGGCCTTCCTGTCCGATTTTCACCGGATCAATAATCTCGGCAATGGAAAGACTGGATTCGAGCTCGGCAATGCGGCCTTCGATAAAACCCTGTTGCTCTTTTGCGGCATCGTATTCGGCGTTTTCAGAGAGGTCGCCATGAGAACGCGCCTCCGCAATGGCAGCGATAACTCCCGGCCGATCAACGCTCTTCAGCTTTTTCAGTTCTGCGCGCAAGGCATCGGCGCCCTTACGGGTCAATACTACTCTTTCACTCATATTCTGTCTCTTCATATTTAGCGGGCGGGCACAGTGACCCGCCCCTACCCGGCAAGCTGTTTATGCAGCGCCTGCAACTGATTGACAGTAACTGTACCCGCATATTGATGAGCTTCGGAGGAAGCCCTGGCAGCCGCCAGAGTCGTATAATACGTCACTTTGTGCAGTAACGCCTGCCGGCGAATTGTATAGGAATCTTTCAGGCTCTGCTTGCCGGATGTGGTATTGACGATCAGATCAAATTCCTGATTCTTGATCATATCGACAACATGAGGGCGCCCTTCAATAACCTTGTTGACCAGCTGCACCGGAATACCCGCTTCCCCGATCACCCTGCCGGTTCCTTCAGTCGCCAGAATTTCAAACCCGGCATCATAAAAATACCGGACAATCGGTATGGCTTCGCGCTGATCTTCCTTACGCAAACTGAACATGATCCGCCCGCACCCGGGAATCGTGTATCCCGCCGCGCTCTGGGATTTCTCGAATGCTTCACCAAAGCTGTCGCCAATACCCATCACCTCGCCAGTGCTTTTCATTTCCGGACCCAGCACCGTATCCACTCCCGGAAACTTGATGAACGGGAATACCGCCTCCTTGACCGAATAGAAATTCGGTGTCCGCTCACTCACGACACCCTGTTCCGCCAGAGATTGCCCGGCCATGCAGCGTGAAGCAATTCCGGCCAGGGGTCTGGCGGTTGCCTTGGAAACGAATGGCACTGTTCTGGATGCTCTGGGATTGACTTCGAGAACGTAAATCTGATCGTCTTTAACCGCAAACTGGACATTCATCAGACCAACCACGTTCAGGGCCAACGCCAGCGCCCGGGTCTGCGCCTTTAATTCCTCCTGCAAGGGCAGAGACAGGCTGTAAGGCGGCAGCGAACAGGCAGAATCTCCCGAATGAACTCCTGCCGCCTCAATATGCTCCATGACGCCACCAATTATGACCTGTTCGCCATCGCTTACCGCGTCTACATCCACCTCGACCGCGTCATTCAGGAACCGATCCAGCAAAACCGGCGAATCAAACGAGGTATCAGCGGCAGAATGCAGATAGGTGTCGAGGTCCTGTGGATTGTAGACAATCTCCATGCCCCGCCCACCCAGCACATAAGACGGACGGACAATCAGCGGATAACCGATAGCCTCGGCCAGAGCAAGCGCTTCATGGCGACTGGTTGCAGTCCGGTTCGGCGGTTGCAACAAGCCCAGATCAGCCAGTAGTTTCTGGAAGAACGCCCGGTCTTCAGCCTGATGAATCGAGGTCGGCGTTGTGCCGATAACCGGGGCTCCCGCCTTCTCAAGGTCGCGCGCCAGTTTCAGCGGAGTTTGCCCGCCAAACTGGACAATGACTCCCAGCGGTTTTTCCACTCGAACGATCTCCAGCACATCTTCCAGAGTCAGCGACTCGAAGTATAATCGATCAGACGTATCATAATCGGTGGATACGGTTTCCGGATTACAATTCACCATGATCGTCTCGTATCCATCCTCACTTAACGCCATCGAGGCATGCACACAGCAGTAGTCAAATTCAATCCCCTGCCCGATGCGGTTGGGGCCGCCGCCGAGCACGATTATTTTCTTTTTGTCGGTCGGGTTGGCTTCACATTCATCTTCATAAGTTGAGTACAGATACGCCGTAGCGGTATCAAATTCTGCGGCGCAGGAATCGACTCTCTTGAATACCGGATGAATCACGTTGCGATAGCGATAGTCCCGAATCTGCTGTTCTTCCAGTTTCATTAACCGGGCAATGCGGCAATCCGAAAACCCCTTTGTCTTCCAGGCTCTCATGACGATGGGGGGAAGGCGGTTCAGTTCCGACCCGGCAATCTCTTTCTCGGTTTTCACCAGATCCTGAATCTGGGCCAGGAACCAATAATCAATTTTACAGGTTTGATAGATCGTATCCATGCTCATGCCGGCTCGAAAGGCCTCGGCAAGATACCACGGCCGCCTGGCGCCGGGGATTTTCAATTTCGAGATCAGATAATCGCGGGCATTGACCTGCTCGGGCGCCGTCTGGTCATCCAGCCCGCTGCTGCCGATCTCGAGCCCCCGCAACGCCTTCTGGAATGATTCCTGGAAGGTTCGTCCCATTGCCATGACTTCGCCCACCGACTTCATCTGCGTGGTCAGGGTCGCATCGGCTTGCGGGAATTTCTCGAAATCGAATCTGGGAATCTTGGTCACCACATAATCAATGCTTGGCTCAAACGAAGCCGGCATCGCGCCGTCGGTAATTTCGTTCCTCAATTCATTCAGGGTTAGTCCGACCGCCAGCCTGGCGGCCACTTTGGCAATCGGGAAGCCGGTGGCCTTGGAGGCCAGCGCTGAAGACCGTGACACCCTGGGATTCATTTCAATAATGATCATCCGGCCATTATCCGGGTTGATCGCGAACTGAACGTTCGAGCCCCCCGTATCCACCCCGATCTCCCGCAACACGGCGATACTGGCATCGCGCATGATCTGATATTCCTTGTCGGTCAGTGTCTGCGCTGGCGCGACTGTAATCGAATCGCCGGTATGCACCCCCATCGGATCCAGGTTTTCAATCGCGCAGACAATGATACAGTTGTCATTCCTGTCCCGAACCACTTCCATTTCATATTCCTTCCAACCGATGATGCTTTCCTCGATCAGCAACTCATTGGTCGGCGAGGCATCCAGCCCCCGATTACAGATTTCATCAAACTCATCCATGTTCCAGGCAATCCCTCCGCCACTCCCGCCCAGAGTAAATGAGGGTCTGATAATTACCGGAAAACCGATTCTATCGACAATTTCGTGGGCATCCGCCAGGGAGTGCGCCAGGTCCCCGTTCGCGGTATCCAGATGGATCGCCGCCATGGCCTGACGGAACTGCTCCCGGTCTTCCGCCTTGTCTATCGCTTCACTGGTCGCGCCGATCATTTCTACATTGAACTGCTCCAGTACGCCGTGTCGGTTCAGGTCCAGGGCACAATTCAATCCGGTTTGTCCGCCCATGGTGGGCAGGATTGCGTCCGGTCTTTCCGCCTCAATGATTTTGGCTACTGTTTCCCACCGGATCGGTTCTATATAGGTGGCGTCGGCAAAACCCGGATCCGTCATGATGGTCGCGGGATTCGAGTTGACCAGTATGACCCGGTAACCTTCCCGCTTCAGCGCCTTGCACGCCTGAACCCCGGAATAATCGAATTCACAGGCCTGGCCGATAATAATCGGCCCCGCCCCGATAATCAGAATGGATTGAATGTCTTGCCTTTTAGGCATTGGCTTTTCGCCTCAGGTTTGTCTTCATCATGCCGACGAAACGGTCAAACAAATAACCAATATCCTTCGGTCCGGGGCTGGCTTCGGGATGTCCCTGGAATGAGAATGCGGGAACATCGAGACGCGCGACCCCCTGTATCGTGTGGTCGAACAAGGAGCGATGGGTGATCCGGATATGCTTCCCCAGCGATTCCGGTTCCACAGTAAACCCGTGGTTCTGGCTGGTGATCAGGACCTGTCCGCTATCGAGGTCCTGCACCGGATGATTGGCGCCATGGTGGCCGAATTTCATTTTTTCGGTTTTCGCGCCGCTCGCCAGACACAGCAACTGATGACCCAGACAGATTCCGAAGACGGGAACACCGGCATTCAGGATACAGGCGATTGCGTCAACCGCATAATCACAGGGTTCGGGGTCTCCGGGTCCATTGGACAGGAACACTCCGTCCGGATTCATTGCCAGTACATCTTTGGCTGTAGTGGTTGCCGGGACCACCGTAATGTCACATCCCCGCCCAGCCAGCAACCGCATGATGTTGTGTTTGATACCGAAATCAAAAGCGACTACTGAATATACCGATTGTCCCGCCGCCTGCGCCTGGTAACCCGATTCCAGATTCCATACCCCGCCGTTCCATTTGTAAGTCCGGTCTGTCGTTACGACCGATGCCAGATCCATGCCCGCCAAACCGGGGAACGACCGGGCGGCGGCCAGCGCCGCGGTCTCATTCGGGGATTCCTGTGCGCTGATACAACCACGTTGAGCGCCCTGGTTACGCAGGATACGGGTCAGCTTGCGGGTATCTATTTCACTGATGGCGACCACTCCCCGGCGTTGAAGGTAATCCGGCAAGGATTCCCCGGAGCGCCAGTTGCTATGCCGGTCAGGCACATTCCTCACGATCAGCCCGGAGCAGAAAACCGAAGCGGATTCGACATCTTCGGAGTTGACGCCGACATTACCAATATGCGGATAAGTCAGTGTGACCAGCTGTCTGGAGTATGAAGGGTCTGTCAGAATCTCCTGATAACCAGTCATCGAGGTATTGAAAACAACTTCCCCGGCGCTGAGGCCATTGGCGCCGATAGATTTGCCGTGGAACGAACTGCCGTTTTCAAGAACCAGCAGAGCCGGTGTGTTCAATAAAACCCCCAGTTAATCCTCAACATCCCGGACCCGGGAAATACGCCTGAAAAAAGGGAGAAACCGGGTGGTTTCCCCCTGCTCCATCGGGCCAATGGTCTACGCGGCGCCAAAGACATGGGCGGCGGTGAGTCCGAGAGTGGCAAACGAGAGCGCGGCAATAAAGCCGAGGTATGCCTTGATCCATCCAATATCAGTTTTTGTGGCCAGTTCACGGGTCGCGGCAAGTGTATCGAATGCAGTCATGGCGGGAGTGTAACACGATTATCGAATGGATAGCCGCGTCGAAATCAATCAATCAAAATCAATTCCTCATTACGCTCCTGACAGCCGCTCCAGGCGTATCCGGTTGATCCGGCCTTTCACTGTATCCAGTTTTTCCACTTCCGCCAACGCCCGGTTCAGGTTCCCCTCCAGGGTCTCCCGGGTCAGGAAAATAATGTTGACCTCCTCATCCTTATCTTGGCGGCCACTGCCTTTTTGCACCACGGAATCAATACTGATACCGCTTTGTCCGAATATGGTTGCAATGGACGCCATCACGCCGGGGCGGTTGACCACACACATTCGCAAATAATAAGAAGTCCGGGTCTGCGCCATATTGAGTATGGGAAGATCAAGGATAGAATCCGGCTGAAACGCGAGATGCGGAACCCGGTTTCCCGGATCCGTGGTAATCATCCGGACCACGTCAATCAAATCGGCCACCACAGCAGAGGCAGTCGGCTCCGAACCGGCTCCCGCCCCATAATAAAGGGTCGGACCCACCGCGTCCGACTGCACCAGCACGGCGTTCATCACTCCGTTCACGTTCGCGATCAGTCGTCTCTGTGGAATCAGGGTCGGATGTACACGCAACTCCACTCCTTCGCCAGTCTTTTTGGCGATGCCCAGGTGTTTGATGCGATAGCCGAGTTCCTCGGCCCAGGCAATATCCTCCACGGTAACACCGGCAATGCCCTCGATACAAACCTTGTCAAACTGCAATGAAATTCCGAATGCGATGGATGCCAGAATGGTCAGTTTGTGCGCGGCGTCAATGCCTTCCACGTCAAACGCCGGGTCTGCTTCCGCGTAGCCCAATTCTTGCGCTTCGGCCAGTACCTCGTCAAAATCCCGGCCACTTTGGGACATTTGTGTCAAAATATAATTCGAGGTGCCGTTAATGATGCCGGCGAGCCACTCAATGCGGTTTGCGGACAGCCCTTCCCGGATTGATTTGATAATCGGAATCCCGCCGGCCACCGCCGCTTCGAATGCGACCGTGACTCCCTTGCTCTGCGCTTTTTCAAACAGAATATTGCCGTGAATAGCAATCAGCGCCTTGTTGGCGGTCACCAGATGCTTGCCATTATCCAGCGCCTGCAAGCAGGTCTCCAGGATTACATCGCCGCCGCCCGCCACTTCCACCACTACCTGGATATCGGGATGATTGACTATTTCTGAAATATCTTCAGTCAGGTGAAGCCCGCTTGTATCCGCGTCTCTTGGTTTTGAAAGGTCACGCACCGCCGCGCCAATCACTCGGATCTCCCGCCCGGCACGGCGCGAAATCTCTTCGGCATTGCGTTGCAACACAAGAAGTGTGCCACTCCCTACCGTACCTAGTCCAATCAGACCGATGTTTACTGCATTCATGGCGAATGATTTATAATGTTGGTGAAATGAAACTTCATCTTGGCAATCCTGACGCAAATCACCGGATAAAAAGCTGCGAAAAACGCGGGGAAGGTTATCAGATCAGGATTGGCGATACCCTTTATACAAGCAGCCTGATCATAACACCTGAAAAACTCGAATTGTGGCCGATCAATCAGGTTTCTGATCTTGCAATAGAGGATTTTTCCCGCCTGGCCGGGTTTGACAGCGAAGTGGTCCTGCTTGGCACCCACTCTGCATGGACCTTCCCGGAGCCGCGCCTGACTCGACCGTTGATTGAACTCGGAATCGGCCTGGAGGTCATGGATACGCCCGCCGCCTGCCGCACCTGGAATATCCTGCTCAGTGACGGACGCAACGCCGTCGCCGGACTGATTTTATGACAACCGCGCGGCAAGATTGATTTCATTAAATAACGTTAAGTTATGGAACTATCCCGCCTCACCGCTTGTCTACCAGAACAGGCACTCAATACAACACAATATCTAATATCATGAAACGCATTCTTTTACTGGTCGCAATACTGGCGACCGCCCTGATCGTGACCCGGTTTGCCAGCAGCCAGACCGATTCCGGCTCTGTAGATCAATCATCCAAGGTGGCAGCGTCCGGCGACGTTGTACCCGCTTCCGGCAAGTCAGGAGCGGCAGTCGCCACATTTGCCGGCGGATGCTTCTGGTGCATCGAATCCACTTTCGAGAAACTGGATGGAGTCACAGAGGCCGTATCCGGATACAGCGGTGGTCAAACTGAAAATCCGACCTACCATGAAGTGGGCAAAGGCAATACCGGGCACACCGAAGCGGTACAGATCTATTACGACCCGGCAGTAATTTCCTACGAGGAACTGTTATTCCGTTTCTGGCGCGACATCGATCCCACGGATTCCGAAGGGCAGTTTGCCGACCGCGGAGACCACTATCGCCCCGCTATTTTTTATCATAATGAACAGGAAAAACAGTGGGCGCTCGCGTCCAGAGACGCTCTCGCTCAATCCAGTCGTTTCGAGAAGCCGGTCACAGTGGAAGTCGTCCCGTTTGACAAATTCTACAAGGCGGAAAGTTATCACCAGAATTATCACGCGACCAATCCGCTACGTTACAAACTTTATCGAAAAGGTTCCGGCAGGGATCGGTTCCTGGCAAAAGTATGGGGCGATGATCTCTATGCGAAATTTGAGAAAACTGTCGCCATGCCGGATTCCGGATCATCCGCCGCAACGGATGACGTGAATCGTTCAAGCCCGGAAAATACCTGGGTCAAACCCGATGACGAAACATTGCAACAGACCCTGACCCCCCTGCAATATCAGGTTACCCAGCACGAAGCGACTGAACCGCCTTTTCGCAACGAATACTGGGATAACAAGGCCGAAGGGATTTATGTGGACATCGTAACCGGAGAACCCCTGTTTTCATCAACAACAAAATATCGATCCGGCACGGGCTGGCCCAGCTTCTGGGAACCGATTGACGATCAATTCATCGTCAAAACCACAGATTACAAGTTGCTGTATCCCCGAACCGAGATAAAAAGCAAATACGGGGCCTCCCATCTTGGACATGTGTTCAAGGATGGTCCGGCGCCTACCGGATTGCGCTACTGCATCAACTCTGCCTCTCTCCGGTTTGTCGACAAAAACCGGATGGAAGAACAGGGATACACGCAATATCTGGCGTTGTTTGAACAATAAACCCCGACCGAGTTCCCTCCCGTCGGTGCGGGCGGCTCCCTGTGGCCGCCCGCAGCCGCCAGGCTACTGGTAACTACCACTCGGACCATCAGTTGCACCCGCGCTGGCGCATTACCTCGAACAGAAAGATTCCGGTTGCAACTGAAACATTCAGGCTCGACACACTCCCGGCCATCGGAATATTCACCAGCCAATCGCATTTCTCACGGGTCAGCCGTCTCAGCCCCTTCCCCTCGGCTCCCATTACGATCACTGCTTTATCAGCGTATTGACACTGATACAGTGAGTCGGCGCCCTGTTCGTCCGCCCCGTATACCCAGAATCCGTTGCCCTGCAATTTGTCGAGGGCCTGGACCAGATTGGGCGCCTGAAAGATATTCAGGTGCGAGGCAGCGCCTGATGAAACCTTGTGCACGGTCGGGTTGATTCGGCATGCGCCATCCTTTGGCAAAATCACGGCATCCACTCCGGCACACTCCGCGGTTCTCAAACAGGCTCCCAGATTATGCGGATCCTGAATCTGATCCAGCGCCAGAATCAGACTCTGTTCAGCCTGCCGGGACATCATCTCGTCGAGCGTGACTCCGGCGGGTGAATGGACTCGACGAATGAACGCAACCACCCCCTGATGATTGCCCGATTGATTCCCCTGACGGGTCAATTGACTCAATTCCCGCCTGTCTCGCAATCGTATCGGGACACCGATTTTCATTGCCAGAGCATGAATGTTTTCGATACGCTGGCCGGACTTTTCCCGCTCCACACGAATTTCAAGAACTTGCGATGGAGTGCGGCGGATCGCGGCTTCCACCGCGTGAAAGCCGAAAACGACATGAACATCCTGTTTGTCTTCAGTGTGCATTTATCGAGGATGAGTCAATGGTCTTTTACCGTAATGATTCCTGTTTTTGCCTCCTGGCCGATTTCTTAATCGTCGGGAATTGCCTGATTTTCCTGCCTTGAATCCAGAATTATCGGCGGCAACCCGCTCGAAACTGATTTTCGCCCGTTCCATGTCTACCCGCGCGATCCGCACCCGGATCTTGTCCCCCAATCTGAAACGCTGACCGCCGCGCTCGCCTTCCAGCTGGAGATGAACCGGATCAAAATGATAATAATCACTCCCCAATGCGCTGACATGCACCATCCCGTCTACAAAGATCTGATCCAGTTGTACAAAAACGCCAAACTCCCTGATTCCGGTGATCGTGCCGTCAAATTGATCACCGACCCTCTCCCGCATAAAATCGGCCTTCAACCAGGCGATCACGTCATAAGACGCGCTCTCCGCCCTTCGTTCGGTCAAGGAACACCGCTCGCCAATCTGCTCAAAGCTGGCCCCATCCGGAGCGACCACTCCATCACCTGAACCGGCAAGAACCTGTTTGATTCGCCGATGCACCACCAGGTCGGCATACCGGCGAATCGGCGATGTGAAGTGCGTGTAGATCGGGAATGATAATGCGAAGTGGCCGGATTGTTCCGTGCTGTACACTGCCTGACCTAAGCTTCTCAACAGCGCCGACTGAACCACTCCGACGATATCATCGCGCCCGGCGATACTCTCGACCAGAGCGGCGTAATCGCGCGCCTGTGGCTCATCTCCTCCGCCGAGAGTCAGCCCCAGCCCGGCCAGAAAGCGCTTCAGGTCGGCCACTCCCCGTTTGTCCGGCCCGTTGTGATTGCGATAAACAGAATCGTTGCGATAATGCAGCTCAAGATACCGGGCAGCGCATACATTCGCGGCCAGCATACACTCCTCAATCAATCGGTGCGCGTCATTTTGCCGCCTCGCCGTAATCCGGCTGATTCTCTGTTTGTCATCAAATTCGATGAACGGTTCAGGGATCTTGAAGTCAACCGACTCCCGGCGGGAGCGCAAAGCCCGAGATAACGGGTAAAGCCGATCCAGATGAGGCACAATTTCTTTCCATTGTTCGCGCATGGCCGGGTCCTTGTCCGAGACGATGGCATTGACAACATCGTAGGTCAATCTGGCCCGGGAGCGCATTGTGGCCGGGTAAAATCGGTAATCCGTAATTTCTCCTGCGGAACTTGCGTTCATGTCGCATACCATACAAAAACGATCTTCCTCGGGATTCAGGGAACAGATTCCGTTAGACAAGGCTTCCGGCAGCATCGGAACGACCCGGTTCGGGAAATACACCGAAGTTCCCCGCAACCAGGCCTCGCGGTCGAGTGCGCTATCTGCGTGCACATAATGACTGACATCCGCAATCGCGACGATCAGCCGGAAACCGTGGCCGGTTGGTTCGCAATACACCGCGTCATCAAAATCCCTGGCGTCTTTGCCGTCAATGGTCACCAGCGGCAATGACCGCAGATCAGCCCGACCGGGACCATGTTTTACAGACTTCAGGGAATTACCCAGGGACGCCATCTCCGTTGTGGTCACTTCGCTCCAGATATGCGGGATTTCATGCTTGCGGATCGCGATTTGAGTTTCCATTCCGGGCGCAAGGGCCTTGCCGACGACCTCAATGACTTCACCGGCCGCGTAATGATATTCAATCGGATGCCGGGTGATCCGCACCACCACAATATCGCCGTCGGCGGCGCCATTGGACTTCCCTCTGGCAACGGTAATATCCCTGGCAAAACGGGGGTCATCCGGCTCAAGAAATCCGACCCCGCCATCCAGGCCCAAATAACCGACAATTTCCCGACCTGTTTTCTGCAATACTTCGACAACAGAGGCAGCCGGTCGTCCCTGATAATCAATCCTGCGGGCACGGATACGATCCCCGTGCAGTAATTTGCTCATCTGCTGATCAGGCAGATACAGCTTTTCCCCGCCCCCATCCGGCTTGAGAAACCCGAAGCCGTTGGCATGCCCAACCACCGTCCCTGTAATCCCATCCTGTGTATCCATTATTTCGTATTCATGTATTTGTTCAGTGTCTGTCCCGTTTCGAGAAGGCGATAGTGTAGATTATTTTTACTATATATAGCATTAATTCTATTAATTAGTAAGATACACGATCAGGCAGTATATTCGTGATTATAAATGACCTTGCAAATAGCTAATCCGATGAAAACAGGAATACCCAGAGAAATTTGTGAAAACGAATGTCGAGTGGCCTGTACGCCGACAGAAACAGCCAGACTGGTAGAACTCGGCTTTGCGGTACTGATTGAAGATAAAGCCGGACTGGCCGCCGGATTCAGTAACCAGTCCTATATCGACAACGGCGCCAGGATTTGTGATTCGGCGCGGGAACTGTGGACAGAAGCCGATATCATTTGCAAGGTGCGGGCGCCGCAGTATCATCCGCTTGACGAAACCGATGAGGCCGATTGGCTGACCAGCGATAAAACGCTGATCTGTTTCATCTGGCCCGGACAGAATCCCGGCCTGATGGAGAAACTGTGCGCGACAGGCGCCACTGTACTGGCTATGGATGCCGTCCCCCGTATCTCCAGGGCGCAAAAGATGGATGCCCTGTCATCCATGGCCAATATCGCCGGCTATCGCGCCGTGATTGAAGCGGCCCGGCATTTCGGGAGATTCTTCAGCGGACAGATTACCGCAGCCGGCAGGATTGACCCGGCCAGGGTACTGGTAATCGGCGCCGGTGTGGCGGGTCTGGCCGCGGTCGGGACTGCTGTCAATCTGGGGGCCATCGTCCGCGCGTTTGATACCCGTCTGGAAGCGCGTGAACAAATCGAAAGCCTGAACGCCGAGTTTCTCGAGCTGGATTTTGACGAGGATGGCAGCGGAGCGGGCGGGTATGGCAAAGTGATGAGTGACGAATTTATCCAGGCGGAAATGGCTCTTTTCGCAGAACAGGCCAGAGAAGTGGACATCATCATCACAACCGCGCTGATTCCCGGCAAACCAGCCCCGAAACTGATTACCCGGGAAATGGTGGACAGCATGAAACCGGGGAGCGTGATTGTCGACCTTGCCGCGGAACAGGGTGGAAACTGTGAATATACCGAACCGGGCGATGTAATCCGGTTCAATGGCGTGTCCATCATCGGCTATACCGACCTGCCGAGTCGAATGGCCGCGCAATCGAGTCAATTATATGCCGCCAATATCCGTCACCTGATCACCGACCTCACACCGGGCGGGGATGGGGTCATCCACATTGACCAGGAAGATCAGGTAATACGGGGAACGACCGTGGCGTATCGCGGAAAAATCACCTGGCCGCCTCCGGCGGTGGCGCCTGCGAGAAAACCGCGACAAAAACCCGGCCCGGCCACAATCCCGCCTGTGTCTGCACAAATTCCGCAAGAGATGAAAGGCAAGCGCCGCGCTGTAATCACCCTGGCTGGCATGGCAGCGGGAGTACTGGCCATTCTGGGACTCGGCTCGGTCGCTCCGGCTGAGTTCATGAGCCACTTCATCGTCTTCGTCCTGGCTTGTTTTGTCGGCTGGCAGGTGATCTGGAATGTCACCCCGGCCCTGCATACCCCCCTGATGAGCGTCACCAACGCGATCAGCGGGATTATTGTGATTGGCGCCATTTTGCAAATTGATTCCTCATCCGTGTTGGGCGTGGCGCTTGCTGTTACCGCCGTGGTCATTGCTTCCATCAATGTCGCGGGCGGTTTTCTGGTTACCCAGCGTATGCTCAACATGTTTCGCAAGTAAGGAGCGCCCATCATGAACGGAAACATTACCTCAGCCGCCTACATTGTAGCGAGCATCCTGTTTATTCTGAGCCTCGGTGGATTGAGTAGTCAGAAAAGCGCACAAAAAGGCAACCTCTACGGAATCGCCGGCATGTGCATCGCCATTGTCGCCACCTTGTTCAATGACTCGATATCAAGCTATGACCTGCTCGCGGGGGCTATGGCGACAGGCGCGCTGATCGGCACGATTCTCGCTCTTAAAATCCGCATGACCTCCATGCCGGAACTGGTCGCGATACTTCACAGTTTTGTCGGATTGGCAGCCGTATTTGTTGGCTTTTCGACCTATATGGATACCCGGCTTCATCCTGTCGGGGTCGCCGAAACCATCCATGATGTCGAAATTTACCTGGGGGTCCTGATCGGCGCCGTGACCTTTACCGGCTCTGTCATCGCCTTTGGAAAACTCAGCGGCCTGATTGGCAGCCGCCCATTGACCCTGCCCGGACGTCACCTGGTCAATCTCGCAATTCTGCTGGCCTGTCTTTATCTCGGGTTTGATTTCATTCAGGCGGAAAACACACAAGCCGGGTTAATTTCCCTGACGATTGTGACAGCCCTCGCCTTCGTGTTCGGCGTACATATTGTTGCCGCTATCGGCGGCGCGGATATGCCGGTTGTGATTTCCATGCTGAACAGTTATTCCGGCTGGGCGGCGGCGGCGACCGGGTTCATGCTATCCAATGATTTGCTGATCGTTACGGGCGCTCTGGTAGGGTCGAGTGGAGCGATATTGAGCTATATCATGTGCCGCGCCATGAACAGAAAGTTTCTGAGTGTTATTTCCGGCGGATTCGGAGTCTCAGGCTCCACGACGCTGGCGGCGCAGACCGAAGGTGAAATCGTCTCGGTTTCAGCTTCACAAACCGCCCGAATACTCTCGAACATCGAATCACTGGTGATTGTACCGGGATACGGTATGGCGGTTGCCCATGCCCAGCACCTGGTGGCTGAACTGACCGAAACCCTGAGAAACCGAAACACCAAAGTATCGTTCGGCATCCATCCGGTGGCCGGACGTATGCCCGGTCACATGAACGTATTACTGGCAGAAGCCCGAATCCCGTACAACATTGTTTTCGAAATGGATGAGATCAACGAACAGCTGCCGCAGACAGACGCGGTACTGGTGATTGGCGCCAACGACATCGTCAATCCCTCCGCCATCGAATCCCCTGACAGCCCGATTGCCGGCATGCCGGTTATCGAGGTCTGGAATGCCAAAACCGTGATCATATTAAAGCGGAGCATGGCGAGCGGCTACGCAGGTATCGAGAACCCGTTGTTTTATAAAGCCAACAGCAGAATGCTGTTCGGAGACGCCCGCGATAGTATTGAAACACTGGTGCATGAACTGTAATCGTAGGGGAGGGTCTTGTGCCCTCCCGCAAATGTCGGAACAGACATCAACGATAGCGGGCACCCACAAGGGGCGCCCCTACGCATCATTTCGATCCATGCATCAGATGCGTAGGGGAGGGTCTTGTGCCCTCCCGCAAATGATGCGACAGTATCGATCAGTTATAATCCCCGACCCGATCCATGACCCGATTACCGGACCTTACGGCATGACAACCCAACTCAAACTCGGCATTCCCAAAGGAAGCCTCGAAACTGCAACCAAAGAGTTATTCGCGCAAGCCGGATGGAACATCAACACGAAATCCCGCAATTACTTCCCATCCATTGATGATCCCGAAATCACCTGCTCTTTGGTGCGTTCACAGGAAATGGGAAGCTATATCACCAGCGGGGTTCTGGATGCCGGATTAACCGGGCAGGACTGGCTGGCTGAAACCGATTCAGACGTAGAAATCATATCTCATCTGGTTTATTCAAAATCATCCGATCAATCTTGCCGATGGGTTCTGATCGTAAAGAACGACTCGGATATTCAATCCATCGAAGACCTTCAGGGGAAAAGAATATCGACCGAACTGGTCAATTTCACGGAACGTTATCTAAAGACACGGAATATTGATGCTACCGTTGAGTTTTCCTGGGGCACAACTGAAGCCAAGGTTGTCGAGGGACTGGCCGATGCCGCAGTGGAAATCACGGAAACCGGCAGCACCATCAAGGCACACGGACTACGCATCGTCTGTGACCTGATGGAAACACATACCGTATTTATCGCAAACCGGACAGCGCTGGAAATCCCCTGGAAAAAAAAGAAAATCGAGCAACTCGCTCTACTGCTTGAAAGCTCATTGATGGCGCGTGAAAAGGTATTGCTGAAAATGAACGTCCCCGGTGACCGGATTGATCAGCTGGTAAAACGGTTACCCAGCCTGCATGCACCCACTATCAATAAGTTATACGACAACAACTGGCTGGCCGTGGAAACAGTAATCAGCAAAAAAGAAGTGAGGAGAATTATCCCGACACTCAAGGCGGCGGGAGCCGAGGGCATTCTTGAGTTCGAGCTGAGGAAGATGGTGGTATAGGATACAGGAGCAAAAAAACGGGACCGCACCACAAGGATGCAATCCCGTTTTTGGGGAAATCCGGATTTGAAGGAAGTGTCAGTTGTTCAGATATTCCAGGTCGGCAGATTCGACCGGCCCAATCGTCCAGGCCCCCCTGCTCCTGGCGTGACCAATCGCGGCGTCTATCTCGTCTTGCGATAAATCCCGCGGAATATCCAGGATCTGCCCCGGATAAATCAGGTCGGCATCCGTAATCTCTTCCTGATTCGCCTTGTAAATGAGCGGCCATTTCTCGGGAACATTATAGACCTCCTCCTTGGCGGCTATACTCCAGAGATTCTCTCCCTTCACCACGGTCCAATAGATCAACGGGCCGGGATCAAGCACAGCAACGGGTTCAGGTTCCGGTGGCACAACAGGCTCCACTACTTCAAGTACTTCAGGCTCTGGCGTCGCTGGCACAGATTCCTCAGTCGGTTTGCTTTTGGCGCTGATACAACCTGAAATAAATATCGACACAGCCACGAATGTGGTCAATTTAAGTGCTGCCAGGACACTAGCAGAAACTCTTCGCATAATTGGTTCCCCAGTTAATCAATTAGTCACGGTCGGAGTATAACCCCTTTTCATCGCATTCTAAACAACATCTGTTCAATATTCAATAGACAAGGCACCGCCTTTCTCCACTCAACAGATCTTATCATTCCCCCCGCAGACCGGGGAATCACATTCCGCGCAAGCGGATGTGATGTGATGGGGGGGGCACAACCGTAATCAAACGCCCCATCCGTCATTCACCCCCAAACCCGCGTTCTCTGATATAATCACCAAACACTAAATCCAACATAAAGGAATACCAAAATGCCAACCAGCGCTGCCGTACCCACCTCGGACGAAATCTGGAAAATCCTGGGGGAGACTTCCGCCATCGGTAAAGAAACCGATAAGCGTCTGGATAAAACCAGCCGGGAAATAGAAGAATTTCGTATCAGTCAGGAAGAGTCCAGCCGGAAGGCCAACCGGGAAATTGCCGCAATCCGCGCCATTCAGGAAGAATCCAGCCGGAAGGCCAGCCGGGAAATGGAAGAGATTCGCGCCATTCAAAGAGAAACGATGGAAGAGATGAAAGAAACAGATCGGCTGATGAAAGAAACGGATCGGCGAATGAAAGAAACCGACAAGCAAATCAAAAAGACCGAAGCTCTGTTCAATACCCAATGGGGCCAATTGATGGAAAGTCTGGTAGAGGGGGATTTGATAGAGATTCTGAATCAATGGGGCATAGCGATTGCCCATACCAGTACCCGTGTTAAACAAAGGGGTCAAGGTGATGATTATGAATATGACATTATTGCGGTAAACGGACGGGAAGTGGTAGTAGTAGAAGTGAAGACCACGTTGAAAGTATCGGATGTCAAGGATTTTCTGGAGAGTTTAGGGAAGCTTACGGTTCGTATGCCGTATCATAAAGACAAGAGGATTTATGGAGCGGTGGCGTGGTTAAGAGCGGACGAGGAAGCGGAAGTTTATGCGGCGAAACAGGGATTATTTGTAATCCGGGCGACGGGCAGCAGCGCCCGTATTGTCAATCGGGAAGATTTCAAGCCGCAGGTCTTTTCCTGAAAACAGACCCAATCATTCCCCCTCCCCGATCAGGTCGAGGACAGGCTTTGAGGGGGAATCACATTCCGCGCAAGCGGATGTGATGGGGGGTATTCCCGCCTCGCGGGAATCCTGTCACCACCGCCCCACCCGTCATTCCCGTGAAAACGGGAATCCACGACCTCATGGAATCTGTATTACCGATGCGTAGAGCCTGCCCCCGGCTTGATCGGGGGGGCGCCCCTTGTGGGTGCCCGCATTATTTCCGTATACGGTCGATGACGGTTGCGGGAGGGTACAAGACCCTCCCCTACGATGACGGTCGGGAATCATTCCCCCCTTGAGGGGGAATCACATTCCGCGCAAGCGGATGTGATGGGGGGTATTCCCGCTTCGCGGGAATCCTGTCACCCCCTCACCACCGTACCCCCGCTTCCACCTTCATGCGATGTTCGGATTGGTCGTCATTGTCATGACGGGTGAGTTTCAATCCCAATGTCCGCTCACTTCTGCCGATAGTGGATTGCAGCCGCCAGCCGAGTGTGGTTTCTCGCTCTTTGGCGTACAGGCCCACCCCCAGATGTGGACGGGCGATATAGCGTCCATCGCCGATGGGGAAACCATATCCCGCCTGCGCTTTGAATCGTTGCCCTGTAGCGGATTGCGCCGGTTCCAGGGATTCCGCGGTCAATAATCGCTCTTTGGCCGAAGACACCGTACCCCAATCCTGTTTCAGCGTAAAGGTAAATCCTTGCTCAGCCGGAGACGGATTAAATCCCATGGACACGGAGAGACCCCGATCTTTAATATCCGAATCATGATGCGTGATCAGCGTCCGGCCGTGGATTTGAAGGTTCAATCCCTGTCGCGGATGGCTCCATTGGATACCGCCCCCGACTTCCACACCGAATCCACTTTCCGCGTCTCCGCCATCATGACGCAAGGCGCTCTGTGCCTGCAACTCCAGGTGGTGTCCCCTGAAACGGGCAAAGCGCGCCAGGGTCGGGCGCCACCGTCCTTCCATGCCAGCGCGCATCGTCGACACATGCGCCGAAGTGACTCCGAGGTCCATGCCTTGTGCGACTTCATCCGAACGGGTTCTCAACCACAGGGCATCGGTAACGATCGATAAGGTACGATCCGTTTCTTCCTGGAGTACCGAGTCACTGCCGATGGCTACGAACGCCGTATGGGTATCCGTAGTGAGGTCTTCCCTTTCGCTTCTTTGGAGGGTGAGGTCTCCCGTACCATAACCCAACGCGCCCCACAGCGTCATGCGGTCATTCACTTGCCGGGACATCCACGGCGTCAACAGGGTCTGTTCGGATTCAATCTCTCCTTGGTTTTTCGTCTGGTATTGTCCTTCTGCCTGACTATACGACAGAACCAGACCGCGTTGTCCGTGAGTATGGGTTTGATCCATTCCAATCAAGGTGGTGAGGACTTCTCCATTGAGGGTGGTTTCTCCACTCTTTGCGTCAAACTCCGACAAGGCGCCCTGTGCCCAAAGGGAAGCGATGGAACCATCGGTTGCGGTAGTCCACGACATCGACGAATCAGACAGCAGTTCAGACAGGGTGACGGCGCGGCTCGCTTTGGCGACGGAGTGGGGGTTCTGCATCCAGCGGGATTGCATTTCTTTCGGGGTGGTATCCATGCGGTAGCCAGCCAGTTGACCCTGCAAGCCGGTCGCAGGCGTGGCTTGCATCCGCTGTGTGATACTCTCAACAACGTGTCCGGCTGAGGTACGCAGAAAGCGAGACTGCCAGGAGGCGGTGATGGCGGTCAGGTCTTCACCGACCACAACCCGCAACGGCGCCTGCCGGGAGGGGAGGGTTGCATAGTTCGGGTCTTGTGAGGTAATGACATGAACCAGGGTAACGGCTCCTTCTTGCTGTGCGGTCAGGGTGAAGGTTTGCGCAAGATTCCAGTTATCCCTTGTAAAGGTCACACGGGTGGGGGATGGCGTGACCGTCCCGGTGTCGGGCCGGGTGATGGGGGTGATGGTGACCGCGGCCGCCGGTTGACTGGTCAGTTGAATGGTATATTGCGTGCTTTGTCCAATCTCGGCAATGCGGATTCCCGGTGCAGAGAGTTGGAATCCGGCGGTATCGTCATCGTGAATGTCCACTGTGGCCGCAGGGTTCGGGGAGAGGGTATAGCCGTCTGCCGGTTGCAGGGTGACGGTGATTGAGCCATCTGCTTCGTCGATGAAGTCAGAAACCGTTGGAATCATCAGGGAAGTGGTGGCGCGATCAATGGTCAGGGTTTTGACTCCAGTGGATTGAGCAGCGGTGAAGTCGCCTTGTGCGGCAATGGTGAGGGATACGGAGATGGGTTCAAGCGGCGCCGGTTCGGCGGTGACGGTAAAGGAAGCGGTCGCGCCTTCGGTGAGGGTATCGGCTTGCGCCTGGATGGAAAGGACTGGAATCACGGGTTCCGGTTCGGGTTCCGGTTCCGGTTGTTGCGGGTCTGTGGGTTGTCCCGGCGAAGTCGGTGATACCGGCTGTGTCGGGGTGGGCTGTACGGGTGTCGGACCGACCGGCTGTTGTGGTGGATCGACCGGATCGGTCTGTGGCGTTGCATCATCATCATTGACGGTGACGGAAGCGGAACCCGAACTGCCGATGGTATAGCCGGAACCACTGGCAATCGTCACCATGACCGGGCCATTGGGTTCATCGGTGGTGTCCGTTTCGGTCGGCACCGAATAGGTTACAGAACTGGAAGTCGTACTGGCTGGCTGGATGGTAACCGTTTTTGTGCCCTGCTGGTTGGATGCAGAGACAAAGTCTGAGTTCGGAGCGTCGGTTATGGTGAGATTGACGGTCAGGGCGGCAGCCGGAGGGGGTGTCGCGGTGACGGTGAAGGTCGCCGCTGTGCCTTCGATGACCGGAGAAGTTCCGGGCGTGATGGTAATCTCTGGCGTTGCCGGAGTCTGGGTCGTGGACGCATCCATCAGGGTAATCTGTCCGTCGCCGCTGCGAGAACCAGTGACGCCACCGGCGAAGCCGCGGACGATATTCAAAGCGCCGAGCGATACCGTCACGGTCTTGTCGATGGTATCGCTGTCCGCTACAGCCGTCAATAAAATGGTTGCGGTGTTCGGCGACAGGGCTCTGAAAGACACCACATTGGATGTTGTGCTGAGTGTCTGGCTAGATGCCAGACTGCCGGGCGGTGGCGTCAGCGCCAGCGTAAAGTCGCCGGTCGGGGGGTTGCCACTGACCCGAGAACCGCCAGTGAACACCAACGGCACATCCAGTTGTTCGATACGGTCTACTGAACGGTTCAGGGTCAATACGATGCGGGCGGTGTCGGTACTGCTGCCTTTGGTCGCGGATGCGTCCGGGGTGGTCAATACCACGGTCGTGGCGTCATCGTCCTGTATATGCAACTCGGCCTCGTAATCCTCTGCGTGTAGGGTATAACCGGGATTCTCCCCGTCCGTGTCTTCTGCCAGAATCTCTACGAAGAGGTCGCTGTCCGGTTCATCGGTAGAATCGGCGAGGGTCGGGATCGTATAGGTGAGGGTTCCACTGCTCGGAATGATGGCGGTCTTCTCTCCCAGACGGCTACTGGCTACCTGGTTTCCTCCCAGGCTCTCTACATCCAGATAGACGGTCAGGTTGCCAGCCGGCGCCGGGTCGGCGGTCAGGGTAAAGGTGGCGTTGGCGCCTTCGGTGATCGCCGATCCGGGAGTGATACGAAGGACCGGAACCCGTGAACCGGCATCAGACAGGGTGAACATGCCACTGCCTGTGCCGGTGGCTTTACAGTTGGTGGTGCGACAGTGAAAGCCGGTGGTGCGCAGGCGTATGTCATTGGGGTTGGTGCCGGCCCGTGCGGGAATCGAGACGGTGACGGTTTCATCTTCGGTATCCGTATCCTGGGCGGCGGTGACAATCAGGGTGGCTGACATTGCGGTGGCGCCGGTAGAGGGGCCGGTAAAGGTGACGGTACTGCCGGACAAGGAAATGTCGGCTGGAGTACCCTCCATCTTCGCCAGGGTGAAATCATCGCCTAAGGCGCCACCACTGAATTGTAACGGAATGTCTAATCTTTCCCCTGAAACCAGTCCACGGCTCAGGGACAGGTTGATTTTTGCGGTATCGGCGGCGTTGTCTTCATCGGCGGTGTTGTTGTCCGGCGTAGACAGGGTGACCACGGTGGGGTCGTTGTCGACGATGTCGTAATGGATGGTAGAATTACCGAGTGTATAGGTATTGTTGGCAGAGGGCAGGAGGGTGGCGCGAATCTCTCCGTCGAGGCGGTCGGTGATGTCACTTCTAACGGGGGCAGTGTATCTCTGTTCACCGGCTCCGTCTCCTGATGCGGTAAATGAGAGGGTGTGCGTTCCGGTATGGGGGGTATGGTCTTGTACGGAGTCAATGCGGATTCTGGCGTCCCGGGCAACGGTAAAGGACGGGGTGGCGGTGACGATGAATACAGCCAGAGTGTCGCCGCCTTCTTCGAGTCTGTGGGCCGGGGCGCTGTGGTGACGATTGGAAGGCATGGTGCCGTGGCTGAGGGTGAGAACGGGAACGCCCACGGGGGGGTCATTGACCATTACATCGAATGTGTTGGAAGCGGCGGACGCATGCGGGTTGGCGCCGCCGCCGACATTGGTGGCGAGGCTTGCGCGGTCGAAACCGTTGGTTGCTGAGCCGTCCGGCCCCAGTGCGATGGTGAAGGTTTCTCCACCGGCTTCGGTTACGCTATCTGCGGTCGGGGTCAGTTGCAGGGTGGCGACCTGCGCTCCGACACCTGAAAAGCGCACCTGCGGGGTGGCGGTGGTCTGCCCGGTCAGGGTGACGCCGGTGTTGAGATTCGTACCGGATTTCTCCGCCAGACTCCAGTCGGCGGTGGTGATGCCTGTGCCGCCGATGGATAACGGTACGTCAATGATTTCTCCGGCAATCAGGGCGCGGCCCAAAGCGACCGTGAACTCGATCGTACCGCCTTCGGTTACGGCGCCAGAACCGCCGGTACGGGTCAGGGCAACAACCGTGGGGTCGTTGTCGGTGATGGTGATTATCGTGGTGCAAGCGGCATCACTGGCGCAATTACTCGTTGCGCTATTATATGGGCCACCACCTGTAATACTCGTCCAGTTCCATTCGATGGTTTCATCCGGTTCATCGACGGTGTCCTCGCACACCGTAAGACCAATGATGGTATGACTGGTTGTTGCCGTACTGGCGACATGAGTGTTCGAGGTAGCTTGGACAAAGTCATCGCCAGCCTGGCAGGCCCCTGCTGTTCTGCGACCTGTGGCTGTGCTGTTGTTCTGATTGAAATCAGTATCTATAGTAGCTGGCAACATATCCACCTGACCGGACAGGACGATGTTATGCTGACCGGCATTCTCGGCGACTGTCAAAGTGGCGGGGGGAGCGATTCGGTCGGCGAGGGGAGTTTGGGCAGTGGCTTCGGCGGTGAAGCCGGTGAGGAGTGGTAGAAGGAGAAGGGCGGAGAGGAAGTAGTGAATTCCCACTCCCCGTTCGGGGCCGGGGACAAGCTTGCGGGAAAATCCCCCCACCCAATCCGCTTTGCGGATTGGACTCCCCCTCAAGGGGGGAGTGATTTTGAGGTAGTGGCAGGGATTGACTGTGGCGGGCAACCACAAGGGATTGCCCCCCCGATCAAGTCGGGGGCAGGCTCTACGATGACGGGCGGTGACACCAGTTGACGGCGGCAGGTCGGGAGAATCAGTCGTCTGATGGTTGTGGATTCCCGCTGTGCGGGAATGCCCCCCATCACATCCGCTTTGCGGAGTGTGATTCCCCCTCCAGGGGGGAGTGATATTGTGGTGTCGGAACGGGCTTGATCGTAGGGGACGGTCTCCGTGCCGTCCCGCGCAGGAATGATTCCCGCTTCTGTGGGAAGAATCAGTTAATGAACGAAAGAGGCCCTGGCTGGCTGGCTGGCTGGCTGGCTGGCTGGCTGGCTGGCTGGCTGGCTGGCTGGCTGGCTGGCTGGCTGGCTGGCTGGCTGGCTGGCTGGCTGGCTGGCTGGCTGGCTGGCTGGCTGGCTGGCTGGCTGGCTGGCTGGCTGGCTGGCTGGCTGGCTGGCTGGCAATCATTGTAGCAGCATCTTGCCATTCAGCTGTCAAGCAGAAATTTAACTTTTGTGCATGATTTGGCATTAGAGCGGGCGGGTATGGGGGTTGTGCATGATCCGGTATTTGGGCGGGCGGGCACGGTGACCCGCCCCCCCGATCAAGCCGGGGGCAGGCTCTACGATGGGAGGTGGCTGATTCTCTTTGCATCACGTTCTTTGTTCCTGATTGTGCTCGTTGTTTCTGTTGGATTCCCGCCTTTGGCGGGAATACCCCTCATCACATCCGCTTTGCGGATTGATTCCCCCTCAAGGGGGGAATGATTGAATTGTGCGGATTATATAAGGTTTTTCAGGAAATTCCACCGATACACAGATATTTCATCTCCAGATACTCATCAATACCGTGACTCGAGCCTTCCCGACCGAGACCGGATTGCTTGACTCCGCCAAAGGGCGCCACTTCTGTGGAAATCAGTCCGCTATTGATTCCGACCATTCCGTATTCCAGCTGTTCCGCTACTCTCCAAACCCTGGCCAGGTCCCTGCTGTAAAAATAAGAGGCCAGACCGAACTCCGTATTGTTAGCCATTTCAATCACCTCCGCCTCATCCTCAAATCTGAACAGGGGCGCCAGCGGGCCAAAAGTTTCTTCCCTCGCAATCTTCATATCCGCAGTCACATTCATCAGTAATGTCGGCTGGAACCAGGCGCCCCCCAACTCATGACGACTTCCGCCCACAACCACCTCCGCTCCATGGCTTATTGCATCGGCAATATGTTCCTCGACTTTCTGTACGGCCTCCATATTGATCAGCGGCCCCTGGGTGACGCCGTCTCGCATGCCGTCCCCCACCCGTAATTGATTCACCGCAACGGATAACTTCTCTGCAAACTCGTCGTAAACCCCCGCCTGAACATAGATGCGGTTCGCGCAAACACAGGTTTGTCCGGCATTGCGGTATTTGGAAATCATGGCGCCTTCCACCGCCGCGTCGATATCGGCATCGTCGAATACAATGAACGGGGCATTGCCACCAAGCTCCAGCGCCACCTTGATGATGGACCCGGAACACTGCTTCATCAACAATCGACCCACTTCGGTTGAGCCGGTAAAACTCAGATGCCTGACCGCCGGATTCGAGGTCATTTCGCCACCAATAGCCACTGATGACCCGGTCAACACATTCATTAACCCGGCTGGCAAACCGGCCCGCTCGGCAAGCTCACAAAGCGCAAAAGCGGACAACGGGGTTTGTGTCGCCGGCTTGACCACGACCGCGCAGCCGGCGGCCAGGGCCGGGCCGACTTTTCTGGTAATCATCGCGGACGGGAAATTCCATGGCGTAATAGCCACACAGACACCGATCGGCTGCTTGATCACCACAATCCGTTTATCCGGCTGGTGCTGCGGGATGGTTTCGCCGCCCACCCGCCGCGCTTCACTGGCAAACCAGTCCAGAAAGGACGCAGAGTAGAGAATTTCCCCACGCGCCTCCGCCAGGGGTTTGCCCTGCTCAAGAGTCATTATTCGGGCAAGATCTTCCTGATTTTCGATCATCAGATCATGCCAGCGCCGCAAAATATCAGAGCGCTCCTTAGCCAGCGCGTTACGCCAGTTCTTCTGGGCCTGTTCCGCCGCCGCAATCGCTTCTGTGGTTTCCGCAGCCCCCATATTCGGAACCCTGGCAATCACGGCGCCATTGGCGGGATTGGTCACATCAATGGTTTCTCCGCTGTTGGCGTATCGAAACTGACCATTGATATAACACTGCTCGTGAAAAATTCCGGCGTCATCCAGCTTTATATTTGTCATAGAAAATTCCCCATGAAATGATTGGGCGGCATATTCTTGCGAAGTCCGGATTTATTTGAACGGATGGTTCAGAATAATCGTATCATCGCGTTCCACGCCGGTCGAAATCATGTCGATCGGCAACGCCGTCAATTCAGAAATCCGATTGAGATAGGCTCTGGCATTGACTGGCAGATCGTCATAATTACGCACTCCCGCGGAGGACTCCTTCCAGCCCGGCCATTCCTCAAATATCGGTTCACACTGTTGCATATCCTCCACACACCAGGGAGGCTGGTCGAACTCTACGCCATTGTGCCGATAACCGATACAGATTTTGATGGTAGCCAACCCATCCAGCACATCCAGCTTGGTGATACACAAGGCGCTCAAACCGCAAACCTGTTTGGCCCTGCGTAACGCCACCATATCCAGCCAGCCGCAGCGTCGCGGGCGCCCGGTCGTAGCCCCGAACTCATTTCCCTTCTCCCCCAGATGCTGACCGATAGGGTCCTTTAATTCAGTCGGGAACGGACCGGAACCTACTCGTGTGGTATAGGCTTTGGCGATACCCAGAACAAAATCAATGTCGAGAGGCCCGATTCCGGCTCCAACCGCGGCCGCGGCGCCAATGGTATTGGAAGAAGTGACGTAAGGATAGGTGCCGTGATCAATATCCAGCAGCATACCCTGAGCGCCTTCGAACAGGACCGACTTGCCCTGACTGCCAGATTCCGACAAACGAGCGCAAACATCCCCCACCAGATGCCGAATCCGCTCTCCTTGCGCCAGCGCTTCATCCAGTGTAGTCTGGTAATCCACCGGACGGTAATCAAAATAATGCTCCAGCACATAGTTGTGATATTCCATCACTTCCTTCAATTTGACACGGAAGCGGTCCGGTTTCAGCAAGTCCGCGACTCTCAACCCCCGTCTCGCCACCTTGTCTTCGTAAGCCGGGCCGATCCCCCTTCCGGTTGTGCCGATGGCTTTTTCTCCCTTCGCTTTTTCCCGCGCCAGATCCAGTGAGACATGATAGGGCAGAATAACAGGACAGGCATAGCTCACCATCAACCGGCTTTCGATGTCAATGCCGCGCCCCGCCAGATCGTCCATCTCTTGCAACAATTTGGTAATGTTCAAAACCACGCCATTGCCGATCAGGCACTCGACAGCCGGGCGCAAGGCGCCGGATGGAATCAGATGCAATACCGTCTTGCGTCCATTGATGACCAGCGTATGTCCGGCGTTGTGTCCACCCTGGAAACGAACCACCGTGTCCGCATGCCCCGTCAACAGGTCAACAATCTTGCCCTTGCCCTCATCGCCCCACTGACTGCCCAGCAATACGACATTCTTCGCCATTTTCATAAATTTCAGTATTCCGGGTGATCGGATGCTGCCCGAACGCTTATCGGACGAAGTATAGAAGTATGAGACCTGCGCTCATGCTGACAAGCCCGTAGATTCTCAATCTCGCATCCGGCGTCTCGACCATCCGCATCACGAATCGCCTGAAAGCCGCGGGATTAAGGAACGGAATCAGTCCTTCAAGCACCAGGTACAAGGCAAACGCAGCCGCTAAATCTGTCCAGTCCAGCACAGCGGAAATTCAGGTTTCGCCGACTAATTGGATACCCTCGCCTCGGATTGCTTGAAGTACTTGAAAAACTCCGAGCTCGGATCAATGATCATCAGATCCTGCTTGCTGTCGAAGCTGCCCCTGTAAGCGTTCAGACTACGATAGAAATTGTAAAATTCCGTATCCCTGCCGAAAGCATCCGCATAAGCGGCAGTCGCAATCGCGTCGCCTTCCCCGCGAAGCACTTCCGCGTCGCGCTCGGCGTCAGCCAGCAGTATCAGGCGCTGCCGGTCGGCGTCTGCCCGGATCTTCTCGGCAACTTCCTCACCCTGCGCCCGTAATTCCTTGGCGACACGCTGTCGTTCAGCCGCCATCCTTTGATAAACACGCTCACTGATTGTCGTGTCGAGATCAACCCGTTTGAGCCGCACGTCAATCACTTCTATGCCCAGTGTGGCCGCTTCCTCGTTCATCTCGGTACGCACCGTTTCCATGATCAGCTTGCGGTCGCCCGAAATAACCTCCTGCACAGAGCGCTTGCCGAACTCCTGACGCAGACTGTCATTGACCCGTTGGGACAGCCGGGAGCGGGCATTCAACTTGCTGCCCTGCAAACGGGTGTAGTACTGATGAACGTCCTTCACCCGCCACTTGACGAACGAATCCACAATCAGGTTTTTCTTTTCCTGGGTCAGATAGGACTCCGGATCCGCATCCATGGTCTGTACTCTGGCGTCAAAGAACCGGACATTATTGATAAACGGAACTTTCCAGTGCAGTCCGGGTTTCACATCGGAGCGAATAATCTCGCCGAATTTAAACACAATGGCCTTTTCCCTCTCATCAACCAGATAGGCCGAAGAAAATACCAGAGCGCCCATTATGGCCAGAAAGACAACGCCCAACATTGATTTACCACTCATGATTTATTGCCTCACAGTACGATCAACACTTCGCGTGGTTGATCTTGAAGAACCGGTATCCAGCGTATTGAACCCGGACACCGATCGGTCAGATACGCCACCGCTGGCTGATGAGCCACCCTGCTGCCCGCGGTCGCGCAGCAACTGATCCAGCGGCAGATACATGACACTGTTGCCACCGTCCGGCTGGTCAATCACCATCTTGCTGGCGCGACTGAAAACTTCTTCCATGGTTTCAAGATACAAACGATCCCGGGTGATGTCAGGCGCTTTGGTATATTCTGTCAGCACCTGCTCGAAGCGGGCAGTTTCACCATCCGCCTTGGCGATCACAGAAGCGCGATATGCCTCCGCCTCCTGCAAAATCCTGGCGGCAAACCCTCGCGCCTTCGGGATAATGTCGTTGGCATAGGCCTGCGCCAGATTCTTCAGCCGAACCTCATCCTCACGCGCCCTGACCACATCGTCGAAGGCATCCTTCACCTGCTCAGGGGGTTGTGCGTTCTGCATTTCAACGGCTCGTATATTGATCCCCGTTTCATAACGGTCCAGAATCTCCTGAACCAGTACCTCGGTCTCCGCCGCCAACTGCGCCCGGCCTTCCGTAATCGCGAAATCCATGCTGTTGCGGCCTACAATTTCCCGCACAGCGCTTTCCGTGGCCTGGCGCACAACCAGATCCGCCAACTCTCTCTGATTGTATTCGCTGACGTTAAACAACAGGTCGGTGGGATTCTTGACATCGTACTGCACCGCGAACTGTATATCAATAATGTTCTCATCCTGAGTCAGCATCAATGCCTCGCGCGGCACGGACTGGATGGAGCGGCCACTTTCACGATAGCCGACCTCAACCGTATTCACATTCTGGGTATTGACAATCTCCACCGATTCGAACGGGGTTGGAATGTGAAAATGCAGGCCGGCGTCATTGGTTTCCAGATATTTTCCGAAGCGCAACTCAATGGCCTGCTCACCCTGATCAACCGTATAAAATCCAGTGAATATCCAGAAGCCGAAAGCGACGACCAGAATTCCCAGAATGGGCGCCAGACCGATCCCGCCTGAGCCCCCTGAGCCGGAACCATTGCCACCGCTGTCACCGCCGCCTCGCCCCCGGCTTCTGCGACGGCCGAACAGATTTTCGATCCGCTCCCTGGCCTGGCGAAGCGCTTCATCCAGGTCGGGCGGGGCTTGATTACGGCCGCTTCTACGACGATTATTCTGCCCCCATGGGTCGTCATCGTCACCCGGGCCGGATTTGTTCCAAGGCATTTAGGTCAGCTCCAGAAGGTTTATCTTGAAATTACATCTTGTGACGGCGGATTGTATCACAATCAATCACAATAAATTGTTCCGATTCCGGTTTATTCGATTCTTCTCAGTGATGGGGAGTGGTCACCGTCTGTCGATAGATCATCCATTTGCCTCAGGACATGTTCCGCAAATCCGCGTCCCGCTCCGGCATACAGGTTAAAAGTCACGCAGCCGAGGCTTTCCAGTTCGGCCTTGTGGTCGGGATAGCGGGAAATGACAGCCAGAATACCCGGATAACCCAGTCTTTTCGCGATGTCAACCACATACAGATTCTCCCGATGATTGGACAAACTGATCAACAACATCCGGCGTTTAACCAGATTGGCGTTCAGCCAGAAATCAGAGTCACTGGCATCGCCCGGCACACAATGATAACCGGCCGCGGCAAGATGTTTTACCCTTTCTGTATTCTCCTCAATTCCGACCACAACATCACCGTACCGCTCATGCAGTGTTTCATACGCGCCGACACCCACACGGCCCATGCCAAGCACCACAATTTCGGCGTCACCCAGACTTGGCATTTTCTCCCGCTCCAGGCGTTCCTTGCGCTCAAAGCGGTGCAGAATTGCGGAGAATCGTCCATATAGTTGATGCACTTTGGTATTGAAGGGAGTAGCGATGAACAGTGACATAGCCATCACCAGCGCCAGCGTCGTCAACCATTCCGGTGACAACAAACCAGCGCTGACGGCAATGGCGCCCACAATCAGCCCGAATTCCGAATAATTGAAGAGACTGAATCCGGCGACAAAGGCAGTCCGGGCGCGCAACCCGAAACTGACCAGCAAGAAATAGTAGATCAACGGGCGCAGGAAAATCAGCGCGGATAATGCCACGGCCACTGCCACCATCTCCAGAGAAGGGAGCCCGAAGAATCCGATTTGCAGGAAAAATCCAATCAGGAAGAGGTCCTTGAGAGAAACCAGACTCTTGTAAAGTTCGGAGGCCTTTTCCGCCCGCCCCAGCAATACCCCGAAAATCAATGCGCCCAGTCCGCCCTTGAGGTCCACCAGCTCGAACAATTGGTATGCGGCAATGGCGGTCGCCACCCCGAACAGGACTAACAACTCACCATGTCCGGCGCGATTCAGCAAGGCAATCATCACAGGTCGCAAAAATGGCAATACCAGAAGCGCCAGCGCCCAGGGACCGGGCATCCTGTCCGCCGTCAAAACCAGGAAACAGACGGCAAAAATATCCTGGATGATCAGGATGCCAATGGCTATGTCCGCATGGAGAGCGGCGCTTTCACCGCGTTCCTCGATGATCTTGATCGCAAACACGGTGCTTGAAAACGAAAGAGCGAAGGCCAGGAGCCATGCCGAATAGTTGTTTTCCAGCCGCATGACCGGAAACAGGTATCCCGCAAGAAATATCACGGGCACGGTCATAATTACGGCAATCATCGTATGCGCCGAGGCCGTTCCCCAGACTTGTATCTGCGTAAGCTCCCTCAGGTTCAGCTTGAGCCCGATAGTGAAGAGAAGCAGGGTGATACCCAGATCAGCGAGTGGCCGGATGGTTTCGATATCCCCCACCCCGATCTCGTTTGCGACAAACCCCGCCAGCAGGAATCCGAGCAATGGCGGATAGCCGAGGCGGCGAAAAACCATCCCCGCCAGAAAAGCGATCAGCAGCAAAATGGCATTCATTTCACGAGTGGCCGTCCGGGAGGGGGAATTGCGGGAATCCGTTTCGCACAGCGATGATTTGCGCCATGATCGAAATCGCGATTTCAGCCGGTGTCCGGCTGCCGATATCAAGGCCGACCGGGCCATGCAGGCGATCAAGCCGCGATTCAGCGAGGCCCAGGAACCGAAGGCGCTTGCGCCGGTTTTCGCTGCTGCGCCGGGAGCCGAGCGCACCGACATAAAACAGGTCTCTTTCCAGCGCTTCCAGCAAGGCCAGGTCGTCGAGGTTTGGCTCATGGGTCAGGGCCAGAACCGCAAGCGTGGAGTCATTTGCCAGTTCCCGCACGACTTCATCCGGGAAGCGCGAATCAATCCTGGCGCCGGATACGCTCCAGACACTGGCGAAGTCTTCCCTCGGTTCACAGACGGTCACCCGGAAATCCAGGGCAATAGCCAATTCCGCGACATAACGCGATAACTGCCCGGCGCCGATCACGAGTAGCTCCTGCACCGGCCCGAACACTTTGGTCAGGGTTTTGCCATCAAAGCGGAGTCTCTCACTTTTGTTTACCAGTCGGACGCTGGTTTTGCCCGATTCCAGATGGACCGTCCGGCTAACGAGTTTACGAGCTTCGAGTTCCTGTAATATGCCGCATAGCGGGGTCGCGTCTTCGAGATGTTCAATGACCAGCTTCAGCGACCCGCCACAGGGCAGTCCATAACGAATTGCCTGCTCATGGCTGATATTATGTTGTACGATACCGATCGGTTGGTCGCGCCGTAATCGGGTAGCCAGCTGCTTTTCGATACAACCGCCGGATACGGAGCCAACCAGCTTGCCGTCATTACGCACTGCGGCTAAAGAGCCGATCGGTCGGGGTGACGACCCCCAGGTTTCCACCAGGGTAACCAATTCCACGGTATGTCCGTCTTCCAGCCAGTCAGAGGCCGCTTGCAGGACTTCAGTATCACTGTTTTTCATCACGTATTCCGGTCAATCTGTCTGGCGACGAACAGATCGCGTCTTCAGGTCCTGCACCGTATCCACGTCATTAAAAATGGAAGCGGAGGATACCGGAACTTCCTGCACAGAATCGCAGAACTTCCGCATCAGATAGCGACCGCCAACATCCCCTTCGACCCGGCTCAGGTCTTGAAAATATCGTCTTGGCCATAGTACCGGATTGCCTCTCCTGCCGGCGCGGACCGGGACGCAGATTTTATCTTTTGAAGTGAAGTGAGCGCGAATCAGGCGGTTGGGCACATCGGCGGTAATATCGGGCATATCGGCAAGAAAAATGATGGCGGCGCCGGTCGAGTCCGGCAGCGAAGCGATTCCGGTTCGCAATGACGTACCGAGACCCTGTCGATAATCCGGGTTATGGGCGATTTCGACCGGGTATTGCGCGATGGATTCACAGATTCGAGCCGACTGGAATCCAGTGACCACCACAATGGGTTGCAGGTTCGCGCACTCCACCGCCTCGAGTGTTCGATGCAGCATGGGCTTGCCGTCAACATCCGCAAGCAGTTTGTTGCCGGACGCCATGCGGGTGGAGCAGCCAGCCGCGAGCACAATCGCGGCGACGCCGCAAGCATCAAGCGAAACGCACCCCATTGTTGATCATCGGCAATCGGGTAACTCGGGGACCGTCAACCGCAATGGCATTGGCCAGGGCAGGCCCGGCGGGCGGTACGCCCGGCTCTCCGATTCCGCTCGGCGGCTCCTGAGAATCCACGATCTGCACCTCAATAGCGCCGATGTCCGCAATCCGTAACGGCGCATAGTTGGGGAAATTCGACTGTGTCACCTCACCATTGCCGAATGTGATCTCGTTACGCATGACATGGCCGAGCCCGTAGCCGATACCGCCTTCAATCTGCGCTTTGACAATATCCGGGTTCACTGCAACCCCGCAATCAACCGCACAGGTTACCTTTTCCACCTTCACGGAACCGTCTGCGTCGCGGGAAATCTCGACGACCTGGGCCACATACGTGCCGAAAGATTTATGCGCCGCGATTCCACGACTTCGACCGGGCGCAAGCGGACGCTCCCAACCGGAACTCGACGCCGCCAGACGCAGGACTCCGGCTAATCTTCGCTGATCTTTTGAATCGCCGGCAAGATGCGAAAGCCGCCAGGCGACCGGATCGCGTCCCGCCGCCTTTGCCGCCATATCCATCATCGACTCCATGACGAAGGCGGTATGGCTGTGACCAACCGAACGCCACCAGTTCACAGTGATGGCGGATTTAAAGTCGGTGAGACCGACAAACTGGCCGGGAATCCCGTACAGCGTATCCGACACGCCTTCCACGGATGAGTGGTCAACGCCATTATGCACAAACGCCTGTTCAAACGCCGTGCCCTTGAAAATGGGCTTGCCGACGACGCGGTGGTCCCAGGCAATCATGCGCCCGTCGGCGTCCAGGCCAACACGTACCTTGTGCGCGAACGCCGGACGGTAAGCGCCACCGGCAAGATCGTCCTCACGTGACCAGACCAGTTTGACCGGACGCGAGCGGTCGCTCATCGCGAAGGCCATAGCGGCTTCAACATGATAGTCCGCAGTCATGGTGGCGCGCCGTCCGAATGAGCCTCCGGCGTACAGCGTGTTGATCTCGATATTCTCCATTGGCAGATTGAGTACTGCCGCAAGCGCCTGATGCGCCCCGCTCGTAAGCTGGCAGCCATCGTGGAGTCTGACCCCGTTGGCGGTCGGCTCAATGGTGCAGGTCAACGGTTCCATCGGCGCATGACACAGCCAAGGCAGAAAAAATTCAGCCTCGACTGTCTGCGCCGCCTGAGCAACCAGCCGCGTGGTTTCTTCCAGCCCGGCGCCTTCTTTGGCGATGAAAGCGGGAGGAGCGTTCACTGCCGCGAGAAGCGCCGATTCGATCTCGTCCGATCCGCGATTTTCCGCTTCGGCAAAATCCCATTCAACCGCAACCGCCTTACGCGCCTGCATGGCCGCCCAGGTATTGCGGGCATAAACAATCACTCCGTTTGCGGTCGGCAGGGTCACCGCGTTGACAAAACCGGGGATCGCCGCGGCGGCTGACGAATCCATCGAAACCACCGTTCCACCGAAACGGGGACTGCGTTTAATGACAGCAACCACCTGACCCTCCAGCTGAACATCCATCGCAAAGCGGGCGCTGCCGTCTATTTTGGGAGCGTTATCACGGCGCGCGGTGTTCGGGTTACCGATCAACCGGAATGTTTGCGGGCTTCTGAGCGCCGGTTCGACAGGAACCTCCATGGCCGCGGCATCCGCGACAAAATCGGCCAGCAGGGCCTCACGGCCAGCGCCGGAAATCATGCCATTCGACAGCGTCAACTCCGTTGGAGCGACATTCCAGGCGCCGGCGGCGGCTCCCAAAAGCATCTCGCGGGCGGCCGCTCCGGCCTTGCGATACTGCATGAAGGAATTGGCCATGGAAGTCGAGCCGCCGGTGCCCTGGATACCGAACAGGAGATTGGCGTAACGGGTTACGTCGGACGGCGCGAACTCAATCGCCACTTCATCAAGTTCAACGCCAAGCTCTTCTGCAATCAGGGTAGGCAGGCCGGTGCTGACACCCTGCCCCATCTCGAAATGCTTGACAAGCACAGTAATCTGACCGGCTGTGTCGATCTTCACAAAAGGCGTGAAATGGCCACCGCCAGCGGACGCCGCCGCCAGCGCTCCACGGGGAGAATATCCGATTACGAGCGCGGCGGCGACCGTGGCGGACGCAGTCTGCAGGAAGCCCCTGCGGGACAGGGTAGTAGTCATTGATTTTCCTCCTCCAGAATTTCGGCGGCGCGCGCGACGGCGCTCCGGATTCTCTGATATGTGGCGCAGCGACAAACATTACCTGCCATGTAAGTCTCAATCTCGTCCATGTCCGGACTGGAATTTGCGCCGAGCAACCCTGCCGCCGACATGATTTGTCCGCACTGGCAGTAGCCGCACTGTACGACATTGTGTTCGGCCCAGGCTTGCTGCACCGCCCGGCCAGCCTTCGAATCCAGTCCCTCAATGGTCGTGATTTCGGCGTCCGCCAAACCTTCGGCAGGTGTCACGCACGACCGTACCGGAGCGCCGTTCACATGCACTGTGCACGCTCCGCAGGAAGCCACACCACACCCATACTTTGTGCCGGTCATCTTCAATTCATCGCGCAACACCCACAACAACGGCATACCTTGCGCCGCTTCCACCTCGACCTGGCGGCCGTTGATTTTCAATCTCATCTGCATACCTGATACCTTATGATTGGGTAGTTAAGCTCAGATACTAACCGAACAGCCGGATTCTGTCTATTTTTCGGGAGATTACTTCTCCACGAAAGCCCGTTCCACTACGTACTCCCTGTAGTCACTCTTTCGGGTTTCCCGGAAACCCATCGTATTGAGGATGCCGGACAAACTTTTCAGCATACCCGGCCCGCCACACAGCATAAACCGATCCTCTTCGACAGCAAGGGCCGGCATATTGATGTCCCTCATCAGTTTCCCGCTTTCAAGCAATGTCGAGAGACGCCCGAAATTCTTGTATTTTTCCCGGGTAACGGCGGGATAGTAGATCAGTTTGTCGCGGACACTGTCGCCGAAATATTCATTATCCTTCAGCTCGCGCTCAATCAACTGTTGATAGGTCAGCTCGTTGATATAACGGCAACCGTGCACCAGAATCACCTTTTCAAAGTGATCATAGACATCCGGCCCCTTGATGATCGAAAGGTAGGGCGCAAGACCGGTACCCGTGCCCAACAGGTAGAGACGCTTGCCGGGGCGCAGACGATCCCACAACAAGGTGCCGGTGGGTTTTTTGCTGATCAGCAACCGCTCCCCCACCTTCACATGCTGCAATCTGGAGGTCAACGGTCCATCCTGCACCTTGATGCTGTAAAACTCCAGGTAATCCTCATGGTTCGAGCTGGCCATGCTGTAGGCGCGCATCAGCGGCTTGCCATCAATCTCCATTCCCATCATCGCAAACTCCCCGTTGCGGAAACGCAAGCCGGGAGGACGAGTGGTTTTTATCGTGAACAACTTGTCCGACCAGTGGTGGACCTCAATCACTGTTTCAAAATAAGCTTCCGCCATGATATTTCAGCCTGATCTTGTGACTCTACGCTACAACTTGTGCCTCTACGCTACAATCTGTGTGCCAACGCCCGAATCGGTAAACAGTTCAAGCAACAACGCGTGGCGGACACGTCCATCGAGAATCAGTGACGAAGACACACCGTTTCCTATCGCATCCACGGCACACTCAAGTTTCGGGATCATACCGTCTGTAATCGTCCCATCATTACGCAATTCCTGAATCTGGTCAAGTTTCAATTCCCGAATCAGGTTGCCGTGTCCATCCAGCACCCCCGGAGTATTGGTCAACAACATCAGTTTTTCCGCATTCAGGGTGACGGCCAGCCGACCGGCAACCGTGTCCGAATTGATATTGTAAGTCTGACCATCCTCTCCTACCCCGATCGGGGCAACCACCGGAATGAATGCCCGGGACTCCAGCAACTGGACGATTTGCGGCTCGACATGCTCGACTTCCCCGACATGACCGTAATCAATAATCTCGGACCTTTTCAACACCGGGTCATCCTGGCTGACCACCATTTTACGGGCGCGAATCAGGTTGCCGTCCTTGCCGGTCAATCCGACCGCCTTGCCGCCGAGGGAATTGATCAGATTGACGATTTCCTTGTTGACCAGTCCACCCAATACCATCTCGACAATATCCATGGTTTCACTGTCGGTGACGCGCAGGCCGCCGACAAAGGTGGATTCCTTGCCGATCTTCTTGAGTAACGCGCTGATCTGGGGCCCTCCTCCATGCACAATCACCGGATTCATCCCGACCAGTTTCATCAGTATCACATCCCGTGCAAAACCATGCTTCAACTCCTGATCCACCATGGCGTTGCCACCGTATTTTATGACCATCGTTTTGCCCTGATAACGCCGGATATAAGGCAGGGCCTCAATCAGAATCCTGGCTATGGATTGTTCAGGCGGGTCATTCGGATTCATCGAATCAGCGTTTTCATCAGGTTGCCGGGGACGGTATTTTACCGCAATACGATAAACAAAATACCAGTCGGGCGGCAAATTCAATGCGTGTCTTTTTTGTTCTGGCAGGGTGTTTATGTGGTTGCGGAAATGCTACAATCCAAACATATAAAGATTTCTTTATATTCTGGTCATTTATTTTTCGCGACTGGCGACGCCAGGCAACGGCGCCGGGTCGACAGCGCATTGATTGAGGTCATGAAATCATGTCAAAGTCTTATTTGTTTACATCGGAATCGGTGTCGGCGGGGCACCCGGACAAGGTCGCGGATCAAATATCGGATTCGATACTCGACGCGCTGCTGAGCGAAGACCCGAAATCCAGGGTCGGGTGCGAAACCATGGTTACGACGGGCATGGCGATTGTCGCCGGAGAAATCACAACCGATGCGGTGGTGGACTTTCAGGAAGTGGTGCGTAATACGATTGGTGAAATCGGCTATAACTCGTCCGCCATGGGATTCGACCACAAAAGCTGTGCCGTACTGGTTTCGCTTGACAAGCAATCCGCCGACATCGCTCAGGGGGTCAATGAAGGCGAAGGGGTTGACCTGGATCAGGGCGCTGGCGATCAGGGCCTGATGTTCGGCTATGCCTGTAATGAAACCGATGTGCTGATGCCCTTCCCGATCACTTATGCCCATCGTCTGGTTGCCCGACAATCAGAGGTTCGCAAGTCGGGGAAACTGCCCTGGCTACGGCCTGACGCAAAATCCCAGGTCACCGTGAAGTATGAAAACGCCACCCCGGTTGCCATTGATACCGTGGTACTGTCCACCCAGCATAGCCCGGATATGGCTCATGAGGAATTGTCTGAAGCGGTGATCGAAGAAATCATCAAGCCGGTATTGCCGGCCAATATGCTGGACGCCAATACCCGTTTTCTGGTCAACCCGACTGGCCGCTTCGAGATTGGCGGGCCGGTCGCTGACTGCGGTCTGACCGGGCGCAAAATCATTGTCGATACCTACGGCGGCTCCGCGCACCATGGCGGTGGCGCATTTTCCGGCAAGGACCCGTCGAAAGTGGACCGTTCCGCCTCCTATGCCACACGTTACGTGGCGAAAAACATCGTGGCGGCTGGCCTGGCCGATAAATGCGAGGTTCAGGTGGCTTATGCCATCGGCGTCGCCAGGCCGGTATCGGTCATGGTCGAGACCTTCGGCACCGGCAAAATTGACGATACCCGAATCGAGGCATTGGTCAACCGGCATTTCGACCTGCGGCCAAAGGCCATTATCCAGAGCCTGGATCTGCTACGCCCGATCTACCGCAATACCGCGGCGTATGGGCACTTTGGGCGTTCGGAGCCTGAATTTTCATGGGAAAGAACAGACAAGGCAGACGCATTGAAAGCAGACGCCGGAATCCGCTAACCGGCTCCGGTATTGAGTATCACCTCCTTAAAGAGAATTGATTATGTCTACACAAGTAGCAGAAGCCATACAGGCTGATTTCCATGTCGCTGACCTGAGCCTGGCCGAGTGGGGTAGAAAAGAAATCCGTATCGCTGAAACCGAAATGCCCGGACTGGTCTCAATCCGCGACAAATACGCCGACAGCCAGCCGCTAAAAGGCGCGCGAATCGCCGGTTCATTGCACATGACCATTCAGACCGCCGTACTGATCGAGTCACTGGTCGCGCTCGGCGCACAAGTACGCTGGGCCTCCTGCAATATCTTTTCGACCCAGGACCATGCGGCGGCGGCGATTGCGGGTCAGGGAATCCCGGTATTCGCATTCAAGGGAGAATCGCTGGATCAGTATTGGCAATACAGCCATAGAATCATGGACTGGCCGGATGGCGCCGGTCCGAACCTGATCCTGGATGATGGCGGTGACGCCACCCTGTTGCTGATTCTGGGCAGCAAGGCGGAAAAGGATTTGTCCGTTCTGGACAATCCTTCGAGCGAGGAGGAGGTTGCCCTGTTTTCCAGCATTCGGGCTACCCTGGCCGAAGACAACTCCTGGTACAGCCGTCGACTGGCGGAGATTCGGGGAGTAACCGAAGAAACCACAACTGGCGTACATCGGTTGTATCAAATGGCGAGCAATAATGAACTGCCCTTCCCCGCCATTAACGTAAACGATTCTGTCACCAAGTCCAAATTCGACAACCTGTATGGTTGCCGCGAGTCTCTGGTCGATGGTATCAAGAGAGCCACCGATACGATGATTGCCGGCAAGGTTGCAGTGGTTCTGGGTTATGGTGATGTCGGCAAAGGCTGTGCACAGTCCCTGCGTGGTCTCGGCGCCACCGTATGGGTCACCGAAATCGACCCGATCTGTGCGTTACAGGCGGCCATGGAAGGGTATCGTGTAGTCGATATGGACGAGGTCTGCTCACAGGCCGATATATTCGTCACCGCCACCGGCAATTTTCATGTGATTACCCATGACCATATCACCCGCATGAAAAATCAGGCGATTGTTTGTAATATCGGTCACTTTGACAACGAAATTGATATTGCTTCGATGAAACAATATCAATGGGAAAACATCAAACCCCAAGTGGATCAGATTATTCTTCCCGACGGCCGCCGCGTCACCCTGCTGGCAGAAGGCCGTTTGGTCAATCTGGGTTGCGGCACCGGCCATCCGAGCTTTGTGATGTCCAACAGCTTCACCAATCAGGTGCTGGCGCAGATAGAAATCTGGAGCGATGGCGACAAATATCAGAACGACGTTTATGTATTACCCAAGCATCTGGATGAGGAAGTCGCGCGTCTGCACCTTGAGAAAATTGGCGCCCGGCTGACCCGCCTCAGGCCGGATCAGGCCGATTACATCGGCGTTCCCGTGGCTGGCCCCTACAAGGCCGATCATTACAGATACTAGTCAAGGAATTACCGTAACCCGTTATGATCCACAGTTCCGGTACGGCGGCGCCCTTCATCACCTCATCAATTTTCTTCGGTCAAAGGCAATCAGCAGAGCCGGGAGAAGCAAAAAGTCGGCGGCAAGCGCAAAAATGATGGTGATCGTGACCAGCATTCCAAGCGCCCAGCTCAGCTCGAAACCCGAGGTGGCAAACACCAGAAAACCCGCCGATAAAATCACGGTCGTAGTTAATAGCGCATGGCCCACGGTAGAGAAGGTGGAGCGCACAGCTTCGGGCGCGGGGAGACCCTCACGGCGGGCTTTCTGGTACTTGCTCAGAAAATGAACGGTATCGTCGACGATGATCCCGAAAGTAACGGCAACGACTACCGAGGAAGCGAGACCCACATGTCCAACCAGATAGCCCCACAGGCCGAAGCTCATGGCCGCGGGAATAAAATTGGGTATCAGGCTGACAAGACCCAGCCGCACACTTCTGAAAACCCGGATCAGAATCAGTGAAATCAGGGCCATGGCAATGATTGTGCCGCGCAGCATACTGTGGATATTGCGCTCGGAAACATGCGCGAAAATCACATTGACACCCGATGCGGGGGTCGCAAGGTCGGGCATATTGGCGCCAAGCCAGACTTGCGCCCGCTCATCCAGTTCACGCAGGTCCCGGGTTGACAGGTCACGGGCCACAACGGTCATGCGCGTAGCGGACCTGGCGACATTGATGCGGTCGTTCAGGTCGCTGCCAAACGGGAGTGAGAACTCGTACAACAACAGATACTGGGCTGCAAGCTCCCGGGTGTCCGGTAACACGTAGAACGCCGGGTCGTCGCCGTTCATGTTCTTGTTCAGGCGCTTCATGATGTCCGGGAATGCCTGGACATGGCTGACTCCGGGCTGCTGCCGATACCAGTTGGCGAAATCGTCAACCAGACGCAGATAACCGGGCTCCGTAACGCCGCCTTCACTTCCCGCGTCCAGCGAATATTCCAGCTGGTCCAGGCCGGTCAGGTTGTTAATGACATAGTCCGTATCACGCCGGAATTCGTAACGCTCATCGAAATACTCAGTCCAGTTATCGCTCAGTTCATTGCGGGGAATGCCGGCAATCAGAACGACAGCCACCAGGGTGAGGGAAACCAGCAGGAATGTGCGCTTTTCAATGACAAAGTCGGCAAGACGTTCAAACAGGTCGCGGCGTCCGGCTGGAGCGGGAGATACTCGTAACGGCAGAACCGAGAGTAACGCCGGCAGAAGCGTCATGGAGTATACAAAGGCGCACAATACGCCGAACGCCACCAGATTGCCCAGGATATGGAAAGGCGGCGCATCCGAGGCATTCAAGCTGAGAAACCCGATCATGGTGGTGAGGGAAGTGAGAAACACCGGCCAGGCATTGATGCGAATTGATTCGGCGATCGCCGCGTTGCGGGTAAGATTGCGCTTCATGCCCAATAAAACATGCGTAACGATATGGATTGAATGCGCCACGCTGATCACCATGACAATGATCGGCACCCCGGCGTTGGTGGGACTGAACACGGTGCCAAGCCAGCCCGCAACCCCCATGGTGGTGTTGATGGCGAACAGGAGTACGGCGACGACAGCCACGCTACTGATAACCGAGCGCAGAAGCGCCATGGTCATGGCGATGATGACGAGAAACACGATCGGAGCGAGTATCCGCAAATCATCCCTTGTCGCATCGGCGAAAGCGCGATTCATGATCACATCGCCAGTCAGGTAGAAGTCGATATCCGGATGACTTGCGCGGGCTTTCTCCAGCAGGGCATTGAGGTAATCGGTAATTTCGATAACGGCCGCATCCGGATTTTCGGGCAGGATAAAATTGATCGCCACCCCGCCTGTACGCCCGTCATGGGAGACCAGTCGCCCGGCAATATCGGTGGCGCCCAGCGCAATCATCCCGACCCGTTCCAGGTCGGCGTCGCCCAGCGCCTCTGCATCATCAACGAGCGCGGCGACAGTCAGGTCGTCTCCATCCGCTTCACTATGGAGATAGTTGGTCAGTGAGTCCACCCGGCTGGCATAAGGAGCGCGCCAGGCCGCCTCGGTCAATTCTGTAAAAACGCCCAGCGCCTCGCGTGTAAACACCGTACCGTCTTGCGCGGTAATGGCAATCAACGCCTTGTTGGAAGCGGAATAGGTGTTCTCCAGGGCGGTGAAAGCGGCGAGTTCCGGATTGTCCTCGCTGAACATAACGCGGTAATCGTTCGTGGTGGTGACAAAGCGGGCGCCAGAGGCCGCGAGCAGCATAATCAATACCGTGAGCGCCATGACCAGCCAACGGCGCCCCAGCACGGTTGCAATGTAACGTTCCATCAGTGGCCGGGGGGGCGCCGAATGACTACGCTCCATCTGCCAGAATCGCTGCCGCCTGACTCTGTCTTCTGGCCGGGGCCATTATGTCGCAGGCGCAAACGCGCCTTACCATTTGCTTGATTTGGATGTGTAAACATGGTCAGGCATCCTGTAACTCAGTCCATGCTTGTCGTACACCGAAATCTCGAGAAGCTGGGAAAAATTATTTGCTTTGATCTTCTTGTGGTGTATGAGCCGCTTGAGACGTTCTTTCGTCCGGAAAAAGAACAGTGTTCCCGGGGCAGCAGAATTCTTTGGGAAGTCGAAGCGTTCGGCAAACTGTTTTCCGATGAGCGCTCGTGAAAGACGGTAGGCCAGGGTTCTCAGCTTTTCTTGTTCAATCGGGTCTTCCACGCCCGCCACATTCGGAATAGATTGAATCAATAAATTTGCAACCGCTACCGAATCGGCGTCCGGCTCCGGCTCACACAGATAACCCACCTTGTATATTTCTTTCGCCTCGGCGCCGTTGGTATAGAGGATGGTTTCAGGGATTCCCATGAGATAGCCGGCATAACGCCAGACGGCAAGGAAACTGGTCTGCTCTTCGTCGTTGTACTTTGCGCCCACTCGCAGCGAGTATTCCAACAGACGCTGGGAAAAGACAGAGATGGCAAAACCCAGATGCGCGGTACTGACCGGAGCGCCCCAGGCTTCATGGCGCCAATCGTCCGATTTTGACAGCAGGCTCCTTATTCGGGCATGAACAAATCGAATGCGCACGGACAGCTTCCACCCATCGTTCTCTCTATGCAGGCCGTCAGGATAAAATATTTCCATCATGTGGCGGTTGTTTTGCTTCAGGCGCCGGGTAGTCTCCCCCACCCGCCCGGTAATCCTGAAAGACTTGGCGATCAGTGTTGAAAAACCCTCTACCAATACCCCGGTAACAAATGCGGTGAGCATGAGGTCTACATTTTTGTTAAATGCGCGAATCGCCGGGTCAAAAGCCTGGTAGTCGAGCCAGGGGGGGGGAGTATTGATTTTATCAAAAAAATCACGCAGTTCTTTCGGCGCGCCACGCAGAACGTCATCATGCCGCTCAAGACCAGCCCGGATGAATCGGTGCAGGTTTTCAGGCGGCATCCCGGCAACCAGTTCCTCCATCAACGGATCCAGGTCGGGGTCACCTATCGTGGTGTGCCTGAGGTAGTTATCAACCAGCGCCTGATTATACGGGCGAGCCTTTTCATAACCGCCTGTGTAGGCGGAAGGTATAACTACTGTATCCATCGATTGTCCTCGCTTGAGTTTAACCAACCCGGATAACCAACCCGGATAACCAACCCGGATTATACCACGAACAGATGATGAAAACGCAACCTCTAATATGCGCCCAATGTGCGCTGACAGCGCGCCTGCCCACGAACCGGATATCACTGCCGCATACCGGCAATTCAGTCCGTAAACAACGTGGCGACCGCGTCCGGGTTGGACGGGAAATAGAGGTGCAGATAGCTGGCGGTAATGTTGTTGATCTGGTAGATGGGCTCGCCCGGCGCCTCGTGGCGCGCGCGTTTGCCGAAAGCGACCGGGCGGGCAGTTTCCTCACAGCGGGTGCGATGGTGAGCATGGGCGCGGACCTCGCCGCCGGGCAACGGCGCGGTCTGCATACCCTGACAGCCGCCCCGCTCCCGCATGAACCCGTGTCCCGGTATCAAACCGATCATCTCCGCGCGCTGGCCGTTTATATCGGTCAGGGATTCCATCAGGTACAGCATTCCACCGCATTCGGCGAGGACTTTCTTGCCATTTTTACAAAAACGGATAATCTGGTTGATTAACCGCCGGTTTTTTGCGAGTCGTTGCTGATGCAATTCCGGATAACCGCCGGGAAACCATAAGGCGTCAGCGTCGGGCAGGACTTCATCAGCCAGCGGGGAAAACCAGACGCAGGTGGCGCCCAGTTCCTGCAACAGTTTGATGTTGGCCGCATAGATAAAGGTGAAAGCGTCATCCCGGGCAATCGCGATCACCCGGCCCTGTAATTGCGGCTTGATGACCGGCGTCCGCCCCGACCGAAATTCCACCACTGGCGGCAGCTCCGTCAACCCGGACTGCTCCATGATTTCAGCCAGTCGATCCAGTCGGCAGTCGATATCACCCACCTCATGCGGATGAACCAGCCCAAGATGACGTTCGGGAAGCCGGGCATCGGCATGACGGCGAACACAACCGAGCAATGGAATCGAAGCGGGCATTGACTCGACAATCAGCTCCTGGTGACGCTGGCTGGCCAGGTTGTTGCCAATAACACCGGCAATGGTCAATTCAGGGCGGTGACCGGCCAACCCTGCGGCAATCGCGCCGAAAGTCCCGGCCATTGCCGTTGCGTCAATCACAATCGCCACCGGGATGCCGAAACAGGCCGACATGTCGGCGCCACTCGGATTGCCGTCAAACATGCCCATGGCTCCTTCGATCAAAATCAGGTCGGCCTGGGCGGCCGCCTCATACAACATCTGTTGACATTCCCGCTCACCGACCATCCACAGATCGAGTGGAGCCACGGGGTTGCCGGCAGCGCGTTCCAGAATCAGGGGATCCAGATAATCCGGCCCGGTTTTGAAGACCCGGACATCGCGCCCCTGGTTTCGATGGTATCGGGCGATACCGGCGGTAATCGTGGTCTTGCCCTGCCCGGACGCGGGAGCGCAGAAGAACAGAGCGGGACATCGGCTCCCGGCCGGGTTCACCATTCGATACCCGGCTGCGCCTTGACGCCTTTTCTGAATGCGTGACCGAGATCGGCGATCTCACTGATCGTGTCGGCAATTTCCATCAGTCGATGGTGCATCGTTCGCCCGGTAATAATCACACTCTGATGCGCGGGTCTGGCCCTGAGCGCCTCGATCACCGGCTCAACATCCAGATACCCGTATTTGAACATATAGGACATTTCATCAAACACCAGAATGTGGTAAGCCTCATTGGACAACATCTGCCGCCCCACCCGCCAGGCTTTTCGGGCAGCGGCGACATCGCGCGACTGATCCCGGGTTTCCCAGGTAAAGCCATGCCCCATGACATGAAAATCAACCTGCGGATGATCCTTGAAAAAGAGAAATTCCCCGGTTTCCCGCCGGCCCTTGATAAACTGCACCAGACCAGCCCGTTGACCGTGACCGAGGGCCCGCGCCATCGTCCCGAAGGCAGAGGAACTCTTGCCCTTGCCGTTACCCTTCAGCAGGATCAGCACACCGCGCCGCTCGGTCGCCCTGGCAATTCGTTGATCCACCACCGCCTTTTTCTTTTTCATCCTTGCGACATGCCGGGCCTCCATGCGGGTATCAGCGCCGACGCTGTTTTGGTCTGCTCCCGCTTCTTCCTTCATGGACCGGCTCCCCTTGTTGTCAAGCCTGAAACAAAGCCTGGCAACGACAGGCTTGAAATATGCAGATAGTCGGCGTCAATCTGCCGGGCCAGTTGCTGCCCCCGACCCAGTGGCGCCCGCCCGCATTCAATATCAACCAGGGTGACCGGGCATGAATGAATAGACTTGTACCCGCTCATTGACTCATCAAACCTGCCATCTGTAATCAGATAAATATGGCAATTCAAGTGTCGGTATTTCCGTCTGGACAGTATGATGTCAACGCGCTTCAGCGCCTGACTGATCGGTGTCCCCCCCCCGGCCTGAATCCGCTCAAGCACAGGCTCAACGTTTCTCGGCGCCCGTTGAATCTCGAGCAGCGCCCGAACTTCATCATTGCCGAACGTAATCAGGCTCAGGAGCTTTCGGGCGCGGTAACTCTGGCCGGAAAACGCCTGAATGGCCCCGCGAGCGAGCGCCAGGCCCCGGCCGTGCAGGGTTGAAGCCGAAGTATCCAGGACAATCAGGTCCAGGTTGACCGCTCCGGGCAGTTGAAACCGATATTTAAGGGAGCGTCTCCGCTCCTCACAGGACAGTAATCCGAAGCGGGCAGTACCTAAAGTACCCGCCCAATCTACTCTCCTGTTTCCGCCCGAATCATGAACTCCGTATTTAACGCCACCAGCCAGGCCATGCCGGTCCCGGCTCAGGTGAAGCCGGGCTATATGCTCCCGTACCGGCGGCCTCGCCGAATCCCTCCGCCGCATCGGCAGAGGCAACGCAGACGCCGGTAGCGACGCGCAAGACCCGGGCGGCATGGCGCCCCAGCTACCCTGAATGGATGAGCCGGACGATGTGCCGCCGCCTGGATTGTTTCCGTTTTGACCATTCTGTCCGGGGTTGTTGTTCGCGGAGTGGTCGCCTCCCGATTTGGCCGTGTCATCAGGTTCGGTATTTCGGCGGTGATTCATAACCATCGGCTCCACCCTGTCCAGATCATCCGTCATGACTTCCAGCCTTTGCTCCAGCGCACACCAGGCGCTCACCGCGCGATGAAACACAATGTCGGCGCGCATTCCCTCGACTCCGGCCTGTACGCATCGGTAGGCAATTTGCGTTTCAATCTGAGCGGATAATTCGACCCGATGCAGATTGTCTCTGGCCCATTGTATTTTTTGCCGGATCCGGGCGGATTCAGCCTGACTGTCCTGAACCATTCTCCCGGGCTCCCGATCAAAGGCGATACGGCGCCGGACGATCTCCTTTCTATGCTCTATCGTAAAGTCCGTTTCCATTTCAACCATCAAGCCGAAACGGTCCAGTAACTGCGGCCTGAGTTCACCCTCGTCCGGGTTCATGGTGCCGATCAGGACAAAGCTGGCGTCATGCCGGTGGCTGATATTGTCTCTTTCAACGATATTGACTCCCGATGCAGCCGCGTCCAGCAACAGGTCAACCAGATGGTCAAAAAGCAGATTGACTTCATCGACATAAAGAAAGCCACCGTGCGAGCGGGCCAGCAAGCCAGGGCGAAACCGCACCCTGGAATCGATCAGAGCGCTGTCCAGATCAATGGAGCCGGTAATCATTTCCTCAGTGGCCCCCAGAGGCAATGTCACGAAGGGTTTATCCGGTTGCAGGTCCGACAACCCGCGGACAATCGTTGATTTAGCGCTACCGCGGGCGCCGCTGATCAACAAACCGCCGATTCGTGGGTCTATACTGACCAGCAACAGAGCGGTTTTCAGCAGTGGTTGTCCGACTATGCGGCAAAATGGATAGTTATCCGGCATCAATGGCCTCGCGCGTCCAGCGTTGAAGGCGCGCGACCGGGTGTTCCGAATTGACGCCGCCTTTAGGGTCAATCACCAACGGCCCCGGGCGATAGCCGCGAGACTGCAAGCCGCGTTGCACCGACTCGACCAGATGAATATCTTCCTCCACTGTCGTAGCGCGATCCTGCCGCGCCAGTTTACGCACCGTTTCGCTGTCTTCTCCACCGACTGAATACCACCCGCGCCAAACCACTACATGGTTCACGTCGACCGCGCGCCAGTGATAGGTATTCAGCACATTTCCGGGATACACCTGAAAGCTGAACATCGGCCACAGGAACCAGCTGGAATATTCGTTCTGATGGGCAAAGCCAGACTGGATATTATAGGTCATCGCGTCCAGGTTCTGGCATTCAGTGGTATGACGCAAGCACCGGCCTTGCGGCTGGATGTCATAAGTTTCCGGCTTGACCACCCCTTCGGCGAAGGTCGGGTGGTTCAAAGCGCAGTGATAACATTCTGAATAGTTCTCGATCGAGACCTTCCAGTTGCAATGCTCAGGGATCCTGACCCATTCAAGGGGCTCAAGCTCCGCCCAGTTGGGCGCCCATTCCTCAAGCTCTTTGCGGACATTGGGAAACCATGCGTCCATGGGGGCGGCCTCCGGATCAAGATTGACAAAGACAAATCCCGAAAACTCCTCGACCCGGACTTCGGTGAGACAAACGTTCGACTTGTCAAAGCCCTCGACCGTCTTGATATTTGGCCCGGCGCGAAGCTCGCCCGTCAACTCGTATGTCCACGCATGATAGGGGCACACCACGACCTGCGTGGCGCCGGCGCCCTGGAGCAGTTGATGTGCCCGGTGCTGGCACACATTGTAAAACGCGCGGAGCTTGCGCTCCCGTCCGCGAATGGCAAACAGACTCTCGCCGGCAATCTCGAAGGTCGCATAATCGCCCGGTTCCGCCACCCGGGAACTATGGCAGCCAAATTGCCATGTGCGAGCCAGAAGTCCCGCGCGTTCCACCTCAAAGATCTGTGGATCGGTATAATATCGCGCTGCAAGGGACTTTAGCGGCTCAGTCATCCAACCCCTCATCGTATAAGTCCAAGGTTATAAAGAAGATGATATACTTGTCCGATTACCCTGTCGAGAACTTTTTACAGAACAGAACTTTTTACAGCTGAGGCGCATCGTGGCAGATCAGAAATTCCCGACCCGGGCACAGGTGGTAATCGTTGGCGGCGGCGTGATGGGCTGCGGCCTTGCCTATCATCTGGTCCATGAAGGCTGGAGCGATATTGCGCTGCTTGAAAAAGCAGAGTTGACGAGCGGCAGCACATGGCATGCGGCAGGGCAGATCACCCATTCCACCAGCTCCTTCGGGCTGGGCAAATGCGTGGATTACAACATCGGGCTGTACTCCGGCGGACTGGAGGCTGAGACCGGCCAGCCGGTTACGTGGCACGGATGCGGCTCGCTCCGCCTGGCCTATACCGAAGATGAGATGGACTGGCTGCGCCATACGCTGTCAGTTGGCCGCTCACTCGGTTTCAACATGGAGTTGGTGGGGCTGCAGAAGATCGCCGAACTGCATCCGTTCTACAATCTCGACGGTGTTCTGGGGGCGCTGCACACGCCCGATGATGGACATGTGGACCCGACAAATGTGACGATGGCGATGGCCGCCGGCGCTCGTCAAAAGGGCGCAAGGATCATCCGTCAATGTCGCGCGACCCACATCACGCAAGCCGTCAACGGTGAGTGGGTTGTAGAGACTGAAAAAGGCGCAATCACCTGCGAGCATGTGGTCAACGCGGGCGGCGCCTATGCGCGCCAGATGGGCGAGTGGTCTGGCCTGCAACTGCCGATGACGTCGATGACGCACCACTATTTTGTGACGGAAAATGTTCCGGAGTTCGCCGGCCTGGAAAAAGAATTGCCCGTTATTCGAGACGATAAAAAGGTATCGGGCTATATCCGGATGGAACAGGAAAAGGGCCTGATCGGGATCTATGAGAAGGAGAACCCGAATTCTGTCTGGCACGATGAATGCCCGTGGGATTATGAAAACTGGCTGTTCGATGCCGACTACGACCGGGTCATGCCTTACCTGGAGGAATCCCTGAACCGCATGCCGATCTTTTCGGGGCTTGGCATTACGCGCGCAATCCACGGCGCGATTTCCCATCCACCCGATGGCAACCCGCTGATCGGTCCGGCTCCCGGCGTCCGCAACTACTGGTGCTGCTGCGGCACACAGATCGGCATCGGCTGGGGCCCCGGCCTGACACGCGAATTGGCGCGTTGGATGGTGCATGGCGCCGCCGATATCTCGATGCGCGAGTATGATCCCCGCCGGTTCGGAAGCTACGCCGACAAAGAGTGGCAGGTGATCAAGGCCAAAGAAGATTTTTGCCTGCGCCATGAAATCCCGTTCCCGCATTTCAACAGATTGGCAGGACGCCCGATCAAACCGTCGCCACTGTATGAATTGTTGAAATCCAGGGGCGCGGTATATGAGGAAGTCTACGGTTTTGAACGCCCCCGCTGGTTTGCCAAGGGTGGCGTCGCCCAGGAAGATCACAACTCCTTCCGGCGCACCGATGTGCACGACATGGTTGGGGCCGAGGTCAAGGCGGTGCGCGAAGCCGTGGGCATCATGGATGTCACCGCCTTTACCAGGGTTCTGGTGAAAGGAGCCGATGCGCATGATCTTCTGGATCGGCTGACGACTAACCGGATGCCTCAGAAAGCAGGCTCGATCACGCTCACGTATATGCTCAACCGGCGCGGACGGATCGAGCTGGAAACCACCATCGTGAAGATGGCCGGGAACAGCTACTACCTCGTCTGCGCCGCATTCTTTGAACAGCGTTTGCTGGACCATCTCAACCACAACCGGGAAGGGGAAGACGCATCCATAATAACCCTGTCCTCTGACTGGTCGGCGCTGTCCCTGAACGGACCGCGGTCACGCGATGTGCTTGCGGCGTGTACAGACACCCCGTTGGATAATGCCGCCTTCCGTTGGTTGTCGGCGCGGAAGATCATCATTGCGGGCCATAAGATCTGGGCCTTCCGCATGTCTTATGCGGGTGAACTGGGATGGGAATTCCACATGCCGAACGCTGCCTGTCCGGATGTCTATACCGCGCTTTGGGCGGCGGGCGAAGCGTATGGGATTACAGACTACGGCTCCTTTGCGATGAACGTCATGCGTATGGAAAAGGGCTTCAAGGGCGCGGGCGAGTTGACGAACGAGGTTACACTGCCAGAGGCCGATGTCATGCGCTTCGCGCGTACCGACAAAGACTATCTGGGGAAAGAGGCCACGCTCGCGGAGGCGGACAATCTGCCGTGGATTTGTGTCTGCCTCGAAATTGAACCTGACGGGACCGAGGACGGTCATGGTAGTGAGGCCGTGCTGCTGGATGGCGCTGTGGTCGGCTCAACCACGTCGGTAGTATACGGGCACACGGTCGGCAAGATATTGGCCTTTGCCTATATCAAGCCACACGCCGCCACGCCGGGGACAGCCCTTGATGTGATCATCGCCGGGCGCGCCAGGCCGGCGAAGGCGCTGGGCGCCCCCTCCTACGATCCGCAAAACCTGTTGCCGCGCACAGACGCCATTATGGAGACTGTAGAATGAACCTGCCCGATACCATGCTCGCCATGGTCACCATGGCCCATGGTGACCTGGATCAGATAGTTTTGCACGAAAACTGGCCGCGCCCGCAACCGGCGGCGGACGGGGTTTTGATCCGCGTGTGCGCTTGCGGCCTGAACAACACCGATGTGAACACCCGCTCGGGCTGGTATTCCAAGGCCGTCACCGATGCGACAACCGGTAGCGCGTTTGAAGAAGTGTCCGGGGAAGATCCTACATGGGGCGGCACACCCATTACATTCCCGCGTATACAGGGCGCCGATGTCTGCGGCGAGATAGTGGGTGTCGGGACAAATATCGATCCGGCGCGCCTCGGCGAACGCGTAATCACCGATAATTGGCTGCGTGACCCGGATGACCCACTCAACAAGGATAAAACCGGCTATTTCGGGTCGGAATGCAACGGCGGGTTCGCCGAATTCACGACCATCCCGTCCAGCAACGCCATCGCTATCCAGTCTGATCTGTCGGATGCAGAGTTGGCCACGTTTTCGTGCTCCTACTCCACCGCGGAAGGAATGTTGACCCGCGCTGATGTCACAGGCGCAGATACCGTGCTGGTGCCCGGCGCCTCTGGCGGAGTCGGCGGGGCGCTGGTGCAACTGGCCAGGCGCCGGGGGGCGCGGGTCATCGCACTGGCCGCGGAGCCCAAACATGCCGCTGTCGCGGCCCTCGGAGCCGACCGCGTTCTGCCACGCGCGCCCGGTAATCTACGCGCCGCCCTGGGCGCGGACAAAATTACCGTGGTCGCGGACGTTGTCGGCGGCCCCCGCTGGCCGGCGCTGATCGATATCCTGGAGCGTGGCGGGCGCTATACCTGCTCCGGCGCGATTGCCGGGCCGATGGTGGAATTGGACCTGCGCACCTTCTATTTGCGCGACCTCACCTTCACTGGCTCCACCATCATTGACGCGGGAGTCATGACCAATCTGGTGCGCTATATTGAGGCCGGGGAAATCAAGCCCGCTCTCGCCGAGACCTGGCCACTTGTGCAGCTACGCGAAGCCCAGGCGGCTTTCATCGCCAAAAAACACACCGGCAACATCGTGGTGATACCATGAAAATCACCCGCATCACGCTCTGGTCTGTTGATCTCACCAGTCATGAGACTTATTACATGGCTGACGGCAAAGTCTGCGCAACGGTGCAGACCCATGTGATTTGCCTCGAAACAGACACTGGCTTGAGAGGCTGGGGAGAGGTCTGCCCAATCCCTCACTATCTGCCGGCTTTTGCGAATGGGGCGCCAAGTGCAGTTATGGAAATGGCCCCTGAAATTCTGGGAATTCAACCTGTCGGAATTGATGCGTCCATGCGCAGGCTTGATGAATTTCTGTTGGGGCATCTCTATGCGAAGTCAATTATCGATATGGCGCTGTGGGACCTTTATGGGAAAGTCACCAACCTGCCACTTTATGAGCTGTTGGGTGGGCGTACGCGGCGTGACATGCCGCTTTATCACTCCATTACATGCATCGCTCCGGATGAGATGGCACGGATCGCAAAAGAAGCTTACACAAACGGCATCCGCCAGTTTCAGGTCAAACTCGGCGCAGACGGCGAATGGCTGACAGATGCAGAACGACTGATCAAAGTCCGCGAGGCCGTGGGTCCCGGTCCGTTGGTTTATGGCGACTGGAACTGCGGGGCGACCCGCTTGCGCGCCACACGTACAGGACGGCAGGTGGCTCATCTCGACGTGATGCTTGAACAACCCTGTAAAACACTGGAAGACTGCGCAGCCGTGCGGCAAGCAACCGGACTTCCAATGAAAATCGACGAAAGCGCTTATGATCTTGCCTCATTGCTCCGCGCCCACGAATTGGGATGCCTGGATGCGGTTGCCCTCAAGCTCTCGAAATTTGGTGGCCTGTCTGCAATGCGCCGCGCCCGCGATCTATGCGTTCATCTTGGCGCCGTAATATGCGCTGAATGCACCTGGGGGTCCGATATCGTGACAGCCGCATCCCTCCACTTTGCCGCCTCTACACCACATGGGATGTTGTTGAACACCTGCGACCTGGCGTCCTATGTCGCTCCGCGTTTGTGTCCTGACGCCCCCATCCGTGAAAACGGGCGGGTCGCGCCGCCCGAAGGGCCGGGGCTTGGCGTAGCGCCCGATCCCGACATTCTTGGCGCTCCTGTTCTTGAATTGTCCTGACGCATGCAAAAACTCAATTCCCAGGCTGAGCAGAAAACCTTGCACTGACCCGCCACGCAGTGGAAGCAGCCGTTTCAGCGTTAGGACAGGCGCCCTGGACCGGGAAAGCATCTTCACCGGATTCGGAAATTCCCTGCCCTCCTGCCGCTCGATCATCGCCTTGAACAATGTTACGGGCGGGCACAGAGACCCGCCCCTACGATGATGGGTGGGAGCGGGGGTTGTCGTTCGATGTGGGTGGCGGGTGATTAACGATGCGTAGGGGCGGGTCACCGTGCCCGCCCGCTAATGTAGATACATTCGAACTCGTTACATTTGTATTTCTTTGGTTTCACCTTCCAACCATTTGATTGCTGCTTGCTCATCATTCTCAATGGCAATTTCTACCGCTCGCTTGGCACATTCCAGCAGGTATCTGGATTGTTTACGCAAGTCAAATGATTCGATGACTTTTTGCTGGATTTGGGTTTGCTTGTCTTCTGACAGAATTGGTATGACTGTTTCTTTCACCTGATCTGGCCTCCAATGGAGAATGACCGACCCGCCAACATCACGGCTGACTTGCTCCTTCGTAATTATCGAGTTGAGTACCAGCATTAAATATTCGCTATTTACTTTATTCGTCTTATTTTCCAACCTGAGGATTCCGCCCGATGGAATCATTTTTTGCGGTTGTTCATTCAAATAATGTGCAATTCCGGGTGTCGCATCTTTACTAATTTGATCATAGCAGAGTAATTTAGTATTTGACTTTGCATGTCCTGCTGCTCTCCTTAAAACGAGAATCTTACCCCTCCACCCAATTATCGGGATTATCCTTATCCAGCACCCACTTCAACGGATTATTGTGGATGTATTCACGGACACGGATTAAATCCTGATCGTTGCGAATGACATGGTCATGAAACGATCGTTGCCACAATTTCGTGTCAAAAGGAGACCATTGATGATGTTTTACGCCACTGATATATTGATTTGTGGTGAATAACTTGAATCGCCCAATTACGTCGGATAATGAAATCGTAGGGACAACCCTCTGTGGTTGTCCGGTATTGACGGAGCCTGAATCGGACGGGCCGTAATGGCGGGGCTCTGAATAACGGTTTGCGGGCGGGCACAGAGACCCGCCCCTACGATGATTGGGAATTGCCCCGGATTGATCGTAGGGACAGGCCTCTGTGCCTGTCCGTGTTATTTTCGTATCAGTTGATGACAATCGTGGACAGGCACGGTGGCCTGTCCCTGCCCTGCCAGTATAATGATGCCGTGCAGGTGATTAGGCATGATTTGGCAAGAATCTATTTCTACTCCGTCATAATAATCGGGTAATTGTCGCCAACTGTTTTCGATCATTTTGCCCGCATGATTAAGAATCATCCGGTCATTGACAATATCACCGAACAAACAGACACGATTCCGTATGCAGAGGGTGACAAAATAATAGCCAGCCTGTGAATAATCGTATTGTCTGAGGCGATTTGCTTCACGCGCCGGCCCTGCGCTCATTTCCAAAAACTCAGACTTTCACTTTTCGCCCACTCAATAAAAGCTTCGGCAATTCCATCCGGCAGTTCACCATCGTGGTTGTGCAGGTCGTGGTTCACAATCAGATGACCGTTTTTATCCAGCTTGTATTGACCGTTACCATTTTTGGCGTAAGTGTAATCGCCGGAGTTGTTCTTGCCGCCTTTTTCCGATACAGCGAAAAATATCGGGTAATCGTCCACCCTGGGGCAAAGTACTTCATCCCATTTCTGCACGAACAGCACACTGGTCTTGGTGCCGGTATGGGGCTTGAAGGTGTTGCCGTGTAAACCCACTACCGCAAGTAGGTGTTGATCCATTTGGCATCGTTCTGCGTCTTGTCTCGCCAACGGTCAAAGTCCAGCGTGTTCAAATGCAAGACATTGGTTTCACCGTCTCCGGCAATCCCTCTGACCGCCTTCTTGAGCGCTTCATAGTCCTGTCCATCCAGATAGGCGGGCGCCCCCCCCTGATAAGAAATTACCGGCTCCTGGACAGCGGTTTTTTGTGACCTGCCTTAGAAAGTAATTGATGATTCCTTTATCGCGTTGACTCCGGTATTCATCGTAGAGTTTGGTGAATATGAGCTTGAATACTTCCTCGAATACATCCACCCCGGCGTTTGCCAGAACTTCATCCTCCATTTCAAGAATAATATCTTTAAGGGATTTGCGCTCATTGGCGATTTTATCCTTGAGAATCAGGCAACGGATAAAGGCAGTTTCCTTATCCTTGATGGTTTTGGTGAAAACCTTTTCCCGTAGCGCCTGGATTTCTTTTGCCGAAAACAGAGACAGGTCGTAATTACTGTTTTTAAACAGAGTTTGAAAAATGTCAGATTGTTTCATGATTTGATGGCTTTTCGCTTCAATTTCCCTGGATGATTTGCATGACTTCCCGGCATTTGAATAGTACAGTACTTTTCTGGACATATATATCGGATAATGATGTCGTAGAGCCTGCCCCGGCTTGGCCGGAAGATAATCCCCCTGTGGTTATCCGCCATCATCGGTGTCGGAACCGGGCGGGCATGGGAACCCGCCCCTACGATGATTGATCAGAATGGAATCCACGATAACAGGTGGTAGTGGAGACTCGCATTTGGACATCGACGACGGAATTACCAATGCGCAGGGGCGACCCTCGGTGGTTGTCCGTTATTGACGGCGCCCGACACGGACAGGCACAGTGGCCTGTCCCTACGATGACGGGTAGTTCGGTTCCGGTCGGTTGTGGATTCCCGCATCCACAGGGACCGGCCCCCGATCAAGGCCTGCCCTCGACCTGATCGGGGGCCGGGGCAGGTTCTACGATGATGCGTAGGGGCGACCCTCTGTGGTCGCCCGCTAATGATGATGACGATTCGATGCCCGACTTCGGATTCGCTACACTTCGGATTCGCGCCCCCTACGATCTTTAAAAATCCGGTGATATAATCGCGCCCCCGAAGAGCAGGCAAGAGATCAATATGAGCAATCTGGATTCACTGCCGGACCATTCCGGCGTTTTGATATGCGGTCATGGCAGTCGCGCCAAAACGGCGGAACAGGAATTCGGATTGCTGGCTATGGGGCTACGCGCCCGCTACCCCGGATTACTGGTCAAATACGGATTTCTGGAATATTCGTCCCCCAATATCCACATGGCGCTGGACGAACTGACCTCAGCCGGGGTCAAACGTATCTACGCAGTTCCGGGCATGCTGTTTCGGGCCACTCATGCCTGCAATGACATTCCTTCCGTACTGACCACCTATATGCAGAGCCACCCCGGACTCGACATCCGCTATGGGCGTGAGCTTGGACTGCATCCACAAATGATTGAGGCCTTCGAGCATCGAATACTCGAAGCCCTTGATCTCGATCATAAACCACAGCCGGGAGAGCTGTACGATACCCTGCTGGTCGTCGTCGGTCGCGGCACATCGGTGGCGACCGCCAATGCCGAAGCGGCCAAACTGACTCGCATTGTCACCGAGAACCTAGGCTTCGGCTGGTCTGAAACCGTCTATTCCGGAGTCACCTTCCCGGCGGTCGGCAGGGGGCTGGAAATGGCGATGAAACTCGGGTTCCAGAAGATCGTTGTGGCGCCGTACTTCCTGTTTTCCGGGCGATTGATCGGTCGCATTCAGGCATACATTGAAAAGGTAGCCGCACAACACCCGGAAATTTCATTCCGGCTCGCTGATTATCTGGCGGACCAGCCCCATGTGATCAATACGTTTGTTGCCCGCATCCAGGAAACCATGAGCGAAGGAGTGACTGAAGATGACCTGATGGCGGAGTTCAATGAACGCCTGGCGGACGGCCAGGTGACAGTCCATCACCACCATGCTGAATTTCGGCCTGAACATGGACAGGACGGACATAGCCATGACCACAGCCATGACCACAGCCATGACCACAGCCATGACCACAGCCATGACCACAGCCACGACCATGAGCATGGACAGGATGGTCATACTCATGCTCCCTACCGACACATTGCCCATCCCCACGGGCCGAGAACCATGATCGGAGAAAACGTGTGCTGTTGCTTTATGAGTCAGTTCCCGCAAGCGGTCATTGACGAGGAATTGGCAAAAAAGGTAGAAAAAGGCTCCCTGCCCGGGCGCCGGATACCGCAGTGCCAACTCAAGTAGAATCCGGCAGAATATCCTGAGCCGTTGCGGGAAAACGGGTGCGAATCAACGCCCCACCCAGTTCACTTGATTCGATGGTCAACTCGCCTCTGTAGCGTTGCACGATTTCCCGCACCACCGCAAGCCCGATGCCCTGCCCCGGAGTTTGCTGGTCCGCGCGCACTCCCCGTTCCAGCACGGCTGTCCTTTCCGCCTCGGCAATTCCCGGCCCGTCATCATGAATTTCAATGATCAATCCCTTGTCCTCCCGGCCAGGAATCCGCTCCGCCTTGCAGACAAACAGCGCCCTGGAACGCGCCCACTTGAACGAGTTATCCATGATATTGCCCAGAAACTCGTACAAATCGCTTTCGTCCCCCAGAAAAACCGCGCCGGGTTCGATTTCCCAGGCGCTGTCAATGTTCTTGTGCCCATATACCTTTTTCATCGAGGCAGACAGTTTCCTCATCACTTCCTCGCAATCAACCGCTCTGTGTATCACCGATAACTGTGAGGACGCAGCCCGGTTCAGCTGATATTCGACAATCCGGTTCATTCGCTCCACCATCTCATCAATACTTTTAAGTTCTGTCTGTAACTTATTGTCTGTTATCCCTTTTATCATTGCAAGCGGGGTTTTCAGACTATGTGCAAGATCGCCCAGGGTATCCCGGTATCGAGTCAGATTCAGACGCTCATTCTCGATGAACGAATTGATTCTGTGGCTTAGCTGAGCGATTTCCCGCGGATAACTCCCCAGAATCTTGTCCTGCTTCGCCTGCTGTATCCGTTCCAGTTCCCGGGTCACGGCGCCAAGTGGTTTCAGACCCCAGCGCAGAATCACCGCCTGCATAACCAGCAAGATCATAGTGGCCATTCCCAACCACAAAAACAGCTCCTTTCTGTATAGTTGAATGGTATCCCGATACCAGGAGCTTTGATTCACCATCAACCACGTCAAATCAATATGCCGCCCCCGACCTGTTTCCCATTCAACCCCGTAACTGTAATGAAATCCCTCCCCGACCTGGGCAAAATTCTCCTGTCCGCTTGCGATAACCTGCAATTCACCCGGATTGATGCCGGCGGATGATTTCGAACGCCATAATATCTCCCCCCGGCTATCCAGTATGAATGCGTAAAGCTGTGAATTCAGACGGTTCAGCCGGCTCAGTCTTTCCGGCATCACGTCTGGAATAACCGGCGACCCATCCTCTGCAAAATCAAACACTTGCAAGAGGGTATAAACATCGGCTCTCAACTGATTGCGGATAGCCTCCCTGGCCGGGGAAACAAAGGCGCGGTCAAGAGCCAGGCCAGCCAGACCAATAAACGTGACCAATATGAAGGTTGCCGCGAACAGCAACCGATTTCTCAGAGACAGCGCGCTCACCCGGCTCCTGATCGTCCAGTCAGCGAGACCAACCGATATCCGCGTCCACGCAGTGTTTCGACCGGATTGATGCGGTTTTCGGGGTCCAGTTTTTTTCTTAATCGACCGACAAATACTTCGATCACATTACTGTCCCGCTCCGCGTCTTCATCATACAGGTGATCCATCAGTTCGGTCTTGGATAACACCTTGCCGATATTGATCATGAAATAGTGCAGAAGCCGATACTCATAAGCGGTGAGTTCCAGCCGCCGCTCGTTCACAAAAACATCCTGGGTACGGCTATCCAGGGCAATCGTTCCATTGTGCAACACCGGTGTCGCATGACCGGCGGAACGCCGGATCAAGGCGGATACCCGCGCCTGAAGCTCTTCGAAGACAAAGGGTTTGGTCAGGTAATCATCCGCTCCCGCATCCAGGCCGTCGACTTTCTCCTGCCAGCGCGAACGGGCCGTCAAAATGATGATCGGCCAGGTCTTTCCCCGCCCCCGCAGCTGGTTGATCACCTTCATGCCGGTCATGTCTGGCAATCCCAGATCAATCACGGCAAGATCAACGGGATACTCAAGACCATGATAAAGACCGCTTTTACCGTCATGGGCACAGTCAACCACATACCCCGCCTGCCGGAATTTAGCCGCCAGCTGCTCCCTTAATGTCGCTTCATCCTCAACAATCAGAATTCTCATGGCTCCAGATGTCCGAGGTTCGGGTTCCTCGGGTCGATCAGAAGAATCCTGACTTGACCATTACTGTTGATCAATTTGAAGCGGTAGCGCAGACTCGATTCTTCGTGTTTCGAGCGAGCATCCAGAATATGCCAGCTTTTATGCCGGCGACGAATCCGCTCCACAACCTCATGAAAGCTGATACTGACCGGAAGCGCGGACGAATCAGTGATCGCGGCTTCGCTGTCATTCGCCGTCGGCTCGTCGCCACGGGCAGAACCTGTCAGCAGTAAAACCAGGCAAGGAATATAAAAAAGATATTTCAAGTACGATCAAACCCCTTAAAAGCTCTCCCCGATCATTGGGCGGGTGAAACCGTGAAATTGACCTTGATCGAACTGCCGGGATCGTTTCTGGTTCGGGTCGTATACAGCCGGTCATTCAATTTGAAAGTGACATCGTATCCCTGCAAGCGCTCTTCGTCTCGATATTGATCCACCACCCGGCATCGTTGCTGGTACTGAACCTGATTGCCGGAAGCATTTTTATTCTCAAGGTCGGAGCCGATTGAGCCACCGAGAATCGCCCCGGCCACTGTCGCCGCATCCTGTCCGCGTCCGTCTCCAAACAACCGGCCAACACCGGCGCCGACAATCGCCCCCAGAATTTCAGGAGTGTTGGAGTTTGATTTGCCGGTGGAAACTGTAACCGCCTCCTGCCAGCATTCCTGCTGTGGCGTATTCACCCGCACGACCTGATAGACCGGGCTGGAACTAACCACCGGAACCTCAATGGCAGGACCCGGTTGATAGGCGCTGGAGCCGGTGGAAACCGCAACAGCGGCGCCAGCAACACCCGCCAGAACAAAAGCCGGCAGCTTTTTCTTCATTTTCATTTTCAACTCCTCTTTTACCTGAAGCGCAACCTTAAACCAGATGGATGAACCTGTCATGAACAAAGCGGAAAATCAGGCCCGCAGGCGTTCATTGGCCGGATCCCAGACCGGCTCGCCCAGCACGGTGGCCTTCCTGGTTTCATCAATCAACAGCACGTCGAACTGTGAACCCGGTTTGGTATAGGGCAACCCGATGTATGCAAACCCTAAACTGCGGCCTGTGATATGTCCATAGCCACCCGAGGTCGTGACACCGATGACCCGGTCATCCGCGAGCACGGCTTCTCCACCCGCAATATCGTTATCGCCGCCGGATATTTCCAGATACACCAGCTTCAGCGCAATGTGATCCGGGTCGATATCCAGGGTTGCCTGACGACCGATAAAATCCTCCTTGTCCGCCCGGAAAAAGCGCATCATATCGGCTTCCACCATGCTGATTTCATTGGTCAGTTCGGCGCCCCAGCCTTTATAGGCTTTTTCCATTCTGAGTGAATTCAGCGCGTAGTCGCCAAAATTGGCAATGCCGTAATCCTGCCCGGCTCGCCACACGGCGTCATAAATCACCGGCATATCCTCCATCTGACAATGCAGCTCCCAACCCAGTTCTCCAACATAATTCACCCGCATGGCCAGCGCCGGGCGACCGGCAAGTTCGATTTCTCTCGCGCTCAGCCATTTGAAGGAGCGGTTGGACAGGTCTGTGTCAGTCAACCCCGACAGGGTATCCCGTGAACACGGGCCGGCGACTACCAGCGTCCCGCGCTCATCGCTTGCATCGGTGACCGTAACCTCCTCGTCCGCCCGCGCCCCCTGAGCCAGAATAGCCCGGTCACGCTCTTGTGAAGCAGCGCCGGAAAGCACGTAATAATGATCATCAGCGAGACGGGTAACGGTCGACTCGCCGTTCAACCGGCCTTGTGGAGACAGATAGTGAGTCAATACAATGCCGCCGTTCCGCCGCGGCATCCGATTGGCGCTGATACGGTTCAACAACGATTCCGCATGGCGGCCGCTCACCTCATACTTGGCGAAAGTAGACAAATCCATGATACCGACCCGCTCGCGTACCGCCCGACACTCAGCGGCCACCACGTCAAAGGTATTATTATGCCGGAAGCCGACTTCCTCCTGTCGTCCATCCAGCGAGAACCATTTGGCGCGTTCCCAGCCACTGACCTCGGTAAAAACAGCTCCACACGATTCCAGCCTGTCATACAATGGCGTAATCCTGGTTTTCCGTCCCGCCGGACGCTCCTCTCCGGGCAGATGCAATTTATACATGTGCTCGTAATCCTCGTGGGATTTGGCCGTCGTGTAATCACCGGGAGCATAATCACCGAAGCGCCTCGGGTCCACCCCCGCCATGTTGATTTCAGAGTCTCCATGCACCATCCACTGAGCGAGATATTTGCCGCAACCGGCGCCGGCGGCGATGCCGATAGAAGCCCCGTTGCAGTGCCAGAAATTCCTCAATCCCGCCGCCGGCCCCAGGAAAGGATTGCTGTCCGGGGTATGCGGGATCGCGCCACACACGACCCGCTTGATGCCCAGCTCTCCCCACATCGGCATCCGTTCCATGACCCGCTCAATATATGGCATGATATTGTCCATGTCCGGGTCAAACAGTTCGTTTTGCGAATCCCATTCCGGCCACCCGCCCCGATGGGACCAGCAGATTTGCGAATTCTGTGTCTCATAAATGCCGATCAGCCCTGATTTTTGCTCCTGCCGATAATAAGAGGACGGCCACGGATCGCGGAGCACCGGCATTTCATCCTGCCGGTCAAGAAACTCCTGCACCGTGTCGGTCACCAGGTAAGTATGCTTCATATTGATCAACGGCACATCCGTACCCACCATCTGCGATACTTGTCTGGCATAACATCCGGCGGCGTTGACTACATGCTCGGCAATCACATGACCCTGTTCGGTACACACCTCCCAGTCCCCTGATTTGCGTTGCCGGATGTCCGTCACCCGATTGCCCGTAACGATTTTCACCCCCATCCGGCGCGCCCCTTTCGCCATGGCGTTGCAGACTCCGGCCGGGTCGACATGACCATCTGTTCGTGTCCACGCCCCAGCCAGTACGCCTTCGATATTGGCATAAGGAATCAGTGACCGGATCTTGTCCGGCGCAATGATCTCACAGTCAAAGCCGATCATCCGGCCCACGCCGGCCACGCGGTGAAACCACTCGACCTCCGCATGGTTATAGGCAAAGCGAATGCCGCCGCAACCATGCCAACTGACGTACTGCCCGGTCAATTCCTCCAGCCGCGGATAGAGCCGCACCCCATAATCGTGAATTTTCGCCATATTGTAATCGGCGATGAAGCTCGGACACTGCCCGGCGGCATGCCAGGTTGAACCGGAGGTCAACTCCCCCTTCTCGACCAGCAGCGTATCGCTCCAGCCTTCCCGCGCCAGATGCCAGGCCAGACCTGTCCCCATCACACCGCCGCCGACAATGACGACGCGGGCCTGCCCCGGCAAGGACTTCTTATTCATCACCATTCCTCCGGCCATTGCCATTGATTCTACGTTTCATCTGTTCACGGGGCAGCCGAATATCAAAACCCTGCCGCAACCGGGCATCCAGCTCATCAGATATGTGGGCCGGGAAATGCGTATCCAGAATTTCCCTGGTTTTTTCCTCCGCCACCTGCTCCACCGTCTTTGCGCCATACTCCATCCATTCAGCCGGAGTCAGACGATTGCCGACTTGCGGATAGACATAATCACTTTCCATCCTCGACAAGGTCGCGGGATGACCCAGAAAATGCTCCGGGCCGTTGAGACAGACATCCGTGATTGTCGCCAGCGCCAGATTGTCCTCATCCACCTCAATCCCCCGCACACTGCGGTTGATCGCGCCCAGCATATCATTGTCGATAGTCGCGCCGGTAAAACTGAACCCCAGCAGGCTACCCTGCATACCGACTGATTCATACACCAGATTGGCGCCGCTGTGACCGGACAGGGACAGGGTATAAGCCTTTTCATAACCTGATTGCGCGTCCGGTATTTTGGAGTCGGCCATGCCGGCCGCAATGCCGGTCGGCAAATCAAGATAACGTCCCACCTGACCGCAGGCCGCCATCAATACCGCCTGTTCACCGCTACCGCCGCTCATCGCGCCGGTGCGTAAATCAGAGACGAATGGCCACGGCCCGAATATCGCGGGATGGCCCTTCCTGAGCAGGTTGACATAGCACAGCGCCCCCAGCGATTCAGCGCATTCCTGCACCACGGCGCCGGCCAGGGAAGCGGGACTGGTCGCCCCCGCCTGTCCCGCCGCTAACAGCAGGATCGGCATTCCCCCCTGGATGCAAACCTCCATGACCCGGCAGGCGTCCGCCGCGAACCTCAGCGGTGGAACGACGAAACAACAAGACAGGCTGGCGAACGGTCTGGCCCGCCATTGTTCCTCCCCGCCGGCGATTTCAAACAGCATTTTCAGGCCCTCCGCTGCATGCTCAGGCTCGACATAGCTGACTCCGCAGTGCTTGGTTGTGCCGGATACCGCCGCATACGTGGTATTCAGGTCCATGGCGGCGGGTTCCTCAATATCGCGGGCCACCATGCAACGCTGGAAAAAGTGAATATGCTCGTGATAATCAACCAGACGAGCCGCGTCATACAGATCCTGCGCCGTGGATTCCCGGTAAGACCCGGCGCCGGGATATTGATCATGACGCTTCCATCCATCGGCGACGTGAACCGCCGCGCCCGCCGTCCCGAAATGAACCCGGTTGCCGCTCAGGCGCAGATCATGCTCAGGCGACTGCCCATGCAATACGATGTCCCGCGCACAGTTGTCCATGGTCCAGTCGATCAAATGCCGCGGGAACAGCAACCGCCCGTCATCGGTATACGTCCCCCCGGCCCTGGTGACCGCCTCGATGCAGGACGGAATCGCTCTGGAAAACCCGACATTCTCCAGCAGATCCAGCATGGATTCGTGCACCCGTTTCAACTGCTCTTCGGTCAATGGCCTGAACCGCCCACCGCACTGACCTGGCCGGACCGGCTTGTTTTCCTCGGACAGAGGCGCGGCTCGCAATGCTTTCCTGGCCTCTCTGCCACCTGCTCTTCGACCCATAATAATCGCCTCGTTGTGAAAGAATCGGTTGTAATGACCGGAGATTATCCGTTATATGGGCATTTTATTGCAATAATCACTTAACAGTTGATGATGATAAAAGTACAATCCGTTCTTTCGATTTCGACTACTATGAATCCGCGCGTGACCTCCATTAAAACAGACAGTCCGGCAATCCGCACAGACGACCTGCGAATTGCCAGTATCAAAAAGGTAGTCAATCCGGCGAAAATCAACGCCGAATTGCCGATAACCAGCCGTTCAATCACCACAACGGTAGCCACCCGGGAAGCGATCCGCAATATACTGACCGGAGACGATGATCGGCTACTGGTCATTTCCGGCCCCTGCTCAATCCATGATCCGGTGGCGGCGCTCGAATATGCCGGTCGATTACTGCCACTGATGGAAAAACATCAGGCGCATCTGGTCATCGTAATGCGGGTATATTTTGAAAAACCCCGCACCACGGTAGGCTGGAAAGGACTCATTAACGACCCGGATCTGAATGATACATTCGATATCAACAAGGGCTTGAGAACTGCGAGGAAATTGCTGCTTGACCTCAACGACATGGGAGTTCCGGCGGGCACCGAGTACCTGGACATCATCACTCCGCAGTATGTCGCCGACCTGATTTCATGGGGAGCGATCGGCGCCAGAACTACCGAAAGCCAGGTGCACCGGGAATTGAGTTCAGGATTGTCCTGCCCGGTCGGGTTCAAAAACGGCACCAACGGCAACCTGGACATCGCCGTGGATGGATTGCGGGCCGCCGCCCGGCCTCACCACTTCCTGTCCCTGACCAAGTCCGGGCAGTCCGCCATTTTCACGACTACCGGCAATCCCGACTGCCATATCATTTTGCGCGGCGGCAAATCGCCGAACTACGACCGGCAAAGCGTAACCGAGGCGTGTGACAAACTGGCCGCCGCCGGATTAAGACCCCAGGTGATGATTGACTTCAGTCACGCCAATAGCGGGAAAGTGCATGAAAACCAGAAAGCGGTCTGTAGCGATGTGGCGGAGCAGGTAGCGTCTGGCGACCACAGAATCACCGGCGCCATGATTGAAAGTCATCTGGTGGCCGGTCGCCAGGAAGTGGTGGACGGACAAGCGAAGATTTATGGCCAGAGTATCACCGATGCCTGTACCGATCTGGATACGACTGAAGAGATGCTGGCCGCGCTTGCAGACGCCGTTCAACGGCGCCGTCAGGATTCCTGATGATCAAGCCCCACGCCGCCGATGAATTGCGCCCGCTTTATGTCCGTAATGCCGAACAGCGACAGAACATCGAAACCCGCGCCAGTGAGCTGGACAGCGTATTACTGAGTTCCGCCGGAGCGGCCAACGCCGTAATGCTGGGAGCCGGCTATTTTACGCCGCTGGACGGCTTCATGAACAAGGCGGACAGCCTGAGCGTCGCCAGCCGCATGCGAACCACGGACGGATTGTTCTGGCCCACTCCGGTGGTTTGTCTGATTGAACAGGAACAGGCCGAACAGATTGAAGCCGGTCAGAGCATCGCGTTGCTGGACCCCAATGTGGATGGTCACCCGGCCCTGGCGGTCATGCAGGTCAACAACGTCGAAGCCATGTCGCAAGACGACATGATGGAACTCTGTGAGCCGGTTTACCGTACCCGGGATCAGGCGCACCCCGGAGTCGCTGAATTTCTCGCCCAGGGCAGAACCCTGTTATCCGGACCGATACAGGTCCTCAATTTCAGTTATTTCCAGACTGTATTTTCACAAACATTCCGCACCGCATACGAAATCCGGCAGCAGATTCAAGCCAATGGCTGGAACCGGGTGGTGGCGTTCCAGACCCGCAATCCGATGCACCGGGCGCATGAAGAATTATGCCGCATCGCGATGCAAAGAACCGGAGCGGATGGCTGCGTCATACACATGTTGCTGGGCAAACTCAAACCCGGAGACATTCCAGCCGATGTCCGCGACGCCGCGATCCGCACCATGGTGGAAAACTACTTTCCGGCCAATACGATGATCGTGGCCGGATACGGCTTTGACATGCTCTACGCCGGGCCGAGAGAGGCGGTATTACATGCCATCTTCCGTCAAAACATGGGCGCCACCCACTTCATCATAGGTCGCGACCATGCCGGTGTCGGCGATTATTACGGCGCCTTCGATGCCCAGACCATTTTCGAGGAAGAAATCCCGCAAGGAGCGTTGGAGATCGAGATATTCAACGCCGACCATACCGCATACTCGAAGAAAATGAACAAGGTGGTGATGATGCGGGAAGCGCCCGAGCACACGCTTTCGGATTTCATACTCTTGTCGGGAACCCGGGTGCGGGAAATGCTGTCCGCGGGAATCGCCCCCCCGCCTGAGTTTTCAAGGCCGGAGGTCGCCAGCATACTGATGGATTACTACCAGTCGAACCGAGCGGAATAAACCTGCAATCCATTCAACCCTTAAAGCCTTCAACCCACACCAATCAATCACCCTCACCATGCGACAATACGATACAGCCGAACTACAGGCACTGGACCGCAAGCGCTATATCCATCCCTTTACCGATCATGCGGATATGTATAAACGGGGCGCCCGGATTATTGTCGGCGCCGAGAATATCTATATCTATGACAGCGACGGCAAAAAATACCTGGATGGCATGTCCGGACTGTGGTGCGTCAATATCGGTTACGGCAGAACCGAGTTGGCCGAGGCGGCCAGGCTACAGATGGAGCAGTTGCCTTACTATAACAGCTTCTTCCAGACCGCCCAGTTGCCGGCGGTTGAGTTGGCGGAAATGTTGGCCAGCGTCACGCCGGCGCATATCAACCGGACATTTTTCGGCTGTTCGGGCTCCGATGGCAACGACACCGTAATCAGAATGGTGCGTCACTTCTGGGCCTGCCAGGGCCAGCCAGACCGCAATATCGTAATCAGCCGTCATAACGCCTACCATGGCAGCACCATGGCCGGAGGCAGTCTCGGCGGCATGAAAGGAATCCATGCCCAGGGAGGAATGCCGATCCCGAACATCGAACATATTGATCAACCCTATCACTACCGTGAAGGCGGCGATCTGGAGCAGTCAGAATTCGGCCTGCAATGCGCCGGAGCGCTTGAAGCCAGGATACTCGAAGTCGGCGCCGACCGGGTGGCGGCCTTTATCGCGGAGCCGGTACAGGGCGCCGGGGGCGTGATTGTGCCGCCGGATACCTACTGGCCGGAAATCAATCGCATCTGTCACAAGTACGATGTCTTGCTGTGTGCGGACGAGGTCATTTGCGGGTTCGGACGTACCGGGGAGTGGTTCGGCGTCGATACCTACCGCATCGAAGCCGATCTGATGACCCTGGCAAAAGGACTGTCTTCCGGCTATCAGCCTGTCGGGGCGGTAATGATTTCAGACCGGGTCGCCGAAGTTCTCGATACAAGGGGCGGCGAATTCACCCACGGCTACACGTATTCCGGGCATCCGGTAGCCTGTGCGGTAGCGCTGAAAAATCTCGAGCTCCTGCGCCAGGAGCGAATTATCGAGCGAGCCAGAGACCATACGATGGATTATCTTCAGTCAAAAATCGCTTCTCTGGGCGATCATCCACTGGTTGGTGAAACGCGGGGGGTTGGCTTCCTCGGCGCCATTGAACTGGTCAAAAACAAGGAAACAAAAGAGAAATATGACGACCAGGGAGCAGACAGCGCCGGCGTCGTCTGCCGTGACCTGAGCATGAAAAACGGGTTGGTCATGCGCGCCATCGGCGACACAATGGTCATTTGCCCTCCGTTGATCATCAGCAGGGCGCAAATAGACGATCTTTATGACCTGATCCGTATCAGTCTCGACGAAACCCGGCAAATTCTGTCTGATTAGCTCTTGATTCGTCCCCCCTCGCATACATAGCGGGCAATTTCAGATGGCCACGAGCAAAACGGGCGATGGCGAAAATGGTCAAATCCGCCAGATCGACAATATCGCTCATATCTATTTCGATGGTTACTGGATTCGTTACTACGAACCCCCCGAGGAATCACTCTCCGAAAAGAAGAAACTGCTGGATGCCCTGACCCGCAGAACCTTCCACCATACCGAACCCGGCATCAACACCCCCGGCGACAAACTCGATGAAGTCAGGCTGGCCTGGCAACGGCAAACCGATGAGCAGCGCAAGCGGGTCAACGCCGCCATGCTGGCCGGAGCCCTGTTCAATCGGGCAACCGACATATTCACCACGATTGTGGACCTGGAACAACGCGGCATTCATATCACCCCGCATGATGATCTGATGCGCCAGTGCTCCAGTTGTTTATCCGAAGCGCTGTCCTTAAGCGGCAATGTCAAACATCACAGTGGAGAGGAAGGAGTCGATGAACTCTGGGGAGAGCCGGTCAAGGTATTTACCATGTCGATTGCCGATTATTATCGTAGCCGCTATAGAAAAATTGCACAGGCGATGCGGGATATTGACCAGATCGGGATGGAAATACAACGCTCAATCTGTTGTCTGGAATGGTTTACAGGCGCCGGGGAACTGGTCGATGATTTCATCCTGATCGCCAAGAATGAAAGCGAAATACTGCGTAGCGACCCCGATTATCTGACCATCTGGCCGGAGTTTGTCGCGGACGGAGAAAAGATACTGAACTTCCGGGCAGACATCCCGGCAACGGCGTCCTCCAGACTGGAGCGTCATATCAAACATGGCACAAGGCTGCTCCACAACGGCAAGGAACTGATCACCTGGATATCCAATGTTCGTGTGCCCATGCCGGTCAGCGCCGCCCGCTATCTGCGAAAATGCGCGAACTATCGGGAAAATACAAAACAATTTTTGCCCACATACAGGAAATGACCTTCAACCCGCAAACCGGATGGGGTAGAGACATCACTCTCATCGTAGGGGCGGGTCTCCGTGCCCGCCCGCAAAGCGGATGGGGTAGAAGCATCACTCCCCCCTTGAGGGGGAGTCACAATCCGCAAAGCGGATGTGGTGGGGGGTATTAAATGCCCGATAAATTCTTCACTCTCGATGAGGCCCGCGTGGCCGCGAAACGGCGCCAGCCGGCGATCATATTCGACTATATCGACGGAGCGGCGGGGAATGAGATTGCGGCTGCCCTGAATCGCGAACGGCTCGAACGGATTCGCTTGCAGCCACGGGTATTACTGAATGTCGAAAACCGCAACATCAAAAAAACATGCCTCGGCCATGAATGGGACCGGCCGTTCGGAATTGCCCCGATGGGTATGTGTGATCTCGCCTGGCCCGGCGCCGATAAAATGCTGGCGGCGGCGGCGCGCCGCTATAACATTCCGTTGGGGCTGTCGACGATGGCCTCAAGCAACATTGAAGTCACCCGCCAACGCGCCGGTGAATGCGCCTGGTTTCAGCTGTACGTAGGCCAGTCGGAGGAAATCGCCTTTGATATGGTTCGGCGCGCCGGCGACGCCGGCTACGATACACTCATTCTGACCGTCGATGTGCCGATGGTCGCGGCGCGTCCACGCGAACAACGCAACGGCTTCCAGGCTCCGTTGAAAATCGGGGTCAAACAGTTTCTGGATTTTGCGACCCACCCCCGCTGGTCTGTTTCGACACTGTTGAAAGGCGCGCCGACAGTCGCCAATAACGCCGGGGGTCATACCAGCGGGGAATTTGTCCGCAACGAGAGTCGCGGCAAGGTCGATCTGCAATTTCTCGACCGTCTGCGCGAGCGCTGGAAAGGCAATCTGGCAGTCAAGGGCGTGCTCTCAGCGGACGATGCGACACTCATCCGCGAGGCCGGAGCGGACGCGATTTACGTATCCAACCATGGTGGCCGCCAACTCGACGGCGCCCCGGCGGCGATTGATACGCTGCCGACAATCCGCGCCGCCGTCGGCGATGACTGCACAATCCTGTTCGACAGCGGGGTTCGCAGCGGAGAATCCATTGTCAAGGCGCTCGCGCTTGGCGCTGATTTCGTGATGCTGGGGCGACCATTCCTGTATGCCATCGGCGGCGGTGGCGAACGCGGTTTGAGTGATGTCATTGAGACACTGACGCGGCAGGTCGATACCACACTGGCGCAAATCGGCAGACCGGATATCCATGACGTGGACCGCAGCGTGGTGGTGGATACCGTTTGATGGAGAACCCATGAAAATACGCGGCGGAGCGCTACTGGCGCGGGCCTTGCAGGAGAAAGGGGTCACCCGGGTTTTCACCCTGAGCGGTGGGTTTTGCAATCCTGCGCTCGAAGGATTCATGCAATGCGGCATTGCCGTGATCAATGCGCCGCATGAGCAGGTGGCCGGACATCTGGCCGACGGACATACCCGGCTCACCCGCAACCCGGCCGTCTGCCTGGTCGGGCCAGAAGGCTTTGCCAACGCCGTTCCGGCCATGATGGAAGCCTGGGGAGAACGTTCTCCGGTCATTTTTATCACCGGCTCAAGCACCCTGAAGCGCCAGGGAAGCGGTGGCTTCAAGGAAATTGATGATGTCGCGATCGCGGCTCCGCTGACCAAATACAGCGCCTCGGTCACCGCTGGCGAACGCATATCGGAATTTGTCGATCGCGCCTGGAAAATTGCGCTCAGCGGCTATCCCGGAGCGGTGCATTTGAGTGTGCCGGTGGACATCATGTTCAGTTCATACCAGGAAAACGTGATGCGTGACGAACGCCCGTTTGATCGCGCGGCAAAAAAACCGCCGCGCGCATGGCCATGCCCGGATGATTTGGCCGCAGTCCTGGAGGTAATACGCAACGCCAGAAAACCAATACTCATCGGCGGCCACGGGGTATGGTGGTCCCGCGCCGAGTCACCACTCGAAGACACGGCCCGCCGGCTCAGCATTCCGGTTTTCAATGTGCCGTACCATCAAAAACTTCTGGGCGGAGAATGCGATGTCTGGATGGGGCTGGCCGACATCCATCAGTACGCCCCGTCCGCATTCGCCCTGCGCGAGGCGGATGTCGTCATCCTGGTGGGAGCGCGTCTTGACAACCAGATGAATTTCGGCAATCCACCGCTTTTCCCCACATCGGCAAAGCTGGTCTGCGTCAACGGCTCGCACGAAGAGATCGAGTTCAACCGCGCCGCCGATTATACGCTGCTGAGTGACCCCGCCGCATTCTTCGAAGCGCTGAAGACGATTGAGCCTTTCAGGCGGGACTGGCTCAATATCAATCGGCAAAAACGAGGGCAATGGGTAGAACAGACGATAGCCGAACTTCCACAACTGGACGATGACGGCATTCATCCGCTGCAGCTGGCTCTTGACGTGCAAACCGCAATGGAGGAGCAAGACTGTCTGGTGATCGATGGTGGCAACACCCATTTCTGGTCGGAAATCGCAGTCAACATCGCTGGCTGGAAAGGGCGGAAGCTCGGCAATATCCTGCACCCCGGCAGCTTCAGCATGCTCGGTGTCGGTATCCCGTTCGCCATCGCCGCAAAACTTGCCAATCCGCGACGCCATGCAGTCGTCATCAGCGGAGACGGCGCTTTCCTGTCCGGTGGTTCCAGTATCGAGGCCTCATTCCAGGAAAACCTGCCGATTGTGGTAATCATTGACAACAACGGCGGCCTGGATTGTATTTCCCAACAACAGGAACGCCTGTTTGCCAATCAGCGACATTTCGCCACGGATTTTCGCGACATCCCCTTCCATACCATGTTCGAGGGTCTGGGCGGTTATGGTGAACTGGTGGATGAACGCAAGCAGATCGTACCCGCGATCAAGCGGGCGATTGCCAGCGGTAAAACCGCCTGTGTCAACGTCAGGACAGTCGGACATATCAGCCCGATTGTTCTGGCAACAACCAGCAAACGTGACAAGGCCTCCATTGAGTAACCCGTGATGGCGACAGTTTCATCGCACATTCTCGATTCGGTCACGGGCGGTTCGGCGGCGGGAATTCGCGCCCGGCTTTTTCATTGTGACAGGGATGCCGGTAAGACACTGGTATTTGATGTTTTCGCCGATGTCGAAGGCCGAATTTGTGAATCGTTCGATTCCGGCGGCGCCAGCGGTGACTACGAACTCATCCTGCACAGCGCCGATTATTTCTCCCGATTCATGCCGGACACGAATGACTGGTCAATCGTCCAATCAGTGGTTGTGCGCTTTGTCATGCCCGCTCCGGCAACGCGCTGCCACATACCGATCCTGTTATCCCCTCATTCGTACTCGGTGTGGTGGTCGAAGTAAGCGCACCCAGACTGCTGGTATCGCGCCGGATACGGGCGACTCCGTATACACCGCGTGTCGAATCGCTCGGCGTCTCGGGTTACTCGGTTGTCAATCACACGATTCTGCCAAAAGGCTTTCGCCGCTCGGTCACCGAGGATTACTGGCACCTGAAAGAACATGTACAACTCTGGGATGTGGGTTGCCAGCGACAGGTTGAACTGCGCGGCCCGGATGCCGCCTGGCTGACGCAATTCATGACGCCGCGTGATCTGCGCCGGGCCCAGCCGCGGCAATGCCTGTATGCGCCGATGGTTGACAGCCAGGGCGGCATGCTGAATGACCCGGTGATCCTGAAACTGGCCGAAGATCATTTCTGGCTGTCGATTTCTGACTCCGACATATTGTTGTGGGCAAAGGGTCTGGCGACTGGCCTGCGCCTGAACGTCGAGATTGATGAACCGGATGTCTGGCCCCTGTCGGTGCAAGGACCGAAGTCCGATGAACTGATGGCCCGTGTTTTTGGCGGGGCAGTGCGCGATATTCGTTATTTCCGATTTGAAAAGCTCGAATTTCGCGACCATCCGCATATCGTCGCCCGCTCGGGTTACAGCAAACAGGGCGGGTTCGAAATTTACCCCGCAAAACCGGCATTGGGGCTGGAGTTATGGGATGCCTTATGGAAGGCCGGCAGTGACCTGAATATCGCTGCGGGCAGCCCGAACCTGATCGAACGGGTAGAAGGCGGACTGCTTTCCTACGGCAACGACATGACCCGCGAAAACAACCCGCTGGAATGCGCCCTCGACCGTTTCTGTCAACTGGATGGCTCCATTGATTTTATCGGGCTGGAGGCGCTTCGCAAGATTGCCTCTGACGGAGCGCTCCGGATCATTCGCGGAGTATTATTTGGCGGCGACCCCTGCCCGCCGTGCCAGACCCCCTGGCCGGTCCTGTCCGGCGCCCGACCAGTCGGCGCGGTGACCACCGCAATCTGGTCACCGCGCTTCAAGAACAATGTGGCATTGGCGATGATTGATAAAGACCACTGTATGCCGGACACCCCGGTCCGGGTGCAAATTCCGCGGCAGGCCTCCCGCTCCGGTCGAATTACGTCATTGCCGTTTCCCGCTCCATAACGCTTCCAAAAACCGCTACACAAGCGCCATAAATTCTTATACAATCCGCACAGCGGATACGGTAGAATCAATCACTCCCCCCTTGAGGGGGAGTCAAATCCGTGTAGCGGATTTGGTGGGGGGTATTCCCGCAAAGCGGGAATCCAACAGAAACAACACGAAGCAACGAACGCAACAACGAGTCACGAAACAGCAGGAACAAAACATGATCAAAAGCATTCAAGCCACCTCGATTCGTAGAGCCTGCCCCCGGCTTGATCGGGGGGGCGGGTCTCCGTGCCCGCCCGCACTAATGCCGGATAACGCACAAAACCCGCATTCCCCCTTGACATCTGGCCTCAAAGATGCTGCTACAATAATTGCCAGCCAGCCAGCCAGCCAGCCAGCCAGGCCGGTCCGGTCTTCGGGCATGATGGCTTCTGTATTGCGGCCCCGTTCCCGCCCGCTCACTCCTGGTCCGTCTGATTCCACCGGCAATATCATTCCCCCCTTGAGGGGGAATCACACTCCGCAAAGCGGATGTGATGGGGGGTATTCCCGCAGAGCAGGAATCCGCTGCCGCTATCCTTTCCGCCACTTCCTCTCCATCCTGCTCCTGCTACCCCTCCTGACCGGCTTCATCGCCGAAGCCACTGCCCAGACCCCAACCCACACTTTAAGCATTGCAAGCGATGGAGATATAACCGAAGGCGAGAATGCATCCTTCACAATAACCGCCAGCCCGGCCCCGACTTCCGATCTGGCTTTACTAGCATTCTTTACCGATGCTGCTGGCAACACATTAGCCCCCACTGCCCCCCAATCACTCACCATCGCCAGCGGCGCCAACTCCGTCACCACCACGGTCTCTACGGTGAATGACGCTACCCAGGAAATCAGAGGCATAATCAGGGCGACTTTCTCTATCACTACCTCGCCGACTGATTACACCGTATCTACCGGATTAGCCGATGTCACAGTACACGACAACGACACCATCATTTCGGTTGCCCTGCCGTCTACAGAAGGTGTCAACCGCCGCGATGGCGCCCTGGTGCTCGATGAAATAGTCGGAACAGTGGACTTCAACGTAACCGCCGGCCCGTTGGCGGCTCCGCAAGATCTGACCGTCTGTCTGAATGTCGCGGAGAGCGGCGGCAACCGGGTCATCCCCGCCGACGAGGGAGCGAAGACCGTCACCATTTCATCCGGCAGTACGACGACCCCCCATACGGTAAGTTGGACCGATGATACCAACGCCGATGACCGCGACAGCACGATTACGGTCACCGCATTATCGCCGTCCGCCACCTGCTCACAGACCGGCTATCAGGCGCATGCCTCCAACCACCGCGATCAGGCATTGGTCGTCGACGACGAAGCCACCGTAGTCACCCTCGCCCGGGACGGCACAGGCGACGTGATCGAAGGCGCCCCGATTGACTTCACGGTCACGTTGGGTCGCGCCCTGTTCACCGGAGAAGTCATTGAAATCCTGTTGCCGATTAGTGGGATGAATGTCACCCCGGCCGACTGGAGCCTGACGACAGAACCCGGTACTACCAACACCGGCGTCACCCTGACCCATACCAACACCGCAAGCCCGCGAGTAGGCTTTAACGGCGCCGGGGCGCAGACCGCGCACCTGCGACTGACGCCGGCGATCGACAACACCGCGGAAGGGGACGAAACCTATACCATCACAGTGGGCGCTGATACGACCGGCACCAATGTCGGTGGCGGCTCCACCCCGCATTCCACGCCCGCCAGCCGGATGTTCAGCGTAACAGTCACCGACCAGACCCTCCCGGTTATCTCCATCCTGCACACCAATTACAATTCGAATACTGATCAGAATCCGCCACAAACAGAAGGCGCGACCGGTTCTTTCACCCTCACCGCGACGCCACGGTTTAACACCGCGCAGACTGTGAATCTGACGATCACCGATGCCCCGAACGCGGACTATGTGCCTTCCGGGAATCAGGGCGCCCGAACGGTGCAATTCAGTTCATCCGGCGCTGGGGCGGCGACACAGACCTACAGTTTCGGGATACCGACCGATAACATAGACGAACCCAACGGACGAGTCACCGCCACGCTGGTAGCCGGAACCGGCTATACCATTGATGCTACCGAGTCTTCCCATTTCTTTGAGGCGCTGGACAACGACGCCACCCCGGTAACTCTGGCGCGTAGTGGTGGAACCAGCGCCATTGGCGAGAACGGCGGCACGGCCACCCTGACCGTGACCCTGGGACGGAGATTGAGATCCACAGAGACCGTAACGGCGCCATTGACCGTAACCGGAAGCGGCATAGTGGCGGGGGACTACACGCTGGCGTTAGCGACCGGCTCCAGCCTCAACTCCGGGGTGACCCTGAATACCGCAAGTCCGCACAGCACGGCGACTCCGGCGGTGGTATTCAACGGACACGATACCAATACGGTACAGACCGCGACGCTGACCTTGACGGCGGTAGAAGATACCACCGATGAAGGCGCCTCGGAGACCCTGACGGTCGGCTTTGGCTCCGGCAACCGGGCGGTCATGAGCAATCTGGATCGGACTTCCGGCACCGGCGCCGGCGGCACCACGCCGACCGGTACGGTGGAGGTTGTGATTACCGACAATGATACGCCGGTGGTCGTGCCGGTCATTACCATTGCTCCATTCCCGAATACCTCGGTCACCGAAGGCGCTCCGGCAAGCTTCAGACTGACCGCCACGCCGGCGACTACGGACGTCGTGGCCATCAACCTCACCATCGCGGACGCCGCAAACGCCGACTTCGTCGATTCGGTCTTTGAGGGTTCCCAGTCCATCAACATCAACGGCAGTTCAGCAGTCTACACTCTGCTGACCGAGAACGGCAACTCCGATACAGACGAACCGAGTGGCCCGGTCACGATCACGATTGCCGCGGACACCGCCAATCCGGCAAAATACACCGTCGGCAGTCCCTCTGCCGCCAGCGTCACCGTCAATGACAACGATGCCACTACGGTGACCCTGACTACGCCGGATATCAGCGCCACCGAAGACAGCAGTACCGCCACGGCGCAGATTCGACTGAACCTGGGACGCGCCTTGCGCGCCGGTGAGTCTCTGGCCGTGCCATTACAGTTCAGTGGCGGAACCGTGGGCACGGACTTCACGCTGGCGTTGACAGCCGCCACCGGCGTGTCCTTGAACGCAACGACCGGCGTGGTGACCTTCACCGGCCCCACCGGCTCGCCGCTCGTCGCCACGGTGACCCTGACCGCATTATCCGATGACGATGCAGACCATGATCCCATCACCGTCTCGATACCCGCCACCTCTATCGGTACTGCCCCGATACTGACCGCTACCGGATTGGGGGTCAACACCAACACCGCCCCCGCCGCCACCGGCTCGCGCACCGGCGCCGGCGTTATCACCGTCACCGATGACGATACCCGTGGACTGACTCTCACCTCCCCGGCTGTTACGGAAGGCGGCAGTGGTACGTATACCGTCGTCCTTGATACGAAACCCAGCGCCGCCGTCACCGTCACCATTGCCTCAAACAATACCGATGTGACCATCGACGACACCGATTCCGGTACGAATGGCACACAGAATACCCTGACCTTCACGACTTCCAACTGGAATCAGCCACAGACCGTCACCATCCGGGCAGCCGAAGATAACGACACCGCGAATAATGTCGTCACCCTGACTCATGAGGTATCGGGCGGAGGATACGGTTCAACACAAGATGAAGACCTGGAAATCACCATTACCGACAACGACACGCCGGGACTGTCCCTGTCCCCGACTCTGACCGTGAATGAAGGCGAGGACGGCAACTACACCGTGGCGCTGTCTACCCAACCCACCGGCGCGGTGACCGTCACGGTCGCGGTTCCGGCCAATACCGATGTCACCATAGACGGCCCGGATGCCGGAGCGACATTCAGCGCCAGTGAGGTTCTGAACTTCACCACTTCCAACTGGAACCAGACACAGACCGTCACCGTCCGAGCGGGGCAGGATGACGACACCGCCAATGACACCGTCACCCTGACGCATACGGCGGCGGGTGGCGGCTATTCCGTAACCGACGATGTCGCGGTGACCATCACCGATGACGATGAGGCCGGACTGACCTTCAGCCGGACGAGTCTGACCGTAGCCGAAGGCGCCAGTAATACGTATACCGTAGTACTCAATACGCGACCGGCGGCTGCGGTGACCATCACCATCCAGGGTCATGCCAATACCGACCTGACTCTGAATCCGACCAGCCTTGCGTTTAATCCGAGCGGAGCGAATCTGTGGAGTACGGCACAGACCGTGACCGTGACGGCGGCGCAAGATACCGACACGGCGAATGACGCCGCAACCCTGGCGCATACAGCGGCCGGAGGGGATTACGGATCGATAACCGGCAATGTAGCCGTGACCGTCACTGATGACGACACGCCCACTCCGGTGACTCCACCGCTCCAACCCACTCCGCCCCCGGTCGCGCCGCAAGACCCGCAAGAACCCGCGCAACCGGAACAGGAACCGGAGCCCGAACCCGAACCGCAACCCGTGATTCCGATCCTCTCCATCCAGGCGCAACCCGATTCGGTGACCGAAGGCACGACGGCTTCCTTTACCGTCACCGCCGACCCGGCGCCGGTTGAACCGATTGCCGTATCCCTCACCATTGCCGGACAGGGCGACTTTACCGCGCCGGGCGCGACCGGAACCCAAACCCTGACCCTGCGCCGCGCCACCACTTCTTTCATGACGGCAACGCTCAATGACTTCATCGACGAAGCGGACGGAAGTATCACCCTGACCCTGCAACCGGCAGACGGCTATAGCCTGTCCCCGAACCCTTCGGCAACGGTAGAGATTCACGACGATGATACCGCCGGCATTGAATGGTCGACGACCGGCATTCGCATTGACCAGATCGGAGAAACCGGACAATATACCGTGCAACTGACCAGTCAACCGACTGCCCCGGTCACCATCACCCCCATCACCCAGCCCGATAGCGGGATCGTCACTCCGTCCCCGTCCAGTCTGACCTTCACGAAAGACAACTGGAACACCCCACAAACCTTCACCCTGACCGCTCACCAGGAAGGAGCCGTTACCCTGACTCATGTCATCACCTCACAAGACCCACACTATGCGGCCATGCAGTCCCGGCAGGCGCCGTTGCGGGTTGTGGTCGGCGAAGACCTGACCACTGTCGCCATCCCCTGGCAAACCCGCTTTGCCCGAACACAAGCCGGACACGTATTAGACAGTATCTCCCAACGCATACAATCCACTCCGACCCCCGGACTGTCCGCCCAACTGGCTGGTTACCGCATGGATACCCAAACCCCGCAAGAAATACAATCCTGGACACAGCCCCCCAACTCCATCGCCAGACCGCACAGCCGCGCATTGACCCTGTCTGAACTACTGTCTGATTCGTCGATGTCGTGGAGTGCAACAACCGATGGTTCCATCGCTTCCCTGTGGGCACAGGGCGCCTTCTCGGAGTTTGACGGCCAGAGTGGAGAAACCACCCTCAATGGAGAAGTCCTCACCACCTTGATTGGAGTGGATCAAACCCATACCCACGGACAACGCGGTCTGGTTCTGTCGTATAGTCAGGCAGAAGGACAATACCAGACGAAAAACCACGGAGAGATTGAATCCGAACAGACCCTGTTGACGCCGTGGATGTCCCGGCAAGTAAATGACCGCATGACGCTGTGGGGCGCGTTGGGTTATGGTACGGGAGACCTCACCCTCATCAGAAGCGAAAGGCAAGACCTCACTACGGATACCCATACCGCCTTTGTGGCCCTGGGCAGTGACGCCATCCTCCGGGAAGAAACCCATCGTACCTTATCGATCGTCACCGATGCGCTGTGGTTGAGAACCCGTACCGAGGCGGTCACAGACGGACTGGAACTGAACCATGCCACGGCGCATGCTTCAAGGATGCGGGTGGGAATCAAAGGCAGTGGGCGTATCCCCGCAATCCCCGGAATCCCCCGATTCACTGCGGTACAGGCGCTGAAGATGAATTGGGAATCCGCATTGCGTCATGATGGCGGAGACGCTGAAAGTGGATTCGGTGTGGAAGTCGGGGGCGGAGTCCAATGGACCGATTCCCGGCGCGGACTGAACCTTCAAATCAATGGCCGAAGTCTGATTACCCATCATGATTCAGATATTAAAGATCGGGGTCTCTCCCTGTCCATGGGATTTAATCCGTCTCCGGCTGAGCAAGGATTTACCTTCACCCTGAAACAGGATTGGGGTACGGTGTCTTCGGGCCGGGAGCGATTACTGAGCGCGGAATCCCTGCAACCGGCGCAATCCGCTACAGGGCAACGATTCAAAGCGCAAGCGGGGGTTGGTTTTACCATCGGCGATGGTCGCTATACCGTCCATCCACATCTGGGGGTGGGTCTGTACGCCAAAGAGCGAGAAACCACACTCGGCTGGCGGCTGCAATCCACTATCGGCAGAAGTGAGCGGACATTGGGGTTGAAACTCACCCGGCATGAGAATGACAACCAATCCGAACATCGCATGAAGGTGGAAGCGGGGGTTCGGTGGTAAGGGGGTGACAGGTGATTCCCGCGAAGCGGGAATACCCCACCGAATCCGTAAAATACCCCCCACCCAATCCGCTTTGCGGATTGGACTCCCCCTCAAGGGGGGAGTGATTGCGCCGACCGTTATCGTAGGGGAGGGTCTTGTACCCTCCCGCAACCGCCGGAACAGGCTTCAACGATAGCGGGTGGGCACAGTGACTCACCCCTACGCATCGGTAATACAGATTCCATATATTGGTGGATTCCCGCTTACGCGGGAATGACGGGTGGGATGTCCGCCAGCGCTTACGCTTGGCGACTTGATTCTCCGGCCTGCGGATGTGGTCATTATGTCTGTTATTCGGTTGCCGGAGAACTTATAATACCACCCGCAATCAACCTTTTCCTTTGCTTGGGTGGAGCCTGGACAAATGACCTATGTGGTAGTCGAATCCTGTATTCGTTGCAAACTGACAGACTGTGTTGAAGTATGCCCTGTGGACTGTTTCCATGAAGGGCCCAATTTTCTGGTGATTGACCCTGAAGAATGTATCGACTGTAGCCTGTGTGAACCGGAATGTCCGGTCAACGCAATTTACTCAGAAGATGAATTGCCGGATGAACAACGGCATTTCCTGGATTTGAATACCGAATTAAGCCAGGTATGGCCGGTTATCACGGAAATGAAGCCGCCCCTCCCCGACTCGGATGAGTGGCGGGAGGTGAAGGATAAACTGAAATATCTCGAGAGATAAATGCCCGCCGTCTCACAATCCGGCCAACCACGCAAGGATGGGCCTGTGCAAACATATCGCGCCGATTACCGCGAACCTGATTATCTGACCACCTCTTCCGACCTTGACATCGAGCTTGATTTCGAAGCCTGCCAGGTGGAGGCCACACACCAGGTCATCCGGAATGCCCCGGACGCGACCGAACTGAAACTTGATTGTGAGTTCATGGAGGTTCATTCGATCTGCGTCGATGGCCGGACGCTGGCAGACGGGCAATATGAAATCTCCGGTCATCACCTGACGGTTTTCAACGCGCCAGACCGGTTCGAACTGAAAATCCGTAACACGATCAATCCTTCGAAGAACACCGCATTGATGGGACTGTACAAGTCCGGGGATATGCTCTGTACCCAGTGTGAAGCCGAGGGTTACCGCAGGATTACTCCGGCTATCGACCGCCCGGATAATCTGACTCGATACCGGGTCCGGCTGAGCGCCGACAAAAACCGGTTTCCGGTTTTGTTATGCAACGGCAATCTGGTTGACCAGGGCGAACTGGAGGGCGGCAGGCGCTTCGCGGTCTGGGACGACCCTTTTGTGAAACCGACTTACCTGTTCGCCATCGTCGCCGGCCGCCTGAACTGCCTGGAAGATCATTTCCTGACCATGGACGGCCGGCAGGTCACCTTGCGGTTTTTCGCCCGGGGTGATGATATCAACAAGTGTGACCACGCCATGGAATCCCTGAAAAAATCCATGAAATGGGACGAGCGGGTCTATGGACGAATCTATGATCTCGACTTGTTCAATGTGGTCGCGGTGGACGATTTCAACATGGGCGCAATGGAAAACAAGAGCCTCAATATATTCAATACAAAATTCGTACTGGCGGATATGCGGATGGCCACTGATACCGATTTCCAGAATGTGGAGTCCGTGATCGGTCATGAATATTTCCACAACTGGTCCGGCAACCGGGTGACTTGCCGGGATTGGTTCCAACTCAGCCTCAAGGAAGGCTTTACGGTGTTCAGGGAACAGGAGTTCAGCGCCGACATGGGCTCAAGAGCGGCCAAACGCATTGAAGATGTCAGTATGCTGAAGTCCCATCAGTTCAAGGAAGACGCCGGTCCGATGGCGCACCCCGTGCGCCCTGAGTCTTACCAGACCATCAACAATTTCTATACCATGACGGTCTATGAAAAAGGGGCGGAAGTAGTCCGGATGATACATACATTGCTCGGAGCGGAATTATTCCGCGAGGGAACCGATCATTATTTTGAAACCCTGGACGGGCAGGCCGTGACCATTGAACAGTTTGTTTCCTCCATGGAGACGGTCAGTGGCCGCGACCTGAGTCAATTCAGGAACTGGTATGACCAGGCCGGTACGCCGGTTGTTTCGGCAAAATCCCGCTATCATGCCGAGCGCCGGGAATTTGAGCTGAGCCTCTCGCAAAGATGCCCGGACACGCCCGGTCAGTCAGATAAACAACCTTTCGTGATTCCGGTCAGGACTGCGTTATTCAGCGAGTCCGGAGAGAAACTGGAGCTCGGTCATGGAGAAAAGGAGCGGGTACTGTGCCTGGACAAAGTGGAGCAGACCTACCGTTTCACGAACATCAAAAGCCGGCCAGTCCCTTCTCTCCTGCGCGGATTCAGCGCTCCGGTTGAACTCGAGCCGAATCTGTCCGACCAGGAACTCAGGGTATTGCTCGAGTATGACGATGATTCATTTAATCGCTGGGATTCGGCGCAAAGGTTTTATCTCAAGGACTTGCTGGCCAACCTTGAAAAACATCAAAGCGGTAAGGAACTGGAATTCAATCCTGAATTGAACGGGTTGTTCGATGCGGCATTCACTGATCATGATCCGGACCCGGCATTCACAGCCCTGTTGCTGACCCTGCCTTCGACCTCCTACCTGAGCGAACAGGTTTTTCCCGTAGACCCTCAGGCTATCCAGAAGGTTCACCGGCAAATGAAAATCTTCCTGGCCACCCATTCACAGACCACATTAAACAGGGTTTATCATCAATGCCAGAAGCTGAATCAGGGCAACCCGCTGGAGAATGAGATCAAGGCGCGTAACCTGAGAGACCGGTGCCTGGACTACCTCGTTACACTGGATACCGAACAGGCTCATGCCCTGTGCAGGGAGCAGCTGGACAACGCGAAGTGTATGACCGACTCGGCGCGGGCCATGACGCTCATTTGCCACTCCACTTGCCCGGACAAGGAGCGTATACTGGATGAATTCTACCAGCAGTGGAAAGACGAGCCACTGGTTGTGGGCAACTGGTTGAGGGCGCAAGCCGGTGTAGATGATCCGGGTACGCTGGAGCGGGTCAAAATGCTGACCCGGCATGCGGGGTTTGATTACCTGAATCCGAACAAGGTTTACTCCCTGTTACTGGGTTTTACTCACGGCAACCCCGTTCGCTTCCATGCCGAAGACGGCAGTGGATATGAATTTTTGCTGGAATGGATCGAAATACTCGATCCCGTCAACCCTCAGGTATGCGCTCGTCTGGCGTCGGCGCTGAATGACTGGAAGAAATACAAAACAGCGCTGCGCGAACAAATGCGTGAGATACTGAACCGTATCTCGAAGATCGACGGGCTGTCAACCGATGTCCGTGAGATTGTCACCCGCAGTCTGGGATAAGCTGTCCAGCTTCTCGATAATCCGCCCCTTGATACCGGCGACTGATAATCCGATTTCCTCCAGCTGCTGCTGTTGGGAACCGTGGTCAACGTGCCGGTCTGGAACGCCCAGATTCAGGGTCGCGACCTGTCTGCCATTTGCGACCAGACATTCATTCACCGCCGAACCGGCGCCACCCATCAGGACATTTTCCTCAACCGTAACCACCAGGCTGTGATGGTCCGCCATGGACAGTATCAATTCCTTGTCGAGCGGCTTCACAAACCGCATATTCACCACTTTACAGTCCAGCTCATTACCCACTTCGAGCGCCGGATAAACCATGGTTCCGAAGGCCAGAATCACCACCTGACTGTTGTCGGACTCTCGCCGGACTTCAGCCTTGCCGATGGGCAATGCGGTCATTTCAGTATCTTCGGCAGCGCCGGGGCCGCCCCCTCTGGGGTAGCGTACCGATGCCGGACCGATATGGATGTGTCCGGTATATAACATATTGCGGCACTCCGCCTCATCGGCGGGCGCCATAATAACCATTCCAGGGACACATCTCAGATAGGAATAATCATACACTCCGGCATGGGTGGCGCCGTCCGCGCCGACCAGTCCGGCGCGGTCTATTGCAAACAACACATCCAGATTCTGGATCGAAATGTCATGGATGAACTGATCGTAGGCGCGTTGCAGGAATGTTGAATAAATGGCGACCACAGGCTTGAGTCCTTCGCAAGCCAGCCCGGCGGCAAATGTCAGGGAATGTTGTTCCGCAATGCCCACATCGAAATACCGATCCGGATACTCTTTGGCAAAGCGAACCAGACCCGAACCCTCACGCATGGCCGGAGTAATGCCGATCAGGGACGGGTCCTTGGCAGCCATGTCACAGAGCCAGTCACTGAATACGTGGGTATAGGATCGTACTTTCTTGCCAGCCCCGATTTTGCCGGTATTGCGGTCAAATGGAGAAACCCCGTGATAGGTGGTCGGCGATGTGGATGCGGGTTCAAAGCCGTGGCCTTTCTCGGTGATCACATGAAGGAGCCTCGGCCCTTTCATTTTTTTCAGGTTTTCCAGTGTCGTCACCAGGGTTCCCACATCGTGTCCATCAATCGGCCCGATGTAGTAGAAACCAAGTTCTTCAAAAAGTGTGCTCGGCATGACCATCCCTTTCATGTGTTCTTCCAGACGCCTTGCATATTTTTTGATTCGGGGTGGCAGAGTGGTTAATACGGTTCTCCCCTCCCGAATCGTTGAATAAGCCCGCCCCGACATCAGTCTGGCCAGATAACTGGAGATCGCGCCCACATTCGGAGAAATCGACATCTCGTTATCGTTCAGAATCACCAGCAAATCGACATCAAGATCACCGGCATTGTTCAGCGCTTCAAAAGCCATGCCGCCGGTCAACCCCCCGTCTCCGATCACCGCGACCACTTCACGATCCATTTTCGCATGTTGGGAAGCGACCGCCATGCCGAGCGCGGCGCTGATCGAGGTACTGGCGTGTCCTGCGCCAAAGGTATCATATTCACTCTCGGAACGTTTAAGAAACCCGGATAAACCTTTGTATTTACGGATAGTATCGAATTTCTCCCGGCGTCCGGTCAAAATCTTGTGCGGATACGCCTGATGACCGATATCCCAGACCAGCCGGTCATCCGGAGTGTTCAAAACATAGTGCAACGCAATCGTCAGCTCCACCGTGCCCAGGCCGGGCGCAAAATGCCCGCCTGTTCGGGACAGGACTTCAATCAGATAATTGCGTAATTCGTCAGCGAGCTGTTCCAGCTGTTTCTTCGACAGTTTACGCAACCGGGCGGGGTCGTCTATTCTGGACAGCAAGGGATAGCGGGTATCGGTTTCAGACATCAGTAGCTCCTGGTTACAACAAAATTTGCGAGTTGTTCGAGAAAAATCCGGCTTTCGCCCGCTCCTCGAATCGCCTGGATGGCTCGTTCTGACAATCTGGCAGCTTCAGCTCTGGCAGCATCCAGTCCAAGTATTGATACATAAGTTGATTTATTCATCATCTGGTCGGCTCCACTGGCCTTGCCCAAAGTCTGGCTGTTTGAGGTAGCATCCAGCACATCATCCAGAACCTGGAATGCCAGACCAATACATGAGCCATAAATCCGCATGCTGGATAATAGTTCCTCGTCGGGGTTTTGTGCGGCCAGACAGCCGATTATAGCCGATGACTCGATCAAACTGCCGGTTTTGAGGCCATGAATCCTCACCAGTTCGGTGTAGTCAACGGTCTGCCCCGTAGCTTCCATGTCAAGAGCCTGCCCCCCTGCCATGCCAACCGAACCAGAGCCTTTGGCAAGTTGTTCGATCATCGCCACCCGGTTTTCAACCGCGATGTCGTTCCATTTGCCAGAGGCGAGAATTTCAAAAGCCCGGCTCTGCAGGGCGTCTCCGGCCAGAACCGCCAGCGCCTCGCCAAACGCGATATGGCAGGTCGCCCGGCCTCGCCGCAGGTCATCATCATCCATTGCCGGCAAATCATCATGGATCAGGGAATAGGCGTGGATCATTTCCACGGCGCAAGCCGGGGTATCGAGTCTCTCCATAGCCGCTCCGGCAGTCTGGCCACATGCGTAAACCAGCATGGCGCGAAAACGCTTGCCACCACCCAGACAGCTATAAGCCATGGCCTGATGTAATCTTTCGGGAACCACCGACCCTTCAATCAGTCTGGCTGCCAGCGCTTGCTCGACCCGTTTGCTATAATCCTCCCACACAGATTGAAACCGGATCACCTGGCTAGCCCATGTCATCATGGAGGCGCTGGTCTATCGCCGTGGTCAAACCGTAGTCGCCATGTTTTTTAATCAGCATCTCCACCTTTTGCTGGGCTTCGTCCAACCCTTTCCGGCATAATTCCGACAACGCCATTCCCCGCTCGAAATCCTGAATTGTATCATCCAGTGATTGCTCACCCCGCTCCATCCGTCTTACAATTTTTTCCAGTTCGCCCAGGGATTTCTCAAAATCCGTTATCGGTTTTTTCTTTGAGGCTGTCATAATACGCGATTATCAGTTTTGCTATCAGCCAAGTATAATAATTATGACCAGCCGTTACAACGCATCCGCCATTGAAGTTCTGACCGGGCTTGAGCCGGTCCGCAAACGGCCGGGCATGTACACTGAAACAGACCGCCCCAATCATCTCGCTCATGAAGTCATCGACAACAGCGTGGATGAGGCAATTGCCGGGCATGCGAGCCTGATTGAGGTTCATCTGTATGAGGATGGGTCGCTGGGTGTATCGGACAATGGACGCGGTATGCCGGTGGACATCCATCAGGAGGAAGGCATCAGCGGTGTCGAGTTGATTCTGACCCGACTGCATACAGGCGGTAAATTCTCGGGAGAACATTATGAATATTCAGGTGGATTGCACGGGGTGGGGGTTGCGGTCGTCAACGCCCTGTCGGAAAAAATGGAAGTATGGATTCAAAGAAACGGTGAGCAGTACCATATCCGCTTTGCCCATGGAGAAAAGCAAACAGACCTCGCGATCACAGGAAAATCCGCCCGTTCCGACAGCGGGACGAGAATCCGCTTTTACCCGGATCCGGCCTACTTCGATTCTCCTGAATTTCATGTCGCCGCGTTAAAGGGAATCCTGAAAGCAAAAGCGGTTTTGTGTCCGCGGCTTGAGGTGCGTTTCGTGGATGATCAAACTCCGGAAAATACGGAGTCCTGGCATTATGAGGATGGTCTGCCCGAATATCTTTCAGCAGCCCTGGCAGACGCGGAGTTGGTTCCCTCACCGCCTTATATCGACAGGTTCCGCGGCGAGTCCGGCAAGCTGGACTGGGCTGTGACGTGGGTTACAGATGGCGGCGCAACAGTCACCGAGAGTTATGTCAACCTGGTGCCCACTCCAGGAGGCGGCACTCATGTAAGCGGTTTTCGCAGCGGGTTGACCGAAGCGCTCAGAGAGTTTTGCGAGTTTCGGGATATGCTTCCCCGCGGCATCCGGCTGTCTGCGGAAGATGTCACGGGCAGTTGTGCCTGGATTCTGTCCGTACAGGTTCGGGAGCCACAGTTTAGCGGTCAGACCAAGGCCCGGCTATCGTCCAGGGAAACCGCCGGGATGGTTCAGAGCGCTGTCAAGGACGCATTCGGCTTCTGGTTGAACCATAACATCATTGACGCGGAAAATATTGCCCGCATTGCGATTGAAAACGCCCAGCGCAGTTTACAGGCAGGCAAACGGGTGCAACGCAAGAAGATAGGCAACGGCCCGGCCCTGCCTGGCAAGCTGGCCGACTGCATCAGCAATGATCTGGAAAGGACCGAGTTGTTCCTGGTAGAAGGTGACTCCGCCGGAGGCTCGGCGAAGCAGGCCCGGCAACGCAATTTTCAGGCGGTGATGCCGCTTCGGGGGAAAATTCTGAACACCTGGGAGGTGGATTCCGCCGAAGTACTCGCCTCCCGGGAAGTTCATGACATTGCGGTGGCGCTGGGCGTGGACCCGGGCTCCGATGACTTATCCGGATTGCGTTATGGTCGGGTTTGCATTCTCGCGGATGCTGATTTTGATGGGGCGCACATTGCGACCCTGCTGTGTGCCCTGTTTCTGCGCCACTTTCCGGCGCTGGTAAGTGAGGGTCGGGTATGCGTGGCCATGCCGCCACTTTATCGCATTGACGTAGCCAAAAAGGTCTTCTACGCGCTGGACGAGGCGGATAAGGATAATATATTGAAATATATAGAATCAGAGAAAATCAATCGCTCGGTCAACATCCAGCGATTCAAGGGGCTGGGTGAAATGAATCCCTTGCAGCTGAGGGAAACCACCATGGCTCCGGCAACCCGAAGTCTGCAACAACTCGAAGTCACCGATGGCGATGAAACCCATTCATTACTGGACATGCTGTTGGCTAAAAAGCGGGCGCCCGACCGTAAATCATGGCTCAGTGACAAGGGCGATCAGGTAGAACTGATATAAACCGTCACCAGACTCTTCCTGATCAGGGTGACAAGCGCATGATGTTCCACTGTCCCCGCTCCATGCGATAGACGATGCGATCATGCAGGCGATGACTTCTGCCCTGCCAGAATTCAAATCGATCCGGTTTGATCCTGTACCCTCCCCAGAACGGCGGCAATGGAATGGCCTGACCCTGAAACTTCCTTTCCATGCGCTGGAACTTCTCCTTCAGGCGCCAACGCGCGGCGATGGGTTCGCTTTGGTGAGAAGCCCAGGCTCCTGTCTGACTGGCGCGCGGGCGTGAGCGGAAATACTCACGGGATTCGTCTTCACTGAGCCTCGATACTTCGCCCTCAATATGAATCTGGCGATGCAGTTCGTACCACGGAAACAGCATCGAAACCCGATGGTTTTCCGCCATTTGCCGCCCTTTTCTACTGTCATGGTTGGTGTAAAAAACAAATCCGGAATCATCGTATGATTTCATCAGAACGGTGCGCTGGGCCGGTCTGCCGCTGGCGCAGACAGTGCACAGGGAAAATCCATTCGGCTCTGCAATGCCTGAATCAACCGCTTGCGCGAACCATAATGCGAACTGAACGACCGGATTCGGCTCCATGCCGTTGCGGTCAATCCCCTTGTCCGAATATTCCTGCTTCAGCTGTTTCAGATCTTTCATTCACCTGGACGGCAATCACAGGCGCCCGGCCCGCTAAAATGGAATGTCATCATCAAAGTCGTCTGGCTGTGCCGGGGGCGGAGCGCTCTTCGCAGACGGTTTTGAAGCCGGCCGGGATTGATTATAGTCAGCCGGCGCCGCCGCTCCACCCTGGCTACGGCTGCCCAGCATCTGCATTTCATTGGCCACGATCTCGGTAGAATAACGGTCCTGTCCACTTTGATCCTGCCATTTGCGAGTCTGCAACCGCCCTTCAATGTAAACCTGCGAGCCTTTTTTCAGATATTCGCCAACAATTTCCGCAAGACGGTTGAAAAACACGACCCGGTGCCATTCTGTCCGTTCCTGCTGTTCCCCGCTCTGCTTGTCCTTCCATGAATCAGATGTGGCGACCGTGATGTTGGCGATGGCCAGGCCCCCCGGAGTGTAACGAATCTCAGGGTCCTGCCCCAGATTTCCGACCAGTATAACCTTGTTGATACCTCTTGACATATTAAACTCCGAAGGATTGATTTAGTTCGCGCCAGCCAGCCTGAACCTGAAAAAAACACAGCTGGTCAGTAACCAGATTGTAATGACTCCGCCGCAAAAAATAAACACTCCCGGGCTGTCATACTGCCCATATATCCAACCTCCCGCAACTCCCCCGACAAAGACTCCAGAGAACTGAAAGGTATTGTAAACGGCAAGCGCCGTTCCTTTGACATCAGGCGGCGCGATCTGGGAAACCATGGAAGGCAACAGGGATTCGAGTGCGTTGAAGGCGCTGAAAAATACCACCATTCCACCTGGCAGCCAGATGAACGGACGGGATTCACTGAATACCAGTATCATGAAGGAAACCAGCAAAAGCAGGACCGCCGCGCGGTAAGAATGGGCAATCATTCGCTCTTTGGAGCCGGCCATGATAAACGGCGCCATGGCTGGCAGTGACAGCAACAATATCGGTATGTAGACTTTCCAATGAGTGGCCAAAGGGTAATTACCGCGGGAAATCAACAGCGCCGGCAAAACCAGAAACAGCGCGGTCAAGACGGCATGAGACACAAAGATACCCAGATTTAATTGCATCAATTGAAAATCCGCAAATGACCGCCTGATTTGTGCGCTGACCAGCGCCATATCCTGACGCCGGGGACTCGATTGGGTATCCGGGACGACTCGCAGTACGGTAAATATAGCGATAACCGAGAAGCCCGCAGTTAACCAGAACAGTCCGGCAACTCCTGTCAAGTTCTGCAACGGGGGGGCAACAACCAGCGCCAGCATGAATGACGCGCCAATGCAGATACCCATGACAGCCATGGCCCGAGTGCGCTGGCTGTTGCGCGTCAGGTCGGCGGTCAGGGCCAACGTAGCCGCCGAAATCGCCCCACAACCCTGGATGCTTCTACCGATAATCAAACCATAGATCGAATCCGATAATGCGGCGACTACACTGCCAAAAGCAAATACGACCAGCCCGAGCGCGATCACATGCTTGCGATTGACCCGATCCGACGCCAGCCCGAAAGGAATCTGGAACAGGGCCTGGGTCAAACCGTAGGCACCGAGCGCCAGACCGATCAATAATGGCGTGGTATGCGTCAACTCACCAGCGTAGACGGACAGAACCGGCAATAGCATGAACAGCCCGAACATTCGCAGCGAGAAAACGCCGGCCAGAGAAATGACCGCCTTTCGTTCCGCCGGAGTCATCGCGGTATCGGCGGATGTCATATCTTGAAATACAGCGAGACTATTTTCACAACAGGGTTGTCCGAAAGATAAAATAGCGCGTATAGTAACCGATTTATTTTGTGAAAATCACTCATCGTGTCCGTTCAAAACATCCTGATTCGCGGCGCCCGCGCGCATAACCTGAAATCCATTGATCTCGACCTGCCGAGAGACAAACTGATTGTCATTACCGGCTTGTCGGGCTCCGGGAAATCCTCTTTAGCCTTCGATACTATTTACGCGGAAGGACAACGGCGCTATGTGGAGTCGCTATCCACTTATGCCCGACAGTTTCTGTCACTGATGGAAAAGCCCGATGTCGATCTGATCGAAGGACTGTCACCCGCTATCAGTATCGAGCAGAAATCATCTTCCCACAACCCCCGCTCCACGGTCGGCACGGTGACCGAAATCTACGATTATCTGCGCCTCCTGTTTGCCAGAATCGGCGACCCGAAATGCCCGCGCCACCAGATTACCCTGGAGGCCCAAACCATCAGTCAAATGGTTGATGTGGCGATGCAGAATCCTGAAGGTACTGCGGCCATACTGCTGGCTCCTGTCGTCACAGACCGCAAGGGGGAGTTTCAACAATTGCTCGGCGAACTCCATTCCCAGGGATATATTCGCGCCATCATCGACGGCGAAACGGTTGAACTGGATGATCCGCCCAGGCTGGACAAACGCTATAAACATCATATTGATGTCATTGTGGATCGACTGATCATCCGTGAAGATAACAAACAGCGTCTGGCGGAATCTTTTGAAACCGCTCTGGGACTCACTGCCGGCGCCGCGAAAGTAGCGATTCTGGATGCTCAGAGAAACATCCGGGAGACACAGGTATTTTCCAATCGGTTCGGCTGCCCGCACTGCGGCTACAGTCTCGACGAACTCGAACCCAGATTGTTTTCATTCAATAACCCGGCAGGCGCCTGCGAGGATTGCGACGGCCTGGGCATACGCCGGTTTTTCGACCCGGAGCGGATTGTGCAAGACCCCGAATTGCCTTTGTCCGCCGGCGCCATTCCAGGCTGGGAGCGGCGCAGTGGCTACTACTATGCCCAACTCTCCTGCGTCGCCCGACATTATCAGTTCGATATAGATATACCGTTTGCCAGCCTGTCGAAGGAAAATCAGGATATTGTGTTGTATGGCAGCGGCAGTGAAAAAATCAGTTTTGTCTATTCCAAGCCGGGGCGCAAGTATGAGAAGCGTCATGTATTTGAAGGGGTCATCAATAATTACGAACGGCGTTATCGGGAAACCGATTCTTCCCTTGCCCGGGAATATCTCAGCCGATACATGAGTTCACGGGTTTGTCCGAGCTGCGATGGCAGCCGACTGCGTATTCAGGCCCGCCACGTTTTCATCCAGGAGCAGACCATCCATCAGCTGACGGCGCTCCCGATCGGCAAGGCCCTCGCGTTTTTCGAGAACCTGAAACTACACGGGAGACGCGCGGAAATCGCGGCAAAAATCATTCAGGAGATCCAGGGCAGACTGGGTTTTTTGATCAATGTCGGATTGAATTATCTGACCCTTTCCCGCGCCGCGGAAACCCTGTCCGGCGGCGAAGCCCAGCGTATACGGCTGGCTTCCCAAATAGGCTCCGGTCTGGTTGGCGTCATGTATGTCCTCGACGAACCCTCTATTGGACTGCATCAACGCGATAATGAGCGGTTATTGAAAACACTGTTTCATTTACGGGACTTAGGCAATACGGTCATCGTGGTCGAACATGATCAGGAAGCGATCACCAGCGCGGATTATGTCGTCGATATCGGGCCGGGCGCCGGCAAGGACGGCGGTCAGGTCGTGGTAGAAGGCGCTCCCGATATAGTCAGGAACAGCCGCCATTCGATGACCGGGCGGTATCTGAGTGGTGAAGAGAGAATCGAAATCCCGGTAAAAAGAACCGTGGCTGAGCGCAAGCGGTTTTTACGGATTCGCAATGCCTCCGGGAATAATCTCAAAAACGCCTGTGTGGAAATACCGGTGGGTCTGTTCACCTGTGTCACCGGCGTGTCCGGTTCCGGGAAATCGACTCTGGTCAACGGCACCCTGTATCCCGCCGTTGCCGAGAAGCTGCATCTGATTCGAGCCAAACCCCAACCCTGCCAGTCGATTGACGGCCTCGATCATTTTGACAAGATCATCTCCATAGACCAAAGTCCGATTGGCCGGACACCCCGTTCAAACCCGGCCACTTACACCGGATTATTCACCGCCATACGCCAGATCTTCACCAATCTCCAGGAATCCCGGGCGCGGGGTTACAAACCCGGGCGATTCTCGTTTAATGTCAAAGGCGGACGCTGCGAAGCCTGCAAGGGGGATGGCCTGATTCGTGTGGAAATGCACTTTTTACCGGATATTTATGTGCCTTGCGATACCTGCAAGGGCAACCGATATAACCGGGAAACACTGGAAATTTATTTCAAGGGCAAGAATATCGCCGAGATCCTGGCCATGACCGTTGAGGAAGCGGCAGAATTCTTCCACGCCATTCCATCCATCAAGCGTCAACTGGATACATTACTCGACGTTGGACTGGGTTACATTACCCTCGGCCAGAGCGCCACCACCCTGTCCGGGGGCGAAGCCCAGCGCGTCAAACTGTCTCGGGAATTATCCAAAAGAGATACCGGCAGAACTCTTTATGTGCTGGATGAACCGACTACCGGATTGCATTTCCATGACATCAAGCAACTTCTTTCGGTCCTTCATCGGCTGCGCGATCAAGGCAATACCGTGATCGTCATTGAACACAATCTGGATGTGATCAAAACCGCGGACTGGATTGTCGATCTGGGGCCTGAAGGCGGCGACGAAGGTGGAGAAGTGGTCGCATCGGGCACCCCGGAACAAGTGGCCGCAAAGAAAAAGTCCTATACCGGCCAGTATTTGAAACCCCTGCTCACAGAACAACGGCAATGCCGGCGCTAACACTAATATCCGATCCGACGGATGTCGAACACATTCCGTATTTCCGCAAGCCGGGAAATCAATTTTCCGGGGCGTATGGCGCTCGCTACTTCGAGCCGGATACGGAGACGGGTGACCTGCCCGGAATCCGTTTCCATGTTCACTTTCAGCGCCTCAGCCCGGTTCGACTTCAGGACTTCGGTTATATCAGACAGTAACCCACTGCGGTGGAACGCGGCAATTTCCAGGCCCAGCATATAATGAAAACTCCCTGCAAGCTCCCATTTCACGTCAATCAGACGCGCCCGTAACTCACCCCGGATAGCGGAGATATTGTTACAACCCTTCCGGTGTATCGTAATCCCCCGGCCTGAGGTAATAAATCCGATAATGTCATCCCCCGCAACGGGAGCGCAGCATTTCGCGATATGGGTCAGCAGATTGTCTACTCCGGAAACAGTAAAACTGTCTTGTGTCCGGTTGCCTGAACCTGTTTTCGATTTAACCGGAACGTTATCCGGATCATCGCCGTCGTGTTTCCGGAACGGGTATAACAGTCTGGATATCTTGTAATCATTGGAGCCGATTGACGCCAGAAGATCATCGACTGAGCGAAAATGGGTATGCTGGTTGAGCTTGTCAAAACTCAGTGAGTCAAGACCCAGCCGTTGTAACTCACGCTCCAGCATGGTTCTCCCGGTAGAGACATTGTGATCGTATTCGCTACGTTTATGCCACTGGCTGATCCGGTTTCTGGCGCGGCGGGTTCTGACATAACCCAGCTCCGGCCTCAGCCAGTCACGGCTGGGGCCTCCTGTTTTCACCGTTTGAACATGGACCTGATCTCCGGTTTGCAGCAGGTAATTCAGGGGAACCATTTTCCCGTTGACCCTGGCGCCGCGGATTCGGTGCCCGACTTCGCTATGAATCGAGTATGCAAAATCAATCGGGGTCGCCCCTTCGGGCAAGACAATAATCTTGCCTTTGGGCGTAAACACATAAACCTGCCGATTGTTTTTCCTGCGCTGTGCCGCCGGATTTGCGGCTTTGATCGCGCCTGACTCTATTGTCGGAGCGCTGACCGAATCAATACGGGTGGACGAGTCCAGCGCTTCATCTTTCCATTCCAGCAACTGCCTCAGCCAGATCAGTTTTTGATCGAAATTGCTGTCATACTTCGCGGTTTCCTTGTATCGCCAGTGAGCGGAGAACCCCAACTCGCTTTCTTCGTGCATGGCGAACGTCCGGATCTGTACCTCCACCGTCTTGTCTGCGGGGCCGGATATCACAGTATGGATGGATTGATAGCCATTCGCCTTCGGCCGGTTAATATAGTCACTGAATTCATGCCGGTCGTGGCTCCACCTTTCATGTATAACACTGAGTGTCCGGTAACAATCTTCAACACTGGCGACCAGTATGCGAACGGCCAGAATATCTTTCAGCTGATTGAATTCCAGTCCCTTGACTTGCATTTTCCTCCAGATACTGTAGATATGCTTGGCCCGCCCCTGAATGCGCGATTCAATGCGCCTGCTATCCAGCAAACTCACAATCCGCTCAATCAAATCAACGATATATTGTTCCCGCACCTGCCTTTTTTCTTCAAGCGTCCGCGCCAGTGTCTGGTAGGTTGCGGGGTTGAGACAGCGAAAAGCGCAGTCCTCAAGCTCCCATTTGAGCGCCCCGATTCCGAGCCGGTTGGCTAATGGAGCGTAGATGTCCAGCGCCAGTTTCGCATGATGTTCATGAAGCTCAACGGACTGCCCCTTCATACTCCTTAGCTTCGACAACTGGCTTGCCAGGAATATCACCACAACACGCGCGTCATCAACCATGATAATCAGCATCTTCCGTAGATTCTCTTCATTTGCCGCGGTGGAACTGGCGGGATTCAGGTGGCCGGGCGCAAGTGTGTCCGCCAGCTGAGCGATATGATTGATCGCCTGATACAGCTGCATGGCCTCCTCGTCGAGGACGCATTCGACCCGGCGCCTCTCGCCCTCAGTCAGCGTTCCCAGAGCATGGATATATCCCGCCGACTGGCCGCGCTCGTCCACTCCGAGACGGGACAGCATCTCCACAATCTGTTCGGCCTGTGCCCGGGTTTGGTGGTTTGCCGACACACGCAGCGACTGGAGCCGAGCCGGTAATGATGCGCTCCCGGGTGAGTCTTTTTCGGGGTTTTGTCCGCAGGACACTGTAAATCCGCCTGATCGTTTTTTTATAAAGACTAACCTCTGGGGTGATGACGCTGATGAATATCTTTCAGCCGGGTCGTGGTAACCAGCGTGTAAATCTGTGTAGTGGATAAGCTCGAATGTCCGAGAAACATCTGGACACTGCGTAGATCAGCCCCATGATCCAGTAAATGTGTGGCAAAGGCATGCCTTAATGTATGCGGAGAAATGGCGCCGGTCAAGCCGCTCGTCAGAGCGTAACGCTTCAGATTCTGCCAGAATCCCTGGCGGCTCATCGCTTTTCCCCGACTGCTCAAGAACAGGGCAGGGTCCTGCCGCCCCCCCAAAATGTCTGCCCTTGATTCATTCAGGTATCGCAAAACCCAGGTATTCGCATGATCGCCCAGCGGTACCAGACGTTCCTTGTTGCCTTTTCCGGTCACCCGGCAGACACCGACCGTGAAATCAACCTGGTCAACCAGCAAGCCAGTCAATTCCGATACCCGCATGCCGGTGGCATACAGGGTTTCGATCATCGCTCGGTCCCGTAACCCCAAGCGGGTGGACACATCCGGCGCGTGGATCAAAAGTTCGACCGCTTCCTCGGAAATGGATTTCGGCAATGATTTTGTGACCGCCGGAGCCATTACGTTGGCACAAGGATCATAATCAATCAGCGACTTGCCAATCAAATACTTATAGAAACTTCTTAACGTTGATAGTGAGCGCGCGGCGCTGCGATTCGAGGTTTGATCGGCGCGAAAATCGAGATAATCCGTAATGGTTTCGGAGCCTGGATTATGCACAGACAAGCGCCTGACCGCCAACCATTCAAAAAACAGCAGAAGATCAGTTCGGTAAGCGCTCAGCGTGTTGTCGCTCAACCCCGATTCCATCCACGTGGTGTCCAGAAATTGAGTCAGCATCGTCTGCCAGGCCGGGTGCGGCTGTTCCCGCCTGGCAAGGGATGACTGGGAACCCTTATTGCGCGGCTTCAACGACATCCGGCGCGGATTCCAGCAGCCAGAGTTGCTGGAGCTTCTGTTTCAGTAAAACCCGGCGTTTTTCATCCGTAGCGCGCGCAAGCAGATCTTCAAACAATCCCCTGGCGTCCATGATCAGGTTTGCGGATTGTAATGACTCGGCGGCTCGATAGCGGGCCGCTATTCCCCATTGATCCCAGCCGTTGTTTTCCTGCATTGCGGAGAACAGGTAATAATCCGCGGCGCGAACAAACTTCTGCAACCCCCCGTAGGAGTCCGCTTTCCAATACGCGATTTCCCGGATATGTTGACGGCTCACCGTCCGCTCGCTGATTTCATCCAGCAGCTTGAGCGCCAGCTCATGCTGATTGACTTTTTGCAAGTCAAAGACAGGCTGCAATACCTGATCCACCTGTTGCGCGGTCAAATGATCGTGAGCGTGAATCCACTCCATCAATTCCTGTGCGCCTCTCTCATAATGGCTGGCAATAATTGAGATGCGCGCGACATGCAATAGCCACGGCAACCGCTCCATACTCCGCGGAATCACCGGCATGCTATTATTGATTTGTGCAGCCAGCTCGATATGACCCATTTCAAGAGCGCGATTCGAGAGGGCCAACCCGACATCCCCGCCCAAATCGAGAGGGCCGAAAGGTTTGTCCTCGCCATACAGATAAGGAATCACCCCCGCCTGACCCGATTCCATTAAGGCGGTGACAAACAGATTGTTCAACTGCCGCTTCATCACCGCGCTGTTTTTACCTTGCAGCAGGTATCCGAAAACAGCCTTACGGACAGATTGCGCCTCTTGCGGCAGTTGCAGGGAGTGGATCATCAGGTCGGTTGGTTCGCCCAACAGCAAGCCGGAGCGATTGGTTTCGTTCAGAGCGACCCGGCGATAGGCGTTCAACAGGTCCACTACCCCGAAAGCGGGATAAGAGCGGTCAATCCGGGTCAGTGACTGTCCGGCCTCCACGAGATATTGCTCAAGATCAATCAGGGCGGATTGCGGAGTATCACTGAGCAGTCCGGCATAAGCCCGTATCGCCAGAGTCTGCCAGAGTGGTAATGGCTCGTGTCCCGCCGCTTCCATGTCCTGGCTCAGCCGGTCAAGTTTTTCGACTGCCTGGGCAGGAGTCATGGTCTCATTCTGCAATCGGGCATAGATACGCAGTAACCGGGCAGCCGGCTGAGTGAGAGGAGCCAGAATATTGACTGCGTTGTCCGGCTCATTCAGTTGCAGGTAAATGCCGGCGCTCAATAAAAGCCAGTCCTGTTGCCGGGAACGGAAATCAGATTGATAATGACGCATCGCGGTATGCGCGGCGCTCAAATATCCATCGACCAGATAACTTTCAACCAGCAATTCACGGAGATTCCGACTATCCTCGTGGTCGGTATCGGCTGACAACAGGAGTTTACGCAGCAGAACCCTCGCCTGTGCTCCCTGGCCAAGCTCGATGTGCGCGCGCACCGCCTGCAGGTCCGCCTGATAAAGAATGCGCTCTGGAAACGTTGCCGGTATCTGCCGGCTTCTTTTCAGTAATTGCCGCCAACGGCCAGCGCTTCGATAGACGGCCCACAGCTGACGCTCCCAGCTGAACCAGTCCCGGCTCGGGCGGAGCGGCGGCCCTTCTGTTTCCAGTATGGTGCGAGCCAGTTGCAGCACATTCGCCTGAATCAGAATGCGTACCCGCTCCAGACTACCGTCGGCAACTACGCGACCACTCCGGCCATCCACCGCATGCGGTGGCCGGGCGATGGCCGATTCAACCGCTAACAGGCTGGCGCAGCCGAGCCATAACGCAATAATCAGCCCCGCGCGCGGGAAACGAATGAACGAAGGCCCGGTTGTGATCACGACTTCCCGGTTTCGCCCGCATCAACGCCTGACTTTTTCCTTGATTCGGGCTGATTTTCCCGAACGCTGGCGAAGATAATAGAGTTTGGCGCGTCTCACATCGCCACGACGGACGACCTCAATACCCGCAATCAACGGACTATGGGTTTGAAAGACTCGCTCCACGCCTTCTCCGTTCGCCACCTTACGCACGGTAAACGAAGAATTCAATCCCCGGTTTTTCTTCGCGATCACCACGCCCTCGTAGGCCTGCAAACGTTCCCGGTTACCCTCCTTGACACGCACCTGGACCCGCACCCGGTCGCCGGCGCCAAAATGCGGAATCCCCTGCTTTAATTGCCCGGATTCGAGTTGATCAATTATATTACTCATCTTCTTGCTCCAGTTGGTAAGCATTCAACAATTCTATCTGCTCATCGTCCACCCGGAATGGATCCGAAGTGAGATTCGCGATCAAATCCGGGCGGCGTTCACCCGTTCTGACAAGCGCCTGGGTCAGACGCCATTGTCGTATTTTTTCATGGTCGCCGCTCAAAAGCACTGGCGGCACATTGCGGCCTTCGAAACATTCCGGGCGGGTAAAGTGCGGACAATCCAGCAGCCCCCCGCAAAACGAATCCTGTTGCGCAGACATCCGGTTACCCAATACCCCCGGCAGCAATCGCGCGATTGCCTCGACAATAACCATGGCCGCCAGTTCCCCGCCCGCCAGGACATAATCGCCGATTGAAATCTCGCGTTCCACACGGCTTTCCACAATTCTCTCATCAATACCTTCATAACGTCCGGCCAGCAAAATCAAGCCGGGCAACGCTGCCAATTCCTGCGCCATGGACTGATTCAGCGCCTCACCCTGAGGCGTCAGATATACGACCGGACCCGGTGCGGACGCTCGCGCCGCGTCGATACAATCCGCCAGTGGCCGCGGCTTCATCACCATGCCCGGACCGCCGCCATAAGGACGATCATCAACCGCCCGGTATGGCCCGCTGGCATAAGTGCGCGGATCAAGCGAGGCGAATTTCAATGCACCCGTCACAACCGCCTGGCGGATGATCCCGTAGCGGGCAATCGAGTTGCACATATCCGGAAATATGGTAATTACATTGATCTCCACAACCCACTCACTCAGGCTCTTGACAACGCTTAAACGTGTCCCAACCACTTTCTCTAATCACTCTCATCCCAGTCCACGGTGAGCGCCCCGGCTTCAAGATCAACCTTGTCGATCACCTGTGTCACCCAGGGCAGCAGTCTCTTTGCGCCCTCGCCAGAAGTCACCACAGCGACATCGTTGGCGCCGGTCTCCAGCATGTCCGTCAATTCGCCCAGCTCAACATTCTGCCGGTTAACCACCCGCAGGCCAATCAGCTCCAGCCAGTAAAACTCACCGTCTTTCAGAGGCTCAAGCCATGATCGGTCTACCGCAATCTGACAACCAACCAGTTCCTTCACAGCTTCCCGATCCGGGTAACCCGACAGTTGCGCAACCAGATGTTTGCCGGATTGCCTGAAAGCGCCGACCTCCACCGTTTTCCAGTCGGGATTTCCCGGCCTGCCGACCTTCCAGACCGGATATTCGAAAATCTGCGCCGCTGGCCGGGTATGAGACCGGATCTTCAGTCCGCCCCGGATGCCGTGATGAGAACCGACTGTCCCCAGAACGACAAATGGCGAATCCGCTTTTCTGCCGGACATACGATCATGGCCGCCCAAATATCCGGCAATCCTCCGGTCAGACGAAAATTCAGGCCGCCGCCTCCGCTTTCGTCTCTGTTTTCGCCTTTACATACAGTTGTTTCACCCGGTCACTCATCCGGGCTCCGCTCCCGACCCAGTGTTCGAGTCTTGCCCGGTCGAGATTCAGTTTCTCTTCCTGCCCTCGCGCAAGCGGATTGAAAAAACCGATTCTCTCAATAAATCGTCCACGGGTGGAGCGCCTCTGATCTGCAACCAGAATCGAATAAAAGGGACGTTTCTTCGAACCGCCCCGCGCCAAGCGTATTACTACCATAAAAATGCCTGCTCTGTGTTGGAATATGCCGTTGTCAAACTTGACTGCCATTCAAGGGGGCACATTCTACCACAAAACCGTTTGCATAAAATACTTTTGCCGGTAAGCTACGGTTATTGCCTGTTATACAGTGTGACCCGTTTGATGCCCGATAAAAACTCACGCCGCAACTGGATGATTGCCGCTTCGCTGATCGGCTTTATCGCCTCGGTCGTGATGGTTCGCAGTCTTTCAGAAGTATCGGCATTGCCGGCCGCCATATCCGCTCCGTTTCAATTTGCGGAATGGGTCAATCAGGCCGAAGACTGGCTGAGACAGCACTTTCGCTGGTTTACCCGCGCCATCGCAAGCGGAATCGGAGAATCACTGTATCAGGTGGAAAACTTCCTGATTGACGCCCCCTGGCTGTTTATACTGCTGCTGCTGACTCTGCCGGCATTATATTTCGGTGGACTGCCACTGGCCTTACTGACCAGCGGCGGGATCGTTTTCTGGGCTGGCGTCGGCATGTGGGAAGCCTCGATGCAAACCCTGGCCCTGATGGGTATTTCGGTGATTCTTTCCGTGATTGTCGGCACGTTGCTGGGCATCCTGTGTTCGCAAAGCGACCGCTTCGAGAGCATTTTGCGACCGCTCCTTGATACCATGCAAACCATGCCGGCTTTCGTTTATCTATTGCCTGCTGTTTTCTTCTTTGGCATCGGTGGCCCTCCCGCCATCATGGCGACCATGATTTATGCCTTGCCGCCGGTAATCCGCCTGACCAATCTCGGCATTCGCCAGATTTCTGCCGCCACGCTGGAGGCGGCCCATTCGTTCGGCTCGACACGTCTGCAAACCCTGGTCAAGGTGCAGATACCGATGGCTATGCCGAGTATTATGCTGGGTATCAACCAGACCATCATGATGGCTCTCGCTCTGGTTGTGCTCGCCACTTTCATCGGCGCCGAGGGTCTTGGCAGTGAAGTCTGGAAAGCGATTTACAGACTTCGCGTCGGCTGGTCCCTGGAGGGTGGGCTGTGCATTGTTTTCATGGCCATCATTCTCGACCGCATGAGCCTGGCGCTGAGTCACTCGCGCAACAAAGCGATCGGCGCCGACACAATCCCCTTCCGGCTGCTGCCCCAGAGATGGGATATTTATCCCGTGGCCATGACCATTGAAAGACTCATCGCCATACCATGGAATCTGACCTCACAGGCGGCCTGCCTGACTATCAATCAGGTGGCAATCATGGCGGGAGCCATTTTCGGCGCCATCAGCATGAATCGGGAGCGGGGAGCGCGGCTCAGAACATTCATCACAGGTCACGTCTTTTTGTTCACCAGTATACTGATTCTGGCTGGCGTCCTGCTTTGTGACCGCTGGATGGGCGGGGCTGGAAGCTACCCGGAGTCATGGGATTTTTCTTTCAGGGAACCGGTTGACGAAGCAATCAGATGGCTGACGGTTCATCCCGGATTTATCGCCTTCACCAAGGGACTGAGAGCCTTCGTCTACCTCTATCTGCTGCATCCGCTGGACCTGTACCTCACCGGATTGCCCTGGTATATCACAATAACCGCTATCGGTCTGGTTAGCTGGGTTTCAGCCGGCCGTAACTTCGCCATTGCCGTCATGGCGCTGCTGTTCTTTATCGGAGCCTGTGATTTATGGGCCGAGGCGATGCTCACACTGTCTTCGACACTGGTCTCGGTTTTTATCTGCTTTGTGGTCGGCCTGCCCCTCGGTGTGGCATCGGCCTGCAATCGGAAATTCGATATGGCGCTGCGTCCCATACTGGATACCATGCAAACGCTGCCGAGCTTCGTCTACCTGATACCGGTACTGATGTTTTTTGGCGGCAATATCGTATCCGCGGTGATTGCGACTGTCATTTACGCCTTGCCGCCGGTCATTCGCCTGACCAGTCTGGGGATATCCGGTATTCCGGCAACCTATACCGAAGTTTCTTCCTCTTTCGGCGGCACCGGATTGCAGACCCTGAAAAAAATAAAATTTCCGATGGCCCTGCCCAGTATCATGCTGGGGCTGAATCAGGCGGTCATGATGGCGCTGGCCATGCAGGTGGTCACGCCACTGATCGGTGGTGGAGGACTTGGACGCGAAGTATTCCACGCACTGCAAATCGCCAATACCGGCAAGGGACTCGCGGCCGGAATCGGTATCGTATTGCTCGCGATCATACTGGACCGGCTGAGCCAGGCCTGGACCCAGGCGCAAAGAAAGGCTCTCGGGGTTTAAATGCTGAATTTTGTATGTTGAATTTTGTATTGAAAAATTCTGACCTGCCCCATAGAATGGACTCCTCTACAATCAGGACCAAGCTCATGAAAAAATCAAAATCAATCGAAACCTTTATCGCCTCAGGCGCCGTCGCAATACTGCTGACCACTTCGGCGGTCACCAGCGCAGCCGACAAAAAACTGACCGCCCCCATCGCTGACTGGACCGGCGGGGCTGTCACCTGCTCGGTTCTGGAGGTTATTCTCGAACAGGAAATGGGATATGACGTCAAGCGTATCATGATGCCGTCCGGAGCCCCTGTCTATGAGGCCATGGCGGTTGGAGACCTGGACTTCGGCTGTGAAAGCTGGCCGTCCTATTCACCATCCAGAAACCGCTTCATGACCGAGTTTGGCGGCGATGGAACGGTTTCCTACCTCGGCGAGACCGGAATTGTTGGTACTTCCACCTACTATGTTCCACGATATTTTATCGAGGAAGTGGCCCCCGACTTGAAGAGTTACGAACAACTGAACAAGTACAAGTCCCATTTCGCAACCATTGAGACCGGCGATAAGGGACGGCTGATCGCCTGCCCGACACCGGCCTGGGAATGTTCTGATCAGGAGCGCCTGGATTCGCTTGGAGTGGATTTTGTCGCGGTTGAGCTGGGCACGGAAACGGCGGCATGGGCAGAAGCCCAGGCGGCTTATGAACGCAAGGAACCGTTCCTGTTGTACGCCTGGACCCCGCACTGGATTCACGCGAAGCTGGACCTGGTTCCCATTGAATTGCCACCGCACAGCGCTGAAGAATGGCCAGCGACCGGATGGGCCGAAGACGTTACCTACAATTATGGCAATCCCGCCTCCATGGCGGCCAACCCGCAAGCGGCAGCCTTGATCGGGAACATGAACCTGAGCAACAACGAACAGGCGAAGATGATCCTGGCTATCGACGTGGACGGCAGGGATACTGATGAAGTCGTCAAGGAATGGGTGGCCAATAACGAAGACATCTGGCGTAAGTGGATGCCCTGATTCTTCCCGGAACGGGTGTTGATAAAGACCTCGTTGATTCGAGGTCTTTTTTTATCCGTCTGTTTCTGATACTTTCTGTTGATGGATTCCTCCACGAAAATTGTCTGCAATCATATCTGGAAGATATTCGGGCCGAACCCGAAAACCATTCTTGAAAATCTGGATCATTCCTTGTCACGCGCCGAGTTGCAGGCTCGCACCAATCATGTGATCGGTGTGCGGGACATGTCCTTCGAGGTTGAGCAGGGCGAGACATTTGTCGTGATGGGATTGTCGGGCAGTGGAAAATCGACGCTGGTGAGGTGTTTGCACCGACTGATCGAGCCAACCGCCGGCGAGGTATTGATTGACGGCGAAGATGTGATGAAAATGAACGCCAGTCAGCTGACCCATCTGCGCCGTAATAAAATGAGCATGGTGTTTCAGCATTTCGGTTTGTTTCCCCATCGCAGGATTGTCGACAATATCGCGTTTGGTCTCGAAATCCGGGGGTGCCAGGTACGGGAAAGAACGGACAAGGCCATGGAGGTGCTGGAGATGGTGGGTCTGGGCGGCTGGGAAAGCCATTATCCACGGGAGTTATCAGGCGGTATGCAACAACGGGTCGGGTTGGCGCGCGCCCTGGCGGTTGATCCGGAAGTCATGATTTTCGATGAACCCTTCAGCGCCCTGGATCCATTGATCCGCCGGGAGATGCAGGACGAGTTATTGGCCCTTCAGGATAAAGTACAAAAAACAATGGTTTTCATTACCCATGATTTTCTCGAAGCGATCAAGATGGGTGACCATATCGCGATCATGAAGGACGGGGAAACTTCCCAGATCGGCACTCCGGAAGAACTGGTGGCCGCCCCTGCCGATGATTATGTTCGGGAATTTACCGAGGACGTACCGAGATACAAGGTACTCAGCGTCGGCAAAATCATGGGCGAAGTCTCGACCGTGTCTCTGAATGGCAGTTGTCCGGTGGTGAACGCAAGCGCCAAACTTGATTCGTTGATTGATCTCGCATCTGAGTCCGGCTCCGCGCTGGCTGTGATCAATGACGAAGGGCAGCTGGTCGGAGAATTGAATCAATCCATGATGTTAAAAGCAATGAGCGGCAAATCCTGATGACAGATAACCCGGCCGTTACCAGCCGCCGGCCAGAGTCCTGGCGCTCGGGTCCGGATAACAACGGACACTTCGGAATTTTCGGCGGACGTTTTGTGGCGGAAACACTGATGCCGCTGATTCTGGAGGTTGAGGCCGCCTACAATCGGTATAAAAATGAGCCCGCTTTCATGGCGGAACTGGATTACTACGCGCGCGATTATGTGGGCAGACCCAGCCCGCTTTATTTCGCCGAACGCCTGACCAAAGAACTCGGTGGCGCGAAGATTTACTTCAAACGTGACGAGTTGAACCATACCGGCGCCCACAAAATCAATAATACGCTGGGGCAGATACTACTGGCCAAACGGATGGGAAAGCGGCGCATCATCGCGGAAACCGGGGCTGGCCAGCATGGTGTCGCGACCGCGACCGTATGCGCGTTGTTCGACCTGCCTTGTGTGGTCTATATGGGAGAGACCGACATCGAGAGACAGGCGCCCAATGTTTTTCGTATGAAGCTGCTGGGAGCCCGGATTGTGCCGGTAACCAGCGGCACGGCCACATTGAAGGATGCCATGAATGAGGCCTTGAGAGACTGGGTCACCAATGTAGAAGACACTTTTTATATTATTGGCACCGCCGCGGGGCCTCACCCTTACCCGCAGATGGTGCGGGACTTCCAATCGGTCATTGGTCGGGAAGCGCGTCAGCAGATACTGGCCGCGGCCGGCCGGCTGCCGGATACCATAGTGGCATGTATTGGCGGCGGCTCCAATGCCATTGGATTGTTTCATCCCTTCCTGGACGATGATTCGGTTTCGATCATCGGTGTCGAAGCGGCCGGACTCGGCATTGCAACCGGCAAGCATGCCGCTTCTTTAAGTGGTGGCAAGCCCGGTGTGCTGCATGGCAACCGCACGTATCTGCTGCAAACTGAAGATGGCCAGATTTATGACGCCCATTCGATTTCCGCGGGGCTGGATTATCCCGGTATTGGCCCGGAACACTCCTGGTTGCATGAGATGGGCCGTGTTGAATATGTATCCGTCACGGACGAAGAAGCGTTGACCGCTTTCCAGTTATGCTGTCGAACCGAGGGAATTATTCCGGCGCTTGAGCCCGCCCATGCACTGGCTCATGTGGCAAAAATCGCGCCGCGCATGGCCACGGACGAACTCTTGATCATGAATCTTTGTGGTCGCGGCGACAAGGATGTTTTCGCCGTAGCCAAGGCCCTGGGACACGGCGATATCGTATAAATGACAGCGCCAGAAGCATGAGGGAAATGGACATGAGCAGACCGCATCGAATTCGGGAAAGATTCGCCAAATTGAAATCACAAGGCCGCGCCGGGCTGGTGACGTTCACCACAGCCGGTGACCCGGATCAGGAGACAGCCCGGAAAATCCTGAACGGCATGCCAGGCGCCGGAGCCGACCTGATTGAGCTGGGAATGCCATTTTCCGACCCGATGGCGGATGGAGCGGCGATACAACTCGCCAACCTGAGAGCGTTGGCGGACGGTGTCACACTGGCAAAAACTCTGGCAATGGTGGCTGAATTTCGCAAGCGGGACGACGAAACCCCGATCATCCTGATGGGTTATTACAACCCCATTCATTGCTACGGCAATCAGCGATTTCTTGATGACGCCATCGCCGCGGGAGTGGATGGCCTGATTGTGGTTGACCTGCCGCCTGAAGAAGATGATGAGCTATGTCACCCCTGTATGACCGCCGGACTGAACTGGATCAGGCTGACCACCCCGACCTCGGACACGAGCCGACTGAAGACCATCCTGAAAAACAGTTCCGGGTTCGTCTATCATGTTTCGATCGCCGGAATAACCGGCGCCCGTTCGGCGACCCTGACCGATGTCGAATCCGCCTTAAGCCGGATCAGGACGCAAACCACTCTGCCAGTAGCGGTTGGATTCGGACTGAAAACGTCCGCCCAGATACGTGAAGTCGCAGCGGTCGCGGATGCCGCAGTGGTCGGTTCGGCGTTGGTCGAGATCATCAGGAAAGGCCTGGAAAACGGGCAATCAAAAGACCGTATCGTCTCAGACATTCATCATCTGGTCAGGGAGCTGGCATCCGCGACGGTTGCCAGCCGATCGTAGGGGCGGGTCTCCGTGCCCACCCAAGCCCGGGACCGCTACGAATGCACACCGGGGAATTTTACCGAAAACGGGTCTCCGTGCCCGCCCGGCCCGGCCTACGATGTAAACAACCAGGGCGCTTCGTTTTTGCGGCGCTCCTCGTATTCGCGTATCAGCCCGGCCTTTTCCAGTGTCAGCGCAATGTCATCCAGCCCATTCAGTAAAGCATGTTTACGGTCAGACTCCACCTCGAATCCGTGTGTCGTTCCATCCGGCAGTTCGATGATTTGACCCGGCAGATCAACCCGTATTGAAAACCCTGGCCAGGCCTCCACCAGAGCAAACAATTCTCCCACTATTTTCTCATTAAGAACAATCGGTAATATCCCATTCTTAAAGCAATTATTGAAGAATATGTCGGCAAAACCTGGCGCCACAATACATTTGAAACCGTAGTCCAGCAGCGCCCAGGGAGCGTGTTCCCTGGATGAGCCACAGCCAAAATTCTCCCGGGCGAGCAGGATTCTGGCGTTTGCGTAGCGCGGGAAATTGAGGATGAAATCGGGATTGGGTTGGCGCTGGCTATGATCCATACCCGGCTCGCCATGATCCAGATAACGCCATTCGTCAAACAAATTGGGGCCGAACCCGGTCCTTTTAATGGATTTCAGGAATTGCTTCGGAATAATGGCGTCCGTATCCACATTGGAGCGATCCAACGGCATGACAATTCCGCTCAGGGTTGTGAATTTTTCCATGGTTATAACCTCTCCGGGTCAGTGAAGTGACCGGCAATGGCCGCCGCCGCCGCCATCACCGGAGAAACAAGATGAGTGCGCCCTCCCTGCCCTTGACGGCCTTCAAAATTCCGGTTGGAGGTTGAAGCGCAGCGCTCGCCGGGTTGCAGTCGGTCTGCATTCATCGCCAGACACATTGAACAACCGGGGTTTCTCCACTCAAACCCGGCATCCATAAAAACCTGATGCAATCCTTCTGATTCAGCCTGGGATTTGATCAGGCCGGAACCCGGTACGACCAGAGCCTGCTTGATATTGTTCGCGACCTTGCGGCCATTGACAATCCGGGCAGCCTCTCTCAAATCCTCGATGCGGCTGTTCGTGCAAGAGCCGATAAACACCAGGTCCAGAGCGATTTCCGCAATCGGGGCGCCAGCGGACAATCCCATATAGGTGAGCGCGTTTTCCATTCCTTCCTTCTTTACCGGGTCCGGCTCATTGCGTGGGTCGGGGACCGAATCATCAATACTGACCACCATTTCGGGGGAAGTGCCCCAGGTCACCTGGGGAGAAATCGCGGTGGCGTCGATATGAATTTCAGAATCAAAGACAGCGTCCTCATCGCTGTGCAGATTCATCCAGTCAACCACCGCCCGCTCCCACAGTTCCCCGGCCGGCGCGTAGGGACGTCCTTTCAGATAATCCATGGTTGTCTGATCAACCGCGATCATACCGGATCGCGCTCCCGCCTCAATCGCCATATTGCATACCGTCATCCGCCCTTCCATAGTCAACCCGGTGATGGCCTCTCCGGTGAACTCGATAGCGTATCCGGTGCCGCCTGCGGTTCCGATTTCACCGATAACGGCCAGTACCATATCCTTGGCGGTCACCCCTTTTCGCAGTTCGCCGTCCAGCGTCACTTTCATGTTTTTTGACTTTCGGGTGATCAGGCACTGGGTAGCCATTACGTGTTCCACTTCCGATGTGCCGATGCCGAACGCCAGAGCGCCGAAAGCGCCATGCGTGGAGGTATGGGAATCGCCGCAGACAATGGTCATACCGGGCAAGGTCGCCCCCTGTTCCGGACTGATCACATGCACAATCCCCTGACGCGGGTCGGACATGCCAAATTCAGTAATGCCGAAATGATTGCAATTCTGGTCCAGGGTGGCAATCTGGAGCCGGGAAACCGGATCATCCGCCTCCTGACTGTCGGTGGTTGTCGGCACATTATGGTCGGGCACCGCGAGCATGGAACCGGTGCGCCAGGGCTTGCGCCCGGACAGATGCAGACCATCGAATGCCTGCGGGGAAGTCACCTCATGGATCAGGTGGCGATCCACATAAATCAGCGTCGCGCCACTGTCTTCGACATGAACCACATGTTGTTGCCAGAGTTTGTCGTATAGAGTTCGAGGAGTCATTTTATTATCCATCTGCGTATTGTTTATAAATTATCGAGTGTTCTGCGCCCGCTGCCGCAATACATGATCCATCAGTACCAGCGCCAGCATGGCTTCTGCAATCGGAACCGCGCGTATGCCGACACAGGGATCATGGCGCCCGGTGGTAACGACATCAACCGGCTGATTGTCCAGATTAACGGTTCGTCCGCGAATCCGGATACTGGAAGTCGGCTTGAACGCAACCCGGACGCGGATATCCTGTCCACTGGAGATGCCTCCAAGCGTCCCGCCAGAATGATTCGACTGAAAGCCGGCGGGCGTAATCTGGTCGCGATGTTCGCTCCCGCGCTGACTGATTGACTCGAAACCCGCCCCGATCTCTACGCCTTTCGCAGCGTTGATACTGAGCATCGCCTTGGCGATGTCTGCGTCCAGTCTGTCAAAGACCGGCTCGCCGAGTCCAATCGGCATGCCAACCGCCTCAACATAAACCCCGGCGCCAATCGAGTCCCCGGCTTTACGGGTTTGGTTGATCAGTTTTTCAAGGTCGGGAATCCGCCTGACATCGCCGACAAAAAATGGATTATTCCCGGCTTCCTCCCAATTCCCGACCTCAACCCGGATATCCCCGATCTGATAAACGCATCCCCGAATCACAATACCACAGGTCTGCGACAGATATTTCCTGGCAATCCCTCCGGCGGCGACTCGCATCGCGGTTTCCCGCGCTGAAGAGCGTCCTCCGCCTCGATAATCGCGGAATCCGTATTTTCTGGTATAGGTGAAATCGGCATGACCAGGACGGAAACGATCCTTGATCCTGTCATAGTCCCGCGTTCGCTGGTCTTCATTATGAATCAGAAGGCCAATCGGCGCGCCGGTGGTTTTTCCTTCAAACACCCCGGATAATATCTCGACCCGGTCGCTTTCCTTGCGCTGGGACGTAAACTTTGATTTCCCCGGTTTTCTGCGCTCCAGGTCTTTCTGTAAATCCTGCGTGGACAAGGCAAGCCCCGGAGGGCAGCCATCAACGACAGCGCCGAGCGCGGGGCCATGACTTTCCCCGAACGTGGTCAGGGTAAATAATTTTCCGAAGCTGTTTCCAGACACTTCAATGTTGACAAGAGATAGTTAGCAGTCCTATTGTAACCGATTCAGGTACTCACGAATGCCGGAGTTTTCGGCAATGCGGGCAAGCGGAAACGGGGCTTACAGGGCAATGCGAAATCATATTACAGAGTACGTCTTTTTGCTATTGCTGGCAATCATCTGGAGCGCCTCATTTCTACTGATCAAAATCGGCGTTGAAACGATCCCGCCATTCACCCTGACGGCCTGCCGGCTGGGTGTGGCGGCGCTCATTTTTTGCCTGTATCTGGCGCTCAGGGGAGAAGGTATCCCACTGCATCCCCAGGCGCTCCTGCTCTATGCGGTAACCGGACTGCTCGGCAACAGCCTGCCGTTTGTACTCATCAGTTGGGGGGAAATCCATATAAGCAGCTCGCTCACCGCCATCTGCATGGGCATCATGCCGCTCAGTACCTTTGTCCTGGCGCATCTTTTCATTGCGACAGAACCGATGACGAAACGCAAGTCACTGGGATTGGGCTTGGGGTTTTCAGGCCTGATGATGTTAGTCGGGGTATCCGCGCTTTCTGGAATCGGTGAACATCTGCTCGGTACGCTGTCTGTATCAGCGGGGGCGTTATGCTATTCCCTTGTCACTGTTTTTGTGCGTTTACAACCCTCCTTCTCGCCTCACAAGATGGCGACCGGAACCACCTTGTGCGCCGCTCTGTTCAGTATCCCACTGGCTTTTCTGATCGAAGACCCACTGCTGGTTCGGCCTTCAGCATCCAGCTTTGTCGCCGTGTTGACACTCGCCGTATTTCCTACGGCCATTGCGGCTATTCTGTATTTCCGGATTATTCGGGTATTGGGCGCAACCGTGTTCTCACAAATCAACTATCTGATACCGATACTGGGAAGCCTGTGGGGAGCGCTGCTACTTTCGGAATCCCTGGGTCGGGAGATGTTGTTATCCTTGGCTCTGGTTTTATGCGGAATTTATCTGATTCAGAGCAAACGCCGATCATCAAAAAGAATTTGAGACCCGAATCAGCCGGGCAAGTTTGTCCAGCCCGGTCCCGTTTGATAAAATCGCGCGCGCCCGCTCCACCCCGTCGAGTATGGAATCTGCCAGCTCCGCAGCGTAAATCGTGGCCCCGGAGTTCAGCGCCACCATATCAAAAGCCGGGCCTTTCCGTCCGCCCAGCGCTTGTCGAATCAGCTCCAGGCTTTGTCCGGAATCAGCAACGGTAATCGCGTCCAGGCTGACTCTGCGGATGCCAAACTGCTCAGGGCTTAACTCGTATTCGACAAAAGAATCGTCCTGCTCCTTCCATTCGACGACCCGGGTATTGGCGGCGATCGAAATCTCATCCAGCCCGTCATCCGAGCTGACCACCAGAGTGTGAGCGCTGCCCAATTTTGCGTAAACTTCCGCAATCGGTCGGACCCAGTCCTGGCTGAATACCCCCGCGAGCTGATAGCGGGCATTGGCTGGATTGGTCAGCGGTCCGAGCAGGTTGAAAATAGTTCGAACCCCGATCTCCTTGCGCGGACGAATCGCGAAACGCATGGCCGCATGATGCGATGGCGCGAACAGAAAACCAATGCCGCATTGATCCATGCACTGGCCGACCTGTTCGGGGGAAATGGTGATATTGACACCGGCCGCCTCCAGTACATCGGCGCTACCGGAATTGCCGGTGGCTGCCCGGTTTCCATGTTTCGCAACCGTTGCTCCCGCCGCGCAGGCTACCAGAGCGCTGGCGGTGGAGACATTGAACAAGCGGGCGCCGTCGCCCCCTGTGCCAACGCTATCGACTATCTTGTCTGCCCGGCTCGATACCGTGGCGGACAGAGAGCGCATGGTGGTCGCGGCTCCGGTAATCTCATCAACGGTTTCACCCTTGATCATCAAGGCGGTCAGAAAACAGGCGATTTGCGCGTCGGTGGCCTGCCCCGACATGAGCTGCGTCATGACTGCGCGCATTTCATCATAGCCCAGGTCTTGTCCGGCGACCAGTTTGCGATTTGCCGATGGCAAGTCCATAGATAGTGGAATTTCTGTTCAGGTTATTTGAGATAATTCATTGGATTGACTGGCTGCCCGTTCTTACGCAGTTCGAAATGTAGCATGGTTGTCTGTACCCCGCTACTGCCCATCGTGGCAATTTGCTGATTGGTCTGAACAGCCTGCCCCTCGCTCACCAGAATTTCCTGGTTGTGCGCGTAGGCGCTCAGAAATTCAGGCGAGTGTTTCAGGATGACCAGATTGCCGTACCCTCTTAAACCCTGACCCGAGTAGACGACCTCACCGGCGGCGGTAGCCTTGATCGGACTGCCTTCGGCTCCTGCGATCTGGATGCCTTTGTTGCCCTTGGCGACCGAGTATTTCCCGACCAGCCGTCCCTCTGCCGGCCAGTTCCATTCAGTCGGAGAAGCGGCGAAGGAAACGGATGGCAACGATTCGGGCGCGGCGGCTGGCTGGGGCGCTGGTTCTTTCTCAGGCAGCTTCTTCGCGACGACAGGGCCGGGCGGCTCTTCATCTTCCAGCGCGGTCACCCGAGCTTCAGGTTTTTTTAAATAAACCACCTGGCCGGGTTCCAGCGCGTAGGGTTCTTTCAGGTTGCTGTATTCGGCGACATCCTGAAAATCAACTCCGAATGCCCAGGCAATTTTGTAAATCGAATCACCCTGCTTGACTTGATATGCGTTCGGAATGACTCGTGACGGGGATTTATTGATCACCGGAATCGGCTCAGGCTTTGACACGCATCCCGCAAGCAAAAAAACCGCAAGACCACAGACAAGATATTTTCTCATAATAATTTTGTAACCATAAAAACAACCACAACCAGTACCATCAGCCCCCAACCGATCCACTCAATCCATTGGTCAATTACGGAGCTTACCCTCACTCCACCCCAGCGGATCAGGGCGCTGATCAGGAAGAACTGGCATGCCCTCCCGACCAGGGAAGCGAGTATAAACGGCAACAACGCGAGACTTAACACCCCTGCCGTAATGGTGAATAACTTGTACGGAATCGGGGTGACTCCGGAAACCAGCACCAGCCAGACGCCGTACTGATCAAACCAGTCCTTTATTCTTATGAACTCCCCACCCAGATGGTAAAACTCCAGAATCGGATTACCGACCTGCTCAAACAGGAAATAACCGACCAGATAGCCGGCCACGCCACCCGCCACCGAGGCAACGGTGGCCATCAACGCCAACCACCATCCCCGCTCCGGTCGGGCCAGAACCATCGGCGCCAGCATCAACGCAGTCGGCGCCGGAAAGAATGAGGATTCCACAAAACTCACCCCGCACAGGTATTTTTCCGCATGACGGGAGCTCGACCACTCCATGACCCTGCTGTACAACGGGGTGAAGATTTTCATCGGCTTATTTCCGCCCCTTTAACATCGGCACAAAACGCACCGGCTCACGCTGTTGTTCATCAAAACCCGATGGCGCGCGGGTAACGATTTTGAGACTCTGGCTTTGTTCACCGCCCACCGGAATCACCAGCCTGCCGGCGGGCGCGAGCTGATCAAGCAATGTTTGGGGAACCGTTCGTGGCGCGGCAGTGACTACAATACGGTCAAATGGCTGATTGCTTTCCCAACCCAGATAACCATCGCCGTTCAGATAACTGATATTGTGATAACCGAGCTCCATCAACCGCCGCCGGGTTCCGGTTTGCAGAGACGCGATCCGCTCAATCGTGAACACCCACTTCACCAACTGCGACAGGATCGCAGTCTGGTAACCGCATCCGGTGCCAATCTCCAGCGCTTTTTTGACTGGCTGCGGGTCTTCCATGAGAAGCTCCGTCATCAACGCCACAATATAAGGTTGTGAGATCGTCTGTTTTTCCCCGATTGGCAACGCAGTATCTTCATAAGCCCGGTGAGACAGCGCCTCGTCAATAAACAGATGGCGAGGCGTATTCATCATAGCCTCAAGCACCTGCTCATTTTTAACCCCGCGAGCGCGAATACGGTCAATCAACCGTTTTCTGGTACGCATCGAGGTCATCCCGATGCCCTCACGTTTTCGATCATTCAAGGATGGCATTTATTGAAACCGTGTATTCGTTTTCTGAAGTTCCCAGGGCGCTGGAAGCGCCCTTTTTTTCGGGGTGATTGCAACGGCTCCCGATTATATCGTAATCCACCGGATGCAAAGACGATTACGTGCAACGATTACGTGCAACGATTACGTGCGATTACGTGCGAAACACGCGCTCTTGTGATAAAACGCCATCTGGATTGCATGCCTTGAAAACTCAGGATTTTGATTGATACATTATTTACGTGGTTCGAGAAATACCGGACACCCTTTCCCGAACACACTCCCACCAAACCTCCGGACACCTTGTTCGGATTCCTCGGTCACTACGCCAGGCCGTTCTGGAAACTCATTGCAGTCGGTTCATTACTGTCGGCCCTGTTAGCCCTGATCGAGGTCTGGTTATTCTCGTTCGTCGGCAATCTGGTGGACTGGCTGGTCGTGGCCGATCGGGAGACTTTCCGGGAGTCTCATCAAGTCGAGATTATTGCCATCAGCGCGCTGATCCTCGTCGTCATGCCGGCGCTAAAACTGTTTTACGAAGTCATTATCCACCAGGGCCTGCTGGGGAATTTCGCGATGCGAACCCGCTGGCAGAGTCATCGCTACCTGCTCAGGCAGAGTGTCAGATTTTTTCAGGATGATTTTGCCGGAAGAGTGGCTACGAAGATGATGCAGACCTCTCTTGGAGTTCGCGATGTGATCATCAAGATTACCGAGGTACTGGTTTATGTTTGCGTCTATTTTGCCGGCGCCCTGATTCTGTTTGCGGCCAGCGATATCCGACTGACCTTGCCGATGATTGGCTGGCTGGCCGGATATGTCATCGTATTGTGGTACTTCATACCGCGGCTGCGCCAGTCTTCAATGAACCAGGCTGAAGCGCGTTCGATGGTAACCGGGCGGGTGGTTGACAGCTATACCAACATCACGACCGTCAAAATGTTCGCCCACGCCAACCATGAGGACGAATACGCCAGAGAAGGAATGCAGAAATTTCTGACTCCGGTGTATGACATGATGCGTCTTTCCGCCCGTCTTTCCGTATACCTGACGGTGTTAAATTCCCTTTTATTATTCAGTGTCGGCGCCAATTCGGTCTGGTTGTGGTATGAAAACGCGGTCTCTCCGGGAGCAATCGCCTTCGCCATCGGGCTGGTACTTCGATTGCAGGGTATGTCGCAATGGATCCTCTGGGAAATCTGGAGCCTGTTCGAGAATATCGGCGTAGTACAGGATGGAATTGAAACCATTGCCAACGACATTGACATTATCGATAACACCGGAGCGAAGGAACTGCGGGTGTCCAAAGGCAACATCAAGTACCGCAACATTACATTCAATTACGGCAAAAGTGACGGTGAAAGAGGAGTGATCGAAAATCTGTGTCTGGATATTCGAGGTGGAGAAAAGATTGGCGTAGTCGGACGTTCCGGCGCTGGCAAATCGACCCTGGTCAGTATATTGCTGCGCTTCTACGATCTGCAGGACGGCCAGATTCTGATTGACGGGCAGGACATCCACTATATGACACAGGATAGCCTGCGGGCCAATATCGGAATGGTCACCCAGGATACTTCCCTGCTGCATCGCTCAGTATACGAAAACATCCGCTATGGTAACGGATATGCGACCATGGACCGCGTGATTGCCGCGGCCAAACAGGCCAAAGCCCATGAATTCATTCCAGACCTGGAAGATCAGCAGGGCCGCCGCGGCTATCAGGCGCATGTTGGCGAGCGCGGCGTAAAACTCTCCGGCGGACAAAGGCAAAGAATATCCATTGCTCGCGTGATTCTGAAAAACGCGCCCATACTGATTCTGGATGAAGCGACCAGCGCCCTTGATTCTGAGGTCGAAGCAGCGATTCAGGAAAGCCTGTATCAACTGATGGAAGGTAAAACCGTGATCGCGATTGCCCACCGACTATCGACCATCGCGCAAATGGACCGGCTGATCATCATGGATGCCGGCAAAATAACGGAGCAAGGCACCCACGATCAACTGCTGGCGAACCAGGGGTTGTATTCCGAGCTGTGGGCCAGACAATCCGGCGGCTTCCTGGCCAGGGAGCCGGACGAGCAAGAATCAGACCCTCTCCTTCCTGACTCATCGGTCATCGCAGGAGCCAGTCACCGCGCCAGACCGCAACCGACAGGAGCCGAACCCTTAAAACGGAAATAATTGTTGCATTTTGGGAGTTCAAGTCCCAAAATGCAGCAATGATACCTCGCTCACTGGAAAGCAGGATTATCCGGGCATTAAAAGCCATGCCAGTGGTAGCCATATTGGGACCACGCCAGGCAGGCAAGACAACGCTGGCGCTGGAGATTGCCAATAACAAATTGGATAAAGACGTGGTCTGGCTGGATCTGGAGCGCGATTCCGACCTTGCCAAGCTCGCCGAACCGGAAGATTACCTCAAGCGCTTTGATAACAAGACGTTGATCATTGATGAAGTGCAAAGAAAACCGGATCTGTTCAGGGCGCTACGCAGCCTGGTTGACGCCAGAAAACGTTCTGGAGAAAAAGCCGGGCACTTCCTGTTACTGGGTTCAGCGTCCCGCGACCTGATCCAGCATTCGACCGAAACATTGGCGGGGCGCATCCGTTATCTGGAATTAACTCCTTTTTCCATTCCTGAAATCTCCCGTTACGACCCACAGGGTTTCAATGTCGATAAACTTTGGCTCAGGGGTGGTTTCCCGGATAGTTATCTGGCGGACGATGAGGACGAAAGCTGGGATTGGCGATCAGATTTCATTGCTTCATACATTGAGCGCGATATTCCCCTGATGGGGCCAAGAGTACCCGCTGAACGGATGAAGCGGTTCTGGAATATGCTGGCTCATTGGCACGGACAGCAAACCAATCTGTCTTCTCTGGCTAAAAGCATGGAAGTGGATCACAAGACCATTCGCTCGTATCTGGACATACTCACGGATTTTTACATGGTCAGGCAATTCCCACCCTGGTCGGGGAACACTAAAAAGCGGCTGGTTAAATCACCGAAAGTGTACATTCGGGACAGCGGGATGCTCCATCGTCTGCTCAACATCCCGGACCATGAAACATTATTGGGGCATCCAGTATTAGGCGCCAGTTGGGAAGGCTTTGTGCTGGAAAGTATTGTTTCAAACCTGTCAGGTAAATGGCGGTACAGTTATTACCGGACATCCAGCCAGACCGAGATTGATCTGGTTCTGGAAGGACCGAAACAGGAAATGCTCGCTATCGAAATCAAACGTTCTTCCGCGCCCAGAGTCAGCCGGGGGTTCCATCTGGCTTGCGAGGATATTCAGGCAACAAAAAAGATGGTCATCTACTCTGGACAAGAACGGTTCCCGCTCGCTGATGATACAGAAGCCATGAGTCTCCACGCCCTTTTGTCCGTCATAGACTGATGAATGCCTGTTGAACCCTTCCCGCTAACCGTTATCGGCGAATAACCAAAATCAGATCATGGAACGTAACGCGCTGATTGCGGTGATTTTGTGATGGGTGAATTGCGGCCACTCGAATTGGCCGGACGAATCGAAATGAATCGTCTGGATACCGGCGTCGAATCCGGCCTGGATGTCATACAGGAAATCCCCGACTATGACCGTTTCCGCTCTGCGAGCGTTCCAGTGATTGAGCAGTAAATACACCCCGTCGGGACTGGGCTTTGGCGCACAGTCATCGCGGCTGATTACGCTGTCTTTTTCAAAGAAAGACGACAATCCGGCTTCGGCCAGAGTGGCATGGGCAATTTCCCGACCGTTTCTGGTCAGTATTCCGAGTTTTTTCCCGGCATGTCTCAAGCGAGTCAGAACACCCTTCACTCCCGGCTGCGGTCTCGCCTCACGAGCCAGCCGCATTTCCAGCAAGTGCAGTTGCCGGGTAACCTCGGCGGCGCGGGCAAGCGGCATTTTTTCGATTGATTCCAGAATCGGCGACGTGGACCCAATACCGAGCTGGTCCCGAATCTCTTCAAAATCATGAACCGGCAGGGTCAGGGTTCCATCCATGTCGAAGATCCAGAAATTCAGGTGACTGAGTGGCATTCCGCATTATAACCATAATATCAGCCATTGTAAGACCACCACTACCGGCCTCACTCCCCCCTTGAGGGGGAGTCCAATCCGCAAAGCGGATTGGGTGGGGGGATATTCCCGCAAAGTGGGAATCCACTACTTCCTCACCGCCCTGCTCCTGCTACCCCTCCTCACCGGCTTCACCGCCGAAGCCATCGCACAGCTGACCCTGTCGATCTCGGCGCCCAGCCCCGCGAGCGCGAACGAGGGCAATTCCAGCGCTACAGACTATACCTTCCCGATCGCATTATCCAGCACCCGGTCAAGCGCGGTCTTTTATAAAGTCTGCTTTACCGGATCGGCGACCTTTGAGATTACTGGAGGCGCTTCTGGCGCCGACTATGACATTCTGCAGGATGGGAATATATGGTTGGCTGCAGACGGCTGCACCACCAACCTGGGTATTACAATGGGAAATACTATGGGCTCGGTCATCGGCATTCGGGTCAGGGGTGACACCGCAGTGGAACCCGATGAAACGGTGACTGCCACATTATCTTTTATCGGAACCGCGCCAACGGATGTCACTCTCGGCTCACCCGTCACGTTCACCATCCAGAACGATGATACCGCGCCGGTGGACGTTCCTTCTGTCTCCATTACCCGTGCACAGAGTGGTAGTCTCATTGCCGGTCAGACTCATGTACTGGGAGAAGGCGACGACGCCTCTGCCAAATTCACGGTCACCGCGAGCAAGACCTTTGCCGCAGCGACGACCGTCCAGGTTCGCATTGGCGGAGACCCGTACACCCCGACCGAACATGCCACCGTCCGCAACGTCGAGTTTGATACCACAGAGACATCCAGGACCATCTCCACCACCGTCCGCAGCGACATCATTGACCGCATAGACGGAGAGATTACCGCAACGGTGATGGCCGGCAGTGGCTACACCCTCGGCAGTCCTTCTACCATCTCCTATACAATCGTCGACAACGACCCCACGATGGTCACCCTGTCTGTGACAGACTCCACCGCCGATGAAGACAACGCCGCCGATACCGCAAAGATCAACCTGCTCCTGAGCCGTGGACTGGTTTCAGGGGAAAGATTAGACATTCCGTTACAATTCAGTGGTGGCGCCTTGGGCGATGATTTCACCCTGAAGATGGACAATCCAAATCCAGCCGGAGTGACCGTGAGTGGTTCTACCGTCACCTTCACCGGCCCCTCTACCGGCGCTACCGCAATGTCAGCCACCCTGATTGTCACCGCCGCCCAGGATACCGATACCGAAGATGAAACGGTCACCGTCTCGATTCCCGCAAAGGCCGGCACAAACCCCAACGACATACGCCTGCGCACCACCGGCTTTCGCTGTCGCACCACCAACTGTAAAGCCACCGGCGCCGGCAGTGGTACGTTCACCCTGTCTGATAATGACACGGCGGTATTGCCGGAAGTCACCTTCCATACCGCCTTACAGAATTACACCGAAAAAGGCGGTACAACCAGCGCCCGCACCCACAATGCGCGCGTTAATTTCAGCCCGGCTCTGCCCGCGAACATTACCCTGAACTACGCCGTATCCGGTAATGCGACATCCAATACAGATTATACCGCCCTGTCCGGCACAATCGCTGTTTCTGCCGGCGCCAATCAGGTCAATATCCCGATCATCGTCACCGATGATACGACCGATGAATTCATCGAGAACGTCATCCTGACCCTCAATAACGGTTCCGGCTATACCGTTGGTTCTGCCCGTACTTACAGACTGACCCTGATCGACAATGACCCGACTGCCGTGACCCTGTCGGTGCCGGGTGACACCGCGACCGAAGGCGACAGTACCGCCACCGCCCGCATCACCCTGACGCTGGGACGGGCTATGAGCGTGGACCTGGCCACTGAAAGTCTGGCGATTCCATTAACCTTCACTGGCGGGATACTGAACACTGACTTCTCGCTGGCGTTATCGGGAACTCCGACTGGCGTTTCCCTGTCCGGTAGTACCGTCACCTTCGCCCACGGCAATACCGATTCAGCGACCTCCGCCACCCTGATTCTGACCGCCCTGGCTGATGCCGATACGGACAACGAGACGGTCACTGTGAGTCTCGGCGCCCTGACTCCAACCGGACTCAATGGCGGAGCGAACGGCTCTCGCACTGGCAACGGACAGATTACCCTGACCGATGCGGGAACCCAGACCCTGCCGGAGATCACCATTGCCGCTGGAACTTCTCCGGTCATCGAAGGCACTGCGGCGACCTTTACCGTCACCGCGATGCCGCCTCCACAATCCGCCCTGACCGTCAATCTCACCATAACCGACGCTCCGAACTCGGACTTTGTCTCTGCATCCAACCAGCAGGGCACAAAAACTGTCACTATCCAGCCAGCCAGTACGACTTTCAGTTCTGTAACCTATTCGGTGCCGACCGAAACGGACACCACCGATGAACCGAATGGCCCGGTCATGGTGACGATTGCCAGTGGTTCCGGCTATACCATCGGCAGTTCGGGTTCCGCTTCCGTCACTGTCAATGATGATGATGCGGCTCCGCAGAATCCGGGCACAGTCAATCCACCACCGACCAATCCGACACCGACCAATCCGACACCCACACAGCCGGACCCTTCCCCGACTACACCGGGAGAAACCCCCACAGACCCGCAACAACCGGAACCGGAACCACAACCGGAACCCGAACCCGTGATTCCCGTCCTTTCCATCGCGGCGCAAGCCGATGCCGTGACCGAAGGCGCTCCGGCAACCTTTACCGTCACCGCCGACCCGGCGCCGGTTGAACCCATCTCCGTATCCCTCACCATTGCCGGGCAAGGCGACTTCACCGCTGCTCAATCCACCGGAACAAAAACCCGGATCATTGACCGGGAAACCACCTCCATCCAGATTCCAACGGTTTCTGACTTCATCGACGAAGCAGACGGCAGTATCACCCTGACCCTGCAACCGGCGGACGGCTATACCCGGTCCCCGAACCCTGCGGCGACGGTAGAGATTCACGATGACGATACCGCCGGCATTCAACTCTCTGCACCGGGAATCCGCATTGCCGAGATTGGACAAGGCACGCAATATACCATTCAACTGACCAGTCAACCGGCGGCCGCGGTCACCATCACCCCCATCACCCGGCCCGACACCGGGACGGTCACGCCATCCCCCACCCGTGTGACCTTTACAAGGGATAACTGGAATCTTGCGCAAACCTTCACCCTGACCGCACAGCAAGAAGGAGCCGTTACCCTGGTTCATGTCATTACCTCACAAGACCCGAACTATGCAACCCTCCCCTCCCGGCAGGCGCCGTTGCGGGTTGTGGTCGGTGAAGACCTGACCGCCATCACCGCCTCCTGGCAGTCTCGCTTTCTGCGTACCTCAGCCGGACACGTTGTTGAGAGTATCACACAGCGGATGCAAGCCACGCCTGCGACCGGCTTGCAGGGTCAACTGGCTGGCTACCGCATGGATACCACCCCGAAAGAAATGCAATCCCGCTGGATGCAGAACCCCCACTCCGTCGCCAAAGCGAGCCGCGCCGTCACCCTGTCTGAACTGCTGTCTGATTCGTCGATGTCGTGGACTACCGCAACCGATGGTTCCATCGCTTCCCTTTGGGCACAGGGCGCCTTGTCGGAGTTTGACGCAAAGAGTGGAGAAACCACCCTCAATGGAGAAGTCCTCACCACCTTGATTGGAATGGATCAAACCCACACTCACGGACAACGCGGTCTGGTTCTGTCGTATAGTCAGGCAGAAGGACAATATCAATCCCGGGATAACGGACGAATTGAATCCGAACAGACCCTGTTGACGCCGTGGATGTCCCGGCAAGTGAATGACCGCATGACGCTGTGGGCGGCGTTGGGTTATGGTACGGGAGACCTGACCCTCCAAAGAAGCGAAAGGCAAGACCTCACTACGGATACCCATACGGCGTTCGTGGCCATCGGCAGTGACTCGGTACTCCAGGAAGAAACGGATCGTACCTTATCGATCGTTACCGATGCCCTGTGGTTGAGAACCCGTTCGGATGAAGTCGCACAAGGCCTGGACCTCGGAGTCACTTCGGCGCATGTGTCGACGATGCGCGCTGGCATGGAAGGACGGTGGCGCCCGACACTGGCGCGCTTTGCCCGTTTCAGGGGACACCACCTGGAGTTGCAGGCTCAGAGCGCCTTGCGTCATGATGGCGGAGACGCTGAAAGTGGATTCGGTGTGGAAGTCGGTGGCGGTATTCAATGGAGCCATCCGCGACAGGGACTGAACCTTCAAATCAATGGCCGAAGTCTGATTACCCATCATGATTCGGATATAAAGGATCGGGGACTTTCCCTGTCCATGGGATTTAATCCGTCTCCGGCTGAGCAAGGATTTACCTTTACGCTGAAACAGGATTGGGGTACGGTGTCTTCGGGCAGGGAGCGATTACTGACCGCGGAATCCCTGGAACCGGCGGAATCGGATACCGCCACCGCGCAACGGTTGTCCGCAGAAGCGGGGTATGGTTTTACCATCGGCGATGGTCGCTATATCGCCCGTCCATATCTGGGGGTGGGTCTGTACGCCAAAGAGCGTGAAACCACACTCGGCTGGCGGCTGCAATCCACTATCGGCAGAAGTGAGCGGACATTGGGGTTGAAACTCACCCGTCATGACAATGACAACCAATCCGAACATCGCATGAAGGTGGAAGCGGGGGTGCGGTGGTAAGGGGGTGACAGGATTCCCGCGAAGCGGGAATACCCCACCGAATCCGTAAAATACCCCCCACCCAATCCGCTTTGCGGATTGGACTCCCCCTCAAAGCCTGTCCTCAACCTGATCGGGGAGGGGGAGTGATTGAATTGCTCCCCCTCAAGGGGGGAGTGATTGCGCCTGCCGTTATCGTAGGGGAGGGTCTTGTACCCTCCCGCAACCGCCGGAACAGGGTTCAAACGATAGCGGGCACCCACAAGGGGCGCCCCTCCGATCAAGCCGGGGGCAGGCTCTACGTATCGGTAATTACAGATTCCATGAGGTCGTGGATTGCCGTTCCCCGTTCGGAGCCGGGGACAAGCTTTACGGGAATGACGGAAGGGCGGGAATGACGGATGTGGTGGGCGTGTCCAGCAACTCCCGGTATCGCTTCCAGTCGAAGCGCGGGCCGGGGTCTGTCTTGCGGCCAGGGGCTATATCGCTGTGCCCGGTAATATCGCCGGGGGTGATTTTCGGATACGCTGATAACAGACAACGAGTCAGCCGCGCAAGAGTGAGGTATTGAGCGGATTCAAACTCATCATGATCGCTGCCCGCAAGCTCAATCCCTATCGAAAAATCATTCACCCGCGGGCGTCCCCGCAACACCGATGCCCCGGCATGCCACGCGCGATGATGGGTTGCCACAAACTGAATCAACCGCCCCTCCCGCTCAATATAAAAATGAGCGGAAACGGCAAGCTCCGCTATCTGTTCAAAATAAGGATGCGCCCCAGGGTCCAGACAGTTGGTGAACAGATCCTGGACATACTGATTATGATAACAGCCGGGAGGCAAGCTGATCGCGTGAATCACCAGCGCACAGACATCCAATCGGTCGGGACGCTCATCAAAATTGGGTGACGGAATAAAACAGGTATCCTGTACCAATCCTGAATCGGAACAATGCACAAACGAGGAAAGGAGCGGGCCGGTGGCAGTCATGCTGTTCCCATCGTGTCACTCATACACCGTCACTCATACACCGTCACTCATAACCGCTCTATTTTCAAACTCACAATCGCCTTTTCTGTGCGTTCTTCAACAGCGAATCGGTATCCCTGCTCAATCAGATATTCACCTTGTTCCGGGATATGCCCCAACTGCGACATGACCAGTCCACCAATCGTGTGCGCTACTTTGGTATTCAGGTTGATTTCCAGGATTTCATTGACCTCGGACACCGATTGTCTGGAGTCAACCAGATACTGATTTCCCTGTAATTTCTGGAAAAAGCGTTTTCGCCGCGGCAGATATTCCTCAAAATCATAGCCGACATCAATATCTCCGACCACCTCTTCGACAATATCTTCCATGGTAATGATGCCGATTGCGGAGCCGAATTCATCTACAACCACGGCCATGTGGTCGTGCCGTTGCCGCAGGATGGGCAGTAATTGATCAATCGTCTGAAATTGCAGGACATATTGCGCCGGTTTGATGAAATCATCCAGCGGCTTTGCGGAAATGGTTGAATCCATCAAATCCCAGGTGGTCAGGGTTGCGATACCGATGATATTGCTGGTATTGCCCTGATAGACGGGCAGCCGGTTATATCCCATGCGCCGGACGGTAGCTATCGCGCGCAGGATATTGCGCGTATCACTGATCGCCGTGACTTCGGCAATCGGAATCATCGCCTCCCCCACGGTGGTTTCCCCGAACCGGATCACCCGTCGAATCCGACCGCGGTCAAACGCGTCGATGGACGAGGTTCTTTCGGTCATATCAACCACCAACCGAATCTGTTCACGAGTCATGAACAGATTCTGCTCAACCTTGCCGCCACCCACCAGCCTGGCGATCAATCGGGCAACACGCGAAAAAATGAATATCACCGGATAAAAGATCAGGGAAAATATCCTGATCGGCCAGATCGCGACCGGAACGATCTCGTCCGACTTCTGCTGGAAGATGCTTTTCGGGACAATCTCACCCAGAATCAAAAGAACCGGAGTCAGAACCAGGAAGGCGTAAAGATCCCCCTGATCGCCAAACTCGCTGATAAACAACAGGGTTCCTAATGTGGTCAGGGCCACAGTCGCCACATTGGTGCCGACCAGGGTCGTACCCAGCATCACATCAGGGGTTTTGAACAGTTTCAGCGCCTCAATCGCGCCGCGGTGACCCTGATTGGCTTTTGCCGTCAGTTTCACCTTGTCCGAATTGACCAGGGCAATTTCAGAGCCGGAGAAAAACCCCTTCAATAACAACAGAACAAGGATGGCGAGTATCAATACAATCGCGGTCATGGCGCTTTCTCCGTCAAATCGTCAAATTCATCTTCATCCATGCCCCTGGCGACGCGCACCCTGGCAATACGGTGATCATCCATTTCAATAATCCGTATCAGAATATCTTCACTCTCGACACGGTCTCCTTCCCGCGGTAGCCGGTCCAGCAGACGGAAAGCGTACCCTCCGACCGTGGTCATTCGGGGATCTTCAATACCGAAATTCGTCAGATTATTGAAATCATTGAGCTTCATATCTCCGGGGACTTCGTAGATATTATAATCTTTTTCCGCATAAAACTCCGCGGTCGCTTTCGAGCCGCCACTGACATCACCAAAAATGAAGTTCAATACGCCGCGCATGGTAATGAAGCCCTCAACCCCGCCAAACTCGTTCAGGCAGGCCGCCGCCCGCACTCGATTCGACTGAAAGAAGTCAAACATTTCATCGACTTTTTTTGTCAACGGCACGACTACCGGGGGGTGCATGATGTCCTCCGGCTGGAGCGCTTCCAGATCTTCGCCGTCCAGTACCAGACGCAGGATGTCTTCGGCATGGACGAAACCGACCAGGTTATCCCGATGGGTCTTGAACACCGGCACTCTGGGATGGCGGCAGGAAATGAATTTCTCCACCATTTCCGGAACGCTCATCGCGACATTCAGGAACGACATCCGCGTCCGCGGTGTCATGACCTCAACAATCTCGGTTTCATTGGCCTCCAGCAAATTGTAGATCAGGGCGCGTTCGGTGTCGTCCAGCGTACCTTCTTCACAAACCTGCTCAACCAGGGTCAGGAATTCATCTACATGCAAAATGTTGTCGGCTGTCTTGATTTCACCGACTAAAAGAGTCGTGATTCGATCTGCGATGCCCCGAATGGCCCAACGAACCGGCGCAATAACCTGGATCCACAAGGCCAGCGGTTGAGCCACAATTCGAGTGCTGTAACGAACCGGATTGCCAACCGCAATGGTTTTCGGCGTCACTTCACCGAGCAACAGCATCAATGGCGCCATGACCAGCAGATTGATCACTACGACCTGCTCCACCGGATACAGCGTGGTCAGTATGAATGCCATGTTGGCGATAGCGGCAATATTGACGAGCTCGTTACCGCTCAAGATGGAGATAATCAGCCGCCGCGGCTGATCCAGCAATTCATGGATGGTTTTTGATTGAGGGTTCTGTTCGCGACGTAGCTGCTGCAGATCAAGCCGGGAAAGAGAAAATAACGCGATTTCAGAGCTGGAGAAAAACGCCGAACAAACCAGCAGGCACAGCTGCACCACCAGCCGGACGATCATGTCCGGTTGCGTAAGCATCTGTAGATCGAATGCAAAGTATTCGACCACAGACAGCCAATGCTGATTCATGGTGTGCGCAAACTGTTCCATCAAAATTTTCGGTTAATAACAGACTGGGAGGGTGTTCGGACATGTAAGAGCATGCTCCTCAAGATTGGATTGCCAGTAATATGACTGAATATGACCCTGATTTCAATTAAAATTGTATAATCGCATGATACGAACCCGGAGTGACCCCCCATGTCATCGAATCCAGCTATCGACAAGCCTCCGCTGACACGGACAGCGGACAGCAAACCGGCTGCCGCGGACCGGGTTGAACATGACCTGACTGCCTGCGATCTTTATCTGAATCGGGAGATTACCTGGCTTCAATTCAATCGCCGGGTACTGTGTGAGGCGATGGACCACGATAACCCCCTGCTTGAGCGCCTCAAATTTTTCGCGATCTTTGCCTCAAACATTGATGAGTTTTTCATGAAACGCATCGGCGGCCTGAAACTTCAGGTGATGGCTGGCGTTGTCGAACTCACGGTTGACGGGCGCAGTCCGGAGCAACAGCTGACAGAGTGCCGGACGCTGGTCGAGGAACTCGAAATGATCAACGATCAGGCGCTGCCTGAACTTCTGGCCGAACTGGACGCCAGGGATATTCGTATACTGGATTACGGTGAGCTGGCCCGGGAGCAACGAGATACCCTGCGGCAACACTATTTCGAGAACATTTTCCCATTGGTCACGCCGCAGATTTTCGATCCGGCCCACCCTTTCCCGTTCATTTCCAATTTGTCGCTGAACATACTGGTAACCCTGCCTGTCACTCAGGATGAAGAGCCGTTCCTGGCCAGGGTGAAGGTTCCGGTTGGCGCTGACGTGCCGCGATTCGTCCAGCTTCCGGGGGGCGCTCATTTTGTTCCGTTGGAACAAATCATCGCCCACAATCTGGACCTGCTTTTCCCCGGCGAGAAGGATTTTGAATTTGACTATTTCTATATCTCGAGGAACGCGGCGGCGGAAAAGCAGGAGTCCGGGGTCAGTGACCTGCTGGCGATGATTGAATCCGAGTTGCGCGACCGGCGAATCGCCCCGATCGTCCGCATTGCGGTCAACCGCGGCATGTCGGACGACAGAAAGAAAACGCTGGCGGAACAGCTGGGCCTGAATGTGGAAATGGACGTATTCGAATCCGGCAGCCTGCTCGCCCAGAAAGACCTGTTCGAGCTGGTATCGTTGCCGCGGCCGGAGCTTCATTACCCCCCGCACCTGCCCATCAATCATCACAGGCTGCAGGATGGGCAGCGCAGTATTTTTCACTCCATCCGCGAAGCTCACTCGATGTTGCTGCAACATCCCTATGAATCATTCAATGCCTCGGTCGTCCGCTTCCTGAAGGAAGCCGCCAATGACGAACAGGTGCGGGCGATCAAGATGTCCCTGTACCGGACGGACGAGGAAACCCGCATTGTCGATTTGCTAATCCAGGCCGCGAATAACCGGAAACAAGTCGCAGTGGTGGTTGAACTGAAGGCAAAATTCGATGAGGCCGCCAACATCAAATGGGCCGAACGGATGGAACGCGCCGGCATCCACGTCACCTACGGCGTAATCGGCCTGAAAACCCACTGCAAAGTGTTAATGGTGGTACGGCAGGATGTGGACAAGCTCAGACGCTATATCCATATCGGCACCGGCAATTATCATGGCGGCACGGCGCGGCAATATACGGATCTTGGACTGTTGACCTGCGACCATCATATCGGCAACGACACCACCGAGTTATTCAATTACCTGACTACCGGCCATTCCAGGAAACGGACTTTCAAACAACTCCTGGTTTCTCCGAAACAACTGAAAAAAGAGCTAATCGACAAAATCAACCGGGAAATCACTCACGTGGGCCAGGGCGGCAAGGGGTTGGTCCAGATCAAGTCGAACGCCCTTGAAGACCGGGATATTGTGGAAGCCCTGTATCGCGCATCAGTCGCAGGAGTCAAAGTCGATCTGATCATTCGGGATACCTGCCGCTTGCGTCCGGGGATAAAAGGACTGTCCGAAAATGTGACCGTGATCAGCATAGTCGGCCGCTTCCTTGAGCACAGCCGGGTATTTTATTTCTGGAACCGGGGAGAGGAAGAGTATCTGATCGGTTCCGCCGACCTGATGAAAAGAAACCTGGAAAGCCGGGTTGAGGTGGTGACTCCGATCAACCGAAAATCATTAAAGAACGAGCTTCGCCTGATTCTCGACACGTTACTCGAAGATGATGTGGACGTATGGGAAATGCAATCGGATGGTTCCTACATCAAGCGCACCCGCAAGTCACCTGAAGCCGTCGGCTGCCAGCACCAATTGATCGCATACGCCCAGGCTCGACTGAAAACCAGGCATCGCAAGAAGTCCGCGAGGCCCCGCAACATCAAAAACCGGAACTGACGGTTTTTATCCGGTCAATCCAATTCCTCATCATCCTTTATTGACTCACAGGAAACATTCATTATGCCCCCGGAACTTCCAGCAACCGCAAGCGCGGTGATTATAGGCGGCGGTGTCATCGGCTCCAGCGTAGCCTACCATCTGGCTAAAATCGGCTGGAGCGATGTGGTACTGCTTGAACGCAGCCAATTCAGCTGCGGAACCACCTGGCATGCCGCCGGACTGATCGGCACCATGCGCGCCGATGAAAGCCACGCCAGAATGGCGCAGTATTCCATGTCGGTTCTGGCGGAAATAGAGAAAGAAAGCGGGCAATCAACCGGATTCAAACAAGTGGGTTCACTCAGTATCGCACACAGTCCAGGGCGGTTCGAGGAGTTGAAACGGGTAGCCTCTATGAATAACGCTTTCGGGGTAACCCGTGTGGATATGGTCACGCCGCAGGAAATCAGGGAGCTTTACCCTTATCTGGAAACAGCAGACCTGCTCGGTGGAACCTGGGTAGCGCAGGATGGTTACGCAAGCCCGGTGGACGTAACCGCCGCCTTTGTCAAAAGCGCCCGCAGTCGGGGAGCCCTGTGCCTGGAAGGAGTGGTCGTTACCGGCATCGTGGTCGAGAATGGGCGGGTTCGCGGAGTCAACACCAGTCAGGGCGATATCCAGTCCGAATTTGTAGTGAATTGCGCCGGAATGTGGGCGCGGGAAGTCGGCGGGATGGCCGGAGTCAACGTCCCGCTTCACGCCGCGGAACACTATTATGCGGTGACTGAAAAACTGGATTCTCTGCCACTGGATCTGCCAGTGATGCGGGATCATGACAATTATTCTTATTACAAACAGGACGCGGGCAGCCTGCTGGTCGGACAGTTCGAACCGAATGCAATTCCATGGGGACAGGACGGGATTCCAGCGGATTTCAGTTTCGATGAAATCGACGGTCACTTCGATGAACAGATGATGCCTGTACTGGAAAAGTCGATGGAGCGCGTACCGATATTGCGGGAGGTCGGTTGGCGAAAGTTCTTCTGCGGGCCTGAATCATTTACCCCGGACGATCAGTTTCACATTGGCGAAGCCCCCGAGGTACGGAATTTTTTCGTCGCGGCGGGTTTGAATTCGATTGGTATACAGAGCTCCGGCGGCGTCGGCAAGGCGCTGTCCGAGTGGATGCACTACGGCCATGCTCCGCTGGACCTGTGGAGCGTGGATATTCGTCGTATGTATTCATTTCAGGGAACCCGGCAGTACCTTGAAAACCGGGTTCGTGAAACTCTCGGGCTGTTATATGATCACCATTGGCCATACCGGCAGATGGAGACCTCCAGAAATGTACGCCACTCCCCGATCCACGAAAAGCTGGTTGAACGCAATGCCTGTTTTGGAGAAGTGGCCGGGTGGGAGCGGCCGAACTGGTTTGCCCCGCGCGGCGTCGCCCCGAAATATGAATACTGCTTCGGCAAACAGAACTGGTTCGAATACTCGGCTGCGGAGCACCGGGCGTTTCGTGAGAACGTAGCCCTGTTCGACCAGAGCAGCTTTTCCAAATACCTGGTACAGGGCAAGGACAGTTGCCGTGTATTGCAGAGAATCTGTAGCGCCAGTGTCGATGTCCCGCCCGGCGCGATGGTATACACCCACTGGCTGAATGAACGGGGCGGCATTGAGGCGGACCTGACGGTGACCCGGCTCGAAGAGAATCAGTTTCTGGTGGTGAGCGCCGCCGCAGTCACCCACAAGGACCTGGATTGGCTGGCGCGTAATATCCCTGAAGACGCCTTTTGCACGGTCACCGATGTCACCAGCTCGCTGGCGGTTCTGGGCGTAATGGGGCCGAACAGCCGGGCATTTCTCAGCGATGTTCTCGACATTGACATGAGTACGCCGGCATTCCCGTTCGGCATGTCCCGGCCCGTCGAAATAGGGTGTGCGGCAGGACGAGCGGCCCGGGTTTCCTATGTCGGGGAGCTGGGGTGGGAGTTGTACATCCCCACCGACATGGCGCGTCATGGATTTGATACGCTATGGCAGGCGGGTGAAAAATACGGCCTGATGATGGCCGGACTGCATGCGCTGGACAGTGGCCGCATCGAAAAGAAATTCGTGCACTTCGGCCATGATGTCGCCGAAACAGATACGCCGTTGGAATGCGGCCTTGGATTTGTCTGCGATTATGAAAAGAATATTCCTTTCATTGGCCGCGACTCCATGCTCCGGCAAAAAGAGACCGGGAGTTGGAAAAAAAAGCGTATGGTGCAATTCCTGCTACAGGACCCGGCAGAAGTACTGTATCACCACGAACCCATTTTGCGAGACGGCCAGCGGGTCGGACACCTGACCTCGGGTAACTATGGCCACACTCTGGGAGGGGCGGTCGGCTTAGGCTATGTCTACCATGAGGATGGGGTAAGCGCGGACTATATCACCTCCGCAACGTTTGCCATTGAGGTGGCTGGACGTATTGTTCCAGCCCAGGCCAGCTTGTCCGCAATGTATGACCCCGGAGCAAAAAGAATGCGGGGATGACTGGCCACGCCCTGCCGAAGCTCACGCGGCGATGCGTCCGAGTTTTTTCAAATGAACCAGCAAAAGGGAAACAGCAGCCGGGGTGACTCCCGGAATCCGGGCAGCCTGCCCGATTGTCTGTGGACGGGTTTCGGTCAATTTCTGTTGAACTTCCGCAGACAGTCCTCTGACCTCGGCGTAATCCACTGACTGCGGAATCATCATCCGGGCGCTGTTTTTCTGACGCTCGATTTCAACCATCTGGCGCTCAATATAGCCACTGTATCGAGCCTGGATTTCAAGCTGCCGGATGCTGTCCGGATCGTCAAGCGGTGAATCCAGTCCAGCCAGAGCAACCAGGGCATGATAGTCCGTCTCCGGTCTTCTGAGCAGATCCAACAGATTGGCCTCCCGTTGCAATGGCTGGCCAAGAAGCCTTTGTGTCTGTACGGGGTCGGTTTTATCCGGGTGAATCCAGGTTTTCTCCAATCGCCCTTTTTCCCTTTCAATCCGGTCTCTTTTCAGATTGAAGGCGGCGATACGCTGTTCATCCACCACTCCCAGCCGGAAACCCTTTTCAGTCAACCGCAAGTCGGCATTATCCTCACGCAGCTGGAGTCGATATTCGGCGCGGGAAGTAAACATCCGGTAAGGCTCGGAGGCGCCGCGAGTCACCAGATCATCAATCATCACTCCGATGTATGCCTCGTTTCTGGCCGGACACCAGGGTTCCTCCTGGTTGATCTTCAACGCCGCGTTGATGCCGGCAATCAATCCCTGCCCCGCCGCCTCCTCATAGCCGGTGGTGCCATTAATTTGTCCGGCAAAGAATAAGCCATCGACTGATTTGGTTTCCAGTGAATTGTTCAGTCCGCGCGGGTCAAAAAAATCATATTCGATGGCATAGCCGGGGCGGGTAATCAGAGCCCGCTCAAAACCCTTGATGGTTCTTACGAAGTCATGTTGTACGTCGAACGGCAGACTGGTGGAAATACCGTTGGGGTACACTTCCGTTGTATTCAGTCCTTCGGGTTCTACAAAAATCTGGTGACTGTTCTGTTCGGCGAAGCGCACCACCTTGTCCTCTATCGAGGGACAGTATCGCGGCCCCACTCCTTCAATCTCGCCACCGTAAAGTGGCGATCGGTGCAGGGATTTGCAGATAATTTCATGGGTGCGGTCATTGGTATGCGTAATGTGGCAACAAATCTGCTCAGGATGCTGCCCGGCGTCACCGAGAAAAGAGAATACCGGAACCGGCCGGTCGCCCGGCTGTTTTTCCAGATCACTATAGTCGATGGTTTTGCCGTCAATCCGCGGCGGGGTTCCGGTTTTCAGCCGGCCCACGCGAAACGGCAACTCCCGCAGCCGGTTGGCCAGCGCCACCGACGGAGGATCGCCGGCCCGCCCGCCTTTGGAATGGTCCATTCCGACATGGATTTTACCGTTCAGGAAGGTCCCCGCCGTCAATACCACTACCGGCGCTTCAATCTCGATTCCCGACCCGGTTTTAACCCCCATCACCCGGTCACCCCGCAGGCTCAGGTCATCGACAGATTGCTGGAATACGGTCAGGCCGGGTTGGTACTCAATCGCCCTTCGAATCGCGATTTTATACAGCGCCCGGTCCGCCTGGGCGCGCGTCGCCTGTACCGCCGGCCCCTTCCGGGAATTCAATATGCGAAAATGAATACCGGATTGATCAATCGCCCGGGCCATGACGCCGCCGAGAGCGTCAATCTCCTTGACAATATGGCCTTTGCCAATCCCCCCGATGGCCGGATTGCACGACATTTGCCCGATCGTTTCGATATTGTGAGTAATCAACAGGGTTCGGCAATTCATCCGGGCAGCCGCCAGCGCCGCTTCCACACCGGCATGACCGCCGCCGATCACCACGATCTCGAATTTTTCCGGATACTTCATTGATAATAGTAATCATACTCTCGCAGGATTTCCCAGGTAAATCCCCAGGCCTCGTTAAAGGTCAGGTTACTGTCGTCGGGAATTACGATTCTGGTATACAGCGATTTGCCCAACCGGGTTTTCATATCCTGGAGGAGCGAGTCCAGTTGCTCGCGGGAAACCGCAACCAGATCAGAATCGTCTGGCCGCTTGATCCTGTACGACAGGGTTCCCGATATTTTCTCCACATGAACTTCAGCCACTGTTTTCCCGACCGGACTCCTCGCGGGACGAACCAGCTTGCGGTACTGGGCATCCAGACTTTCGTATTCTTCCTGCAGGGACCGATACTGTTGGGCAGAAGTATCCGCGCTCGCTTGTAAAGAGGCAATCTCCACTTCCCGTTGCTTAATCAATTCGTTCAGTGACAAAATCTCATCGGTCACCCGGGCGTATCGTTGTGCCGCGTCTTCATTGATTCTTTCCACTTGCGCCATTTCTTCAGCCAACATTTGATTCTCAAGATTTGACCGCGACAATAGTCGTCGCAAATGTTCGAGTTGCCCTGACAAGGTATAAATCCGCTCTTCCAATGTGGATTTCTCGTCAATCAGGGACGTGATTTCAGCTTCCGACTGGTTCTTCAGTTCTGCCAGCGTTTCGTCCAGCGCTCCGATGTTTCGGGTTAAAAGCAGTTCACGGGCTGTCAGGCTTGCAAGGTCATCCTGTAATCCTCGCTCACTCTCGCTCAGCGAAGCGATCCGTTCGCGCGCTTCTCTCAATGATTCCGCCAGTGAGAAACGTTCCGCTTCCGTCTCTTGCAGCGCCGTTTCCGTCTCTTGCAACGCTACTTCTGTCTTTTGCAGCGTCGCTTTCGTCTCTTGCAGCGCTACTTCCGTCTCTTGCAACGCCGCTTCCAGTTTTTCCTTCTGTCGCGTCAAGACTTCCGTGTCCGCAATCAGGCCTTGAACCTTCGCCGAAGTAGCAAGCCGGGTCTGTTCAAGCTCTTGTCGCGCCGCAGTCAGCAACGCCACCTCAGCCTGTAATCCCCGCTCACTCTCGCTCAGCGAGGCGACCCGCTCGAGCGCTTCTCTCAATGATTCCGCCAGTAAGAAACGTTCCGCTTCCGTCTCCTGCAACGCCGCTTCCAGATTCTCCTTCTGCCGCATCAGAACTTCCGTGTCCGCAACCAGACCCTCAACCTTCACCGAAGTCTCAAGCTGGGTCTGTTGCAATCGTTCGCTGGCCTGTTCAAGCTCCTGTCGCGCCACAGTCATCGACGAAAGGTCTGCCTGTAGTTCAAGCTGTTCATCGGCAAGCGAGGCAATCCGTTGGAGCGCCTGCGCGAGTGATACGGATAATGAACTGCGTTCAGCCTCTGCGCTTTGCAGGGAGGCTTCCAACTCCGTATTTTTCTGCGTCAGGTCCTGATTAGCCAGCATGGCGGCTTCCCGGGCCGAGATATTGGTCAGTAACTCGCTGCTCAACCCGAAATTACGCACCATGATGACGACCAGCGTCATCAGGAATATCATCACGATCACGGTCATGACATCGGTAAACGATGGCCATACGCTATCATCGCCGATACCGGCAGCGCCGTGACCGACCCGAAGATCAACAAAGCCGTTGGTTTTCAGCATTCGGCAGTCCGCTGCTTAAGGTTCCAGTCCTCCGGGTCGCAACCGGAATCCACGCTGCAACAGGGTCACAACTTCATTCAGATTCTCATTATTGCGGTTGGTCGTGGACATCTGGACTTCGATCATTTCACGAATCAGGGTCAGCATTTCCTGATTGCCCTGATCTTCCATTTTCCGGGACTCCAGCAATTCATTCAGTTTCTGTGTCACCCGTTCCTGGGACTGTCCCAGTTTCGCAATCAACTCACCGGCAGACTGAATATCCGAGAAATCCAGCGTCTCCGCCCGGTTGCCCTGGAGGTGCGGTATCAATGTGGTTGCGGTTACTTCCTCAACCTTACTAAGCAGAAAGGTCTGGGTATCGGTCAGTTTGATATAAAAATAGCCAAAGAACAGATACGCCAGAATTGCAGTCAGAGTGGTGGACAACGCGGTCGACATTCCGAAAATCATGGTGCCCAACCCCTTCCCGCTCTCCTGGTCACCGCCTGGCAAGATATTGATCTGCCCGCTGCTTTGCAAAATATCAGAAGCCCCAAGCAACGAAATGGACAGGGAGACAATGGTTCCGAACACGCCGGTCAGAATCAGCACATTGTGGACAAACTTCAAGAAACTGTTGCGGCTTGATTCCGAAGCCAGCAAGGTAGCGGCCAGGGCATTCTGATTGATGGCCTCACGCCGGAGGCTCAGCGTCTGCAAAGTCAGAAACCGTTCAGAGATCATCAGCCTGCGAGGAATTCCCATCAAGGGTTCGCCGCCTGCGCCGAGGTTGGACTGTAACCGATTGATGGCCTGCTCCTGGAGCCGATACTCCATAAAGCGTTTGATCAGTTCAAACAAACCGCAAACGAACAGAAGCAGGATACCGCCGTTGATCAGCCAGCCCACCGCATTGACCTGGTTATGGAAATAAATCTGTGTGACGAGGTCTCGCTGCCACACCCCCGCGATCACCAGAACTCCCAGAACAAGCAGTATTTGCAACAGAATATTTCGAGTGTAATTATGTGGGGTAGCGTTCATCATTCTATTATTTCCCGGTTCATTCGCATCGGATTCAACGGCCTCATCCAGTGGGCGGCTGTCCAGAATTCCACTGTATTATACCGGATTATACAAGCAATTATTTTTCCGACAGAGAAATATTAAGGCTGCGGCCATCTGCGACACGGCCATCTGCGACCGGGCAAATCGTCATTTGCCGATACAAAAAGTATTGAAGATCATGCCGAGCAAATCATCACTGCTGATCTCACCCGTAATTTCGGACAGGGCGCACTGACAAGAGTTCAAGTCGTCAGCAAGCAATTCGCTGGCGCAAAATGTTCTCTGCCGCTCCAGGCCACGGAGCAGGAATTCATAAGCCCGCTCCAGCGCGTCGATATGTCTTTCCCTGGCTAGAAAATGGCTATCATCGACATCACGAAACCCGGCAATGTATCTGATTTTTTCCTTCAGAATATCAACACCCTCGCCGGTAAGCGCGGACACGCACACCTCATCATCAGTCCCGCAAACGGCAGCGCGGCCACTCAGGTCGATTTTATTTCGCACCAGCAGAACCGGAGCGGTCGTGTCCAGTTCCTTCACCAGGCAATGCCTCTGAAGATCAGGGTTTTTGGAATCATCAACCAGTAAAAGCACCAGGTCGGCATGGTTTTGTTGCCAGATTGCCCGGCGCACTCCTTCCGCTTCAATTTCACTGGTAGCCGGTCGGATTCCGGCAGTATCGATAATTTTCACAGGCAGCCCGTCCAGCTCGATAAACTGCTCCAGCACGTCCCGTGTGGTGCCGGGAATGTCACTGACAATCGCCCGTTGATCATTGCATAAATAATTGAGCAAACTGGATTTTCCCACGTTCGGCAATCCCGCCAACACCACCTTCAGCCCCTCTCGCAACAATACTCCCTGTTTAACGGATCTGTTCAACGAAGCGAATAATGAAGACAGGCGCTCCAGCTGATTAACCACCTTTTCGTCTTCGAGAAAATCTATTTCCTCAGCCGGAAAATCAATAGCGGCTTCGACAAAAATCCGCAGGCGAGTCACTTCCTCCACCAATTCGTTGATCCGCCTGGAAAAGCCTCCCTGAAGCGAGTGAAGCGCCGATCTGGCCGCCGCCTGTGTACTGCTGTCGATCAAATCCGCAATCGCCTCCGCCTGAGTCAAATCCAGCCTTCCGTTCAGAAAAGCGCGTTTGGAAAACTCACCGGGCTGAGCCAGTCTGGCGCCCGATGCGAGACAATTCTGCAATAACATCTGCATCACCACGGGGCTGCCATGAGCCTGGAGCTCAAGCGTGGATTCGCCGGTAAAACTATGCGGAGCGGGAAAATACAGGGCGATTCCATTGTCAACAACCTGACCGTTGTGATCGAGAAAATCAGCCCGGCAAGCATGGCGGGGAGCGGGGCACATACCGACCAGCCGATTGGCGATACGGCTCACATTCGGGCCAGACAACCGGACAATACTGATTCCCCCGCGTCCAGGCGGAGTCGCAACAGCGACAATGGTATCGGTACTGGCGAAGCCGTATGAACTTCCGGTTCCCGCTTCAGGACATACTCCTGAATCAGGCGCTCTGGAACTTTCGGGTGATATAGTATTGCTGTGCAATGGAAAGCAGATTATTGACCACCCAGTAAAGAACCAGGCCAGCCGGGAACCACAGGAAAAAGATGGTAAACACGAAAGGCAGCGCCGTCATGATTTTTTTCTGAATCGGGTCTACCGGAGCGGGATTCAGAAAGTGCTGGGCCAGCATCGAAAGCCCCATGATGATCGGCAATACAAAGTACGGGTCCGGTAATGAAAGATCATTCAGCCACCACACGAAATCGGCCTGTCGCAGCTCCACACTCTCCAGCAGGGTCCAGTACAGAGCGATAAATACCGGAATCTGCACCAGCACCGGCAAACAACCGCCGGCCGGATTCACTTTCTCCTGCTTGTAGAGTTTCATCATTTCCTGTTGAAACTTCTGCTTGTCGCCACTGTACCGCTCTTTCAATGTCGCCATTCTCGGCTGCAGCTTTTTCATCTTCGCCATCGACTTGTAACTGGCCGCTGAAAGAGGATAGAAAACCGCCTTGACCAGAACCGTCAGCAGGATAATGGCCCACCCCCAGTTCAGGGTCACCCCGTATATCTTGCTCAACAACCAGAACAGGGGATTGGCGAGCGGGGTAAACCAGCCATAATCCACTGTCAATTTCAACCCGTTCTTGTTCTGCCGGTCGAGACGCACCTGTTCTTTCGGTCCAACGAACAACGCGGTCGGCGCCACTCCGGTCTGACCGGGGTGGACCGTCACCGGCCGGGTGGTCTTGTAGCCGATACGGTATTCAGGCTTGGGGGTCTGGTTGTTTACGCCAGAATACAACTGGTAATAATCGGACTCCATCGGCAACCAGGCGGCCACAAAGTAATGCTGCAACATCGCGACCCATCCATCCGTTGTCGTCATATTCAATGATTCGTCCTGAATTTCACCGTAGTCAATTTTGTCGTACTTGTCTTCCTCGGTATAAATCGCCGCTCCGTTGTAACTGGGTATGCGACCCAGAAAGCCCAGTGACCCCTCCTGTTCAATTTCGGTTTGCTTCAACTGCCCGTAAACGAAACCCGTCCACGGCTGGTCGCTGTTGTTGGTGATATGAAAATCAACCTCTATCCGATAGCTGTCCCTCTCAAAACGATAGATTTTTTCATAATCCACTCCATCCGGCGCTCTCCACGTCAGTATCACATCCAGATTCTGGTCGTCACCCAACTGATACTCGAACCGGGACGCGGAAAACTCGACATTATGATTGGGGTACTCCCGCTCCTTGCCGATCAGCCCGCTTTGTGCGACAAACAGGTTCGGATGGTCCCTGTGCATCAGCACAAACGGAACATCGGGCGTATCCACACTGACCGGATGCTTCAGCAATTCCACCCGAATCAAGTCCCCGCCGCGGGTGTCGATTTGCGCCTTGATCAGGTCTGTCGTGATCTGAATAATCCGGCTGTCGCTGCCCACCGCCGCCATCGCGCCGGCCTCATCAACCGCGGCGTCCGCCCCGACATCATCAATGCCAGTCGCAACTTCCGGGGCATCCGGCACATCTTCGGTCAAATTTGCACGGGGAATGGCCGTATCTGAGCCCGCCAGCGCCGCGCCCTGTTCGGCATCCGGAATGTCTGTAACCAATCTTTCGCGCTGGAATTCGCCCCAGGATTGCCAGATCATGACCAGCGCCAGGCCAAGCGCCACGAACAGCATCATTTTCTGGAATGGCATGTTATTCAATTTTCAGCCTGACTCGCACAATCATGGGCGATATGGGTCGGTTCAGCGCGATCTCGCAATTTGTCTTGCGGCACCGGATCATCTCCTCCTTCATGCCAGGGATGGCAACGTCCGAGCCGTCTCGCGGTCAACCAGGCGCCGCGAATCACTCCATGCCGCTCAACCGCCTCGATCGCATACCTCGAACAGGTCGGTTGGAAACGGCAGTTTTGCCGCAGAAAGGGACTCAGCGCTATCTGATAAATCCGCATCAGGACAATCACGACTGTTTCCGGTAACTTTCGCATTTTCGACTCGCTCTACCCCACAAACTATCCAGCTCTTTCTTCAATATCCGGTTGGGTTGTTGCGCGCCGCCTGTTCTGGACACAACCACACAATCCACCGAACAACCCGCAAGCGATAGCGTCAACTGATTGCTCCGAAACGATTCCCTGATCTGTCTCTTGAGCCGATTGCGTTCAACCGCCTTTTTGCTGACTCGCCTGGCAACAACCAAACCCAGTCTGGCGTGTGAAAATGCGCTGGTGGCGACATGCAGGCTGAAATACCTGCCATGAACTGAAATCCTCCGCTCAAAAACCGCCTTGAACTGAGCGCCTTTCAATAATCTTTGATGTCGTCCGAAACCAGCCGCAAGCAGCGACATGAGTCAATCTTGTCAGGCGCTTAAACGGGCGCGTCCTTTGGCGCGGCGCGCATTGATAATCGCGCGTCCTCCCCGGGTACGCATACGCGCGCGAAACCCGTGGGTTCTCTTGCGCTTGACTTCGCTGGGTTGAAATGTACGTTTCATGTTATTTATTCAATCTCCGTCAGAGGGTTGCGGAATCTACCCTGTTTGACCACAAAATTCAAGTGATTTCCCGCGATTTCCCGCACTTGATTTACACGCTTGATTTACGCGCTATTGTATCCGTTCATCAATCCTGCTATGATTCGCCCTGTCTTGACTGATTTGGGTGAAAACCCTTAACCGGCAGACATGAAGAAAGATTTCAGGTGAGACCCTCCTGCTGTCCATGGAATTGACCATTTGGAGCGAAATTTCCAGGCTTTGGCTAAAGCCTGAAAGTCTGGATTTGAGACGGGTTTCCCAACACAGGCGGTGATGACCGCAGACAATCCTGCTCACAACGAGACAGGGTAAAATCAGATTCGTCCCGGCTCTTGAACAGTATATGAGATTGCTGGACGATTTTCAGAAATCAGATAGAGAGACAGTATTTTTCGCCAGGCGCCTTAAGAATTGTGAAGTATGGAATCAACGACACATCCGAGACTTGCACCGGCTTCTGGCCCGATCAGCCCGGGAAAATCAGATATTGAACGTGAACGATGAAGTTGACTAACATCAGATAATGCCGGAATGATTGATTCAGACTTGATCAAGTCAAATACGAAAAGCGGCCAGACACGACCGGACCGGGTCGTGTCGCTCAATTTCGCACCGCCTGCCTCCTCTTCTTTTCTGCTCTGATCCAATTTGTCGGGGCCATCCCATATTTGAGTTTCCCCGTTTCTGCAATGGAACGGGGGTATTGGATGTCGTGCGGGTACAGTTCCTGTATCCTTGAGACATCGGGATATTTTAATGAAAAAAATGTTATTTAACGCGACCCACGCGGAAGAGCTTCGGGTTGCCATTGTTGATGGACAAAAGCTGGTTGATCTTGATATGGAAGCGGCAATCAGGACAGAAAAGAAAGGGAATATTTACAAGGCTATCATTACAAAAGTGGAACCAAGCCTTGAAGCCTGCTTTGTGGATTACGGCTCGGAAAGACAAGGATTCCTCCCGCTCAAGGAAATTTATCGAGGATACTTCAACAACTATGATTCCAGAACCCAGATTGCCGACATCAAGATTGATTCTGTGATTCGGGAAGGACAGAAGATGATCGTTCAGGTTGATAAGGACGAACGGAGCACAAAAGGGGCGGCGCTGACTACATTCGTCAGTCTGGCCGGGCGATTTCTGGTATTCATGCCCAACAACCCGAAAGGCGGAGGGATTTCAAGAAGAATCACCGGAGAAGAACGCACCGGGTTACGGGAAATAATATCCCGGCTCGACCTGAGTGACCAACACTCACTGATCGCCAGGACAGAAGGGATCGGCAGAAGCCAGGAAGAATTGCAATGGGATCTGAATTTTCTGGTCAGTCTTTGGGAAAACATCGAGCAGGCGTCCTCGAATGCCAAAGCTCCCTTTCTGATCTATCAGGAGGGCAACCTGATCGTTCGTTCGATACGGGATCATTTATCTGGCGACATTGCCGAGGTCATTGTCGATGACAAGGAAATCCACGAGCGAGCAGAACGCTTCATTACCCAGGTCATGCCCCACAACCTGAAGAAACTCAAACTGTACGAGGACAGTGTCCCGCTTTTTTCCCGATACCAGATTGACGGACAAATTGATTCCGCCTTTAATCGTATGGTCACCCTGCCTTCCGGGGGAACACTTTCCATTGACCATACGGAGGCGTTGATTTCTATAGATGTAAACTCGGCGCGGGCCACCAAAGGAGCGGATATCGAGGAAACCGCGCTGAATACCAATCTCGAAGCGGTTGAGGAAATTGCCCGCCAGCTTCGGCTTCGGGATATAGGCGGCCTGGTCGTGATTGATCTGATTGACATGTCGATCAGCAAAAACCAGAGAATGGTGGAAAGCAGACTGAAGGGAGCCTTGAAGGCAGACCGGGCGCGAGTTCAGGTTGGACATATATCCCGTTTCGGGTTACTTGAAATGTCTCGACAAAGACTACGCGCCTCAATCAGTGACACGAACTATCAGGTCTGTCCGAGATGCGACGGGACGGGCACTATCCGCAACGTGGTGTCGGCATCGTTGAATCTGCTCCGCCTCATAGAGGATGAAGCGCTCAAGGAGAATACTGAAGCGATTCAGGTATTTTTGCCGCTGGATATGTCGACTTACCTGTTGAATGAAAAGCGCCATGAACTGTATCAACTCGAAGCAAGGCTGGCTTCCCGCGTCATTATCGTCCCGACCGCCGAACTCAGTAGTCCACAGTTCCAGATCAAGCGACTGAAGTCCGATGAGCTGGATAAGTTGACGGATATAGCCAGTTTCCAGCAAAAAATGAGTGTTAAAAATAAAAACAAAACCCCCTTGAACAGGACCAAGACCATGCAATCAACAGAGCCCCATGTGCAGCTGGATCAGGTTTCGCCTCCACCTTTCGAACCACCTGCCGCCACCACACAAGCAAAGCCGGAGCAGGACAAACCCGGATTATTTCCTCGCCTGATTCGCTCCCTGTTCGGCAAGGAAGAGAACGGGGAAGAAAGCCGGACCGCCGAACCCACCGACAAACAGGGGGAAGTCGAAGCGCAAAAACAGACCAGAAATACCCGCTCCGGCAGCCGGGGAAGAGACAAAAGCCGGAGTCGAACCAAAGATGCGGGAAAAAGCGAAGATAATCGTGAGAAACGAGCGGACAGGAACAGCCGCCATCCACGCGGCAACGCAAGGCCGCAACCGAAAAATCCGCGAGCAAGAAAGCCTGGCGCGGCCGCCCGGAGCGATTCCGCAACCGCGGCCGGGGCGCCGTCCGCATCAGCGAGCCAGAAGCGCCCCCCCCGACCCAGAACCAGCAAGCCGCGTCCAGGTTCGCTCGCCTCATCCAGCGGCAACCGTGGACGAAAACGAACAGAGCAACCGACTCATCCCGGTCCAATCATCACACAGGGAGACATCCCCGCCGACCTCCCGGACGACATCGGCAACCGCAAGGACTGAATGTTGGACGGTTCAGGGAACGGCGATATCCGACGGTTCCGCTTCCCAGGCGGCCAGAAACTCACAGAAATGCTGATCACCCGATTCTTTCAAGAATGCCCGCAGCCGGTCACATTCGCCATGATAGCGGTCCTCGGTCAGGGTTCCCCGAGTCAACTCCCAACGCAAATACACTAAAAATGTGTTCAGGACATCGATCTCGCAATAGTTCCGTATCCTGTCGACCCCGCCATGTTGGAAAACTTCCCACACCTGGTCGCCGCCCATTCCGAGTTTTCCCGGAAAACCCAGCATGATTGCGATTGATTCCAGCGGCGCCGCGGCCCGTAAATTGAATCCCGCCAGAATATCCATCAGATCAATATGCCGCCAATGGTATCGGCTCAGGTAATTATTGAACCGGAATTCACGTTCACTCTCTCCGGTTTCCCAATAGCGGCTCGCGTCAACCCCGTGCAGCAACGAGCGGTAATGTAATACCGGCAAATCAAAGCCGCACCCGTTCCAGCTGACCAGGGTGGGTGAATAGCGTCCGATACCGTCAAAAAACCGGGTGATCATTTCTTTCTCTGACGAGTCCGATGACCCCAGCGACCAGACCCTGATGGATTTTGGAGTGCATAACAGAGTCGAAATAGCCACAACCCGATGCAGATGAAGGGGCAGGAAATCCGACCTGCCGGTTTTTTGCGCCTGTTTGCTTGACATCGCTTTGGCCACATCGTCATCGGACAAATCCTTTAATTGATACAAGCGGCGACCGCTTTTGACATCGGGGACGGTTTCTATATCAAAGACAAGAAGATTCATAATCAGCAAGGTGGACCTTAAAGTGAATATTTCCGGCGTATCACGCCCGGCCACTGATTGTCCGATGATTCCGAGCTGAAAACAAGAACAACTTATGATTGGCAAATCATTCCAATCTGGCTAATATGTCTAACGACCACTTTCAGGACAACAAAAATGGAAAATGCCGTTACCGAATCCCTGATTTCGACCTTGAACGAATCCGGCCCGCCGCCACCCACGTTGGAGATTGAGTACCTGAGAGCCTATTATCACCGCCTTTCCGGCCAGGACTATTGCACAGAAAAGGCCTCGCATTTCAGAAGCCTGGCGCTAGCGCATCAGCAATCAGGGGAAGTTCGCAAGCCCGGAGAAACCATTGTCCGGCTGCAGAATTTCAGTAGCGCCGATGGCAACCGGATGAAGAATGAACCGGCGCAAACGATTATCTATATCATAGCGGACGACTCCCCATTCATGATCAACTCCCTGTGTATCTGCTTGAACAGGCTGGGAAAAACACCACATCGAACGATACACCCCGTATTTCGGGTCAACCGCTGTGAGAACATGGCAACCGGATACAGCAGATACAGTTCCAGTCAGCTCCCGGACGAGGGGAAAAACGAAAAATCCGATGAAGTTCGTACTGAATCGTTTATCCAGTTCCTGGTGGATTATATTGCCGAGACTGAACATCAGGAAATTGCACAGCTGCTGGACAGAACACTGTGCAATGTAAAAACTGTAGTCGAAGACTGGCCAGCGATGAAAACGCGGGTTCTCGAGAAAGCCGAGGCGCTGAAATCAATCCGGCCAGGTCTGGAATTTTCCGAGTATCCCGATTTTTTCCAGTGGATGACCGCAGATCATTTCCTGTTTCTCGGGTTTTGCGAGCTTGAATGGTCTGCCTCAGGAGAGTCCGGCAGATTTGAGCTGGACCTGTCTTCACCGCTTGGCGTCCTGCGCACCGCCCGGCAAGATGGGGATGACCTGATAAAAGGCGCTCTGCCACCTGTCGCATTCCATGAGGATTCTCCGGTGGTATTCACAAAAACACGGGGGCGGGCGAACATCCACAGGGACCGCCACATGGATTGTATCCTGGTCAAACAGGAATCAGCCTCCCCCGATTCCAACAACCCGGTATCAAGCCTGCGAATCAGCTGCTTTCTGGGGTTTCTTGCCGGCTCCACCGCGGTTCTGCCCACCTCCGATATCCCGCATATACGCAAAAAGGCGAGTTATGTCCTGGCCACCAGCACATTGCGTGAAAATGGATACTCCTACAAAGAGCTACGAAACATTCTTGAAACACTGCCAAGAGACAAGCTGTTTCACATGGAATTAAAGCAACTCTATTCTCTGGGAATGACGCTGCTGAATCAGGAAAGAAGAAAGACCCGGTTACATATCCACAAGAATATCTGCGGTCATTTTTATTCCTGCCTCGTATACGTGCCGAAGGATTTATTCGATACGGGATTAAGAACAACCATACAGAATTACCTGACCGAACAGATAAATGCACAGGAAGTCGAATTCGACGTCTATTTCTCGACCTCCATTTTGACCCGGATTCATTTTATTCTGCATACCAACCCTGAAGATCAGACAGCGCCCGGGCTGCCTGTTGACCAGCAGACCCTGGAAAAGGAAGTCCAGCATCTGGCCAGGGGCTGGAACGACAAGTTGTTTGAAAGCCTGAAAACCCGGTTTGATCCGGTCCGGGCGATGGCCTGCCTGGAGGATTATCGTGACGGATTTTCCAGCGCCTATCAATACGATTTCCCGATCAATCAAGCTGTTCTTGACATACAGATACTGGCGCAGATTCCCGAAGATGGCATTCAGGCTACCCTGACTCCGGTAACACGACAAGAGGCCGATATAAATGACCGGAAACGAGCCAGTTTCAAACTGTATTCCCGTCAAAGCGCCACCGCCCTGTCGGATATCCTGCCTATTCTTGAAAACATGGGAATCATCATACACAGCGGGCGCCCCTATCGAATCCACAAAGCCAGTGGAGAAGAGTTCAGGATACTGGATTTCGACATTTCGAGAATGGATCAAGTCGAATTTGATCTAAAAAACAATAGCGGGCTCTTCGAATCTGCATTCATTCAATGCTGGAGCGGCCGTGCAGAAAACGACGGATTCAATCAGCTAACCCTGCTGGCCGGATTGAGCTGGCGTGAAATCAGCATGATTCGCGCATATTACCGCTATCTGAAACAAATCAGATTGAGATACAGCGAACACTACATTATTGACGCGCTAATCCATAATCCTCAACTAATCATCTGTATCACCCGGCTGTTCAAAGAGAAATTCAGCCCCGACCATGCTCGCTCCGCAAATGAGAACCCGGAAAACCTGAACGCTCAAATCAACAGACTGCTGAAAAAAGTCAGCACACTGGACGAGGAGCGAATCATCCGCGCGCTACTCGATGTGGTCGCCGCAACCCGAAGAACCAACTACTTCCAGCCCGCTGAGAACGGCGAACCCAAAAGCTATATTTCATTCAAACTGAGTTCCCGCACTATTCCCCGCATCCCCGAACCGGCTCCTGAATACGAGATATTCGTCTACTCGCCCAGGGTCGAAGGAGTGCATCTGCGTGGCGGTAAAGTGGCGCGCGGCGGCCTGCGCTGGTCCGAACGCCCGGAAGATTTCAGAACGGAAGTTCTCGGCCTGGTGAAAGCGCAGCGAGTAAAAAACGCGGTGATTGTGCCGGTCGGCTCCAAAGGTGGATTTGTCGCCAAACAGCTGCAAAAGGCGGAACCTGGGGAAACCCTGCAAGAAGTGATCAGTTGCTACAGGATATTCATCAAAAGCCTGCTTGATGTTACCGACAATCTGGCCGGGACGGAGATTATTCCACCTGACCATGTAGTTCGGCTGGATGGCGATGACCCTTATCTTGTCGTGGCAGCCGACAAGGGAACCGCCACATTTTCTGATATTGCCAACGAAATTTCCGAAGAATACGGTTTCTGGCTTGGCGATGCGTTCGCTTCTGGCGGGTCAGCGGGATATGACCACAAAAAAATGGGAATTACCGCAAGGGGAGCCTGGGAATCGGTAAAAAGACATTTTCGGGAAATGGGCAAGGATATTCAATCCAGCCCTTTTACGGTGATCGGTATCGGCGATATGGCCGGTGATGTGTTCGGCAACGGCATGTTGCTGTCGAAACAAATCAGACTGGTTGCGGCGTTTAACCATCAACACATATTCATTGACCCCGATCCCGACCCCGAATCCAGTTACCGGGAGCGCAGACGATTGTTTGAATTACCCCGCTCATCCTGGGCTGATTATGAACAGATCCTGATCTCGACGGGGGGCGGGGTATTTTCCAGAAGTGAGAAATCAATCACCCTGTCCGCTCAGGCAAAAAAAGCATTGGGCGCAACCCGTGACTCCTGGACACCCGATGATTTGATCAACCTGATGTTGAAAGCCGAAGTCGAATTATTATGGAACGGGGGGATCGGCACCTATATCAAATCCTCATCTGAATCGCGCGGTGACGCCCAGGACAGGAATAATGACAGCCTGCGCGTAGACGCTTCCGATCTGCGTTGCAAGGTCATTGGTGAAGGTGGCAATCTGGGTATGACCCAGCTGGCCAGAATAGAATTCAGTCTCAATGGCGGATTATGCTACACCGACGCAATCGACAACTCGGCCGGCGTGGACACGTCCGACCATGAAGTAAACATAAAAATCCTGTTGAACGCGGAAATGCAAAAAGGCAATCTCACCGTGTCGCAGCGTAATACCCTGCTTGCAGAAATGGAAGACATGGTCGCTGAACTGGTGTTGGCGAACAACTACCTGCAAACGCAGATATTAAGTCTGGAAACCTCCTTCCGGGCAGGACTCATGCCGGAACAGATACGAGCGATCCAGGCGCTGGAGGATAAGGGACTATTGAACCGGGCGCTTGAGTTTCTTCCCGATGAGACCACCTTGAACAGCCGTTTTGAAACCGGAAGCTACCTCACCCGACCAGAACTCGCGGTACTGTTATCCTACAGCAAAATGGACCTTTACCAGACCCTGCTTGATTCGGATTTACCGGACACGGCTTATCTTGAGAGCGAGATCACACAATACTTTCCCGCGTTGTTAAGCGAAAGGTATCGAAGCCAAATCCAGCAACACCGACTCAAACGGGAAATTATTTCCACACAAATCACCAATGATCTGGTCGGCGCCATGGGCATCACGTTCCATTTGAAACTGGCCGACCTGACCGGCGCCCCGCCCGACCGGATTGCCGCCTGTTATATTGCGGTCAGGGACATCACCGACACCCGGCGACTATTCACAGAAATCCACAACCTGGATAATCAGATTGACACCGACATACAGATGCAGTGTTTTAACTACCTGATGTATGCTATTGAATCTTCAGTAATCTGGTTGCTGAGAAACACATCGTCATCAACAGATATTGACTCTCTGGTCAATCGCTTCAAGAACGGCTTCAACACGCTGACAGACAATGCCGCATCAGTGGCCGGCAGCAAGGACAACCGATACCGGATCAGTCTCCGCAATCTGATTGAAAAAGGACTGCCCGAGGACCTGGCCCACCAGATTGCGGCTCGCGTGACTCTGGGTAACGGCTTTGACATCATACAGATCGCGCTAAAATCCAGGCAATCAGTGGAATTCATCGGCCAAATCTACTTTGGAATGATTCACAACCTGAGCCTGTCCTGGCTGCAAAATAGAATTTCAACCCTGAAAATCGACAATATCTGGCACGAGCGATCCAGGTTCAGCCTGTCCACCGACCTGCGAAACCACCAGTCGGATATTGTTTCAATCATCAGTGGACAATCCACCACGGATAACCCGAAGAAAGCGTTACTGGACTGGCAGGAAAAAAACCGGGGCAAGATCAGTAAACTGAAAGCAATGACAGAAGACCTGAAAAAGGAAACCGAAATTGACATTTCCATGCTTTCGGTTCTTGTCAGCGAACTGGGTCAGTTTAAATGACGGAACAAAAAATACCATTTAATGTTTCCGCGCGCACAGCCAGATTGATTGGCAGAGAAAATGTCGCAAGCGCCGAAGGAGCAATTATTGAGTTAGTAAAAAATGCCTATGATGCGGATGCCAGATGTTGTCTGATCTATTTTGATGTGCCTTACTTGCAGGCGCCTGCAGAAATTTCCGAGTCAAAGCTGCATGCGTTATTGGCTATCAAACCTTCTCCGAGAATAGATATAGGAAAATATTTCAAGCAACAACGCTTCTTTGACGAATTAGATCTGGATTTGGGTGATTGTATAGAGGAAGAACGCGAAGAAATAAAAGATAAAATCGACTCATATTTCAGGTCGTTTTCATCCATCATCATCCTGGATGACGGGGCCGGCATGACCGAAGACACTATCCGGTCACACTGGATGACAATTGGGACGAATGACAAACAGAATAATTTCATATCTTCATCCGGTCGAGTCAAATCAGGTGAAAAGGGGATCGGTCGCTTCGCACTTGACCGCCTCGGGTCGCGGTCTACACTGTTTACATCTTGCGATGGGGCGGGTTTGTCCTGGTCTGTAGACTGGGAATCTTTTTCGGAAGAAGGCAAGCATATTACCGAGATAAACGCGACACTCCAGACTCATATTCCATCATTAAAAGAACTCACCAAAAAGCTGATTAAACGAAAGAATTACAAAGCTATCAAAGCCGCACTATCCAGCAATGGGACTGATACAAGAGTATGTAACCTTTACGATACGACCACTAATGGCACGATACTGAAAATAGAGCAACCACGAGATAACTGGACACCTGAAAGTATCCGTTCTCTGACAACTGATCTGGAATCTCTGATTCCACCTGAAGAAGACACATCATTTCAGATATATGTTTTTGATGCTCGAAACCTCTACCGAAATGGCTTGGTTCAAACAAAAATATATGAAGATTTCGACTATAAGCTGACGGCTGAATGCGATGAAGAGATGGATTTCAGTATAGAAATAGAAAGAAATGAATACGATTTCAAGAAAATACCTTCCAATTTTTTTGAATCGGGAGACCCTGAAGATAAAAAGACAGACATCACCTGCGAAAAACTCAAATTCAGTAAATCGCTTGGGGAGTTAGTACCAGGAATTTCAGAGAAGGACAACATAAACATCGGGCAGATCGGAACTTTCAAGACAACTCTGTATTTTCTCAAAATGAGTGACAGCCAAACCAGTCGAGAGAGATATTTTCATAAAAACCGGGCTCATGTATTTTACGGGGACAGGAAAAAGTGGTTATCTCACAACAGTGGGATAAAAGTATTTCGGGATAATTTTCGTGTCAGACCTTATGGTGAAATCGGTGGTTCCGCCTGGGATTGGCTTGAACTAGGAGGTCGGGTGGCCAGGGACCCAGCAGCAGCCTACCGTTCTAAACGCTGGAAAGTATCACCAAAAAATATTGCGGGAATTATCGAAATCTCCAGGGTCGCCAACCTTGAACTAAAAGACAAATCCAGCAGAGAAGGTTTTGTAGATTCCCCATACTTGGGTATCTTCAAGGAAATTGTCCTGAGTCTGATTAAATGTTTCGAGGACGATAGAAGCCTGCTTCACTCCAAGTTCTATAAATTTCATAAAAAACAAAAAATAATACCGAGCGAGGAAGATATATCGGAAAAGGATAAAGAAAAAGCGGTCTCCCTGGCCAGAAATATCTTCGAGAACTTCAAAAGTAGAAAAGATACTGGTAGAGCAAAAAGTGAGGAAGAGAAAATAGCCCTCGCCCTTTTAAACTTCGAGAGTGAAAGCGATGAAGCCAGGAAAGAAGCAAATGAAATGAAGAGGGAAAATGATTTATTGAGGGTGTTCGCATCATCAGGGATAACCATATCATCATTTGCTCATGAACTTCATAATCTGGAAAGCAAACTTGGCAACAGATTTGACAGAATAGTGAGTCTATACTCTCCCTTCGTGGATGAGGAAGCACTGAGTGGTGTGCCAGAAAGGAAGAATCCAGTAAAACGGCTCGGGCTAATGGATGAAGAAGACAAAAAACTGAAACAATGGTTAATGTATGCGCTGGACGTTATTCGAAAGGACAAAAGACGAAGAAAAAAAATCCACTTCAATAACTACCTTCAGTTATTCGTAGACCGATGGATGAATTTGTTGGCCGACAAGAATATAGAAATCAAGTTCACCGATCAGGAAGAAAAATACTCCATGTGGTGTTATGAAATTGACCTTGATTGTATATTCAATAATTTGATCATCAATTCGATCGAATTTTTCGAGAACAAGCTAACCATCCGCCGGGAGATTCGGATTATTACTCAAAAACAAAACAAAGATGATGGTGGCCTGTCAATCAGTTATCTGGATTTTGGCCCCGGCTTGAGTCGGGATATAACGAATCCGGTCGATATCTTCGAACCAGCTTTCACGACAAAAAGAAATACTTCAGGCAAGGCAATCGGAACCGGTCTGGGAATGTGGCTGGTCAAGAAAACAATTGAGGAATATAATAATGCCAGCATTATGCTGGATACAAGCCATAGCGGTTTTAAGGTAGATATCTATTTCCCAAATGTTATCAAGGAGGTCTTGTGAGCGAATATAGAATAGGTTTTTTGGACGAAAACGAAAATGACAAGCATACGTTTGGTGATTTCGTAGATAAACATTTCCCAGGATATGAGTATATTGAATTAACTCCTGAGGAAAACATGGAATTAATGACGGAACATATATGGGAACAGTGCCTTGATTGCCTGATTATTGATTACAAGCTATACGCCAGATTCAACGGGGCTGAAGTTTATGACGCTGTTATCCATTCCAGAAGGGATTTTCCAACAATAATATTAACCTCCCACCCGGATGATGCAGTAGAACAGTCAAATGAGCCTAGACATGTGTATGCCAAATCCGTAATTTTTGATGCGTCAAGAGATGAGAATGATCGCAAGCTGTTAGCGAAAAAAATAAATCTTATAACTGAAAAGTACAGGGAAAAGATCAATAATTACGAAGCAGAACACAGAAAGCTATCACAAAAAGGGGAACTATCCGAACAAGAGCATACAAGGCTGATGAAGATTGACAACTACCTTGATGCCAACTATGGACGTGGAGATAGACTACAGATTCCAGAAGCCTATACAGCAGAAGCACATACCAGACAACTTCGCGAACTTATAGAAAAAACGGACCAATTACTGAATAAGTATGATGGCAAATAAATTGTTCACGGTCAGAGAGAATCAACCTCGGAAAAGTGAGCAACCATATACCCTAAATTACCGGAAGCATAAGCCCTCTCTCCGAAAGGACTTTAATCAATGTTGTGGGTATTGCGGTATTAAAGATCGGTATTTTTGGCAAGGGAAGGGTTTTCACATTGATCACTTCGCTCCTCGGAGCAAATTCCCTTCTCAACCGCGTCGTATACATGATTACTCAAATCTGGTCTATTCATGTCCGGGATGTAATATCGCCAAAAACAATGCCTGGCCGAGTGATGATATCGATGTCCCGATATTGAATGGTGAAGGATTTATCGACCCTTCAGGGACAGACTACGAAAACCACTTTTACAGAACTGCCGATGGCAAGATTCACTATAAAGAAGGAGAATCGGTTGCTGAATATATGTACAGACAGCTGAGGTTTTATCTATTTCGCCACGAATTATTCTGGCTTTATGACTATCTTGATTCTGCCGCACAAAAATTAAATGACGTTGCACGGACAATTTCAGACCAGAGCGAAAAGGAGGATATACAAAATTATATTAGTGACCTGATAGAGTACAAAAAGCAAATCACGCCTTACGTAGATAACTCCTGAATGAAGAAGCAATTAGGCTCTTACTACACACCAGAACCTCTGATTGATTTTGCTCTGAGCAGGGTTGAAAAAACTTTTGGTGATGTAACAAGGTTATATACACTCGAACCCGGCTGTGGCGATGGTCGATTTATAACAAAAATCCACTCAAGAGGGATTGCGACCAATCTCGAATCCACCTTGATAGAGATTGATGATACATCCTATGCTGATGCAAAAAACAACCTTGCCAACCTGAACCATACCCGTGTTGTTCAGCAGGATTTTTTGTTCTATGAAAGCCCTCAAAATAAAAAGTTTGACTTGATCATTGGAAACCCTCCATATATCAGCAAAAAACTATTATCCAGTCTTCAAGTACAACAGATCCAGAAAATATTGGCCGATGCTGGTGTCAGCTCTCGAGCGGACAAAAATATCTGGCCAGCATTTGTCATAAAATCGGTCAAGCTCTTAAAAGAAAATGGTCAAATGTGCTTCATTCTACCGTTTGACCTGCTACAGGTGAAATACGGAGAGGATGTACAACGACTGTTAGAGAAGGAATTCGATCAGATTGAAATTTATAATATTAAGGGGCGTATATTTCTGGCATCTCAAAACACGGTTTTGCTGATAGCCTCGAAACATAGTAATAGAAAGGGGATTTTCTACAGTGAGATAACAGCAAAAGACATCAATTCTTCAAACTATGATTTCGACTCTGTAATTCCTTTCACCCCCCCGTTGGCTGCTAACGGATATATGAAATGGAGTTCTATGATTTTGTCATCTGATGAATTACGGTTTATTAATGGGTTAGCTGAAAATATTAAACCGGTATCAGATTACATCACCTCGAAACCAGGTCTGGTGACAGCAGCGAACAATTTCTTTATTGTGAACGAAGAAACACTTAAAAAGTTTAATCTGTCCCGTTACGCAAAACCCATCATACAAAAAAGCAGTTTTATAAACGGTGAGGCCTTCATGTCTGATGAGAGTTATCAGAAAATACTGGATGCGCAAAAACCCTGTTTCTTCCTGGATTTCTCAAACTACACAAAGGGGCAAAATGAACTCGCGGATCGATATCTGGAACTTGGCGAAGGTCAGAATATTCATAGTCGATACAAGTGCTTGAAAAGAAAAAACTGGTTCAAAGTGCCCATAGTCGAACCAGGGGAAGCGATTATTTTCAAGCGTTGTCATCTTTACCCGAAACTGCTAATCAATAAGAATTTTTATACTACGGACAGTGCCTATAACATTTCCCCCAAAAATGGGGTATGCATGAATTCATTCATTCAGTCGTTTTATAACCCGTTGACTCTTTGTTTTGCTGAATTACAAGGTAGACATTATGAAGGAGGAGTATTGGAAATGACACCGAATGAATTCAGAATGTTGCCACTGCCTTATCTCGAATTTTCAAAATCAGATTACGCCGATTTTCTTATCAGGTTTTCCAGGAAAAAATCTGTTTTTGATTCCATATCAGATGCATCAGTTCGTCAGATATTCAAACACCTGGGCATTAACAAACAACAATTTAATGAGTTGAATCGGATCTACCACAAACTTGTCAAATTGCGAATCTCGGATGCCTGCCTGTAATATAGCGTAACAACATCAAGCGTTTTCTCTCAAAGAAATCGCCCTCTCATGTACAGTGATTTCTTCTCAACAAATGAACAATACAACCAGTCTTTCCTCCCTTATCTGGTCATCGGCTGATGATGTGCTCCTCGGGCTGTTCAAGCCCGGTGAGTACGGGCGGGTCATTCTGCCTACTGATTTTCCGGGCGGTAATCGGTAAGATGAAATCATCTGAAGTTTCAACTCAGGAGACACCAGATGAGTGATTTTGTGTTGATGGAGCCTGCTAACCAGACCTTCTCCGAATTGTTGAGTAATGGGGTTAAATACACTGTGCCACATTTTCAGCGAGATTACTCATGGGAACAGGAACAGTGGGAAGATTTATGGGCAGATATCGAGGGACTGGATCAGGAAGGTTTTCACTATATGGGCTATATCGTGTTACAGCGTAAAAACCAGCATCATTTTGAAGTAATAGACGGCCAGCAGCGCATGGTGACACTCTCCCTGTTAATCCTGGCAACGATGCAAAAAATCCAGAATTTGATCGACGATCATCAGGATGCAGAGAATAATCAGCAGCGCTTGCAGGAAATTGTCGCGCGCTATATTGGCTCAAAGGACCTCGTTTCATTAAGAGTCAGCAGCAGGTTGACGTTAAATCGCAACAATGGGCGTTTCTACAAGGATATTTGTTCCAATCTGTGTGCTCCCCAAAATAGGGGGATAACCACAACCAATAACCTCCTGAAACAGGCATTTGAGTTTTTCTGCGACAAAAACCTGGGAAATAATGGCGAAGAAATTGCAGAGTTTATTAACAGGTTTTCCTCCAGATTGATTTTCACAAAAATCGTGGTGCAGGACAGTTTGAATGCTTACAAGGTATTTGAAACATTAAATGCCAGAGGCGTACAGCTTTCTACCCCTGACTTGCTGAAAAACTATATTTTTTCAGTAGTCACCCAGAATGACGATGTAGCTAACGAAAAGCTGGACGACCTGGATGAAACCTGGTCCGACATCCTGACTCAGCTGGGCAACAACGATTTCACTGATTTCGTCCGCTACCTGCACAATTCTCACGAGCCTCTGGTTAGCAAGAAGGAATTATTTAAATCGGTCCGCCGACTCTATACCACGCCAGAACAAGCGTACAGTTATTTACAGTCATTAACAGAATCGGCCCCGGTCTATGCCTCCTTGTCCCGGCCCTATGATGAGTGGTGGCAACAACAAAATGGTCAATATCAAGATGCCATTCATTTCCTTGAAGGCTTGAAACTGTTTGGCATCCGGCAGCCCTATACGATATTAATGGCGGCATTCGGGAAGTTTTCCCCCGATGAATTTGTCCGAACTCTGCGCTGTCTCTATTGCCTGTCGATTCGTTACAACGTGATTTGCGGCTATTCACCGAACGAACAGGAAAGACGTTATAACAACATCGCCATACAGATATCCAATGGCAAGTATCAGCGTACCAGCCATATCAAGAGCAGCCCGGATTTTCAGGCGCTTTATCCGGCTGATGACGTATTCAAAAATGTCTTTCAATATATCAGTATGCCAAGCAGACGATCCCCCAAAAAAATCCGGTTTTTGCTGTCGGAAATAGAGAGTAACATAGGTCATAAAGCGAGTTACCTGAATACGAAGCTTGAACATATTTTCCCGTATAACCCGGAACAGGAGTGGTATTCATATTTCGGTGAAGGCTCCAATGACATTACAGACCGGCTCGGCAATATGATATTGCTGAATAATGATGATCTGGGGCGCGCTGATTTCGCTACTAAAAAATCGCATTATCGGAATACCCCTTTCAGGCTGGCCAATCAGGTTGCCGAGTACGATCATTGGGATATGGCAAACCTGAATAATTATCAATCCTGGCTTGCTGATCAGGCGGCGGCAACCTGGCAGGTTGAGTGAGGGTTCTTCACATTTCCCACCAACCCGGCGATGACCAACCATTTCAGCAACGCCAATATCGTACTGCCGGAGCGTGACCTGTGGGTGTTCGGGTATGGTTCGTTGATGTGGAATCCCGGATTTGCTTATGCAGAATCCCGACCGGCGCGGATTTTCGGGTTTCATCGCAAACTCTGCATCTGGTCGCATCAATACCGGGGAACTCCGGAAAAACCCGGACTGGTACTTGGACTGGCAGCCGGAGGCTCCTGTAATGGAATGGCTTTCCGGCTCCATGATGAAAACCGCAACCCGAAACTGGATTATCTCTACGAACGGGAAATGATCAACTACGCATATCAGCCGCTCGTCAAGCCGGTTCATCTCAGGGACAACCGGGTGGTCGCAGCCCTGACCTTTGTTGCCAGAACGGAACATCCCCAGTTCGCGCCACAAATGTCGCTGGAGCAAACCATAAAGATCATAAAATACGCCCGCGGCCCCAGTGGAACCAACATTGATTATATAATCAACACCGTCGCGCATCTGGCTTCTATGGGAATCAGGGATCCTGGCCTCCACCGGATTGCCGATACACTCTCGTCGGCGTGACCGCATCAACCTCAACACTGGCAACATCACCATGACTGAAGACACCCTGTTTACGAAAATAATCAACCAGGAAATTCCGGCCGACATTCTGTATCAGGATGACCGCGCCACCGCGTTTCGCGATATTCACCCCCAGGCGCCCACCCATATCCTGATTATCCCGAACCAGCCGATTCCTTCAGTCAATGACATATCAGAAGAAGATGAAGCCCTGCTGGGACATTTGTTCGTCGTGGCGCGTAAACTGGCCTGGGAAGAAGGTATCGCGGAAGACGGCTATCGGTTGTTGATCAACTGCGGCAGACATGGTGGCCAGGAAGTCTATCATCTTCACATGCACCTGCTCGGTGGCCGCCCGCTGGGGAGAATGCTGTCGAAATCCTGAGCGACAGGTTGCCGAAACCCGGCGCCGGTCCGACCAGGACATTGACCAGCCGGCCGGGTTGCCCGCTACCGCTCGATCAGGACGACGGCCTGAACCGCAATCCCTTTTTGTTGCCCGATGTAACCGAGTCCTTCGGTTGTAGTGGCCTTGACGTTGACACCACTGCGATCCATGCCGAGGTCTTGCGAAATATGCGTAATCATGGCCGGAATCACAGGACGAAGTTTTGGCTTCTCGGCAATGATGGTGCAATCGAGATTGCTGATTTTCCAGCCCTCCCGCCGTAACCTGGCGGCAACTTCCCGCAGCAGCTCGCGGCTGTCGATATCCTTGTATTTCTGATCCTCAGGCGGGAAATGCACCCCGAGGTCGCCGGCTCCAGCGGCGCCCAGACAGGCGTCACAAATCGCATGGATCAGCACATCCGCATCCGAATGCCCTTCCAGCCCCAGCGGCCATTCTATTTCAACTCCGCCCAGTATCAGCTTGCGCCCCGCTACCAGAGCGTGAACGTCATAACCTGTACCTATCCTGATCATTGAAATGCCTCCAGAATAACTTCCATCCAGTCAAGGTCACCGGGTATCGTCACCTTGAGATTAGCGGGATGCCCCCGCACCAGCATCGGTCGAATCCCGAGCGCTTCCACAGCCATGGATTCATCGGTGACGCTCACTCCCCGCGACCGGCTCTCGTCAATACCATGGCTCAGGTCCCTGATCCTGAACATCTGGGGAGTATAAGCCCTGCACAACCGGGCGCGCGGAAGCGTATCCATGATCCTGCCGTTCTCATCCGCTATCTTGAGAGTATCAGCCAGTTCCCCTCCCAGAATCGCGCCGCTTCGATTGTGAATCGCCTCAGCCACCAGGTTCTTTATATCCCGCTGCATAATACAGGGGCGCACCGCATCATGCACCAGCGCCCAGTCCGATTCGGCGGCGCTGTGATGTTCGAGTAGAGAATCGAGACCGAGTCTGACTGTGTCCATTCGCTCTGTTCCAGCGCTATAAACTCCCAGCATCCTGGAATGGGAAAATAAATGATGCGACCACCAGTGGTCTGTATCGGCAATACCCACGATCACGCCGTCAATCAACGGACTGGCGCAAATCCGCGATAAGGTGTGGTGGATAATGGGCCGTCCGCACACGGACAGGTATTGTTTCGGCGTGTCGCTCCCCATTCGTCGACCCACCCCGCCGGCCGGGATAATTGCCCATACCCTGTGTTGTTGTGTCATTTCGTCTGCCGCATTTTCATTAAGAATGGACTACCATGGGGTACAATCCGCCCCTCAAGTTTGCCAAGGTTACCATAGACTCATACCGTGCGAGACATCTTGCCCGACTCCGCATTGCTCAATCCTCCGCTTCCCGAGAAAGATACTACGGTAACCTGGTCCGGACTCCATGGCTCCGCGACCGGCATGGCGCTGGTTGAGGCGATAAACCGCCATGACGGGATATTGGTGATGGTCATGGAGGACCAGCATCAGCTGGAGATCGTTGAAGCGGAAATCAGATACTTTCAGGATCATCAATCGGCAATACCGATTCTGGTTTTTCCGGGATGGGAATGCCTGCCTTATGATGTTTTCTCTCCACATCCTGACATTATTTCCGAGCGTCTGAAACTCCTCGGCGCCCTGCCAGAATTGCGGCGCGGCATCGTACTGGTAGAAACCACCAATCTGATGCAGAGATTGCCGCCGGTGGACTATGTTTTCGGTCACACATTTTCACTCGAAGTCGGCCAGAAGGTCGGCATGGATGAACTCAGGGAGCGGCTGAACAATGCCAACTACACAGCAGTGCATCAGGTAGTTTCGCCCGGAGAATATACGGTTCGGGGGGGGCTGCTGGATGTTTTCCCGATGGCGGTCGAAACGCCTTTTCGCCTGGATTTTTTCGATGACATAGTCGATTCGATTCGATGGTTTGATGCGGATACCCAAAGGTCCATCAACAAGGTCAGCCGGATAGAACTCCTGCCAGCCAGGGAGTTTCCGATGACCGAACAGGGTATTGCCCGCTTCCGCTCATCTTTCCGCAAGCAATTTGAAGGAGACTCCAGGTCCCAGCACGTCTACAGCCAGGTTTCCCGGGGACAGATACCGGCTGGCGCCGAGTTTTTCTTCCCGCTCTTTTTTGAGGAAACTGCCACATTATTCGACTATCTGCGGAGCGATACGGTATTTGTGTTGTCGGAACAATTCGATACGTCCTGTGCCGCCTTTTGGACTGAAGTCCATGATCGCCATGTCAACGCCAATCATAATGCGGTCAGGAAAGTGTTGCCACCCGATCAGATCTGGCTGAACCACCACCAGATGCGTTCACAAATCTCACAATACCCGGTTATCAGACTGCGGGACACGGCAGTCCGGGAAGATTCAGGCGTTCACTGGTTGGCGCCAGTTGGCTGCCACCGGCAGTTTCCGGTGGAACCGCGAAAGAAATCCCCATACCATGAATTCCTCTGCCATCTGGAACATACAGAAAACAGGGTCCTGATTGTCGCGGAAACTCCGGGCAGACGCGAAGCGCTTGACAGTATGCTGAGGGCAAACCGGATGGTTCCGCATCCGGTCGGTGATTTTCAAGCCTTTCTGTCAACCGATCATGAGATGTTGTCCATTAGCGTGGGGGCGCTGCAAAGAGGATTCCTGTCCGCGGCCGCCGGCATCGAAATTATCTGTGAAAGCCAGTTATACGGGGAAAGGGTGTACCAGCGCCGCCGCAGAGACCAGAAATACCGCGATCCTGAGACGATTATCAAATCCCTGGCGCAGTTGAGTATTGGCGACCCGGTTGTCCACCTCAAACACGGGGTTGGCCGCTACATGGGGCTACAGATTCTCGACATCACCGATGAGCAGACTGAATTCCTGGTACTCGAATATCAGAACAATGACAAATTATATGTCCCGGTTATTTCCCTGAATGAGATCAGCAGGTTCACCGGCGGTTCCCCGGAACACGCTCCGTTGCATCGGCTCGGCGCCAACCAGTGGGAGAAAACGAAAGCCCGGGCGCGGAAAAAGGCGTATGACGTGGCTGCCGAACTGTTGGAAACGGAAGCCGCCAGACGCACCCGCAAAGGCAATACCTGTGAAGTCAAGCCATGGGATATGGAGCGTTTTTCCAGCCAGTTTCCATTTGAGGAAACACCGGATCAAGGACAGGTCATTGAGGAGGTCATAGCGGATCTGAAATCTGCTGAACCGATGGATCGACTGGTATGCGGTGACGTTGGTTTCGGCAAGACCGAAGTGGCGCTGCGGGCTGCGTTTGTTGTCGCCAGCTGTGGCAAACAGGTTGTATTGATGGCGCCAACTACCCTGCTGGCGCAACAGCATTATCAGCTATTTGCCGACCGTTTCGCTGACTGGCCAATCCATATCGCAATGCTGTCCCGATTCAACACCCGAATACAGTCTGCGGACACGCTGGCCGGCATGAAAAACGGCAATCTGGACATTATCATTGGCACCCATCGCCTGCTGCAGAAGGATATTCGATTTTCTGACCTGGGACTATTGATTATTGATGAGGAACACCGCTTCGGAGTTCGCCAGAAAGAGCGGCTGAAACAATTACGCAACCAGGTTGACATACTGACTCTGACCGCAACCCCGATTCCACGCACCCTGAACATCACAATGTCCGGGATGAGAGACCTTTCGATCATTTCGACGCCTCCGCAGGGCAGAATGTCGATCAAGACGTTCATCCGGCAATGGGATCCGTCCTTGATTCGGGAAGCGGTCTTGCGGGAAATTCGCCGTGGCGGACAGGTTTTCTTCCTGCACAACACGGTGCGTACTATCGAAGCGATGGCCGAAGAGCTCCGCGAACTGATCCCTGAAGCCAGAATTGAGATTGGCCACGGGCAGATGCCGGAAGCGCAGATAGAAAGAGTCATGCAGGATTTTTACCACCAGCGTTTCAATCTGCTGGTCTGCTCAACGATTATTGAAAGCGGTATTGACATTCCCTCGGCCAATACCATCCTCATAAACCGGGCCGACCGATTCGGCCTGGCGCAACTCCATCAGCTGCGTGGCAGAGTAGGCCGCTCCCACCATCAGGCATTCGCCTGGTTGCTGGTTCCAGAGCGGAATCTGCTCACCAACGATGCCGCGAAACGACTGGACGCCATCGTTTCGATGGATGATCTGGGCGCCGGGTTTGCGCTGGCGTCGCATGATCTTGAAATCCGCGGCGCCGGGGAGTTGCTGGGTGAAACGCAAAGCGGAACAATTGACGAGGTTGGATTTTCTTTATACAGCGAATATCTGAATCATGCCATCGCTTCAATCCGCGACGGTGTCCTGACAAGCGAGGTCCCTGTACCTGAACCTGACAAACAATCGCAGGTAGAATTACATCTCCCGGCGCTGTTCCCGCATGATTATCTCGGCAATACCCATGCCCGACTGATATTTTATAAAAGAATTGCCAATTCAGAAAACCTGGAAGCGTTGCAGGAACTGCAAATCGAAGCGATTGATCGCTTTGGCCTGTTACCGCAGCCGGCTAAAAACCTGTTCAGGATTACCGCTTTTCGGCTGTGTTGTGAACAACTGGGCATTAAAAAGATCGACCTTCATGAAAATGGCGGATGGGTCGAATTTCATGACAGCCCGGCAGTCAAACCGGATGTCATCTTCTCATTGATCCAGCGCCACCCCGAGCAATATCGGCTGGCCGGGCCGAACACCTTCAAGGTCACCACGAAATTAAGCGAGCCGAACGAAAGGCTTGATTTTGTCGAGCGGCTGCTGAATATCCTGTCCGATAATCCACCTTCCGGCGCCAACCAATCGTAGGGGACGGTCTGTGTGCCGTCCCGTTCGGGAATCCCCTGCCTCTACCCCGTCTTTCCCGCGAAGCTTGTCCCCGGCCCCGAACGGGGAGCGGGAATCCATCAAAACTCCCGTTTATAACGGATCAGCAAGGCCCTGTCGTCTTCATTGAGAGTATGTTTCGCATGGTGTGATGTGAGCGCCGCCAGATGAACATGACCCCGCTTCCACGGACGGGACCAGGTGAGCTCGAGATCCAGCTGACGGGCCGAGGGTTCCAGGTCCAGGCTCGCCGTTTCGACCAGCGCCTGCCGCTGCCGGGTGCGCCCGGCAACCCAGCGAATATCCGCGTTGCCGGACTCCACCCGCAGAGGTTGCGCCAGACGGATGGCCAGGCGGTCCCGCATCCTGAGGATGCCGTCGCCCACCAGACCCACCGCAAAGGCGCTGCTCCGCAGAGCCGACACGTCGTGCAATATCCCCGGATTTTGTATTTCGGCATGGCTCAGTCCGGCGTAAGCGTTGGCCAGCGCCGTCCAGCGCTCAGTGACCTGCCGTCGGGCGGCAATACCGATAAATCCGGTGCCGGAGCCCAGGTCGCCGAAGGCTCCAGTCGGACGGCTGCCGATCAACCGGCTTTCCTCTTTCATCCATCCCGCCTGTACCGCGATACGGTCAGACGCGGTATCCGCCAGGCGGTATTCAGTCAGCATTCCCGTTGCCCCATCGCTCCCGTTATTGAGGCGGTCATCATCTTGCCCGGCGCCCTGAAACGCGGCGACACTGAAAGCGCCCCGGCCATAAGTTTTCGTCATGCCGGCGACTGTACCGTTGCGGGCGAAGGACAGGAAAGGATTGGTAAAGGCCGAATCATCCGTGAACGCGCCGATCAACCCGTCTGTCGAGCCGCTTTGCCGTCCAGCGCCATGCAGTCCGAAATACCATCCCGGATGATTACGCAGCCCGAGAAACAGGTCAGCCCCCCCCAACTGGCGCGTCAGCGAGAATGCCCCGGGGCGGTCTCCGTCAAAACGCATCCGAAGATCCATGCGATTGAGCTGTGATAATTGCCCCCGCGGATCATTTCCGAGCGTCTTGAAACGCTCCTCAAGGCTGATGTCGGCAAATGCGGAGGTTTGAATATAATGGCTCAACGGACGAAAAAACGGAGCGTCCAGCTGATCAAATGCGGCAACTTCAAGATTGGCCAGCCCACGGCTGAAGGCATCGCCAAACCCGGCGCCCGCTGACAGGGCGCTCAAGGTTTCCGGGTAAGAGGGGCCGGTCAGTGACTGTCCGGCCAGCACCCGCGTCCCGCCCACAGGCTGCGTGGCCGCGTCCAGGTCCAGCAAGCCCTGACCATAAATTGCCGATTGCGCGTAGTCTCCGCTCTTGTTGGCGGTTGTCAGCAACCGCTGGACGATCTCATGATTACCCAACTGATTCCGGTAATGCTGTGACAGCAGGGCAATGCCACCGGAAACCAGCGGAGCGGCAAAAGAAGTACCTCCAGCTCTGGTGAAATAACATCTTATTCTGGAGCTGGTGGAACTGGAACAGTAGGTGTTCGGAACAGGTCCCTTGATACCTGTACCGGGCGCGGCCAGACAGAATTCCTGGGCAATCCCGCACCGATTGGAGAAGGACGCGATACTCCCGTTGGTATCCAGCGCGACTACAGCCAGGGTATGACCGCGTAATTCGGAGATCCTGGCAGCCAAGCCCGGCAGAATATCCGGTGAAGAAGCATTCAACGGTATAGTCGGTATAGGCTCCCCAGGAGTGGTTCCGTTAGGAACATGGTTAGGGTCAGGAATCTGCTTGCCATTACTGTTACCCGCCGCCCATACGTGAATCGTGCGTTCGGCAGCCGCTGTGCCGGTCTGGGCAAAGGCTGCAATCGTTTTGGGGAAAGCGTTGCGTATCGCCGCCTCGGTATAATCCGTAATCAGTCCCTGATATCCCCAGCTTGAGTTAATAACCGGGACTTGCGGGTTCAACGTATTGAAATAACCACTGGTCCTCGTATCCGCTGAGTCCAGACCTGTTGTCGCAGTCAAATCAATAGGACTATAGTCTCCCCCGCCACTGCCCAGCGGAATCCCGATCGACACCAGGGTGGCGTCGTAAGCAATCCCGTGCATGATGGCAGTAGTTCCTGTATTACTTTCACGTTTTGCGACCATGACACCCCCTACCAGAGTCCCGTGATAGGAAGGGGCTCCCGACTTGCATTGATCGGGCCGATCTTCATGATCAAGCGGATAGCGCTCGGCACACGCACTGAAATCCGGAGTGGTGCCGGACGACGACGATACCTGGCCGGATAACTCAGGATGATTGCTGTCAATAGCGGTATCAATGATGCCGATCCTGACACCGTCGCCAGTGGCGCCTCGCGCCCAGGCATACTGCGCCTTGACCCGATCCAGAGCCGGCTGATTGCGAAATTCCTGAAGTGCGGTGAATTGCACCAGATTCAGCGGTTTCGGCAGGAGTGGTGGCGTTGTCACGGGTAGTTCCGTTGGATCTGTATCCGGGTCCGGGTCTGGCGGCGGTGGTTCTTGTGGTGGTTGTTGCGGTGGCTGTGGTGGCTCCTGCACCACGGGTGGAAGCGGTGATGATGGTCGATTCGGTGGTGTTGGCGGCGCCGGCATTGGGGCTGGTTCCGGCTCTGGTTGCGGGGCCGGGGGTTGCGGTGGCTGTGGTTGCGGTTTTTGCGATTGTCGTTTCGATACGGTCTCCGAGTCTGTCTCCGGGTCGGGCTTACTGATGGCCTGCCCGCCTCCACCTCCGCAACCCGTACCCATCATCGCGAGACCGGTGACAAAAACCGCAAGCCGTACCCATCGACACGACAGGACATATCGTTCATACATACTCAAATGAAATCTTTTCGTTCCGGCCCGCGAGGACATTTGGCTTGACGCAGTCTATCCAGTATGATCAAGGTTGATATATTACCATACCTGCCAATTATGAGTAAAATTTTACCCCACCTGCTTATTTCAGCCCTCTTTTCGCTCCTGCCACAGACTGCCCAGGCGCGCGATTACGCGATTGAATTGATCGTGTTTGAGCAGGCTGGAAGCGATACAACGGTGAATACCACCGCGGCGGAAAAATGGGATTTTTCCGCCAGGAAAATCGCTGGCAACCTGCAACATATCGCGATGCTGGAATCCCGCTCGGATGATTTCCCGACCACCGCTGAGATGAATCATCTGAATCATACCCGGCGTCAGTTGACTCAGGCGGGACATCGTATATTACGGACGGCCAGCTGGACACAGCCGTCCGCAGTTTATCAACATGCGCCGTTAATCCCATTGGGCCTGGCCGACACGCCATTGGCAACCGGCTTTATCCGGGTTTATAAAACCTCGCTGATTTACGCCGATATTGATCTGCAATTCTCACCCGAAAGCCCGGCAAGCGCCACATTGCCGGATTTATCGTCCGCATTGCCGGCGTCCGTCCCTGTCGGGACACAGACTTCCTCCCCGCTTTCCGGCAATCTGCCGGAACATTATTTCCTGTCGGAGAAAAGAAGACTGAAATTCCGGGAAGTCCATTACTTCGACCATCCGAAATTCGGAGTGATACTGGGAATATGGCCGGTTTCCGCTAACTGATCAACCTCACTGTTCACCTACTCACTGTTCACCTACTGTTCATAATGTTCCAGGATTTTCAAGGCTTTCGGAGTTACTCTTGACAGATTCTCGACTATTGTTTCCATCGACAAACCATCCGCCCCCCGACCGGCGGCGGCATTCACCACCATAGCGATCGCGCCATAAGCGATGCCCAGTTCCCGGGCCAGCCCCGCTTCCGGCATGGCGGTCATGCCAACAATATCCGCGCCATCACGTTGCAGCCGGTTTATCTCCGCCACGGTTTCAAGGCGGGGACCCTCGGTGACGCCATAGACTCCATGATCAACACAGGATACGCCGGCCAACCTCGCGGCATGGATCAATTTCCTGCGAATCACATCACTATACGGCCAGCTGAAATCAATGTGTTCAAGCGCGCTGTCGATAAACTCATGGCTACGCCCCGACCCGTCATAACAGGTATGTTCCCGGTTACAGGTATAGTCGATGAGCTGATCCGGAATGACAATGGCGCAGGGGACGCAATGCTCAGAAATGCCGCCTGTGACTGCCAGGGAAACGATTTCCCGAATCCCCAACAGCCTGAATCCGAACAGGTTGGCGCGATAGTTGATTTTATGCGGGGGGATGCTATGGTTTTCGCCATGTCTTGGCAGAAAAATAATTTTCTTGCCATGGAAGCGCCCGATCCAATAGCTGTCTGACGGTTGCCCGTAAGGTGTATCGAGCCGCTGGCGTTCACTGACAGAAAAATCCGCAAGCCGCCCAAAGCCGCTGCCGCCGATCACTCCCAGCGCCGGTTCGATCAAGGACATCACAACAGCCGGTTTCCGTTCATCTGTTTTCGTTCATCTTGACCGACCCTGATTCCTGTGACGCCCTTGCCTCAGATTTACGACCCGGCAATCCCGCCAGATAGCGGCCATACCCGCTACCTTGCAATTCAGCAGCCAGTATCCCAAGTTGCTCATCATCCATATAACCCATTCTCCAACAGACCTCCTCCGGGCAACCGGGCCTGACCCCCTGGTTTTTCGTGATCGCCTCGACCGTTCTGGCGGCTTGCATCAACGAGTCCAGAGTTCCCACATCCAGCCACACCACATCCGGCCCCAATACCTCTACCCGTAATGCGTCATCATCCAGCCAGGTGCGGTTCAAATCGGTTATTTCCAGTTCATTGCGCGCCGACGGAGTCAACGACCGTGCCCGCTCCACCACGGTATTATCATAAAAATACAAGCCGGTTACAGCGTATCCGGTTTTTGGACGCGCCGGTTTCTCCTCCAGCTCAATCGCCTTGCCGTTGCTGTCCAGGCTCACCACGCCATAGCGGCCGGGGTCATCCACCCGACAGGCATATATTTGCGCCCCCTTTTTCAGGGTGGCTGCTTTACGCAGACTCTCCGACAGACCAGCCCCGTGAAAAATGTTGTCTCCCAGCGCCAACGCGCAACCATGGTTGCCGACAAACTCACAACCTGTCAAAAATGCGTCCGCAATCCCTGCCGGGACGGACTGAACCGCATAGGACAGGCTGATTCCCCATTGGCTGCCATCCGCCAGCAATCTCTGATATACCGGCGTATCCTGTGGAGTGGAAACAATCAGGATGTCCCTTATCCCGGACAGCAACAACGCAGATAACGGATAGTAGATCATCGGTTTGTCATAGACCGGAACCAGCTGCTTCGATACAGCGAGCGTGGCTGGCCACAAGCGGGAACCCGTCCCTCCCGCCAACACGATTCCTCTCATGACAGATATTTGCTTATTCCGGCTTCGATATCATCAAAATCTTCTTCATATCCCACCGACCGCAAGCGAGTCAGGTCGGCCTCGGTGAAATTCTGATACTTGCCGACCAGCGCTTCAGGCATTGAGACGTAATGGATCAGCCCCAGTTCGACTGCCTCAAAAAGGTTGACAGCCGCCTGCCCCTGTCGCTTCCTGTGGAAGTTGATGACAGCCAGCGCCACCTGATTAAAACTCTGTGCGCGGCCGGCGCCGACATTGTAAATCCCCGACCGTTCAGGGTGATTCATGAAATACAGATTCACGTTGACCACGTCATCAACATAGACAAAATCCCTGAGCTGCTCGCCGTTTTGATAGCCATCCGTTCCGGCGAACAGGTGGAGCGCCTGTCTGTCCAGATATTGATTATTGAAATGCCGGGCAACGGAAGCCATCCGCCCTTTATGAAATTCGCCGGGGCCATAGACATTGAAATATCTCAGGCCAACACACTGGATTCCAGTGGTTGGCGGGGGACTCGAGCCGGACGGACTGGCTTGAGCGCCCGACTGACGAATGTAGTTGTCGAACAAAAGTTTGGACCAGGCATACACATTCAACGCCGATTCATTGCCCGGCTCTTCAGAAAATTCGGAGCCGCCGCCATAGACCGAAGCGGAGGAGGCGTAGATGAATTGCGCCTGGCGCCGCTGGCAGAAATGGAAAAGCGTTTTCGAGAAGGTAAAGTTGTTCTGCAACACATATTTCCCGTCCGTCGCCAGGGTATCCGAACAGGCGCCCTGATGAAAAACCGTAGTCATCCTGTCAAAAGTCCGGTCGGACTGGATGGCATCCAGAAATTCCTGCTTGTCCATGTAATCCCGAATCGTAAGCTTCGACAGGTTGGCGACCTTTTCGACATTGGACAGATTATCTACAACCAGTATGTCGAAGACCCCGTTGCGGTTGAGCGCCTTGACAATATTCGAGCCAATAAACCCGGCGCCGCCGGTAACCACAATCATAACGGGTAATCTTTTCTGGTTGCGGACAACAATTCCGCGCGGGTCGCCGTAGCGGCGCCGAATTTTGAAATCACAATGCCGGCTGCGCTATTGGCGATCTCAAGACCCGATGACTGCTCCGGATTTGTGGCATATACCATCGCCATAACGCCAATAACCGTGTCCCCCGCGCCACTGACATCATAAACCTCCCGACTCCTCGCCGGAATATGCAATGGGGGTTTCGTCCGCTCAAACAGCGTCATGCCCTTATCACTCAACGTAACCAGCAAGGCTTCCAGATCATAATCGCGAATGACATCCGCCGCCTTGCCGGCCAGATCGCCGGTACTTTCCACCTGGCCGGTGACCGACTCAAATTCCGCCAGATTGGGAGTGATGAGGGTAGCGCCGCGGTATCTCGAATAATCGTTGCCTTTAGGGTCTATCAGAACCGGCTTGTTCTCCTGTCTGGCAATCGCGATCATTTCTTCGACATCGGCCAGCCCGCCCTTGCCATAATCCGATAAGACAACGGCATCGCAGCTGCCGATATGCGCCCTGAAATCCGCCAGCATTCCGGCCAGAACGCGCGGCTTTGGCCTGCTCTCGAAATCCGCGCGCAACAGTTGCTGGTTTTTGGAAACGACTCTCAGCTTGACCGTGGTTTTGTAGTCCGGAGCGGACTGCAATATGGCATGAATGCCCGCTTGTCCGGCAAGTTCAGTGACGCTTCTTCCGGCCTCATCCTGACCGATAATCCCGAGCAGGGAGCATCTTCCATCCAGGGCGACAATATTCCGCGCTACATTTCCAGCCCCGCCCAGGCGCACTTCCGAGTCGTTGACAGTAACCACCGGCACCGGAGCCTCGGGCGAGATTCTGTTTACCTCCCCGAGCCAGTACTGATCCAGCATGACATCGCCGGCAACCAATACCCTGGCGGTTGCCAGTTTCTCCAGATTACTTTCCACCGATTGCATGATGAATCAACTGATTGCGAGCCGTATCCCAGGCTTTGCAACCGGGGCATTGCCAATGCAGCGAATTACTCTGGAAACCACACTGCGTACAATGATAATTCCGGCTTCTGTCGACGACCTCTTGCAACAGGCTGGCCACAATGGAATAGTCCTGGCCCTGTCGGCTCAGACTGCCCTTTTTCGCCCGCTTCCTCATCAGGGTATACATCCCGTGCAGGCTTGGATATCGCCGTACCAGTTCCAGCAATTTCATCTCGCCGGCTTCCTCACCCTGGTTATTACTGGTCAGATCAACCAGCGCCGACATGATTCTCGGATCCGAGTTTTTCTCGATGGCCTTCTCCAGAAATTCCTGTAGCGACCTTTTATCTCCGAGCGCCAGATAACCATTCACAATATGGCCCACCACCTCACCGAGACCGAGCGGTGACCAGTATTCAACCCCCCGCCAGATGGCAATGGCATTGGCATGATTTCCCCGCATGGATGCCAGCCTGCCAGACTGGATCACCGCCCGCAAACAACGCGGGTTATACTGAAATGCGGCGCCGATGTAATTTTCAGCGCCAGAGTTATTGCCTTCGGCAATCGAGATTTCAGCCAGCTCACAATAAAACTGGGCGATGGTTTCTGAGTAATCGCAGTCTGGCGCCTGATTCAGTTCCTCTGCAATCTCAATCGCGGAAAGCCATTCCTTTTCCTGGTCGTAAATCTGCAATAAAAACCGGTTCGCCTGTTCCTTGTATTCAACCAGCAGGCGCAACTCCCGAAACAGGTCCTCGGCCCGGTCGAACAACCCCGCCTTGAAATAATCCTGCGCCAGTTCGAACAACGCCATGGCGCGCAGGCTATCGTCCAGATCGGAGCGGGAAACCAGATTCTGATGGATCTGTGTCGCTTTCTCTATTTCTCCCCGACGTCTGAAAAGATTGCCAAGAGCGATGTGCATTTCAATCGTTTCATCATCCACCTCGGCCACCTCAAGAAACACTTTCAGGGCCTTGTCAGGCTGTTCATTCAGCAAAAAACTCAAGCCCTTGAAATATGCGTCAGGAACACTCCGCGATTTGACCGGGCCGGAGCCGGATTGATCACAAGCGGCCATCAACCAACCGCCAGCAGCGGCAAGTGGCAAAAGCAGGAGTAACCAGACCGGGTCCATAACCGATAAAAATCCTTAAGGCGTCATGTCAGCTGTCGGAATCCTCCTTGTCGATTGGCTCGTTGACCTGTTTTCTCAGACCGAGACCGGGCTTGAAATACGGCACGTATTTCCCTGTTATCTGAACCCTGCTTCCGGTTTTCGGATTCCTTCCCACCCGCGGTGGCCGGTAATGCAGGGTCATACTGCCAAATCCGCGAATCTCGATTCGTTCACCATTGGCCAGAGCCGAAACCATTCGCTTGAGAATGTTGTTGACGGCCAGCTCAACGTCCGTTTCAGACAATTGACGATGTTCATCGACGAGATGGGCGATAAACTGTGACTTGGTCAAGGCTGATCGCCGGCGGGCTTTCCTGGGATCGACAGACATGATGTAAAATTAAGGATAGATATCTACAGGGAGTGTTTGCCGAGCTGTTCTTTCAGTTTGTCACCGAGAGTGGCGCCGATGACATTCGAACCCTTCGAATATTCCTGAGTCACCTCATCCTCCAGTTCGAGTTCCCGCGCCTTGATAGACAAGGAGAGTTTACGCTCTTTCCTCTCGATACTGGTAATCTTGGCCTCGATTTTCTCGCCTTCTTTCAATACCGTGCGCGCGTCTTCAACACGGTCTCGTGATATTTCAGAAGTCCGCAGATAACCGCTCACACTGCGCTCCAGTTCAATGACAGCCCCCTTCATTGTGACTTCCTGAACTGTACCTGTAACCGTACTGCCTTTCCCGTTTGCGTTGACAAAGGCGGAAAACGGATCTTCGGTCGCCTGTTTGAGTCCCAAGGAGATGCGTTCACGCTCCGCATCCACCGCCAGCACCGTAACAGTCAATTCATCTCCTTTCTTGTAGCGGGTCACCACTTCCTCACCGGGCTCATCCCAGGAAAGATCAGAAAGATGGACGAGACCGTCAATCCCCCCTTCGACACCGATGAATATACCGAAGTCGGTAATTGAACGGATACTCCCGACCAGGGAGTCCCCCTTCTTGTAGCTTGCCGCAAACTCCTGCCAGGGATTGGCGACACATTGCTTCATTCCCAGCGATATACGGCGCCGTCCCTGATCAATGTCGAGGATCATCACCTCGCACTCATCGCCCACATGACAGACTTTGCCGGGATGGATATTCTTGTTCGTCCAGTCCATTTCGGACAAATGCACCAGACCCTCGACCCCCTCTTCCAGTTCGACAAAAGCGCCATAATCGGTCAAATTGGTTACCCTGCCGAATATGCGGGTATTCACCGGGTAGCGGCGCACCAGCCCCAACCAGGGGTCCTCGCCCAGCTGTTTGAGTCCGAGCGAGACCCGGCTCTGCTCCTTGTCGAACTTGAGCACCCGGGTTTCAATCTCATCGCCAACTGTCAATACTTCTGACGGATGCTTCACCCGCTTCCAGGCCAGGTCCGTGATGTGCAGCAAGCCGTCCAGCCCGCCGAGATTGACGAATGCGCCGTAATCGGTCAGGTTTTTGACAACGCCCTTGACTATTTGCCCTTCTTCCAGAGTATCGAGCAGCTTCGCCCTTTCCTCATTCAGCTCATTTTCGACGATAGCGCGGCGCGACACCACAATGTTATTACGCGGCTGATCCAGCTTGATAATCTTGAATTCCAGCTCCTTGCCCTTCATGTAATCGGCGTCCTTGACCTGCCTGACATCAACCAGGGAACCGGGCAGAAATGCGCGCAACCCCTCGACATCCGCCGTGAATCCACCCTTGACTTTCTCGGTAACCACGCCTGTGACCACATCACCATTCTCGTAAGCCTTGGCCAGACCGGCCCAGGCCCTGGTACGCATCGCTTTTTCACGAGACATTCGGGTGTTTCCGGTTCCATCCTCCACGGACTCCAGGGCCACCTCAACCTGATCGCCGATTTTTACCGTTATTTCACCCGCCGCATTCTTGAATTCCGATGCCTTGATTTTCGCGTCGGACTTCAATCCGGCGCTGACGATCACATAATCGCTATTGGCCTCGACCACATCCCCGATAATCAGCTCTCCGGGATTCATAACAACATTGGCCATGCTTTCTTCCAGCAAGGCCGCAAAGTTTTCAGTCATAATATAATGATTCCTGCACCCGTTTCTTCCCATTCACCCGCACCCACCAGCCAGGACAATCCGGACAGGCCTCCGGCGCTCGACATGGAATGAGTCAAAAGAATCGGAAAATAACGAGGTTTTCAGGTAGTTTTGATAAAGTTAATATTCAAACAATCCAGCAACAAAAGCCGGATTATTCACGGTTTACAACAAGGCCCGACTACCAGGGTCACCCGACACAAAAGGTGAATCTACAGTCTTTCAGGCGCCCGGCATCCAATATCTCCCATGACCCTGGATATCACTTCGTGTATCGCAAGATCAGTAGTATCCACCAGCACAGCATCCTCTGCCGGCCTCAACGGAGACACAGAACGGGTTGCATCGCGCGCGTCGCGTTCTGAAATATCTTTGACGAGTTGGCAAATACTAACATCAAAACCCTTGCCTTTCAACTGCTCAAAACGTCTTTGCGCCCGAACGTGGACGCTGGCTGTAATATAGAACTTGCAGGTTGCCCGGGGGAACACCACCGTTCCCATGTCTCTTCCATCCGCAACCAGCCCCGGAGCCCGGGCCCGGGACCTTTGCCATGTCAACAGCGTTTCCCGAACTTCGGCAATCGCCGCGACCACTGAAGCGCGTCTCCCGGCCTCCTCTGTCCGGATTGCATCGTCTACGATCCTCCCATCAATCCAGGCCGCGCCGTCCCTGAATTCAATTTCCAGATTTTTCGCGAGGGCAACCAGTCGGGACACCTGTTCAACACCGACCCGGTGTTTCTGCGCCAGGTGACCGAGCACACGATAAACAGCGCCACTTTCCAGATAGTGGTAGCCAAGCCGACCGGCGACAGCCAATGAAACTGTACCCTTTCCCGACCCGCTCGGACCATCTATGGCGATTACAGGAATCTGACCGCGGCGTTCAACGGATGGCAATGTTCACTCCGGTTTGTCGGGCGAGTTGATAAAAATCCGGAAAAGAGGTTGCAACATTCTCACAATTTGAAACGACCACCGGGTCTTTTGCCACAGTTCCGGCGATGGCAAAGGCCATCGCGATACGATGATCGCCGAAACTGTCCACTTCACCGCCCTTGAATTTCCCGCCTGTAATCGTCATCCCGTCCGGGTGTTCAACGACCTCTATGCCCAGCGCCGACAACCCCCGCACCACACTGTGGATGCGGTCGCTTTCCTTGACTCGCAACTCTTGCGCGTTTGAAATCCTGGTTTTGCCGCCATTCCGGGCACAGGCTGCGGCGACCGCAATGACCGGAATTTCGTCTATCGACAACGCCACCTCATCCCCTTTGATTTCCACCCCTTCCAGGTCGGAGCTTTTCACACGGATATCCGCCACTGGCTCGCCGCTGATTTCATGCTGATTCTCCAGCCCGATCCGCGCCCCCATTCTGGTCAGGATTTTCAGCGCCCCGTTTCTACTCGGATTGATTCCGGTTTTCTTCAAGAGCAACTCACTATCGGCTGTGATCAGTCCCGCAAGGATAAAAAATGCGGCAGAGGAAAGATCCGCGGGTACACTGACTGCATGACCCTGCAATTGTCCGCCGCCGGACAGGGTAATGGCCTGGCCAGCAGACTGAATCGGGTAACCAAACCCCTGCAACATTCTTTCCGTATGGTCCCGGGTGCGGGAACCTTCAATCACTGTAGTTTGCCCGTTGGCGTATAATCCCGCGAGCAAAATGGCGGACTTCACTTGCGCGGAAGCCATCGGCGGCGTGTATTTTATCGGGCGCAACCTCGCCGCCGGATGGATGGTCAACGGCGGTCTGCCATCACGGCACCCGATTCTGGCGCCCATCATGGTCAACGGCGTGATAATCCGGCTCATCGGACGATTGCATAAATACTCGTCCCCGGTCAACACACAAGTCCATGGTTGCGCGGCCAGAAGACCGCTCAGCAATCGAAACGCAGTACCGGAATTTCCCATATCCAGCGCCTCACCGGGTTTTCTCAGACCGTACAGCCCGACTCCTTCAATCACATAATGACGTTCCGCCGGGTGGCTGTCACGGGTAATGGATACCCCCATCTTCCGGAATGCGTCAATGGTCGCCAACACATCTTCCCCTTCCAGAATATCGCGCACCGTGGTTATGCCATTGGCAATGGCGCCCAGAATGACCGAGCGATGGGAAATAGATTTATCACCCGCCACCTGAATCCCGCCCTGCAAAGCGGAAGTTGGAGAAACCCGGAATTTCATGTGTATCGGCCGCAACAGGTCTGGGGCAATATCAGGACTGCCGGCGTCTCTCGGAGATCAGGTTTCTGGCCTGTCTGGCTGAAGCAAACAGGTTTTCAATCCCTTCTCCATCCATATTCCGGATCATGCAGACAACCCCTTCCAGCTTTTCCTGATACTCCCGAATGTGCCGCGTCAGGCACTCGCTGTTCATCAGCGAGATGTCGCGCCACATTTCCGGGTCGCTTGAAGCAGTCCGGGTGAAATCATAAAAACCGCCCGCCGTCATTTCATAACAACTGCGCTGGTCCGAACGCCCGGCAAGGAAATCCATCATCACATAAGCCAGTATGTGCGGTAGATGACTGGTCACGGACAACACCCGGTCATGCTCTTCCACCGACATGTTTTTCACCTGGGCGCCGGTTGATTCCCACATTTTCCGTACCCGCTCCAGCGCCTCGGCATTGGTTTCCGGCAATGGGGTCAGAATCACCTTGTGGTTATCGAAAAGATCGGCGGAAGCGGCGTCAATCCCTGTTTTCTCCTTCCCCGCAACCGGATGACCCGGCACAAATCGACCGATATGACGGCCCAACGCCTGTCTGGCAGACTGAACAATGCCCTGTTTGACACTGCCCACATCGGTGAGAATCTTTTCCTGCGACATGGCTGGCGCAATGACCTGAATCAGTTCAGCGATGGCATTGACCGGCGTCGCCAGCACAATCAGGTCTGCGTCCGTGACAGCCTGAATCGGATTGACCTGTATTTCGTCAATCGCGCCGCTGTCCTTCGCTTTTTGAAGATTCGCCATGGCGCGGCCAACGCCAATGACATGACCCGCTGTCCCGGACTCCTTCAAGGCCCTGGCCAGCGAGCCGCCAATCAGGCCAACACCGAAAACAGCGACACTTAAAAGTGTGCGGTCTTTCACGGAAAATCGCCAGTGAACCGGCAGTTCGACACCTGAACAGGCGCCGGATATGAGCCGAAACTCTTGTACAGTCCGGCCTCTCCCCTGATCCGGCTTAATGCTCTGGCAACGTGTTCCTCCTCCTCATGGCCGAGAAAATCAACGAAAAAAACATAATCCCACAGACTGATTCTGGACGGCCGTGACTCGATTCTGGTCATGTCGATCCGCTCTTCGAGCAAAGGAGTCAACAAGTGAACCAGCGCCCCCGGTTGACTGCGGCATGACAACAACAAACTGGTTTTGTCATGTCCGCTCGGTGGTGTCGCGCGATTGGACAGAATCAGGAATCGGGTAGTATTGCCTGACTCATCCTCCACATTTTCAACCAGGATATTCAAACCATAACGGGCTGCCGCCATTTCCCCGGCAATCGCCGCTGCGCCGGGCTCAAAGGATGCCCGCATTGCCGCATCGGCATTACTACTGACAGGAACCCGTTTCGCGGTCGGATAATGCGTATCTATCCAGCGTTTGCATTGCCCCAGAGACTGGGTATGCGCGTAAATCGTTTCGATAGCGCCCGGGTCGTCTCCACGGCTCATCAGATTATGATTGATATTGAAGTTGATTTCACCGCAAATGGTCAAAGATGTCGTGATCAACCGATCCAGCGTACTGGTAACCCCGCCTTCTGTGGAGTTTTCGATCGGCACCACCGAAAAGTCGGTCTGTCCATTTTCTGTCGCCTTGAAAATCTCATCAATGATCGGGAAATCCACAATATCAATATCACTGCCAAAATGCTGTCGCGCCGCGGCCTCACTGTAAGTTCCCAAAGGGCCGAGCAACGAAACGGTCAACGGCGCCTGGATGTGACGGGTGATCGACATGATTTCCCGAAACAGGCTTTCCAGCTCATTGTTTCCTAGCAGACCCGAATTCAGCCTTTTCAATCGACTCAGCACCTGCGCCTCTCTTTCAGGTCGATAAACCGCCGGCTCATCCAGCCCACCCTTTATCTGCGCTATGCTTTTCGCGGCGTTCAATCGATCATTGATCAGGCGCAGGATATTCTCATCAATGTCGTCAATCCGGTCCCGTATCTCTTTCAGGTCTTTATCCGTTTTCATGGCTGATTACTCACCCTCGCCATGATCCGGATCAACGATATTGCTGACACAGACCAGACGATCATCATTTGCCAATGAAATCAGGCGAACACCCTGAACATTCCGCCCCAGCGTCGAAATTTCCCCAATCCGGGTCCTGATCAGAATACCGCCATCGGTAATCAACATGACCTCGTCCGACTCACTCACGATATGAGCGCTGACCACCTTGCCGTTTCGGCTCGATGTCTTCATCGCAATCACGCCCTGCCCGGCCCGACCCTTGCACGGGAAATCCGAGATGCGTGTGCGTTTGCCATAGCCATTCTCGGTAGCCGTCAATATGGTCGGTTCATTCGCTCCGTTATCTGCATCGTTGTCCTGTCCGGCGGCTGGCAACACCATCAACGCGATCACCCGCTGCCGCGGTTTCATGCGAATGCCCCGCACCCCCCTGGCCTTCCGCCCCGTCACGCGAACACTGTTTTCAGAGAACCGCATCGCCTTGCCGGCATCGCTTACCAGCAGGATGTCCTCGCTACCATTGGTCACAGCCACTCCGACCAGATGATCGTCTTCCTTCAGACTGACCGCTATCAGTCCCGAACTCCTGGGCTTGGAAAAGTCGCTCAGTTTACACTTTATGACGAAACCCAACGCAGTCACCATCAGCAGATTGCCGCCTTCCTCATACTTCTTGATCGGCAGCATCGCCGTAACCTGTTCATCACTGTCCAGCGGCAGCAGATTAACCAGTGGTTTGCCTCTGGCCTGCCGCCCGGCCTGGGTCAGCTCGAACGTTCGCAGCCAGTAAACCTTGCCCATATCAGAAAAACATAAAATGATGTCGTGGGAATGAGCGACAAACATCTGCTTGACGAAATCTTCCTCCTTGGTTCTTGTCGCCACCCGTCCCTTGCCGCCCCGTTTCTGAGCCGAATAATCCGATACCGGCTGAGATTTGGCATAGCCTTCATGGGAAATAGTAACCACCATATCTTCCTCCGGAATCAGGTCCTCCCGCGAAAGATCAATCATATCCTCAATGATTTCAGTGCGCCGATCATCACTGTATCGCTCCCGTATTTCCTGCAATTCCCCGCGAATCACCGCCACCAGCCGGTCCGGATCATTCAGAATTTCCATCAACGCCAGAATGTCTTTGACAATATCCTGATATTCCTTATGGATTTTCTCCTGTTCGAGGCCAGTCAGCCTGTGCAGTCTCAAATCCAGTATGGCCTGCGCCTGTTCAGGTGAAAGCCGATAGCCGGATTCACTGCCGGATTCACTGCCGGATTCGGACAGGCCGTATTTTGCGCTCAGGGAGCGGGGGCGGGAAATAGCGGAGTCCGAACGCGCCAGCATCACGGCTACCGTCCCCGGCTGCCATAACCGATCCAGCAGCTTCTCCTTCGCCTCGGCGGAAGTTTTGGCCGCCCGAATCAACGTGATAACCGGATCGATATTAGCCAGCGCGACCGCCAGCCCCTCCAGCATGTGCGCCCGGTCACGCGCTTTACCCAATTCAAAAACAGTTCGCCGGGTCACCACTTCACGCCGGTGTTTTATGAACTCGTTGAGAGCGTCTTTCAGATTGAAAACGCGAGGCTGGTTGTCGCTCAACGCGACGATATTGATCCCGAACACGGTCTGCATACTGGTCTGTTTATACAGATTGTTGAGGATGACATCAGCCTGTTCGCCGCGCTTGACTTCAATGACTACACGCATTCCCGATTTGTCGGACTCATCACGAATCGTCGATATTCCTTCGAGGTTCCGGTTTTTGACCAGTTGGGCGATTTTCTCGATCAGACGCGCCTTGTTCACCTGATAAGGCAATTCATAAACCACAATGGATTCGCGCCCGTTGCTGTTCGTTTCAATTTCGGCCCTGGCGCGAACATGAATCCGCCCCCGTCCGCTCTGATAGGCGTCGCGAATGCCACCGCGTCCATTGATAATGCCGGCAGTCGGAAAATCCGGCCCCGGCAGATATTCCATCAGCTGCGGTATCGAAATATCCGGGTTTTCCATCAGCGCAAAACAAGCGTCAATGGTTTCACCCAGGTTATGCGGAGGAACGTTGGTCGCCATACCCACGGCGATGCCGGTGGAACCGTTGACCAGCAAATTGGGCACCCGGGTCGGCAGTACCAGAGGCTGAGTCTCGGTCTCATCGTAGTTCGGGCCGAAATCGACGGTTTCCTTTTCCAGGTCGGCCAGTAATTCATGAGCGATACGGGACAGGCGGATCTCGGTATAACGCATCGCTGCGGGAGAATCCCCGTCCACAGAACCGAAATTACCCTGCCCGTCCACCAGCATGCAGCGCATGGAAAAACTCTGGGCCATCCTGACGATGGTATCGTATACCGCGGTATCACCATGGGGATGATACTTGCCGATTACATCACCGACCACTCTGGCGGATTTCTTGTAAGCCTTGTTCCAGTCATTGCCCAATACCGACATCGCATATAACACCCGGCGATGAACCGGCTTCAATCCATCCCGGATATCCGGCAAGGCCCGACCGACGATCACGCTCATGGCGTAGTCCAGATAGGATTGCCGCATCTCTTTCTCGAGATTTATCGGCAGCGTTTCCTTCGCGAAAGAAGTTTCAGTCATTAAGTGTATTCAGAAGTCAAAAACCGGTATCCAGGAATATCCTTGTCGCCGTGATTTTATCACATTACAACGCAATCAGTATCATCCCTGTCATCTCTGACTTCATGGTCATCTGCACCGCCGACGGAGCAGCCAGGGCGATCATGACTCCATAAACCGCAATGCTGTTTCTGCGACACCAGCCAGCCCCATACCGCCGACTCCATCTTCACGACCATGGAGATACTGCCGAACTCATCCGCACTCTCTTCCACGACCTGGCATTTGCGGTAGAGCTGTGACCGCAAGGCGCCAGCCTGCGGGGCCAGCGTCAACCGGAATGTCTGACGGGATTTCGACAGCAGGGCGTGAATACAATCCAGCAACAGGTCAAGACCGGCCCCGGATTCAGCCGAGAGCCAGACTCTGCTGCCCCCCGCTCCCCCTCCCGGATTGTTTTTTACACGGGGCTCATCGCCGGTTCGGTCAATTTTATTGAAAACAGTGATAACGGGAATGGAATCAGCGCCGATTTCCCGCAGCGCCTGCAAAACATGCTGGTGAAATTCAGCGTAGTCCGGGTCAGAAAAATCATTGACCAGCAGCAGACAGCTGGAACTCGCAACCTCCTCCAGGGTCGAGTGGAAGGCCGCAATCAGTGTGTGCGGCAAATCCCGAATGAATCCCACTGTATCGGACAACACAACATCTCCGAAACCGGGAATTTCCAGGCGGCGCATGGTCGGGTCGAGTGTAGCGAACAATCTGTCTTCAACCAGCACGTCCTCGCCAGTCAGGGCTTTGAACAGTGAAGACTTTCCGGCATTGGTATAACCCACCAGAGAAACGGTCGGCACAGGCGTTCTGTGCCGGAACCTTCGGCGCAGCGATCTTTGCGCTTCCACCCGAGCAAGCCGGCGGCTCAGCGTTTTTATACGCTTGCCGATCAACCGCCGGTCTGTTTCCAGCTGGGACTCACCGGGGCCGCGCAGTCCGATCCCCCCTTTTTGTCGTTCAAGATGGGTCCAGCCGCGCACCAGCCTGGTTGACAGGTGTCGAAGCTGCGCCAGCTCAACCTGTAATTTCCCTTCACTCGAGGTCGCTCGCTGGGCAAAAATATCGAGAATCAGTCCCGGCCGACCCAACACCCTGCAATGAACGATCCTTTCAATATTTCTTTCCTGTATCGGGCTGATCGCATGATCGAAAATGACCAGAGTCGCATCCTCCAGCCTGACCAGGTCCGTCAACTCCTGAACCTTGCCCTTGCCGATAAATGTCGCCGCTACCGGCTTTGCCCGCACCGTGATCAGGCAATGGCAAACCTCGGCGCCGGCTGAGCTGGCGAGCCGTGACAACTCTTCCAACGGTTGCCCGGGCGCCACACAAGGCAAGGCTTCCTGCCTCACCAGTATGGCCCGTTCTCCCGCTCCTTGCCGGTTGCTCAGGTCTTCTACTGAATGAAACAGAGCCAGAAACTCCCGGGCGGTCACATGCCGCTCTACCTGTTCCCATTAAAGGTTTCGGGGTCGGCCTCCTCCGGCGCGATGCGAACGGCCCGTGCAGGAACAATAGTGGAAATCGCATGCTTGTAAATCATTTGATTGACTGAATTACGAAGAAGAATAACAAACTGGTCAAATGAGTCCACCTGACCCTGCAACTTGATCCCGTTTACCAGAAATATGGATACCGGGATTCTCTCTTTTCTCAATGTATTCAGGAATGGGTCCTGCAAAGCTGATCCCCGTTGTTGTGTCATGATAATCACCTTTTTTATTCTTGATCGCTGCATACTATCATAAAGCGCTATAATGGTCTGTAGTCTTCTGTGCAGATCGTCTTTCGGCGATTCATAGTCTGTGCCCTTTCAGGTAAGTCAGTACTGATGCGGACACATCGGCTTTCTCAGCATCGAACCAGACGACATTCGATTGATTCCTCAACCAGGTCAGCTGTCGCTTGGCCAGCTGCCGGGTGGCGGCAATAGCGTTTCGCATCATCTGGCTGTAATCCGTATCGCCGCGCAGATATTGGATAACCTGTCGATATCCCGCACATCGCATGGACGGCCAGCGGGAAGAATAACCCGATTTCGCCATCAAGGACTCCACTTCCGCCACAAGACCGCGCTCAATCATGCTCTCAAAACGGATTTCCACCCGTCTGTGCAACACCTTGCGCTCCCCTGTAAACAAGGCAATTTTTATGATCGGGCGATTTAACCCGGGCCTTCGGCTGTGAGCGGCCAGCCTGGATGGCGGGATTCCGGTCAATCTGTAAATTTCGAGCGCCCGTTGAATTCTTTGTGAGTCTGTCGGCGCAAGCCTTCGCGTAATGACCGGGTCAATCCGCGCCAGCTGGTCATAAACGAAGTCCAGCCCCTGACGCGCAATCTCGTCTCTGAGTCGCGTTCGGGTCTGCGTATCAGCCGCTGGCAACATCGACAACCCGTTTTCGATTGCAGAGAAGTAAAACAGGGTTCCTCCGACCAGCACAGGAAGACGATTGCGGCTGATGATCGAATCAATCAGACCGCCGGCGTCACTACAAAATTCAGCAGACGAATAAGGCTCGTCGGGGTCACGAATATCAATCAGATGATGAGGATAGCGGCCCAGAAACCCGGAGTCCGGTTTTGCGGTTCCGATGTCCATTCCACGATATACCTGAGCCGCGTCCACACTGATCAGTTCGCTTTCAAATTCATCCTGTATCCGCGCGGCCATTGCGGTCTTGCCGGATGCCGTCGGCCCCATCAAAAATACAACCGCCTGTTGATCAACGGCCACGCATGAACCACTTGTCGATTTCAGCCAGCGACACACTCATCCAGGTGGGTCGGCCATGATTGCATTGCCCGGAGCGCTCCACCTCTTCCATTTGCCGCAGCAGCGCGTTCATCTCGGCCAGCTCCAGTTTTCGATTCGCCCGCACGGAGCCGTGGCACGCTACCGACGACAGGATTTCATTCTGTGCGTCCTGTATTCGTTCGCTGACTCCAAATTCGGTCAAATCAGACAATGTATCCCGAATCAGGTTTTCAATATCCGCTCGGGACAATAAATCGGGCATCGCCCGGATGACCAGCTTTTCCTCACCCAGCCGGTCTATTTCAACGCCGAGATTTTCGAACTCCGCCATATAATCCTCCGCCAGCCGGGCTTCTGCCTGACTCACATGGAACTGCACAGGAACCAGCAAGGGTTGACTGTTCAGGCCATTCTCCCTGAGCTGGGTCTTGAGCGTTTCATAGGTGATTCTTTCATGGGCGGCATGCATGTCCACCATGATCAGCCCCTCGCTGTTCTCGGCCAGGATATAGATTCCCTTCAGCTGGGCAATGGCGTAGCCCAGCGGTGGAACATCCCGCTCATTGCCGACCCGTGGAGGCCCGGCGCCGTCACCCGATTCAGCCTCGTGATTTCGATAATCACGGAGCAACTCATCGTACCCCCGCAACTGTTCGCTGACACGCTGCGCAAGATTCTGCTGCATCGGGTAACGTCCGTACCCTCCCTGACTGGCCGACCCCAATGGAATGTCCACCGGAGCAGGCGGACTCACCTTGCCATCACTGGGAGTCAATTCACAAATCGTGTGATGTAAGGTGCGGTAAATATAATTGTGAACCAGCCGGCTTTCCCGAAACCGCACTTCACTTTTTGCGGGATGGACATTGACATCCACCAGATCCGGTCTGATATCCAGAAACAGGATAAATGCCGGATGCCGACCATGATACAGCACATCGTTATAAGCCCGGCGGACGGCATGGGCAATCAGATGGTCCTTCACCGCCCTGCCATTCACATAGAAATACTGCAAATCCCGCCCGGCGCGCGAAAATGTCGGCAACCCGGCCCAACCTGACAAAGCGAGAGTTTCCGCCTGGTTTTGAAGATAAACGCATTGCCGCGAGAACTGCGCTCCGCAAATGCCTGAGATTCTCTTCCTGACCGCTTCTTCAGTATGCGCTGGCAGTACATGAAACACCGTTTTCCCGTCATTCATAAAAACCACTTCCAGTGTCGGCTGGCTCAACGCAATCTTCTTGACAGCCTGATCGCAATGATTGAATTCGGTTTTTTCGGTGCACAGAAACTTCCTTCGAGCCGGCGTATTGTAGAACAGGTCCTGAACATCCACTGTCGTACCAACCGGATGCGCCACCGGAACCGGCTCTGAAATCCGATGTCCACCCTGTACCGCAACCTGATATCCCCGGCCCTGCTCCGAGACACGAGAAGCAAGTGTCAATCGGGAAACCGCAGCGATGCTGGGCAACGCCTCACCGCGAAATCCCAGCGTCCCGATTCGGAACAGGTCTTCCACCACAGCCAGCTTGCTGGTTGCATGACGTGAGAGAGCGAGAGTCAACTGCCGCCGTGGAATCCCGCAACCATTGTCTACCACCTGAATCCGTTTCATGCCGCCGCGATCAACCTGGATTTCAATTTTCGTGGCGCTGGCGTCAATACAGTTTTCCAGCAATTCCTTCAACAGGGACGCGGGACGTTCCACTACTTCCCCGGCCGCAATCTGATTGATCAGGTGGTCGTCAAGCTGCCTGATTGGACGGCTACTCATCGTGGTTGTGGATTCAATTTTGTGCATGGATCATCGGGTTGTTGCGAATGTATTTGCGGATCCCTGCCAATATCGCATCGCTGATACGGCGCTGATGTTTCTCGCTTCGCAATAACTTCTCCTCTGTCGAGTTCGTAATATATGCCGTTTCCACCAGAATCGAAGGAATATCGGGCGACTTCAACACCGCGAATCCAGCCTGCTCCACGCGCTTGCTGTGCACAGGCCCGATTTTTTTTAACTCATCCAGCACTTCCCGCCCGAGAACAAGACTCTCATTGACCGTTCGCGTCATGGACATGTCGATCATCGCATTAGCCAGCATATCCTCCTTATCAGACAAAATGACTCCTCCGGCGAGGTCCGACGCATTTTCCTTGTCCGCCAGCCATCTCGCGGATTCACTGGTCGCGCCTCGTTGGGATAACGCATACACAGAAGCGCCGCGAACCCTTCTATCCTTGAATGCGTCCGCGTGAATGGAAACGAACAGGTCCGCCCTGAGTCTGCGGGCAATCCCGGTGCGGTTGCGTAATCCGACATAGTAGTCACCCTTGCGTGTGAGTTCCGCGCGCATTCCAGGCTCCCGGTCCACTTTCTTTTTCAGTTTCTTCGCAATCTGGAGCACTACCGTCTTTTCATAAGTCTTTTTGCCCAGCGCTCCCGGATCTTCTCCCCCATGTCCGGGGTCAATCAGGATCAGCACATCCTGATTGGCGCGGCCTTCACCGGGCTTCGGTCTGTCAGCCTGAACCGTTCGCGACACAGACTCTTTTGAATAAAAATCCATGACCAGGCGATACGGATAGTGGTCCACCGGCTTGAGTAATCGAATCTCATATCGAATCGGCTTTTCGAGATCAAAAACCATCCGCAACACTCCTGTCGCGGGATAACCCTGACGCATCCGGCGAACAAACTGCCCCATGGAGTCAGGAGCGGGGAGTGAACGCGCCAATCTTGACTGCGGCAAGTCAACCACAAAGCGATGAGGAGATTTCAGTGTAAACTCCCGAAAGCCCACCTTCTCGTCCATATCCAGCACGATTCGGGTACGGTCGGGAGCATGCCACATGCGAATATCGTTAATCACTGCGGCAAGGGCGGCGTTGCACTGACCAAACAGCAAACCACAAATCAACAGGTTGCGGATAAACGGAGTCACTTGGGGTATCCAATTTTTACCGTAAAAAATCTTCCCTAATCCTTGCATCGCATCCGATTACCCTCCCGCTCAAACCACTGGGGCTCCTCTTGTTCAACACAAATCAATCTCCCTGACTCTCCATGGAGCCTTCCCCCGCAGTTTCGCATAACTTAATCGTACCCTGAAATCCTCTCCCAATGTGGGAGCATTGCGCCCGGCCAGCCAAATGGTGTCTGTCACCGTTGGGTTGTAGCGTTCTTGCAAAACACCATTCGGTATACAAGCCACAATGATTCTTCGTAGCTGTCGGGCGCTACCTGTTTCCTCATACACATACTTGGCGATAACCGTAACTACGCACAATCTACGGCGCCCGCGTTTAATGAACGTGTCGAGCCGGCCCGGTTCCTCCAAAGCCACGCCGCCGCGGCGCATCTTCACCGTCATTGATGTTTGAGACATTTGGATTGTGGCTGTTCTGTTCCCGTTGGGTTTTTCGGCCTTCGCGTCAAGCATCAAGGCAACTGGCTGAGGGCTTGGTAAAAACGCATAAATCGCCTTCTTGTAATCAACCTTGCCATACAGTCGTTCACTGATGCCAGAAACCCCCATTGCCTCCAGCGCCTCTCTGGTAACATCCTCTGCAATGTCTTGTGGCAGATCTGTCTCCTCTTTAAAAATCATGACGATCTGGTCGCGGTAGTCCGTAATAGCCTGCACCACCATTTCCATGACCGCTTGTTCTACGCGCTCCAGGTCGTCAGGCGACATTGGTTCTTTCCCGGGCTATCCTGGCATATCGTGCATCAGACTCGATACCAAACCATTGTCTGTCCAGTTTCCTGGCCACTGCCGTGGTAGTCCCACTACCAACAAAAGGGTCAATCACCACTCCTCCCTTTGGTGAGAACAGACGAATGACACGTGCAGCAAGCTCCTGTGGAAACTCAGCCTCATGTCGATCATTGCGACTAACAGAACGTATGTTCCACACTCCGCGAGAACCCCATTCGGACCATTCGGAATCCGTGAGACGGTCCCGATCATACTCAACGATTCCCGGCATCCAAAACACATAAATATGTTCAAATTCATCTACCGCCCGATAACTGTTGGAATGCCATCGACTATTAGCCCAACACGGGTCTTTATGCCACACCCGCTGATCATAGAGATAGAATCCAGCCGCTTCAGCCCACTCGGCCACCAAACAACCTGTTAATAGTACTTTTGTCGGGACCTGATGCTTGCCACCTCTAACATTATTGTGTTCAAGTCTTCTTTGAATGGTTTGCTCGCTACACCCAAGCATCGCCCCCAACTCTTTGCGGTTTGCATCGGGATACATCTTACGCGCCACCATTACCTGAGCCCGCGTTACGGGATTCGTTTTCCCCCGCACGTTATCGGCTTGAAATCGCGGCATTGAGCAATCTGGGAAACACAGAATGTCCCCTATATTCACGACGAGAAAACCGCCTGGTTTCACGATTCGTGTATGCCTGTCTATAACTTCCCGAATCAGCGCCTGCCAGCCGTCAAACGACAAATCCTTCTCGTACTGCTTCCCAACGTAGTACGGAGGTGACCAGAAACTAAGATCCACGGACGCTGGCGGGAGATCACGCAATTGTTGCCGCGCATCCCCCATCACAATGCGATTAAAAGGGTCTTTCCGTTTTGGTTCAGCTGGCGCCGATAGCATGATTTGTTCGTTCACGGATCAATACTGATTGCCTGGCCAGGCGCCTCGGCCTGAAAGAGTTTAGTAGTGGAGTCGCCTGATCTTAACACGGTTCAATCCGGACGCTTCTCCCTTCACCGCAGTATTCTATTGAAACTTCAAGGTCGGGAGGCGGCAGGAATCCATGCCCGTGAGCGGGCCACTCGATCAGGCTGATCGCGGTTTCAGTCATCATGTCGCGCATGCCAATCATTTCCAGTTCGACCGGAGAATCAACTCTGTACAAATCAAAATGAATAACCTCCCGGTCGCCGGGGTTATAAATCTCCACCAGAGTGTAGGTCGGGCTTGTCACCGCGCCATCATACCCGAACCCGCCCAGGATTCCCCGCACAAATGTGGTTTTACCGGCGCCGGGTTCTCCATTCAGGAAAACCACGCTACCGGCCGGGATGCGCCGACAGGTTTCCCGGCCCAACCTGATCATCGAGGATTCGTCCGCCACGTTAAAAATACTCATGCTCTTCCTTACCCGACCTCTTCGAGTCTTTCCATCTGGACCAGACCAGTTTCATCATATAATACACGGATGAACGATCATACCCTCCAACAGCTTGCCGGACAAATCAAAACCCTGGGCGCCGAGCTCGGATTCTCGGGAGTCGCCATAGCGGACATCCATCTTGAGAAACACGAACGAAGACTGAAGCAATGGCTGGCAAACGGATTCAACGGAGAAATGGGATATATGGAATCCCACGGCCTGAAACGAACCCGGCCCGAGCAATTGATTGCCGGGACTGTCCGCGTCATTACGGTGCGAATGAACTATCTGAACCAACCGATGGCCGAAGCGCGAAAGACCCTGAATGACGCGAACAAGGGGTATATCTCCCGCTACGCTCTTGGACGCGATTACCATAAAGTGATTCGCAAGCGTTTGCAAAAACTGGCGACCCGGATTTGTGAGCTGGCCGGGCCATTCGGTTACCGCGCCTTTTGCGACAGCGCCCCGGTCATGGAAAAAGCGTTGGCAGAAAAATCAGGCCATGGCTGGATTGGCAAACACACGAATCTGATCAACCGGCAACAAGGCTCATGGTTTTTCCTGGGTGAACTCTACACCGACCTGCCGTTACCGATTGACCCGCCAGTACATTCACATTGCGGCAGTTGCTCCGCCTGTATGGAGGTCTGCCCGACCCAGGCGATTGTGGCGCCCTGGCAGCTGGACGCCAGACGTTGTATTTCCTACCTCACCATCGAGCTGAAAGGTTCGATTCCAGTGAAGTTTCGCGAGGCCATCGGCAACCGGATTTACGGCTGTGATGATTGTCAGTTAGCCTGCCCGTGGAACCGTTACGCCAGACTGGCCGCCGAGGAGGATTTCAGGAGTCGGCACACTCTCGATGACCCTTCGCTGTGTGAATTGTTCAACTGGAGTGAACAGGACTTCAGACAGCTCACCGAAGGCTCCGCGATTCGCAGAATCGGATACCGGCAATGGCTGAGAAACGTGGCGGTCGCGCTCGGCAATTCCCCACGCTCCGAACGGGTTCGGGAAACCCTCAAGGCACGGCAATCAAGCTCCAGTGAGCTGGTGCGCGAGCATGTGCAATGGGCGCTTGAGCGTCAGGACAGACCGCGCCAGGCTACCGGGGTTACATAGCGCCCGGCTTATCGGATATTGATAAACGTCTCCCGGTAGTATTTCAGTTCCTCGATTGACTCGCGAATATCATCCAGCGCCTTATGCGTGTTTTTCTTGCGGAATCCGTCCCGCAGGTCGGGGCGCCAGCGCACCATCAATTCCTTGATTGAGGAGACATCCAGATTCCGGTAATGCAGCCAGGATTCCAGCCGGGGCATGTAATTGGCCAGGAAACGCCGATCCTGACAGACCGAGTTGCCACAAAGCGGAGAACGATTGACCGAAACATATCCGGATATAAAATCAATCGTCTCCTGCTCCGCCCGCTGTTCATCAAAGTCAGATTCCCGAACCCGGTTGACCAGGCCGCTTTTGGTGTGCACCTTCGTATTCCAGTCATCCATCTCGACGAGCCGCCTCAACGGTTGATGAATCGCGATCACGGGACCCTCCTCCAGGATGTTCAAATCAGAATCGGTAATGATGGTTGCAATCTCAATAATCCGGTCAGTCGCAGGCGACAGCCCGGTCATTTCCAGATCAATCCAGATCAGGTTTTTTGAGTGCATAAGCGTTTTTGATGAAAGACAAGGCTGGAATATAACATTGCCAGCCATGCCTGTACGAATGGATCGCACAGCAATCACCATGGGAGCGTATAATCGGGAATACTGTTACAATCCGTCTACTTTGAATCTACCGGCAACCAGTTTAACAAAGGGGCAACAACCATGGGTTTTCTGTCAGGCAAACGGGCGCTGATCGCCGGAGTCGCCAGCAATCGTTCCATCGCCTGGGGGGTTGCACAGGCAATGCACCGGCAAGGAGCGGAGCTCGCGTTCACCTATCCCAATGAAAAAATGCGACCGCGAGTGGAGAATCTGGCCAGCCAGCTTGGCTCACAAATCGTACTGCCCTGCGATGTCAGCAGTGACCGCCAGATCGACGACCTGTTCACCGAGCTGGGCAAAACCTGGGATGGACTGGATATTCTGGTTCATTCCATCGCGTTCGCTCCCAGAGAGGAACTGGAAGGACTCTACCTGGACGCAGTCACCCGTGACGGGTTCAGGGTAGCCCACGAAATCAGTTCCTACAGCTTTGCCGCGATGGCCAGAGCCGCGCTGCCACTGATGGAAGGAAGGAACGGCTCCATGCTGACATTGACTTACATCGGCTCGATTCGCTCCATGCCAGGCTACAATGTGATGGGATTAGCCAAAGCCAGTCTGGAAGCCAACGTGCGTTATATGGCCCTGTCACTGGGAGGAAAAGGCATTCGTGTAAACGGCATATCCGCCGGGCCGATCCGTACCCTGGCCGCCGCGGGGATCAGGAATTTCAAAAAAATGCTGGAGCACTTCGAGAAAGTAACCCCCCTCGGTCGCGCCGTAACCATTGAGGAAGTCGGCAATACCGCCGCGTTCCTCAGCTCCGATCTGGCATCCGGCATCACCGGAGAAATCACTTATGTGGACGGGGGATTCAACACCGTAGGCATCAGCCAGGCGCTCATACAAGAAGATCAAACAAACTGACATCCCCGTCATCACAGGAACAGGTCACTACACATCAATCACTCCTCCTCAAGGGGTAATCACTCCCCCCTTGAGGGGGAGTCCAATCCGCAAAGCGGATTGGGTGGGGGGCACAACCGTAATCAAACGCCCCATCACGTCATCGTAGGGACAGGTCTTGTGCCTGTCCGCAAACGCGCCGTCCTGCACCAAGCCCCCCTCACCCGTTATTCCCGTGAAAACGGGAATCCACGACCAGATGGAATCTGTAATTACCGATGCGTAGGGGTGGGTCACTGTGCCCACCCGCTATCGTTGAACCCTGTTCCGGCGGTTGCGGGAGGGTCAAGTGAATCATTCCCCCCTTGAGGGGGAATCACATTCCGCACAAGCGGATGTGATGGGGGGTATCCCGCTTCGCGGGAATCCTGTCACCACCGCCCCACCCGTCATTCCCGTGAAAACGGGAATCCACGACCTTATGGAATCTGTATTACCGATGCGTAGGGGTGGGTCACTGTGCCCACCCGCTATCGTTGAACCCTGTTCCGGCGGTTGCGGGAGGGCACAAGACCCTCCCCTACGATAACGGTCGGGACTCCTCTCACCACCTTACCACCGAACCCCCGCTTCCACCTTCATGCGGTGTTCGGATTGGCCGTCATTCTCATGCCGGGTCAGTTTCAACCCCAATGTCCGCTCACTTCTGCCGATGACGGATTGCAGCCGCCAGCCGAGTGTGGTTTCACGCTCTTTGGCGTACAGACCCACCCCCAGATGTGGATGGGCGGTATAGCGTCCATCGCCGATGGTAAAGCCAACCCCCGCCTGTGCTTTGAATCGTTGCCCTGTAGCGGATTGCGCCGGTTCCAGGGATTCCGCAGTCAATAATCGCTCCCGGCCCGAAGACACCGTACCCCAATCCTGTTTCAGCGTAAAGGTAAATCCTTGCTCAGCCGGAGACGGATTAAATCCCATGGACAGGGAAAGTCCCCGATCCTTTATATCTGAATCATGATGGGTAATCAGACTTCGGCCATTGATTTGAAGGTTCAGTCCGCGCCGGGAATCGGTCCATTGGACTCCGCCCCCGACTTCCACACCGAATCCACTTTCAGCGTCTCCGCCATCATGACGCAATGCGGATTCCCAATTCATCTTCAGCGCCTGTGCCGCAGTGAATCGGGGCAAGCCGGGGATTGCGGGGATACGCCCACTGCCTTTGATTCCCACCCGCATCCTCGAAGCATGCGCCGTGGCATGGTTCAGTTCCAGTCCGTCTGTGACCGCCTCGGTACGGGTTCTCAACCACAGCGCATCGGTGATGATCGATAAGGTACGATGGGCTTCTTCCCGGAGGATGGCGTCACTGCCCAGGGCCACAAAGGCGGTATGGGTATCGGTAGTGAGGTCTTCCCTTTCGCTTCTGATGAGGGTGAGGTCTCCCGTACCATAACCCAACGCGCCCCACAGCGTCATGCGGTCATTTACTTGCCGGGACATCCACGGCGTCAACAGGGTCTGTTCGGATTCAATCTGTCCGTGGTTTTTCGTCTGGTATTGTCCTTCTGCCTGACTATACGACAGAACCAGACCGCGTTGTCCGTGGGTATGGGTTTGATCCATTCCGAGCAGGGTGGTGAGGACTTCTCCATTGAGGGTGGTTTCTCCACTCTTTGCGTCAAACTCCGACAAGGCGCCCTGTGCCCAAAGGGAAGCGATGGAACCATCGGTTGCGGTTGCACTCCACGACATCGACGAATCAGACAGCAGTTCAGACAGGGTGATGGCGCGGCTCGCTTTGGGGAAGGAGTAGGGGTTCTGCATCCAGCGGGATTGCATTTCTTTCGGGGTGGTATCCATGCGATAGCCAGCCAGTCGGGCGGACAGTCCGGGGGTGGGAGTGGATTGTATGCGATGGGAGATACTGTCTAATACGTGTCCGGCTTGTGTTCGGGCAAAGCGGGTCTGCCAGGGGATGGCGACAGTGGTCAGGTCTTCGCCGACCACAACCCGCAACGGCGCCTGCCGGGACTGCATGGCCGCATAGTGTGGGTCTTGTGAGGTGATGACATGAGTCAGGGTAACGGCTCCTTCTTGCTGTGCGGTCAGGGTGAAGGTTTGTGGGGTGTTCCAGTTGTCTTTCGTGAAGGTCAGGCTGGACGGGGACGGAGTGACGATCCCGCTATCGGGCTGGGTGATGGGGGTGACGGTGACCGGGGCAGTCGGTTGACTGGTCAGTTGCACGGTATATTGTCCGGTTTCTCCGATCTGGTCAATGCGAATGCCGGTCGTCGACCATTCAATGCCGGCGGTATCATCGTCGTGAATCTCTACCGTCGCCGAAGGGTTCGGGGACAGGCTATAGCCGTCTGCCGCTTGCAGGGTCAGGGTGATACTTCCGTCCGCTTCGTCGATGAAGTCATTGAGCGTTGCCGTCATGAAAGAAGTGGTGGCGCGGCGCAGGGTCAGGGTTTGGGTTCCGGTTGCATCGGCAGAGGTGAAGTCGCCTTGTGCGGTAAGGGTGAGGGATACGGTAATCGGTTCAACCGGCGCCGGGTCGGCGGTGACGGTAAAGGAAGCCGGAGCGCCTTCGGTCACCGAATCGGTATTCGCCTGGATGGAGAGGATCGGAATCACGGGTTGCGGTTCGGGTTCGGGCTCCGGTTCCTGTTCCGGTTGCGCGGGTTCTTGCGGGTCTTGCGGCGCGACCGGGGGCGGAGTGGGTTGGATCGGTGGAGTCACCGGAGTGGGCGTGTCGTCATCGGTGACGGTTACGGCTACATTGCCGGTTATCGATCCGTAATCCCCTCCGGCCGCTGTATGCGCCAGGGTTGCGGCGTCATTCGCCGTGTCGGTATCTTGCGCCGCCGTCACGGTCACGGTCTGCGCCGTACTCCACAGGTTGGTTCCGGTCCGGTTGAAGGTCAGGCTGGTCGGATTCAGAGTCAGGTCGGTATTGGCATGACCCTGGATGGTGACAGTGACGGCGGCGCTCGGTTGGGTATCGAGGACTACGGTATACGTATTACTGGCGCCTTCGGCTACGGTCAGACTCGTCCGGCTGAAGGTCAGTCCCACCTCATCGTCATCGGTGATGGTCACAGCCACATTGCCGGTTACGGAATTGTAGCCGCCGCCTAATGCCGTATGCGCCAGGGTGACCGGGTCATCGGTCGGGTCGTCATCGGAGGCCGCTCGGACAGTGACGGTCTGTGTCTCATTCCAGTTGGAAGTCGTGAAGTTCAATACTTCGCTGGCGCTGAATGTCGCTCCGGCGTCCGGGCCGTCTATGGTGACATCGGTATTGGCCGGAACCGCGACCGTCACGGTCACCGCGCTGGTGGGTTGGGTCGCCAGCGCGACCGTGTAATTGCCGTCGGCGCCTTCATTCACGGTCAGAGTCGCCGGCAGAACCAATCCCGGACTGTCGTTATCAGTAATGGTGATTTCCAGGTCTTCATCTTGTGTTGAACCGTATCCTCCGCCCGATACCTCATGAGTCAGGGTGACGACATTATTCGCGGTGTCGTTATCTTCGGCTGCCCGGATGGTGACGGTCTGTGGCTGATTCCAGTTGGAAGTCGTGAAGGTCAGGGTATTCTGTGTGCCATTCGTACCGGAATCGGTGTCGTCGATGGTCACATCGGTATTGTTTGAGGCAATGGTGACGGTGACGGCGGCGCTGGGTTTCGTATCAAGGACGACGGTATACGTACCACTGCCGCCTTCCGTAACAGCCGGGGAGGTGAGAGTCAGTCCACGGGTATCGTCATCGGTGACGGTGATAACGCCGGCGCCGGTGCGCGAGCCGGTGGCGGCGGGGGCGGTGTTGGTGTTGACCCCCAATCCGGTAGCGGTCAGTATCGGGGCAGTACCGATAGAGGTGGCGGGTATCGAGACGGTGATGGGATCATGGTCTGCATCGTCATCGGATAATGCGGTCAGGGTCACCGTGGCGACGAGCGGCGAGCCGGTGGGGCCGGTGAAGGTCACCACGCCGGTCGTTGCGTTCAAGGACACGCCGGTGGCGGCTGTCAACGCCAGCGTGAAGTCCGTGCCCACGGTTCCGCCACTGAACTGTAATGGCACGGCCAGAGACTCACCGGCGCGCAAGGCGCGTCCCAGGTTCAGTCGAATCTGCGCCGTGGCGGTACTGCTGTCTTCGGTGGCGCTGATATCCGGCGTAGTCAGGGTCACCGTAGTGGCATCGTTGTCATTGACGGTGACGCTGGCGGCAGAGGGACTGCCGACGGTGTATTTTGCCGGATTGGCGGTGTCCGCGGCAATCGTGATCGTGACCGGGCCACTCGGTTCGTCTGTATCGGAGTTGCCGTTCTCGGTCAGCAGAGTGTAGACTGCTGAACTGCCGTTGATGTTGATGGACTGGGAACCCTCAAAGACCGAATCGACGAAGTCGGCGTTTGCGGCGTCCGCGATGGTGAGGTTGATGGCCACGACGTCCGTAGTCGCCGGCGTGGCGGTCAGTCTGAAGCTTGCCGGAGCGCCTTCGGTGACCGAGGTATTCGGGAATGGAGCAATGGTAATGACCGGCACGACCACCGGCGTATCATTGTCGGTAATCACAACCTCCACCGTACCGGTCGGCGTGGTGCCGCCGGCGCCGGTGCCGGAAGTCCGATCCAGATTGCTCATGACCGCCCGGTTGCCGGAGCCAAAGCCGACCGTCAGGGTCTCCGAGGCGCCTTCATCGGTGGTATCTTCTACCGCCGTCAAGGTCAGCGTCGCGGTCTGTACCGTATTGGTATCGTGTCCGTTGAATACCACCGCCGGAGTCGCCGTGCTGTGCGGACTTGCGGTATTCAGGGTCACCCCGGAGTTGAGGCTGGAGCCGGTCGCTAACGCCAGCGTGTAGTCCCCCGCCACTATGCCGCTTCCGGTTACGGTCAATGGCGCCGTTACGGTCTCTGTGGATCTCAATCTCCGTCCCAGGGTCACGGTCAGGGTGGCCGTGCCGCCGTTCTCGCCAATGGCGCTGGTTCCACCACTACGCGCCAGAGTTACCGGGGTGGCGTCGTTGTCCAGCGCCTCAAAGAAATGGGAAGACTCGGTAGCATCAATGGTATAGCCGGTTCCGGCTACCAGCGTGGCGGTGACTCGTCCGTTGGGTTCGTCTATGTTATCGGTCGGTATCCCGAAACTGTAGGTCTGTGTCGCCGCCCCAGCGCCGGATGAACTGAATTGCACCGTTCGGGCGCCCTGATTCCCGGAAGGCACATAGTCCGCGTTCGGGGCATCGGTGATCGTCAGATTCACAGTCTGCGCGGTGTTAAACCGTGGCGTCGCGGTGAGGGTGAAAGAACCGGTCGCGCCTTCTGTTTGTGGCGGATTCTGATCAGTATTCGAATTGTAATTGGTGTGCAGGATGGAGATAACCGGGAGGGTCTGGTCGGTGACTGTTACGCTGAACATCCGGCTGGCGGGCGTGGAATGCGGGGTGGAGCCGCCACCGACATTGGTGCCGGTCGTATCAGCGCCCACTGTGATGGTATAGGTTTCGTCCCCTTCCGCGGTGTTGTCGATCGCCGGCGTCAGTCGCAGGTGCGCGGTCTGCGCCCCGGCGCCGTTAAAGCCTACTCGCGGGCTTGCGGTGTTGGTATGGGTCAGGGTGACGCCGGTGTTGGTAGTACCGGGTTCTGTCGTCAGGCTCCAGTCGGCCGGGGTGACATTCATCCCACTAATCGGCAACAGGATTTCAATGACTTCTCCGGTGAACAGGGCGCGACCCAACGTGACCGTGAAGTCAATCGGGGCGCCTTCGATCACGTCGCCTGTGCCGTCCCGGGCGAGGGTGACTACGGTGGCTTCGTCGTCGACGACCAATGCCTGATCGCGGTGGTTGGAGGCATGCGCCTGATAGCCGGTCTGTGAGCAGGTGGCGGACGGCGATAATGCGGTGACCGTAATCGTGCTGTCGCGGTCATCGGCGTTGGTATCATCGGTCCAACTTACCGTATGGGGGGTCGTCGTACTGCCGGATGAAATGGTGACGGTCTTCGCTCCCTCGTTGGCGGGGATGACCCGGTTGCCGCCAGTCTCCGCGACATTCAGACAGACGGTCAGCGTTTGTGGCGCCGCCAACGGGCCGGCGGTTACGCTAAAGTCCACTGTTCCGACTATTTCATCGATCATCGAGCACCAGGGCGCCATCGCGGCGGGTGACACCTTCTGTAGACGGCAGGGCAACCGAAATGATGGTGTCGTTGTCGTGTACTGTGACGAGAGCGTGTGGGTTATTTGTATCTATGGTGTAGGAAAAGTCATCACTCGCCGAGATATCCGCCCGGATTATGCCACTGACCTCTTGAGTACTGTCATTATTCGTGTCGAAGGAGGTGGTGATTGAGGAACTGCCGCCCGGGATGGTGACTGTACGTAGTATTGCCGGGCCGCCGACCATGACGGCGCCGGTTTGGGTTGCGAGCATGGCTACCGACAGGGGCGAACCTGTGGGTCGGGTCGGGGTCACGCTCACCGTGAAGGATGCAGCCGTGCCTTCGGTTACAGCGGGGCCTGAGGTAATGCCGACGACCGGTTGCGCGGTCGCTTCGGCGGTGAAGCCGGTCAGGAGGGGTAGCAGGAGCAGGATGGAGAGGAAGTGACGGAAGGAGCGGATTCCCGCTTTGCGGGAATACCCCCCACCCAATCCGCTTTGCGGATTGGACTCCCCCTCAAGGGGGGAGTGATTTGCCCGGCGGAGCGGGCGGGAGCGGGGCCGCAATACAGAAGCCATCATGCCCGAAGCCCGAACCGGCCTGGCTGGCTGGCTGGCTGGCTGGCTGGCTGGCTGGCTGGCTGGCTGGCTGGCTGGCTGGCTGGCTGGCTGGCAATTATTGTAGCAGCACCTTGCCATTCAGCTGTCAAGCAGAAATTTGTGTTTTGTGCATGATTCGACATTAGAGCGGGCGGGCACGGTGACCCGCCCCTACGATTGGGGGTGGGTGTAGCAGCATCTTGCCATTCAGCTGTCAAGCGGGAATTTGACTTTTGTGCGCGATTCAACATCTGAGCGGGCGGGCACGGTGACCCGCCCCTACGGTTTGGGGTGGCTGATGTTCTTTCGATCATGTTCTTGTTCCTGAATTGTGCGCGTTGTTGCGTTCGTTGCTGCGTGTTGACTTGTGCGGATTATATAAGATTTATGAGATTATACAAACGCTCGCTGGGTGACACGCTGTGTGGCATAAGCGGACGTAACCAAATACAATCAGGAGGACACTCTGGACAGCATAAACCATAAACCGGTTATCCAGAAACATTCAGCGAACTGAAGTGCGGTCAGGTATCGAACGTACCAGTTGCGGATAATAATAATACAGGGTCAGGGTTCTCAATATCATGAAACCGATCAACCCGATAAAGAGGCCATGATTGCCGTAGATGGACTGAAAGGCGATTGCAAGGATCAGATACCCTATTGTCGACACGATCATGGCGTTACGCATCTCCCGCGCATGCCCCGTGCCGATAAATAATCCATCGAGTTGAAAGCTCCAGCAGGATACGACCGGAGAGATCACCATCCACACCAAGTACTGGTCTGCCGTGCGGACCACTTCGGTGGCATCCGTAAATAATGCCACGAATCCATTGCCGAAAAGGAGGTAAATGACACTGATCAGCGCCGCCATCGCCGCTGACCAGAAAGTGGTCACCTGAGCCGCCCGCCTGAATCGCTCCCGGTCCCGGGCGCCATAGGCGCTGCCCCCCATGGCCTCAACCGCATGGGCAAAACCATCCAGCCCATAAGCCATGACCGTCTGGAAATGAAGCAGGACCGTATTCACCGCCAGAATCAACTCCCCGTATGCCGCGCTTTGCGCGGTAAAGAACGCGAATGAAAAAACCAGACAAATTGTGCGGATGAAGATATTACCGTTGGTACTTGCCATTTCTTTCAATGCGCCCGCTTCGATGATGTCAGACCACCGCAATCGGTTGAACGCTCTGGACAATGGCTTTCGCAACAGGAAGAAACCGCAAAAGGCGGCGCTGTATTCCGCGATCAGTGTTGCCCAGGCTACTCCCGGCACCCCCAGTTCAAGAATCGGGACAAACAACAGATCCAGCGCGACATTGGTGAGATTCAGAACCAACTGCAGAACCAGCGCCAGACGGGTCTGATGCATACCGACAAAAATGCCGGTGAAAACATAGACGCAGAGAGTGGCGGGCGCTCCCCAGACCCGAATCAGGGAATATTCAGCGGCCAGCGTTTCGACCGCTTCACTGCTGTCAATCAGATACAGGACCAGCCCGACCAGTGGATTACCCAGGATGATCACAGCCAGGCCCAGAACAATCCCCAGCAGAATAAAACGCAGCATCGTAGCGGAAATCGAATCCTGATCATCGGCGCCGTAGGCGCGGGCAATGAACCCGGTAATACCCATCTTCAGAAAGCCGAACCCCCAGTAAATGAAACTGAAGATCAGCGCTCCCAGGGCGACTGCTCCAATAGAATGCAGTCCCGGCAAATGCCCGACCACAGCGGTATCCACCGCCCCCACCAGAGGCGCCGAGATATTCGAGATAATCATCGGCGCCGCCAGCGCCCAGACTGCACGGTGGGAAATATCCTGTGTCGGTGATGTCATCGGGGAAAACGGATCAGGTGAGGCGACCAGATTACAACAAACCCGCTCATAAAACAGCCACAAAATTATTTGAAAATTAAATGGAAAAGCCGAGATATTATCTTTAGAATCCGCTTGAATATCCGCCACTCATTGTAGCGGTCAGTCTTGGGAGAAACCTATCATGCTGAATGACCTCCGCGCTTCCTGGGCATTATTGATCGGCATCGGATTCATGATGCTGGGCAACGGACTTCAAGGAACCCTGCTCGGACTGCGCGCCACCATGGAAGGCTTTCCCATCTTCATTACCGGCATCATCATGTCCGGTTACTTTTTCGGCATCCTGGCAGGCTCCATGGTGGCTCCCCGATTGGTAGAGCGAGTGGGGCATATTCGTGTCTTCGCCGCCCTCGCTTCAATGGCCTCCATTTCCATTCTGGTGCATGGCCTCCACGTAAGCCCGCTCAGCTGGATCGCCATGCGATTCGTTACCGGACTGAGTTATGCCGGCCTGTACGTAGTCGCGGAAAGCTGGCTGAACGACCGCGCCAGCAACGAGACGCGCGGTCGGATTCTGTCCGTATATATGGTCATTACCACCCTCGGACTCGGCTGCGGCCAGTTTCTGCTCAATCTGGGCGACCCCAGGCAACTTGAGCTTTTCATCCTGGTTTCGATGATTGCGTCCGCCGGACTCATTCCAATCCTGCTCACGGCCAAGCCGGCCCCCGGATTTGGCCCAACCGAAAAAATGTCCTTGAAGGAACTCTACCGCGCTTCGCCGCTGGCAGTGGTCAGCAGCATTTTGACCGGAGCCGCCCACGGCACCATCTTTGGAATGGGGCCGGTTTATGCGGCCCAGGTTCTGGAAAGGACCGATCTGGTCTCGATTTTCATGGCCTGTATTTTACTGGGTGGTTTGGCTACCCAATGGCCGATCGGCTGGTTGTCGGATCGTATCAATCGAAGAATCACCCTCTCCGTTCTGTGCGCGGTATCCATATTCGTTTGTATTGCCGCGATGTTGCTGGTAAAAGGCAGTATTGCCTACTTCGTAATTATTGCGATTCTGGGTGGAATGTCGATTCCTCTGTATGCGTTGAACATCGCTTATGCCAATGACCGATTGAGACCGAACCAGATCGTGGCGGCGAGTGGCAGCCTGGTGATGCTGTCCGGAATCGGTTTGAGTACAGGTCCGATTATCGTATCGTTCCTGATGGGTCAGTTCGGGTCCGCCCTCTTTTTCATCGGTATCGCAATTTTCTTTGCACTGATCCTGGGATTCTCGGCCTGGCGTATGAGGATTACCGAAGCCATTGCCCCAGGTGACCAGAGTCCAGTGATTGCAGCCGGATTGATCGGTACTCCGGTGGCTGAGTATATTGCGCCGGATGCGGAAGATTACGTTGAAGCGCTGCTTCAGGATGAATTGCACCGGCTGGACGAACAAAACGCTGATGAAGATGAAGAAAAACCGGGCGCCTGATCCAGTCACCCGGAATCCCCTAGGGCAACATGTAGTCAATATGGTCGATATCCAGACTATAAGCATCACGCCATCGCAGGCATGGAGTATCCGGTAGGAATCGCCATGCTGAAATCCATTGCCGCCAGCGGGGAAACAAAAATCTGGTTGCACTCGCTTGATACCACAAGACAGCGCCAGGAACAGTCCTTGCGGACACGGGAGTTGCTGGGACTGATATGCGATATTGAGGGGATCGGGATTACCCGAAACGAGCTACTTCAACCTGGACTGGAACTCATTGAGTTCTTTTCAACCGAACTGAATCTGGGGTTGTCCCTGGCACACTGCCCCAAAATGGTAGCCATCGCTCTCGCGCCCGGCAAGACAGGAATTGATTGCGAGACGAAAGGAGAACATCGTGATTGGCTCGGTATTGCCAACCGGTTTTTTTCTGCCCGGGAAGCAAAGGTCATTGCCGCGACGGGTTCAGAAGAACGAGAATCCGTCTTCTTGCGTCATTGGGTACTCAAGGAAGCCTGGATTAAAGCGCAGCGGGGCAGTATATCCAGTGATCTCAATCAACTGGTTGTCGAAAATCCCCACAGTGTGCGAATTGAGAACCCGGCTCCCGATAGCGCTGGTTGGCAAGCATGGGAGCTGGAGCTATGTGATTGCCCGATTGCTGTGTGCAGCGCCTCCAGCGGACCACTTCTCATCTCCCGGGTAGACCGGCTATTCTCCAGAGTCATGGATGGCGCGGTTCAGCCTTCGGGAGCCTCTCCCATGGTACAAGACTTGATTATGAAAATCACCCCAACCCGTATTCACCCAACCCCACCGGACACTGGCATTGACTCATACCAACCCGTAGAGCGCATACCCCCACAGGCCAGCGCTCAGAGCCAGTGACATTAGCGCCGCGGCGCTCCCCGCATCCTTGGCTTTTTTGGCTTCACGGTGAAACTCCTTCGTAACCATATCCACCACGGCTTCAACAGCGGTGTTCAACAACTCGGCAACCAGTACCAGAGCATGGCTGAACAAAATGACGGCCGTAAGCCAGGGATCGAAGGGCAGATACAGACAAACAGCGGACAGCAACACGGCAACCACGACTTCCAGCCTGAAAGCGGCTTCCTCACGCCAGGCGACCCGCAATCCGTCAATTGAATGGAACAACGCCCGCCACAACCGGGGGCCGGCGACAGGTTCGGGAATTTCCGGCTGTTTGTTCATTGATCAAGCAACGGGGCACAAACGCCCCGAGGATACGTCCGTGCAAATATCCTATCCGATAGCCACCTCCGGAATGACTCGTTATCGCTGAACTGCTTGAACAACTGGGTGTCATCCTGCAGAACGACCGTCATTACACGCTCCAGCGCCTTGTCATGCTCTATCCGTGCATTCTGTTTGTCTGAATGCTTCTGCGCGTTCTGGTAGGCATTGTCGGCGGCCACTTTCAACGGGATTTCCTCGGCTATCAACCTTCTTACGCGATCAACGTCAGCCCATTCAATGTTTCCGAAAAGGTCATTGAATGTTTTGAGAATGTTTGACAACCAATCAATATCCGGGTCACTGTGGCTTCCGCTTCCACCAGCAGGTACTGGCTCAATCTCGGCATCTTCATCAGCAAGCCGGATATCCATCGCTGCCTGTTTCTCCACCCGATAGCTGTCCATGTCAATGGTTTCGAGGATTCCCCTGGATAAGTCTTCTTCTATTGGCGCCGGTAATTTCGGAATCAGAAAATCAAGGAATATCGACAATTTCTCCCACTCTGCATGGCTGTAAGACAGAATCGACGCAAGGAACCCGTGAGTACGGGTGAATGCCTTGGCTTTGCCCTTGAAATCCACTTGCCCATCTTCATCCAGCTGCTCCTTGTAAACAGACACACACGCATCAAGAATCGGGTCCAGCCTGTCCCGGTCTGCCCCATTCAGGTAGAGCTCGACCAGCTGATCAATTTGTCCGACCGCATAAATCTGGTAGCTATCCAGCGCCGCCTTGAGGTCATGTAATTTGTTCGGGTCGGTTTCATCAGCCAGGATGGTGGTCCGGTAATAATCAGAAAATGCACCCTCAATCGTTTCAGCATTGTTCATAAAATCAACCACGAAGGCATCGTATTTCCCGGGTCGCGCCCGGTTAAGACGAGACAGCGTTTGCACAGCCTGGATACCGGAAAGTGTCTTGTCTACATACAGGGTATGCAACAATGGTTCATCGTATCCGGTCTGAAACTTGTCGGCGCAAATAAGAATTCGATAAGGGTCTTCCCGAATCTTGTCAACAATCTGAACTGCCGGAAAACCATTCAGGGAAGCTTCTGTAACCCTCGCGCCTCCATATTCGTGTTCACCGGAAAACGCCACAATCGCTTTGCAGGGGCTTTTGCGTTCCACCAGATAATCGCTAATGGCATGAAAATACCGGATGGCTCGTTCAACCCCGTTGGTCACCACCATTGCCCTCGCCTGTCCCTTGATCTTTTTGAGCGCAATCACCTGATCATGAAAATGGTCCACCATAATCTCGGCTTTGAGCCGAACCGCATGTTCATGTCCCTCCACATATCGGCGCAGTTTCTTTTTTGCGCGCTTTGTGTCAAACAGGGGGTCTGCTTCAACGGTTTTTATCAGCTTGTAATAGCTGTTGATCGGCAGGTAATACCGGACCACATCCAGAATAAACCCCTCCTGAATAGCCTGCTTCATGGTATAGCTGTGAAAAGGGCGGCGCTTTACGCTCCCGTCTGACCGGGAGTATGGTTCACCAAATATTTCCAGTGTTTTGTTTTTCGGGGTCGCTGTAAATGCAAAATAGCTGGCATTCGGCAACATTTTACGCGCTTCCATGATTCGGTTGATCTGATCCTCGAATGTCTCACTCCCTTCTGCCGCTCCTCCTTTGGCCAGCGCCATGGCGAGCGCAGCCGAAGTCTTGCCGCCCTGACTGGAATGGGCCTCGTCAATAATGATGGCAAACCGCCGTCTCCGATGCTCACTCCCGATCTCATCCAGAATGTAGGGAAACTTCTGCACTGTGGAGATAATGATCTTCTTGCCGCTTTCGATGAACTTTCGCAAATCACCAGAATGTTCGGCATGCCCTACCGTTGCCCCAACCTGGGCAAACTGCCTGATCGTGTCCCGAATCTGCTGATCCAGGATACGGCGGTCGGTCACGACGATGATTGAGTCAAATACCGGGGCGCCATCTTTTTCCAGCCCGATGAGCTGATGCCCCAACCAGGCAATCGAGTTGGACTTGCCACTACCTGCCGAATGCTGGATCAGATAACGTTTGCCCGCGCCATGCCGCCTTGCGTCCGCGAGCAGCTTCTTCACGACTTCAAGCTGATGGGTACGCGGGAAAATCTGCGTTCTTTTCTTCCTGCCGGTCTCCGGACTCTTCTCCTCGACAATCTGGGCGTAGTTTTCAAGGATGTTGGTCAATCCGTCCTTTGTCAGAATGCGTTTCCACAGATAATCGGTCTTGAGACCTTCCGGGTTGGGTGGATTACCCGCTCCATCATTCCAGCCTTGATTAAACGGCAAAAACCAGGAGTCCTTCCCCTGCAGATGGGTACAGAAACGTACCTCGTGGTCATCTACAGCAAAGTGAGCCACACATCGGCCGAACTGGAACAGCAACTCCCGCGGGTCACGATCCCGCTTGTACTGCTCCACCGCATCCTCCACGGTCTGTTTGGTCAAGCTGTTCTTCAGTTCAAAGGTAAAGACCGGCAAACCGTTGATAAACAGCACGAGATCAAGGGACAATCGGGTCTCATCCTGACTGTAACGAAGTTGCCGGGTCACGCTGAAGCGATTCCGGGAATAGCGTTGACCAGCCAGAGGATTGCCCGGTGAGGGTGTCCCGTAGAACAGATCAAGATGAATCGGGCCGTGATGGATACCCTTTCGCAAAACATCAATCGTACCGCGCTTGGTGATTTCACCTTGCAGCCGGGCCAGAAATTTCTGCCGAACCGGACTGGTCGAATCCAGATTCAGCTTGCTCGCCGACTCCGGTTGGGTGACCTGGAGAAATGCGCTGATCTGGGAAAGGTCCACTGCGTATTCACGATCATAGTTTCGCGGATTTCCGAGTATCCATCCCGCCCCTCCATAAGCCGGGGATTGCTGCAACAGGACCCTGTCCGACCCGTTATCAGAGTTCTTGAGCGACCCCGTCATGATCGAAACAATCCGGTCTTCGAGGCCTTTTTCGGTGGTATCAGTAGTCATAACCGGCATTCCATCAAACAACCATCAAATAAAAATGAATAAGAATAACGCTGTATAAACAGACAGTTAGCAACCATTAACCGTGAAATCAGCCTTAACTACCCAAAATCTATCAAACAACCATCAAACAACCATCAAATAAAAATGAATAAGAATAACGCTGTATAAACAGACAGTTAGCAACTACAAACCATTAAACCAGCTCTAACTGTACAAAATCTATCAAATAACCATCAAATAACCATCAAATGAACCGGGGTAGTTTCTCGGTATCTGGGCTGGCCCAGAAAGGCAGATAAGTTCGATGCCGGCGCCCAGCGGATGAACCGTCTATGACAATCTTTCCATCATTGACAGCCTCTTTCAACAAGCGCGAGACATCCGCAGCATTTTGGTCAGCAATCCCGAATCTTTCCCGCAGGGTAGCATTGGTCATCTTGTGATGAGTGACATAGCAAAGACAGGCATGCAAATAACAGGCGCGGATACGTTCCGCCCTGTTCAAATCCTTGAAATCTTTATGAGCAAATAGAATCACACGCGTAAATTCTCCAGGGACCTCAAACAGCGGAGCAGGCAACTGAAACAATTCCACCTGGGAAATCACCTTGTCAATTCCACTGCCACGTTCTTCACAGATGCCAAAACGGCGCATAAGGGAAGCCAATGTCTCATTTCGTGAGCGCGGTGGCGTATCAATAAAACGGATTGTGGAAACCAAAGGGGCTCCGGGGTTGGTGACCTCAATACGGTTTTCAAATATCTCCACCATCGGTCCGGCGCCCGTGATAAAGAAATCCTGATGAATCAGCGCATTCGCTACCAGTTCGCGTATGGCAAGCTCCGGGCACATTGGCACGGTCTTGCGGAGCGCCTGTTCGATGATTTCGTTGCTCGGAAGCAGGCTATTGATATCGCCCATCACTCCTTCAAACCCGGCTGCATACCCCTTGATACCCTGCCGCTCCTTGAGTGTTTCGACTCGACTTGTACCACGGTACAGGATAACACGCACAGCCTTTCTGCTAATGCCAGGAAAATCGGTCAGTCGCTTTGCAAAAAGAATGGCGCCAAGATTAGTAATATCCCAACCGCCCGCAGGACAGGCCTGGATGAGGCTATCTTCTGACAAGGCTTCAACAATGCCATCACGATTTGCTGGCAATGGCAGCCCCAGCAAATCGAAATAACTCGGATAGTCCAGCAGACTCAAAACCTTCTCTGCATCCAAATGCTCAGACGCAATCAATCCTTCAAAGGGTATCTGATCAAAAATGCGCCAGAGTTCCCGCTCGCGATCAGGGGCCTTTTTGAGAGGCTTTTTGACCTCGCCAATGCGAATATACTCCGTGCCACTGAAACTTACCGGATGGTGAGTTGCACGGTCAATTTCCAATATGACTACCCGCTGGCCCTCAATATCTATCGTATCAAATCGAAAACGAATCTTCGGTTCCAGCAGCCGCAACAACCAACTCTCCAGCGCCTCATTTCCTTTCCTGGCGGTGGCGGGATTAAAGTCTGTCCCGACTATGTTATGCGTCTCGTTATCGACACCCCAAAGTATATACGCATGCACTTTGCCATTCAGGGCGGCAGAGTTGGAAAGCGCAGAAATATATTCACCGATTTCTTGCGAGTCAGCCTTATTGCGCTTGAATTCCACCCATTCCGCTTCACTAATAAAACGGCACAACTCACGAACCAGTCCAGCCAGATACTCATCGGAGTGAACAGTACTCATGGAGAAGTCCCGCTCATAATGGATTCCATATCGCTATTTTCTTCTACACTGTCAGAAAGATCATCAGAACTGCCAATGGATGCCGGGTTATCTGCCTCTTGGGGGAGTCTGGTTGCTGCCTCACGAACATCCAGTTTACCTGTAACCACATCGCTGATCAGCCGTTCACGGTATTCACGGAGAAGCTCAATCTTGCGCTGCGCCCGAGCGATTGATTCATCAATTTTGGAAGATGTTTTATCGAGGAAGCGGGCGATGGCGGTTTGTTCGGGGAGGGGTGGAAGTGGTAATCGGAAATCCCCAAGATTAATTTTTGATAATTCAGAAAATGTGGTTCCATTTCCGAGTGATTGCAGTTCAGACCGAGCCGATTCCAGCACATCGTATAGATACTCCTCCAAGACGTGCGTACCGGGAACAAGGAGTTTACATCCTTGGTTCGTACAACCCTCAGAATTGAGGATTCCCAAATGCCCAATCGGTGCACGAGTGGATACTGCAATGCTATTCTGTTGCGCCAGCGAAGTGCCGCACGAGGCATAGCCTGCCGGAGTGATCTTTCGGGTACTTTCGGATATACGCCGTGTATTTAGAGCCCCAAGGTCCTCCGGAGTCAACCAAAGTATCTTTCCGTTCCAATACTCCTCATTAACTGTCGAAGGCGTTGCACCATTCAAGATAGAAACGACTACCCGAAGCCGGGAGATATTCCAATGCTCCGGCACCTCCCCCAACCATTCCACACCCGAATCCTTGTATGCTGGATAAGGCTGGCCGGTACGAACGTCAATCTGGCCGGTAACGGCTTGGTGGATGATGACCTGTTTTTGTTCTGCCAGTAGAGAAATCAGCTTCTCTTTGGCGTGTATATAACGGTCAATGCAATCGGTGGAGTGGTCGAGATAACGAACGATGGCGGTTTGTTCGGAGAGAGTCGGAAGAGAAACCAACTGCACAGCAAAGTCTGTGTATCTGAAATCCGACGACCTTTCTCTAATACCTTTAGCAAGAGCCTGTATCCATCCATTGTGAGCCATTTCTCGTAAGGTGTAGGCGTAAAAATAGTCATTTACTTGGGAACTAGATGTGCATACTGAATAAACTGGAGAACCTTTCCCATTGGAATCAGCGACCCCGATAGCTCCAGCAAAAGCATCCATAGAGTGTATTACGAGATCACCAGCACAAATGCCCTGATAGCCTATCTCCTTCAAAGACTCTGTAAAGCCAGACACACGCCGGTTTCTACGAAGTGTCACAGTACCATTACGAAAGCAGGTAATAATCTCGTCTTCTTTCTGAATTGGCCTCTCAATTTTTTTGAACAGGCTCTTCGCTCGCCGTACCTCCCAATGCCCTGGCACCTCCCCCAACCATTCAATGCCGGACTCTTTGTAACCAGTTGAGTAAGGTTTCAGGGAAGCAGCCATATTATCCAAAAAGCCTCTGGCGAGCCTCGTCCCTGACAAGATGCAACCTGATGACCCTCGGCGCCTCCATATCCTCTCCATCAAAGTGGCAGAGAACGGCTTCCCTCGCCATCGCTTTCAGGTCGGCCCAGTTGTCGCCCTGCGTGAAGATGCTGTGGCCGAGAGCTCGCGCATCATACCCGCCTTCACTCGCTTCGGTCACCTCGAAAATTATTTCTCTGGTTTTCATCGCATACTCCTCAAATGTCTCTACTTGTACCAAAGGCCACGTCAAATGCTGTCCAGACAGCTGTTCGGGCGGGCACGGTGACCCGCCCCTACGATGCCAGGCAGCCAGCGCCACAATCACCGTCCGATACATTCGACATCCGGGTGACCCGCCCCTACGACGACAGGCAGCCAGCACCACCCAGTATATCGCCAAGCAATCCCTCTGTCTCCGCCTCTGTTGCCAGAATATCCGCCCGGATTTCTCCCAGACTACGCATGGGTTTCGGCTTATAGAAATAGCGGTTGAAACTGATCTCGTAGCCAATCTTTACTTTATCGGGCGGATACCAGGCATCGGCGGCATAAGGCAGAACTTCCCGCTCCAGGAAGGCTTCTACCCCACCTTTTTCCTGTAGTGGAACCTGCTCGGTATCACGCAGATCAGAATCCGGCTCGTACTCTACTATCGAACGTTTACCATCTATTGTGGTTGCAAACAGTCCCTGCAACGAGTTGGCTTGTGTACCTCTTTTATGAATTTTCCGAATAATCGCAGGCGCGTCCTCGCTGCGTTCGCCACTCTCTTTCAACACCTTGACCTCGGCTGCCTTGTAGACCCTCTGCGGGTCAGCGCCGACGAGCCGAAGCGGTCGCTCAACCGTCACCTTCCAGTAACCGAAAGCGGCATTGTCGAAAATCCTGCTTTGCTCCGTCTCTTCGAAGGCAAGAAAAGTTTCGCAGATGCGCGTAATGTCATCTTCGCCCAATTCACAATTCTTCTTGCCCAGATTTTTGCGTAATGGTGTAAACCACTGCGTGGCGTCAATCAGTTGTACTTTGCCCTTGCGATGTTCCTGTTTGCGATTGGAAAGTACCCAAATATAGGTGGCGATGCCGGTGTTGTAGAACATATTGAGCGGCAGGGCCACGATGGCTTCCAGCCAGTCGTTCTCAATAATCCAGCGACGGATATTGCTTTCACCCTGCCCGGCATCACCCGTGAAAAGCGATGACCCGTTGTGCACTTCGGCGATACGGCTACCCAGTCGAGTGTTTTGTTTCATCTTGGAGAGCTTGTTGGCGAGGAACAGCATTTGCCCATCGCTGGAACGGGTAACCAGGGAATATTCACAATCCCCATCGTGCCCAATCAGGAATCGCGGGTCGCGCATGCCATTCTTGCCACCCATGCGTTCAAGGTCGGACTTCCAACTCTTGCCATAAGGCGGATTGGATAGCATAAAGTCGAATTCATGGGCCGGAAAAGCATCATTCGCCAGGGTGGAATGTTCCGGGCCGCCCACGATATTGTCGGCGGCATCGCCCTCCCCTTTCAATAACAGGTCGGCCTTACAGATCGCATAGGTCTCGGCGTTGATTTCCTGTCCGTACAGGTGAGTGGAAACATCCTTGCCACGGACCTCAGCCAATTCCTGTAGACTGGTCTCTGCCACAGTCAGCATACCGCCGGTGCCACAAGCGCCGTCATAAAGCAGATAAGTACCGGATTCAATGTCATCAGCGATGGGCAGGAAGATCAAGCTTGCCATCAGCTTGACCGCATCGCGTGGTGTCCAGTGCTCACCGGCTTCCTCGTTGTTTTCCTCATTAAATCAAATCGGCGTACCAATTCCTCGAATACCGTACCCATGGCATGGTTATCAAGTCCTGGATGTTTAACCGATCCATCAGAGTTTCTCACCGGGGTTGGACTCAAGTTGATATCCGGGGACAGAAACTTCTCGATCAGAGTGCCCAGCGCATCCGCTTTTGACAGGCGGGGAATCTGGTTTCGGAACTCGAAGTTTTCAAGAATGTCCTGCACGTTCGGTGAAAAACCATCAAGGTACGCTTCAAAATCAGCCTTGAGTTGTTGTTGACTGGCGCGGAACAGCAAGTCTCGCAGTGTAAATGCGGAGGTGTTGTAAAAGGCCTGCCCCGCAGCCTGACGCAGCGCTTGGTCCTGATTGGCAATACCGGCCCCATCCAGTGAAGTCTTCATATCCAGTACAGCCTGCTTGGTTGATTCCAGTTCCGCATCCAGCCTGCGTAGCACCGTCATGGGCAGAACAACATCCCGATACTTGCCGCGGACGTATAAATCCCGCAACACATCATCGGCAATGCTCCAGATAAAACTTGTTATAGAACTGAATTGCGAATGATCCACGATTCGATCCTGGCTGTGTCACGAAGGTTGGGTTGCAGGGCAAGAATCTCCATCTTACCAAAGATTTTCTGGCGGTATGAGGAATTTCGCGCGGAAGGTTCCCCACTAATATACATTGAGACCGAGTAAATCAACCATTGCATCAAAATCCCGATCATTATGCAGAAGCGTATGATCATTGTGAACACAAAATGTTGCTATCAAAACATCTACAGTCTTTCTGACAGTAATACCCTGTTTACGTAGCTTCCTGTAATTTCCGGCGCTGATAACGGCAATCTCCCGACCGATCATCCCAGCGCAAGCCAGTCGCATGAGCGCTCTTTCAGCTAATTGATAATCCTGGTCTTTTCGGAAACCCTGAAGGATTTCCGTCAAGATCAAATCCCCCATTAAAATGCGGTGCGACGCTAAAAGTTTATCAAGAATATCTGTTTCACGGTTTCGCGCGCCATTGAAATAATTTATCCAGACTGAGGTATCCGCAATAATCATTTGTCGGTTCGCATCTCCTCCAGCGAGCCTTCCCAATGCAGTTTGCCCCGAAGACGACGAAGGCCGGACTGTTGTTCGATCCGGACCAGCATTTCCAACCCTTTCTCCACGGTCGCCTTCTTCGTCCTGGCGCCACAGGCTTTCATTGCATGGGTCATCAGTTTATCGTCAATTTCTATATTTGTACGCATGACTGGCTTCTTATGTGTATAAATGAAAGGTATTATACACATAAACAGCGCTCCTGACACTCGGATTACGCATCGGATTACGCAGCTTCAGGAAAACGCTGTCACGATTTTCACAAAAACAGCGCCCTCTCCAGTCGAGCTATGTCGTTTACAACGGTTAAGAAGGTCCCTTATACATTGACCATGGAGCAATCAGGTCGCCTCCGATCAAGCCGGGGGCAGGCTCTACGCATCATGACTCACCGCAACCTTCATCGTAGGGGACGGTCACTGTGCCGTCCCGCAACCGGACCATTCATTTGCTCTTGACGTTATTGAGATCAGGATGAGTCGGGATTTCAACACATGAAAAGAGTGACGCTACAGACTGGTGAAAGGCAGCGCAGCGACTCTGGAGCCAAGGGGCAGGTGTATGTCTCCTGGATGTACTACGTATCCGGGCGCTTCCGTATCTTGCATGTCTTCCTGGAATGTTTTGATGGCAGCGGCCATGGCTGGCCGGGGCGTCGCGGATAACTTAACCTCAATGGGAATGAGTCGTCCGGCAGTCTCGACTACGAGGTCCACCTCCGTTCCAGCCCGGGTCCGCCAAAAGTAAACCTGTGGGGCTATCCCCCGATGCGTTAACGTCCTGATGATCTCGGACAACACCGCTGTCTCCATGATAGCGCCACCCATGGGACCTGAGGCGGCGTGTTCAGGCTCCTTGAGGCCAGCCAGGTAGCAGAGAGTACCGACATCTGTGAAATACACTTTCGGAGTTTTGACGAGCCGTTTCCCGACGTTGGCGAAGTAGGGGCGCAGCACAATCACCTGAAATGTGGCTTCGAGTACGGAAAGCCAGGATTTGATTGTATTAACCGCAACCCCGAGGTCCCGGGCGACATCAGTCAGATTCAGGAGCTGGGCGCTTCTGGCCGCCAGAACCCGGAGGAAACTCTGATATTGGGTCAGGTCTCCGACCTGACGGAGTGTACGGACATCCCGTTCAAGATAAGTCTGGATATAACTGGCATGCCAAAGGGAAGTATCCCGGCTGGGCTGCGTGGCAAGTTCCGGGTAACCGCCACATATAAAGCTCTTCCACAGTTCATTAAAACCAGGCGACAACCCCGGAGTGGACCAGTGCTCTCGTTCCCAGGCAAGCGCCAGTTGGGGCCGTCCCTCCGCTTCACGCCGGGAAAGTGGCAACAGGTGAAGCATGGCAGCGCGGCCCGCCAGTGACTCAGTTACCTTTTCGACGAGTAACAGATTTTGTGAGCCGGTCAACAGGTATTGACCATTCTCCTGACGATTCGAGTCGATCTTCTCTTTAATGTAGGGGAGCAGGTCAGGAGCGCATTGCACTTCGTCGAAGATCACTGGGGAGGCGTACAGTTCCAGGAAACCGCGCGGGTCTTTCATCGCGGCATCCTGAACATCCGGCAGTTCCAGGGAAACATACTGGCAGCGCTTCCCGAACAAGTGTTGTAGCAGGGTCGTCTTACCGGATTGACGTGGCCCGGTCAGGATCACGGCCGGGAATTCGGAGGCCGCCTTCACGAGGACGGGTTCCAGTGAGCGGGTTACGTACTGTGGATGGGTGGCAAGTTCCATAAGTGTATATTATGCATTTGTAATGCATAATATCAAGGTGTTATTGATCTGTACATGTTGATACTCTGGATATGTTGATACTCTGGATATCTGGTTACCGGAAAAGTAATTTATCCAGATTCATGTATCTGCATTGATTCAATCGTAAACGATTCTGCAAATTCCCGTACCAAGTCGCTTCCTGCTCTCTTATTTTTCGGAAGGTGGCCATTGTCTGGCTGTATGCAACACCCGGAGGATGCGTATCTGATCTCCTGCGAGATCATAGATCAAAACATAATTCCGGTGAATGACCCATTCGCGAGTTCCATTGATTCGTCCGGCTCGCCCCATATTCGGGTAATCAGCCAAATGGCCTGATTTCTCAGCGATCAATTCATCAAGAGAGACGGCAGAATGTGGATTATCAACTTCGATGTAATCATAAATTTGATTGCGATCATGAATGGCTTCGGGTGTCCAGAACAACCTCACGATTGAGCATCATGTCTGTGCCTGGTGTTTGCCCTGCGGGCAACAAATTCTGCCTCGACCTTGTCGGACGGCACAAGATGGCCCGCATTGGCTGAATCCAGACCGACTTTCACTTCACGCATAAACCAGGCATCGTATTTCTCCATTTCCTGTCGTCTGTGAACCATTTCACGCATGTAATCACGCAGCAGTTGAGCGCCGGAGCGGTCCAGGGATTTAGCGACTGCGGTGAAATTGTCTTTCAGGTCCTCATTGACTCGAAAGGTAAAGGTTGACTGGGTCATGTTTCTGTTTGTTGTGTTACACAATTAGTACAATGTAGTACAAACCAACCGCCCAGTCAATAGCCTTTGACGTGGCCTTTGACGTGGCTAGCCTTTGACGTGGCTGTAGTGTGCAAATCAGGAGTTGAAGTACAGATTTACACATAATATAATGTTTGCATGATTTTTCGCGAATTATCTCAAGAACTGCTCCGGCAACTCAGGGAATACCCGGTTGTAACCGTGTTGGGACCCAGACAAGCCGGGAAAACGACACTGGCGCGGGAATTGCTGAAAGACTATATCTACGTCAGTCTGGAAACACCCGATATCCTGGCCTTTGCCCGGGAAGACCCGCGAGGATTCCTGGCTCGCTATCGAGAAACTGTCATTTTTGACGAAATCCAGCGAGCGCCTCACCTCCTCGGTTATCTGCAAGGGATTGTTGATGATTCCGGGAGGAATGGCCAGTTTGTTCTCACCGGCTCCCATCAGCTTGAATTGAGAGCTTCCATTACCCAGTCACTGGCGGGCAGAACCGGGATTCTCAATCTGTTGCCTTTTTCCATCGCCGAATTGAGAACAGCGATGCTCACCTTCGACACCTTTGAGGAATATGTCTTTACCGGATTTCTCCCCCGGATATACGCTCAGAATCAACGGCCCAATACCGCCTGGGCCAATTATTATCAAACTTATGTTGAAAGAGACATTCGCCAGATCATCCAGCTAAAGGATGCCAGCCTGTTCGATAAATTCATGCGCTTGCTGGCCGGCAGAACCGGCCAGATCATCAACTATCAATCCCTGGCGTCGGATGTGGGCGTAAGCGCCAAAACGGTAAAGGAATGGTTATCCATTCTGGAAGCGTCATTTGTAGTATTCAAACTTTCACCTTACTTCGAGAATTTCGGCAAACGGGTCGTCAAGTCTCCGAAATACTACTTCATGGATACCGGATTACTGGCTTATCTGTTAGGCATCGAAAAACCGGAGCAGGTAACCCGTGACCCTCTGGTGGGTCAGCTGTTTGAAAACCTGGTGGTCCTGGAGGCAATCAAGACTCGATACAATCAGGGCAAAGCGCCGAATCTGTATTTTTATCGGGATGGGCATGGCAATGAAATGGATCTGTTGTATGCGAGCGGGCGGAGTTTGATCGGCATTGAAATCAAATCCGCAGCGACATTCCATCCCCACTTCAGGAAAATGCTGTCACGATTTTCACAAAAACAGCGCCCCCTCCAGTCAGGCTATGTCGTTTATAACGGGGAAGAGAGGTTATTCAGCGATGGCGTCAAGGCAATCAATTTCCGGGATACTGGCGCAATTTTCGGGCGGGACAGGGAATACCCGAGAGATTATTTGTAGCCGGCGGAATTTGCGTTCGCGGGGTTAATCAGTCGCTGCGCGTACAAATACTCGTAATGCGGCAAGGTCGCTTCATACACTTTTTTCACCCGGTCGGGGGCGCTGGCGATGTCGATATATTGCCGGCGCTGCCGTTTCAGTCCATCGGAATCACGCAGATTGGCATGAAATGAACCCCCGTCCCACCAGCTCACCTCATCCCGGGCGCCCGGCGCCCAGCGCAGGGCGCTCTCTATAAAAGGGATGCCCACGGCCTCACACCAATACCGCACCATTTCATAAGGCGCTTCCAGCAAATCATCACTGTCCAGAACCGGCGGCGCGGCGCCATCCCGATCGCAAAGCCGGTCAAACAGCGCTCTTTGTTCCTTGAATCCGACTTCATCTTCGTGGAAATCCGGCCATTTGCTGAACATCGACGTGATCGTTTTCGCCGGATCACGAATCAGGAAGGAATGGTTGAACAGATCCAGCAATTCGTCATCCAGTATATGATGGATGTAATGCGGGAAATCCTTTGAAAAAACGGCCCCCGCCCTGGCCGTTTCTTTCAATTTTCGCAGTACGCTTGCCAGAGTCAATCCGGGAATACGTACACTCTGCGCCGTCACTCGCGGCCATAACGGATTCTCCCCCTGATACCATGCCTCGCCAAATGGCTCATGGAAACAGGTCATATCTCCGCGCTGGCGCATCATCCACTCGAATGCGGTGGAGGTGGAACGCGGCACAGCCCATAATACCAGGATCCGGTTCATCATCCAGCCCCCGAAAGCGTGGACAGCAATGCGCCCTGTCGCGTTACCGGACTCAGCCCCAGAGTCTTGAAAATCCGCCAGTAGAGCGCGTTGTCATGAGTCACTACCGGCTTGCCGAGGATGGATTCCAGACCGACCTCAAGAGCAACGAAGCGTTCCGCCAAACCATCTTCCGCGCGTCTGAAGTTACACATGCCATTGGCCAGATAAGCGTCCACGTTGGGCGCTTTATCAGCAACATAGCGCATGGATTTCTCCGCCAGATCACCATCAAAACACCAGATCTGCGCGTTGCAAACATCCTGGCTTTCTATAAAACCCTGGTCAACGAAATTACCGGCCCAGACGACATCGAACCCGGCTTCCCTGAGGAAGGCGACCGTTCCCCGCCACCAGTCCGGCCAATGATAAACTCCGTTCAGAGCCACCTTTTCCACATTGAGTTCTCTTAAGGCTTCCACCATGGCATACCCGGCCATGTGAAACGGGGTCTGGTATGTTTCACTCAATCTCTCACAGTATTGCCGCACGCCTTCAACGCCCAATCCACACGCATGCACCCAGTTCGAGCCGACCTGCCCGCAGACATCGGCGCCGTTATTTGCCATACACTCGACAAACTCTTCAAGCAAGCTGAAGTTTTGTTTGCGTTGATCCAGCTCATGTCGATAATCAGGAACATGCAGCATCCACCCATGTACGCCGACCGTTGCCGGAGCAATCCGCAGAAAATCGGTCGGCGCCGCGTCAAAATCATGAGGTGGGCAGGTAAATCCCACCTGATGAGGGAACAGTTTATTTTTCGGGTTAGACCAATGAGCCGGTTTCTTGTATTCAAGCATGAGAGCGAACCATTTATATGATTAACCAATAGAACCAAACGGCAACAAGGCCAGTATGATCTTTGAGCCGCAGGCATAAAGAACTTATATACACGAAGAACTTATATATACACGAAACGATGTTACCGGCGCCTATTATAATCAAATTTCCCGCAATGCCATCCGCGAAAAACGGTATTTGGCAACCACAGCGCAATCTCACTTGACAAAAAAGACTTGACAAAAAAGACCTTGACTTGACAAAGGCAAATGGGATTGAATCAATCAGGCCGATAAATTCGTAAACTTCCGGGAGATAACATGAACTTGAAGACCACTCTTTGTGCAGTTGGCGCAGTTGCACTCGTCGCGACAGCCGGCGCCCACGCTGCCACCACCGTCACCATTGCAACCGTCAACAACGGCGACATGATCCGAATGCAGGGGCTGACAGAGGATTTCACATCCAGGAATCCCGACATCACCCTGGAATGGGTCACGCTGGAAGAGAACGTACTGCGCCAGCGTGTGACCCAGGACATTGCCACGAAAGGCGGCCAGTTTGATGTGCTGACCATCGGCACCTACGAGGTTCCGATCTGGAGCAAGAACGGCTGGCTCACATCATTGAACGACCTGCCCGCCGGATGGGATGCTGATGATCTGCTTCCCGCGATACGCTCCGGCCTGACCGTCGATGGCGAGCTGTACGCGGCGCCGTTCTACGGAGAGAGCTCCATGGTAATGTACCGCACCGACCTGATGAAGAAAGCCGACCTCGAAATGCCCGAAGCGCCGACCTGGGACTTCATCAGGCAAGCGGCGGCAGCGATGACGGACCGGGACAACGATATCTACGGCGTCTGCCTCCGCGGAAAAGCCGGCTGGGGCGAGAACATGGCATTTCTGACCGCCGCCTCGAATTCCTTCGGCGCCCGCTGGTTTGACGAGAACTGGAAACCCCAATTCGACAGCGAAGCTTGGGCCAACACACTCAGTTTCTACATGGACCTGATGACCAGCTATGGTCCTCCGGGGGCCTCGACCAACGGATTCAACGAGAACCTGTCCCTCTTCCAGCAAGGCAAGTGCGGCATGTGGATTGATGCAACCGTGGCAGCCTCGTTCGTGACCAACCCGAACGACTCGACAGTGGCCGACAGTGTCGGATTCGCTCTGGCTCCCGACAATGGTCTCGGCAAGCGTGGTAACTGGCTCTGGGCCTGGTCGCTGGCAATCCCGGCCGGTTCCGACGCGACGGATGCGGCAAAGAAGTTCATCGCTTGGGCAACCAGCAAGGAATACACGGCGCTCGTGGCCGCGAAAGAAGGCTGGGCTAATGTCCCGCCCGGCACCCGCACCTCGCTATACGAGAATCCCGCTTATCTGGAGGCTGCGCCCTTCGCCAGGATGACGCTGGACTCGATCAACGCAGCCGACCCGAAGCAGCCGACCGTCGATCCGGTGCCCTATACCGGTGTCCAGTTCGTCGCCATTCCGGAGTTCGCAGGCATTGCCACGCAAGTAGGCCAGGAATTTTCGGCTGCGCTCGCCGGCCAGCAAACCGTCGAGAAAGCGCTCGAGAAGGCACAGGCCCTGACAGCCGAGGAGATGGAGGCCGCCGGTTACTGATGACGGCATCAGCCTGACCCCAAAGGAACTGCGTCATAGCAACCCTGCATGCAAGATCCGCCGCCCGCCTGATGATGGCGCCCGCGGTTGTCCTGCTGCTTGGCTGGATGCTCGTGCCCCTGATCATGACGCTCTACTTTTCGTTCAAGCGTTACCTGCCGCTGCGAGGCGGTGACTTGGGGTGGATTGGGTTCGAGAACTATGTCCGCTTTGTCGCCTCGAGCTCGTTCTGGCCGAGCGTGCAGGCGACACTCATCATCGTGGGTGGCGCGCTGCTGATCACCGTGGTCCTGGGCATCCTGCTTGCGCTCCTGCTGGATCAGCCGATGTGGGGGCAAGGCATCGTCCGGATACTGGTCATCGCGCCGTTCTTCGTGATGCCGACCGTTTCGGCGCTGGTCTGGAAGAACATGTTCATGGATCCGGTGAACGGGCTGTTTGCGCACCTCTGGAAATTCTTCGGCCTGACACCGCTGGAATGGTTGAGTCAGGCATCACTCTTTTCCATCACCCTGATCGTCTCGTGGCAATGGCTGCCCTTCGCAACGCTGATCCTGCTGACGGCGATCCAGTCTCTGGATCGCGAGCAACTGGAAGCGGGCGAGATGGACGGCGCCCCGCCCCTGGCCCGCTTCCGCCATATCATCCTGCCGCACCTCGGTCAGGCCATTACCATCGTCATTCTGATCCAGACGATATTCCTATTGTCGATTTTCGCCGAAATCTTCGTGACGACGCAGGGTTCGTTCGGTACCCGGACACTGACCTATCTGATTTTCCAGCGTGTGTTGGAGAGTCAGAATGTGGGTCTCGGTTCGGCCGGCGGCATCTACGCGGTCATCCTCGCCAACATTGTGGCGCTCTTCCTGATGCGCATCGTCGGCAAGAATCTGGATACGTGAGGAGGCAGCGCCATGGCCCGCACGGTTACAAGCAAGCAGAAGGTCGTCAACACCGCCGTCGCCTGGGGGCTCGGCCTGCTGATCTTCTTCCCGGTACTGTGGACGATCCTGACAAGCTTCAAGACCGAGGCACAGGCAATTGCCGACCCGCCGGTTTTCCTGTTCTTTGACTGGACGCTGGAAAATTATGCGATCGTGCAGGAGCGTTCGGACTATATGCGCTATCTCTGGAACTCGGTGATCATCGCCGGCGTTTCCACGCTGCTCGGCATCATCGTCGCGGTTCCCGCCGCATGGTCCATGGCCTTCGTACCATCGAAACGGACCAAGGACATCCTGCTCTGGATGCTTTCCACCAAGATGCTGCCGGCGGTGGGCGTCCTCTACCCGATCTACCTGCTCTTCATTGAGTTCGGACTCCTCGACACGCGCTCCGGTCTTGTCATCGTCATGATGCTGATCAACCTGCCGATCATCGTCTGGATGCTCTACACGTATTTCCGGGAAATTCCCGGCAATATCCTGGAAGCCGCGCGCATGGACGGCGCCTCACTGCGGGATGAAATCCTGTATGTGCTGACACCCATGGCCGTGCCGGGTATCGCCTCAACCATACTGCTGAATTTCATCCTGGCCTGGAACGAGGCGTTCTGGACGCTGAACCTGACGGCGGCGAAGGCCGCTCCGCTGACCGCCTTCATCGCCAGCTATTCAAGCCCCGAGGGTCTGTTCTACGCCAAGCTGAGCGCGGCGTCAACAATGGCCATCGCACCGATCCTGATCCTGGGATGGTTCAGCCAGAAACAACTGGTCCGCGGCCTGACTTTCGGCGCGGTGAAGTGAGAATAGAGATATGGGACACATCGTACTTGACAAGGTGAAGAAAAGTTTCGATGAGCTCACCGTCATTCCTCCCCTGGACCTTGAGATGGAGGATGGCGAATTTGTCGTTTTCGTCGGCCCCTCCGGTTGCGGAAAATCGACTCTCCTGCGGCTGATTGCGGGGCTCGAGGATGTCACCGGCGGTACGATCATGATCGACGGGCAGGACGCGACCGCCGTGCCGCCCGCCAAACGCGGACTCGCCATGGTGTTTCAGTCCTACGCGCTCTATCCTCACATGACGGTTCGCAAGAACATCAGTTTTCCCCTTCGAATGGCGAAGCTGGACCAGGTTGAGCAGGAGCGGCGGGTGCAACAGGCGGCCGAGGTACTGAACCTCACCGAATACCTTGACCGGCGGCCGGGCCAGCTTTCCGGCGGCCAGCGCCAGCGCGTGGCCATCGGCCGCGCCATCGTGCGCGAACCATCCGCTTTCCTGTTCGACGAGCCCCTCTCAAACCTTGACGCGGCGCTCCGCGTCGGCATGCGTCTTGAAATCAGCGAACTGCATGAGCGGCTGAAAACAACGATGATCTACGTCACCCACGACCAGGTCGAGGCGATGACCATGGCTGACAAGATCGTCGTGCTCCAGGCCGGGAGGATTGAACAGGTGGGTTCGCCACTGGAACTCTACCGGACACCCCGGAACCGGTTCGTTGCAGGATTCATAGGCTCCCCCGGAATGAACTTCCTGAAAGGGATTGAAGCCGGGAAGCGCGATGCATACATGATCGGCATCCGGCCCGAGCACATCACGCCGTCACCGGATGAGGGTGTCTGGAAGGGGCGTGTGGGCGTCGCGGAACATCTCGGTTCGGACACGTTCTTCCATGTCCACATGGAGGAGTGCGCCGAACCAGTCACCGTGAGATCAGGGGGCGAGGTGGACATGCACCACGGTGACACGATCTATTTGACCCCTGATGCTGAACAGATCCACCGGTTCGACGAGCGGGGTCTTCGCATTGGGTGAAACAGTTGGCAGCGAAGCCGTACCGCCGGTTGCCGAATCATGCCTTCACTGAGCCGGCCAGGATGATCCGTCTATCGAACGCCACGCTGGGCGACCTGCCGGAAACAATTGCCCGGCCAGGCTATGACCGGACCTCCCTGACCCCGGGGATCATTCATGTCGGGGTCGGAAATTTCCACCGGGCGCACCAGGCGTGGTATCTGCATCGGCTGCTGCAGCTGGGTCTCAACCACGATTGGGCGATCATTGGCGCCGGTATCCGCCCCTACGATGCCGAACAACGAAGGAAGCTCAGGCAGCAGGATTACCTGTCGACGCTGATTGAACTGGATTCATCCGGGGCGTCGGCAGAGGTGATTGGCTCAATGATTGACTATATTCCAGTCGAGGAGGGGAACGCCACCCTGATCCGCCGGATGACAGAACCGGCGATCCGGATTGTTGAGCTGACGGTGACCGAAGGAGGCTACTACATTGATCCCGCGACCAATGGTTTCGACACGGCGCATCCCGACATACTGCACGACATCGCCAATCCGGACCGCCCGCGCACCGTGTTTGGCGCGATGATTGCCGCTCTCAGGCGCAGACGCGATCAGGGTATCGGCCCGTTCACCGGCCAGAGTTGCGATAATCTCCGGGGCAATGGCGCGGCGCTCCGCCGGACCCTGGTTTCACTCGCGCGGGCAACCGACCCGGACCTTGCCAGGTGGATTGATTCGAATTGCACGTTCCCGAACTCGATGATCGACTGCATCGTGCCCGCCACCGGCCCGGACGAACTCACACTGGCACGGAAATTCGGCATCGACGATCAGGTTCCCGTCACGCATGAGAGTTTCCGCCAGTGGGTCATCGAGGATGACTTCTGCGTCGGGCGTCCGAACTGGGACCTGGTCGGCGCTACTTTTTCGGACCGGGTCCATGACCATGAGGCGATGAAGATCCGCATCCTGAATGCCGGTCACCAGATCATTGCCAATCCCGGTGAAATCCTGTCCATCGAAACCATTTCGGACTGCATGGCACAGCCCCTGATTCGGGACCTGTTCTGCAAGGTGCAGCGTGAGGAAATCCTGCCCCATGTAAAATCGGTTCCGAATCTCGCGAAAGAAGACTATCTGGCTCTGGTCCGTCGGAGGTTTTCCAACACTGCCATCGCCGATACAACACGGCGCGTTGCCGGCGAGGGCTCGGCATGCCATACGGGCTTTATTCTGCCGCTCCTGCGTGACGGACTCAGGACCGGCACACCGATCGAGGGACTGGCGCTGGTCGAGGCATTGTGGGCGCGGATGTGTGTGGGGCGACGAGAGGACGGCGCCATCATCGAGCCGAATGACCCGTTCTGGGACACCCTACTGGAGGCGGCGAAGGCGGCGCGAGAACATCCGCGCGTCTGGCTGGAACAACGCCAGTTCTACGGTGACCTGGTGGATGCGCCCCGTTTCGTCGATGCCTTCGAACGCTGGCTCAACCGGGTCTGGTCGGATGGGTGCGAGGCGACCCTGCGGGCCTATACGGTCGCATGAACTCCGCAATCGGATCAATCATGCCATTTCAGGACATGTGCCCCTTGCAGAGACAGATGAGGCCGTGGAAGCCGGTTATCTTCGAGGCGCCGGCATGTTTCTGAGCTGCGGCGAAGCGCTCTATGACCTCTTCCTTTCAGCCGAAGCGGACAGTAGCGTCACTTTCGATGCGCGCATCGGCGGCTCGCCTTTCAACGTCGCGGTCGGTCTCTCCCGCCTGGGGCGTGGCGCTGCCCTGTTCACCGGCATCTCCAGCGACCCCTTGGGCCGTCGGCTGGAACAGACACTGGAGAACGAGGGGGTGGAAACCGATTATCTCGTCCGAAAACAGAACCCGACAACCCTGGCATTGGTTACCCTGGGGTCCGCGGGCATCCCTCACTACAGCTTCTACGGCCACGATGCGGCCGACAGTTCGGTTGCCGAAACTGACTTGCCTGAATTACCCCGGTCGGTGACCGCCATACACTTCGGCTCATACTCCTTGGTGGTGGAGCCGACCGGCTCCTCGTTACTCCGGTTTGCCCGACGCCATCATGACGGGAGACTGGTCTCGCTCGACCCCAACATCCGCCCGAATGTTGAGCCGGACCTTGGCAGGTGGCGCGAGCGGGTCGAGGCCTTCACCGGGGTCGCCGATCTGATCAAGGTGAGTGACGAGGATCTGGAGCTGCTGTTCCCCGGCGACAAGATCGAAAACTCGATCTACCGCTGGAATTCCCGCGGAGTCCATCTCATCGTGGTGACCCGCGGCGACAGTGGGACCCTGGTTTCTCTCCGCGGAGAAGTCTTTGAAACCAGCGGACGCCAAGTGGAGGTGATTGATACGGTAGGGGCCGGTGACAGTTTCCAGGCGGGGCTTCTTTGCGGACTGGATGAACTCGGCAAGGCAACGAAATCGGGACTGTCCCGGATTTCGCTGGACGAATGCCGCCAGGTCGTGGATTTTGCCACGGCGGCGGCGGCAATCACCTGCACGCGCCGCGGCGCCGACCTGCCCCTTCGTTCCGAGCTGCCGGACCTCTAGTATACCCAAGCGCTTTTTCCCTGGGTTTGATGCTGATCGGCGAAACGGATGGAGTCAAAAAACCGCAACCACTCATTCACCGGACACAAGACTTCTTCGCTATCCGCGAAAAACGGTATTTGGCAGCCACAGCGCAATCTCAGGAATAAATGTAATCATCAACAGCACAATAATTAACGGGATCAAAAATGGCATGGTTGCCTTAACACAGTTCTCAAAGCTGACGCCGGACACTTCTGACAGCACATACAAAACCATCCCGATCGGGGGTGTCAGTAGCCCAAGCATGAGATTGAGTATCACAATGATTCCAAGATGTACCGGGTCTATGCCAACGGTCAGCGCGATAGGCATGAGTACAGGCACAAGAATAGTGATCGCTGCAATGGTTTCCATGAACAGCCCGATCGCGAGCACGATTGCCATGATCATCAGAAGAATCAGATGCTTGTTTTCGGTAAGTCCCAACAGTGCGCTCCCCAGCAAATCCGCAACCTGATTAGCGGTCAGAATCCAGGCAAAGATGGTAGCTGCGGAAACGATCATCAGAATTGCGGCGGAAGTTTCGATGGTATCAATGGATACTCTCACTATATGCCGCCACGAAAGAGTCCGGTACACCACCATGCCCAGCAACATCGCATAGATCACGGCGGCAATCGCAGCTTCAGTGGGAGTAAATACACCGGTGGCAATACCACCGATGATAATTGCAGGCGTTAATAGCGGGAAGAATGCCGCCTTGAACGTGTGCCAGATGACACGAAGATCAAATCGGGTGTCACGCGGATAATTTCTTTTCTTTGAGTACCAGGCAACCATGACCATTAATGAAACAGCCATCAACAGGCCCGGCGCCAACCCCGCGGCAAACAATTCCCCTATCGAAACAGACGCCATTACGCCAAAAATCACCAGTGGCAGCGATGGCGGAATAATCGGACCAATGGTTGAAGAGGCCGCAGTAACTCCAACAGCGAAATCGGTATCATACCCGGCTTCCCGCATTGCCTTTATTTCGACATTGCCGAGCCCTCCCGCATCTGCGACCGCGGCGCCGGACATTCCTGCGAATATGACACTGGCGCCCACATTGACATGGCCAAGACCGCCCGGTGTCCACCCCATCAGGGCACGGGCGAATGCGAATATCCTGGTGGTTATGCCTCCTGTATTCATCAAATGTCCAGCCAGAATGAAAAACGGGATTGCAAGAAGCGGAAAGCTGTCAACCCCCGTGATCATATTGTGTATCAACACAACTTCGGGCACATCAGAAATCAATATATAAGAGAGTGACGCAAACGCCAGTGAGACCGCAACCGGAACCCCCAGTATCAGGCAACCAGCCAGTACTGCAAACAGAATCCACAGACCCATGGGGTATCCTCCTAATCTATATTACTGAGTTTCTCGGCGGCGACATCACTCGCCGACATTTTGAAAAGCCTGAATACGCGATACGCCGCAAACAGAGCCATTGCAATACAGGCGGCCACCACGATGTAATAGATAACGCTCTTCGGCAAATCAAGCGAGACCATTCTTTGTGATCTGGTTTTTTGGGCGAGCTCTATTCCCAACCAGGCCATGTAACCGAACATTCCAAAAACAACGATCTCTACAAATGTTGAAACCGGTTTTATGAGACTTTCCGGCAAATATCGATAGAAAAATTCCAGGTAAATGTGTTTACCCTTTCGTACACAACTTACCGAACCGACAAACGCCAGTAAAATCAAGAGATAGCGCGCGATTTCCTCTGTCCATCCAAGGCTGTCGTTCAATACGTAGCGGGTGAAAAATTGCAGGGCCACGATAGTGAATAACAACACAAACACGATCAGCGCTGGAAAATCGAGAAGCCCGACATCTGAAATATCATCGGTTACTTCTTCGATTTCACTAAAAACGTCTTCCTTCTCTGAAGCATTTTCATTATTCATTGTGTGTAACCTCTGATCAAAACCGCATGGCGTATGGTCCGCAATTGCCCGCCTTGCAACCGCGCACCATATCTTCAATTAACCAGCGTCAGGAATGGCCTGGAGACGTTCGTAAACATCGTTGCTGAATGGCATGTCATCTTCGAGTAACGCGGGTTTCACGACATCCATGAATGGCTGCCGATCCACTTCATTGACATTTACGCCCTGCCCCCTGAACCAGTCAACCAACTCGGCTTCGGATTGAACAATTTGTTCTGTAACCCAGTCAGCGGAATCCTGCAAGGCTTTGATTACAGCGGCGCGGTCCGTATCACTCATACCCGACAGGCGTGACCCGGAAGCCACGGTCAGGGTTGAGTTTGTGATATGCCCGGTAAGATTTATGTCCGTTTGTACTTCGTGAAATTTTTTCGCCTGTATGGTCGGCAGTGGATTTTCCTGAGCGTCCACTACCCCTTGCTGCAAAGCGAGATACACTTCCGCGAATGCCATCGGAGTCGGGTTGGCCCCGGCTGCTTTGGGAAACAACACATAAGCCGGCGCGTTTGGCACTCGAATTTTGACATCCTTGATGTCCGCGGGAGTCAGTATGGGTCGATTCGAGGTAACATGGCGTGTCCCATAATAGCTGATTGCAGTAACCACACTGCCACCGGACGCCTTTTCAAACCCGGCGGACAATTCTTTAAACAAATCACTCTGTCCATAGGCTTTCCAGTGATCAAGTCCCCGTAGTGTAAAAGGAAAATCCGTGATTGAAATGGGCCCGTATATGGATCCGGCAAATCCGGCTCCCGTATAAATAATATCTACAGTGCCCAACGTCAGTCCTTCGTTCAAGCCAGCTTCCTTGCCTAATGAGGAAGCAGGGAAAACTTCCACTTCATAACGGTCTTCCGTAGCCTCAGTTATAGCCTCGGCTGCCATTAACGCGCCTTGATGAAGGGGGTGTCCTACTTCATAGACATGAGCGAATTTCAGCTTTTGAGCGGCATGTGAAATACCGAATGGCAATGCGAGTAAACTACATGCCAAAGTGCTGAAAAGTACCTTTTTGAACGTATTGCGTTTGATTGAATTCATTTTTCTCCTCGTCATGTTATATCTAATGGTTGAATGATCCGCTAATTTATAGCACAATATAATAAAAAATAAAATATATTTTATTTTTTATTATATGATATACACGCACAGTGATACAACGCATATTTCCGAACCAAAAACACAAGTACCTAACATGAAATCAAAGAAACTGAGTCTGGTCCGGGAGACTCTGACTCAACAAATTTGTGCGCTGCTCAAGTCAAAAATCATCAACGGTGAACTGGTGGCGGGCAGCCGCATCTGGGCAGATGAGTTGGCAACCAAACTGGAAGTTAGCATCGCCCCGGTCAAGGAAGCGTTACTGATTTTGTCGGGTGAAGGGCTGATCGTTAATGTCCCTCGGCGCGGCTCGATTGTCCGCAGCTTTACCTACCAGGAAATGTCCGAGCTCTACGATGTGAGGAAACTACTTGAGCTGGAAGCGTTGGAAATCATGTTCAAGCGCTCCTTGATAACCGATGAACTCGTATTTGATCTGCGGGAAGTCAATACAAAAATTGGCAGACTGCGTAAAAACGGAGGGTTCAGGGACAGAAGCGCGGCTTACGAACTGGACTGGAAGTTTCATGAACGCTTTGTCGCCAGTTGTGAACATGGGCTTCTGGGTGAACTGTACGCCAGATTGAATACCCAGGCTCAGATTATTCGTTATTCCAGTTGGAATATCGGGCCTCGTGGCGACAAAACATACTTCGAGCACGATGCGATTGTCCAGGCGCTTGCGCAAAGAAATATTGTCAATGCCAGGGATGCGATTTCCGCTCATCTTGGTTCCATATTACAGGACTTTGCCAAAGCCATCGAAAAGGGCGAGCGCGGTGATCCAATTAACAACGACGTTGACCTGATCATTAGTGGCCGCAGATAAAACTCAAGGGTGAGATCATTCGCTTACGCACAAAACTGCAATCGAACATGAGTCCTCCAACGATATCCAACGTAACCAACACCCTGTTCCGGGTTCCGCTGGCTGAAGTTCTCAGTGACGCCAGGCACGGCGACCATAGTCACTTTGAGCTGGTCACTACGACGATTGAGCTGTCAGATGGAAGTTCGGGCACCGGGTATACCTACACCGGCGGACGTGGAGGCTGGGCGATTCTGGCTATGCTTGAGAAGGATTTGAAGACTTTTTTGCTGGGCAGGGCGGGTGACGACATTGCCCGACTTTACGATCAAATGTTTTGGCATATTCACTATGTAGGACGCGGGGGCGTATCTTCGTTTGCAATATCCGCTGTAGATATTGCGCTGTGGGACATCAAAGGCAAAAAAGAGCAAAAACCATTATGGCAACTGGCGGGCGGAGCGAACTCCACAACCCGTGCATATTGCGGTGGGATTGATCTCAATTTTTCATTGCAAAAGCTCAAGGCAAATGTATCGGGATACCTTGAGTCAGGATTTAATGCAGTGAAAATCAAGGTGGGGCACGAAAATCTGGATGAAGATGTTGCGCGAGTCGCCGCAATCCGGGAGTTGGCAGGCGAAGATACCACTTTCATGGTCGACGCCAACTGTTCCATGTCTGTTGAAAAAGCGATCAGGGCGACGCAAGCGTTTAAGGAATTTGATATTTACTGGTTTGAGGAACCCATAGAGCCGGACAATTACCGGGGCTACGCTGAGATTGCCCAGGCCACGGACGTACCCCTGGCGATGGGAGAAAATCTCCATACGATCCATGAGTTTCAGTTTGCGCTCGACCAATCGAATCTTTCATTTATCCAACCGGACGCTTCCAACTGCGGCGGTATCACCGGCTGGCTTCGTGTGGCGGAACTGGCATTGGAAAAAAATATTCCGGTGTGTAGTCACGGCATGCAGGAGCTGCATGTCAGTCTGGTTTGCGCACAGCAAAATGCCGGTTGGGTTGAAGTGCACAGCTTCCCGATTAATCAGTATACGAATCGACCGTTGCAGGTCGAAAATTTCCGCGCTGTCGCTCCAGACACTCCGGGAACAGGTGTTGAATTTGATTGGGAGAGACTCTCGCAATTCAAACTTTCATAGGCGCCTCTGAATGACATTTGCGTTCAGATTATCTTGAGTGATTTTCTGCATTACGCCGATTGATTTTCAAGGTTTGGCTTTAACTGTAATAGAGATTAGTGAATGAAGGCTTCATATTATAATTGTGACAAGACGTTTACTTTAGGCGCATGCAAACCAATCAGTCCCAATCCCGGAGAAATTCGAATCCGGGTAGCCTATTGCGGACTTTGCGGTACTGATTTGCATGTTTATCACGGCAACATGGATGCGCGAGTGGGGTGTGAGAGGATAATCGGCCATGAAATGTCCGGCGCTGTCGATGCGGTCGGGTCGGATATATCCGATATTTCTGTTGGCGACAAGGTGGTCGTGCGGCCATTGGTTCACTGCGGTGATTGCGCGGCTTGTAAAAATGGAAACAGCCACATTTGTCACAACCTGAAGTTTCTCGGACTGGATACCGATGGCGCTCTGCAGCAAAGCTGGACAGTACCCAGGCATACTGTTCACGTAGTGCCCGGTGGAACTTCTCTCAAACACGCGGCTTTGGTCGAACCGGCTGCCGTGGCCTGCCATGACGTCAATCGGAGCCGACTGGTCGAAGGTGAGGATGTTCTCATAATCGGCGGCGGCCCGATTGGAATTCTGATTGCAATGGTTGCAAGGCAAAAAGGCGGCAAAATCACAATTTCCGAGATCAACGAACAACGGCTTGCGATAGCCGGAAGACTCGGGTTCGATACCGTCAACCCAAATAATATGGATGTTGGCAAATATATGTATGAAACCACCGGCCAGAAAGGCGCTGATGTCATATTTGAGGTATCGGGAAGCAATGCAGGCGTGGAATGTATGACATCGGCTGCCGCCGCGCGCGCGCGCATTGTTATGGTTGCGATCCACCCGGTGAAGCCGCCGATTGATCTGTTCCAGTTTTTTTGGCGGGAAATCGAACTTCTGGGCGCGCGCGTTTACACACCCGATGATTTTGATGCAGCCATTGAGTTGATTGCATCCGGACAGATCGACTGCGAAGCAATCATCACCAATATTCAACAGCTCGACAAGGTTGGAGAGACGCTGGCGGACCTGAGCGCAAACCCGAAAGCGCTGAAAAGCCTGGTTCAAGTGGGAAGCGAGGCAACGGCATGAGCGTTCTGGAGAATTTTTCATTAGCCGGGAAAACAGCGTTAGTCACAGGGTGTAAACGAGGTATCGGCAAGGCAATGGCGCGCGCCCTTGCAGAAGCGGGGGCGGACATTATCGGAGTCAGCGCGACATTGGAGGAAAACGACAGTGAAGTCTCGCGAGCCGTATCGTCTCCTGGTCGCAGCTTTACGGGGTATGCCTGTGATTTCAGTGACCGGACTGCGGTGCATGACTTCCTCCTGGAACTACACAAAAACCATTCGACAATTGATATTCTCGTGAATAATGCCGGCACGATCATGCGCGCGCCTGCAGTTGAACACTCTGATGAATACTGGGATACAGTAATGGAAGTAAACCTGAATGCCCAGTTCATTTTATCCCGCTCTATCGGTAAAAGAATGGTGGGCCGAGGGTTCGGAAAAATAATATTCATTGCTTCCCTGCTTACCTTTCAAGGCGGAATTACCGTCCCCGGATACGCCGCCAGCAAGGGAGCTATCGGGCAGTTGACCAAAGCGCTCGCGAACGAATGGGCGGGGAAAGGCGTGAACGTAAATGCGATTGCGCCGGGCTACATAAAAACTGACAATACACAGGCGCTGCAGGATGATCCAGTCAGGAATCGATCCATTCTGGAACGAATCCCCGCTTCCAGATGGGGCGAACCGGAAGACTTTGCCGGACCCGTTGTTTTTCTGGCGTCATCCGCCTCAAACTACATGCACGGTTCGATAGTTACCGTTGACGGCGGATGGATGAGTCGCTAGCGCCGGTGAATTCTGTGATTGATATTGAATCCGTTCGGTCGCACCCACTGATCCCTGTAATCGAGATCGACAACGCAAAATTGGCGCAGCCGTTGGCTGAAGCTGTTTTGAAAGGCGGTATTTCCATTATCGAGATCGTGCTGCGAACTCGTGAAGCCCCGCAAGCAATACGAATAATTCGCAAGAATTACCCGGACTGCCTGGTCGGAGCGGGGACTGTGGTCACCCTGGAGGAAGCCGCAATGGCGCTAAATGCCGGCGCTCAATTTTGTGTCAGTCCGGGAATGGATACGAACATTGTGGATTACTTTCGAGACTATAATGTTCCTTTTATTCCCGGAGCGGTCACCCCCTCGGAAATACAGACTGCCATGAATCACCACTGCAGACTGTTGAAGTTTTTTCCGGCGAGCGCTGCTGGCGGAGCGCAATTTCTCAGGACGATTGCAACTCCATTTGCCAGATTCGATGTGCAGTTTTGTGCAACAGGTGGCGTGACACCGGAGAATATGAATCAATACCTTGAAATACCGGGTGTTTGTTCAGTCGGAGGTACATGGTTCGCATCCGCAGAACAAATCAGGAATCAGGACTGGAAAGCTATAACTCGGCAGGTTTCGATGGCTCGAGCCCGTCTTGCGCAGAAACCGGAGCGTTAGACGATGGCGGATATAGTTTGTTTGGGCGAACCGCTCATTGAGTTCAATCAAAAGGAACAAGGTAAAATCGTCAAGGGCTTCGGTGGAGACACTTCAAACTGTGCGATTTCAGCGGCCCGCCAAGGCGCAAATGTCGCTTATATCTCCCGTATCGGAAGTGATCGGTTCGGAGACGACCTGATTGCGTTATGGGAAGAAGAAGGAGTCGACACATCGCAAATCACGCGGGATTCGACCGCGCCCACAGGAATATATTTTGTTTCGCATGACGAACAGGGTCATCACTTCTCATATTACCGAAAATACTCAGCCGCAACAAAAATCAAACCACAGCATTTGTCACCCTCATATATCGCAGACGCGCAAATTCTCCACGTTTCAGCCATAAGCCAGGCGATCAGTTCATCGGCGGCGGACTCGGTATTTGCCGCAATCGAGATAGCAAACAACAATGGAACCAGGCTTTCTTATGATACAAACCTGAGGTTAAACCTGTGGCCCGAGGAAAGAGCGCGGGCAATCGTACATGAAGCAATGAAACACTGTTATATTGCCCTCCCAGGCATTGAGGACGCGAAAGTTTTGTCAAAATTAGCCGACCCTGACCGGATTGTCGATTTTTATCACGATCTGGGCGCTGAAATAGTGGTTCTGAAACTGGGTCGCGAAGGCGCTATTGTCTCTACGGGTTCAAAACGGAAAAAAGTCGCGGGCATCCGGGTAAACAGTATCGACGCAAATGGCGCGGGAGATACTTTTGCGGGAGCCATACTGGCTGAACTGGTCAGAGGCCAGGACCCCTTTGAGGCCACTGAATACGCGAACATTGCAGCGGCGTTATCCACCCGCTCTGATGGCGCGGTAAATGCAATACCCGACCGCTCACAAATTGAAGCATTCATCAGTTCCGGCAACGGGTTCAGGACGCATGGTGGGCCCGGTAGGACTTGAACCTACGACCAATGGATTATGAGTCCACTGCTCTAACCAACTGAGCTACAGGCCCGTATCAAAGAGATAATTTACGCTGGATCATGCGCTCAGGAGAGTCTCCCGGCTGCTACGGCTTCGCTCAGGAACACCGGAATGCCTGTCAAATTGCCGATGGCTGTCAGCTGTTTTCCAGGAAACTTCTCAAATGCTCTGAACGACTCGGATGACGCAGCTTTCTGAGCGCCTTGGCTTCGATCTGTCGAATACGCTCCCGGGTAACATCGAACTGCTTACCCACTTCTTCCAGGGTATGATCCGTGTTCATACCGATACCGAACCGCATTTGCAGTACTTTTGCTTCCCGTTCGGTCAGGGATTCCAGTATATCGTCAGTTGCTCCCTTCAAGCCGGAAGTGGTTGCAATGTCAATCGGAGCCTTGATGTTCTTGTCTTCAATGAAATCCCCAAGATGTGAATCTTCGTCATCACCCACCGGCATTTCCATTGAGATCGGCTCTTTGGCAATCTTCAATACCTTGCGAACCTTGTCTTCGGTCAGTTCCATGCGTTCGGCCAGCTCACAGGGTAATGCTTCGCGTCCTTTTTCCTGAAGAATCTGGCGGGACACCCGATTGAGCTTGTTGATGGTTTCGATCATGTGCACCGGAATGCGGATAGTCCTGGCCTGGTCTGCAATGGAACGGGTGATCGCCTGGCGAATCCACCAGGTGGCATAGGTAGAGAATTTGTAACCGCGCCGATATTCGAACTTGTCGACGGCCTTCATGAGTCCGATGTTGCCCTCCTGGATCAAATCCAGAAATTGCAATCCACGATTGGTATATTTCTTCGCGATCGAAATGACCAGCCGCAGATTGGCTTCGACCATTTCTTTCTTGGCGCGCCGCGCCTTGGCTTCACCAATCGAGAGTTTCCGAATCAGATTCTTCAAATCCGACATTTCCAGTCCGGCCGTATTCTGAACCCTGACCAGTCGATTGGTATAGACCGCAATCTTGTTCCTGTATTTCTCCAGCCGGGGGCGCTCTTGTTGTTCCCCCATCAACCGATCAAACCATTCCATATTCGTTTCGTTACCGCGAAAAGACTCCATAAACTGTTTCCGGGAAACCTTGCCATAATTGACGCAGTAATTTGCGACTCCGCGTTCACACTCCTTGACCTCGGCCATACACTCCCGTAGCGTTGAAGCCAGAGCGTCCAGTTTTGCCGGCACAAATTTAATTTGCAACAGTTCGTCACTGAGCTTCTTGCGGTTTCTCAATGCCTGCTTGCTGCCCAGTCCATGAGTTTCAATCGCCCGGGTCAGAGAGTTCCAAAGCCGCCTCATCCTCTTGAAACGGGTGAGCGCGTCATCGAAATCAGGACCATTTGGCAAACCTTCCGATTCCGCCGCATTCTGGCCGGGTTCTCCGGGAATGGCTACGGTTTCATCGTCCAGCGCATTCAACTCCATAAAATCAACAATCACATCCGACAACTTGATTTCGCCAGATTCGATCTGATCGGCAAAATCCAGGAATTGCCGGATAGCCGCCGGAGTCAACGCAATCGCGGCCGCGCTCTCCCGATTACCCGCCTCAATGCGTTTGGCAAGCGCGATTTCGTCCTCGCGAGTCAACAACTCCACAGTTCCCATCTCCCGCATATACATACGAACCGGGTCGGTAGTTCGTCCGAACTCACTTTCAACAACGGTTTTCAGCGCGACACTGACCTCTTCCGCAACCTCCTGGTCTTCGGGGTTGTCCCTTTTCAGCGTCATCATGTCCATGTCCGGCGCCTTGTCCACCACCTCGATACCCATGTCGTTAATCATGTTGACAACAACCTCAATCTGGTCCGTGTCATGCATGTTTTCCGGCAAATGATCGTTGATCTCGGCGTAAGTCAAAAAACCCTGATCCTTGCCCTTGAGAACCAGTTTCTTGAGATCTGACTGGGATTCGGATGAAGCTTTTTTATCAGGAGCTGCCGCAAGATTCGAGGTCTTTTCAGTTTCCTGTTCGGGCTGTGCGGTGGCGGCGCTGGATTGGCGGTCTTTACTCATTGGATTCTGCTGTATCGGTTGTAAAGCAACCGCATATTATAGCCTGAAATCAGGCGAAAAGCAATCAAAAGAGTTGTCCAATGGAAGATGAGCCTGAAGGATGAATGGCGTCACCTGTATACGGCGACCGGGTTACCGAGGAGGGCGGGATCAGGTTCGATGCCGAGACCCGGTTTCGCCGGCGCCGTGAAACAGCCGTTGATGTTGCGCGCGCCCCGACCCGGAGCGGGATCAACCGTCACCATGTCCTGACAGGACCAGACCCCGAGACAGGAAGAAGAGGGTATGCTCTGGGCAAGATGGGCCACGGCGGTATCGGCGATGACAGTGCCGCCGGTATCCATAATCAGCATAGAGAGGCCGGTCGCGAGGCAGAAGTCACGCATCTGACGCGCTTTGGTCAGGCCGCCAACCCGGTTGATCTTGATGTTGACGATCTCGGCCAGCCTCTCGCCATGAATACGCACCAGGTCGCCGTAGGTATGCAGCCCTTCATCAATGCTGATCGGGTGGCGGGTCAATCGGCGAACCTGTGCAATCTCCTCCAGCGTCTCGCAGGGCTGTTCGAACCAGGCCGTGGTTTTTGGGACCGCGTTCATCACCGTAACGGCTTCGCGTGGCAGCCAGGCGCGGTTGGCGTCAAAGAAGATCGTTTCACCTTCCCGCTCGCGCATCGCCAGATGCTCGATACGCGCGATATCCAGATCGACATCGGCGCCGATCTTGCAGGAATGAAGCCGGTAGCCAATATCGCGGAACCGATCGACCTCGGCCAGCATTTCGTCTGGCGCTCCCGTGGCCACGCTTGAAGCGATGAGTACGGGTTCCGGCTCGGTCGCGCCGAGAAGGGTCGAGACAGGCATTCCGGTTGCCTGGCCGAGAATGTCCCAGCATGCGATATCTATCGGCGCCTTGACGCAGGGATGTCCGGGCAGGGCGCGGTCAAGCGCCCGGTTGATGGCGTCAACCTGCCGCGGGTCACGACCGATCAGGCGCGGCGCCAGTTCCTCCAGACCAGCGCGTATCCCTTTGCCGAAGGCTGGAAGATAGGTGACCCCCCAGGGGCATGCTTCGCCCCAGCCGGCAATACCGTCATCGGTGTCTATCCGCACCAATGTCGAATCGAGTCGATCCAGGCTGAGTCGCCCGCCAGACAGGCTATAGGTCTTGTACAGAGGCAGGTCAAGCTGCCAGACGGTAATCGAAACAATTTTCATGATCAGCTCCGCAGATTCCGGATTCTTGTTTTCAACAGTCGGTTCAGTTTCTCCGATTCTTCCGCGGTCAGTTCCGATTGCCGCGCTTTTTCCAGCAATTTTCGTCTGTGCAGGTCGTAATGCTCTTCGAGCAGATGACTCAGGGTATCCCTGAATTGTCTCTCCAGCACATTCTCGTCAATCAGGTTGGAGCGCATCGCCAGTCTGCCCAGGTAATCATGCACCGCAGTCTCGCGGAAAGACTCCAGTAACCTGGCGGTAGTCAGGTCAGGCTGGCTGCGGGCCAGTTCAATGATTTCTGTCAGGACATCGGCTCCGGGGATTTGCAACTGCTTCAGCTCGTCCGGCTTGTCCACTGATTGTGCAAGCACAGGGTTTTGCAGCAGCAGACTGACAGCGAGCGCCAGTGGAGACACCTGACCATCCTGAATATGTCCGGCTTGCGGGCGCCGCTCCCTCAATCGCGGTGACAACCCGCCAGTCGTCGCGGCTATTTCCGCGAATCGGCTGGTCGGCAGTCCGGTCAATGATGTGAGCCGCGAATTCATCATATCCCGGAATGCCCCGTCCGGCAACTGTTCAATCAACGGTAACGCCTGACTCACCAGAGATGCCTGACCATCCGCCCGATTCATGTCCACCCGTGAGATCAGGGTGTTGAAAAGGAAAACCGATAACGACAGCGCGTTATTCACCCTTTCGATGAACGCTTCGGCCCCTTCAGCGCGGACCATGGTGTCCGGGTCCTGACCTTCGGGCAGAAACAGGAATCCGGCCTGGCGGTCATCCCGCATTTCGGCAAGCGAAACCTCCATCGCCTTCCAGGCCGCGGCCCGCCCCGCGCGATCTCCGTCAAAACAAAATACAATCTCCGGCGCGAGACGGAACAGGCGTTGCAGGTGGGTACGGGTGGTCGCGGTTCCAAGAGTTGCAACCACGTTGATCACCCCGAACTGCGCCAGACTGACGACATCCATGTACCCCTCTACCACAATACTTTTGTTGCGGGCGCCGATCTCCCGGCGGGCACGGTGCAATCCGTAGAGTTCCGCGCCCTTGTGAAACAACGGGGTTTGGGGAGAATTCAGATATTTGGGATTGCCGTCACCGAGCGCTCTGCCGCCAAAACCCGCGACCCGGCCTTGATGGTCTTCAATCGGGAACATAACGCGCCCCCGAAAACGGTCGTAGTAGCGGGCTTTGGCGTCATCCTCTTTCCTGATGATCAATCCGGCCTTGAGCAGATGCTCCTGTAACCGGGGACTGGCGCTGGCTCCTAAGGCATCGGCCAGACCGCTCCAACTGTCCGGGGCATAACCGATCCCGAAGTCCGCGACCACCTTGCCGTCCAGGCCCCTGGATTTCAGATAGTCAACGGCCTGTCTGGCCATGGGATGGGTTCGTAATTGTTTTTGAAACCAGCTGTTTGCCCGTTCAAGCGCCTCCCGTCGCTGGTCCGAGCCTTCCCCGGCCGGGGTGGACCTGGCAGAACCCCTGCCCGGTAATTCCATGCCGATTCCATTGGCCAGATCTTCAACTACTTCAACAAACCCCAGGTTGGCATAGTTCATCAGAAACCCGATCACAGTACCGTGGGCGCCGCAACCGAAGCAATGGTAGAACTGTTTGACCGGGCTGACCGTGAATGACGGCGTTTTCTCTTCGTGGAAAGGGCAGCAGGCGATATATTCCTGACCTTTACGAATCAGGGGTACTCGCCGGTCAATCACGTCAACAATGTCCGCGCGGGCGATCAGGTCATCTATGAAGGATTTGGGAATATTGCCTGCCATATCCTGAATTGTACTGTAAACGCCAGCGCCACTTGCCAGGATTATGTACGCATACCGGGGTAATCGGTTAGAATCCGTGCTCGTGAACAGCCCGAACCTGCATCAACATGATCGATAAATACAACCCCGCCCAAATCGAATCCGAAGCTCAAAAATACTGGGATGACAGACAAAGCTTTGCAGTGTCCGAAGATACGGATCGTGAGAAATACTACTGTCTTTCCATGCTGCCCTACCCCTCCGGGAAATTGCACATGGGACATGTCCGCAATTATACCATCGGCGATGTGATCAGCCGCTATCAACGTATGCTCGGCAAGAACGTATTGCAACCGATGGGTTGGGATGCCTTCGGATTACCCGCAGAAAACGCCGCGATCGCACACCGGACACCGCCGGCAAAATGGACCAACTCGAACATTGACTATATGCGCACCCAGCTGAAACGCCTCGGCTTCGGCTATGACTGGAATCGTGAGCTGTCCACCTGTTCACCTGAATACTATCGCTGGGAACAATGGTTCTTCAACAAACTGCTTGAAAAAAACCTGGCCTACAAGAAAATGGCGGTAGTCAACTGGGACCCGGTGGAACAAACGGTACTCGCCAACGAACAGGTTGAAAACGGCCGCGGCTGGCGCTCGGGGGCGGTTGTAGAACGCCGGGAAGTCTCTCAATGGTTCATCCGGATTACCGATTACGCCGAGGAGCTATTGCATGAAATCGACCATCTTGAAGGCTGGCCGGAGGCGGTTCGTACCATGCAGCGCAACTGGATCGGTCGTTCCGAAGGGGTTGAATTTTCATTCACGGTCGAAGGCGAGGAACCACTGGAAGTCTACACTACCCGACCCGACACAATCATGGGCATCACCTTTATTTCGGTGGCGCCGGAACACCCCCTGGCATTAAAGGCGGCGGCGGATAATCCGGCTGTGGCCACATTCGTCGAATCCTGCAAAAACATCCGTGCCACAGAAAGAGAAATGGAAACCATGGAAAAGAAAGGCCTTCCTCTCGGCATAACCGGGATTCATCCGGTTAGTGGCGAGAAAGTCGGAATCTGGGTGGCGAATTTTGTTTTGATGGAATACGGTACTGGCGCCATCATGGCAGTGCCCGCGCATGACCAGAGAGACTGGGAGTTCGCCAGGAAACACGGCATCGAAATCCGTCCGGTTATCCGCCCGGTGGACGGCGGCGAACATGATTTCAGCCAATCTGCCCTGACTGCGAAAGGAATTACCTGCAACTCAGGGCCGCTCGACGGGCTTGACCACAGCGCGGCCTGTGACGCCGTTGCCGAATATCTTGAAACCCGCGGCATCGGCAGAAAAACCATAAACTACCGGCTGCGTGACTGGGGCGTGTCGCGACAGCGATACTGGGGCTGCCCGATTCCGGTGGTATACGACAATGCCGGGGAGGTTTTTGCCGTGCCCGACGATGAGTTGCCGGTACGGCTACCTGAAGATGTCGAGTTCTCCGGTGTCCAGTCACCGATCCGTAATGATCCGGATTTTTACAGCGCCACACTACCCGGCGGCAATCAACCCGCCACACGAGAGACTGACACGTTCGACACCTTCTTCGAATCATCGTGGTACTACGCCCGTTATTGCTGTCCCGGCGCGGACCATGCGATGCTGGATGAACGGGCCAATTACTGGCTCCCCGTGGACCAGTATGTCGGCGGCATTGAACACGCCGTATTGCACCTGCTCTACGCGCGCTTCTTCCATAAATTGATGCGGGATGTCGGTCTGGTTGACAGTGACGAGCCTTTCACCAACCTGCTTTGCCAGGGCATGGTCCTGAAAGACGGCTCGAAGATGTCGAAATCGAAGAACAACACGGTCGATCCGCAGTCAATGATTGACAAATATGGCGCGGACACGGTTCGGCTGTTCATGATGTTTGCATCGCCCCCTGAACAGCCACTGGAATGGAATGACGACGCGGTAGCCGGCTCTTTCCGTTTCCTGAAAAGATGGTGGGCTCTGGTTCATCGCAACAGTGAGGCGGTAGCTCGCGCCAGACAATTATCGTCAGACCCGGTTCTGGCCAATGCAGACTGCGTCGACCGGGAAGCCAGGGGATTGCGTCGAATCACCCATCAGATTCTGGCAAAAGCGGAGCGCGACTACCAGAGAATCCATTACAACACAGTAGTCGCCGGAGCGATGGAACTGCTCAATTCGCTGGAACGATTCGAGCCTGGCAAAAACCGGGATTGCCTGTCGGCCTTTCGGGAAAGTCTGGTTATCCTGAACAAGATTCTGGCTCCTGTTGTGCCTCACATTGCCCACCGATTGTGGCATGTGATGGGCGAGGCTGGCGATGTGCTGGATGCCCACTGGCCACAGGTAGACGAGCAAGCTCTGCAAAGCGACACGGTCAAATGGGTCATTCAGGTCAACGGCAGACTGAGAAGCGAAATCGAGCTGGCCACTGATTGCAGCGAACAGGAACTTCGCGCCATGGCTGTAGCCGATCACAAGATCCGGAATTTCATTGGCAACGCTGAAATCAGGAAAATCATTATCGTTCCCGCAAAGCTTATTAATATCGTGATTTAGTGGGAAATACACCGGATAGCTGCCCTGTTCATACAGACCTTGCCTTATAATTACAACAGTTGAATATCTACCTGGTTGAAGAACGTTTCATGTCAAAACGCCTGTTTCTTGTATGGATTAGCCTGTCTTTTCTCTCCGCTTGCGGATTCAAACTGCGCGGAAGTTTCCAACTGCCTGTACAATTATCCGAAATGCTGATCAAGGGCGGAGAACGGGAGCTGGTTGAACAGCTGACCGGAATATTGACGGACAACGGGGTCACTGTAACCACTGCGGACGCCAACGCATCTACCCTGTCCCTGCTACAGACTGAGTTCGTCAAGGAATCTGTAAGTACCGATGCGACCGGTATTGCGACCGAGTTCGAATATACCTGGCTGGTCGAATTCAGCGTCATTGACGCCAACGGAGAAGTCCTGCTGTCCCGGTCTTCGCTATCAGTGTCCAATACTCTCGAATACGACCCCGAAGACGAACTCGAATTCGAGGAAGAAGAAGAATTCCTGAAAGAAGAGATGACCAGAGATGTCTCTTTGCAAATCATGCGGGAACTCTCCCGCCTGTAGGTTACAACAGTCGCAACCCCTGAGAAACCGCGTTTGCGTATCACCTCTCCCGCCTTGCCAACGCAATTGAAACAGGGAATTTCCCCCCTGTATCTGTTGTTCGGTTCCGAGACATTACTGATTGAGGAAGCTCTGGAGCAGATTCGCAACCACTGCGCTCTGGCAAACTACAATGAGCGCATACGCCTGACCGTTGAAGCCGGATTTGACTGGAATCGGCTGCAACATGAAAGCAGCACCCTGTCATTGTTCGCCGACAAACGGTTGATTGAATTGAGATTGCCGACCGGAAAACCGGGGGATGCAGGTAGCCGGGCGCTGATCAGCTTCGCACAGGACCTCTCTTCGGACACCACCCTGGTCGTAGTCGCCAATGCCATCGACAAACGTGGTCAGGCGGTCAAATGGTTCAAGGTGATTCAGGACCATGGTCTGGTGGTCGAATGCCCCGCTATCGGCGCCGCAAACCTGCCCGGCTGGATCAGCCGGAGAATGAGCGGCCAGGGGCTGAAACACGAACCCGGCGCCGCAGAACATTTAAGCCATCTGGTTGAAGGCAATCTGCTGGCGGCGGCACAGGAAATCAACCTGCTTGGACTGCTGTATCCCGAGCAGATCATTACCACCCGAATCATCGAACAGACCAATGCAGACCATGCCCGTTTCAATGTATACACGTTCGTCGATACCTGTCTTGGCGGGGCCGTCGAGCGCACGATCCGGATTCTGCAAAACCTGAAACACGAGCAGGCCGAGCCAGTCATCATTCTGTGGGCGCTGGCCCGGGAAGTGCGGACGCTATGCCGGCTCTCGGCAGCGATTGATCAAGGAGAACGTCCCGGCGGTTCCCTGTTCAAACGTCATGGCGTCTGGAGCAGCCGAAGCGCCCTGATCCATTCAGCGCTGAACCGCCTTCCCAAAAGCCGATGGGAAAACATTCTGCAACGCATCGGACATGCGGACTTGATGGTGAAGGGCCGGATCCACTTCCGGCGCAAGGACATCTGGGAGGAAATCGAAAGCATTTCCCTGGCTATATGTGGTTTATAATTGATTCCACCGTGACAGTGAATAACGACATCCAGGAGTATATGGCCCGGCTCGGCCGTCAGGCGCGGGCGGCCTCGGCAACGGTGTCCAGAGCCACCACCGAACAGAAAAATACGGCCCTGCATCATATCGCTGACTCCATAGAACGCCGTTGCGAAGACATCCTGGCCGCCAATGCCAGGGATATGGCCGCCGCGCTCAGCAACAACCTGACGAGCGCCCTGCTGGACCGCCTGGAACTGAACCGGACACGGGTATCCGCAATCGCCGAAGGCTGTAGACAGGTGGCTTCCCTGCACGATCCCGTGGGCGACATGTCCGCATTTGATGAGCGTCCGAGCGGCCTGCGAATCAGCAAGATGCGAGTGCCTTTGGGAGTCATCGGCATCATTTACGAATCCCGCCCCAACGTGACTGTGGATGCAGCGATTCTGTGCCTGAAATCCGGTAATGCCGCTATCCTGCGCGGCGGCTCCGAAGCGATCCATTCCAATCTCGCGCTGGCGGCCTGCCTGTCTGAAGGACTTGAAAAAGCCGACCTCGACAACCATTGCATACAAGTGGTCGAAACCACAGACCGCGAGGCAGTCGGCAAACTGGCCACCTTGTCGAAGTATGTGGACATTATTATCCCGCGCGGCGGCAGGAGCCTGATTGAACGGCTCAGCGATATTGCCACCGTACCTGTGATCAAGCATCTCGAAGGGCTTTGCCATGTCTATATTGATGATGACGCCGATCTCGACAAGGCGATTGCGGTCGCTTACAACGCCAAGGCGAGACGCTATGGAATCTGTGGCGCGATGGAAACCCTGCTGGTAGCCAAATCCGTCGCCAGGGAAGTCCTGCCCCCGCTTTGCGATCAATATCTCGGCAAGGGCATCGAACTGCGCGGATGTGAGCAGTCCCGCCGAATTGTGCCTGACATGGTCCCGGCCAGTGAAGCCGATTGGAGTACCGAATATCTGGATGGCATTTTATCCATTCGGGTCGTTGATGGCATTGATCAGGCCATCCGGCATATCGAAGACTATGGTTCTCATCATACTGACGCGATTGTCACTGAAAATACCGATCATCAGCGACAATTCCTGCAACAGGTTGATTCCAGTTCGGTCATGATCAACGCCTCCACCCAGTTTGCCGATGGCTTTGAATATGGCCTCGGCGCCGAAATCGGCATCAGCACAGACAAACTTCATGTTCGCGGCCCGGTCGGACTTGAAGGTCTGACCAGCCAGAAATACGTCGTCATCGGCGACGGCGCGATTCGGGACTGATTCGTGCCGCTGCACAGGGGCGAGTCTGAAGTGCGCGCCCGCGAATGATCGGAACGGGTATCAACGGTAGCGGGCGACCACAGTGGGTCGCCCCTACGCATCATTCAGGACATCATCCGTATGGTTGTGGATTCCCGTTTACACGGGAATGACGGAACAGGCGCAACGGGTCATCGTAGGGGCGGGTCTCCGTGCCCGCCCGTGGTCGTCGGCCCAGTCAGAAAACCGTTCAGTTTCTCCCGCGCTTCGGGTACTCCCTGCCGGTTGCTTGAGGAAAACAGTTGCACGGTGGTTTGCGGATTGCCGTTCACCTGCCGAACCACCGAATGAAAAATACTGGCCGCCTTGCCGCGCTTGAATTTATCGGCCTTGGTCAACAGGATGTGCGCTGGCAACTGTTGCTGCCAACAACACTCCAGCATGGTGATGTCAAGATCGGTCAGGGGTCTGCGAATGTCCATCGGGATCACCAGAGCGCACAGGCATTCCCGGTTGAACAGATATTCCGTTATGAAATCCTGCCAGTGGCGGCGTAACGCTTGCGGCGCCCTGGCGTAGCCGTAGCCCGGCAGGTCCACCAGTCGGTAAGCGATATCCAGATCAAAAAACACGATTTGTCGGGTACGCCCCGGCGCCTTACTGGTTTTGGCCAGATGGTTCTGCCGGGTGATCGCGTTAATGGCGCTGGACTTGCCGACATTGGAACGGCCAGCGAAGGCGACTTCGGCGCCGATGTCCTCGGGCCATTGGTGAGGATAGTGCGCCGCAAGAGAATATTGTGCCCTGGAAAAGTCAATCATCATTTCAGTTTTTCTGATAAATATTGATATAATCGTAACCTGAACTGAGGTCTTCTTTCTTGACTTGGGCGAAGTTATTTATTCAGGGCGGATATTCTATCCGACCGAATCCATAATCAGGGCTTTTATATGATTCGATTGTTTACATTGACGGGGGCGCTTGTGTTGTTCGCCACCATGAATACCGTCGGCATGGCACAGGATGCAGATGCCGGCAAGGTGAAATCCGCAACCTGCGTCGCCTGTCATGGCGCGGATGGCAACAGCCCACTGGAGCAATACCCCAAAATCGCCGGGCAGGCGCCGGGCTATATTGCCGACCAGTTAGCCAAATTCAAATCCGGGGAACGCTCCGGCACGGTGATGATGGGAATGGTCGCTGCCCTCAATGAACAGGACATGGCCGATATAGACGCCTGGTATTCCAGCCAGACCATGACCACTGGTTCGGTCTCTCCTGACCAGGAGGAAGAAGCCCGCGCCGGTGAAGCCATTTATCGTGGCGGCATCGCCGAATTTAACGTACCGTCCTGCATGGGATGCCATGGTCCATCCGGTAGCGGTATCCCGCCCTTATACCCCCGACTGGGCGGACAACACGCGAGTTATACTGAAGCCGAATTAAAGGCATTCAAATCCGGCGCCCGCGAACACCCGATCATGCAACCGATCGCCTTCGTCCTGAGCGAGCGGCAGATCAAACAATTGGCACTGTATCTGTCGGCGTTACAGCAGAAAGTTCACTCCCCCTAGTAAAATCACTCCCCCCTTGAGGGGGAGTCGGCGATACAAGAGCGAAGCTCGCCGGAGAGCCGGTGGGGGGGCGGTGGAGGACAATGCCCGCGAAAAACCTGTCCTGAAGAATTACTGCTCCGGTTTCATTCTTTTTATCGCCGGTTCAATTCCCGTTCGCTCCTGATTCAACCATCGGCCTTCCTCGTAAACCTTCCAGCAATCCGGCCAATCTTCCGAACTCCTGGGCAATCTGTGTGATCTGTTGCCCTTGCTGATTCACCTGTTGCCGTAGCTCGCCAATATCCCGACTCTGGCGATTGCTGGCCGGTACAAGCACCCCCGCCAATGCCACGCCTACGCCGATAATAGCGTATAGTTCTGGTGTAATCGTCACGCTACCCGCGGCCCTTCTCCCGCCTGCTCAATCATGTTGTTCCCCATTATGCCCTCATTATTTTGTTCTACCTGTGACTGTATAGACGCTATGCGGTTTTGTCAATTCTGGCTACCATTTTCTGGCTACCATTTTTCATCAGTGCATCTCATCAATGCAACTTCTCCACTTATTCAAATTATTTCAGGTAGACAACATCCGCGCCGTTTACCCGGTGGGCGAAGCCTTTCAGACCTCTTGCATCCAGTGTGTAGGTCCTTCCCGCAACGGTGATACTTGGCAAAGTCACCGCGTCCAGCTGGACGCGCTGGATGTTGTTGAATTGTCCGTTGATGTTGTCGGACTGGTCAGCTAGTATCACATCCCGGCTGTCGTCCTGGCTGGTCAGGTCGTAGGTGTCTTTGCCTTCGCCGCCACTCATAAAGTCAGAACCACCATTACCCATCAGGCGATCATTGCCCTTGCCTCCAATGATCCAGTCGTTGCCCCAACCTCCGCGCAGGCGGTCTTTGCCCGAACCTCCGTTCAAGTAATCGTTGCCCCAACCTCCGTGCAGGTGGTCATCGCCCGCCCGTCCGTACAGGTGGTCATCACCTCCGTATCCGCGCAGTCTGTCATTGCCCGCGCCGCCAGTGACCCAGTCGTTGCCCGCGCCTCCGTACAGGAAGTCATCGCCTCTGCCTCCGTACAGGTGGTCATCGCCTCCGCCTCCGTACAGGTGGTCATCGCCCTGTTCTCCATACAGGAAGTCATCTCCTCTGCCTCCGTGCAGGTGGTCATCGCCTGGACCGCTTTCCAGGTAGTCATTGCCCTTTTCTCCGTACAGGGTATCGTTGCCCTTGCCTCCGAACAATCTATCGTTGCCCTTGCCTCCGTACAGGAAGTCGGTATCCCAATATCCGAACAGGTCGTCATCGCCTTCGTCTCCGTACAGGTAGTCATTGCCCTCGTCTCCGCGCAGGGTGTCATTGCCCTCGTCTCCGCGCAGGCGGTCATCGCCTGGACCGCTTTCCAGGTAGTCATCGCCCGAACCTCCGTTCAGGGTATCGTTGCCCGCGCCTCCGAACAGGTGGTCATAACCCGAACTTCCGTTCAGGGTATCGTTGCCCTTGCCTCCGAACAGGGAATCATCGCCCGAACCTCCGAACAGGTGGTCATCGCCCCCATTTCCGAACAACCAGTCCTTACCCGCGCCGCCGTTCAGCCGGTTATTGCCTTCGTCTCCGGTCTGGCATTTTGTTCGTTTACTTTCGTAAAGTGGGCTGCACTCCATAATTGCGTTTTCCGCATTCACAGCGAACACTACCGGCAACAGGAACAGGACGGCGATTAGTCTGATGGTGGTTTTCATGGCTGGTTCTCCAGTTTGGTTCAATGTCCGGGACTGTATCACAATTCCGGCCGCTCCATACCACCGGGTGCTTTCACCCAAATCCCGCGATAGAGATTCAGGAATGTGTTTTGATGTAGTATTTTGACGGATTGGGAGTGCATATTCTGGTTCGGCCAGGGTTTCTGTGTCTGATCAGACCGGCGTGTAGGGATTTTTCGGGGAGTTTCGGGTTCGCGGGAGTGCTTGTGCGGGAACTGGAGTCATTTTCCACTGTTTCAGGCACAGTCCACCTTGATCATCCGAAGAGACCATAAAAAAAAGGGGGGGTGAAAAGCCGGGGCACGAACCGGCTCACCGTGTGAGACCGTCAGGGCGCCAAGGCGAAGCGCCGCGTATGATATAGCGCTTCTGACAGGAGCGCATAGTGTTCGGACTGAATCTTCAGAATCCGTTGGCGACCATGACAGACCACCTTGCCGGCTATGTGGATCAGCCGTTGGCGCACCGTCCCGGCACGGCGGTTCAGCCACTGCGCCGGCAGGGTGAGCCGCAACAGCGCGAACAGGTTCCAGGCGGTGGCGCACAAATGGAAATACAGTTCATTGGCATGAAAGTCGCTGCACGGCAGTCGGTCGGCTCCCATATCCAGCTTCAATTCCTTGAGCCGGTTCTCCGAGTGTTCACCGCGCTGGTTGTACCAGTGGATGACTTCACTGTCACTCATCCGCTCCCGGTTGGTCGCGATAGCCCGGTATATATAATCCGCATCCAATCCCACCGAATCATTCGCTTCCGGCAACCGTTGCTGACCCCGCTTCTTGCGCCGTTGCGCCACCACCGTGAAGGAGCGCTCCGATGCTTGCATCGTGTGTACAAAACGGCAACTCTCCTCTCCGGTTCCCTCGCCGTCACGACCCAATACCGGTTGCCAGGACGATTGCGGACGGCTGCGAATCATCTCCTTCATGCTTTCGTCCAGACGGGCGCGTACCGCATAAGCCATACCCCGCTGCGAAGCATCATCCAGTATCCGCGACTGATAACCCGCCGCATCGATCCGTACCGCCGATACCCGTACCCCAGCAGGCCACTTCGATTCGCAGCGCCGGATAAACCCCGGATTATCCTGGCTCGGTGACACATGGCCAGGACGAAACTCTACCGCAACCACCTGACCCGTCTGTTCTATGTGTCCCACCATCGGCAAATAACCCCGCTCCTGAAGATAAGACCATTGCGCTCCACGCTTGTTACACAATATCGCCGTCGCATCAATATCCAATGTCACTTCCCGGCAACGATGCAAGGCTACGCCCAACAGATGACGGTTGATTGCCTCCAGCGCACGGATGCCCACTCCATTACTTCCCAGACGCCGCAACCAGTCTCCCAAAGCATCCGAACTCGGTATCCTGCGAATCCCCAACAGCTTCAATAACGCCGATTCACGCCGCAAACTACGAACATCTTCCAAACACCCCGCTCCTTCATGCAACATCAAAAGAAAAGTGCGGACATACACCCAGGCCCCATAACCCCGATTACTCCCTACAGACGGAAAATACCGCTCTACCCATTCCGATAAACCCAGACGATCCATACTCTCCGTCACCAGCAATAATCCACTGCGTGAAGTCAATTTGTCGTCTGTCCGGGATACTTTATAGGGTATACTCTTCATCGGCCTTGTTGTTCACCCAGCGGGTGCATGTTGTTTTTGCGAAATAACAGTATACAACAAGGCCGCTCTACTCTTTATAAAATCTCTATCGCGGATTTGGGGTTTCACGATGTCATTTCTTTTTTGCGCGATTGCCTTCGCTACCGCTTCGGCTTGGCTCGGCTTAAACCCGGTCTCTTGCAGCCCTCGCACCAATCGTCACATCGTCAATTCCCGATCCTCCTCGCCTTGGGGAAGTGGTCAGCCAATCGCCGAAGGTAATTCGATGCCGTTTTGCCAACAGGCGGCGATGATCGTATTACGCAGCAAGCAGGCGATCATCATCTCATCATCGGACCGACACCACCCGGCACCGGAGTGATCGCGTCCGCCACTTGCATCGCCGACTGGTAATCAACATCCCCGGTCAACCTGGCTTTACCATCATCCGCCATGACCCGGTTTATACCGACATCTTATCGCCGGTTCAATTCCCGTCCGCTCCTGATTCAATCATCGGCCTTCCTCGCAAGCCTTCCAGCAATCCGGCCAATCTTCCGACCTCTTGGGCAATCTGTGTTATCTGTTGCCCTTGCTGGTTTACCTGTTGCCGTAGCTCGCCAATATCCCGACTCTGGCGATTGCTGGCCGGTACAAGCACCCCCGCCAATGCCACGCCTACGCCGATAATAGCGTATAGTTCTGGTGTAATCGTCACGCTACCCGCGGCCCTTCTCCCGCCTGCTCAATCATGTTGTTCCCCATTATGCCCTCATTATTTTGCCGACAGAGTAAATACCAGTACATATTACTCATGTAGCAAATGACATTGAGACCAGACCATCCAGGTCAATGCGCTGGCTGGCGACATATAAATCATAATTGTCCTGCATCATCATCCAGCTTTCCGCAGAGCGGCCAATTACTCTGGAGAGCTTCAACGCCATTTCAGGCGAAACATCGCTTTTGCCATTCAGCAATCGGCTCAATGTCGAGGGACTGACTTTCAGACTTCGCGCCAACTCATTGGCGCCGATGTTGAATGGTTCCAGATACACCCGTTTTATGAATTTCCCCGGGTGCATCGGAGAATATTGTTGAATCGCCATTAGTGATAATCCTCATAATTGACCACATACGCATGGCCGTCAAAAAACCTGAAGACCAGCCGCCAGTTCTTGTTCACATGAATCGCCCACAAGCCTTTTCTATCGCCCGCAAGAGGATGAAGTCGCCAACCGGGTATATCCATGTCGTCAATGGAGAAAGCAGTATGTAATGCTTGCAACTGTTCTTCTAATCGCTTGGCATGCTGTGCACGTATGCCAGACTTTGATCCAGTAGAAAAAAACCTTTCGAGGCCCTTATGCCTGAAATTTTTTATCATCTGCAAACAATATATCATTGTTGCTCATTGCGCAACATAAATCAGATTGACTGTTCATTTCTTTTTTGCAAGAAAACGCAACCGAACGTAATCCGCAAACCACACTCCGCGCTCATTTTGTAATTTATTTGAAACACCGTCTCTGATGGCGTTAATAAAGCTTTCACGCTGGTTTTCGGGAACATCCTGCAAAAAAGGTTTGGCAAAGGTCCTCAGCCAGCCCGCAACGTCTGTAGGCAACTTAGTAGGGCGTTGAAATTTTTCTATTCGCTTGACATGAAACCCAGCCTGTTTTAGTTTTGATGCATACTCTTCTTCGGTGGGGAAAAACCATGGATTATAGTGATCTCCATTAAGCTCTATCTTGTCCAATTGTATATAGATTTGGGAAATTATCGTTCGAACGTTTCCCTCCCCACCCATTTCTGCGCAAAAACGCCCACCTGTTTTGAGAGAACGATACACATTATCAATAACCTTATCCGCATCTTTCATCCGATCGCCGAAGGCCATTCGATGCCGTTTTGCCGACAGGCGGCGATGACCGTATTACGCAGCAAGCAGGCGATCGTCATCGGGCCGACACCGCCCGGCACCGGCGTAACCGCGTCCGCCACTTGCATCGCCGACTGGTAATCAACGTCTCCTGTCAACCTGTTCTTGCCATCATCCGCCGTGACCCGGTTTATACCGACATCAATCACCGTAGCGCCGGGTTTGATCCAGTCGCCCTTGACCAGTTCGGGAACCCCTACTGCCGCGACTACAATATCCGCCGCCCGACATACCGCAGGCAGGTCCCGGGTCCTGGAATGCGCTATGGTGACGGTGCAGTTTTCCCGGAGCAACAGAGCCGACACCGGTTTACCGACAATATTCGAACGACCCACGATCACTGCGTTCTTGCCGCTTAAATCCCCCAAGTGATCTTTCAGCAGCATGACACATCCCGCGGGTGTGCAGGGAACCAGCGAATCCTCCCCGATGGAAAGCCGACCCACATTCTGGATGTGAAATCCGTCCACGTCCTTGTCTATATTGATGGCGTTGATCACCTCGCTTGCGTCTATCTGCTTCGGCAACGGCAACTGTACCAGTATGCCGTTGATTGCCGGGTCATTGTTCAACTGTCCAACCAGCGCCAGCAAGTCTTCCTGCGAAGTATCCACAGGCAGTTTATGTTCAATCGAGTCCATACCAACTTCGACGGTCTGCTTCGCCTTGTTCCTGACGTAGACCTGACTGGCCGGGTCTTCGCCCACCAGGACGACGGCCAGGCCGGGTTTGATACTGTGCTCGTTGCCGATTTGTTGAACTGCATCGGCGATACGCCCTCGCAATTTCGCAGCGAACGCCTTACCATCAATTACTGTTGCCATGAGTCTTACCTGAATAAAATATAGAGGTCAAAAAAGCCGGTATTTTAACCGTTTATTCCAACCAAACCTGAACCAGATTGAAATTCAAGGATATAATCAGTCCCGAAAATCACCCGTTCCCCCTGCCAATGATTTCATCCAGAATCGCATTCCTTTTCCCCGGCCAGGGATCCCAATACCCCGGCATCGGCCACGACCTTTACCAACAACATGCCAGCGTCAAGGACACCTACACCGAAGCCAGTGACGCACTTGGCTATGACATCGCCAGACTGTCGTTTGAAGACCCGGACGGGGAGATCAACCTGACACGTTTTACCCAGCCGGTCTTGCTGACTCATTCCATCGCCTGCCTGCGCCTGCTGATGGAACGACTCGACCACGCAATCAGTCCGGTACTGACGGCTGGCCATAGTCTGGGGGAATATTCCGCTCTGGTAGCGGCTGGTTCTTTAAGTTTTGAAGCCGGGTTGCGGTTGGTAAAAATCCGTGGTGAACTGATGGGCGAATTTGGAGAAGGCGAAATGGAGGCGCTGATGATTGACCTCGAATCAGCGACCCGACTTGCCGAACAACACTATTGCGGCATTGCCGCCTGCAATCTCCCGCAGCAGAACGTGGTAGGCGGACGCGCAGAAGACCTGGATGCGCTGGCAACCGCCATGACCAGGAAATTTCCCGGCAAACGCAGCGCCAGACTGAAAACCGAAGGCGCGTTCCATACTTACTACATGGTAGAGGCCGCACAGAGATTCCGGGAAGTACTGGAACGGGCGGAACTCTCCCCGCCATCGGTTGATGTCCTGTCTAACTTCACCGGACAGCTCCATGACCGCGACCCGGATTCGATACGTTCCAGATTGTTTTTACAGCTTTTCAATCCGGTACTGTGGCATCAAAACCTGATCTGTGCAAGTCAATACGGGGTGGATCTGATGATTGAGTTTGGCGGCGGCATCGGTAAAAGCGCGGCGGGCCGGCGCCCGAATCTGGAAGGCATCGTGAAGCGGGCTTTCAGGGGCAGTGAATCGGCGCCTGATTACCTCTCCGTGATCAATCCCGACAGCCTCGAACAGACCGTCGCCCGGCTTCGGGACTGACTCTCGCTTTCCGGTCGGAGTCGGGGCGAACTCTACGATTACGATTGACTCAGTACGCGGACGTGTTCGGTGACTGATTCCGCCAACGCGGTGAGGTCATAACCACCTTCGAGAACAGAGATCAATCTGCCCGCGCAGCGCTGGTCCGCCAACTCCATCATCATTTGAGTCATCCAGACATAACTTTCGCTTTCCAGGTTCATCGCACTCAAGGGATCTGCCCGGTGAGCATCGAAGCCCGCCGAAATCAGCACGGCGTCCGGGCAAAAGGCCTGCGCCCGTGGCAGTATGATCTCATCAAACGCCTGCCGATACTGATCGTCTCCAAGACCGGGACTCATCGGGCAATTCAGGGTCGCTCCTTCGCCTTCACCGATTCCCGTTTCTGCCCGGGAGCCGGTGCCGGGATAATGGGGAAACTGATGCAAACTGATATAAAACACCGATGAATCCCGCTCGAAAATATGCTGCGTGCCGTTACCATGATGCACGTCCCAATCCAGAATCAGGATTCGTTCCAGTCCATATCGGCTTTGCAGATAGCGGGCCGCGACAGCGATACTGTTAAACAGGCAAAATCCCATCGCCTCCGCCACTTCCGCATGATGTCCCGGTGGCCGCACCATCGCAAAACCATTGTCTGCGTGACCCGCCATGATCTGATCGGCAATGCCAAGTAAACTGCCGGTCGCGTTCAACGCAACCTCACAGGACTCGGCTGAAACCGAAACATCGGGGCTATCTATTCGGCGGGCGCCGGATTCGCAGGCCCGTTGCACTCGTTCGACATAGCCGGGGTCGTGAATCAGTTGCACAATATCAAGCGCAGCCTTCTTCGGCGAGCATGGATGCAGGGAATCAAACCAGTCCTGACTGCTCAACAGGTTATGCGCGGCTGTTAAGCGCTCACTGCATTCCGGGTGGCCGAAGCCGGTGTCGTGGGACAGGAATAACGGATGGTAGCTGTATGCGGTTCGTAACATGCCCGGTTCTTCAGTTGTTGCCGGTTGAGCCGAAGCCGCCGTCGATGCGCTCGCTTTGCCCGAATGAATCAACTACGTTGAACTCCGCCTGAACCACCGGAATAATCACCATCTGGGCAATGCGGTCACCCGGCTGTATCGTGAACTCCGTGCCGCTACGATTCCAGCAGGAAATAAACAACTGCCCCTGATAGTCGGAATCAATCAATCCGGTCAGATTGCCGAGCACAATCCCCTGTTTATGTCCGGCGCCGGACCTCGGAATCAGAACCGCGGCAAATCCGGGGTCGGCGATATGCACAGCAATTCCGGTCGGAATCAATTCCACCTGTCCGGGCTTCAATGCCAGAGCCTGATCCACACAGGCGCGCAGGTCAAGTCCCGCCGAACCCGCCGTTGCATATCCAGGCAAGCCGAATTCGTTTTCTATCCGCGAATCCAGAATCCTGACATCAATTCTCTTTTTCAACGTCGCTATGGGTGTCGCTATTTAATTTTCGCTTCCTTGTACGCAACGTGTTTACGAACCACCGGATCGTATTTCCGTATCTCCATTTTCTCTGTCATGGTCCGTTTGTTTTTGGTGGTTGTATAGTAGTGGCCGGTGCCGGCGCTTGATACCAGCTTGATCTTGTCTCTCATTTTCAAATTTCTCCTGATAATCCCCTTTACAATGAATCCCCGTCAAACCGCCTCAGGCGGTTTCACCGCGAGACCGGATTTCCCCCAGAACACGATCAATACCCTTCTTGTCGATGATTCGCAGTCCGGCGGACGATACACGCAGGCGAACCCAGCGATTTTCACTCTCCACCCAGAAACGGCGACTGTGCAAATTGGGCAGGAATTTGCGCCTGGTTTTGTTATGCGCGTGGGAAACATTATTGCCGGTTACGGTTCGTTTCCCGGTTACTTGACAGATTCTGGTCATGGGCTTACCTTGAATTTCACTAACATTAGGACGGGGCGCGATTTATACCAGAAAAAAGCCCGGTTGGGTAGTGCTTGATAATGACATGTCAGCGCAATCATGACTCTGACAGGATAACCACTGTTTCAAACGGTAAATTCATAGAGCCAGATCGACTGCTCCGATTTCTTGCTGAACTCCTGCCACATAAGACGGTAGGTTTTTCCTGTGATCGGATGCAGCATTTGGGGATGCAAGTCCGCCAGCGGTTTTAACACGTAAGCGAACTTCTCGATTCCGTATCGGGGAATATCATACCCGTCAGAACGCAGGTCCTGGTCCCCGAACAGGATCACATCAATATCCAGCAATCGGTTATCAAACGATTTTCCTCCCCGCACACGCCCTACATCCGACTCGATTCTGCGCAAGAACTCACGCACCTCAAGAAGGTCGTCCCCACAATGAAATCCGAGCGCCAGATTCAGGAATGGCGGCCCGTCGAACCCTACAGAGGCGGTTTCATAGACCGGAGACAGATTGATTTCGCCATATCTTGCCGTGATTTCCCGGATCGCGTAACGGATGTTTTTATCACGCTCGATATTGCTTCCAATGCTGAGCAGTATGTAAGTCACGGTTCACTCCTAATGTCCACGCTCAATGATAATGCCGACATCCCCGGCCCCCCTGATTGCCCCGAATTTATTGACTTTAACCCGACACCATTTTATATCAAACTCACCGATCAGGATTCCGGCAACCTCTTCCGCCAGTTTTTCCACCAGTTGGAACCTCGAATCGCGAATAAATGACTCGACCCGTTTGGACACATCCCGATAATTCAGCGTATCCCGAATATCATCGCTGCCAGCCGGAGCCGTGATGTCGAAACCCATATCCAGATCAACGGTTATGCTCTGGGTAATCTGTTTTTCCCATTCCCAGACACCGATAATACAATCGACTTTCAAGCCATGAAGGTAAATAATATCCATGAATGGATCAAAGCCCTGTTCAATGTAGACCAAACCTGATACTACTGCCAATGATAGACTACTTTCTACCTCTGATCGCATATTTTTTCGGTTCGATTTCCAGCGCCATTGTCGTCTGCCGGGTAATGGGGCTACCCGACCCCAGGAACACAGGCTCGCGCAATCCCGGAGCCACCAACGTATTGCGAATCGGAGGGCGGCGGCTGGCAGCGGTCATCACCCTGATCAGCGATGCGCTCAAGGGATTGATTCCGGTTCTGGTCGCCGCAGAATGGACGGATAACACACTCATCGTTGCGCTGGCCGGGGCAGCCGCCTTCCTGGGCCACCTGTATCCCGTATTCTTTGGATTCAGGGGGGGCAAGGGGGTAGCTACCGCCTGTGGAGTGTTTTTGGGAATCAGCGGGGTTCTGACCCTGATCCTGGTAGCGATCTGGCTGGCGGTGGCCGTCCTGTTTCGATACTCATCGCTGGCTGCCCTCACTACGGCAACGCTGGCGCCCTTGCTGATTCTATGGCTGCTACCAGATCCCTGGCTGCTGGCGATGAGCCTGATCATCACGGCGTTGCTTTTCTGGCGCCACCGGGAAAACATAACCCGCCTGCTGACAGGAACCGAAAGCAAGATCAAGCTGTAGGGGCAGAGCCTGTCCCTGGCTTGATCGGGGGGGGGGGGGGCGCTGTGCCTGCCCGCGCCCCGAAATCAAACGAGAATCCGACCCGGACACAGCAATTATCGCATCAAACAGTGTATGATCAAAATCACAACGACAGGTAATCTGATTATGACCAGACAATTCACAGCGATTATTGAAAAAGAAGAGGGCGGCTATGTATCGTTATGTCCGCAACTGGACATTGCAAGCCAGGGTGATACCGTTGCCCAGGCGAGAATGAATCTCCAGGAAGCATTAGAGCTTTTTTTTGAGACAGCATCCACCGAAGAAATCACACAGCGGCTGCATTCGGAAGTCTATATTACTCAAATAGAGGCAACGGTTGGCTAAATACTTTTAATTCCGCGCCCTTGATTCCGTCATTCCCCAGGGAGCGCGAACCCACATGACAATCACCCCATCAACTTCGGGTCATGCGGGAAGTGGCTCAGTAATTCATAGCCGTCTTCGGTAATGACGACCTGCTCCTCGAGTTTCACGCCTTCCCGACCACCGACTTCACCAATATACGCTTCGGCAGTCAAACACATGCCCGGCTGCAGAACACCGTCATAACCATTCGATTCCCATGCCTCGGGATAATAGATGGCCGGGTATTCATCGCACAACCCGACACCGTGATATTTCACGCCGTACTGTAACTCGCGATACTTCGGCTCCAGTTGATTGCCGCCGAACGTCATTTCCCTGAATGTGAGACCGGGTTTCAATACCTCCATGTCTTCCATCACATGCTCCCAAGCCACTTTGAAAAGCTGTTTCTGCTCGCGGGTGGCCGGCACATCACCGGCAATCCAGCATCGCGATATGTCCACACAGTACCCATAGACACCCACCAGGTCCGTATCCAGGGCAATCATGTCTCCCGGCTGAATGATACGCGGTCCGCATTCGGCCATCCACGGGTTGGTCCTCGGCCCGGATGACAGAATTCGGGTTTCAATCCAGTCACCTCCCCGCTTGATATTGCCGGCATGCAGATAGGCCCACAATTCACTCTCACTGATACCGGGCTGAATCGCGGCCTCAAACTCATGCAATGTGGCATCGCAGGCAGCGATCGCGCAGCGCATGGCCTTCAGTTCGTTCTCATTCTTGATCTCCCTGGCCGTTTCCATCATAGCCATGCCGGGCATGATCTCAATCCCGGCCCGGTCAAAGGCGCGTACTGCGGTCACTTCCAGCCGGTCCACTGCAAGCCGGCGGTTGCCGGCGCCATGCTGTCGCAGCAGTTGGTCAATTTCGAGAGCGAATTTTTCCGCGAACTCGTCACAGCGGCTGCCGCCGATGAAATAGAAGAACCCGGACAGGTCCCTGATTTCATCAATCAACGCAAGATGTTCGCTCAAATGCCCACAGTTATGAAAATCAAACAGCACAACCGGGCCATCGGTAGCTATGAAACAGCATCTCGCCGAATTGTGGGTAATCCATAACTGCATATTGGTGCTGTCGGTCGCATACCGTATATTCAACGGGTCGAACAGCAAGGCGCCGGCATAATCGTTTTTTCGCAACTGTTGCCTGACCCGCTCCAGCCGATACTCCCGGAGCGCCTCCATATCCGGCGACTCCACTCCCAGCGCCGCCCATTCATCAAAAGCCAACTGGCTCGGACCAATTTCAACGCGGTCATTATCATCCGGCGTATTGTCCGGTTTACGCATAAAACTCTTTCGCAAAGCGCTTTGTCTTATAGTCATGATCTCGCCTCTCAAGAAAGTTAAATCGAATATCCAGTCAATCCTGTATCCTGATGATGGTTCGTCCGATGTTGCTGCCGTCCAGATAACTCCCGAATGTTTCAGGGAGATTTTCAAATTCGACGACACGGGTCACAATCCGCTCCAGATTGCCCGGCTTCAAGTCCGCTCCCAACCGGCGCCACAAGTCATTTCGCATCTGGATCGGCATTTCAATCGAATTGATCCCCAACAGCGAAACGCCCCTCAGAATAAAGGGCATCACGGTTGTATTCAATCGGAAATCATCCACCAGTCCGATGCTGGCGATATTGCCCCAGGACTTCACAGTCCGGGTCAGCCAGGCCAGCGTCTCCCCGCCGGCGTTGTCCACAGCTCCGCCCCAGACTGCCTTTTCCAGGGGGCGACTTCCCATTTCTATTTCATGCCGATCCACAAATCCGGTCGCCCCAAGCTGTTCAAGAAATTCATGCTGATCTTTTTTGCCGGTAAACGCGGTCACCGAATACCCCCTGGAAGCCAGAATATCAATCGCGATAGAACCGACGCCCCCGGTCGCTCCGGTAACCAGAATCGGTCCATGGTCGGGAATTTGGCCATTTTGTTCCATACGCATAACGGCCATGGCGGCGGTGAATCCGGCAGTACCCAGTACCATCGCCTGCTTCAGGGTCAACCCTTCCGGCAAGGGCACGACACAGTCCCCTTTTACTCTGGCTATTTCCGAATACCCGCCATCAGCCGTTTCGGATAACCCGCATCCGGCAACCACTACCGGCTCCCCTTCCCGAAAGCGGTCATCACACGAATCAATCACCACACCGGAAAGATCAATGCCGCCATTCAACGGGTACTGTCTGAGGATCTTCCCTGTGCCGGTGGCGGCCAGCACGTCCTTGTAATTGATTCCCGACCACTGGACACGGATGACGACCTCCCCCGCGGTCAGGTCATCCAGCGTGACCTTCTGGAAACCGGCTGTAATTTGTTTCTCGCTCCTGTTTATTCGGTATGCGGTAAATGAATTCATTATTGAAGACTCCGGGTAATAATAATTAAAGTGGCAGATAATACAGCAGAACCACCAGGGAGATATTCGCCAGTATCCCGGCTGCCGCGTCATCCAGCATGATGCCCGTTCCCCCCTGTATTTTCCGGTCAAGTGGACGGATTGGCCAGGGTTTCAGAATGTCGAACAGCCGAAACAGGACGAACCCCAGCGCCAGGTTCAGGGCGCCCGGTTCGATCCAGGCCATTGTAATCATCATTCCCACAATTTCATCCCAGACAATCGCTGGATGATCATGGGCCTTGAGTGAATCGGCTGCTTTCCGGCAAATGACGATACCTGACAAGAAACAGGCCAGAGTCACTGCAAGATAAATGAAATCCGAAAACCCGGACATGGCCCATACCAGAGCAACCCCAACCATACTGCCCCAGGTCCCCGGAGCAAAGGGGATCGCACCCGCTCCCAGGCCGAACCCAAGCAGGTTGGAAGGCGGATGAACCAGCTTGTGGAGAGTTATTTCAGGTATGGCCCCTGACCTCTTTCGCGACTCTGTCGAGCACACCGTTGACGTATTTGTAGCCATGTTCAGAGGCAAAAACCCGCGCCAGACCGATAGCCTCGTCAATAATGACATTGGCCGGCGTATCGGCCTCATACTTCAATTCATACGCGCCCACTCGCATGATCGCGTGTTCGATCAAATCCACTCTTTCCAGTTCACGGTCCAGGAAACAGGACAACAAACGATCGATCTCCGAGACATGGCGGGGGACACACTGGATCAGTTCCTGAAAATAATCCAGATGGCGGTCAGCCAGATTCTCGTTCTTGATGAAACTGCTTTCAATCTCGCGGGGGGATTGGCCGGTTACCTGCCATTGATACAGCGCCTGCACCGCACATCGTCTGGCAAGATGTCGACTGTTTCTCAACTCCTGTCCCCGTTCAGGGTTTTCATGGAATCCATCAGGCTGACCATTTCCAGCGCCGCCAGCGCGGCGTCGGCGCCCTTGTTGCCGGATTTTGTTCCGGCTCTTTCAATCGCCTGCTCGATGGTATCCGTGGTCAACACGCCAAATATGACCGGCACGTCACTCTCACGATTCAATGCGGCAATGCCGCTGGCGCATTCACCGGCCACGTAATCGAAATGCGGGGTGGCGCCTCGGATCACCGCACCCAGGGTAATCACGGCCAGATAATGATTCGAGCGGGCCAGCTTGCCGGCCACCATCGGAATCTCAAACGCGCCAGGCACCCGGAAACAATCCACATCCGATTCCGCTATGCCATGACATATCAAGGCATCCAGCGCCCCGGCAACCAGCTTGTCCGTTATGAAGTGATTGAATCTGGCCGCGACAATCGCGTACCGGCCGTTGCAGTTTACAAAATTTCCGCTCGTCTCATTCATCTTCCAAAACTCATTCATATTATATCGGTGGCACAAAGACCATGAACGCTGCGCCGGTACTGGCAACAGACAACCAGGAAAATATCAACCCGGATCGGAATCGCCTGAATCCGCTGGACGCCGTTCATTCCAGTCCACCAGTTGCTGAGGAGTTTCGACATAATCCAGCACTTCCAGCCCAAACCCGGACAGGCCGTGAGCTTTCTTTTTCCGGCCCAGCGCCAGAATCCGGCTGATATGCAGATCAGCCAGAATTTGTCCGCCAGCGCCCAGCATTCTGAGATTTTCGGGATGATTTTCATGCTCTGGCGTGATTTCCGGTGATTCGATTTCTTTCGATTGAACAGCCATCATATCACCGTGCAGGGAAATACGATTCACCAGTTCGTCTACATTTTCATTATAAGCCAGAATGATCATCACACCGGCATCCTGCCTGGATATGACATCCATCGCATTCTCCAGACTCCAGCTCCACGGTGAAGAAGGACTCAATACGACATCCAGCAACCCGCGATGAATATGGACCCGCACCGGCACGACCTGGTCCGGCTCTATTCTGCCCTTGACCAGCGCAAGATGGGTGCCCCCTCTCTCCACATCCTGGTATACATAAGAACGGAATTTCCCCTGCTTCAGGTTCAGATGATTTTCGGACATCCGGCGAACTGTGGGATTGTTTTTCAGTCGATAACGGATCAAATCGGCGATCGTGCCGATTTTCAACCCATGCTTTCTCGCATATTCAATCAGATCCGGCAAGCGCGCCATATTGCCGTCGTCCTTGAGGATTTCACAAATTACGCTGGAAGGTTCATAGCCGCACAGTCTGGCCATATCCACACTCGCTTCGGTATGGCCGGCCCGGGTCAATACCCCGCCGGCCTGGGCCTTGATCGGAAATATGTGACCGGGGCTCACAATATCATCGGGCTTCGCGTCCTCATTGACCGCTGCCCGGATAGTCACAGCGCGGTCCTGTGCGGAGATGCCTGTGGTCACTCCTTTGGCAGCTTCTATTGACACCGTGAAGTTGGTGGCAAAACGGGCATTGTTCCGGCTGACCATCAACGGCAGTTCCAACTGGTTGCATCGCTCTTCGGTAAGCGCCAGACAAATCAGCCCCCTGCCCTTCGACGCCATGAAGTTAATGTGCTCGGGAGTGACGCATTGTGACGCAACCAGCAGATCCCCCTCATTCTCCCGATCCTGGTCATCGATCATGATCACCATTTTGCCCTGACGATAGTCTTCGAGCACATCTTCGATCCGGTTTACGGCAATCAGTTCCTGATTCATCACTCGTCTGCCTCTTCATTCATCGGGCGGGCGCTTCAGACCCACCCCTACAGTGGTCTTTATTCATCATCCGATCAATATAACGCGCAATCTGGTCCACTTCAATGTGTACCGGGTCCTCTTCGTCCAGTTTGCCCAGAGTCGTATTCTCAAGCGTATGCGGGATCAGCGCAACCTCGAATGTGGTCCGCGCCGGCTCATCCGAGACCCGATTGCTGGTCAGGCTTACCCCGTCAATCGCGACAGAGCCCTTGCTCGCAATGTATCGTCCGAGCCCAGGATCAACCGCAAAAAAAAAGGTCGCAAATCCGGCCTCACTCTTGCGTTTTATCAAGGCGGCAAAACCATCAACATGACCGGATACCAGATGCCCGCCTATCGGTGTCCCCAGTGTCAAGGCGGTCTCCAGATTGACGTGGTCGCCGGACTGCCATGCCTGAATCAGACACTTTGACAACGTCTCCTGCGACACATCGAAACACAGAACCGCGCCTTTTCGTCCGGTCACGGTCAGGCAGGCGCCATTGACTGCAATACTGTCACCCAAAGAAATACGCTCCGTCCCCCATTGTTCGGATTGACCGGACACAGGCCGCGGCCGGATTCCAAGTTCCACGCCGCCAGCGGTCGGCAGTGTGAAGACCACCTCACCGATATTTTGAATAATGCCGGTAAACATGATAGCGCTCCGAACTTGAGAATCTGGTCTTCAAAATCCGGTTAAATCACATCCAGAGTGATTTTCAGGTCACGCCCGATCATCACCACGTCACGGTACGCGAGTTTTACCCGGTCGTCCAGCTGCTCAAGACCCGCAATCAGGAACATATCCCTGGCTTGCGCTCCGAGCAGATCCGGAGACATATAAACAATCATTTCATCAACCAGCCCCTGCTTCAACATGCTGCCGCTCAGTCTGGCTCCCGCTTCCAGAAGAACCGTGTTCATCTCCCGTCTGCCCAACTCCTGCATGACCCGTTCCAGGTCAATACCGCCATGACCGGGATTGCGGGGATTTCTCCCGCAATCAATGATCTCGGCCCCGCTTCGCGAAAATGTTTCAATGATTTCCTGATCTTTACTTGCGGTAATGATCAGCGCCTGCCCGTCTGAGCCGAGAATCTTCGAGTTGACCGGCATACTCAGATTCGTATCCAGAACAACCCGAAAAGGCTGTCGGGACATATTTTCCAGCCTGACGTTCAGCGCAGGATTATCCCTCAAAACCGTCCCGACTCCGGTCAACACGGCTGCAGAGGCGGCTCGCTCCATTTGTCCGTTCAGCCTCGCGCAAGAGCCGGTGATCCATTGACTTTCGCCGCTGGACATCGCGGTTTTGCCATCCAGGCTGGTAGCGACTTTCAGGGTCACCCATGGGGCGCCGGTCGTGACTCTCTTCAGGAAACCACGGTTCTGACATTGAGCCTGAGACCGCCCGACCCCAACCAATACCTCAATCCCGCTGCGCCGTAATTCGGCGACTGAGGATTGACCGGGCGGCAAATTCGGATCCTCCATCGCCGCAACCACCCGAACTATGCCCGCCTTTTTAATGGCCTTGACACAGGGCGGAGTTCTGCCGTGCTGGCTGCATGGTTCCAAAGTGACGTAAAGCGTGGCTCCCTTGGCCGCCTTGCCGACTTGTTTCAGCGCCATGATCTCTGCATGGTCGCCGCCCGCATACCGATGCCAGCCTTCTCCTATGATATTCCCGTTTTTGACGATGACACATCCGACCACGGGATTGGGATGGGTGGTATACCGCCCTCTGTCGGCCAGTTTCAAAGCGCGGGCCATGATTCTTTCATCATCAGCCGTGGCCTGAGCCGGAGCCTTCGGGTATTTCATGGCGACCCGGTCATCCTGTTCGGGGAACTCCCGAAACAATTGCCGGTCCTGTCTGAAACCATCGAACAGATTCACGGTTCGGGCGCTTTACGGAAACAGGGAGGATTGCGATTCATCCGACAATCCGGGCAATGCCGCCTTCAGACGTTCGATTTCATCACTGAATTCATCCATGCCGCGGAACTTCCGGTAAACAGAAGCAAACCGAACATAAGCCACTTCATCCAGTTTCTTCAGCTCGTACATGACGGCTTCGCCAATCTGTCCGGATTCAATTTCCTGCTCCGTCCGGTGTGTAAACTGTCTCATAATACCATTGATCAGCCTCTCGACCGCATCCGTTTCTACCGGCAGCTTTTCCAGCGACCGCATGATTCCACCGCGCAGTTTGTTGGCGTCAAATCGTTCACGGCGACCATCGTTCTTGATGACGGCCGGCATGTCAAACACCATCTTCTCCGCGGTAGTGAAACGCCGGGAACACTCCTGGCACTCACGGCGGCGGCGTACATTCTCGCCATTGTCGCTCAATCTCGAATCAATCACCCGAGTGTCGCTGGCTGTACAAAACGGGCAGTGCATGGCGTCCGGCTCCAATCAGGGCTGCGTATCTGCAGCCCCCTCTTTGGCAACCGGCAACATGTCCTCCCGACTGATACCGAAAACAAGCACCGCCGGACTCGCCACGAAAATCGAAGAGTAGGTTCCGACCACAACCCCGATCGCCAGGGCAACAGAAAAACCACGGATGACCTCGCCACCGAATATCAGCAGGATCAAAACAACCAGCAAGGTGGTCAATGAAGTCAACAGGGTGCGCGGCAATGTCTGGTTAATCGCGACATTCATGATGTCCGGGACCTCGCTCTTTCGCATCTTTCGGAAATTCTCACGAATCCGGTCGTACACCACAATCGTGTCGTTCAGCGAATACCCGATGACCGCAAGTACCGCGGCCAATACCGGAAGCGAAAACTCGAATTGAAACAGGGAAAACATGCCAACCGTGATCAACACATCATGAACCAGGGCGATCACCGAACCAATCGCAAATCTCCACTCGAACCGCCAGGTCACATAAATCAGTATACCCAGCAAGGCATACATCATCGCCAATCCTCCCTGATTGGTCAGTTCACTGCCTACCTGCGGCCCGACAAACTCGACCCGACGCATCTGCACCTGGCAATCAGCCGTCACTCCGTCCGACAGACACTGCTGCGAATCGCGGACGGCAGACTCAATCAGAACCTCATTCCAGGGTATCCGCAGCGCCTCCATCACCCCGCTGCTGATCTCGGCGGCGCTGGTATCGCGCCGCGAGAAAGTGGCTGGCAAACGCACCAACACATCCCGTATCGTCCCGAAATTCTGTACAATGGCGTCATCGAAGCCGCTTTCAACCAGTGTCACCCGAATTGACTCCACCTCGACCGGATGCTGATAGCCAACCTCTACCAGCGTCCCTCCGGTGAAATCAATACCCGGATTCAACCCCTTCGCACCCAGACTGAAGACGCTTGCCAGGAGCAGGCTTGCAGACAGGATCAATGCCAGCTTTCTCCTGCCGAGAAAGTCAATTCTGGTTTGTTTTTTCAGTATTTGCACAGGTCAGCTAAATTGAAAGTTTCTTGACGTTTCTGCCACCATAGAACCAGTTGACCAGCATTCTGGTCATGATGATTGCAGTAAACAGGGAGGTCATGATGCCAACACTCAGAGTGACCGCAAAACCCTTGATCGGACCAGTGCCGAAGTTGAACAGAACAACGGCCGCGATCAGCGTGGTGATATTTGCGTCAATAATCGTCGACAACGCCCGATCATAACCTGTATGAATACTGGCCTGGGGCGAATTGCCATTCCTGATTTCCTCCCGGATTCTTTCAAAAACAAGAACATTGGCATCCACCGCCATACCGACCGTCAACACGATTCCGGCCACTCCCGGTAATGTCAGTGTCGCCTGCAACATGGATAACACAGCGACGATCAGTACCAGATTGATCGTCAACGCAATCATGGCCGAGAATCCGAACACCCGGTAGTAGACCAGCATGAAAAGCAGAACCAGCACAAACCCCATGATGACCGACAGGAAGCCCTGATCGATATTGGCCTGCCCCAGACTCGGCCCCACCGTGCGCTCCTCAATAATCTCGACCGGAGCAGCCAGAGCGCCCGATCTCAACATCAGCGCCAGATCCCTGGCTTCATCGACCGAATCAAGCCCCTCAATCTGATAGCGCTTGCCAAGCTGGTCACGGATTACCGGCGCAGTCAGCACTTCTTCAATCCGTTTGCTGACACGAATCGGATTTCCCTGATCATCGGTTACCAGATTGCCGTCCGCGTCTTTCCTGTTTTGTGAAATCAACTCAAGATAGACCACGGCCATCCGATTGCCGATATTCTCTCCGGTCACCCGGCTATTGATACCCGCAGCCTCGGCGTCCAGGGTGATGCTGACAATCGGAGAGCCTGTTTGTGTATCCAGACTAGCGGCGGCATCCACGATATTATCGCCGGAATAGATCACTTTCCTGAACAACAGAACCCGTCGGCCATCCCGGTATTTGTACAGCCTTGAACCCGCCGGAGCCTGACCGGACTCGATGGCCGCGGCATCGTTCTTTTCGTCCACCAGACGCATTTCAAGCGTCGCCGCCCGCCCCAGTATGGCTTTTGCCCGAGCGGTGTCCTGCACTCCCGGCAATTGAATGACGATCCGGTCATCCCCCTGCCGCTGCACCACCGGCTCCGCCACACCCAGCTGATCCACCCGGTTTCTCAACGCGGTCAGGTTTTGTTCGAGCGCAAACTCCCGAATTTCCTCAATCTGATCTTCACCCATTCGCAACAGCAATTTCTCGGGATTGTTCTCATCTTCCCGAATATCCAGATCCGGGTAGGCCTCATACAATACCTCCAGAGCCTGAATGCGCTGCCCCGCATTGCGAATTACCGCTTCCAGGTCGCCGGATGCGCCCCTGGTTACACTTCGATACCGTAGCCTGTTCTCCCGCAGTGTTGCCTTGACATTATCCTGATAGCGGTCCTCGGCCCGGCTGATGGCGCTTTGCATATCCACCTGCAACAGAAAATGAACCCCGCCGCGAAGGTCAAGACCCAGATACATCGGCAAGGCGCCGGCGGCAGTCAGCCATTGCGGCGCTCCGGATAACAACGTCAACGCAATGGAATAATTCTGTCCCAATCCGGTTTCCAGCAATTCCCTGGCGCGCAGCTGGCTGTCATCGTCGTTGAACCGGATGCGGATACCCTTTTCATCCTGGACCAGCGACTTGACCGCAACAGACCCTGATTCCAGTATGGATTCGACACGAGCCAACTCGCTGGATTGAATACTCAAACCGCGGGCGCCGCGAATCTGGATGCCCGGATCATTGCCGTAGATATTCGGCAGCGCATAAAAAAGTCCGGTAGTCACAACTACCAGGACGACAACATACTTCCACCAGACGGTTTGATTTAACATGGGAACCTTAAAGTGTCAGGACCATCCAGCGGTCAGAATTTAACAGTACCCTTTGGCATCATCTGTGAAATCGCCGGGCGCTGCACCTTCACCGAGACCTCCGGCGCAATTTGCACCGTCACGAAACTGTCGTCAACCTCCGTGATTTTGCCGAGAACCCCGCCGTTGGTTACCACCTCGTTCCCTTTTTCAAGCGTCGCCACCATATTCCGGTGTTCTTTCGCGCGCTTTTGTTGAGGACGAATCAGCAAAAAATAAAAGACCACGAAGATCAGGATCATCGGCAGTAATCCAACCAGCCCGCCACCGCCCAGTCCCTCTTGTGCCCAGGCATCTGAAATTAAAAAATTCATAGTATTCCGTCCGGTTATCTTGTATTCAAGGATGATGTTGAGTGCACATTTTTTCGGGTGCGATTATGCCACACTCCGGTATCTTTCACACAACAACCAGGGAATTATTGTTAGAATAAGGAACCGCAGTTCAATGTAAATGCCCATGAAAAATTATATCCCCCGCCCGGGACCTTCTATTGCCCGGGACCTTCGTTCCCGGGGGAGGAGAGAGTGACCCAACCGTTAAATTTGCCCGATGAGCTCATCCTCATGCTCATCAACGATCAGAGTGGCTACTTTTATCAGGTGCCCGGCTGGAGTCTGAACTGCGCGGTCGTCGGCGCGGTACTCGCGGAGCTCTCCTTCCTTTCGCGCATTGACACCGACATGGAATCACTGATTCTTGTTGACTCGACGGAAACGGGCAATCCGGTCCTGGATCCCATTTTGAAACAGGTCGCGGACGAACCGGCAGGGCGGAACACCCAATACTGGATCGAACGTCTCGCACCGCATGCGGAGGCCATCATTGATTTGACTCTGGAGCGCCTGGTTGACCTGAAACTTCTGGAACGGCACGACGGCGAGTTCTGGACGCTGGCTCCCGCCAACCAATACGCGAACCTGTACGGCGACACAGCCAGCCAGTTTATCAAAACACGTATCAGCAATGTGATCTTCACCGATACGATTCCCTACCCGAGAGATGTCATCATTGTTTGTCTCGTCAATACCTGCGATGTTCTTCGCTTCATTTTTGAACTCGATGACAAGACCGAAGAACGTATCCAGGCTATCTGCAAGATCGATCTGATCGGCCGGTCGATAGCTACCGCAGTCGAACACAACATCGCCAATCCGTTACTCCGACGTTCCTCCCGGCCGCGGAAAATTCCACCTGTTCCACTGTCCCGGTTGCTGCTCAATCCATATTTGCGTAGTGGCAACCTTCCGGCGCTCTTTGCAGACCTCGCTAAAAAATACGGCCCGGTGTTTCAGTTTCGCCCGCCATTCCAGGAACCCCTGACCATCCTGACCGGGGCCAGGGTAAACCGCCAGATTCACCGGAGCGGGCGTATACATCTGAGAACCCGGGACTATTTCGCCGACATTGAGAAAGTTTACGGCGCCTCCGGGCTGATACCCTCACTGGATGGCGCCGACCACTTCCAGCTACGCAAGGCGATGCAGCCCGGCTACTCCCGCAAGAGACTCGAGGGGCGTCTGGACTCTCTTTACGGCTATGCCCGCACATTCATGGCACAGTGGAAAACGGGGGACATCCTGCATGCAACCAATATGTGCCGGTTGATGATCAACGCGCAAGTCTCTCCCCTCGCCCTGAGCCTGGAATCTCAGGATTTTGTGCAGGATCTGATCAAATTCAAGGAACGGGCGCTCATCACCCACGTCGCCAAGATACTGCCCATGTTCATGCTGCATACCCCGGCAATGAAACGCGCCTCGAAGGCCATCGACACCGGAGTGCAACGAATCCTGATGAATCACACACACGCCCAACGGGTTGATTGTCCTCGTGACCTCGCGGATGATCTGCTGAGCCTCTCCGCCAGTAATCCGCAGTTACTTCCCGAATCCAACCTGAGCTTCTCTCTTTCAGCGCCCATGCTGGCCAGTATGTATCTCGGAGACGCGCTCAGCTTCTCGCTCTACGCCATGGCGTCACAGCCGGCCCTTTACGACAGAATCCGGCGCGAAGCCGATGCGCTGTTCGGGAACGGCGACCCGAATGCCGAAGATTTGACCGTATCAGCTATTGATGTCACGCGCCGTTTCGTCATGGAGTGTCTGCGCATGTACCCCATCGTCCCCCTGTCCATTCGCAACGTAATGAATTCATACGTGGTTGAGGGCTACGAGTTGCCTCTGGGAGGACGCATCGCCATCGTCCAGACGGCCTCGCATTACATGGATGATGTCTTTCCGAGCCCCTTCACGTTCGACATTGACCGCTACCTGCCTTCGCGTAACGAGCACCGTAGCCCCGGATATGCCCCATACGGGCTGGGCACACACACATGCCTCGGCTTCCGGTGGGCGAACCTGCAACTGGCTGTCAACCTGCTGCTGATCGCGCATCACTTCACAATCAAGGTATCTCCCGACAATTACAAGCTCAGAATCGACCCGCTTCCATCAATGTCGCCGAGCAAGAAACTGAAATTCCTCATTGCCGAACAGCGGCGTGAATTACCGGGCTAACCCTCCCCTTCCGGCTTTTCAGTCCGGTCCAGTACCATCAGCAACGGCGGGAGAAACACGAAGTCCAGCAACAGGGCAATGATTACGGTTATTCCCGTCAACAGACCCAGCGCCTGATTGCTCACTATTCCCGACACTCCAAATACCATGAATCCCAGCGCAAACACGACGGTCGTTGTCAATAACGCCTTGCCCACCAGACAAAAAGTGGATTGAACAGACTCCGCTGGCGACTGCCCGGACTTTCTGGCCCGAATATATTTGGTCATGAAATGAACGGTGTCATCAACCACGATACCGAACGCGATGGCAGTGACGACCGCTGCCGCGACTCCGACTTCTCCCACCAGATACCCCCACAGGCCGACTGCCATGGCGGCCGGAACAAAATTGGGTATCAGGCTGATCAGGCCGAGGCGCACACTTTTGAAGAGGAAAATCAGGAGCAGGGAGACGACAGCCATCGCCACAACGGCGCCGATCAACATATTCTCAATGTTTCTCTGGGTCGAATGAGTTCCGACCACCGAAATCCCGGTGGCCCTGGTTTCCAGGTTCGGAGCATTTTGCCGGAACCAGTCCTGTGCCCGATTATCCAGAGCGATCTTCTCATCGGTGGACAGGCTTTTCAGCACAACGGTTGCGCGCGTCGCCGACCGCCCGATATCAATGAGATTGTTCAGGTCGCGACCCAGCGGCAAAGAGAACTCGTAGAGCAACAAATACTGTGCGGCCAGATCAGAGTCGTCTGGAATACGGTAATAATCCGGATTGTCGCCATGCAGATTTTTGTTCAGGCGTTTCATGACATCCGGGAGCGCGAAGACGTGAGCCACTTCCGGTTGTGACCGATACCATTGGGCAAACGCATCGACAGAGCTCAGATATTCGATGTCCGTGACCCCGCCTTCCCGCCCGGAATCGAGCGAGTACTCAAATGTTTCCAGGCCGCTAAAATTCTCACTGATAAAATCCGTGGAGCGCCGGAATTCGTAGCTGTCATCGAGAAGCTCCAGATAATTCTCTTTCAGCTCAATCCGCGATATGCCGGCAACCAGCACAACAATAAGAATGGCGGAAACCCAAAGCAGCGTCTTGTTGTGGGCCACAACAAACCGTCCCAAAAGATCGAAAAACCCGCTTTCTCCGGCCCGCGCGGGGCGGGCGCGCATGGGAACGAATGAAAGAAACGCGGGCAGGAACGTGACCGAATAGACGAAGGCGCACAACGCGCCGAACGCTACGATGTTCCCCATGACCTGAAACGGCGGCATATCCGAGAAATTCAGGCTGAGAAAACCGATCGCAGTCGTCAGTGAAGTCAGGAAAACAGGCCACACGTTCACTTGCAAGGAATGTCTGATTGCCTGTCGGCGCTCCATTCCCTGACGCAGTCCCGCTAACGCGACCTCTATGATATGCACGGAATGCGCGACGGTAACCGCCATCAGCACAAACAGCGCCGCGCCACTCTCGCCGAACATCCGCATGCCAGTCCAGCCGGCAAAGCCCACCGCGGACGGGACGACGATAACCAGCATCAAAAGAATTGCGACAGTTCCCCATACCGAGCGCAGCACAATCAGGGAGACGAGCATCATCATTGCCAGCGCGGCAGGGCTGAGGATAGCCAGTTCCTTGTCCAACGCGTCGCGCATGGCGCGATTCAGCATCACATCGCCGGTCAGGTGGTAGCCGATTTCCGGATATTTCGCTCGGGCGCTGGCGGCTGTATCATACAGGAAGTCGGTCACTTCCACCTTGCCCCGCTGCCGCTCCCGCCTCTCATCGGGAAGCGTAAGGCTGACCACCAGACCAGCCACCAGACCATCCCGGGAAACGAAACGCCCGGCGACCTCCTCAGCGCCGAGCGCGATTCGGCGGATGCGTTCAATATCGTCATGACTCAGCAAACCGGCGTCATGGACCAGTTGCTCGACAATCAGTTCGTCCTCAAAGCCCTCGCTGTGCGTATAATTTGTAATAGAATCGACGCGCGTAACATAAGGCGTTCGCCAAAGCTGTTCGGTCAACTCTTCAATCGCGACCAATCCCTCGGCCGTGAAAACGCCACCATCCTGTGGCGCAACGATGACCAGCGCGGTATCGGACAGGGCGTAAGTATCCTCCAGTTGTTCAAACGCGGTAATGTAGGGGTCATCCGCGCCAAAATGATTCCGCACATCGACATCAACGACCACGAGATGCCGGACACCTGAAGCAAGACCCAGCATGACAGCCAGGGAAAGCAGGATGGTCAGCCAGCGGCGCTCCATAATCAGCGCCATACAGGATTCCCGATTCATATCAGCAGACAGCGGTTCTCACCGCTTCCTCGAAGCGAAAATTTTCGTGGACACAGCGAGCGTTGCATTGTTGAAACTCATGCCGCATCCTAGCAAAATTTTTCTGTATTGTGTCAAAAATATGGTAGAGTGCGCGCCATGAGTGAATCGGGACATGCGGCGACACCGAGAAGGATTGCCATTATCGGCGCCGGAGTATCGGGGCTGGGAGCCGCCTGGGCGTTGCGTCAGCGCCCGAATCAATTTGATTTTCGACTGTACGAAGCGCAAGACCGGATCGGCGGCAATGCCATTACAGCCGACATGCCGCAGGACGATGGCACATCCATCCCATTCGATATTTCTGTCACTGCCTGCATTCCCTCAGTATATCATCATATCCTTCTGTTCATGCAACAACACGGGGTCGAACTGGTCGATACCCGGTTCAGCTATAGCGTCCGGTATCGCGACGGCGTCTACGCTCACGATTTCGACTCCGACATCAGGCGGCAACTGCAACCGGAAATCAGGAAATTCCAGAAGCTTCTGAGACGTTTGAAGTGGTTTGGCCGACTCAACCAGTCCAGTTCCAGACTGCTCAACGCTCTCAACCCGTTCAACTACATAAGCATGGGTACGGCGCTCAACTTCGGCGGGTTTTCCGGAGATTTCAGGTACAAGATACTGAAACCGATGTTCGTCAACTTCCTGATGGCCACCAACGTGTTCGACATGCCCGCATCCCTGTTTTCCCGCTACCTGGAGTTCTTCGATATAGAAACCGCGACGCCGATGCAAACCTGGGATCAAGGCACACGGCGCCTGTATGAAAAAATGTCGGCGGATTTCAAAGACCGCATCTACCTCAATCGACCCGTCCGCAAGGTATACCGGCGCCCCGCGCAAGTGATCATAGAAGACGAGAACGGAAACACGGAGACGTTTGACGATGTCGTATTTGCATGCAATGCCAATCAAACGCTGATGATGCTGGATAAACCGACCTTCATGGAAAGATTTCTCCTCTCTTCGATCCGTTACGAGAGTGAGCTGCACAACCATACGATCGTTCATTCAGACGCATCCATTCTGCCGGACAGCGCCGTCAAGCCGCTCGCAACCCGGAGCAACCACATTGAGCAGTATGGCGTCCGCCCGGACAATTACGAAATTACCTACATCATGCACAACCAGCAGCCCTGGGCGAAGCGGTCAGACAAGCCATGCCTGGTGACCTACAATCCGATCAGTCGTATCGACGAAGCCCGGATCGTGAAGCGGTGGTGGTTTCAGCACATTGTGCATGATGTCTCTCATATCGCCTTGCTGATCCATCTGTTCCGTTTCATACAGGGCCGCAGACGGACCCGGCATTGTGGCGCCCACACCCTGCTCAACGCTCAGGAGACCTGTTTCGTGACCGGGCTCGTGACCGCGAGGCAACTCGGAGCGGACTATCCATTCAAGGATCCGGAGGCGAAAAAGTGGTTCAACTTTTATGGACGCATGATGTACGGATGGCGATTCCGCAAGGCGTAAGGATGCTGCATATCAGTACCCCAGAACACTGAAATTATTATCCATGATCAAGCGTATGGACACATACAACCCAAGCAGCGCGGACAGTACCCAATATGAATTGAGCGTGAGTATATAAAAATACATCTCACGGCGGCTGATGCGGCGCTGTCGTCCAGTCACGAAAAAGCTGACCCAGTACACAGATGTGACGTATGCCCACTGCCAGAACAGCATGACTCCCAGAATGCCCGCATAAAGCGCAGGCAGAAAATCGAACGTCCAAGCCGCATACAGGAGCAGGGTTGGAATCGGTGTGAAAAAACCATTGGCAATGTCAACGCTGAAACCGTAAGTCCGGCGATCAGCATAAGAATCATCATACTGGCAGTACGCGGCCCAGACATCGGCCCAAACGCTAGTCGATAATATCCGGGGCAACGGAATCCTTGTGGCGAAGAATTCCAGAGCCGCGGCGCGTCCGCTCCTGCGGCGGCGCTCACGCCAGTATTCGACCCTCGTCTCAACATAATCCCGCCGCAGGAACAGACACACTTCCCAATAACAGACGAGCAGGTTGCTGGCGAAGAACAGGCTCATAAAAGAATGAATGAAATCCATATCTCCGTAGGCAAGATAACGTGTACCGATACCGGCCAGTGACAGGGTCGCGACAATCACAGCCACAAACAATCCGGCGGACACACTCAGACCGGTCTGATCTGTGCCTTGTCGAGAAGTCACTCTGCTGTCGAAAGACCGAGTCACAAGAGAACCGTTCCCGTCGGCAGCGCGAACCGCGCTAACCCGAAAGACCCACAGATGCAGGCTCCGGCAGCGCAGTGCGGCCGCTAACGCGCTCCGCAACATACCCCGCATCAGTCTGTCCTGTATTGTCATTCGATTGGGCGGAATTCGTCAGCTCCAGCCGCACCCGGCGCCGCTTCTCGTAGAGGCCGAGCGCATGTAGCGGGAAATACAGTCGATATAGCGCATAATCCAGCAGCGCTGTACGAAAAAAGACTCCGGCCATCTCCTGCCGGGGCCAGGAGCCATCCACCTTCTGGGCATCCAGCAAGAATCGCGCGCCTCTCGATATCGCATTCCAGTTCGAATCCCTTGCCTCCAAAAGCGCGATCATTGCCCACGCTGTCGCAATAACCTGACTTTCCTCGTGTACCACATATCGACCGGACAGACAGCCACTGTGATGTTCACCCCAGCCCCCGTTACTGTGCTGTTGATTCAGCAGCCACCGGCAGGCCAGGCGTAACGCAGGGTCTCCCGGATGAGCGCCGGCGGCAAGCAGGCCCCTGATCCCGAAAAGGGTGCCATAAATGAACTGAACACCCCACACGCCGCGCCAGGAGCCATCGTAGCCTTGCGAGCTCCGAAGCCAGGCATCCGCCCGCGTAATGGACTTCATTACCGCCCTCTCGATGTTGCTCGGTAAATATCGTCCGCAGGCGGCGAATGCCGCAAGACAGGAAGCCGTGCATTCGACATAAGAATTCTCGGTCATTGAGTCGCCAAACATCTCTGCCGGATTCAACCATTCGAGGCCAAACCGGGAACGTCTCGCCTCATAGCTGCCAAAACCGCCATCACCGTTTTGACCGCGCAACATGAATTGAACCGCCTCGCCGAGAATTGCAGTATCCGCAGCTTGTGTGTGGGCCGCGATCAACCCAAGCGTCGCTTCCGCGGTACAATCCGTCACCGGCCAGCCATGCCACCCCCCGGCAAAACACCAACCGCCCCTGGGGTCATTCCGATACGCCTCGCGAAAGCCTTCAAAACTTGTGCGTATTTGCTGTCTCATGAGGAAGTCAGCGCCGTCTGACATGGCATTTTCGACACCGTCGATATCGGCTACCGTTGCCAACGCCTGGAGCGCGAATCCCGTGTCCCACGAAGCGCTTCTCGCGCCAGTGACCCGCATTCCATTCTCCTCGTCTTCCCAGATCCAGCCGTTCAGGCGTTGCAGAGCCCGGAGACAGTCCGGATCGTCCGCATCCCGTATCCACAAGGCAAGAATATTGAGCATTCCGCTGACCGGAGAAATGCTTGTGTGGTCGGTGGTTTGCAGTTCCCATTTAATGTGCCGGTTAATCCGGTCCAGACATCGGTTGCGGAGACGTTGTGTGTGATAACGTTCGTATATTCTTGCAACCCTGTATCCGCCCCGCAGCCAAAAACCGGGGGGCGCATAAAGGTCACCGTCCCGCAAGCGGCTGCCAGCCGTGGAAAAATCGACATTCGCGAATCCTTCGGGAAACAGCTCCTCTCTTAACGACACAATCACAGGAGTCATGGGCGCCTGGAACCGATGTGGATAAATCGCCGACATGGCCATGTAGATAAGTCGGGTATGGCAGTACCAGTTCGAGGGATGTATCGCGAACCGGCGCGGCAAGGCCCACAACTCCGGCAGAATGACGTTCACTCCGCGCCAGTCGTAGAGATTAAGAAGCGCCAGCCAGAATTTCCCCCAACTCGGAATATCGACAACTCCTCTGGTCTGGAAGAATTGGCTGGCTGGCCTGAGCAATGGCTCATCCTGCTGGACGCCAAGCAACCTGGCCGCGACGTAGACTAAAGTGGTAACAAACAGATGAGGCTCCGAGCGCTCATGCATACCCCACAACCCGCCATCGAGACGGGTTTGCGCGAAAGAACGCAGAATAAGCTGGCATCGACCGGATTCAACGGGTTTTTCAATGATGTGATGCAACAGCACATATTGCGCGGTGAGCATGGGGCACCACACCATTTCCCCCTCCCATGATCCGTCTTCACCCTGCAACTCCAGCAGGCGAGAGGTCGCGAGTTGCAAGCATGGAGCCGCATCAGGCGAAGCACACACTGCAGGAGGATCAGGCTGGGGGCCAGGGGCGCGGACTTGCGATGGCATGGAATTCTGAAACACTTTTGACAAAGCGCTCCAATCCCGCCCGGACAGCGCTCCTGACCCGCTTCTCGCTCTGGACAATCGCCAAATGCTTCTCAGCAACCATCCGATTCTGACCGCAAGCGCATAATGGACATTGCCAGTCTTGCGCCAGGCAAACCGATCGAGGGTTCGTGGAATCTGCTCGAAAACCGCGCGCGCCACCGTCCTGGAAAAGGCTCCCACCATACCAACCGCCGAAATATCTTCACAGCCAAGCAGACGCATGGTGCGGTCACGGAATGCGGAATTTATGCGGGCGCTGTGATAGATAGCGCGCCTGACAGCGACCGCTTCGACTCGATGATCGGTAAAGACTTCGTAGAGCCCCATGGCGAGAAATGCCGATACCCGGGTGGCGCGAAAACGTTTCTCGGCAAAGTCCTTAAAATCCTCATTCTCGGCCAGCGAAACGGCATCACCGAAACCAAAGGTCATGCCCATCGCTGTCATCGGATGATAGTGTCCGGCGGCATCGCCAATCAACACACAACGCGAACTGCCGTAGGTAATATGCGGCCTGAGCTTGTTGGCGGCCACCTGGAATTGCTTCCTCCGCAAGGCCTCCACAAATGCGAACCGCAGCGGATGCGGTAATAAATCACTGTACGAGTCAAGCAAGAAGTCGGCCCGTTCCCTGGGTTTCGTGTGCCCCATCGGAATATCAGCCATCAACCGGACTTGATCATCGTCCAGACGATACATCAGTATTGGCCCCGGACCACCGAGCAACACATGACCGTACCCTTCAAAAGGCAGCGTTATCCCACTCAGTACGACACCCACTGTCTGTGAACAGATTACCGGGCCTCTCGATAAACCCAGCGATTTACGGACGATGGAAGCCTGACCGTCGGCGCCGATGATGCGGGGAGCAGCCAGGGTTTCCTGATTGCCGTTATGTGTAAAGATGACCTTACCGTCTTCGATCGCATGTGCCCGCGCCCTGAAAAACAGCGCAACGGACGGCTCATCTGCGACCGCTTCGCGCAGGCTTTGCACCAGTGAAGCGTGCTCACATGTCAATCCTCGGGATTCGCCCGGATAAGAGAAGACGACGGGCTGTGCGCCAGCTTCCGGGAATACCACAAATCCTGCGCCTGCCGGGTTGAAAGTCTGTGTGCCAGGTTCGTCAATCCCGAAGTCGCGCAACATTCTCACGGCGGGAGGATGCAGCCATTCCCCCGCCAGCCTTTGGGATGCGCGCGGATTTGCTTCAAACAAGGCCACTCTGGCGCCTTTTCGCGCGTGGGCGAGTGCACACAAGCTACCCACTGGCCCCGCGCCGATGATGGCAACATCGTAGCTGCGGGACATGTCGCCGGTCATCCGGGAATGCCGGGTCTGGCGATACGGCGATAACGCACCCGACAGGGGGTTTGTGGGCCGGTTACCCAGCTACCGTAATCCGGAGCGGGAAACGCAGTGTCAGTACAAAAATCGAAGCGACTGAACAACACAGTCCAGATCGCTTTTAGCTGTAGCAAGGCAAAATGTTCTCCCATACAGCGATGCTTGCCACCGCCAAATCCGATCAAGGTATAGTGATGCTGTTTATCCTCCCGCACAGGCGGAGCAAACCGATCCGGGGAAAACCGCTCCGGCTCGGAAAATATATGTGGTAACCGATGAGAGACTGCTGGCGACACCATGGTCAGGGCGCCAGCCGGGATCGTATAACCTCCGTACTGCAAGGGCTTGAGCGCCTTGCGGATCAACATGATCAATGGCGGGTGCAGGCGCTCACACTCACGCACGGCATATTCCAGAGTTACTTGTTGCTTGAGACTCGCAAGACTCATGGTATCCGTCGCGGAGTATATATCTTCTATCTCGTCTCTCACCCGCGCCAGATAGGAGGGTTCACGCAAAAGCTCCAGAGCGGTCCAGGTGGCAAGAACGGCGCTCGTGTGTTGACCAGCGAACAAACATGTCAGCAGAATGCCGGTAATCTCCCCATCGCTCAACGCTCGCCCGTCCTTGTAGCGGGCGTTCATCAGCGTCTGCATAAAATCGTCAGCCTGAGACCCGGTACGGCGACGTTGCTCCATTACCGAGCTAAAGAGCGCGGACACCTTGAGCCGTGCCCGATTGCGTGAGCGGTGAGCGGGAATCGGGAGTCGGGGAAAGAAAAACCCTAACGTATTGATACCGTTTTGCAGTTCGTGATAGGCCTCAGCAAAACCCGAATCCACCTGATTGCGGATTTCTTCTCCGATCAGGCATCTGCTGGCAATCTTGACAGTGAGCTCATTCATCGCTCGTGGCAGGTCAAGCTCTCCTTCCTCGCCCAGAGTGTCTGCAAAAAGCGTAGTTTCTTCAAACATCAATCGGGCGAACTTTCGCATGGCCGATTCCCGAAGCGCTGGATACAGAAATCCCAGCTGCTCGGCCATGAGTTCAGGAGCGACATCATAAGCCACGCCACGTCCGAATATGGGCACCGTGAACTGGTAGACAGCCTTGGCGTTCAGCTGATCATCCGGCGCTCTGAACCAGAAGTCGTGCGCTTCGGGCCCGGCAAACAGGAAAAAATCACGAATACCGACCCGAAACCGGAAAATATCTCCACTCTCTTGCCAGCCGCGAATCAACAGAGATACCGGGTCCTTCAGAAATTCAGGCAGATGACCGATCAACGGCCACCCACCGGCGAACCTGGGCGCGGCTTTCGCCGACCGGGACGAAGGTTCTGCCGAATCCGGGAGCTTCATACTGTCCGAGCGCTGTCCCATCATTAGCCCCTAATGGACGAACGGCAACATGGAATAACGCACCTGCTGTGTGTAGCGTTCCCACAATTCACCATATTTGGCGCGACAGCGGCGATCATCACGTCTGGAACGATGCCACAACAGACCCGCGAGCCATGCGGGCAACAGGAAAGGCGCCCAGGATACGAACCCGGTGGTAAGGGCAAATGCGAGATAGACACAGATCTCTCCAGTATAATTAAGGTGTCGTCCAATACCCCAGAATCCCGAAACGAGCAATCGCCCGTCCAGAGATTGTGCAGGTTGCCCCCATATCATGACACTCGGATCACTCCTGAAACGGTGCTTTTGCTGGTTGGCTCCGCGAAACAGCCAGAATCCGAAGACAAACAGCAAAATGATAAGGAGCGCGGCAACTGGAGACAACGCCCCCTCCGCATGAACAAGCCACCAACCGGGAAGACAATAGAAAAATGGCACCAGCACATAGTCTCCCCAGACCAGCATCCAGCCAAAACGCTCACTGGTAATGTCCCAGGTATGAATCATGCCGTGTTCGAACTGGAAGTAGTTAAACACGTACAACCAGGTGAAAGCCTGATAGAGCGCCATGGCCAGGCTTACCTGCCCGTATGTTTCGTACTGGACGATGGCGAAAGACACGTTGAACAGCGCCAGACCGATCAGCGAAGGACGGTAGCTGTAAAACTTCAGGTCAACCCCGAACAGGGTTGGATTCAGTTGCACTCCGAAAAAGAAGTCCCGCCATTTCCTCGCGCCGGGTTCCGCGGCTGAACGCTGCGCCGGGTTTCGTGCCGGCGCTCCGCGCCAATATAACCAGCCACAAAGCGCAAACGCGAACCCGTTTGCTACTATAAACAAAGCGAAAAAGTGAGTGTACAGCGCTGAAAGAGAATACCAGCCGAAGACCTGGGCAAGTAACACGGCGATCAGGGTAAGCAGGAACAAGGCGAGACCGTTGAGCTTGTAGATGTTTGGCGGCCTTCCTTGCTGTTTCGGTCCTTCCACCTGTCGTCCCGCCAGGAAGATTGATCCGGCGAATAAAACGCTGACGAATACCACCACCATGACCATGGCTTCCAACAAGTTGCCCCCCGACAGTATGAACAACGGAAGGTGTGGTTCAGGTTCAGGGAACGCCATCACCATTACTTCTGGCGTTCCAGATACTCACTCCATTTGCGCACGGTTACTTTTTGAAACGCCTTTACTACCGGATTAAACTCGACAGGACGGGCATCCCAATGCTTCTCGTAACCCTGTTGCTCTGCTTCAACGGCAAAACGGTCCTGGTCAAGCAAAGGAGCAATGAGGAAGCGATTCGAGATCTTCAGCACAGTGGTCATCGCGAAACGGGGAATACGTACAGGCAACAAGGGAATCTTCAATGACTTGAAGTAGAACAGGAAAAATACCCGTGTGGTACGCTCATCAATCGGCAGCACAAACAACCAGTGTTTAATCGCGTCATCGGTATTCGACCACTGGTAGGGATACTGATAACAAAGCTCCATGTAATTGGTATTGGTCTGCTTGTGGTCGACAAACCATCCAGAGACAGGGCCGCGCCCGACTTTCGTATCGTAGGCCAGATGTACATTGTCACCAACCGTCTCATAACGGGTCAGGGTTGCGCCATCAAAGGGCCGGTATTGACGATGCAGCCAGGCGTGGGTAAAGTCACTGACGTTATCAATCACCATGGAGTGGTGCGCCGACCAGGTAAAGCTGAGTGGCACACAGGCCCAGCGCGCGCTCCCCTCAAGCTCAGGGATCTCTGGAATATGGCGCTGCTGCGCGCGCTCCGGCTCGCCGGGAAACAACCAGACCAGACCATAACGAACCTGCACAGGATAGCTCCGGACAACAGGCTTCGGGAGCGCTCCTCCAGAGTGGTCATGAGGAATATCGGCGCGCCGTCCGTTTTCATCGTACTGCCAGCCATGGTAGGCGCACACCAGCCGACAACCCTGCACTTTCCCCAGGGAGAGCTTGATCTGGCGGTGTGCACAAACATTATCCAGCGCGTGAAATGAGCCGTCTGCCCCACGATACAGCGCAATGGAGCGTTTCCAGAAAACAACTTCAACCACGGCCCCCGGTTTGACCCGGTGAACCTGTTCAACCGCATACCAGTAATCCGGATCCAGACCCGTAGCCCGCGCCTGCTGGCGCAGGTTGACAGCCTTCTCAAATGAGGGAGGAGCGCCCGCTGCCGGACTCATACTGAACCCTCCCCGGACATGATCGGCAATCCCTGGTTCACCACCGGATTTCCCACTCGCCGCATGGCATCCTCACAAGGACGTTTCGCGTCCGCATTCGTGATCGCGTTACGATGGTAGTGAAATGCGTATGCCTCATGAACCGCAGCGCGGATGCTGGTTGGCTGATAACCGAGCTCCCGTTTCGCCTTGCTGGTGTCAGCGTGGCGGCACATTTTCAGCAGGCGGATGGCGCCGGGCGTGAAGCGCTGGGGGAAACCGGGGTGAAACCGGCTCAGATAAAAGCTCGCCACTTCTGAGAACGCGAGCATCATATTAACCGGGATATGCCGGCCCGGACGCTCGACACCGGACACTTCCTCATATAGTTCCAGTATCTCGGAGATGGTTTTGTACTCACTGCTGAAAATGTACTTCTCGCCTGAACGTCCGTGGCGCATACACAACAGATGTCCCTCCACAATATCCCGCGCCGCGACAAACTCGAAGCCGCCATCCACATAAGCCCGAAGTTTTCCATTGGTATAGTCGCACAGGGTCCTGCCCAGTCGTGAAGGAAAATAATCTCTGCCCCCGACCACCGCGCAACATGTTGCCACGATGACATCCTGCCCCATGGCCGCGGCGCGCCAGCACTCGTGCTCAACCAGCGCCTTGCTGCGCTCGTAGGGCATCGTGCGCTCCATCGGATAAAACTGCATCGTCTCATCACTGGGGGCGTCCGGTTTATCCAGGTCGTAACCAACGGCGCTGAAAGAGCCTGTCACCACGACCCGACCGGCATCCGATTCCCGCGCCGCCTGCAACACATTGCGAGCGCCGAGAACGTTGCATTCATATATTTTCCGGCGCCAGGCGCTATTGCCCTCGATGGTGGATATTTGCGCGGCGACATGATAGACCCCCTGGCAACCTTCTACAGCCTGCCGGGTTGCATTCAAATCCCGGATGTCACCAAACGAACGCTCCACATCAAGACCTTCCAGCGCTTCGTTGTTATCTTCGTGTCTCAAGAGTACCCGCACCCGGACGCCATCCATAAGTAGTCGGTAAACGAGATTAGCGCCGACATGCCCAGCTCCGCCGGTAACGAGAACAGGCAAAGTGGAAGAGTCAAAAGATACGCTCATTCTAGAAATCGTCGCAGAAACTGGCAAGTTAAAAGATAACGGTTTTAATCGGTTTTAATTTCCCGGCGCCGGGCTTATTGTAATGGAACCTTCAGGATTATCAATGAACTTTATGCAAAATTTATGCAACTTGTCTGTCATATCGGAAAATTATTCAGAACAAATGATTCGGATGAAAAAATCAATCTCCCGGCGCAGGGCATCCAGCCGGTTGCGCTTCGCTCGGAAACCATGTCCTTCATCGGGATATTCGGTATATTCGTATTCGAGTCCTTGCTCCAGCAGGCTGTTGACCACTTCACGCGCAACCTCCGCGGGCACGATTTTGTCATCTTCTCCCTGAAACAGAATTAACGGGCAGCCCAGTGACTCCAGATGAAACAGCGGCGAACGCGAGACATAGCGGCTGTCCGGCGCTCTGGCGTTGACCGGGTCGAATGCCTCCCCCACCAGATTGTCGGTGTACCTCGACTCGAATTTGTGTGTGATCTCGCTCAGGGTAATCAGATTGCCGATACCATAATAGCAGGCTCCTCCGGCAAATCTTTGCGGATACCGGGTCAGCGCCGAGAGGACCACAAACCCTCCCGCGCTACTCCCCCGAATGAATACCCGACCCGGATCTATCCATCCTTCACGGGCCGCGAAATCAATGCCACTGATCATATCATCCACATCGAATACACCCCACTGTCCCAGCAGCTGCTGCCGATAGGCGCGGCCATACCCACTGCTGCCGCGATGATTGATGTCCAGTAACGCAAATCCAAGCGCACAGAAATACTGCTTGATCGCGGAATACTCCGGTGTCGCCCTGCCGGTCGGGCCGCCATGAGTCACCACCAGCAAGGGCGGCAGTGTACCGGCGGGCGCCACATAGCGCGGATTACAGGGCGGATAGAAGTAGCCATAAACGGGATTCTGGTCAGCGTCCGGGAAACTGATCGGCTGCGGGCTGGATAACCTGGCCTGAGCCGGCCCGGATACGCCGGACAGACAGGATTCGATCCGGTTTGAATCGGGCTCCAGACGTAAAATCTGTGGCTGCCGGTCACTGAAACACCCGACAAACCAGATCGCCCCCGAATCATCACCAAAGAGTTGCCGACATGCCGCAAACTCCCTGCCAACCGGATTCAACCAGCCACCTTCAAGGTCAATCGCGAAAATCCGGTCACCCGAATGGCTCGAGCCCACGGCATAAATCAGATTGTCATCGGATTGCTGCCATCGGGACTGCCCGAATATCCAGTGCGGTTCACCAAACTCAAACTGTGAATCCGTCAACCGGCGAATCCGGCTGCCATCGTGACTGTGAAAATTCCAGCGGTCGGTCGTCTCATCGTCACTGACAAAAAGTAACACCCCCCCGCGGGTGAAGCCCGGCTGACAAACCGAACGACCGGGTTCATCCACCACGGTCCGGCGTGAAGTCACCGCAATGCGCCTTGCGTCTGTCGCAAGCGAGGCCCGCGCCAGCCGGGTCTGGTCCCAGGGCATGTTCGGATGAGACCATTCGAGCCACGCAATCTGTCCCCCGTCATCCGACAGTACCGGACTGGCATAAAAATCCGCGCCCTCGGCCAGCGTAGTGAAAGCGGGCGAATCAGCATTGATGTCCGATAATGAAACGGCGACAATCCGGTTGATGTTTTCACAGCGCTCCCCATCCGCTTCCAGCTCGATGACGCCGATCACCCAGGTTCCATCCCGCGACACAGACAGGTCGGCAAACCCCCGACAACCCGGAATCACGGACGCGGGGAGCAGGTGAGGAGATGAAGTCGCGCTCAACCTCTGTCTATATAACTGACCGTCCCGCCAGTTATTGAACAGGATGTAATCACCATGAACACAAAAACACTTGCCCCCGTATTCATGCACACGGGTGCGGATATTGTATTTGGCGGGAGTGACACATCTGCGCTCCCCGGACCGGGTTTCCGTCATCACGGCGACTCGCCCGTTTTCCTCGCTCAAGCTCTCCAGCCAGTACAGTCGCCCTCCGACAACAAACGGGCAGGCAGGCTCAAACCCGTCATCGAAAACAGATTCCAGGGACCATGGACTCTGCCACGCGCCATAAGGAGCTTCGATGGTTTGGCGGGCCTGTTTCTTCACGACAATGAACTATCCGGAATCATACAGCTTGCCAATGAGCAGACGGGTTCTCTGCGTAGACAGATTCCGCTCGACAAAAAACCCCTGCCGCGCTTCCAGCGCATACTGAAACGGCTGCGACGGACCGTAAAGCTCTGAATCCCCGTCATTCCCGGCGGGCTGCATCCGCATCACCGAAAACAGTTTGCCCTGAGCATCGAAAAACCCGATGTCCAGCGGCGCCTTGACATTTCTCATGTGGAAGCGGGTAGAGAGTGGTTTCGACCAGGCAAACAGAATGGCGGAAGAATCAATGACATTTGCACAGATATGCTGATAACCGGCGGCGCGTTCAATGTCGTCATCCGCCACTCGGGTTTGAAAAACGACCATCTTCCCTGATTCATTGAGCAACGCCACTTCTTCTGTATGCATTGACCGCATCCCGTCAGTCATTTCCCGGCAGTTCATCGGCGACGATATATCCGTGGACCAGACCGCAACGCCTGCCAGAATAACCACGGCCAGAATAACCACGGCAACTTGTTTTAACTTTTTCTCCAACTTTTTCTCCAATTCCCAAGCTCCATTAGAGTTAAAATTAGTGGATTTGTGGAATATATCGCATTATTATCGGCAATAAAATCTCCATCCCGAAGTACAGACAGATAGACAAACTGCAACCAGCAACCAACAGAGAATAAAATGTCCAAACCATACGTATACAGAATCAGCGAAATTTCAGATCGATTCGAGAATCTTGAAAAAGGCGGCACCTACATTAAACCATTTGTAAACACCGCAATGGGCGCCAGTATGGCGGCGGGAATCAATTTTCTGAATGACGCTTCTGTTCCCTGGGACCTGACCTGCGACGAACTGATCTACTGCTTTCAAGGCACATTTCGCATGGTGATTGACGGAGAAAGTTATGTACTTGGCCCAGGCGACCTGATGTATATCCCGAAAGACAATCATGTCGTCTATGAATCGGATGGCAAATGCATTATCTTTTATGCTGCGTACCCGGTAAACTGGAAAGAACTTTCCGGTGTAACCCATGTCCCCGGCATTGACCCTGATGACATGCCATCAAAAACCTGAACTCAAAGAGAACTGTCAATGACTTGTCCATTGGATGAATTCAGGAACAACCGGGCTACTGTAAAGAGAGGCCTGCCGGGGTTCGTTTATACCAGCGCCGAATTTCACCAGACTGAGAACCGTACCCTGTTTTCAGGTAGCTGGGTGTTTGCGGGTTTTGCCCATCCACTCAGAAAACCTGGCGACCTGCAACCAATCACAGTCGGCGGCCAGCCGCTCTTCCTGGTACGCAACGACGAAAACGAAATTACCGCGTTTCACAATGCCTGCCGCCATCGCTGCCTGAAACTGGTCAATCAAGCCGGAAATACCGGAAAACTGATCCGCTGCCCCTATCATTCCTGGACCTACGATCTTCGCGGCGAACTCAAGGCAGCCCCCTGGTTTGGCGGGCATGAGCAAACACCCCCAGCGGGCTTCTCGCTACAGTCAAACGGCCTGTTGCCGGTGCGTTGCAAAACCTGGCATGACTGGGTCTTTGTCAATCCGGATGGTCAGGCAGAGGATTTCGAGCAATTTATAAAGCCATTGAAAAGACAACTCGGCGACCTGCCGCTGGAGCGGATCAAGCCGGTGGCGATGCTGGATCTGGGCATCGTCCAGTGCAACTGGAAGCTGTTGCTGGAAAACTTCATTGAACCGTATCATGTCCAGTTCGTTCACAGGACTACGACCAGTCAACCCTTGACAGATCATTACACCATTGTCGATCAACATTGCCTGGGCAGCGCCTGCGATATCGAACCGGATCACTCAACCGACGCAGCAGACGCAGCAGACACCTCAACCACGCTGGCAGTCACTTCACAATACCTGACCCTGTTTCCCAATTTCGTGATGGGAACTTACGCCCCGGACCAGCTGGGTGTCCATTTGAATATTCCGGTCGGTGTCGCCCAGACCCGGCAATTCAGAGTGGTTTATCTGCATCAGGACAGCCCGGTTTCCAAAGATCAGATCGAAAATCTGAAGAAACTGTGGTACAACGTGCACAAGGAGGACCACGCGATATGCGAACGTCTGCAACTCGGACGAAGCTCCCCGGTTGCCGACAGTGGCGGCTGGCTTTCGCCTCACTGGGAAGACAGCGTATACCGATTCCAGCGACTGGTTGTCGAATCAACCACTGCCGACGGCCAACCATAACAACCAGACCTGTCAAAACCAGGAACCATATTACAAATGAATACAGCAAACCCTGATTTCCGTATTGACCACACCATGTTGCGAGTCAGTAACCTGGAGAAATCCCTGGATTTCTACGTCCGTATCCTGGGCATGAAGATTCTTCGCCAGAATGAATACCCCGAAGGCCGGTTTACCAATACTTTTGTCGGTTATCACGAAGAAGATGACGGTACTAACCTGGAATTGACCTATAACTGGGATCAAAGTAAACCATACGACCGGGGGGATGCCTGGGGGCATATTGCGCTCAAGGTTTCCGATGTCTATGCGGCCAGCGAATACCTCAAGAGAGAAGGCATTGAGTTCACCAAGGAACCGGGGCCGATGAAAAACGGGAGCCGTATACTGGCTTTCATCAAGGATCCGGACGGCTACCCGATCGAATTGAATGAACCGTTGTCAAAATAATCGTGGCTGACCCGGTTTACGCCGGATCAACCACCAATCAAACCCAACCTGATCGATCACCTTTAACGAATAGAGAGAATCATGAGCAATCACTATTACGAACACTTTGAAGACGCGCTGCCCGACCCGCAGGCAGTAACCGGGAAAAAAATGGAACTGGAAGCTGCCGGCGTAAAATATATCCTCTCCTGCTGGATCGATATGTTTGGCCTGCCCAAGACCAAACCCGTGCCGATCAGCGATTTTGAATTGCTGTTTATGGGCAAAGGCCCGCAATTTGCGGTGCACTCAATCTCGTTTGTCCCGGAACTGGGGCCGGCGGATTCGGATCAAGTCCCTCTGCCCGATATGGACACAATACAGATTTGCCCGTGGGACAAGACCATCGCGTGGGTATTTTCGGACCTTTGGTGGGAAGGCAAGCCATACAACCTCTGCCCCAGGCAGGCGTTGAAACGCGCCATCCGGGATGCGTCAGTCCAGGGTTATGCCATGTATGCCGGTATCGAGCCGGAATTCATCGTCATGAAATGGGATGAGAACGGCCAGCCGATAAAAGCCTATGACGACGATCCGCAACCAGGCAAGGGGCTCCGTTCCCGCCGCCAGGCATTCGGCTATGATGTCGAATACGCATTGGATTCGATGGGGTTCCTGGGTGAACTGATCGACATTCTGGAGGGTCTCGGCTGGAATCTTCACGATGTAGTGACTGAAGGCGCCTATTCCCAGTTCGAGCTGGATTTTCACTATACCGACGTGCTGGCCATGGCCGACCGCATGGTTTTCCTGCGCGTATTGTTAAAGGAAATCGCCAAGAAACACGGCAATTTTGTCACTTATATGCCGAAACCCACGACCGGCGACTGGCGTTCCGGAGCGCACATGAATACCTCGATTCAGAGAGTCGGCAACCCCGGAGTGAATTTGTATGAAGGGGAAAACGGGCAATGGAGCGAAGCCGCGCTGAACTCAGTGGGTGGAATCCTCAAACACGGCGGCGCAATCACGGCCATAGCCTGCTGCACTGTTAATTCATACAACGGACTGGTGCCGAAGGTGGGAGGATTCGAAGGCGGCACCTATACCTGGGCGCCCACCCACATGGCTTACGGGAAAAACAACCGTTCCGCCATGCTACGGCTGCCACAAAGCCGGTTTGCCATCGAAAACCGCGCCGCCGACATGTGCATGAACCCCTACCTCGGGCTCGGCATGACACTGAGCGCGTCAGTCGACGGCATGGTCAACAAAATCGATCCGGGCATGTCCCTGGATGAGGATTTGTATGTAATGGATGATCAGGAAAAACAACAACGCAACCTGACGCCGTTACCCCGCAACCTCCTCGAAGCAACCGAAATGCTGTCCTCCAGCGAACTCGCCAGAACCATGATGGGAGCGGTCATGCTGAACTCATTCGTACAATACAAGATCGACGAATGGGAACGCTACCATCAAACCGTAACCGACTGGGAGGTAAACGAATACCTGCGCCTGTACTGATACACGCCCCGCGCACAGGGCTGTCCCTGCGAATTGCATCGGCGCAGGGACAGGTCCCTGTGCCTGTCCCCGGCCAAGCCCACCGGAGCGGAGAACGGGTGGGGGCGCAGGGACAGGTCAGCGTGCCTGTCCACCCAGGCAGATCGTTCGCCGTTAGAAAACGCCTCTATCCGCAGTTGGGCGGCGAATGATACAGCGAGCAATGAGGTGATATATTCAAACTAAATATATATAATAAATGATATATCACTACTTATAGTATATCAAATGTACAAAATATCCGTTAATGGGATAATTGCCGGACTGTTGTTTGTTGAACGTGTCCGCAGCAGGGATATTATTTCCTTTGCCTACGATGCTGATTTTTTAAGCCATAAGGCATTTTTCAATATTGACCCTAATTTACTGCTCACCACCAACCGACAGTATCCCCCGGACGGACGGTTATTTGGTTTTTTATCAGATTGTTCCCCTGACAGATGGGGAAAAGCTTTGCTTGGAAGAAAAGCAGGCCGGGCAATATCTGACATTGATGCTGTATTGCAGGTTAGTGATGTATTCAGAATGGGGGCAATCCGGATATTGGATGCACATAATACTGTCCTCAGCCAAAGCTCTGAAATCCCCACTATCAAACGGTTGGATCAGCTTTTTCAAATAAGCAAACATGTCGAAGATTTGGACATCGACATAAGAGAGTTATTTGACCCGGGAAGCTCTTTGGGAGGCGCAAGACCAAAAGCCGGCATAATGGAAGGCAATACTCTTAAATTAGCCAAATTCCCGAAAGAAAGCGATCAACATAACATCGAAGCCTGGGAGGCCACACTACTGACACTTGCTGGAAAAACAGGCATTACTGCCGCTCATCATCGACTGATTTACTCGCCACACTCATCGCATGGCATTTTGTTACTTGACCGGTTTGATAGAAATGGTGTCCACAGAGTGCCCTACATATCGGCCATGACAGCCCTCAACTGTGCAGATAATGAAGAATGTGGGTCTTACATGGAATTAGCCGAATTTATCGCAAAAGAGGGAGATATCAATGACGCGAGGGAATTATATAAACGCATGGTATTTAATATCCTGGTCCACAACTTTGATGATCATCCGAGAAACCACGGGTTTCTGAGGATTGGTAATCGTTGGAGATTGTCGCCGGCCTTCGATATTAACCCCGCTATAGATCATAACCGTCATCGGCTCTCGGTTGACGGGATTGACTATAAACCGGATGTAGAATCCGCATTGGCTCTGTCAGATTATTTTTATTATAACCGCGGAGAAGCTGAACGCTGGGTAGATAACAGCATAAGAATTCTCAAAGAAGGAATCAAGCCAACCGCTCAAAAGTATGGAATCAAAACAGCCGAAATCAAGAGAATTACACATTCTCTGCATCTGCCGGGAAAACCTGCTGATCCTGGATTCTGATGATGAGAAGCAAAGCGAATCAATACCTGCCATCCAGACTGAAGCGGCAAATAACGGACATCGGCTATCATATTCAGATCGCGCGCAAAAAAAGACGATTTTCCATGGCGGACATGTCGGAAAGATGCCGGATCAGTGTTCAGACACTACAAAAGGTAGAGAGAGGAAACCCGACGGTTTCTTTCGGGGTTTATGCAATGTGTCTGCATATATTGGGCATATCGAAAGACCTGGATAAACTCGGAGCGCCTGAGTTTGATGAATTAGGCAACCTGTTAGTGGAAAAGGATTTGCCGGAACGTATCAGGAAAAGAACCACGAGTTCGCCTGGAACTGTGAAATAATGGTGCCGGAAAGAGGAGTCGAACCTCCGACCTACTGATTACGAATCAGTTGCTCTACCAACTGAGCTATTCCGGCAAAGGCGGGACACGGGTCTGACGCTGGATTATATGCGCCACGCCGGGTTATAGTCCACCGGAAATATATGGCAAACCGGAGAATATATGGCAAACCGGAAAATCGGGAAACGCCGCCCCGTCAACAATGAATGATTGATAATGATGCAAGCCAAAGACAAAACCCTGATTATCGCGTGCGGCGCCCTGAGTCATGAACTGGTCGAATTGATTCGGGTAAATCACTGGAATCATCTGGAACTGACCTGCCTGCCCGCCTACTGGCATCATCAACCGCAGCGCATTCCGGAAGGGATTCGGAAAAAAATCCGGGAAAATCGGGATCAGTACAAAAAGATATATATCATGTACGGCGATTGCGGGACTGCCGGATATATTGACGCCGTAGCGGATGAGGAAGGCGTCGAACGGATAGCGGGGCCACATTGCTTTTCCTTCCTGATGGGCAATGACGCTTTTGAGGAATATTCAAGGGATGAAATCACCACGTTCTATCTGACGGATTTCTTTTGCCAGTATTTCGACCGATTCGTTTGGGAAGCCCTGGGTCTGGACCGCCGGGACGATATGGTTGATTTTGTTTTTGCCAATTATGAGAAAGTCGTATTCATGGCGCAAACGGATAACCCTGAACTGCGGCGCAAGGCCGAGGAAATCGCCAGCAGGCTGAAACTGAAATATGAGTATCGCTATACAGGGTATGGAGACATGGAGAAAATGATGCGAGCAACCGCGCAAACATCCCGGACTGTGGCAACGGTAGCCTCTCCGGCTGTCCGCGCCTGACTTTCCAAGGCGCAGTCCGGCTAAGCGGAGCCAGGCCCGGAGCGTTTTCCCGTCCGCCGGAAATTGTCGATGATCACCAGAATCGCCCCGAAGGTAATCGCCATATCCGCAACGTTAAACGCCGGAAAGTACAATTCCTGATAATGCACGGAAATAAAATCAATCACATAGCGATACGAAAGACGATCAATCAGATTGCCCACCGCCCCCGCCAGAATCAGTACCAGTCCCCAGGCCAGCAGGCGGTTGACGGTAAAGCATCTCCATAACCAGACAACGATGAAGACCGAGGCCATTACAGCCAGTGTCGAAAACAAATAATGCGAAAGTCCGCCAGCATCACTCAGAAAACCGAATGCCGCGCCGCGATTCTCCACCCATGCCCATTGCAATACGGGTAGTACCTCCACGATGGGTTGCCCCCGCAAATATTCGTAAGCCGCTTTCTTGGTGACCTGATCAACCATAACGATCAGCGCTGAAATACTGATATATCCCAGAAATTTGAGCGTCGGCTTGCGCCCCTTGTATCCTTTTTTCACCGGGTCTGATTCTATCGGATTAGCGGGTTATCGGGTTAGCGGGTTTCCGGCCTGGCCAGGGAAAAGAGCCGTTTTGCGGCTTCGCAATCCGCCAGAATCTGCGTTTTCAATTGCTCGAATGAATCGAATTGGCGTTCATCGCGAATTTTCCCGATGAACTCGACACAAATCCGTCTGCCATAAATGTTTCTGTCGAAATCAAACAAATGCACTTCCAGCAATGTCTTCAGACCGCCGACCGTGGGGCGCGTCCCCAGATTGGCGACACCGGGATATTCGTTTTCATCCTCATCAATCCCTTTGACACGAACCGCGAAAACCCCGCTAAACAGAGGCTTTCTGACCGCAATGTTGAGAGTGGGAAAGCCCCACTGTCTGCCGCGTTTGTCACCATGAATAACACGCCCTGTCATCAAATAGTTTCTTCCCAGCATCTGTCTGGCCACATCCAGCTCACCCTGTGCCAGCGCCTTTCGGATTCGGGTACTGCTGAGCCGGGCGCTGGCGTCCGATACGGTGTGGAATCGCTCCGCCACAAACCCGTGCTCCTGCCCCAACCGCTCCAGCAATCCATGATCGCCCGCTCTGCCTTCGCCGAATCTGAAGTCGTCTCCGGTGAGTATATAGCGAATACCCAACCCTTCAACCAGAATCCGTCGAACAAATTCGCCGGCATCGGTGCGGGCCAGCCCGGAGTTGAACGGCAACGCCAGCATAACGTCAATATGGTACTCGCGGACAGATAAATATCTGGCGCTCAATCCGAACAGACGGGGAGACGATTTACGTTTTTGAAAATACTCGTTGGGAGTGGGCAGAAATGTCATCATCACGGTGGGTAATGACAGTTCTTCCCCCTTTTCGACCAGCCGCCGCAGTATCATCTGATGCCCCAGATGAATGCCGTCGAAATTGCCGATGGTCAGGGCGCACCCCTGAGCCGGTATCCATTTTGAATGGATGGATCTGGCCAGTTTCATGATTCGCCGGATTCCCCTATTTTCCAGAGCGACCCGGGGCGGATGCCCAAAACAAGCAATGTGACCAGATAAGTGACACCACCCAGCCCCACCAGCCCCCCGAGTCTGATAGCCTTGGCCCATACAGACGCTTCCAGCCACCAACCTTGCGCCCCAACCAGCCACCCGATTGACAATCCCATAACGACTGTGGCAATCATAATCCGCGTTAAAAAACCGACCCAGTGATACTCAACGACAAAAATCCCCTGCCGTAACAGGATAATCAATAACATCAGGGCATTGGTCACCGCCGAAATCGAAGTGGCCATCGCCAGCCCGACATGTTTGTAAGGCAATACCAGAATCAGGCTGAACACGATATTCACCGCAACCGCAATCATCGCAACCCGAACCGGAGTCCGGGTGTTCTGTCTTGCGAAAAACCCGGCTGACAACACTTTGACCATTACAAACGGAGTCAATCCCAGTGAATATGCAACCAGACTCAATACCGTCATATTCACTCCGTTTTCAGTGAAATCCCCGTGAAAATAAATGGCGCTGATCATTGGATGCGCCAGCATAATCAGGCCGACGGTAGACGGAATACTAACGAGCAAGGCCCAGCGGGTCCCCCACTCCAGGGTTCGGGAAAAATCTTCCGGCGCGGTTTGGGCATGTTTTCGTGACAAATGAGGAAGAATCGCGGTACTCAACGCCAGCCCGAACACTCCCAGAGGAAATTCCATCAGGCGGTCGGAGTAATACAGCCACGAAACACTGCCGGTCACCAGAAACGACGCCAGAATCGTATTGATCAGGATGTTGACCTGAGCCACCGACACCCCCAGTACAGCCGGTATGGTCAGCGCAAGTACGCGCCGGGCGCCCTCAATCCCGATTTCATCGCCCTGCCGTTTAATCACCCGTGGCCGCAGCGACAGTTTTTCCCTGACTAAAAACGGAATCTGGAAAAGCAGCTGAACAACACCGGCGATCAGTACCCCTATGGCAAGAGCCACCGGCGAATCATCGACCAGTGGCACAAGATATAATATCGCCAGAATCAAACAGATATTGAGCAGAATCGGTGTTGCCGCAGGAGCGGCGAAGCGATTGCAGGAATTAAGCATTCCGGCCGACATGGCAATCAGCGATATGAAAAACAGGTAAGGGAAAGTGATTCTGGACGCCTGTACCGTGAGCGCGAATTTTTCCGGATCCCGGGTAAATCCAGTGGCCAGCATCGTCACCAGAACCGGGGCAAATATCACGCCCGCCAGACAAACCAGAATCAGAATCAGTCCGAATCGTCCGATCATCAACTGCAGAAACCGATTATTTTCGTCACCTGTTTTATGCAATCGGTACTCGGTAAAAACCGGAATGAATGCAGCCGAGAAAGCTCCTTCGCCGAATAATCGGCGGAAAAAATTAGGCAACCGGAAGGCGACGATAAACACATCCGCAGCGGCCTTGTCCCCCAGCACATTGGCGAACAGGACATCGCGGACCAAGCCGGATATCCTCGACAGCAATGTCATGGACCCCACCACCGACATTGACTTGAATAGCATGGATGACATGTCTGCCAATTACGATTGAACGAACAATATGCTTCGGGACTTGACTTTCAGGACAAAATTGACCATATTCCGCTCCCGAAGGCGGATGATGCGATTCATCCCTTTATTTTGACTTGACATGAACAAGAGGAAAACCCTTGGCTAATTCACCACAGGCAATAAAAAGAGCCCGACAAAATACCAAACGCCGGCTCAACAACATGAGCCAACGCTCTTCACTTCGTTCGTCCATAAAAAGGCTACTGAAGCTTATTTCAGAAAAGGACCGGGAAGGCGCCCGCTCAGCATATCGCGAAACCGTCTCCAGGATTGATCGCGCCGCCGTGAAAAGCCTGCTCCACAGCAACCGCGCGGCGCGCCTGAAAAGTCGTCTGAATAACCGCCTGAAATCCCTGCAATCAGCAGGCATATAAAAATGGGGCGGCTCGCCGATTTTTGAAACGGCGATGATATTCATACCGTGATCGCGATATTATCACGATGAATCAATTCTGTTTCACCGCGGTAACCTAACACATTTTCCACCCGGTCACTGGCAATACCCATAATCCTGCGTACTTCATCCGCATTGTAGTTGACCAGGCCGCGGGCGACCTCATTGCCATTCTGGTCAAAACAAATCACGATTTCACCACGGGTAAAAGTCCCTTCCGCCGCAGTCACGCCAATGGGCAACAAACTGCGCCCCCGCTCCCTTAACACATTGACGGCGCCGTGGTCCAGCACCAGCTTTCCGTTCCCCCGAAGCTGCCCGGCCAGCCATTGTTTTCTCGCCGCAATCCTGCCCTTGCCGGGGATCAGCATGGTTCCCAGCTCTTCGCCCCGTCTGAGTTTCAGAAGAATGTCCGGTTCCAGTCCGGAAGTAATCACGGTAGTTGAACCGGACCTGGCGGCTTTTTGTGCGGCAGTCAGTTTCGTAATCATGCCGCCGCGGCCAAGCTCGCCGGCACAACCCGCCATTTCCTGCAACGCCGGGTCATCCGCCCGTCCATAATGAACCAGGTTCACCTGCCCGGACTCTCTGGGGTCTCTGTCATACAACCCCTGCTGATCGGTCAGCAGAATCAGACATTCCGCCTCCACCAGATTCGTCGTAAGCGCCGCCAGCGTATCATTGTCTCCGAATCGGATTTCCTCATTTACGACCGCATCATTTTCGTTGACAGTGGGAACAACACCCAGATTCAACAGCTCCCTCAATGTATTGCGCGCATTCAGGTATCGCTGCCGGTTAGCCAGATCAGCGTGGGTAAGCAGGATTTGCGCCGTCAGTATGCCATGATTTCGAAATGCGGCTTCATAGCTCTGTACCAGAGTCATCTGACCTACCGCAGCCGCAGTCTGCACCCGATGCACCTCTCCGGGGCGCCGGTGCCATCCCAGGCGCCGCATACCTTCGCCGATGGAGCCAGAAGAAACCAGCGCGACATCGACATTTTGCCGCTTCAGTTCTACGATTTGTCTAACCCAGGAATGAATCGCCTCCTGGTTTAACCCGGATTCGGTATCGGTAAGCAGTGAAGTACCGATTTTAACAACCCACCGGGTCGAATCGGTCAGTACTGTTCTTGAAACCATGCGACTGAACCGTCTGTTGCACCGGCTTGAGCGGTCGAATCTGCCGGATTGTATTTTGTTTGCTGTTCTTCGGTCAGATACCGCATTAAATCCTGAACCAGTTGGTCGCACCCCTGGCCGGACACCGCCGATATTTTATAAATCGGGATATCCGGAGCCAGTTGTTTTCTCAACCGCTCTTCAATTTCACGCGCCTTGCCCGCAGCAATCGCGTCAATTTTGTTCAGTACCAGCCATCTTTCCTTATTTCCGAGCTCCGGGTCATATTCGTTCAGTTCTTTTTCGATCTTCCGGATATCCTGTATCCGGTCTGTTCCATCAATCGGAGCAATATCCACCAGGTGCAGCAGGACCAGTGTCCGATTCAGGTGCTTGAGGAACTCTGTACCCAGACCAGCGCCGCGAGAGGCGCCCTCTATCAATCCGGGAATATCCGCGATGACGAAGCTATTGGAATCTCCCACGTCAACCACTCCCAGTTGCGGATACAGGGTCGTAAAGGGGTAGTCGGCTATCCTGGGTCTGGCATGGGATACGGCGCTCAAGAGTGTCGATTTCCCGGCATTGGGCGCTCCCAGCAATCCGACATCCGCCAGCACCCGGAGTTCCAGTCTGATTTGCCTCTCATCACCCGATTTCCCCCGGGTGATTTTACGCGGAGCGCGATTGACGCTGGATTTGAACTTCGCGTTGCCGAGACCGCGACGACCACCTTGTGCAACCAGCAACCGCTCACCGTCACGAGTCAATTCACCGATCCGTTCGCAGGTCTTCGCGTCACTGACGATGGTGCCCAAAGGAACATCAATATCCAGTTCTTCTCCAGCCTTTCCAAACCGTTCCCGGCCAGCGCCGCCCTGTCCGTTTCCTGCCCGATGCAATCGGGCAAACCTGAACTCGGAAAGCGTGTTCAAACCACCCCTGGCGACCAGAAATATATTGCCCCCGTCACCTCCGTCACCCCCGTCCGGCCCGCCTTTCGGGCGATACTTCTCCCTCAGGAAACTCAAACAGCCGTCACCGCCTCTGCCAGCAATAACCCGGATTGTCGCCTCGTCTACAAATTTCATGATCGCTGCCGCCGGATAGCAGGAACAGAATCAGAAAAACCCGCCCTGATAACAAAGCGAGGTTTATTATTTCACATTGTTCCGGCTTACTTTAGATAACGCTGATTGTCTTGCGCTTGTTCGCCCCCTTCACTTCAAACAATACCTTGCCCGAAGCGGTGGCAAACAGCGTGTAATCCTTACCCAGCCGGGTATTTTTACCAGGGTGAAACCGGCTTCCTCTCTGTCTTACGATAATGTTGCCGGCAAGCGCTTGTTCCCCGCCAAACTTTTTCACTCCTAATCTTTTGGAGACCGAATCACGGCCGTTTCTCGAACTGCCGCCTGCTTTCTTGTGTGCCATGATAGATTCCCTGACCGTATATAAATGGGCGCTACACTGATTCACTCACAGCCACTTCGTCCGCCGCTCCCGCGGCTGACTCTGATGAATGCGATTGTTTTTCAGGCTCGACTGCCGTCGCCACGTTGTCGCCAATGCCGGTAATTTCTATTTCCGTGTAAGGCTGTCGATGCCCCTGGGTACGACGATAATTTTTCCGCCGCTTCATTTTGAATACCTTGATCTTGCGCCGCTTGCCGTGAGACAGGACGGTCGCGTTAACCTGACTGTCGACTAATGGGGAGCCCACTGTCACCTCGTCTCCATCGGACACCATCAAAACCCGATCAATACTCACTGAATCACCTTCAGCAACCGGTATTTTCTCTACTTTAAGTTTATCCCCTACGGCAACCTTATATTGCTTACCGCCGGTTTCGATGACTGCGTACATGGTTTACCTGTCTTTAGGTTGCTGAAGGATGCCGGATTTTATCCGCCTCTGAACATACAGTCAATTGATTTGATGTACCCATTGATTTGATGTCTAGGGTCTCCCCATTTTTTCATGAGAGGATGGGCGCAAGCCGCCCGTTATTGATGAACAGGTCAGCCTGTCTGGGCGGAGGGCGTTTGGGTTTTCTCCACCAGTCATAGAAAAGGGTTTTGGCATCCGCAAATAACGCCTGCCAACCCGATAACAGCGTATAGAACGGGAAAACCAGGGGTTTGTGACTCTTTTGCCGTTTCGCCTTGTAGATGAGTTTCTGCCCCTGATTCTGGTGACAGGCCAGCAATCCCCAGGCTAACGTCGCCAGTGCAACCAGATTCTGCAAGGTCGCCAGTTTCCGGGCTTGAACCTTCTCCAATCCAAACCCCTGCTTGCTGAACCGATACCCTTCCTCACAGGCCCAACGACCCATATACGATTGAATCAATCGCTCCCCTTGCAAACGCCCCCGTATCCGCTCGGTACTGACCAGTACCATCGGTTGTTGCTTGCCATGACGCACCACAACCATCGACAACTGCAAGCTCCCACTGCCTAATATACCCGTCACAACCTCCGCCATCAGCTTGGCTACCGGCTGGCTGATCACTTCACTGGATTGATTCACACAATCCACAATTCGCACTTTCCATTTATTGCGTTCCCGGCTATCATCAGTCATCAGAGTTCTCTTTTGGTATCAGTAGTTTATGGTAAAACCATTGTACCAAAAGCAGAACTGAAGATCCCATCCAATATCCAACCTTTCTACAACCTTTTCAATCGCTTATATAACCCTCAAATAAAAAATGGGGAGACCCTGGTTTACTTTATCATTGCTAATAGGGTAATTTACCCACTTGATTTGGGGAAGAACCAAAAATAATTGGAGTGTCACAAACATATATTTGACCCCCCTGCCGGGTTCTCTATTCAGGAACTACTCTACTGTAGAAACTATGACGATAACAAACCAATGGTGGTCATCCCCCCCAAAATACAAACCATGACAAAAAAGCTTTCGGCCTGGAGCAAATAATATGTTATTTACAAAGATATTGAAATTTTCCGTGATCAATACCTCAATTAAAATGTTATGCGCAGCAATCGCCAGCTTGCTGATTTCGCACGTCACATTAGCCAGCGATATACAGGGCGCGGATGACCCCAAACTCCAAACAGCCATCCAACAGTGGCTGTCTGATGACGATGAACAAAGTTTGCCAATGATATCCAGGCTGGCAAAAGACGGAAACATCGCCGCTCGACTCTTACTCGCCCGCATCGAAGAAACCGACGTCGCCTCCAAATCTTCACGATATATCAGGAACATGAGTCGAGAGCAACGCCATGATCTGTATCGCTCAGGCAAGAATGATGGTTATTTCTACCCCTCATGGCTTGCCTTTGAGGCTGATCGTGGCAACCCCTTGGCCCAAGCATTGTTTCAAGCGCGTTTTACGGTAGTCGATATACCCTTAATAGAAAAACTTGGTGAACTAGGCGAGCCCGAAGCCAGCAACGATTTGATCAGAACCGCAGGCTTCTATGGAACCCAGAAAGAACTCAATCAACTACTCGCCAGTAGTTCGTACCCAATTGAATGGCGACCTCTACTACAGGGCTATATACGTCCAATTGAAATGCAGGCCGAAGGCAGATACGCCCTGCGCCTGATCGCCGAAATGACCGAAGCGCCCACCCCGCAGACCTTCGTATCAACCGACACCGATACCCGAGATGCTGCAAAATATATGAGCCTTGGCCTACCCTTTGCCACTGTCAGTCCAGAAAGTCGATGGTACGGCGCCGTAGAAGAATGGTTCATGACCTCTGATAATATGCGTCCCATCGCCAATCTCTGCCGTCGCAGTTGCCCTCAGGAAACAACACAATGTGCAATTGGGGTGATGGGTCTTCAGGGTGGTTATTTTGAGTCGATTCGCATTGACTCACCGCTTGAAAATATCATTCCCCACAAGCAGTTTCTCGATAGTGAACGCGCCCAGGGAATAGCGCTACGGCGAGCCGCACTACGCCGTGCAAATACTTTTAAACAAGAACTAATGCCAATCGAAGACCTCGCTAAATCAAGCCAATGCCTGGCAGATTTAGTTGTGCAGACGAGATTGGAAGGTTGAAACTGCCACCCAAACAATATCATTAAAATCTTAACAGCGCGAAGCATCCGTGGCTGAAAAACAGAGTTTATACCATCATTACTCGTGGGCTTTATAGGGTACTTTCAAGGTGAAATAGGATGGAGGCAACTCAATTAACTACGAAAAATAGCATTTTAAAAAAATACTCGTATCCGCACAAAGAAATCCTGATGCCCAAATTCCGCGATAGAGATTGGGGATTGTGTTTTCAGGGGGTCTATTGAGTGTTCTGGTGCGGATATTCTGATTGATCCGGGGTTTTATGGTGAATGAGCGCAGTTCGCGAGGGATTTTCGGGAAATCCCGGTCTGACCGGAGCGTCCGCGGCGGGAGATGGGTCATTTCCCACGGCTCCAGGCACAACGAGCCTTGATCATCCGAAGTGACCGGGTGAATCGGGGATGAGGCAGGCCGGGCGCGAACCAACCCACACGGTGAAGCCGTCAGGGAGCCAAGGCGAATCGCCGTGTATGATATAGCGCTTCTGACAGGAGCGCATAGTGTTCAGACTGAATCTTCAAAATCCGTTGGCGACCATGACAGACCACCTTGCCGGCTATGTGGATCAGCCGTTGGCGCACCGTCCCGGCACGGCGGTTCAGCCACTGCGCCGGCAGGGTGAGCCGCAACAACGCGAACAGGTTCCAGGCGGTGGCGCACAAATGGAAATACAGTTCATTGGCATGGAAGTCGCTGCACGGCAGCCGGTCGGCTCCCAGGTCCAGCTTCAATTCCTTGATCCGGTTCTCCGAGTGTTCTCCACTCCCACCGAATCATTCGCTTCCGGCAACCGTTGCTGACCCCGCTCCGAAGCATCATCCAGTATCCGCGACTGATAACCCGCAGCATCGATCCGTACCGCCGATACCCGTACCCCAGCAGGCCACTTCGATTCGCAGCGCCGGATAAACCCCGGATTATCCTGGCTCGGCGACACATTGCCAGGACGAAACTCTACCGCAACTACCTGACCCGTCTGTTCTATGTGTCCCACCATCGGCAGATAACCCCGCTCCTGTAAAAAAGAAAAGTGCGGACATACACCCATGCCCCATATCCACGATGACTCCCCACAGACGGAAAATACCGCTCGACCCATTCCGATAAACCCAGACGATCCATACTCTCCGTCACCAGCAATAATCCACTGCGTGAGGTCAATTTGTCGTCTGTCCGGGATACTTTATAGGGTATACTCTTCATCGGCCTTGTTGTTCACCCAGCGGGCGCCTGTTGTTTTTGTCAAATAACAGTATACAACAAGGCCGCTCTTCTCTTTATAAAACCTCTATCGCGGATTTGGGGTGTAACATTCGAGCAATCAGGCCCGCCATTGTCGGCTAGAATAGGCGGTTACAAAATCCGGTTAATCAATATGTCCCTCCCCAATCTGCACTCATCCGGCAACGACCCTGCCCAAAATCCGCACTCATCCGGCAACGACCCTGCCCAAAATCCACAACGGCTGCTGGATTCAGCCATTTCACTGGTGCAAACGGAAATGGAAGAAGTGGACCACACGATCCAGAGCCGCCTGAAATCTGACATTGCCCTGATCAACAATATGGGCGCCTATATCACACAAAGCGGAGGAAAAAGGCTCAGACCGCTGATTCTTTTGTTGAGCGCCCGTTGCTGTAACTATCCGGGCAATCATCATATCCTGCTTTCAGCCATTATTGAGATGATCCACACCGCAACCCTGCTGCATGATGATGTCGTGGACGCCTCGGTCACCCGCCGCGGACAGCCCACGGCCAATATCGCCTGGGGGAATGAAGCCAGTGTGCTGATTGGAGATTTCCTGTATTCCCGATCTTTCCAGATGATGGTGGAAATCGACAATATGGAAGTCATGAGGATTCTGTCCGAGACCACCAACGACATGACACAGGGAGAAGTCATGCAATTACTCAATGCCCATTGCGCTGACCTTACCGAGACCCAGTATTTCGATACCATTCGCCGCAAAACAGCAAAACTGTTTGAGGCCTCCGCCCTGCTCGGCGGCAGTATCGCAAATCGTGAGAGCGGAGTCTGCAGGGCGTTGGCGAACTATGGAATACATCTGGGGGCCGCATTTCAAATGGTGGACGACATTCTGGATTATGACGCGCAAAGCAGGAAAATCGGGAAGGATGTAGGTGATGATCTCGCGGAAGGAAAGCCGACCCTGCCGTTGATTCATGCCCTGAAACAGTGTAATGACCGACAAAAACAGGTAATTACGACCGCGATTGAACAGGGTGACCGCACCAGAATGAACGAAATTCTGGCAATAGTCCGCTCCACCGGCGCACTGGACTACACCTTCGACCTGGCTCAGTCCCAGGCCCGACTGGCGCAGTCATCCCTGCGCGAATTACCCGACAACGAATACCGGGCGGCCCTCGACAAACTGGCGGAATTTTCCATCCTCCGGCAATACTAGCTAAAGACAGGGGAACTCAATCACTCCCCGCAACCATTCCCCCTTGCGGGCGGGCACAGTGACGCTCCACCCGTTATCGTAGGGACAGGCCTCCGTGCCTGTCCGCCGATTCTTCTCAAGACCACAAATCCAGCAATTTAGCGGTGGCCTGTCTCCATGATTTTGCCTGGGTGATCGCCGAAATCATCGCGACCGAACCCACTCCACTGGATTTGAGCGTCCGCGCCCTCTCCAGGTCAATGCCGCCAATGGCGACCAGAGGCCACCGCCCATCCAGAATGTCCACCCAGTAACGCACCTTGTCGGCCCCCTGCGGCGCGAATGGCATGACCTTGCTGGTGGTATGGTAGACCGGACCGATTGCGATGTAACTCGGGTCGAGATCAATCGCCGCAGCCATCTCCCAATGACTGTGAGTGGATAGACCCAGACGCAGCCCGGATTCACTCAGCGGCGCCAGGTCGGCGCTCCTTATATCCTCCTGACCCAGATGGACCCCGTAGGCCCGATGTTTGATCGCCAGGCGCCAATGATCATTGATGAACAACCTGGCCCCGGCCCGGTTGGCAATCTCGACCGCGGCGATAATTTCTGCCTCAATGTGCCGCTCACTGGCATTCTTGATTCGCAGCTGGATCGTCCGCACTTTGGATTCGAGCAAACGGCGTACCCAGTCAGCGCTTTCCACCACCGGATAGATTCCGAGCTGAGCGGTATCACAGCGGGCAAAGGTCTGTTTCATCTTCTGTGGATCGGTATAACGCAGCGCTGGCAGCTGTCGATAATGATCCGGCCAGGGCTGGCACGACTGGAACCTCATTCCACCCAGATCATAATCAGACTGGATATTGCGCCTGACCACGCTTCTTGCCAAAATGATAGCGTCCCGCAGATCATGACCCAGGGCCATGGCTCCGGCAATGGCCGTGGCCAGGGTACAGCCCGTACCTCTGACTGAACTCCCTTTTCCCATCCGCGGGCTGACTATCCAGCAGCTTTCATGACCATCGCTGAAATAGTCGCAACATTCATTTTCGCTATCGCCGGTATTGCTGAGCGCCGGACTATCCAGATGCCCGCCCTTGATCAACAGGCTGGATACTCCGGATTCCAGTATGCGTGATGAGGCCGCAACCAGGTCATCGTGGCAGTCAATCTTCATGCCGGATAAAGCCTGCGCTTCCGCGATATTGGGAGTCAACAGGGTAATCCTGTCCGCTACCTGCATGATGCTCCCGCGAACCGTTTCGGCATCAACCATCGTCCCGCCCGATGAACTGACCATCACCGGGTCCCAGATCAACGGGCAGTCAAGCCGCTCCTGTAGCGAACAGACAGACTGTATTTGCCCACTATCACAGATCAGACCCACCTTGATGGCGCCGGGGGTAAATTCAGATTGAATACATTCCAGTTGCCGGTCGAATGACTCCCCGGTTATCGCCCTGCACAATGAAACCCCACGACTGTTCTGGGCCGTAATCGCGCTGATTATGAAAAACCCGTGCACTCCCAGGGTTTGCAGAACGCGATTGTCGAGATGAACGCCAGCGCCGGATGTCGGATCTGTTCCACCGACCACCAGTACAGCCTGCTCGCCCGAACGCTGAACCAATCTACCGGGAAGTCTGATGCCAGAAAGGCATGCCCACTGTGGGCGTACTCGGCGAGGCGCTCTGCCGCTTGTGGATAACGCCGGCCTGGAAGGCCAGACGCCCGGCAGTGATCGCGCCCCGAAAGGAATCCGCCATACGCACCGGATCCATCGCTTTGGCCACGGCCGTATTCAGTAATACGCCATCGTAACCCATTTCCATGGCCTGGCAGGCATCGGAAGGTTTGCCAATACCCGCATCAATAATCAGTTTGGTTTCGGGCAGACGGTCCCGAATGGTTGCCAGTGAGTACGGATTGTTCAGCCCCTGACCGGTGCCGATCGGCGCCCCCCAGGGCATGACCACCTCACAACCCGCCTCCGCCAGAGTTCTGCATAAAACCAGATCATCCGTACAGTAGGGGAAAACATTAAAATCCAGGGCAATCAGTCTTTCCGCGGCCTTGACCAGCTTCAAGGGATCGGGCTGCAAATTATAATCATCGCCAATCACTTCCAGTTTAATCCAGTTGGTTAAAAACAGCTCCCGACTCATCTGTGCCAGAGCAACGGCTTCCTCGACACTGTGGCAACCCGCAGTATTCGGCAGAATATGAATCCCCAGGGTGCGCAGCTCATCCCAGAACCGATTCCCGCCTTGACGCTCCGGGGTTTGACGTCGCAGGGACACGGTAATCACTTGCGCTCCGGATTTTTCCACCGCATTGCGTAAAACCAGCGGGGAGGGGTATTGGGCGCTGCCAATCAGAAACCGGCTTTGCAGCGGAACGCTGTAGATCTCCCAGCCATCGGAACACGGTTCCGGGGTTAGCCGGCCTTCCGTTTCAGTATTTACTTCATTCAACATCATCAAGCCGCCAGAACTGTCCGTTACCCGCCACAAACCGGCTGCACAATGTCAATCAGATCCTGGTCTTCGACTATCCGCGAAGCGTATTGCTCCCGACAAACGAAGGTACTGTTGATCGCCACCGCAAACGGCGTTGTTTCGACATCGTATCCGCAAGAATCCAGCAGGACCGCGAGCGTAGACTGTGGCGCGACCTGTATGACGCGATTATTAAGACTAACCGTAATTTTCACTCTTCACATCCGGGAGAACTGATTCGAACAACTGACCGAACCGGATCATCTCCATATCGCCATTGATATAATGCTGGACATCCGCCAACAATGCGGGGGCGAACAGATAACCATGTCGATACAGGCCGTTCACGGAAACAGTGCGGTCGCAGACACGCACCCGTGGCATATTATCCGGATAAGCCGGTCGGCAGTTTGCTTCCATTGACAGAATCCGCGCTTCCGCGAAACCACTATGGACAATATACAGCGCGGACAATAATTCGAGCGCCGAACGCACGGTTACATCGTGCATTGCATCGCTTTCTATTTCCGTGGCTCCAACCACATAAACATGATTGCCGTGGGGCGCCACATAGATCGGGTATCTGGGATGAATCAGTCGAATGGTTCTGCGGATATTCACCTCAGGCGCGTAAACCCGAATCAGTTCTCCCCGCACCCCTCTCAAATCGGCCTGGGAAATCACGCAATCGTCCGCTGATTGATTGGAAGCGCCCAGCCCCCGGCAATCAATCACCCAGTCAAAACAGCCGGATTGCCAGACTTCCTCCAGGCAGGACACCGGATGATTCTCCAGCCAGTTGACTCCGTATTTCTCCAGCGCCCCGGTCAATGCCTGATAGAGTTGGTGATTGGATAATACCGCCTCATCCGGAAAGTAGCTCGCCTCAGCAAATCGCTCGGCAAGCATCGGTTCGAGAGCGCGGATATGCTGACGCTCCAGCCGTTGGAAACTCGACTCGCCCAGTCTGGCGGCAGCCATCGAATTGAATCGGCGCCAGTCCTCCCGGTCTGAAGTGTGTGCAACCACCAGAGTCCCGCGAGCGCGGTAATAAATCGGGAACGCTACACACTTCTCCAGTTCTGCAATTATTTTCGGCCATAATTCCATGCTCGCGACACCGATGTCACGCACACTCCCGTCTTTTTGCGCGGCCTCGGTATAAGGCGCAATCATGGCTGCCGCAGTCCACCCGGCGCTGCGGATACCCTGGCGGTCGCGGCTCTCAATCAGAGTAACCACATGCCCTTCCTGAAGCAATTGCCAGGCCATCAATCGGCCGGCCAGACCAGCGCCGACAATCGCGAATGATTGCGTAAGTTTCAAGATTCACCCTTGCCCGGGATGGAGAGGTTTGTAGATTTCGCTGCCACCTTCAACGAACTCCCGGGATTTTTCTTCCATGCCCTGAGCGATTTCAATTTTCTGCTGCTGCCCGTAAGTGTCCCGAACCTCCTGGGAAATCTTCATGGAACAGAATTTCGGGCCGCACATCGAGCAAAAATGAGCGACCTTGGCCGACGCTTTGGGCAGGGTCTGATCGTGAAAGGCCCTGGCCGTATCCGGGTCGAATCCGATATTGAACTGATCCATCCAGCGAAACTCGAACCGCGCCTTCGACATGGCGTCGTCCCGCGCCTGCGCCCCCGGATGCCCTTTCGCCAAATCCGCCGCGTGGGCCGCAATCTTGTAAGTGATGATGCCGGTCTTTACGTCATCCTTGTCCGGCAGTCCAAGATGCTCTTTCGGGGTTACGTAACAAAGCATTGCAGTCCCGAACCAACCGATCATGGCGGCGCCGATACCGGACGTAATATGATCATAGCCAGGGGCGACATCGGTCACCAGTGGCCCCAGCGTATAAAATGGCGCCTCGTGGCAAACCTCCAGCTGCTTGTCCATGTTTTCCTTGATCTTGTGCATCGGCACATGTCCCGGCCCTTCAATCATGACCTGTACGTCATGTTTCCAGGCAATTTGAGTCAGTTCTCCCAGCGTTTCAAGCTCCGCGAACTGGGCAGCGTCATTGGCGTCGGCGATACTGCCTGGCCGCAACCCGTCTCCCAACGAGAAAGACACATCATACGCCTTCATGATTTCACAAATTTCCTCGAACCGGGTATAAAGAAAATTCTCCTGATGGTGTGCCAGGCACCATTTCGCCATGATGGAACCACCGCGAGATACGATGCCGGTAACCCGCTCCACAGTCATCGGTATATGGTGCAGCCGCACCCCGGCATGCAATGTAAAGTAATCCACGCCTTGCTCAGCCTGCTCAATGAGAGTATCTCTCATCAGTTCCCAGGTCAGATCTTCGGCGACTCCCTTGCACTTCTCCAACGCCTGGTAAACCGGCACAGTGCCAATCGGAACGGGCGAATTGCGGATAATCCACTCCCGCGTCTCGTGGATATTCTTCCCCGTGGACAGATCCATCGTGGTATCCCCCCCCCAGCGGATTCCCCATACCATCTTTTCGACTTCTTCCTCAATCGAAGACCCCAGAGCGGAATTTCCGATATTGGCATTGATCTTGACCAGAAAGTTCCGGCCAATGATCATCGGCTCAGATTCCGGGTGATTGATATTGGCGGGAATAATCGCTCTGCCCTCCGCCACCTCCCGACGAACAAATTCCGGAGTAATCATCCGCCCCGTTCCATTCCCGCTCTGCCCAGCCGCCAGTCTCCCCATATTCTCCCGAATCGCGATAAATTCCATTTCCGGAGTCACGATACCCTGTCGCGCGTAATGCATCTGGGTCACACATCGGCCGGAGTGCGCCTTGCGGGGTAATGTCCGATTCCCGAACACCGCCAGCGTTTCTTTGTCCCTGGTCCTTTGGCGGGTAAAATCGGAACTGAAATTCTGCAGCCGTTGCGTGTCCCCCCGCTCCTGTATCCAGTTTTCCCGGAGCCGGTGAAGACCCTTTTCGAGATGGATTGCCACTTCCGTGTCCGTATAGGGCCCGGAAGTATCGTATACATCCAGCGGTTCATTCAATTCAACCGACCCGGAATTATCCAGCCCCTTGATCAGGGTCGGGTCCAGTTTAATCCGGCGCATCGGCACGCGAATATCCTCACGACTACCGACAACGTAAATCTTGCTGGAACCGGGCAGTGGGTCAGTGGTAATACCGCTTAATCCTGCGGTATTGAGGCTTTGGGGGACGGGATTCTTCATGGTATCTCCGGGAATTGATAAACACTTTAACAAGGAACGCCGGGGGAATCGGACGTTATCCGGGCATCACACCCGAATCATGGCTCGTGTTTGTCAGGGAACCGGAGGCAACCGACTATCTACCGCTGCTTGTTTCCTACGGAGGTTCTGGCCTCTTCAGGTTCTACGGGTTTTATCTCAGCCTGTGCAGCACCCCGACAAGTGTCCGTACAGTAGCAGAATCCGGGTTGCATGTCCATTTAATTGCGCCTGTTTGTGGTATAGTTTGCAGATGGCCACCTGGATTGACAAAGATGGATACAGAAAGAATGTAGGCATCATCGTTTGTAATCACAATCAACAGGTGTTGTGGGCGCGGCGCTCCCGTCACGACGGCTGGCAATTTCCACAAGGAGGAGTGGAACCTGAAGAATCACCGCGTCAAGCGGCATTTCGGGAACTCTACGAAGAACTCGGTCTTTGTGACAGGGATGTCAGGCTGCTGGGTAATACCGGAACCTGGTTGCGCTATGACGTGCCATATACCATTCGCTCCCGGCCTCATTTACAGTACACGCAGTTCCGTGGACAGAAACAAAGGTGGTTCCTGTTTCAACTGCTCGCCCAGGAATCCCGGGTGCGGCTGGATATCTGCGAAAAGCCGGAATTTGATTGCTGGGAATGGGTGGATTACTGGCAACCTCTGGATCAGATCGTAGAATTCAAAAGGAAGGTCTATAAAAAAGCGCTAACCGAACTGGAACCGCTGTTGAATCGCCAGAACCCGCATTCCTGAGCCGCAGGGGCCTAATGTTGCGGGCGGGCACAAGACCCGCCCCTACGATAATGGTTGGGATGCAGGCAGGATGTTTTGGGTTATGGATACGCCCTGTCTTTCCCGTGCAGACGGGAGTCCACGTTTACGCGCCCGCCACCGTCAGGTTTTCGATCAGAATGGAACCTGCGCGGATGTTTTTGCGTAGATCAACGTCCGAACCGACTGCAACGATCAATTTGAACATCTCTTTCAGGTTGCCGGCAATAGTAAACTCCTGTACCGGATACTGGATTTCCCCATTCTCCACCCAGAAACCAAAGGCGCCCCGTGAATAATCCCCGGTTACCGTGTTTACGCCGAAACCGATGAGTTCGCTGACGACAACCCCCCGCCCCATATCCCGAATCATCTGCTCTGGATGATCAGACGCGCCCGACTGGCCGGCCTCCACGCTGACGGTCAGGTTATGCACCCCTCCCGCGTTGCCGGTGGTTTGCAGACCTAACTTCCTGGCGGAATAACTGTTCAGCAACCAGCTTTCGAGTACTCCGTCACAAACAATCCGGTTCGCGCGGGTGACCACCCCTTCCGTGTCGAATACCGCGCTACCCATTGCTCTTTCAAGATGGGGCTGCTCGACGATTCCCAGTCCACGCGGGAAGATACGCTGCCCCATATCATCCAGCAGAAAGCTCGCCTTTCGATACAGGCTGGAACCCTGGATGGCGGAGACCAGATGAGAAATCAGGGTAGATGAAACCGCGGCGTCAAAAATCACCGGATACTCGCCGGTTCTTACCTTGCGCGCGCCGAGTCTGCCAATGGTTCTTCTCGCCGCTTCAAGTCCGATTGCGTCAGAGGCCATCAGATCATCCGCATGACGCTTGCTGTCATACCAGTAATCACGCTGCATATCTTCGCCCGCCCCGGCAATCATCGAACAGCCGATGCTATGCCGGCTTCCTCGCGACAAGCCGAAAAAGCCGTGGGAATTAGCCAGCATACTGACCCCGCCGTGACTGGATACAGTAGCCCCTTCGGTGTTGCTGATCCGGCAATCACTGTCCATGGCGGCCGTTTCACAGTTTGCCGCAATTTCGATCATCCGCTCCACCGGGATTGACCACGGGTGATTCAGGTCAAGGTCCGGAAATTCGGTAGCCAGCCATTCAATATCCGCCAATCCGTTGCACGGGTCCTCTTCAGTATAGCGGGCGATATTACACGCCGACCGGACACAGGAGCGGAGCGCGTCATCCGAAAAATCCGTGGACGAGGCGGTACCGCTGCGATGCCCGAAATAGACGGTCAACCCGATACCCTTGTCCCGATTATGCTCAACGGTTTCGACTTCTCCGCGCCGCACAGTCACTGACCGCCCCTGCTCCCGGGATATGGATACTTCCGCCCGCTCGGCGCCCTGCTGTTTCGCCTGTTCCAGAGCGCCAGACGCGACATCAACCAGGCTTTGCTCTACCTCGGACTGAACCTCAGGCAACCATGTCGGTGGCGGCGCCTGAACGGGCCGCGCCATCAGACCGACACCCCGCCCACAGTAAGCCCGTCAATACGCATGGTAGGCTGGCCCACACCGACCGGGACGCTCTGCCCGTCTTTGCCACAAACCCCTACTCCCGAATCCAGCGCCAGATCATTGCCGACCATGGATACACGAGTCAACACTTCGGGGCCATTACCGATCAGGGTAGCCCCCTTGACCGGCCAGGTCACCCTGCCTTTTTCGATCATATAGGCTTCAGAAGCGCTGAAGACAAACTTCCCGGAGGTAATATCAACCTGCCCGCCTCCGAAATTAACCGCATACAGACCCTTGTCAACCGACGCGATAATCTCTTCGGGGTCATGATTGCCGTTGTGCATATAGGTATTGGTCATTCTCGGCATCGGTAAATGCGCGTAGGATTCCCGGCGGCCGTTGCCGGTCGGCGCCACACCCATCAGCCGGGCGTTGAGATGATCCTGCATGTAGCCGGTCAGGATTCCGTTCTCGATCAGTACCGTATTCTGGCCAGGCGTCCCCTCGTCATCAATCGACAACGACCCGCGGCGGTTGGCGATGGTACTGTCATCCACCACGGTACACAGTTCGGATGCCACTTTTTCCCCGACCCTGCCACTGAATGCGGAAGTACCCTTACGGTTGAAGTCCCCTTCCAGGCCGTGACCAATCGCTTCATGCAGCAATACCCCCGGCCAGCCCGGGCCGAGCACAACCACCATTTCTCCTGCCGGGGCTTCCCTTGATTCCAGCGCAACCAGCGCCTGACGAACCGACTCCTCCGCATATCCGCGCGCGCGATTGCCCCGGGTAAAAAATTCGTAGTCATAGCGTCCGCCGCCGCCAGCGGAGCCCTGTTCCAGTCTGCCGTTATGCTCGACAATGACATGCACATTCATTCGCACCAGCGGACGGATATCAGCGGCCAGTATACCGTCCGAGCGGACCACCATCACCACATCATGCAGACCGGACAGGCTGACCATTACCTGTGTGATGCGGTTGTCGATTGCCCTTGCTGTTTGCTCGACTTCCTTTAACAATGCGACCTTGTCTTCATCGCGCATTGAATCAGGCGGATTGAATGGCGGATACAAGCGCGCAACCGGCTGGTTGTGCGGCTGGATTTTGATCACACGGTCATTATTACCGCTGCGGGCAATGGCCTTTGCCGTATCCGCGGCGCCGGTCAAAGCCGGCAGGATGATCTCATCGGAGTAGGCGAACCCTGTTTTCTCGCCGCTGACCGCCCGCACGCCAACCCCCTGGTCAATGCTGTAACTCCCCGACTTGACGGTTCCTTCGTCCAGTGACCAGGATTCGTGGCGAGAATGCTGAAAATACAGATCTGCGTAGTCAATCTTCGGCCCCATCACTTGATTGATGGTGCGGGTCAAGGCATGGTCACCCAATCCGGTCGGTTCGAGCAATACCTGCATCGCGGTTTGTATCTGGTCAGACATCAAATGATTCCGTTTTCAATAGTCGAAACGATAATTTGTGCACGGGGGCAGTTGCTGGCGAACGAGCCGTAATTGTTCCGGGTCAATCCTGCCGCGGACACTGCCCCAACCTGTTTTCAATTCAGCGGCAGTGTTTCCCCAAGGATCAATTATAACAGTATGCCCCCAGGTTTTGCGTTTTTTATTGTGTTGCCCGTATTGTGCCGGCGCCACCACATAACAACTGTTTTCTATCGCTCTGGCCTTTAATAATGGCATCCAGTGATCCTTTCCGGTGGTATAGGCGAAAGCAGAAGGAACCACCAGAATTTCCGCCCCCTCCTGCACAAGCCGGCGATATAATTCCGGGAACCGAAGATCATAACAAATCGACAAACCGATTCTGCCCGCGGGCGTATCAACCACCTCCAGCCGGTTCCCCGGCAAAGTATAATCGGATTCGCAATAACGTTCGCCACCAGGCAGAGACACATCAAACAGAAAAATCTTGTCATAACGAGCCACTCGTTCTCCATGATTGTCGTAGACCAGCAGCGAGTTGGTGATCTTTTCAGGATCAATGGAGCGCAGGGGTACGCTTCCTCCCAGAATCCAGACATTATTCTCGCGCGCGGTTCGGGACAGAAAATCCTGTATTTTCCCTTCGCCATCCGTCTCGGCACATTGCAGCAATCGGGTAACGCCGGACGGCATCAGACCGAAGCACTCCGGCAATACAACCACCGGGATTGCCGCATCATCCGACTGCCTGCCATCTGGATAACAGGCACGGGCAATATGTTTCGTAAGCGCCGTCAGATTCCGGTTGATGTCGTCACCGGAATTGGTCTGGATTGCGATCACAGCGCTCATTGACGCATCCGGCCAGACAGTCAGGCGCTGAAATTACAAAATGTAGAAATAATGATTGCCGACCCGGGTCACGAGTCTGCCTTCCGAAATCCAATAGGGCTGTACGCCGGAAGCATGATAATGAGTGGCGTCTCCAACCTCTGTCAAGGTTTCCCCTTCAATAAATGACTGCGCCAGCGCCAGTGACTGTCGCCATGCCTTGAAATCATTGACAGAATGATATTTCAAAGCGGTATGGGTCCAGCTGAATTGCTTCCTTTGCCACACAACCTCACAGATTGTATCCGGATAGTTCTTGCTCTTGACCCGATTCGTGATGACCGCCGCGATGGCCAACTGCCCTTTTATACTCTCGCCACGGCCTTCATGGTAGAGAGTCAATGCCATGCAACCCAGCTCCTGTCCCGGAGTCAGATCAGAAAAATCCAGAGCCTGCCTGAAATGGGAATGATCGGCATGACTGACGCCGGACAACAGGATACCGAATACCAGCCCTGAAGCCACCAGAACCTTCACAAAAGCCTCCCCGACAATAAGTTTGACGCGCATATCTGCCAATTCTCATCCAACAACCGTCATTTTGACATAACCATACCACAATTATACAACTTTTTTACAATAAATAGTGTTTCTGTTGGAGATCACTCTCTCATACCTCTCGGGTGGCGAGAAACTCGACATCCGGCCAGCGTTGGCTCACGAGTTGCAGATTGGCGCGGTTCGGAGCGATATAGACCAGCGTTTTTTGCCCGTCCAGCGCCAGATTCTGCTCGTTGCGGCGCATGAACCCGGCCTCATCAGCAGAATTTGTGAACTGGACCCAACGGGCAGTAGATACCGGCACGGCTTCAAACATGCAATCCACGCTGTATTCTGTTTTCAGGCGATGCGCCACCACATCAAACTGCAAAATCCCCACCGCGCCGAGAATCAGGTCATTGCTGGTTAATGGTTGAAATACCTGGGTAGCGCCTTCTTCGCTGAGTTGAATCAGCCCTTTTTGCAACGCCTTGGCGCGCAATGGATCCTGCAGACGGACTCTCCTGAACAATTCCGGCGCGAAACTCGGAATGCCGGTAAATTTAAGGGATTCCCCCTCGGTAAAGGTATCGCCAATGCGGATACTGCCGTGATTGTGCAGCCCGAGTATATCTCCAGCAAAAGCGTCTTCTGTCTGTCCGCGTCTGGCCGCCATGAAGGTATGGGCATTTTGCACCGTCAAAGTCCTTTGCGCCCGCACATGGCGAATTTTCATGCCTTTGTGAAATTCGCCGGAAGTGATCCGCAAAAAAGCGACCCGGTCATGGTGCGCCGGGTCCATGTTGGCCTGTATCTTGAAAACAAACCCGCTGAATTTCTCCTCCCCGGCCCGCACCATTCGGGTTTCGGTCTCCCGTGGCTGCGGAGATGGCGCGTACCTTACAAAATTATCCATCAGTTCATCGGTGCCCAGACGGTTCAGCGCAGAACCGAAAAACACCGGAGTGAGTTCCCCGCGACGATAAGCCGACTGATCGAATTCGTGACTGGCCCCCCGCACCAGCTCCACTTCTTCAAGCAGGGTTTCGGCCAGACTGCCTATTCTTTCACTCAGTACCGGATGATCCAGCCCGCGGATGAGCTCATCGCGCTCCAGTCCCCCGCGCCCCTTGAACAAATGAACCACGTCATCATACAAACGATAAACCCCGACAAACAGTTTGCCGGAACCGATCGGCCAGGTCATCGGGGCGCATTTTATTTTCAGGACCCGCTCCACCTCATCCATCACATCAACCGGATCAAGCCCCTCCCGGTCCATCTTGTTGACGAACGTCATGATTGGCGTATCGCGCAGACGACAAACATCCATCAGATTCACGGTCCGCTCCTCCACCCCCTTGGCTATGTCAATGACCATCAACGCCGAATCCACCGCAGTCAGGGTGCGATAGGTATCTTCAGAAAAATCCGCGTGACCGGGGGTATCCAGCAAATTCACGACGCATTCCTTATAGGGAAACTGCATGACAGAAGAAGTCACCGATATCCCCCTCTGCTTCTCCAGCTCCATCCAGTCCGATGTCGCATAGCGATTGCTTTTGCGCGCCTTGACCGTACCGGCCAGCTGGATCGCCCCTCCATACTGCAACAGACGTTCGGTCAGTGTCGTCTTGCCGGCGTCCGGGTGCGATATGATTGCAAATGTCCTTCTTCTGGCAATTTCTCCGGCAGGATTTTCATTGCTCATTGTCATTGTCTTTGTCTTTGTCCCCGACTCCGGCAGCGCGTCTGAAAAAGTGCGTTATTGTACAGTCTGGGCAAGAGTAAATCGCGTTAAAATAGGTTTTCTCCCCCGGTATCACCGATGTCTTTGCTCACTATATCCGGATTATCCATCGCCTTTGGTCATCACAGACTGCTGGACAATGCCAACCTGTCTCTGGACAAGGGACAGAGGATTGGACTGATCGGTAGAAACGGCGAAGGGAAATCCACGCTGCTGGCTATCCTGAAACGAAAAATCATTGCCGATGAAGGAGATTTCAAAGCAAAACCCGGCCTGGAAATCGCCCTTCTGGATCAAACTCCGGGGGTGATTGGACATGAATCCGTGTTCGACCGGGTTGCCAGAGGACTCGGCGATGCAGGCCAGGCTCTGGCTGAATACCATCAGGTTTCGGCCCTGGCTGCCATGGACCCTGTGCAACTGAAGCGACTGGATGAGCTGCAGCAGAAACTTGACAGCAGCGATGGCTGGAATGTGCATGCCCGGATTAACAAGACACTCAGCCGCTTGCATCTGAACGCAGATGACAAAGTCTGCGAATTATCCGGCGGCTGGCAACGCCGGGTCGCCCTGGCCCGGGCGCTGGTCTGCAATCCCGATATTCTGTTGCTGGATGAACCGACCAACCATCTTGATACCGACGCCATTATCTGGCTGGAGCGTCAACTCCTCAAATTCAGGGGCGCTCTGTTGTTTGTCACCCATGACCGTGAATTTTTGCAAAACGTCTGCACTGATATTCTCGAACTGGATCGCGGCAAACTGGTCAACTGGCCCGGCAGCTATGCGGATTACCTGTCCCGCAAAGCGGCGGCCCTGGCACAGGAAGACAGGCAAAACGCGGCCTTTGACAAAAAGCTGGCAAAGGAAGAAGCCTGGATCAGACAGGGCATCCAGGCCAGGCGAACACGTAATGAAGGGCGGGTCAGAGCGCTGCAAAAATTACGTGAAGAACAGGCGCACAGAAGAAGCCGAATATCGAATGCGCGATTGGAAATAAACAAGGGCCCGACGAGTGGAAAAGTCATCATCGAAGCGGAGAATATCGGTTTCGAAATCAATCAGCAGGTCATCATCCGGGATTTTTCCATCCGCATTCTGCGCGGTGACCGGATTGGGTTGATCGGCCCGAACGGCATCGGCAAAACAACCCTGCTGAAACTCCTGCTAAAGGAAATAGAACCCCGGGCTGGCTCGGTCCGGCACGGCACTCACCTGAAGGTCGCCTGCTTCGATCAATCACGCACACAACTGGACCCCGAACAAACGGTTGTCGACATGATCGGTCAGGGTCGGGAGCAAATCAGCATAAATGGCAAGAACAGGCATGTGATCAGATATCTTGCGGATTTTCTGTTCTCGCCAGCCCGCGCCCGTTCGCCGATCCAATCGTTATCCGGGGGAGAATGCGCCAGAGCGCTTCTTGCCATGTTGTTCAGCAAGCCAGTCAATTTGCTGGTCCTGGATGAACCCACCAACGACCTGGATATTGAAACCCTCGAACTGCTGGAAGAACAGCTTCTCCAATTCGATGGTACGCTGTTGATGGTCTCGCATGACCGCAGGTTTCTCGACAATGTGGTGACCAGCGCCCTGTCCTTTGAAGGGATGGGCCGAATCAGCGACAATGTGGGCGGCTATTCCGACTGGATGAAACACGCGAGTAACAGCCGGCCCCTGGAAATACCCGAAGAGACCTCAAAGTCCGCGCCCCGGCAGCCGAACCGGAGAACCACAGGGAAAAAGAAAAAACCCGGATTCAACGAGCAACGGGAACTGTCCGCGCTGACCGAGAAAATCGAGCGCCTGGAAAACCGCCAGAACAGCCTGACCCACACCATCTCGGAACCGGATTTTTATAATCGTCCCCGTAACGACATCAACACCACCCTGGAGGAAATCAAGTCGGTCGGCAATCAACTGGAACAGTGCTGGCAACGCTGGGAAGAACTGGATTCCTGATCATTTCTGCAGGCAAATGGCCCCCACCTGGCGACCATAACGTTTTTCCCCTTGATGGCATGCCCGGCGGTAGCTGAAAAACTGCCGCTCATTGCTGAAAGTATCCTCAAACATCCGATGGATTTCTGCAATCCCTGCCTTTTTCAGTCTTTTTTCGATGTACAGAGGCAGGTCGAACATTCGTTTGTGATCGGCTTCTGCCGGGCGGAAACAATCCCCGCATTCAATGTCTGACTGGCTCAGCGCCTGTTCTTCGACTTCGATACCGACCTCGTAGGACAGTGGTTGAATGGCGGGGCCGATCACGGCGCGGATGTTTCCGGTTTCGGCGCCGAGTCCGCTCATGACCTCAATGACCTGATCGGTAATCCCGATGAGCGCCCCCTTCCATCCCGCATGGGCCGCCCCCACAACCCGGTTTTCCGGGTCGGCGAACAATACCGGAGCGCAATCCGCCCCCAGTATTCCGAGCGCCACCCCCTTGTCGCGGGTAACCATCCCGTCCCCTTGCAGGATAGCGCCTGTGTGCGATTTTCGGTCAATCTCATGAACCACAGTACCATGAACCTGCCGGAGACTGACCACACAATCACAGTGCAATGCGGCAGCCACCCTGGCGCGGTTTTCCAGTACATGATGCGGAAGATCGCCCGAATACTGTCCGCAATTCAGGGAATCGAATTCCCCCTGTGACACCCCGCCCTGGCGAGTAAAAAAGCCATGACGGATTGCCGGCTGGCGCTTCAACAACGGGCTTTGCAGAAAAGGCGGCGAGGTCATCAGACAAATTTACCAACAAAACCATATCGAATCCATTGCCGGTTGGTAGCTTGCCCGGTTCGGGTCATATATAATCCGCCTTGAGCGCGGTCTGAATCGGAGAGTTGGCAGAGCGGTCGAATGCGGCGGTCTTGAAAACCGTTGACTGTAACAGGTCCGGGGGTTCGAATCCCTCACTCTCCGCCACCCAAATTCCGCGATAGAGATTCAGTATTGAGGTTTGATGCGTTCTATTGAGTGTTCTGGTGCGGATATTCTGATTGAGCCGGGGTTTTATGGTGAATGAGCGCAGTTCGCGAGGGATTTTCGGGAAATCCCGGTCTGACCGGAGCGTCCGCGGCGGGAGATGGGTCATTTCCCACGGCTCCAGGCACAGCAAGCCTTGATCATCCGAAGTGACCGGGTGAATCGGGGATGAGACAGGCCGGGCGCGTACCGCATAAGCCATACCCCGCTCCTGTAAAAAAGAAAAGTGCGGACATACACCCACGCCCCATAACCACGATTACTCCCCACAGACGGAAAATACCGCTCTACCCATTCCGATAAACCCAACCGATCCATACTCTCCGTCACCAGCAATAATCCACTGCGTGAAGTCAACTTGTCGTCTGTCCGGGATACTTTATAGGGTATACTCTTCATCGGCCTTGTTGTTCACCCAGCGGGCGCCTGTTGTTTTTGTCAAATAACAGTATACAACAAGGCATCTCTTCTCTTTATAAAACCTCTATCGCGGATTTGGGGGGCACCAATGTTGGCGCCAAGTGTAATGAGTGATTTTGTCATGTACGCCCCACCATTTTTCAAGAACGAAATCCTGACAAGTACTGGTCACCCGCTATCAGGGGGAGCAATCTGTCCAATACCTGCTCCATCACTCCTTTTTCCGCTTTGGTGATCAACTTGACCTTTCGGTTCCTGTAATCCAGTGTCTGTATCAAATTGCACGCAGCGACAGAGGGTTGCTCCAGATTGGTAATTGCCACTTCGGTCGGCCTGTTGCGGATGCTGGCGCTGATCGGGCAGCAGATCATTAATCTGGACGATTTACTATACTCCTTGCTTGATAACACCAGCGCCGGTCTGTATTTGCCAATCTCCTTGCCTTTGGATGGTTCAAAATCAAGCCAGACAATATCGTTGCGATCGGGAATCCAGGTCACTTGCCTATCTCATTGCCGATTGGATCAGCCAGTAAATCAGAATGGGAGTTGTCCGGCATCATGCCCTTGATCAGGTCGGCTTCCTTGAATGGCCATGGGCTGTCTGTTTTGATCGGCTGGATTATCAATAAATCCTTTCGTGCATCCAGATTCAGTGAAACCTGACTGCCTGGTCTCAATTTCAATCCATCTGCTATATCCTGATTGATTCTTAAACCAAGACTGTTGCCCCATTTTGTGATTTTTGCTGTGATTTGCATAATCGATTCCAGATATTTCTAATGGAGTCAAGTATACACATGTGTATACCTGAAAGGCAGTGATTTCCCGATTATCAAATACATGAACAACACAGCCATTCTCTTTTCCCTGAGCAAATTCGCAGCGATTGCAAGGTGGCGCCGTTGGCTGATCTGGTTGGGGGCTTGAAGAATTCGAGTTGCTGAGCAACCTCTGACGGACCACTATCGAGACGAGCTTTACACCGCTTCGGAATCTGGCGCAAGTAATGTTGGCACAAGTATGCCTCAATCCCCTGATAAGAGTTCTGGGGATGGATTCCGTGCCTGTCCGCCTTCATCCTCCTGTCCGGTACTACCCAACTATTCGATCATGTAAAATCTTGCTGACCAATGATCGCCATGATTTCAACGGTTTTGCCATCAATGCGGTAATACACGCTATCTGTACCGCACACGCTACGCCTGTATCCTTCGCGGATTTCAGAAGTCGGATACAAAAACGGCTGCTCTGCAAGCTGCTCAAAACGATCAAAAAACGCGGCATAATATGCGTCTGCCGCTTCCAAACCCCAGCGCTCAAGGCCATAGAGCCAAATGCGCTCCAGATCGGCTTCGGCGTCAGGTGAAATTCTATAATTTGCCATCACGACGAGCTTTCGCTTTGAAGCCGTCGAGCATTTCCTCAGGCGTTTTTTCGACCCATCCATGTTGTTCTACGGACTGTGCGGCGGCAATCAATTTGGTGCGGATATATTCATTCTCCGCTGTCCGCATTTCTTTCTCACGCAACGCTTCGCGAATGAGTTCGCTGTCCGTGGCGTATTGACCTGTCGCCATTTGCGCCTGAATCCAACTCTCCTGCTGGTCGGTCACGGTGATGCTTTTTTTTACCATTGGCATAAGAAACCTCCAAAAAGTAAGATTTATACTAATTTATACTACTAAACTTTTGCCCTCCTGGAAAGCAATCTTTTTGAGGTCAGTACACATCAGGCCACCGTGCCTGTCGCCGAAGAAGGAGAACACACCATGGCGCTGCACGATCATCAGACAAATTTACCAACAAAACCATATCGAATCCATTGCCGGTTGGTGTCCATTGCCTTGGTGTCCATTGCCTTGGTAGCTTGCCCGGTTCGGGTCATATATAATCCGCCTTGAGCGCGGTCTGAACCGAAGAGTTGGCAGAGCGGTCAAATGCGGCGGTCTCGAAAACTGTTGACTGTAACAGGTCCGGGGGTTCGAATCCCTCACCTCCGCCACTAATTTCACATTTCGAGAACTTCGTTGATGCCCATAAGCCTGCACAAAATCTGGGAGATAGAAAACCCAGAAGACTACAAGGTCCATTTCGCCCGCCACAATACGATCGTAGAACCGCTGGAAGTGTGGGCTCGTAGCACGGATGAGTGGCGCGGGTGGCAGGAATACCGGCCCAAGCGAAACGAGTTCAACCGACCGTACATCTTCGCGCTCATGAAGTTCTATCACGAAACGGACGTGTGGCTGTTCGGGGGTGTCTTCCGTGTGGTCGAGCGACAACAAAACGCTTACCGGGTCGAGTTGACGGACGAACTCGCCGATTTCCAGGGTCGTCTGAAACTACGGACATCATATCGGAATCGGACCGCAAGAACAAAATTGGAAGAACAGTACGACGAATTTGAAATCTTGGAGGTCCTACGGGAACCATACTCAGGAACTCCATTCCCGGGGCTTTCGAGCATCAATGTGTCGTTCGGCGAACTTGAAACGATTGTGATGAACGAAAGACCCGAATGGATGAATGCGCTGCAACATGTGAGCGGCATCTACGTGGTCGCGGATACACAGACAGACCGATTGTACGTCGGGGCCGCCTACGGCGAGGGAGGGGTATGGTCGCGTTGGTCAGACTACGTGCATACCGGAGATGGCGGCAACGTTGAATTACGCGAAGTGATTGGCGACAGTGGACTAGACTACTGTCGTCAGCACTTTCGACTCGCGTTGGTAGAAACACTGCTCGCGACAACTCCTGACCAAGCGATTGCAGCACGGGAGACGTATTGGAAAAAAGTTCTGTTGTCTCACGGGAAACGGGGATTCAACAAGAATTGAGAACGCATCCACGGTTCAAATCTATCTCTGAAGCGTCTGGAAGCACTGGCATGACGTTGGACATCCATGGCCTTATGCGGAAGTTGTCCGAGTCTCGCCCAATCTTCCACTCTGAGGCAGACTTTCAACACGCCCTTGCCTGGCTGATACACGACACAATACCGGAAAGCCAGATTCGTCTGGAGTATCCGTTTCGGTGTGACGGCAAGACAATATACCTGGACATCTGGTTGTCAACTGAGCGAATCGCTATTGAGTTGAAATACTTCACCCAAAAATTGAAATGGAATCGCAACGATGAGCTTTTCGATCTCAAAAACCAATCCGCACGGGATATCAGGCGGTACGATTTTCTTGCTGACATACAACGGCTTGAAAACTTGGCAAATAAAGAAAAACCAACACGAGCAAGATTTGCTGTCCTGTTGACAAATGACTCAGCATACTGGGAAGCGCCTACTTCACGATGGGAATTAACGTATGATGCTGATTTTCGTCTTCACAAGGATCATAAACTGAGTGGAAAATGCAAATGGGCTGACCGTGCCAGCCCAGGCACCAAAAAGGGCCGGGAAGACCTGATACACATTAAGGGTTCTTACGAGATGCACTGGAAAGACTACTCGACTGTTGCGGGAGAGAAGTACGGAGAATTTCGGTATCTCGCGGTCCCGGTACTCAGCCATTCACATCTGTAGAGAAAGCAATGCAACCGATTCACGCTGAATCACCCTGTGAGCTTCGCACCAAACTGCGCGATATTGATCCTCAAGTACCCCTCCGAACGGAGGGTCGGCGTACCGGGGATTGCGAAACCTGGGTGAGTTGTCATTTTCTCGCAGCCATCTCCAAGACAGACCTGCTTGGTTATCCGCTTTGCATTACGTCGAGAGACAGGCCCGACCTCATCCTGTCCTCTCCATCTGAACGCACTGGCATAGAACTAACCGAAGCAGTCTCCTCGAATCAGGCACGGGTGGATGCATATTCAGAGCATAACGACATCGAAGAACTTATAGATGTGCCTCTGTACCCGGTGCCTCTGTACCCGGCTCCTCTGTATCCGGCTGGTGAGGAGAAGTTTTCTCAGAAAAGAATTGAGAATATCGCGAAAAACCAGGACCCACGCCAGTGCTATCCTCTTATGGGTAACAAAATTGAGCGTAATTGGGTTAAGGTTATGCTGTATTTTGTGAGGAAAAAGGTCGAAAAATTCACCAAACCGGGATTCGAAAAATACGATAGAAACTGGTTGCTTATCTATGACAACTGGACCCCACTGGCTGATCTGGCTTCCTATCCTGATGCCATAACAGATCTTGGCGGACAACTGTTCAACTGCGACTGGAAGAATCCTTTTGACAGGGTGTTCATTCTCAGGTCGCGTCACGTCTTGGAGTTCTCATGCGGCGAAGATACCGTGAAGCATGACACCCTGGATTTGTGGCAGGCTTCTTAACGATGCGTAGGGGCGGGTCACCGTGCCCGCCCGAACTCGCCCCGGCCATTCGTAGGTACAGGCCACCGTGCCTGTCCGCACCATCACCATCCGCCACCATACCTGTCCGGATACGACAAACCCGATGAAAAAGATAACAAAAAAGACTGCCGTACTCGGGATTGATGCTGCATGGACAACCCGTGAGCCCAGTGGTATTTCGCTACTGACCCAAACGGACTCGGGTTGGATGTGTATGGGATTGGCGCCAAGCTATCAGCAATTCATGGCGTTGGCCGAGGGAAAAGCAGTTGACTGGAGTCAGAAGCCTCAGGGAAGTGAGCCAGATTTGGAGTTATTGGTTCAAGCGGCACAACAACTGATTACACCGGTAAAGGTTGAAGTCATCGCAGTAGACATGCCAGTAAGTCTTCAAAAAATCTCAGGCCGAAGGATTGCAGATTCTGCAATTTCCAAGACGTTTGGAGCGAAAGGTTGTTCTACACATTCACCAAATGAGCGGCGTCCGGGTCCGCTGGCGGATAAGTACAGAATTACGTGTCATCAACTTGGATTCCAACTAGCAACTACGAGAATACCCGCCGGAAGCCAGCCATCACTTATTGAAGTCTATCCGCACCCAGCCTTGCTTGAATTGTTGAGTCTGGATTATCGCCTCCCCTACAAAGTTGGAAAGAGTAGTGTTTACTGGGAGGGCGAGACCCAACAGAAAAGAAAGTCAAACCTGATTATATCACTTAACAAGATTCTTACCGGGTTAGCACAGAAGATTGATGGCATTTCACTTGAGATTCCAGAAGCGGGTGATGTTGCTGGCTTTGCAAGCCTGAAGCGTTATGAGGATGCTCTGGATGCATTGATCTGTGCATGGGTATCCATGACCTGGCTGGAGGAAAAATGTGTTCCGTATGGTGATGAACAAGCAGCAATCTGGGTGCCTGATTCGAAAGATTCATCCTCAAGTATCAAGTAAAATGACCACAAGACCAGCACGTGAGGCAAATCGCCTCAAACAATACGATTACTCACAGGCTGGTTATTATTTACCAATCTCTATCAGGAAGTCACGATCATGTCAGAAAGCACAAAACCCAATCTATTCGACTATGCAACAAAAGAGTTATCTCAAGATGCGATGATTTGCTGGCTCATACGTTGGGCGGACAACCGCTTCGCGGACACCGATAGCGATCTTCACAGCTGTGGAAGGAGATTCGTTCAGAAATTGCTCTCCAAACACGGTGTAGAGTCACTACCCGCTGGGATCGAAACAAAAATTTACCAACAGGAAAAGAGCATTGACGTACTTGCCCAGGTGAACTCCGATCACGTGCTCTTGATCGAAGACAAGACTGGCACGTCGGACCATGGAGACCAACTCAGGCGGTATTACGATCATGTCATCAAAGGCGACTCTCAACTTGGAAATGTCAGTAAAAAGAAAGTTTATCCGATCTACCTAAAAACGGGCAACCAGTCCCATTCCAAAGATCGTCAAATCGAGCAAAACCCGGATTTCTATGGACCCTACAAGATCTTCAACCGAAATGACTTACTTGCTGTATTGTGCGAGTACAAAGGCAATCACCACGCACTCTGGGATTTTCGGGACTATCTCAAGCGTTGGGAAAACCGCACGAACAGTTTCAAGGATTGGAAGGAGAACAAACGATCCGAATGGTCATGGGAGTCTTGGGAAGGGTTCTATCGGTATCTTGAAGAGCAACTCTGCACTGGCGCTTATCGCGATTGCGATTGCGATTGGTCCTACGTTCCAAATCAGTCTGGAGGATTCCTGGGATTCTGGTGGAACTTTATCTATCCAAATGGGAACGCAGACCTGTGGATTTACCTGCAACTGGAAGCCGACATTACAAATAATCGTCATTTGCTTTGCTTTAAGGTCCATGCTCCCAAGGAACGGTGGCAGGAATTGAAGTGGGAATGGCATAAACGGATTCTTGATGCAGCCGATGGAAAAGTGATGAAACCTCGGGTAATGCGGGTGGGCTGTACAATGACCGTGGGTCTCTGGGACGAATGGCGGGCGTTCAGCAATGGCTCGATAGACTGTCCCGGAACGGTGGCAAATCTCAGAGAGGCGGAAAAAATTCTTCGATTCGCCGCAGAGGCGTATAACTGAGTCAATCGGACGACAACATTAAGAACGCATCAATCTCTCCAGCTTCAATGACCTTAAACAGAACTGTCAGTATTTCGATGTATGGCTCAACTGAAGACCACTTACTGATCCCATGAATCCCTCTCTGATCGAATGTATGCATCAATTTCGTCCACATCCTTGAAATCCCCACCTCTGACTTCAAGCAGGTTTGAAAGCGAATAGGTTTTCTCTTGAATCGGCCGCAGGGTGATCGACACCCATTCATCCGCCCGTACCTGCGCTTTATGTCGCAAGCTTTCCGGTAATTCTGCCGCAAGTATATTTTCCTGAATCGGTTGCATGGCTTTCTCTATGATGTGAATGGTTGAGTATCACCGTCACCATAAAAGGTTTCCGGCAACTGTCATCAAAATTGTACCATAAATGATACTACCCTGATTCACTTCGAATCCCTCACTCTCCAGGTCCGTGTGGAGCGGGGGCTTCGACCGCCTCGACTGCGAACACCGCCCCATCAGCGCTGACCACCTTTACCTCTGTACCTTTTTTCAACGGCGCTCCGGTTACATTCCAATAGGTATCGTCGACTTTGATCTTTCCTACGCCTTGCGAAATACCCTCACTCAAGGTAAACACCCTGCCGACATACTGTTGCGCCCTGCGATTCAAATTGGGCACATCCGAAACTGTTTGCCGTTTCACCAGATACCGCCTGGAAATCACGATACTGGTCACCGACAGGATGGAAAAAACCAGGAACTGCACCTCCCATGACATGCCGGAGAAAACCAGCGCTGCCAACCCGGTCACCAGGGCGGAAATGCCCAGCCATAAAAAGAAAGTGAGCGGGGCAATCAGTTCAAACGCCAGCAAAACCAGACCCACGGCGAACCACCCCCAGTGAGTCATTCCAGGCAGATCAAACATATTTAACCATTTGAATCCGTGTTCTTCCTGCTGTTGTCAAAAGTTTCTTTAACCAGTTCGCCTATTCCACCAATTGACCCGATAATACTACTGAGTTCCATCGGCAGGAACAGAATTTTCTGATTATTCGATTTGCCCAGTTCCCTGATTGCTTCAACATACTTGGTCGCAACGAAATAGTTCACCGCCTGCATATCTCCTGCGGCAATCGCTTCGGATACCATCCGGGTCGCCTCACCTTCCGCTTGCGCCAGTCGCTCGCGCGCTTCTGCCTGTCTGAAAGCCGCTTCCTTTTCGCCCTCAGCATCCAGAATCATGGCGCGTTTCTCCCCTTCCGCTTTCAATATATCAGCCTGTCTCATGCCTTCGGCCTCAAGAATGGATGCCCGCTTGTTCCTTTCCGCCTTCATCTGGCGCGCCATTGATTCCACCAGGTCTGCGGGAGGTGAAATATCTTTTATCTCGATCCGGGTGACCTTGATTCCCCAGGGTGATGTCGCTGAGTCAACCACGGTCAACAACGAGGCGTTGATTTCATCGCGCTTGGACAATGATTCGTCCAGGTCCATCGAACCGAGCACCGTTCGGATGTTGGTCATGGTCAAATTTAAAACCGCATTCTCCAGTTGATTCACTTCGTAACTGGCTTTTGCCGCATCCAGCGCCTGAAAAAACACGACACCATCGACTCTCACGACGGCGTTATCACGGGTAATGACATCTTGGGAAGGAACCTCCAACACCCGTTCCATCATATTGACCCTGGCCCCTATTCGATCAACAAAAGGGATAATGATACTGAAGCCCGGCCTCAATGATCGGGTATACCGCCCCAATCTTTCGATGGTGTATTCATAACCCTGATGAACAATAACGATTCCCTTGTAAACAATCAGAATTGCCAGCAATATAACAATGATGGATACAAAAGACACACCGAACAGGATGGAGGATATGGAGTCAATCGGGTTCATGGAATTCTCCCACTGAAATAAAAGAGTAGTCTGTAGTCTGTGTCATAACTGAAAATTCCACTTGCCGATACAACCGGATTATAACGTGACATCACCTGCGGGCGCGGGTTACTGTGAGAAATCCGTAATGTTCTCAGGTTTCTTCGACTTTGTTTTTTAATAGATTCGACATTAAACTGGGGATACCCGGTTCATAATAATCTATGTCGTTATCCTCTCCACCAATTGTCTGCCAGATAAAGCCAGTATGATTAAAGGTTTCAAGAGCATACCGGGTCGGGTCATTTACAGTTTCAGGCAATGGATTTTCCAACAAAAACCCTTCGATTATTTTTTCGGCTGAAATCACCTGAATTTGTTCCTGTTGCAAAAAAGCGCCAGCCAGAACTTCTGCAACGGGTAATAATCCGGCCTCCTTTATTTCCGTTTTTCGTGATTCATAGATCATATTTCTTTGCATGGCCACATCCTTTTCCACTGCCGCCACCGTATCCATAGTAATTGTCTTGCTCCCTGTGTCGACCAGATTGCGGGAAAGAGCTTCGCCCCACTGTTGAATAAATACCGGATAGCCTTGTGCGCGTACCACCGCCACTTCTTTCGCTACGCTCGGAGCAAAACTGATCTTCTGGTCGAGTAATGGTTTGCCAAGCGCTTCAACAGCAAACCGGTTCGATAACCTCCCCAACGAAAAACAGGCGCATTTATCCCAGAAAGTTGCGCTGGCCTTACTGAATGTCATCTTGATATTTGGCGTTCCCGCCAAAACAAGCAAAAATTTGCCGCCTTCGCCACGAACATTCTGACTGGCGTTCAGCAACCCTTTAGCGACTTCCGGGTCCAGTTCATGCGCTTCATCAATCATCAACACAAAGGGTTTCAGCCTGCATCGTTCCCTCAATATCTCGGTTTCATTTGTATATATTCTGTCCTTGATGCCCGGAATACCCGCTTCAATAAAACCTGCGTCATGCTCCACTCTTATCCTGACCAGTTTGCTGATGGCATTCACCATGGCTTTTATTCCCTTATCAGTAACACCCGAAACAAGCAGGCTCATTAACTGGCTTCTGTTTGAAATATCCGCCGGAGTTGTCCATAACAGGTCTATGCTCTGACCATATTCTTTCCTGGTTTTCGACTCCAAATGACGAAGCAGGGATGTTTTGCCATTTCCACGCGGACCAAAGACGATAATGCTGGCGCCAGGCGGTTTATCTGTAACCAGCCTGCGGATGGCTTTATTGTAATAGTCCTTCTCTTTTTCCCGCCCGGAAAACCACGGGGGCTTCACACCCTCCCCGGAATTGAACAGAAGTTCAAGTTCTTCTGCCCCTGACAGTGTTGTTTTAATTTTGGACATCCAGACATTATATACCAATCCTCAACCCGTTAATTAGGAATCAAGAGGCAACCCGGATCCAGATTCCTTTGCATAAAACATTGAAAAATGATACTTTATGCGAATGGAATCGGATTTTCGTCAGCTACGCGCCAGAGACTACATCAACGACCTTGCCGCCTCCGGGCGCTATCACTTTCTGTCGAGTGACGCTCGTGCAGCGCTTGGCGTGTCTGCTGAAGCGACCAGACTTGCCCTGAACCGGCTGGCCCGGCAAAACAGAATCGCGCAGCCCGCGCGGGGTTTCCATGTGATCCTTCCGCCGGAGTACCGCTCTCTGGGATGTCTGCCAGCAGACCAGTTCATCCCGGCGTTGATGCAACGACTTCGACAACCGTACTATGTCGGACTACTGTCAGCCGCACAGTACCACGGCGCCGCCCACCATCGACCGCAGGAATTTCAGGCACTGCTCGAAAAGGCGCGCCGACCCATCCGCTGTGGCCAGGTACGTACAATGTTCATCGTCCGCAGGCGCCTTCGACAGGTTCCCGTGCAGAACTTCAACACGCCCCGAGGCACGGTCCGCGTCTCCACCCCGGAAGCGACGGCCGTCGATCTTGCAGGTTATTGCCATCGTGCAGGAGGGATTGATCAAGTGGCTACTGTACTTTTCGAGCTTGCAGAGAAGATTGATCCGCAGAAACTGGTGGCAGCGGCACAGACGGCGCCTGTCACATGGGCGCAACGGCTTGGATACCTGTTCGAGCATATCTCTGTCTACGAACAGGTCACCCCCCTTAAAGCATATATCAAGCATAAAGCCCGGCAAGCGGTTCCGCTTGTCCCGGAGAAAATCTGCAAAGCCGTGCCACGCGACATGGACTGGAAGATTCTCGTCAATGCCGATATCAACCCGGATTTATGATCCCGCGCGATTACATCACGGAGTGGCGGGCTCATGCGCCCTGGGTGCAAGATTTCCAGGTAGAGCAGGACCTCGTCATCAGCCGGGCGCTCATTGCAATTTTCACCCACCCCGTTCTCGCAAACGCTCTGGCGTTTCGGGGTGGTACGGCGCTCTATAAACTTCACATTCATCCGCCGGCCCCCTTCTAACCACAGGCTTCTCCTGGAACTCCCGGGATGCGATGGAGAACATTCGCTCTCGGCTGATCGCACGATTGCCGGAATGAATTGAAGACGTATGAAATAATCTGCTGGTACTATAGAACTTGAAACAAAACCGGCGTCTGACAATTTTCCTCAATCAGTATATCTTCTCATTGTTGGGCTGGGAAACAAATTTCTTATAGCTTTATGATTTTCAAAATGTTTAATTTAAGCAGTAGTATTGCAAATATAACAAAGTAAAAGGCCATTTATCGATCAATAAAATTCATTTTATGGGCAAATATACGAACGAAATTGGTTGATATTACAGAATAAACGGTTCCTCAACCCAACTGTTTCTCCATGAAAACAGATAACGGATCATGTTTCGGGTAATCACCAAATGAGGATCGCTTGCGATATCCTGACCTCTGGTACAGCGCCAACGCCTCGGGTTGATATATGCCGGTTTCAAGCCGGGCGACCTGAATACCCTGATCGACCAGATGTTTTTCCAGACACTCCATGATCAGCCTGGATATGCCTTTGCCCCGGTGTGATTTCCTGACGAATACCCGTTTTATTTCGCCGTATTTTATTTCTTCACGATCATCAGTGAACCGCTTGACCGCCCCGATCCCGACCAGTTTCTGCCCCTGAAAGGCGCCGATGAAGAACACATACTCCCGGCGCAGTTCCTCGACCGGATCAAGATGGTTGGATTCTGCCGGATAGATCGACAACTGGTATTCATCCAGTTCCCGGATCAGTTCCGACACGTCGGCGTCACCCGGATCAACCTGCCTTGTTTCTATCATTTTACGGGACAGTTCAATCCGGACAATCCATTTACAGCCCACCCATTTACAGCCAATCCAGCTCCATCGGATAGCGGGTCAAAACTTCGGCCCCGCGCTCGGTAATCAATACCTGTTCTTCCAGCTTGACTCCTTCACCGCCCCGCTCGGAACCAATGTAGGATTCGATGCACAGGGTCATGTTTTCCTCAATAACGCCGCGGTAACCCGCCATCGCCAGCTTGTCGATATGCTTGATGCTCGGATACTCGTCCGCCAACCCCACTCCATGTATCAGGGAGCTGTATTTGTTGTTTGAAAATTCTGCCGGAATCTTCCAGGCCGCAAGAGAGGCTTCATGGAAGGTCATGCCCGGTTTCAGCATCGCCACGTTATGCTGAATCTGCTGCCACGCATAAGCATAAATCCGGCGTTGCTCATCACTCGGCTGATCTCCACACACCCAGCTTCGGGACATATCGGAGCAATATCCGTAAGGCCCGATCAAATCCGTATCAAAACTGACCAGATCACCCTGTTCGATCACCCGCATCGAGGATTCCCGAAACCAGGGGAAGGTTCTCGGCCCGGAAGACAATAATCGGGTTTCAATCCATTCTCCCCCGCAAGCGATATTGGTCTCATGAAGTTTTGCCCATAACGCATTTTCTGTGATACCCGGCTCAAGCGCCTCGCGCATCCTGCCGACACCGGCCTCGCAGACATCAATGGCGCATTGCATCAGGACAATTTCTTCCTTCGATTTGATCACCCGGGCCAGTTCCATGACCTCCAGGCCATCATGGATGGAAATACCATGCCGCAACAAGGGCTCGCATCCGATATGGGAGAGCCGATCTATCGCCAGCCGGGTATTGCCGCCGCCGTGGGTTCTGATCAGGTCGGCGATCGTATCCGCAAAGATCGAAGCCTTTTCACCCACCCGTTCTCCTGCGGTAAAGTAATGAAAGGAAGCGTTCACCCGATATTCGTCAATCGTAGAAATGCCTTCCGCCAGATGGGGATATTCACCATAATCAAACAGAATCAGCGGGCCATCGGTGGCAATAAACACGCAACGGGTCTCATAATGTGAGCACCATATCTGCATATTGGTGGCGTCGCAGGCATAGCGGCAATTGATCTGGTCAAATAACAGAATTCCCGCGTAATCCAGTCTTCGCAGTTGCTGTTGTATACGCTCCAGGCGGTAGCGTCTGACGGTATCGAGGTGGACCGGGGGGGTGCTATATTCCATCGCCCCGTGTTGTCTCGCCGCAACGTTACCCTGTGAAATTCTCATGTCGTTATCCCCTGAAGTTACTCGTTATCCCCTGAAGCGCCCCTAACGCCCTTGCCAGACCGGCGCTCGTTTCTCGGAAAAAGCCAGCGCCCCTTCGCGCTGATCCTCACTGTTGTAGAGTTTCCTGACCGTGGCCAGTCCCTCGGTGTTCAGCAAGTCGATAGATTCCTGGAAGTCCATGTTTTCGGTAGCCCGCGCGGTCTCCTTGATCGCGGCGAAAACCAGCGGCGGGCCTGTGGCCAGTAGTTGGGCAATTTCCCTGGCCCGCGCCAGCAGATTGGCGGCGCTTGTGATTTCATTGACCAGCCCCCACCTGTGGGCTTCCTCGGCATCCATCCAGCGCCCGGTCAACAGCAATTCCATGGCGATGTGATACGGGATACGCCGGGGTAACTTCAGGGTCGCCGCATCCGCCAGCGTACCGGCATTGATTTCCGGCAGGGCGAAGGTCGCATGGTGCACCGCGATAATAATGTCTGCGGAAATCATCCACTCAAAGCCGCCGCCACAGGCTATACCGTTGACCGCCGCAATCACCGGCTTGTTCATATCCGGTAATTCCTGCAAGCCGCCGAATCCACCGACCCCGAAATCGCTGGTCACGCCTTCCCCTCCGGCGGCGGCTTTCAAATCCCATCCGGCGCAAAAAAACTTCTCGCCACCGCCGGTAATGATCGCCACCCTCAATTCAGGGTCGTCCCGGAAACCCGCGAACACCCGGCCAAGCTCCTGACTGGTCGGGCTGTCTATCGCATTGGCCTTGGGCCGGTTCAGGGTGACTTCAAGCACGCCCCCGTCAATCGTTGTTTTTACCGCATCAGACATAACATTTCACCTCATTATTTTAACTTACCGACATTTTCAACTTCGTACCCGAATCAGCGCATCGGCCACAACGGCGCCATGACATTGCGCCTTGACCATTAACGGGTTGATTTCCAGTTCAACAATCTCATCGCGGCAACTTTCAACCAGCCCGGCTACCGCCATTACGGTATCCACCACGGCCTCTACATCAGCCAGCGCCCGGTTACGGAATCCGTTTAGCAGCGGCCAGGTTTTCAATCGCCGAAGGGCGGCTATAATTGCCGCCCGGTCAACCGGAAACAGCAATATCTCCCGGTCCCGGATCAATTCGACCAGAACGCCGCCAAACCCGATAACCAGATAATGACCAAAAACCCGATCATGGCTGACTCCAATCAACAATTCGGCAACCGAATCGGTGACCATTTGTTCTACCAGCAGGGCATCAGACAACCCGAACAGGCGGGCGCTCTGGTCATTCAATGTTTCCTCATCCCCGATCCCGACTACCACGGCATCCGCTTCGGACTTATGGATAATATGCTCCGATACGGCCTTTAATACCAGTGGGTAACCGATTTTCTTCGCCGCTTCCCTGATCTCATCCACAGTACTGGCAACGACTGAATCCGGTGTCTCGATACCGTGAGATTTCAGGAATTTCCTGGCCTGGTTTTCATCCAGACTCCGCACCCGGCCGGAATCCGCCTGTACCGACCAATCAGGAACGCTCGGCAATGACCAATGACCGCTCCATCCGACGCCGATTCCACTGACCGTTTCAATCGCCGCCAGGGCCTGCTCCATGCCATGCAGGGGCGCCACGCCATTTTCGCTCAGCCATGAGCGGATTTCAGGATTCAGGTTTTCGGACAGACAGGTGACAATCGCCCCTTTGCGTCCCGTCTGCCGGCAGGCCTCGATAAACGCCCGCACCGCCTCCAGCCAATCATCAGTGACGCAATCGTTGACCAGGGGGAAGTCGAGTACCAGCAGGGTCAGGTCATAGTCACCGGCCATCATAGCCCTGAATGTAGCGCTCATGCGTTGCCGGTCACCCCAGATAAAAGTGTGATAATCCAGTGGGTTATCAATGGCGACGTAGTCATTCAACGTCTCGCGCAACCGCGCCCGGTGGTCGTCTTCAATGCGCGGGAAAACCAGTTTCCGACCAACCGACAAATCCGCCAGCAACGCCGCCTCTCCGCCGGAACAGCTCATGGACGCGATCCGGTTACCGGACAGCGGCCCCGCCACAAGCGCCAGTTTCAGCGATTCCAGAAAAGTCTCCATGTTATCGGTCATGCCGATAGCGAGACGATTGAACAGGGCCGTATAGAGTCCATGTTCTCCGGCCAGGGTGGCGGTATGACTGAAAGTGATGCGCGCCCCCAGCTCCGATTTGCCTGTTTTAAGGACAATGATCGGCGTACCCCGGTCACGCGCGCGGGCAGCCAGCTCAATAAACATCGGTAAATCTCTCAACCCCTCAATATGCAAACCAATCGCCTGGATCTTCTCATTCTCAAGCGCCGCCGCCATCACTTCCTCAACACCGATGACCGCCTGATTGCCCACGGTAACCAGCCAGGCAATCGACAATCCTCTTTGCTGCAATGTGAAGTTGATGCCGATGTTTCCGCTCGACGAAATGATCGCGACTCCCTGATCCGCAAGTCCAAGTCCATGCTGGTCCGGGAACATCGCCGCCCCCAGCAGCGCATTGATATATCCATAGCAATTCGGTCCCAATACCGGCATATCGCCGGCAACCTCCTGTAATCGGCGCTGACGGATTCCACCTTCACCTCCTACTTCGTTGAACCCGGAAGCGAGGCAAACCGCCCCGCCAGCTCCACAGTGATTCAATTGATCGACGAGCCGGATGGCTGATTCAGCCGGCGCCCCGATGAATACGGCGTCGGGCGGCTCGGGCAGCAGATCGCAGCCAGCCAGGCAGGCAATACCCGCCATCGAATCCCTGTTTGGATTGACCGCCCAGATCTTCCCGGAAAACCGGAGCTTGTGGCATTGAATCAATACCTGCTCGGCTTCCCGCCCCCCGACCACCGCGATGGATCGCGGATTCAGGAACCGGATTAGTCGCTCCCGGTCCACTCGCACGCGCCTGTCTCCCGGTAATCCTTACGACCCGGCTTCCAGCGGCCGCAGTATCGAGCGGGAAATGATCAGGCGCTGGATTTCACTGGTTCCCTCCCAGATACGCTCCACCCTGGCATCGCGCCAGATTCTCTCCAGCGGCAGCTCCGACATCAGTCCCATGCCACCGAATATCTGTAACGCCTCGTCGGCGATAAACGCCAGCGCCTCGCTCGCTGACAGCTTGGCCAGGGCGGCATCCATATCGGTCATTTCATTCTTGCAGGCTCGCGCTCCGGCCTGGTAAGTAATCAGTTCAGCCGCCCTCCGCTTCAAGGCCATGTCCGCCAGCTTGAAGCTGACCCCCTGAAATTTGCCGATGGTCTGGTTGAATTGGGTGCGGCTGGCGGCATGTTCACAGGCCAGCTCATAAGCGCGGTCACAACGCCCCAGACAGATCGCGGCGACTTGCAGCCGGGTATTGCCCAACCAGTCATTCGCGACTTCAAATCCCTGATCCACCTCGCCAAGTATCTGGCTGACCGGAACACGGCACTGGTCAAATTCGAGAACGCAGTTATGGTATCCACGATTGGACACGCTCTGGTAGCCCGGCCGTATGGTGTAGCCAGGGGTCCCGGTATCAATCAGAAATGAAGTAATTCTTTTTCTCGGCCCTCGCGGCGTATCATCCACCCCGGTGGCCGCGAACAGGATCACGAAATCAGACACATCCGCATGGCTGATGAAATGCTTGACGCCGTTGATGACAAAATCATCACCGGACCGAACCGCCTTGCAGGACATTGAGCGGACATCGGAGCCGGCGCCCGGTTCGGTCATTGCCAGACAATCGGTTTTCTCTCCGCGTATACAGGGATACAGGTATTGTTGCCGCTGATCGCCGGTGCAGGCTTGCAGGATATTGCTGGGCCGACCAACGGTATACTGCAATGCGTAACTGGCCCTGCCGAGTTCCCGGTCCAGCATGCACATGGACAACGGATCAAGCCCTCCTCCTCCAATCTCCTCCGGCATCGCCGCGGCGTACAGTCCCGCCTCAACCGAACGCTCAATAATCTGTTGACGAAGCTCCGGCCGAACATCGCCGGATTGTTCGACCTCCTGTTCAAACGGATACAACTCCTGTTCGACAAAACGTCTGGCGCTTTCAATCAGCATCCGTTGCTCTTCGCTGTAGTCAAAGTTCATGACCGTATTCTCCGGTTGTCTGCCCGTTGTCTGCCCGGCGGTGTTCAGTCATCCAGTCCTCCGAAGGTTTCGAGATGACCATCCACATTCAGTATCTGGCCGGTTACCATCCGCGCCTTGTCCGAACACAGAAACATCGCCATATCCGCAATATCCTGAGCATCAATGAACGTCCTCATCGAATTACCCCGGCTATACCAGTCCCGGACAGTCTGCTCACTGATTCCCTTGAGCCTGGCTTCAGCCGAGATCACACGCTCCATCCGCTCGCCCTGTATACTCCCCGGACAGATCACATTCGCGCGGACGCCTGACCCGCCGAGTTCCATCGCGAGCGATTTGGTGAGACCGATGACCGCCCACTTCGACGCGGCGTAAGGCGTTCGCAACGGGTAGCCGTGCCAACCCGCGGTCGAGGATATATTGATGATGTTGCCGGCCCGCGCGCCCTTCATGAAGGGAATCACCTTGCGGCAGAACAGGAAAACCGAGTCGATATTGACGGCGAGACAGCGCTGCCATTGTTCGAGCGAAACATCTTCCGCAAATTCGGTGGGACCGGCAATCCCCGCGCAATTCACCATCCCATCAATACCGTGGAATTGTTCGATGTGGGCATCCATGACCCGGCAGACCTCGGATTCACTGGCAACGTCCGCGACCGTGGTCTTGATTCCGGGGTGCTCCATGGAAAACCGCGCCACCGCTTCGGCATCAATATCGACTATATGTACGGCGTCCCCGTTGTGATGGAAGGAGATGGCAATGGCGCGACCGATTCCGCTGGCCCCCGCAGTCACAATTACGCTTCTGCCGGAACTATTCATGATCTTGCCTCGAGGCCCCGCCCTGGCGCGAGAGTTGATCAAGCGATTCTTCATAACGGGTCAGTACCTTGCCCGCGGCCTGATCGTTCGCTCTCAACGCCTGGAGTATCGCGACAATGCAGTCATCCCTTTTCCTCTCCATCTCCGCAATACTGCGCCCCCCGGCCTGTTCATCGGACTGTGTCGATATTTTGTCGAGAAATTCATCGGTCAGGTCGGGACCGTCAAACCGCGTCCAGGGCCATTTCAACGCCGGACCGAACTGAGACATGAAATGGCGCATTCCTCCTTCGCCACCCGCAATGCGAAAAGTCTGGAAAGGCCCCATGAATGCCCAGCGGATACCGGCGCCGTAAATAATGGATTGATCGAGCTCATCGACAGTGGCGACCCCCTCATTCAGCAGATGCAACGCTTCGCGCCACAGGGCCTCCATCAGCCGGTCGGCGATAAATGCCTGCACTTCCTTACGCACAACCAGAGGATGCATGCCGATACCGGAGTAAAATGCGCGCGCCGCCTCAACAGCCCACTGGCCGGTCTGCTCTCCCCCCACAATTTCAACCAGTGGCATCAGATAGACCGGATTGAACGGGTGCCCCACGATCATACGTTCAGGATGCTCCACGCCTTCCTGCATTTCACTCGGCAGCAGCCCGGAAGAAGAAGAGGCCACGATGACATCGGCGCCCGTAAAGCGACAGATTTCACGCATCAACGCCTTTTTGATCTCCATTCTCTCAGGGCCGCTCTCCTGAACAAAGTCGGCTTCCAGCACGGCCGCCTCGATACTGTCCACCAATGACAACCGCCCCCTGACATCAACCGGAGCCAGGGTCATGGTACGATAAGCCCGCAACGCATTGTCCAGTACGTCATGGATTCGCCTCTCAACCCCTTGCGCCGGGTCATACAGATTCACGTCAATGCCATTGATCAGCAAGCGGGCCGCCCAGGCGGAGCCGATGACCCCGCCGCCGATCAGTCCGACCGTTTTGACCCTGCCATTTGCATGTACCATTGAGGACTACCCTCTTTTTTGCAGTTTGAGGTTGTTCCTGACTTCATCCGGGCCCAGAATATTGACATTCATCGCATCCAGAATGGTGACCGCTCTTTCGACCAGTTGGGCATTGGAAGCCAGCACGCCCTTTTCCAGATAGAGATTGTCCTCCAGTCCAACCCGGACATTGCCGCCGGCCAGTACCGCCATTGCCACATACGGCAGTTCGTTTCTGCCAATCGAAAAGGCCGAGAAAGTGGCTCCTTCGGGCAAGGCGTGAACCATCGACATCAAGGTGGTCGGGTCATCCGGCGCGCCATACGGAATACCCATGCATAATTGAATCATGACCGGATCATCGATCAGACCCTGGCGTATCATTTCCTTGACCAGTACCAGATGACCGGTGTCAAACACCTCCAGTTCCGGCCTGACCCCGAGTTCCTGCACTTTTTTGGCCATGGTTCGCAACATACCGGGGGTATTGGTCATGACATAGTCGCTTTCGGCAAAATTCATCGTACCGCAGTCCAGCGTGCAGATTTCCGGCAGACATTGTTCAACATGGGCGAGCCGCTCCAGAGGGCCCGCCATATCGGTGCCACGTGCCAGTGGCAAGGGGTTTTCACCTTTGCCGAAAACCATGTCGCCGCCCATTCCTGCAGTGGTATTGATGACGACATCGGTGTCACTGTCCCTGATCCGCGCGACTACTTCCGCGAAATATTCAGGTTTTCTCGATGGCGCCCCGGTTTCGGGGTCCCTGACGTGAATGTGGACAATTGCCGCCCCGGCCCTGGCGGCGTCAATCGCCGCGCTCGCGATTTGTGAGGGGCTTTTCGGAATATCAGGATGTTTACCCACCGTATTACCGGAGCCGGTAACCGCGCAAGTGATAAATGCGTTATAGTTCAAGACACAGCCCTCAAGCAGAAATAAGGATGAAGACAAAAATTTTCCTCCTTTAGCGCCGGACTTGCAAGGATTATTATGAACAGGATTATTATAAAAAGATTATTATGAACATTACCGTTTGCCCATGAATAAACAAATCCATGAATGAACAAATCCACATTCGCGAAGCCACTCCCGATGACGCGCGGCTAATCGCCGCATTCAACCGGGAAATGGCGTTCGAGACCGAAGGCGCAAGACTGGATCCGGAGGTCTCTCTGGCTGGCGTATGCCGAATGATTCAGGACCGCAATCTCGGATTTTATCTGGTCGGTGAACACGAACAGGAAATAGTCGGATTACTCATGATTACGACCGAGTGGAGCGACTGGCGCAACGGTGTCTTCTGGTGGATACAGAGTGTTTACGTGATTCCCCGGTGGCGGCGAAAGGGAGTCTACCGCCGCCTGTATCAAGAAGTGCAGAAACTGGCCGGAGCGAACCCGGATGTCTGCGGCTATCGCCTGTACGTAGAACGGGAAAATACCGCCGCCCAGGCAACCTACCGCAGTGTCGGCATGACAGAAACCCGTTATAAAATGTACGAAGAACTATCCGAAAAGACAGCGCCATCGTAAGGAGAGTAACTGAAACGGTGATAACACGGATACTGCAATTACCATATCCGCGACCCATCAATCAAAAAATGGTGGCCAGGGACAGAATCGAACTGCCGACACGAGGATTTTCAGTCCACTGCTCTACCGACTGAGCTACCTGGCCATGAGTTGAAATCAGGGACGGATTAAAAAACAGGATGCCGTATTAGTCAAGCGGTTTATCATTCTAAAGTCTCCCCGTTTTTTATATGCCCAATCTCACTTCACCCATCAGCTGGGTTACCGGCCGCTCTCCTCTCGCACTCTACCCCTATACACAAACACCAAAAACCTTATATAATCCGCACAAATCAAATCCGCAATAGCGGATGCGGTAGAATATCACTCCCCCCTTGAGGGGGAGTCGAACAGAAACAACACAGCAACGAGTCACAAAACACCAGGAACAAAAAACATGATCGAAAGAGAATCAGCCATGCCCACTCCAAATTCCCCCTTGACAATCGGCCTGAAAGATGCTGTTACAATAAAGCAAGCAAGCAAGCAAGCAAGCAAGCAAGCAAGCAAGCAAGCAAGCAAGCAAGCAAGCAAGCAAGCAAGCAAGCAAGCAAGCAAGCAAGCAAGCAACTCTTTCGTTCATTAACTGATTCTCCCCGCGCGGGACGGCACGGAGACCGTCCCCTACGATCAAGCCGCCACAATATCATTCCCCCCTTGAGGGGGAGTCCAATCCGCAAAGCGGATTGGGTGGGGGGATTTTCCCGCAAAGTGGGAATCCACTACTTCCTCTCCATCCTGCTCCTCCTGCCACTGTTGACCGGCTTCACCACCGAAGCCGCCGCACAAGTGCCTGAGGTCAGCATTACCAGAGACTCCCTTACGGTGACCGAAGGCACAGATGTCGTCTTCACAATAACCGCCACTCCAGCCCCGACTGCGAATCTAGTGGTAAATCTGACCTTGAACATGGTCGGGGATTTCGTTGACCCGGCAAACCTGGGCAAGAAAACAGTGACTATCCTGGCCAACCAATCCTCCGCCACCTATCGGGTCCCCACAATAGACGATAATACCGATGAGGATTCACAGACTCTCAGTATCTTCCTGGGCGACGCGAGCGGGGACGAATACACCGTAGGAAGTCCCGCTCTGTCTAGTACTGTTGTCAACGACAACGACAACCCCGCCGTCAGTTTCGATGCTTCGACCTACCGCGTCACCGAAGGCCACTCCGTTTCGGTCACATTAAACCTGGTGCGTCCGCAAAGTACCAATACCGTAGTCACGCTCACCTGCACCGGCACGGCGACCAGTGGCTCTGATTACGCCGCCTGTCCCGCCCCGGTTTCCATCCCGGCCAATATGGGTACTCACACCTTCACCCTCTCCACTACCGAAGACACCCTACAGGAACTCGCCGAGACCTTTACTCTCACCATCAGCAGCATCACCCCCAGTGGCATCGACATCGGCGGTCCTTCCAGTACCACCATCACGATAGATGATAACGACCAACCCGTTCTCACCCTCAGCCACGGCACCATGCCTGTCAATCCTCGCCACGGCGACCCGGCTCACAGACTCGAAGAATCCGCCGACACTCTGGCTGTATTCATCGTCACCGCCACCCCGCCCTTTACCGTCGCCCGGGACGCCAGAATCCGCATTGACTCGGCGCAAGACCATACCCCCCATACCGGAACGCACACCCTTTCATTTACCGCATCTGGAGACGGAGCCGGTGAACAGAGATACACTGCCCCCGTTAGAAGTGACATCACCGACCGCCTCGACGGAGAGATTCGCGCCACCCTCCTGCCCTCTGAAAACAATACCTATACACTCGGTGCTTCTACCATCCATTACGACATCGTCGACAACGACCCCACCAAGGTCACCCTGTCTGTGACAGACACCACCGCCGATGAAGACGACTCCACCGATACCGCAAAGATCAACCTGTCCCTGAGCCGTGGACTGGTTTCAGGGGAAAGATTAGACATTCCGTTACAATTCAGTGGTGGCGCCTTAGGCGATGATTTCACCCTGGCGAAGATGGAGGGTACTCCAGCCGACATTTCCTTGTCCGGCAGTACCGTCACCTTTACCGGCCCCTCTACCGGCGCCACCGCAATGTCAGCCACCCTGATTGTCACCGCCGCCCAGGATACGGATACCGAAGATGAAACCATCACCGTCTCGATTCCCGCACAGGCCGGCACAAGCCCCAACGACATACGCCTGCGCACCACCGGCTTTCGCTGTCGCACCACCAACTGTAAAGCCACCGGCACAGGCAGTGGTACGTTCACCCTGTCTGATGCCGGTTCACGGGTTCCGGTCCTTCGTATCACTCCCGGATCGGCGATCACCGAAGGCGCCAACGCCACCTTTACCCTGACCGCCGACCCGGCGCCGGCTGGCAACCTGACCGTCTATCTGGATGTAGAGAGCCTGGGAGGAAACCAGGTAGCCAGTAGCCGTCTGGGAGAGAAGACCGTCATCATTCCGAGCAGTGGAACCCTCACCTATACGATCCCGACCCTCGCCGATTCTACCGATGAACCGGACAGCGACCTCTTCGTAGAGATTCTGGCAGAAGACACGGACGGGGAGGATCCCGGTTATACCCTACACGCAGAGGATTACGAGGCCGAGTTGCATATACAGGACGATGACGCCACGACCGTGGTATTAACCACCCCGGACGCCTCCGCGACCAAAGGCAGCAGTACCGACACCGCCCGCATCGTATTGACCCTGAACCGTTCAGTAGACCGTATCGAACAACTGGATGTGCCGTTGGTGTTCACTGGCGGCTCTTTGGTCAGTGGCAACCCCCCGACCGGCGACTTCACGCTGGCGCTGACGCCACCGCCCGGCAATCTGGCGTCTACCCAGTCATTCAGCGCCAGTACAGTGACCTTTACCCCCTTGTCGCCGAATACCGCAACCATTTTATTGACTGCTGTAGCGGACAGTGATACCACCGACAAGACCGTGACGGTATCGCTCGGCGCTTTGAATATCGTCCGCGGCTTCGCCGGTGGCGTCACCGGCTCTCGCAGCGGCGACGGACAGATTACCCTGGTGGATGCGTCCACTACCCAGACTCCGGTGACTCCAGAGATCACCATCACGCCCGGAACTTCTCCGGTAACGGAAGGCACAGCAGCCACCTTTACCGTCACAGCCACACCCCCTCCACAATCCGCCCTGACCGTCAATCTCACCATAACCGACGCTCCGAACTCGGACTTTGTCTCTGCATCCAACCAGCAGGGCACAAAAACCGTTACCATCCAGCCAGCCAGTACGACTTCCAGTTCTGCAATCTATTCGGTGCCGACCGAAACGGACACCACCGATGAACCCAATGGCCCGGTCATGGTGGAGATTGCCAGTGGTTCCGGCTATATCATCGGCAATCCCGGTGGTTCCGCTTCCGTCACTGTCAATGATGATGATGCAACGCCACAGACCGATCCGGATCCGGTCGAACCACCACAACAGCCGATACAACAACCGGACCCCACGCCCACACCACCAGATACCAATCCGGGACAACCCACAGAACCGCAACAACCGCAGGAACCGCAACAACCGGAACCACAACCCGAACCCGAACCCGTGATTCCAGTCCTTTCCATTCAGGCGCAAGCCGATTCAGTCACCGAAGGCGCGACCGCTTCCTTTACCGTCACCGCCGAACCGGCGCCGGCTGAACCGATTACCGTTCCACTCACGATTGCCGCACAAGGCGACTTCACAACCGCAGAATCCACCGGAACCAAAACCCTGACCATTGATCGCGCCACCACTTCCCTGATGATTCCAACCATCCAGGACTTCATCGACGAAGCAGATGGCTCAATCACCGTCACCCTGCAACCAGCGGACGGCTATAGCCGGTCCCCGAACCCTGCGGCAACGGTAGCGATTCACGACGACGATACCGCCGGATTCCAACCGTCTGCCTCAGGAATCCGCATTGCCGAGATTGGACAAAGCTCGCAATATACCATGCAACTGACCAGTCAACCGCTCTCCCCGGTCACCATCACCCCCATCACCCGGCCCGATACCGGGACGGTCACGCCATCCCCCACCCGTGTGACCTTTACAAGGGATAACTGGAATCTTGCGCAAACCTTCACCCTGACCGCACAGCAAGAAGGCGCCGTTACCCTGGTTCATGTCATTACCTCACAAGACCCGAACTATGCAACCCTCCCCTCCCGGCAGGCGCCGTTGCGGGTTGTCGTCGGTGAAGACCTGACCGCCATCACCGCCTCCTGGCAGTCTCGCTTTATGCGTACCTCAGCCGGACACGTTGTTGAGAGTATCACACAACGTATGCAAGCCACGCCTGCGACCGGCTTGCAGGGTCAACTGGCCGGCTACCGCATGGATACCACCCCGAAAGAAATGCAATCCCGCTGGATGCAGAACTCCCGCTCCGTCGCCGAAGCGAGCCGCGCCATCACCCTGTCTGAACTACTGTCTGATTCGTCGATGTCGTGGACTACCACAACCGATGGTTCCATCGCTTCCCTTTGGGCACAGGGCGCCTTGTCGGAGTTTGACGCAAAGAGTGGAGAAACCACCCTCAATGGAGAAGTCCTCACCACCTTGATTGGAATGGATCAAACCCACACTCACGGACAACGCGGTCTGGTTCTGTCGTATAGTCAGGCAGAAGGACAATATCAATCCCGTGATCCAGGACGAATTGAATCCGAACAGACCCTGTTGACGCCGTGGATGTCCCGGCAAGTGAATGACCGCATGACGCTGTGGGCGGCGTTGGGTTATGGTACGGGAGACCTGACCCTCCAAAGAAGCGAAAGGGAAGACCTCACTACGGATACCCATACGGCGTTCGTGGCCATCGGCAGTGACTCGGTACTCCAGGAAGAAACGGATCGTACCTTATCGATCGTTACCGATGCCCTGTGGTTGAGAACCCGTTCGGATGAAGTCGCACAAGGCCTGGACCTCGGAGTCACTTCGGCGCATGTGTCAAGGATGCGCGCTGGCATGGAAGGACGGTGGCGCCCGACACTGACGCGCTTTGCCCGTTTCAGGGGACACCACCTGGAGTTGCAGGCTCAGAGCGCCTTGCGTCATGATGGCGGAGACGCTGAAAGTGGATTCGGTGTGGAAGTCGGGGGCGGAGTCCAATGGACCGATTCCCGGCGCGGACTGAACCTTCAAATCAATGGCCGAAGTCTGATTACCCATCATGATTCAGATATTAAAGATCGGGGACTTTCCCTGTCCATGGGATTTAATCCGTCTCCGATCAATCAAGGATTTACCTTTACCCTGAAACAGGATTGGGGTACGGTGTCTTCGGGCCGGGAGCGATTACTGACCGCGGAATCCCTGGAACCGGCGCAATCCGCTACAGGGCAACGATTCAAAGCGCAGGCGGGATATGGTTTTACCATCGGCGATGGTCGCTATATCGCCCATCCACATCTGGGGGTGGGTCTGTACGCCAAAGAGCGAGAAACCACACTCGGCTGGCGGCTGCAATCCGTCATCGGCAGAAGTGAGCGGACATTGGGGTTGAAACTGACCCGGCATGAGAATGACGGCCAATCCGAACATCGCATGAAGGTGGAAGCGGGGGTTCGGTGGTGACAGGATTCCGACCGTTATCGTAGGGGAGGGTCTTGTGCCCTCCCGCAACCGCCGGAACAAGGTTCAACGATAGCGGGCACCCACAAGGGGCGCCCCCCCGATCAAGCCGGGGGCAGGCTCTACGCATCGGTAATTACAGATTCCGTGTAGTCGTGGATTCCCGCTCCCCGTTCGGAGCCGGGGACAAGCTTCACGGGAATGACGGGTGGGTGGGGCGTTTGCTGACGGTTGTGTGCCCCCCACCGAATCCGCAAGCGGATTCGACTTCCCCCTCAAGGGGGGCGTGATTTAGGGGGAGTGATTGGGTCTGTTGAGCGGACAGGCAGCCAGTTAAAATAAATGATCCAGCACTTCGTCGTAACGGGAAACGAAGCGGGCACGGATGCTTCGGGTGATGTAATCGGGGACTTCTTCAAAATCACTTTGATTGGCTTGCGGCAGAATCAGATTCCGTATTTTCATCCTTCTGGCGGCAATCACTTTCTCCCGAATGCCACCTACCGGCAGCACTTGTCCGGTCAGCGATATTTCGCCCGTCATGGCAACAGATCGTTTAATCTCCTTGTCGCGGGCCAGGGAAATCAATGCGGAAACCATCGTAATCCCGGCGCTCGGGCCGTCCTTTGGCGTGGCTCCGGCTGGTACATGCAGGTGAATCATCGAGCTTTCAAAGAAATCCTGACTCACGCCCAGTTGTTGTGCATTGCCCATTACATAACTGTATGCAATTTCAGCCGACTCTTTCATCACATCACCGAGTTGCCCGGTGAGTTTGAATCCGCGATTGAAGCTGTGGCTGCGGGTGGCCTCAATATCCAGTGTGGCGCCGCCCATCGCAGTCCAGGCCAGGCCGGTGGCGATCCCCTTTCCGGTAATCCGGTTGTGATCATCGAAAGCCGGTTTGCCCAGATATTCTTCCAGATTTGCGGTGGTGATATGGATTGGCTGTTTTTCTCGCTTCAGGATATTCATGACCGCCTTTCTGGCAATCGTACCCAGCATTTTCTCCAGCTTTCGAACTCCGGCTTCGCGCGCGTATCCATCCACAATCTTCCGGATTGCAGACGTATCAACCCGAAGTTGCCCCCTCTTCTTCAGCCCGGCCCTGGCAATCTGTCTGGGCAACAGATGTTTCCTGGCGATTGCGGTTTTCTCCGCGGCCAGATAACCCGACAACCGGATTTCCTCCATCCGATCAAGTAGCGGGGGCGGGATGGTATCGCGCTGATTGGCGGTACAGATAAACAGAACCCTGGACAAATCAATACCCAGGTCCAGATAGTGATCCAGAAAACTCCGGTTTTGCTCCGGGTCCAGCGCTTCTAACAGGGCCGATGCGGGGTCTCCGCGGAAAGATGCCCCCACCTTGTCAATTTCGTCCAGCATGATCACCGGATTCGCCGTCTTGCACTCTCGCAATGCCTGGACGAATTTTCCCGGCATGGCGCCGATATAGGTTCTTCGATGGCCCTTGATTTCCGCTTCATCACGCATTCCTCCCAGGGAAAAACGGAAAAACTCCCGCCCCAGAGCATTCGCCACCGACCTTCCCAGTGAGGTTTTACCGACTCCCGGCGGCCCAATCAGCAATACAATCGACCCCGCCACCTCACCTTTCATTTTGCCTACTCCGATAAATTCCAGTATGCGTTCCTTGACTTCCTCCAGCCCTTCGTGGTCCCGGTTCAGAACAGCCTCGGCGCACTCCATATCCAGAGAGTCCTCGCTAAACCGACCCCAGGGTATCCGGGTCAGCCATTCAAGATAGTTGCGGGTTACGGTATATTCAGGCGAGCCTCTTTCCAGGGCTGATATTTTGTCCAGTTCCTCATCAATTCGCTCACGCGCGTGTTCAGGAACCACACACTCTTCCAGCCGGGCGCGGAAAGTGTCTGCTTCGGATTCCCGGTCATCCTTCGAGATGCCGAGTTCTTTCTGGATGAATTTGAGTTGTTCGCGCAGGAACATTTCTCTCTGGCGCTGGTTGATTTCCCCTTCGATATGCTCGCGAATATCGGTCTGGGCGCGCGCGATCTCCACTTCCTTCCGCAACAGCACCAGGGTTTTCTCCATCCTCGGCAATAACTCGATCGTTTCGAGAACCTCCTGAAGTTCCACCGCGTTTGCAGTCGTCAGGCTGGCGCCGAAATCAGCGAGACGCGAGGGCTCGCCGGGGCCGAAGTAGTTCAGGAACATCTTCAATTCTTCGCCATACATCGGATTGAGCGGCAACAACTCCTTGATAGTATTGACGATGGCGGTAACATACGCCTTGATCTGAATGGTCTCTCTGGGGCTCAGTTCCGGGAAATAGCTCGCCTGTACGGTGAACGGATGCTTCTTCGAAACCCAGCGGACAATCTCAAAACGCTGTATCCCCGCGAGCGCCACGTGAAACAGATCTTCATGTTGCTCGATCTGATGAATTTTGCAGACCGTCCCGACCGACCGGAAATCCCCGGACTCGGCCTTCTCAGCCGTCACTCCACCCGAAAAAACCACGCCGACACTGCCGTGTCCGGCTTCCTTGATGGCGTTGATGGTATCGCCCCACCTTTCGGCGTCAAACACGATGGGCAGTATCTGGCCAGGGAAAAACGGTTTTTTCTCCAACGGCAGGACATGCAGAACTTCGGGCAACACATCTTCCGGCCTGGCTATGTCGGTGATAACCGCCGCTTCGATATTTTCACTCACACTCATGATCCTGATTGCGATATTTCAAAACACCCGATCGGGTTATGAAATCCAATATGGGGGTATGATTTAATTTCCCAAGAGTCGCAGCGAGCGACCTTCGAGCCGCAGGAGCGTATCCATTTTTCTCGCCAGCGTCATGTCGTGGGTCGCGATCACCAGACTGGTGCCGATTTCCTGATTCATTTCCAGCAGCATACGGTGAATGGATTGGGCATTATCCGAGTCCAGATTGCCGGTTGGTTCATCCGCCAGAATACATTGTGGCCGGGTGACCATGGCTCTGGCAATCGCGGTGCGTTGACGTTCACCGCCGGACAGTTCCGCCGGCTTATGGTGCAGGCGAGTGTCGAGACCGACACGCTCAAGAGTCTGCCGGGCCGCTTCGAACGCTTGCGCCTCACCGGACTTGCGAATCAGCAATGGCATCGCGACATTTTCCAGGGCGGTAAATTCAGGCAACAAATGATGAAACTGATAGACGAACCCTAATGTCCGGTTTCGTAAAGTCCCACGCGCCTTGCGCGACAGGCCATTGAGATCCCGCCCGTCAATGCACACGCTCCCGGCTGTCGGGTCCGCCAGTCCACCGAGGATGTGCAGCAAGGTGCTTTTCCCGGAACCGGAAGCGCCGACGACCGCAATCTGTTCGCCCGCTCTCACCTGCAAGTCAATGCCCCGCAATACCTCTACATCAAACGGGCCTTCATCAAAAACCTTCGATACCTGGCGGCACTCGATCACCGGATGATTGTCGCGCTTACTCATGGCTATTCATGACGCAACGCTTCGGCGGGCTTGACCGCGGAGGCGCGCCGGGCCGGATAAACCGTCGCCAGAAAACTCATCAGCAGGGACGCTCCGACAATCCGCCCCACATCTATCCAGCGCATCTGGGCAGGAAATTCACTGATAATATAGATGTCGCCCGGAAACAGCTCGGTATTAAAGAGATTCTCGATAGCGGGAACCAGGGTTTCTATATTGAGAGCGGTGAGCACGCCCAGAACCGCGCCGACCGCAGTGCCGGTAACGCCGAGAAATACCCCCTGAACCATGAATATCCGCGTCACGCCGCCAGGACTCATACCGAGTGTTCTCAATATCGCGACATCCGAGCGTTTATCGGTCACCATCATGACCAGGGTTGAAACGATGTTGAACGCCGCCACCGCGATAATCAGCAAAAGCACGATGAAGACCACCCGCTTTTCGATCTCAAGCGCCCGAAAAAAGTTGACGTGTTCCTGGGTCCAGTCGCGCACACGGTATTGCCGTCCCAGCGCATTGGACAGTTCCTGACGGACCCGGCGCGCCTGCTCGACATCATCGAGCTTGAGACGCAGCCCGCTGATCTCGCCTTTGGCGCCGAGCAGTCTGCCCGCGTCTTCGATATGAATCAGCGCGATGCCACTGTCATATTCATACATATCTATTTCAAACAGTCCGACCACGGTGAAGCGTTTCAGGCGCGGGATCAGTCCCGCCGGAGTAATCTTGCCTTTGGGCACGATCAGAGTCACCTTTTCGCCGACACCGACGCCAAGCGATTGCGCCAGATATTTACCCAGAATGATGCCAAAGGAGCCGGATTGGAGCTGGTTCGCGTCTCCTTCGATAATATGCTTCATGACTTCCGACACTCCGCCCTCCCGCTGCGGGTCAATCCCCCGCACCAGAGAACCCGACACGTTCGCACCGTTGGTCAACATCCCCTGCACCAGAACGAACGGAGCCTGTGCCCGCACATCCGGGTAACCGGCGAGCTCATCAGACAACGGCTGCCAATCGCCCAAATGCCCGCCGTGAGCGCTGACCGTAACATGGGGCGTTACAAACAGGATGCGGCTCTGCAAATCCTTGTGAAATCCGGTGATAATCGCCATCACCGTAATCAGGGCCCACACGCCGAGCGCAATCCCCAGCATGGAGGTCGTCGAGATAAACGAAATAAAGTGGTTTCGCCGTTTGGCCCGGATATACCGCAGGCCGATCATCAGTTCAAGTGGCTTGCTCACTGTGCGCCCACCGCCGGCTTGCGGGTCATTCAGGTTTCGTCCCGCATGTGCGGAAACAGTACCACGTCCCGAATCGAGGGGCTATCCGTCAGGATCATGACCAGCCGGTCGATACCGATCCCTTCCCCCGCCGTCGGTGGCATCCCGTATTCCAGGGCGCGAATGTAATCGGCGTCATAGTGCATCGCCTCCTGATCCCCGGCCTCCATTTCCTCTACCTGTCGCCGGAAACGATCCGCCTGGTCTTGCGCGTCATTCAGTTCGGAAAACCCGTTCGCGATCTCCTTGCCAGCGACAAAGAACTCGAAGCGGTCACTCAACTCCGGGCACTCGTCATTCCTCCTCGACAGCGGCGACACTTCGACCGGGTAGGCGGTGATGAATGTGGGATTGATCAATTTTTCCTCGACCCGCTTTTCGAATATCTCCATCTGTATCCGACCGATGCCGTAGCCGGGTTTCATCTCGATGTTCATGCTTTTTGCCAGTCGGGTGGCCGCGTCCAGGTCGGTCAACTGCCCGGTGGATATGTCCGGGTTGAAATGCGTGATGGATTCCAGCAATGTAAACCTTTGAAAAGGCTTTGAAAAATCCACCCGCGCGCCCTGGTATTCGACACTCGTTTGTCCGCTCACGGTTTCACAGACCCGACGCATCAGGATTTCCGTCATCCGGATCAGATCGTGGTAATCCGTGTATGCCTGATAAAGCTCCATCATCGTGAACTCAGGATTATGTTTGGTGGACATACCTTCGTTGCGAAAATTGCGGTTGATTTCAAACACCCTTTCAAAACCGCCGACCACCAGCCGCTTCAGGTAAAGCTCCGGGGCAATACGCAGGAAAAAGTCCTTGTCCAGCGCATTATGATGCGTCTTGAAAGGTCTCGCCACCGCGCCTCCGGGAATCGGGTGCATCATCGGCGTTTCCACTTCGAGGAATGATCGCTCGACCATGAACTCCCGGATGCACTGGATGACCGCGGCCCGGGTTCTGAAAACCGAACGGGTTCGCTGGTTCACGATCAGATCTACATAACGCTGCCGATAGCGAAGCTCGGCATCGGTGAGGCCATGAAATTTCTCCGGAAGCGGACGCAGAGACTTGGTCAGCAATCGAATCCGGTCCACCCGAATGGACAGTTCGCCGGTGCGGGTATGGAACAGTTCGCCTTGTGCGCCGACGATGTCGCCAATATCGTATTTTTTGAATTCTTCGTTATAGACATTCTCCGGCAGGTTGTCGCGCTGCAAGAACAACTGGATGCCACCACTGACATCCTCAATATGCGCGAAGGCCGCCTTGCCCATGACACGCCGGGACATCAGGCGCCCCGCCACTTTCACCCGAACCGTCCGGTCTTGCAAACTCTGGATATCATCGGCGTACTGGTTCAGCAATTCCCCGGCCAGCGCGTCCCGGCGAAAATCGTTCGGGAAAGGATTGCCCTTTTCCCTCCATTCGCCCAGCTTTTCCCGACGTTGCCGGATTTGCAGATTTTCTTCAGTCATACGATTCACTTCAAGGGTTCATGCTCTCTACGGTTCGACCTGCACCTCTTACAGACCGGCTTTCAGGCTGGCTTCGATAAATGGATTCAACGCCCCGTCCAGCACCGATTGGGTATTGCCGGTTTCGACATGGGTTCGCAAATCCTTGATTCGGGACTGGTCCAGCACATACGATCGGATCTGACTGCCCCAGCCGATGTCTGATTTATTGTCTTCTTCCGTCTGTTGCTCCCGGCGGCGTTCCTGCATTCGGGCTTCATACAGACGCGCCCTCAACATTTTAAGCGCCTCCTCCTTGTTGCGGTGCTGGGAACGATCATTCTGGCACTGTACCACGATTCCGCTCGGCAAGTGAGTCAGACGAACCGCGGAATCGGTTTTGTTGACATGCTGCCCGCCCGCTCCGCTGGAACGATAGGTATCGACCCGCAGATCCACCGCATTCACTTCAATTTCAAAGCGGTCATCTATCTCGGGGTAGGCGTAAACGGAAGCGAATGAAGTGTGCCGCCGATTGCCGGAGTCAAACGGGCTTTTCCTGACCAGCCGATGAACTCCGGTCTCGGTTCGTAAACAGCCATAAGCATACTCGCCGATGAATTTGACAGTGGCGCTCTTGATTCCGGCCACATCCCCCGGAGACCTTTCCACCACTTCCAGATTGTATCCCTGGGCTTCTCCCCAGCGCAGGTACATCCTCAACAACATGGCGGCCCAGTCCTGGGCTTCGGTGCCACCGGAACCGGCCTGGATGTCGATAAAGGCATTGTTCGAATCAGCTTCACCGCTGAACATTCTCCGGAATTCCATCTTTTCGAGCCGGGAGTCAATGTTATTCGCATCCCTCTCAATCTCATCCAGCGCTTGCGCGTCTTCCTCGAGCGCGGCCAGTTCCAGTAATTCGAGCGAATCGGAAATATCGGTCTGCAACTGTTCCAGACCGTGCACCAGCCGTTCCAGTCTGGCTCTTTCCTGTCCCAGAATCGTGGCCTGCTCCGGTTGCTCCCAGATCGCCGGATTCTCCAGAATCAGATCAACCTCTTCCAGTCGCTCCTTGTTGCCGGCATAGTCAAAGATACCTCCCCAGTGAGTCTGCACGCTCACTCGAACGGGTCAGGGATTCCCGAATTTCATTTATCGTAGACATATTTCCGATCACTGTTTTCAAGGACACCAAGTATATAGTTTCGAGAGATATTTCGCCATAAGATTCCGCGACCTGGATTCCGCGACCTGGATTCCAGAACCAGACCGGGGTTCATTCAGAATGTGATTCAGAATGTGATTCAGTTTGACATCAACGTCGACAATCGGTACAGTCCGCCCTTGCCTCAGCCGAGGTGGCGGAATTGGTAGACGCGCTAGCTTCAGGTGCTAGTGGGCATTAGCCCGTGAAGGTTCAAGTCCTTTCCTCGGCACCATTTACCGATGCAGGCCGTTCCTCAAGGACAGCGATACGCAGGAGGCGCCTGACTTCCATCTACCGAATCGCTTGCTCGTGTCTCAGCAGCCAGGTTTTCCGCTCAACGCCTCCGGCATAGCCCCGCATTGCCCCATTCTTCCCGATCACCCGATGGCAGGGTATGATAATGGCGATGGGATTGCGAGCATTGGCGCTGGCCACCGCCCGGGTCGCTTGCGGCCTTCCGGTCGCCATAGCCAGTTCAGTATATGACCGCGTCTCGCCAACGGCGATGGCTTGCAGCCGGTTCCATACACTTTGCTGGAATTGCGTGCCTCCGGTATCCAGATCCAGGTCCTCGAATGCTGTCCAGTCACCGTTAAAATAGCGCTCGAACCGCTCCCGTATCTCCGCCAGACCGCCCGTATTCCTGATCTCGAAAGCGCCAAACCGCTGCGTCAACAGTTGATCAATGCGCTCACGATTGTCATTAAAATCAACCAGATAAATCTTTTTGTTGACGCTAAATACCGCAATTTCCCCAACCGGACCGGGGCAGATAGTCAAATCCAGCTGCATCATCCGACCTCGCTGTCAGCATAAAGCGGAAAGCGGCCACAAAGCTCAATGACCTGGTTGCGGACTTCCTCTTCCACCGCCTGGTCGCCCAGGTTGTCCAGCACATCACAAATCCAGCCCGCGATCTGTTTGGCCTCGCCGACCGTGAACCCGCGCGAGGTCATGGCCGGGGTGCCGATACGAAGGCCACTGGTGACGAAAGGCGACTGCGGATCATTCGGCACCGCATTCTTGTTGACCGTGATATTGGCCCGCCCCAGCGCCGCGTCGGCATCCTTTCCGGTTATGCCCTTACCGATCAGGTCAAGCAAAAACAGATGACTGTCGGTGCCGCCGGAAACAATATCGAAGCCGCGCTCAAGAAATACCTCCACCATTGCTTTGGCATTGTCGAGAATCTGTTGCTGATAGACCTTGAAAGACGGATCCAGCGCCTCCTGGAACGCCATGGCCTTGCCCGCGATAGCGTGCAACAGCGGGCCGCCCTGGGTGCCGGGGAAAACCAGCGAATTGAGCTTTTTGGTAATCGGTTCATTGGCCCGCGCCAGGATCATGCCACCCCTGGCGCCGCGCAGTGTTTTATGGGTTGTCGTGGTGGTAACGTCCGCGATACCGACCGGATTGGGATACAGACCCACTGCGACCAGTCCGGCGACATGCGCCATATCGACAAAAAGATACGCCCCCACGCTATCGGCGATGTCCCGGAACCGCTGCCAGTCCATGATGCGGGAATAAGCGGAGAAGCCAGCCACGATCATTTTCGGCTTGTGTTCTTTCGCCAGGGCTTCCACCTCATCATAATCAACCTCCCCGCTATCCGCATTCAGCCCGTACTGGACGGCATTGTAGAGTTTCCCGGAAAAGTTGACTGAGGCGCCATGAGTCAGGTGGCCACCGTGAGCCAGACTCATGCCAAGCGCCGTATCGCCGGGGTCACACAGAGCCATGTAGACCGCCGCGTTAGCCGATGAACCCGAATGTGGCTGCACATTGACATAATCTGCGTTGAAAAGCTGTTTAGCCCGGTCAATCGCCAATGATTCGACAATATCCACATGCTCGCAACCACCGTAATAACGCTTGCCAGGATAGCCTTCGGCGTATTTATTGGTCAACACACTTCCCTGCACCTGAAGCACTCTGGGGCTGACGAAATTCTCCGAGGCAATCAGCTCAATATGCTCCTCCTGTCGTTTCTCCTCCTGTTTAATCGCATTCCACAGCGCAGGATCGTACTCTGCAATAGACGTTTTCTTGTCAAACATTATTTACTCCGCATAACAGTTCCAAAACAGCAATTTGCCAATATCGGCTTTGGCAATTCCAACAAAGCCGATTGTATAGAAGGTATGCCAGTAATTACACCAGTAATTTTATAATCATTGCATCTCGTCATTAACATCATTCCCCCCACCCGCTCCCCGGCGGGCTTCGCCCTTGTATCGCGGACTCCCCCTCAAGGGTGGAGTGATTTTCCTCCAGTGGATACATGAATCGAAATGACATCGTAAAGCCTGCCCCAACCCATCCCCGCCGGTTGCGGGAGGGCACAAGACCCTCCCCTACGATAACGGATTGGCAATCATTCCGTCATTCCACGCGCCAACCATCCGCCTTTCCCGTGAATGCGGTGCGGGTATCATTCCCCCTTGAGGGGGAATCACATCGCGCGAAGCGGGTGTGATGGGGGGACACAACCGTCACTCCACGCGCCAACTATCCGTCTTTCCCGTGAAAACGGGAATCCACAATGATATGTAGGTTGCGATTACCTGCCATCGTAGGGGCGCCCCTCTGTGGGTGCCCGCTATCGTTGATTCCTGTTCCGACGGTTGCAGGAGGGCACAAGACCCTCTCCTACGACATCATTTCGACCTTGCACCAACATCATTCCCCCCGCAGACCGGGGAATCACATCGCGCAAAGCGGATGTGATGGGGGGCTGCGCCCGTCATCCCACGCGCCAACTATCCGTCATTCCACGCGCCAAACCACCCGTCTTTCCCGTGAAAACGGGAATCCACAATCACATGGAGGTTGCGATTACCTGTCATCGTAGGGGAGGGTCTTGTGCCCTCCCGCAACCATCATCAACCATATACAGAAGATTTCAGCAAGGTTACGCCGGGAATCCGGGCTGCCTGATGATCAAAAGTATAGAGTATGTCGGCCCCGGACCGCTTGGCTGCCGCCGCTATCATCTGGTCGGAAAAACCTGCTCCACCACGACGGTAAGCATAGGCGGCGCATACAACATCGCTGGCTGCTTCGAAATGAAGTTCTTCTGTTGCAACGAGCTCCTCAAGTACCGTTGCAATATGGTCGCGGGAAAATTCGTATCAAGCGCAATCACCTGTTGTTTGCTCCGTCGGCAACCGCACGTTCCATATCCTGAAGCGTCACCGTGGACCCTTCGTACTCAAGCGCTCCGAACAACCGGGAAAGGGGGCGAATCGGTATCATACGTACCTCATTGTCGAAGATCACATAACGCACGCGGTCTCCGGGCGTAACTCCAAGCGCATCACGAACCGGCTTGGGCAATGTCGTCTGCCCCTTTAATGTGACTTTAGATTCAATCATTGTGTGCTCCTCATAATCCTTACTTCATATAAATATGCCTTAAAAAGATTATATCAACAAGGAAAACGAATACAGGAAAACGAATACAAGTATTTCAGAACACGCATCAACAATAGCGGGCACCCACAAGGGGCGCCCCTACGATGACATCAGGTACGACATCCACAACCCGAAACATCATCCCACGCCCAACCATCCGTCATCCTCTTGACAAGCGGGAATCCACAACAATACGGAACCTGCAATTACCGATCTCGTAGGGGAGGGTCATGCCCTCCCGCAACCATCTACGATGACATCAGGTACGACATCCACAAGCTGAAACATCATCCCCACGCCCAACCATCATCGTAGGGGAGGGTCTTGTGCCCTCCCCTACGATAGCGGTCGTTCATTCTTTGACGGTTGTGTCCCCCCACCCAATCCACGAGCGGATTGGACTCCCCCTCAAGGGGGGAGTGATGTTATCCCACGTATCAGCCGGCAAATGATTGATGAAACTGGGCGAATTCATCGGCTTCAATAGCTCGCCGGATTCGTTTCATCAGGTTCTGATAATAGTGGATATTATGCAGCGAACACAGCCGGGCGCCGAGGATTTCATTCTGGCGTTGCAGATGTTGCAGATAAGACCTTGAATAATGCTGGCAGGTATAACAACTACAGGACTCATCAACCGGACGGGTATCCAGCCTGAATCGGCTGTTGCGGATTTTAACCACACCATCGCGGGTATACAGCCAGCCATTCCTGGCGTTGCGGGTCGGCAGTACACAATCAAACATATCTACCCCCATGGCGACACCGTTCACCAAGTCTGCGGGCGTACCCACTCCCATCAGATAGCGCGGTTTGTCTGGCGGCATTCGGTGAGCCAGAAACGCGAGAATGCGCTGCATATCCTGTTTCGGCTCGCCAACCGACAATCCGCCGATGGCATAACCATCAAATCCGGCATCCACCAACCGCTCCAGCGAATCCAGCCGCAAATCTTCAAACATGCCGCCCTGGACAATGCCGAACAAGGCGCCGCTGCCCGCATAACTGTCCTTGCAGCGGGTTGCCCAGCGACTCGACAGCAGCATGGATTGCGCCGTATCCTGCCGGCTGGAGGGCCAATGGGTGCATTCATCGAAAGCCATGACGATGTCCGAACCGAGAGCGGTCTGGATGGACATGGACTGTTCCGGTCCCAGAAATACTTTATTGCCATCCACCGGCGAGCGGAAGGTGACGCCTTTTTCTTCGAGCTTTCTCAATCCTTGCAGACTCCAGACCTGGAATCCTCCCGAATCAGTCAGAATCGGGCCATGCCAGTTCATGAAATCATGCAACGTGCCATGCGCCTGGATGACCTCCATTCCGGGGCGCAGCAACAAATGGAAGGTATTGCCGAGAATAATCTGTGCCCCGGTGGATGCCACCTCCTCCGGGGTCAACGATTTGACTGTGCCGCGAGTTCCTACCGGCATGAACGCGGGCGTATCAATTCTTCCACGCTGAAACTCAAGCCGTCCCCGCCGGGCCAGTGAGCGGGTTACGAGCGCCGAAAATTTCATTCCGCTCTCCTGATAAACATCGCGTCTCCGTAGCTGAAAAAACGGTAATCGCGCTCAATCGCTTGCCGATACGCCGCCATGATCTTTTCATATCCGCAGAACGCGCTGACCATCATCAGCAAGGTGGAGCCAGGCAGGTGAAAGTTGGTGATCAACGCATCCACTATTTTGAAGTCGTATCCGGGCAGGATGAACAATCCGGTAGCCGATGAAAGCGGGCGCAAAACTCCCGACTGTCCAGCGCTTTCCAGCGCCCGCACCACCGTAGTCCCGACCGCGATGACCCGACCACCTCGCGACCGGGTCCGTGTCACAGCCTCGCATACGCTCTTTGACACTTCAATCCTCTCCTCGTGCATCTTGTGGTCACGCGCATCCTGGACGCGCACCGGCTGAAAGGTTCCGACGCCCACGTGGAGAGTAACCGAGGCCCATTCGATACCCTTGTTCGTGATCCGTTCTATCAGGGGTTGATCAAAATGCAGCCCGGCGGTAGGCGCCGCCACGGCGCCCGGATATTTGGCCCAGACCGTCTGATAGCGTTCACTGTCCCGCTCCTCAATCTCCCGCTTGATGTATGGAGGAAGGGGGACTGTTCCATAATCCCGGAACAATCGGGTCACTGTCCATCCGGGCGGCATTGTGACCTGATAAAACGGTTCCCGCCGACCGCTGATTTCCAGTTCATGACCGCCAACCAGAATGATTTGTCCGCTTCTGAGCGGCTTGCCGGAGCCTGCCAAAACCAGCGCGGTATCTTCTGTAATCATCCGTTCCAGCATGATCTCGACCGCGCCGCCGGTAGGTTTTCTGCCATGAATCCGCGCTGGAATAACCCGTGTATCATTGACAACCAGCAGATCATCCGGTGTCAGGAAATCAATAATCCGGTCGAATCGGGTATGGCTCCAATCATCCCGCTCCTGCCCGACCACCATCAACCGCGAGGCGGAACGGGGGTGCGCCGGGAATTGGGCAATCCGTGATTCAGGCAACGGGTAATTGAACCGATCAGAGTCCATACGTCTTGCGAAAGTGAATGTGAAACCGGGATTTCATGAAAATATGAACCGCATCGGAGAATAAATTGACAGGCGGGATTATGACATGACGAAATGAATTTTCTTGCTTCCCGATGCAAAACCCGCTATCTTCCGAATATGGGCCGGGGTGGCGAAATTGGTAGACGCGCCAGATTCAAAATCTGGTTGGGGCAACTCAGTGTCGGTTCGAATCCGACCCTCGGTACCAGATGTTGTATGGAGAATCCCGGTCATAAACAGTAGAATACCGCATCCGCATCCATACCAACCTGAAATACAACATCCGATTGTCAAATGATTGAAGAACCGACTGATACGCACAGCGCCAGCGCCCCGGCTACAGAACCTACAGAATCCAGCCCGAATGCCATTGGTCAATTCATCACCATCATCGGCGAAATCACCGGCAAGGAGGATGTGGTGATTGAAGGTCATATTGAAGGCAATTTAAGTTTCCCGAAGTTCAATGTGACGGTGGGGACTCACGGGCGGGTGAATGCCAATATAACAGCCAGGGAAATTTTTGTTGAAGGGGAGGTGAAAGGCGATTTGCAGGCCAGTGAGCTGATTAACATCAGGCCGAGCGGCAAGGTCACCGGCAACATTCGCGCCCTGCAGGTTGTGCTCAATCAGGGTTGTCAATTCAAGGGGTCAGTGGATATGGCTGAGACACATCCGCATGCGGTTACAGAGAGCCGAACCCCCAAGCCCAAGTTGATGGATAACAAAAGATTGCCCACAGGTTCCGCCACCAGCAATTTGCAAGGTTCGTCAGCCAGTCAGTCCGGCAATCAGCCGAAGACTTTCCCGATGTTCCGGAAGAAGGAATAATAACGCGGCTGTTTTTACACCGACCGCAGCGCGAATATCATCAGCGGGCGACCACAGTGGGTCGCCCCTACGCAATACCAGTCACAAACCGTATACGGGAATTGATCGTAGTCAGAGATCGGGCCCCATGTTCTTCATGCCTTCCGGCTCCTTCTCCCCGACCGCAATCAGTGGCTGCCATTTGACTTTCCTGATATCCCACTGTCCGCTATCCCGGTCATAGCGGGAATTTACGAAACACTTCCAGTCATCATCATTGATGTCCTTGTAATCCGCCCGGTAATAATAGCCCGGATAGCGGGTTTCCTTGCGGAATTTGATGTGTTGCATGTGCGCTTCCGCCGCAATAATGCGATGATAGTTCTCCCAGGCGCGGAGTAATTCATGCAGGTCCTTGGCGCGCATTTTCAGTGAATCCTCCTTCAGCATGGTCATCTTCTTCTCGGCTATCTCCAGCATTTGCTGATTGGTCTGATACCAGGTGGCAATCCCGGCCACATATTCATCCATGATCTTTTGCAGACGGAACTGCAGCATCTTGGGGGTAATGTAGTGCGGGTTGACATCAATCGCCGTAGTATAATCCTTGTGTTCCAGGAAGGTTCTGACCGGACGGTAGATCTCTTCTACCAGTTCCTCCGTAGTGCGGGAAGGCTCCGGCTTGATATCCGGGTTATCCAGGCAATACTGCACCATGCTCTTGGCGGCGATGCGGCCTTCGGTAAACGAGCCGGATGAGAATTTATGCCCGGAGGCGCCGACTCCGTCACCGCCGGTAAACAGACCGTTCACCGTGGTCATCCGGTTATAGCCCCAGGAGTAGTGATCAGGAGTTCCCGGCAGGTCTTCCGGCCCGGAGCACCACAGTCCGGCGCAACCTGCGTGGGAACCGAGCAGATAGGGTTCGGTCGGCATCAACTCCGACATTTCCTTGTCCGGCTCGATATTTTCACCCGCCCATACGCCGCACTGCCCAATGGTCATATCCAGGAAATCCTCCCAGGCTTCCGCCTCCAGGTGTTTGATTTCCTTAGGCGTCATGCTTTCCGCCAGTTTCGCCATCGCGGTCGGAGTATCCATCATGATCGGGCTGCGTCCTTCCCGCATTTCAATCATCATCAGGTGATTTCTGAGACAGGTTCCCATGGCAAAACCAACGGCGTATTGGTCATAGCCGTTATCCTTGAGCAAATCGTAGTTTTTCTCCTGATAATCCTCACCAAAAGCATTCATCGCTTTCGCCTTGAACAGCAGGAACCAGGCGCCGACCGGGCCGTAACCATCCTTGAATCGCGCGGGTACGAAGCGGTTTTCCATCAGCGTCATTTCAGCGCCGCATTCCGCCGCCATTGCATAAGTGGAACCGGCGTTCCAGACCGGATACCAGGCGCGGCCAGTACCTTCCCCCACGGAGCGCGGACGGAATACATTGACGGCGCCGCCGGCAACCAGCAGGCAGGTTTTGAATTTATAGATGTAGATCTTGTTCTCACGCACCGAGAAACCGGCCGCCCCGGCCACTCGGGTCGGGTCGTTCCTGTCGGTCATCAAGCGGACAATAAAGATACGTTCACGAATGTTTTCCACGCCCAGCGCTTTCTTGGCGGCTTCGGCGACGATCCATTTGTAGGATTCACCGTTAATCATGATCTGCCATCGACCCGACCGCACCGGCTTGCCGCCATCTCTCAATTTCTTGCCTTCGTCCCCTTTCTGTTTCCAGATCGGCAGTCCCCAGTCCTCAAAATTATGCACTGAATCATCGACATGTCTGCCGACATCATAAACCAGGTCCTCGCGGGTAATCCCCATCAGGTCACCCCGTACATAGCGGACATACTCAGCCGGATCGTTTTCACCCATATAGGTGTTGATCGCGGACAGTCCCTGGGCAACGGCGCCGGAACGGTCCATCGCCGCCTTGTCCACCAGCTTGATATTGAGACCGGTTCCTTCGGCCCATTTCATGATCTCGAAAGCCGCTCCACAAGCCGCCATTCCTCCGCCTATGATCAGGATGTCGCACTCCTCCTCGACCACTTCCGGATTTGAAAACGAATAGTCTGACATCTTGAGTCTCCCGTTAATAATTCAGAAAGTTAATACAAAAATCACCGCGTCGACCGAAACCCGCGCCGCCTGCTGATCATCCGCTATCCGGCGAATACCGGCGAATATCTAATTGGCCAGAAACTGGCTCATGTCACAACTATGGGCGCCATCGGTAAACAGACGATCATGGTTCGTCAAATCGTTGCTGTCCGCTTCGGGTTTTCCGCCATAAGGGTCGGCAGAGCCTTCCGGAGTCGTGCGAATCGGGAATTTGAAGCGTTTCAGATTTCCGTTCCTGAATTTGATGGTCCACATGATCGAATCGGTCCCCCGCAGCGGCTGAACCTGGGCGCCGAGTGGCACAACATCTGCGTAATGGCGACATTCAATGGCCTGTTGCGGGCAAACCTTAACGCACGAGTAGCACTCCCAGCATTGCTCGGGTTCCTGATTATAAGCCTTCATCGCATGGCCGGTCTCGGAACCATCCTTGTCGAGTTTCATCAGATCATGGGGGCAAATGTACATGCAGGCGGTTTTGTCCTGGCCTTTACAACCATCGCATTTGTCGGTACGAACATAAGTAGGCATAACTTTTCTCCGGTACGGGATTGGTCACCATAACGCCAGCAAATTAAGCGCGTTATTTACAATGCCGGTTAATGTACCGCTTTTGGAATCAAATACCTAATCAGTATTGCGATTCGCTCCATAAGTCCAGTTTATGAAACCTTGTATTTCATCTGTGGACGGAACAACAACCAGACTCCGGCAATGATCATCGGCAGACTGAGCAACTGCCCCATTGTCAGCCAGTCCAGCGCGATGGTTCCGATATGGCTGTCCGGCTCTCTGAAGAACTCCGCGGTCATCCGGAATATCCCGTACCCGACCAGAAACAGCCCGGAAACCTGTCCCGGATTCCTCCGGGCGCGCGAAAACCACCACAGGATGATGAAGAGCAGCAACCCCTCCAGCAACGCCTCGTAAATCTGGGATGGATGTCTGGGTGCACCGGGCGCGGTGTGGAACACGACCCCCCAGGGCAGGTCGGTCACCCGGCCCCACAACTCCTGGTTGATGAAGTTTCCGATACGACCGAAAAACAAACCGGGCGGAATCAACGGCGCCAGAAAATCCGCAACCCGGAAATAATCACGCCGGGTTTTTCTCGCATAAAAACCAATCGCCGCCGTTACGCCGAGCAATCCTCCATGAAATGACATACCGCCATCCCATATTGCGAATACTTCGAGCGGATTTTGGGCATAATAGCCCGGATTATAAAAAACCACATAGCCGAGCCGTCCACCGGCAATGATACCCACCGCGATAAAAAAGACCAGATCCGGAATTTCAGCCGGCTTCCAGCCGGAGTCCGGACGGTGCGCCCGATACCACGCCAGGGCGAATCCGGCGCCGAAGCTGACCAGATACATGAGTCCATACCAATGGATCTCAAACGGACCCATTGCCAGGGCGACCGGATCAATGTCAGGATGTATAATCAACGCAATCCACTGTCTGTCGCTTAGAAAGGCTCCACCGGCTCAGGTAGCCGGATTCTAGCTTATTTCACCAACCGGGTTCCATAACCCCAACTACTCATGCCGAATAAACTGATTGACCAAAACAGCCCCTATCTGTTACAGCACGCCAACAATCCGGTTGACTGGCAGCCGTGGAACGCCGAGACGCTGGAGCTGGCCCGAATCAAAAACAAACCCATCCTTCTTTCCATTGGCTACGCAGCCTGCCACTGGTGCCATGTAATGGAGAAGGAGAGTTTCGAGAATGAGGAAACAGCCGCGCTCATGAATGCGTTGTTCGTGTGCGTCAAGGTGGACCGCGAGGAGCGACCTGACCTCGACAAGATTTATCAACTGGCCCATCAGATGCTGACCCAGCGCCCCGGTGGCTGGCCGCTGACTGTTGCCCTGACTCCGAACGGCCACGCTCCTTTTTTCGCCGGCACCTACTTCCCGCCCACTCGACGATTCAATATGCCGGGCTTCGGCGAATTACTGCAACGAATTGCCGAACATTATCAGGAAAACCGGAAGCAACTGGGCGATTATCATTTGTCATTCAATCAGGCTCTTGAGAAACTCAACCCTGCCACACCACAATCCGGCATCGTTGACCCGACAACGGCTCTGGAGCATGCCGCCGGAGTTTTGGACAGCCAGTTCGACACCGTCTTCGGCGGCTTTGGCAAGGCGCCGAAATTTCCTCATCCAACCCAGCTTGAGCTACTGATGATCGTCGCCAGTTCAACGGAATCAACGGGATCAACGGGAGCAACGACAGCCCATTCAAAAGCGTCTGAAATGATCGACAAAACCCTGACCCGAATGGCCAGGGGAGGATTATACGATCACCTTGTGGGCGGCTTCTTCCGCTATTCGGTAGATCGGCAATGGCAGATTCCGCATTTCGAGAAAATGCTGTATGACAACGCCCAGTTACTCACGCTTTACAGCCAGGCCTGGCAGGTCTCGCCGAAACCATTGTACCGGAACGCGGCAATATCCACAGCACAATGGGTAATCGGTGAAATGCAGCAACCGGAAGGGGGTTACGCTTCCACGCTGGACGCCGATTCCGAAGGGGAGGAAGGAAAATACTATGTGTGGAGTGAAACCGACCTGCGCGCTGTGCTGACCGAGGATGAGTACGCCCATATCGAAAGCGCCTTCGGCCTGTTCGGAGAACCGAATTTCGAAGGCCGCTGGCATCTGAATCTGAGAGAGGAAGACGAGCGGGAACCAGAACAACCGGCCGCAACAGAGCAGGCCATAAAGACCGCAAAATCCCGCCTGCTCGAAATACGCCGACAACGGGTTCGCCCGCACCTCGACGATAAGATATTGACTGGCTGGAACGGTTTGATGATTTCGGCAATGGCGCTCGCGGGCAGGGTTTTCAACTGTAGCTCCTTTATCCGCTCCGCGCAAGGAGCGGTTGATTTCATCCGCGGCAATCTATGGCAAGGCAACCGATTGCTCGCCAGCTGCGCCGCCGGAAAATCCCATCTGAACGGCTATCTGGATGATTACGCATTCATGCTCTGCGGGCTGTTGCAACTGCTGCAATCACAATGGCGACAATCCGATCTGGATTTCGCGGTGCATATCGCAGACACCATGATCCAGCGTTTTGAAGACCCTGACCAGGGTGGTTTTTTCTTCACCTCCCATGACCATGAGAAGCTGCTGTACCGCCCCAAGAGTGGAGCGGACGACGCCATTCCTTCCGGCAATGGTCTGGCTGTTTCCGGATTACTCGGGCTGGGCGCCCTGCTGGCGGAAACCAGGTATCTGCAAGCTGCAGAAAAGGCGATTCTCCAATTTTCCGATGAGCTGCGCCATCATCCATCCGTCAATGCCTCCCTGTCAATCGCCCTGCAAAAACTCGACAACGGGTTTTCTACCGTCATCATTCGCGGCAAAAATGACGAGATGAAACACTGGTCGGACTGCGTCAACCAGAAATACACTCCCGCACTGCAATGCTTCGCCATCCCGAATTCTGTCGGCAAGCTACCGCCCGCGCTCGCGGTTTATCAAGAGCGGCCCGACCCATGCGCTTACATTTGCACAGGGAGTCAATGCAGCCCCCCGCTCACAGACCTGGAACAGTTACGGCAGCGCCTGCCCTGACCGGATCATCATAATGTCCCATACGCCGTGACCCAGACGTTTGCCACGGCGTTCAAATTTGGTCTCCGGTCGCTCGGCTGGCGGTGGCAGATAGTTGCCGGGGCCGGCCTGGTTCGCGAATGCCGGGTGACGCTCCAGTTTACACAGGGCTTCGACCGCATAGTCCTCCCAATCTGTCGCAAAGTGGAATATGCCTCCGGGTTTTAACTTTGCGGCTACCTGGTCGATAAAACCGACTTGCAGCAACCGTCTTTTATGATGTTTTTTCTTCGGCCAGGGATCCGGGAAAAACAGATTGATCCGATCAAACGATTGATCCGGATACACGCTCCCCAGACTGTCTGCCGCGTCTCCCAGCCACACCCGAACATTTTCGAGCTGGTATTTTTTCAGTTGTAACAGCAGGTGGCCGACCCCCGGACGGTGTACTTCCACTCCAATATGGTTTTTATCCGGATGTTCCCTGGCCAGCTGAACCAGGGCTTCGCCATCGCCAAAACCGATCTCAAGGACGGTCTGCGCCTGTCGGCCAAATACGACCGGGATATCCACCTGGCCCGGACAGGGGGCTGCCGGATCCAGTCCATTCAATCCATACACCGGCAACAGATCATCCAGAGCCTGCCTCTGCGCCCGGGTAATCCGGCTGCCGCGTATAACAAAGCTCCTGACTGACCTTGCGGAAGGGGTGGACGCAATCAGGGCGGCAGCTCCCTGACTGATCACACGTCCGCTTTCAGTATCTTCTGCAACTCGCCGTTTTCGTACAACTCGGTCATGATGTCACAGCCGCCGACGAATTCGCCACGGACATACAACTGGGGAACCGTCGGCCAGCTGGAAAACTCCTTGATCCCTTCCCGAACGGCGCTGTTGGCCAGCACATCCACCGAGGCAAACTTGACATCGCATGCCTGGAGAATCTGTGCCGTGCGCCCGGAAAATCCACATTGGGGAAAATCCGGCGAACCCTTCATGAAGAGAATCACCTCATTATTATCTATGATTTCTTTCAGCTGTTCCTGGATTGACATATATCCGCCTCCTGGTAAATAAAATAGTAATTTCGGGTTAATTTTTCCACGTTCATTTTTCCGCCTGATCTACCTGCATCTCATCAGGGGTTGCTGTTTTCATGGATAACGCATGAATTTCCGATCTCATCCGCTCTCCCAGCGCTCCATAGACCATCTGGTGCCGCTGAATCAACGACTTGCCGGCAAAACCCTCATGGACGATAACCGCTTCGAAATGCTGACCATCGCCATCCACTTCGACCCGGCTGCCAGCCAGACCTGCGGAAATCCAGCCTTGTATATCCAGGGGAGTCACCATTTTTGTGCACCGTGTCTGATTGTATGGGTATTGGTTTTGTATTGTACTACTTCTGGGCGATTGTAGCGGAATGCGAGCCGGATTTATCCAGTATCGTCTCCAGATTGGCCAACTGCGCGATTTCCCGCAGCTTGTCCGGCACATGACTGAAATGCAGGCTCGAAGAATTTCGGGCAGCGCGGTCACACCAGATTACGAACAGGGCAAACGCGGCGCTGTCCACCTTCTCCACCCCTCGCAGATCAACCTGGTAGTCGGGGCGGGTAAACACCGGGCTATTCTGGTAAACCGCATGGACCGTATTATGGGTCAACGCCCCGGACAGGCTGATCACATCGTCCTGCACACTGATTTGACTACAAGATCTGATTTGACTACAAGATCTGTTCAACGATTGTAACTCTGGTCGTTACTGGTTCTCATCCGGGCAATCATATCCTCAATGCCATCTTTCAGGATAGCGGACTGCACCACATTGCGGTAATTCAATACCACATTCAGGTCGGCCACGCTCATATTATAGATTTTCCAATTCTCCCCGGGCTTTCGCAGCAGGAAATAGACCATATTGAATTTCCTGTCGTCCGCGCTCTTGAAATGACCGCGCACCGTAGCGAAATGGATCGACTTCCTTTGCTTGACGCTGGTTTCATCAAAAGAAATGGTTTCATCTCCCGTGTACAGAAACAGGGCTGTGGCATAAGTGACAATCAACAATCTTTTTATCTCATGCGTAAACTCCCTGCGCTGCTGTACGGTAGCCGTCTTCCAGTTCGTACCCAGTATCAGTTTGGCGATATAGTCAAAGTCGAACATCGGGCTGGCAATCCGGTCTACCAGGTCAAACAATTGTTTGCGGTTGTTCTCGAGTTGTTTGCGCTCGGTTAAAAAGGAAGCGAGTATGGAATCAATCGTGTTCTGAATCTCGAATACCGGCTGCCCGGTCGCCGCTGGGGTCGAGGCCAAAGTCCCCCCCGGCGCGGCGACCAGAGCGAGACAGAGGAAAGAGACAACCAGGGATTGCAAACGAATTTTCGGGATCGGTTTCATTGTGATGTGGATTCCTTGTTACGCCCCTGGCTGAACATGAACTGACTGATCAGGGACTCCAGCTGGATCGCCGACTGGGTAAACTCCAGAACATCCCCTTCTTCCAGATAAAATTCTGACGAACCGGGGGAGAGGCCGATATACTGCGCTCCGAGCAACCCGGCGGTTAAAATCGAAGCGCCGGTGTCTATCGGCAACGTGTCGTAATGAATGTCGATATGAAGATCAACCACCGGAACATACTCCTGCTTGTCAATCCATATATTACCGACACGACCCACGCGAACCCCCCCGATCATGACCGGAGCCTTGACACTCAAACCGCCTATATTGTTAAAGCGCGCCTGAACCGTATAGGTCTGTCCTGCGCCAGTACTGCCCCCGCTGACCTTGACCGCGAGCATGGCCAGAGCGCCGATGCCCGCCAGCATGAATATTCCGGCCCACAATTCCAGATTCTTGTTGTGCATCGCTTTTTCAGGAACCTCCAAACATCAAAGCTGTCAAAATATAATCCCCACCGAGTATGGCGAGTGAGGACACGACGACTGTCCGGGTCGTAGCCCGGCTGACCCCTTCCGCTGTCGGTTCGGCGTCATATCCTTCGAACAGGGCAATCCAGATCACGACAAATCCGAACACAACACTCTTGATTACACCGTTCAGCACATCATCCACCCACTCGACCCCGTTTTCAATGGAAGCCCAATAGACTCCCGTATCAACCCCGAACTGGCCGTGAGCCACCAGATACCCGCCGACAATACCCACCGCGCTCATCATGGCCGCCAGCAATGGCATCGCGACCACTCCAGCGATAAAACGCGGTCCGATCACCCGACTCATCGGATTTACGGCCATCATTTCCATCGCGGCCAACTGTTCGGTGGTTTTCATCAACCCGATTTCCGCGGTCAACGCCGAGCCCGCCCTGCCGGCGAACAACAGGGCCGCCAGCACCGGCCCCAGCTCTCTGACCAGAAACAACGCAACCACCATTCCCAGGCTGGACTCGGCGCTGAAATTGACCAGTTGATAATAACCCTGCAATCCCAGAACCATGCCCACGAACAACCCGGACACCAGAATAATGAGCATGGTCAATACGCCGATTGCATAGACCTGCTGAATAATCAGCGCGCCTCTGGGCAGACACTGGCAGACACCGCGCAACGCCTGCAACAGGAAAAAAAAGGCGGCGCCCAGCCGGTAAACCAGTCCCAACCCCCAGCTTCCCAGATTGACCACGAAGCTTACCAACCCTGCACCCCGAGATCATCCAGATAATTCCCGGCAGGATAGTGGTATCGAACCGGGCCATCCGGCAAGCCGCTCATGAATTGCCGGATTTCGGGTTGATCACTATTCATCATATCCTCGGCGGCGCCCTGCCCGGCGACTTTCCCGTTATCCAGCAAATAAACATAATCAGCGATACTGCACCCTTCATGCACATCATGGGTAACCACCACAGAAGTAACCCCCATGGCGTCATTCATTTTCCGAATCAGTTGAATGATAACCGCCTTCGAGATCGGGTCAAGCCCAACGAAGGGCTCATCGTACAGAATCAGTTGCGGGTCAAGAGCAATGGCTCGCGCCAGCGCAACCCGGCGCGCCATACCACCGGACAATTCTGAGGGCATCCGCTTTCTGGCTCCGCGCAATCCGACCATTTCCAGCTTCATCAGCGCCATCAGGTGAATCACCTCTTCCGACAGGTCCGTTTGCTCCCGAATCGGGAACGCGACATTGTCATAAACATCCAGATCTGTCAAAAGCGCGCTGTTCTGGAACAGCATACCCATTTTGCGACGCATCGCATAAAGCTCAGGGCCCTGAACGACGGGTATCGGCCTGCCGTCAAAAACCAGGCTGCCGCGGTCCGGTTTGAGCCGTCCTCCGAGCATATTCAGAAAGGTTGATTTACCGCAACCGCTTGGCCCCATGATCACCGTCACCTTCCCCCGTGGAACGGTCAGGTTCAAACCACTGAATATGCTGCGACCACCCAATGAAAAGTGAACATCCATCGCATCGACCAGAGAACTGTCAAAAAGTTTCGAGGGGCGGGTATGACTCATTGTGACGGGTATGTGCCGGTATTATTGTTGGTCGGGGTGAGAGGATTTGAACCTCCGACCACCGCAACCCCATTGCGGTGCGCTACCAGGCTGCGCCACACCCCGAATATCGACAGGAGATATTCCTGTCCGTTAATATCCTGATTGTACTCCAGGAGTCAGCCTAGAATTTGCTGAACTTCACAAAGCTCATCTATAAGCTGTGCGATCATCTTGCTGGACCACTCGGCATCCTTTGCGGCGTTTCTTGTTTTCAGACCGGCTTCAAAATCATCATCGGAGACTTCTTCCAGTTGCCTCCTGGCGCTGCTGATTGTATATCCTTCCTTATATAACATGTGGGAAATATGGCGGATCAGCTGGACCTCGTGTCTCTGGTAATATCGCCGGCCGCGCCGCCTGATCGGTTTTAACCGGGGAAACACCGACTCCCAGTAACGCAGAACATGCGGCTTGATCTCACACAGTTTGCTGACTTCTCCAATAGCGAAATATCGCTTGGGAGGTATTGGAGGGAGTTCAAACCCGGCAGGATCAAGCATTATCGAGTTTGTTTTCCAATACGTTGCTGATTTAACCAGAAGGCGTTTTTGTTAATGTCTTTCTTCAATTTTTGGCCTGATTTGAAGGTAACTACCCGCCTGGGCAAGATCGGCACCTCTTCGCCGGTTTTCGGATTACGCCCCAGACGTTCCGGTTTGTCACGCAGATTGAAACTGCCAAAACCGGATAACTTGATCGAATGCCCTTCCTCAAGCAGTAAACAGATTTTCCCGAAAAATGATTCGACAAACTCCCTCGACTCGCGTTTATTCAACCCGATCTCATCAAAAAGCGTGTCTCGTAAATCTATTTTTGTTACAGTCATGTTCGTTTCAGCCCTTGCGCGGGTTTCGGTTAAAAGCCAGCCTGCGTCCGGGTTTGATCCCGTAACCGGGCACCCGCTTCGCTCTCCAGAAGACCGATAATCCGAGCCGTCACCGCTTCTATCTCCGAAGATGTTAGACTGCTTGAGTCTGATTGAAATGTCAAGGCGACAGCCAGACTTTTCTTGTTTTTATCCAGCTTTTGTTCCCGGTAAATGTCAAACAATTCCAGCTTCTTCAACAACTTTCCACCACCGCTACGAATGATCTCCAACACCGTCTGCACCGCAATCTCCTCATCCACCAGGATGGACAGGTCTCTTTGCAGAGTCGGGAACTTCGACACTTCAGAAAATTCCGGCAACCCGGAATGAGTCAGAAAAGCCAGATCAATTTCAAACAGATAAACAGCCTGATCGGTTTCGTAGAGTTTTTGCTGTGCGGGATGGAGCCGCCCGGCCACACCGATGCCCTCGTTTTTATATTCGATTCGGGCACATTGTCCCGGATGCAGGGCGCTGTGCGCAAAACTCCGGAATTGAATCCGGGAGGGGCTGTGAGATAAATTCAGAACCGCCTCCAGATCTCCTTTCAGGTCAAAAAAATCCGCTTCCCTCGGCTCGTAACCCCATTGCCCCGGCTGGCAAAGTCCGCTCACCAAACCGGCCAGGTGATTTTTTTCCCGGCTCTTTCTCTCATGATCGGCCCACTCGAAAACATGCCCGATCTCGAACAGACGAACCCGACTTTCCTGGCGATTCAGGTTATGCCGCAGCGCTTCCAATAACCCGGGCCACAGACTCTGGCGCATGACTGACATATTATCGGCGATGGGGTTGAGCAGAGGAATCGCGTCCTCTCGAGCCAACAGATTCTGTTGGGCAGCGCGCTCCACAAAACTGTAGGTCATGGTTTCGTGATAGCCTCTTTGAATCAGCGCCTGTTGAATATCATGTCGGCTAATCACTCCCTCGCGGCGCCGTCCGCGTCCGCTTCGATGAGTGGCCAAAGGCGCCGCCGGTATGATTTTCTCAAAGCCGTAACAGCGCCCCACTTCTTCTACCAGGTCGTGCTGGCCACTGATGTCGAACCTCCAGCCCGGCGGGAGCGCCTCCCACCCCGACCCGTCGGCGACCAGTGACACACCAAGCCCGCACAGGATACGGGCGACTTCATCGAAGGGAATACGGATACCAAGCGCCCTCTCGATTGTCGGATAATCAAGCCGGATTGTCTGCGCCTGCGGCAGCGCCGATCTTTCGACCGCATCGGTAACCGGCCCGGCAGAACCGCCGGCAATATCGAGAATCAGGTGAGTCGCTCTTTCCATTGCGATGGATTGAAGCCCACTGTCTACCCCTCTTTCGAACCGATGGGAGGCATCCGTATGCATGCCGAATTTGCGCGCCTTTCCAATCATATCATTCGGCTGAAAAAATGCGGATTCGAGATAAATATCCGTAGTTTGATCGGTGATCGCGGAGTTTTTTCCTCCCATAATGCCAGCTAACGCAATCGCGCTCTGATGGTCGGCGATGACCAGATTGTCTGGCGACATCTTCACCGTACTGCCATCGAGCAGTTCAAGCTCCTCCCCCTCATACGCCCGGCGAACCACAATACCACCTCGAACCCGGGCCAGATCAAACGCATGCATCGGTTGACCGAGTTCATGCATCACATAGTTCGAGACATCAACTATCGGGTGGATGCTACGCATTCCGCAACGCCGCAGTCGTTCAACCATCCAGTCTGGAGTTCTCGCGCCCATGTCCACCCCCTGAATCACCCGGCCTGTATAGCGTGGACAGGCATCCACCGCGTCCAGCCTGACCTCCACAGTCCGGGATACCGTTGGCGCCCGGGCGTTGATTACAGGAGCTTCCAGCCTGGCGCCGGTCAAAACCGATATTTCACGCGCCACACCGGCCATGCCCAGACAATCGCCGCGGTTCGGCGTCAACGTCAATTCGAACACCTGATCGCGCAGTTCAAGATAATCCACAATATCCGTTCCCGGCGGCGCCTCCTGATTCAACTCCATGATTCCGTCCGCAGAATCCACAAGGCCCAGTTCCATCGCGGAACACAACATCCCCTCGGATACCACTTGCCGAATCTTCTTTCGGGTAATAACCACATCGCCTGTTTTCGCGCCCACCGTAGCGACCGCGGTTGTCAGCCCCGGACGCACATTTTCCGCGCCGCAAACAATGGACAACAGCTGATTGTTGCCGATATTGACCCGGCAAAGACTCAGATTCGGCGCCTGTGGGTGAGGCGCGACCGTCACAATTTCACCGATGACCACACCGGATGGAGCCGGATACGGGCCAGCAGTCGTGATCGACTCGACTTCCAGGCCGGCGAGGGTGAGTTTTTCAGCCAGTTGCGCGGCTGAAATGTCCGGATTGACCCATTCCCTGATCCAGGATTCACTGACCCGCATTGCCAACGCCCCGAATCATACCGTGCCCTGAAATTGCCGCAGAAAGGACAAATCATTGTTAAAAAACAAACGCAAGTCATTGACTCCGTAGCGTAACATGGTCAGGCGCTCGACTCCCAACCCGAACGCATAACCGGAATAGATGTCACTGTCCACCCGCCCGTGCCTGAGCACTTCAGGGTGAACCATGCCACAGCCCAGCACTTCCAGCCATCCGCTTTGTTTACAGATTCGACAGCCTTCGCTGTTACAGAACACGCACCCCATATCCATCTCTGCCGAGGGTTCCGTGAAAGGGAAATACGACGATCGGAATCGGACCGGAAGTTCTTTTTCAAAAAACTCCCGAACAAAATAGATCAGCACCCCCTTCAAGTCTGAAAAGGTAATATCCTTATCGACACACAATCCTTCCAGCTGATGAAACATCGGAGTATGAGTCACATCAGAGTCACAACGATAGACCCGTCCGGGAGCAATTACGCGAATCGGCGGCCGGGTATTGTGCATATAGCGAATCTGCACAGGCGAAGTATGTGTTCTTAACACCCGATGCTCGTCAATATAAAACGTATCGTGCATGGCCCGGGCCGGATGATTCGGGGGGATATTGAGCGCCTCGAAGTTGTGATAGTCATCCTCGATTTCAGGGCCGGTCGCAACATCGAAATCCAGCCGCTCGAAAATCCTTTCCATTCTCAGTAACGTGCGCGAAATCGGGTGAAGGGCGCCGGTTGACTGTCTTCTTCCCGGCTGGGTTACATCTATTCTCTCCTCCTGCAACCGCCGCTCCGTCTCCAGGGTAGCAAGCTCCTGACTGGCGGACTGTATCAATTCGGTGATTCGCGACTTGATGCGGTTGACTTCCTGGCCAAAACCCTTGCGTCGGTCGGGTGACAAATCCCCGATTTGTTTCAGCTGCCCGGTAATCACTCCCTTTTTGCCGAGATAGCGGACCCGTACAGCATCCAGCTCAGCCAGAGATTTCGCTCCCGAAACAGCGTTTTCGGCATCCATGAGAATGCCGTCCAATGATGGATGATCGCAAGACACGGTAGACACGGGATATCAGGTCATTCGACTCGCCCGCACACGGCGCCGGGCAGGATAACACAGGGTTGCAGAGATTTCCGGCCTTGGCGGCAGACGGATTCAGGTAGCGGGAGCGGGATTATCCAGCGCCTGTTTCGCCTGCCGCACCAGCGCCACGAACGCCGCCTTGTCATGAACCGCGAGGTCGGACAACGCTTTGCGATCAAGCTCGATGCTGGCCTTGTTCAATCCTGCGATGAAACGGCTGTAACTGATCCCGTTTTCCCGGGCCGCCGCATTGATACGAACAACCCACAGGGAACGAAATTGACGTTTCCTCTGACGGCGGTCCCGGTATGCGTATTGTCCCGCTTTATCAACCGCTTGTTTGGCGACCTTGTAAAGTCGGCTGCGAGCGCCGCGGTAACCTTTCGCCTGTTTCAGTACCTTTTTATGGCGGGCCTTGGCAACCACTCCTCTTTTTACTCTTGACATATCCTGATTCCTCGAAATGGCTCAGCTATAGGGAAGCAGCTGTTTGACAGCAGCGTGATCTGTAGAATCAACCAGCCCGGCGGCTCTAAGATGACGCTTCCGTTTGGTGGTTTTCTTGGTCAGAATATGATTCAGGTGAGAATGGGAACGTTTGAACTTTCCCGAGGCCGTGCGTTTGAAGCGCTTGGCGGCGCCACGATTGGTTTTCAGTTTCGGCATTTCTTACTCCAGTATTTTCGACCTGACAAATCATTTTCGGTCGTATTCATTAAGTTACACGATAAAAACGCGGTGGTAGTTCTGGAATGGACTACTTCCCGCTATTCCGGCGCCCCTGCCCTTGAATCCGCTCCGGTTTTTTTCAGGTTTCGCTTCGGAGTCAGAACCATAATCATCTGACGCCCTTCCAGTTGCGCGGCCTGCTCAACCTCGGCGATTTCCTGCAAATCTTCCTTCACCCGGTTCAGCATGACCAAACCCAGTTCTTTATGGGCCATTTCCCGCCCCCTGAACCGCATGGTGACTTTGGTTTTATTCCCCACCTTGAGAAACTCCGCCAATTTCTTCACCTTGATATCATAATCACCAACATCCGTGCCGGGACGAAATTTAATCTCCTTTACCGTGATCTGTTTTTGTTTCTTTTTCGCATCCTGCCTTTTCTTGCTTTCATTATACAGAAACTTGCCGTAATCCATGATTCGGCAAACAGGCGGATCGGCATTCGGGGAAATCTCAACCAGATCCATTCCCGCCTTTTCGGCGCCGCTCAGCGCATCGTCCCTCGAAATGATGCCCAGCTGCTCGCCGTCCGGCGATATGACCCGGATCGGACTGCTGGTAATTTGATCATTTATATTGGGTTGCTTTTGTTTTGCTATGTCTTTTTCCTCAGTCAGTTTTATTCAGACAGTCCTGAACGAACTGCTTTACAGACATGGAGCCCAGGTCTTCTCCACCCTGTGTCCGAACCGTGATCATCTTCGTTTCGACCTCACGCCCCCCTGCGATAAGCAGATACGGAATACGTTGCATTGTATGCGCCCGGATTTTAAATCCGATCTTTTCATTTCTCAAGTCAGATTCTACTCTGAATCCTTGCTTTTCCATAGTTTTTTGTATTTTCTTGACATAATCCGCCTGCTTGTCCGTAATATTCATGATTACGGCCTGGACAGGAGCGAACCAGACCGGGAATTTGCCTTCCCAATGTTCAATCAAAATACCGATGAAGCGTTCAAAAGCGCCAATCAGGGCGCGATGCAACATGACCGGGGTTTTCCTGGAGCCGTCCCTTGCAACGTATTCAGCGCCCAGGCGCCCCGGCATGGCAAAATCCACTTGCATGGTGCCACACTGCCAGACCCGGCCAATGCTGTCTTTCAGGGAAAACTCGATTTTCGGTCCATAAAAAGCGCCTTCACCCGGATTCAATTCCCAATCCAGCTCCTTGCTGTCCAGAGCCTGAGCCAGCGCCGCTTCGGCTTTATCCCAATCCTCGTCACTGCCTACCCGGTTTTCGGGCCGGGTCGATAATTTGTAGATGATTTCGACAAAGCCGAACGTGTGATAAACATGGTGCAGAAAATCAATAAAATCCGATACTTCGCCTTGCACCTGCTCCTCGGTACAAAAAATATGTCCATCATCCTGCACAAATGCGCGTACCCGCATTAACCCATGCAATGCGCCCGACAATTCATTGCGGTGACAGGAACCAAACTCCGCCAGACGCAGCGGCAAATCCCGGTAGCTTTTCAGTCCCTGGTTAAACACCTGAACATGGCAGGGGCAATTCATCGGCTTGAGCGCAAAATTCCGACCTTCTGATTGCACGGAAAACATATCGTCGCCGAACTTGTCGGCATGACCCGAACGCTCCCATAATGAGTAATCAACCACAGCCGGAGTATTGATTTCCTGATAATTACGCTTGCGTTGCTCGGCTCTCATGTATTGCTGCAATGCCTGATACAGTGTCCACCCCCGTGGATGCCAGAACACCATGCCCGGCGCCTCTTCCTGCATGTGAAACAGGTCCAGCTGACTGCCCAGCTTGCGATGATCTCTGCGGGCCGCCTCTTCCAGCTGGTTCAGCCAGGCTTTCAGTTGTTTTTTATCCGGCCAGGCGGTTCCGTAAATTCGCTGGAGTGTTTCATTCCTGGAATCCCCCCGCCAGTACGCTCCCGCCACTTTCATCAATTTGAACGCCTTCAAATGACCCGTACCCGGAACATGGGGACCGCGGCACAAGTCGGTAAAATCGTCCTGGCTATACAGAGAAAGCGCTTCATCCTCCGCAATGGACTCAATGATTTCCGCCTTGTACCGCTCCCCCTGATCACGGAAATACCGAATCGCGGCATCTCGCTTCATCACCGTTCGACAAATACGATAATCCGCTTTGGCGATTTGTGACATGCGCTGTTCGATAGCCGCCAGATCGTTCTCGGAAAAACCCGGAGGGTATGAGAAATCGTAATAAAACCCGTCGTCTATGACCGGACCGATGGTTACCTGCGCTTGTGGAAACAACTGTTTTACCGCATGGGCGAGCAAATGCGCCGTCGAATGCCGGATGACCTCCAGACCCGCTTCATCATGCGCGGTGATGATCACAAGCTCGCAATCCTCCTCCAGCAATGTGCTGGTATCCGTCAATTCACCATTCACCCTGGCGGCGATGGCCGCCGCTCCCAGGCCAGCGCCGATGTCCCGGGCTACATCGAACGGAGTCAACGGATTGTGATAATCCCGTACCGATCCGTCAGGAAGAGAAATTCGTGGCATTTTTGATGTTTATCCAGACACGTCCCGTTAAGCTTCAGGAAACGCGCATTGTCGTAGTGGTCGTCAAGGTTGTTGATATGGAGCTATGGGGCTATAATCCTGGCCGCAAGTATACTGTAATGGTAGGCGCGAGTGGATTCGAACCACCGACCCCCACCATGTCAAGGTGGTGCTCTAACCAACTGAGCTACGCGCCTGCCGAAGGGACGGGAGTTTACACATTTCCGCCCGCTAATTCAATTCAAAGACCTGGATTCAAAGACCTGGATGCGTAAAATCCTGACTGACAAGAAGGCGCTCGCCTGGGCATTGTATGACTGGGGCAATTCCGCCTTCGCCACTACGGTGATAGCCGGATTCTTTCCTGTCTTTTATAGTGCATTGTCATCGGATCTGAGCATCAACGATTCCCAGTTCTGGTTCAATATGACTTTAGGCATAAGCAGTGCGCTGGTTGCCATCGCGGCGCCGGTTCTGGGAGCCATTGCCGACTCTGGAGGCTCCCGCAAAAAGTTCCTGGCCACTTTCTCCATGCTCGGAATTTTAATGTGCGTGGGACTGGCCTGGGTCGGGGCCGGCATGTGGTGGATGGCGCTGATCGTCTACAGCCTCGGACAGATCGGCTTCTCCACTTCCATGATTTTTTATGACGCGCTGATTGTCGAAGTATCTCCGCAAGAAGATATAGACATCGTATCCAGCTTCGGCTACGCCCTGGGCTATATCGGAGGCGGGCTGCTTTTCCTGATCAATGTCCTGATGGTGACCCGATTCGAATGGTTTGGTATTGCCGATCAAGGCAGCGCCCTGTCCCTGTCCTTCGTTTCCGTCGGGGTATGGTGGGCGGCATTCATGTTGCCCTTACTGTATGTTGTCGAGGAACCGGGGAAATCGGCTGCCATCTCGAAAACGGGAGCGATCAGGCAGGGCTTTTCGCGTCTGGTCACAACCTTTCGGGAAATCCGGAAACTGAAATATGTCCTGTGGTTCCTGGTAAGCTATTGGCTGTACATTGACGGCGTTGGCGCCATCTTCAAGACGGCGGTGTTTTTCGCTGACCGCATCCTGGGCCTGCCGGCGGAAAGCCTGATTGTCGCACTCTTGCTGACCCAGTTCGTAGCGTTCCCCGCGGCGCTGTTCTTCGGCTGGCTAGGCCAGCGCATCGGCCCGAAACACGGCATACTGATCGGTTTGCTGGCCTATACCGGAGTCGTCATCTATGCCTGGAAATGGTTGGATTCCGCCGCCGATTTCTACTGGCTTGCCGTGACCATTGGCTTGGTCCAGGGTGGAGTGCAAAGCCTGAGCAGATCCCTGTTCGTCCGTTTGATTCCACAGTCGAAGACCACCGAATTTTTCGGTTTTTATAATATGACCGGCAAGTTTGCCAGTATATTCGGCCCGTTCCTGATGGCGTTCGTACCCATTGTTTTCGCCGGTAGTAGCGCCCGCGACAGCATTTTGGTCCTGGTCGTTCTTTTCGTCACCGGCGGCTACCTGCTTTACCGCCTGGATGTCGATCAGGCGATCCAGTCCGGGCGGGCGCGGGAACCCGCCCCTACGATGACGGCATAACATGATCGACCCATCCCGTCTTTCCCGCTGATCAAGAGAATCCACGACGAGCCGGGTTCCGTAATTAACGATGGAGGCGCCATTGGCGGCATATATGACTGATCCTGAAATCTACGAGACACTGGACCCCGAAAACTGGGACGAAATGCGCGAGCTCGGCCACCGGATGATTGATGACGCCATTGACTGGCTGCAATCCGCCGGTGAACGGCCGGTCTGGCAACGGATGCCAGCGCAGGTCACAGCCGCCTTTGAACAGGACTGCCCGGCAGAACCCGGCGACCCGTCCGCGCTATACGAGGAATTCCGGCGCAATATAATGCCCTACCCGTTAGGCAATATCCATCCGCGATTCTGGGCCTGGTATATGGGCAACGGCACGGTAATGGGGGCGTTTGCCGACCTGATGGCGGCCACTATGAATTGCAATCTGGGCGGTGGCTACCATGCCGCGATCCTGGTTGAGGGACAGGTGCTGGACTGGATGAAAACGATCATGAGATTCCCGCAGGAATCCAGTGGCCTGCTGGTCAGCGGCGGCTCAATGGCCAACCTGGTGGGATTGGCTGTGGCGCGCAATAACGTAGCCGGATTTGATGTCCGAAAGAAAGGGATACAGTCGATTGGGCATAAACTGACCGTGTATGCTTCCACCGAAGTACACAGCTGCAACCAGAAAGCGGTTGAGCTTCTGGGTCTGGGCAACGAATGTTTTCGGCGGATTCGCGTCAACGATGATTTCAGCATGAATCTCGACGACCTTGAATCCCGATTAGCCGATGATGTTGCGCAAGGCTTCAAACCGATCTGCGTGATCGCCACATCCGGAACCGTCAATACCGGGGCGATTGACGATCTGGACGCCATTGCGGACATTTGCGACCGATATGACCTCTGGTTTCATGTGGATGGAGCGATCGGCGCCATCGCCATGCTGTCGGAACAGGCCCAACCCCTGTTGGCGGGAATCGAACGCGCGTATTCAGTCGCCCTGGATCTGCACAAATGGATGCACGTTCCGTTCGAAGCTGGCTGTGTACTGGTCAGGGATGCCGGAGCGCACAAGGATACTTTCTCACTGATTCCGGAATACCTGCAACAATTTACCCGCGGCATCGCGTCCGGCAGTAACTGGCCGTCTGAATACGGAGTGGAGTTAAGCCGCTCCTTCCGCGCATTGAAAATATGGATGACGATCAAGGAACACGGCACGAGAAAACTGGGGCGCATGATTTCACGTAATCTGGAGCAGGCCCGGTATCTCGAACAATTGATCAAGGAACAGGAGAAACTCGAGCTGGTTGCCCCCGTCGGTCTGGATATTGTCTGTTATCGTTTCAATCCGGGCGGAGTGGACCTCGAATCACTGAATGATCTGAATCGGGGAATCCTGGTTGAACTCCAGGAACAGGGGATTGCCGCGCCTTCCTACACGACCCTGCGGGGCATTTATTGTATCCGTGTCGCCATCGCCAACCACCGCAGCCGATTACAGGATTTCGATGTACTGATTGAACAAACCATCCGTCTGGGTGAATTGCTGTCCGCCTGACCGGAGACGGTTGCGGGCGGGCACAAGACCCGCCCCTACGATGATGGGTGGCGCGGGAATGATGTTTCGGATTATGGATGTCGTGAATTGCAGATTCCATATATCGTAGGGGCGCCCCTTGTGGGTGCCCGCGTTGTTTGCGTATACGGTCAATGTCGGTTGCGGGCAGGCATAAGACCTGCCCCTACGATGATGGGTGCGCGGGAATGATGTTTCGGGTACTGGATGTCGTGAATTGCAGATTCCATATATCGTAGGGGCGCCCCTTGTGGGTGCCCGCGTTGTTTCTGTATACGGTCAATGTCGGTTGCGGGCAGGCATAAGACCTGCCCCTACGATGGCGGTCGTTCCGTCATTCCCGCGGAAGCGGAAATCCACGATAACATGGATGCCTGTAATTACCGATGCGTAGGGGCGCCCCTTGTGGGTGCCCGCGTTGTTTGCGTATACGGTCAATGTCGGTTGCGGGCGGGCACAAGACCCGCCCCTACGATGACGGTTCGGACCCATTCCATCATCCCGTTCCGTCATTCCTGCCCCTTTCCCGTCATTCCCTTGATAAGCGGGAATCCACGATAATATGGGCGCCTGTAATTACCGATGCGTAGGGGCGCCCCTTGTGGGTGCCCGTGTTGTTTCTGTATACGGTCAATGTCGGTTGCGGTCAATGCCGCCCGGATTATGGTTATTGCGCCCAATTATCGGGATTATCTTCATCCAACGCCCACTTCAACGGATTATTGTGGATATATTCACGGACACGGTTCAAATCCTGGTCGTTGCGGATAACATGATCATGAAACGATTGTTGCCATAATTTCTTGTCGAATGGATGCCATTGATGATGCTTTACGCCACCAATATATTGATTGGTAGTCACTGATTTGAATTGTCCAATCACATCGGATAATGATGGCGTAGAGCCTGTCCCCGCCTCTGCCAGAATGATAATGCCATGCAGGTGATTGGGCATGATTTGCCAGGAATCAATTTCTACTTCGTCGTAATCGCCAGACACTTGCCGCCAGCTGTTTTCGATCATAACGCCCGCATGATTGAGAATCATCTGGTCGTTGACCACATTCCCCAACAGGCAAACGCGGTTCTGTATACAGAGGGTGACGAAATAATACCCGGCTTTTGAGTAATCGTATTGCCTGAGGCGATTGGTCTTGCGCGTTGATCTTTTGTTCATTCCTGTAAACCCGGATTTTATTTTTGTCATTCCGGCAGTCAGTTTACCATCTGGTTGGCTGGAGGCGAAGATGAACAGGCGCGGACAACATTTGATATGAGGCGGCCTGTAATTACCGATGCGTAGGGGCGCCCCTTGTGGGTGCCCGCGTTGATTTCCGTATACGGTCAATGACGGTTGCGGGCGGGCACAAGACCCGCCCCTACGATGATGGGTGGCGCGGGAATGATGTTTCGGATTATGGATGTCGTGAATTGCAGATTCCATATATCGTAGGGGCGCCCCTTGTGGGCGCCCGCGTTATTTGCGTATGCGGTTGATGACGGCTGCGGGCGGGCACGAGACCCGCCCCTACGATGATGGGTCGTGGACTCATTCCTGCCCCTTTCCCGTCATTCCTGCGAATGCAGGAATCCACGGTGTATGGTTCCCGTACTTACGGAAGCGGAAATCCACGATAATATGGATGCCTGTAATTACTGATGCGTAGGGGCGCCCCTTGTGGGTGCCCGCGTTATTTTCGTATGCGGTTGATGACGCTCAATCCGATACCCGGTCAGACCATTTTATCGAGCAGCCGATGCTGGGTATCTGATGTTCCGGTCCCAAGCCGGTTTGCGCAATACGTTTCATCGCCTCGTACAACTCGCGCCGCACGCCTTCGGGCGCCGGCCGCATCCCGCTTTCGTCCAGCCGGCCCCGGTACTGAAGTCGTAAATCCGCGTTATAACCAAAGAAATCCGGTGTGCAGACGGCGCCGTATTGCCGGGCCACCCGCTGACTGCCATCAAACAGGTAGGGAAATGAAAATCCTTTTTGCCGGGCCAGGCGCTCCATGTTTTCAGGAGAATCTTCAGGATATTCCGTCGGATCATTGGACATGATGGCTGCACTGCCAATCCCGAACTGCCGCAATTCATCCGTGTCACGCACAATACGGTCAATCACCGCTTTTACATAAGGGCAGTGATTACAAATGAACATGATCAATAATCCATTCTCCCCGCGGCAGCTTTCCAGGGTCCAGATTTTGCCATGGGTATCAGGCAGGGAGAAATCAATGGCGGGCAGGCCAAATTCACAAACCGGGGTTTCAAGAGAGACCATGTTTAAACTTCACCTCGTCCAGTATTGATTGCAGTTACAGGAGATTGTAATCGGGGAAGCCAGGGCCGCTCAATAACTAAAATGTCCAATCCATTAAAATCCAATGGCAATGCCGTCTTTTCGATGATCCGATCCCCCCTGGTAGCCATTTTCAGTCTTTCTGATCAACTGCGCCCCACCCATACTGAATATCTGTTCGTGTTCAAACTCAGGGACATCGTGGCCGCGTTCCCTTAATCCAGCCCGGATATGCGGGCCATATCCGGGTTCCAGTAAAACCTGTTTTTCCTCGGTCACCTGCCATCTCGGCGCGTCACTGGCGGCCTGGGGATTCATACCCTGATCACAGACGCGTTGTACGATCTGCGCGTGCCCCTGCGCCTGCATGTGCCCGCCCATCACGCCAAAACTCAGGACCGGCTCTCCGTTACAGGTAAGGAATGCCGGAATAATCGTGTGGAACGGCCGCTTCCCACCCGCCACCTGGTTCGGATGGCCTTCCACAAGGGAAAATCCCGCCCCCCGGTTTTGCAGGCTGACGCCGGTATCGGGAATCACGATGCCGGAGCCAAAACCACAATAATTGCTCTGGATATACGAAACCATCATGCCGGACTGATCGGCGGTCGTGAGATAGACGGTGCCGCTCCTGGCCGGTACGCCGTATCCCGGGTCCTGCGCCCTGCGCCTGTCAATCATTGCGGCGCGTGACGCGAGGTAGTCATCATCCAGCAGGTCAACCGCCGCCCGGTCGATAAAGTCCGGGTCGGCGACATAACGGCGGGTATCGGCAAAGGCCAGCTTCATGGCTTCAATCTGGCAATGCAGGGCATCCACCGAATCCACTTCATACTCTGTAATCGGACTGTGCGATAAAATGCCAAGCATAACCAGGGCGGCGAGACCCTGGCCATTAGGCGGGATTTCATGGAGATCGTAACCATGCCAGGGGTGAGAGATCAGTTCAACCCAGTCACATTGATGCTGATCCAGATCCGCCAACGTGAATTTTCCGCCGTCTCGCCGGGAGGCCGCGACGATTCTCTGCGCCAACTCACCACGATAGAACGACTCACCCTTGCTGAGTGCAATTTTCTCCAGGGTGCGGGCCTGGTCCGGGAACCGGAACCGATCACCCGGCTTCGGGGACCTGCCATTCGGTAAGAATGGCGCAAAATCGGGAAAAGAGGCAAACTCTTCCGGCGCGAATGACCATAATCGCGCCGTAATCGGCGTAACCTGAAATCCGGTTTCGGCATAATGGATCGCGTCCTCGAACAGGGACTCGAAAGGAAGATTGCCGAATTTTTCGGATAATTCCACCCAGGCGCTGACAGCGCCCGGCACGGTCACGCTATCCCAGCCGGTCGAGGGCATTTCCTTCAAGCCCGTGAAATCCCGCTTGTCGAGCGCCACCGGACTTCTGCCCGAAGCGTTGAGTCCATGCAATTGATCACCATCCCGGACAATGCAAAAAGCATCGCTGCCGATGCCGTTCATGGTGGGTTCGACTACAGTCAGGGTGATTGCCGTGACCAGCGCGGCATCCACCGCGTTGCCCCCTCTCTTGATTGCCTGCAATCCGGCCTGTGCCGCCAGCGGCTGGGAAGTCGCCACCAGGTTACGCCCCATCCCGGGCATACGTTGTGAAGGCCAGGGAAACTGCTGCTGGAAGGAATTCATGATGATGCGACAGCGCGTGACTTGCGTTCAGTGCGAATTGCGATCAGGCTGTATATTATCACCGAAACCAGGACAATGGCGCTCCCCAAAAGAGCATAGTTACCAGGAACTTCATGAACCCAGATCCACACCCACAGCGGATTCAGGATGGTCTCGCTCATTGAGAACAACGCGACCTCTGCCGCTGGAATGAAGCGTGTACCCACTGTGAGGAACAGAAAACCCAAACCAAGCTGGAAAGAACCCAGCATCATGCAAATCACCAGATCATGCAGACTGATGTCGATATCGCCCACCATCACCACCGCAATGATGCAGGTAATCAGGCCGGACAGGCCGGTGGCGGGGATCATGTCAATATGTTTGCTGGAACGCAGGAGCAAAAGGTAAAACGCGAACAGGAAAACCAGCAGCAACGCCAGCAGATTACCGAACAGACCACCACTGACCAGGCCGTCGACAAACATCAGACCAATACCGATCACCGACGTGAACATCGCCGCCAGACTCCAGACGCTGATTTTCTCCTTCAGGAACAACCAGGCCAGAAGCGCGGTAACCAGAGGCGCCGAACCAATAATAAATACCACGTTGGCGACGGTGGTATGGAGCATCGCAAAAACATAGCAGACCGAACCCAACCCAAGGAGAGTGGCCGCCAGGATACCCTTAAGGCCCACCGCGCGATAAACCGCGAATGTCTTTCTGCGGTAGCGAAACAGCATGATGGTCCCGATCGTGATGAAAAACGTGAGAGAACGGAACAGAATCACTTGCCATCCATCCGCCCGCTCCAGGCTACGCAACATAACCCCGGAAGTACTGAGGAATACCCCGCCCATAAAGACGATCAGAATTCCGAGCAGGTATCTATTTTGCGTGATTCCGGTCAAGATAAAGCCAGGGTTCAAGTCGGATTTCGGATTTCCCGGGCCATTTCCTCATCCAGGCTTCGGGCTTTACCCTGCTGGCGCTGGCGCTCAATAGGCGCTACGATCAATGACATCATGGGAGGCACGATGAGTAGCGTGATCATAGCGGAAAGGCTGAGTCCGCCGACCACGACAGAACCGAGACCACGATAAAGCTCAGAACCGGCGCCCGGGAAAAACACCAATGGAAGCATACCAAAAACACTGGTCAGCGTAGACATGAAAATGGGGCGGATGCGGTTTCTGGTCGCTCTTTTAATCGCCTGAGTCGCTTCCACACCTTCAATACGGATATGGTACAGCGTCTGGTGTACCAGCAGAATCGCGTTATTCACCACGATACCGATCAGAATGACGAAACCCAGCATGGTCAGCATATCGAGAGGTTGAAAGGTGGTCAGATTGAGCAGCGCCAGCCCGCCAGCGCCGCCGGCTGCGGCAACCGGCACAGAAAGCAGAATAATCAATGGATAGATAAAACTCTCGAACAGCACCGCCATGACCAGAAACACGATGATCAGAGAGAGCATCATGTTAATGGCCATTGCGTTGCGGGTTTCCACCAGCTTGTCAGCCGTCCCGGAAATAGTCAGCTGGATATCATCCGGGATTCCTTCTTCCTTCAATGGATTGATGACCTGTTCGCGCAGCAGGTCAATCGCCGACTCCAGAGCCATATCAGGACTCGGACGAACCTCCAGAGTGATCGTGCGGAAACTCTCGCGGTGGCGGATCTCGGTCGGCCCGGCCGTAACAACCGATTCCGCAAGTGAGGAAACCGGAACAATCTGCCCGCCCGGAGTGACTACGGGCAGGTTGCCAATGCCCTGAGTCTGATGGACGCTGTTTTCATCACCCTTCAGGATAATGTCCATCAATTTGCCGTCTATGGTGGATTGGGTTACCCGCAAGCCATCGTTGAAGGCATCAATGGTTCGGGCCAGTTCGATTGCCGTGACCCCGCTGTCACTTAATCTCAGGCGATCCGGAATGACTCTGACCTCAGGCGCCCCCAGTTCCAGCCCCGGCACAGGTCGCCATTCATGCCCCTGTTGGCGAGGGAAAGTTGCCGCGATCCGGCCAAACGCCCGATTGGCAGTCTGTAGTATCTGAGTATAATCCGACCCTGAAATATCCAGGTCTATTCTGCGGCCACCTCCTACTCCACGACCAAAAATCGAGGGCTGGGTAATGAAACCGAATGTGCCGGGTTCCCGGAAAACCGGCCTTTGCAATACCGGCTTCAGCTCCGCCACTCTTGCCGGATCGATAGCGGTAACACCGAGTATGGTTTGACCACGGAAAGCGACATAAAAGAAACGTTCGATTTTCGGCAGGCCGTCCGCCCCCGGTTCGGCGCCAGTTTGTGAAGCCCATAACGGCCGGATTTCAGACTCGATCCCCTGGGCGATATTGCGGGTCGTCTCCAGATTGTAACCCGGCGGTGGCAACACAAAGCCCAACAGCAGATTGCGATTACCTTCCGGCAGATATTCCAGCTTCGGCAAGACCTGCCAGGCGCCGGCGCTGGCAGCCAGCGTAATGACCACTGTGACCAGTAACGCCTTGATCCGGCTTTCTACCACGACACCAACAAACCACACAATCAGACGGGCAAACTGGCGAGCCAGCCAGTCAATCCCCCAAATAGAAGCTCGATGATGAGTCACGGCATTCGGCCTTTGGCTATACTCTCCGGTATTCTTGAAAAATCGTTTTGCCATAGCTGGAATCAGCGTAATAGACACCAGCAGAGACAGTAATACCGAGACCGAAATAGCCACTGCAATATCCCGGAACAACTGTCCGGCCTCCAGCTCCATCACCAGAATCGGTATGAAAACCATGACCGTGGTCAAGGCTGAAACCAGTACCGCTCCCCACACCTGCCTGGCGCCCAGATAAGCCGCTTTAGCGTTTGAATGACCCTGCTCTTTCAGACGATAGATATTCTCCAGCACGATGATCGCGGCATCCACCACCATGCCCACCGCAAAAGCGAGACCGGCCAGCGAAATCACATTGATTGACCGCCCGAAGGCGGCCATCGCGACAAATGCGCCAATCACCGAAATCGGGATCGAAAAGGAAATCACCAGGGTCGCGCGCAAGGAGCGCAGGAACAGCAACAAAATCAATGCCGCCAACGAACCACCCACCCAGATATTCTGGCGCACCAGGTCAATCGCCGAATTGATATAAACCGTCTCATCGTAAACCTGCTCAAGTTTCAGGCCGGCGTTCGGAATCGCGTACTGGTTCAACTCACCGATCGCCTGTTTCAGCCCGGCCATGATTTCGATGACATTGGCTCCGGTCTGCCGCTCAGCGCTCATTGCAATCGCGGGATTGCCAAGCACCCGGATACTGGAGGTTGGTTCCTTGTAGCCGAATTGAACGGTAGCCACGTCGGACAAGAACACCCGATCCAGAGCGCCTGCGTTATCCGAGCTTCTGATCAATACATCGTGGATAACATCCAGATTGCCCAATTCTCCCTCGGTACGCACGACATAGCGTCTCTTGCCCTCATCAATGCTACCCGCGCCGACCGATACATTGGCATTGCGGAGCGCTGCTATCAGGTCGGTGACCGTCAGTTGAAAGCGCGCCAGCAGACCGGGATCGACAACAATCTGAATTTCCCGCTCACTGCCACCGTAGACATTGACCCTGCCGATACCGGGCACCCGTTCCAGCCGTTCCCTTACCACATTGTCGATGAAATCACCGTATTCATGAATCGGTCGCTGATTGCCTTCCAGCCGGTACAGAGTCATCCACGCGATTGAATTGTCTTCGCTGCCAGCCGTATCCAGAGTAGGCTGTTCCGCCTCATCCGGGTAATCCGGCACCCGATCCAGCCGGTTTGCCACCAGCAACAAGGCACGATCCATGTTGGTTCCAATCTTGAATTCCAGAGTAATTTCGCTCTGCCCCTGTTGCGCCCGGCTGGTAATCGACTCCAGACCTTCGAGGCCACCAAACTCCTCCTCCTGCTGATTGACCAGTTCCCGCTCCGTTTCAGCGGGCGCCGCGCCGAACCAGTTGGTAGTAACCGTAATCACCGGACGATTGACGTCCGGCGCCAGCTGAATGGGAATCGTGGTCAACGCAACCAGCCCGAACAGGATAATCATCAACACGGCGGCTATCACCGCAATCGGTCGCTCAATAGCGGCGCGAATGATGTTCATTGCGAGCCTGCGACACGGACGGCCTGCCCCGGCCTCAGCCTCTCATTGCCCCGTATCACAACCCGTTCCCCGGCGGACAGACCGGCCAGCGCCTCGACCCGATTGCCGATGGAATAACCCGTTTCCAATTCGCGGATTTCGACTACGTCCGGTTGTGGCTCCGATTGCGAATCTGTCGGCTCCTCCCCCGATTCCTTAACCACGACATAGACCACATTCGCCTGCCCGCGCCGGATAATGCCGTCCTTGTGCACGGTCAGGATTTCACGCACATCGGATACCGGAACATATACGGTCACGCTTTGCTCGTTCGCAAGATCGCCAGCCCCATCCCCCAGCATCAGTTCGAACCGCACCCGCCTGGTCCGTGTGCGGGGGTTCTCTTCGGGTATGATTGCGCGCATTGCGGCCTTGTGCTGACTGCCGTTTTCCAGTTCAACCCGCACTACGAAACCCGGTGACAGACCCTTCAACTGATTGGCAGGAATGTTCGCCTCAAGCTCAAGGCGCCGATCTGATATCATCCGAAAAACCGGCTGTCCAACTTGCAGGTAATTGCCGACCTCGGTCAGTTTTTCGGTAATGGTTCCATCGAATGGCGCCCGGATGATCGCGTTTTTATACGCCAGCGCGGTAATTTCAAAAGATACCTTGCTGCTGCGGATTTCCGCTTCCGCTTCATGGACCCGAGAGACGGCTATTCTCTGTTGCTGCAAGGCGTCATCCAGCGCGGCCTGGCTGATTGCCGCCGACCCCTTCAGAGCTTTCAGACGTTCCACTTCCTGGCCAGCCAGGGCCAGCTCGGCGTTCACGGTTTTCAACCGCGTCCGGGCTTCAGCCAACCCATATTCCGCCTGTTTTTTGCGGAGTTCCAGATTCGTTGTATCAAGGAGCGCCAGCGTCTGACCCAGCGACACACGATCGCCAGGCTCAACCAGAATTTCGGCAACCGGGCCACTGATATGCACAGCGACCGTACCCGTCTGTTTGGCGACCAGCCGCCCTAGTATCGGCGCCGTCCGGGTGAACTTCTCCAAAATCACCGCGTCGACCGAAACCCGCGCCGCCTGCTGGGCATCCGCGCAGGGAAACCACAGCAATGTCAAAACGAACAGGGTGCGGAGCGAATTTTTATACAAGATCGGATTACCGTGAAGTGACTGGATCATAAGCGGCGTGACGATAGCCATTATCTCGCAAACCAGCCAGATATGGTAGCGAAATCACAGGCCAGCGAAATCACAGGCCAGCCATCGTACAGACGAAAACGGCGTCTCAACTCGTGACAGAGCCGCCCTGCAGATAGATTTCCCGCTTCGGGTACGGAATTTCCAGGTCACGTTCCCGGAACGCCTGACGGGTCGCCAGATAAAGCTGATGCAATGTCCGTCCACGCAAGGCGGGTTCATCAATCCAGCACAGCAGTTCAATGTTGACTCCACTGTCCGCAAAGCCGCGCACACGCACCGCGGCTTCAGGCTCCTTGCACACGCCCGGATGGTGAGCCGCAACCTCACTTAATACCTCGCACACCTCTTCCAGATCCGCGTTGTATGAAGCCTGTACCGCCAGACGCAGGCGCAGTTTACTCGAAGGGCCGCCGGTTTCATTGACGATTTTCGCGTTGCCGATGACCCCGTTCGGAATAATGACTTCGATCTGGTCGCGGGTCAGCAGCCGGGTACTGCGTAACCCGATATGAGTCACCATACCACGCTCGCCGGTATCCAGATTAATGTAGTCACCCAGCTTGTAAGGCATATCAGCGATAATAAAAAAACCGGAGAACAGGTTAGCCAACGTGTCTTTGGCGGCAAACCCGATGGCGATACCGGCGATACCCGCAGAGGCCAGAAATCCGACCGGATTGACCCCCCACAGGACAAACAGGGCATAAACACCGATCAGGATAATCAGAACCTTGAATACGATACTGAGTAAGGGCTTGCTTTGGTCATTCACCAGAGTGACTCGAGTATTGACCGACATCGCGGAAGTAAGAGCGCTGACCAGACGAAAACCAAAACCCAGCCAGGCCAGAGTGAGCGCCGAAGCGGTCAGCAAAACAGCGATGTCCGCGATCACGCTGTCCGGCCAGCTCGAAGACAGGGCGATAATCAGACCCATACAGATAATAGTGACGAAAACCGGCTGGTTCAGCATCGTGATGATCTGATTGTCCGCGCCCGCGGACAGACGCGCCGCGAGTTTTCGCCCCACCGTGTTCAGCACAAATCGGCGAATGATATAAGCCAGCAGACCAAACAGCAGTGCGATAACAACAGCCTGTACACCTGGATACGCATCGAGAACATGCCAGTAGGATTGCAGGCGGTCAGGCAACAGTTCCACAAAAGCCGGCAGCTCGGCGGCCAGATCAACCGGCGCCAGTTCTGTTGTCTTTTCCGTACTTTGCTGGTTATCAGCCATCGAATCCGAATCCCGGTTGAGTGTCAAGCATGAAAGAATCAAGAAGTATAAAACACATCCTGATCAGGATACACTCCCATCTTTAGCAATTCTCACCGCACAGATCCACCACCGCCCCACCCGTCATTCCCGTGAAAACGGCAATCCACGACCTCATGGAATCTGTAATTACCGATACGTAGAGCCTGCCCCCGGCTTGATCGGAGGGGCGCCCCTTGTGGGTGCCCGCTATCGTTTGAACCCTGTTCCGGCGGTTGCGGGAGGGTACAAGACCCTCCCCTACGATAACGGCAGGCGCAATCACTCCCCCCTTGAGGGGGAGCAATTCAATCACTCCCCCTCCCCGATCAGGTCGAGGACAGGCTTTGAGGGGGAGTCCAATCCGCAAAGCGGATTGGGTGGGGGGTATTTTACGGATTCGGTGGGGTATTCCCGCTTCGCGGGAATCCTGTCACCCCCTTACCACCGCACCCCCGCTTCCACCTTCATGCGATGTTCGGATTGGCCGTCATTCTCATGCCGGGTCAGTTTCAACCCCAATGTCCGCTCACTTCTGCCGATGACGGATTGCAGCCGCCAGCCGAGTGTGGTTTCACGCTCTTTGGCGTACAGACCCACCCCCAGATGTGGATGGGCGATATAGCGACCATCGCCGATGGTAAAACCATACCCCGCCTGCGCTTTGAATCGTTGCCCTGTAGCGGATTGCGCCGGTTCCAGGGATTCCGCGGTCAATAATCGCTCTTTGGCCGAAGACACCGTACCCCAATCCTGTTTCAGCGTAAAGGTAAATCCTTGCTCAGCCGGAGACGGATTAAATCCCATGGACACGGAGAGACCCCGATCTTTAATATCCGAATCATGATGCGTGATCAGCGTCCGGCCGTGGATTTGAAGGTTCAATCCCTGTCGCGGATGGCTCCATTGGATACCGCCCCCGACTTCCACACCGAATCCACTTTCCGCGTCTCCGCCATCATGACGCAAGGCGCTCTGTGCCTGCAACTCCAGGTGGTGTCCCCTGAAACGGGCAAAGCGCGCCAGGGTCGGGCGCCACCGTCCTTCCATGCCAGCGCGCATCGTCGACACATGCGCCGAAGTGACTCCGAGGTCCATGCCTTGTGCGACTTCATCCGAACGGGTTCTCAACCACAGGGCATCGGTAACGATCGATAAGGTACGATCCGTTTCTTCCTTGAGTACCGAGTCACTGCCGATGGCTACGAACGCCGTATGGGTATCCGTAGTGAGGTCTTCCCTTTCGCTTCTTTGGAGGGTGAGGTCTCCCGTACCATAACCCAACGCGCCCCACAGCGTCATGCGGTCATTCACTTGCCGGGACATCCACGGCGTCAACAGGGTCTGTTCGGATTCAATTCGTCCGTTATCCCGGGATTGATATTGTCCTTCTGCCTGACTATACGACAGAACCAGACCGCGTTGTCCGTGAGTGTGGGTTTGATCCATTCCAATCAAGGTGGTGAGGACTTCTCCATTGAGGGTGGTTTCTCCACTCTTTGCGTCAAACTCCGACAAGGCGCCCTGTGCCCAAAGGGAAGCGATGGAACCATCGGTTGCGGTAGTCCACGACATCGACGAATCAGACAGCAGTTCAGACAGGGTGACGGCGCGGCTCGCTTTGGCGACGGAGTGGGGGTTCTGCATCCAGCGGGATTGCATTTCTTTCGGGGTGGTATCCATGCGGTAGCCGGCCAGTTGACCCTGCAAGCCGGTCGCAGGCGTGGCTTGCATACGTTGTGTGATACTCTCAACAACGTGTCCGGCTGAGGTACGCATAAAGCGAGACTGCCAGGAGGCGGTGATGGCGGTCAGGTCTTCACCGACGACAACCCGCAACGGCGCCTGCCGGGAGGGGAGGGTTGCATAGTTCGGGTCTTGTGAGGTAATGACATGAACCAGGGTAACGGCGCCTTCTTGCTGTGCGGTCAGGGTGAAGGTTTGCGCAAGATTCCAGTTATCCCTTGTAAAGGTCACACGGGTGGGGGATGGCGTGACCGTCCCGGTGTCGGGCCGGGTGATGGGGGTGATGGTGACCGCGGCCGCCGGTTGACTGGTCAGTTGAATGGTATATTGCGTGCCTTGTCCAATCTCGGCAATGCGGATTCCCGGTGCAGAGAGTTGAATGCCGGCGGTATCGTCATCGTGAATCTCTACCGTCGCCGCAGGGTTCGGGGACCGGGTATAGCCGTCCGCCGGTTGCAGGGTCAGGGTGATACTGCCGTCTGCTTCGTCGATGAAGTCAGAAACCGTTGGAATCTGGATGGAGGTGGTTTCCCGGTCAATGATCCGGGTTTTTGTTCCGGTGGATTGAGCAGCGGTGAAGTCGCCTTGCCCGGCAATGGTGAGGGATACGGAGATGGGTTCAACCGGCGCCGGGTCGGCGGTGACGGTAAAGGTTGCCGGAGCGCCTTCGGTCACGGCATCGGCTTGCGCCGCGATGGAAAGGACGGGAATCACGGGTTCGGGTTCCGGTTGTGGTTCCGGTTCCGGTTGTTGCGGGTCTGTGGGGGTTTCTCCCGGTGTAGTCGGGGAAGGGTCCGGCTGTGTGGGTGTCGGATTGGTCGGTGTCGGATTGGTCGGTGGTGGATTGACTGTGCCCGGATTCTGCGGAGCCGCATCATCATCATTGACGGTGACGGAAGCGGAACCCGAACTGCCGATGGTATAGCCGGAACCACTGGCAATCGTCACCATGACCGGGCCATCCGGTTCATCGGTGGTGTCCGTTTCGGTCGGCACCGAATAGGTTGCAGAACTGGAAGTCGTACTGGCTGGCTGGATAGTGACAGTTTTTGTGCCCTGCTGGTTGGATGCAGAGACAAAGTCCGAGTTCGGAGCGTCGGTTATGGTGAGATTGACGGTCAGGGCGGATTGTGGAGGCGGCATCGCGGTGACGGTAAAGGTCGCCGCAGTGCCTTCGATGACCGGAGAAGTTCCAGCGGCAATGGTGATCTCCGGCAGGGTCTGGGTTCCCGCATCGGTCAGGGTAATCTGTCCGTTGCCAGTGCGAGAGCCGTTCGCTCCGCCATTGAGTCCGGTTGGAGTCAGGGCGCCGAGACTCACAGTGACCGTCTCGTTGTCCGTATCGGCATCAGCCAGGGCGGTCAGAATCAGGGTGGCGGAGGTCGCTGAATCGGTATTGCCGTGGGCGAAGGTGACGGTACTACCGGACAGGGAAACGCCAGTCGGAGTTCCCGATAACGCCAGCGAGAAGTCAGTGTTCAGTATCCCGCCAGTGAAGGTTAATGGAATCGCCAGACTTTCAGTGGCCAGGTCCACGCTCATAGCCCGTCCCAGCGTCAGGGTGATGCGGGCGGTGGCGGTACTGTCGCCTTCGGTCGCGGTGTCACCCGGCACCGACAGGGTCACGGCAGTCGGGTCATTGTCGATCAGGGTCAGTCTGTAAGTACGGGCAGAACCAACGGTATAGCCGGAACCGTTATTGAGGGTCAGGGTCACGTTCTCGATAAATTCATCGGTCGTATCATCGGTGACGATGATCGGGATATTGACCTGATTGGCGCCGGCAGAAACAGCGATTGTGCCGGACAGGGCGGTATAGTCTGTATTGGATGTCGCATTACCGGATACGGCGTAGTTCAGGGTAATGTTCGCGGGCAGAGCCGGGCTGAAATTAACGCGCGCATTGTGGGTGCGGGCGCTGGTTGTACCGCCTTTTTCGGTGTAATTCTGTAAGGCGGTATGGAAGGTGACTTCCGGCAATACCGCCGTGTCATTATCAGACAGGGTGAACGTACCACTGCCGGCGCCGGTGGCTTTACAGTTGGTGGTGCGACAGTGAAAGCCGGTGGTGCGCAGGCGTATGTCGTTGGGGTTGGTGCCGGCCTGTGCGGGAATCGAGACGGTGACCGTTTCATCTTCGGTATCGGTATCCTGGGCGGCGGTGACAATCAGGGTGGCTGACATTGCGGTGGCGCCGGTAGAGGGGCCGGTGAAGGTGACGGTGGAACCACTCACGGTCACTCCGGCTGGATTGCCCATCTTCGCCAGGGTGAAATCATCGCCCAGGGCGCCACCACTGAATTGTAACGGAATGTCTAATCTTTCCCCGGAAACCAGTCCACGGCTCAGAGACAGCTTGATTTTTGCGGTATCGGCGGCGTTGTCTTCATCGGCGGTGGAGTCTGTCACAGACAGGGTGACCTTGGTGGGGTCGTTGTCGACGATGTCGTAATGGATGGTAGAAGTACCGAGTGTATAGGTGTTGTTTTCAGAGGGCAGGAGGGTGGCGCGAATCTCTCCGTCGAGGCGGTCGGTGATGTCACTTCTAACGGGGGCAGTGAATCTCTGTTCACCGGCTCCGTCTCCGGATGCGGTAAAGGAGAGGGTGTGCGTTCCGGTATGGGGGGTATGGTCTTGCGCCGAGTCAATGCGGATTCTGGCTTCTCTGGCAACGGTAAAGGGCGGGGTGGCGGTGACGATGAATACGGCCAGAGGGTCGGCGGATTCTTCGAGTCTGTGGGCCGGGGCGCTGTGGTGACGATTGGAAGGCATGGTGCCGTGGCTGAGGGTGAGAACGGGTTGGTCGTTATCATCTATCGTGATGGTGGTACTGGAAGGACCGCCGATGTCGATGCCACTGGGGGTGATGCTGCTGATGGTGAGGGTAAAGGTCTCGGAGAGTTCCTGGGCGGTGTCTTCGGTAGTGGAGAGGGTGAAGGTGTGAGTACCCATATTGGCCGGAATGGAAACCGGGGCGGGACAGGCGGCGTAGTCTGTGCCACTGGTCGCCGTGCCGGTGCAGGTGAGCGTGACTACGGTATTGGTACTTTGCGGACGCACCAGGTTTAACGTGACCGAAACGGAGTGGCCTTCGGTGACGCGGTAGGTGGAGGCGGCGAAACTGACGGCGGGGTTGTCGTTGTCGATGACAACTAGAGACGCTGAGCTAGGACTTCCTACGGTGTATTCGCCCGAGAACACGTGGACACTGACAGATTGATTATCCTCATCCGTATTATCGTCTATTGTGGGGACCCGATAGGTGACGGATGAGGTCCCCATCGGGATGGTGACTCTTTTATTGCCCAAGTTTGCCGAGTCAACGAAACCTGTGTTGACCACACTCAGATTTACCACCAGATTCGCAGTCGGGGCTGGACTGGCGCTGACTGTGAAGATGGCATCCGCGCCTTCGGTCACAGAATTGGAGTTTTTGGTGATGCTGACAACCGGCGTAGTCTGGGCGGTGGCTTCGGGGGTGAAGCCGGTGAGGAGTGGCAGGAGGAGCAGGATGGAGATGAAATAGTGGATTCCCACTTTGCGGGAAAATCCCCCCACCCAATCCGCTTTGCGGATTGGACTCCCCCTCAAGGGGGGAGTGATTTTGAGGTAGTGGCAGGCATTGACGGTGGCGGGCAACCACAAGGGATTGCCCCTACGATGACGGGTGGAGCGGGTTGACGGCGGTAGGGCGGGAGAATCAGCCGGGCGCCGGTTGTGGATTCCCGCTTTGCGGGAATGCCCCCCACCCAATCCGTGAAACGGATTGGTGCCCCCGCTCGGGCCGAGGGCAGACTTGGATCGTAGGGGACGGTCTCTGTGCCGTCCCGCGCAGGAGTGATTCCCGCTTTTGTGGGAAGAATCAGTTAATGGATAAGAATAGTCCTTGCTTGCTTGCTTGCTTGCTTGCTTGCTTGCTTGCTTGCTTGCTTGCTTGCTTTATTGTAGCAGCATCTTTGAGGTTACTTGTCAAGAGGGAATGTGGAGTGGGCATGGCTGATTCTCTTTCGATCATGTTTTGTTCCTGGTTGTGTTCGTTGTTGCGTGTTGTTTCTGTTGGATTCTTGCTTATCATAGAGAAGCCCCCCCCCACCAAATCCGCTTGCGGATTTGACTCCCCCTCAAGGGGGGAGTGATTGGCTTGTGCGGATTATATACAATAGTATGACTATTGCAATAGAAGGGAGGATTTCTCATGCTCGCCGGATAATCCCCAGCCTGGCGGCGGCCTCGGTCGGAGTCGCCGGTTCCCGTCCGGTTTCACGGATCATCCGTACTGCCCGCTCCACCAGTTCGACGTTGGTTGCGAACCGGCCACGGCCCAGATACAGATTATCCTCCAGCCCTACCCGGCAATTACCGTTTTGGGACACCGCCTGGGCCACGATGTCGAATTCTGATCGGGAAATCCCGAAAGCGCTCCAGTTCGCATGTTCGGGTAGCAGATTTTTCATCACCGTCAGGATTTCCGGCGTCGCCGGCGCCGCATGGGGAATGCCGAGACAGATCTGGAACATCGCGGGGCTTTCAATCAGCCCGTCACCAATCAGTTGACGGGCAAACATAATGTGTCCGGGCTCAAATACTTCCAGTTCCGGCTTGACTCCAAGCCCCCGGATGCGCCCGGCCATGATTCGAAGGTGCTGCGGCGTGTTCATGAATACCACCTCACCAAAATTGAACGTGCCAACATCCAGGGTACAGATATCAGGTCGCAACTCTTCAATATGGCGCAGTCGGTCCAGCGGTTGAACCAGTGTGGCGCCTGAGCCGCCAACCCTGGCATCCTCATCGCCGGGGGTAAATCGGGCGCCTTCACTGGTGGTCAGATTGATCAGTATATCGCTCCCCGAGTCCTTTATCCGGCTGAATACTTCGCTGAACAACGCCGGGTCACCCGACCGTACTCCGGTTTGGGGGTCGCGCACATGAATGTGGGCAATGGCAGCTCCGGCGCGGCCTGCCGCGATGCAATCATTCGCGATCTGTTGCGGAGTGATCGGGTAATCCGGATGCTTGCCTTGATTGTTATGGCCTCCGGTTACGGCACAGGTCAGTATGACGGGATGATTCATTTTGTCGTCTCCTCAAAGGTCAGACAACCGATCTTTCAGATCGGCGATCAGATTCATGGTTTTCTCAGCTGAGGCAGGAAGCAATGGCGGCCTCACATTTCTCCATCGCTCATCGGCTCGTCGCGCCGCCAGCAACCCTTTCATGGCCGGAATAGGCACATAGTCTTCAATCAACTTTCTGATATCTTTCATTTCATCCTCTGCCCGCTGCGCCGGAGCGGCGTCTATCGCCCCGGTAACCATATCAAATACCCGGCGGATTCCGGCGGGATTGACATTGCAGGTAGCAGAGATACAACCGGCTGCGCCATTTTCCAACCCTGGACGGAGAAAAGTTTCGGCTCCGGGAAACACGGCAATACCGGGCGCTGCCGCAATCACCGCTCTGGTGTTTTCAAAATCACCGGAACTATCCTTGTAGGCCACTACAGTCTCGGGGAAATCGGTTGCCAGCCGACCGGCCAGGGAAGGGGTGAAGCCAATGCCCGCCAGCGGTGGAATATGATACAGACAAATCCTGAGATCGGGGTGATTGACCTCCTCGATCAATCGGGAAAACCAGACATACAAGCCTTCATCGCTGGCATTTTTAAAAAAGAAGGGCGGCAGCGTCATCACCGCGACACAGCCCCTGTTGACTGCGTGCAGACAGAGTTTTTTGGTATCATGAAGGTTGCACAACCCCGCCCCCGGCATCAGCCTGGCCGGCTCGATACCGCCATCAATCAAGGCATCCAGCGCCCGGATTCTCTCATCTGCCGACAGGCTGAGCGCCTCGCCTGTGGTGCCGAACGGGGAGATAAAATGTATACCCTGTTGCAACAGCCAACGGGCATGCCGCAAATACAATTCAGGATTGAAGCTCAGGTTATCGTTGAAAGGGGTCAGTATCGGGGCAATCACCCCGGTCAATTTGTGGTTGGGCATATCAGTATGGATAGATGTGGTTGATCTTTCCGATTATGGACTGTTCCCGGACGGACTGGAACCGGCATTGCTGGCTAAGCCTTGTACAAAATTTCTACTTCTGTAGATCGGTTTTTAGCTTTACCAAAGACTACTTCCATGTATAGTCCGATACAAATTATACCTGTTCGCGCGATATGCGTTTACTTATTTCATTCGCCGCACTTTTCCTGTCGATTACCTTCCTGCAGTTAAGCTCCGGGGCAATCGGCCCACTGGATGTGTTGTCGGGTTTTGCACTCGAATTTTCCAAAACCGAGATCGGTATTCTCGGTTCTGCCCACTTTCTCGGATTCTTCATCGGCTGCTGGTGGGCGCCCAGACTTTTGGGCGCGGTGGGTCATGCACGGGGATTTGCCGCCTTCGCCGCATGCGGCGCCATCGGAGCCATCGCCCATCCACTGTATCCCGACCCCTGGGTGTGGGCCGGACTACGTATCATGACCGGACTGTGCATCGCCGGATGCTATACCATCATCGAAGCGTGGATGCAGTCGAAGGTAACCAACCAGTCGCGGGGACGGGTGATGGGCGTATACCGGGTTGTAGACATCATCGCATCATCCGGAGCCCAGTTGATGATCGCGGTACTGGAACCTGCGTCCTATATGTCTTACAACCTGTTGGCGATACTTTGCTGCGCCTGCCTGTTTCCATTGACACTGACCAGACTGGATCAACCCCGGATTCCGCCGGCGCCCCGGCTAAGGCCAGTCAAAACGGCGCTGATTTCCCCGCTTGGAGTAGCGGGAGTCATTGTCGCTGGTGTCACGTCATCATCCTTTCGTATGGTCGGGCCGATTTACGGGCAGGAAGTGGGGTTGAGCGCCCAGCAAATCGGTTATTTCCTCGCAACCGTGCTGGTGGGTGGCGCCCTGGCCCAATTTCCGGCTGGTTTTCTGGCCGACAAATTTGACCGCAGACATGTGTTGATTAGCCTGTCCGTCGCCAGTGTCATCGTCTGTGGAATCATTGCGGCAATCGGCTCGGCGAATCTGTGGTTCGTTTTCGCCGGCGCCATCCTGTTCGGAATTGCGACCTACCCTATTTTCTCGGTATCCGCCGCCCACACCAATGATTTCGTGGACCCTGAAAGCGCTATTGAAGTGAACGCCTCCTTGATGTTCGTATACGGTATTGGAGCTATTTTCAGCCCGCTGATCACTTCCAGCCTGATCGAAAGGTTCGGGCCGTCGGCGCTGTTCACCTTCATTGCGCTTGCCCACGTTTTACTGGTCATATTCAGCCTGGTACGAATGCGCGCCCGCCCGCCCAGCGCCACTCGAACCAGATATGCCTATATCCCCCGCACCTCATTTACGATCGGGAAATTGCTCCGCCGAAACAAGTGAATGGATGACCAGTCTCCCATTCACAACAACCCGTTTGACCGCAATCAGTCCTGGAATATGTCCACTCGAACCCGCATCATAAGAACCGGACTTCCTGTGTTGTTCGTATTCCTGTGGAGTACCGGCTTTATCAGTGCAAAATTCGGCTTGCCGAGCGCCGAGCCCTTCACTTTCCTCTCTATCAGAATGTTGATGGCGACCCTGATATTGTTCTCACTGGTTCCGTTTTTCGATTGTACCTGGCCGAAGCGGATGGTTGATTATGGTCATATCGCGGTCGTCGCCATTTTAATCCACTGCGTTTATCTCGGAGGGGTTTTCAGCGCCATCAAGGCCGGATTGCCTTCCTCGATAACTGCAATCGTCATTGGCCTGCAACCCCTGGTAACGGTGTTTATCGCGGCCCGCTGGCTGGGTGAATCGATTACCCGCCTGAAAATTGCGGGGTTGGTCGTTGGATTCATCGGTATCACCATTGTCATCACCCAACAGGGTATTGACACCGGAGCGACCCATTATGCCGGGCTGGTTTTCACAACGGCCGGCTTGATCGCAATTTCCGCCGGAACGGTCTACCAGAAAAAGTTCTGCGGGACTTACGATCTGTTACCGAGTGTCTGCATCCAATTCCTGGTCAATACCGTGATCATGGGTATTCTCGCGTTTTCACTGGAATCCCGCGAAGTCGATTGGACATTGTCGTTCGTTCTGGCTCTGGCCTGGCTTGTGCTGGTCTTGTCGGCAGGTACTTCCATACTCCTGCTCTGGCTGATTCGCACCGGCGAAGCCGGCAAGGTAGCGGGGCTGTTTTATCTGGTGCCGCCTTTTGTAGTGGTTCAGGCCTGGATATTTTTTGGCGAGACATTCGGGCTGGTTTCGATTATGGGAATCGTTGCCTGTGTGATCGGTGTTGCCATGGTACTGAAATCCGGCAATAAATCACTCATGAAATTATCCTGAACAGAAATTCTATGACAAAGAATGAATCCTCCGACCAAAATGAAATCCAGGCAATGAAGAAAAAACCCGGAAAAAAGGCTACAGGCCCGGGAGAGTTCGTAACTGAAGCCTACAACCTTGAAAACAGGGAAAGCATGAAGACTTTCTATGCAAAGTGGGCGCAGGAATACGATCAGCAAATGATCGGGGGACTGAACTATTCCTCACCCGGATTGATCGCAGCCAAATTGATGACGCATCTCGATGACCGGGACGCGAAAATCCTCGATCTTGGATGCGGTACGGGCCTTACAGTATGTACGCTGATGGAACAGGGGTATACCAACCTGTACGGCATCGATTTATCCCGGGAGATGGTCACTGTGGCGAATCGCAAGGGGCTGTATAGAGGTCTGAAAGTCGGCGATGTCAACCTGCCGCTGGAATATGAAAGCGACAGCTTTGATGGCGTCATTTCGTCGGGAACCTTCACCCATGGTCACGTCGGACCTGAACCGCTTGATGAAATTTGCAGGATACTGAAACCCGTCGGTATTCTTGCCTGCACGGTTCACAAGGATCTATGGGAAAGTCTGGGATTTGCCGACAAGTTCGAACAACTGGAAAATCAGTCCATACTCCGCTGCCTGAGTCTGGAAATGGATCACTATTATGAGGGTAATCAGCCTGAAGGCTGGTTCTGCATCTACCGGAAAGTATAATCCGGGATTGCGGTACGCAACTACACAAAACGCACCTCATGCCCTCCGCGTTCAAGGCATTTAGTGAACGGCGCCCTGTTCACGCAGCAGTTTCAGGATGAGCTCTCTCAATGGAGCCAGGAATTCCTGGTTGTCAAATTTTGCTGCTACATCTACTTCTTTAAGCGCATTTATATATTCTTCCCTGTTTTGACGAAGAAGCTCTGGCAGTATTGGATTACCACCCAGCCAACTGCCAGCCTTGAGACACAATACAAAGTAGCAAGCTGCTCGCGCAGTTCTACCATTTCCATTAATAAACGGATGAATGTAGTTCAATCTCCAAAGAACATACGAGGATAGTGTAATCGGATCGCTTGTTTCCCACCATCTGTTCACTTCATTTACAAAATCATCCATCAAGTCATTTACACGGTGATGGTCTGGCGGTTCATAATCCCCAACAGTTACTTTACAAGGGCGATATTCCCCCGCCTTTGTATGGAGACAGGCGATAGCGTGATAGTTTATTGCCTTGATAACGGTCTGTGACAGGAATAGTCGCTGAATACCCAAAGAGGCGGACACTATTGACTGTAAGAACCCATAGTGCCGCTCTCCATTTGACAATGCTAATCCCTGATATACAGGGTGTCTTTCATTCAACCCCGTCAAGTCATACAGTATCATGTTTGAGGTGAAGTTCCCGCAAATCGGTCAAGTTCTGCTTCAATCTGCTCATCCGTAACTTCCATTTCCGAGCTTAAAGTGCCTTTGATAAAAGAAATTTTTTGTTTCCGTACATCTTCCGCAGTCATTTGTTGTCCTGCCCGTTTCAATTTTTCAATGATCTCTTCAGCCGTAATTTCTGACATGACAAATTCTCCCGACGAACTTGTGATTTCGACTTATGCTGTTAAAAACTCAAGTGTGATGGTCCAATCAGTTACGAGAATTAACAGGTAGTCTGTGTGAATACTGATAATACTCCATTTTGAGTCAGTAAGCTAATCCCTGAGGCGCACCCAGTGTCTGCCACCTGAATATATGTACCACACTCCTCTAGTCTTCCGCAGAGACTTTGATCGGCAGTTGCCATCTGCCGATTGGAAGAGCAGTCCCATTTGCCGAGGGTTCCGATATAATCCAGTCGTTGCTAACGCAGGTAATGAATAGTGACTGCCCAAACAGACTAGGGCGTGCGTTTCTAAACAATACTGCTATCAGGTGGCAGGTGGATTACATGACTATAGACAAACAAGCCATTCCCACTGGAAAATGCTGGTGCGGTTGCGGATCTGCTACCGCGCCAAACAGGTTCTTCAAGGCTACCCATGACGCAAAAGCTTTTGGTTATCTCACGAATTTGTACCAAGGGGAACATGGCAACGACGGCTTGGCTAACATTCTATTGACGCTTGGTTACGATGACGAGGACGGCGTTTGCCCCACCGTCCTCAAAGAGTCTGATATGAAGCTCCCCGGAGAATGATGGAATCAGCACAATGCTCACGAGTGACGACTTTTTAAGAGGGGCGCGGATATACTCCGACGATCAAAAAAATGGTGAATTTTATGTTAGCGTGATTACGGCAAACATGTTTTCAGCATACGTGGCGAGCTAATGCTGGTCATGCACAGACCGGATTTAGGTTTATCCTACCGGGCGACTTCGACCTGTGCGGTCGTTACAGGCATCGCCTCAATCTCTGCTCCGGCCAGGAACCTGTCAAGTTCTCGATCTGCCTTCATCCCGCCCCGACTTTCCACAACAATGTGCGCTTCCAGAACATTGGCAACTGACATACGACAGGGCCACGCCGCTATGATCATCCCGGCATAGCGTTTCGCGTCCGTCTCTCTGAACAGAATTGCCAGAACTGCCGAGGTATCAACAATCACCTGGGCAACCCCTGAACATCGTATAACAGGTCTCCATGTTCTGTGGCAGAAGGGCCGGGATCTAAAAACCTGGCGCAGCGCCGTCCGATGACAAGCAATTCTTCGACACGCGCCTCCGCATCGCGTCGACGCTTCTCACGCGCAAGGCGTTCCCGGAGCGCTACGGTGATAGCGCCGGTCATGCTCTCTCCTGTCATCCGCGCCAAATCGCGGGCAAGCAAACAGGTTTCATCGTTCTTTATGTTAAGGCCCATCGTTTCAACCTCCAGGGTAGAAATTAATATACAAATTCTACCCTGAACGCCAACGAATTCAAATCTGATGGAATCGTTCATAACATGCCCGGACCGGGAAACACTAAACGATACGATTCCGCAGGACGGCCCGCCGGGAAGAGTCAACTTGTCCTGGATTACCGTCACTCCGCAGAATATCCTTCAACCACGGTTGCCAGTATTTGCCTGATCTGGTCGGTGTTCCCCGCTCGAACCTGAATCTCCAGTTGCTCAAGCTTTTCCCGTATCTCTTGCCACGGCAGAAATTTTTCATTCGCACTCATGATTCGATCATGCTGCGTAGGCGCCACATTGTCACCGATCAGCAATTCTTCATGCAGTTTCTCACCCGGCCTTAATCCCGAAAACTCTATTTCGATGTCGCCATCGGGATGCCCTGCATCCTTGAGGCCAAGCCCGCTCAGCTTGATCATTTTGACCGCAAGATCATGGATTCTGACCGATTCCCCCATGTCCAGAACGAACACCTCACCGCCATGGCCCATGGCTCCGGCCTGGATAACCAACTGGGCGGCCTCCGGGATCGTCATAAAGTAGCGAGTCACTTCTTTATGGGTCACGGTCACCGGCCCGCCCAGATTGATCTGGTCCCGGAACAACGGAATCACCGACCCCGACGAATCAATCACATTACCGAATCGAACGATAATGAACCGGGTCTGTGCGGCGAGACCCTCGGCATTGATGGATTGCAGAATCAACTCGGAAAAACGTTTGGTGGCGCCCATCACATTGGTGGGACGAACCGCCTTGTCGGTAGAAATCAGCACAAAACTTTTCACATTGGCGCGAATCGCCGCCATGGCCGTGGCATGGGTTCCAAATACATTGTTTTTCACCCCGATGGCCGGATTCATCTCCACCAGGGGTACATGTTTGTAAGCGGCGGCATGGAAGATCGTATCCACCTCCAGCGTTTTGCATCGTTCGGTTATGTGGTCGATATCCGAAACCGAACCCAGCGCCGGGATAAACTCAACCCCGCGCTTTTTCAATTCACGGTCGATTTTGTATAAATTGAATTCGCTTTGCTCAAACAGGATGATCTTCCTGGGGTTCAAGCGGGAAATCTGACGACACAACTCGGCGCCGATAGAACCGCCGGCGCCGGTTACCATGACTATGCGGTTGTCGATATTCCGGCGCATCAATGTTTCATCAGGCGAAACCGATTCCCGACCAAGAAGATCGTCCACCCTGATTTCCCGAATGTCCCGAACCTTCACCCGGCCAGACGCGATCGAAGCGAGATCGGGCAATGTCCGGACCGGAATCGGCAGAGATTCCAGCGAGGACAATATCTCGACTCTCCGGCTACGGGAAACCGACGGCATCGCCAGCAGTATTTCAGAGATGTCCAGGGCGGTCACTAATCGGGGCAGATCTTCGGGTGAATAGACCCGTTTCCCCTGGATCAACTGATTCTGCAGCAGGCTGGAGTCGTCAATAAAGCCGACCACTTCAGTTCCGTGGTAGGATGACAGTCCCGAGGTAATCTGGATTCCGGCTTCCCCGGCGCCATAGATCAGAACCTTCTTGACAATCACATCACCGCCGCTTTTATGGGACGCGATGAAATACAGTCGGGTCAGATACCAGGCCAGAAACCGGGCTCCTCCAATCAATATCAGACTGACTCCCCAGTTGATCAATATAATCGAGCGGGGTTTCTCCAGGACACCGGAAAACAGCGCCACCAATGCCCACAGGACACAATAGATCGTCACCGCGCGCAGTATGGTCCAGATGACATCTGCGGTCAGATAACGGATGATGGCTCGATAAACCCCGTTTCTGACAAATACCGGAATGGCGATGACCGGAGCGGCCAGCCCCAGAAGGGCAAAACGAAAATCGGTAATGACGAAGGTGTCCATCCTCAGGAAATACGACACCCAGAGACCCAGCAGGATCAACACGACATCCAGAACCAGGAAAACGGTAAATCTGGTTTTCCTGGATGAATGGATCAGCGAGTTTATGTGACGATTCATGGTCATTGCAGCCTGGCAGTACGTCGCCACGGAATCAGCCTCATCTTATGATCATCGTTTCTTCCCCCAGCATATCGACTATTTTCACCGCCACAGTTGCGTTGGCGAGAGGAAGACTCAGTCCGTATTCACCTTTGATAAAGTCGGTTTTCCGGTGCGGTAAATCACTTTTGGCGATATTGAAGACTTCTCCATTGTAATCGGTATCAATCAGCACACAGTCAATCTGCGCCCGGAAATCGTCAATCTGTTCATCAAAAATCGTCCGATCAATTTCCATTCGCGCGAGAATGGATGGGCTGATATAGTCAATGATCTTTACCAGCGCCTTCTTGCCTTTCTTTTCTATTTGCACCTCTGCCGCCGCAGGCTGGTTTGTGATCATACCGTCCCGCTGAACATCGCGAACCGTGATTCTGTTGATCGGAGTTTTCTGTCCAGCCAGTTCATTCAGCAATTCCATTTCTGAACCATTGCAAAAAACGGTAATATCCCGCGTCTCGTCCGGGCGGTTGTTTTGAATCTCATCCTTGATGATTTGAATGTCCAGTCTGGTAAGAGGACGGTCCAGGTCGATAATTTTGACGAGTTGACCTGCGAATACGCCATCAAAAAACAGATCTCCGTTATCTTTCCGAATACCGTACTTCGAGATAATAATTTTCCTGAGCTCGCTCTGTTTGGCAAAATCATAGTTATTCACCCGATAATGAATGAGTCCATGTCCATTTTTCTCTGCAAGGTCGCCGTTTTTCTGGTTGATGATGCCTTGCAAGCGTTTGATTGTGGTCTGAATAGCTCCCTTGTTCAGGTCTGCCATAATCCAGCGACGGCCGAGTTTCTCGGCAACGGCGGCGGTTGTACCACTACCGCAAAAGCAGTCCAGGATGATGGAATCTTCGTTGCTTGAGGCTTTGATAATGCGTTCCAGCAGGGACTCAGGTTTTTGGGTGGGAAAGTTTCCTGCATCTTCCCTTTCCCTGCTTGCTGACCCTTGGATATGGCTTATTTCCCAAACATCTGACATTGCAGTCCCCGAAGAAGATTCATCGGTCCTGATTTTTCTTACCGTATTCCTTTCAGTGATTTCTGTTGACAATTTGGTGTCTCCAAATGCTTTAAGCGTCGACTCGGATTTACTTTCGAACTGTTGATTCCAAATCAGGTCTTTTGACTTGGAATATCTTAAAATCACATCGTGCATCTTCTGAAAATCCCTTCCCGGAGAAGGCCAGCGGCGATACCGCCAGATCACCTGATTCCTGAAATTATCTTCGCCAAACACCTCATCCAGCAAAAACCGCAGGTGATGACTCTTGTGCCAGTCACAGTGCAAATAAATACTCCCTCGCTCACTCAATAACTCCCGCATCAGGATCAAACGCTCATACATGAATTGCAAATAGTTATCGTTTGCCCAGATATCAGTATACTGCGCTTGTTCAATGAAAGTATGGCCTTGGCCTTCCAGTTTTTTACCCTGTCCACGCAACTTGATCTTGCGCACATAATCCGCCCCGGAATCAAACGGCGGATCAATATAGATTAAATCAACCTTTCCCCGAAACCCGAAAATCAGGAGCGAAGACAGAATCTCCTTGTTGTCGCCATGAAAAAGCAAATTGTGGTTTCTACTTGCAAAATCATCATAAGACGGCTCGAAAGGCGGGGTTTCGATGCCAACCGTTTCGCACAGTTGCGCCGGGAAATGCTGCACAACATCCAGTGGTTTCTTGCCAACCCAGTGCAGCATCGGACGACCCTTGACAGGGGTTATTTTCAGAGATTTATCCATTATGACATTGCCTTTAGTCTTTATGTTGTCACCCAATCCAGTACCGGCTTGATGTTTTCAGCCTCTACTGAATCTGTCCCGGAGTAAACAACATGATACTTGAACCGTTCAGGCTGCAAGCCCTGCAACCGTTCCACCGCTTTTTTGTTCGATTGTCTCGTAGTTTGCCTGATGCGCTTCTACCTGTCTGAACAACCCGTACAAATGGCTGTTCGGAATTTCCCCCTCGGAATACAGACTGTTGAGCTTGTTCAAAACCGGCAGTATCGGCAGATGATAACGCGAAGTGATTTTCCATGCGGCCGTATGGCAGTCTGTCGTTTCCGATATAATCGGTAATTCTTCCATATCGCCTGTTGGCGTCAGTATTTCTCCCGGCCCGCTGAAATCAGGGGTCAGAATACTACGAAGCGTTTGCGGGACTTCCTGTGGCTCCGGTTTGTGAAAGGCAATGTCGCCGCCCGCTTGCCCGGTTCGGACCGCGCGTTTGATTGTGCGGGTGATTTCCAGTTTTGGCAATTCTGTTTTTACAATTTCCAGAGTGACCGTCTCCTTAAGTTTTGTTTGCCAGTGGAGGCTGTCGAGGTCTGTGCCGAAGTTGTCCCGTAATTCCTTGTCCAATGCCCGGCTGTTACCGACATCAAGAAATACCTTGGCGGAATGCGTGTTTCCCGGTGTCTGCCGCAGACATCGGGTCGCCGCCTGCAAGACATAGTTATTACTTTTTGTCTGCTCCTTGATCAGCGCACAGGCGAACAGACTCGGACAGTTCCATCCTTCTACGCCCTTGCCAATCAGGAGAATTACCCGCTTTTGATTAGCCGGATTATTCAGGCTTTTGAATTCATCTATTTCTGTGGCGCTGGATTGCTGTGTATTAACCAATATCTGTGAGACACTGAGCCCCCTGCCGGTCATTGCTTTTTCAATCAGTAACCGCGAATACTCCAAATGCTCCTGAGTCTTGAAATAAAAAGCAATTTTCGCTTTCGCGCCATCGGCCAGTGAAACGTCGGCGTAGGTTCTGAAAAACTCGCCGATAATGTCATCGAAAACTTCTTCCTCCGACTGCCTGCCAATACTGTATTGATGAACGCCGTTATTCAGGTCTTTAAGAATGTTGTCCCGGATACCCTCTCCCAGCCCGTACCAGACGATCACTTCTTTCAAGGGTTGTCTTTTGTAATAGGGGGTTCCGGTCGTGTTGATAACTGCCACTACCGGACGCATCGTGTGTATGTAATCTATGGTCTCACGCACCCGTTTGATCTGTTTGAACGTGTTTCCATACGTATGATGCGCCTCGTCTGAGAAAATGCCCAGACTCGGTAAACTGGCAATGGTTTGCAGTCTCCGGTTCGCCTCGACTTCCTTATGGGCAAAATCCTGTTGTGACTGATTGTTCCTTTTCCTGTTGGCGCGCAGGCTGATTTTTTCGGTGTTGGTGACAATCAGGTTGTAGCTACTGCCTCTTTGTGTCTGTATATCCTTATTTCTATTTGCAAATTCAATTTTCAAACTGGCGAGGAAATCGCGACTGAGGTCGGGTGGCAAAATCTTGTCAAATGGCATATCACTGAGTTCGCGCAGGGACTCAATAATGGTTGTACCCGGCGCGAATACAAGGGCATTTTTCATGAAATTGCCCTTGGGGTAGCGCAGGGACATGGCAAATTCAGTGGCGATAATCGTCCCGATCAATATGGTTTTCCCAGCCCCCATCGCCAACGCGAGAATATAGCTCGGGTAGTCCAGATTTACGGCTTCGTGTAATGGCTGGATTTTTTTTTGTGTAACAAATTGTTCATCTTCCCTGATTTTTTGAATCACACCGTCTATTTCGGCAAACTCCAAAGCGTCCCTGGATATTGGAACACCAAGCGCGTCAAAAAATTCCCGTTTGCTGCTTTGGTAATAATGTTTATACAGATCGATAATATGCGGAGTTCCCAGAACAAGACGGACATACCAGTAAACTTCAAGAGCGAGAAACTGAGGTTCGCGCAAAAACTCAAGGATTGGCCTGCCTTCCTGCATTGAAGTCTGGAAGGCCAGTATTTCCCCAATAAGCGGGTAGCGAACACAGGAATATCCATTGTTTCGCCAGTTCTCGGCATCCCTGGAAAGTCTGGTAAACAGCGATGAATTTTCCATTCGGGAATTGTAGGTCATTCCGATGTCATTCGCCAGAATATATCCAGGATCGCAGCCGCATGAACGATCTAAAAGCAAATTCAATAACGGACTGTAACCTCGTAACCCGCGAACTTGCGGATATTGATCACGCCACAGTCGAGAATCAGATACTGACCCTTTATTCCTGTCAATGTTCCTGAAATCTCCGGGGTTTTATCCAGGCTCAGGCTGACTACCCTGTCGGGATACCGATCCACCGGCCAGGTCAGTTGAATAGGGGCGTCGTCCAATCGCTCCCATTCAAGGCCGGCATGGATAAGCTTCAGCGCTTCCAGGTCGGATTGGACCGAACCGATCAGCCGATCGCGCTCCACAACCATGTCCCGCTCTTGTGGCAGTCCCTTCAAGAGTCGACGCCAGTCGGTACGGTCGCTCACCCGTTTCTTCAGCGTGACTTCCAGCAACCCCGAATGGAGCCGGTTGCGCACCCGGAACATCGCGATAGCCTGGGACGCTCCCTGATCAATCCAGCGTGTGGGTATCTGCGTCCCCCTGGTAATTCCGACCTTCAATCCAGACGAGTTCGCCAGATAGACATAGTGATCCTGCATGCAATGACTTTTTGCCCATTCCTCGTCGCGGCAGGTTCCCTGGGCAAAATGGCAGGTCTCCGGCTTCATGATACACAGGTCGCATTCGGCCAGGGACTTGAAACAGGGGTAGCAGTATCCTTGCGAGAAACTCTTTCTGGTTTTTCTGCCACATTCAATACAATGGATATGGCCGGTATGCCGCAATTCCAGGGCGCCGCCGATTTGCTCATTCATCGCCAGCAGAGCATCCCCCACCGGCATCTGATAACTCACGGGACGGGTCGCCTCAACCCGCATCTTGCGTAAGGAACCCGTCACTTCATCTACCATATCTGCAACCCGAATCTTTCAGGGTCTACAGTATACGCCAAATCTTCGGCGCGGACGGGGAACTGTCGAACAGACCGGATATTATGTCGGCGCGAAGGGTCAATAAAGATAAAGAAACCGAACGATCATTTCGGCAACGCCTCAAACACCCGCAAGGCTACGGCCACCACAAACCCCAACACGATTAGCGTAATGCCAAAGTGCAACCCGAACATCCAGCGCAATACGGCCAGTTCCTGCCGGAGTGATTTTTCCGATGCCTTGACCTCCTGGCGCACCCCCGCAATTTCCTGTCGTAGAGATTTCTCCACCACCTCCAGGTTTTCCTTTGTCACCAGGTTCTCCCCGGTGTACGCTATCACCTCAGCCACAGCTTCTGCCTGATCGGTCTTGAATCCGGCTCTTTCCAGCTTCCGCATGGCTGCCAGGGTGTCGATAGCGATAGCTGCTGTCATTTCTGTTTCTCCGGATGTTCTGTTTTGATGTTCTTCTGGTTATTCATGCTGGTCGGATTACCTGTGATTATACACGGTTTCATCTAGTCACGCTTGAACTGACGGGTACGTTCAATCTCCCGCACGCAGGTCGTCCATGAACTCCTGCACCGTAGAGAAACGGGGCAACTTTCCCCTCTGCGCCTCCTTCATCGTTTTATTCGGTTTTTCCTGTTTCAGAGTCTCGCGGCTCATTTGCGGTAGTCGTTCCGATTCTTCTATTGGTGCAAGGAGTACACATCCCGGCCAGCCATCGGGTATGACCTTTGCTGTGCATCCGGCCAGTAATAGTCCTGCGATCAGGATTGAGAATATTTTGGTCATTGGGCTAGATGCCGCAAATGGTCCAGATACGCCAGCATACCGACAAGCCGGGTGTGTGCAGGCAGCCGGTCATTCATTAAAACGGTGGTTATTCGCAAAACTTGTTTTGATATTTGCGGAATCGCCTGTCAAATTCTGATTGACACTTGTCCAGGTTCGCCTTGTAAAAACTCCGTATACGCTTTTTCTCGTTGTCAACATCCGTAGCCTGTCGTCCGATTAGAACCATTGCATCAATCGCGCTATCCATTGCATGGTTGGCACTGAATACGCAGTCTTCACGTGCTGCCTGGTAGTCCTTAAACAGTTCGTCATCGTCCCATATCTTGGTATCGTTTGCGTTTGCTGGCAGTCCGCTTGTTTCGCGTCCGTTGCCGTTCTTCCAAGTACCCAGATGGAAAGTACCCAGACTTACCCATTCGTAGCATTTGGTCGATGGATTCGGGTTGGTTCTGTTTTCTCTGTAAATCCTTGCTACTTCATCCAAAGCTATTGCGCCGGACTCTGTATGATCGTAATCATTGAAATATTCGCCGGTTAAGCCTGGACTGTACTCTGTAGCATTTTCAATTAAATCTATGTGTAAGTTGTAGCCTATGTCTCGGCTCCCTTGAATATATGCGCGCTCAAGCTCGGAAAATATAAACTGTCCGCAACGCTCGCAGCGCTGCGTCCGTGAAAGTCTCGTACCATCTGGTTCACTTTTTTCGCCGTCCACGTATACCTGCTCTACAACTTTATCTTCAAAAACCTGTATTTCTATGTAGTTGTTATCCCCGGCATCATATATAAGTCCTTCAACAATTCTTTTGAATTGCTCAATTTCCTTACTTGTGTTCGCACCCCCGCCGGTTTCGTTTTCTTCCGCTTGATCGGCTTCTCCGCTTCCGGCTTCTTCTGTTACGCTTCCGGCTTCGCCTGCCGGTTCGCTTTCATCGCTGGCCTGTGTTGTTGTTTCTTCTGATGGACAAGGATCAGTATTATCGCCTACCCGTTTTGCGTCTACTTGCGCCATTAACAGCGATTGATCGTTGAATGTTGCCCATCCGTGCGCTTGGGCGAATGCTTGCGCCGCTTTCGTTGTCCGGTTGCCCCATATTCCATCACTTGGCCCGGCGTTAAATCCGCAATCATTCAACACTTGCTGAATCTCGCGGATGTTGTTCTTTATTGCTTCATCTTCGGCATGGCCGGGCATTGCCAGCGATAGAAAGGCTGCCATTGTCAGGATTACCAGCCTTCCAACGGCCAGGCTCTTGATGATGGGTTGCGGTTGTTCTTTCATGGTTTTACCTTCAATTGTCGTAATAAAACGAAAAACAAGCTGACAGGCTCCATATCCATTTTCCTATTTGTCCGTATTGGAGTTCTTCCCGTCTTGCCTGAAAGTCCGCATTACCAAGTCTATTACTGACTTGGGTAAACGCCCGAAATCCAGACCGTCGGGCGACAGTGCATACATCATCTGTTTAAGTTCATCCACATTTTCAGGATGCGGAAATGCTTCTGTCGGAGCTAGTCGGATGGCATCCCGCCGACCATTGTAGAATGCCGCAAGCCGTATGTGGTATCGGGTCAAAATCATCAAGTACGGAACCACAAAGAGGAGGAGCAGGACGGTTCCAGTACGATCAAAAAGACTGGAGAATATGGCCAAGTCTGAAAAATCAATACCATCTTCTTTTTCGTGCGACGTAGATTTGTCCTTATCTTCTTCCTCTCCATCGCTTTTTTGCGAAGCGCTTTCCGTCAAGCGGAGCTCAACACTCAATGGCGTTACTCGATCTAAAATCGAATTCTCGTTAGGTGACTCCAGCCAGAGAATGGTAGATTCTTTGCCGACCACCACGGCACTCATACCATCAAGACCGAGCGTCACTTTGTAGAAGTCACTTGCAGTTCCGCTATTTCTGGATTTCCATGTTTCTCCTCTGTCTTCAGAAATCAGGATAGTGCCGTCTCGTCCCACGGCAATCGCAGTGAAACCGTCGTGGTTCAGAGCGACTGACTCAAGGCTTTCACCTACCTTGCTTTCTCGTTTGGTCCATCCCTTACCGAGGCACCATCCAGACTCGGCCAAATTCAAGGTCCAAACCACCCCTTTACGTCCGACTGCGATAGCGATTTTACCGTCCCCACTGATCGCGATGTCGTAGAAATCACTCCTCCTGTCGGTTTTTTGGTCACCGCTTTTCCGTGGGTGAAAGTTCTCACCCTTGTCACAGGAAATCAGGATAGAGCCGTCGTCACCGACGACCATCGCAGTTTTGTCTTCATGTAACGCAACCGCCTGGAAATCAAGCTGCCCTTCTCCGTAACTCAGAACGTCCCAAGTCTTGCCTCCATCGTTGGAGAGCAGTATTACCTCATCATCCGCAACTGCAATAGCGGTCGCGCCATCATCGCTCAGTACAATGTCATTGATATGCTTCGATGTAACATTACTCATACCGGGTCTGGACCAGGTTCGGCCATAATTATCTGAAATCCGAATAAGGCCGCGGTCACCCACAGCGATAGCGATGTCTCCCTTCTTGTTCAGCGCAACCCGGATGAAGTCCTTATCCGTGATACTTTCAGCTGCTCTCCAGGATTTCCCACGATCCGTGGAAACCAGAATAGTACCGTCGTCACCTGCCACAATAGCGATCTTCCCGTCCCCGCTGAATGCCACCGAACGCAGGTCACTTTTCGTTCCGCCGACACCCTTAAAATCGTGCTTGACCTCACCATCTTTGGACAAAACCAGGATAGAGGAGTCGCCTCCGACGGCAATTACAGTTCCATCGTCCGGGTTGGTCGCGGCATCGTAGAAGCGTATGTCACGCACCTCGTCGGGCAGCATTAACTGCTTGACCTTTTTGACATCATCAACTGCTCTGATAGTTGCGTCGAAATATATCTCTGTATACGCAAAACAAATCAAGGCAGCGGTCAGCACCAAATACACGAATGAAAAAATGTAAGATACCCAAGCACGGACACACAAGTCCTTCTGAATCTCTTCGATAAAACCGTTTCTCCCATTCTCTGTTGACATCAACTTGACTCCAAGCCAAACCGGAACGGAAAACGAATGCCCACACATATCGGAGCACAAACAGGAATATAGGATATGTCCCCGTCAAGGAGACGGCACAAAGACTCAAACGGCGCAGATTGCCTGACGCACGTTAAGTCATTGAAATTATTGAGAAATTCTGGGGGGGGGGGGGGGGGGTAACAGTCAACGGGCCACTGGCGACCATTCTGAACAGCCTGACAACCGCATCAAGCAAACATTGAAAGCGGCCAGAAATTCTCCAGAAAATCATTCCGGTAATTTCCCCTGTCCTGTCTTTTATCATTTCAGGAACTTTCACAATAAATCGGTTGCATCCAAATATGGCTTTCTGATCATCTGTGATTACAAACTCTATCACAGCAAAACCGCCCGGAGCAAATTTTATTTCTCTACGCCGCCCAAAATCAGACCAGAGAATATTCCCGCACAAAAGTCATCAGGCTGGGGATGCCGGGTTCGTAATCAAACCTCCCGACTCGCCAGACGTAGCCGAGTTGATAGAGTTGATCCAGGTTATCCAGGATGCGGCTATCTGTGACCAGTTCATCCTGGTCGGATAATCCTCTTGCGACCGCTTCTTCCAATATTCGCTCATGCAGAGTCGGTTTGCCGGATTGAATAAAGGCATTCGCAACACTTTCAGCTACGGATAACAATCCCATTCTCCTTATCTCATCAAACCGGGTCTGGTACATCGCATCGCGCCTTCTGTTCGCTTCTGCCTCTACTTCATGGAGCATCTCCGGGGTCACCTCGACCTGCCCGGTCTGAGCCAGACTTCTAGCCAGACAATCGCCCCATATTTGCAGGAAAAAGGGATAACAATGGGTACGCCCAACAACTTCATCCACTACTCCGGGAACAAAGGATATACCGGCTTTCTCCAACGGTACGGTGACCGCCTGCCCGGCTTCATCAGGAGCCAGACGACCTAATGGGCATAATTCACTACGTCCCCAGAAAGAAGCATTGGTCTTTCCTAGCGCGGACCTCAGGTTCGGCGTACCGGCCAGAACCAGCAGGAACGGGTGACCTTCCATGCGAACGATCTGGCTGGCGTTCAGGAGGGCTCCTGCAATCGGTGGCTGTAATCGGTGCGCCTCGTCAATGATCAGGATCAGGGGGTTGCTCTGACATCGTTCCTGCAATATCTTGCGTACTGTCGCTGACGGACGGGACAGGTCTATTTCTATATTAGCCTGGGCAAACCCGACACCACCAGAGACTCCGCCAGACTTGAATCGGTCTCGTAATTTCGGGCTATCCTCGGTCAGGCGAGCCGACAATTCAATCAGAGTGCCCATCTCATTCGGGGTTTCCCACAGAATATCCAGCTTATCTTTTTCTTCCCGTAGAGTCTTTTTTTGCAAGTATCCGAGCAGGGCGGTCTTGCCGTTACCACGCGGGCCGTAGATGATCAGATCCTGGCTGATTGGTATGTTGTCTTTCAGGGCTTCAACACAATCCTGGAAATACTCCTGTTCCTGTTTACGGCCAGCCAGATAAGGCGGCACCGCTCCAGTGCCCGGCGTAAACAAATGTTTCAAATCTTTGCGGCTCATTACTTCTCCCTCATAATAAACTCATCCTGCCTTAATTCAACGGTATTGTCAAAAACATGAAAAGGGACACTCGAACAACCCAATGATACAATTCCGGCTGTAAACCTTGCCAATGTCGATTGAACAACATGAATAATCCCGAAAAGATAGCCGAACATTATCATTCTCTCCTGGGTCTGGTCGGCGAGAACCCGGAACGCCAGGGACTTTCCGATACCCCGATGCGAGCGGCCAAAGCGCTGCAATATCTGACCCGGGGCTACCGGCAAAATCTCGATGAAGTCGTGAACAACGCGATCTTCGAATCCGACAATGACCAGATGGTGATTATCAAGGATATTGAATTGTATTCCCTGTGTGAACATCACCTGCTGCCTTTTGTCGGTAAATGCCATATTGCATACCTGCCGAACGGCAAGGTAATCGGGCTGTCGAAGATGGCCCGCATCACCGACATGTACGCTCGCAGACTGCAAATTCAGGAGAACCTGACGGAACAGATTGCACACGCCATCGGCAAGGTAACCGGCGCCAGAGGGGTCGGCGTCATCATCGAAGCGCAACATTTCTGCATGATGATGCGGGGCGTCGAGAAACAGAACTCGACGATGAAAACCTCTATGATGCTGGGCACGTTTCGATCCAGCCACCGCACCCGTTCAGAATTTCTTACCCTTATCGGAGTCTAGATTCCCATGCAGAACCTCCAGGCGGATAACGTCACCATGTCACAAGGCGGGTTGTACTCGCTGGCTACGAAAGGCGCGAAAGATGTCATTGATTTCGCCACCCCCCGTGTCCTCGACGCACTCGGGGATATCAATATCTCCTCTGATCGATTCACGCTGGCCGATACCGGATGCGCGGACGCCGGAACTTCGCTGGACATGATTCGCCGGGCAATCGCGCAAATACAGGAAATGAAGCCGGGCGTACAGATTACGGTCATCTATGCGGACCAGCCCGCGAATGACTATAACGCGCTGATCAATATCGTTCATGGCCGCACACAGTTTGAAACCTGGCTCGGTCAATTCGATCAGGTCTTCCCGCTGGTTTGTGGCACATCGTTCTATCAACAGTCCGTGCCCGACCATTCCCTTGATTTCTGTTTCTCCGCGACCGCCATGCACTGGTTATCCGCCAAGCCCTGCAACCTCAACGACCATGTACATGCGGTCGGGGCTTGCGGCAAAGAGCTGGAAGCATTTGCGAGTAAAGCCAGACAGGATTGGGAAACCATTCTGCAACATCGGGCGAGAGAGCTGAAACCCGGTGGCAGGATGGTGCTGGTCAACTTTTGCCGTGACCCGCAAGGCCGCTATCTCGGCAATACCGGCGGCGTGAATATGTTCGACACCTTTACCGAGATATGGAGGGAACTGGTTGACCAGGGCCGGGTATCGGAGCGGGAATACCGCAATATGACCCTGCCCCAGTACTACCGTACAGTGGAGGAATTTGCCGCGCCGCTGACCGATCACAACAACGCCTGTTATCAGGCCGGGCTGCGGCTGGAGAATATAGAGACCTGCGTAGTTTCCTGCCCGTTTGCCGCGCAATTCAAGGTAGATCAGGATCTGAAAAAATTCGCGGATGGCCTGATCCCGACGATCAGGAGCTGGAATCAAAGCATCTTTTATGCTGGCCTTGACACCAACCGGCCAGCTGCAGAGCGTCAGCAACTGATTGAGGAGTACTATCAACTCTATCATCAACGGGTCATGGCAGACCCCACAGGTCACGGCATGGATTATGTGCACGCCTACATGACCATTTCCAGAGTGTGACTTTAAGCCAAAGCAATGTGAAATATGGCGACATTGACCACAACCCGTTGTCAACGCATTTCTAAAATGTCCCCTTTGACCACAACCCGCTTTACCGACCTCGATAAATCGGCGATACTACCGACACATTCCGGGGGATTGGACAAACGCATAATCCGGGTCTGGCAATCCGGAATTGTCAAAGATCACAGCAAAGATAAAATAAATCGTAAATTAAAGAGGATATTCTTATGAAACGTCGTGAATTGTTAAAAAGCGGAGTCGCGGTCGCAGCGGCAGCCGGAGCTTCAACCCTGGCAGCGCCCGCTATCGCGCAGCAGCGTATTGAAATCGCGGTGGTCTCGACCTGGCCGCGGGACTTTCCAGGCCTCGGCACCGGAGCGCAGCGATTTGCGCAAAGACTGAGTGACATGAGCGATGGCCGTTTCGCAGTCGAGTATTTCGCCGCCGGTGAGCGGGTCGGCGCATTCGATTCGTTTGACGAAGTAGCCTCCGGGAATGCACAGATCTATCATGCCGCCGATTACTACTGGAAAGGCAAACACCCGGCCTAGGCCTACTTTACCGCCGTACCTTTTGGTTTAACCTATACCGAGATGAATGCCTGGATCCGATTTGGGGGGGGGCAGCAACTGTGGGACGAGCTGGCGGGTGAATCCGGATTGAAAAACCTGATGTGCGGTAATACCGGCGTGCAAATGGGCGGATGGTTCCGCAAGGAAATGAATTCAGCTGATGACTTCAAGGGTTTGAAAATGCGCATCCCGGGCCTCGGCGGCGATGTACTGGCAAAACTGGGAGCTTCTCCTGTTTCACTGCCGGGCGGCCAGATCTACGAGAACCTGATTTCGGGCGCGATTGACGCCACGGAGTGGGTTGGACCGTGGAACGATGAAGCCATGAAATTCTATGAAGCCGCCCACTACTATTACTATCCCGGAATGCACGAACCCGGCCCAATGCTGGCGGCGGGAATCAACAAGGATTTCTGGGAAGGATTGTCGAGCGCTGACAAAGTGATGGTTGAGGCGGCTGCTTCGATGGAAAACGATGTGATGATGGCTGAGTTCAATGCCAACAATGGTTCTTCACTCACTCGCCTGATCAATGATCAGGGCGTCCGGCTGAAAAGATTCAGTGATGACACTTATGACTCATTTGGTGAGGCTGCGGAAGAAGTTTTCGCGGAGACCGTGGAACACAGCGACCTCGCGAGACGGGTTCACGAGAGCTTTGTCCAGGCGCGGGCCGATGTCGGCGGCTGGGCGAAAATCGCCGATCAGGAATACCTGAGACAAAGAAACCGGGTTCTCGGCGTATAATTGCCGAGAGTGGAGTGATTTGGCGCGTGTTGATACAGGGACCGAATTTAATCGCAAGTGCATAACTCCATCTCTCGTTCATTGTGAAGGACTCGCCTTCTTCACATCCGCTATCGGGTCAGAACCTCTGGTTTCGGATGCTGGCGGCGTCCATGGTTGTTGTATTGTTCCTGTTTCTGCTCGACAACACACTGATCCACTGGTTCAAGTGGCCGGGAACACGGGACTTCCTCTCTTACCTCGGCTTATTCGGCGCGACGGGTTCTGGCCAGGAACTGGCTGGCTCCGCTGTGGTGCGCGGCTGGATACAGTTTATCGTCTCACTGTCTGCGATTGTGGGCATACTCGCCCTGGTCCTTGCAACCCCCGCACGAAAGCTGGAGAAGGACGCGGAACTGTACAGCCACATTTCTGCATTCATTATCCGGGCCGCATTCTGGGCAGTTTTCCTGATTGGTCTGGTCGATATGCTGATTTCGTTTGTAAGGGTTGAAGGATTTTTAAGCGCCATCGCCGGCGAATATTTAACCATCCAGTTGGGGAGGCCTGTTTTCCGAGGCAGTTATGTCCATTTTCCATTAATCCTGCTTGCCTTGTGTCTCGCCGGCTTTACCCGAACACTGGGATTTATCTGGCTGGCCCTGCTGATTGTTGCGGCAGAATTCCTGATTGTGATTACCCGCTTTGTCTTTTCCTATGAGCAGGCATTCATGGGGGATCTGGTGCGATTCTGGTATGCCGGCCTGTTTCTGTTCGCCAGCGCCTATACACTGGTCAAGGATGGACACGTTCGGGTTGATGTTCTCTACGCCAATTTCAGCGACAAGGGCAAGGCATTGACCAATTCGCTCGGCTCTATCTTCCTGGGATTGCCGCTATGCTGGAATATTCTGATCCAGGGCATGTCGGGGAAAGGCAGCATCATCAATAGCCCGTTGCTCAGCTTTGAAATCTCCCAAAGCGGTTTTGGCATGTATACCAAGTATTTAATGGCCGCTTATCTGCTGATATTCGCCGTCACGATGGCCATTCAGTTTGTCAGTTTCACGTTGACCAATATCTCCATTTACCAGAACAGTAATCGCGAGAGAACCGTGATCACAGAGGAACCGGCATAGTGGAACTGGTTTTCCTGGGTGTTCTCATCCTCCTGATGATCGTCTCGCTGAGCTCAGGATTTCCGGTGGCTTTCGCCCTGCCCGGCTCTGCCATTGGCGCGATTGGTCTTGCCGCAATTTGCGGCTGGTTGTTCGCTGAGGACCCCGGCGCTTATTTTGCCCAGGATGGCCCGGTACAGTGGCTGACGGCGGGAGTGACCAATTTCCGCAGCCTCTACTGGGAAGTGGAGCGTGATACGCTGATCGCAATTCCGTTATTCGTGTTCATGGGCATCATGCTGCAACGCTCAAAAATCGCTGAGGACCTGCTCGTGGCAATGGCTCAATTATTCGGGCCGGTGCCGGGAGGACTGGGAATCTCCGTGGTTTTCGTAGGAGCGTTGCTGGCTGCGACAACCGGCATTCTGGGCGCTACCGTGATTGCGATGGGGCTGATCTCATTGCCGGCCATGCTTCGCAACAATTACTCACAACCAATAGCCACGGGAACCATCTGCGCTTCCGGCACGCTCGGACAAATCATCCCCCCGTCTATTGTATTGATCATCCTGGCCGACCAGCTGGCCAATGCGGCGGACCAGGCAAGAACCCTGAGAGCCCAGGAATACAAAAGGGCGACCGGCGAATTTTCGATGCCTGCCGAACTCGACATCACCTCGGCCAGCGCCGGGGATATGTTCATGGGGGCGCTGATCCCTGGCCTGATTCTGGTCGGGTTGTACATGTTGTATATTCTGGCCCGGGCAATCCTGAAGCCCGGCACGGCGCCGCCGATTCCATATCACGGGGAATATGATCGCAAATTCTTCGGCAAGGTCGCTATTTCCCTGATCCCTCCCCTTTCGCTTATTTTTGCGGTACTCGGCTCCATTGTAGCCGGAGTGGCCACGGTCAATCAGGCGGGCGCGATTGGAGCGGTTGGCGCGATTGTGATGGGGGGATACCGACTGAAGGATGATTCCGGCAACCGATACACGCCGTTAATTATTTTCATCTGTTCCGCCTTGAGCATTCTGGTTCTGCTGCAATGGTTCGACCTGAATGTGAAGAATATAACCAGCGCCCGGGATCAGTTCGGCATTATTCTCGCCGCGATTGCGGTCGCCTTCTGTCTCGGTTCTGTTGCCTGGAGCGCATGGAGGACCTGGAAAATAAACGACACACTGGTCAGTGTGATGATCGACACAGCCAAAACTACCTCCATGGTGTTTATTATTTTAATCGGCGCCGCCATGTTGACGGCGGCATTCCGGGGGTTTGGAGGAGAACATCTGGTGCGAGAGTTTTTGACCGGACTGCCGGGCGGATTCTGGACCCAGTTCCTGGTGGTCATGCTGGTCATATTCCTGCTTGGATTCTTCCTCGACTTTATCGAAATCGCGGTCGTCGTGGTTCCCATCGTGGCGCCCATCCTGTTAGCCGACCCCGCCGCCAACGTCACTGCGGTCTGGCTGGGCGTGATGATCGGATTGAATATCCAGACCTCTTTTTTGACCCCTCCGTTCGGCTTTGCCCTGTTCTACCTGAGAGGCGTAGCGCCACCGACCGTTAAAACCACGGCAATCTATAAAGGCGCGGTCGCGTTCATCGTGTTGCAGCTGGTCGGACTCGCCATCGTCGGCTACTCTCCGGGGCTGGTCAACTATATGCCGGCCCGCACCTATCTCACCTCTGAAACCGCGCCGCCTCCGGTTAACCCGAAGTTGCAGTACTGCCTGGAAGAGCAGGTTTTCAGGGAATACGATGAACGCGAAACGGAGATACTCGACAGTCTGGCAGTAATTGGAGAAACCGATTTAGGCGCTCTGCCGGAGATCTGGCGGAACTCCCTGACCAACAGCTTCGCTTTGGCACAGAACACATTCGCCCTGGTGAATAATGTAAGGGAAGCGGGCGCGGATGTGGACGCATTCGTACCCGGTTACAAACCATTACACAACGAGGTGCGCCAGATCCATATTCGTATCCGCAGTATTGACGACCGCCTGAAAACCCTGCAAGACGAACATCGGCAATGGTCACGCAATGCCGATGCCAAACCCGCCCGGCTGAAATCCATTGAGTCAGAAATCAATGAACTGGAACGGGAACGGGAAATGCTGGAAAACCGTCTGCCGCCGGATTGGCAAGCGGAAAACAAAAAGTACAAGGACCTCGCGAAAGCCGAAAAGAGTGCAAGAGTCCAATATCGCCGTAACTCGGACGCGGCTTATGAGCCATTGCAACAGTTGTTGCGGCTGCTTGACCAGAAAGCGCGGTTGGCCAGCACACAACCCGCCATCCGGAACCTGGCCTCAGCAATCGAAAACGAGTCAGCAAGAATCGCGATCAAAACCATCCAATCGGTCGAATCGCGGCTCGGCGATTTCGATGGGGTTTCCGGGATCAAATCGCAGCTGTCAAAGTCGAGACGGGCGTTAAAAGGAGACAATCCGAATATCGAATCCGCAAAACAGCATCAGGCGCAAGCCCTGTCGCTGCTTGCACAAGAACTGGAGTGGAGAGATCAGGCATCCTCCTTGCTGCCCGCGCTGCAGGACTATGACAACACCATAAAAAACTCCATCGGCGCCCGCTTGCAACCCCGATTCACAAAAGCCCGGGCAAAACAGATAGCCGCCTGCCGCTCCGTACATCGTGATGTATCCCTGCATTTTTAATCCCTGAACCCGCAAGGAGCGGAATCGGGCTTACCGCTCCGGGGTACTCACCCGCACCTCATAACCCGCTTCTTCCGGCTCATCGTCGAGCATTTGTGGCGGGAACCCTGGCGCGGTGACACGGATGCCGGTGGCGTCTTCGAGGCGTCGAATGATATTGGGAGACAACTCCCGCGCTCCATAGCGCGCCTGGCCGTCCTCAAAAATGTCTACCATCAACGGCGACAGTTCCAGGGGGATATTCTCGCGTTTGGCGATCTCATTGAACAGCCCGATATCTTTGCAGACCAGACCCATCGTAAAACTGATGTCCCGGCTGCCGTTCAGAATCACCTGGCCTTCGGTTTCGTGGACGAAAGAATTTCCGGAAGAAATGCGGATCGCTTCATAAGTCGTGTTCAGGTCCATTCCCGCCGCCTTCGACGTAATCAGGGCCTCACCAAGAGACAGCAGATTGGCGGTGGCCAGATAATTGGTCACCACTTTCAGGACTGAGGCCGAACCGAGCGGGCCGGTATGCAGGATGCGCCTTCCCATCGTGGTGAGCAAGGGCAGGATTCGCTCGAACGTGTCGCGTTCACAGCCGGCGAATATCGAAATGTTGCCACTGGCCGCGCGATGACAGCCTCCCGAAACCGGGCAATCCACGGCTTGTGCGCCAACGGCTTTTACCCGGGCGCCCAACCGACAGACCTCGGCTTGATCCGTGGTGCTCATTTCCGCCCAGATCTTGCCCTTGCCGAGACCATGCAAGGCGCCGTCATCCGCTTCCATCACCGCAGCGCTGGCGGCGGGGTTCGGCAGGCAGGTGATCAGAATATCCACATCCCCGGCCATTTGCCGTGGACTTTCCCCCCATGAGGCGCCGTCATCCAGGAACGGTTGCGCCATGCTTCGATCCAGATCCCGAACCGTCAGATCAAAGCTGTTTCTCAATAGACTACCCGCCAGTTTGCCGCCGACATTGCCGAGACCGATAAAGCCGATTTTCTTCATAGTGATTTCCGGTTGGAGTTGAAGTTGAATGTGTCTGCACCTCAGACGGAGCGATTATCAGACAGATTGTAAAACAAAAGAAATGATTTCAGCTATACTCACTTGTGTAATCATCCCCGACATTTTTACTGTTTCCTGCACCTCCGACAATCTCGCTATCAGACAACGAATGAAAAGAATATGCGTATATTGCGGCTCCAAAGCCGGTAATCAAGCACAATACCGCGATGCGGCAAAATCTCTGGGCAGGGCGATGACCCGGCGCAATATCGGACTGGTTTACGGTGGCGGCAGTACCGGCCTGATGGGGCAGATAGCTGGCTCGGTAATGAGAAACAACGGCGAAACGATCGGAGTCGTCCCGAAAGACCTGTTCAAGGACGAAGTAGCCGACCAGGGTTTGACAGAACTGATTACGGTGGCCGACCTGCATCAGCGAAAAGCCAGAATGGCCGGTCTGGCGGACGGCTTCATCGCTCTGCCGGGCGGATTCGGCACTCTGGAGGAATTATTCGAGGCGATCACCTGGTCTCAACTGAAGATTCACAGCAAATTCAAGCCGGTCGGGCTTTTGAATACGGGAGGATATTACGATCCACTGCATGACTTCATCTGCCATGCGGTCAGTCAGGGTTTCATCAAACCCGAACATCAGGCGCTGTATACAGTGCATTCCAGCCCGGATACCCTGCTCGACCGCATGGCAGAGAAGATTTGATTCGCCTGGAATCCGGGAAGAAGAGTCAGGCCCGGAGCTTATCCCCCTGTGGGTCGAACAACGGCCGGGGGAGCAGTTCAGCTTTATACGGAATGCCCAGTATCGCGACCTCGAATTTCTCGCCGGGGATGGCGAAAGCGGCATCAACATAGCCCAGCGCCACCGAAGTATTGAAGGTGAAACTGTACGACCCTGAAGTGATTCGACCGACATATCTGCCAGACCGGGAAATGGCTTCGCCGCCCCAGGCGTCCGCGCCCTCGCGGCCAGGAGCCGATTCGATGGTAAAGCAGCACAGCTTTTGTCCTGGCGGCAGGTCCTTGATCTTCAGGTAAGCGTCCCGACCCAGAAACTCGGGTTTATCCGTTTTTACCAGCGCCGCCAGCCCGGATTCCAGCGGAGACCATTCAGGCGAGTATTCACGGCCCCAGCTACCGTAACCTTTCTCGATCCTCATTGACCCCAGAGCGCGTGAGCCAATCGCCCGGATCGCGTACTTCTCGCCCTTGTCGAGAATGGACTGGTAAAGCCGCAATTGATTTTCTTCATTGACATAAATCTCGAAGCCAAGGTCCCCGGTAAATGAAACCCGCAATATGATCGCCCGATAGCCGTCGATTTCGATCACCCGGTTTCGCATGAAGCCTAACGAATCATTGGAAAAATCGCAGCCGGTGACTTCTTCCAGCAGTTTTCTGGCATTGGGCCCGGCAATATTGAATCCGGTCATGGCAGCGGTGACACACTCGAAATGAACACCCGGAGCGGGCAGAAACCGCTCAAAAATCCGCAGGTGATAATCCTCGGCAATACCCGACCCGATCATGAACAACGATTCATCCGACAGACGCGCAACGGTGAAGTCTCCAGACAACCCGCCCCTCAGGCTCAGCAGGGGAGTCAGGCAGATTCGCCCGTTTTGTCCGGGCACATGGTTCGCGATGATGCGCTCCAGCCAGCCGACGGCATTTTTCCCGGTGATCCGGTACTTGGCGAAATTCGAGGTATCCACCACCCCCACGGACTCTCTCAGGGCGCGCGCCTCCTGCCCCATGATTTCGAACCAGCGGGGACGCTCGAAACTGAACTCATCTCGCTGCGGCACACCGCCTGTCGCATACCATTGGGGATGCTCCCAGCCATAAGAAAGACCGAATACGGCGCCCATGGACTTTTGCAGGTCATGAACCGGGCGTTTTTTGATCGGCCGGCCGGCCTCGCGCTCTTCATTCGGAAAATGAATGCGGAACCGTGAGCTGTAAGTGTCGAGCGCCCGCGCCCGGGTCCAGGATTTTGTCGCCCACCGGCCAAAGCGGGCGACATCCCACGCAAACATGTCCAGTTCCGGTTCGCCCTCGACAATCCATTCAGCCAAGGTTTTACCGAGACCGGCGCTCTGGCTGAAACCTGGAATAATGCCATTGCAGACATAGTAGTTTTTCAGTCCCCGAACCGGGCCGAGCAACACGGAAGAATCCGGCGACCAGATCATCGGGCCATTGATCACTCTTTTTATCCCGGCTTCTCTCAACACGGCGACCCGGTCACAGGCTCGCATGACATTATCCGAGATACGCTCCAGATCCTCCTGCAACAGATCGTGACCGAAATCGGCGGGGGTGCCATCCTCCGACCAGAACCGGCCATCCTTTTCATACGCCCCGACCAGCAAGCCCTTGCCTTCCTGACGCATATAGTATTCATTATCCCGGTCAGCCACCGCCGGAAGCTCCCGCCCCAGGCTGGCGATTTCAGGAATATCTTCAGTCACGAAGTACTGGTGCTCCATTGGCATCAAGGGCAGGTCAATTCCCGCCAACCTGGCGACTTCCCGCCCCCACAGGCCAGCGGCATTGACCACGACATCGGCCTGAATGTTGCCCTTTGGAGTGACCACCTGCCAGCTCCCATCCGGTTTCGGATTGGTTTCGATCACCGGGGTAAAACGGTGGATTTCGGCGCCGTTTTTGCGGGCGCCCTGGGCATAGGCATGAGTCACTCCGGATGGATCAACATGACCGCTGAGAGGTTCGTACATCGCGCACAATACATTGTCCAGGTTCAGCAACGGATTCAGGTCGAGAATTTCCCGCGGCGATATTTCATAAAATTCCGCGTCAAAAGCGCTGGCCTTCGATGCCTGGATACGGAGTTGATGAACCCGCTCCCGGCTACAGGCCAGATAAATCGAGCCCGGTTGATGGATGCCGCAGGACTGCCCGGTTTCCTTCTCCAGTTGCCGGTACAGATTCATCGTGTAATACTGCATTCTCGACACATTGTCATTGTCGTGCAAACCGTGTGTCCCGGCCGCGGCGTGCCAGGTGGAGCCGGATGTCAATTCATCGCGCTCAAGCAGGACCACGTCCCGCCAACCCAGCCCGGTCAGATGGTAGAGAATACTGCAACCGACCAGACCACCTCCAATCACGACTACCCGCGCTTCGGACTTCATCATTTACTGCCTCATCAATTCACAAACATAAGCGGCGATACGCTCACAGGCCATCGCCAGCCGCTCATCCGAAACGCACAGACTGACCCGAATCAGCCCCTTGCCGGTCGCTCCGAATCCATCGCATGGCAATACCGCGACGCTGTGCCGATCCAGCATATCCCTGGCGAACTGTCGGCTCGAAACCGGCAAGCGGGAAATATCCAGCACCACATACATACCACCGGCAGCGCTATAAAGCGACAGGGAATCCACGTTTTCGAGTTTCCGATAGAGTATCGCGCGCCGGGTATCCATATTATGACGCACCTGAGTTGCCGTATGAGCGCCGGATTGAAAGGCGGTCAGGGCAGCGTCCAGAATGAACTCCGGCAAGCCGTAAGCCATACAGATCGAAAGATTGTACAGATTCTCGATCAGCGCGACCGGGGCAACCGTCCAGCCCAGCCGCCAGCCGGTCATCCGGTGCGACTTGGACAGGCTGGAAACGGTGACGCAAACCGGGTCGGCGCCGGCAGCGCTGGCGGGGCTTGCCCGATCTTTTGGCAGCAGCAATTCCTGATACACCTCATCATTGATCAGCCAGATGCCCCGTTGCCGACAGACCTCCACCAGCGGTCTGAATTGCTCCAGGGTATAAGCCACCCCGATCGGATTGTTCGGGGAGTTCAATACAATCGCCCGGGTCTTGTCCGTAATCGCGGCAATCACATCGCCGGGGTTCAGTTCAAAATTGTTCTCCCTCCTGACCGGGACACTCACCAGGGTTGCGCCCGATGCGGTGAATGTGGCCGGATAAGTGGTGTAGTACGGCTCGATCAAAATGACCTCGTCACCGTATTCAAGGACACACTGGGCAACGGCGAACAGCGCGTTTTGCGCCCCGGAGAATACCGCGCAATTATGCTCATTGACTGCCTGCCCGGTGAGTTCGTGGTGACGTCTGGCAATCGCCCTTCTCAACTCCATCGTACCCTGGATCTGGGTGTAATGATGACGACCGCTCCTCAGACTCGCCACCGCCGACTCGACGATGACTGGCGCGGTCACCTCGCCGGTTTCCTGGCCGACACTCAATACGATAATATCCTCCCCGGCCTCGCTACGCTCCATCCCCTCATAGTGCACCTCCCAGGCGTCAACACTTTCACCCGCTATACGCATCGTCAGGCTGGAAAATTTCATGGCAGAGGCTTCCTTCGGCAGGCTCGTATGAATGCTTCGGTTCGGTCGGATGGTATCATATTAAAATCGGACTTTTCAGCGCCGACAGTAGTGCGTTTTACCCTGAAAATATTTTGTGCGACAATCATACTGAAATGAATCCGGATTAAGCTCGACCCAACACGATAAAACACAGTGGAATTTCTGCTTCACTTCGATAAGGTCTTTACCCTCTACCACATCGCATTGCTAGTCGGGGGCACTCTGGCGGGGCTGATACTGGGGGCGTTGCCCGGCCTCAGCCCGACCATGGCGGTGGCCTTGATGATCCCGTTCACTTTCCACATGCAGCCCGCCGCCGGCTTAATCCTGCTCGGCGCCATGTACACAGCCACCGTTGCCGGTGGCGCAATCAGCGCCATTTTAGTCAATGTACCCGGCGCCCCGGCGAATATTGCGACGGCGCTGGACGGCCATCAACTGGCAAAAACCGGAAGAGCGACTGAAGCCTTGCATTATTGCTTCACCAGTTCTTTCATAGGCGGCGTGATTGGAATTTTCATCCTGATATTCTTTACTCCTCCACTGGCCCGGCTGGCGCTGAAATTCGGGCCGACCGAATTGTTCTGGATCGCGATTCTCGGAGTCACCATTATCGGCACGATCGGCAGTTCCTCGGTGGTCAAGGGGTTGCTGGCCGGATTGTTCGGGCTGTCACTATCCACCATCGGTGACAACCCAATGCTCGGCGAGGAGCGGTTTGTGGTTTCCGAACATCTGGAAAGCGGCATTCATATCGTCGCCGCGCTGATCGGACTGTTTGCCATTCCCCAGGTCTTCACCCTGATGGAACAGGCGATGACGGACAGGACAGCCAGTATCTACGCGCTCGGTGATTCACGTCTGTTGCAGTCCGTTGCTTATAATTTACGCCGGATCAGGGCCTTGGGTATCGGTTCACTAATCGGCGCCATTGTCGGCATTATCCCCGGCGCCGGTGGACAGATCGCGGGGCTGGTTGCCTACGATCAGGCCAAAAAGACCAGCAAGGATCCCGGCGCTTACGGACAGGGCGAGCCGGATGGCATCATCGCGGCGGAGTCGGCCAATAACGCGATGGTCGGCCCTTCCCTGGTGCCGCTCCTGACCCTGAGCATACCCGGCAGTCCAACCGCCGCCGTGCTTTTGGGCGGCCTGCTGATCCACGGACTGTTCCCGGGGCCGGACCTGTTTACCATTCATGCCGAAGTAACCTGGACCTTTATCAATTCGCTGCTGGTGGCGCAGGTACTGATGCTGGTCATCGGCCTGTTTCTGAGCCAGCACAGCGGCTGGATCATGAAAGTCCCCGGACACTATATGGCGGCGGTCATATTGATTCTCTCGGTCTTCGGCACCTACAGTATCCAGTCCAGCTATTCCGATGTATTGATCATGATGTCGTTGGGAATGTTGATGTATTTTGCCAGTAAATTCGGTTTCGGACCGGCGCCGCTGGTGCTCGGCATCATTCTGGGGCCGATCGCGGAAGACAATTTCCTGCAAGGCAAACTGATCGGGGAAAGCGGCGATGGGGTATTCAGTTATTTCACCAGCGGCGCGATCAATATCACGCTGATTTCGCTGTGTGTCCTGTCCATCGTCTACAGCATCTACAGTGGCCGCCGCAACGTGAGAAAGAGTTAAGATCATGTTGCAGTTCAACAACACCGAAACAAAGGCTACCCTGTTTACGCTGACCGCCGCAATCGTGTTTGCGGTCGCCTGTTTCCACGATACGGATGCGGAAGTCTATCTGTTTCCACGGATACTGGCGGGACTGATGCTTGCGCTTGGTTTGATCCAGCTGCTCCATACCGCGAGAGAAAAGACGGAACCCCCGCAAAAACCGGACACAGGGGCCATCGCGTGGCCGGCCCTGCTCCCCGGCCTTGCAGTCACCATCGTTTTTGTCCTCTCGCTTGAGACCCTCGGGTTTTATACCGGGTCGTTCCTGGCTTTTCTGTGTATTGTCCTCATTTACGGCAAACGCGAATGGAGTGATTACAGGGCTTTTGTCTACAAGGCCCTGATTGGGGGGCTCTTCATGCTGGTACTGTACGGCCTGTTCTGGAAACTCCTGTATGTACGCACTCCGCAAGGCTGGCTGCTCTGAAGGCAGATTCCATAAACACAGGTTTTACTGTAATATACCGCGCTAACACTCACACTTTTACTATCCATACTTTACTATCCCAGGAGAAAAACATGAATATATGCTCTCAAGGTTTTACCCGTAAGGCCCTCCAGACCGTGACCACCGCTATTTCGGCGGCTCTGCTGCTGGCTGGCGGGGCGACTGCCCATGCCGGAGATTATCCCGAAAGACCCATCGGCGTCATGGTCGCTTACAGTCCCGGCGGCGCTACTGACTTTCAGGCCCGGATCGCCACCCTGGCATCCGCGAAAGTGGACAAGGAAGGCGCTCCGTTGTCAATTGGCCAGCCAATTTATGTCACCAACAAACCAGGAGCCGGCGGACGCAAGGGCTGGAACTGGTTTGCTGAAAAAGCCCCGTCCGATGGTTATATGATGGCTGCTTACAACGTCCCGCACTTCATCGCCCAATCCATCGTCTTTGACACCAAATACAATGTCAACAACCTGGAGCCGGTAGGCAACTGGGGAGCCGACCCGGCGGTACTGATCACCGGCAAGGACAGCCCGTTTGACACCGCCGAACAACTGGTTGAATACGCCAAAGCCAATCCCGGCAAGGTTACGGTCAGTGGCGCCGGCAAGTTTGTAGGTCACCACATCGCTCATCTGCAACTGGTCAAGGCGACTGGCGCGGATTTGAAATATGTACCCGGCAAGGGCGGTGTAGGCGCTCTGAAACTGGTCAAGGGCGGACAGGTCATGGCGGGTTTCAACAACCTTTCGGACTCTGCGCGGGCGGCTGGAGACATCAGGATTCTGGCAGTCGCGGACCTGGAACGACACGAATTCCTGCCCGATGTGCCGACCTTCATGGAACTGGGCATAGACGTGGATAATTCCAGTGTAAATTTCAGGGGGCTGATGGTGCCAAAAGGTACTGATCAGGAGATTATCGACTTCCTCGCCGAGAAAACGCCGGTGATGTTCAGTGACAAGAAGACCCTGGGCAAGATGGCGCAAACCAATTCGCCGGTACGCATCATGAACCGTGACGAGGTTCTGGCCATGTGGCAGGAAAGACAGGTGGCGCTGACGGAATTACTGGCGACCCTGAAGGAAAACTGAAGCGGCAGGCGGCTCCTGGAGTTGCGCGACCAGGACAGGACATTTATGAATCACGGCCTGTGCTGTGCCTTACCAGGCTGAGCAACCTTGACGACTGAATCCGTTGTGGCCCGCGCCCGGGCCGCCCAGAAGCTATACAGCGCCTATGATCAGCGGCGGGTGGATGAGGTGGTCACGGCGCTCGGCTGGAGTATTGTCAATCCTGACAATAACCGGCTACTCGCCGAAATGGCGGTGGCCGATACCGGGATGGGCAATGTCGCGGATAAAATCGTCAAGAATCGCCGCAAGACGATTGGCCTGCTGAGAGACCTGCGACATGCCGGGAGCGTAGGCATTATCGCGGAATATCCGGCTCAGGGCATCGTCGAAATTGCCAGGCCGGTGGGAGTGGTCGGGGCGATTGTGCCTTCTACCAACCCCGCCGCCACTCCCGCCAATAAAGCCATCAACGCGATCAAGGGTCGGAACGCGATCATACTGGCGCCCTCACCCAAAGGCGACCGCACCTGCGCGAAACTGGTTGAGTTGATGCAGACCGAACTCCGGCGGGTCGGCGCACCTCTGGATCTGGTGCAGAAACTGCCCTCGCCGGTGAAGCGGGAAGCCACCCGGCAATTGATGTCAGCGGTTGACCTGATCGTCGCCACGGGTTCACAAAACAACGTCCGCGCCGCCTACTCCAGTGGTACGCCGGCAATCGGCGTCGGCGCCGGCAACGTCGTATCCATTGTCGATGAAACCGCACAAGTGGACGAGGCGGCTGGCAAAATTGTTATCTCGAAATCGTTCGACAACGCGACCAGCTGCTCGTCCGAGAATAATCTGATTGTGGTGGATTCGGTCTATGAGGCGACACTGTCGTCACTTGAACGGCATGGCGCCGTATTGCTCCATGCGGAGGACCAGGCGCTTCTGGAATCGTTCTTGTGGCGGGGCGGCAAACTGAATCCTGATCTCATCGCCCACTCTGCCGGGGAAATTGCCACTGCGTGCGGCTTGCATACAGCCGGGGCGGGCGATGCGCGAGTCCTGCTGGTTGAACAAGCCGAATTTGGCGAGGGCGCAAGATTTTCCGGGGAAAAACTGTCCCCCGTGTTGTCGGTTTACCGCGCAACGGACTTCGCTCATGCCTGTATCATCGCCGAAGGCATTATGGACTATCAGGGCAAGGGGCATTCGATATCGATCCATACCACCACCCGCGACCGGCCGGTTGCAATGGGGTTGAACATGCCGGTATGTCGGGTCATCGTCAACCAGATACATTGTTACGCTACCGGAGGCAGCTTCGACAACGGCCTGCCTTTTTCCCTGTCGATGGGTTGCGGCAGCTGGGGTGGAAACAGTATTTCCGACAACATGAATTATCGGCATTATCTCAATACAACCCGCGTGTCCTACCGCACCGAACCCTGTGAGCCATCAGAGCGGGAATTGTTTTCAGACTATTGGGATCGTTATCAATGCCGCCCGGCTTGCCAGACCTGATCAGCTTTCAAGGCTCCCGCCGTGCAGACTGTCAGGCAACTCATTGATTCCCTTGCACTGGAAAACCCGGACAAACTGTTTCTCGAAGTCGCGGAAACCGGCGCCAGCCTGAGCTACCTGGAATTACAAAAAAAATGCCAATGGGTCGCTCGCCTGCTGGAACACAAGGGCATCGGGCGGGGCGAAACGGTGGCATTTCTGATGGACAACGGATTATGGACAACCTGCCTGTTTCTCGGCATCATGTACAGTGGACGTGTCGTGTTGCCGCTAAACGCGGTCGCGGGACCGGATTCACTCGGTTATGTGATCAAGCATTCGCGGTTAAAACTGGCGCTTTGTTCCGACCCGTACAGAATCCAGTATGCAGATTGCTTCCACACAGGACAGGCTTTCGAATGCCTGGCGTGGAGCGAAGACGATGGACCACAACAGGATTTGGGCGCTTTGGACGGTATTGTTGCCAAGCAACCAGCGATTACGGAGCAGGACACCGCGCTGATGATTTACACTTCGGGAACTACCGGGCGACCCAAGGGAGTTCTGCTCAGTCACCGGAATGTAATCGCCGGCGGCAGGAACACGGTCAACGCCCATGAACTCGATGACCGTGACAAGGGGCTATGTGTACTCCCGCTCTATCATATCAATGCTGAAATGGTATCCGTCATGTCTACCCTGGTCAGCAACGGCGCGGTGGTCATGGCGAAAAAGTTCAGCGCCCGGAATTTCTGGCCCTGGATCGGCAAATATCGCTGCACCTGGTTCAGTGTAGTGCCGACTATCGTCTCCTGGCTGATTGAGCTCCGGCAAAGACAGATAACCGCCCCCGACGACCCGGAGTCCGGGATTTGCGAGCTTTCCGGGTTTGAAGGGTTCGGCGATCATCTGCGGTTTGGCCGCTCCGCCTCAGCGGCGCTGGCGCCCGCCACCCACCGTCAATTCGAGGAATTGTTCCATATTCCCATCATCGAAACCATGGGAATCAGCGAATGCGCCGCGCAAATCCTGTCCGCGCCGATGCGTGACCGGGAACAGGAGACGGTTTACGGCTCAGCCGGACTGCCGGTTGGCAACGAAGTCACCATTCTTGACGAAGATCGGAATGAATGCGCCGACCATGAGATCGGAGAAATTGTAGTGCGCGGTGACAACGTCATGAAAGGATACTTCAACGACCCGCAAGCCACCCGGGAAGCGCTGGACGGAAACGGCTGGTTTCATACCGGCGACCTCGGATACCGGGATGAGCGGGGTTATATCTTTGTAACCGGAAGGCTGAAAGAATTGATTATTCGTGGCGGAGAGAATATCGCGCCGCGGGAAATTGATGATGTCCTGTACCGGCATCCGGCTGTATTCGAAGCGGCCGCTTTCGGCGTTCCCGACCCGCACTACGGACAGGAGGTTATGGCCTGCGTCACACTAAAACCGGATACCCAATGCAGCCAGAACCAACTTCTGGATCACTGCCAAGAGTTGCTCGGAGAGATCAAGCGCCCCAAGACCATTTACATACAAGACGAGTTGCCCAGAGGCCCCTCCGGGAAAATTCAAAGACTGAAACTGGCCGAGCTATTACACTAAATCCGATATGAAACGAAAAGAATTGCAACGCGTCGAACATTTTGACGATGAAACCATTTCAACCATTTTCGGTGCACAGGCTGCTGAAGATGAGGAACCTGAGAGACTCAAATCCTACTTCGTAAAAAACAAAGCCTTTGATCGCATAATGGCAGACATTCCCCTGAGAATTCTAGTGGGCCATAAAGGCATTGGGAAAAGCGCAGTCTTGATTATGTCTTTTCATGAAGATCAAGAAGACAATTGTCTTTCGTTGTGGCTTAAACCAACGGATCTATCAAAGGCATGGTCTGTAGACGGAACATTTGTCGAGCGCGTAGAAAAAATCAAGTGCAATATGCTTAAACTGATTGCAGAGAAAAGCCTTCAAAAATTAAACATAATGGGATTTTGTGTAGGGGATAACCCAATTTTTGCGTCCACAAGACAATTATTCAACTTGCTGTTAAAGAAAATTCAGGAGTCTGATGAAGCATCAATAGATGCGAAACTTGCACAAAACTTCATGTCCTCTAAAAAGATCAAAATTTATGTAGACGATATTGACCGGGGTTGGGCGGCAACAAAAAAGGACATAGAGAATATTTCAGCTTTGATCAATGTCGCACGAGACCTAATAAACGAAAACAGAAACATACAGTTTCGAATTGGCCTCAGGACAGATGCTTATAATCTTGTCAGAGAAAATGACGAATCTGGAGATAAATTCGAACCTTATGTAATCCCTATTTCTTGGTCGAATCATGATATTCTGGTAATTATGGCGAAACGAGTTGCAAAATATTTCAGCAACGATATCTCTACCGCAGAACTGGAGAAACAGAAACAGTTAGAAATTTCCCGTCACCTTTATCCAATTATTATCGAACGTTTTCAAGGTAATGGTCACTGGGCGAATCGACCAATACATAATGTACTGTTGTCATTAACGCGCCGTCGCCCAAGGGACTTGGTCAAACTATTGAGTGGGGCAGCACACGAGGCAGATAAAAACGGGAGAAATAGAATTGAAACGACTGATCTTGAGGAATATTTTCCTGAATACTCGAAAGGAAGAATTGCAGACTTGATTTCTGAATTCAAAAGCGAATTACCCCACATAGAGAAGCTAATTTATTCGATGAAACCAACTACAAAGGAAAGCAGGGATAAGGAGAAGAGATTCTTATATAACAATGACGAGTTAATCAAGAAATTGAATGGTATTACGACAAATCAAAATATCTCATTAGTGGGCCGGAACATTACTTCTGGTCAGGCACTGGCAGAATTTTTGTATAAGATTGATTTTGTTATTGCCAGAAGACAACGACCAGGAGTTGTAGAACGTTTCTACTACGAGGATCATGGAAAGCTTCAATCTAATTTTGTTGACTTTGGATTTTCATGGGAGATTCATCCTGCCTATAGGTGGGCATTAAACCCAACTAGTGTTGATGATATCTTCAATGAGATAGAGTGATACTTACGATACAAAGGACAGGTGGGACTGGAGAATGTACAATAAAGGTTTTAAGGAACTAGCAGGCACAATGAACAAACAATTATCCATGCCATCAGGTTCGGGAGGAGTGAAATCCAATGTATACCAAAAACGCGGATATATCGTAGAAGATGTATCACAAGCCAAGCAAATAGCGAAACAATATCTCTCAAAAGAAGGCAATGGTGATCAAATTGCCATCAAGTTCGGACTTCCCGAAGTAGATGACCGCTATCATGTATGGAGAGTTCCTCTAGTAGCTAACAAATTTGGAAAGAACCTGGGAGAAATTGTAATAGATGCCAGAACAAGTTTGGTACAGCGTGACCGTACCACAGCAATGGATGTATTAAAGACCCGGCAAGCAAAACTTGTTGGAAAATCTTGTGAACGGAAACCTGATAGCAGTAGTTCTGTGATTGCCCGTTCTGAGTTGGATAATACCATCCTCCTCGGAGACTCGGAGCAAACTTTACAGGATATCCCGGCAGAATCAATAGACCTGGTATTTACCAGTCCTCCGTACTTCAATGCGCGGCCAGATTATTCCGAGTATGCAGCTTACGAGGACTACTTATCCAAGATGAGTAGAGTAATAAGACAATGCCATAGGCTTCTTTCGGAAGGACGATTCTTCGTAATCAATATCTCCCCCGTCTTGTTGCGTAGAGCAAACCGCAGTCAGGCTTCCAAAAGAATAGCCGTACCTTTCGATCTTCATTCAGTTATCACTCGAATTGGTTTTGACTTCATTGACGATATTATCTGGGAAAAACCATCTGGCGCTGGATGGGCGACAGGACGTGGACGCCGTTTCGCAGCGGATCGATGCCCCTTGCAATACAAAGCCGTACCAGTGACGGAATATGTGTTGGTTTACCGTAAACAGACGAGTCGCCTGATTGATTGGAACATACGGAATCATCCTGACCGGCAAGCCGTAGTAGATTCCAGGATAGACGATGAATATGAACGCACAAATATCTGGCGTATTGCCCCATCGTCATCAAGAGACCACCCCGCCGTGTTTCCAAAAGAGTTGGTCAATCGAGTGATAAAATATTACTCTTTCAAGGGTGATGTAGTGCTTGATCCATTTGCGGGGATCGGCACTGTTGGGGAATCTTGTGTGGAACATGGGCGGCGGTTCGTCTTGTCTGAAATATCTCCAGATTATGTGGACATTATCAAGCAAAGGGGACTTCAGTGGCTCGGTAAAAAGGCAGACGAAGTTCGATGTATCAACACCCCTCTCATAGACACCATATCTGCTTTATTTTGATGGCATCAATAGATGAAGCTACAAGATCATTTTCCATCAGATGCCAGAAGATTGGTGTCCATGAGGGCGCGAGAATTATCAGACACTTTGGGAAGCGCAGCTATCAAGGAAATAGTCGCAGATGTGCTCGTAGGTACGAATATAAGAGATTCCACAGAAACACTGACGAAACGCAGAATCAACTTGTTAAATGGCGCTTTGCTTACTACGTATGTCAACTTTTACTTAAGGGGAGTTCCACTTTCTGATATTCCCGATGTGGCATATCACAGTATAACCCAAGACAAGATAAGCAAAGTGGATAAGAACATTCTGCTGTGGCTCTTGGGGCTAACTCAAAAGCAATTAGATAATGTTTTGCGTTCTGATGATGTTGCATGGGGGAATTATCTTCGCTCTCTGAAGAAGGGATCAGAAGAATCTGCAAAACAAGCCGAAGGTATGTTCGGAAAGATGCCATTATCTATTGACGACAAACAAATATCCTGGAGATGGATATTATTACTAATGATGTCAGTGGGGTCACAAACATTGGCAACCCGTGGGTCAGAAAAATCTATGTACGGGAAGTTGTTTGAGAAGCTGGTTCTGGTTTCGGCTTTGTCAATTCTGGGATTTCGTTATACAAAGGTAAATAAGGTACGCGAGAGATCGTTTTGGCTCTCATCCACAGATAAACGTGAAAGTGATGCGACTGCTATATGGAAGTTAGGGCAAGGCATCAGATTCGATATAGGATTTATAGGGAAAGGTAATCCTGAAATCTCATTAGACAAGGTTTCGAGATTTCAAACAAATATCGATATCAACGGTAAAAATCACTATATGCGCACATTTATTATTGTTGACACTGTTTCAAAAGGTAGCAGCATATTCGACCAAGCTACTGATATAGGAGGTGTCATTATCCAAATGTCTGCAAATGATTGGGTGCGTACACTCGGCACTCAATTATCGAACACACTGGACGGTTATATTTCCCCCTTGGAGGGGACAGAACATTCTCAATATGAATCCCGGATAAGATATGAAGTAAGTAAAACCCCGCTGGACGACATCATCAAGGAATTGTAGAACTGGATACTCACATTTATCTTGTAAAAATCAATTACTGCCGCAGATTGACCCCGCGCTCAAGCAAGCGGAGGTTGACCACGAAAAGAATCACGCAAAACAGGACGATCAGCACAAACGAGACAGGCAGGGCTATATCAGCTGTGCCCAGAAAACCGAACCGGAATCCACTGATCATATAAAGAATCGGGTTGGCATGGGAAACCACCTGCCAGAACTCAGGCAACAACTTGATCGAATAAAAAACGCCACCCAGATAGGTCAACGGAGTCAGTATGAAATTGGGGATAATGGTCACATCGTCAAATTTGGTAGCGAACATACCATTCAGAAACCCGGCCAGAGAGAACAACAACGCCGTCAGCAGAATAATACTTCCGGCGACCGGGAAACTGTGAATCGACAGGTCGCTGAAAAACAGGGACACCAGAGTCACTACAACGCCTACCAGCAGCCCGCGCAAAACGCCGCCGCATACATAGCCGAGCAATATAATGCTGTTGGGAACCGGAGAGACCTGTAATTCCTCAATGGAACGCTGAAACTTCGCGCCGAAAAATGAAGAGGAAACATTGGCATAAGAATTGTTGATGACCGACATCAGGATGAGTCCGGGCACGATGAACTCCATGTAGGAATACCCTGCCATCTCGCCAATCCGGGGGCCAATCAGATTGCCGAAAATAATGAAGTACAGCGTAGTCGTAATGACCGGAGGGAAAAGGGTTTGCTGCCAGATGCGCATGAAGCGGGTGATTTCCTTGTTCAATATAGTAATGAACGAGACCCAATTTCGCTCCTGGTTCATGATTTTTCTCCATGACCTGATTGACTCCCGGCGATGCTCTCGCCGCCGGTAATCTCCATGAACAATTGCTCCAGCCTGTTGGTCTTGTTGCGCATGCTCTCCACCCGGATTTGATGTTTTGAGAGTAGCTCAAAGATCGTGTTCATGCCCCGGGTCTTCGACACCATGACCTCCAGAGTCATCGTGTTCCGCAACTTCCAGCCCGGATCAACCGAGTCAGCCAGTGGCTCAGGCAACCGCGCCAGGGGAGACTCCAGATCCAGTATGTATGTGTCCTGCCGCAACTGGGACAACAGGCTTTTGGTATCCGTGTTTTCCACCAACTCTCCGCGTTCCAGGATCGCGATATTCCGGCACAGGCTTTCGGCTTCTTCCAGATAGTGGGTCGTCAAGATAATGGTAGTCCCCTTTTCATTGATTTCCGCCAGAAATTCCCACATCAACCGCCTGATCTCAATGTCAACGCCCGCTGTCGGTTCATCCAGAATCAACAACCAGGGTTCATTCACCAGGGCGCGCGCAATCATCAGCCGCCGTTTCATGCCGCCGGATAACTTCCTTGCAGGCGTATCCTTTTTATCACTCAGCCCCAGCATATCCAGATAGCGCCGCGCTCGCCGTCTGGCCGTTTTCCGACGAATGCCATGGTATCCCGCCTGATTCATCACAATCTGCATCGGAGTCTCGAAGATGCTGAAGTTAATCTCCTGGGGCACAATGCCGATACGGGATTTGGCCTGATCAAAATCCTCGTCAATGTCAATGTCAAAGATCCGGACTGAGCCCGTGGTCTTGTTGATCAATGAGGAAATAATGCCGATCGTGGTGGACTTCCCGGCGCCGTTTTTGCCGATCAACCCAAAAAAATCACCCTGCTCGACCGTCAGATTGATGCCGTTCAGGGCAATATGGCCGTTATCATAGACTTTCACAAGATTTGAAATACTGAGCGCTTGAGTCATGACGATACCGGTATTCCGCTAAAGGAAGTAATCACGCAGACTCAGGATGGTCTTCCGGTCTTTTCTCACGGTTACGATTTTCAACGGAATATTCTGCCTGTCCGCATCCAGCCAGAACGTGACCGTTCTGTGGGTGTCTCCAAGTTTGTTTCGTGTCACTTTCCAGGTATTATACACCTTGTCATTGAGTTTGAGCATTTCGGGTTTCGGCGTATGATAGCGATAACGTCTCGCCTTTCGGGCATTGACCTCCCACATAATTTTCCCGGCCACGGCAGCAGGATCGGCAGTAATCAGGGCAACCGGAAATTCGGTTGAATCCAGTATCTCGCCGGGCGCAATGGGATAACGCTCCCCGGAGTCGAGTTTCAGCGTTTTGTTGTCGTAATCAACCGTGAAACCCGAGCCCGTATCACCCTTCCCGCGCCGTCGCAGACCTCGCTCCAGAATCGCATGACCTCCGTCCAGATGAAACCAGGTTTCAGCGGTAAATTCTCCCAACAGCAGTTTTGCCAACCCGTCCAGATGGGTGGTGACCGTTGCCTTTATCTGCCCATTACCGCGCTCCAGGATCACCTCCAGTTCCCCGATGGCCATACTTCCTTCTGTTACAGAGTATCGCAGTATCCGGCTATCGGATGCTCCGGCCAATGGCGGCATTACCCACGAAAGTGTACCGAACAGGAAAACCAGGAGCGAAAGACAGGCAGGCTTGAATAATCTGTTCATGATTTTATCCGGTTGCAATGGACCTCCCCGCTCACGATTCGCTGAATCGCAATCGGATAAATCCGGCGCTCTGCCTGCTGCACTTTCTGCTGCAGGGTAGCCGCAGTATCGCACGGTGAAATTTCAACCCGCCGCTGAATGATAATCGGCCCGTCGTCCAGCTTGCAAGTCACATAATGAACACTGGCCCCATGCTCCGTATCGCCGGCGTCAATGGCGCGCTGGTGGGTGTTCAACCCCTTGTATTTCGGCAGAAGCGAAGGATGAATGTTTACGATTTTCCCCTCAAACCGATTGACGAAAGCAGCGCCCAGTATTCTCATGTATCCCGCCAGAACAATCAGGTCGGATTGATAGCGCGATACGGTCTTCGCCAGATCATGATCGAAGTCAGACGCAGATGAATAATCTCCGGCCTCCATCGTCAGCGTCTCGATGCCCGCGGCTCTGGCCCGATGAAGACCGAATGCGTCCGCGCGGTTACTGATCACCGCCATGATTCTGGCATCCAGCGTTCCAGCCTGGATATGCTCCATAATGGATTGCAGGTTGGAGCCATTTCCGGAAATCAGTACCACCAGCTTGAAAGTTGGATTAGACATGACAGGCGTTAATCGGTCAGGATTACCCGGGTCTGCTCCGATTCGACAATCTCTCCGAGGACAAAAACCGTTTCCCCCAAATCTTCAAGCCGGGTTATCGCGGTATCCGCGTCTCGCGGATGGACACAAACCACCATACCGATCCCGCAATTAAATGTGCGTAGCATTTCCGCCTGTTCAACCCGTCCACCCTCCTGCAACCACTGGAAAACAGGAGGCATTGACCAGGATGACCGGGAAATCCGGGCGCTGACACCCGGCGGCAACACTCTCGGCAAATTGTCGGGCAACCCGCCGCCAGTGATATGAGCGATCGCTGTGATCTCGATTGATTCGAGCAGGGCGAGAATCGTTTTGACATAAATCCGGGTGGGAGTGAGGAGGACCTCACCCAGCGTGGTTCCTTCAAATTCCTGTCCCAGGTCACTGCCGGTGATCTCGATAATTTTCCGGATCAGGGAATAGCCATTGGCATGAGGCCCCGAAGAAGCCAGACCGATAACCGTATCTCCGGCGCCGACCCGTTGTGGCGTGATCATGTCATTTTTCTCAACCACACCGACCGCGAAACCGGCCAGATCGTAATCCCCGGCAGCGTAAATCCCCGGCATTTCCGCCGTCTCCCCGCCGACCAAGGCGCAACCTGCGCGAGCGCACCCTTGGGCAATGCCGTTAATGATGGTTTCCGCCTGCTCCACATTGAGCTTTCCGGTGGCAAAATAATCCAGGAAATACAAGGGTTCAGCGCCACAGACGATGATGTCGTTGACACACATCGCAACCAGGTCAATACCGATTGTGTGATGCCGATTCATCATACCGGCCAGCTTCAGCTTGGTGCCAACGCCATCGGTTCCAGAGACCAGTACCGGAGACTGGAATCGGCCCGCCGGCAGTTCAAATAATGCGCCGAAACCACCCGGCCCTTCAAGAACACCCGGACGGAAGGTTTCCCTGACTGCCGGCTTGATTCGATCAACCAGCGTGTTTCCGGCATCTATATCAACCCCGCTTTGACGATAACTCAAGGCAGTTTTGGGGCTTTTTTCCAGTGGCATCAGGCAATTTCAGGCAAATGAAAATCCAGCCCCGATTATGCCTGATGCGGCGTAGAGAATCATTCCCCGAAACCTGAACAAACCTGAACAAATGTTTGAAAATCGACTGGTGCAGTGATAGTTTAGCCAGACCTGTTTTTTAACCCTTCACACAACCCAAAGTGTATCACCTGCTCTCACTCGTCCCGAACCTGTTGACCCTGGCCCGAATCGCGTCCTGCCCGATACTGGTGCTGTTGCTGTATGAACAGAACTATGATCTGGCGCTGTACCTGTTCATCGCCGCCGGCGTCACGGATAGCCTGGATGGATACATTGCGAAACAGTTTAACTGCGTTTCAAATCTGGGCAAGATACTTGACCCGATGGCGGACAAACTGTTGATCGGCTGCGCTTATATCATGCTGGCGGTCCTCGGCGACATTCCCTTCTGGTTAGTGGTGCTGGTGATGTTCAGGGATCTGGTTATCGTGGTCGGCTACCTGATTATTGTGGTAATGGTGCAAACCGTATCGATCCAGCCCACCTGGCCGAGCAAGGTCAACACGTTTTTGCAAATTTCTCTGATGGTCGCCGTATTACTGGAGAAGTCAGCCATTCTTTCTGTACCGATGGTGGTTGATGTGCTCATTTTCGGGGTACTGATCACGACGGTAACCAGCGGAGTCCAGTATGTATGGTTATGGGGAATTCGACAGGAATTTGCCAACCTGACTGAAAAATGAGCGGACAGACACTGATACCGGCGGATACCGGCGCAGAGATCGCTCTTGAAAGTTTTTACGAGAGAGGCAATGAGATACTGATCCGGGAATTGAGGAGCCTGCTATGGGGAGTCCAAACCCGACCGATCCTCTATCTGTGGGGAGAATCCGGCAGTGGCAAAACCCATTTACTCAACGCCTGCTGTATTGCGGCGGGAAAACGGTCGAAGCCCGGAGTTTACGTCTCCCTGAGCGGACGGGACGATAACGAACTGGAGCAGTTGCTCCCGGTTGCCGCAAACACCATCCTGTGTATGGATGATATTGGGGCGATTGTCGGCCTGCACGACATGCAGGTGAAGATTCTGTCGCTGTACGAAAGCCTGCTCCAAAACTCCGGCGCCCTCATCGTCAGCGGAGCCGCCCCGCCCGGCAAGCTCAACCTGGAACTGAAAGACCTGGAATCACGTCTCGTCTGCGGCGGGGTTTACCACCTCCAGCCTCTCGATGAAACCGGGAAACAACAGGCATTGCGGCATCAGGCCTTAACGCGGGGGTTTGACCTGGATGAGAAAGTGACTGCGTTCATCATGTCCCGTTGCCAGCGGGACACCGGCTCATTGTTTGCCTTGCTCGACAAAATCGACAGCGCCTCACTACGGGATCAGCGCAAAATCACCATCCCTTTCCTGAAAACATTGTTGTGACGGTCTGGCTGACTCTCACCGCTACAGCGTCCGGCCATCCAGAGCGACGGCGAGACCGGCCACCCGGCGTCCGAGCATTTCCGACAACGCCTTTTCATCATCACAAACAGGCAGGGAGCCATCCGCCCCCGCAACATGGCTTGCGCCATACGGACTGCCGCCGCCCTGTGTCTGGGCAAGCCGGGTGCCGCTATAGGGCAACCCGGTGATGATCATGCCGTGATGAATCAGAGGCAGGGTCATGGATAGCAGAGTGCTTTCCTGACCGCCATGCACACTGGCGGAAGAGGTGAATACGGCGGCGGGCTTATCCTTGAGGGCGCCGTTCAACCATTGCGGGACGGTCTGGTCAAAAAAATACTTCAATGGCGACGCGATGGCGCCAAAACGGGTAGGACTGCCGAGTATCAGTCCGGCGCAGCTTTCCAGATCATCGGTTGACGCATAGACATCCCCGCTGCGTGGAACGACTTCCTCGACAGCCTCACAAACCGCAGATACCGCCGGCACAGTCCGCATCACGGCTTCGCACTGAGCGAGACTCTCCACCCCACGTCCCACATGTCTCGCAAGATCTGCGGTGGCGCCATGACGGCTGTAATACAGAATCAGTATTTTCTTGGGGATAGTCAAGGATAAATTGGCATTGCGTCCAATGAGGTCTGGATCGGATAGTAACACATAAAGCGGTTTATGAAGGATGATGCGTAGTCAATGATGCGTAGTCATTTTATAGAACGCCTTCGCTATTTCCTTTGCGTTGTGAGAATCAACATCCGGGTATACATGACGAAATCGTTTCAAGAAGAAACCACCGTCAACCAAAATAGCGGTAGGCATTATTATGATTCTCCTGACACAAGAAAAAAAGCTCTTGGGATCTGCCTCTCCTTAAATCAGGTGGGGAGGCATACTGCCAAGAGCGCTATCTTTGCGTATTGTATTACACGTAGTACACAATGCAATACTTTTTGCTCTCAACTTTTTGCTCTCATACTTTTTGTTACGAGTGTTACGAACAAATAGAGTTCCTCAATCCCCTGATAAATGCCTTGTGAGTGATTTTCACATGGGTGGTTGTGTTATGGGTGAGCCGGTCAGGGTCTCCAGCCGTCAGACGGGTCGAATCAACGTGCAAAATCTTCTTTGAGCCGTACTGTCGCCCTCTTGGAAACGCCAGATTTTCTGGTGCAGGCAAGTGAACCCCCACCGCCAGGCGGTGTTCGTCGATCCAGGGTGGATTCAGGCCGCGAAGCCCGACTTTAAGGAGGAGAGCGGGAACGGAAAGCACAAAGGTCTGTGGCTTCCAGTGTGACCATAGACTGGTACAGCCAGTCCAGCCGGAAGTTGTTCTTGGCAAAGCGCACACACAGTTGGCGGGCTTTGTGAACCAGATACGCCGCCGTTTGCATCACGTAACGGATGATCGGTCGGATGCCATGACGACGCGCCTTCTTCGGTAACGCCGTGTACTGTACCGCCCGCAGCAGAACCTGTGCAATCTGACCCAGGGCGTAGAAGGCCTGGTTGGCGCGGTAGCTCCGGCACGGTGGGTGATGCAGGTCCATGTCCCGCAACGGACCCTTGAAGGCGTTCTCCTGACCCTGCTTGCCCCGGTGACGAAGTACTAACTCTTTCAGGGGCAGATCGTTCCGAGACACCAGAATGACCGTATGACGCGGCGCCAAAAGAGTCTGGCCGTTCTGACTGTGGCATCGAACCACTACGTAATCCTGCGTCCGCTCCCAACCACTCGGACGGTGCGTGGCAAAAATGGCTTCCTCCTCCATACCCATATCCGTCCACTCCGAATCAGGAAGACCTTCCAGTTGTTCCAGTATCGGCCTTTTCCAGCGGTCATTCGTCAGGCTGATCGAATAGTCCCAGCCCCGCTTCGCGCATTCACGAACCAGAGCGCCCTTATAATACGCATGGTCCGCCCGAAACCAGACCGGCGCATCCTTTGGCAGCATCCCCGCCGTCCAATGCAGCAACTTGCGCCAGTTCTGCGTCACCCGTCCACCCCCCGGTTGCAACTGACCCGCCGACCACAAGCCGCCTACAAACGTCCCGTGCAACCAGTAACCCCGGTTGCCGTTGTAGTCCTTCCCCGTCCGCTCAAACAAGTGTCCGTCTACCTCAATCCCCGTAGCATCCATGAACATCGGAACATATCCCTTCGTTTCTACCTCATGGGCAATGATGGACGGCGCGACCCGACCCGCGAATGCCACCGCTGCATGCCACAGCCCCTGGATGTCTGTAATATCCAACCGGGATAACCATTCCCCCGCGCGGCGCGACTCAGGAACCCAACGCAAGCCCAGAAGAAGACTCGCCGCCCGGTCTGACCGCAACCCATCCAGGTCCGATAACGAACCATGACCACGCGCCAAACAAGCGATGATGGACCACAGAGTCTCCAGGTCCGAAGCGCCCCGATTGCGAACCTTTACCGAAACCGCTCCGTCCAGAAGATCAAACAAACCAAACTGATGGGCAGTTCGAGCCAGTATGGAGGACCCACCAAAGGACGTCAAATCCAAATCCGTGAACTCAAAGGTTACCTTCGGAGGACGAACCTTCCGAATCTTCCTGGCGCGACCCTTCCCGTTCTTCCCCGCTTTTCGATGCTTTTTCATATCACTCAACAGGTGAGTTTTCAGAAACCCTATTTTTCCATATAATCCCTTGATACCAAACACCTTTCAATCACCCAAAACTTCCCTTATCAGGGGATTGGGGATAGAGTTCTCCGATTTCAGCAATCCTTGAAAAGCGGTTTATGAAGGATGATGCGTAGGGGTGACCCACTGTGGTGCCCGGTATGGTTGATGCCCGTCCCGACACGGACAGGCAGTAGCCTGTATCCGCATCAACCCCCGACACAATGCAGCCGAAGTCGTGAAAATTCCGTCTGTTCCCTTACCGTTGGTATTTGATGAACGGGGTCAGACTGGCCATCCGATCATACAGCAACCGGGCTGTTTCATTGAAATCCTGCGTCATCCAATAAACGCAGGGTGTCCCGTTTTCATCAGCGGCTGCGTAAACCGCCTCTATCAAGGCGCGACCGACGCCTGTTCCACGGAAGCCCGGATCGACATAAAGATCCTGGAGATAGCAGACATCTTCCAGCCGCCAGTTATGAGCATGGTAGATAAAGTGCACGAGACCGACAAGCCCACCGTCTCGCTCGGCTACGAATGCGTTTTGCTGCGAGCGGTTAGAATCAACCAGCCGACTGAAGGTCGTCGTATAGATCGGATCGGACACAGCGGTTTCATAAAACTCCAGATACCCGCGCCAGAGAATGCGCCATTGGGTTTCATCCTCAGAGCAGAGGGGGCGAATGAGTAGACTCATGCCGGTCAAGAAATCTCTGATTATTCAGTCTCTCATTGTATAATGATTATTCTTGTATGCTGGGAGATATTTCCGATACTTGTTGTTTTTGACAGCGTCACTGATTTAAGGCAGGATGGCATATTCGGGAGGGAGAAATGAGTATGCCTGATCTAAAACATCTGTTTGTGCCAGGTGATGGTAATGTGCCACCGTATCTGGCCGGTCGCAAGAAAGAACAGTCCTGTTTCCAGGATTGCGTCGAAGTCCTGAAAAATAGAAAACCCGCTCGCCAGAACCTGATTTTCTACGGTCCCCGGGGAAACGGCAAGACTGCCTTGCTCAATTATCTGAAAATAAAGACACTCCAAAAAGAAGCCTCAAAACTGGACATTCTATGGGTCACTCCAAACGAAATGGAGACCCTGACCGAGTTGGCTAACCGCCTGACGGAGAACCATCAGACATTACGCAAGCGGTTCAAATCAGCAGAGATTTCTGGAGGAGTCGGAGGGCTCATCCAGGCCAAAACAGAAATGGATTTGTCCCCGACCTCTGCGACCATCCGAAAGCTCGTACAGGAACGCAGCCGGAACAAACCCTTTATCCTGATCATAGATGAAGCTCATCGGTTGAAACCGGAGGTCGCCGAATCACTATTGAACACCAGTCAGACCGTGCGCTTGGAAGGTTCTCCTTTCCTGCTGACGCTGGCCGGTACGCCGAACCTCAGAGCTTCGCTGGGACAAGCCAATGCCTCCTTCTGGGACCGCAGTGAAATCATTCGATTGGGACGCCTGTCACCGGAAGAAGCCCATCAGGCAATCACCATCCCGCTACAGGAAGCAGGTATCGCCTTTGCCCCCGGTGTTATTGAGAACATCGTTGAACAGACCCACTGCTATCCCTTTTTCACCCAGATCTGGGGGGACAGCGTCGCTCAACGACTGCAACAGACGGGAGAGCGGGTCGTCTCCATGGAGACAGTCAAGACCGTACAGCCAACCGTGACCGACAAGTACAACATCATGTATCAGATCCGGCGCAATGAAATAGACGATGCAGGACTACTGCTTGTCGCTGAAAGCATCGCGAATGCGTTTATGCAAAGTGGCGAGGCATATTTGCATGAACGCGGCCTGAAGAAAGCGATTGCACAGGGAATGACCGGAGATGAGTCAATCACAGATCAGCATATTCGGGAAAAGTTAAAACAACTCTCGCATCTGGGTTATATCTGGCAATCCAGGGAAGGCGGTTACGAACCGGGCATCCCAAGCCTGCTATCCTACGTTGGCAGTCAGGCGCAAATGCAGGAAATATCCATGAACAATACACGATCCGGCAATCCAGTTCCATCCGTTCAGACAATATAATCCATTCTATTCAAATAGTTATATCTGTATTTTGGGTTTCCCAGGCTCTACAATCTATCTGTAAATTCGATAACGGGTATGGGCGGGGTCAATTATTCTTGGCCCGTTTCCGGGCCTCTCAATTCCCGCCTTCTTCAAGGCTTCTTCCAGTTTCTGATGTGCCCGGTAACTTCTCAAGTCAAGATGCCCTGAATTTTGTAATATTTCACGATGCTGCTTCTTGATAGTCGATTTGGTCTGTTTCATTGTTCTCCCTCTGGTTTGGTGAACCACCCCGGTTTTATCGGAGGCAGTTTTATTTGAGTCATGCTGCCTGAGTTGACTCGGTTTGTTGACCATATACAGGAATTCATATCATGACTCTGTCAGGACACGTCAGTATCACAAAGCACCCATACCCGAGCAAATTTCGCCGCGACGATCCAGACCGGCTTTCATGTTCGCGCAAGCGCGAATCCTGCGAGCTTCGCCAAGTCGTCCACTATTGCAAGCAGGCACGAAGACCAGTAGCCACCTGATAGTTCATCATCATCAGGACCATTCTTGTTGAATATGCGGACTGAAATCGTATCCATTCCCTCCGCTCTTTACGTCGTGCATATACTGCTCGCTGCTGCAGGAAATTTCCAGATCTACCAACTCTTTATCGGGGCGGATTCGGAACATTTGTTCTGGACTATCGAACGTGTTTGCCTCGATTGTCAACCAAACTAATCCCGTATTTTTAGCGCAGAGTAGATGCAGATCATTCTGGAACTTACACGGATCAATATTGAACCACCATACGGGCTTCGTCGCATTGACGTTCGCGAAGCAGGTGTTGCTGCGATCCAGTAATCTATGTCCTTGCTCCGAATTGACTCGCAACATTGCCGAATTTTTGTCCATGGATTTCTCCCGGGATATTTCTTCTACCTTCCGCCTTGGCAGGCTAACATGATTGCCTAAGAATCCTGTATCGGTTTCATGGGAGCACATAGTTTGGCTCCAAGTGTTTTTCAAGATTCCGGTAACGTCATTCACGTTCTTTTCGCTCCATACATCATCCGTCAACATGAATTGCCATTTGTTATCATGTGCTACGTGTTTACTACGATTCTGAACGACCTCGTTTGGAATCAAGGCAGCGCGTGACACCCGATATTCGTGATCGAAAAGAATCGCCGCCAAGACATCAAATCCATCAAGATCACGTATGGCTGAAAGTTGTCGAGAATTTGTACGTTGATGAATCCGCCGTCCCTTGATCTGATACCGTTTGCCTTCGTCGTCTTTAGCATCAAAAGCCTTCTCGGAATTACTCGCTTGTGTCCACGAGTAGGAACGGCAGAAAAGAAATTCTGCCAAATCTCCCGTCGGAACATTCTCCCCTCGCGTGATTCCACGGGTTCGAAGTTGCTCGCTGATGCCAACATATAGCCTTAGTAATTCAGCGACAGATAAGTCATTTAGTTCAGAAGTCATCGTTCTTTTCTCGCTTTGCCTTGTGAAGGCTTTTATTCAATGACATGACAGTAGTCCGGGTTAATCCCTCGACAGCAGGAATTCGATCAGTACCTTATTCGTCCAACCAGTTATCAATAACCAATCCGGGGACGCGCGAAAATTCATGCGTGTTATTGGTCACAAGTGTTAGATCAAGCGACACTGCGTGCGCCGCAATCCACATGTCGTTGCGGCCAATCAGTTGGGTTTTTAATGCTAATCGGATTTCCCCATAAGCAATTGATTCGGCCTCTCCGACTGGCCTCACCACAACGGAACTCAGAAAATTCTGTAACCGTTTGCGATTCATGTCCGGTCGCTGACTTTTCAAAATACCGAATTCCAATTCACCCAATACGATGGCCGAAATGCAACAGTCCTGCAACCGCGCCTGTGGCGTCATTCCTTTACGGCGATTGATCAGGTAAATACAACTGTCCGTATCCAGCATGACCTTCATTCGTCAAAGCTCGCGCGTTTGGGGTCATCTCCCGCGACAGCCTCGTTTCGACCCAAAACAGCCTCAACCATATCGTCATCGAACGAGGGAGTATTCGCCCAAAACTCGTCCCAATCCGCGAAGCGTGGACTCAGAATGAGCGAGCGACCCACTTGCCGAATTGAAACCTCGTCGCAGCCTTCGGCAAAACGATATTTCTTCGGCAACCGCACCGCCTGCGACTTGCCTGCCATGAAAACTTTTGCGCTGTCGTTGTGTGCTGATGTAACCATAACCATAAACCTTCCAATTTGCTGATCACCAAAGTAGAGTATAGCGTAAGAAAGATATATTAAAAAGACATCTCTCCTATCAGACATCTCTCCTACCGGGTTAACCACCCAACAGTAAAAATTCGATCAGCGCCTTTTGCGCGTGAAGCCGGTTTTCCGCCTCATCCCAGACTACGCTTTGCGGACCGTCAATCACCGCTGAAGTCACTTCACTGCCGCGATAGGCCGGCAGGCAGTGCATGAACAGCGCATCGCGAGCCGCATGCCCCATCAATTCCTGATCGACGCGATAACCCCTGAATATCTCCTCGCGAACCTTCTTGTCCTTCTCGAACCCCATTCCGGACCAGGTATCGGTAACCACCAGCGCCGCGCCCGTACAAGCATCTACCGGGTCTTCGCTCCATACGATATGATCGGCGCATTGTACGGCCAGCGTTTCGTCAGGCCGCTGGCTTTGTGGTGTGGCGATATGGAGTTCAAAACCGAATTGCCGGGCTGCGTTCATCCACGAATGACAAACATTGTTGCCATCACCAACCCAAGCAATCTTGCGGCCCCCGATGTCGCCGCGATGTTCAGTGAATGTCTGGATATCCGCGAGAATCTGACAGGGATGATTGTAGTCGGACAATCCGTTGATTACAGGCACCGAGGCATTTTCCGCCATCGTCTCAACACGCGCATGCGCCCCGGTTCTCATGACGATCAGGTCAGCCATCCTGGAAAGCACCCGCGCCGTGTCCGCTATCGACTCTCCACGGCCAAGTTGGGAGTCGGAAGGCGCCAGGAAAATCACATTCCCGCCGAACTGGCCGATGCCGGTTTCAAACGAGACCCGGGTACGGGTGGACTGTTTCTCGAATACCAGTATCGCGGTTTTACCCTGCATGAATCGGGCATGGCGGCCTGAGGGAAGCTCGGCCTTTAAGGCAATGGCGCGAGAAATTAATTGCCGAAGCTCTTGCCCGGTCAAATCCATACAGCTTAACAGATGTCGAATGGCCACTTGCCTGTCCTTCTCAAAACGGTTACATGGTTAATGATATAATAAAACTCTACTTTACCGAAATACGAAACCACAATACGAAACCACCATGTCAGAAATCAACAAAGCTGTTCTGGCCTATTCCGGGGGACTGGATACTTCAATCATACTGAAATGGCTACAGGATGAATACCACTGCGAGGTAGTCACCTTCACCGCGGATATCGGGCAGGGTGAAGACCTGGAACCAGCCCGGCAAAAAGCCCGAAAGTATGGAATCCGGGATATATTCATTGAAGATCTGACCGAAGAATTCGCCCGTGACTATGTTTTCCCGATGTTTCGCGCCAATGCCCTCTATGAAGGCGAGTATTTGCTGGGCACTTCGATTGCCCGTCCACTGATCGCCAAATACCTGATTGAGACTGCCAGGAAAACCAATGCCGACGCAATTTCGCACGGCGCCACCGGCAAAGGCAACGACCAGGTCCGGTTCGAGTTGTCCGCCTACGCCCTGAATCCGGACATCAGAATCATCGCGCCCTGGCGGGAGTGGGATTTGACCTCCCGCGAAAAACTGATGGAGTATGCGCGCAAACACGGCATTCATGTTGAGAAGAAGAAAGACGGCGGTTCTCCTTATTCGATCGACGCCAATTTGTTGCATATTTCGCATGAGGGCGGTGAACTGGAAGATCCGTGGACGGCGCCCGATGATGAAGCCTGGGGCTGGACCCGCTCTCCGATGGACGCGCCGGACGCGCCGGAGGAATTGCTGCTGGGCTTCAATCAGGGAGATGTCGTGTCGGTCAACGGTCAGGCGATGACTGCGGCACAGGTCATGATGGATTTGAACAGACGGGGCTCCATCCACGGCATTGGCCGGGCGGACATTGTCGAGAACCGATATGTCGGCATGAAGAACCGGGGCTGTTATGAAACTCCGGGCGGCACAATCATCCACAAGGCCCATCGCGCAATCGAATCACTCACCCTGGACCGGGAAGTCGCTCATCTGAAAGACGAACTGATGCCGCGTTATGCCAGTCTCATCTACAATGGTTACTGGTTCAGCCCGGAGCGGGTCATGATGCAGGGTATGATCGACGCTTCCCAGGCAACCGTGAACGGAGAAGTCCGGCTGCGGTTATACAAGGGCAATGTCGATGTGCTGGGGCGCCAGTCAAAAACCGATTCGTTGTTCGACGAGAAAATTGTAACCTTCGAGGAAGACGCGGGCGCCTATAACCAGGCCGATGCAACCGGCTTCATCAAACTGAATGCCTTGCGGATGCGTATCGCCGCCAGCCGGAAAAAATAACCCGCAAGCGGTGCAGTGCGCGAAGACCCGGTAACGTTGACATGATCTCGATTATCGCCCCTCTTTACAACGAAGGACAGAACGTCGAGGGGCTGGTGAGTCATTTGCAGGATTTACGCGGGCTGCATGAGGCCATACTGGTTGATGCCAGTGACCAGACCGAATCCCGTGAAATCCTGAAATCCATCCTGGAATCTATTGACCGGCGGCGCCAACCCGAACCGGGGAAGCCCCTGATCCGGGTCATTTCAACGGATCAACCCGAACGAAGCCGACAAATGAATCGGGGGGCAGTGGCGGCAACCGGAGATATTTTGTTATTTCTTCACTGCGATACCCGATTGCCAGCCGATGCCATTGCCATGGTGGAGCGAGAAGTCAGCGGGCAACGTCAATGGGGGCGATTCGATGTGGCGCTCGAATCCAGAGGATGGATTTATCGCCTGATCGAAAACATGATCCGGCTTCGTTCCCGCATCCGGTCTCTCGCTACCGGCGATCAGGGGATTTTCGTAACTGCGTCTCTATTTAATCGGGTCAACGGTTTTCCTCCAATCTGTCTGATGGAGGATGTAGCAATGAGCAAACTGCTTAAACAACACTCCTCCCCGCTACTGATCAATCCTCCGGTCATCACTTCCGCCAGACGCTGGCAAAACCGCGGCGCAATCCGCACCATATTGCTGATGTGGAAACTGAGGTTTCTGTTCTGGGTCGGGATTGACCCGCAGCGTCTGGGTGAGATGTACGGCAATGAGCGCTAACCCCGATATTCCATTATACCTTTTTGCCAAGGCGCCGGTTCCGGGACAGGTCAAAACCCGGATGCAGCCGGAGTTGACTGGCGCCGGAGCGGCGGAGTTGGCGCTCACGATGCTGGAACAATCCGTCAACAAGATTAAGGCGCACTGGCCCGGTTCGCTGGTACTCACAGTATCGCCCGGGGCGGAGCATGACTGCTTTCGGGATTTGCAAGATCGCTACCGCATGGATATCGAAATCCAGACAGAAGGCGACCTCGGACAAAGAATCAGTCATGTACTCGAGAAGGCGATCAGGGAATCCGGTTGCGGCGCGGTCATGGGCTGCGATGTCCCGCATATCTCCGGCGAAATCCTGAGTCAGGTATATACGCGACTCAGCGAACAGGATAATATAGTCGGCCCCACGGTGGATGGCGGCTTTTATATTCTCGGCCTGCATGAATCAAGGCGCGGGATATTTGATCAGGTGAGCTGGGGCTCAGACCAGGTTTTCTCTCAATTACTCGCGAACCTGCACTCACTCGACATGAACATTCATTTTTGCCGGAAGCTGCGCGACATTGACACCTGGAGCGACCTGTGCTGGCTTGCCGGTGAAGACCCCCGCTATCAGAAATTCGTCCATACCGATGGCGCTCGCTGAGCCACCTGAAGTCAAACTCGACCGGACCTGCTTCAAACCGGGATACTGGGGCGCCTGGCTGACCCTGCTGCTGCTTTGGCTGGTTTCCTGGCTGCCGAGAAAAGCGGTGATGAAGTTGGGCGGGTTCATCGGTGACCAGATGCGCTTGCACAACCGCAAACGCCGGAATATCGCCGCGGTCAATATTCGACTTTGCTTCCCGGAATTATCTGAATCCGAACAGCGCGACCTGCTGGAGGCGCACTTTCGCTGCTATGGCCTCGGCCTCATGGACATGGGTCTCAGTATGATGAGTACGCGCAGGAGGCTGAAAAAATATGTAGACATTGAGGGCGCCGAACACTTCCGGAACCGGCTACAGGCTGACAGTGATTGCCGGCAAAACGTGATCATGGTCGCCTATCACACCACCACCATGGATACCGGAGCCTCCGCGCTGTTCATTGGCGCTCCTCTGGTTTCCATGATGAAACGGGATAAAAATCCGGTATACAACTGGTTTTTGCACAAGGGCCGGACCCGATTCAACCAGACCTGTCTTTATATGCGGGATCAAAGTCTCCGTGGGCTGATCAGGGGAATAAACCGGGGGCGCGTCTGCCTGCTGATTCCGGATGAGGACCATGGCGAAGGGAAGCATACAGTCTATGCGTCTTTTTTCGGTCAACAGCGTTCCACTCTCAATATGGTCAGTCGGCTGGCCGCAATCACCGATGCCGTGGTCATTCCATTCACCTGTATCCTGAACGTACAGAACGGGAGATACAAAATCATCGTCGCCCCGCCTCTGGAGCAGCTTCCAAGCGATGATCATGTAGCCGATACGGTCCGCATCAACCAGGCGATGGAAACCCTGATCCGTCAGGCGCCGGAACAGTACATGTGGACATTCCGGTGGTTCCGGACGCAGCCGGACGGCTCCGACCCCTACCGCACCGGCTAAGCGGACAGCCAGCCCGTGAAAATTCTGGTCATCAAACAGACTTCGCTGGGAGACGTGCTGCACTCAACCGGGCATATCCGGGCGCTCAAGAAGCGCTACCCGGACAGTCACCTGAGCCTGCTCACAGCCAGCGCATCCATGGACATCTATCGGTATAACCCCTGGGTCGATGAAATCATCGTCATAGACCGTGATCGAATCAAACGCAACTGGTATCGGGAGCCAGTCCGGGTCTGGCGGGAAATATCCGCGGTGATGGCGAAAATCAGGCGGCATCGTTTCGATCTGGCAATCGATCTTCAGGGTCTGGCGAAGTCGGTACTGTTTCTGTACGGCGCAAGATCGGAGCGCAAACTGGTCAAGGGAAACTGGTGGGGGCTGGAAGGATTCAGGAACAGGAACCTGCATGCGATTCAGGAGATGGATCAGGCGCTGGCGCTGGCAGGGATACCGACGACAGATACTTCAATGGAATTTTGTGTCAGCGCCAAAGAAAAGCGCACAGTTGACCACCTGCTGGCCCGAATCAACCCACAGGCAAAACCGCTCCTGATCATGAGTCCGTTTACACGCTGGCCCTCAAAAGACTGGCCGCTTGAGAATTATCTGCTGACCCGAAAAGCGGTGATGGAGCAATTCCATGTCCTGTTTACCGGCTCTCGGGAACGCCGGGGCGAAGTGAAAGAAGCGATGAATCTGCATGGCCTGACTGGCGAACAGATCAGTGACACCAACCTGCTGGGCGCCCTGACCTTGCCGGAATTTGCGGAACTCGCCCGGCGGGCGGAATGGATGCTGAGCGGTGACAGTTTCCCGATGCATGTCGCCGGGGCGGTAAAAACTCCGGTGGTCGCGCTGTTCGGCCCGACCGATGAAAAAAAAACAGGCCCGCTGGGGACGCATGATCAGGTGATCCGGGTGGCCGGGTGTAGCCGGTGCGACCGGCCATCGTGTCCACGGCGATGTCTTGCCCGACTCGACCCTGCACAAGTGGTGCGGGCAATCCAGGCGCCCCGGCGCTAAAAGACGACATGACAACTTACGCGAACACTTCAACCCAGCATCTGCTCAAACTCGCTTTCTGATATTTCCGCCTCGCGTTTCAACCAACCCCGAAAAGCGGTGATTTGCGGCTCACTTTCCCGCCCCCGAACACAGACGAAGAAATAGGAAAGGTTGGATTTGCTTTTGACTTCCGGGAACAACCGCACCAGCCGACCGGCCTTGATGTCATCCAGAACATGGGCGCTGCGGGCCAGCGCGACCCCCTGGTCGTCGATTGCGGCCTGGATGGCCAGACTGGTTTGCGGAAACTGGGTGCCTTTGGGCATCCTTCTGACCGTGACATCCGCATCCCTGAACCAGTCTCTCCAGCGTTGCAGTATGTCTATCGCGTTGCGCCGCAGCAAAGGAAGACCCAGCAAGTCCTCCGGCTTGTCGGGTATACCGTATTCCTCCAGAAAATGCGGACTGCAAACCGGAAAAACATATTCTTCAAGCAGCAGTTCTTCATACAGGTTGCTCCAGTTTCCGTACCCTAAACGAATACCGACATCAGCATTTTCCGAATCGAAATCCATCAGTTCATCCGAAGTGGAAATCCATACATTGATATCGGGATATTCATGGTTGAAATGCCCCAGCCTCGGCACCAGCCACTTGAAGGCGAATGACTGCAACAAGGTCACTCTCAAGGCCGTGGGCCCGGGCTGAACCTCCTTCAGGTCTTCGACGGTTGAGTTCAGTCGTCTGATGAATTCCCTGACAACCGGCACGATGGCGTGACCCGCTTCGGTCAGAATCAGGGTGCGCCCCCTGCGCTGAAACAGTTTCACCTCCCACAGTTCCTCGATATGCCTGATCTGGTGGCTGATGGCGCTTTGTGTCACAAACAGCTCTTCGGCGGCGCGAGTGTAGCTCAAATGACGCGCCGCAGCCTCAAGCGCCCGTAGCGCAGACAGGGAAGGATAGCGGATCGCCATGATTCAACCATGAGTGAATGCTCATGTATTGTATGAAAATATATCGTTTGTGTATAGCGTTTCCAACCCCTATATTCCCATTGTCGGTTGAATGGTCAACCGACCTGTTACCAGGTGGTAACGTTTTTTGAGGGAAATGAAAATGACGAGCATATTAATCAAGGTAGGACTCTCCTACGTAGGCGCTTTAACACTCCTGACCATTATCATGGCATTGCGGGGGTGGGTATGAATAATATCACAACGATGAATGATCACAGGAACGTCGTTCATAGTTCATTCCGGCGCACAATTACAAAACGAATCATAGACCGAATCAAGTTCTGGAATGAACGCAGAAAGGCTATTCGCCAGTTGGCTGCAATGAGTGATCGGTTGCTGCAAGATATTGGTATTGAACGCCATGAAATTTATCAGGCGGTCTATCAACCCGGAGCGCTGGTAAAAGCTCCTGTGAAAACAGCTTCTGAAAGAACCGGCAAACCCGAAGTTTCAGAGGAACTTCGACAAGCTGCATAGTGTTTTAATCCTCCATTGGTGTTATTGATTGGGACGTCCGATGTTTGGACGTCCTTTTTTTTGCCTGCTAGAATCAACCCACACGGACTAATCGGTTAAGAAATGCTCTGGCTCAAATCCATTCATATTATCTCAATGGTTGTCTGGTTCGCCGGACTGTTCTACCTGCCCAGATTGTACGTCTATCACGCCCAGGCCGACGACCGCATCAGTATTGATCGATTCCGGATCATGGAGAGGAAGCTGTTTTTCGGGATCATGACTCCCGGAGCGGTACTGACTCTGGCTTCCGGGCTCTGGCTGTGGATCGGCTATGGATTTTCCGGAAGCTGGCTATCCGCGAAGCTGGTATTGGTCGCTCTGGTCATCATCCATCACCTCTGGTGTTACCGGGCGCTGCTCGCATTCAGACAGGGTATCAACAAACGAAGCCACGTCTACTACCGATGGATGAATGAAGTCCCGGTAGTGTATCTGGTCGGCATCATCCTGCTGGTGGTGATCAAACCATTCTAGCGAACGGTCGGAAGCCATCCGCATGCCGACCAGATACAGTATAATCCCCACCCCGGCCCGAATTCGGGATTGAACCCCATTTTTCAAAAAAGAACCATGACACAAATCAGTAAAAATTCATTCGACAGCTATTCGACCATGGATGTCGATGGAGTCGCCTGCGGCTACTATGATCTCAACTCCCCGATGCTGTCCGCTGTTGCCGACATCGGCCAACTGCCTTATTCGATCAAGGTACTGCTGGAGAACCTGCTGCGCCATGAGGACGGAGTTTCCTGCACCGCCGACGATATTGCGGCCGTTGCCAGAAGCGCCGAAAACAACACAGCACAGGAAATCGCGTACCATCCCGCTCGCGTGCTGATGCAGGATTTTACCGGAGTGCCGGCGGTGGTGGATCTGGCGGCGATGCGCGAGGCGCTGGTCAAAGCCGGTATCGACCCGGAAAAAATCAACCCGCGGTCAAAGGTTGACCTGGTGATTGATCACTCCGTGGTGATTGATCAGTATGCGACCCGCACCGCATTTGCCACGAATGTGAATCTGGAAATGCAGCGAAATGCGGAGCGCTATCAATTCCTGAAATGGGGTCAGGGAGCTTTCGACAACTTCCACCTGGTCCCTCCGGGAACCGGCATCTGTCATCAGGTCAATCTTGAATACCTGGCCCGAGGCGTATGGAGTGACCATAAAAGCGGCCAACGGGTCGCCTACCCGGATACGCTGGTGGGAACAGACAGCCATACCACCATGATCAATGGCCTCGGTGTGCTGGGCTGGGGTATCGGTGGTATCGAAGCTGAAGCCGCCATGCTGGGGCAGCCGATCCCGATGTTAATTCCGCGTGTGGTCGGCTTTGAATTGACCGGGCAACTGCGGGAAGGGATTACCGCGACCGATCTGGTTCTGCGGATTGTGCAGATGCTTCGCGAGCATGGCGTAGTCGGGAAGTTTGTAGAGTTTTATGGCGAGGCGCTGGATCATCTGCCGATTGCGGACCGCGCGACCATCGCCAACATGGCTCCTGAATACGGCGCCACCTGCGGTTTCTTCCCGGTGGACCGGAAAACCATTGACTATCTCATCCTGAGCGGCCGCCCGGCCGAAACGGTGGCGCTGGTCGAGAAGTACAGCAAGACTCAAGGGTTATGGAGGAACAGTGATGATCCCGTACCGGCGTTCAGCTCCACATTGACCCTGGATATAAGCCAGGTGAACCCGAATCTGTCCGGGCCCAGACGCCCCCAGGATCGGGTCGCCCTGCCCGACTTGCCGGAAGCGATGGAGACATTCATCTGTGACGAAGGCAAGGGAGATGAAATAGACAAGGGTTTTGAGAGCGGCGATGGCTGGCGTATGCACCATGGCGATGTCGTGGTGGCGGCTATCACCTCCTGCACCAACACCTCCAACCCCGCTGTCATGGTAGGGGCCGGACTGGTGGCGAAGAAAGCGGTGGCAAAGGGCATCACCCGCAAGCCCTGGGTCAAGTCATCGCTGGCGCCCGGCTCGAAGGTGGTAACTGAATATCTTGAGAAAGCGGGACTGCAATCCGCTCTCGATGCGCTGGGCTTCAATACAGTCGGATATGGCTGTACCACCTGCATCGGAAACTCAGGCCCGCTGCCCGAAGCGGTAGACAACACGATCAGTGAAAATGACCTGATCGTGACCTCTGTGCTGTCGGGCAATCGAAATTTTGAAGGCCGGATTCATCCACTGGTGAAAGCGAACTGGCTGGCCTCTCCGCCTCTGGTCGTCGCCTATGCGCTGGCGGGAACCACCCGGATCAATCTGGCGAATGACCCGATCTCCTGTGACCGGGACGGCCATCCGGTATACCTGAGGGACATCTGGCCGACCAATGAAGAGATTGCTCATGAGGTGAGCAAGATTGATGACACAATGTTCTCCAGCAAGTACGCCGACGTGTTTACCGGAGACGAACAATGGCGGGACATCCCCACCCGACAGGGTCAGACATACACATTCTGCGCCAATTCAACCTATATTCAATTACCGCCGTTTTTTGAGGAGCGCTACACCAGCGGCAAGGATAGCAATATACAAGGCGCTCGGATTCTGGCGCTGCTCGGCGATTCGGTGACGACCGATCACATCTCTCCAGCCGGTTCGATTCAACCTGGCAGTCCCGCGGCCAGATACCTGACCGATCACGGGGTTGCGGAGCGGGACTTCAATTCTTATGGCTCGAGACGGGGTAACCATGAAGTCATGATGCGGGGAACCTTCGGCAATATCCGAATCAGAAATGAACTGGTTGCCGGCGTTGAAGGGGGATTTACCCGTGCCCTTGACGACTCTTCGCCGGTTCCGATTTATGACGCCGCGATGCAGTACCTGTCGCAGCGAATACCCACTGTGGTCATTGGCGGCAAGGAATACGGCGCCGGCTCAAGCCGTGACTGGGCCGCCAAAGGGACGCTGCTGCTCGGTGTCAAGGCGGTCATCGTGGAAAGTTTTGAGCGTATACACCGTTCCAACCTGGTCGGCATGGGGGTTCTTCCGCTACAGTTCATGCCCGGCGAGGACCGCAAAACCCACAATCTCGGTATCACCGACAGCATCGATATCCTGGGACTCGACAGCGGACTCGAACCTCGGCAGATTTTCGAAGCCTGTATCAACCGGGCAGATGGTTCGGTAGACTCTATTCAGTTACAGTCCAGAATCGACACCGCGGTCGAGGTGGAATATTATCTCGCCGGAGGCGTACTGCATTACGTGCTGAATCGCATCAAGGCTGGCTGAGCCGAGGTTTTCTCCCCGATTCCTTGATTCGGCTGTACCGACCCGACCGACCCGTTGCGCCGACCTCCCCGCTCAGGACTGCCGGGCCATGTTATCGGCGATCAGCGATATGATCTCGAACAGAATGGACATCGCCACCAGTGAGGTCTGCTTGTTCGGCGCGTCCTTGGTCGGCATCATGCAGACCACATCACCGCCGATGATGTTTTTACCCCGCACCGAGCGCAGCATTTTCATCGTCTCGTCGATGAACAACCCCTCGACTCCCGCTTCCAGATTGGCTACTCCGGGCGCCACTGTAGTATCCAGCGCATCCAGGTCAAAGGTAATGTAGACGGGTTCATCGCCGATTCTCTGATTGATGATTTCGATTGCCTTGTCTACCCCGATTTGCCTGAAACGCTTGATGTCGATGACCTCATAACCGAGGTCATAACTCGGTTCGAGCCAGTCCAGGGTGCGTGGATTGCCACGTATGCCGACCTGGACGCTGTTGTGCGGGTTGACATGGCCATCGCGCACCAGATAGCTGGCCCAGTGGGCTGCTGACTTGATCGCGCCGAGAAAATGATCAATGTGGTGAAACGCGTCGGTGTGGGCGTCAAAATGCAGCAGGGTTGTTTTCCGCCCCCCGGTGAGCTTCGCGTCCTTGCCGGCAATGGCCTGAAGAATACCGCCGGTCACCGAATGGTCTCCGCCCACCGAAACCGGCCTTACCCCCGCATGATCAATGGATTTATAGAAATCGGTTATTCGCTGGATGCACTTTTCATTATGGTTGGCTTCGGGTAGCGCCACATCGCCCAGATCATGGATACGGCATTGCCGCCACGGGTCCATCGCAAATTCCGTATGTACCCGACGGCCAAGCGCAGACATATCACGCACCGCTCTTGGACCCAGGTGCTGATCACGCTCGGTCGTCCCGTTACCGGTGCTGTGCGGAACCCCTATCAGCGCAATGTCACAGTTCTCCGGGTCCGGGTCATGAGGACAACGAAAAAGCGTCGGCACACCCCACCAGTAAAGACCGCTGTTCATGCGGTCGAGTTTCTGCTGAGTCTCGCGGTCTTTAGAACTACCCGACATCCCGCTTACTGAATGTTGACTTCTATGTTTCTGGTTTCAGACTGCTGTGGTTTCGCAATGGTCAGTATCAGGGTTCCGTCCGAGTAATCGGCAACCACACCGTTTTCGTCAATTTCCGAGCCGAACCGGAGATGACGCACAAAACTCCCGACCGGCCTCTCATGCCGCACCCAGTGTCCGCCCTCCAGATTCAATTGCCGGGTGCGAGCGTTGACCGCCAGCGCATTCCCGGATACGGTGACCTGAATGCTGTCCTTATCGACCCCGGGCAGATCCACCCACAGCTTCAGGGCTTCATGATCCTCGTAAATATCAACATCAGGAGTAATGGAAACCGGCTCATGACGGCGCGTTTTCTTTTCGCCGTCACTACTGATGGTCTTGATCAGGCCACCCACATCGTCCTGGTCAATAATGATTGTGCCGAATGGCGAACTTATTCTCTGTGACATGATGATTCTCCGTATTTGATATCCAGCTTGCTGGATTTAACTGGTTTTGTCGGCTTCATGAGACCCTGTTGAATGAGAAACCGTCACAGTACCGCCGCCGGGCTCTTGCTGCGGCTGGAGATCAATCACATCAATCTGGTCCTGTTGCGGATAATCCTCATTCAACCACCGGAAGAACGACATGGTCATGATAACCAGAATGACCATCAACGGCAGACCGACCACGATAGACGCGGTCTGCAACGGTTTCAGGCCACCGAGATACATCAAGGCCAGTGAAACCCCGGCAAGGATAAAGGCCCAGAACAAACGATGCCATCTCGCCGGTTCGGTTTTTGCGTCTTCCTGCTCCTCGGTAGCGACAGAGGCCAGTGTAAAGGCAGAGGAATCCAGAGTCGTTGCGCCGAATATAAAGGCCAGCACGATGAATACGATCAGCAGAAGGGGAGCCACGAAGCCAATCCCGAGACCGAAAAACGAGGCATTTTGCCCGATTCCGACAATGGTGGCGATAACTGCCGCGGCGCCATCCTGATTACTGAGAATATCGCTGATCGGGACAATGTCGTTCAGCTGGAAATACATTCCGGTATTCCCCAGTATGGCGAAAAACAGCCAGCAACCCAGAGAGCCTCCCACCACTTCGGCGACAATCAACTGCCGGATGGTGCGACCATAAGAAATACGCGCTACAAACAATCCCATGAACGGGGCATAGGCAATCCACCACGCCCAGTAGAAAATCGTCCAGCCCTGAGGGAACCCGCCCTCGGCTATCGGGTCGGTCCAGAAGCTCATTTCAACAAAATTGGACATCAACAGCCCCATGCTGTTGGTGAAAGTGGACAATATGAACACGGTCGGGCCAAACAGGAAGGTAAAGCCGAGAATAATCATGATCAACCACAGGTTGATATCACTCAGAACCTTGATGCCCTTCTCCAGACCTGAATAGACACTGGCGCCAAAAATAATCCCCCATACCACCACCACGGCCACATCCAGCGAGAAACTGCGCTCGATGTCGAACAGTTCGGAAATGCCGGCGGACAACATCGGCGTTCCCAACCCCATTGAGGTGCCAATTCCTCCGATCAAACCGAACATGAACAGGACATCTATGATCTTTCCCGGCCACCCGGCGGCGGCGTTTTCTCCGATTACCGGGGCGCAAGCGGCGGACAGTCTCAGTACCGCCCGCTTTTTGTTCCATAACATGTAAGCCAATGGCAATGTGGGAATGCAATAAACTGCCCAGGCGGTGAAACCCCAATGGAAAAGGCCGTACATGGAAGCCCACTCGGCCGCTTCCGCTGTTTTCGGTTCAACACCGAACGGGGGACCGGAATAGTAATATGCCCACTCAATCGCCCCCCAAAACATCACGCTGGCGCCAATACCGGCACAAAACAACATGGCTACCCAGCTGGCCATCGAGAACTGCGGGCGGGCGTCCGGCCCACCGAAACGAACACTCCCGAAGCGTCCCAGGGCCAGCCATGCGAGGATGAAGAATGTGCCAATCGTAAACCACAAGAAGCTCCAGCCAAGCTGTTTGGTGGCAAAATTGAACAACACGCCAAGAACACTCTTGGCTCCTTCCTCGAACAGAACCAGAGGCGTGACAAGCGTGATGATAACGATCAGGGCCGTCCAGAATATTACCTTGTCTATTTTTGGTTGTTGCATACTTTACACTCCATCAAGAAGGGTGATTCGGTTGTCAGAAGCGCGCGCCGCGTTCCTGCACATCAAGTCCTGAAGGTGTCATCCACTGCTCGAATCTCTCCCGAATCGGACCGATATTGGCTGCCCACCATTGTGAATCGAAGCGTAATGATGTGTCCGACATATTTTCCGCGGGCAGATAGGATCGGACATTTTCAGGAACGCTGTCCTGAGCCGACTTTCTTACCGGGCCATACGGGATATATCGGGTCACTTCAGTCATTCCCCTGGCGCTGGTCGCAAACGAAATGAACTGCCTCGCGTTTTCAAGATTACGGCTGCCTTTCGGGATAGCGAGAAAATCCATTTCCCAAAGCTGGCCATCCCAGACGATATCGATCGGCTCTCCGTCCTCCATCATCGGCCGATGCAGTCGCCCGTTCCACGCAACCGTCAGGGCAACCGTGTCGTCTTTCAGCAACTGCACAGGTTCGCTCCCCGAACTCCACCACACAATATTCGACTTCAATCTGTCAAGCGAAGCGAAGGCCAGATTCAAGCCTTCCGCGGTGGATAATTCGGCATATACCTGATTGGCTGGAATACCAGCCGCCATCAGCGCCCACTCCAGGGTTCCGCGCGGGTCTCTTCGCAACCCTCTCTTGCCCGGAAAGTCCCGTGTATTAAAAAAATCGGCCAGACTGGTCGGCTGACGGTCAGCGAAGGCTTCCGTGTCGTAAGCATAAACCGTAGACCATGTGTAAACGCCAACCCCGCACTCACTCTCCAGCGCCTCCCCGACAAAATCACTGTTGGCGCCGGGCAACAGGGAATGATCCAGTTTCTCCAGCAGTCCCTCGTCACAGGCCCGGATGAGGTCGGAATATTCCATATCAATCACATCCCAGGTCACGTTGGTGGTATTGACCTGTTCCCGAATTTGTCCAACACCTCCGCCGTAATACACCATCTCCGCCGATTTATTATTCTCCTTTTCCCAGGGTAGAATCCAGGCTTGCATCTGTGCGCGCGCCAGATCCCCGCCCCAGTTCACTACCGTTAAATCCCGATGCGCGTACACACTCTCACAAAAAAACAGAACCAGGACGAGCAGTGAAGCTGTTTTTTTAAGGAAACCCAAACCGATTCGCAACATTCTCTAATCTCCTGAAGTAAAATTTCCGGGCCTGTCAATATGGTCTGCAGGAACAATCACCAGCGCTGATACCCGCTCAGCAATTTCACAAAATCCGTGTCATTGTAATGGACATGGTTCGGTCTTGGCAAACTTTTCGTATAAAAATATTGATTTTTCTATTTTTATGTGTTTGCAGACATCTCACTGACCTGTCGGATTGATTTCTCCAGCCAGGATGAACAGATCTCAACACCCCAGCCGGGTCCTTCGGGAATTTGCACCTTGCCGTCTCTGGCCACCGGGAAATCCTCATAGATACCGTATTGCCAGGGATAATAATCCGCCCCCTCAATCGAAAATTCGACATAAGGACCCGCATTCTCGATTGCCCCCATCAGATGCAACGTAAATATCGTCACCAGTGAGAGATTGGCCGCATGGGGAGTAATGACTTTCCCCGCGTCCGCCGCCATTTTGACGACACGCAGGGTCCGCTCGATACCGCCCATGTAACAAATGTCGGGCTGATAAACATTGACCGTATCGTGATCAATCATATATTTCCACAGAGCCAGATTGTTGTCCTGCTCGCCCCCTGTGACATCAATCGACAAGGCATCGGTAACCTGTTTCGTCCATTCATATTCCCAATAGGGACAGGGCTCCTCGAAATGGCAAATGCCGTGATCTTCCAGCATCCGGCCCAGCTCGATGGCCTTCCCGGGCCGGTAACAACTGTTGCCGTCAACCAACAGATCCACTTCATCACCCAGTGTTTTCCTGACCGCCGCCACGATTTCTTCCGAGCGACCCGGCCACTGATCCTGATTGCGCCCGCACTCAGCCCCGACCCTGAATTTGAACGCATCGTATCCGTGTTTGTCGCGCAACCGATCAAACCGCTCAGCCTCATCCTGTGGCGTGATGTCCCGGCTCATGCTGGAGGCATACACACGTAGCGGACGCGGACTGCCACCGAGCAGTTCACACACCGATTTCCCCTCGACCTTGCCGTGCAGGTCCCATAGCGCGGTATCGACCCCACAGACAGCGCGACATAGATACGAACCGGGAAACTTGTGCTCCTTCTCAAAAACCAGATCGAACAGGTCACCCAACCCGGAGCGGTCGGAAACATCGCGCCCCAGCGCCCACGGAGCAACCTGACGATGCAGGACCGTTCCGGTGATGTCCGCGTTGTAGGTGGAAACCTGCCCCCAACCCTGAGCGCCTGAATCGGTCGTCACCCTGACCAGCCCGACATCAGCCGTACTGAAAGTTTCAATTCTGTTTATCTTCATGGTTCATTGCCCTCGTTGTTCCACCTGATAGTTTATGGTCTAATTGTGACAAATACTGCTACCGAACAGTCAACGGACACCCCTGAATCTACCATGACCTGCAATCTCTGGAAACTGCTGGAACCATCCCTGTTGCGGCACGGCGATCATATAGCCTGGGTATGCCGTCAGCCAGAAGGCCGCGAAGAGGTGCGATACCGCCAAATCCACCATGCCGCGCTGGTCACCGCACAGAAACTGCGGAAGTCCGGAATCGGAGCGGGCGACACAGTGGGCATCACCGCCCCCAACGGACCGCAATGGACTGTGGCCGCTCTGGCCGCATGGCGTGTGGGCTGCATGATCGCCCCGATTCATATCAGTAACAGCGACCATGAGATCACCGCCCAGATCGAAGCGATCAGGCCGGATATCATGCTGGTGCACGATTCCAGCCTGGCCCGCGACCCCCGACTCGAAATCACTCTGGACAGAGACGGAGAGATGGCCGCCGCGGAAAATACGATAGAGCCGGCAGACGACCCGAATGCCGTAGCGGCCCGGATTTATACTTCCGGGAGTACCGGAAAGCCTAAGGTAGTGCGCCTGTCCCATGGCAATCTGGCTACCAACGTACTGGCTGCGGTAAAGATCGAAGCATTCGGCCCCGATGATCGATTCATCTCCCTGCTACCGTTTTCCCATGCCATGGGTATTACCGCCAATGTCAACCTCCCTTATTACGCCGGCGCCACACTGGTAACGCCAAAGGTCCTCGCCGCCACGGAAATTATCGCCACCCTGCAAGAGGAAAAGATCACGGTGGTCATCGCCGTCCCGCGATTGTTCCGCAACGTAATGCTGGGACTGGAGAAGAAATTCTCGGAAGGCGGCAAGGCTTTGGCATTCTACCGCCGGGTACTCCAGGTCGCCCCTTTGGGACTCAGGCAATACCTCAACGCGCCCCTGCGTAAACGTCTGGGAGGACGAATCAAGGTCTGGGTCAGCGGCGGCTCCCATCTGGACGGACAAATTACACGCTATTACCACGATCTCGGTTTTCCGTTGCGCCAGGGCTACGGTCTCACTGAAACTTCGCCTCTGGCCTGTATCCAGGACAACTTCGACGATGCTCTGGAAAGCGTTGGCAAACCTGTAGAACATGTCCAGGTGCGAGTCAACGAGCCCGACGAAAGCGGACAGGGAGAAATCTGGATCAAAGGCCCCAACGTCATGCTGGGCTACGAGGATGCCACGCAAACCGCGCAGGTTCTTGAGGATGGCTGGTTCAAGACCGGCGATCTCGGCCATATTGACACCGAAGGACGGGTCACCCTGACCGGCCGCTCGAAACGATTGATCGTGACCGAGGCTGGCAAGAACGTTTATCCAGAAGAACTGGAGACCCTGCTGGAACGCAATCCCGCTATCAAGGAAGCCGGCGTACTGGAATTGGACATGAAACCGGTCTGCGTACTCGCGATGGACAGCGACAATCCGGGCGCCGATGCCCGCAAGGTAATCGGAGAATACAACGCGCTGGTATCGAGCCACAACCGCATCACGCGGGTTGCCGTCGTTGAGGAACTGCCGCGCACCCCGCTGGGAAAAATAGCGCTACAGGAACTCCCCACGATATTCCAGAAACACGAAGTCGGCGCTGGAAACGCGGGCTGACTGAGTAGTCATCAACAGCCCAACGGCCATCCGACCATTTATTTTGGATTCAACACATGAACTATTACCAGCACAGAATATCGCATTGCCGTGAGTGGTCTCATCCACTACTGGAACATGGAAAGCTATCCATCGGATATTCTGATTTCGCCACAACAGGCTTCATAACCCAACATCAGGCCACAAACTGGGAAGGAGTCCCCGACCATATTGCAAAGGAATATGGTAACAGTTGGAAACGGGGTGCATATAGTTTGCGGCGTTTTCTGCAAATGAAGAAGGGCGATAAGGTCATAGTTCCTGACACGGGAACATTTCATGTGTACGAAATCATGTCTGACCGCTGCCTTATACCGGAAGATTTGGGAGATTTTCTGGACTCTGCTCTCACGAATCGGTGCAGCGCCAAAACCGTAGTGTCGAAAGGGAAACTTCATAACAGAGAAACCGGCGAGGTCATTGACTTGGGATTTTTTCGGGAGGTCTCTTCGGTCATGAGGAGTATAAGTCGTGCTGATTATGCGGATGCGTCTCTGACCAGCCGTCTGAAGGCAAGGCAAACGACTCTCTACATCACGGATCTTTCTGAAAGCATTGAATACGCTATCGACAAATCCCGGGAAAGACAGCCGATTAACCTGCACAGCCAGATAATGAACAGTTGTGCCGAACATGTCCTTAACACTATCGAAAAGTATATTAAACCCGGCCAATTCGAGAAGCTGATTTACGACTACTTCCGTCGTGTAGGCGCCAGCGCGGTAATTCCTCCCAGGAAGAACGAATCAGGTATAGAAGGAGATGCGGATGTCATCGCTACGTTCGAGGCGCTGAAAGTGATAATTTACGTTCAGGCCAAGCGCCACAATAAAGACAGTGAAACAAATGAATGGGCCGTGCAACAGGTTGAAGAATATATCCGCACCAAGGGAGAAATGGCTGGAGACGATGGCTATACCCGGATCGCCTGGGTTATTTCATCAGCCAAGGAATTCACTTCAGAGTGCCAAGAAAAGGCGAAAAAAGAAAATATCGGACTAAATATCAGGCTCATAAACGGGCCGGAGTTTGCAAGAATGTTACTGGATGCCGGTATAGAGGGACTGGAGAGACCAGATTGAACGCAGGCATTCGGATTCATGAATTACTGAGCTCATACACGAATGACAGAATGAGTCTCGAAATATATCATCGTAAGGGTCCGTCTCCGTTTCAGTCCGCAACCATCATCCGCATACGTAAATAACACGGGCGACCACAGAGGGTCGCCCCTACGCATCATTAATCGCAGCCACTCACGTATCGAAAGCCTGCCCCTTGCTCCCATCAAGCCGCCCTGCTTTTTTTCATTCTTCTTCCGCTAACTACTTTTCTCGCTCCAGCCGCCAACATCGTAGAACCTGCCCCGGCATAGCCGTAGGGGACAATTGGAGTGACAATACCGGCTTTAGCTGTCTTTAAACTCTCGGCTTATCTGAAATGACCCATTCGTACATTGAATCCAGAAGTTCCAGAGTCGGATAATCTTGAATATCTGGATCAGAAAATCCCCTGTCGAGTTGCCGTTTATAGTGCCATCCCTGGAAATCCTCATACTCTGAAAGGACCGTGCCTGCCGAAACTTTTTCGTTCTCGCCAAGACTCATGGTAAGCCAGTTCCGCACCTTCCTCACGGCAATCTGGTGGTCTCCGTTATGTGATTGAATATCACTTCCCGCCAAGTCAGATAACGCCTCCTGGTAGCGATATTGTTTTTCTTCTAATATCAGAATGATCTTGTCCGAAAAAGGAAGACCACCATACTGGCGACATCCAAAATCCATCCCAAGCTCAAATGGCATATTCAAACGGGATATTTCACCCTCCTGTTTCGCCTGACATCGACTGAGATCATGAATTGAGTACCGGGATGTCTGGATTAATTCACGAATCTTATCGATTCGTGACACAGCCGCATTGCTTTGTTCAGTTGCTATGCGCGGCCTGAGTCCAAACCGTACAAGACAGAAAAGAATTGCTTGCAATATAGGTTCGTAATCACTATCGAACGGGCAATTTACAAAGACGTTTCGATCAAAGCCGGGATCAACCAATGCTGTAGTTATCCTTTTGGTGGAAGCAAGTCATTCCCATAGGAATCACGTTCACGAATACGACCATCTAGTCCATGGATATAAACTTCAGCACGCTGATTGCGAGCAATATCACGTGCGGCCTTGATAGCTTCTCCCTGAGTTTCATACTTTCGCGTTACTCGATCAGCGCCAGACTTGCGTACGGCCCATTTCCCGGCTCTGGGAACAACATGCTGTCCTTTTGGGGGCATTATTTTCTCTCCTGAATAATCAAAATTGCGTGTCCGAATCATACCATTATCCGTGGTTTCGATTCAACATGGTGTAGCACATGATGTAGCACTAGGGTCTCCCCATTTTTTCATATCCCCCTTATCTCCATCCCGTACCCGGCATAACCCTTCACTGGCGCCACTACCCTCCCGGTTCAATCGCGACCACCATCTCGTCCGTCACCTGTCCTGACATCTGCTCCAGTAAACGATCTTCCGCAGCCCATGCAATCTCTCCATGTTTCCCCAACATCCTCGATAATCTCTTGACCGTGTGATGCACACGGGTCGGCTCTTTCAAACTCCGCCCTGCTCTTTTTAACCTCTCTGCAAGTCTATTTTGCTTAAAAGAAACGGGATATGGCAATGCGTTGGATGGCTTTTTCATCAATGACTTTCTCTCTCGGCAAAAACCAATTCTCCAAGCGTTTTCTGATGCCACTTTTTGGTATACGCCTCGCGGAAAGTGATTACCGGCCGGTTCACGCCGACCGCATCAAGGAGTCCTTGCATCGACACAAGCCTTTCTCGAAACCCCAGCATCACTCCGCAACGGAGACTGGCCCTGTCCGGACCGCACAGGACCCAATCATCAGTTCGACTCAACGCATGCGCCCAAAGCGCAGCTTCGCCTTCGTCCAGCGCGATATTGCCAACCTTGATCGCCAAACTGGCACGGTTCAGACCTTCGACAGCATGAACCGTCGATAACCTGTCCCGCAGTTCAACTCCGTCAATCTGACGTTCTGGCCTGCGAAGCTGGAATCCCGTCTGTGTTTCGGTTACGCATTCCTCTACGGTTTCCACCCGGTAGCCACCGGTCAGCGCTCGCCAGGTTTTCGTCCGGTGAGCTTCCAGGATAACATTCGTATCCACCAACACAGTACCACGATGCCTGACCATATCGACTCATAGACAGGTTGGTTGCTCAACGCCATACGCCGCAAACACATCCGCCAGGCCCTCAACGGTCAGATTGAGCAATGCCGAGGCACGGCGCACCGAGACATGACCGCTCCCGATGGCCAGCCCGATAACCTCCGCGAACGGTCTGGAAAACAGCGCAGGCGGGATATCCTCCACAACTTCCCGTCCGTTATTACGCAATGCCTCGTCAGGAAGCGCGCGCACTGTCGCCGGAGTGAGCAAGCCGAGCGCCACCAGCCGCCATTTCAGCGCCGAAGCAGTCACCTGTAACATATCCGCCGTCTCATTCAACCGCCGAATCAACACATCTTCGGACTGTCCCGACCAATCATCAAGCCGCGTCAGAGTATCGGCTGGCATCAATACCGCTGCCGCAAAATTATTGGCGAGTTGCTCAATGCGGTTGCCGCCGGTCACCATCGCCTCCTCCGAATACTCGGGTGGCATCGCTTCCCAGGTAAGAACATGAAACAGTTCATGGGCGAGGTCGAAATGGCGACGGCCAGCGACTTCATGACGAGCGATCAGCACAGAATCCATCTCCGGCAACCGACATGCCGCACCGGAGATACCCCGGTCAGCCTCAACCATGAGAACCAGGATACCCAGTTTCCGCTCCATGACATCCAGCAAGCGTGGCGCTGGCACATCGCCCAAGCCGAACTCGGCAACGAACCGATCTCCGGCCGACATGGCATCCTCGTAACTGGAATGCCGGTGAAGGTTGAGTGTCTGCCGCATAAACGGCGCCTCGCGTCCAACCAGCGGCGCCAGGGATCTGAATGCAGCGACCCAACGACCCGCCTTTTGTTCGTAAGCCTCAAGCTGTTGTGTATCGACACCGGTCTGGCGCCAGGAAAAACGGCCTTCACCGGCGAGCAGGAAAGGATCAGTGAAATACTCCAGCGGAGCGTCAAGTCTCTCCACCGCGAGCATCAGTTCCTCTGCGGTCACTTGTCTGACGCCAGTCTCGATGGCCGAAACGGTTTGCCGGTCCTTGAATCCGAATATCTCCGCCAACTTCTCCTGAGTGAACCCGCGTTTCTCACGCAGCGCCCTGATCCGCTTACCAATAAGCTGTGTCGTCACCCCAACCTCCGCATATAATTATTGCACTTTGTAATTTGCAATAATTATATGCGATTCTGTATTTGCTGGCAATCTAATTGGGCGCTAATTGGGCGCTGGCGCCGAAGTCCCGTTGACCAGATCCAGCAGCCTGGCATAATCCGTGACGACATCGTATTGGACCCTCTCAGCCTGAATCTGCCTGTTGATCTCGTCGAAAAACTTGCGCGCACAATTAATTTTGGTTTTCTCGATTTCACGCAATTCCATGGAAGACATTGAGCCTTTCGTCTCGGCGACAAAATAAATGTGTTTGACACGACCCTGTTTGAAAGATATCGCCCAGTCCGGGTTGTAGTCACCAACCGGAGTCGGAATCAGGAAGCCGCGCGGGAGTTTTGCGTAAACCACGACTTCGGCGCTGACATCGAGTTCCTTGACGAAGTCCCGCTCAACGTTGGAATCGGCAATCGCGTAGTCATAAACATGATGATTGAGGTTACCGACTGCACGTGAAAAATCCTGACCTGTCTGGGCGACCGTAAAGATGTCGGTTTCGTACCGGTCCTCAACCCGGTCATAACAAAGCTGTTCAATAATGGTGGTTGCTTTTTGCTCACTGATCAATCGGGACGCCTCCGCGATGAAGCGCTCCGGATTCATCTGGAACTGCTCGAATACTGTGTGCTTGATACCCGACAGAATCCTCGCCACCGTCTTGCGGGTGAGATGGGTATTTCCCGCCACCTTGCCAATCAGGTCATAAGTCACATCTGAATGAACAGTTCCTCCCTGCTCGGCGCTGGTACTCGTGACCCGGAAGCTCTCTCCCGCGCTCAACTGCTCGTCCGTAACATCAGAACGTTGCTCACCCCCTGTGATTGTGTACTGAAGCCGGGTAACACAGAGTTGATTATTCAGCGCCCGGACCGCCTTGTCGATCAACTCACCGGATTCAAAATCAACTCGATAGACGGCCTTTCGATTGATACGTGACCACAAAGCCTGAAATTCCTTCTTATCAAAATTATCATTCAACGGGTTGGTCTTGGGTTTGCGCCCGTCACCAATAATTCTCGATAATTTGCTGTCATCGAATACACTGTCAATCAGGTCAATAATCCGTTCGCTGTACGGGGTCAGTTCATCTGGCAGGTCCGCCAACTCGCCGGAATCCTTCGCCACGTGCCAGGCATCAGCGATGCAGTCATCATCGTCCGTATAGTCGTTTTTCAGCAGATATTTGTAAATTTTCTTGGCCATGACCGGGGTAATTTCCAGAGACCCCGTTTCGGTCGAGATAACCTTGCCAGTGAAATAGGCTTCATCGGCTTTTCTGGGCCGCGCGGTCAGTGTCTCCGCGATTTCTTTTTGCAGGACATCAACAAAGTCTTTATATCTCTCACTGGCGACAACCGTGAGTACATTCACATCATGAACAATCGCCGGATGATCCATGCGCTCGCCGTGATTGTTCACGCAAAGACGCAGACCGCGCCCGACTTCCTGCCGCCGGGACAGAGTATTGTCGCTGTGCTTTAACATACATAGCACAAAAACATTCGGGTTGTCCCATCCCTCACGCAGCGCCGAATGCGAAAAGATAAAGCGGGTCGGTTCATCAAATGCGAGTAGCCGCTCCTTGTCTTTCAGAATCAGGTTGTATGCGTCCACATCATCTGAAAGCCCCGCATTCTCTCCCCTTGCTTTTTGCGCCATCGGGTCTTTCATCCGGTTGGTTTTCCTGTCAATGGAGAAGTAGCCATTGTGGGTTTCAGCAGCGTCAATACCGGAAAGATATTGCCGATATTCCCGGTTATCAATGGCGATCTCCGCCAGATATTCGTCCTTCTGGTGATTGTATTCTTCTTCAAAGAGGTGAGCATATTCACCTTTTTCATCCAATGAGTCATAGTCTCGATATTTGGCGACCGTATCAATGAAGAACAAGGACAACACCTTGATTCCTTGTCGAAAAAGCTGCTTCTCCTTGTCAAGGTGCGCCTTGATGGCTTCACGTATCTGGATGCGGCGGATGTCTCGTTCATTGACATCGCCGATGACCTCACCGGCATGTAGCACGACACCGTTGGTAAATTCTACGGTATCGTCGTTATAGTCAATCTGCGAAATGGTGAAACCCTGATACTGGTCCAGTTCCCCGGATACAGCGAACAGGTCCCTCCCGGCCTCAAGTCGCCTGCGTTGCCGCTTGATCTCGCCGGATTTCAGTTTCACCTCAAGTTCAATCCGTGCGACCGGGGCTTTCTTTGAAATATCAATCCCCTCCAGATAAAGCCAGGCATTGGTGCCCGCCAACCCGCGTACTGTAATCCCGCGCACCGCAATTTTCTTCACCAGTTTCTGGTTATAGGCATCCAGCGCATCCAGCCGATGCACACGGTGATGTTGTGTCCTGTGGGTCGCGGAATAGCGTAGAATGAATAACGGATTGAATTTCGGCAAGGCCTCCATCGTAGCCCTGCCTTCCATCTTCTGGGGTTCGTCCAGAATCAGGATCGGGTGGTTGCCGCTGATCACATCAATCGGGCGGCGCGACTGAAAGTCGTCCAGTTCATCGTAAATCCGTCGATTGTCCGCGCCACGCGCATTGAACGCCTGGATATTAATGATCATCACATTGATACCGGCATCCGATGAAAAGCTTTCCAGTTCGTGCAGCCGTTTGGAATTATAGATGAAGAACCGGGCCTTCTTGCCATAGCTCTCCGTGAAATGCTCCGCGGTCATCTGGAAGGACTTACAAACCCCTTCGCGAATAGCGATACTCGGCACTATGACGATGAACTTCGACCAGCCATATCGCTGGTTCATCTCGAACATCGTCTTGATGTAACAATACGTCTTGCCAGTGCCGGTCTCCATTTCAATATCCAGATTGAGCCTGGCGCCCGGCTCGTAACTTTTCGCCTTCGCCTTGACTGCACCCTTGCCATCAGTCTCCGTGAAATCAGCGAGAGATTTTGACAACGGCAGGTTCTGCCATTTCTGCACGGCCCGGATATTTTCCAGAAGCTGAATATCGTCAAGGCAAATATCGGCATTCCTGAAACCATCGTCTTCCATGCGTATTTGTTTATTTCTCCCATGATCCATCCGGTAGCGGAGCCCATCAGCCCTCGGCTGTCCGGCAAAGCAATCAACCACCGACTTAACGGCACTGGTTTGAAAGGACTGTGCTTTGAATTTGAGCTTCATTTCCGATGCTTTTTGCCAGATTGGGCGACCTGTTTAAGGGCTTCAATAGATGTGCGTTCTCCCTCAGCTTCCAACAAGGCCCGACGGTGAGCGGCGAATGCTTCATATTCATCTTCAGCATATTGAATCGCATTTTTGTGGCTGATCTTTCCCGCGCCATCCAGAAGGATTCGGTCATTGAATACCAGGAAATCATCCAGTTTTTGCTGCCAGTCTTTCATATAAATTTGCTGACGACGCTTTGCCTGATCTTCGGCAAAATCCAGCCACATGGTAACAATACGGTTTAATTCTGAAATTTCTTTCTTGTTCAAATAATTCTTGGCCGTAGATACTTCCCGTTTTGTAACCTGTTTCCCTTGAAAAGTCGTCAATCCCATGTGCGGCAACAGATGATCCGCCCGAGCATGAATTAATTCCGCAGCGGTCATGCCGGTTGCCGCATAATGTAATTTGTTCTGAATGGTTTTGAAGAAGACACGGGTTTCCCTGGCCGCCGACTGATAATCACTGGCCAGCGCAAAAATCTCACGCACCCGTAAGTACAGCCTCGCTTCACTGGCGCGAATGTCACGAATGCGTTCCAGTAATTCATCAAAATAATCAGGAATGCCACGCTCTGGAACTGGCGGATTTTTGAGCCGCTCGTCATCCATCGTGAAACCCTTGACCAGATATTCCTGCAGGCGTTCGCTGGCCCAGCGCCGGAACTGACTTCCCCGCGCCGACCGCACCCGGTAACCAACGGCCAATATTGCTTCCAGATTATAATGATCGATATTACGCATGACCTGACGTTTGCCCTCCAACCGAACTATCCGGAATTTCCGGATAGTTGCCTCTGGCGCAAGCTCACCGCCATCGTAAATATTTTTAAGATGCTCATTGGCTGTTTTAACAGAAACACCAAACAGGTCTGCTATCTGCGCCTGGGAAAGCCAAAGCGTTTCATCGACAAAATGGCACTCCACACGGGTGCGTCCATCCTCTGTCTCATACAGGATCACCTCGCCAACGGAAGGCTGGATGCCATCGGTCTCCATTACACTCTCCTTAAATGGATTTCACGTCCAGGGTAAGATCACGGATTCTCGCTATGTTGCCGTTCGTCAAATCTGGGCTGTGCATTTTCAGTTTCTTCATTCTCTTTTTAATCTCTCTGCAAGTCTATTTTGCAGAGAGATATAACTTATTGTTTTTATTGATATGTATCAGTATTCTCTCTGCAAATCTTTGCTTTTTTGTCAAATTCTCTCTGCAAATCCACATGAAAAAAAGACAGAGTGGAGTTCTCACCACAACTTTCCACTCTTTTTCGCTACCCGCTTTTTGCCCTCCAGCCGCCAACAGGGAGCTGTATCCGAACCTGTATTTACGATCACTCGCTGACGACGGAGTTTGGTAAGTAAATTGCTGATCTTGGTATATTTCTGCTTATCGCTCAAGGCATCGCTGAGTTTGTCTGACAATAACTCTTTAATCTCAGCACGATTGGCCTGACCGAAGTTTTCCAAATAATCTGTTAGTAACTTGGCATAAAACTCATCGTCCTGTGCCCGGGTACGAATATAATCAGCTTTATTCGCTGTCACCTCAGCCACAGTAGCAGAAACGTGGTAATTCGGTTTTCGTCCCTCAATCAACTTCATCCGTCTCAAGCGTGCCACTGCTTCATCGGGAAGGGGTAGCTTCTTTTGCACACGATCCAGCGCCAGAACATCGACCAGCGGCAGATCAGTCTTCTGGATCAGCAATCGGCTATAGGCCGGGTCTACTACTCCTCCATAGATCGTCAGCCTTACCTCACCAACTTCATCAAGATCATAGTCCGGCAACGGGAAGTACCGACGGGCCTGCCCCTTATAGATACCGTGGATACCATAGCCCATGGTATCGATCATGTTCAATTCACTCATGGCTTGCGCCAGAAAGGGATTGCGATAGCGGCGGGGTGTCTTGTGGCCCGCAATATACTCATCGGGTCGCCCCTCGAAGAAGGCGCCCTCATTCTCGAAGACCAGCCGGTGCGGTTGCTCCGTCACCACGACCCGCCCATTGCGTGAATAGTCCTGATGTGCAATACAGTTGTGCAGAGCTTCCAAAACAATCTTCTGGTCGTATTTTGATACTTCAATGGGCAACAACTCGTCAAGCGGCAGCAGTCTCAGTTGCAAGTTACGGATACGCTGATACAGTTGCGTGGTATTCAATAGAAAAGGCGGGCCGAAATGCTCATAAGCGCGCTCCGGCCCTTCAAGCTTCCAGGTCAGGGACCGGATGGGGTGACAGGCGCCATGCCGATTCGGCTCTACCCAGGAGCAATAAGGCAGTGCGCGTGATTTTACCGTCTCGCGTAAGACGAGCGCGGTCAAGGAAGGTGGGCAACGGCCAGCCTTCGACCTCACCGTGTGCTAAACGGTTAGCATACTTTTGCGCGAAGGACTCTCGCGCCTTGTGCAATGCGGATTCGTCCAGGTCTTTCAGTCCGGCCTCCGGGACTACTTGAGCGGTCCAATCCTGATGCAGGGTTTGTTGGCGGATTTCATCCAGCTTGTCCAGTCCCAGCGGGACACGGCTTTCGCCAGCGCGTGCGTAATAGTGCCCCTTCCAGGCAATGGGGATACCACGTGGCGCTGCCGGAATCTCAAATAGCGCCACGCGCTTTGTCTCGTAGTTCAACACATGAATGTCGCGAAATGTAATGCCCGGCTCAGTATTTGAAGCAATCTGGATCTTCAGACTCTGCAAACGTTCTGAATCCAGACGGTAGTTCGTCCCGACCACGGCACGGGATTTATCATTAACACCGAACACTAACCAGGCTCGTTCGACATCACGCAAATTAGCCTCATTACTCAATGCAGAGAAATATTCTCCGATCCTGTCCGTATAATAATCGTTGTTAGCCTGTTTGAACTCCACCACCTCGTTTTCCCAAGTGGCGATCAAGCGTTCAAGCAGGCTCTCAAGTTCCGATGAATCCATTATGTATACCTTAAATTGCCTTGACTTCGGTAGTGGATGAAAGCTGGCGGAAAATCTGGTCGACGTTGATCTTCACGGCATCCGAGGCAAAGCCATTGTCACGGAAGACCACGCGCAAGGGCTTGCAAGCAGCCAGTTCCCTGACCAGTTCTTCGGTAATGCCTTCGTCGAAGCAGGCGATCAAATCATAAGGTTCGTGATTGACGAAAAAGATGGTTTTACCCTGAATGGTCTGACGGCGGATGGGCAGAGTCAGGTCAACCCCCCAATCCACCAATACCTGAAAAAGAAGGTCTTCCGGGCTGTCCCGCCCCGGTTTGATATTATCAACGGCGGCCAGCAGGTCAGACTGCTTTGTCTCTTGCGGTGTGTAGTAGACATCCGCCATGTTGGACGTGTCGATTTTGAGGACACGGAAACCGATGTCCTGGTTCCAGTCTTTGTGACAATCACCTTCGAGGATTTTCTGTCCGGCGCGGCGGATACGTTCCTTGGAGATTTCCGCGATGGTTTTGTAGCCTGCCTTGAATGCTTCAGTTTTTTCATCGCAGGGTTCAGGGAGTTGAACCATGATGAATTTGCGATTACCACCGTCCTCGGCATTGAGTTGCATCACAGCGTGGGCAGTAGTGGCTGAACCAGCAAAGAAATCAAGAATCAAGTCATTTTTTGTTGCGCCAGAAAGGCGTACAAGATGGCCCAAAAGTTTTGTCGGCTTTGGAGTATCGAAAGGCTGTCCACCATCAAATAACGCTTTTATTTCGTTCGCTGCATCCCGAGTGCTTCCGACTTCTTTCGCCAGTAGCAAAGTCTCGGGAGTTCTCCCTTCAAGAGTGTCAAGATAGATCTTTCTGATGATCCGGGTCTCGTCTGCTGAAAATATAATCTCTCCAGTTGACATCTTTTGTTCCACCGTTTCTTTACTCCAACGCCATCCTTTCTCTGGCGCACGGATAATTTTCCCTGAAGGGGTTGTGATGTCATAGACCAGGTTGGGCCGATACAAAGCGTTTCTCACGTCACCAGACCGCCATGGGCCATTTGGATCGTTGTCAGGATTCGAATAATTCTTGTTGTGCTCATCAGTTCTTGGGATGTTAGCCAAAACGTATGAGTCGCTTTTTGCATAGCAAAATATGAAATTGTGATGAACTGAAAATGTTCCAGAATAGCCCTTTGGCTGAATGCTGTGTTGCCAAATCAAAGTTCCTCTGTAGTTTTCCGTTCCATATATTTCATCACAGATTTTTTTAAGATTTTCCTGTTCCTTGTCATCAATACTAATAAAAATAACGCCCTCATCCTGCAGTAGATTCCGCGCAAGTTTCAATCGCGGATATAGCATTGAGAGCCAATCCGAGTGGAACCTCCCATTGGCCTCTGTATTAGCGATCAGCCGATTGCCTTCCTCATCCTTCTGATTTGATCGTTTCAGAAACTCGTCTGCGTTTTCAGAAAAGTCGTCTTCATAGATAAAATCCTTGCCGGTGTTATACGGCGGGTCGATATAGATCATCTTGACCTTGCCAAGATAAGTTTCCTGTAGCAGTTTCAGCGCGTCCAGATTATCGCCCTCGATAAACAGGTTCTGTGTAGTATCAAAATCAACGCTTTCTTCCCGGCACGGACGCAGGGTCTTGGCAATAGGGATGTTGGCGGACAGCAGCGCTTCGCGCTTGCCCGGCCAATCCAGGCGATAGCGTTCCTGTGGCCCTTCTACAATCTCATCACTGAGTTCTTGCCTCAGTTGGTCAAAATCAACCGCCAGACGCAGTTTGCCGTTTTCATCCTTCGTTTCACTCACACAGCCCGGAAACAGATCACGGATTCTCGCTATATTGCCGTCCGTCAAATCCGGACTGTGCATTTTCAGTTTCTTCATTCTCTTTTTAATTCAGGGACCGGCGCACTGCGTTCTGTCGCTGACTGAATTCCTGTTCAGTGAAGTGAAGGGTCATGGACGAAAGAGAACTTTGCGGGTTGACTTGCCGCCTAAGGTTCTGCCCAGTCAACGACCTGATAGAACTCCTCACCCGGTTTGATCAGGCCGAGCTCGGAGCGGGCGATGGTCTCGACGCTTTCCCCTTCCGTTTTCAGGGCATTGACTTCGGCGCTGAATCGGCGGTTTTCCTGTGACTGCGTTTCGATCGTCTGCGCGGTCTGGCGAACGGCTTCCCTGAGCCGGTACAGGTCAAATACATTCTTGTCGCCGAACCACAACGCATATTGGGTCCCGGCGAACAACACAAGCAAAAAGATATTCAGCGGTTTCAAGTCAATTTACCCGGTGTTTGACGATCCTCATCTCTGGTATCGCCGAAGATTGGAGAACGCGTCAATTCCCGCATAACGCGCATTGTCGCCCAGTATCTCCTCTATTTTCAAGAGCCGGTTGTACTTTGCCACTCTTTCCGAGCGACACAGGGAGCCGGTTTTGATCTGCCCGGCCGACGTGGCCACGGCCAGATCAGCAATGGTGGAATCCCCGGTTTCGCCGGAGCGGTGGGAAATCGTGGCGCTGTAACCGGCCTGCTGGGCCATCGCAATCGCGTCCAGGGTTTCAGTCAGGGTGCCGATCTGGTTGAGCTTGATCAAGATGGAATTGCCAATACCCTGATCAATACCCTTTTGCAGTATTTCGGTATTGGTCACAAACAGGTCATCCCCGGTCAGTTGTACGCAGTCGCCAAGCCGGTCCGTCAGTTCCTTCCATCCTGTCCAATCGCTCTCCTGCATGCCATCCTCGATGCTGATGATCGGGTATTTGCCGACCCAGTTCTGCAAATAGTCGGCGAATTGCAGCGCTTCCAGCGCCAGGCCTTCGGCTGCAAGATGATATTTACCGTCTCTGTAGAATTCCGAGCTGGCTGCATCCAGCCCGATCATCACTTGTTCGCCGGGGCGGTATCCCGCCTTTTCAATAGCCTGCATGATCAGGCTGATCGCCTCCTCATTGGATTTGCATTGTGGGGCAAATCCGCCTTCATCCCCGACCCCGGTACTCAAACCATTAGCCAGCAATACCGATTTAAGACAATGGAATATCTCGACCCCGCAACGCAGCGCTTCCGAGTACTGGTCAAAGCCGATTGGCAAAATCATGAACTCCTGAAAGTCAATCGCATTATCGGCATGGGCGCCGCCATTGATGATGTTCATTTGCGGCACGGGCAGGAGGAATTGCCGGTTGCGGTAAATCGTCCCCAAATGTTCAAACAGGGGGATTCCCTGCGCGTTGGCGGCGGCGTGGGCGGTGGCCAATGAAATACCCAGCAACGCATTGGCGCCCAGGTTTTCCTTGTTGGCGGAACCATCGAGCTCAATCATCCGCCGGTCAATCCCCTGCTGGTCCAGCGCATCGTGTCCACACAGGGCAGAATCGAGAGTTGAATTGACATGATGCACCGCTTTCAACACACCCTTGCCGCGGTAACGCTGCCGGTCGTGATCGCGTAACTCCAACGCTTCCAGAGACCCGGTCGAAGCGCCGGAAGGAACGGCGGCGCTGCCGACAACCCGGTTTTCAAGGGTGACCTCGACGGCCACAGTGGGGTTTCCCCTGGAATCCAGGATTTCCCGGGCATGAATATTTCGGATGTTGGTATTGGTATTGGTATTGGTATTGGTATCTGTTCGGGTCATGTCTTTATTGTCCGGTTCGATTGCCCTGCTATTGATTGTGTTGCCGATTATCCTGAGCCGGCATTGTCCGCAACCTGCTCCTTTGCAACCCGGTCGATTTCGATCAGCTTGAGCAACAGGGACTGCATTTTGTCGAGTGGCCAGGCATTTGGACCATCGCTGAATGCCCGATCCGGACTCGGATGGGTTTCCATGAACAAGCCATGAATGCCGACCGCCATGGCCGCCCTGGACAGAACCGGCACAAATTCCCGCTGTCCGCCGGACCTGCCTTGACCCGCCCCCGGGAGCTGCACCGAGTGGGTTGCGTCAAATACCACCGGACACTGCATGTCTTTCATGATTTCCAGGCTCCGCATATCGACCACAAGATTGTGATAGCCAAAACTCGACCCCCGTTCGCAAACCAGTATCTGCGCCCCCGGTCTGGCCGTTTTCGCCTTGTTGATCACATGCTGCATCTCGTGGGGAGAAAGAAACTGTCCCTTTTTTATGTTGACCGGCTTGCCTGACTGCGCGGCGGCCTGGATCAGGTCGGTTTGCCGGCAAAGGAAGGCCGGAGTCTGAATCATATCCACACTGGCCGCCGCCCGCTCCACATCATCAACACTGTGAACATCCGTCAATACCGCAACATCCAGTTCCTGTCTTACTTTTTGCAGGATTTCGAGACCCTGCTCCCGCCCCGGTCCACGCGGGGACGTAGCCGAAGTCCGATTGGCCTTGTCAAAGGATGATTTGTAGACAAACGGGATACCGAGTTGGTCGGTGATCTCTTTCAGCCTGGCGGCGGTTGACATCGCCATGGCTGCGGATTCGATCACACAGGGGCCGGCGATCAGGAAAAAGCGACCCTGCCCCGAGGCATTGAAATCAGGCAGTTTCATGGGCGCGGCGCGGCATCGGAGCGTGACTTCTGATAATCGAGACCCGCCTTGACATAGTCGCTGAACATTCTGTGACCATCCCTGGGCGAAGAAGTAAACTCCGGATGAAACTGACAGGCGACGAACCACGGATGATCGGCGAGTTCGACAATTTCCACCAGTCCGTTACCGGACATCCCGGAAAAAACCAGGCCATGCCGCTCAAACCGAGCCATATAATTGTTATTGAATTCATAGCGATGCCGGTGACGCTCGCGTATGACATCCGCTCGATAAATTTGCCGATAGCGGGCGCCTTCCTTCAGGTGGACGTTCTGCGCCCCAAGCCGCATCGTTCCACCGAGCGCGGTGGTTTCATCCCTTAATTCAAGATTTCCGGTATCATCGATCCATTCCGTGATCAGGGCAATCACCGGATCAGGAGTATTCTTGTCGAATTCGGTGCTGTGCGCCTGATAAAGACCCATGACGTTGCGCGCGAATTCAATAACCGCGACCTGCATCCCCAGGCAAATACCCAGATAGGGAATTTTATGTACTCGGGCATATTGCGCGGCCAGAATCATTCCCTCAATCCCCCTTTCACCAAACCCCCCCGGCACCAGGATGGCGTCGGCGCCTGCCAGCGCCCCGGTTCCGTTTTCTTCCAGCGCTGTCGAGTCTATATAGTGAATGTCGATCTCGGTCAGGGTATGAATACCGGCATGACTCAACGCCTCGGAGAGTGACTTGTAGGACTCTGTCAGGCTGATATATTTGCCGACCATACAGATTCTGATTTTATTGGCCGGATTGCGGATATTTTCACTGACCTTCCGCCATTCAGACAGGTCCGGCGGGCCGGCGTTAATCCTCAACTGTTGCGTAACGATCTGATCCATTTTCTGTTCCACATACAACGCCGGAATATCATAAATATTATCCACATCCACTCCGGAAATAACGGCAGCCTCCTCTACATTGGTAAACAACGCGATTTTGCGGCGGGCGTCATCCGGCAGGGTTTCACGCACACGGCACAGTAAAATATCGGGCTGTATGCCGATTGACCTCATTTCCTTTACCGAGTGTTGGGTCGGTTTGGTCTTGATTTCACCCGCAACCTGGATTTCCGGGACCAGGGTAAGATGAATAAACAAGGTATTGCGCCGGCCATGCTCAACCCGCATCTGCCGGATGGCTTCCAGAAACGGCAGGGATTCGATGTCGCCGACAGTGCCCCCTATTTCTACCAGTGCAATTTGCGCATCGCCGGCGCCCTCCACAATGGATGATTTTATTTCATCGGTAATATGGGGAATGACCTGAACGGTGCCGCCCAGATAATCCCCCCGGCGCTCCTTGCCGATCACCCTTTCATAAATCTGGCCGGTGGTGAAGTTGTTGGCCTTGCACATGGTGGTACGGACAAATCTTTCATAATGCCCCAGATCAAGGTCCGTTTCGGCGCCGTCTTCAGTAACAAACACCTCACCGTGTTGAAATGGACTCATTGTGCCGGGATCGACATTGATGTAAGGGTCCAGTTTCAGCAGGGTCACATCAATTCCCCGGGCTTCGAGAATACTGCCGAGGGAAGCCGAGGCAATGCCCTTGCCCAGTGAAGAAACCACACCCCCTGTAACAAATATATACTTGGTCATCAACAGCAGTCAGATTGTGGGATTCAGTCCGTATGGTTGGCAAGGTCGCCGGAGCAGAATATTACCCTAAACCGATTCTATTTTCATCCGTCTTCGGTTGAATAGGGCCTTGTTACAGGCAAATAAAAATTCTCCCGCGTATCTGCGCCTGTGATATAATCCTGCGTATGGGGGTGACTGGTTTCGACGTCGGTCACGAAGCCATCGGAGCATGTCGAGGTGTAGAGTTCCTCGTAAATCCAGCTACACAACAATAGTTGCCAACGACGACAACTACGCACTAGCCGCCTGAGTCGGCTAGTCCTTTCACTCACGCTCGCCTTCAGGCTGAGGTTAGAAAGGTCAAATCATGGAGGCTCGCCAGACAGTTCAGTCCGTTAGCTGTCGGTTAAAACCAATCGGACTCGCTGATCTGCAAGTATGTCTGCCTTCTGGCAGATCGGTCAAAATCGAAGCGTAGACTAAACATGTAGTAGCCGGTGAGTGTAGGGTCTGCGGACGCGGGTTCAATTCCCGCCACCTCCACCATTCATTTGATCTTAAGGAATCGAATAGATTCAGGGAAAGCTATATCCAGATGTATAAAAAACACGGACGACTGTACTTCTCTCCATCAGATCTGACGCGCTATATGGAAAGCCCGTTTGCGTCCTGGATGGACCGATTTGCCATCGAATGCCTGCAACAGGCTCCCAAAAAAGATGCGAATGATCCACTGTTGGCCTCTCTCTCGAAAAAGGGTTTTGACCATGAGAATGCGGTGCAGGCGGATTTTATTGCGAAGGGACTGTCCCTGGAGACGATCCATGGCGCGTCAAACAAAGAAAAATATGAGAAGACACTGGCAGCAATAGAAAATGGCGTAGATGTGATTGCCCAGGCGCGGCTGGAACTCGAACCATTCAGTGGACACGCCGATTTTCTGGTCAGGAAATCTCATTGTGACGAAGGCTCGCCCGATCATTCAGGTGATGACTACTATGAGGTCTGGGACGCCAAGCTTTCCAGCGCCCCCAAGCCAACCTTTATCATCCAGATCTGTTGCTATGCTGAAATGCTGGAAGCGGTACAGGGATGCAGACCGGAGTTCATCACCATCGCATTGGGCAATGGTCAGAAAGAACGGCTGCGAACCGACGATTTCTACTATTACTACCAAACCCTGAAATCATCCTTCCTGAATGACCAAAAACGCTTTAACCCAAACGACAGACCCGACCCCGCCGACTCCGGAAGCTGGCTCGACTGGAGCTCTTACGCCGAGCAGTTGCTACTGGAAAAAGACCATTTGTTCCAGGTTGCAACGATCACCAGAGGTCAGATCAAAAAGTTCAATCAAGTCGGCGTAACAACTATGCAAGAGTTGGCGGATACCGCGCTCAAACATATCCCCGGCATCAATCCTGCGACGTTCGGGAGACTGAAATCACAAGCGGCCCTGCAAAAGGAAAGCGTGGGCAGGGATAAACCCCGGTTCGAAATCATGATCCCCGCAGAGGGTGAGAAATCCGGGTTAGCGTTGTTGCCCCCGCATTCATCCCTTGATGTCTTTTTTGATATTGAAGGCTACCCGTTTGACCCGGGCGGTCTCGAGTATTTGTGGGGAGTCACCTGGTTCGATGAACAGGGAGACCGGAAGTTTACCGACTTCTGGGCACATGACCATGAACAGGAAAGAACCGCTTTTCAATCATTCATTCGATGGGTGTATGACCGATGGCAACAAGACCCATCCATGCACATTTACCACTACGCGCACTATGAAATCACGGCTTGCCGGAAGCTCATGGGACGCTATGGCGTCTGTGAACATGAAGTGGATCAACTACTTCGTAATGAGGTATTTGTCGACCTGTACAAGGTCGTCAAGGGCGGTTTGCTGTTGGGGGAATCCGGCTATTCCCTTAAAAACATCGAACACCTTTATCGAGGCAAGCGTGAATCCGGGGTTGGCAGCGGCAGCGACTCCATAGTGGTTTACGAGCAGTGGAGAGAATTGAACCAAAAAGGCGTTCAGGGCAATACCTGGCAGACATCCGAAATTATCAGAAACATCCGCGACTACAATATAGACGACTGTAACTCAACGCAGGAATTGGTTGAGTGGTTGCGCCAGCGACAAAAATCCCATGACATCCGGTTTCTCGGTAAAACTGGGGTAACCGAGCCGGAAATCAGGGAAGAAATTACTGAGCGCATACAACTTCGTGAGCGTCTTTTGGACAGAGCGCAGATTGAGAAGGACTCGAACCCTGAACGAGCGGCGCTGACAGGAAACCTGGCCTGGACACTGGAATTTCACCGGCGCGAAGCGAAACCGTTATTCTGGCGTTTGTTCGACCGCCTGGGATCAAGCCATGAAGAGTTAATGGACGACCCGGATTGTCTCGCCTGCTGTGAACGAACGGAGCGGGAGGCATTCAAGCCAACACCTCGCGCCCGCAATCTGGCTTATGAATACCGCTTTGATCCGGGCCAGGAATTCAAGGGAGTACAACAGGGTTTTTACTTGTTGGGTGTCGAAACAGAAGACGGCCATATAGCAAAAGCGGCCTTTGTCAAGGACCAAAGCGACTTGGGAAAGGGTCTGATCGCGCTTCAGTCACAGGCTGAGCCACCCGCGATTGTTTCTCTGATTCCGGATGAATATGTGAATCCGAATCCCATTCCGCAATCCATATTCCAATTCGCAAGCGACTATGAAAGCGGCATATCGAATGTTGGGAAATCTGCTATTCTGGATTTCCTGATGCGGTCAAGGCCGAGAATCAAAGGGCATTCCAGAGGCCCGATCACTACCAGTCACGACTCTGAAGAACGCTTGAGGCAAACCATCCATGCGCTCCGCCACCTGGACCACAGCTATCTGGCAATTCAGGGACCGCCCGGCGCCGGTAAAACGTATACCGCCAAACATGCCATCGCGGAACTGGTCCAGTCCGGCGCGCGCGTAGGAATATCCAGCAATAGTCACAAAGCCATCAATAATCTGTTATTGAGTACCGCCAGACACTGCAAGGAGAAAGGCATTCACGCCACATTTGCCTGCACCAAAGACACAGAAACAGAACTTACGGAATCCGGTGTCAAAATCCTGAGAAATAGCGAACTCACTGATCACGTCGAATCAGGATGTGTGATCGGCGCTACCGCATGGGGGTTTTCCCGGCATGACATGGTTGATCAATTCGATTACCTGTTCGTCGATGAAGCGGGACAAGTCGCTGTCGCCAATCTGATCGCGATGAGTCGTTCCACTCGCAACCTTATTTTGCTGGGCGACCAGATGCAGTTGGGGCAACCTTCACAGGGTGTACATCCGGCAGACAGCGGCCTTTCGGCGCTGGACTATCTGTTACATGAAACCCCCACGATCCCCGACGATATGGGTGTCTTTCTGGGATCTACCCGCCGTATGCACTCGGCAGTCAATCAATTCATCAGCAAACACATCTACGAAGGCAAACTGAAACCGCACCGGGATAATGACAAGCGCATCATAGAGGCGCCTGCGGGCTACAATGGCCCTCTTGCTGTTGATTCCGGAATTGTATTCATTCCAGTTCGGCATGAAGGTAATGCACAGGCGTCCGATGAGGAAGTCGTTGAAATAAAACGGCTGGCAAACGACTTGATTGGCCGCGCGTTCCATACAGGAGATGATGATCTGCCGGTCCGCCCGATTGACTGGAACGATATGCTGTTTGTGGCGCCATACAATCAACAGGTGAACCAGCTGAGTATCGCGCTTGGTGAGAAAGCCCGGGTAGGTAGCGTCGATAAATTTCAGGGACAGGAAGCTCCAATCGTGTTTTTAAGCATGTGTACCAGCGATGCCAGTGAATCTCCCAGAGGATTGAATTTCCTGTTCAATAAAAACCGGATCAATGTCGCCATATCCAGAGCCCAGTCGCTGGCGATTGTCGTCGGCAATCCGGATATCGGCAAAACTCCCGTTAATCAGGTGGACCAACTGAAACAGGTCAATTTATTCAATGCCATCATCCGTAACCAGGCCGGGAGCCGGGAGCCGGAAACGCCTTGAAACCGGACGCGGTTGCCGCCGCGGCCCGTTGCCGGGCCAGGCCCGTCAGCCTGTGATATAGTGCTCGAGTTGATCAATCGTGAACTGTTGTTCCTTGATCACCACCTTGACCAGATCCCCGATCGAGATCATGCCGACCACCTCGTCACCCTCAACAACCGGCAGATGTCGAAAATCATTATCAGTCATGATCGACATACATTCGGAGACCTTGCTTTCCGGTGAGACGGTAAATACGTCACGGGTCATGATTTCGCCGATCAGGGTATTTTTCGATGAGCGGTCCTCCAGAATCACTTTGCGCGCATAATCCCGCTCGCTCAGGATCCCGGACAGACGACTGTCATCCATGACCAGTAATGCGCCGATTCCTTTTTCAGCCATGAGCCTGATTGCTTCCAGTACCGGCTGATCAGAACGTACACTCCAGATTTCCTTGCTTCTTTGGCTCAAAATCTCAGAAATTTTGCTCATATTCCGCCCTTCGCGTTGTACATAATCAGACATATCATATCAAAACAGCCCGATATTGACACTGAACACAGGAAAAGTATCCATTTCTTTTCCCGGAGAAGCGACTGATTCATTGCTATTCTGCGGGTTTTGCAGCCAGGATATTACCAATCACTCCTCGTCACCTGTCAGGATTTTCAGGTATTCCTGGTAGGCATACGCACGATTGCGCCGCCCGCCGGTGATCTCGCCAAGTACGCCGATACTTTCCAGTAGTTCAATCGCCTTGCGGGTCGGCGGCGCGGTCACGCCAAGCAGTTCCGATGCCCTGGAGACGGTGACGACCGGATTGGACGGCAGGTGGTCAAGCAACTGGACGGCGGCAAGGGTGGATCGGTCATGCGCGATGATGCGGCCGCGGTCGCGCCCTACAACAGTATGGAGCGCCTGCGCCACACGAGCGCCATCGGCGGCGGCCTCGCAAACGCACTCCAGGAAAAACCGGGTCCAGCCCTCCCAATCACCGTCAGTGCGCACGGCCGCCAACCGCGCATAGTACTCCTGCTGCCTACGCTTGAACGCCAGACTCAGGTACAGCAACGGATGCTCAAGCAGCCCCCAATGCCCGGTCAACAGCGTAATCAGCAACCGCCCGATACGGCCATTACCATCCAGGAACGGATGAATGGTCTCGAATTGCACATGCGCGAGTCCAACCCGGATCAGCGGCGGGAGACCGTCATCAAGATGCAACCACTTCTCCAGCGCTCCGAGAGTGTCGGCAATATCCTCAGGAGGAGGCGGGATGAAACGGGCGCTACCGGGCCGACTGCCACCAATCCAGTTCTGTGAACGGCGGATCTCACCAGGCATCTTGTTCATGCCGCGAACACCGTCCATCAGGATGCGATGCGCGTTGCACAGCAGGCGGATGCTCAGGGGCAGACCCTTCGGGCGGGCGAGTTGTTCCTGCGCGTACATGAGAGCGCCCACATAATTGCAGACCTCCTCGACATCATCCGGGCGGTCACTTTTATCCGTGGCCTCGAAAGTAAGAACATCCTGCAACGTAGCCTGGGTTCCTTCGATCTGCGATGTGATCACCGCCTCCTTGCGAACAAAGCCGAAGAGGAACCAGTTCAGGCTCGGTACAATCGAACCCGCCACGGCAAGACGAGCCAGTTCGGTCTGTGCGCTCGCCAGCTGTTCCATGGTCGGGCCATCCAGCGCCAATGGCGGATCGGACGGGGGCAACGGATAGGGCACAAAGGCGCGAACCTCCTCCCCGGAGACACTGGTAATGCGGTATTGGCCGGTCTGGCGAATCATGGCTGTGAAGCGCTCGTTTCTTAATCCCGAAGTTTAAGAAACGATCGTTTCCTTGTCAATATCTTATGAAACGAATGTTTCTTTTAGGAGTCACGGGTGAGCTCAATCTTTCAGGCCCAGGTTGGAAAATAATATCAGGTCTTTGTCGAGATTCCATAACACCTGTTAAGAGCAAATAGACTTGTCCGGTTTTATAGCAAATGAATTGTCCGCTATTATGATACCTTGATTCGTCCTTGTAGCGAGCAAATGAGTTGTCCGGTTGAGTAGCACATAAACTGTCCGGTTGCGGGACGGCACAGTGACCGTCCCCTACGATGAAGGGATGCGAGTCATGATGCGTAGGGCTTGCCCCGGCCCCGATCAGAGCCTGCCCTTGACATAATAGATTATCATGACAAAAAATACTATCGCTATTTTCCATCAGAAAATCCGATCTAATCCATCTGAAGAGAATTTGCTCTTTGCAGTCAATTCGCGCTGACACAATTCGCGTTACGTTTGCTGTTTTGTACCTTTTTTGGTACATTTAGCTCGTGACGATGATGAAACAATTCCAGGCAAAGTTCTTTGAGACCGATGCCGGGAACCAACCAGTCCGGGATTGGCTATTGTCTCTGTCAGCCGAAGACCGCAAAATCATCGGGGACGATATCAGGACAGCAGAATTCGGCTGGGCTGGTTGGCATGCCACTTTGCCGGTCTATCAAAGGCCATAATGGGCTTTGGGAGATCAGGAGCAACCTGAATAGTGGTCGTATCGCCCGCGTGTTCTTTTGCGCCCATAAGGGTAACATGGTCTTGTTGCAGGGATTCATCAAGAAAAGCCAGGCGGTGCAGGATAGAGAAATTATCATTGCCGTGAGACGAATGAGAGGTTTGATATGAGCGAAGACATTGAGAGAGGAAAAGCTGGCCAGCTTTTCGAGGACTTCCTTAAAGAGCAAGGCACACTTGAGGAAACTACCGAACGAGCCATCAAGCGCGTACTTGCTTATCAACTGGCCACCGAAATGAAACGGAGAAATATAACCAAGATCGAAATGGCCCGGCGTCTGGATACCAGCCGATCACAACTCGACCGACTGCTTGACCCGGAAAAGGACAATGTGACCCTGGCTACCCTGGCGCGTGCAGCGAGAGCAGTGGGTCGCACATTGCATTTGGAACTACAATAATATCAAGAGCAAATGAGTTGTCCGGCTCTGTAGCACACAAACTGTCCGGTTGCGGGACGGCACAGTGACCGTCCCCTACGATGAAGGGTGCGGCGAGTCATGATGCGTAGGGGCGACCCTCTGTGGTCGCCCGTTTCATTTTCGTATGTAGATATCGGCTGTGGATTCCCGTTTTCACGGGAACGACAGAGTAACCGCAGGCACCATCAACACCTGTATGTAGCAACAACTCAACCGGTCGCTTTGCTGCCTTCGCGGTTTCAATTCAATGGTAGTACATGTTATCAAAGAGAAAGATATTAAAATAAAAACTATCTAATTTTGCCTTCAGGAAAACCCGCTATCAGTTCTGCTCTACGCCGTTTACATACTCGATTGTCTCAACCTGGCCGTCCGGGGACTCGAACACCGTTTGCCCGTGTAGTTTACCGTTCACATACTGAATTGTCGCAACCTTGCCGTCCGGGAACTCCGTCACCTCTTGCCCGTGTATCTGGTCGTCTACATACGGGGTTGTCTCAACCGTACCGGACGGCCATTTGGCCACCGCTTGCCCGTGTTTCTCACCGTCTACATACGGGGTTGTCACAACCTTGCCGTCCGGGTACTCCGTCACATCTTGCCCATGTTTCTGGCCGTCTACGTAGTCGGTTGTATCAACCCTACCGTCCGGCCATTTTTTCACCACTTGCCCGTGCATCTGGCCGTTCACATACTGGCTTTCCTCAACCATGCCCAAGTATCTGAATATCCATTGCCCGTGTCGCTCATTGTTCACATACTCGCCTTTCTCAACAACCTTGTTGCCTGGCCAGGTTATTAACCATTGCCCGTGTAGTTTACCGTTCACATATTGGCTTTCCGTAACCCTGCCGTCCGTGTATGTCTTTGTCCATTGCCCGTGCCGCTCGCCGTTCGCATACGCGCCTTTTTCAACACTGCCATCGCCGGGTCTTCCCCCGCTTTCCGGGGTTGTGATCACCGCTTGCCCGTGTATCTTGCCGTCTACATACGGGGTTGTCTCAACCCTACCGTCCGGGTACTCCGTCACCTCTGGCCCGTGTGGTTTGCCGTCTACATACGGGATTGTCTTAACCCTACCGTCCGAGAATTGCCACACCTCTGGCCCGTGTTCCTTGCCGTCTACATACGGGATTTTCGCAACCGCACCGTCCGGGTCTGTCTGTGTCCAGTGCCCGTGTTTCTCGCCGTATACCATCATGCCTTTACTAACCACACCGCCCGGGAACCAGATTACTGTTTTCCCGTGAAATACCTTATAGCCGTCTGGGGTGTTTATAGTTCGGCCTTCTATAACCGTACCGTCCGGTAATTTGATTACTTCCGCGATCCCGGCCAGTGGCATGATCAGCAATGCCAGAACCGCCAGTATTTTCAATTTCATTGTTGAATCCCGGTTATTGGTCGAACCGGGAATATACCCGGCTTGGCGCTACTGGACAATCAAGCCGTCCCGCTCCATTTCTGCCTTTACCTGCTCCATGCTCTTATCCTTTCCGGTCACCCCTCGTCTCCTAACAGAATTTTATGAACGGAGTGTTTCTTTTTGTGGTGAAGGTTTTACCACCAGACACGGCTGCTTGAGCACATCTGTGCACTTTGCCCAGCCAGTACGTATCATCATAGCCCCGAGAATGTTGAAACTTTCATCCACATCACCCACCGCCACATCCGACTTGATTGGATTCCCGGTTTTAAGTCTCTTGTTCAACTCTTGGGCTGCTGACTTGGCGGCATCAATATGCGGCTGTCCCCCACTGACAAACGCTTCAAAGAGTAGTAATTGGCGCGACATGGTTCCGTCATGCGGCCAGCCCTGCCACTTCACGGTAGCGATCGCGTCCGGGACGGCTTTTCGTAAACCACGGAGCACATAAGGCACCACTACTGTGGATGTGACAAGGACTGTCGCGCCAGCCCCAGCTGAAAACGCTTTGTTGCCTTCTCCATTTCGCCCTTTTGTCAGGCAAACTGCCTTATCTCGCATGGGCACGAACATGGGTGCCTCGAACCCGGGTGCCAGAGGGGCATCCTTAAGAGCGTCTGCGAATACCCGTATACCTTCATCCAGATCATTCCCGGTTTTTGTCATAGTTCCGTCGACCGCCCACCCGATGTTGCCTTTTTCCGGGCTCCCTATATCAATTACTCCGACATTCATATCCGATAATCTTTTTCGCCGCAAGTAATCCCAGATGCGCTTGTAGCGAGCAAATGAGTTGTCCGGTTCTGTAGCACATAAACTGTCCGGTTGCGGGACGGCACAGTGACCGTCCCCTACGATGACGGTTGCGAGTCATGATGCGTAGGGCGACCCTCTGTGGTCGCCCGTTTCATTTTCGTATGCGGATGTCGGCTGTGGATTCCCGTTTTCACGAGAATTGTAAATGTTCAGTAATTCGTTGACAGACTGGATTCCAGTCTGGTCACGCGCTGGTCAAGTTCCCCGGTCTTGTCTGTCGGATGTCCTGGCATGAGCAACCCGGATAATTATTCGATAGTGTTTCCATGATTCAGATGTTAGACATGCTGTATGTTTGATTCCTTATATGGCTTAATAGAAACTCACTTATTTTTTATGATAGTGTTTATAGATTCGCCAACCAATCGGGCAATGGAGAAACACTACCGCGGATTGCCTTCAGGAAAACTCGCTATCAGTTCTGCTCTACGCCGTTTACATACTGGAATGTCTCAACCGTGCCGTCCGGTTGTTTGATTACTTCCGCGATCCCGGCCAGTGGCATGATCAGCAATGCCAGAACCGCCAGTATTTTCAATTTCATTGTTGAATGCTCGATTATTGTTCGAATCGGAATATAACCATGATGACCCCCTTGTCCATCAATCCCCCCTAATAAAAAAGGGGACATTTTAGAATTGCGCTGACACGACCCGATCTTCACTTGACAAGGTAATGCGCTTGCATTACCTTGTCAAGTGCGAACCAACTTTACCATGCTGGAGATTATAACCATGGCAAATACACTATTAGTAAGCGAATCTACTCTGACTGACCGCTACCAAACCACAGTACCCGATGCTGTGCGCAAAGCCTTACGTCTCAGCAAGCGCGAAAAAATTCGCTATACAATCCAGTCTGATGGCAATGTACTACTATCTCGCGCGGACCAAAATGAAACCGATCCTGCTTTAGGTGAGTTTTTAACGTTTTTGACGAACGACATTCAGCAAAACCCACAGCGCCTGGAGGCAGTGACACCAGAATTAGTATCTCGCATTCAAAACCTGGTCGGCGATATTGAAATTGACCTGGATGCCCATCTTAATGACATGGATGAATAGTTTTGTCGAAAAACACCAATATCGTGATCAACGGCTGGACGATTTTCGCTCATCCATTATTTCTTGATGAAATCAGTACGCTCATCGAAAAAGTGGAAGAACTAAAAAGAAGGGACCCAATCAATTACATTGGAAAGAATGCAACTAAACGACTGGCTGCAATTGCCAAGCTGGCTTTTGATGTCATTCCCAATGATCCAGCCAGTTCTGAGTATCGACAAGGCTTGACTTTGGGTGATAATCACAAACATTGGTTTCGCGCCAGATTCTTTCAGCAATATCGTTTGTTTTTCCGGTTTGACTCAGCCGCGAAAATTATCGTATTTGTCTGGGTCAACGATGAAAAAAACAAAAGAGCGTACGGCAGTAAAACTGATGCCTATCGCGTCTTTCGGAAAATGCTCAACAATGGGTATCCACCTGATAGCTGGAAACAACTACTCAAAGAAGCAAAGGGGGACTTGATCCGCTTCAATGACATCACCAAAAAGCTATTGTAGATAGCAAATGAATTGTCCGGCTCTGTAGCACACAAACTGTCCGGTTGCGGGACGGCACAGTGACCGTCCCCTACGATGACGGTTGCGAGTCATGATGCGTAGGGGCGACCCTCTGTGGTCGCCCGTTTCATTTTCGTATGCGGATGTCGGCTGTGGATTCCCGTTTTCACGGGAATTGTAAATGTTCAGTAATTCGTTGACAGACTGGATTCCAGTCTGGTCACGCGCTGGTCAAGTTTCCCGGTCTTGTCTGTCGGATATCCCGGCATGGGCAACCCGGATAATTATTCGATAGTGTTTCCATGATTCAGATGTTAGTCATGCTGTATGTTTGATGCCTTATATGGCTTAATAGAAACTCACTTATGTTTTTATAATAGTGTTTATAGATTCGCCAACCAATCGGGCAATGGAGAAACACTACCGCGGATTGCCTTCAGGAAAACTCGCTATCAGTTCTGCTCTACGCCGTTTACATACTGGAATGTCTCAACCGTACCGTCCGGGGACTCGATCACCGCTTGCCCGTGTAGCTTGCCGTTTGGGTCTGTCTGTGTCCAGTGCCCGTGTTTCTCGCCGTATACCATCATGCCTTTACTAACCACACCGCCCGGGAACCAGATTACTGTTTTCCCGTGAAATACCTTATAGCCGTCTGGGATGTTTATAGTTCGTCCTTCTATAACCGTGCCGTCCGGTTGTTTGATTACTTCCGCGATCCCGGCCAGTGGCATGATCAGCAATGCCAGAACCGCCAGTATTTTCAATTTCATTGTTGAATCCCGGTTATTGGTCGAACCGGGAATATACCCGGCTTGGCGCTACTGGACAATCAAGCCGTCCCGCTCCATTTCTGCCTTTACCTGCTCCAGGCTCTTACCCGGCCCGGTCGCTGGTTGATTGCTGGCCGGTGGCGGTTGCTCAACCTCGCCGCGCTCCTCGATGATCTGCCCCTGGGTCTCTTGCCCGGCTGTTTGTATCAAGGCTTCAATCCAGTAGGTTCAATCTTCCAGACCCAGTTCCTGTTCTACTTCGGAAAGGGTGTAGGTGGTTTCCTCGCCGCTTCGGACGCGCTCAAGGGTCCTCGGCCAGATAGACATCTTCCATATCAGCAATAGTGTTCAAGACCTTTCGTAAATCATTTATCCGGTTCTCACCAAATGGAATACATCCCGAACCCTTGGCTTGTTGACTTGCAGGGTCGGGACACTTCTTCCCTTTCAAGGGAGTATTTTTGCTAACAATATTGCGATTGCGGTCTCCAATAATCCAGAATCCTTCAGGTTTCATCTCCTTACTTAAATAAACCACATGCAGTTCATTCCATCCATAATGTATTGGACTCATGCTGCGGGTAGTAGAATATGC